>AP027304.1:0-2400000 GCA_036322835.1 Tenuifilaceae bacterium CYCD | reverse complement strand
TTTTGTATAAAACAAAACGGCTGTACAAGGTTGACTTTAAACTAAATTATTGGTAATTTGGTCATAGCCAACCTAAACAAAAAAAATAGCCATGAGAAGAATCAACAAAATTATTGGAAATACAATTCTCCTAGCATTAACCATTGGAGCCATGGACTCCTGTTCCAAAGTTGAAAAACAAAACTATAGAAACACCTCTTATCTTGAGGAAATTACAATTACCCAACTCCAGCAAGGATACAAAGATGGAAAATACACAATAAAACAAGTTGTTAGCGATTATCTAACAAGAATTAATGAACTTGACAAAAATGGTCCTTGTTTAAATTCAATAATAGCAATAAATCCCAATGCCATTAAAATTGCTGAGGAACTGGATAAAGAACTTGCCGAAGGGAAAATCCGAGGGCCTCTACACGGAATTCCTGTAATTTTAAAAGATAACATAAACACTAAGGACTCGATGCCAACAACAGCTGGCGCAATTATACTCAAAAATTCACTTGTAGAAAAAGACAGCTGGGTGGCAGCTAAACTAAGAGATGCTGGTGCCGTGATTATTGCTAAGGCAAACTTAAGTGAATGGGCAAATTTCAGATCGAGTTTATCTTCGAGTGGATGGAGCGGAGTTGGTGGTCAAACCCGAAACCCTTACGAATTGGATAGAAACCCCTGCGGCTCGAGCTCGGGATCGGGAGTTGCCGTTTCGGCAAATCTTTGCACGTTTGCTATTGGAACCGAAACAAACGGATCGATAGTATGTCCATCGAATAACAATGGGATTGTGGGTCTAAAACCAACAGTCGGCTTAATAAGTAGAACTGGCATAATTCCAATTTCATTCACACAGGACACCCCAGGCCCTATGGCTCGCACAGTCGAAGATGTTGCTGTTTGTTTAGGCGCAATGGTTGGAATAGACTCAACCGACTCTAAGACACTTGAACCCAATGCCAAATTCTATAGCGACTATAGCCAATTTCTAAAAAAAGATGGGCTAAAAGGTAAGCGAATTGGGCTACTAACTAACGTATCAGGATTTCATCATAGTGTCGACACCGTGATGAAATGCGCCGTAGAGGACATAAAGGAACTAGGGGCAGAAGTTATAGAGATTTCGTTCCCTATTGAAAAAGAAATAAACAATGCCTCGTTCGAAGTTATGCTATACGAATTTAAGGATGGATTAAACAAATACTTTGCAACATTAGGCGAAAATGCTCCCATCAAAAGTATTGAAGAACTCATTGCTTTCAACCTAAAAGACACCGTTGAACTAAGATACTTTGACCAGCAACTGCTTGAACTAGCACAATCGAAAGGCGACATTGAATCGGCAGAATACAAAAAAGCCCTTACCCTGATGATGAAGAGAATGCGTGAAAACGGAATCGACAAAGTTATGAATGATAACAAACTTGATGCTCTTATGGCACCAACAGGTGCACCTGCATGGAAAACGGACCTTGTTAATGGCGACAATTACCTAGGTAGCAGTTCATCGTACGCCGCAATTGCTGGTTATCCAAACATCTCAGTACCAATGGGAAATATTGATGGATTACCTGTAGGAATATCATTCTTTGGAAGGGCTTGGAGCGAACCGTTACTAATTGAAATTGCTTATTCCTACGAGCAAGCTACAAAGCATAGGAAAAAACCAAAGTTTATAAAAAATTGATACGCGTAATTTTGAAATATTAAAAAAGGGTCTAGCAAAACTTTAGACCCTTTTCATTCTCAACCTAATAAACCTAATCAAACCTAATTTTTATAAACAATCGCATTGATATTCATCCCGGCACCAACCGAGGCAAACATAATTATATCACCCTTGCTAATAGTGTGATTATCAATTTTATTTTTCAGGATCAAATCGTACAGCGTTGGGATTGTTGCCACCGAACTATTGCCCAATTCATTAATACTCATAGGCATTAACTCTGCTGATGTTGAATTTAACTTACACTGACGAATAAACCGATTCACAATGGCCTCATCCATTTTCTCGTTCGCCTGATGAATAATGATCTTTTTAAGTTGATCGGCAGGAATACCAGATTTATCCATGGCTATTTTCATTGCCGAAGGCACATTCACCAGTGAATACTCGTAAATTTTTCGACCATCCATTTTGATATATCGAACTTTGGGATCGGCCTCTGGATGATACGACTTGCCCAAATACAGATAGTTGGCCTCTTCATCCGTATGCGACACCATTGCGGTTGATAGGATTCCAAATTTTTCGTCGGACTCTACGGCTTCAATAATAGTAGCCCCAGCTCCATCCGCAAAAATCATACAATCCCTATCGTGCTTATCAATCACCCTCGACAGCGTTTCAGCGCCAATAACCAAACATCGCTTAGCCATTCCGGATTTGATGTAAGAATCGGCCTGAATTACCCCTTGAATCCATCCTGGGCAACCAAAAAGAATATCGTAAGGAATGCACTTGGTGCTCTTGATCTTCAGCAAATGCTTCACCCTTGACGCCAGACTGGGTACACAATCGGTTTGAATTGTTCCCTTTATCACATTTCCAAAGTTATGGGCGACTATAATCTGATCGATTGTCTCACGATCGATTCCCGCATCGGCAATTGCCTGCTCTGCCGCCAATGCTGCAATATCAGAAGTACACATATCCTCAGAGGCATACCGACGCTCCTCTATCCCCGTTATATCCTTAAACTTTGTAATAACCTCATCAACTAAAGTCTCTATAGCCGACTCATCCTTGTTGAAGAAAATATGGCGGGCAAATTCTTTATTCGAAACCTTAATGGAAGGTATATAACTCCCTGTTCCGGTGATTACGGAATTAGTGTATTTCATAAGCCAAATATTTAATTAGTCCCGGAGCAAATGTAACAATTTGTAATTAAAATGCAAATTAATAACGCAAACAACCATTATAAGTCAATATTTGTGAATGATACAAATCATTACAATTTGTAACTCGTTAAAATTTTTGGTATACTATAATCGGACCAGGGGCAAAAACCAACTCAAACCAATCGCCCAAACATTCGTTGAGTGTTCCCATCCACCATTCAGGAATAACTTGATTTACAATTGGGTATTTAAGATTTTTGGTATAGACAATGGTGTCAGAATTAGTAGAAAAAATGGAGATCTGCTGCCCCTTATAGCTATTCAACTTTGCAGAATTAAGCAATGGCTTAATAATACCTGTATCAGTTATAATTTCAACATCAAGCCCCATCCTAGCGTAGCTAACTAACAATCCAATATTCCCAATAGTATGATCCTCTCTTAACCCTGTAGCCCCAAGAATGGTTATAGTTTTAACACGTTGCGAAACGCACCATTTCACGGCTTTAGTTAAATCGTTTGTATTTTGGTCGGGGTCGTGATGAAGAATACTCTGATACTTATTTTTAAGATGATCGTTAACAGAATCCAGATCGCCAACAAGAGCATTGGGCGTAATGCAAAGCGATTCTATATGTCCAATCGCACCGTCGCAGCAAACAAGCATAGGCGCGTGAAGTAGCATGCTCAAGGGTTTTGGGTGCTCGGGAAACTTACCGTTGGCTAGGATAACTGCTTGCATAACTAGTTGATCGTTGTTAGTTGATCGTTGTTGGTATTCATTTCCTTTCTCCATTGGTAGTATCCAACAAACGACATTGTGGTATAAAACACAAACAATACAGAAGTTGGGTACAGACCCTTATAAAGGTACAAACCTAAAGATACAGAATTGATGATAACCCATAGCCACCAATGCTCAATTATTTTTCGGGCTAACATCCAAGTTGCAGTAATACTTAGCGCTGTGGTAAAAGCATCACCAATAGGAACTGGAGAATCTGTGTATTGCTCAAGAATATATTCAATGGCAAAAAACCAAACAATTGTTACTAAACTTAAGTGAATTACTAACTTTCTAGTAATGCGAGTAACAGATAATGAATCGACTTTATCCTTATTGCCACCGTAGAGCCAATGGTACATCCCATAAACACTAATAACCAAGTAATAAACCTGAAGCCCCATATCGGCATAAAACTTCGATACAAAAAAAATGTAAACGTAGAATGCAGAGGTTATAAAACCCAAAGGCCATAACCAAAGGTTTTGCTTGATCTCAAGGTATAAGTATATAAGCCCCGAAATAGTACCAATCAACTCAATGTAATTGTTCAACAGCCAGTTTAGCATCGGGATATAGTTTTTATTAGTTAAGTGGCGACAAAAATATCACCACTTAACAAAATATTAGCTTAAAATTCTACGCCCAACCTCAACGTAAAGTTGATTTCGGCCTGAGGATAGTAGTAAATACATGAGTACTCGGGATCTCCACTTTGGTAAAGAGTTCGATACACCCAGGCATTGGCTTCGTATTTACTATTTAGAAAATTGTTCAAAACGCCCTGAATGTAAATCGAACGAACTCCTTTCAGTTGAAATCGGTAATCGACCGTGGCGTTGTTCAACCAGTAAGCATCAAGTTTTCGTTGCTCACTCTGGGTGTTATCTAAATACTGTTTACCCACAAACTTACTAACCCACGACAATGTAAGCCCATTAACAGGCATAACGCTCAGTTTGCTTGCGCTTATAATTGAAGGGGAAAAAGATATCGTGGTATTTCCGAGATCTTCGGAAACAGTAAGTCCTGTTTCATCACCATCAGGATGATCCGTAAGCGTTGCATAGTTAGTATAGTTCTCTATCACGTTTTTGCTAAGCGTAGCGTTGGCCTCCCATTTTATCCACCTAGCAGGCTGAAAACCAACAGACAACTCCACCCCTGCCCTATAACTATTCGGAACGTTCTCCATTACAGAGTAACCTACATCGGTAAGTTCGCCTGTTTTCACAAGTTGATCTACATACCTCATGTAGTAAATATTTGCATCTACAGCAAAGGTTTGATGTTTTAATCGATAACCCAACTCGTAATCGTATAACCGCTCTGATTTAGGGGTATAATTATCAACTCCTTTCTGGGCATCCTTCAGATCATCGCGAGCCGGTTCGCGGTTTGCAACGCCAACCGATGCATAAACATCCTGCGCCGATGATAGCTTGAAGGTAACTCCCGCTTTGGGGTTGAAAAAATCCCATCGGTGGTTCTGGTTCAGTCCGAACAAATCAGAATCAACACCCTTCAACTTATAGCTTACACCACGATACTGCATATCGACAAATATCCCTAGCCGGTCGTTAACCTGCCAAACCGATTTTGCATACGCATTCCAATCGGTTTTTAGGCCATTGTTACTGTACCACTCATAGTTCTTGGGCAAACCGGCATTATTGGCTACCCACATGATACGTCCAAAATGATCACCATCATACTGATTCCAGCCTCCACCCAGAGTCAATTCAAGCGCATCTTTCTTAAATCTCAACGAAGCAATTCCTCCCCAAAAAACATTATCCATCCATTTACGCTGAATAAAATCGCTCTTTTTAAGAGTATCGTCTCCAACTATAAGGCTAGGAAGACCATACTTCGAGAATTTTCTATCGGCCTTGTACTCCTCATAGTATCCCTCTCCATCGGTTAAATGCAGAGTGGCATTCAGCGTTAGGTTTTCGTTAAACGAATGGCTTGTAATTAAATGGTAGTGTGTTTGCCAATAGTTATCCTTTTGATCGTTATAGTAACGAGTAATACCATCTGCGTCAGTATACTCGCCGGCCATATTATACCTACGGTTTACACCCATCATGTAATCGGGATTCCCCTCCCACGTAATTGCGGTATGCTCCTCGCCATGTATAATATTGAATCGAACAAGGCTCTTTGCGCCATGCCACGCAGCAGTTGCAAACATCGATTTATGATCAGAACCAGCGCGTTCAATATAGCCATCGGAACGAAGTTGGGAGTAACGAGCCTCAAGGCTAAATTTACCCTTAATTAATCCAGTTCCCACACGTGCAGATGTTTTCCACGTATTATACGAACCACCAAGCAAATCAATTGCGGCATAGGGTTCTGGATTCAGCGTAGTGGTTTGAAAATTCACCGAGGCGCCAAATGCAGCTGCCCCGTTGGTTGATGTGCCAACCCCACGCTGCACCTGAACATTATCGGCAGAGGCCGCAAAATCGGGCAAATCGACCCAGTAAACGCCCTGGGATTCAGCCTCGTTCAATGGGATTCCGTTTATTGTAACATTGATGCGTGTATGGTCTGTTCCTCGAATACGGAGCGTTGTATTGCCTATACCTGTGCCCCCCTCGGACATGGCCACAACAGATGGCTGCATCTCTAAAAGGTAGGGAACATCAAAACCTGTACTGCTAGCACGGATCTGCTCCTTACCCATTGTCGATTGCGCCAATGGCATACGGGTCGTTGCACGGGTTGCACTGACCACAACCTCATCACACATTAGTGCCGATGAATTTAACTTAACATCAATTGTTAAATTTCCGGTTAACTCCACAGGTATCTCCTTGGTATCATATCCCATATACGACACTTTAAGAGTATAATTACCCGTGCGCAACCGGTTAAGTTCAAATGCGCCATTCTTATCGGACGATACGCCAAGCAATGTATTTGTTACAACAACAGTAGCGCCAATCAGTGGACTACCATTTTCGTCCAGCACCCTTCCGCTAATAGAGTATCCTCCAATATTTGAGTGGCTGGCATAAATAGAAAAACCGAAAAACTGCAAAAGCAGTAAAAAATAAAACTTTTTCATTTTGTAAACCCTTTTTTAAGTTGTTCAACAATAATAATCGAACTACCAAAACGCAAACACGGTGTGCACTCCCGGTTGGGCATTGGCTTTCGAACTAAAAAAGGGGGAAGTAAAAAACTTGAGATTGAAAAAAATAAACCGAACTCTTTTTCCCTTCGCCGGTATTATCCGAATCAGGTTCAAAGGGTGTAATCTCAGCCTTAAAGGCACCCCCAAAAGTCGGGTCAAAGTTAGAAAGGATTATTGGGGTGTGCAAATTTTTGAAAGAAGTTGTTCGTTAACAGTGAAAAGAACACAGAATATAGAATTCAGGAGTCAGGAGTCAGAGTAATGGAAGACCAAGCAGTCATACAGACTACAGTCTAATAGCCAACATTCTCCAACAAATCGATATAAACTGGCAAATGGTCGCTGAAACCACCGTGGTAACGGTAGCCCTGAAATGTCCGGAAAGGCTTTTTGCCCACAAATGCATCATCGGGTTCAAGTAGAAAATCAGCACTAAAAACGTTAGCATTAGCAGGAGTTGTGAATAGTTTGTGATTTTTATTAAGTAAACTGCGCGATACAATTATCTGGTCAATTATTCCCCATACTCCTTGGTACTTATAACTTCCCTGCCCTCTCTGCTTGAGAATTGCAGAGATATTCACAAAACCATAACTGCACAATGTGTCTTCACTCAAACATACACCAAACCCTTTTACCACAGGGTCGGACTCGGGTTCATCGTTTAAATCGCCCATAATCAGGATACGTGCATCAGGATAAAAAACCATTATTGAATCCACCTTGTTTTTTAGAGTATAGGCTGCAGCGTAACGCCCTGATTCCGATTCTAACTCACCACCAAACTTCGAAGGCCAGTGATTCACAAAAATGTGCAATGTATCCTGAGACATCAATCCTTTAGCGTATAAAATCTCTCGAGTTCGATGTGAAGTGTCATCAGGGAACGTTACCGTGAAAAAATCCTTTTCCAACAGTTGAAACCTATCTGGCCGATAAATTAACGCCACATCAATACCCCTAGGGTCGGGCGATTCACGATGAACCATTCTGTAATCGAATTTTGCCAATGGGGTCTCCTTAATCAATTGATGCATTACAAACCCATTCTCAACCTCAGAAAAGCCAACAATGACAGGTGGATCAAACTCACCAACAGCCATTATCACCTTAAAAATTCCATTGATTTTCTTCTCCATCTTACTCCAAGTCCAATGGCGAGCGCCATCGGGGGTAAAATCATCGTCGCGGGTTAGAGAATCGTTAAACGGGTCGAAAAGGTTCTCGACGTTATAGAACATCACTCGATTTCTTACTGTCTGGGAATTAGAGATTGAAAAACAGACAAGCCCTAAAAAGAGAAATAAAAATCGATTCATCTCTCAATGAAATTTATTTGAACTAGTTATAAAGTTAAAACAAATTTCCAATAAACATAAAACCCTGTCAGGGGTAACTAAGAAAAATTGAAATGGTATTTAAAACTATTCCACTCTTTCAAATGCGCCCAAATCGGGCTTTGTATCGGTTAAACGATTGTAGTTGTTAAGATCAATTGGGTAGATGTTGGATATATCGATATTTGCAATATCCTTTGCGGGACTTAGCGTATCGAGTGCATAGATATGGTTATAGGGATCCTTAAACTTAGGATCAAGTATAATCACATTCTTGTACTTAGTTTCATTGCTCAAATCGTAAGTTGACGGAACTTTCAGAATGCAATTCTGAAAGTAATAATTCATCAGAGCATCAACAGCCTGTCCATTCACCTTATTATCAATAGAAATCTCGGTACTGATGCTTCCGTAAATAATGCTATTGTAGAACGAAGCCTCCGTTAAGTCGCGGGGCTCCACATAGATTGGTCCATCCTCAACCAGCTGGTAGGTATAGTAGTTATTCAAAATTAACGCCGGCCCTTCGCGAAACATATAATCGCCCCAATAGTTTGCCACGGTGCAATGGTAAAAACGATATGCACCTCCCATGGTTAATGCAACCGAAACCTTGGCCGAGTTGGCAAAAAGACAGTTATCGGCATAGATAGTTGCCCCCCGAGCCAGTAATCCTACATAACTCGAATTTTCAATTTTTGTATGGCTTAATGCAAGCGTTGGTGCAGGGCTTGTAACGCAAGTGTCAACAATTAATCCATAAATGGAGTTCTTTATCTCAGCCCAAGCTATGTTATTGTTTTTACTTCCGGCATAAAGCCATAAACCGGTCCATTGTCCAGCCTTATCTCTATAGTAATCCTCCAGCCGATCGCCTTCAAAAACAATTGGGTTTTCGGGCTCGCCATTCACATTGATAGTTCCTGTAACTATGAGTTGCGCCGAATTATGGAAATGCAACTTTGCGCCAGCCTCAATAGTGAGTGATGCACTTGGATTTACCAAAAGATAATCATATATAAGGTAAGGCTTATCGGCATGGAGAATGGTATCGGAAGTAATAGTTTTTGCATTGAACAAATGAACATCCTGCCCCCAAGCTACCAAATTAACATCCTGAATATTTCCGTTAGTTTCAAAAACAATAGAATCGGCCACCAACAAAGGAGAATTCTGAGAAGTAGGATCAACGGTAACCTCAACAAAAATATAGAGGCTATCGTTCGAGCGCAAAGGAACCTCTTCAAAGGTAGTTCCGCTCATTCCATCAACATTTATACGATAGGGCGAAGAGGAAGCGCCCGCTAGTTTTATTGACGAAATTCGGACATCGTTGTTACTTCTATTATAAACCTTCAAATATTGAGTTGAAGATCCTATGGTTGTAAAAACAGTATCAAAAAGAACGGTATCGTTTGAGAACGATAACTTTATTGAAGGACTACTAGAATAGTTATCGCGCTCGCATGCTAAAATTCCAAATCCTAAAATTATAAGTCCTATGTAGTATATTGCTTTCATCGTCAATTTAAAATGTCAAAACTACATCTTTTTTCGCTTAGTTGAGTGCTTGATTAACGAGTTATTAGGCAATCAAGTACCGCCTGCCCGAATACTTGCCATTCTAAATTCTCAATTCTCCTTTACCCTAAGTTCTTTTTCAATTTCAAAACAAAAAAGTAAATTTGATCTTTTATGACTAATGCAATCTTTACGATAATGAAAAGATTCACGACATTAATCCTAATTGCAATTCTGGCAATGGCATGTACTAAACGAAAAAATGTAGACTTAATTGTAACCAATGCAAAAATATACTCAGTCGATTCCGCTTTTTCTGTTTACGAAAGCATGGCAATCGACAAAGGAAAAATTGTTGCCCTGCTAAACAACTCAGATATAAATCGGGAATATGAATCCAAAACCGTATTAGATGCCAACGGCAAATATATTTACCCAGGATTTATTGACCCTCATTGCCACTTTTTAGGTTATGGACTTGGATTACCCAACGCATGGCTAGCCGATGCTAAGAATTGGGAAGAAGTTGTAAACAGACTTATTGAGAACCAAAAGCAATATGCCACCGAATGGGTAAAAGGGCGTGGCTGGAACCAAAACGAATGGAGTATAAAACAATTCCCCACAAACGATTTGCTCAACAAGGCCTTTCCCAACAAACCCGTTTACATTGTTAGGATTGATGGCCACGCTGCAATCGCAAATCAAAAAGCGCTCGAACTAGCGGGAATCAACAATAAAACAACGGTTAACGGTGGCGAAATTGTTAAGATTAACGGAAAACCCACCGGCGTTTTGATCGATAATGCCATGGAACTTGTTAGGAAATGTATACCAGAATCCACAAAAGAAGAAAAATCCAAAGCGTTGATCAACGCTCAAAAGAACTGTTTTGCGGTTGGATTAACAAGCATTCACGATGCAGGACTAGATACCGATGAAGTAATTTTGATTGATTCGCTCCAAAAGGCAGGCTCATTAAAAATGAGGATTAATGCAATGCTCAACCCCACTCCTTCTAATTACAAAACATTCATTTGCAAAGGGGTTTACCAGACCGATAGGCTAACCGTACGCTCTATTAAAATTTACGCAGACGGCGCATTGGGATCGCGTGGGGCATTGCTTCTAGAGCCCTATTCAGATGATCCTAAAAATAAAGGCATTCAGGTTGAACCAGCCGAAAAACTCGACTCTATTTGCAAAATGGCCAACGATGCGGGCTACCAAGTTTGTACTCATTGCATTGGCGATGCTGCCGTAAGGCTGATGATTGATATTTACTCGAAGTACTTAGATGAGAATAATGATACACGCTGGAGAATAGAACACTCTCAGGTTGTAGATCCACAGGATTTACCAAGGTATGCGAAGTACCATATCATCCCATCGGTTCAAACCACACATGCCACCTCGGACATGGACTGGGCCGATGAACGTTTAGGCTCTAGGATTAAATATGCGTACGCATACCAAGACCTATTACAACAAAACGGCTGGCTACCCAACGGAAGCGATTTTCCCATTGAGCAGGTAAATCCACTTTACGGGTTTTACTCGGGCGTTACCCGTCAGCATTTCAACGGCGAACCCAAGGATGGCTTCCAAATGGAGAATGCTCTTACACGAGAGCAGGCGCTCCGGGCCATGACCATTTGGGCCGCAAAATCATGCTTCGAGGAAAACACTAAAGGCAGTATAGGGGTTGGCAAAGTGGCTGATTTCGTACTTCTCGATTTTGACCTTATGAATGATTCTACCCAAAATATCCCCAATGTAAAAGTCTTACAGACATACGTTAATGGAGAAAAAGTGTTCGACATAAACAACTAGCCATGGAAATAGTTAAAGCAAAAAAACATCAACTTATAGAGATACTCTACATTATAAAGGAGTGCTCCAGGCAACTACTCGAAAAAGGAGTGAAATACTGGAATAACAGCATGGCAGATTTTAATGATATAGCCTCGGATATTGAGAAAGGCCATGTTTATATAGCAATAGACAATAGGATTCCAATAGGAACTATCACACTTAAGCCCGAAAGTGATAATGGACGAAAATTAGCCATAAGCAGATTAGCCATTTACCCAGCATTTCAAAAAAAAGGATCAGCACACCAATTAATTCTCTTTGCCATAGAGCAAGCCAAGGAGGGCAAATACGAACAAATAACCGGACACATTCCTGTAGATGACAAATCTCTTGTTAACCTGCTCGAGGAAAATGGTTTTAAAAACAAAAGTCAAGCCCCAACAAAGGAGGAATTTGTTAAAATTATTTTCGAAAAAACGCTTTAACTATACTATTTTCAACATCTGAGTTATATGGCTAAGAAGCAATTCTATATCAACAGGTTTAGAAATAAAATTATCGCACCCCAACGCTCTACACAGAACCTTCTCGTCGTTGAACACATGTGCTGTTTGAACCAGAATTGGAATTTTGGGTTTCACCTTTCGTATTTCTTTAATTGCATCGAAACCGCTCAGTTCTGGCATTTTCAAATCCATTATTATTAGATCTATCTCTGGATTCTTAAGAAATATATTAACGGCCTCTCTACCGTTTAGAGCCTCTTTGCAAGTTACTCCTACATTCTGCAATACTGTCTTTAAATAGTACAAACTATTAGGATCGTCCTCTGCAATAAGCACCTTTATGCCAGATAATTTCCCTACTAAATCGGAAGCATTTACCTTAACATTCGTTTTAAGCGCTGGTGTTAAAGTCTTATTTAGAGGAAGAGTAAAGAAAAAAGTTGCACCCATTTCGGGCTGTGATTCCACCCAAATACTGCCCCCCATCAACTCCACCAGAGATTTGGATATAGCCAAACCTAGCCCCGTTCCTCCATACTTACGAGTAATATCGACATCGGCCTGGCTGAACCTCTCGAAAATTAAATTGACCTTTTCCTGAGAAATACCAATGCCCGTATCGCTCACGAAAAATTTCAACATTTTTTTATCAGGGGTTAACTCGTAGCCGAACTCTACACTTCCCGCCTTTGTAAATTTCAGCGCATTGGCAACCAAATTATTCAGAATCTGACGCAATCGTATTTTATCGGTAATGATATTGGACTCTGCATCGGAAAGTGATGTTTTTATTCTAAACCCAACACCGCTTTTTGTTAAATCTGGGTTTGAAGAGTAGTAGAAGGTATAAATTTCATTTAGCAGTTCATTTAAATTCAAGGGTTCTGGCGCAATCTTCATTTGCCCCACCTCAATCTTGGATATATCTATAATATCATTGATAAGGTTAAGAAGATGGTCTGCACTGTTGCAGATAATATTAAGAAACTTAAGGGTTTCCTCACGACTAGTCTCAGGAAAATTCCTTAAATATTTAGCAAAACCGATTATTCCATTTAAAGGAGTACGAATCTCGTGGCTCATATTGGCCAGAAATGCTGATTTCAGCCTATCTGATTCTTCGGCCTTTTCCAATGCTTCAACCAACGCTTTCTCATAGTGTTTCCGCAATGTAATATCTGTAGACACGCCCAGAACCCCCAACACCGATCCATTGGCATCCATCACCTTGCGTTTATATACCTTAATCGTATGTTTTCTACCATCAACAAATGTAATTTCCTCGTCCTTTTCTACCGGTTCATTGGACTTAGCGGCCAAATCGTCACTCAATTTACATTGTTCTAGTTCTTCCGGAGTCATCGAAAAATTTGGGGTACCATAACCTATCTGTTCCGAAAAATTTTTATTGATAATTGGATAAGACCCATCCGAAGCCGTAAGCCAAATTCCCACTGGCGCTACATCAATAATAGTATCGAGCAGATTCTTCTGATAACTTAATGCTAACTCCGCCTCCTTTTGTGCAGTAATGTTCTTAATGGCGCTGATAAGTCTTATTGGCTTGCCAAATTCATCGTACTCTGGATATACTGTATTATTAATCCACAAATAATCACCACCTTTGATAAGGATTCTGAGATCAATCGAAACTGTTTCCCCTTTTAATATTCTACTAACAGACTGTTGGTATGTTGCTAAATCATCGGGATGAACAATTAATGCCCATTTTTCGAAAGAATCTATATCCTCAGGAGCATACCCTAATATATTCAGGAGTGATTCACTGAGCCATTCTCTCTTAAAACTACCATCAGGATTTATTGTTAAAACAGAGGCAGCATCAGTTGTTAACGATGATAAAATCCTAAAATTTTTCTCCTTACTCTTGAGTTCTTCTTCGGCCTTGATTCTCTCTGTAATATCCTCAACAATTCCAAGTCCACCATCTACACGCTCTACTTCGGGAGAGAATAAAGTAGCAGTTTTTAAACTGATAAATACAACCGCAGGGCTAGTTGTTGCGTGATAAATTCCCTCATAGAAACCTTGATTGCCAGCAATTGAGGCTTCACATGCATTTAGAATTGCCTTATCGTTAAGCAAATGCATATCCAAACCCACCAATTTATCCTTGCTGGAAAGAAAGATTTCGACAAACTTATCGTTACAATTAGTAATCACCAAATTATTATCGAACTGAAAAATACCAACAGGCGAGTTTTCAAAAACCAAACGATATTTCTGTTCTAAATTAGCACTACCGTCACGATTCCTCGAATCGAAATCGCCTCTAGTTGAACCTAGATTAGATATACTATCAGCCATACATCTAAATATTTATAGAACCAATGGGAAAATAATCTCCATCGAGGAAGTTAAGGCATATTCAAATTAAAAGCAAGGGGTATATCTATTAAAAAACTGCTTTAGCAATTCGGCTTATATTATCGGGGCGTCCCATTGTGTAAAAATGAATTGCAGGCACACCTGAACTTTTTAACTCTTTAACTTGATTGGTAGTCCACTCTATTCCTACTTCGTAAACATCGCTGTTTGATTTGCAGTTTTCAACCATCGATACTAGTTCTTGAGGAAAGCATACACCAAACACTTTGGGTAAACTGCTTAAATGATCCTTCACCGATATGGGCTTAATTCCAGGGATAATGGGCACCTGTATTCCGGCATCCCGGCAGTTATCTACAAATTGAAAATATTTTGAATTATCAAAAAACATCTGGGTAACTATATAACTGGCCCCTGCATCAACCTTCGCCTTAAGATACCGAATGTCCGACTCAAAGTTCGGCGACTCGGGGTGCTTTTCGGGATATCCTGCCACACCAATACAAAAATCGATTTGTTTTGGCCTCTCCATCAAGCTCTCAAGGAATACTCCTTTATTAAAATTGCTCACCTGCTTTACCAAATCCACAGCATGCCTATGCCCTCCACGTTTTGGTTCAAAGCGACCAATAACTTTATCGGCATCGCCACGCAACAACAGTACATTTTGAATGCCTAAGAATTCTAAATCCACAAGAGCATCTTCGGTTTCGTTAGCATCAAAACCTCCGCAAATAATATGAGGAACAACATCTATTCCATATCGAAACCGAATTGCAGCAGCCAATCCAACAGTTCCAGGTCGTTGGCGTACTTTTACGGGCATTACACCTCCATCTGGATTGGGGCGGTAAATAACCTCCTCGCGGTGGTACGTTATGTTGATATAGGCAGGGGCGAATTCTAAAAGTTTATCGATAGTATCGAAAATAGTTTGTACGTTATGCCCCTTTAGTGGAGGAAGCAACTCGAAAGAAAAAAGTGTTGATTTCGATTGGCTTATTATATCTATTACCTTCATTTTGTGAATGGTTAATCGTTAAAAGTTAATCGATAATTTTTTGATATTTTTTTAAATCTACTTATACGCCAAATATGTTGGAATAAACTTCTCAACCTCCTCAACACTCAACTCCAAACGATGAGCATAATCAGCCACCTGCTCCTGCGTAACTTTTCCAACCGTAAAATACTTTGATTTGGGATGCGAGAAGTAGTAACCAGCAACCGAAGCCCCCGGATTCATTGCAAAATTCTCGGTTAAGATCATCCCAGTGTTTTGGGTGACATTTAGCAAGTCGAAAATAAACTGCTTACCACGATGATCGGGACAAGCAGGATATCCTGGAGCGGGACGAATACCAGCATAACGCTCCGACAAAATCTGCTGTAAAGAAAAATCCTCGTTTGGACTGTAAGCCCAAATTTCATTACGAACCTTCTGGTGCAACAGTTCTGCGAAAGCCTCTGCAAGCCTATCGGCAATAATTTTCACCATTATAGCCTTGAAATCATCGTCAGCAGAGCGATACTTTTCAGCAAGTTCATCGGCACCGTGACCTACTGTTACAGCAAAGCATCCTACCCAATCGTTCTTTGAACCAATCGGCGCAACAAAATCCGACAAACAAAGATTTGGAACACCATCATCCTTTTGCTCCTGATTGCGTAATTGAGGGAACTTCGAAATAATGTTTTTTCTCGATTCATCCGAATAAATTAAAACATTATCGCCTTTTACCGCAGCTGGAAATACGCCTACAACTCCAGCCGCTTTCAGGAGTTTTCCTTCTATAATTTCATCGAGCATAGCGTTAGCCTCGTCGTACAAACGCTTTGCCTCAGCACCTTTCAACGGATCGTTGAAGATCTCGGGGTATTTTCCATTGATATCCCAAGCAAAGAAGTAAAATGTCCAATCGATATACTTTCTGATTTCTGCCAAAGAGTAATCATCAAACCTGATTACACCTGTTTGCTTAGGGACTGGAGGATTGTATGAATTCCAATCCAACCTCAACGAGTTACCTCGTGCATCATCCAAAGAAATCAAGGAGAAATTTCTTGCGCTGTAGTTCTCACGTAACTTCTCATAATTATCTTTCACCTGATTGATGTACGCGGGGCGTTTTTCATCACTCAAAAGATTAGCCACAACTCCACTAGCCTGCGATGCATCCTTTACGTGAACAACTACGCCCGAATATCCTGTATCAATCCGCAAAGCGGTATGCAACTCCGATGTGGTTGCGCCACCAATTAGTACCGGAATTTTAATATTGTTTCGTTCCAACTCTCTTACAACGTGTGCCATTTCATCGAGCGATGGAGTAATAAGTCCACTCAAACCAAGGATATTGGCCTTGTTCTTTATAACCTCCTCAATAATTCTCTCCACGGAAACCATTACGCCCAAGTCGATAATTCGGTAACCGTTGCAGGCCAGCACAACACCCACGATATTTTTTCCAATATCGTGCACATCGCCCTTAACTGTTGCCAAAACAATGGTACCTTTCTGCGCTTGGTTTTGCTCAAGATCTGAAGTGCCACTTAAGTAGGGCTCAAGAACCGCCACAGCAGCTTTCATCACCCTTGCACTTTTTACAACCTGAGGTAGAAACATCTTACCTGAACCAAACAGACTACCAACCTCGGCCATTCCATCCATCAATGGGCCTTCAATCACATTAATTGCAGATCCTAAACTGCTAAATGCCTCGTTGGTATCGTCAACTATAAAATCGGTTATCCCTTTTACAAGAGAGTGCTTCAAGCGTTTCGCCACTGGCTCGTTACGCCACTCTTGTACCTTATGCTCCTCGGTCTTTTCCTGTGTTATATTTTGAGCAAACGCAAGCAAACGCTCGGTAGCATCGCGCCTGCGATTTAAAACCAAATCCTCTGTCAACCTCAATAAATCGGGCTCAATCTGCGAGTAAACCTGCAAAAGAGAAGGATTCACAATACCCATATCCATTCCTGCATTTATGGCATGGTATAGGAAAACGGAATGAATAGCCTCGCGAATAACATTGTTCCCCCTAAACGAGAACGATAAATTGCTTACGCCACCGCTAACCTTTGCACCTGGAAGGTTTTGCCTAATCCACTGGCAAGTCTCAATAAAACTCACAGCCTGCGATGCGTGCTCAACCATTCCAGTTCCAATTGCAAGAACATTTGGATCAAAAATGATATCCTCGGGCTCATAACCCACAACTTGCGTAAGAATTCTATAGGAACGCTCAGCAACAGCTATACGATGCTCTGTGGTTGTAGCCTGACCGTTTTCATCGAAAAGCATTACCACAACTGCAGCACCATACTGCCTTATAAGTTTAGCGCGACGGATAAATTCCGACTCACCCTCCTTCAAACTAATTGAGTTAACAATACTTTTACCCTGTGTACACTGCAAGCCAGCCTCAATTGCCTCAAACCTCGATGAATCAATCATCACTGGAACTTTGGCAATATCGGGCTCCGATGCGATCATATTTATAAACTCAGTCATAGCCTGAGGTGCATTAATCAGGGCATCATCCATACAAATATCAATGGCCTGCGCGCCACCATCAACCTGCTCGCGTGCAACGGATATGGCTTCGGCATACTTACCATCGGCAATCAACTTTGCAAACTTTTTAGAACCAGCAACGTTGGTACGCTCACCAATATTCACGAAGTTTGTATCGGGTCTTATCTCCAACAACTCCAAGCCCGATAAACGGGTATATTTTTGAATTGATGGAATTTGTCGGGGTGAATATTTATCAACCAAACCAGCAATCTTCTCTATATGCAGAGGAGTTGTGCCGCAACAACCGCCAACAATATTAACCAAGTTCGACTTTAAAACTTTCTCAACAACCGTAGCCATTTGCTCTGCCGATTGATCGTACTGACCAAGTTGATTTGGCAAACCTGCATTTGGGTGAACGCTTATGCGAAATTTAGATTTAGCCGATATCTCCTCGATATATGGCAATAACTGCTCGGCACCAAAAGCACAGTTCAATCCAACGCTAAGCAAAGGATAATGCGACACCGATGCTAAAAAAGCCTCCAAGGTTTGCCCAGCAAGCAAGCGACCGCTTATATCGGCAATGGTAGCCGAAACCATTACTGGGACATCCCTTTGTAACTCATCGAGCACATTCGATATTGCAAACAGAGCCGCCTTAGCGTTGAGAGTATCAAAAATGGTTTCGACCAAAAGAACATCAACACCACCCTCAATTAAAGCCTTAGCCTGTTGGCTGTATGCCAAAACTAGATCGAAGAATGTTACGGCACGAAAGCCTGGCCTATTCACATCGGGCGACATTGATGCAGTGCGGTTGGTCGGCCCCATTGACCCAGCCACAAAACGGGGCTTACTGGAATTCATCGCAGTAAATTCATCGGCAACCTTTCGAGCTATACGAGCCCCCTCGTAGTTGATTTTCTCAACCCAATCCTGCATTCTGTAATCGGTCTGCGAAATTGTAGTGGCATTGAAAGTATTTGTTTCAATAATGTCGGCACCTGCAGCCAAGTATTCTCTATGGATTGACTCAATCACATCGGGACGTGTAAGCACCAACAGATCGTTATCGCCCTTAAGATTTTGGGGATGACTTGCGAATAGCGAACCTCGGAAATCTTCCTCCTGCAATTTGAAACGCTGAATCATTGTCCCCATCGCCCCATCCAGAACGAGGATTCGTTGATTTAGTTGGTCTATTAATACATTTTTCATTTTCTCGTAAATCGTTATTAGTGAATCGTTAAACGATGAACTGGGTATTATAAGTCAAAATCGATTAACGTCTAACATCTCACGTCTCACGATTAACGAACAAATTACCTTCACTTCTTTGTTCAAATCTCCTTACTACAAGTTACCACTTTTAAAATCCAAGTTTCCAGTAAAAGCAATAAATAAATTCAACTTTGAAATTAAGTCCTTTACTTTAATCAAGGTTGAAAGTTTAACCTTAGCAATTACCCAGCGATGCTCTGGACCATTATAACGCTCCACTAATTCATAGATATCGAAGATTGAAAGGTCAACCATATCGTGATAGCGGATAAATAACTCCAATGTAACATCGGTTGTGTATGCTGGCGGGGTAAAGAAGTTCAACTTCTTATACTCGTAACGGTAGTTATGGAAACGAGCCGATATATCGCTTAAAACTGCCGAACCAGTTGGGAATCCGCCAGCTCCTTTACCGAACATAAACTGCTTATCGTAGTAAGCACCCTCTATCACCACACCATTAAACTCATCCTCAACATTATAAATATAATCCTCAGAATTCACCAGAGTTGGAAGAACAAATATAGTAAAATTGCCGCTATCGAACTTTTGCAATGTGGCAACAAGTTTAATCTTTTTACCCTGCTCCTGAGCGTAGCGGATATCGTACTTCGACAGATTCTGGATTCCAGAACAAAAAGCATCGTTAGGATGAATATAAGTTCCAAAGCCGTGTACAGTAAGAATTATCAACTTGTAAAGGGCATCAAAACCCATTACATCGAAGGCTGGATTACTTTCTGCAAAACCTAAGTCCTGTGCCTTTTTAAGAGCACTACTGTAACTCTCACCGTGGTTGAAAATTCTTGATAAAATGAAGTTTGATGACCCATTTAAAATCCCTCTGATTGAGGTCAACAAATCGTTATCGTAATACTCTTCAAGGTTACGAATTACAGGTATACTACCACAAGCCGATGCATCGTAAAGCAAGGCACTGCCAGTTTCGCGTTGTATGCGGATTAACTCATCCAAGTGATGCGAAAGCATTGTTTTATTGCCAGACACAACACTCTTTCCTAACAATAGTGCAGCCTTTACATACTTGTAGGCATCATCAGCATTGTCAATTAGTTCAACCACTAGGTTGATTTCAGGATCATCGAGAATTACGTTTGGATCGAAAGTGATAAGTTTCTTATCAACTGGTCTCTCTTTAAACTCCTGCTTCACACAGATTTTTTTAATATATGCCTTTGATTCCGGAACACCTTGCAGCACGTGGTACAACCCCTGCCCTACAGTTCCAAATCCAACTAAACCTATAACCTGACGTTGAATCGACTGATTCTCCTTAACTTGACTTTGTTTTGATTTATTTATTGATATTGTTTCCATTGTTTTTTGTTTTTAAAAGTTTAAAATTGATCTCTTTGTTATTGCCTTCAGCAAGTTCTCCGCCATTTGGCGGATCGGTTTCGAGAGCAGCGAGAGATCCTTTGCTACGCTCAGGATGACAGAACCCATTCGTTATTCTTGTCATTTCGAACGTAGTGAGAAATCTAATGTCTTCTGTCTGATATCTGACTTCAGACATCTAAATTTCCTCATTAAATTCCTTTAAATATTTCCGAATTATCGCGGTTAACTGCTCATACTCAATCAAAAAACCATCGTGGCAGAATTGCGAGTGAATCTCGTAGTACTTTGCATTCGGAATTGAGTTGGCCAAAAACTTCTGCTCCTCAATTGGGAACAGAATATCAGAATCAATTCCTACTACCAAAGTGTTCGCACCAATTGCACCCAGCGCTTTCACTAAAGAGCCACGTCCACGTCCCATATTATGGTTATCGAGCGTTAGAGTTAAGGAGTAGTAAGTGTAGGCATCGAATCGTTTCACTAACTTTTCACCCTGATAACTCTGATATGTACAAGCACGATAGTTCTCCAACAAATCGTCGTCCTCATCTTGCTGTGTTATATTGTAACTACTACGGCCTCTATAACTCAGCAAAGCAATACTGCGAGCTGCGGCTAGTCCGTTTTTACCACCATCAACCTCTTGGCGAACAAAACTCTCGTCGCTCAGTAGCGCCAAGCGCTGCGATTGGCTAAAAGCCTTAACCCAAGGCGACGATTTTGATGTAGTTGCAATTAATGCAAGATGCTTTGTAGTTCCCGGGAATAAATACTCCCACTCCATTGCTTGAAAACCACCTATGGAACCACCAATCATCAACCAAACTTTATCGATCGACAGATACTTTTTCACCTCGTTGTTAACCCTAACAACATCTCTAAATGTTATTAGCGGAAAATCACGTAAATAAGGCTTACCTGTACTCGGATTGATAGACATTGCACCGGTTGTTCCGTAGCAGGAACCTAAAATATTAGCGCATACAATCGGAGTTTTATTAGGGTCGAAAACCCTTTCTTCGCCCACCATTTCGGGCCACCAATCTGCTGGATTGCTATTAGCGGTAAAGGCGTGGCAAATCCAAATAACCTTATTCGGATTCTTTGATATATCTCCAAGAATGTGGTAATGTACATTTATGTTGTTAAGTGTTGCGCCACACTCCAACAATAACTCACTAATACTTAGGTTTCCTTCTGTAATTTTCATAGTACAAATCGTATTTCGTTAAACGTGAATCGTTAATCGTTTAAACCTGAAAAACCAACGTTTCACGATTAACGATTAACACATCCAGCATCAACCATCAACTCTTCTGAATGCTTGCTCAAAATCGGCAATTATATCGCCAATATACTCAATTCCAACCGAAACCCTCAAAAGGTTTGGCTTTACTCCTGCTGCCAACTGCTCCTCGGCCGACAATTGCTGGTGAGTAGTTGCTGAAGGTTGAATTATTAGCGTTTTGGCATCGCCAACATTGGCTAGGTGGCTAACAAGCTTTAGACTATCCACAAACCTTGTGGTTTGATTTCCATCACCCTTTATTGTAAACGAAAGTACGCCGCCATAACCATTGCGCAAGTACTTTGATGCAACAAGATAGTAAGGGCTGCTCTCCAGTCCTGGATAGCTAACACCCTCAACCTTTGGATGATTTTCTAACCACCGGGCCAATGCCAATGCGTTGCCACAGTGACGTTCCATTCTTAGCGATAAAGTTTCTAAACCTTGTATAAGTAGGAATGAATTGAATGGACTTATTGCTGGGCCAAAATCTCTTAACCCCTCAACTCTGGCCCTTATTGCAAACGCAATATTGCCAAATTGACTTTTATCGCCAAATGCATCCCAAAACACTAACCCGTGATAGCCCTCCGATGGCTCTGAGAACTGGGGAAACTTCCCATTGCCCCAATTAAAGTTTTCACCATCAATAATAGCACCGCCCATACTTGTTCCGTGTCCTCCAACCCATTTGGTAATTGATTCAACCACAATGTTGGCACCGTGCTCAATTGGTTTACATAAATACCCTGCACCGGCAAAAGTATTATCAACAATTAATGGGATTGCGTACTGATTGGCCAATCGGGCAAACTCATCAAAATCGGGCACACAGAAACTAGGATTTCCAATTGTTTCGAGGTAGATAGCCTTTGTATTTTCGTCAATCAATGTCTTAAAATCAATAGGATTTAGACTGACAGCAAAACGCGCCTCAATCCCTAAGCGTTTAAAAGCCACCTTAAACTGATTATGGCTACCGCCATACAAGTAAGGCGATGAAATAAAATTATCGCCAGCACAAAGTATATTGCTCAACGCAATAAACTGCGCTGCGTGTCCCGAGGAAACTACCAAAGCAGCCGTTCCTCCTTCCAGCGCAGACAAACGCTTCTCCAACACATCGGTGGTTGGATTACTAAGGCGCGTGTAAATATGGCCAAACTCCTTTAAGGCAAACAAATTTGCACCGTGCTCTGAGTCTTTAAATAAATATGATGTGGTTTGATGAATGGGCACAGCCCTCGACAGCGTTTCGCCATCCACCCATTGACCTGCGTGAACCTGCAGGGTATCGAAATGATATGTTTGTGACATAGAAATTATTGTCTGTTGATTGTTGTTCGTTGATCGTGATTCAATGAACAAGATTCGTTAATGTATTGTGAAAATTCATTTTGATGCTATGCATCAAGCACCCTCGCGTTGCCCGCAACGCAATAGGTTTAATCCGTAAGGAATATAACTGATTATCTACCGCATTCGACCGAAGCGGCGCATTCGAGAAGTAACTCTGAACTGATTGTAAAGAAGTAACGACAAGCAGGTGTAGTAACCCGTTGCAAAAATTGAACCTAAAATTTTCAAACTCAGCATAACGTTTTAGTTTAGAGTTATAATTACCCTTTCGGGTCAGGTTTTAGCACCTTGCTTTTAGTAGCAGGTTGCTAGAGGTTCATTGAGCCTGTTCTCTCCGCTCTTCTCTATAAATCTATCCTTTCGCTAAAAGAATAGTATTTTGAATGGTGCAAATATAGCGATACTTTTTATTTAAACAATAGCGTTAGAAATAAGTTGATTGTTGTTCGTTGACGGTTGATAATAAAATAAGACAAAGAATGTATCTAAGCCCATTATGTGAATCTAATTATCTTCAGCAACAACTGATTGTTTCCCATACTTAATACTAAGGGAATCGCCAAAATTAATTTTTTCATATTTGGGCTTTACAACCTCTCTACCCTCCAACGAAATAAAGCCCCAAAGACCATCCTTCTGAACCATCGCCCAATCCTTCTGAAACTGACCAAATGGTTTTATCTGATCATACTGGGGTTTAATAATCTCTTTGCCATCGTTAGAAATAAATCCTAAGAATCGATCCTTCTGAACCAAAGCCCAACTCTTTGTATACTCGCCAAACGGTGATACCTTGTTATACTGTGGCTTAATTATCTCCTTGCCTTCCCCATTTATAAAACCGAGAAGCCCGTCTTTCTCAACCATTGCCCAATCCTTCTGGAACTCACCAAAAGCATTTATCTTATTATACTGTGGTTTAGCAACCTCTGCACCTTCCCCTGAAATAAAGCCAAATAAGCCATCCTTCTCCACTAATGCAAGATTCTTATACATCTCACCAAATGGGTGAATTTTATTATAGTTGGGACTAACCACCTCTTTACCGTCGCTCGAAATAAAGCCCAATAATCCGTTTATCTCCACCAAAGCCCAGCCCCGTTGTAGATCGCCAAAAGCATACACCTTTGTATACTGAGGCTTAACAATCTCCTTCCCTTCAACTGAAATAAATCCTATAAAACCATCCTTTTCGACCTGAGCCCAGCCCCTTTGAACCTCATCGAAAGCAGAAACTCTTGTATATTGAGGTTTTATAATCTCTTTACCCTCAGTCGAAATAAATCCATACAATCCTCCTTTTTCAACCAGTACCCAATCTTTAGGAAAAGGCCCCGATGGTTTCTTTTTACCACCAGCATTCTGACCATAAATGAAAAAGGTCAAGAGCAGAAGTCCAAGAGTAAAAATTATTCTTCGCATAATTCAATGTTTTAACAACAATGAAAATATAATTAAGTTAAGTGTAAGGATTCTAAACGAACCGTTATACAAACCTACACGAAATTTTGAAAAAAACATACTGTTGGTGCGAAAAGTTAAAAAGCGAGAAAATGGAACTTCAAAGAATACAACTGCAGAATCAGCAAACACCCTCATGATTGTTAATATAGGTTAAAATTACAGAACAACTAACTACTAATAAATTAGAGTCACTCAGCAATTACTATGAAAATCATATAGAATAAAAACCAGATATTTTTAATAATACCTCATTTCCATCTCAAAAGAAACCAAAACTTAACTAAAAACAAACACAAACACTACACTCCAAATCAACGCATCTTCATACATTTACAGTCCAACCTTTAACCTAAAAAATATGAAAATTAAAACAATTTTAAAGAGCCTAATGCTAACCGTTTCTATATTAGCATTAGTAGCAATGGTATCCTGCGAAAAGGAAGACATCACTCCTAACCAGAATACTCAAGATCAAATTAGTGCACAAAAAGCCACTTCTTTTTCAGAGACCTTCGAAAGCGGTACCAAAACATCCTATACCGCAGCAAGCGTAACCCTAACAACCGGAAGTTGGTATTTCAACAATGCCCTAATAGGCACATCAACAGGCGATCGCAAAAGTGGATCGAAATCGGCCAGAATAACTAGCACTGGCAAACTCACCATGCAGTTCAACAAAACCACGGGTGCAGGCACTGTTACTATTTACCATGCTAAATACAGTAGCGATGGTACTAGTACCTGGGATCTTTACATGTCTACCAATAGTGGTAGTTCATGGAGCAAGGTAGGATCAACTGTTACAACTTCATCAACCACTTTGACCGCAGCTAATTTCACCGTTAATCAATCAGGAAATGTTCGTTTCGAAATTCGCAAACTCACAGGTACCTCATACAGAATTAACATTGACAACATTTCAATATCAGACTATACATCTTCAAGTGGTGGCGATACTGGTGGTGGCACAACTTCTGGCACCGATGGCGACAACATGATGCTTGGAAATCCCTCATCTGCAGTTGCTAGCACAACGTATGCCAATAACTACCTAATGGTAAAAACACAGTATGCTCTATCCTATAACAATAGCAAACTTACATGCAACTGGACCTCATGGTACCTGGGCTCTTCATGGATTGGATCGGCTGATCGTCAGGATGATTTCAGGGCTGATGCAACACTACCATCAGGATGGGTACAAGTTGGCACAACCGACTATAGCGGTTCAGGGTTCGACCGTGGACACATGTGTCCTAGCGCCGATAGAACTTCAAGCACAACCGACAACTCAGCAACCTTCCTAATGACCAACATGGTTCCTCAAGCACCAAAGAACAACCAAATAACATGGGCGAACTTGGAAAACTATTGCAGATCTCTTGTTGATGCAGGAAATGAACTTTACATTATTGCAGGGCCTTACGGACAAGGTGGAACCGGTTCAAATGGCACCTACTCAACAATATCAAGCAAAAACATAGTGGTTCCATCCTATGTATGGAAGATTATCGTTGTTTTGCCTGCTGGAACAAATGACTTATCAAGAATAACCTCATCAACCCGCATTATTGCAGTTTGTATGCCAAACAACCAAACCGTAAGTAGTCAAGCATGGGGATACTACCGGACAACAGTTGACTATATTGAAGGCATGACTGGATACGACTTCCTATCCAATTTATCAACAACCATCCAGGCTGCTATTGAATCGAAAGTTGATACAGGTGCAACAAGTTAGTGAATAATTTCAACCGCATTAAAAAGCCGTTAACCTATAGTTAACGGCTTTTTAATTATAATACCAATATCAAACTGTTGCTTAAAAATTGACAGCAGTTCTAAAACTTATTGTTTTTATCTTCTCTTCGCCACCTCTTATCAGTCCATCACCATTTAAATCTTGGAATGTCCAACGATAATCAATTCCAACAATAGCACCTTTATAGTTATACCCAATATTAAAACCCATTACAGTACTTGGAGATTTCCACTCCCTGAAATCCTGAACGTTATTCTGAATATAATACCCTTTCACATCGGCAAAACTGATCATCTTTTTTAGGGTTTCGCCCATTCTTATCTCTCCATGAATTGATCTCACATGCTTATCGGCTGTTCCCATAAGATCCTGATAAGCGGCATAGCCAACAACATATCCTAACAGATTCAACTCAGCGCTTGCATATATGCCATTTAACTCTTCCTGAATTGCAAGTAATTGTTGCTGTTTGGTCACAGCATTATTACCCACAAACTGGGCTCGCTCTAATTCGTATGTGTTATTAAAGTAACCAAACATAAATTCTTTTGAAGAACGACGATACTCTGCTTTGAATGTCAAGAAATTCTGAACATTGTTTGTTCCGATTATCAAGCGGACTCCTGGCAGGGCAACGCCCCAACCATAGGTATGTGAATCTCCCCGTAATTGAGTATAATGAGAATAGATATCAAACTTTACCTTATCTCTACTAATAAGAGGTATGCCAATGTCGAAACTATAGGCATACATCTTCGAGGTCTGGTCTTGCAGGTTAAACAAATCAGCCATTCGTGTTGTATCCGAGGGCAACACTCCAATGGAAGATAAATATCTATATGCCTCATCACGTGTTGAGCCAAAGTATGTATCGTTTAGCATGTGGTTCCATAAATCATCTGATATTTTATCCATAGGAGTTGCTAGGTTTTTATTCTTATCGTATTGGTCTATAATGTCAGGAACACCATCTTTATCATAATCAAGAAAGGCATTGTATTCGTTAAAATCACCGGCAAACGAAACACCTAATTCAAGGAAACGCATTGGTCTATAGAACACACGTGCACCTGCCACTATTCCTTTTTGGGCAGGACTTTCTACAAACATTTCCTTTGCATCGTTAAAGAAGAATTCGCCACCAAAAAGAGGTTTGCCATTATACTTTTCGGCAGGCACATAAAATGACATTTCGCCACCATATCGCTTACGGGTAGGATACTGAACCATGTTGGAGTAACCATTTACAATATTTGAATAACCCATGTAGGTGTAGTCGAGTCCTCCTAATTTAATATAAAATGGATCGTTCTTCTTTCCGTAACGGATATAGTATATCTTATCGAGATAATCCTGCCACTCGTCCCAATCGTCTTTTCGAATATTGCCATTTGCATCAAAGAGAAGCTGCAAATCAACTCCAAATCCAAATTTACCAATGGGCACATCGGCACGAAGAGACAGTTGTTGGTATGTTACTCCATCAACAGTAACGCCACCAATAACAGCGCCACCAGTAACTCTTGTGCTATCGCTCGTAGGTTGCATATCCATTTGTGCATTCGCTTGATGCACAAACAATATGGTGATAACTCCGAATAAGAAAAGTAATTTTGTCCTCATAAGTACCTCCAGTTATTATTATAGTTAAGGGTATTTTCAATGCAAAATCAAATGTATAAAATTTAGGATTACAAGTTCCACAATTACCATGCAGAATTTAATAATTACAATAAGATTTCAGAAAAATCTTGGCTCATAAAAAAAATAAAAAAATCTGGTAAAGCTGTAAACCCTACCAAGATACACCTACTCATTACTCATATTAATATAATTTACAAGCACTTAATAATTTATTACTATTTTTATAATATTTTTACTACAAATATAGTATCAATTAAATTTACCTACTATATTTGTAGTAGATAAATTTTCATACTATGAAGCAACTCACAAAAGCAGAAGAACAGGTAATGAAAATCCTTTGGAGCATAAACGAAGGTGTTGTAAAGGATTTAGTAGACAACTTCGAGGAGCCCCGCCCGGCATACACAACTGTGGCTACAGTGCTAAAAGTATTGGAAGCGAAAGGATTTGTTGCAAAAAAGAAAATTGGCAACACATATCTTTTCAGTCCAAGCATTACTAAAAACGACTATACTCACTTTCAATTCTCAAACTTGCTGAGTAACTACTTTAACGGATCGTTTCCTAGAATGGCAACTTTTTTTGCCCGCGAGAACAAACTTAGCATAAGCGAACTCGAAGAAATGATGAGAATGGCAGAAGAAGAACTCAAAAAAGACAATAAATAGTATGGATAACCTAATATTATACCTAGCAAAATCATCGTTTGGGATAGCTTTATTCTACTCAACCTACTGGCTTTTTTTAAGGAAAAATATATTGTTTAATGTAAATCGTGCTTTTCTTATAATTGGACTAACACTACCATTAATCCTATCACTCACCGAAATTGAATACACAGTATTAGTTAATCCCAACGAAACCATAAAAGATGTTTTCCAACCGTTCAAGCCATCTTTCAACACATTCGACTCTGTCATCTCATCGCAAGTAAGCAAGCATAACACAAGCAATTGGAAAAATATTGCAATTATAATTTACTTAACAGGTATTGCAATTTTCTTGCTAAGACTTCTCTGGCAAACTATAGAACTAATTTATCTAATTAACAAAAATGGCATTCTCACTCTGAACGGGAATAGAGTTGTAGAAAACAATAAATACGGATTGCCGTTCTCCTTTATCAACATAATTTTTATAAATCCAAAATTTCACAACGGAACTGATTTAAACAGCATACTAACCCACGAAAAAGTGCACATTCGTGAAAAACACTGGTTCGACCTTTTGCTGGTGGAACTTATTACTGTTTTCTTTTGGTTCAACCCTTTTGTTTGGTTATTCGAGCGCTCAATCAAGCAAAATCACGAGTATTTAGCCGATCAAGGTGTTCTTGCGCAGGGACACAGTGTGGGCAAATACCAAACAATTCTTATCAATCAAATTATGGGAATGCAGATTATTGGGTTAACCAATAACCTAAACTATTCCCTTAACAAAAAACGAATGACTATGATGACTAAAACTAAAACCTCAAAAAAGCAAGCATTCAGAATGCTTTGGGCGCTACCAGCAATTGCATTACTTCTTTTTGCTTTTGCACAACCAGCATATGTAATGGATACTAGGAAAAATGACATTTTGATATCAGTACAAGATTCAACACTACTTTTTCCTTTTACAGGAAGAGTTGTTGACGGCACAGGAGAGCCTCTTAGCGGTGCTTCAATTGTTGTATATGGGAAAACAACCGGGGCATCATCAAACAAAGACGGTATGTTTACCATTGAATTGGATCGCTACGACCAAATTGTAATTTCTTACATTGGGTACACGTCCCAAAGGGTAAGCTATAGCGAAATAGAATCAAAACTATCGAGAAAAAAGGATAAACTAATTGATTTTGCATTAGTAATAGGGGTAGTAAAACTTGACATTGATGAAATAATTAGCAAAGGTGCTCCAGATGTAAAAATTTCTGAAAACAAAGAAAATAACAACGAGGATGTTTTTGTTATAGTTGAAGAAATGCCGGAGTACCCAGGCGGATTATATGCTTTTGCTAAAGAAGTAAAAGAAAAAATCAGCAAACTAAGTCCAAAAGGTAAGATTCAAATTGATTTTACAGTGAAAACAGATGGATCTACCACATTAAAATATGCCGATGGCAAGATGAATTCAGACGTTGAACTCGTTGGAATTATCAGTCAACTCAATTACAAATGGAATCCTGGCAAACAAAGAGGGATCGCTGTTCCCGTTAACTTTTCAATAACAGTTACCTTCTAAAATAAAAAACCCTGACAGAATTTAAAACTCTGTCAGGGTTTTATTATATCAAAAGAAACACTTAGTCAATCATATCGAATCCACAGAATGATTGCAGTACCTTAGGCACCCTAATTCCATTTGAGGTTTGATTATTCTCCAGCAACGCTGCAACAATACGAGGCAAAGCAAGCGAACTACCATTTAAAGTATGTGCAATTTGGGTTTTCTTGTCGCCATCCTCCTTAAAGCGGAGCATCATACGGTTTGCCTGGTACGACTCAAAGTTCGAAACCGAGCTAACCTCCAACCAGCGCTCCTGCGCAGCAGAGAATACCTCAAAATCATATGTTAAAGCTGAGGTAAAACTCATGTCACCACCACAAAGTCTTAATATTCTATAGGGCAACTCCAGTTTCTTAAGAATTCCCTCTACATGCGAAACCATTTCCTCCAACGATTCATAAGAATGATCGGGATGTTGAACCTGAACAATTTCAACCTTATCGAACTGGTGTAAACGGTTCAACCCACGCACATCCTTACCGTACGAACCTGCCTCACGACGGAAACAAGGAGTGTAAGCGGTCATCTTAACTGGCAATTGTGATGCATTAAGAATAACATCTCGGAAAATATTGGTAACAGGAACCTCTGCAGTAGGAATCATATAGAAATTATCTACCTGCATATAGTACATCTGACCGTCCTTATCGGGTAATTGGCCTGTACCATAAGCTGAATCCTCATTTACCATATGGGGTGGTTGAACCTCACGGTACCCAGCAGCGGTATTTTCATCAAGGAAAAAGTTGATAAGCGCACGCTGAAACTTTGCTCCCTTACCTTTGTATACAGGAAAACCTGCACCCGTTATCTTAACGCCCAACTCAAAATCAATAATATCATACTTCTTTGCTAAATCCCAGTGAGGTATGGCATCGGCACCAAGCGCTGGAACACTTCCTCCTGAACGAACAATGACATTTTCGCTTGCACTGTGACCTTCGGGAACAGAAGAATGTGGAAGGTTAGGAACCTGCATTAAAAGTTTCTTCAACTCGGGCTCAACATCGGACAACTCCTGCGACAATGATTTTGAAGTTTCTTTCAACTCAGCGGTTTTTGACTTTGCTTCGTTAGCCTCGGTAGCTTTACCTTCGGCAAACAATTTCCCAATCTGTTTTGCAAGGGAATTTTGTTCGGCCAAGTTGTTGTCCAATTGCACCTGAATTGCTTTACGTTTATCGTCCAAAGCAATTATGTTATCAATTATAGCCTTAGCATCAAAATGCTTAACGGCCAAACGCTTGATAACCTCGTCCTTGTTGTCGCGAATTACTTTTAATGTAAGCATATACTAAATATTAAATCGATATTGTACTAAAAACGCTAGCTAAATTACATTTATTCGTTAAACGTTAAAAGTTAAACGATAAAAGTTTTAGAGATTACGTTTAATTTTTCACTTCTCAACTTGACTAGAAAAAAAAACTCCTGTACAATGCTTGCACAGGAGATTATGTATTGTAGATAGATTCCTCTATGCTTCTGCAGGTAATACAGATACGTACGACTTATTGTCAGCCTTTTTGCGGAACGATACAACACCATCAATTAAAGCATATAGTGTATGATCTTTACCAATTCCTACATTTTGACCAGGATTGTGTACAGTACCTCTTTGGCGAACTAGAATATTTCCAGCCTTAGCCGTTTGACCACCAAAAAGCTTAACGCCTAAGCGTTTGCTATGTGATTCTCTACCGTTTCGTGAACTACCAACTCCTTTTTTGTGTGCCATGACTCAATAATATTTTTGTTATTACGCAACAATTTCTGAAATCTGAATTTGAGTATATTGCTGACGATGTCCATTTTTCAACTTATACCCTTTACGTCTCTTTTTCTTGAAGATGATAACTTTATCACCCTTCACACTATTTAAAATTTTAGCAGTTACCGAAGCATTCTTTACTTCTGGTTTACCAATGGTAACCTTACCATCGTTATCTACGAGTAGAACTTTTTCGAATTTAACTTCAGCTCCAATCTCGCCTTCTAAAAGGTTAACAAAAAGTTTTTGATCTTTTTCTACCTTCATCTGCTGTCCTGCAATATCAACAATCGCGTACATCGTATCTTAATTGTAATGTTTAACTTATTTTTGGCTTGCAAAAGTATAAAAGAATAATTAATTGGCAAAGAATTAATCACTTTTTTTCAATAATTTATCTCCTATTGCCATAAAGAGTTATATCCGGACTAAACTATACTATCGGATACCCACAATCAGCAGCATTTGCTTAACGATACCACTCAGGAGCCATTCCCCGATGCGTTTCCTCAATTAACCTATTCACCTGTTTAGTCAATTCTGATGCACTATTATCCTTAAACGATTCGTAAGGAATCTCGGGCAATACCTTTATGGTGAACGTTTGGAATAAATTCACTATGCCGGGTTTCGGCAGCACCCCCTTTGATCCTTCTATTGTTAATGGTAGAATTGGAACTTGCGCTTGCTGGGCTAGCAGGAATGCACCCTCCTTGAAGCGTTTCACCTTGCCATCGGGAGTTCTTGTTCCCTCGGGAAATATCAAGATAGAACTGCCCATCTTAATATTCTTCAGTCCCTCCTGAATTAACTTTTTACTACTAAACGCATTCTTTCTATCTATAAGAATATACTTGTTCAGGAGCAAGTTCCAACCAATAACCGGAACTTTTACTAACTCCCGTTTCGACACCCACTTAAAATGTGTATTAATTCTATAAAGCAGTGCTATATCGAAAGCACTTTGGTGATTCGACACTATCACATAAACCTTCTTTTTATCAACATTTTCCTTGCCCTCAAACTTTATCCTCCAGAATGGATTAATATGGATATGAAACATTGCCCAAAAAATAGAGTAGCGATGCAGTACCCAAAGTTTTTTATCCCACCAAAACGTCAACAGCCATACAACAAAATCGCCCCAGAAAAGTATAAAAGCCAAGGCTCCAACTATAATCCAAACCAATATCGACACTAAAAGTTGAACAGAATATTTGAGTTTTTCCATTGTGTTTAATACCTTTGATTAAAAATAAAACTTTGCAAAATTACGTTTAACTTCTAAACTCGCAACAATGAAACCATTTAAATCAGCACTACCCTTTGCAACGTGGCTTGTTCGCATTGTTTTTGCAGCATTTATCTTTGCAAGCAACATTAAAGGAGTGAATCCCATAAACCTTGAAAGTTTGAACTTTTACCTGTCTCTATTAATGTTGGTTTTTGCGGCACTTCTTATTATAGGCGGATTCCTGTCCAAACAAACAATCACCATCCTATCGGCAATTATAATTGGATTGATCCTGATATATCGATTAGTTTATCCAACTCCCGACCTTTTATCCATTTCAACATTTAAAGAGCTATTGCTGATTTCTCTATCATTCTTTTTTGTTTGTAGAGGAAATTAAAACTTTTACAGGATTTCATCGTAAGTTAACTTGCGTATGGTTAAGAATTAATAAATGGCATTAACTTTGCAAAGTTTTAAGAAAGACACTATTCATGAAAAAATTTTTATTAACTGTTTTTATCTCTAGCCTAGCCCTTTTAGGAATTGCACAAACCGACGGAATGAGTTTAGACACAATTATTCTTGTTAGTAGCAAGAAAATTATTGGCAAAGTTCAAAGCGTAGGCTCATCAAAAATTACCTATTTAAAACCCGAAACACAGCAGATTGAAGAAATCACCCGGAAGCAAATCCACAAAATAAAGTATAGCTCTGGGAGGGTTGAGGCATTCAATAGTATGGCTTTTCAGGAATTGGATGCAACCAATTTCCAATCGGTTATTATAACCGAAAATCCTGCAGATGTTGATGGACTTTACGCTTATGGTGAGATAGAATCCAAATCGGGAACCAGCAGCAAAACGGCAAAAGCTGCCGAAAAAAACGCTCGAATCAGATTACAGCGCAAGGCTGCTGCAATGGGTGCTCTGTATGTTTTAATTACAAGCAGCGAAACCAGAGGTGGCTATAAAGAAGTTCCGACTCATTACTACAAAGGAATTGCATACGGAATAGATCCGCCCAAAGAAGGACAAAAAAAATAGTCTTTTAACAGAAATATTCAGGTATCAGTTTTATGGATAGGTGATTTTGAAAAAAGTCGCCTATTTCTTTATCTTCAACTAAAACTGAGACATTCTGAAACGTATGTTTTTTTCCACAGAACAACCCTCGCATTTTTTCTGCGAGATCAACCCTAATGCCAATTCCCTCGAAACTTAAATCTTCAACAAAACCTCTATTTGACTTCACCCTAATCAACAATTCACCATAGGAAGTTTCAACTTTTCTAACCAACTCATAGTTGGGAGAATAGCCATACGTCCAATCCCATGTGGAATACTTTGTATCCACTAAATTTTCTATTGACCTTATATCATCATCTGTTAAAACGTAATCCACGGATTGTGGAAAGTAATTTAGCATATAACCAATTAAAAATTCCTCAAAAAAATCAGTACTCATAGGAAGCGAAAGAAAGTCGGCAATATTTGCCACTGTACTATGCACTGATTTGACAGCATTATCATGATATTTTGATGGATCAACTTGAATGGCTTCATTCAGTTTATTCAAGTCAGACTCATACAGCAAAGTTCCATGATGCAACACCCGATATCTATAAACATGCTCCGCATTTCCCGATACCTTTTTATCGCCTACACGAATATCATTTTTGCCACCCAAACAAGCATCAACCCCAAATCCCCGAAGGATATCGATAATCGGTGCCGTGTACTTTTTAAAATCCACAAGTTGCCCCTCTGCCCCATTCATAATAAATGAAAAGTTGATGTTCCCCAAATCATGGTAAACAGTTCCTCCGCCGGACAATCGTCGGATAACGGGGATACGATTCCACTCCACAAATTGATGATTAATTTCGGCATTGGCATTCTGATGCTTTCCCACGATTATTGCTGGACTATTTCGATAAATAATGAAAAAATCATCGACCTTTTGCTGAAGGAGGTACTCCTCCGTAGCAATATTAAAGTAAGGATCATGACTCTTTTGATGAAGAATTTTCAGCATAAATTGCAAGAATAGTTAATCAAATATAACAAACAATGGTTAAATATGTTAAGGAAAGCCCCCGTGCAAACCTCTCTAAAAAACAAATCTTGCCTTATTAAACCATTTTTACTTTCTTTGCGGTCTCAAAAATGACTAAAAATGGAAACCTACGAAAGCAAAGTTGTTGCAATCAACAAAAGATCTGAGGATATATTCAAGGTTCTATCCGATTTCAGAAATTTCACCCCACTTGCTCAGGATAAATTGGAAAACTGGCAGGCCGAAGAAAACAGTTGCAGCTTTAGCTATCAGGGCATGGGTCCATTTGGAATCAAACTTGTAGAAAAAGAAGAGTTTTCGACACTCAAATTCACCGGAGACGAACGCATTCCATTAGAATTCTACCTTTGGATTCAACTGAAAGAAGCCGCACCCTACGACACCCGATTAAAAATCACCATCAAGGCAGAACTCAACATGATGATGAAAATGATGCTTGGCAAAAAAATCAGTGAGGGTGTTGATGCACTTGCCGAAGGCATTGCTAAAGCATTTAATGCGATATAAGGAACAAATACATTATTAGATAACAAACGTAATTTCCTTAAATGCAAACGATCGCTCCTGCCCATCGTCGGTCATCAATAACAACTCACCCGTTGGCTTAACACCAACTATTCTTGCCTTAAATTCATCGTTACTTGACCGATAAGTGCAGTAGATATCTTTTCTATACAATCTTCTCATATATTCTTCGTCAATAGCCGAAACATTATTGGATTGTATCTGTAAGTAACGCCCCTTAAAACAGCTTAAGAACTCATCCAGAGATTGTTGCAAATCAAACTCCTTTAAAGTTTCCAATCTCATCGATGTTGGGTTGGGCAAATCCGAGGTAAAGTTCACCTGATTAAGATTAATGCCAATACCAACAACCGAAACATTCAACTGAGAAGAACTAAAACTATTCTCGATCAGGATACCAGCAACCTTACTGTTACCGATATATATATCGTTCGGCCATTTTATCGCAACATCCTTATACTCTAAATAGGCGCTAATCCAATCGCACACCGAAACGGCAACAACTTTCGAAATCAAAAACTGTTCCTCAACTCTTAAGAAAATTGGACGAAGCAGAATGCTAAACGTAAGATTTAAACCCGAATTGCTTTCCCAAGCATTACCTCGTTGTCCTCGTCCTTGCTCTTGGTACATAGCGGCAATTACCACCCCCTCTGTTCCTTCCTCATTGGCTGCATGCATGCAAACATCGTTGGTTGAGGAAACTATATCATGCCAAACTATATCGAAATTCAAACCATTGTCATTTTGCATCATCATAATTATAAGCCAATAGTAAAGTTACAATTTTATTCCCAAAATATATAGACACAGTCCTAATAAACGAATGAGTGCTGATTTAGTTTCAATAGAAAAACACGTTTTTTTTGAATATCTATAACTTGAGAGTATGTTCAGACATTAGAAAAAACTTCGCAGTTTTGAAAAGTGAGAATGATTTCAGAAAATGGCCGAATAAAAATCTTTGTAAAGCAAAGTCGATTGTTGTAGGTTCCTACAAAGTATCCTGATGCCAAACAAGACCAGGACTAAGAAAAACAGGGCAGAAAAACTTATTAATGCATCCTTTTAAAACAACGTTTTTTTTAAGAGGTTTCTAACCCGTTCATAATTAACCACGAGATATTTTATCTCCGAATATCGAACAAAACATTCGACAGATCAATAAAAAATCATTAAATTTTAAGGTCATTTTTTCAGACTTTCTGTTCAAAAATGGACTAATTCACATGGAACATTTAAAACACACTTAACGTTAAAATAAATTAAACTAACGATCATGGATCAACTTCACATTGAAGGAAGAATAGACTCTCCTGAAATTAATGCCAATGGAGACAGTGGCCTTTTCGAAATTAGAGGCAAATCGTTACCCGAAGATGCTGTTGAATTCTACAGGCCTCTCGAAAGGTACATCGTTGAGTACATCAATGCTCCCAAGCCACTCACAATAATTAATTTGAGATTGGAGTACCTAAATTCTTCGTCCTCAAAAAAACTTCTTGACCTAATTGGCTACATTGAAAAAATTGCAAAAGAAGGTTACCAAGTAGAAGTAAACTGGTTCCACCGAGAGGATGATCAGGATATGATTGACGAGGGTGTTGAATTTGCGCACATGACCCCATTAAAAGTAAATTTCATTGCCGAACAATAGCCTTTTACCATGACAAAACGAATTCTTTTTTTCTGTATACTACTATCTACTAGTGTGTTTGCTGCTGCGCAAACAAAGACTCTTTCGCCAGCCTTACAAAAAGAAATACAAGAAAATTTGAACCAAGCCAAGGAGCAAGAATCCTCCGGCGACTTCAATTCAGCAATATCTTTATACACTAAATCGGCAACGGCATACTGGGTTAATGGCAACCCTAACGATGCCAAAAACATCTTCCTAAAAGCGATTACACTTAGCCAAAGCATTGGTAATAACAACGCCTTAAAGATTCTTTATACAAATATTGGGATGATTAATGTTGATCAGGAAAATTATACTGAGGCGATATCGTATTTTGAGAAATGCCTTGCCATTAATCAACAACAGGGCCGAAAACCCGAAATTGCATCAACATTAATAAACATTGCCAATGCCTACAAGGATTCCGACCAGCCCAAGCAGGCCCTCAAACCAGCCGAAAATGCCAATAGCATTGCTAAAGAAATAAACGACCCAAAATTATTAAGAAACACATACTCTTTACTATCTGAAATATACGATGCATTGGGCGATGCAAATAAATCTGCAGAATACTTTTCACTCTACACTGCATTCAGCAGAAAAATACAGCGCGACGAGGTTTCAAAAAAGGAAGCCGAAGCCAAAGAAATGGTCAACCAAGCTCAAAATCAACTTTCCGAAATAAAAAACCAAAAAGAGTTAACCGAACAAGAACTTAATTCGAAAAAACAAGCGCTCGAAAGTGTCTCGGACAGCCTAGCTAAGGTTGAACAGATTACACAGGAACAGCAGATGAAGATTGATCTCCTCAGCAAAGAAAAAGCATTACAGGATGCAACCATTAAGAATCAGAAACTAGTTCGGAATATATTCATTGTCATCATTCTTGCAGTAATAGGGATTTCAGGCATGATTACCCGATACTACCTTCAAAAGAAACGTTCGAACGAAAAGTTAAAAAAACAAAATTTTGAGATAGCCCAGCAAAGAGACTTAATTGAAGCCAAGAGTAATGAATTAATGGTTGCTCTAAAGCAAATAGAGAAGCAAAATCGAGATATTACAAGTAGCATCAACTACGCTCAACGTATACAGGATGCCTTGTTGCCCACTTACGACATGCTTGTTAACACCATAAACGATGCATTCATACTATTTCAACCCCGAGAAATAGTTAGCGGCGATTTTTACTGGTTTACAGGCTACACATGCTCCAATGCGGAGGAAACAAAAGCCAACCGTCATTTCATTCACCTCCCAGCAAGAGCGAATGGACAGTGTGGATTTTTGATTGCAGCTGTAGACTGTACCGGACATGGCGTTCCTGGTGCGTTCATGAGCATGATCGGCCTCAATCTTCTTGACACTTTAGCAAGAAGCGGGATTACCGAGCCCAACAAAATGCTCAACGAGATGCACCGATATGTAAGGTATCTCCTAAAACAAGAGAACAACGATAGTCGCGATGGCATGGACATGGCTCTCTGCCATATCACAAACAATGGCCAAACCGTTGAGTATGCTGGCGCAAAAAACCCGCTCTACTACATATCGAACGGAGAACTCAACCAAATCAAAGGCGATCCAGTTCCAATTGGAGGATTGCAAAAAGAAGAGAAGCGCGAATTCACAATGCATACAGTCAACATAAACTCACCAACATGCTTCTACATTTTCTCCGATGGATTTATAGATCAATTTGGCGGTGCCGATGGTCAAAAGTTTTCATCGAAAAAATTCAAGGAACTTCTCTTAAAGATTCACGAACTACCAATGATCCAGCAGCAAGAGATTTTAGAAACAACACTGGAGGAATGGCGAGGTAAAGATTATGACCCAATAGATGACGTAATGGTAATTGGTTTTAAACTCAGCGGCAATCCAATAAAGATTTAACGAAGAGTGATCTAAATCAGCAAACTAAAATTCTTTACTTAATATTTGTTTTGTTACTTTAGCATTTTAAAACATTCTACATGAGATTTTTTACGATTATTTCTATATTGGTACTTATTGCTCATTATTCTGCAATTGCTCAGGAACCATCTTCGAATTTACACGTTGGTACAAATGGTCAAATCTTCGTAAAAGTTGATTCTCCAATTTACTTTTTTGTTTCACCAAGCAACCAGCCCAACAACAAGGCTTTAATACCTAGTACCGACACACTTGCAAACCCCATGTACTTCGATGGACCCGGTCGGCATTACTTCGTATATAACAACAAAGGCGAAAAAATCAGATACATGGTTATTGCCGATGCCAAAGGACCAAAGCCAAAGGTTAAGGTCGAAAAAGGCCTTTTGTTTGGAAAGGAAAAACGGCTATACGTTGATATCGCTTCAAAATTATCGATTGATGCCAAGGATGATTACTCCGGAGTTAAATCTACATATTACTCTATTAATGGATCGCAATTTAACGCCTATAGCGGCTCAATTCCATTTGAAAGCCAGGGTGAGTCTGAATTACAGGTATTCGCCGTTGATAATGTCGGGAACACTGGGGATACTTTAACATACAAGATAGTAGTATCGCCCGAGGCAATATTTAAAATCGACAATATATACTTCGAAACAGCCAGCGCAAAACTACTCCCCGAATCGTATGAGAACCTTGAGGGAATGCTTCAGATTATGAAAGAATTCCCCGAGTTGCTGATTGAGATAGGCGCCCATGCTGATGCCCGAGGATCATCGGAATCGAACATGGCGCTGTCGGAACGCAGAGCTCAATCCGTTGTAAATTATCTTGTAGCCAAAGGCATCGAAATCCGAAGGTTGAAACCCAAAGGTTTTGGCGATACTCGCATAATAAACGACTGCACCAAGGGTGTAAACTGCCCCGATTCAAAGCACAAGCTAAACAGAAGGGTTGAATTCAAATTCACATTACCCAAATAGTAATATTTGACACGAATAAACATTCGAATATGCAACATATTATCAATAAATATAATTTCTCATTGATTTTTTCATTGATTTCTATTGCTGCGTTAGGGCAAGAAGAAACCAAATCGTTTTACATTGATTCATCCAATCATCTGTTTGTTTCACCTAAAACTCCTGTAAACATATACATTGGCACAAAAGCGGATGGCTCTGATGCCATAGAAATGGTTGGAGTCAACAAAAAGGGAGATCCTCTTTACTGGAATGGAAGTGGCCCCATCCAAATGACACATCTTGATCTTTACGTTGGACGAAAAATCAACTTCAAACTTTTTGCCGATGGAATTCCACCTCAATCTAAGCTTCAATTCAACCAATCAACAAAAAAAGAAATCAAAGAAACCCTATACCTAGCAGGCGGAAGTGTTCTGGAAATTTCGGCGACCGACGCAGATGCTGGCCTTAATAAAACTTACTACTCAGTAAATGGAGAGCCGTTCAAAGAATATTCAGATCCAATTGTTTTTGACAAAGAAGGACTCTACGAATTAAAAGCATACTCTACTGATAATTTGGGCAATAAGGAGGATGAAATTATTCGCAGATTTATTGTTGACAGCACACCTCCTACCTCAACGTTAGAAACCAACGGGGATAGATTCGAAAACATACTATCGGGCAGGGCAACGCTAATGCTTGCTGCTACTGATACATTTGGAGTAACGGATATAAAGTACAGCATTGACTCCTCAGAATATACGGTTTACTCAAAACCATTACAAACATCCCGGATTACTGAAGGTGAGCATACAATTACATGGTATGCAACGGACAAAGTTGGTAATAAGGAAACCCCTCGAATATTTACATTTTTTGTTGACAAAACCCCGCCTATGGTTTTCGAAGAAATTGTAGGAAACTCTTACATGGTTGGCGATAAAGAATTTTCATCGGGACGAAGCCAACTAAAGGTTGCCGCGGTTGATAACAAGTCAGGAGTTAAGGAAATATACTACTCTCTCAATAATGGAGAATTCAGCAAGTACGAAAAGCCAGTGCTGCTATCGGATATCATGGGTACCATGAATGTTAAATCGTATGCCGTTGATAACGTAAACAACCGCAGTCAATCTGGCGCCAGTACCGAATCGTTTACCATGCCAACAATTGATATATCGGGACCTACGCTCACCTACAAACTCGATGGTCCAAAACTTATCCAACGCGACACGCTGTGGATTGGCCCATCTACAAAAATTCAGATTATTGCAAACGATAAAGAAGCCGGGGTTAACAGAATTACGTACAACATTAACAAATCCGCAGAAACCGACTACTTATCACCATTCAGCATAGAACAAAGCGGATACTTTTTAATAAAATGCACAGGGTTCGACAATGTTGACAACATCAATTTCCTTTCGTTTGAACTAGGGGTTGACAATATTGCTCCAGAAATCTTCTATCATTTCAGCGTAAAACCTCACAAACAAGTAACCGAAAATAACGAGACCATAAAAGTTTACTCACCCGATGTAAAAATATACCTGGCAACCACCGATAATCTTTCAGGCGATGCAACCATTAACTATTCAATTGACCAAGGGAAGTTAACTCCTTACAAGAACCCAATTGAAAAACTGGCGCAAGGCAAGATTTATACATTAACCATAATTGTCACCGATAAACTTGGTAATAAAACAGAAGAAAATCTTAAGTTCAAAATAGAATAAGAAAAAAGGGATATCTTTTTCGATATCCCTTTTTTCTATCAACCTTCAATCTTTATAAATTACTCCTCAACCTTTAACGTTTTAATATGCTCGTCATTCTTATCGTAAACTGTTTCGGTAAAATCATCAACATCGGTTAATTCCACACTTTTTTCTTTTTCTAAATCAACATTCACATAAGACTTTGGCAATGTTGCCACTGCAACCCATTTCAGGCCACTACGATAAATGTAAACCTGCTTAACATTATCCCAATAAAAGTTGTGCTTTGGAAAATACACCCAACGATGGTAGTATACTCGCCTTGGAGCCCAACCTGGGTGGTACGCAACTCGCTTAACCCATCTATTTTGTTTTTTCGCCACAACTGTTTTATGTGGTGGATTTGATTTATTCTTCGCATCCCTTTGCGAATAAACATTAAAATTACCTAGCGTAAGGATTAAAACAACTATTATCAATAGTTTTAATTGAATTTTCATGATTTGATGTTTTTAGTTCTAAGTATAATACAACCAAACTTTAAAACACCCCACCAAAAACTTAGAAAATCTTTGAGAATTCTTTAATAGTATCAGAACTTAACAATATATTCCCCCGTAATTATCCTACCCTCCAACTTATAATCGAACATATAGGGATTATTCTTAACAAAATACCGCTCTGCATCCAACACATTCTTTATAGAAATCCCTATTTCTGATTTGTTTGTAAACCTAAAAGTTCCTTTTAAATCGACAGTAACCCAGCCATCAACATAATTGTATGATCTAAATTTCTCCATTTCATCAAACTTGTCGGAGTTCCGTCGGTAAGATTTGTTCTGATAGTAAAAAAGTGACGACACGCTAAACCTATTGTACTTATACAAAAAACCTGCTTTTATAAGCATTGATGGAGCCCATGTTATCCTAGAACCATTTTCGGAGATTGTACTATCCAAAACAGTTTCATCAATGCGTCTGAAGTACGACATATTTGCAAAACCTGAAAAGGATTGAGTTGCATACTGTGCAGAAAATTCCATTCCGGCTGTTTTCAATGTATAAACATTTGTACTCAAATTCTTATTTGCCACACTATATGCAATCTGATTCTGGAAATTTACCAAGAATGAGTTCACTCTCACTTTTAATCCAGTTCGAGGCTCCCAAACAACGCCCACATCAACATTCGTAACTATCTCTGGCTTCAACTCGTCAATATTCGATGCTAGAGTATAGGTATTTAAGCCGAACATTTCGGTAGGAGATGGTGTACGAAATGCCCTTCCGTAGATTGCTTTAACAAGCAATTGATTGTTAAAAGAGTAAACCATTGCAACTCTAGGTGTGAACATTTGAAAATACTTCGATTTATTTGGATTGACCATCATGGTGTCCTTGTAATCGAAAAACATTCTATCGAATCGTCCACTAAGAGTTATTTGTAGTCGATCAAACAATCTCGGTGAAATGTATTGCAAATACGAGGCTATATTATATACCGGCTTTTCATACACATATTCCAGCCAAGGGTTTAACCTATGATAATCTTCACTAGAATTATCTCCTCTATAATTTAAATTAACATTGGAGCTATGTATTTTATCTCCATTATAAAAGAATGTTGAACTCTCTATTCCTATAATTACATTATGGTCACTTTGCCTATAATTAACCTGAGCCCTAAAAAATAAATCCTTAGCGTCAGTCTTAAGATACTCAGACGCACCGCTGGGATATGCTCCATTCAATGCTCCATCCTGATAGTACCTCATATCCCAATCTATTCCATGAATCTGAAACCTGGAAGTGAATTCGTAACCGAACAACTTATCAAGCCTTGCAGGAGCATATCGTAAAGCAAAAATTCTACGGTATTCCTTCATATCTTCCGGCCTATCTGGAATTACAAATAGCCATCCATGACCAGTCTGAAAATCCCAACGCTGCTCGTGATACTGAAACATCAGCCCATCATAAAAGTTTTTCCCATAGATCTTAGCAAAGAAATAGGAATTATCCCGATTGTCACTTACCTCTATTTTAAGAGGATTTCCTATTCCATCCACTCTGCCAGAGGCATCGTATGACATATACTCATTTCCATCGGTATTGAAATGGCTAAACGATGCAACAATACCAAAATCATTGTTTTCGGCACCTGTAACAATATCGTAATATTGACAGTTATTCGATCCTATACCCACCCGTGCATTCCCAACACCCTTGAGATCGTTAGCCCTAAGGGTATTCATTGTTATCACGCCGTTCATGGCATTTGAGCCATAAAGAGCGCCTCCTGGGCCACAAATAATTTCAATAGAATTTGAAAAATTCAATGGAGTTATTTCCCACGTATAAGCCGTTCCATATAAATTATCGTTAACTGGAATCCCATCAATCATCATAAGTATATGGTTATTGTTCCAACCCTCAAACATTCCACGAAAGCCAAGCGTTCGCCTCTCGTAATCTCTTGAAATAAAGTACCCGGGATAGAACGAAAGCATATCATTCATAGAGTTCCAACCATGCCCGTTAATCAGGTCCTTTGGGACAGCATAAATAATGTTAGGCGCTTGAGACTGCTGTTGCTCAATTTTTGATGCTGAAACCACAGTTATATTGAGTAACTCTTCTAGGCCCAATTCATATATCTTACGATCAATTGACGTATCGGCTATTTGCTGCGCCACTAAAAACTGTGTATTTAACGCAAGCGTAAACGCCAATAGCCATTTGAACAAAATCTTTTTCATAAAAAATTTCATGCTTTAAAAGACAATTTATGCCTAACAAATGAAAAACTCAACTCAACATATCGAAAATTATCAATTATTGACATGAATCAACCTTGCATCACATTTATTTATCGTCAAAAGCAACGGCTTCACTCCCGAATAAAACCATTTCATCGAAATTATATTCCTATTTCCATTCTCTAATCATAGCTTTGACATCTTATTATCAGACAACAAGACTAGTTTTTATTAATATAAATTAAGAAAAATTTAACATTCAGCCAAAACCCCAGGAAACGTTTTTTATTACTTTTGTACCCAAAGTTTCCAAATCAATATGAACGAAGAATTCAAGTTTATACTCGAAAAAGTGAATGATTTATACATGCGCTATGGCATAAAAAGCATAACCATGGACGATGTTGCATCGAATCTTGGAATTTCGAAAAAGACGTTGTACAAGTATGTTTCCGACAAAGATGATTTGGTCGGAAAAGCCATTGATCTTCAGATTGAGGGAATACACTCCGATGTTGATTGCCATTGCAACTCCAGTTTAAACGCAATAGAGGAATTGCTACTTGTAAGCAAAATTATTAACCAAAGAATTAAAAAAGTAAATCACGGTACTGTTTTCGATTTAAAAAAATACTACCCAGCGCACTACGAAAGGCTTGTAAATGCACGTCGAAAGAAAATGCTCACATGTATAATAAACAACATTTCTAAAGGAAAACAAGAGGGCTTATACAGAAAAGACCTCGATGACAGTATCATTGCAAAATTGCAACTATCTAGAATTGAAAATATAATTGACAATGATTTTTTTAGCATAGAAGAATTCACCTCAAGCAAATTCTTTCAGGAAGTATTTGTTTACCACATCAGAGGCATTGCCAACCAGAAAGGAATTGAACTGCTGGAAGGCAAACTGCTAAATTTCGATATTGACGATATAAATACCATATAAATAATAAATTAAACACGAAAATTTATGAAATGGCTTTACAAAGGATTACTGGTTTTAATTGGAGCAATCTTCTCCTATACTGCTTCGGGACAAGAGGGATCAAATACTGATACCCTTAAACTATCCCTAGCTGAAGCGCAGAACCATGCGCTGCAATACAACAGATCGTTACTAAATGCAAAGGATCAGATTGCTATATCTAATAAAAAACTTTGGGAAACCATTGCAAGCGGACTACCCCAAATTGAAGGTAGCTTAGACTATATGACCTATTTCAACTACGAAATGGAATTTAGCCTTGCCAGTGGTTCTTCCAGCAACATCGATTTTAATAGTCCACCTTTCGATGATGGGGATAGAGCTATGGCCGCGTATTTAGGGCAAATGTTTGGATCGTCGGAGCCAATTGTCATGAGCGACCAGTTCAGCGGCAAAGTTCAGCTATCGCAGCTGATATTCAGCGGGCAATACTATGCCGGAATACGCATGGCTAAAATTGCACAACGGCTTGCCAACCAAAGCCTAACCGCCAGTACGCTTGACGTAAAAGAAAATATTATTAACACCTACTACGTCATTCTAACCACCGAGCAATCGATTAAAATTTTAGAACAAAACATTTCGAACCTGAACGATATACTTATTCACACAACCAACCTTTACAAAACTGGGGTTGCCGAGGAAACTGATGTTGACCAAATCAAAATTACGGTTAGCCAACTTAAAAACTCGCAAAAATCGTTGGAGCGAATGAATCAACTAAACTACAACATGCTTAAGTTCCAACTGGGGGTTACTCCGAATGTCACCATTACCCTAGTTGATAGTTTAAATACGTTTATCAACAATGTTGACAACTATACGCCAGGCGTATCTAATTTTGATTTAAGGGATAACATCAACTACCAAATGATGGAGTCGCAGGTTTCTCTTTCAAAAAAAGAGGTTGATCTGAACAACTGGGCATACACACCAACAATTGCCGGCTACTACAGCTATACAAAAAAGTTCAAAACAACAGGGTTTGATATGACACCCAACAACCTAGCAGGCATCAGCGTTACAGTGCCTATTCTATCGAGCGGCATGCGTATGTCAAAGGTATTGCAGGCCAAAATAAACCTCGACATAGCGCAACGCAACCAGGAAATGCTCAGGGATCAGCTGGAGACCCAACAAAAGCAATTGCTTTTCAACTATCAAAATGCATTGGACAACTACAACACCCAAAAGGACAACGTTGCCACAGCAGAACGAGTTTACACCAGAACGCAGAACAAGTTTAAGCAAGGCTTAGCCTCGAGTTTCGATCTAACCCAGGCAAACAGTAACTACCTAACTGCCGAAAATAACTACTGGTCGTCGGTTTTAACCCTACTCCAGGCACAACTATCGCTTGATAAGCTATATAGTAAACTATAAAAATTGAATAATACTAAAACAGATAAAATGAGAAAAATTTCATCACTCGCAATCGGAATAGCAATTGCAATACTTGTGGTATCGTGCGGTGAGAAACCCGTATCGGACAACACGGCTAATCCAACCATCGATTCTACCGTTTACAATGTAAAAACAATGGTTTTAGAAAAACAAAAAGTGAGCCGCAGAATCGATAATACTGCCAACCTATTACCTTTCGAAGAGATTAACTACGCCCCTGCTGCGCCTGGCCGTATCGAGGAGATTTACGTTGAGGTTGGTAGCCATGTAAAGAAAGGCGAAATTATTGCCCGCATGGATAGAACCCAACTGATGCAAGCCAATGAGCAGTTTCAGAATGCTCGTATTAATTACGAACGTATGGATACACTCCGCAAACTCAACAGCATATCGGAGCAGCAGTACGATGCGGCAAAAACACAATACGAAGTTCTAAAATCCAATGTTGATTTCCTCAACCAGAATACGACCTTACTATCACCCATAAATGGAATTGTAACCGGAAAGTATTTCGAAAATGGTGAATTATACTCAGGATCGCCAAACACATCGGCAGGCAAAGCAGCCATAGTAACGCTTATGCAAATAAATCCGCTGAAAGCAAAAATCAACATCACCGAAAAGTACTACCCCGTTATAAAAAAAGGGATGAAGGTATCTATTGATGTTGATGTTTTTAAGGGCAGGCAATTCGAGGGCGAGGTTAGTCTGGTATACCCAACAATCAACACCGATTCGCGCACCTTCCCGGTTGAACTTGTGGTTAAAAATTCCGACGAAGCATTGCGTCCAGGAATGTTTGCCCGCTTTTCGTTAAATATTGGCGAAGAATACGCTTTGGTTGTTCCAGCAATTGCGGTTATCAAGCAGGAAGGTACTAATGATCGTTATCTATTCTTAAGCAACAACGACCACACCGCCCGAAAAGTTCTTGTTGAAGTAGGCGACCGCTATGATGACAAACTCGAAGTTATCTCCAACGAAATAAAAGAAGGCGACAAAATAATAGTTGCAGGACAAGGAAAACTTCTGGATGGCTCACGCATAAACGTGGTACAATAATTTATGGTACACCTATCGTTAAACCTTAATTAACTAAAAAACACAGACATGAGTATTTATGGAAGTGCCGTAAAAAACCCTGTTACAACCATCATGATGTTTGTGGCGGTAATTGTTTTTGGGATATACTCCTTCATTAAACTGCCTGTCGATTTCTACCCCGAAATGGAATACCCCGCCATTATGGTATTCACAACATACTCCGGGGCTAACGCATCCGACGTGGAAAGGAACATCTCCGAAACATTGGAAAACGGATTAAACACCGTAAGCAACCTTAAGCAAATCTACTCAACATCGCGCGATAACTTCTCCGTGGTTACCCTTGAATTTGAGTTTGGCACCGACCTGGATGGCGCGGCCAACGATATCAGGGATGCGCTCTCGATGTACTCGAAATACCTCCCCGAAGAGGCCGAAGATCCCGTGATTTTCAAGTTCAGCACCAACATGATGCCTATTCTTTACTTTGCCATCACGGCCGATGAAAGCTATGCTGGACTGGAAAACATGCTGGACGAGAAAGTGGTAAATCCCCTTAACCGTATTGATGGTGTAGGGGCTATTACCCTTATCGGTACGCCAGAGCGACAAATCATGGTAGATATTGACCCCCGGAGGATGGAAGCATACAATATGACCATTGAACAGATTGGGGGCATACTGGCTGCCGAAAACCTGAATACACCATCGGGAAATGTTGAAATGGGGCAAATGAACTACCCATTACGCATACAGGGCGAATTCCAGAATAGCGATCAAATCAAAAACATCGTTTTAGGAAACTACCAAGGAAAAACTGTTTACCTGAAAGACGTTGCCACAGTCAGGGACTCAATCAAGAAAATGACTATCGACGCCAAGATGAACGGCAAGCCCGGAATAGAGATGATGGTTCAGAAAAAATCTGGAGCCAACACGGTTAAAATAGCCAAGGAAATAAAAAAAGAACTGGCAGAACTTCAGAAAACACTCCCTGCCGATGTTCAAATTCTTACCATCTTCGACACCAGCGACTTTATTACACACTCCATCAACAACCTTTCGGAGACGTTGATGTACGCCTTCCTGTTCGTTGTTTTGGTTGTGGTATTCTTCCTGGGCCGATGGAGAGCAACGTTTATTATTGTTCTTACCATCCCTATTTCACTGATTGTAGCTTTTATCTACCTTGGTGTTTCGGGCAATACCATTAACATCATCTCTCTATCTGCCCTATCCATAGCCATAGGAATGGTGGTTGACGATGCCATTGTGGTGCTTGAGAACATCTCCAAACATATAGAAAGGGGAAGCACACCCCGCGAAGCAGCCATTTACGCAACCAACGAGGTTTGGCTTGCAGTAATTGCAACTACACTTACAGTTGTGGCAGTATTCTTCCCCATGACAATGGTATCGGGATTAGCAGGTATCATGTTCCAACAACTCGGATGGATTGTAACCATTACAATTATAACCTCATCGTTGGCGGCTATTACCTTAACCCCAATGCTCAGCTCCAAGCTGTTAAAACTTGAATCGAAAAGAAAAGTACACGGAAAGTTCAGCCACGACAAATTTGTGGTTCCCTGGCTAAATAAACTCGACAATTTCTATGTAAGAACGCTGAACTGGTGCTTACGCCATAAACGGGTAGTGGTTTTTGGAACTATTGGAGTGTTTGTTGGATCAATCATACTTGCGGCCATCTTTGTTAAAACCGAGTTCATACCGCAAAGCGACCAGGGGCAAATTAACGCAACCATTGAGTTAACGGCAGGAACAAGAGTTGACGAAACGGTGAAAATAGCCCGGGCCATCGACGATTACATCAACCGCGAAATTCCTGAAAAGAAATTGGTATCAACCACAGCAGGAACGTTTGATGAATCAAGCTTTGCCGCGCTTTTCTCAAAGTCCGGATCAAACATAATTAACTACACCATTGCACTAACCACCGCTTCGGAACGCGAACGCACAGTGTTTGAGGTTGCCGATAAGCTGCGCTCATACATAGCCACATTCCCCGAAATTGTAAAGTATAGCGTTACAACTGGTGACCAAGGAATGGGGGGCACAGGCAATACCGTTGATGTAGAAATTTATGGATATAACTTCGACCAAACCACCGCGCTGGCCAACCAAATAGCGGAACGGGTTAAGAAACTGAAGGGCGCAACAGAGGTTGCTATCAGCCGCGAAAAATCGAAACCCGAGCTGCAAATCCAACTCGACCAGGAAAAGATGTCGCAGAACGGACTTAACACCGCAACGGTTTCGGCAGTTATAAGGAACAGAGTTTTAGGGCTAACGGCATCGCAATACCGCGAGGCCGGCGATGAATACGATATTATTGTAAGGTTCGATGAGAATTCCAGAAACTCCATCACCGATATTGAGCAAATTGGAATCCCCACACAGAATGGGATCATCAGGCTAGGCGAAATTGCGCAGGTTAAAGAGTTCTGGTCGCCACCTAACGTGGAAAGGGAAAGGCGCGAGCGTATTGTCAAGGTTTCGGTTACGCCATACAAAGTATCGCTTGGCGAAATGGCCAATATGATTAAGGCCGAAATTAAAAATGTTGATGTTCCCAGCGGAGTAATGGTTGACGTGGGCGGAGCCTACGAGGATATGGAAGAAACATTCTCCGATTTGGGCCTACTACTTCTACTCAGCATGATTTTGGTTTACATTGTGATGGCATCGCAATTTGAGTCGTTCAAAATGCCGATCATCATCATGGCCTCCATTCCTTTTGCCTTCACGGGTGTTATCCTTGCCCTCATTCTAACCAAAACCACCCTAAGCATTATTGCTGCGCTAGGGGCCATTATGCTGGTGGGAATTGTGGTGAAAAATGCCATTGTGCTAATCGACTTTACCAACCTTATGCGCGACCGCGGGTACGAGCTCGACGAAGCCATCACACTTGCCGGCCGTTCGCGTTTGCGCCCTGTACTAATGACAACAGCCACAACAATTCTTGGTATGCTGCCATTGGCCTTAAGCACTGGCGAAGGTTCCGAAATTTGGAGCCCAATGGGTATATCGGTAATTGGAGGGCTAACCTTCTCCACCATGATTACGCTTATTCTGGTACCGGTAATTTACCGAATTGTAGTGCGCCGAGCCGAGCAACGACTATCGAAAGAAACCGAAGATTTAGATTTTATGGAATAATACCGCAGTAAGCATGAAAGCAATAATGATTATATACAACCAAGCACTCACCGAAAAGGTTGAGTACATGCTCGAAAAGCTAAACATCAGGGGATTCACCCAGTGGCCCACCGTAATTGGGACAGGCACCACCAAAGGCGAGCCTCGGCTGGGAACCCACACCTGGCCCGAAATTAATTCGGCAACAATTACCGTGGTTGAAGACGATTTGGTTGATACCGTGCTGGAGAAGGTAAAGAAAATGGATGCCATAAACTACGAAGTGGGCGTTCGGGCATTCGTTTGGAACATCGAGAAAACAGTCTAATTATTAATAACGCATAGCAGTAGAAGCCGCTCCTATGGGCGGCTTCTACTATTTAGTCACCAAATAATTATTGTACAATTTTATAATTCAAAATGTTGGAATGAAAATATCGTGTAAATTTGCATGATTTTTAAAACAATAACTTTCAAATGGCAATACTAGAAGAACTTAGCGAACAGGAGATTATCCGTCGGCAATCGCTGGACGAGTTGCGCAAGCTGGGGATAGACCCCTACCCTGCTGCAATGTACCCGGTGACCCACACCACCGAGGGTATCATCTCCGATTTTGAGAGCATGTGCTCGCAGCAAGCCAATGTATGCATTGCTGGCCGAATTATGGCGCGCCGAATTATGGGAAGCGCTTCATTCTTCGAACTACAGGACGAAAAAGGTAAAATTCAGGTTTACGTCAAACGCGATGATATTTGCCCTGGCGAGGATAAAACGCTTTACAACACCGTATTCAAACGCCTTTTAGATATTGGCGATATTGTAGGTATTAAAGGATTCGTATTCCGCACCCAGATGGGCGAAGAGTCGGTTCATGCACAGGAACTAACACTTCTGTCAAAATCCATCAGGCCACTTCCAATTGTTAAGGAGAAGGATGGTCAGGTTTTTGATGCTGTTACCGATGCCGAGCTGCGATACCGTCAGCGTTACGTTGACTTGGTGGTTAACCCTCAGGTTCGCGACACATTCATCAAGCGTTCAAAAATTATCAATACAATGCGCGATTTCTTCAACTCCAAGGGCTACCTTGAGGTTGAAACCCCCATACTACAGCCAATTCCTGGTGGTGCTACAGCACGTCCGTTTATCACTCACCACAATGCGCTGGATATTCCATTGTATCTACGAATTGCCAATGAGCTATACCTAAAACGTCTTATAGTTGGTGGCTTTGATGGCGTTTACGAATTTGCAAAGGATTTCCGCAACGAAGGAATGGACCGCACCCACAACCCCGAGTTCACCGTAATGGAAATTTACGTGGCCTACAAGGATTACTTCTGGATGATGGACTTCACCGAGGAGATGCTTGAGCGCGTTGCGCTTGCACTGCATGGCACCACCAAGGTTGCCATTGGCGACAAGGAGGTTGACTTTAAACGCCCGTTCCGCCGCCTAACCATGACCGATGCAATAAAGGAGCATACAGGAGTTGATATCACCGGGAAAACCGAAGATGAGCTACGCCAAATCTGCAAGGATTTAGGCATTGAGGCCGACGAAACAATGGGTAAAGGCAAGCTAATTGATGCAATCTTTGGTGAAAAATGTGAGCATCATATGATTCAGCCCACATTCATTATGGATTACCCAATTGAGATGTCGCCGCTTTGCAAGCGTCACCGCAGCAATCCGGAGCTAACTGAACGCTTTGAGCTGATGGTTAACGGCAAGGAGCTCTGCAACGCCTACAGCGAGCTAAACGACCCCATCGACCAAATGGATCGCTTCCAGGATCAGCTTCGCCTGAGCGAGAAGGGCGACGACGAGGCCATGTTCATCGATCAGGACTTTGTGCGTGCCTTGGAGTACGGTATGCCAACCTGCTCGGGTATGGGAATTGGAATTGACCGCCTAACCATGTTCATGACCAACCAACCATCCATTCAGGATGTGCTATTCTTTCCACAGATGCGCCCCGAGAAAAAGGCGCAGAAGGATTCGCCCGAGGCCTATGCACAAAAAGGCATCGCCGCCGAATGGGTTCCAGTACTGCAAAAAATGGGGTTCAACACCGTGGCATCGCTGGCCAATACAGCACCCGGAAAACTGTTCAACGACATCTGCGGATTCAACAAGAAGAATAAACTGGGGTTAACAAACCCAAGCATGGATGATGTGAAACGCTGGGTGGAATAAGCGTTGTTCGTTGTTTGTTTTTCATTGATCGAAATATAAAAGGAGCCAGCTTACGACTGGCTCTTTTCGTACTTGCAACTAACAAGCATATCCCTGTCAGGGTTTAAAACCCTGACAGGGCTGCATAACGAATAAATTCAATATTTCAGCACCAACAAAAATTAACCTTTTCTGCCCCCCTGCGGTGCCGAGGAATATTTCCACAGCAGGAAATTACAAATTCCACAGCAGGCGTTAAGCCTTCCCTGCGCATCGGAGGAAACTTCCCTGCGCAGGAAAAAAAAATTCCACAGCAGGGAATCCTACTCGGATGCGCAAGAAATTTTCTGTATGCGTCAACTCATTATTTTTATCACATACCTTACCCACACAGATTATGTTATACTTACTTTACTGCTGAACTAAACAGATTAGCGCTTCGTAGGACAACCCAGCAGGCAAGCCCAACCCACATCGTAACATGGGCATAAACTCACAACTTCCGCTCCACCGCCTTAGGATCCAGGGCATCCTGCAGGCTATTCCCCAGCAGGTTGAATGCTAGCACCAGCAGCATAATTGCCACACCGGGCAGTATGGCCAGGTAGGCCTTGTCCATTATGATGTATCCGTAATGATCCTTTATCATTGTTCCCCACGATGGAATTGGGGGCTGAACGCCTATTCCGAGGAAGCTTAAGCCTGCCTCCAGCAAAATTGCCGTAGCAAAGTTACTTGCCGAAACTATTATGATTGGGCCAAATATATTGGGGAGGATGTGCCGGAATATTATCCGCCATCGGCTAAAGCCAAGAACCGTTGCGGCCTCAACAAACTCCTTCTCGCGAATCGACAACACCTGTCCGCGAACCACGCGAGCCATATCCACCCACATGGTTAGCCCCACAGCCACAAATATCTGCCAAAAACCTTTGCCAATAACCATGGTAAGCGCAATAACCATTAGCAGGGTTGGAACGCTCCACACCACGTTGATGAACCACATAATAACATCGTCAATCCAGCCTCGGATAAAGCCCGCCAGTGCGCCCAGCACTATCCCGATTATCAGCGCAATGCCCACCGCAATAAACCCAACCGATAGCGAAACGCGCGCACCAATAATCAGCCGGCTCAGCAAATCGCGGCCAAAGCGGTCGGTGCCCAGAGCAAACTTACGTGTTACAATGCTCTCGGCCTGTACCTGCTGCTGCAAATCGGGGATAGACTTCACCATCGTTTGGCCATCGGCCAACGTAAAATAAACCGAATCGGACTTAGTTACAGGCTTTACATCGGGGTTAAGGTGGTATAGCACATTAGCCAGAGAATACTTAGCGATTATAGGGGTTGACCCGGGGATAGAGTTGTACTCCTCAATCTCAATAAAGTCGTCAACAAAGCGCCAACTATTAGCGGGAATCTCCCTGTAGATTGACTCCCTGCCATAGAGCATCGTTCCCAGCCACGATCTGCTAGGCTTCGACTCCTGCTTACGCACCATAACCATAACTACCTTTGTCCCCGGCTTGCAGGTGGTGAGCTCCAGGTGCTGGTTGTTTGAGAACGGAGTGGAATCGGGCGCAATTAAGTATCCAAGCAGCGCAATTACAGCAGTAACAACAATAAAAACCAATGAAACTACCGCTATCCAGTTGGAAAGCAACCGACGCATGGCAATTTGCCACGGCGAGCCGCTGCGGGCAATCTCCTCTAATTTATCTGCCTTCCTTTCCAAATTTGTCCTCCAAGTAATCCGGCAATGGCCGAGTAGCTAATGTAGATTGGGTATATCAGCTGTAAAGGTAAAAAAACAAGCATCAACTTTAGCTGGTTGGTTCGTTTTAGGTAAACAAAAAGCAAGAGAAAGTCCACAGCGGTTTTAACAAGCCAAGCAATCAGTAAATTATAAATTGATGAATATCCTAGTAAATGCAGTACCAATAAGCATACAATCCACAAATTAAGCAGCAGCACAGCGGAGGCAACCACAATAGTATCGATATCCTTATAGCCAGATGCCTTTGATGCCCAACGCTTACGACGACGAATAAAACCAGCAAAGCCACCATCGAACCGAGTTGACACAAAACCCTTGCGGCTTAAATCGAACGACAGCCTATTTCCTTTTTTCCTTTTTGCTGAATGCAACAAAAACATATCGTCACCCGAAGAGATGTCGGCACGGAGCGATTCTGAATTCACATCGACTAAATCCTTTCGGAATGCCAGATTTGCCGAGGCGGCAATAACTGGTCTACCCAATCCAAAAGAGCCTACCGAAGTCGCCATCAGCGAAGCATAATCTAACGCCTCAAACATATTTACGGCAGAACTCTGAGCGTCAACAATAACTGGTCGCTGGACTAATGCCAAATCGCCATGCTCAACCAAATCGGAAAGCCAGGTTGCGGAAACTATGCAATCGGCATCGGTTATGGCTATCAGGTTAAAATTAGCGATTTTAACGCCTTCGATTATTGCCGGCTTTTTTCCTTCAATGCCTGAAAGCGTTATAAGACTAAAGTTGAAGCTTTTGCTAGCAGAGCTGACAAGATCGGAACTTCCATCGGTAGAATTATCGTCAACAAAAATCACCTCCCAAAATTCACAGGGCAAAACCTGAGCATTGAAAGAATCTATAAGACGTTGAAGATTTGCCGCCTCGTTACGGAATGCAACAATCACACTTACACCATCTGCCTTTGCACTTGATTTGAGCCTACCTGCTGTTCTGGAAAAACCGACGAGCAGCAAAATCAGCAGAATTGCATAGAGCAGGGAAAGCATTATGGTTACTGCAAAAATCATCCCCTATGCGTTTGCATAAATTGAACCAACTCCTTTTGGGCGGCAGCAACCTCGTCCATAGGCCGGGCAATGTTAAAACGGATCCAATTCACCTTATTCGGACTGAAGTGCTCGCCGGGAATCACAGCAACCTTATTTTCCTGATAAAGCATCGAGGCAAACTTAAAACCATCGGTAAAGCCTTTAGGAAGTTTCGCCCAGATAAAGCAACCACCATCAATTTTAGGAATTTCGAAATTCAATTCCCTCAGCGTGCCGCTCAACGATAAAAACGATTGAGTAATATTTTTTCTAAATTCAAACCTATAATCCTTTGCATAATTATTTTTTGCCAAGTAATTGGCAAGCGCCTGCTGAAGCAGCGATGGGGCACAAAGCCCAATATAATCGTGAACCGATTGCAGCCCTGCCGCATGCGCTTTATCATGAATAATATAGCCAATGCGCCAACCAGTAATGCAGAGCGATTTGGAAAAACTGCTCACAATAAACAACCGCTCATTAATTGATTTCACAGGGATGTAAGGCGGCTCGTTAAAGTATAGCTCATCGTAAACCGCATCGAAAACCAAGTAGAATCCTAACTTATTTGACAATTCTATCAAAGTATCAACTTCAGCCTTTGAGAAAATTTTTCCGTAAGGATTACCAGGCGAACTCACAAAAATCAACTTCACATTTTTAGTGATAATTGCTTTGGATAGCCCATCCGTATCGAAAGTTCCCTCATCATTCAAAGGAAATGCAACGAATGGTTGCCCAAAAATCTCGGGGAGTTTGCTGTAACTCTCATACGCAGGATCGAATGCCAAAACGGAGAAATCCTTACCAATTAGCTTTAAAAGATACGTATAAATCAACGACAATCCCTCGGTTGCCCCTTGAACTACAAGTAAATTGCCAGTTTCAATCTGGTACTGTTTGGCAATCAGCTCAAGCAACTTCAAATTACCAAGTCCAGGGGCATACTGATGAATATTGGTATGTGAAATTTCGGTTAACTCATCTATCAATTCCTCAGGAGGGTTAAAACCCGGGATGCCCTGAGAAAGGTTTATTCCACCAAACATTTTCACCTTGTTGCTGAAGAAGCTTATGTATGAACCCTGAGGTTTTTCGAACACATCCATTTCATTCGGATTTTTAGCTAAGATAGTCCAAATTAATTGTTAGTTGATGGTTGTTAGTTGATCGTAAAAAATAAAACTAGTACAGTTATCGTTTAATTCCTGTAAAAATCAGAATACAACAATAGCTAAACTTCATTGCAAAAATTTGAAATTACGAATGATTGGTTAATTTTGCTTTCGTAAAATTTAATGGAAAAATTGTATGCGTAAAATTTCGATTTTCATACTAACCGCTTTAGTCGTTTCTATTATTGGCACATCGTGCAGCAATAAGGATGGAGTAACCATAAACATAAAGGTTAAGTCGCACGAGAAAAGCATGCTGTACCTTGCCCGTCTGGACTTTAAGCAATCAGTAATTCTCGATTCTGTAAAAATATCGGAGGGTGAAAACTCCAAAAAATTCAGAGTAACGCAAGGTGTTGAACCAACATTCTACACTGTTAGCGTCAAGAACGGTGGAACTATTACCTTACTAGCTGAACAAAAGGAGAAAATAACAGTCACGTTCGACACTCAAAAAATGCTCGACTACACCATTGTTGGTTCGTCGAGTTCTCTTAAAGTTAAAGCACTTGCCGTATCGTTTGCAAAATCGAAACAGAAAATTGAGGAACTCAGCAAAAAATATATCGAATCTGAAAGCAAAACAGAAAAAGACGCTTTGAATAAAGAGTTCGATAGAATTGTAAATGAGCAAAAGGCTTTTAACCTAAAGTTTATAAAAGAAAATCCAATGTCGAAAGCCAGCATAATGGCCATTTATCAAAAGTATAACGACAATGTTTACCTTTTCGACAGCTCCGATGATTTGGTAACCATTAAAACTGTGGCATCGGCAGGGATGGCGCTTTACCCCGAATCGGACTACACCAAGGGAATGATTGCCGATGTTAAAAGAATTGAAGCGGCTATTCGCAACAATAAAATGCAACAAATGATTGCATCGGCAGAAATATCGATTCCCGAATTAGAGATTCCTAACAAAAATGGTTTAAAAATCAAGCTCTCCAGTTTAAAAGGGAAGGTTGTTCTCCTGGATTTTTGGATCACCGGCAATTCGGGTAGCCTATTAGATAACAGAGAACTGCTGGAAATTTACAGCAAATATAAAGGAAAAGGATTTGAGGTATACCAAGTTGCACTGGATCAGAATAGAGATGAATGGTTAAGCGCCATTGAATCCATGAGCCTACCATGGATTAGCGTTTGCGAAGGAAATCCAAACGGATCGTACGCAGCGTTGGCTTACAATATTTCTCAGATTCCAGCCAACTTTTTGATTGGTCGAGACCAATCCATTATTGGCAAAAATCTATATGGCGATAACCTTAGAAAGGTATTGGCTAGCGTGCTTTAAATAAATGGTTAATGGCATCATCTAAAAAAATATACTTTGCATCGGATTTACACCTTGGGCTACCCACGCTTAGTGAGAGTTTGCCCCGTGAAAAGTTATTTAACTCATGGCTCGATAGCATTAGCGATGATGTTGCCGAACTCTATCTTTTAGGCGATATTTTTGATTTTTGGTTTGAGTACCGCAGAGTTGTACCTAAAGGATATACCCGATTCCTTGGGAAAATTGCCGAAATGGTGGACAAAGGAATTCCTGTTCACTTTTTTACCGGCAATCACGATGTTTGGATGTTTGACTATTTCCCGAAGGAACTTGGCGTTGAAGTTCACACAAAACCTATAACTAAGGAATTTTCGGGTCGTAAGTTCTTACTTGCCCACGGCGATGGATTAGGCCCTGGAGATCCTGGCTACAAACTACTGAAAAGAATATTCACAAGCCCCACACTTCAATGGATGTTCTCGAAAATCCACCCAAACTTTTCGCTATGGTTTGGGAACCAGTGGAGCGTTAGCAGCCGGTATTCAAAGGAAATAACCCATGCATTCAGGGGCGAAGATGAGCAAATAACAAAGTTTTCGCGCATCACTCTTGAAAAGGAGCACTTTGACTTTTTTATATATGGACACTGGCACTCGCCAATAATCCACTCTCTTTCCGATAAGTCGAAACTAGTTGTACTAGGCGACTGGCTCGTCAGCAACACCTACGCAGTATGGGATGGCGAAAATTTTAAGCTGATGCGTTATAAACAAAACGAAACGGATGAGGTTATAGATTCAGTGAAACTATAATCAGCGCATATAATCCTCATGAATTTTCTTGCACATCTTTACTTATCGGGAAGCGATGTTGAAATTAGACTAGGAAATTTCATCGGCGATTACGTTAAAGGAAAGCGCCTAGACAACTATCCCCAAAAAATACAAAAAGGTATTCGGCTACATCGGGCTATCGATACCCTAACCGACAGCCATGCATCAACAAAAATCTGCAAAGAGATTATAAAACCTGAATTAGGACGATACTCGGGTGTTGTAACAGATGTTCTTTTCGACCACATCCTGGCCACTGAATGGCCAAACTACTCGAAACGAAACCTCAAGAACTTCACACGCACCTTCTACATGCAAATGCTGCAACGTTATCACCTTCTACCACAGGATGTGAGGCGGTTTCTTCCTTTTATGATTCAAAGTAACAGGCTATATTCCTACAAATCGACGGATGGAATCCATCGGGCACTTGAAATTATGAGCAACCATACATCACTACCAAACAAGGCCGCATACGCCACATCACAGCTAACCCAAAACATCAACATATATAAAAGTCGGTTCAACGTGCTTTTCTCGGACTTGATAGCACTATCAAAAAATGAGTATAGCATTAACCTTGATTAATGCCCGAACCTATCGGAATCAAATTTTAGCAGGATAAAGAGCAATATGGTAAATGCCCACAGCGAAGAGCCCCCATAGCTAAAGAATGGCAACGGAATCCCAATTACAGGGAATACCCCCACCGTCATTCCCACATTAACCACTATATGAAAGAAAAGAATAGAGACAACTCCATAACCGTATATGCGAGCAAATCCCTCGCGTTGGCGCTCTGCAATTCTAATCAACCTTAGAAGTAAGTAGAGGAATAGCCCCAAAACGGCCACGGAGCCCACAAAGCCCCACTCCTCTCCCACTGTACAGAAAATAAAATCGGTACTCTGCTCTGGTACAAAGTTAAACTTGGTTTGGGTTCCCCCCAGATATCCTTTCCCAATAAATCCACCTGAACCTATGGCTATCTTAGACTGATTTACATTGTATCCCCAACCCAAAGGATCGGACTCTATACCCAACAAGTCATTAATACGTCGCTGATGGTGAACATCGAGTATGTTATGGAAAACATAATCAACAGATAGCGAAGCAAAGGCAGAAACAGCAAGAAATGCACCCCAGAGGTATGCCTGACGGAAACGGGCAACAAATCCATGAATAATTGCTACTATAACTCCAATAAGAATGGGTATCAAAAAGAACAGAGCCCTATTAAGTTTTAAGTCGAAAATCTCCGAAGCAACATACAACAATGCACCAAGCCCAATTACTCCAACGGTTATTCTAAGAGCATCCTTATATTTTCGGGTTTGAAGTATGAAAATAAAAACAGTGAGCAAATACAAAAACACTGTTACCGATACTGGATTATATATAAGTGTAACAATAAAAAGGCCTACTAAAAATATGAGGAATGCCAAAATCCATCCAGGTAAACCCTCGCGGTAGAGAATAAAAATAAATGAACCAAAAACCAATGCTGAACCAGTATCATTCTGCAGTAGGATTATACCTACAGGAAGTGCTATAATTAAGCCAACCTTTACATACGACTTAAATGTATTCAACTTAAAACCGTATGGTCCCATTAACTTTGCAAGAGCAAGAGCCGTGGCAAACTTAGCAAACTCAGCAGGTTGAAGTCCAAATGAACCAATTTGAATCCAAGATTTTGAAGCATTTACGACCCTCCCAAAAACCAGAGTAGATAAAAGAAGCGCCATCATAAACCCAAAAATAAAGTAGGCAAAAACCACATATAGCCTACTATCGCTTAGCATTATCACAATAGCAATAACAAATGCAAAGATTATCCAAGCCAACTGTTTTCCATAACGTTGACTAAAATCTAGAATGCTACTATGCTCCTCGCTGTAAACCGCAGCATAAATATTCATCCATCCCATGAAAACGAGAAGAATGTAAATAAATACTGTAGTCCAATCGAGGTTATCTACGAATTTACTTCTTCTTTGCATGGCGATTTAACAGATTAGCTTGTAAAATATATTGCTCCAAGTCTGGACGAGTAATTGAATCTCTCAAGTATTTTTCAATCATAAGACTAGCAATAGGAGCAGCCCAAGTTGCTCCGAAACCAGCATTCTCAACGTAAACCGCTATGGCAATTTTAGGATCATCTTTTGGAGCAAAGGCAAAAAACACTGAGTGATCCGCACCATGTGGGTTCTGAGAAGTTCCTGTCTTTCCACAGATTCTAATATCAGGAATGGCGGCAATCCTGGCAGTTCCCCCACCACCTGGGCCACAATTAACGGCCAAATCCATCCCTTCTATAATATACTTAAACCAGGTTGAATCCACGGATGTGGTATGCTTCTCGTAAAAACGAGGGTCTAGTCGAATTTCACCCTCTATACTTTTAACAATATGAGGGGTATAGTAATAGCCCCGATTAGCAATTGTTGAAACTAGGTTTGCCATTTGCAAAGGAGTTACAGAAAGTTCACCCTGTCCTATTGACAATGAAACGATGGTTAACGAATTCCATCCTCCCTTACGGAAATACTTATTATAATAATTAACCGATGGCACAATTCCTTTGCGCTCGTGCGGTAAATCGATACCTAATGTATTGCCATAGCCAAATGACTCAACCTGACGTTTCCAGTTATCGAACCCTAACTCAATTGATCCGTACTTTCTATTATCAACAATATTTCTAAAAACGTGGCAATAATAAGTATTACACGATGAGGCTATGGATTGCTCCAAGTTTAACGGCGATGCATGATGATGGCATCCGACTCCTCTTCCCACGGTATACCCACCATAACAAGCATACCGAGTCTCGGGAGTAACCACGCCTTCCTCTAAACCAATTAGCGCATTTACCACCTTAAAGGTAGAACCCGGCGGGTAAAGAGCCATAATTGATCGATTAAAAATTGGTTTCAACGAATCGCTCTGAAGTACCTTAAAATTATCGGCTCTATCGCGCCCAATAAGCAACTTAGGATCATACGTTGGACTCGATACCATTGCCAGTACCTCGCCAGTTTTAGGTTCAATGGCAACTACACTACCAATCTTATTTACCATCAGCCGCTCACCGTATTCCTGCAAATCGCCATCGATGGTAGAGGTTAGGCTTTTTCCAATTTTAGAAAGGGAATCATATTTTCCTTCCTCATAAGGGCCTTTTATACGGTTGTGAACATCAACCATATAAATATTAATTCCCTTAACACCTCTTAACTCCGACTCGTAGGATCTCTCAATTCCACTAACGCCAATATAGTCGCCCTGCTGATAGTATGGTTGCTTCTTAATTACAGCCTCGTCCACCTCGCCAATATAACCGAGCAAATGGCCAGCAATGGATCGAGGATAGGTTCTTACCGTACGCGGTTGCACCTCAAATCCATCATACTTATACAGCACTTCCTGTAATCGAGCATACGAGGAATCCGATATCTGCTTTAAGAAAACAACGGCCTTTCGAGGAGAATAACCTTTTTGCTTCTGCATTTGAATAAATGCCTCCCTCACCTCCTCAACGGTAAGTCCGAGCATTGAGGCAAACTCTAGGGTATCAAAGGTTTTAACTTGATTTTTGATCATGAGCAGGTCGTAAACTACCTGGTTGGCCACAAGCATCTTCCCTTTCCGATCGTAAATCAATCCACGAGCGGGATACTGAGTAATGTACCTTAACACATTATTGTTTGCCGAGAATTTGTAGGAACTATCAACAACTTGAATGTAAAATAGTTTCACTACAATTACAATGAACACAAGGATTATAATCCCTGAGACAATATACTTTTTATCGGTGGTGATATTTAACTGCACAACAATACCTACTTTCTAGCCGAACGTAATAGTTCAAAGATTACAATAAAAAGCGAGGTGCATAATGAACTTAGCAAAATTCGAAGCAAGGTGATATGGAACTGATAAAACGAAAACTTCTCCAAAATAAATAATGCTGAATGATGAAAAACCACGGCTATCAAGGCATATCGCACAAACCATTCAACGCTACTACTTCCTATACTTGGTGAGTCAAACTTGTCTAAATCCCCTCTAAAGCTAATCCATGAAAGTATAACTGGGCGAAGGAATGCCAACAATAGGGTTGCCGATGTATGCAATCCTAAGGTATTCATGAAATAGTCAACAGTAAATCCCGTAATAAAACCTATGATTAGTAATAACCACCCCGGTATGCTAAAAGGTAAAAGTAGGATAAACAGGATGTACACGTATGGATTTATGTAACCACCTAGATTAATATTGTTCAATACTAATACTTGTAGCGCGATTATGACTACAAACAGTAATAAATATCGCGGCAACTGCTTAATCATTTCTATTGGTTATTTCAATTTTTGTAATCTCAGGATTATCGTACGATTTAACAACGTATACGTTATCTAACCTTCTAAAATCAGCCAATAGTAAAACTCTGATATTGTAAAAGTTTCCGTCCTTACCCTCAAACTCCGATATTGTTCCTAAAGGTATATCGCGTGGGAATATTGCTGAAAACCCACTGGTCACTATTGTATCGCCAACGGCAATATTTACATGCCGGGGCACATCCCTTAGCACCACCTCACTGTAATTCAAACCATCCCACGAGAGAGAACCAAATACACCCGATTTATGATGCTTCGCAGAAATTTTCAAATCGATATTCAGGGTTGATATAACCGTGCAAAAATCGCGGCTAACCGAAGCAACAACTCCAACAACACCATCATCGCAAATAACGCCCATCCCTTGAGTAACCCCTTCGTTCAAACCAACATTAAGGGTTATAAAGTTATGCTGACGGTTTACTGTATTATTTACAATCCGAGCAGGGATATGGATATACCTAGCCCCACTCAAACTATCAATGCGGGTTGAGAATCCTCTTTCCTGCAGCGTGCTTCGCAACCTTTCTATCTCGTTCCTTAGCGCTACATTCTCCAACGTTAACTCTATGTTTGATCTTTTCAAGTTCATGTACTGGCCTATATTGCTGAACTGACCAGCAATAAGTCCAGAAATGCCTTTAGTTAATCGCCCTACCTGTGCTTTTTGGTAATAGGTGGTATTGAGGTACATTACCATCGAAATGGTAAAAAGTACCACAAAAAGTATCACAAAGTGGAACCGCTCAAGGAATCGAATAAAATTATTCATCTGTAACCTTTGCCTTAGAGATGTATTCCGAAAGAATACAAAACAATACTATCGCATTAAGAATGGAAACCTATCAACATTCTTAAGGGCAATACCGGTACCACGCGCAACTGCATGTAATGGATCCTCCGCAACATGGAATGGAATATTAACCTTCTCGGATAGCCTCTTGTCAAGCCCACGTAACAATGCCCCTCCACCAGCTAGATAGATACCCTTTTGAACAATATCAGCATAGAGTTCTGGTGGGGTTTGCTCCAACACATTGAAGATAGCCGACTCAACTTTTGATAACGATTTATCAAGGCAGTACGCTATTTCCTGATATGATACAGGAACTTCAATTGGCAAGGCAGTCATCAAGTTCGGTCCACGAACAATAAAATCGGCAGGAGGATTATCCAAATCGGGCAAAGCAGATCCAACCTGAATTTTAATATCTTCAGCAGTACGTTCACCAATCTTAACATTATGCTGATGGCGCATATATGCCTGAATATCCGAAGTAAATCCATCACCGGCAATACGTACAGACTTATTGCAAACAATACCACCAAGTGCAATAACAGCAATCTCGGTGGTACCACCTCCAATATCGACAACCATGCTTCCTTCAGGTGCCAAAACATCCAAACCAATACCCAACGCAGCAGCCATTGGCTCATAAATCAAGTACACATCACGGCCTCCTGCATGTTCCGATGAGTCGCGAACCGCACGTATCTCCACTTCGGTACTTCCGCTAGGAATGCCAATCACCATCCGGAGTGATGGATTGAAAATTGCATTTTTGGTATTGATCATCTTGATCATTCCACGGATCATCTGTTCGGCAGCGTTGAAGTCTGCAATAACACCATCGCGGAGTGGCCGAATGGTTTTTATATTTTCGTGAGTTTTACCGTGCATTGCACGCGCTTCCTCTCCAATTGCAATCATTTTTGATGTGGCCTGATCAATTGCTACAATTGAAGGTTGATCAACCACAATCTTATCGTTATACAGAATAATTGTATTGGCAGTCCCCAGATCGATTGCCAACTCCTGCGTTAAAAATGAAAAAAGTCCCATATCTGATGAATATTATGTTTTTAATGTTTGAAATGTCTAACTCCTGTTATAACCATTGCAATTCCATTGTTATTGCAAAAATCAATGGTTTCCTGATCTCTCACCGATCCTCCGGGTTGAATTACCGCAGTAACACCAGCCTTTGATGCAACCTCAACGCTGTCGGAAAATGGAAAGAAGGCATCCGATGCCATAACGGCTCCTTTCAAATCAAAGTTAAAATTGTGAGCCTTATCGATAGCCTGTTTAACCGCATCAACCCGAGATGTTTGCCCAACGCCACTTGCCATAAGCTGTTTATTCTTGGCAAAAACAATAGCGTTTGACTTTGAGTGTTTCACAATAATATTGGCAAAAAGCAAATCATCAACCTGTTGTTGCGTTGGAGCGCTAGCGGTTACTACCTTTAACTCCTCAGGTGATTCCCTGTGCGAATCGCGTTCCTGAACTAAAACGCCATTAAGCAAAGTTCGATGAATAAGCTGAGGTAACTGAAAATCTTTTATTACCAGAATAATTCTATTCTTTTTGGATTTAAGAATCGTCAAAGCCTCATCGGTATATGCTGGAGCAATAAGAACTTCAAAGAAAATTTTATTCATTTCCTCCGCAGTGGCGGCATCAATATCTCTGTTTGTTATAATAACACCACCATACGCCGAAACAGGATCTCCGGCTAACGCATCAACCCAGGCGGACTTTATATCGTTACGTGTTGCCACGCCACAGGCATTATTATGCTTAAGAATTGCAACAGTTGCATCGGAAAACTCTTTAATGAGGTTAACCGCAGCATCAATATCTAAAAGATTATTGTACGAAATTTCTTTACCATGTAATTGATCAAAATGAGCATTTAAATTGCCATAGAATACGCCATTTTGATGAGGATTCTCGCCATAACGCAACACATTCAAGCCCTCAACGCTCTTCCTGAATGATGCTTGAGGGAACTCACCGTTAAAGTAGTTGAAAATGGCAGTGTCGTAATGCGATGTTGTTCCAAAAGCCTCAGCCGCAAACATTTTACGCTGCGCAAGATCGGTTGAGCAATGGTTGCTTTCCAAAATACCGATTAACTTTGAGTACTGGCTACGATTGGAAACAATAACAACATCCTTAAAATTTTTAGCGGCAGCCCTAATCAACGAAACACCACCAATATCGATCTTCTCAATTATTTCGGGGTCAGAGGCACCCGAAGCAACCGTTTGCTCAAAGGGATAAAGATCGACTATCACCAAATCCATCTCGGGAATAACGTACTCCTGTAACTGGAACAAATCATTCTCGTTGTCGCGACGGGCCAAAATACCTCCAAAAATTTTTGGATGAAGAGTTTTAACTCTACCACCAAGTATTGAAGGATAACCAGTTAAACTCTCCACAGGAGTTGCCTCAACGCCACATCCCGTAATAAAATCCAGAGTTCCTCCGGTTGAATAAATTTTAACCTTGTAGCTATTGAGTAATTTTACAATTTCATCGAGTTTATCCTTGTGATAAACAGATATTAGTGCAGTTTTAATCGATTTCAAATCTTTCATTACTCTATATTTCAGGCTGTTAGATTTTAAAGATGTGTTTATTTTCAATCAGTAAAAATGGTTAAAAGCTTTTAAAAATCAATAAATCATACAAAAAAATACTAATTATTTATTAACAGTTTACATTAGATATAGACAAATCGATGAAAACAGCCCAACCTATCCTGATTTAAAACACTATTTACCAAACCTTTATATACACAAAAGTTTTCAACCCATAAAACTTTACAAAACCTAATTTGATTGAAAAATTCAAAAAGTTGGCTTATCTTTTGAGAATAACAAACCCATAAATTTATTGAACCCATTATATCAAACAAATATGAAAAAATCAATATGCCTTCTAATTCTAAGTGTTGGATTCTTTGTCTCCTGCCAAAAAAACAACATAGAACCTTCATTAACTAGTGAAATTGAAAAACTTGTAAACGAAAACATTGAATCCGAAAATCTTGCAGGCGTAACAATTGGGGTATATCACAATGGCAAAACAAACCATTACTTCTTTGGGACAAAAGACTTATCAACCGGAGAGAAAATTGATGAACTTACAATTTTCGAAATTGGTTCGATAACAAAAACATTTACCGCGCTTCTTTTCGCAAATGCGGTGACTCAAAATCAAGTATCATTGAACGATACAATAGATGGATTCTTTCCTCTCAACATACAAGTTCCATACAAAGATGGGGTTCACATCAGTTTTTTTAACCTTCTAAACCACACATCAGGTTTGCCAAGCGAACCTGACAATCTACCAACAGAACAGCCCGTGGCAAACTTTGACGAAGCCGCATTAGCCAATTATTTTAACGATCTTCAACTACACAATACGCCAGGAACAACCTATGAGTACTCTAATTTAGGAATGGGACTTGTTGGCTATTTAATAGGAAGAACAACAGGGACAGAATACGATGATCTTCTAAAAGAAAACATATTTACGCCAATGGGTATGCAATATACGTGCTGTAAGGCAGAAGACATTCCTATCAACAATGTTGCTCAGGGCTACTACCAAATGCAGCGTGCCGACTTCTATCAATGGTCCAATATTTTTGAGGCAGCAGGAACCATAAAATCGAACCTGCACGACATGATGATATACCTAAAAGAAAATATTAACCGCGATAGTTCTTCCATAAAAGAGGCCTTAACCCTAACCCAAACAAGAACATTCACTGTAAACGAACATTTCCACATGGGATTAGGTTGGCATATAACTATTGATGGCAATAACAATGAGATATACTGGCACAATGGAGGAACTCGCGGTTTTTCATCATTTATTGCATTTAACAATACTACAAAGGATGGCGTAGTGGTTCTTATAAACTCCTACAGCTTAAATGCCCAAAACATAATTGGCATCGAAACCATAAACTTGCTGTATAAATACTAATCCTCTTAAATAATAATAAAACTTCGGCAAGCGTCCATTCTCAATTTAAACCTTGAGAAAGTTCTTTAATCTAAAAATTCAGAGTCTTTAACAGTTCTTTTTAATGTTGATTGACTGGAATTAATACTTTTGTTTATTGTCATTGAATTCAAAAGCTATCTATAAAAAAATATTGAACAGAAACGCATTGTCTAATACTAGAATCAGTACAACATGAAAGCATTTCGTCCATTTATAGTACTTATCCGATTGGCCAGAGAAAGTATGCAATTTGCCTATCAGGCAATAACAGCCAATAAACTCCGCACATTCCTTTCGTTATTTGGAATAACTATAGGCATTTTTGCGATCATTTCGGTATTTACAATGCTCGATAGCTTAGAGAAGAATATACGCGACAGCTTGCAATCCCTTGGCGATAAAGTTGTTTACGTTCAAAAATGGCCGTGGGGCGGAAACGAGGAATACCCCTGGTGGAAATACATGAACCGGCCACAGCCAACTCTCGATGATCTTGATGAAATAAGGAGAAGAAGTAATCTTACAGAATCGGCATGTTTTTGCGTTGGTTTCCGGACAACTATTAAGTTTCAAAAAAACAATCTCTCAAGTACAGCAGTTTACGGAACTACCACCGACTATGATAACATCCGCTCGTTCGAATTAGCCGAAGGTCGTTTCTTTTCACCTTTCGAAATCAACGCTGGACGTAGCCTTGCCATTATTGGGCAAAATATTGTTCGCGACCTATTTGAAGGAGCCAGTCCAATCGGTAAAACCATACAGGTTGGAACTAAAAAGTTAACCGTTATAGGTGTTTTCGAGAAAGAAGGGAAATCGGCTATTGGCGAAGATAGTAACGATGATCTTGTTCTAATACCCCTAGAAATAGCAAAGACAATGGTTGATCCAAGGCGTAATGGACCATGGATAATGGTTAAAGCCAAGTCCAACACCAACGTTGCCGATTTAATGGACGAACTGAGAGGAATACTTCGATCGTTTCATAGATTAAAACCACTTGACGACGACAATTTCGCCCTCAACCAAATTAGTTTGATGAAGGATAGCCTAGATGCAATTTTTAGCTCCATCAACTTTGCGGGTGGCTTTATAGCATTCTTTGCAATTATTGTGGGTGGCTTTGGCATTGCCAATATCATGTTTGTATCGGTTAAGGAACGTACAAGTCAAATCGGCATTCAGAAAGCACTCGGTGCTAAACGATATTTTATTCTGATACAGTTTCTATACGAAGCCGTTCTTTTGGCCGTGTTGGGTGGAGTTATTGGCTTGCTCCTCATCTTCATTGGAACAGTGATAATTAACAACTCCACAGACTTCTCAATTTATCTGACATTGCCAAACATCATTAGAGGATTGTTAATTTCGGCAGTAATTGGAATTGTTTCTGGGTTTGTACCAGCATGGATTGCATCGAGGTTAAGCCCTGTAGAGGCTATCAATACAAAGGCTTAATTTATCATTAGAACAATTCCAGCATAGGGTTATCAGTTAAATTTCCGACGCACGTAGTTTACTCACTTTATGAGTATAATACTGGTTTAATTGTCAATGATTTTAAACGGAACTAAGAATTGCCGCATTCCTATACACGCTAGAACACACATGAACCAACCATTCGAACTGTTCTCACAATACTAATTCGTATACTGTAACATGAATTATAACAAAAGTAACCAACAAAAACAAAGGAAGGGGCCTCTGCCCCTTTCCTTATGTTTACAATTACTACTGAACTATCAATTTTGTGACAACACTTTTTCTATCTGATTTAATAGATATTATATAGATTCCTGATTTAATATTACTATCAAAACCAATCCAAGTTGATAATCCATTAACTTCTTGCTGTAATACGAGTTTCCCCGAAACATCATACATGGTAAGTATTGCAGCACTAGCATCGGCCAGCAACACACTGAAACCATCTTTACAAGGGTTGGGGTATACGTTCACTTTAAAACTCTCGTTCACATCCACACCTGTAGATTTAGTAGTGAACTGCTGCTGTTCGCTATAATACGTACCAGCACTATTGGTAGCATAAGCCCTAACGTAGTAAACCGTTCCTTGAGTAAGGTTAACTAGGTTTGCTGCGTAATCATTACTTACATCAGCAACTACTGCCACATCATCTGTTGTTGGATTTTGCTGCGTTGAATAGCATATGCCATAAACAGTTGACTCATCGCCTCCATTTGAAAGATTATTCATAGTCACTGAAGCCGAAGTACTGGTAACATCAACGATTTCACCAATGCTTGCCATCCCTTGAATTGCCTCAACGGTAAGAATACCATCAACCAATATTATACTATAGTTATTGGACAGGCCACCTTCAGCAACAATAGGATATTGTCCCATTAAACTATTTGAATTTGCAGAAGTTGATAACACTGGTTTTTGAGAAAGCACGGTTTCATCCTCTCCGTTCTCAAATCCGCTAAATACCATAGTAAATTCAGGATTATTTTCCCCATACTTTCTACTCTTATTCTCTGCGGCTATAGTCAATGATGCTTTTGTTACATCCATTAAACCAACGCCATAGGTGATCTCATAGTTCAACAGGCCTGTGCCTACCGCATTGCTTGCCGAAATAGCATAGCTATCTACTGCTGCGATGGAGGCCGAGCCTTCGCTGGTTAGGATTACCGATGAAACAGCATCGCCATTCACCAAGCCCGTGGCCGAAAACTCTGTTCCCTCAAAGTTGAAACCTGAACCGTAAACCTTGGACTGGTTATTGGCGGCTACTGACAGTGATGCTTTTGTTACGTCCATCAAGCCACCGCTGTAGGTGATCTCATAGTTCGACAGGCCTGTGCCTACCGCATTGCTTGCCGAAACAGCATAGCTATCTACGGCTGCGCTGGAGGCCGAGCCTTCGCTGGTTAGGATTACCGATGAAACAGCATCGCCATTCACCAAGCCCGTGGCCGAAAACTCTGTTCCCACAAAATTGAAACCTGAACCGTAAACCTTGGACTGGTTATTGGCGGATACGGCCAATGATGCTTTTGTTACGTCCATTAAACCACCGATGTAGGTGATCTCATAGTTCGACAGGCCTGTGCCTACCGCATTGCTTGCCGAAACAGCATAGCTATCTACGGCCGCGCTGGAGGCCGAGCCTTCGCTGGTTAGGGTTACCGATGAAACAGCGTCGCCGTTCACCAAGCCCGTGGCCGAAAACTCTGTTCCCACAAAATTGAAACCTGAACCGTAAACCTTGGACTGGTTATTGGCGGATACGGCCAATGATGCTTTTGTTACGTCCATTAAACCACCGATGTAGGTGATCTCATAGTTCGACAGGCCTGTGCCTACCGCATTGCTTGCCGAAACAGCATAGCTATCTACGGCCGCGCTGGAGGCCGAGCCTTCGCTGGTTAGGGTTACCGATGAAACAGCGTCGCCGTTCACCAAGCCCGTGGCCGAAAACTCTGACCCTTCAAAGTTGAAACCTGAACCGTAAACCTTGGACTGGTTATTGGCGGATACGGCCAATGATGCTTTTGTTACGTCCATTAAACCACCGCTGTAGGTGATCTCATAGTTCGACAGGCCTGTGCCTACCGCATTGCTTGCCGAAATAGCATAACTATCTACTGCTGCGATGGAGGCCGAGCCTTCGCTGGTTAGGATTACCGATGAAACAGCATCGCCATTCACCAAGCCCGTGGCCGAAAACTCTGTTCCCTCAAAGTTGAAACCTGAACCGTAAACCTTGGACTGGTTATTGGCGGATACTGACAGTGATGCTTTTGTTACTGCAAACTTTCCTTTATTGCACACAATTTCATAATTATCAGCATGCAATCCTGTAAGGTCAATATCATGATCTCCGACAGATGGTCTATCTAAACTGGTAAAAATAGCGGTTCCTGTAACTACATCTGTTGCGTCATCATTCTTCAACATCGACTGATCAACCGTATAGCTGAATGCAGGAACCACATTGCCATAAACCATAGAGGCATTATTAACGGTTACCGTTAAAGGTGCTTTTACAACATTTAGATTCCCCTTTATAAAGGTTAAAGCATAGTTATCGGCATCAAGACCAGATAGATCAATATCGTAATTTCCAGCAGATGGTCTATCTAAACTACTGAATACAGCAGTTCCAGTAACCACATCTGCAGCATCGCCATTCTTCAACTGAGTCTCATCAACCGAATAACTAAAAGCAGGAACCTCATCGCCATAAACCATCGTTGCATTGTCGGCAGTCACAGTTAATGGTGCTTTATCAACAGTAAGAGTGGCGTAAGAATACTCAATCGAATAATTCTGAGCATCTAGTTCATCAATCTCTATTTCATAACTCCCCACGGTAGGATTTTCGAAAGTTGAGTAGGATGGAGTTCCAATTACAACATTTACGGCATCGCCATTCTTCAACATCGACTGATCAACTGTATAGCTGAAACCAGGGACTACATCACCGTAAACCATCGAAGCATCGACACCCAATACCTCCAGTGGAGCTTTCCAAACCACAAGGTGTCCTATAGCAAATGTAAGTTCATAGTTTAATGCCTCCAAGCCGCTTATCTCAATATCATAATTTCCGGCGGCAGGCTTATCAAAACTAGTATACGATGGAGTTCCTATAACAACCGAAGAGAGATCGTCATTCTTCAGTTGGGTTGCATTTACGGCGTAACCAAAGACAGGAACATCTTCTCCATATTCCATATAAACCACATTGGCAGTCACGGTTAAAGATGCTTTTGCAACGGAAAGGACTCCTTTTGCAAAGGTTATACTATAATTATCGGCATGCAAACCACTAAGTTCAATATCATGATTTCCAGCAAATGGCCTGTCGAAGTTAGTAAACACAGCAGTTCCAGTAACTACACCGGTTGCATCGCCGTTCTTAAGCATCGACTGATCAACAGTATAGCTGAATGCAGGAACTGCATTACCATAAACCATTGAGGCATTATTAACTGTTACACTTAAAGGTGCTTGTCCAACAACGAGATTACCCTTTGCAAAGGTTAATGCATAGTTGTCTGCATCAAGACCTGATAGATTAATATCGTAATTCCCGGCAGATGGCCTATCGAAACTGGTAAAAACAGCAGTTCCTGTAACCACATCAGCGGCATCGCCATTCTTCAACATCGACTGATCAACTGTATAGCTGAAACCAGAAACCACATCGCCATAAACCATTGATGCATTATTTACGGTTACTGTTAATGGGGCTTTTGTAACGTTTAGATTCCCCTTTATAAAGGTTAAAGCATAGTTATCGGCATCAAGACCAGATAGATCAATATCGTAATCTCCAACAACCGGCTCAACAAAACCGGAGTACACTGCAACTCCTGAAACAACGGTTGCAGCATCGCCGTTCTTTAATTGCTCAGTTTTAACAGTATAGCTAAATGTAGGTATAACATCGCCATAAACCATTGATGCATTATTTACGGTTACTGTTAATGGAGCTTTTGTAACGTTCATTTCCCCATCAGCATAGGTAATGCTATAGTTCGACAACCCTGTTCCTGTTGCAGAACTTGGTGTAATGCCATAGCTCGATGCAAGAGATGCAGATGCAACCCCTGCACAGGAAATTGAAACAGACGCAACCACATCGCCAGCAACCATTTCGGAAGTTGTAAACTCTGTTCCGTCGAATGTAAATGTTGCCCCATATTCCTTTGTTTGATTCTTTGCTGTAATAGTTAACGCCTTGGCCTCAATTTCGGCAGATGAAGTAGGCGCATTGGTTAACGAAAGGGTATACTTATTGGCATCTAACCCCGATAATTCGGCACTGCTAATGCTAATAAGAACATCATTTCCAACACTAACCGAAGAGTAAGAGACCACAATATTCGACAATGCGACATCACTAAATTCTGAATTAACACCTTGCAAAACAAGACTATTTGTACTTATTGCCGCATTTGTATTCCCATCGTAGACTTTATTACTACAACTAAAACCTCCGCCAATGGTCAACTCAATCGCAGGGGTTGTAAATGATTGCTCACTGCCATAAACAGTACCTAACGCATTAGTTGCATAAGAACGTACATAGTATTTTGTATTTGGTGTTAACCCTATAGCTGAATAGCCAAACTCAGCAACCGATAATGCTTCGCCCAGCTCAGTTTTAGATGTTAACTCAACAGTTGGATTTGATGTTTGGCTCCAAACAAAACCATACTGCGTAGGGCTTGGAATCCCTAAACCAATAATGTTTCCCTTAAAAGTTGCAGTGGATGAGGTAACATTGTAAGCCTCTTGCGTTGAAACAGATGGTGCAACCAACGACCACTTAAGACAAGGGTATCCATTGTTGACAGCACTTGTTAACACCCAGTAATCATTCCCCCCATTGGTGGTTTCGCCTACAAAATCCCATGTTGCATTGGTAAATGTTGCAAGGGTTTTCATTTCGGCTGTAGTCTTACTCAAACCACGCGAAGAAACAGTAGAGGTCATACCCGTTGTAGTTGCATCAAAGAAACAATTGCTGATTGCACCACCTGAGGTTTTACCAACAAATCCACCGTAGTACGAATCACTACTTTCCACACTAATTGAATTAGCAGAATAGCAGTTTGCTATTTCGCCAGAAATAGTCTGCCCAACAAAGCCACCAAAATACTGATAACCAAAAATATTACCCAAAGCATAAGAGTTGCTGATTTTAGTAGGCGAAGAATATCCAACAAAGCCACCAACGCTAGTGCTTCCATCCACATTACCGGAAGCATAACAACCAGTTATAATATCAGCCAATAATTCACCGGCAAATCCACCTACATAGGAATTTCCTTTAGCGATACCTGTAGCATAACTATTTGTTATTGTCGAAGCATTATCCTTGCCCATAAAACCACCAACATTTTGATAACCTGTAACATTAACAGCACTTTGGCAGTTGGAGATTGTACATCCGTCACCAGAAAAACCGATTAGACCACCACAGTACAAAGAGCCGGAAACAGTAGGAGCACTAACAGTCCCTGAGGCTGAACAATTGGATATTGTAGATTTCATTGCATTACCGGCCAACGCCCCTAAGTATCTCTGTGCCTTTATATTTACATCTTTAAGCGCTACATTTCTTATAGTTGCATTACTAGTATTGCCAAACAAACCACAATAATATTTATTAGGTATGTTAATAATTAGATTTGATATTTCGTAATTCTGACCATCGTATGTACCTGTAAAATAAGGATAAGATGGACCAATAGGGGGAAAACCCAAGCCTGCATCCCAACTTACTGAAACGGAAGCATCGATATTAGCGGTTTGAACAAATACGCTTGCCCATGAACTTGAATTTTTAGAAATCCAGTAAAGATTTTCAAGAGTTTCCACTCTGTATGGATCGGCACTTGTGCCACTCCCAAGGGGTTGTGTTGCTTTAACGGCAGTAAACTGAATCGGCTGCCCATAACTAGTTCCAAATTCGTTCACCGCATAAGCCCTTACGTAGTAAGTGGTATTTGCTATTAAGCCATCAACTGGGGCAGCATAAGCGCCAATTGCAGAAGCGCTGCCTAAACTCTCGCCCAAATTCGTTTTTGAGTCCGAAATTGTTGGGTTTCCCGATGTATTCCAGCAAACACCATACGATGTAGGGTTACTCGCGCCTATCGAGGCTATAGAGATATTAACGAGTGCTCCTGTATTTGTAATGTTAGCAACGTTTTTCGTAACAACCATCGAAACTTTATTCAAAAGGAAAGGATATCCGCTGTTGATAGTACCATCAATACTCCAAAATGACGTAAAGTCCCAACCCGCATCAGTATAGGTGGCTTGAGTTTTCATTAGATCGGAAGTATTTCCGGTTATCCCGGTAGTTACGCCAGTAGAGTTTGACCCATAGGCAGATGTTTTTCCAGATGATTCAGTGTCCCATAAATCGTTTTTAATACTGCTGGTTGATCCATTATCACCAATAAATCCTCCTACAGCACTTTTCCCCGAAACCGCACCCACAGAAAAAGAGTAACTACAATTACCATAATTACCTCCAATTAAACCACCAACATATCCACCTCCCGACGAGGTAACGCTACCGGCTGCATAGCAATTATAAACATTTGAAGTGCTACGTCCAACAAGCCCTCCTAAATAATTTAAAGTACCAGTAACCGAGCAATTAGCACCACAATCCATTATAGTTCCTTCTGCGCCACCAACAACTCCTCCAACATATGATTTTCCTGTAATACTACCAGAAGCACTGCATGAGGATACTACACCCTTACTATACCCAACAATACTTCCAACCCAATCCCCACCTGTAATTGTAACACTCGATAATTTAACTCTACTCACAATTGCCGATGTCGCTATCGTTCCAAAAAACCCCACACTACTTTCTGTACTACGCTTAATTGTTAAGCCAGATATAGCATAGCCGCAACCATCGTATGTACCTGTAAAGTAAGGGGAACTCATGCCAATCGGACAAAAACCCGCGCCCGAATTCCAACTTGTAGTTGAAGAAGCATCAATGTCTGCCGTTTGGACAAATACGCTTGCCCATGAACTTGAATTTTTAGAAATCCAGTAAAGATTATCAAGCGTTGCAACCCTGTAAGGGTCGGCGTTTGTTCCGCTTCCTGCCGGAACTGTAGCTGTCTGAGCTTTCACCCCAGGGCTAACGCCTAAGAATATCAGGAAAAAAAATAAGCATAGAATTTTTTTCATAGAAAAGAAATTAAGTTAATAATAGTCTGTTTATAGCACTCTGCATTGTTTCTATATAAAAGCACACTAGATTGTAGGCAGGGATTAGATAGAAGGCTAACGCCAAAAATTGAAAATAGAGTCGTTCTCCTCATCATCTGACGTTAAGAAATCATCCTGCTCAACACAATTACTTTCGGAGATTTGCGTTGTTTCAGAATTAAAATCATTGTAAACCAATTGCTGCCTATTCTTAACGAAAAGGTATGCAGCAAACAAAAAAAATGGCAATAGAATTAAACCCTCCATATTGAATCTTACTTTGAAGGTCAAACATATAGAGGAATTACTAGAACAATTTAACGGATTAACAACTGGCAAGAAAGAGTAAACCAACGGTTTAATAGACAAACCAACGGCATAAACTAAAAATCCTCAGATTAATAAAACCTAAGGACAACACAATGAAAATCAGCACAAGCTAAAGACCAAGCAACTGTTCAAGCTCATCTTTTTTACGACGGGCAACAGGAACAGATGTTCCCTCGTTCAAAATCAAATACCCGCCATCGGATTGCACGTAGCGGTTAACATGGTTAAGGTTTACGATGTGTGATTTATGAGAACGGAAAAAAATAGAGGTATCGAGCATTATTTCAAACTCTTTTAGGTTCTTCGACACCATCTTTTTATCACCGGCCAATGTAAAGATATTGGTATAACAGCCATCGCCTTCAAGATGGGTAATTGTATTAATATCGAACAGCAATACTCCTTCGGTTGTAGGTATTGCCATCTTCTTTAGCCCCTGCTTGTGGTTCTCCATCAACACATTTAGCTGCTGGCTTTGAGCAGGATTATTCCGTTTATACTTCTCAATGGTTTTAGCAAGCAACTCAGGATCAACTGGTTTTAATAGATAATCCATGGCTGCATACTGAAAAGCCTTTAATGCGTAATTATCGTACGAGGTAACGAATACAATTGAGAACCTTGGGTTAGTGAAAATCTCGAGTAGATCGAAACCTGTACCATCCTGCATCTGAATATCAAGGAAAACCAAATCAGGGCTAACGCGATGGATTAGCTTAACGCCATCAACTACACTGCAAGCTAGGCCGGCAACCTCAAGCTCAGCAGAGTGATCGTTAAGCAGATTATGCAGCGCAACCCGGCAATCCTCTTCATCGTCAACAATAACAGTTCTAATCATATTCGTTTACTCTAATCAAAGTCATTGTAAGGCATTAGTACAGTTACTTTTGTCCCTCTGGCCGAGGCATCAATAGCGCTAAGATCAACAACATCGGCCTTGATTTCAAAGTTAAGTTTTTGATTCAGCATTCGCAACCGCTCCCTAGTAACCTGCATGCCTACACTTTTATGCATTTTGGATTCACCACCAGTTTGCTTCGCATCGTTGATACCATTGCCATTATCAACAACCGTACACCTGATCAACCTATCCGCTTTTTCGAAAATAATATCAATGCGCCCCTTCTCTTTGATATTCGCAACTCCATGAATAATAGCATTTTCGACAAACGGTTGGATTAGCATTGGAGGAATCTCAGTAAACTCAGGGTCTAAAGACTCATCCACATTAATTGAATAATCAAATCTATTCGAAAAACGTTGCTGTTCAAGCATTAGATAGAGGTTCAATGTTTCAACCTCTTTTTCAAGGGTTACATAGTTCTGCGAAGTGCTGTCGAGGATGTTTCGAATCAATCCGGCAAATCTTGATAAAAAAACCTGAGCTTGCTGTGGATTATTCTCTCCAATAAACCGTTGAACCGAATTCAACGAGTTGAAAAGGAAATGAGGGTTCATCTGCGATCGAAGCAACCGATTCTCAATCTCCATATTCATCTGCTCCAGTTTCAACTTCTGCTCTCGCTGCTTCCAACGGTAATAAATAAAAACAATACATAGAATCAAAACGACCATTGCTATAACGAAAGACCAAAGTAGCCGCTCTTTCTGCGATTTAGTTTTTTGTAATTCACGCTCCTGCTCAAGCGCTATAATCTTCTGCTCCTTTTCGCGGGTTTGGTATTTGGTTTCTATCTCTGCAAGCTTTGCATTTAAACTTTCGTTGCGAAGCGAATCTTCCAACGCCACACTCTTTGAACGCAAATGCTCGGCTTCGTCAAACCGTTTGGCAATTCGAAGATAAATTATATAGTCATTTAGTAGTTGTAGCTTTTGCAACCTTAGGTTGTTCGAGGAAACCAGCAACAAGCCTTGCTTATATGCTTTCTCACACAATGCATACTGCCCCATATTAAGCAATGCATTTGCTTTAGCATTGAGCTGAGCTACTTGCCCTAAAACGTTTTGCTGCTCAAGAAAAATAGCATAGGCTTTATCGTAGTATGGAATTGACATTTCTGAATTACCGAGGTTAGCGTATGAGTTGCCTATATTCCCTAAACTAATGGCAACACCCAACGTATTCTTTATTTTTCCCCTTATTACTAAAGCCTGTTCATGGTAAATTAACGCAGAATCGTTTATTCCTAGCTCAGAATATGCCGTTCCAATATTATTCAGTATATCCGAAAAAATAACTGGCTGCGCCTGAACATCCAGCAATTGTAAGGCTTGCTTATCATAGAAAAGCGCTTTCACAAAATTCTTTTGCGCATTGTATATATTTGCGATGTTGGTATAGCTCCGAGCTATAGACACTTTATTTCCTATTGTTTGATTTAAGACAAGTGCCTCCATCTGGAAGTTAAGTGCATACTCGTACCTTCCCTGTTCCATAGCGATTATACCCTTATTGTTGAGTATTGCTGAAACACCAGCCTGATCGCCAATGGTCTTAAAAATAGTATAGGATGTATCGTAGTAGAGATTTGCAGAATCAAACTGACCCTTATAGTAGTGTAAAACTCCTATATTTTTATAAGCCAATGCTTTTTGATCAGGAAAATTTACAGCTTCACGCAATGCTCTTTGCGCTAAACTATACGATTTAGAGGGATCGATCCGAAAGAACAAAGATGCGTACCGATTAATCTCCTTCACTCTCTCAATCCCATTTAGCTTGGCTATCTTTTCGTCGATAGAATCCTGCTGAGAAAAAACTGGAACGGCAAACACTATTGCTATAAAAACAAAAAAAAATCTATAGTAAACAGAACGAGCCATAAAACAAAAAATCATTATTATAAGCCCTAAATATATATAATAAAACAAGAACTATTTATGTAAAAACTCATTTCGTCCAATCCTTTAGCTGGAGCAATAAAAAGATCAACAATCAAACCAGCATCTTCGACTTTCAAGCCAACTCTTCCGGGCCAGCAGAGCACTCAAAAAAGACTATTAAAAATTAAATATTTTTCAGATAACGAATTTATGATTAGGCCTTCCTTAACAACACATCCACCTCATTTGTCAACTCCACAAAATCAGCCACCGATAGTTGTTCTGCACGTTTTTGAGCAAACTTTTCTCCAATTTCAACAGATTGAAATGCTGATTTTATTGAATTTCGTAAAGTCTTCCGGCGTTGATTAAACGATGCTTTAACCACTTTCACAAACAGTTCCTCGTTACAACTAAGCGCAACAACATCATTTCGGGTCAGCCGAATAACCGCCGATTTTACCTTTGGCGGAGGAGTAAAGCAACCCTCGCTTACTGTAAAAAGGTAATCAATTCTGTAGTAGGCCTGAAGCAGAACGCTTAAAATACCATAAGTTCTAGAACCTGGTTTCTCCGCTATTCTCAACGCCACCTCGCGTTGAATCATTGCTACAACCTCTGTTACATTCTGACGATTCTCTAAAATCCGAAAAAAAATCTGAGATGAAATATTGTACGGCAGGTTTCCAATTAGGGCAATTTTCCCAGAAAATTTATCAGAAAGGTTTATTTTCAAAAAATCCTCATCCAGAATATTCTTACTTAATGCAGGAAGTGTTGATTTAAGGTACGCAACAGATTCTTCATCGATCTCAACCGCCCAAAATTTATCGCCAAACTTAGCCAGCAAGTCGGCAGTCAGCACACCCATTCCTGGGCCAATTTCTAGAATATTATCTACGCTATCGGCTAGTAAACTCTCCACAATTCTCGATGCAGTTCGCTTATCGTGAAGGAAGTGCTGACCTAGCTCTTTTTTGGGTCTAACTGCAGGCATATGACATCAACTTTAATTACTGGTGTGTAAAAGATTTCTTGTTGAATCGGCTACAACCTTATTCCTTGAGGGCTTTACATCCAATATCGAGTTCAACTTGGCAACCAATGAATCGCCATAAACATTGGTAGCGACAACCTTTCCCCACCGATCGACCAAAAAGTTGGCAGGCAATTTAACTACACCGAACGATTTAAAAGCTGTGGAATTATAAGGATCAATCTCAGCAACATGCATCCAGCTCAAAGAATCACGAGTCACAATCTTACTTAAGGAATCCGCATTGAAATCGGCTGCAATCTGAATAATTACAAGTCCTTTTTTAGAAAAATCTATGTTAATCTGCTTATAATCGTAAAGTCGATTCTTGCACTCGCCACACCAATCTGCCCAAAAATCAATCAGTATCAATTTTGCCCATAACCCAGGAATGGTTACCATACGTCCGTCAACCAAATTAAAACTTACAGGCATAATTGTACTCCCATCCTTAACGCAAACCGCATTTCGCTCAATGGCATAAAGTTTTTCCTTGGAATAGATATACTCCTTGAATGATTTTACGACTGGCTTATCAGGATAAACCAATGATAGGCATGAATCTAATTTCATGTAAAGATCTCGATGCGTAGCGTAAGGAAACAAATCATTTTTAGCATCAAGTTTCGAGGACATTACAAATACCGAGGACAAGGAAAAAAGATTACTCTTAATGTATGTTTCGCCCTGATTTTGAACATTAATATATAACGAATCGATCTTTGAATTAATAATTCTGGCGATTGAATCGGCACTTGGAGAGTTAATGCTATCGGGAAGTTGGTATTTCAACTTGCCAATATCACCGATAGCCAAGTTTAACTTATCTTGCAAGATCTTAACTTCGGCCGACTCCTTTGAGCCAGTAATGGTATAGTTGTTGAGCGATCCTGTAACTTCAACATTCTCACCTGGCTTAATAAACATCGCTATAGGAAAAGCCGTTTTATCCTTTGTAAAAGCAATAACTTCTGGGCTTTGTGCAATATACTTAAATTTGGCTTTGCCCCGGGAATTTGTCATTACCGAATCTATTACAATATTTCTAGCGCCATCCCATTGACACAAGTAAAGCCACTGTTGACTAATATCGTTAAGCTGAACTTTGATTCGCACCAGATTTGGCGACGAACTACACGATACAAATCCCAACGCAATAACTGCTCCAAAAAAACTCAAACAAGCGGTTCTTATACCCTTTTTGCTCATACAATCTTATTATGTGATATTCTTTCGGTAAAAAATTACTGATCAACTCGTTGAAAAGAGAGTCCAAAATTAGCCAAAAGATGATCAGAATCAACTTTACTATCATCATTTTTTTGTAACTTGTTTGTGAATTGGAGTTAAACTTTCACCAACACAACCTTCAAAATTCTCGAAATATGAAGTATTTAACATTCGACAAGGAACAACTAGTAAACCTAGAGTATTCTTTAAACCGCGAAATTTTAAGCACCAATCGTGCCGGGGGTTATTTTAGCACCACTATTATTCTCTGCAACACCCGAAAATATCATGGATTAATGATTCTCCCCATTGATGAATTTGACGGAGAAAACCATGTTTTACTTTCAAGTGTCGACGAAACTATTATCCAGCACGGGCAATCATTCAACCTCGGCATCCATCGCTACCCAGGAATCTATGAGCCCCGAGGGCATAAATACATTGTAGACTTCGAATACGAACCAACTCCTACCCTAACATACAGAGTTGGCGGAGTTATCCTTAAAAAAGAACTACTCTTTGTTCATAACGAAGAGCAATTCATGATTCGATACACCCTTGTTGATGCGCATAGTCCTACCAAACTAAAAATAAAGCCATTCCTTGCATTCCGAAATGTACACAATCTAAGTAAGGCTAACCACTGGGTAAACACTAAATACCAAACTTGCGACAATGGCGTAAAGTATAAACTATACACTGGCTTTCCGTTCCTACACATGCAACTCAACAAGAAAAGCGAATACATACCATCACCCGATTGGTACTACAATGTTGAGTACATGGAGGAACTAAAACGAGGGTACGAGGGACACGAAGATTTATTTATCCCAGGTTATTTCGAGATTCCCTTAAAAAAGGGCGAAAGTGTAATATTCTCGGCGGCCACCTCGGAACAAGCACACGCTACTCTGCTAAAGAAATTTAATGCAGAACTAATGCGGCGGCATCCTAAGGATTGCTTTATGAATTGTATAGCCAATTCAGCACAGCAGTTCATTGTACAAAAAAGGAAGCGACACGACATCATTGCGGGATACCCTTGGTTCGGAAGTTGGGGACGCGACACGTTTATCTCCCTTCCAGGACTTACGCTTGGACTAAATGATGAAAAAACTTGCAAAACGATACTCGATAGCGTTAGCCACGATCTTAAGGATGGATTATTCCCTAATATGGGCAATGCCAAATCTGTAGCGTTTAATTCTGTAGATGCACCGCTATGGTATTTCTGGGCAATTCAACAATATTGCCATTACACAAATAACCATAAAGATGTTTGGCATGAGTACGGCAAAAAAATGAAAACCATTCTAAAGGGTTATCATGATGGGTTAGCTTTTAATATCAAAATGCAACCCAATGGTTTGATTTGGGCTGGTGAAAAAGGGTATGCCCTAACATGGATGGATGCTATTGTTCATGGCAAACCGGTTACCCCTCGCATAGGATTCCCTGTTGAAATTAACGCCTTATGGTATAATGCAATAATGTTCACTATCGATCTTGCCACAAAAAACAAAGACTCGCGATTTGTTAAAGAATGGCTGCCTATTGCCGAACTAGCAAAAAAATCGTTCAACGAACTATTTTGGATCGAAGAGGGCAACTATCTTGCGGACTATATCGATGAAAATGGACAGAATAAGGATATCCGTCCAAATCAACTCTTTGCCATATCGTTACCCTATAGCCCTATTGATGATGACAAAAAGATTGGCGTTCTGAATATCATTGAAAGAAAACTTTACACACCCAAAGGATTACGCACGCTATCCCCACAGCATCCCGATTACAGGGGAAGATACGAAGGAGATCAAGCAACCAGAGACGCAGCCTACCATCAGGGAACGGCATGGCCTTGGCTACTCGGTCACTACGTTGAAGCCCAATTTAGAATCCACGGCAATAATGCAATTCCAATAGCACAAGGCATTGTAGAATCAATTCAGGAAGACGTAGATATCTATGGATTATGCTCTGTTGCCGAAGTGTACGATGGCGATCCTCCTCAACGTCCTAATGGCTGCATATCGCAAGCATGGAGCGCTGCCGAATTAATAAGGATTATCAAAATGATAGAACAATACAGCAATCAACAATAAATTACATTGGCATGAGAGTTTTAATGTTTGGATGGGAGTTTCCACCCCACATAACAGGAGGGTTAGGAACTGCATGTTTTGGATTAACAAGAGGTATTGCAAAACAAAATGTGGATGTAATTTTTGTTGTTCCAAAGGCATTTGGCGATGAGGACGAATCATCCATTCGTCTTGTCTCTGCAGAAAATATTGACGTTGGGCATACAAGCATGCAACTTGAAGAATTCTGGAAACACATCCAGTACCTCGAGATAAGTTCAAATATTGTTCCCTACGTAGACCCCGAGGAGTTCAAAAAAATAATTGAATCATCGGAGCAACTTTCAACCGAAAGTAGCAGTTTCACCACGCGTAAAAAGTTTAAGTTTTCAGGAAAATATGGCCCCAACTTAATGAGTGAGGTTACCCGTTACGCAATTATAGCAGCCACACTTGCATCAGAAAATCATTTCGACATTATTCATGCACACGATTGGCTAACCTACCCCGCGGGAATTGCAGCCAAAATGGTATCGGGCAAACCTCTCGTAATACACGTTCATGCAACAGAATTCGACCGTAGCGGTGAAAATGTGAACCAAAGTGTGTACGATATCGAACGCCGAGGGATGGAGGTTGCCGATAGGATAATAACGGTCAGCAACTACACCCGAAATATTGTGATAACCAGATATGGTATCCCCGAAGAAAAAGTGATCACGGTTCATAACGGAGTTGATTTTTCGAACCATGAGGAATTAGATCTAAACCGAGGAGTTCCAGAAAAAGTAGTTACATTCCTCGGGCGAGTTACTTTTCAAAAAGGCCCAGACTACTTTGTGGAAGCCGCAAATAAAGTTCTCAAAAGAAATTCCAACGTTCGGTTTGTAATGGCAGGAAGTGGCGATATGCTTAATAGAATGATTCGACGAGTTGCAAAACTTGGTATTGCCGATAGATTCCATTTCACTGGATTTCTAAAAGGGCAAGATGTAAACCAAATGTTTGCTCTAAGCGATGTTTACGTAATGCCGTCGGTCTCCGAACCTTTTGGGATAAGCCCGCTAGAGGCCATGCGCTCGAACGTTCCGGTAATTATCTCGAAACAATCGGGAGTATCGGAAGTCCTACGATATGCCTTAAAGGTAGATTTTTGGGATGTTGACGCCCTAGCCGATAGCATATCAGGCCTGATCAACTATCAAGCTCTTTCTAAATTTTTCATCAAACACGGACAGGAAGAGGTGAATAATCTTAAATGGGACAATGCCTCTAAACAGGTAGTTGAAATATATAGATCCGTAATTTAAAAAAGGTATAAACATAAACCAATATACGTGATGAAGACAATTTGCTTTTACTTTCAGGTACACCAGCCTTACAGGCTTAGAAGATATCGCTTTTTCGATATTGGGAAAAACCATAACTACTTCGACGAATTTGCTAACCGATCTATAATGCGAAAGGTTGCCGAAAAATGCTACCTCCCCACAAATAAACTAATGCTTGATCTCATCAATGAATTTGGCTTCAAATTCAAAATCTCATATTCCATTTCGGGAACAGCCCTCGACCAATTTGAACTTTACGCACCCGATGTACTAGATAGTTTCCAAAAATTAGCGCAAACGGGGTGTGTTGAGTTTCTTTCCGAAACACATTCTCACTCTTTATCATCGCTCAAGAGCCGCGATGAATTTATTCGTCAGGTAGAAAGTCAAACTAAAAAAGTGGAGGAGCTTATTGGCTACAAACCTAAAACATTCAGGAATACCGAGTTAATATACTCCGATCAAATTGGCGAGATGGTTGCCGACATGGGATACAAGGCAATGCTTACCGAAGGGGCAAAGCATATACTAGGCTGGAAAAGTTCGAACTACCTATACGCCAATGCCATCAACCCAAAACTCAAGTTGCTTCTTAAAAATTTCAGGCTGAGCGATGATATCGCGTTCCGTTTCTCCAACCGCGATTGGAGCGAATGGCCCTTAACCACCGAAAAATTTGTTTGGTGGATAAACAACATCGACCCCAACGAGGAAATTATCAACCTTTTCATGGATTACGAAACCTTTGGTGAACATCAATGGGCTGAAACTGGTATTTTTGACTTTATGCGGGCATTGCCAGGACGAGTTCTCAGCGACTCTAAATTTGAATTCTTAACACCATCTGAAGCAGCGGAAAAGCATCAGCCAATTGCGCTACTACATGTCCCCTACCCTATTTCTTGGGCCGACGAGGAACGCGACTTAACAGCATGGCTCGGCAATGAACTTCAGGACGAGGCATTCAATCATCTATACTCACTCGGCGAGAAAATAGATAAAGTTGACGATCCAGAACTTAAACGCGATTGGCTTTACCTACAAACCAGCGACCACTTCTACTACATGTGCACAAAGTGGTTTAGCGATGGCGATGTACACAAATACTTTAACCCGTACGACACGCCCTACGATGCCTTTATCAACTTTATGAACGTGCTGAGCGATTTCTCAATCCGACTCAAATCGAGACTGCTTGAGCAATCCTACTTCAGTAAAAATCCACACTCTGCGGAAGAACTTGATATTCTAATGCAACTCTATAAAACTAAATTACTAGAGTTGGTGAAAATTAAGGGAGGCGAATTGCAGAACGAGATCAAACCAGAAGCAAAGGAAAGCGCCGAGCCTAAGCAGCAGAAAGAGAAATTAAAAGTAGCCAAGAAAAAATCGACAGCTAAAATTGCAAAAACGAAACCCGAGACGCCCAAAGTCTCAAAAACAACGGTTGCTAAAAAGGAAGAAAAATCCACAACAAAAAAAGAGGTTGATTCAAAAAAACAAAAAACAGGAACAAAACCATCGGCAGGGAAGGATAAAGCAAAACCTACCGCATCAAAAGTTAAAGCAACAACTAAAGCGAAAAAAACAAAGTAATGAATTGCAAATCATAAAATATAATGGATATGAAGGATAAACTTTTAAAACCCGATTACTTATTCGAGGTTAGCTGGGAAGTTTGCAACAAGGTGGGGGGAATACATACCGTAATATCCACCAAGGCCCTATGCCTGGAAAACGAACTAAAGAATAACTATATACTTATTGGCCCCGATGTTATAAAAAGCACTGAAAGTAACCCCGAATTCATCGAGGATTCCAACCTGTTTTCATCGTGGAAAAACAAAGCACTCGAAGAGGGGCTGCCGATAAGGGTTGGCCGCTGGAACATTCCATGTAAACCCATTGCCATAATTATTAACTTTTCGGGATTAATATCAAAGAAAGATGAAATCTTCAAAAGCTTTTGGGAAGAATATAAGCTAGACTCCATCTCAGGCCAATGGGATTACATTGAACCTGCACTATTTGGTTATGCAGCAGGAAGGGTTATTGAAAGTTTCACCAACTTCCACCTCAGCTTAAGGCATAGAATCGTAGCACAATTCCACGAATGGATGACAGGAACAGGATTACTATACCTAAAAATGAATGTACCTCAAATAGGAACGGTTTTCACAACTCATGCCACGGCATTGGGCCGCAGCATTGCAGGCAATAACGTTCCACTTTACAACAACATGGAGAAATTCGATCCAGAAGGAAAGGCTCGCGAATTCAACATCACATCAAAACAGTCGCTCGAAAAAATCAGCGCACAGGAAGCCGACTGTTTCACCACTGTAAGTGAAATCACGGCTCGGGAATGCAGCCACTTCCTCGATAAAAAAGTAGATTTAATTACTCCCAACGGATTCGAGAACACATTCGTCCCCGAATCGGAGGAGTTTAGGCTAAGACGGCTGGAAGGGAAAATCAAATTCTACGAAGTTGCTGAGGCCATGCTAGCCCACGATGTTGCCAAGGACAGCATTGTAATTGGCATTAGCGGACGATATGAATTTAAAAACAAAGGTATCGACGTTTTTATCGATGCTTTGGGCAAAATAAACCGCGATAATAATTTAGAAAAAGAAGTGCTTGCCTTCCTTCTAATCCCTGCAGGCCATCATGGACCTAGAAAAGATGTATTTCAAAACTTGAGAGATAAGGATAAAGATTATGAAAACTACATCATACTCGACGACACTCATGTAACGCACTATCTGAACGATCCAGATGTTGAGCCTATCCTCAAAAAAATTAGAGCGTTAGGATTAAACAATTCATCCTCCGATAAAGTAAAAATATTCTGGGTTCCCTGCTACCTCAATGGTGATGATGGAATTTTCAACAAACCCTACTACGACTTGCTCGTGGGAATGGATATAACAGTATTCCCATCATACTATGAACCTTGGGGATACACTCCGCTAGAAAGTTTAGCTTTTAAAGTGCCCACCATAACTACATCTTTAGCAGGATTTGGCGACTGGGTAAATCGTCATTACACAAAACCTAAAGAAGCCATTAAAATTATCCATAGAAGCGATGACAACGATTCCGAGGTTGTTGATCAGGTAGCATCGAATCTGCATTGGTACATCAAACAGGATCTTCGCAAGCGAGCCGAGTTGATGGAAAATGCAGCAGATATAGCCAATATCGCGCTATGGAACAACTTTATCGATTACTACTACGATGCATTCGACAAGGCATTGGTATGCGTAGGCGAACGTACGCACCGATTCATGGAATTCGAAAGACAAGAAGTTCTACCTTCCATTGAACGTAAATTCAGGCTAAATCAACCCACATGGGTTCGCTTGCTAATACAAAAGAGTTTACCAGAAAAACTAAAATCGCTCGATGATTTATCGCGAAATCTATGGTGGTCGTGGAGTATTGAGGCAAACGAACTTTTCGAATCAATAGATAAAGATCTTTGGGTTAAATGCGAGCAAAATCCTATTCTGTTCTTAGAACGCATCAGCCTACCTCGATTTCAGGAACTCGAAAAAGACACGCTGTTTGTTGAAAAATTGCATTCAACATACCTTATGTTTACCTCGTACATGATGCAAAAATTCCAACGCAAAGGTCCTAAAATAGCGTACTTCAGCATGGAATTTGGGCTCCATAGCTCATTAAAACTTTACTCCGGAGGTTTAGGCGTTTTGGCCGGCGACTATCTAAAAGAAGCCTCCGACAGCAATGTTGATATGATAGGTATTGGACTGCTTTACCGCTATGGATACTTCACACAGAACCTCTCTGCATCAGGCCAACAAATTGCTGTTTACGATCAGCAAAACTTCACACAAACGCTAGCATCCCCTGTCCGAGATGAGAATGGAAAATGGATTACCACTCATGTAGCCCTACCTGGCCGTCTGGTTCATGCAAGAATATGGAAGGTTGATGTAGGCCGAACCGAACTTTATCTCCTCGATACAGACTTTGAGGACAACTTAATTCAGGACAGATCCATAACCCATCATCTATACGGTGGAGATTTAGAGAATCGCTTTAAACAGGAAATGATTCTTGGCATTGGTGGGGTAAGAGCTCTGAAAGCATTAGGAATTGATGCCGACATCTATCATCTTAACGAGGGCCATGCCGCCTTTATTGGATTAGAACGACTCCGAAGCTATATATGGGACGAAAAATTAGCTTTCTCCGAAGCGGTTGAAGTAGTAAGAGCATCAAGTTTATACACAACACATACACCGGTACCTGCTGGTCATGATGCATTCCCCGAAGAAATGATGAGGGTTTACATGGCGCACTATCCCGAACGTTTAAAAATAACATGGGATCAATTCATGGATCTCGGAAGAAATATTGCTGGCGATTTTACCCAAAAATTCTCAATGAGCAATCTTGCCGCTAACCTATCGCAGGAAGTTAACGGGGTTAGCTGGTTGCATGGAGAAGTTAGCCGTAAAATGTTTGCAAATATGTGGCCATGCTATTTTCCTAACGAACTCCATGTAAGTTATGTTACCAATGGAGTTCACTACCCAACTTGGGCCGCCAAGGAATGGCGAAATTTACTTGAAAGCAAAAACGAAAAATCCACGGATGGATACAACCAGCCCTCATGGAGTGAAATGGAAAATATCTCAGACTCTAAAATCTGGAACATTAGAAACACCTTACGAAAACGCTTAATAGATTTAATCAACAAGCGGCTTGGCGAACCTGGAATGATCCGATTTGAAAGCCCAAGGCAAGTTATCGAAATTCAAGAAAAACTCGACCCGAAAATTCTAACCATTGGATTTGCTCGTCGATTTGCGACATATAAAAGAGCGCATTTGCTTTTCAAAGATTTAGACAGACTTGAAGAGCTTGTAAACAATCCTGATCAGCCGGTTCAGTTCTTTTTTGCGGGGAAGGCGCATCCAAATGATAAGGCAGGTCAAGACTTAATTAAAAAGATCATTGAAATATCTAAACAGCCCAGGTTCCTAGGCAGAATTGTTTTCCTACAAAACTACGACATGGAATTGGCCAAGCACATGGTACAAGGGGTTGATATCTGGCTAAACACCCCTACCCGACCACTTGAAGCATCGGGTACCAGCGGACAAAAAGCCGTAATGAATGGGGTATTACATTTCAGCGTACTCGATGGATGGTGGGTTGAAGGGTACCGCGAAGGTGCAGGATGGGCATTACCCATGGAAAGCACATATTCCGAAAATGAGTTCCAGGATGAACTTGATGCTGAAATGATATACACAATACTTGAGAATGAGGTTGTACCAGCATTTTATCAAAGGAACAATGACGATGTTCCTGAAAAATGGGTTGGGTTCATTAAAAAATCGGTAAGCCAAGTCGCCTCAAACTTTACCACGCTGCGGATGATTACCGATTACCAGAACCGATTCTACACAAAACTCTACCAACGATCATCGGAACTAATTGATGATGATTTTGACATGGCAAAGAAAATCGCTTCGTGGAAACGGAGAGTTGCCAGAAACTGGGAAGAGATTGAGGTAATTCAGGTTAAACAATTCAATATTGCACGCGAAGCAATTTACATTGGCAAAGAGTATTCGGCCGAAATAGTGCTAGACCTTGGATCGCTTGGCCCCGATGAAGTTGGAGTTGAAATGGTTGTTGCCGATTTAATAGAGGGGCAAGAGGTAAAGGTAAAACGCGTTCACGAATTCCAACTAACATCAGTTGAGGGTGCCAGAGCAATTTACCGATTAAACATTATTCCGGTTGAACCAGGAGCATTTGAATGTGGAATAAGAATATTCCCAAAAAATTCAATGCTACCTCACAGAATGGATTTCTGCATGGTACGATGGGTTTAAAATCATTAACTAACAATTGAGTAGAATTGACCGAAGGCTTAACACTCCCTTCAGTCAATTCCATTCTGAGAAATCATATAAAATCTGTTTTAGGAGACTTTACTATCAAAATTACAACATAAAACAGCAGGCACATTTCTCATCCCGAGGAATAAGCCATTCGTCCATAATTTAAAATTGTACATCCACAAAAAAGACAATTTTGTCAACATCAATCAATTTGAAAAAACAATTGGATGAAATTGTGAAGTTATTTTTGCATATTAGCAAGTCCAAACAGGCTGTTACTCATGATTATTGTCCAAAAACCAGACCAAACAAAAGACAAAGAAATTGCTCTAACCATAGGCTTTTTCGATGGTGTACATGCTGGACATAGAGCATTAATCAACGAGGTGCTGAAAGCGGCAGAACTCAAAGGTTTGGGCTCGGCTGTTTTAACATTTTGGCCGCATCCACGACTTGTACTTCAGAAAGATCCAGAAAAGCTTCGCTTTCTAACAACTCTAAACGAAAAATCGAAAATTGTATCGAAATGCGGCATCGATTTCTTGATTGTTCAAGAGTTTACACCTCAATACTACAGCATGGATCCAACCTCGTTTGTTAAACACCTTGTAAAGGATTACCATGTTAAGCATATAGTTGTAGGAGCCGATCACCGATTTGGAAAGGATGGAAAAGGCGATGCCGAATTGCTCAAGCAGCTGGGTCAAGAACTAGGATTTACAGTACAAATTGTTGGTCAACTACTGGTAAACGAAATCAACATTAGTTCAACAAAAATTCGAGAAGCCTTACAGAAAGGCGATATCGAGAAAGCCAACCAGATGCTAGGCTACCCTTACCTCATCACAGGGGCTGTTGAAACGGGCAATCAGGTAGGCCGACAAATTGGATTTCCAACCGCTAATATTCGTCCAAACGATCCTCTTAAACTAATCCCACTCGAAGGCGTTTATGCCGTTATAGTTAACATTGATGGAGAAATCAGGCAAGGGATGCTAAATATTGGATTTCGCCCGACTATCGAAAACAGCCGAAGACAAACCATCGAAGTTCATATTTTCGACTTCAACCAGGAGATCTACAACTCCGGAATTGAGATTGCTATCATCAAGAGGCTTAGAAATGAGAAAAGGTTTCCGTCTGTCGATCATTTAAAACAACAACTCATCATTGACAAAGAAAATGCTGCCGAAGCATTGAACGGACAGAACTTCGATTCTTTTCAAAACTTATTCCTAACTTTGCGAATACCTAAGTAGCAATAAATATTAAATCAAACATAATGGAACAAGCAAACACTTCCGCCTTACCATACAAGGTAAGGGACATTAAACTTGCCGATTGGGGTAGAAAAGAAATCGAAATCGCCGAGAAAGAGATGCCAGGACTAATGGCAATTCGCAAAAAGTTTGGACCTCAACAACCGCTTAAGGGTGCTCGCGTAATGGGCTCACTGCACATGACTATTCAAACCGCAGTGCTAATTGAGACCTTAAAGGCTCTTGGCGCCGATGTTCGCTGGGCTAGTTGCAATATTTTTTCGACCCAGGATCATGCTGCTGCGGCAATTGCTGCTGCTGGCATCCCCGTTTTTGCATGGAAAGGTGAAACCCTTGAGGAATACTGGTGGTGCACCGAGCAAGCTTTATCGTTCCCAAATAATTTAGGGCCAAACCTTATTGTGGACGATGGTGGCGATGCAACTTTGCTTATCCACTGGGGCTACAAGGCCGAAAACAACAAGGAATTTCTTAATCGCCAAGCAGAAAGCCACGAGGAAAGCGTCATCCTAAACCTACTCAAAGAAACCCTTGCCCGAGATCCCCAAAAGTGGCATAGCCTAGTTAAAGACTGGAAAGGCGTTTCGGAAGAAACAACCACGGGCGTTCACAGGCTATACCAGATGAAGGAACGTAACGAGTTACTTGTTCCCGCAATCAACGTTAACGACTCTGTTACAAAAAGTAAATTCGACAACCTTTACGGTTGCCGCGAATCGCTTGCCGATGGTATTAAGCGCGCTACCGACGTTATGCTTGCAGGCAAGGTTGTTGTTGTTTGCGGTTACGGAGATGTGGGTAAGGGCTGCGCAAAAAGCATGCGCTCGTATGGCTCTAGAGTTATTGTAACAGAAATTGACCCAATTTGTGCATTGCAAGCAGCAATGGAAGGATTTGAGGTTAAAACCCTTGAGGATGCCCTTAACGAAGGAAATATCTACGTTACAACCACTGGTAACTGCGATATTATAACCCTTGAGCATATATACAAAATGAAGGATCAATCCATTGTTTGCAACATTGGTCACTTCGACAACGAAATACAAGTAGACAAGCTAAATGCTGACAAGAACATTAAGAAAGTAACGGTAAAACCACAGGTTGACCAGTACTACTTCCCCGATGGAAAGTCTATATTCCTTTTGGCCGAAGGCCGTTTGGTAAACCTTGGTTGCGCAACTGGTCACCCAAGCTTTGTGATGAGCAACAGTTTCAGCAACCAGACCCTTGCGCAAATTGAACTTTGGACAAAGAAACTAGATATTGATGTTTACCGATTACCAAAGCATCTTGACGAGGAGGTTGCTCGCCTTCACCTTGAGCAAATTGGAGTTAAGCTAACCAAGCTAAGTCAAAAACAGGCCGACTACATTGGTGTTAAAGTTGAAGGCCCATATAAACCAGAACACTACAGGTATTAGAATCTCGATATTCAAAACAAAAAACTGCGGGGTCTTTTGGCTTCGCAGTTTTTATTTTTGTTGATCAATGTTATTTACCGCCAGCATTACCTTTTCGTAGCCAGCACGCATTAACGGTGTTTCCGCAAACAATTCCTCAAATTGAGTTTCTGACATATCGGCTAGTTTTTCGGGGGTCAATTCATTCAACTTTTCATTCTGGAGTTGGGGGTGATTTTTAATTGCAGCCTTTTTATTCCAAGGACAAACCTCCTGACAAATATCGCAACCAAAACACCAATTGCTTAGCATTAAAAACTCAGGCTCTGTTAACGGTGTTTTTTTCTCAATGTTGATGTATGAAATACATCTATTGGCATCAATTACTCGAGGTTCAACTATTGCTCCGGTAGGACAAGCATCAACACATCGGGTACAATTCCCACACCTATTAGGAATTTCAACATTTTTAGGCTCGATTTCAACATCAACAATCAGTTCACCAATAAAAACGTATGAACCAAGAGCAGGGTTAATAAGATTTGAGTTTTTCCCTATCCATCCTAATCCAGATTTAACAGCCAGTGCGCGCTCCAGAACTGGGGCGGAGTCAACAAATGCTCGTCCATTCACTTCCCCAAACTCAGCACGAATCCTATTCATCAAATCGAAAAGCATTCCCTTAATTACACCGTGATAATCTGGACCAAGAGCGTATCTTGATATTTTAGGCGGATTCATTATTGCTGGCAAATTCTCCCGCCTATAGCTAAACAAAACGCTAATAACCGATTTTGCATTGGGAACAATCAATGCAGGGTTCATCCGCATCTCAAAATTCCGAGCCATATAGGCCATATCGGCATGATACTTTTTAGAAATCCAGTCCGAAAAACGCTCCGTTTCCCCTAACAACTCTTCAACAGCACAAACTCCACACGCATCGAATCCAACCTCGGTGGACAACTCTACTATGCGTTGGTTTGAAATCATTTAGGTTAATAGTTATTCGTTGCTAGTTGATTTTTTGATACAGTGACTGATGACAAGTGATTAGTGACGATAAAACTTTTTGATTTCAATTGCCAATCTGCTTTCCTCTCACCACATCCCAAACGCCTTTCATAAACCCTAGCCCATAGCCATAAAGCTGAATAAGGCTAATAGCCATCGACAGGTTCCCAACAAGTAAACTACGCTTGCGGATTATTGCATCAACATTCACCACAAACATAAAGAGCAGTAACGGGAGAATGAACATCCACGAAATAAATATTGCACAAATAATTAGCTCCACAGAACCAAGTGTAAATGCCAAGGGCAAAAGATGCACCAACTTTAGCGTTCCCTTATTCCTCCGCGATAGCGTTACACGGGCATAGCCGAAGTTATAAACCTGACGATAAAATTGCCTTATGCTGGTACGGCGCTTATGGTAAACATAGGCATCGCTTATCAAACCAATCCTAAAACCTTCTTTATATATATTGATGCTTAACTCAATATCCTCGCCTGCAGCCTTGCTTGCAGCGTAACGAACCGAAGGGAAACCACCAGTTTTCTGAAAAACCTTCTTGGATATTCCCATATTGAAACTGCGTGGATAGTACTTATCCAGTTGCTTTTTCCCGCCACGAATTCCGCCTGTTGTAAAAAATGATGTCATTGAGTAATCAACCGCCTGCTGAAGATTTGTGAACGATTTATCGGCACGATCTGGGCCACCAAAGGCATCAACGTAATTCTCTGCTAAAGACTTGCGAACGGTAGCAATATACTTATCTGGTATAATACAATCGGAATCGAGAATAATAAAGTAATTACCGCTGGCTCGTTCCATTCCATAGTTACGCGATTGGCCTGGGCCCGTATTGGGCTTAAAGAAATATTTTATGTCGAAAACCGACTTATACTTCTCAATCTGCTCGGTACAGGTTATCGTAGAGCCATCCTCAACAATCACGATCTCAAAATCCTTATTGGTTTGTTTCGACAGGCTATCCAACAACTCCTCAATCTCGTTGGGGCGATTATAAACAGGAATTATTAACGAAAGATTTAAATTCTCCATAAACAAAAGTATCAATATAAAAACGCTTAAAATTAGTGACTTTTATTGCAATACAAAAATGCAGTTCCCTTAAACATACCCGCGAACACGGGTATCCATCTTGTCGACACTAAAATTCGAATTTTACTCTGCCGTGTTTATGGATGGCCTTCGTCGAATTCCACTTTCCGATCGCCTCACCGTCAGGGCTACTGCTTTAAACATTGCCTTTGTGCGAGAAAATCACTTATAACACTATGCAATAATCGAAATTCCATTAAATTTGATTGTATTTTAAACTATAAACTATGCAGGAATTTCAGATTGAATCGGAGTATATTCAGTTAGACCAACTACTAAAGGCTTGCCGTTTGGCAAACTCGGGTGGAGAGGCCCACTTTTTGGTGGAGAATGGCGATGTTACCGTAAATGGTCAGGTAGAAACCCGCAAAAGAGCAAAACTCAGGGATGGAGATATTGTAGTAGTGTTTGACGAGACCATTAAGGTGGTAATGAAAAATCGTTGATAGTTGTTCGTAAACAATATATAGGAACTGAATAGCAGTCGCAAATCACCACTCTTATGCTAAAAACTACAAACTAGATATTATGAAAAAACCAATCCTTCTCGCATCAATCATGCTAATGGCAGTGATTACAGGATGCAACGGTAAGAAAAATCAGTACAAGGCAGAGGAATCTACCCAAATGATGGACGTTGCAGCCGACTACGCCGCGGCTCCTGTTGCCGGCAAAAACTTCAGCGAATCCAAATCCACACAGGGAATGGAATCGCAGGAAATCACCCCTAAAATCATAAAAACTGCCAATGTTAGTATGGAGGTAGTTGACTATGCGAAGGCTAAAAAGCTAATCGACTCAATAATTATTCGGAACAAAGCCTACGTTGTAAGCGAAGGTTTTCAGCAGAGCGATGTGCAGCTGGGCAACAACATGGAAATAAAGGTTCCCGCCACGGGATTCGACGGGTTGCTAAAATCACTTTCATCGGTTGCTAAACGTGTGGATTACCAAAACATATACACGCAGGATGTTACCGAGGAGTATATCGACGTGAAAACCCGTATGGAGAATAAGCGGAAGGTTGAGAAAACATACCTCGATTTGCTTCGCAAAACCAGCAACATTGAGGATATTCTAAAAATCGAGAATAAACTTGGCGAAGTCCGTGCCGAAATTGAGTCGGCCGAAGGGAGGATGAAGTACATCGACCATCAGGTTAATTTAAGCACAGTATCGCTGTACTTCTACCAAAAACTTGAGTTTAAGTACACGCCAGAAGAGCTGCCCAGCTTTTGGCAAAAAGTAAAAGAGGCCCTTCACGCAGGCTGGAAAGGAATTGTTTGGGTACTAATTTTCTTCATGAAGATTTGGCCCGTTTGGGTAATAACCGCCATTGTGTACCTTGTTTGGTGGAAAACAATGGGACAACGGCCTAAAAAATCGGAAAAAAAGAAGAAAAAGAAGGATAAAAAGAAAAATCAAAAGGACGAAAATCCTTACAGCACCAATACCGAAGGCAATTAAGCATTAATATAAACTAGCGCAAAATGGATATAATTAAACCCATACCCGATACCGAACTGGCCAACGCAATGTTTAAGGAATACTACATTCTATGGGAGGTAAAGGGTAGCATGCTTATATTTAAAAATAGTTTAACCGGCAAAGAGGTAGTTTTCGACAATAACGAGGTTAAGCTAAGCGAAATAAAGCTCAACGGCCTTTACTGGATCAACAAAAAATAGAATACCGGAATACACCCAGGAATGTATTTATACTGAGTAGTATAAATACATTCCTATTTATATACTCACCCATTGTTTTCAACTCAAAATTTTTCAGGTAACAATTTTCTACCAATCCTTATTAAACTATGTTTTGAGACTCAAAAAATAGTTCGTATGGATATCTTTTACATCAACCTAAAAGCAGAGGAAAACGGCGAGTACGAAATGCACAGGAGTGGATGCACGCACCTGCCCGACACTGCTAACCGATACTACCTTGGCCTATTTGCCACCTGCAACGACGCGCTGAAGGCGGCAAAAAAAGCATTCCCGTTATCTAAGGGCTGTAATTACTGCTGCAAATCATGTAACACCAGCCTAAAAGAACGATTGTTGGCTAAAATTTCGTTCCTCTTATAAGAAACCGAAAGCCAACCCCAACCTATACCAAATACCCAACCATTACTGGCAGATCGCTAACTGCCAGTAATTTTTTTTTACAAAACACACCCCCTTACAATTCAAATAATCATTTCCCGATCTATTGATTTTAATAAAAATTAATACCTTTATCATTGAAAACTATCTAACTCAATTAAAACCATTATGAAAAAACATTTATTACTAAGCATTTTAGCGCTTTGCTTTATTGGATTAAGCAATTCAAGCGCTCAGGGTTTTGTTAAACCATCGGAAGGTAAAGCGGCTATCTACTTTACCCGTACAGTTACCTTTGGCTCAGGTATGTTGATCGACATATTTGATGGCGAAGAGTACATAGCATATTCAATGGGCAAGGGATACTCGGTTTACGAATGCGAGCCTGGCAATCACGTATTCTGGGTTGCTGCCGAAAATACCGACTTTATCACTGCTGATTTGGAAGCCGGCAAGGTTTACATTGCTCAGGTATACGTTTACCCTGGCGTTATGAAAGGTCGTATTAGCCTTGTTCCTAATAGTGCAACCGATGCAAAGCTCGATGGATACAATGCCAGCTTAGAAATTGTAAAGGCAGAGAGTCCAAAAGTTATGAAGGAAAAAACCTTTGAGGGTAGAAAAGCAAAGTTCACCAAGAAAAAATTCATGACCGTTAAGATGGAAGGATATAAGAACAATATTGAAGGCAAGAAAGAAGTTCCCCATATCTCGAAGGAAATGGCTGTAGAGGCTAAAGAATTCAAATAATAGTCGCCATAAATCATAAAAGCCCCGCAAATGCGGGGCTTTTTATTTGAGCCGTAGGTCGGAAACAAATTCTTAACTTTTACCGAAGGCTACAATTTAACCGAGAATTGCTACATTTATAAAAAATTTCACAGAAAATGTCCAAACTCCTTATAAACCAATACTACCAAAACCTCGACAGAGCACTACAGTACGGCAAGAGCAACAACGAGCAAAGCATCCGTAACCATTTTTGGGCACTGCTAAACGATTATGCCCGCAAGTATAACTACGAGGTTGTGCCCGAAGTTTACTGCATGGGAACACGTGGCGCAAAGGTACGCCCCGACGGTATTTTAAAAAACCTATGGGGGCTCGATATTGGGCTATGGGAGAGCAAGGACGAGAAGGACGACATACAGGCCGAGATCGACAGCAAGGTTAAGAAGGGTTACCCCCTTACAAACATACTTTTCGAGGATAGCCATATTGCTGTGCTGTTCCAGCGGGGCGCCGAGGTTAGCCGCGTATCCATGCGCGATCCCGATAAGCTGCACGCGCTGCTTACCGAGTTCCTTGAGTTCAAGAGCGAAACCGTTTACAAGTTCGAGGAGGCTATAGAGAAGTTTAAGGCCGATATCCCTGCCATTGTTGAGACCTTGCGCTTTCGCATTGACGATGCGCAGGCCAAGAATCAGGGTTTTGTACAGGTGCTAACCCAGTTCTTTGAGCTGTGCAAGGCCGAGATTAACCCCGATATCACCCTGTCCGATATCCGTGAGATGATGATTCAGCACATTCTCACGGGCGATATATTCAACCGCATATTCGACGACCCCGATTTCCACCGCCACAACACCATTGCCGCCGAGCTGGAGAAGTTGGTTGGCGTGCTGTTCAAGTACGACGAGCGCCGCAACCTGCTCAACGCCATTGAGCACTACTACGAGGCCATTAACGCAACCGCCGCGGGCATTACCGACCACCACGAGAAGCAAAAGTTCCTGAAGGTGCTGTACGAAAACTTCTACAAGGTTTACAACCCCAAGGCGGCCGATAGGCTGGGCGTGGTGTACACCCCAAACGAGATTGTGCAGTTCATGGTGCGCAGCACCGACTACCTGCTGCACAAGCACTTTGGCAAAACCCTTGCCGACAAAAACGTGGAGATACTCGACCCCGCAACGGGCACGGGAACCTTTATCTGCGAGATTATTGAGAACGCCATACCCAAGCACCTGCTCGACTACAAGTACAAGAACGAGATGCACTGTAACGAGGTGGCCATACTCCCGTACTACATTGCCAACCTTAACATTGAGTACACCTTTAAGCAGAAGATGGGCTACTACGCCGAGTTCCCCAACAGCTGCTTTGTTGATACCCTCGATAACACAGATGCCCTTGCCCACGAGGGCAAGCAGCACTCCATGTTCGCCCTAAGCTCCGAAAACAGCGAGCGCATTAAGCGGCAGAACAGCAAAAAGATTAGCGTAATTATTGGCAACCCACCATACAACGCCAACCAACTAAACGAGAACGAGAACAACAAGAACCGCGAGTACCCTTACATTGATAAGCGAATTAAAGAGACCTACATTAAGCATAGCACAGCGCAGAAAACCAAGGTTTACGATATGTACTCCCGGTTCTACCGTTGGGCAATGGACAGGGTGGATAAGAATGGTATAATAACTTTTATTACCAACCGCAGCTTTATTGATAGCCGCACATTCGACGGCTTTAGAAGAATTGTACAGGATAACTTTAGCAACTGCTACATTATAGATACCAAGAGCGATGTACGCGCAAATCCAAAAATTGCAGGTACAACCCACAACGTATTTGGCATACAAACAGGTGTTGCCATTATGATTTTGGTTAAAAAGGAAAAGCATGAGGGTAATTGTACCATCGAGTACGTTACCATGGAGGATGAGTGGCGTAAAGAGGAGAAACTGGATTGGCTAAAGAATAACCCTATTGAAAACATTCACTTCACAAATATTAAGCCTGATAAGAATAACAACTGGATAAATACAACTAATGAAAATGATTGGGATGAATTAGTTTCATTGAAAAGTATAACCATTTTACAGGCAAATGGTATATCAACGAACCGAGATGAATGGGTATATGATTTCGCGAAGGAAAATCTTAAGAAAAAAATGAACTACTTTATTAGAACATATAATGAATTAGTCAAAATTAACGACAATTCCTATCCTACCACTATTAAATGGAGTTCATCCCTCAAAGATAGATTTAAAGCCAAAAAGAAAATAGAATATAGCAATGAGAATATTAGGATCATATCATATCGACCTTTCGTAAAATTAAACTACTATTTTGATTTTGATCTAAGTGATAGGTTAACAGAAAATCACACAAAAGAATTTGGTTATGATTTAAATCAGAATAATGTTTTGATATCGCTTAATGATAATGAGAATAATCTATTCATTTTAGCCTCAAAGTATTGTTCAGACCTCCACTATACTGGTGATTCTAAATGCATTTCTTTTTTTCATTTTGACTCAACTGGAAATAAAACAAGCAACATTACAGATGAAGGTTTAACTCAGTTTCAAACCCATTACAACAATACCAAGATAACCAAGGAGGATATTTTCCACTACACCTACGGCGTGCTGCACAACCCCGCCTACCGCAAAAAGTACGAGCTAAACCTTAAGCGCGAGTTCCCACGCCTGCCTTTCTATGCCGATTTTCACCAGTGGGCTAGCTGGGGCAAAGCGCTAATGGAGCTGCACATAAACTACGAGACCATTGAACCCTACGGGTTAAAGGTAAATACCTACGAGGCAAAGGCCGAGGCTAAGCGGCAGAAGGAGATGTTCAAAACCGCCGAGGAGCCCGAGGCCATGTACAAGCATGAGGTTAAGGCTAAGGTTAAGCTAAAAGCCGATAAGGAGGGTGGAATAATTGAGATTGATGAGCTGACCTTCCTAAGCGGCGTTCCCAAGCAAGCCTGGGACTATAAGCTCGGCAACCGCAGCGCGCTGGAGTGGGTACTCGACCAGTACAAGGAGAAGAAACCCTCCGACCCAATCATTGCCGAGAAGTTCAACACCTACCGCTTTGCCGATTACAAGGAGCACGTAATCGACCTACTACAACGCGTTTGCACCGTAAGTGTGGAAACCATGCGGATTGTGGGGGAAATGGAAAACACTAATAATGAGTAGTATCATTACACTGTTTTACAAAAAAAAGTTAATTTTATTGTTCAATTAATAAAATAAGTATTATTTTGCACTTAACTTAAAAGTGAATTCTCGGATTAATATAGAACTTTTTGAAGAGCACAGCAAAGTGAATTTTTACACGCTCAGGTTTTACAAAGAAGAAACAGAGGTTGATAAATTCTTCGATATGTTTCCTGAAGGTTGTAACTATGATGAGGATATTGATATCATAATTAAGTGGATAGATAAAATTGGTGAAAGAGGAGCCCTAGAGAGGTATCTCCGCCCAGAAGGAAAACAAAAAGATAACGTTTGGGCAATTCCAATAGAAACCAACAATTTAAGATTATATGTTCTTAAATTATCCGATTATATCTTAATTTTAGGGAATGGGGGCATTAAAACTACAAGTAACTACAACGAAGATGCATATTTAAACTCTTGTGTTGAACTTTTACAAGAGTTAGATGGTTATATTAAATCAAGAATCAGTAATGGGCAGATAACTCTTTATAACAAGCAGATTTTCGGAAACACAACCTTTCACTTAAAAGCCAATGATGTTGAAAAATAAAAGGCTCCAAGATAGGAGAGCAAAAATATCTAACGAAATAGACATCTACGTAAATCATTCTTTTGATATCGTAGATAGAATTCATGAAATACTACTAAAACAAGGAAAAGAACAAAAAGATTTAGCCCAATTGCTCAATAAAAGTGAAAGCGAAATTAGCAAATGGATGTCAGGCACTCATAATTTCACAATAAAAACAATAGCAAAAATTGAAAGCGTATTGGGAGAATCAATTATTCAGTTGAGCAATGAAAAAGTAGCCGAACACACCAACATAATATTCCTCAGCAATCCGAACTACACACTACCAACATCCAAGGAATCCTCTGGGTTTCCAGTATCTTGGAATGGGGTAATACAAAACACAAATCAACAATCGTCAAAATATTTAAACTAATATGCCAGAAAAAATTGATTTACAAATTGGAATAAAGGAAATCAATGAAATTTCGTTTTCAAACAAACCTTTGCCTATATCTGAAGACGAAGTAGTTCTTGGGAAAAATCTAGTTTATGGCATTGGTCTAAACATCAACATCAACTTAGACGAGGAACTAATTACACTTAGGTTACTAGTCAATTACACTCTAACAAATAATGAAATTGTAACCTCATTGGAAAGTGAAATAGTTTTTCACATCATCAACCTGCGAAATGCAGTAAAACAATATGAAGACAAAAAAAGAGTAAATATTGTTGATGATTTAATGGCAACACTCTTGGGCGTTAGTATAGGTACAGCCCGTGGTATACTCTCAACAAAAACGAGAGGCTCGCAAATGGCTAAATTTCCACTACCCATTATTAATGCAAAAGATTTAATAAGTCAAATGAAAAACAGCAAAAACAAAGAATAGCAATTGATTTACTGTTTAAATGGAAGCACTCGCAACCATTCAAATACGAGAAAATTACTTTTCAGTCAATTTCTTTCTATTCTTAAGTTTTACCACAAACTCATCAAGCCCTTTAGCACGAACTTCGGCCTTTTTTTCCCGATCCAATCCAAGCAATATGCTCCTTACGGTTGGTGTACGACTGGGTGTCGAAAGATTCCCTTGCATCATTATTAGCATTGAACAACGCCTGAACATCTGGTGGAATTATAACTGTTCGCTCCTGAGTATCTTTTAAATGTTGCTACTATCTTAACCTGCCCTTTTGTGCCGAAAAGTTTCTCGGTATCGTAAGGGAATCTTACATATGCTGCATCTATTCCCTTATTCTGCTCAATAATAGCAGAGAACACCATTTTATCCATGAAATTAACTCCCCCTTAAAAGTTCATCATAAATCTGCGACAGAAAACTACACCAAATTAACCAAAATTCAATAGACAAAACTTACTTAATCAACAAAATAGACTAACTTAACCACTTAAATCAAACCTAAAACCAAAGTCATGAATAACCACAAATTAGTCTACTCCATTTTATTTCTTTTTTTCGTTATCAGCTGCACCCAGCACAAAGAAAAAACTGAAATAAAGCTACAGCTATCCGAAGCTGAGTATTTTCATTCTCTATCTGGTCACTCCAACGATTCCACATTCAACGCAGTTTTTGAGCAAACCCTCAAGAACTACGACCCCGCAAAGGAGGAGTTCGTAACAACTTTTGAGAAAACGATAGATGAATTACAACCGGAGTTTCTCCTAGCCTCAATTTTCAACACCTTTGAATTCAGTGATAGAATACATTTCAACTCTACAAACCAGGAAATACTAAGCATTTTGAAAGATGACATCAAGCAAACTAAGCAAAAAACAGCTGAAATACTAAAAAAGAGAATCGAATTTGCTCTGCCCACAAGCCTGCTCAACAAACTTGAAGTTATTATAAACGAGTCAGCCGAAAGTAACTCATATACAATCACAGTTAATAGAAAAGTAGATGAAAGCCAAATCAAACCGCTACTAGAAAAAAGAGGAAATTTAGAGTTCTGGGAAACCTATGAAATTTCATCTATCTGGGACTTTTTGAACAATGCAAACAACGAAACCAAAACAATTGCAAACAATTCCACCAACAAATCATTATTCGAAATTTTAAACCCAGCAACCTCATCCGATGGTCAATTACAGCGCGGGGCGCTTATTGGCACCACCCACATAAACGATACCGCTATGGTTAACCAATATTTGAGGATGCCCAGCATTATTGGAATGCTCCCAAGAGATTTAAAATTTATTTGGTCAACTAAAGTTCGGTATAGCGACGAGGATTACGTACAACTTTATGCCCTTAAAATTAGTTCCCGCAGCGGCGAAGCCCCTTTAACCAGCCAATGCATTGTTAATGCCAAGGCCGAAACATCAAACTACCCAAGTGTACTGATGGAGATGAACGCCGAAGGTGCCAGAGTATGGCAGAGACTCACTGCCGAAAATATTGGATTGCAAATAGCAATAGTACTTGACAATGTTCTATACACAGCACCATTCGTACAAGCCTCTATTGAATCAGGGAAATCACAAATAACTGGCGACTTCACCTCGGAGGAGGCCTCCAACTTAGCGGCCATTCTAAATGCTGGATATATGCCCGAAATTTCAGTTAAGGTTATCGCGATTAACTAGCAATCGCCCTTCATGTTCAAATAAAAAAGGGGAACGATTGTTCCCCTTCGTAGCGAGAGGCGGGATTGAACCGCCGACCTCATGATTATGAATCATGCGCTCTAACCAGCTGAGCTACCTCGCCATCGGTTTAGCGGTGCAAAAGTATAAAATAATTTTTTATCACCAAATATCGTCGTGGTAAAAACTGCAAAAGTTTGGTCTAATTCTTGGATATCAACACCCGCTGTTAATAAATAACTAGTTGATAAACAATCGGAATCTGATATTAAATAATATATTGCATTAAGTTAACTAAAAATCATTTGCCATGAACGTAGATGTGAAGGTAGCAAACAAGGTAGAGCTGGAGTACACGGTAAACTCAACTGCCAATATTATTTTCCAGCGATTATGCACACCTCATGGACTATCGGAGTGGTTTGCCGACGACGTAAACCTCCGAGGGAATGTTTTTACATTTATATGGGACAATGCCACCCGCGAAGCCGAACTGATAGAACGTAAAGAAAATAAATTTGTCAAATTTCGCTGGATAGACTCCGATGACCTAACCCACTTCGCCTTTAAACTATTGAAGGACGATATTACCGGGGAACTCTCCTTGATTGTTACCGAAGAAATAGAGGACGAAGACGATGCAGAGGCAGCTATATCGCTATGGAATCACCAAATTAATGAGTTAAAAAGAGTTATTGGGGCATAACCTTTATAGGCTTTTTGTCTTTTACTTATTGGAAAAACAATTACATTTGTCTTGTATTTTTCCATTAATTAAGACTAAGTGAAAACGCTTCATAAATTCATCCTAAAGTCCTATTTAGGCCCACTGGTAATGACATTCTTCATTGTCATGTTTATTCTATTGATGCAATTCCTCTGGAAGTACATCGATGATCTTGTTGGCAAAGGCCTAGATTGGAATGTTATCTCGGAGCTATTGCTATACGCATCAGCTGGATTAGTTCCCATGGCACTCCCGTTGGCGACCCTTTTAGCTTCGCTAATGACCATGGGCAACCTTGGCGAAAACAACGAACTTTTAGCCATGAAATCGGCGGGTATATCGTTGCCCAAAATTATGACCCCACTGATTTTTGTAACAATATTCATCAGTATAGGGGCATTTTTCTTTTCCAACAATGTGCTTCCTTACACTAACCTAAAAATTGCATCGTTACTTTATTCCGTTAAGCAGCAAAAGCCCGAATTAATAATAAAGGAGGGAGTATTCACGAATCTTATAGAAGGATATAGCATTAAGGTGGCAGATAAGGACCCCAAGACAAGCCTATTAAAAAACATTCTCATATACGATCACAGCTCCGATGTAGGTAATACTACAGTTACCTATGCCGATTCCGGGTACATGAAACCCACATCGGATCAAAAGTTTTTGGTAGCAACACTTTTTAATGGCTACACATACAAAGAGGTAACAGATAGTAAAACCCCTAAGAAAAATCCCACAAGCAAATATCCAGCTCAAAAACAAATATTCGAAAAACAAGTTATCGTTTTCGAATTGCAGGGCTTTGGTCTTCAACGAACCGATGATAATCTTTTTAAAGACAGCTACCAAGCCATGAATCTCGCCCAGCTGAGCAAGGCAAGAGATTCTCTTACTTACAATTTTAATATTCAATCGGAAGCATTCTCAAAAAATGTTACCCGAAACAGTTTGATGCGGAATACTAATTGGCACTCACGAAAAGTTGAGGCAAAAACATACTATAAAATAAATGTGGACTCCTTGTATAAAACGCTCCCCGTTTCGCAACAGCAGAATGCGGTTCAACGAGCACTAGATTATGCAAGGTCTTCGAAAAGTTATATTTCATCAACAAAAGACGAATTCTTTCACAAACAAAAATACATTGTTCGTCATAAAATTGAATGGAATAGAAAATTCACCCTTTCCTTTGCCTGCTTTGTATTCTTTTTCATCGGAGCACCTCTTGGAGCTATTATCAGAAAAGGGGGATTGGGGATGCCCGTTGTAATTTCTGTGCTATTCTTTATTATTTACTACATTATTACAATAACTGGTGAAAAGTTTGCCCGTGAACTTATTTGGGATCCTGCCACGGGCATGTGGGTTTCGTCCTTTATACTTCTTCCCTTAGGGATATTCCTTTCATACAAAGCCACAAACGATTCGGCAATAATGAATGCAGACTTCTACATTGAGGCCGCTAAAAAATTCTTACACCTAAAATCAAAGTTGAAAAAGAAAATGGTGAGCAGCAAGGAATAACTGTACCTGCAAATTGAAACAAGCCCCAAACCTAATGAGCCATGAAAATATTAATTGTTGCACACAAACCGCCATACCCCCCCGTTGATGGAGGCTCACTTGCAACATTAAATATGTGTTTAGGGCTTGCGAATGCAGGCAATGATGTATCAGTACTCACTTTGAGTACTCCAAAGCATCCCAGCTCAATGGAAAGGATTCCATCCGAAATTCATGCACAAATTAACTTTGAGATACTACATATTCATCTAAAAACAACCATACTAAACGGTTTATTCAATGTAGTATTTACGCGAAAACCCTATAACATTCAACGTTACTTAACGCCTACCTTCAAAATATTGCTTCATAGAACCATAAAAGAAAAAAACTTTGATCTGGTTCAACTCGAAGGTTTATACCTTGCTCCCTACATAAAAACTATTCGGAACGCATTTGATGGGCCCATTGTTATGCGCGCCCACAACGTAGAACATATAATCTGGGAAAACTTAGCCCGCGATGCAGATAGCAAATTTAAAGCATGGTACTTTAAACATATCTCCAAAAGGCTAGCCTATCTTGAGCAAAAACTTGGCAAACGTGTTGATGCACTGGTTGCGATTAGCAACCCTGACAGAGACTGGTTTCTGAATAACAATTTCAGAAAACCGTCCATTACAATACCTGCGGGATATTTTCCTAATTATAAGGAATACGATGCTGAAAAACTAGAAAATCCAGCAATATGCTACATTGGAGCATTAGACTGGACATCCAATACCGAAGGTTTATTCTGGTTTATAGACTGGGTATGGCCAAGAATTCAGGCCGAGATCCCAAATATTGAATTGCACATTGCGGGTCGGAATGCATCGGAAGAACTTGCCGAAAGGCTAATGGTTGAACGGAATATCGTTTTTCATGGTCAAGTTGCCGAATCCGCCGAATTCCTCAGTAAATTTCCCATAATGATAGTCCCTTTGCTTGCGGGAAGTGGAATTAGGGTAAAAATAATTGAGGGGATGTTTTTAAAAAAGGCAATTGTAGCATCAAGTGTTGCTGCAAAAGGAATTGATGCAAAACATGGCGAGCAAATTTTAATTGCGGACTCCCCAGAGGTGTTTGCAACGTCGGTTTGCAACTTAATAAACTCCCCCGAAACGGTTAACTATCTTGCAGAGAATGCACATAAATTTGCCTCGAACAATTACGATGCTGTTAATCTGGCATTAAAACTAACCCATTTCTACAACGAACTTTGCAAAACAAACAATAATCTGTGATGAAAATCGCTCTTTATTATTTAAGTATAAACCATCACGTTCTACTACACACCTTGACTTTGTCCCCAAAAACATAATACAACCTAATAATCAGTATCGAAACACTTCTGCAATCGTTACATTTTACGAATATTTCTATTAAAAACGATTTTGAATAATACCAAAATGAATATATTGATACTTGCAAACAAAGTTCCGTATCCACCAAACGATGGTGGAGCGATTGCAACTATGAATATGATTTTAGGGTTGACAGATGCTGGCGCAAATGTATCCATTTTGGCCATGAGCACGCCCAAACACAAAAGAACAATAGCCGATTTTCCTCAACACATTCAAAATCGAATAAAAATTGACATTGTTGATGTTGATACAAACATTAACAATGTAAAAGCTATAGCCAACCTACTTTTCTCCGCCGAGCCCTATAATGCATCCCGATTCAGAAGCAAGGCCTTTGAGCACCAACTCCACAGCATACTAACTAACAAACACTTTGATATTGTTCAACTAGAGGGAGCATATCTTTACTCATACATTCCATTAATTCGCAGACTGCATAAAGGCAAAATTGCCCTTCGAGCCCACAATATCGAAAACGAAATATGGCAAAGAGCATCATCTAACCAATGCAACCTGGTAAAAAAATTGTATTTTAATATTTTGGCTAATCGCATCCGCAAAGCAGAAACAACCTTACTTACAAGGATAGACCTCCTTATACCTATAACTGACCGCGATTATAACAGGTTTAAAGAATTGGGGTATAACGGCAAATACATGGTTAGTCCTGTTGGTTACAACTACATTGAAGCCAACATAAATGAATTACAGAACGAGAGCGAAGAGCACTCGATCTTCCATCTAGGGGGACTAGACTGGTTGCCAAATCAAGAAGGCATCCTTTGGTTCTTAAAAAACTGTTGGAACAGAATACTCGATAAAGAGCCTAACACACGTTTTTATATTGCGGGTAGGAATGCTCCCGATGATTTTGTAAGTAAAGTGCAAAAATTTCCGGGGGTAATATATTGCGGAGAAATCCAAAACTCGGTCGAGTTCATTAGAACTAAAGGCATCATGGTTGTCCCCATACTATCAGGGAGCGGCATGCGAGTTAAAATCGTTGAGGGCATGGCTTTAGGAAAAGCCATTGTTAGCACCCCAATTGGTGCTGAGGGAATTAACGCCAAAAATGGATCAGAGATAATAATTGCATCAACCCCCGAACAAATATCAGATGCATTGATTTCGCTACTTACAAACACCCAAAAAACTATTCAAATTGGAAAGCAGGCTCAGCTATTTGCTGAATCAAATTTCAACAACAGTGTAATTACACAAAAGTTACTATCATTTTATATTCAGCAAATTGCGAGTGAGCAAGCATAGCTTATTTATAATTGCTAAAAGGCAATTCTTTTTTCGTATTTTTGATCAAATTATAAAGCCAAAGTGACAATCTTATTTTTTGTACTCGTATTCTTGCTCATTCACACTTACGTGTTATACCCAACACTTTTGTGGCTTTTAGTCCCTCAAAAAACAAGTACCGACAATTACGTTTATTCATCAGACACACAGCCCTTTGTTTCAGTAATCATGGCAGTTCATAACGAAGAAATGGTGCTGGAGCAAAAAATTGCCAGTATAATGCAAACCAATTACCCGCACAACAAGTTTGAAGTAATTGTAGGATCAGATTGCTCAACCGACAAGACCAACACAATATTACAGCAAGCGGCTAATACATATCCAAATCTAAGATTTACCGTTTTCGACAAACGGCAAGGTAAAATTGCTATCATAAATGAGTTAGTTGATAGTGCCGCAGGCGACATTCTAATATCAACAGATGCCAATGTGCTTTTCAACCATTCAACTATTTATGAACTAGTTAAGCATTTCGAAGATACATCCATTGGACTTGTTGATTCGAAAATGGTGAATAAAGGGTTAAAGAAAACAGGCATATCCATACAGGAAAGCACTTACATTACCCAAGAAGTAATGATAAAGCACCGTGAAGGTAAAATTTGGGGAGCAATGATTGGTCCCTTTGGTGGATGCTACGCAATTCGGAAGGAACTTTTCGCCAAGCCTCCTGTAAACTTTTTAGTTGATGATTTTTATATCAACATGAAGGTTCTCGAAAAAGGAAAAAAATGCATTAATTCCCTTAATGCACTGGCAATTGAAGATGTCTCTAACAACATTTCTCAAGAATTTAAACGTAAAACCCGAATAGCAACTGGCAACTTTCAGAACCTCAAAGAATTTCGGCATCTTCTATGGCCAATATACACCCCCATAGCCTTCGCATTTTTGTCGCACAAAGTAATCAGATGGTTTGGCCCAATACTAATGCTATGTATATTTGCAATTAGTATAATCCTATCGTTTTCTGTTTTTTCCTTCAAAGTTCTAGCATTAATGCAACTTGGCATATTTCTGTTGCCATTAATTGATATTTTTTTGAAGAGTATTAATATACATGTTTTACCTTTGCGCTTTGCAACACATTTTTTAATAACGAATTTTGCCCTACTAATTGGGCTTATTAAATATCTTAAAGGAGTACAAAACAATGTTTGGCAACCAACCCAACGGAATCAGTAAGTTAAACACCATTGATGAGGCAATTGCCGATATCAAAGCAGGTAAAATCATTATTGTTGTTGACGATGAGGACAGAGAAAATGAAGGCGATTTTATTACTGCAGCAGAGCGAATAACTCCAGAAGTAATTAACTTCATGGCAATCCATGGCCGGGGGCTTATTTGCGCATCGCTTCCGGAGAAGCGTTGCGATGAATTGGAACTAGACCTAATGGTTGGGAAAAACACTGCGCTACATAATACAGCGTTTACGGTTTCCGTCGATTTATTAGGACATGGCTGCACAACGGGCATATCGGCATCGGACAGGGCTAAAACTGTAAAAGCGCTGGTTAATCCAGCAACAAAACCTGAAGACTTAGCTCGCCCTGGACACATATTTCCTCTCAGAGCAAAAGAAAAAGGAGTACTTCGTAGACCAGGCCATACCGAGGCAGGCATTGACCTTACTCGATTAGCAGGATTAACACCAGGTGCAGTTCTGGTTGAAATCATGAACGATGATGGAACCATGGCCCGGCTGCCACAACTTATGGTTATTGCCGAGAAATTCAACCTAAAAATAGTCACCATTAAAGACCTTATTGCTCATCTATTGCGCTACGAAAGCATCATTGAAAGAGGCGAACAAGTACATCTCCCTACAGAATTTGGTGATTTCAAGCTTATTCCGTTCCGACAAAAATCTAATGGATTAGAACATGTTGCATTGATAAAAGGCGAATGGGAAAAAGACGAGCCAGTTCTAGTTCGTGTTCATTCATCGTGCGTTACTGGCGATATCTTCGGCTCGTTCCGTTGCGATTGCGGGCCTCAACTCCACGAGGCAATGCGATTGATTGATCAAGCCGGAAAAGGAGTGCTTGTATATTTAAATCAGGAAGGACGAGGGATTGGATTATTCAATAAGATTCATGCCTACAAGCTACAGGAAGAAGGCTTGGATACCGTGGAAGCCAATATAGAACTTGGATTTCAACCCGATGAACGCGACTACGGTGTTGGAGCAAGCATTCTTCGCGAAGTTGGAGTTTGCAACATGCGACTGATTACCAACAATCCTAAGAAAATGATTGGCCTTGAAGGCTATGGCTTAAAGGTTACAGAAAATATCCCTCTGGTTATTCCGCCCAACCCTTTCAATGAGTTCTACCTAAAGACCAAGCATGAGAAGATGGGACACATCAACCTTTTCAAGAACAAGTAGATCAATTTGAGAATTAGGAAATAAGACAATGAGAAAATAGGTCAATTATAACTTATTTACTCTTTCACTTATTAACTCAATAAACCAATAAATAATTAGCCTTAACACAAAATGACCTCGCCTCGAATAGTTTATATGGGAACGCCAGATTTTGCAGTTGAGCCTTTAAAGGCAATAGTTGATGCTGGCTTCAATGTGGTTGCTATTGTTACTGTTCCTGACAAACCTGTTGGGCGCGGCCAAAAACTACAATCGTCACCCGTAAAGCAGTTTGCCGAGGAAAAAGGACTATTGGTTCTTCAACCCGAGAAACTCCGAAACGAGGATTTCATAAATCAACTCAAAGAGTTGAAGCCCGATATTGCAGTAGTAGTTGCATTCCGCATGCTACCCGAAACTGTTTGGAGTCTACCAAAACTTGGGACTTTCAACTTACACGCATCGTTATTGCCACAGTATAGAGGTGCAGCACCTATAAATTGGGCTGTAATTAATGGCGAGAAAAAAACAGGCCTTACTACTTTTCTTTTAGATAAAGAAATAGATACGGGAAATGTAATCGACCAGCAGGAAGTTGAGATTGGCAAAAACGAAACTGCTGGAGAGCTTCACGACAAGTTGATGTACCTTGGTGGTGCAATGGTCGTAAAAACAATTCAAAAATTGGTTGAGGGTAACTTCACTCCTATTCCCCAGAATAAACTTATTGTTGGCGAAATAAAATCTGCATCAAAAATATTCAAGGATACCTGCAAAATAAACTGGAGCAATCCTGCAGAACAAGTTCACAACTTTATTCGAGGATTATGTCCTTATCCTGCGGCATGGACCGAAATGATAATATCTGTTGATGGAGTTGAAAGCACTGTCCCAGTCAAAATATTCAAAGCATTACCCACAGGTCAATCTACAAACCATGATTCCGGTGCCATACAAACCGATGGCAAGAAGTTTTTACATGTTACATGCGGAAATGGAATGGTAAATATCCTTACCATTCAACAAGCCGGGAAAAAAGCCATGCAGATTGATGAATTCTTAAGGGGTTGGCACAATGCCAAATTCTTACGAATGGTATAAGAACCCTGTGCCGTACTCTTTATCTCACTAATAAATTCTATGCATACAGTGAAAGTGACATCAAAAATGCTATGAACTATAATTACAACAATCAAACATCAACAAAAACTAATTTATAAAGCAACAAACTATGAACGACCAAGCAAATGAAAGCATTAACGACCTTGAGAAATTAAAACTTGAAATACAACTAAAAGCAAAAAATGGAGTTGATTTCATACTTGCAGCAAGCATTACATGGTTTGGAGTATTCTTTATATGGCGATTTCTACAAAACACATCGTACGAAAAAAGTGTTTTCACTTTTATGCTCGGCGCAATTCTAATTCCTTTAGCGCTAGCATTTTCGAAAATATTTAAAACTAACTGGAAAATCAAAGGCAATCCGTTGCAGCCTTTAGGACTATGGCTAAACTTTGCCCAACTCATCTATTTCCCATTCTTGATTTTCTGTTTGATCAAGTATCCAGACTATTTTATTATGGCATACGGCATTATTACTGGAGCACATCTTTTCCCTTATGCTTGGTTTTACAACGAAACAGGATACGCTGTAGCTGCAATAGCAATTTCGTTAAGTTCTATGCTAATTGCACTTATTGTTAGCCCAGTAAACATCTTTTACATCCCACTTTTTACAGCATCAATGTTGCTAATTCTTGGAATTTGGATTTTTATGCGATATCAACGGTTAAGCAAAAAACACATTGACATGAAATCATAAAAGAAAAGAGCATTGAAAAAATCAATGCTCTTTTTTATCCCAATACACTCTCAGAACTTTATTAGTGCTTCCGTTTTCTCAAATTAATTGTTTGACCAACCTCTGGCTCCTCGCTCACTTTCATTCTATTTTTCCGGTAAAGCGATTTTAATTTCACACCGTACATCTGCGAAATAGTGTACATTGTTTCACCAGCCTCTACTGTGTGTACTGAGTGGTTACGCTCTGCTCTCCATCGCTTGGGTTGAATGTATATTTCCTGACCGACGCGCAGTGTTGAATCCTTGCTTAAATCGTTATACTTGTATAGCTGCCAAGGCATCAGACTTAACTCCTTGGTAAGCGACTCAAATGTATCGCCCTCCTTAACAATAATGTACTTAATTCGGTTGCGGGTATAAACAGGACGTGTTTTATAGATATCAATAGTAAAACCATCCACATCGACCAACTGGCCAGTTCCTTTACGTGGCGATTCAACCGAAACAACAACACCTTTATCGTATTTATAGAGTTCATTCTCCTCTATAATTTTGATTAACATCTCAGCATACCTCGGATTTGTAGCATAGCCTGCTTTTTTTAGGCCATGCGCCCAACCGGTATAATCAGTCGATTCTAAATCGAAGAGAAATGCATATCGGCTACCGCCTCTTAAAAATAAACTATGATCCATGTATGATCCATCGGGGCTCTTATACTTCCTAAAACACTCATTTTTCCTATCATCATCGTGGTACATTGTTGGGCCGGTCCAATCCTTATGGCACTTTATACCAAAATGGTTATTGGCCTCCTCGGCAAGAGTGCTATTTCCATTATCGCTCTCGAGCATACCCTGTGCAAGAATGATACTAGCAGGCACGCCATACTGTTTCATCTGCCGAATAGCGATATCAGCATACCTAGAAATGTATTCCTGACGTGAAATTTTAGATTGCCCAAATAAGTTTGTAACAATAGTAAGGAGTACTATGGCCAAAAACAGTTTCCTCATCTCTATATTATAATTTTTTATGACACAAAAATATTAAACCTTCCTGTAGTTAAAACTACTTGAAGTAAAGATTGTTGAAAAAAGTTGAAAACCTGATCATGAATGCCTAACGCAAGACATCAGAAATAATACAAGAAATTAATCAATATTCAGAACCAAGAACTCGTCCCAAATTGCATCCTTCGGTGGTGGGGCAATAATAGTAATATCCTCCTCGATAATTGGATGCCTAAATGCAAACATACGGGAGTGCAAATGAATTCCACCATCGGGGTTTGACCTATCGTAGCCATACTTCAAATCGCCCTTGATTGGACAACCAATCTTGGAAAGTTGACTACGAATCTGATGATGACGTCCCGTGATCAACTCTATTTCCAGAAGGAAATAGTTCTTTGTTTTACCCACAAGTTTGTATTTAAGCCGAGCCTCCTTTGAGCCATGGACTTCGCGAGGATACACGTAGGATTTATTTTTCTTGGAATCGCGAACTAAATAATGCACCAGCAAATCGGAATCCAACGGTGGTCGATTTTTAACAACCGCCCAGTACTTTTTTCCCACTTTGCCTTCCTGAAAAAGATTATTCATTCGGCTTAAACCCTTACTCGTTTTTGCAAACAACACAACTCCGCTTACAGGTCTATCAATCCGATGGGTTACCTCCAGAAAAACGTTACCCGGCTTTGCATCTCTTTCCTTAATAAATTTACGAACCTTATCGAGCAACGATTCATCACCGGTTTTATCAACCTGCACAATATCTCCACAAAGTTTTAAAACAGCAATGTAATGATTATCCTCATAAAGGATTCTATCTGAAGTAAATTCCATGATTATGACTATTCTTAATCCTAACTTTTCAATTCAATTTAGTACTGTTCTCTTTCGTTCGGGAAATCTTTAGATTTCACATCCTTAATGTACGCCTGAAACGAACCGGTCATCTCTGCAAACAAATTATGATAACGACGAAGAAAACGTGGCGAGAATTCTTGTGTAATACCAAGCATATCATGAGTTACCAAAACCTGTCCATCGACTCCATGACCAGCACCGATTCCAATAACAGGAATTTTCAGTTCACTAGCCACCTGCGCCCCCAATTTGGCAGGAATTTTTTCCAATACTATTGAAAAGCAACCAGCCTCTTCGAGTTTATGAGCATCCGCAACAAGTTTCTTCGCCTCTGCTTCATCTTTGGCTCTAACCACATAGGTGCCAAACTTATGAATTGACTGAGGTGTTAAACCAAGATGTCCCATTACTGGAATACCCGCTGAAAGAATACGAGTAACAGAATCAATAATCTCTGCGCCACCCTCAAGTTTTACAGCATCGGCACCACTCTCCTTCATTATTCTGATAGCAGAATTCAACGCTAACTTGGAGTTTCCTTGATATGTTCCAAAAGGTAAATCAACCACAACCAAAGCCCTCTTTACCGCACGCATTACCGAACTAGCATGATAAATCATCTGATCCAGGGTAATTGGCAGTGTCGATTCGTGACCTGCCATAACATTGGAGGCTGAATCTCCAACAAGGAGAATATCAATTCCAGCCGCATCTAGTATGCGAGCCATTGAGTAATCATATGCTGTAAGCATGGCTATTTTCTCACCACGCAATTTCATTTCGTGCAAAACATGGGTTGTTACAACCTTTACTCCACCTTCGCTTGACATATACAATATGTTTTGGTTAGTTCCTGCAAAGGTAAAGCAATATTCTAACATAAGCACTCTTGCAAATAAGAATATGGTGATCTAAAACAAATCTGACAACCACAAAACTGACATATTGACATCAATAGCACTTAAAGATTGAAAAACAAACATTTAGACCACAAATAGCATAATCTCTCATTAAAAGCTACTGACAAAGCATCGCATTAACAAATCGCAAAACTGACATAAATGTATGCTTTATAATCATTTTTGCCTATGGCACAGTCATTGATAAATCTGAGGTGTTGAAATAAATAAAACAAAAACCATATAGAATTAAACAAATACAACAATGGGTAAAATTATTGGAATCGATTTAGGAACAACCAACTCATGTGTTTCCGTAATGGAAGGAAACGAGCCGGTTGTAATTACCAATAGCGAAGGCAAGCGCACAACTCCTTCGGTTGTTGGTTTTGTTGAGAACGGAGAACGCAAGGTTGGTGATCCCGCAAAACGTCAGGCTATTATTAACCCTCAAAAAACCGTTTTCTCCATCAAGCGTTTTATGGGCGAAACCTACGATAAGGTTGCTGCTGTGGAAGTTCCTCGTGTGCCTTACAAAGTAACCCGTGGCGAAAACAACACTCCACGTGTTGATATAGATGGTAGGCTCTATACCCCACAAGAAATATCGGCTATGGTGCTTCAGAAAATGAAGAAAACCGCAGAGGACTACCTTGGCCAAGAGGTTACAGAAGCAGTCATCACGGTTCCTGCATACTTTAGCGATTCGCAACGCCAAGCCACTAAGGAAGCGGGCGAAATTGCAGGGTTAAAAGTTCGCCGTATTATCAACGAGCCTACAGCGGCGGCTCTAGCGTATGGTCTAGACAAAAAGAATAACGATGCCAAAGTCGCAGTATTCGACCTTGGCGGTGGTACTTTCGATATTTCAATCCTTGAACTAGGCGATGGTGTTTTTGAAGTAAAATCTACCAACGGAGATACTCACCTAGGAGGTGATGATTTCGACCAAGTAATCATTGACTGGCTGGCCGAAGAGTTCTTAAAAGACGAAGGAATTGATTTACGCAAAGATCCAATGGCGTTACAACGCTTGAAAGAAGCTGCTGAGAAAGCCAAAATTGAACTATCGAGCACAACCTCTAGCGAAATCAACCTGCCATACATTATGCCAGTTAATGGAATTCCAAAACACTTGGTTAGAACATTAACTCGTGCACAATTCGAAAAACTGTCCGACGTCCTATTCCAAAGAACCATCGAACCTTGCCGTAAAGCCTTGTCTGATGCTGGGCTTCAGGCTTCAGAAATTGATGAGGTTATTTTGGTTGGAGGTTCAACCCGTATTCCTCATGTTCAACAAATTGTTGAGAAGTTCTTTGGCCGCACACCTAACAAGAGCGTTAATCCCGACGAGGTTGTTGCTGTTGGTGCTGCTATTCAGGGTGGTGTGTTAACTGGCGAGGTAAAGGATGTATTACTACTTGACGTTACCCCTCTATCATTAGGTATAGAAACCCTCGGTGGTGTTTTTACTAGATTGATTGATGCAAACACAACAATTCCAACACGAAAATCGGAAACTTTCACCACTGCTGCAGACAATCAGCCTTCGGTTGAAATTCATATACTTCAGGGTGAACGTCAACTTGCAAAGGATAACAAAACCATTGGACGTTTCCATCTAGATGGGCTACCACCTGCCCCACGTGGAGTTCCACAAATTGAGGTAATTTTCGATATCGACGCTAACGGTATTCTACACGTTACGGCAAAGGATAAAGGCACTGGCAAGGAGCAAAAAATCCGTATAGAAGCTTCATCTGGTCTTACCGACGACGAAATCAAGCGTATGCGCGAAGAAGCTCTTCGTAACGAGGCCTCCGACAAGGAAGCAAGAGAGAAAATCGACAAAATCAACGCTGCTGATAGCATGATTTTCCAGACTGAAAAGCAACTAAAAGAGTTTGGCGACAAACTTCCTGCCGATAAAAAAGGGCCAATTGAGCAAGGTTTAGCAAAATTAAAAGAAGCTCACAAGAACCAAGATGTTGCTGCTATTGAAACTGCAACCAACGAGTTAAACGCTGCTTGGCAAGTTGCTTCGGAAGAGATGTACAAAGCGCAAGCCGGTCAACAACAAGAGCAACAAGCAAATCCTAACGCAGGCGCATCATCGGGCAACACAAAGGACGATAAAGAAGTAACCGATGTTGATTTTGAAGAAGTAAAGTAAAAGCCAAAAACAAGAATTAATATCCATATTCAAACCGCTGTAAGCACTTAGTTTACAGCGGTTTTTTATTTTATTATTTATGCTTACTTATTGATATATTCGATTATTTTTCGTATATTTGCTACATATTTGTTACGCGACTTAAATAACAGTAAGGTGCGACTAATAAATACTTATCACTACTAATTCATTCTAAAAACGATTGATATGCCAGGTAGCAAATTTATTCTTCCAAAGACATGCGAAAACTGCGGTGCTCAGTTCAATGCTAAAACTGTGTATTCAAAGTTTTGCTCAAAGAAATGTTCGGAGGCTGCAACTCGTAAAAAGAAGGCACAAGAAAAACAAGAGGAACAACGCCAGCAGTTAGCCGAACAAATCCCAACAGACCGCCCTTATATTTCCATTGCTGAAGCTGTAGTTTTATTTGGCATTTCAAGAGATACCATTTACCGTCAAATCAGAAAAGGTAATATCCCAGCCGTCAACCTTGGGGAGCGATTAACCCGCATTAGTCGGATTCACATAGAGGCTATGTTTCCAAAGGTTGAAATTGCTAAAGCAATTCAACCAACAATCACAAAACAAGAAATCAATTTTGACCCTGCCAATTGCTATACCATTGGCGAAATCTCTCAGAAATACGGCGTTTCACTTTCCACGGTTGATAAAACGATACGCAAGTGTAGCATTCCCAAAAAACAAATAGGAAAATTCGTTTATGTTCCTAAAGTCGAAATTGACCGATTATTCTCTAACAAATAAAAAGCAGTACCATGAAAAAGAAACTCGCAAAAACCAAATGTACTGTTAAGCTTCGCAAGTCTGAGTATCACAATGAATGGTATTTGATACTCGAAAGCTATCCTGTTTTTAATGGCACGGATAAACCTCAACGAATCATTGAGGCACTTAATAGAACAATAACAAGCCCGGTGTGGGATAAAACAAGAACCGCCCGCACTTCTGCCGATGGTGCAAAAACATTTAAACCGAAAAGGGATGTAAACGGTATCATTCAATGCAAAAGCACCATTGACCAGGAAGCCTGTGTTTTTGCTGATGGTGTACGCAGTATTCGCCAAAAGGAATATGACAACGCCGATTTATATACAGAAAAAGAAGCTGAACTTGCAGTTCAGAACCAACGCCAGCAAATAGACTTCATTGAATACTTTTTGAAAGTTTCAAAAGACAGACACCGCAACGGCTCCCAGTCAATTATAGTAAACTGGAATCGTGTCGGGGAATTATTGAAACTCTTTACCAATAATCAGCCGCTCCCGTTCTCTCAAATAAACCTGAGTAAAGCCGAAGAAATCCGCCGTTTTATGCTTACAGCTCCATGTGGTGGCAATAAAAAGGGCACAGTATCACATAATACCGCAGCCACTTATTACAGCATATTTAAAGCCGGATTAAAACAAGCTTTTATTGATGGATATTTAACCGTGGATATTTCTGCAAAGATAAAAGGCATACAAGACCAGGAAAGCCGCAGGGAACACCTTTCAGTTGAAGAATTAAACATTCTGGCTGAAACACCATGCGACCGCCCTATATTAAAGCGTGCAGCCCTTTTCTCAGCATTAACAGGCGTTCGCCATTGCGATATTCAAAAACTCAAATGGAAAGAAATACAAGTTGTCGGCGAACAAGTACGCCTCAACTTTACCCAGCAAAAAACAAAAGGCGTTGAGTATATGCCAATTTCAGAACAAGCCTATCAGCTTTGCGGTGAACCCGGCAAGCAGGAGCAACTTGTTTTTGAAGATTTACCAGACCCCTCTTGGATTTCGGGACCATTAAAGCGATGGATAAAATCCGCAGGAATTACCCGAAATATAACTTTCCATTGCTTCCGTCACACTTATGCAACCTTGCAACTTGCAGGCGGTACAGATATTTACACTGTTTCCAAGATGTTAGGGCATACCAATGTAAAAACAACACAGATTTATGCTAAAGTTGTAGATGAGAAAAAACAGAAAGCAACTAAAGCAATCAAAATCAATATTAATAACGATACGAACCTATGAATCTACCAATAGCCCAAAGTATATTACATGGGGCATTACGCCCCAGTAATTTGCCTGACATTGCATTTCAGGCATTAGCTCGTAAATTCAATAATTTGCCTTCTAATCTCAATGACATTGAAAAACTATTCATTTCGGAGTTAGGCAATTATGCTGTATTCGATTTTGAAAAAGCAGTTGCAATCAACAATATTGCACCGGATGAATATACCTCGATAAAGGAATACACAATTAAGCCTAAAATTGAAATCTCAAAAGAGGAATCATTACAGACACCGCAAACATTCTTTTACAATACGATAGTTAACGCTGAAGCCACCCGGATTAAAATCGCCCTGCTTAATTATTCTACTGTCGTACAGTCGAATATTGACACAAGACAAGAACTCAAAGAAACATTGCGGCTAATAAAATCACACATAAAAAAGGCTTTTGAAACGGCGGACATATATTATCAGGATTTACAAACAAATCTTGTAAAGCTGTATTATGAATTAACCATTTCTTTTGATGTACTTCTTACTGAAAATGATTTTACCGCTTTTGAAGATTTATACTTAGAGTGCATTAACCGCTACCCCTCTGATGATGAATTAAACGCATATCAAGCCGCCAAATTAATACACGAGGCACAAACACTAATAGCCCTAAACAATGACATTCAAGAAACTCAAAACTTGCTCGGTGATATTTGCAGTTCAATTGAATTAAATTCCCATAATTCAACACTATTTACGGTTGGTATTGCACTTGAAAATTATTTGTTTTTAAAACAAACAAATCAAGCAATACCCTCATTCGACCAATTAATTAACAGTGATTTTGTAAACCTGATTATAAAAGAACAAAAGAGCATTTTAAGACAGCGTTACGAAAGAGAAGAAATTGCGATTGACAGAGCTAATGCAATTGATGATATTTTTACTGAATTATCGTTTAGTAACCCAATCCGAAACATGCTATCTATTACGAATAATTTATCTGTATTCTTGAATCAGCAAAAGGATATTTATTTGAAAGACCCGAGTGCAATTTATAAAGTTGTGATTGAAAAGCAAATAAGTGATAGTAAGAAGAAGCCTCAGCCAACTGTCAAGCCAATGCAAATCAAATCAAAATTAGCCATTGCACACAAACACTTAGCATTTCTAAATGGCGTAAATCCACAGAACAATGAAAGAATCTTGTCGGAAAGTGATTACAAATTAATGATTGCTTATATAGAACACCTTATCCAGTTTGACAGCATTCCTAAAATAACCAAGAAAATACCAAGGGCTAATCTGGGTAAAACATGGTTTCGATATTCAATATATCTCGTTCATAAAGAATTATACTCCTCTATTCAGGATGTCTGGATTGAATTTATGCAACAGGCATTTGATGAATTTTCCCCGAAGGTAGTGACTTTCTCTACTCTTAAAACGAAATTTAGCCAACAGCCAAGCGGCTACAATCAATTTATCAAGAAAGTTTTGGGGTAATTATTCGAGGTAATCCAAATAACGAAAGGTAAATGAGTAAAACGCTCATTTACCTTTTTTTATTTTTATCGACATACATATTGAATATCAATGATATATATAAATATAATAGGTAAATAGGGTAAGAGGTTTTTACCTCTGGGTTACCCTTTTTTTACCTAATCTTTTTGTACCACTATTCCATTTCGGAGTAGTGGTTTTCTTGTTATTGGCACACCCGAAAATCAAATCGCCGAAAACTTTTAACACAATGTTTTCAAACGAGATTTCTTTTAATGATATGCCTCAGGCGTTGGCATATTTAATTGGCAAGGTTGAACGATTAGAATCCTTGCTTAGTGCAACAAAGTCAGAATTACCCGAATCTGACAAGTGGTTTAACTTACAGGAATTGTGCAGCTATTTGCCCGACAAGCCAGCTCGGCAGACTGTTTACGGTTGGATTGGTCAAAAGCTCATTCCTTATCACAAAAAGGGAAAGAAGCTCCAATTTCTTAAAAGCGAAATTGATGCTTGGTTGATTGGAGACAAACACAAATCAGTTGCCGAATTACAGGCAGACGCAGCCGCTTTTGTAGCCAATAAGAAAGGAGGTTTGAAATGAACGAACCTAAAACTATTGGCGAAATCCTGACAGATTATTTTTTGAATAGTCAGGAACCCTTTGCAGTTGCTTTTCGCAATCATTTTGCTGCAAACAATCAGGAAACAAACTCATGTACTGTTTGCCCCGCAAGTCCTACCAGTCCACTAACCGACAGACTGGAAGATTGGCTCGACAATCAGGATGTTATGCAAATTCTGCATATCAGCCCTCGCACATTGCAAACATTGCGTTCCAATGGCATACTGCCATTTTCACGCATAGGCAACAAGCTCTACTATCGCCGCTCCGATATTTCCAGAATCCTCAACAACCATTACACAATGGTGAAAATCAAGTATTATGGAGGCAAGAAGTAAAGAGGCTATATTATCAAAAACTCATTATGGCATTGGAATATATGCGCATATATTGAGATTGTATTATCCGGGCGAAACAGTCCTCTCCCTTTCGGGGAGGACTTGTTCTCCAACTAAAAACCCATTCAATGCCGATAAATCGACATTGAATATTTTTATTGAAAAAGAGACGGTTTTAGGTAATGCCCTGGATAAAGAGTTTGCCCGGCATTCGGATAGCGAAAACGCTATCCCTGCCGGTGATGCGTTCGACTTCGCCGAACTTCACTATAAACAGTCGGGGGATGAATTACTGCAAACGCTAAATAGGGACATGAACCTGTATATCGGTGAGAATTGGAGTTTTTACAGTCAAAAGAAAACGGTAATCAATACAACAAAAAACGTAGTTGGTCAAGTGAAAAATAAAAAAGCTTTCGCTTTCTCATTTTTCAAAGCTCCAATCAAGAATACATTACCACACAAGACGGTTTCATTAGTGCAGGTTTACAATGCAATCACGGGCGAATACTACAAGCAAAACACCGAAAAACTCAGGAGTATTTCCGATGTTGTTCAAGCTCGAAAATACAAAGCAGCAAATTTCGATTATTGCACTTTCTCAGGTGTATTTACTTCCCGTAATGACAAATCGCTTGTAACTCATTCAGAGCTTATATGTATTGATTTTGACCATGTTCAAAATATAGATACACTTCGGCAAGCTTTGCTAGCCGATGAGTATTTTGATACACAGCTTTTGTTTATAAGTCCTTCCGGTGATGGCTTGAAATGGATAATTGAAATTGACACTCGAAAATCCCCACACGGCGAATACTTCGCCTCTGTGGCTAACTACATTTTACAAACATACTCAGTCGAAGTTGACAAGTCCGGTAAAGATATTTCCCGTGCTTGCTTCATTCCTTTTGACCCCAACGCTTTTATAAACCCTTTATTATTAAATAAACATGAGCAAGAAAACATTTAACCCAGCAGATTGGGCAACAAATAAAGTCACAGAAACCAATGCAACCGCTATTCCAACTACACCTCAATCAAACATTGACACTTCAAATGAGATTGAAACAATAACACAACGAATTGAAGCCTTTTCTGTTGATATTGCCCCAAATTATGCCGATTGGCGAGACCTTGGCTTTGCCCTCGCTGACGCTTTGGGCGAAAGTGGACGGAATTATTACCACCGCCTAAGCCGATTTTATCCGTCTTATTCGCAAAGCGAAACCGACAAACAATACTCCGCTTGCCTTGCTGCGCACGGCCACGGAGTTACAATCAAAACACTTTACCACCTGACTAAGTCAGCCGGTGTTAGTGTTTCCATTACTCAACCTGTAAAACAAACTCCATTGGAAACAAAACAGGTTCACATACCGACGAAAGAAGAAACGGAGGATTTGGAGGAAATGCAGGAAACAAACCTTCCTACTTTTCCCGATGAAATTTATAAAGACCTCCCGGGCTTACTTCAAAAGGTAGTTGCAAAATCCAATTCGCCTGAAGATAGAGACCTCCTTTTGCTTGGGTCGCTTGTAGTGATTTCAGCATGTTTGCCTAAAGTTTACGGCATTTATGCAGAAAGGGAAGTTTACCCGAACTTATTCCTTTTTGTAACAGCTCAGGCTTCCGCTGGCAAAGGGCGCTTAACGCTATGCCGTAAATTGGTTGACCCGATACACAAAGCATTGAGAGAAGTTTCTAAACTTGAATTTGAAGAGTACCAAAGAAATCTAACCGAGTACGCAGCTACCAAAAACAAAGCTGAAACAGAGCGTCCCAAAGAACCACCAGTAAAAATGTTGGTCATTCCGGCCAACAACAGTGCAACAGGTTTATTTCAGATTTTGAATGACAACAACGGTTCAGGACTAATGTTTGAAACCGAAGGGGACACGCTTGCACTCACATTCAAAAGCGAACACGGAAATTATTCCGATGGTTTCCGCAAAGCGTTCCACCACGAAACAATTTCTTATAACCGCCGAAAAGACAGGGAATTTGTTGAAATCCAAAACCCTCGTTTGTCTGCCCTTTTATCGGGTACACCCAAACAAGTTTCAACACTCATTCCGAGTGCCGAAAACGGCTTATTCAGCCGTTTCATTTTCTATTTTATGAATGTTCGCCCTGTGTGGAATGATGTTTTTGCAAACTCTTCCGACCAAACACTCGACAGCTATTTCAATCACCTTGGAATGCAATTCTTTGACCTATACAAGCATTTAGAATATCAATCCGAACCAATACGCTTTTGTTTGACTTCGGTGCAACAACAGGCATTTAATGCCTATTTTGCCCATACACAAAACCAGTACCTTTGTTTGTATGGGGCTGATTACCTCGCCACCGTTCGGCGGCTCGGTCTTATTACATTCCGAATGGCTATGATACTCACAGCCCTTCGGATTATGGACGATGGCGATATACATTCGCCACTCGTTTGTAGGGATAACGATTTTAATACAGCTTTATCGATGGTGAAAATACTTGTTCTGCACGCAGCCCAGGTATTTCAACAACTGCCCTCCGAAGCTGTTACAACAGCTCCAAAGAATCAAAAACAACAGTTTTTAGACGAACTCCCGAAGGAGTTCTGCCGGAAAGATTATTTGACAGTTGCAAACAAATTAGGCATTCCCGACAAAACCGCTGAAAAACACATAAAACGCTTTTCTGTCAACGGTTTAATTATTCACTTCGCCCATGATAAGTATAAAAAACCTTGATAATAAAAGCGAACAAATTGTTCGCTTTTATTTTGTTCAATAATTCTTTCTTCTATTTTTCGCTGGTTGCTTTTATTTATTTATCTTTGTTCAAATTCTGACAATTCAAAAACTGAAAAGTCATGCAAACAAAAATTAAAGTGATGTTATTTGCCGATAAAATTCGACAGCTGAGAGAAGATAATCAAATGTTACAACGACAATTAGCCTCAGCATTGGAAATTGATACTCCAATGTACAGTAAAATTGAGCGAGGCGACCGCCCTGCAAAGCGAGAACAGGTTGTATTAATTGCAAAGCTTCTTAATACAAATGAAAAGGAGTTATTAACCCTTTGGCTTGCTGACCAAATATTTTCACTTATTGAGGACAAAAAAGAATTAGCAACCAATGCTTTAAGTATTGTTTTGAAAAACCTGAAAAATGAAACGAGCCATGAGTAAACAAATACTTCTTTCAACAAAAGATTTAATGGCGAGTTCCATTTGTCCTTTAAAAAACAAATCATTTTCAAATGAATAATAATCCAAATAAAACATTCAATATATAATGACAAAAGAACAAGAACGGGAAGAACTTCACCGTACCATTTGGCAAATAGCAAACGATTTACGAGGCAGTGTTGACGGTTGGGATTTTAAATCCTATGTACTGGGCATGTTGTTCTACAGGTTTATTTCTGAAAACCTTACCTCATATATCAATAAAGAAGAACAGCGTACAGGCAACAAAAATTTTGATTACACCAAAATTTCCGATAAAGATGCTGAATTTGGAAGAGCCGATACTGTAAAAGAAAAAGGCTTTTATATTTTGCCTTCGGAGCTATTTGTGAATGTATGGTACAAAGCAAAGAATGATGCCAATCTCAATGAAACATTGAGCAATGTTTTCAAGAATATTGAAAACTCTGCCAAAGGCACCGACAGCGAAGATGATTTGCGGGGCTTGTTTGATGATATTGATGTAAACAGTAACAAGCTGGGGGCTACAGTACAAAAACGAAATGAAACTTTAGTCAAAATTATTGACTCAATCGGGGGCTTGGAGTTAGGCGATTATCAGGACAACACCAACGACCTTTTTGGCGATGCTTACGAGTTTTTAATGACCATGTACGCCAGCAATGCTGGTAAATCAGGAGGTGAATTTTTTACCCCTCAAGAGGTTTCCGAATTACTTGCCGAAATTACGGTTGTAGGTAAAAAGCAGGTCAACAAAGTGTACGACCCTGCCTGTGGTTCTGGTTCAATGTTGTTAAAGTTTGCCAAAGTATTAGGTAAAGAAAATGTTCGACAGGGCTTTTATGGTCAGGAAATTAACATTACCACTTACAACCTTTGCCGTATCAACATGTTCCTGCACGATATTAATTACGAAAAATTTGATATTGCCCACGGCGACACGCTTACCGAACCCAAACATTGGGATGATGAGCCTTTCGATTGTATTGTTTCTAATCCGCCTTATTCTATAAAATGGGAAGGTGATGCAAACCCGCTTTTGATTAACGACCCTCGTTTTTCGCCAGCAGGTGTGCTTGCTCCAAAGAGTAAAGCCGACCTCGCATTTACAATGCACATGCTTTCTTGGCTCTCTACTTCTGGTACGGCAGCCATTGTTGAGTTTCCCGGAGTGCTATATCGAAGTGGTGCAGAACAGAAAATTCGCAAATATTTGATTGATAATAACTATGTGGATGCTGTTATACAGTTACCACCTGATTTGTTTTTTGGTACTGGTATCGCAACTTGTATTATTGTACTTAAAAAGAGCAAAAAGGACAACGCCACACTGTTTATTGATGCCTCAGCCGAATTTGTGCGTGGTGGCAACAAAAACAAGCTTACCGAGCCAAACCGAAAAAAGATACTCAATGCCTTTGTTGAGCGTAAAGACATTGACCATTTTGCCCACCTTGTACCCAACAGTGACATTGCCGAAAACGACTACAATATTGCCGTGAGTAGCTATGTGGAGCAGGAAAACACAACAGAGGAAGTGAATATTGAAAAACTTAACGCCCATATTGCCGAGATTGTAATACGCCAAAACAAGCTTCGCACGGCTATTGATGCAATTGTAGCAGACTTGGAAGGAGGTACAATATGAAAGAAGAACAAAAAGGAGAGATTTTAATTTACCAGTCGGAAGAAGGTAGCACCAAAATCGAGGTTAGGCTCCAAAGTGAGAATGTTTGGCTTTCTCAGCAACAAATGGCTGAACTTTATCAATCCTCAAGAACCAATGTGGTTGAGCATATTAAACACATTTATGAAGAAGGGGAATTAAATGAAAACTCAACCTGTCGGAAATTCCGACAAGTTCAAATGGAAGGTAGCCGGAGCGTAGAGCGAGAAATTCCTTTCTATAACCTCGATATGATTATCTCGTTGGGGTATCGTATCAAATCGCATATTGCTACCAAATTTCGTATCTGGGCTACCGAGCGGTTAAAAGAGTACATAGTAAAAGGGTTTACGATGGACGATGAACGCCTGAAACAAATGGGCGGTGGTGGATACTGGTACGAGTTACTCAACCGTATTCGTGATATTCGTTCGTCCGAAAAGGTTTTATATCGTCAGGTACTCGATTTATATGCTACCAGCGTAGATTACGACCCCAATACACCCGAATCGGTTGAGTTCTTTAAAATTGTTCAAAATAAACTGCATTATGCCGCTCATGGGCATACCGCAGCCGAAGTTATTTACCAGCGTGCCGATAGCGACAAACCGTTTATGGGGCTAACTGTTTTTCCGGGCGAACAACCCTCTTCTAAAGATATTACTGTTGCCAAGAATTATTTGAATGCTGAGGAGCTGAAAATCCTCAACAATTTGGTATCGGGTTATTTCGACTTTGCCGAAATACAGGCAATGAAGCGTAAACCCATGTACATGGCCGATTACATAAAACAGTTAGATAGTATTCTGTCGGCTGCTGGCGAAAAACTATTACACACCCCTGGCAGTGTAAGCCACAAACAAGCCATTGAAAAAGCCAAAGCCGAATTTAAAAAATACCAGGTTAAAACGCTTTCGCCAGTCGAAAAAGACTACTTGGAGAACATTAAATCCTTACAGAAAAAGATTGACAAGAAAGGAAAGAAAAAATGAATAAGATAGAAGAACTTATACAACAGTATTGCCCCAATGGGGTAGAGTTCACCGAAATAGGCAAAATTGGTGATTTTTATGGTGGGCTTACTGGCAAAAGCAAAAACGACTTTCAAGATGGCAATGCAAAGTTTGTAACCTACATGAATGTATTTTCAAACATTGCCGTAAAAACGGACATTGATATTTTTGTCAAAATTGGCGAAAAAGAAAATCAAAACAGGGTTGAGTATGGCGATGTATTATTTACTGGTTCGTCCGAAACCCCTGATGAGTGTGGTATGTCGTCAGTTCTTACCGAAAAAATTACAGAACCTTTGTATCTTAACAGTTTTTGCTTCGGTTTCCGGTTACATGATAAAGAATTATTTCTGCCCGATTTTCTAAAATATCTATTCCGTGATGATAGTATAAGAAAGCAAATTGGGCAAACTGCAAGCGGTGTAACAAGGTTCAATATTTCAAAAAAGCGGTTTGCGAAAGTAATCATTCCCATTCCTCCAATTGCAGTTCAACAAGAAATAGCCTATATCCTCGATAGTTTCACTCAGCTGGAGGCGGAGCTGGAGGCGGAGCTGGAGGCGCGTCGCGCCCAATATGCTTATTATAGGGCTAAGTTGCTGAATTTCAATAATAAACGGGGGGGGGTATAATTGGCTAACCCTCAGAGAGTTATGTCTGAAAACAGATAATATGAAGTGGAAAGAAAACGATAATATTGACTTTAAGTATATTGATTTGTCCTCGGTTGATAGAATGAGTAATAAAATTACAGAAACCCAAATAATCACAAGTCAAAATGCTCCAAGTCGGGCACAACAAATTGTAAGAAACAATGATGTGATTTTTGGAACAACACGACCAACTTTAAAACGCTACTGCTTAATTACACCTGAATATGATGGACAAATTTGCAGTACTGGTTTTTGTGTTCTTAGGGCAAATACAGAAATGATATTACCTAAATATCTATTTTTCGTTTTAACTACTTCTGATTTTTACAACTATGTTGAGAATAATCAAGAAGGTGCTGGCTATCCTGCAATTTCTAATAACAAAGTAAAAGAATATAAAATGGCAGTTCCTTCAATAGAGGAACAAAACCGAATTGTTGAAGTATTGGACAAATTCGATAGCTTGGTAAATGATATTTCGATTGGTTTACCTGCCGAAATAGACGGTCGCCGCAAACAATACAATTATTACAGAGGAAAATTATTGGATTTTAAATGTATAAGTAATGGATAAATACGCCCTCGTTGCCGAGAACCCCGAAAGTACGGTAGTAGCGGAATACCAACCGCTCTACCGCAAGGAAACTACTTATCAGAGTGAGGCAGACCTCGAAAAAGCATTTATTGAGCAGCTTCAAACACAGGCTTACGATTATTTGCCAATCACTTCGGAAGACGAATTGATTGCCAACTTGCGCCTGCAATTAGAAGCCCTGAATAATTACCAGTTTACCAATTCGGAATGGGAGCAATTTTTCAAAGGCAAAATTGCTAACCAAAACAACGGCATTGAGGAAAAAACAACCATTATACAGGAAGACCATATCCAACTACTTACCCGTGACGATGGCACAGTAAAAAATATCTATCTCATTGATAAAGCGAATATCCACAACAACCGTTTACAGGTTGTTAATCAATATGCGGTTGACAATGGGCAGCGTGCCAATCGTTACGATGTTACGGTATTGGTAAACGGCTTACCATTGGTACATATCGAGCTTAAAAAACGGGGCGTTGACATTAAAGAGGCATTTAATCAGATAAACCGATACAACCGTGAATCGTTTTGGGCTGGCTGCGGTTTGTTTGAGTATGTGCAACTATTTGTAATTTCAAACGGTACTTACTCTAAATACTACAGCAATACCACCCGCTTTACGCATATCAGGGAGTTAGGCGATGGAGCGGTAAAAAAAGGCAAACGCACCAGCAACAGCTTTGAATTTACTTCGTGGTGGGCTGATGCCAATAACCGCCCGATTGTTGATTTAATGGATTTCGGGCGCACATTTTTCGCAAAGCACACTTTGCTCAATCTGCTTACTAAATACTGTGTTTTCACTTCCGACAAATTGTTGTTGGCAATGCGACCTTACCAAATTGTAGCTACCGAGCGTATTTTGAATAAAATAACGGTTTCAAATAACTACAAATCTTTTGGTACTATTGAGGGCGGTGGTTATATCTGGCACACCACCGGAAGCGGCAAAACGCTTACTTCGTTTAAAACCGCTCAACTGGCAAGTAAATTGCCATTTATTGAAAAAGTACTGTTTGTGGTGGATAGAAAAGACCTCGACTATCAAACCATGAAAGAATACGATAAGTTTGAGAAAGGAGCTGCAAACAGTAATTCCAATACTGCCATTCTTAAAAAGCAATTGGAAGACCCCAAGGCAAACATTATTATTACCACCATACAAAAGCTTTCTGTACTGATTAAGAAACAGAAAAACCACCATGTTTTTAGTCAACATATCGTTATAATTTTCGATGAGTGCCACCGTTCACAGTTTGGCGATATGCACACAGCCATTACCAAAACATTCAAAAAATATCACCTGTTCGGCTTTACAGGCACGCCAATTTTTGCCGTTAATTCAAGCAGTAACAGCCGTGCCGATTTACGCACTACCGAACAGGCATTCGGTGCAAAATTGCACACCTATACCATTGTCGATGCCATTACCGATAAAAATGTACTTCCTTTCCGTATTGACTATATCAGCACCATGAAGGAACAGGAAAACATACAGGACGAAAAAGTATGGAACATTGACCGTGAACGGGCATTATCAGCACCGGAGCGAATAAGCAATATTGTAAAGTATATCCGTGAACATTTCGACCAGAAAACAAAACGCAATAGCTTCTACCAATTAAAAGACCGCCGATTGGCTGGTTTTAATTCCATTTTTGCCGTTTCGTCTATCGAAGTAGCCAAGAAATATTACACCGAGTTTCAAAAACAAATGATGGGGTTGCCAAGCGACAAACAGTTAAAGGTAGCAACCATTTACAGTTTTGGCGTGAATGAAGACCCCGAAAACGGAATCATTGATGATGAGAACCTCGAAGATACCAGCCTTTTAGACCAAAGCTCACGGGACTTTCTCGAATCGGCAATACAGGACTACAACAAGATATTTAAAATGAACTTTGATACTTCAAGTGAAAAGTTCCAAAGCTATTATAAAGATGTGTCCGAACGAGTGAAAAATCGTGAAATTGACTTGTTGATTGTGGTAAACATGTTTCTTACTGGTTTTGATGCCACCACTTTAAATACCCTTTGGGTAGATAAAAACCTCCGTTTGCATGGGCTTTTACAAGCCTATTCACGCACAAACCGCATTTTGAACACGGTTAAAACCTTTGGAAATATTATTTGTTTCCGCAACCTCGAAAAAGCCACCAACGAGAGCATTGCCCTATTTGGCGACAAAGAAGCCGGAGGTGTGGTTTTGCTCAAAACTTACGATGAATATTACAACGGCTACAAAAAAGGAGATAAAGACATTCCCGGCTATGCTGATTTAGTGGATGACTTACAAGAAAAATTCCCTGTGGGTGAACAGATTATCGGAGAACAAAACCAAAAAGAATTTATCAAGCTTTACAGTGCCATTCTGAAAGTGAAAAACATACTTTCCACTTTCGATGAATTTTCAGGCAATGAAATACTTTCGGAAAGAGATGTACAGGATTATCACAGCATGTACATTAACCTTTACAACGATTTCAGAGGCAAAAGCAAAGGCGACAACGAAAATGTAAATGATGATATAGTCTTTGAAATGGAGCTGATTAAACAGGTCGAAATCAACATTGATTATATCCTCGCACTCATTAAGAAGTACCACGAAGGTCATTTAAAAGACAAGGAAATTGTTATCAGTATTAGCAAAGCCATTGATTCCAGTGTGGAACTCCGCAATAAAAAAGAGCTTATCGAACAATTTATTGATTCGTTGACCCCTTCAACCAATGTGGATGATGATTGGCATTCGTTTGTTGATGCTAAGAAAGTAGAAGAATTAGACCAAATTATCAACGATGAAAATTTGGATAAAGAAGAAACATACAAGTTTATAACAAATGCTTTTCGTGACGGTTATGTACAATCAACAGGCACAGCATTAAGCAAAGTTCTGCCACCTGTTTCAAGATTTACGCCAACAGGCGACCGTACAAAGAAAAGAGAATCGGTACTCGAAAAACTCAGTTCGTTTTTCAATAAATTCTGGGATATATCGGGTGGCAGGTTTTTAAAGAATTAAATGTTCCGGTTATGAAAATCAATCTCCTTACATTTACCCCAGTTGCAGAAAGTATAAACCTTGCGGTTTATACTGAAAAGGTGGAAAATTCAAATCCATTAAGGTTGTTTCGTAATGAATGCCCTCAGTTTTGGGAGCAACACCCTGAATTGTCCGACAAAGAGTATCTATTCTTTTCAATTGTTCACCCAGAGGGTTGTACTGGAGATAAATATGATATATCAATAAAATTCGATGAAAATTCTCGTATTGCAAAACATTATTTCAATCACTTAATTTATAACTACTTCAAAGAGAATGCGGCTGCCGTTGGTTTTGATTTTGTGGATAATGTAGAGGTCTGGATAAAAGATTCAATTCAGCCTCATACTCAAACAACTCAGTTCCTTAGGTTTTCGCTTGTTCCGCAATACAAGAAAGTAACGGATAGTTGGGAATTGCTCGTTTCTTACAACAGCATTTCAACAGCTTACAATCAATCAATTGACAGCCTCGACATTCAAACAGAGCGTTACAGAGTGATTGCAGATAATGAAATTGTCAAGAGAAAACACATTACACCGGAACAAAAACAAAACATTAGAAATATATTTCCAATTATCAATCGTGAGCTTGCAGCCGAATTAAATGTGTCCGAAACTCGTCCACCGAAAGAAAACAAGTACCTTAAAACACGCCAACAGATAGTTGCTTTTGCTAAGAATTATTTGTTTACCGATAATTTTCAGGAAATAATCAAATTCCACAATGAAGATTTTTATTCGTTCAAAAACCCCGAGGACAACAAAGTAACCGATGGTTCAAATGTATTGCTGTTCGGTGGTAACAGCTCAGGGTTTGACCCTTACAACGGCATAAACAATAATGGTCCTTTTCGGGCTACAACTAAGAATAATGTTAAGTTCTTTTTCATTTACCACAAAGACGATGTTTCCGTTTCTAAATACCTATACAGTCTTTTCAAAGAAGGGTTGGGTAAATTCACTGACCGTTACACAGGGGAAGTAACCTATAAATTCAAGCCTCTGTCTCTCTTTATAAAACAGCCTTTTGAAACCGAAACAAACGGAAGTATAACATTTTCAAACCTTGAAACAGCTGTTCAGGAGATAAAAACAAAGCTTAGCCAAAAGAACCTGAAAAACGATTACAACTATGTAGCAATTTATATCAGTCCTGTTCGGAAAGATGATGTAAACAGCCCGCACCATGATATTTATTTTGCTATCAAAGAAATGTTACTTGAAAAACAGATAACTTCACAGGTTATTTATAAAGACAATCCGGCTGGCAACAATTTCCGTTTTCACTTACCAAACATAGCAATAGCATTACTTTCAAAGATTGGAGGGATTCCGTGGCAGTTAAATCCGTCCCGAACAAAAAATGATTTGATTATTGGGGTTGGAGCATTTAAATCTGAGAAAGTTGGTAAACGATATGTCGGTAGTGCTTTCTGTTTCAATCAAGATGGTATTTTCCAAAACTTCGATTGCTACCGGGATAACGACTTGGAGCATTTAATCAAGGATATTCGCAAAGCTATCGGTATTTATTTAGTTCAGAATCAAGACCAAAAGCCGAAAAGACTTATCATTCATTACTACAAAACAATGGGTAAAAGAGAGTCAAAACCCATTACAGACATGCTATACACTTTAGGCTTTAACATTCCTGTATTCATTGTAACAATCAACAAAACGGAATCGAGCGACATAGTTGCTTTTGATTCTGATTCAGCCGATTTAATGCCGTTAAGTGGCACCTATGTTAAGGTTGGGTACAATCAATTCTTGCTTTACAACAATGCCAAATATCCAACTTCACAGAAATACGACATACTATTTCCAGTTAAAGTAAAAATTTCAAAGGTCGTAACTAATGGTAGCAAAGAGGATAACCAGGCAAATATGCCGGAAGTAAGAGAAATGCTCAATCAGGTATATCAATTTTCACGCATGTATTGGAAATCAGTTAAGCAGCAAAATCTTCCAATCACCATAAAATACCCTGAAATGGTTGCCGAAATTGTCCCTCATTTTTCCGATGCTGAATTACCCTCTTTTGGTAAAACAAATCTGTGGTTTTTATAGATACTAACAATACTTATTTAAATACGCCATGATTGATTTTAGTGCTATTAATTCCGGTGCCAGTTTTTATAAAGCTGACTTGCATATACATAGTTTCGGAGAGGAAGGTTCTTATGATGTTACAGACACTAACATGACCCCTGAAAATATAGTAGAAACTGCTATTGAACAGGGTCTGTCAATAATATCCATAACAGACCACAATGAAGACCGCAACTCAAATAGAGCTATTAAATATTCACAAGGTAAGAAAATTTTAGTAATCCCTGGTATTGAAGTTTCAACACTACAAGGTCATTTACTCGTGTATTTTGAAAAATACGATGATTTAAAAAACTTCAGGGGTAAACTCACAATTTCAGATAATAAAGAAACTTGTGCTCAGGGTATTGTTGAATGTTTAAGCCTCGCAAAGCAATATAATGGAATTGGTGTTCTTGCACACATAGAGTTGGATTCTGGCTTTGAAAAAACGATTAATCGTTTTGACCCCAAAATGTCTGCGATATTAACTCATGATACTTTGTTTGCATTAGAAATTAGTGATAAGAATAGCGTTGATTTATATACGGATAATGACATAAGTAAAGATGCAGCAGAAAGAAAAAGGTTAATAAATGAAAGACGACAGGCTTTAGAACTGGAAAATAATTATGAATTACCAAAACTAATGTCTTCTGATGCACATACCCTGAACAAACTTGGTTTGAACGCAAGTGGTGAGAAGAAATTAACCAGAATTAAATTAGATACATTGGACTTTAATGCCTTTAGAATAGCATTATTGAGTAGTAATTCCCGTATTAGAATTGAGAATCTAATCCCTGAAAAATTACCTCGTTTTGTGGGGTTACATATTGAAGGTGGACTACTTGACAATCAAACCATTCATTTTAGCAATAACTTAACCTGCATAATTGGTGGGCGTGGAGCTGGTAAATCTACCATGTTGGAATCATTGAGGGAAAGCTCTGGCAATAAATCAGATTTGAGTGTTGTTGATAGCGAAGTGTGGCCTGAAAAAATATATCTTCAATATGAGGATGAAACAGGTCAGGTTTTCAATTTCTCAAGAGAAAAAAATGCAACTACTATCAATACAACAAACCCAGATAGCCTTTCTAAAATTCAAATTGAAAGTTATGGGCAAGGTGAAACAGCAAAAACAATTCAGTTCAGTGAAAAAAATCCCCAATATTTAATTGACTTTTTAAATTCGTTTTTAGACTTAGAAAACCTAAATTCAGAGGATAATGCTTTGAGAGAAAAATTAAACGATAATCAAAGTAAACTAAGAGCTTTGCGAATCGATGTTTCTCAAATACCCGAAGTAACTAAAATGAAAAATAGCCTTGAAGGCAAATTAAAACAACTCCAGCAAGACAAAGCAAGTGAATTAGTTAACTTCCATTTAGCTTTAATTCGAGAAAGAGAAATTCGCAGCACTATTATAACTGATTTGAACGCTTTAGTTGCTAAGTATAAAGAAATTCTTTCGGATAAAACCATATTCAATAATTTTGAAACTATTGATAGTAACGAAATTAAAGTTGGGAAGGACAATTTTCTGCAAGTTAAAGAGATAGTTAAAAGATTTGGTAATATTGTTGCCGCAAAACAATCTGAATTAAATACTGAATTGGCTCAAAATATTCAAGATTTGAAAGCTCAATTAACAGAATGGGGCGGTAAAGAAAAAGAGATTCAAAGTAAAATTGATGCAAAGAAAAAAGAACTCGAAGACAAGGGAATACCTTTTGATTTAGGTAAGATAAATCAAATCACGAAAGATGTTGTAACATACCAAACCAAACTCAAATTACTTCAACAAAAAGACATTGATTTAAAAGCCCTTATCAAAGAAAGAGAAGGACTAATTGCGGCAAGAACTGATATAAAAAACAGAATCTACTATTTTCACCTTGAATTTGCTAAAACGATAAATAACAACTTAAAAAACAGTGTTGATAATTTTTTTGTTTCTGTGAAATACAAACAAGGTAATTACTCCCCTGCCTTTGAAAGTGCAATAAAAGGTCTATCTCAATGGCGTTTACTCAAAAAATCAGAGCTGCTTGTTGCTAATTGTACACCTATTGCTTTCGCTAATGCTGTAAGAAGTAGAAATCTTGACTTTATGAAAAATATTTCCGATGAAGATGGTCGTGTTTATTCTGATGACGAAATAAATTCATTATTATCTAAGGCATTAGACAATTTCAATTTTGAAGATTTCGACTCGCTTATGTTCGATGACAAACCGAGCATTATAGTTTCTAAAACGGTTTTAGACCAAGATGGTACTGCTAAAACAATTAACAGACCATTAAATCAACTTTCGCTTGGTCAACAACAATCCATTTTATTAGCAATTTTATTACAATCAAAGAGTAAAGTTCCATTATTAATAGACCAACCCGAAGATAATTTGGACAGTGAATTTATATACAAATCAATTGTTGCAAATCTTCGCTTAATTAAAGAATTTAGACAAGTAATTATTGTTACCCATAATCCGAATATCGCTGTTCTTGGGGATGCTGAGTTAATAGTGCCTCTAAAAAGCACAAGCATTAAGTCGATGATTATAGAAAGAGGCTCTATCGACAATGAAAAAACAAGAAAACTTTGTTGTGAAATACTTGAAGGGGGCAAACAAGCCTTTAAACGAAGGCAAGAAATCTATAAAATATAAAGTTTGAGGAAATAGAGGATTTATAGGAAATCGGGGAAATGTTCCATTTCCTCCAATTCCCCAATATCCTCTTTTTAATTTAAGCGGTATAAATTATTTGAATACCTGCCCACGCAGGATTAAACCGAACAGGTAAAAAGGTATTCGTCAATCACTCACTTTGTTCGCAAAAACATAGCTGCAAGGGTAAAACAAGCAGCCTGTAAAAATCTCCACCCTTCGGGTAGTATTTTTCCGTCTGCCCTTGTCAGCTAACGCAGCCACACTAAGCATTGCGCTCCGGTAGGTGCTCATGCTTGCGTGCCTGCTTGTTTTGCTACACTCGCTCGTTCATTCCTCATTCGCGGCTACTCCTGCCCCCTGAAACCCCAATAAGGTATTCGTTTCACTCATATATTTTTTATACAGGGGGCAGCCGCCGCTTATTGTTGTGCTCGCCTGCGGGTCGCTGCGGGCTAATCGGGCTGTCACAGTTTTTGTGGTCGCTCCCTTGTGTCTTTTGCCGTGTTCGTTTAGTCATTCTGCAAAGCTGCATTCCTTCATTCACACCGCAACGCCACCCCACGCAAGAGCTGTCCTTCAATCGTCCGTTTCGTTCCATTCCGCTCATTTCACTTTTAGGGGCATTTGTCTTTTCCACCCACAATTCATGCGGTTGCAGCATAGTTCCGCTTCGCTCCACTAAGCTTCACCGCCCCACACAAAAGCCCCTAACCGTTCATTCTCTGCATTTCTCTTCACTTCCTCATTTCGTCCAGCACTTGCTTTTTCCAACGCACGCGCTCCCAAAACAAAAACTCCGCCAGCCCTGCCGTAAACGGCAGCCGTCCGCCGCCCTCACTATCGTTCCGGGCTTCCTGCTGCCAGCGCCCTTGCTCCACTCGCAGTCGGCTCGCGCCTCTCCACTACGCTGGCAAAAAACAACTCTGCTATCGCTCCGCTTGTTTTTTACCGCTTCGTTCCGGCTCAAGGCTGCTTTACCTGTTTTCGGTTTAATCCTGCTTCTCCCACGCCAACCCCCGACCACCCACCCCTAAAGAAATGCAGTTGAAATTTATTTTATAAGCCCTTCGGGCAGTATAACTCAGGGAAATAATAAGAGTTGATTATAATTTTGCCCAGAAAAAAAAGTAATATGCAAAGATAGCCGTTTCGCTTCCCGGCAGTAAAGGTCAAGCCCTTCGGGTTTTTGCCAAAATCTCCACACCTCCCGTTGGTCGGGTAGTATTTTGTCAAAAAACCTTGACAGCCGCCGCTTCACTGGCTGAATGAAAGGCATATCCTTTTTTTCTTCTTTCTTTTTTCTTTCTCCTTTCGGGGGAAAAATAATTGTTGTTTTTGATTTGTCGATTGATGAAAATATTGCTCGCTAACTCAACCTTTTTGCAATGATTAAGGCAAGGTACAGCAAAGAAAAGCACAAGATACCAAATTGATTATCTATCACTTACGGCGTATTAATTTTGTTTCGGACAAGGTCAAAAAGGGTTTTACTCCGTACCAAATCCAAGTAAACAATTTTATTAACTCCATAAATTTTTAAGCAATGGGAAAAATTAATTTAGGTATTCTCGGAAGTTTCTCAGGTAAAGTGGGAAATGTCGTAGGTGGTAACTGGAAAGGTATCAGCTACATGCGTGCAAAAGCAACTTCGGTAAGCAATCCTCGCACCGATGGACAGGTAAATCAACGTACTAAATTTGCATTAGTGTTGGCAGTTTTGAAACCAATAACCGGATTTCTCCGAGTTGGTTACAAAAAGTACGCAATCAAACAAACAGCGTTCAACGCTGCAATGTCTTACATTTTGAACAACGCTGTTACTGGCAGTTCTTCTGCTGATTACAGCATTGACCTTTCAAAAGTGCTTGTTTCTCGTGGTAATCTTACAGGGGCAGCCAATGCGCAAGCAACCTCTGCAAATGGTGTTGTAACTCTTACATGGGATGACAATTCCGGTAGCGGTACTGCAACCCAAACAGACAAAGCTTTGATTGTTGTTTTGAACCCAACAAGAGCCGAATCTGTATTTGATGCAGGTGGTAACCAAAGGGTAGCTGGCACAGAAGATATTTCAGTTCCTGCCGATTGGGCTGGCGAAAATGTTGAAGTGTTCCTGGGCTTCATTACCGCAGACGGAAAAGAAGTAGCAAACAGCATTTATTTAGGTTCTGTGACTATTGCCTAATCGTTGGTAAATGGTTTTCTTGCGAGAGCCGCCCTCAAAAGGGGCGGTTTTTTTATTCTCCAGCTCTCAAATTCTGAGATTTAGTGTATCTTTGTGAGAGATTTATATTTGTTTATTGAAAAGGTTGTAAATGATTGATATACAGGTTTATATGTTTTATTTTTATTGCCTTTTTAATTGTGTCATATTTGCAACATGTGTTTGTATATAACTGAATATCAATACATATTACATTTGAAGAAGTGAAATAGCATTTTAAAACTATAGAACTAAAAGGCTGTCATTTACCATGACAGCCTTTTTCGTTATTGTGAAAACGGCACACGCTTTGGAGTTAGAAAAGAAAAAGTAAATTTGTAAAATAATAAAAAGAACACTCCTTATGAAACCAATACTTCTGGCAATTTCAATGCTTACAATATCGCATATCGCTTTTGCTCAAAACGACACAATAAATAGAACCGATAGCCAAAATAGAAAGCAAGGTTACTGGAGCAAGGCCTATCCTAACGGCAAAAAAACGTACGAAGGATACTTCATAAACGATAAACCAGTTGGTGAATTCAAGAGATTCCGCGAAGATGGATCGCTAAAGGCCATAATAACGTATAACGAAACAAGCACCTATTCCAAAGCCGAATTTTTTACCACGGATGGCAAAAAAATTGCAGAAGGATACTATTCCGGTAAAGACAAGGATAGCCTTTGGCAATACTATAACTCTAACTCTGCGCTATCCTACGAAGAACGCTACAATAAAGGCATTAAGAATGGCCGATTTAAACAATACTTCGACAATGGAAAACCATCCGAAACCATACCTTACATAAATGGTCAAATACAGGGCACCATGGTTCAGTTTCATCAGAATGGTCTTAATAAATCAATTATCAACTTTGATAAAGGAACTCAACACGGAAGCATAAAACTATTTTACCCTAACGGCAATATCAGAATTGATGGCAATTACTTAAATGGGTTGAAAGATGGTGAGTGGAAATTTTACTCCGAAGATGGACAACTAATTGAAACACAAAAATTCATCAAAGGTTTTCCAGAAAACTACAATCAACTGGTTGAAAAAGAAAGCAAAGAACTTGAAGAATTACTCAGAAGCGCAGGACGAATTCAGGAACCTACCGTAGAAAGTTTTCTTGAAACCATGGGAAACAGACCGTTCTAACACAACAAATTAAACCATTACATATGAGACATATCGGGATAATTGGTGCTCTGCTTGTCATATCTACCTTGAATATTACAACCCAAGCTCAAGATAAGTACTTTGTAAAATTCAAAGACAAAAACAACTCTCCATATTCCATTGAGAATCCTTCGGAATTTCTATCACAAAGATCAATTGAACGGAGAACAAAACAAGGAATAAGTATTACAACGAATGATCTCCCGGTCAACCCAGATTACTTACAGCAAATAAAAAATACCGGAGCATCGGTTAATTTCCAATTGAAATGGTTTAACGGTGCAACTATAACAATAACTAATAGCAATCAACTTACAGCAATTCAAAGGTTATCGTTTGTTGAAAGCACAGAAAAGATTTACCAATCTGGAGCAAAAGGATATGAACTTGAAGTTGATGTTCAGGACACGAAACCCTTCAATAGAAAAAGACAAACTCCAGATGAGTTAAACTACGGAAATTCATCAACTCAAATTAAAATGATGAACGGCCATATTCTGCATAACAATGGGTTCATGGGTGATGGAATACAAATTGCAGTTCTCGATGCAGGATTTCTAAATGTTGATACTCATCCCGTTTTCGATAGCCTCAGAACCAAAGGAAGAATCCTCGGAACAAAAGATTTTGTCAATTCCAACTCAAACATCTACGAGGAACATTACCATGGAATGATGGTACTTTCCACCATGGGGGGATATCTAGATGGGCAACTCATCGGCACAGCACCTCACGCAAAATACTGGCTAATAAGAACCGAAAATGCAGATGTTGAACAAATATACGAAGAATACTGCTGGGCCGCAGGAGCCGAATTTGCCGACAGCGTTGGTGCCGATATAATAAACACATCGTTAGGCTACACAACATTTGATATCACAGCACAAAGTCACAACTTCAACGACCTAAACGGCACTTCAACTCCAATAACCAAGGCAACTAATTATGCATCATCCACAGGAATGGTTGTAGTTGTTAGTGCTGGCAACGATGGTGATTCTTCATGGTACTATATCTCTGCACCAGCGGATTCTCCAAATGTACTTACTGTTGGAGCAGTTGATAATGCTAGGGAAAAGGCATCATTCAGTTCATTCGGGCCTACCTACGATGGCAGAATAAAACCCGATGTTTGCGCAATGGGGCAATCGGCCGTTGTTGCCAATACAACAGGAGTAATTGGAACTGCTAACGGAACATCCTTCTCATCGCCTATAATGGCCGGGATGGTTGCATGTTTATGGGAATGCAAGCCGAATCTAAAGGCCTCAGAAATAATTCAACTTGTTAAAACAAGCGGAAGCCAATTCCAGTCGCCCAACAACAGTATTGGATACGGAATTCCAGACTTTGCCGTAGCAACTAAAATTGGAGAGAATATTAAAAGCAAAAATCTGCTTGGCATATTCCCAAACCCATTCAACAATTCTATAAATATCGTTTTGCCTGAAGATACACCCCAATACGTTGAATGTACTGTTTATTCTATTTCGGGATCAGAAATACTTACAGAGATAAAATATGTAACTGAAAATACTTTTGAATTAAATATTCCACAACACTTGTCCAAAGGAAACTACTTGATAAAGGCCAAAACGGAATCGAACACATACATTGGGAAATGCGTTAAAATTTAAGCATGAACAACAACGTCAGATTTTCACTTTTTGAACTAAACAACCTAGTAAAAGAATCAATTGCAAAATTGCTTCCGGATACTTATTGGGTTGTTGCAGAGATTAGCGAGGTTAACGAGCATCCATCGGGTCATTGCTACCTTGAACTAATTCAAAAGGACGAAAACTCCGACAATGTGAAAGCCAAAGCCCGTGCCAATATTTGGAGCTATACATACCGGATGCTAAAGCCATACTTCGAAACAATGACCAATAGGCCATTGTCCAGAGGAATGAAGATTCTGGTCAACACGCAAGTTGTGTTTCACGAACTATATGGCTACAGTTTAAACATTATTGATATTGAACCTGGCTATACGCTCGGAGATATTGAACTGAAACGACGCGAAACCATTAACAGATTAATTGCTGATGGGGTTATGGCGATGAACAAAGAACAGGAACTCGATATTCTTCCAAAAAGAGTTGCCATCATATCTTCGCCAACTGCTGCCGGTTTACAGGATTTCGTAAATCAACTATCCAACAATCCGTATCGTTACACATTTGAGCACAAGGTTTTTCCATCTATAATGCAGGGCGAAGAAGCCGAAAAATCCATAATTAACTCTCTAGCAAACATCTATGATTCTATTGGTAATTTTGATGTAGTGGTAATTGTACGAGGAGGGGGTGCCCAAACAGATCTATCGTGCTTTGACTCCTACCAGCTTGCTTCGAACGTTGCCCAATTTCCCTTACCAATAATTGCAGGCATTGGCCACGACAAGGATATTTCAGTTGTAGATATGGTCGCAAACACATCTGTTAAGACACCAACCGCAGTTGCAGAGTTTTTAATTTCAAAATTTATTGAGGCTGAAGCGCTTGCCACAGACTTAACAAATCAACTATCAGACATCACAAACCAGATTATTGATTCCGAAAAGGAATTACTAAACAATACAGAGATAAAATTCCAATACTACTGTTCATCAGTCATATCGGGAAACATAAGAAAAATTGAGAGCCTTTACAGGAAAATTCCTTTCTTATCGAAAGATATTATTGAGAATAATCGAGAAAGTACTCAAGTTGCTCAAACAAAAGTTGCTCTTTCAATACAATCAATCCTAAATCTGCAACAACAAACAGTCAACAAGAATAATATAAAATTGAAAAGTTTGTTGCCTCAAAAAATACAATCCGAAAAACTTAAGCATAGCCATTGGAGTCAAACAATACACAATCTGAACCCTGAAAATCTTCTTCAGAAAGGATATTCAATTACATATTACAATGGAAAAGTTTTAAAGGACAATAATTCCGTGGCAATTGGCGAAGAGGTTAAAATAAAACTCAACAAAGGACTCATATTTGGGAACATAGTTCGAAAAGAAGCGTAATAAATACTATGTAATAGCTAAGTTTTTTTTATTTTTGTGAACAACATCTCGTTATTAAAACTTGAAAAAATCAATTAAATACTCATTTCTATTACTGTCCATTCTGTGGTCACCAATATTTGCACAGGTCAATCCACAAAAATCGGTTATTGACAGTCTTCTCACGGTAGTAAACAACTCCTCCGGAATTGAAAAAGTTACTGCGTACGACAAAATATCCAGAAAATACTGGAACATCAACCCTGACTCATCAGTTCACTATGCAACATTGGCATTAACAGAAGCGCAAAAAGATAAAAGCGATATATGTTTTGGCGAGGCATACAACTGCCTAGGTAACGCATACTCAACCAAAGGAGACAATGAAACAGCACTTAAATATTACTACAAATCAAAAGAATACCGGGAACAAGCAAACGATTTGGTTAAGGTAGCATTTTCGTTAAACAACATCTCTCTAGCTCTAAAAGACCTTAAAAGATTCAGCGAATCAATTAGCGCCCTTAAACAAGCCGCTGGACTCTGCTACACGGCTGGCGATTACCAGAACGAAGCCAACATGTATCAGCAAATTGCGGATCAATACCGCGATTTTCATGATTTGAATAGAGCTCTAGAATATGCAATAAAAGCTGTAAACATTTACCTAAACAATAATATTACTGATGGATTAGCCAACAGCTATAACTTCATTGGATCGTTACACAAAGATCTGAAAAATATCGATTTGGCAGAAGATTACTACATGAAAGCCCTTGATATATGGACTAAAGCCAAAAGTGACTACGGGCTATCATCGGCATACAACAATTTAGGAATTGTGTATGACGAAAAGGGCGATAACCAAAAAGCTCTAGAATATTACTCTAAATCATTAGAATTATCAAAAAAACTTGAAGATTCGAATGGTATTTCAATTGCATACAACAACCTAGGATATATCTATATAAAAATCAATCAACTTGACAATGGAATCGCGGCCTATCAGAAATCCTTAGAAATCAGCAAAAAAAATAATGATAGCGAAAGTTACTTAAATACCTGCAACAATATCGCCATTGCATATCTTAAGAAAAACGATCTGGCGCAAAGCGAAAAATACGTTAACACTGTAGTTAAAGACATTAAATCAGTTTCAGATCCTTTGGTTTTACAAGAAACCTACAAGATACTCAGCGACATCAACAGTAAAAAAGGAGACTACAAAAAAGCGTATGAGTATAAAAAATTTGAATTAGCCTACAACGACTCCCTATACAACAAACAGCAAACCAGAAACATTATCGAGATGCAAACTCGATTTGAGAGCGAGGCGAAAGAAAGAGAAATCCAAATTTTAAAAAAGGATAACGATATTAAGCAGTTGGAATTTGAAAGACAAAAATTCTTTCAAAGAATCCTAATCGTAATTGCATTGCTTTTCCTAATAATAATAATTGTTGTTGCTGTAAGTTTTCGGATTATCAATAAATCGAACAACCTTCTTGCCCAAAAGAATATTGAACTAGAAAATGCAAATACTAAACTTAAAGATTCTGAGAAAAACCTGAAAGAACTAAACGCAACTAAAGATAAGTTATTCTCTATCATTGCTCACGACCTTAAAAACCCATTTAATGCACTTATGGGTTTTAGCGATTTACTCGATCGGAACTACACCTTTCTGTCTGAAGAAGAACGTTTAGAGTATATTGGCGTTATAAGCGACTCTACTCAAAACCTATATAAACTTTTGGACAACCTTTTACAATGGACACGCACTCAAACAGGAACCATAACATATGTCCCCGAAGAATTCAACCTATACACTCTTATACAGCAAGAAGTTGATATTCTCACACCTAACTCTGAAAAAAAGAAAATCAGCATCAGTATAAACGTAAATGAAGACATAACTGTTTTTGCTGATAAAAATTCAATAGCAACAGTAGTTAGAAACTTGGTAAGTAATGCTATAAAATTCACCTCGAATGGAGGCTGGATTGGAATTGCTGCCGAAACAAAGGAGAACCAAGCAGTAATATCGGTTAGCGATTCTGGCGTGGGCATAAAAAGCGATGATATTGAAAAAATATTTATGCTCGATGGTTCTTTCACAACCAAAGGAACAGCCAATGAATCGGGTACCGGATTAGGGCTGCTTCTCTGCAAGGAGTTTGTTGAAAAAAACAATGGAAAAATTTGGGTGGATAGCTTAAAAGGCAAAGGAAGTTCGTTCTATTTTACCCTTCCCGTTAAATAGAATTCCTTTCAAATCTGAAGGACTAATTGATCCATTAATTTTCTACCAAAATTAGTAACTTAGTGGCATATTTTGGAATATGCACAAGTACTCAATTCTGATAGTTTTACTCATTGGGTTAAAGGTTGGTTTCTCGCAAACCAATAATACTGCCCAAATAGACAGGTTAGTTCAACAAGTACAAATAATGGCTATTGAGAATCCTCAAGAAGCAAGAGGAATCCTGAGCGAACTAAACAAACTGTCAAAACAAATCAACACACACGAAAGCATTACCAAATCACACATTGCATCGGCTGAATTCTACATAGCAAGTAACCTCTGGCGTCAAGCCAATGCACATATCGACACAGCATTAACTGTTGCGAAAAAAGATAAGAACATTCAACTACAAGTAAACCTACAAATACTCTATAGCAAACTTTACCTAAAATCCGGCAATACCGCCTTAAGTTCACAAGTTCTAAACGAAGCAAACAAACTAGCGGTTAAAAACAAGAACAACAACTTAATTACAAAGGTAAAACTAGCCCAAGCCGAAAACAATAGGCTAAATGGAAACCATATTGAAGCCATAAAACTAAAAAAGCAAGCCCTGAACTTTGCTTTAAAAAGTAAGAACGAGATTAACGAAGCGGAATGCTTTCAAAGCATCGGTAGTTCATACTGGCAAACCGGTCACTATAATGAGGCATTAGAGAACTACTACAAATCATTACTCATTCGGGAAAAGATTTCTGATACTCTTGGAATAATCCAAGCGCTAAAAAACATCGGATTAACCTACCGCGAACTGGGGCACTATGAGAAAGGTCTTACAAATTTGGACAAAGGATTACAGCTAGCCATTCAAATTAACAACCTATACGAAAAAACTGAAATCCTGAATATAATAGGAAGTTTACATTATAGATTCGACAGATTTGATGAGGCCATAAAATTTTACAACCAAAGCTTAGAGATTCGGATAAACCTAAAATTGATTAAATCACAGATTATCAGCCATGAAAATATAGCCCGAGCCCTAGCGCAAAAATCGATGTACGAATTGGCCTTAGATCATCTAAGCACTGCGCTATCGCTTCAGGAGCAAATTGTAGATCCAATAGCAGAATCGTCGACCCTCACCGAGATGGGAAACCTAAACATTCAAAAAGGAAATATTGCTGAGGCTTTAAGAAGATACCTAATGGCATTAAAAATACGTCAACAATTCGGGAAGGACGAAGACATTGCAAAATCGCTCACAAATATTGGATTGGCCTACCGGCAACTTGGCATGTATAAGAATGCTCTTAAATACTTAGAGCAAGCGCATGAAATTATCAGCAACAAAGGGTTAAGCGGCAATGAGTCCTCGTATATTCTTCAGAATCTAGGCCACATCTACCAAGATCAGAAACAGTATAACAAGTCACTTGCCATATACAAGGAAGCGTTATCGCTAAAGGAAAAGGGCGGCGATAAATCTGGCACTGCAAAAATCTTAAAAAACATTGCGCAAGCCCAACTTCAAATGCGGCAGTTCAATAGCGCAAGATCATCATTAAGCCAAGCTCTAAAAATCTCGAGTCGAATAAACGATGCAAGAGAAGTTGCCGACATTTACAATGAGATGGGGAACGTTGAGCGACAAGCGAACAACCTAACCGAAGCTATCAAATATTTTAGATATGCTGCAGAAAAGTATCAATCACTTTCAAATTTCGAAGGCAAAGGTCTATGTTTTCGAAAAATTGGAGAAATCCAAGTATTGATGAAACAGTTCAACGAGGCCGAGCAGAATATAAACCAATCCATAAAAACGGGTTTCCAAACCGGCAATGCACACCTCCTTTCGTACGGATACTTGGCAAAACACGACCTATACAAAGCAAAAGGGAACTATAAACTAGCGCTTGACAATTATATAAGACATATCAAAATAAAAGACAGCCTTGGAAGCCTAAAACGGAACGAAGCCAACCTTGAAGCCCAAATCGATTTGGAACTCGATCAGAAAAAAACAGAAATAAAGGTAATGGAAGCCGAAGTTGAAGCTTTACGGCAAAAAGCCGAACTAGATAAAACCGTTATCGAGAAGCAACGAACCTTTCGGAATTTTCTGATTGCAATAGCACTGCTTTTGGTCACCATTGCCGCGGCTACAACATTTAACTTTATTCAAAAACGCCGACACGCAAATGCCCTTGAAGAAAAAATTAATGAGATACGCACCATCAACGATAAACTGACCCAATCGGAAACGCATTTAAAACAAACCGTTCAAACCAAGGATAAACTATTCTCTATAATTGCACACGATCTACGAAGCCCGTTCACTGCGTTGGTGGGGTTATCAGAGGTTTTAGCAAACAATGCAAAAAACCTTTCCACAGAGGAGATATGCGAATACAGCATGCACATTAACAAGTCGGCAACTGGAGTTCTTTCGCTAACCGACAATTTACTTAGCTGGTCGAGAAGCCAAACCGGTAAAATTAAACTAAACCCCAACAATTACATACTAAAAGAACTTATCGATAACGTTATTGGAGTGGCATCAATCCCTGCTAACGAAAAGGGAATAGAAGTAATTCATCACATTAATGAATCAATAAACATATATGCCGATTACGATACCATAAGTACCGCCATTCGGAATCTTGTTAACAACGCGATTAAATTCACGCCTAATGGAGGAAAAATAATTGTATCGGCAAGGCAACTTGCAGAGTATACCGAAATAACAATATCGGATACAGGCGTTGGGATTGAACCTGAAAACCTATCGAAACTATTTAGGGTTGACGGACTTACCACCAAGGGAACCAACCAAGAAAGCGGAACTGGTCTAGGATTAATCCTTTGCAAAGAGTTTATTGAGAAAAACAATGGAACAATAAAGGTGGACAGCACTCCAGGATTTGGAACAACATTTACAATTGAACTCAAAAGAAAACATTTCGAATAATGACAAAAAAAACAGTTAAGTATAGCGAAGCTATAAGCGAAATAGAACAGATTGTCGGGCAAATCGAATCGAACGAACTCGATATTGATGAATTAACAGAAAAAATCAAGCGAGTATCGGAATTGCTTAAATTTTGTAAAGCAAAACTACGTAGCACCGAAGAAGAGGTTCAAAAAATTATGAAGGATTTCGAAGCCGATTAGCATGGTTATATCAAAATTTATTGCAGAATAATCAATGTAGTATTACAACTTTTTATATCTTAAGGCAGCAATTGCAACTCATCTCCTTTTATTGATTTAAATGGCTTATAAAATTCTCACGGCTTGCGGAACCGAAAAACTAGAACAGGAAGTTGGTTGTATCCTGGGATTAGCGGAGGATGAGTTTCTTGTCCAAGCGCTTCCACATCTCGAGAATATTATTGCTAATATATCAGAATTTAAACCCGACATACTACTCATAGATGTTCATTTTGCCAACAATGCAACCGCGGATGTACTCTCCATTATCAAAGCAGACCCATTAACCACTGACATACCAATTCTGGCGTTAGCAGATTTCCTTCAACCCGAAAAGATACAGGCTCTGTTTCATGCTGGTGTTGACGACTTTATTGGACAGCCAATATCAGCCACAGAATTGATTCAACGCATTATGGTCGGCATTCAAAGAGGCCGGCTTTTACAAAAGTTAAAAGATCAATCCAACCAACTCAGCGACATTTCTTCCGCCATCAGCAAAGCGGGCAACTCTATCATTGTAATTAACAACGATGGAAGAATTTCGTGGGTAAACGAAGGATTCAAACTGCTTTACGAATGTTCCTTAGAAGATTTCATCAGCCGTTTTGGCAACAATCTATTTAGCCCAGACACCAACACAACCACCTACAACGCCTTAAAGAAATGCCGGGAGTTGGGAGAGTATGTTATTTACGATAGCACATGGAAAACCCCAACCGGCAAAGAAAAGTACATTCAAACAACGCTTACACCAATCTTTGACTCTCTACAGAATTTCAGCCACATTGTAGCAATTGAAACGGATGTGACAGAACTTAAGAATATAGAAAAATCGCTAGAAGAAAAACACGAGCACCTTCTTACAATAACTGAAAACCTTGAGAATGCCAACAATGTTTTAGAAAAGCAACAGGAAGAAATTCAGAATCAGTCGAAATTACTCGAGGAGGAAAAACTCAAGTCCGAAAATCTTCTTAAAAATATTCTTCCATGGGAGGTTGCCTACTCACTTCAAAGAAAAGGTGTTTATAAACCTAAAAAGTTCAAAGAAGTATCGGTGATGTTCACCGACTTCGTAAGTTTTTCCAAAATTAGTGTTTCCTATCAAGATATCGATGAGTTCCTTAACGTACTTAGCAGCTACTTCGAAGCCTTTGATGAGATAACATCGCAACGGTTTATCGAAAAAATTAAAACCATTGGCGACAGTTACATGTGCGTGGGCGGACTACCCCGAACAAACCGAAGCCATCCTTTCGACACAGTTCTTGCAGCATTAGAAATTCAACGCTATGCAAAAGCAATGGCAGAAACGGCAAAGGAAGAAAACAAGCCTCTATGGAATTTACGAATAGGCATTCATAGCGGAAGCGTTATTGCCGGGGTTATAGGCAAGCGTAAGTTTGCTTACGACATATGGGGCGATACTGTAAATATTGCCAGCCGAATGGAGACGGCCTGCGAATCGGGGAAAGTAAATATTTCGGAAACAACCTATGCCTATATAAAAGACTATTTCATTTGTACATCACGCGGAAGAATCCCCGCAAAAAATATTGGAGAAATTGAAATGTACTTTGTAGAAAGAATAAGGCCTGAGTTCTCTGAAGACAATGATGGCTTAATCCCCAATGCGGCATTCCGCAAAGTGCTTTCATCATTCTAATTGCGGAGAAATAAACCAATTAAAAAAACATCCCCTTAAAGGTTTCTTCTAAAAAAAACAGAAACCTCCAAAACCAGGTTATACAAAAAAAAGATATACCCTTTACCGCTACTTTAAAGCAGCATCTTCAGCATTGGAAAAACTAAAAGGAAGTAGGAACCGTACGTCTTCAACCTTAATGATTTTGCTTTGTCCAACCATAAGTACAGGATAAGCCTTCGCATGAATATTTCGATACTCAATCATAACCTGTCGGCAAGCACCGCAAGGCGATATGGGTAACTGAATAATCTCATCCATATAGCTTGCCACAATTGCCATTGCTACGATTGGCACCTTTGGGTATTTTGCTCCAGCATAAAAAAGAGTAACCCTCTCGGCACATAACCCTGAAGGGTATGCCCCATTCTCCTGGTTACTTCCAGAAATAATCTCACCATTCTCAAGCAAAACTGCTGCACCAACTCTAAAGTGGGAATAAGGAGAGTAACTTGTACTTAAAACAGCTTTAGCCTTGTTAATCAATTCAACTTCGCGGGCACTTAACTCATCCTCTCGGGTAAACTCGGAATACCTAACAATCAATTCCTTAGAACCGTTCATGTAGTAACATTTAAGTTAGGCTGCCATCAAATCATCGATAGCAGCCCCCCAAAGGTAACAAATTGTTACAAAATGCAAAATACTACCATTAAAGCTTCATTTTCCTGGGCTTGATCATGTTCTCTGGGGCAAGAATTTTATCGAGTTGCTCCTTTGTAAGAAGCCCCTTTTCCAGCACCAACTCATAAACACCCCTATTGGTTACCAACGCTTCCTTGGCAAGCTGAGTGGACACCTCGTAACCAAGGTAAGGGTTCAGCGCAGTTACGAGCCCTATACTATTGTATACCATACCCTTACACCTATCCTCGTTGGCGGTTATTCCATCAATGCAACGATACATCAATGTAGTCATACCATTTTTTAGCATTTCAATAGACTCAAAAATGCTTTGCACAATAACAGGTTCAAAAACGTTCAACTCAAGCTGACCTCCTTCAGCAGCAAGGGTAACCGACAAATCGTTACCAATTACCTTAAAGGCAATTTGATTAACAACCTCAGGAATTACAGGGTTTACTTTTCCAGGCATAATTGATGAACCAGGCTGCATTGGAGGAAGGTTAATCTCATTAATTCCAGTTCTTGGTCCCGACGAAAGCAACCGCAAATCATTACTAATCTTCGATAACTTTACCGCCAAACGCTTTACTGCTGAAGAATACATTATGAAAGCGCCTGTATCCTGCGTGGCTTCAACCAAGTTCGCTGCTAACACCAAATCAATTCCCGTAATCTGTCGTAAATGCTTAAGCACTCTTTCGGAATATTCAGGCTCAGAATTGATGCCCGTTCCAATGGCGGTTGCCCCCATATTAATCTCCAGAAAAAGTTTAGCATTCTGGTTAAGCCTATCGATTTCCTCACTTAGCGTAACCGCGTAAGCCTCAAAAGCCTGACCGAGGGTCATTGGAACAGCATCCTGTAATTGAGTTCTGCCCATTTTAATAATATGGGCAAATTCATTGGATTTTTTCCTGAACGATTCAATAAGCAACTCTAACACTTTAACAAGCTTTATATTAGAGTTATAAATAGCGATTTTAACTGCTGTCGGATAGGCATCGTTAGTAGATTGCGAAAGATTAACATGATTCAACGGATGGCAATACTTATAATCGCCCTTTGAGCACCCCAATATCTCAAGCGCTCTATTCGCAATAACCTCGTTGGCATTCATATTTGTAGATGTTCCAGCCCCCCCTTGTATCATATCTACCACAAAGTGATTGTGAAACTTCCCATGAGTAATCTCAAGACATGCAAGAACTATAGCATCCTTTACTTTTTCATCTATTAAGCCCAACTCATAATTTGCCTCTGCAGCAGCTTGTTTAACCATTGCTAAAGCATCAATAAGAGTTGGATAAAAACTTAGCGAGACTCCTGTTATATTGAAATTCTCGATTGCCCTTAAGGTCTGAACTCCATAGTACATTTCTGCAGGAACTTCTCGTTCTCCCAACAAATCATGTTCAAGACGCGTGCTGCCAGATTCATACTGCGAAGCAGGATTAATCATTCTATTATTTGCATTACGCATTCTACGCTGAATCACACGGGTGATATTGGTTAAAACCTTCACGCTCATTTCAGCATCCTTACTTAGCATCTCGTACTTTATAACCAAAACAACTGTCGGCTTTAAGGCACGAGCAGAAGTAGAATGCGGAGAATCGCTAGCCCATGCTCCTTCACCCAAGAAATCGCCGCTGGAAAAATAGGTCAGCTTTAACTCTGTACCATACGGATTACTTTTGAAAAGTTCAACCTCCCCATCAAAAATTATCATAATACCCTCGCGAGCGCTATTCTCATGGAACAGCAAATCTCCGGCCTCAAATCTTCGCTCAGACAATCCTTTCGCAAGGTTACTCAATTCTTTATCATTCAACCCCCGAAAAAGTTCTATTTTCTTTAGAAATGCTACAATTTTATTGCTATCCATGACATTATTATTTTACTAGATTAACAATAGAGCTACAACAAAGTTAAAAATAATAACTCGTAACAATTATACCATGCAATTAGGAAAACAAACGCAAGCGCTATGAATCAAAGACATGAAACATTTAAAGAGTGTAACCCAAATGCAATTTAAGAAGATTTAACAAAACTGGGTTGAATAACAGAATATTTTATAAGCATAAAAAAACAGAGGTAACCTTTCGGTTACCCCTGCCCTTCTTAATTAAATCAATTAACCTTTCATATGGTTAACACCAACCTTTTCCATGTTTATTTTAGTATAACTATTTTCAATAGATTTCTCGTTGAAATAAGTAATGATTTGATCCAACATGATAGCCTGAGAAGCACCCATCGGAACATACTTATAGATACTATTAACCAATAATTTCAATTGATTCTGATTAGCAATCAAAACCTGAATGGGATCAATATCTACCAGTTTGATGCTGCCCTCAATCTTTCGCAACTCATCTAGGTTCGATGCTATAATTTCTTGTAATTGTTGATACGCTTTAGCTGCAGGTGTATTCCTACGTGACACAATGGCAATAACCTCCATCGTGTTTGGGTCTATCACCGGAGAACCACTATTCCCAAAACTTGTTAAACCATCAATTTGAATATACCTTAAACCATTAGAGTTTGCGAATGCTGAAGAAACTACAGCATTTTTAATTGATAGGTTTGGACATCCACAACCAAAACTTAGCATAGCAACTTGTTGGCCAATAGGATAATGCCGACGCTCACACAAAGTTAAACTAGGAATATCCTTAAATTCTTGAAAATCAATATTAAAGATGGCATAATCGGAATGGTTATTCGAAAAACCTATTTTCAGATCATTCACAAACTCCGCATAATCAATTTTCATTGATGCGGTTAATGTATTTGCATCTTCATCCACAAATCGAATTTCAACCTTTTTGGCCTTGGGGACATAAAATGCTTGCTCCGATGTAACCAACGAATTCTTAACCTTAAAACCTGTCAGGGTATCAATAATAATGCCGCGCTCATTAATAAAGTTTAAGTTGCAAACCGAGGCATAGCAGGACTTCCAAACTTTTGTCAGCATAATATGTTGGTTTTGGTTATTAAAAGGTATTAACTATAGATATCACAAAAATTAAAGTAACCAGAAAGAAAATAATAAACACCCCCATATCCACGCTAAACTTCCTGGAAAAGACATCAAAAAGAAATGGATTTTTTTTCATAACCTTGTTATTTATCATCTGGAACAAAAATACTGTCCTTGTACAAGTGAGCAATCTGTCAAATCGGTCAAGTTTTTTAATATTGAAGCGCAAACTGAGCAAACATTCTCTTATATTTGTATATCAAGAGTTTTAGAATATTTAACATTTAACAAAAAGTATTTTTGACACATAATGATTGGTAATCTTAAACTGAAAGTTGAAATGAAATTTGGCAGGAAAATATCCTACCAAAAAGATTGCAACAAATTATCTTCCAATGTATTAGAATCAACAAAGGAGTATTTAAGTCCAGCAACGTTGCGCAGAGTCTTCGGATTCTTATCAACGAATTCTAATCCATCGCGTGTCACATTGGATATTCTATCCCGATACATAGGTTATAAAAGCTGGGAGGACTTCAACCAAAGTCAAATAAACGCTGAATCAACAAACCAAGACATTATCTACTACTGGGAAATAATCAAGGAAAATTCTAAGGTAATCAGCAGCAACACTGTTGAGCACATCAAAATAAAATCTGGCATAGAATTCAGCCGAACCGTAAAAAGACAATTTACAAAAGAGTTCATAAAAGGGTTTGCAAACAGCAATTTTCCGGCAACAGCAATAATTGGTCCGGGAGGATACGGTAAGTCCACAATGCTTGCAAATTGGTACATAAAATGGCTTAACAAAAAAAAGAAAACCGATGATGTTGTGCTGTTTATCTCAGCACAAATGCTGGATCAGTTTGCGTCCACCGATATTTTTATCGAAGTATGGCTTATGCGGTTGCTGGGGCTAAAGCCCGAAAGTAGTTTTTTAAACGGCATCAGCCAAAACAACATACAACCTTCAGGCAAATTCATCCTAATTATTGATGCGCTTGATGAAATCACATCGCAAGGAGCAAAGCAGGAAAAGATATTCAAATCGCTAGTTGAGTTAGCCGATAAATTCTCCATGTCAAATAATTTTAAGTTAATCGTTTCAACTCGCCTATCTACATGGAAATTGCTAGCATCATTCTGCCAAGTAAAGGATAATTGGTTATTCACCAACCCCGATTTTTTCACGATTGATGGAGCAAATATTCCCCCATTAAATTTTGAAGAAATACAGAACATTCTAGACAACACGCTCAACGAAAGGTTTTCGAACAGAATATTGGTTTATGAGATGCATCCCGATTTAAAAAAAATAATCTCGTACCCATATTTTTTGCAGCTATTCATACAGGTTTACACCCCCGAAATAAGAAACACGCTTAACGACGAACTTGCAATTCTAAGCGAATTTTTAAAAAAGCAGGTTTACTACGCCCATTTCTCCGATGAAAAAATTGACATTCTCAACCAAATAATAATCCTCTCCGAATACGGATCCAAACTAGTAATGAAGGATAATCTTAAAAGGGTATACCCCATACACCTTAAACTCTCAGGAAACTACTATGCCGCTTACGAGGAACTAATATCATTTGGTATTCTAATTGAGGAAACTCATGTTGACGCATTTGGTGGCTACTCTAAATACGTTAGAATGGCTAATCAGCAATTAATGAGCATGCTGATAGCTCAAAATTTGATCCGCAAGGAACAAGGCATCGATTCAAAACTCTTTAAATGGATCGATAATAATCTTATAGATATAGACCTACAAGCAAAAATACTTGGGACACTTTACAAACTATGCTATAAGGAAAGGCTTTCGAAACCGCTCCTCGATTTTTTTAAACTTAGCCCTACCGCATTATCAGCTACACTTTCTACTCCAACAATTCCTACAACGCTGCAATCGGATATATACATGAGGAACATTTTAATTCCTCACTACGCCCAGCAACCAATTGCTCGCAAGTTGCTTTTCGAGAACAATATTGACTTTAACCACATTGTCAATTCTTTTACGTTGCACTTAAAATCATACCTTGAATTTTCGAAAAGCGATTCGGACAAACTATTCGCGAACACTCTTTTAACGTTCGCTGGTTTTATATCGCTCGATACGCCGCTAGGAATTTACCATTTCAACCTTACTAAAAACCAAGATCCAAGAATCATCCCACCAACCGTATCAGGAATATGGTTTGCAAACCATATTGTTTTCGAATACTTATTGGGCAATGGCAACCCTAGTGATTGGATAGAAAAGGCAAAGGCTTATTCATTAACCATAACGAATAGTGAAGATCGATTCGATTTTGCCGAATCAATTCTTCCTGCATTAATTCTACTTAATAGGACAGAGTCGTTCGGTTATTTTATTGTGTTTAGCGATAAGATTACAGCACCCAACCACAGAGCGGCCATGAATTTCCTTTTCACCAAATTCTACAGGCTCTTCATCGAAAACATTAACATCACCAGTACTGAGAATAGTGCGATTGAACAAATATTCAACCTTTTGAACCCAATTAAAAGTTACCTGGCAATTATTATGGGAGAAACGCTCCGTGCATCGTACTTCCTAAGCAACAATAACCTTGAGGCCACACATAACAACTTCAGAAATGCCATTGAACTCAGTAGTATTGCGGGATATAAATTGGTTGAGGCATCGTTGATGAAAGATTTAGCAAACAATCTTATAAAGCTGGGGGAGCATTCCAAAGCGAATGAATGCATGGATTACGTTAATAGCCTATGGAAACTATCGGGTTTTAAGCAAATGTTACCCTAAAATTTAGCATGGTATTTCACCAAATGCTCAATGGGGTATCGTAAATACTTAGTAATAGCAAAACCTTTACTTGCCGCAATTAAATTTAGTCTTTCGCCAAACAAACATCCTACCGATCCTATCACCCCCACAGGCAGTTCCGAAAGATTTGGGAACACGGCCAAATGATGTTTATACATTGCCTCTAACGCCTCATCAACAATTTCAGAAATAGTAGGATGCGATATATTCTCAACCAAGAATGGCACAAACGAGGCCAAATAGGCCGATGGCCTTGGACTGCTATAGGTCATATTAAGAATGTGGCTTAGATCAACATTATACGTGAGGGGAAGTTTACCCGACAATTCTTTAGGTAAATACCCATAGAGAAAGGAACGCAAAAGCAAGCGCCCCATATAAGCGCCACTGCCCTCGTCGCCTAAAGCATAACCCAACGATGGGGTTTTGCTCTCCAAACCTATACCATTATAATATGTAATATTAGAACCTGTTCCCAAAATAATAACTACTCCAGGACTATTTCCAAATAAAGCCCGCGCAGCCCCCAAAGCATCGGACTGAGCGCTTACTTTTGCATTCGAGAAGAATAGTTTCAAGTAATTGGCAACTGCCTCGCCCCGCTCCTGAACGCCACAGCCCGAACCATAGAAATAGACTGCACTAACACTATTTTGATCAATAGATGTTGGAAAGTTATGGGTTAACGCACTTAAAAAATCTGATTCGGTATTAAAATATGGGCTAAGTCCAATTGTTTCGAAATTAACCACTTTATCACTACCATCAATTATTCGCCAATCGGTCTTGGTAGCGCCACTATCTGCAACAACAATCATTACTTTGGATATTTAGAAAAATATACTCGATAATACAAACAGTAAAACTTAATCTCAATAAGTATTCTCACAAAAATAGCATCTCCAACAGAATAACACTAACAACGAACTAGACAAAATACCTATAAACCATTTTTTCGCACTCTTTTCAACACCAATAAATTCATAGGATTTACGGTCATACCCTCTACTCCGTTCGATACAAACCGAACAACCTTATCGTAATACAAAGGAATTACAGCAGCATTGCTTATTACCAATGAATCCATTTCCCTATAGTTTATTATCCTACTGGAATATTCTGGTTTAAGCAAAGCGTTGTTGTAAAGTTTATCGAAATTGCTATTGGTAAAATGGGTATAGTTTGGACCTTGAGGCGAAAAATTTCCACTTAAAAATAGTGCCAAATAATTTTCAGGATCGGCATAGTCGGCTACCCACGATGCCCTAAAAACTGGAAGTTTTGAGTTTGCCATCATTTCTCTATAAGCAGCCCCGGGCAGCACTTCTATACGAATTTTAATTCCAATTTCGCCCAATTGATGCTGAATAAACTCGCAGATATCCATATAATCATCGGTTGTAGAAATTACAACCTCAGGCAAACCTTCCCCATTGGGGAATCCTCCTTCGGCCAACAATTTACGGGCTAAGTCAGGATTATAGTTAAAACCTTTGGTTACATCGCCAAAGCCGGGCATACCCGGAGGTACTATCCCATGAATTGCAGGATAAACCATATTACTTCGCAAGTATAGTGACATTGCATTCCTATCGAAACCGTAACCAATTGCTTTACGCACTTTTGAATTAAGTAACGGCGAGTTTTTTGCAGCATTTTTCGAAGAATCGAGCAGGATACCTAAATATTCAGTATTCAAATAGGGCCCAGTAATCATCTTGACTTTACCCTTATACTTTGGATTCAAATCTCCGGTTCGGGTTAGCAGTTCATCTTTTGATGCAGCGTGAACCCCCGATAGAAAATCTATATTGCCCGCAACAAATTCTAAGAATTCCGATTGTTTATCGGCAATAAAAGTAATTGCCACAGATTCTAAGTAGGGCAATTGATCGCCATTTGCGTCCTTTTCGAAGTAACTAGAGTTTTTACGCAAAATCAACTTCTCTCCTTCCTTCCAAAATTTCATGTAGAAAGGGCCTGTTCCAACGGGATTACGTCCAAAATCGTTACCATACATCTCAACAGCCTCATGCGGAACAACAAAGCAATACGGCATACTCATTAATCCTAAAAAAGCAGGGAATGGCTTTTTTAAATGCACAATAAAAACGCTATCCGAAGGAGCTAAACACCCATTCACACTGCCTTTATAATCCTTATCAAGCATCGATAACACCCATGCCCCCGGCGATGCAGTAATCGGATCGATAATCCTATTAAATGTGTACACAAAATCACCTGCCACCACCTTGCGTCCCTTCATATTTGGGAAAGCCTTACTATCATGGAAATAAACATCACCACGGAGATAAAAGGTGTACTCCAACCCATCCTCAGAAATACTCCAGCGACTGGCAATGCAGGGCTGTACGGATAATGAATCTGATAACTGAACGAGTCCATTGTAAAGCTGATTAATAGGCCAAATCAACGATAAGTTTCGGGCGTAGGCCGGATCAAGTGTTGTAACCCCTTTGCTCTCGTTATACCGAAAAACAAGGCGATCTGCTACCTGATTTTTTGAGCCTTGACAACCCACAAGAGTAACAATCAGTGCTAAATAAAATAATATTCTAAGTTTCATCGTAGTAATGATACGATGCCAAACCTACACGAAATTTGGGAAAATAGCAATAGAGGGCAGATATCAGATAACAGACATTAGACATCAGACACCAGACACCAGACATTAGATGCGAGACATCATATAAGAGGTTTGATATATGTGGCAAAAATGAAAAAACTAAAAACGGAGTCGATTGCCCGACTCCGTTTCTACACCCTAAAACTAACCTAAATCAACTAAACCTTTAACCAACTATTAACCCTAAAACCTAAGTTTGTAAATCTACTTTCTATAACGCAAATTTACGGTGTTTGTTTCACTAATTTCAAGTCAAAAAAGATGATATACAACACCATTTTCAAACGCCTCAATTTTACTAATTAGCAGCAAGTTATGCTTTGCAACATGCTGTGTTTTTTAATGGTTTTTAACGCTTAAATAATTCAAAATTTTAACTGTTCCATCCGACTCAATTTTACCTTCCAAAGGAGGTAATTTGGCAAATTCTCTTGCTCGGTTTAACATCGAATGTGAGTAATTTGTTTCAGTCCATCCAAAGAGAATTCGGTATGCAATGGCAACCTTTAAATTGGCCGATCGAAACCGAAAGGTGTTCGGAGAATTACGCCCAGGATGGATATGAATATACCTTTCAGGATAGTGTCCAACCCGTAAAGCCCACCTAGAGCCATCGCCAATGGTAAGGCATCGGTACTCCTTGCCATGCAACGAAATCCAATCCGAAAAAGTATCGGGACACAACTGGTGGCACATCTGCGGGTGATCAACTATCTCTTCGGCTATTCTCGTGGGTGATAAATCGCCAGTGTACATATCGAGTAACGTTCCGCCAATGCCATCAAGAATATCAACGGCAATATCAAGTTTATCTGGCATTAATGTTAGATTATCAATATTCGTTATTACAAAATTTAAATGATGTTTCCAGCAGCAAAGCGCAATTGGCGGTGGAATTTCAGGATTGAATGCTATATTTGTATTTACGAAGTTCATAAAGTTAAAAAGTTTATAAAGTTAGAAAGTTCAGGATTCTTTAAGTAAATAATATTAAATGATTGTACGCAACGATAACTATGGCCAATTCGAATTCCTTGTCATTTCTGCAAAAATTAAAAATCTGTTCTCAGTAATACTGGATTCCGCATCAAGTGCGGAATGACAAATGGATTCTTATACCATTTAGGAATGCTTATAGTAATCATAAGATATAGATAAAAATAACAGTTAGTCATCTATTACGTCTTGTCGCTAATTACAAAATCAAACATCAATGATGTACCAAAAGCTATCGCAATCGCCTATGTTTAGAGGATTAAGCCCCGACGAGATCAAAGGAATACTCGACCGCGTAGGCCATTCAGTAAAATCGTTCAGCAAAGGGCAAACCATTGCCCAACGCGAGGATGAAGTCCGCAATCTTTGCGTTGTGGTTGAGGGCAGCGTTAAGGGCGAGATGGTAGATTTTTCGGGAAAAATCCTAAAGATTGAGGAGATGTACGCACCAATGCCCATTGCCCACGCATTCCTTTTCGGTGAGCGCAACCGTTTCCCTGTTGATGTGATTGCGCTGGAGGACTGTAAAATTCTTTTTATTCCCAAACCCGACTTTATGCGGATGATGCAGCAAAACGTTACGATCCTAAGCAACTACCTTAACGCCATATCGAACAGGGCGCAGTTTCTCTCCAACAAATTGTGGTTCCTATCGTTCAAAACAATCAAGGAAAAAATTGCGCATTACCTTCTGAACATATCGCGCAGCGAGGTGAAAACAACCATAGTTTTACCAAAATCGCATCAGGAACTAGCCGAGTTTTTTGGGGTTACACGTCCATCGCTGGCAAGGGTTTTTGCCGATTTGGAGGCCGACGGAATTATCACGGTAAACCGTCGGGAAATTACCATTATGGATAAGGCAAAGCTGATGGAGATGATAAGGTAATTTCCTTTTCATGGATTCCTGATCTCCGCTTCGCTCCGTCAGGAATGTCGCCAACCTCACTCTTTCATTCCTGCGAAAGCAGTAATCCATCTTATTCCTTAATTGCAAAAGGTTTTATCATCACAACAAATTAGTGGATTACTAGATTTCTGATCTCCGCTTCGCTCCGTCAGGAATGTCGCCAACCTCACTCTTTCATTCCTGCGAAAGCAGTAATCCATCTTATTCCTTAATTGCAAAAGGTCTTATCATCACAACAAATTAGTGGATTACTAGATTTCTGATCTCCGCTTCGCTCCGTCAGGAATGTTACATTACCTATTCTTCATTCCTGCGAAAGCAGGAATCCATCTTATTCCTTAATTGCAAAAGGTCTTATCATCACAACAAATTAGCGGATTAATAGATTCCTGATCTCCACTGCGCTGCGTCAGGAATGTTACATTACCTATTCTTCATTCCTGCGCAAGCAGGAATCCATAAACGCAAAAATGGAAGATGGATTGACTTCGTCAAATTCCATTTCCTGATCTCCGCTTCGCTCCGTCAGGAATGTTTTCACCTCACTCTTTCATTCCTGCAAATCGAGTTTGCAAATTCTCCGAATATAACGCAGGAAAATAAATTCGACAGAGCCAATCGTTTCACTGCCAGCCCTCGGCTAAATCATCCCAATCTGGATTATTTTTCTCAATTAACTCTATCTTCCAATCTCGTTTCCACTTTTTAAGTTGACGTTCTCTCCTAAATGCATCATACGATGAAGCATATGTTTCGTAATAAACCAATAGAGTAACATTATACTTAGAAGTGAAACCTTCTACATTTTTTGATTTATGCTCTGCAACGCGTCGTTCAAGATCATCGGTGAAGCCAATGTATAGCGTACCATTCCTGCTGCTTGCCAAAATGTAGACGTAATAGATTTTCATATAATAAATATAATCTTTTTTGAGAAAAAAGATTGACTTCGGCTAATTCCATTTTCCAATTTCCGCTTCACCCCATCCAGAATGGATGTTTTTTTTGTGGATTCCTGATCTCCGCTTCGCTCCGTCAGGAATGTTATACTTCCGATTCTTCATTCCTGCGCAAGCAGGAATCCATAAATGCTAAAATGGAAGATAGATTGACTTCGGCTAATTCCATTTTCCATTTTCCGCTTCACCCCATCCAGAATGGATGTTTTTTTGTGGATTCCTGATCTCCGCTACGCTCCGTCAGGAATGTTACATTACCGATTCTTCATTCCTGCGCAAGCAGGAATCCATAAATACCAAAATGGAAGATGGATTGACTTCGGCTAATTCCATTTTCCGATTTCCGCTTCACCTCACCCAAAATGGATGTTTTTTTGTGGATTCCTGATCTCCGCTACGCTCCGTCAGGAATGTTACATTACCGATTCTTCATTCCTGCGCAAGCAGGAATCCATAAATACCAAAATGGAAGATGGATTGACTTCGGCTAATTCCATTTTCCAATTTCCGCTTCACCCCATCCAGAATGGATGTTTTTTTGTGGATTCCTGATCTCCGCTACGCTCCGTCAGGAATGTTATACTTCCGATTCTTCATTCCTGCGCAAGCAGGAATCCATAAATACCAAAATGGAAGATGGATTGACTTCGGCTAATTCCATTTTCCAATTTCCGCTTCACCCCATCCAGAATGGATGTTTTTTTGTGGATTCCTGATCTCCGCTACGCTCCGTCAGGAATGTTATACTTCCGATTCTTCATTCCTGCGCAAGCAGGAATCCATAAATACCAAAATGGAAGATGGATTGACTTCGGCTAATTCCATTTTCCAATTTCCGCTTCACCCCATCCAGAATGGATGTTTTTTTGTGGATTCCTGATCTCCGCTACGCTCCGTCAGGAATGTTATACTTCCGATTCTTCATTCCTGCGCAAGCAGGAATCCATCTTGTTCCTTAATTGCAAAAAATGTTATCCTCACAACAAATTAGCGGATTACTAGATTCCTGATCTCCGCTACGCTCCGTCAGGAATGTTTACTTCCGATTCTTCATTCCTGCGCAAGCAGGAATCCAGCATTCGGCATTGAAGTGCTTTGGATCTCTGATCTTCACTCCGCCAGAAATATTTTTTAATTCTATGTTTTACAAATTCTATCCGAAACAGCGAATAACTTTTTAAACACAAACACATTAATAGTTAAATATTCTCATTCAACTCAACTATTTATGTTTTTTTCCCATTTTTACTTCACCCCACAGGATATTCGTCAACTTTCCTTTAAACCCCATTACAAAACCCAAAAATTAGCTTTATCTTAACAACCCATTTCCCAAAATTAAACCATATTTACACGCAGAAAACCACACAACGCATATTACAGAAAAACAATACATTAACCTAATTAATAGATCAATTAACAACTAAATTAATGCCTATGAAAATTAAAAATTTACTAACAACAATGGCCCTTACCATCATGTTCCTGATTGCAGGAAAGGTCGGGTGGGGACAAACTGTTATTGGATCCTATCCTCAAATGGATGGTGGATTTGAAGGGCAAACAGCGAATCCTTCAACAACGCTTTACGGAACAACATGGACGCACAACGCTAGTTCTGCTGTTCTAAACATGTCTGATGGAAGATCTGGACCAAAATACATCACACTAACCCAAAGTGGAACTAGTCATAAAAGACTAATATCTCCTGATGTTACAGGGATTTTGGCATCCACCTCATATGTTGTTCAGTTCTATTATCAAGGAGATTTGGACGGAACAGTGGGAACAAATACAATACGTTCTGGCATCACACAAGATCATTCTTTATCTGCCACTTTCGTATACTCTTCATACTTAAGTCCTAATACAGGTTTAACATGGACAAAGTTTTACACAGTTCTAACGTGCAATTCAACAGCACCCAATATTGGAAATGGAATTATTTCTATAAATAATACGTCGCGATTCAACATAGATGATTTTGTAGTGTATGCTGGTTCTGCGGTTGACGAAACTGCGCCCAATTCTCCTGGCGCAATAACAATAAACAACGAAACAACAAGTTCACTTGATGTTAGTTGGGTAGCAGCAGATGATGTTGATGGTGGTGGATATGTAGTGGTAAGATTTGCTTCTGATCCTGGCACCGAAAACGATCCTAATCAAAACGGGATTTATGCAATAGGAAATACAGTTCCAACAGGCGGCACTGTAGTTTATATAGGAACATCAACTTCTTTTACCGATAATTCTCTTTCGCAAGGGACTCAATACTGGTATAAAGTATACACTGTAGATAAAGCATTTAACTATTCAAATGAATCAACGGGCAATGCTTCTACTTTAATTGATATAACAGCTCCAGTTTGGACAACAGACTACCCAAAAACAGTCAATGTTTATAACACACAATTCGACCTTGTAGCAAACCTTGACGAAGCGGGTACTGTTTACTATGTAGTTGTAAGCGATGGCTCCGGCATCCCTGATGTTGCGGCAGTAAAAGGACATACAGCCGCAGGTCAGGTTCAATTTGGAAATTTCATTTACACTACAGGCGATGTATCGCACACAGTTAGCGGTTTATCGGCTGGTACTACTTACGATGTTTACGTAGTTGCTGAGGATAATGTACCCAACCTACAAACATCAGTTACAGCAATTGCCGATGTCACAACAACAAGCATAATGCCTGAGCCTACAAACCATGCAACGGGTTTTGCTGCTTCAAATGTTATTAGCACTACAGCCCAACTGGACTGGATTGATGCTGTTGCAGGAGCGCAGGCACCAGAAAACTATGTTATTGTTATAAACACAACCGGAACATTCTCTGTTACCGATGGTACTCCAATCGCAGATGATACCGATTTCTCGGATGGTACTGGAGCAATAAATGTTGCTTACGGTGTTCAAACATATACATTAAGCACTTTAATTGCAGGACAAACATACACAGCACGTATTTACCCTTACACCAACTCGGGGACATCTATTGATTTTAAAACAGATGGAACTATTCCTGAAATTACATTTAGCACACATCTAATAACTGTAACCTCGCCAAACTTATCCACTGATAGATACATTGCAGGGGATAACGTAACTATAACATGGACATCGGCCAACATGGATGGTGAAACAATTAAGTTCGAAGCCTACGTAAGGCAAGGGCTTACCTCCACATGGGGCTGGATAACGGAAGAAACTGCTTTGCCCAACACAGGATCGTTTGAATACCAAATACCAGAAGATACCAAGTATGGCACTCAGTATAAGATTCGTTTAACAGGCAATGCATCAGGTGCAACAGACGAAAGTGATAACGGATTCAGAATAATTGCAAAAACATCGATATATGATGTTCAAAGCCAAAATACAGCCGGAGCAAGTAACTGGGCAACCGATAGCGTTCGTATAGGAGGTAGGGTTACCGCAATAATTACAGGTGGAAAAAAACTTTACCTACAAGCTGGCACTGGAGCCTGGAGCGGAATTTACGTTTCTTACTTAGCTGAACATGGATGCCAAGTTGGTGATAGTTTAATAGTTATAGGAAAAGCAGTTGAAAGTAGCAGTATTACCCAGATATATTCAACAGTTCCTCTAACAACCATAGCAAGCAACAGCAATACTCTTCCTGAAGCAAAAGTCATTAGCACACTTGATGCCAATGCAGAGGAATACGAAAGTGTACTAATTAAAGTAACAGGAGCCACCTGTACAGCAATTCCAGCAACAGGCAAATACACATTGAATGATGGCTCTGGTGATCTTGTTGTTTACAAGTCTTTATATGATCCAAGTCCAGCGCTTGAAATTAATCGTAAGTACGACATAAAAGGAGTACTAGGATACTATAATCCAAGTTACCAACTTTACCCCCGTGATGCTTCCGACATTTACCTGTACAGTAATGTAGCAACACTATCCGACCTAAAAGTTGACGGAGCGACCATAACTGGTTTCGATGCTGCAACATTAACCTATAATGTTGAGTTGCCATACGGAACAACTACCGTTCCAACAGTAACCTATACCGAAACAGATACTAAATCTGCCGATATTCTTACAAATGCGGCAAGTTTACCTGGAAACACAACTGTTGCATTAACCTCGGAGGATGGTTTAGTTAATAACACATACACAATTAACTTTACAGTTACAGCAGCAAGTACCGACGCGACATTAAGTGCCCTTGCCATTAACGGAACATCATTAACTGTTGCTGATTGTGAGGTTACTGCTCCAACAGAAGCAGGTGCTACCATGTGGTTTGATAGTTTTGCTTCTGCTGCAGGTATTGTTCCAACAAAGAACGATGCTACCGCAACAGTTGAAGTTAAAGTTAACGATGTAGTTGTTGCTGATCCTGCAAGCAAAGCACTAGCCGATAACGATGTTATTCTAGTTACCGTTACTGCTCAGAATGGAACTACCGTAAAATACTACAAGGTAACATTACAGCAAAAACCAATTATCACAGCAACCTTTAACAATATAAACTTTGGAACTATTACTCCAAGTGGAAGCGTTATAGTTGAGTACAATGCTAATCAAGCATTTGTAATTAATGCCGCAGCAGGCTATCATATCGCTACTGTTGCTGTTGATGCTGGTCCTATAGATATTGGAACAAACCCAACATCATTCACCTACACTTTCAACAACGTTACAGACAACCATACCATTGATGTAACATTTGCATTTACCACCTACACCGTTACATTCAACGTAACCGACGGAACCAACCCAATTGAAGGTGCTACTGTAAGTTTCAACACTACAAATGTTAATACCGATGCAAGTGGTGTTGCTACATTTACCGATGTTGCCCCTGCTACATTGGCATACTCAGTTGTTAAAACTGGTTACTATCCCATCAACTCCAATGTAACCGTTGATGGTGACAAAACCGTGAATGTTACCATGACAGAAACAACCGTTCCAACATACACTGTAACATTTACAGTTAAAGAGGAGGGCGTTACTCCTATTGAAGGAGCAACTGTAACCATGAACAGCATTAACCAAGTAACCAATGCTTCGGGCGTAGCTACATTTAACAATGTAACTGCAGCAACTGGCATTGCTTACACTGTAACCAAAACTGAATATGTAGATGCAACCGGAACTGTTGACGTAGTTGACGCTAATGTTGACGAGGCTGTTAGCATGACCAAGAAAACCTTTACCATTGCTGCTTCTGCAGGCGCTAACGGAACAATTACTCCATCTGGCGATGCTACTGTAGTTTATGGCGAAGGTCAATCTTACGATATTACAGCTAGCACAGGCTACCATATTGCCTCGTTACTTGTTGATGGCAATGCTGTAACTGCTGCTGCTAATGAGGCTGCTTACACCTATGGATTCACAAACGTTACAGCAAACCACACAATAGCTGTAACCTTTGCAATAAACACTTACACCATTACTGTAACAGCCGGTGCTAATGGCACAACAACACCTAACACCAACCAAACCGTTAACTATGATGGCAACGTATCGTTCACAGTTGCTGCTGATGCAAACTACCATATTAAGGATGTTCTAGTTGATGGTGCATCTGTTGGTGCTGTTGCTTCGTACGATTTCACCAATGTAACTGCAAATCACACTTTCGAATCACAGTTCGAAATTGATAGCCACACTATTACTGCAAACGTAACCCCTGCGGGTGCTGGCACAGTAACTGGCGATGGCGCATACAACCATGGTGCAACCGTAACCTTAACCGCAACTGCAAACTCTGGTTATAAATTTAAAGAGTGGCAAGTAAACTCTGTACAAGTTGGAACTAATGCAACCTACTCGTTTACCGCAACTGCCGATGTAACTGTTGATGCTGTATTTGAAGCGATAGTCAGCTATACTATAACGGCAAACATAACCCCTGCAGGCGCTGGTACAGTTAGTGGTGATGGAGTTTTTGAAGAAGGAGCAACTGTAACCTTGACCGCAACTGCAAACTCTGGATACAACTTCAAAGAATGGCAAGTAAACTCTGTACAAGTTGGAACTAATGCAACCTACTCGTTTACTGCAACTGCCGATGTAACTGTTGATGCTGTATTTGAAGAAGTTACCTCAGATCTATTCTTCAGCGAATACCTTGAAGGTGGTAGCAATAATAAAGCTATCGAAATCTACAACCCTAAGACATCAGACGTTGATCTATCGCACTATAAAGTTAAGCTATACCCTAATGGTGCAGCAACAGCAAGTTCGGAGTTAGCACTAACCGGAACTTTAGTTGAGGGTGGTGTATATGTAATTGCCAACGCCGGTTCAAATGCAACAATCCTTGGCATAGCAAACACAACTAGCACTGTTACCTATTTCAACGGGAACGATGCATTAGGACTATACAAAGATGATGTTCTAATTGATGTTATTGGAACAATAGGAAGCGATCCTGGCACTAGCAACTGGGCTGTAGCAGGTACAGATGGAGCAACAGCCAACCACACCTTAGTTCGTAAAAATGATGTTATATCTGGAACTACCGATTGGGCTGCCTCTGCAGGAACCACTGCCGATGACTCCCAGTGGATTGTTAACGCCCAAGATGATGTTAGCTTCCTAGGATGGCACATTAGCAAGAGCAGTGCAAAGGATATTCTTGCATTTACTTTAGCCGACCAAGAAGATAATGCTGTAATTGATGCTACCGCTCATACAGTTAATATCACTGTAATTAACGGAACCGCTGTTACTGCTTTAACTCCAACCATTAAGGTATCTAACTTTGCTACAATCAGCCCTGCTTCTGGTGTTGCAACAGACTTTACAAATCCTGTAACTTACACCGTAACCGCACAGGATGGAACAACACTAGCATGGACTGTAACTGTAACGGTTTCAAGTACACCGAGCAGCAAGAAAGACATAACATCGTTTGCTATTGCTAATCAACTTGGCACAAGTGTTATTGACGCAACTGCAGGAACAGTTACCGTTTTAATGCCTTACGGAACCACGTTAACCAGCCTTGCTCCTACTATTACGGTATCGGCTGGTGCTACTATTAATCCTGCATCTGGCACACCTCAGGATTTCTCTAGCGCAGTAACCTACACTGTAACAGCACAGAATACCGAAACAAAGGCTTGGACTGTAACTGTAACCAATCAGGTTCCTGTATCACTCTCGATACACGATATTCAGTACACAACCGCAACTCCTGCTGAATCGCCTTATAAAGGACAACTTGTTAGAACAAAAGGTATTGTAACTGCTGTAAAAGCAGGAACATCAACAACCTCGTTCTATCTACAAGATGGAGACAGCGAATGGGGTGGAATTTACGTTTACTCTAGTTCGTACTCTGCAACCGTTGGCGATAGCGTTGAAATAGTTGCTACTGTTGCTGAATCCTATAGCGTAACTCAACTAAACAATGCAGCAGCGCTAACTATTCTTAACCAAGGCAATACACTTCCTACACCTGTAGCAGTGTCGACTCTTGCAGCAAATAACGAGAAATATGAAAGTATGCTTGTTAAGGTTACAAATGCAACCTGCAATAGCCTAACCACTACTACATCTGGCGGATCAACTGTAACAACTGGCGGTGTTATTAATGATGGTACTGGCGATTTAACTGCATACTACGGGCTATACTCCGAACTTGCACTTACAGTAGGTACTATCTACGATATTACTGGCGTAATTAGTTACTACGGCAGCATATTCGAGATACTACCACGCGATGCTAACGATGTAATCACTCATGTACCAACCTACACTGTTACATTTAACGTTACTCACAACAGCACTGCGATGGAAGGTGTAACCATTACCGTTAATAGCCAAACATTAACAACCAATGCTAGCGGCGTTGCAACTATAGATCTAGTTAATGGAGATTACAGCTTCACTGCAACAAAATCTGGATATAACGATTATTCAGGTTCATTCACAGTGGCAGGTGCTGCAAAAACTGTTGATGTTGTTATGTACGCTACTGATGTTGAAACCAACACCATTGCAAGCCTAAAGGCATTCCCTAACCCATTCAGCAATGAAATTAAGTTTAGCGGTGCCGATATTACCCGCGTAACAATCACATCAATTATTGGTCAGGTTGTTATGGATAAGACTGTTTCTGGTGAGAATTCTATTAACACTCAGGAACTAGTTCGCGGTATTTACCTTGTTAAATTTACCAACAACAAGGGTGAATCTACACTACGCAAGTTGGTTAAAGAATAATTGATCAAATTGTCTATATTTCAAAACCCCCGAAATCGGGGGTTTTGTTTTTTTTAAAATCATACGTGAAATTCTCTAAAAAAGCAGATAACTCTCATGAATAAAAAACAGCATTTCAGAACAGCACCAAAACCGATGCAAATCAACATTTATAGGATATTCATCAAATAAATTTTGATAAATTGCAGCTTAAATATTACTTGCAACGTATTAAGAAATATCGGTCGAAACAAAATAATATATTTCTTGTTTATGTTTAAAAGAAGATTTTTACTATTTTTACTTTTGGTTTTAGGGATTGTGTTACTTAATTCGTGTAATAACAACATACCTTGTCCAGTGTACGCAAGCACAACATATGAAGTTCAAAATTAATCGGTAACCTTTGAAATTATAAATTTATCACTATGAAAAAAATGAGTTCAACCGCAAAAGTTCTTTTACTCTTGGTTATTGCAACAATAGCATTTAGTTCTTGCTCAAAAAAGACTTGCCCTGCGTATAGCCAAGTAAATCAAACAGAACTTTCAAATAAAGCATAACTTTATTTAGGAAAAGATATCAGGCTAAAACAGCCTTAACACATTTGTCCAACGACACTTTTCTACAAAATAATTAAGGAAAGAGTTGTTGGATAGTTTTTTGCTATTTACCAACGGGCTAAAAGATGGCTATGATTATAAAAATCCTAGTAATAGAATACTTTAGTTGAAAAATTTTCCGATTTTATGAATTGCAGATGGAAGAGCAAAAACAACAACTCTATCGTATGGCTTAATTTCGCTATCGCCCTTGGCAATAAATGCAGAATCACCACGCACCACACCACCAATAATTGCATCCTTGGGAAAGGATATCTCCTTTAACTTCCCTTTTGTAACCGGAGACCCAGGTTTTACAATAAACTCAAGAACCTCGGCATCGGAACCCGTGAGACATTTTATGGTTGACACATCGGTGCTCATGGTATAACGGAAAATACGGCTGGCAGTAATTAATTTCTTATTGATAACAGTATCAACCCCAATACTCTCGGCCAAACGGATGTAATTAATATTCTCAATTTCGGCAATGGTCTTTTTTACCCCCATACGCTTGGCCACAATGCACGACAGAATATTGGTTTCGGAGTTACCCGTTACAGCAACAAATGCATCCATGTATGGCAACCCCTCCTCTATCAGCAAATCGGTATTACGCCCATCGCCATTAATTACCAACGCATTCTTAAACTGACCCGCCAATTTCTGACTTTTATCCTTATCCACCTCAATGATCTTAACGTTCATCGATTTTTCGAGTTCGTTGGTAATTTGGATGGCAATACGGCTTCCGCCAAGAATCATGAGGTTATTCACGTCGATATTCTTTTTACCAGAGTACTCCATCATATTCTTAATACCGCTCTGGTTGGCAATAACATAAACCAAATCGTTATATTTGAACTGATCGCTTCCACGAGGAATAATTGTTTCGCCCTCGCGCGATATGGCAACCGCCCGGTACTCCAAGTTCTGCAAACTTTTAGTTGCCTGAAGCAAAGTGCTATCTATAACAGGGGAATCCTCCTCTAACCGAAACACCACCAAGGATAATTTTCCGCCAGAAAAATCAACAAACTCAGTAGAGCTTGTTTGCCCTAGCAAAGTAATAACTTCGCGGGCAGCAAGACGTTCCGGATAAATCAAGGAATCGATACCAAGATTTAAGAATATTTCCTTGTTATTGGGCTGTAGATACTCATTCTTATCGATACGTGCAATAACCTTCTTTGCACCCAATCGTTTTGCCAATGTAGCCGAAACAATGTTAGTTTCCTCGGAATGAGCCACGGCTATAAACAAATCGGCCTTTTTAATATTCGCCTCCTTCAGCACATTGATAGAGGTAGCCGATCCCTGAAAGGTAATAACATCGGTAGTTGCAGCCAAATTGCTTAACATTTCGGCATCAGGATCAATCACAACAACATCATGATACTCCTTAGCCAGCATGGTTGCTAAGTGCGTTCCTACTTCTCCTGCTCCAACTATTATAATATTCATTACCTAATACAATTAAACTTGTTTGGTGGAAACTATCACGCAAAATAAACTGCAAATTAATATCAATTTATGGAGATTGTAAGCATTTTAACGCTATTTTTTAGTCTATGTTGAGTCTAAATGCTCCAAGAACATTAGAATCATAAATAGGAATCTTATGTTCAACCAAAAGAAGCATCAATTTATCCAATTTCTTTCGTGAAACAGAGCCATCAATAACAGCAAGTTTAGGTCTAATAAAACAGAGCAGATTACTCGAAAAGTGATTATTTACCAGTAGCACATCAACATCTATTGCTCTATGAGCACTTAAATTCCAAGCTGAATCGCAATAGGGCAACGCAACCAACATCTTATTCATCTTTAGTAGCGCCAGACCCATGTTCTTTCTAAGTTGGACACTCTTTACTTTTTCATCATCCAACAACGAATCGGTATCCCAACATCGATGCTGCCCCCAATACGTTTCGTGGTTAACATACCCGCTTAGGTAAAAACCATACTGCTCTACAGGATTGGCCATTAATGTATCTAGTTTTATAAAGTTTGCAATGCCTCCGCTCCTATAACACACCGCCGATTCGCGAGGAATATTAAAAACAACAAACTCATTATTCCTTATAATGGCAAATCGATGCCCAACCCCAATTGATAAAACAGCAATTGATAATGCCAACGCCAGATGAAAAAACAAAAACTTCCATTTAATAATACATAAAGTGAGTAATACTAGTGAAACAACAATTAGAAAGGTCTGCAATATGCTTAAATGAATTCCAGACCAAAGAGAGCCTGGCATTTCTTCGACCCACGATAGTCCCCCATTCAACAAAACCAATAGAAAGTTAAGTAATTTTCCAACCCATGAAGCAAGCATTGAAAAGGGAGATATAACCAATAGCAATAATGCTGAATAGAGAATAAGCGTTGATAGCGGTATTGCTATTAGGTTGGTTAATATAAAATAGTTTGGGAACTGCGAAAAACTTGCTGCAGTTATAGGAAATGTTCCTATCTGAGCAGCAATAGATACAGCAACCAACGACCAAATATAGTCTAATACCTTATTTTTGGTGTAAAATAGTGGATAAATAAAGGGATAAAACACAACTATTGACAGCAATGCAATAAATGACAATTGGAATCCAACATTTAGTAAATTATATGGGTTTGCGACTAAAAGCACAAATGCAGCAATAGCCAATGTATTCATCACATTCGAACGGACACCAAAACTTTGGCCAATTGCTACAAGCGAAAACATTAATGCCGATCGACTAACAGATGGCGATAGTCCAGTGAGTAGTGCAAAAAACCAAAGGAAAAATAGGGATATCAAAAGTTTCAAGGGACGCAAAATCCGACTATCAGGAACGAGCCTAAGGACAAGCGCCAATACCAAATATAAAATGCCTACATGTAGTCCAGACACCGATAGTATATGCATTGCCCCAGTTGAAGAGTACACCTTTTGTATTTCATCGTCCAAAAGTTCCCGATAGCCAAGCGTTAAAGCCGAAACAACTGCCAACTCCTGTCCTTTTATGTTATACTTTTTAAAAAGTTCAACAAAGTGGTCTCGCAGTCCCAAGGAATAAGCAACTAATGCATTAGGACGACTACCACAACGAATCCAATTATTCTCTGCCACATACGCCGAAAAACGAATTCCTTCCTGCCTCATATACTGCCTCATATCGAATTGATATGGGTTCAACGGCTCATCAAATTCTCGTGGGGTTATTGTTGCAGCAATAACATCACCATATTTCAACGAGGCAACTAAAGTATCGGAGATGCTAAAGTATAGCAAGATATTCTCACTCGACGATACATAACGCTGGTTAACCAGAACATTAGTAATTTGGCATTTTGCCCTTACAGATCGAACCCGTTGCTGAGGATTATCGAGCAACCGAACTACTACCTTAGTTGCTGTGTCCTTTGTTATTGCATTAGAATATGAGAAATTTACAGATAGAGTTACACCACTAACAAACAGGAACAAGTTAAGCGCAACACCAAACAACCATCGATGCTGCCATTGCTGAAACAGAAAATACGATATCGTCAATAATAAAAAAACAGAAATAGGTATGATAAAGATAGCAGGACTTGCAGGAAGCAGGTTGAAGAAGATTTGCAAAAAGATTCCAAGCGTGATGGGTATTAATAACCTGAAAAATGGCACCTCATTAATACTAGATGGGAAACTCATTGTTGTAGCAACTTAAAGTATAACATCAAGTTACAACTTTTCAACAAAATGAGCAAAAAAAAGAAAAACACGCATTGCTGCGTGTTTTAATATGAACTACTTAGTTATTTTATACTTGTAATCGGCACTAAACTTTCCTTTAGATATAGCCGTTAACTTTGATTTTAAGAGTTGCCTGCGGATGGGCGACAACCTGTCAACAAACATTATTCCATCCAAATGATCGTACTCGTGCTGAACTATTCGTGCCGCAGTACCTTCAAACACATCCTCGTGAGGCTGAAAATTTTCGTCAACATACCTAATGCGCACCTTGCTCTCACGTTCAACCTCTTCATGAATGTTGGGAATGCTAAGACATCCCTCGCTGTACCGCACCTTCTCATCCAACCTTTCAATGATATGGGCATTTATAAACGCTTTTTTAAAATCCTTCAAGTTAGGATCATCTTCGGCAAACGGAGCCCCATCAATTACAAAAACTCTAATAGAAAGGCCAATTTGGGGTGCAGCCAACCCTACACCATCGGATTGGTACATCGTGTCGAACATATCGCTCACCAATTGTTTCAGATTTGGGTAATCGGGAGTAATATCCTGCGCCACTTTGCGAAGAACCGAAGAGCCGTAAATGTAAACTGGATAAATCATCGTTATATTAATGTTTGTAACTTAAACTTTCGAGGTAGGATTGAAGAATGATTGCTGCACTTATTGTATCAACAGTTGCCTTATTCTGCCTATCCTTCTTTTTCATTCCGCCATCAATCATAGCCTGCATAGCCAACTTGGAAGTAAATCGTTCATCTACCTGTTTTACCGGTAAATTAGGAAATGCTTTCACAATTTGTTTCAACACCGGATTGATATACAAAACAGCTTCGGACGGAGTATTGTTCATTTGAAGTGGATACCCAACCACCAACAACTCAACATTCTCCCTAGTTAAATAATCTGTAATAAAATCAACAACGGTATGCGTGGGGATTGTGGTTAACCCATTAGCCAAAATTTTTAATGGATCGGTAACGGCAACACCTGTTCTTTTCCTACCAATATCCAAAGCAAGAATTCGTCCCAACACTTGTACTATTTTAGATTAACGTACGCTTCTAGTTGCTCAATCAATGAATTTTGGTAATCGTGCGATACCGAAAGGAAGATACCTTGCCCTAAATCAAGTTTTCCATCCCTTCCAACGTGCTTAACCCTAGCCAAATTAACCAACTGACTAGCATTGATTCGTATAAAGTTCTTTGAATCGAGTATTTCCTCCAAATCCCTTAATTTATTGTCAACCTTCATTATCTCCTCATTCTCCCGAACGGCAATAGAACCATGTGGAGAGTTCTCAAAATAGACAACATCCTTAAGGTCGATACATTCCGATCTATTATTAATAACCACTACCAATTTAGAAGGGAGGATTGCCTTTAGATTCTCAAAAAGGGCATAATACCGTTTTCTTCCATCGAAATTAGAGTACCGACGTTTGGATACTCGCTCAATAGCTGTTTCCAGCTCATCAACCTCGATAGGTTTTAGTAGATAATCGATAGCACTAAACTTAAATGCCTTTACCGCATAATGCTCGAAAGCCGTGATGAAAATAACCTCAAAATCGCGATGAGAACAACGCTCCAAAAAATCAAAGCCACTACCTCCAGGCATCTCTATGTCCAAGAAAACTATATCGGGCCTAATTAAGTTAACTTTGCCCAATGCCTCTTCCGAGGAACGGGCCACATCAACCACTTCGATATCCTTAGCGAATTGACTAAGGAGCAGTTCGAGGGTGCGCACCGAAGCTATTTCATCATCAACAATAAGCGCTTTAAGCATAACTCAAAAATATGGTGCAAATTTAGCAAAAAAGATGGGTTTTATTTAAATCGATACACCACTCCAAACAAAAACAGATTTAGGCATCTCAAAAACTTGCCAATACCTCAATCTATATTTCCTAGCATTTTGGGGATTGTAATGCTCACTTGAGTTCCAGCCGGTGTATTTGCAGCATCAACCAAATCAATAATTTTAATGCTAAATTTATCCTGATACATTGCATTTAAAAGTTCTATACGCTGCTGAGTTATTAGAAATCCTCTTGATTTATGTACGCGACTGTTTTGTTCTCGGATTCTTTTGGCCTCTGCCCGACCTACCCCATTATCCTCTATAACGCAGACTATGCTATTGGACTCATTTAACACCTTAATAGATACGTGACCTGATTTTTCCTCCTTAAGCATAATGCCATGCCAAATTGCATTCTCAACAAATGGTTGAATTAGTAGCGTTGGAATTTTTATGTCCAAAATTGCATCGTTTCCCCCGTAGTCAATATTGAATGTAAATTTCCCCTCAAGTCTTAACGCCTCAAGCTCCAAATAGAGTTGCAACGCATCAAATTCGTCCCGTAACGGAATTGTTGGAGACTGGGAGTTATCGAGTGTCATCCGCATTAAGCGTGCAAACTTAGTAAGGTACTTGTGCGAACTTATAGTATCGCGTTCGAGGATATAGTACTGAATGGAGTTGAGCGTATTAAATATGAAATGAGGATTCATCTGCTGCCGCAAAGACTGCTGTTTGTATAAATTCACATTGTTTTGCAAATCGGTTCTGCGACGCATTTCCTTCACCCTTATAATGTAAACTATATAGAGTATGCCCGTTAAAAGCAATGCGATCAAAGTAACAAACCACGTTCGATGCCAGTACGGTGGGCTTATAACAAATTTAAGAACCGTAGACTTTGCACTCCATACGCCATTTGAATTTAACGCCTGGAGTTCGAACTGATACTCTCCAGACTTTAAACCGGTATACAAACAACTAGTTGATTTCGAATAAATCCAGTTAGTGTCTAACCCCATCATTCTATGCCGGTAAAGCAGTCGCCCCATATTTCGGTATGCCAAACCAACATAGGAAATATCCAATGTGTTTTGCGAATAATTCAATTTCACAATAGTATCTGATAATGAAATTTGCTCCCCGTCAACAACCAACTTTGAGATAAAAGTAGAGGGGGGGGTTGTATTTCTAGAGAGCTTATCCACATCTAGTATCGCCAACCCTTTATTTGTTCCCACATATACATATTGATCATCAGAATACACCGAGGTGATCTCATTACTCGGCAGACCATCGTCAATGGTGAAGTTATGGATTTCCATATTCTCAACATTTGGAATAAATGATAATCCCTGACGAGTAGCCACCCATACACTATTTGATGTATAATAGAGTTGATGAATTGAGTTGGAGACCAAGCCCTCCCTAACTGAAATTTGGCTTACATTGCCTTGCTTTGAGTATATAACAATTCCACCTCCATTGGTACCTATCCACAACGCCGAATCTAAGGGATTAAAAAACATACTATGGCTAACGCGTGTAAGCAAGATATTCTGATCACCAACATACTGATAGGAATCATTATCATACTTCCATAAACCATTAATTGTACTTAACCAAACCGCACCTTTGGCATCTTCAACAAGACTAAACACCATTCCCCCAAAGCCATCCTCTAACTGAGAATCATAAGTAATTCGGTTATTATCGAGTTTTCGAATTCCTTTTACTGTACCAACCCAATACCCACCTGTTCTGCTTTTAATAATCTTTCGAGGATACATAGTGTTTTCAACTGGAATTTTAGTATATACATCCTTGTTGAAATAGCCCAATTCGGCAAAAGTGCAAACCCATACCTTCTGATCAAATGCGTCACCATACATCGATCGAACATAAGTGGTGCTATTAAGTTTTTGTTTATTCGAATAGTGCCTTACTTTCTCATTATTAATTACATCAACAAAACCCTTCTCATATCCAACATACGTTCTTGTCCCATCGGAAAAAATTGCATTTACTCTATCATCTGCTAATCCATTACCTTTTGAGTACGTTTTAATTCTATAGTCTGGTGCATAAAAAACTCCATCATTAAGGGTTGAGAACCAGCAAGATCCTTCCTTGTCCTTTAAAACAGAAGTAACCTGAAAATCTTTTAGCAAAACCAGCGCTGGAGCCTTAGATATTTCACAGTTGGGAAAAAGATAAACACCACCTTCAAAAGTAGATGCCCACAGATTATTGTCATCATCTATACACATCCAAATAATAAGAGAGCCGATTCTGGGTGCTCTATTAACAATTTTACCGTTTCTAAATTGAATCAAGTGCTCATTAACCGATATAAAAATAGAACCATCGTTTGCTTTCTGGGCAAAAGAATACAACGGGACTAGATTCATTCCGAACAACTCTTTAAAACTATACTTAAAGTTCACCTTATCATCGAAATATACTAGAGTATACGATGTGCCATCTAATGGATTTGATGTAAGAATCTCGCCATTTCCAAAATCGCTGAACACCATTTCTCCTTCGGAGAATTTATTTTCCATTTTCTTATAAACGCCTTCGGGGCTTATCGTTATCAATCCAAACTGCTTTAGACCGAGGTAGATATTATCTAAAGAATCGACATAAAACGACAACTTTATTGGGCCCCGGCTATTAGGGAAATGCTGGCTTATCTTGGCGTTATAAGGGTATTCTTTAACCTTTCCATCTTCGTAGTAACTAAGATTTCCGGAAAAAGGGATAAACCAAACTCTATGTTTATAATCTTCGTAAATTTCAAATACAGTATTATCAACCAACCCTGACACTAGGTCAAAATTCTCGAAGCTGTAACCATCAAACTTACTTACCCCATTATTGGTTGCAAACCAAATATATCCCTTAGAATCCTGATATACATGGTATACCTCACTTGCGGCAAGCCCCTCATCAACGGTTAAATGTCTATAAACCGGCTGTCCTAGAACTGAATAGTTAAGAGCAAGAATAAAGAGTATGAATAAGATTCGAAAACGCGACATGTTGCAGATAATGGTTGTCAAACAAATACAATTGAAGTTATAAACTTCTATGCTAAAGTAATAAATATATCCATAAATAAAAAAGGGAGTTGCATAAAGCAACTCCCTTTGTATAGTATGAAAATTAATTACTCATTGCCTGAGCCTGCCAATTTCTTGTAGGAGTTATATCTCCACTTTGCATTCTCCTCTGCAGCTTTGAATAATTCCTGAGCTTGATCGGGGAACGAAAGTTGAAGTGAGGTATAGCGAACCTCTCCTTTCAAGAAATCTTGGAACATATTCCATTCTGGCTCTTTAGAATCAAGTTGGAACGGATTCTTTCCTTCTGCTTCTAGCAATGGGTTGAAACGATATAAGTGCCAGTAACCACTCTTAACAGCCATTTTAGCCTCGTTCTGAGTAGCCCCCATTCCTTTGCGAATACCATGGTTAATACATGGAGCATAAGCAATAATCAATGATGGTCCAGGATAAGCCTCCGCCTCTTTAATTGCTTTGAAGTACTGATTATGATCAGCTCCCATTGCAACCTGAGCAACATAAACGTAACCATAGGACATTGCCATCATACCAAGATCTTTCTTGCGAACTCTCTTACCCGAAGCGGCAAATTTAGCCACAGCAGCAACAGGTGTAGATTTCGAAGCTTGACCACCAGTATTTGAGTAAACTTCAGTATCAACAACTAGAACGTTAACATCTGCGCCAGTAGAAAGAACGTGGTCTAATCCACCGTATCCGATATCGTAAGCCCAACCGTCACCACCGAAGATCCAAACTGACTTCTTCTCGAAATACTGCTTGTAGCTTAATAAATCTTTTGCAAGATTACCGCTATCCTTTCCTAGGGCTTCTATAAGTTTTGCTGTAGCAACTCTAGATTGCTCCGCATTGCTTCTACCTGCCAGCCATTCTTTAGCAGCCTCTTTAGCAGATTCAGCAAGTCCTGCATTTAATCCCTCGTTCAATTTTTGAGCAATACGATCACGCATTTTCTCAACACCGGTTGCAATACCAAAACCGTACTCAGCATTATCCTCAAACAAAGAGTTAGCCCAAGCAGGACCACGACCTTCGCTATTAGCACAGTATGGAGTTGAAGGAGCCGAACCACCATAAATTGATGAACAGCCAGTTGCATTGGCAACAATCATTCTATCGCCATAAAGTTGGGTAATTGCCTTAATATACGGAGTCTCGCCGCAACCTGCGCAAGCACCGCTAAACTCGAATAAAGGTTGTGCAAATTGGCTATTCTTAACAGATTTATCTTTTCCAAGAACATCTTTATAACCAACTTTATCATGCATATAGTCGAAACGAGTAGCCTCTGTCATTTGACTCTCAAGCGGTTTCATCTCTAAAGCCTTTGTCTTAGCAGGGCAAACATCTACGCAGTTACCGCAACCTGTACAATCCAGTACGCTTACCTGCATACGGAAGTTGTATTCCTTTGTACCTCCATTACCTTTAACGGTTTTGGTTCCAGCAGGCGCATTTTTCAATTCCTCATCGGTTAATAGGAATGGACGAATAGCAGCATGAGGACACACGTACGAGCACTGATTACACTGAATACAATTATCAGCGTTCCATTCAGGAACATGAACTGCGATTCCGCGTTTCTCGTAGCGTGTAGTACCTGCAGGGAAAGTACCATCCTCGCGATCAGTAAATGCGCTTACAGGAAGATCATCTCCCTTCTGCATGTTGATTGGGTTAACAACATTGTTGATGAAATCTGGTGCTCCTGCAATGTTTGCTTGTTTTTCGGGTACTAAATTAGCCCAGTCTGCAGAAACTGCAACCTTTATAGCCTCACCACCTTTATCAACGGCAGCATAGTTCATTTTGAGAACCTCTTCACCTTTACGGCCATAAGATTTCTCAATAGCTTTCTTCATTTGTTTAACGGCAACTTCGTATGGAATTACCTCTGCAATCTTGAAGAAAGCGCTCTGCATAATAGTGTTGGTACGATTTCCTAGACCAATTTCTTCAGCAATCTTAGTGGCATTGATAATGTAGAAGTTGATGTTATTTTCTGCTAAATACTTCTTGATTGAATTTGGTAGTTTCTCCTTAGTTTCTTCAACATCCCAAATAGTATTTAGCAAGAATGTACCATTCTTACGTAAACCTTTAAGCACATCATATTTACCCAAATACGAAGGAACATGGCATGCTACAAAGTCAGGTGTATTAACTAAATAGGGTGAACGGATTGGTTGATCGCCAAAGCGTAAGTGCGATACAGTGATACCTCCAGATTTCTTTGAATCGTAAGCGAAATAAGCTTGGCTATACTTATCAGTGTTATCACCAATAATCTTGATTGAGTTTTTGTTAGCACCTACGGTACCATCAGAACCCAAACCGTAGAATTTAGCCTGGAATGTTCCCTTGGGTGATAGGTTAATTTCAGCACCTACAGGTAGTGATTTGAAAGTAACATCATCAACAATACCAACAGTGAATTGATTTTTGGGCTCCTTCATCTTAAGATTGTCGAAAACAGCAATCATTTGAGCAGGAGTAGTATCCTTTGAACTCAAACCGTAACGACCGCCAATAATCAAAGGAGCGTTTTCCTTTCCGTAGAATAAATCTTTTACATCTAAGTACAATGGATCGCCATTAGCACCTGGCTCCTTGGTACGGTCTAAAACGCAGATACGCTTAACCGACTTTGGCATTACGTTGAAGAAATATTTAGCGGAGAATGGACGGTATAGATGAACACAAACGATACCAACCTTCTCGCCTTTTTCCATTAAGTGATCAACAACTTCCTTTAAAGTATCAGTAACCGATCCCATTGCAACAATCACATTTTCAGCATTCTTATCGCCATAGTAATCAAATGGGTGGTACTCACGACCTGTTAACTTGTTGATTTCCTTCATGTATTCCTCAACCATATCGGGAACTGCATCATAGTATTTATTTGCAGCTTCGCGTGATTGGAAGTAGATATCAGGATTTTGAGCAGTACCACGGGTTACTGGATGCTCTGGGTTGAGAGCTCTGTCTCGGAATGCTTGTAATGCTTTTTGGTCAACAAGAGGAGCCAAATCTTCATTCTGAAGCATCTCAATTTTCTGGATCTCGTGCGATGTGCGAAAACCATCGAAGAAATGAACGAATGGTACGCGAGATTTAATTGAAACTAAGTGAGCAACAGCTGCTAAATCCATAACCTCCTGAACACTACCAGTAGCGAGCATTGCAAATCCGGTTTGGCGAGCACTCATAACATCGCTATGATCACCAAAGATTGAAAGTGCCTGAGCAGCCAAACTACGAGCCGAAACATGGAAAACACCTGGAAGTAATTCACCAGCTATTTTATACATGTTAGGAATCATGAGTAGCAGCCCTTGTGATGCTGTGTAGGTTGTGGTTAATGCACCCGATTGTAATGAGCCATGCACTGCACCAGCAGCACCAGCCTCGCTCTGCATCTCCGCAACTTTTACAGTGTCACCAAAAATGTTTTTACGGCCAAATGCCGACCATTCGTCAACATACTCAGCCATTGTTGATGAGGGGGTGATGGGGAAAATTGCTGCAACCTCGCTAAACATATAAGCAATGTGCGCTGCAGCATAGTTACCATCACAAGAAATAAATTTTTTTGTCTTTGTCATTTGAATTTGTGAATTTATGATGAATAACGGATTTTTTGAAAATTGATGCAAAGTTATAACAATTCGATAAAATTAACCATGTTTTACAGCAATTTGAAACGCCTTTAAATTAATGCAACTCTCTGAAATCGTTTGAAATGGCAGATTCTCAATTCCAATCAAAATTACAGTTTTCAATAAAATCACTCGGAAATATTAAATTCAACTACAATTAATGCCATTACTCGAACATTAATAGATCATTTTTTCGCAAATACATTTCAAAATGTAAGATCTCAATAATCATACATTTAAATTTCACATTTTTTAAACAAGAAATGTTGTTAATCCGAATTAACGGTTAAAATCTTTGATTAATCATCGATAAATCTGCCAAAACTATAGCTGTTACAGCCTCCATTACCACAGGAACACGTAATGCAATGCAAGCATCGTGGCGACCTTTGATATCTAGGTCCTCAACCTTTCCACTCGCCAAATTAATTGTTTGCTGCTTAATACCTATGCTCGATGTTGGTTTTACAGCCACACAAAAAACCAACTCGTTACCATTGGTTATTCCACCAGATATTCCTCCAGCATTATTGGTTGATGTTTTGCCTTGGGCATCTAAGAATTTATCGTTATGCTGAGAGCCCGTCATTGTTGCTGCCGAAAAACCTGAACCAAACTCTATTCCCTTTATTGCTGGAACAGCAAAAACGATATGGCTAATTAACGACTCTACCGAATCGAAGAATGGCTCGCCTAGTCCAATGGGCAAATTATTTGCTCTACACTCAACTATACCTCCAACGGAGTCGTTATTTTCGAGGGACCTATTAATTGTAGCCTCAATATCACAACTACCTCCAACCGAAATCAACTTGGCATTTATGTTTATTGGCTCAATCATCTTTTTTGCAATAACGCCAGCAGCAACCAGCGCAAGGGTTAAACGACCCGAAAAATGGCCACCACCACGGTAATCGTTATAGCCATTGAATTTATGATGGGCAACAAAATCGGCATGTCCGGGTCGTGGCAAATCCTTTATACGCTCGTAATCGGCCGATTGGGTGTTGGCATTCCTGAATATGATTGTAAGTGGTGCACCTGTGGTAAAACCATTAAACCATCCAGAGATTATTTCGGGAATATCGTCTTCCACTCGAGGCGTAGTGCCTTTTGCGCCAGACTTACGTCGTGAAATATCGTGTGTAAAATCATCTAACTGCAAGGGTAATCCTGGTTTTACGCCATCAATAGTAATCCCAACTGCTGGGCCGTGCGACTCACCAAAGATTGATATTCTGAATATTTGTCCGAATGTGTTCATTCTAGTTGATAGTTGATGGTTGATAGTTGATCGTAAGAAGTTTTTGATGATTGTCACATGTCACTCGTCACTGTTTTTAAGTCACTAAAGAAATCTGGATAACTCTTGGATACGGCTTCGGCGCCATCAATCTCAACCTCGCAATTACCGTTTAATACGGCAACTGCGCAAGCCATTGCAATGCGATGGTCGCCGTACGATTGAACTTTAGCCGATTTCGGCTTTCCTCCTTGAATTATCATTAAATCGTTCTGCACCTTAATATCGATTCCCAATTTAGTGAATTCCTCCATAAGCGTTGCAGCCCTATCGCTCTCCTTTACTTTTAGTCGGCCAACGCCCAGAATTTTTGATTCTCCAACACAATGCGAAGCAAGTGCTACTAATGGAGGGAACAAATCGGGACAATGCGTGGCGTCGAAATCAAAGCCAGCTAAATTCTCCATCTTCACTAAAATACTATTCTCGCGAATGGAAACGTATGCACCACACCACATTAACGCATTGATAATTGCCCTATCGGCCTGAAGCGAGCGTGGGTTAAGGTTCGTTACCTCAACCTCTCCAGCAATTGCACCAGCAACAAGCAAAAAGGCAGCACCACTCCAATCGCCCTCAACATTATACTTGCAGGGCTTGTAGCGCTGAGGCGCTTTAATTCTGAATTCCGAATTATTGATATTCTCAACATCAACACCGAACTTACGCATCATATCGATAGTTAACTGCACGTAGGGAATGCTTTTGAGATTATCAACCAATATTGTTACATCGGAACTTGCCATTGGCGAAGCCATAAGCAAACCCGTAAGCACCTGCGAACTTAAAGAACCATCGACACTGATTTGTCCACCCTTAATTGGTCCTTTTACCTGTATTGGCAGAAAACCATTTGCTGTAGAACACTCAACACCGAACTGATTCAACGCATCGGTGATTATCTGCATCGGTCTATTCATCAGGGAACCTTCACCAATCAATGTTATATCTCCATTAAGTGTTGATGCAATTGGAGAGAACATCCGAATGCTTAATCCAGATTCTCCACAGTTCAGCGGACGTGCAGGAAGTTTTAGTCCACCATCAACAATTAAATGATTAGCATCTCCATCAATAGTTGCTCCCAAATCCTTGCAAACACGAATTGCCGCTTGGCAATCGTCACTGTTTCCTACGTTTAAAATCTCAGAACGTCCTTCGGCCATAGATGCAAGCGCAATTGCCCTTTGTGCAACGCTTTTAGATGCAGGAGCCTGCACAACACCATTAACTGCCGAAGACCTTACAAACCTCTTCATCTAAAAAAGTATTTAAACATCCTACCTGCGCTGCAGGAAGCGATATAACAATATCTACATTTATCAAACTCACAAACCTAGCACCCGGTGAATATGGAATTGCATTAATCGAGTTCTTCTCTAACTCAACATTAAGTCCTTTCTCCATCAACTTAACATCTGGTTCTACGCCAAAATAGTACTTATATGACTCAACAGCCTGATTGATGAGCCAGCGTTTTCCGGATATTATTTTACAATAGAAAGCCTCGGCATAAATGCCAAAATTCGACATTCGGTAGTTTGCATCGAGAATAATTAAGTTAGAGGGCAAATCAACATCGCTAATTGGGTTAGCATCGGGCAATAAGGTTGATACAACAACATCAAATCCGCCAATTTCAGATTTGATTTTATCAATTTCCAAAACCCTACACCCAAAATCATTGGCAATGAGCTGGGCTTTAGAGTGAGTGCGGTTGGAAACTGTAACCTCTGCCCTATTTTTCACTAAGCCATAAACGGCAGCCCTAGCCGCAGGGCCTGCACCAAGTATAAGACATTTCAGCCCATTCAAGTTCAATCCCGACTCAATAAGTGAACGGGTAACACCGAAATGGTCGGTATTGTAACCCGACAATTTACCATCGGCATTAACAATTGTATTAACACCACCAATTAGTTTAGCATCATCGGAGATAAAATCCAGATAAGGCATCACCTCCTCCTTGAATGGAGTGGTAATGTTAGCCCCCGAAATATTCAGGTTTTTTATTATCTCAATCACATCCTTACCACTTAATGCCCTGATTCGCGTATAGAATGCATCCATTCCTGACTTTTCAAAAACTGAGTTAAAAAGCTGTGGGCTTCTGCTATGAAGGATTGGTTTGCCAAAAACAGCGAAATATTTTTTTTGTAACATGTGATTCATTAATTCAATTTTGCGACTGGTGACTCTTTAAATATGGTGACAAGTGACTTTATACTCCCAATCTCCATCTTCTGTCTTTCTTTTTCTATCTTCCATCTTCCTTCCTTCCACTTCCATCTTCTAACTTCCCGCTTCCATCATCTTTAACATACTCTCAACCACGTCATAGTTCATTTGACCTGGAGCAACCTCTTTCCCTTTAATTGATGCGTAGGTAAACGGTGCACCAAGCATTGGGGCAGCCAAACGGGTGATTTTTCCAATTTCGCCCATACAAAAGGCAACTAACTTTGTGTATTTCTCATATAAACCAAGCACTCTGGAGCAATCCTCTGTACTATGGGCAGTACAGGCAATTTTAACGATATCGGCACCCGACCCAACCATTTTTTCAACTAAACGCGATAAATCCCTATGTCCTGGAGTTTTCTCGTAGTTATGGTATGATAAAACGACCTTACAACCCTTACTATGAGCCAAATCGGCAATCTTATCGCGGTAAACCTCTGGTACATTAATATCGATATCAACACAAGTGCAACCAAACTCAATTGCCTGACTATACTTCGAGAACAAAACGTCGAAATGGTTATCGGAACGGTATGTAGCAATTGTACATTTATTCTGACTGAAAATTGAGGAAAACTGTTCGTTGGAGAAGTCCAATAAATCCATTCTGATTTCGGCTAACGAAACATTGCTGAGATGCTTTAAAGCCTCATCGAAAGTAACATTCCCTATGGTTAAACAAATCTTTGGATGCATTTTTTCAGTTATAAGTAACTAGTGACTAACTAAAAAATTCTTAATTTCATTCAACTCCAACCTCTCAATTACAACATTCCCAATTCCCTTCATCAAAATAAAATCGATGGAGTCGTCAACCTTTTTCTTATCCTTGGTTAGGGCTTCGAATATGCGTAATGGATTAATACTTGTGCAGATTGGCAGATGCAACTCTCGAAGCAAATTCATAATCCGCATATAGTTTCGATTCTCAAGCAATCCTTTTTCTGCTGATAAGCGAGCCGAGAACTCAAGCCCAATGCTTACACTTTGCCCGTGCGGTAAACCCGATATTTTCTCCACTGCATGCCCCCAGGTGTGACCGAGGTTCAACTTTTTACGTTCACCCTTCTCGTGCTCATCGGCAGTTACAACGCTTGCCTTAATGCGAACCGACTTTGCCAGCAAAGGAGTTATTACCTCAACATCGCATTGCATTAACTTCTCGATATTATTCTCCATAAATGCAAAGTCAGCAGCATCGGCAATTAAAGTGTGCTTGACCATTTCGGCAAGGCCATTGGAAAGTTCAACAGCAGGCAATGTTTTAAGCATCGATGTATCGCAGATAACAAACTTGGGCTGATTGAATGTTCCAACAATATTTTTGTATCCATCCAAATCAACTCCATTTTTGCCTCCCACGCTGGCATCGACCTGAGCAAGTAGGCTTGTAGCCAAAAAACCAAACTCCACGCCACGCATATATGTAGATGCCACAAAACCTGCTATATCGCAAACAACTCCGCCACCAATTCCAACAACAAAGGAACTTCTATCGGCTCCAGCATCAAGCAACCAACGGTAAATCTCAGAAACTGAAAGTAAATTTTTTGATGCTTCACCAGCTTTTACAACAATCTTTGGATAATTGGGGAATTTATCACCATAGAGTTTATCTACATTCTCATCGGTTATAATGTAAACGCCCTTGCTAGGAATGTATTTCGATAGATTTGAAATACTTTCCCCTACAATTATTGTCGATTCTGATATTTTTCCTTTTACTTGTATTGTTTCCATTGAAATGCAGACACTAGATTTCAGACACAAGACATCAGATACTGAAATCTAAATTTTAGTTTAAAACAAATGAATTCAAAGTTACGTTGATTTTTTTAAATACCTTTCTGGGTATACGCCCCAATGTTGTAAAAACAGCAACAAAACCATTAGATATTTATAAATTTGCTGCCTGTTTATACACAAAAAATGGCACAAATACTAATACTTGATAACTACGACTCGTTCACCTTCAACTTAGTTCATTATGTTGAAGAGTTTGGCGTACATCAGGTTGATGTTTTCCGTAACGACCATATATCTATTGAAGAAGTTGCAAAGTACGATGGAATAATACTATCGCCTGGGCCAGGAATTCCTTGCGAAGCAGGAAATCTTATACCTATTATTAATGAATACCATCAAACCAAAAGGATTTTCGGAGTTTGCTTAGGACTGCAGGCTATTGTGGAGTTTTTCGGGGGTTCGCTGCTTAACCTTAGCACTGTTTATCACGGAATAGCATCAAAAATGGAGGTTATAGAACCAGCCCATTACCTTTTTAACAATATTCCAAAACAGTTCGAGGCAGGCCGTTATCACTCTTGGATTGCAAATCCAGAAACTCTTCCTACGTGTTTAAGAGTAACTGCAACCGATGAGAACGGCCAAATTATGGCACTTTGCCATAAGGATTTGGATGTATGCGGAGTACAATTCCATCCGGAATCAATTCTAACTCCGAATGGCAAACAAATGATTTTTAACTGGCTTTCTATATTTTAGGCATTCTTTAACTGCTCAATTACCGAAAGAGGATTATCGGCCTTGAACACTGCATTACCTGCAACAAGAACATTTACTCCAGCCTTATACAGTTGGGCTGCATTGCTGGTATCTACACCGCCGTCAACCTCAATTAGGGTGTCAAGTTTACGTGAATCAATCATTGCTCTTAAGCGCTCAATCTTACTGTAGGTGTTCTGAATAAACTTTTGCCCACCAAATCCAGGATTTACTGACATCAGAAGAACCATATCGGTCTCCGCCAAAATGTCGGACAATACCTCCACCGGTGTATGAGGATTGAGTGAAACACCCGCCTTCATTCCAAGTTTGCGAATTTGGCTTAATGTTCTATTCAGATGAGTGCAAGCCTCATAGTGAACGGTAAGCCAATCGGCACCAGCATCGCGGAAACGCTCCAAGTAACGGTCAGGATCAACAATCATCAAATGAACATCCAGCGGCTTTTTAGCCAAACTCTTAATGCGCTCCACAAGAGGAAATCCGAACGAGATATTAGGAACAAAAACACCGTCCATTATATCGAGATGAAACCAATCTGCCTGACTCTTATTAATCATTTCAATATCGCAGGATAGATTGGCAAAATCGGCCGATAGCATTGATGGAGATACAAGATGATTCATTTTAGTTGGTAGTTGTTCGTTGATAGTTGATCGTAAAATAGAAGGGTGTAAAGGTAAAATGATTTGGAAGAATTCTAAAATTTTTTGTCAGAGAATAGTGTTGAAGTGATGGAGTACAACATAAAAAAGTCACCAAAACTGGTGACTTGTCTCTATTGATCAAAGAAAAAAGATTAGCCTAAATAACTCTTAAGAATCTTACTGCGGGTTGCCTGTTTCAAGCGTTTCAACGCTTTTTCCTTAATCTGACGAACACGCTCACGGGTCAAATCAAACTCCTCCCCAATTTCTTCTAAGGTGTGAGGGTGCTTGCCATTAAGTCCAAAGTACAAACGAATAATATTAGCCTCGCGTGGTGTTAATGTGGCAAGAGCTCGTTCAATCTCACGGCGTAAACTCTCGTTCAACAAACCTCTATCGGGCATAGGAGAATCGGGCGAAAGAATTACATCGTACATATTTCCATCCTCATCCTGAGTTAATGGTGCATCCATAGAAATATGACGACTATTACTTCTTAGCGCTTCCTTAATATCATCGGGAGCTAGTTCCAGTGTTTCGGAAAGTTCATTGATGGTTGGTTCGCGCTCAAACTTCTGTTCGAGTTCAGTTAAAGCGCGGTTTACCTTATTTATAGAGCCAATTTTATTAAGGGGAAGTTTTACTATACGAGCTTGCTCTGCCAATGCTTGTAAAATAGATTGACGAATCCACCATACGGCGTAGGAGATGAACTTGAATCCTCGGGTTTCGTCGAAACGCTGGGCTGCCTTAATTAATCCCACATTGCCCTCGTTAATGAGGTCGGGTAAACTTAACCCTTGATTCTGGTACTGCTTGGCAACCGATACCACAAAACGCAAATTTGCCTTCACCAACTTAGCCATTGCATCCTCATCACCCTCTTTTAACTTACGAGCAAGTGAAACCTCCTCATCAGCAGTGAGCAAATCCACCTTACCGATTTCGTGCAGATACTTATCTAGCGAAACCGCTTCGCGATTAGTTACTTGCTTAATAATTTTTAATTGCCTCATACCAAAATCAGCTATTAAATACGGCTTGAATATATATAGATTTATCTAATAAAAATATAAATTTTTAATATTTTTTAACAAACAATTAAACCTAAAAATATATACTTATTCTAAATAAAATTTCGGACATCCCCATTTCAACAAACGTTTAAGCATTAATAACTTTTCCATCTAAAGTAGAGAACTCAACTTTATTTTAGATTAAAGTACTATTTATCATATCATTAACATTGCAACATGTTTTTTTGTAGAAAAAAATAAAATGATGAAAAAATATTTTTTTTGACTTTATCTTCATTGGGAAAAATATATAATTGCTATCTTTGCATAGATTTTCGAAGAGTTTTCCAACCTCTTTTCATTTCAAAAACAATCAATCAATTTTGATCTTTCTTTAAATCAGCAAACTACACTACAATTTAAATAATTTATGTACGACATTCTCGAACTAAACAAGAAACTTCTGCCTGAACTCAGGGAGATAGCGAAAAAACTTAATATTAAGAAAATTGAAAGTTTAAAAAAACAAGATCTTGTTTACCGCATTCTCGATCAGCAAGCGATAAATGCCTCCATGGAAGACAAAAGCAAAGTTAAAGATCGCAAACCTGAAGGAAGAAAAGAGTTTGAACAGAAAAATACTCCAAAGCCTTTAGAAAAATTAGTGGTAAAACCTGCTGAAAAAGAGGTTATCAAACCAACCGAGAACCAGGAAGCAACAGAACAACTAGATAAAACAGAGAATTCCGAAAAATCCAAACGAAAACGATTTACTCGCGGAAAAGAAGTTAGAAAAGAATACTCCAGCAACAATTTCAGGAATGAACAAAACCAAGAAAGAGTTGCTCCCCAACAACCTAAAAAGGAAGAAAATGTTATCACTTTCAACAAAAAAACAGTTCCTCTTCCGGAGGTAGATCTAGAGCCTCGATTCGAACAAAGTTCTAATATCGAGGAGCCATTTACAGAAACCCAAGAAGAAGCCGCAGCAAACAGAACCGATACAATTCCACAAGAATCGGAACAAGAGACTTCAGTTCCTACAGAAACAGCCCCAATAAATGTTGAAGCCGTCTCCGAAACCGAGCAACAATCTCAAACACGAGATTTTAATCCACGCAAAAGTTTCGAGAGAAAAAATAACGACAGATTTGAGTTTGATGGAATCGTAAACACCACAGGAGTGCTAGAAATTATGCCCGACGGTTACGGGTTCCTTCGCTCATCGGATTACAACTACTTGAGTTCACCCGATGATGTTTACGTATCACAATCGCAAATCAAACTATTTGGCCTAAAAACTGGGGATACTGTAACAGGAACTATCCGCCCACCCAAGGAGGGTGAAAAATATTTCCCATTAATAAAGGTACTACACATCAACGGTCGTGATCCTGAATTTATAAGGGATAGAGTTCCATTCGACTACCTAACACCGCTGTTCCCTAACGAGAAATTTAATTTGATTGGGAACAATATGAACTTACTTTCGGCCAGAATTGTGGATATGTTTGCGCCAATTGGTAAAGGACAGCGTGGACTAATTGTTGCACAACCTAAAACTGGTAAAACAATCCTTTTAAAAGATATCGCCAACTCCATTGCGGCAAACCATCCTGAAGTTTATATGATTGTTCTTCTTATCGATGAACGTCCTGAGGAGGTTACAGATATGGCTCGTAGCGTAAATGCAGAGGTCATTTCATCAACTTTCGATGAGCCAGCAGAGCGTCACGTTCGTGTCGCAAACATCGTTCTTGAAAAAGCAAAAAGACTTGTTGAGTGCGGCCACGATGTAGTTATTCTGCTCGACTCAATCACCCGCTTGGCACGTGCATTTAACACCGTACAGCCAGCATCGGGAAAAGTTCTATCTGGTGGTGTTGATGCTAACGCATTGCAAAAACCAAAACGTTTCTTTGGTGCTGCGCGTAATATCGAGAACGGAGGTTCTTTAACCATCCTAGCAACTGCACTTACAGAAACAGGAAGTAAGATGGATGAAGTTATCTTTGAGGAATTCAAGGGCACTGGTAATATGGAGTTGCAACTGGACCGCAAACTATCCAACAAGCGCATTTTCCCTTCAGTGGATATTACTGCATCGAGCACACGCCGCGAGGATTTGCTGCTTGAGAAGGATAAATTACAAAAAATCTGGATTTTACGTAACTACTTAACCGACATGAACTCGGTTGAAGCCATGGATTTCCTAAAAGATAGGCTAGTAAAAACAGCCACCAACGAGGATTTCCTTTGGTCAATGAACTCGGATTTTTAGAGCAATGCTCTAAAAATCCATTTAATAATGCAATAATTGATAATTATACATTGTAATTATTAATTTTGCATTTTCAAACTCAGGGGCTGACGTGGTTTTGACAGCGAGTAGAATGGGTTTGTAAGCATGTCGAGCGTTGTGAGGCTGGCTCGTGAATCTCAGGCCACAAAATTTTAAACGGCGAATCTAATTACGCTCTTGCTGCTTAATTTTGCTAAGCAAAATGGCTTAATCCCTGCGCCTAGGCGTGCGGGGACGAGATGTTCCGCTGGAAATTCCGCCCTATTGTTTCCAGCATACGGAGCACCGACTAAACGGGGATAGCCTGAACGACGCCTTTAAGTTCTGGTGAAATAACAAAGGATAAGGATTAGCTTGGTTGCTTTTCACCGGACTAGTCCCGACAATTAAGAAAAGCTAAGCATGTAGAAAGCAAGCTGGTTCCTTGTTTGGACGAGGGTTCGATCCCCTCCAGCTCCACAAACCGGAAGCCCCGAGAATATTCTCGGGGCTTCCGGTTTTATATAGCTACTTATATTATTTTACAGATACATTATCAACACTGGCCTCAATAGCATCCTGAATACTAGTTGGCACGTTGGACAAGAAATTGTAGCCTGTTAATGATTCTAAAGAATCAACACTAACCCTATAGTATGTCCATGTATGATCGGAACAAGCCTGTGAGTTTGGCATTAACACTGCAATTACACGGGTAGATGTAGTAATCCTGCTCATATCATTATCGCCATTAGGTATAACAACGATTATTTTCCATGTCTGACTTGGAACAACAACTCCAGATGCCAAAACAGTAAAGGTTCCTTTTGCACTTGTTCCGCCTTGTCCATAAGGGCCACTAATGATGTAAAGTTCGTTTCCACTATCTATAAGTGTTCTACTGTAGTTTTCGAGATTTGCCCATGTTATTTGATTATTATTGGGCGCTTGAGGAATCATGTTCGTCATAAGAAATGTTGCCGAGTTGTTTTCCACACTCGATGTTCTATCGGCACTTGGACACATGTGACCTCGATCGAAACCATACGTTGAGTACTGAAAATCGCTCTCTGTAACATGATACCACGAAGAAGGAAGGGTTGCGTCAGCCCTAAAATCATCCTGCCGCGACGTGCTTCCTACATCGCCAGAATATAAATGCCAACTTGTCCAGTTCATGGTTTCCTTAGAATTGTTATAGGACAAGCAATACTGCGGCTTAACCATCAAGTAGTTATTAGCATACAATTCATTATTTATTGCATCACTTGGGTTACCAAGCATCATATTGTCATTATCGACAAAACTAGGCGAATCAGATAGCGTAGTAAAAGATATCTCATTGCCATAAGCCGTTCCCTCTGAATTAGTGGCATACGCACGAACATAGTACGTTGTACTTGCTGTCAAATCACTCATTGCACTAGAAAAAGTTCCTGTACCTGTACCTTCAGTCGTTTTGTTATTGTCGATTGTAGGATTAGTGGACGTGTTCCAGCAAATTCCACGAGCAGTAATATCTGCACCACCATTGGCTGTAACATTACCACCGCTCACAGCCGAACTTGTGGTAATTGACGAAACGCCCACGGTTGCAACTGTTGGAAGAGACAGGTTACCAGTCGTGAAAGTAAGACAATCACCATAAGCCGTTCCTTCAGAATTAGTTGCATATGCCCTCACATAGTATGTAGTCCCAGCAGTCAGCCCAGTCAATTGGCTTGTATAGGTATCGATTCCGCTTCCATCTGAAGTTTTCGAATCAACAGTAGTAGGGTCAGTCTGTGTGCTCCAGCACACACCTTTCGACAAAACCTGAGCACCGCCATCGTCCTTGATTACTCCACCACTAACAGCAGAATTATAACTAACACTCGTTACCTCGGTAGTTTCAACAGAAGGCTTAGTTTTATCCTCACTACACGCAGTGAACAGCAATCCTGCAAATAAAACTATCTTTAAAATCGATCTCAATTCCAAATTTCTCATATCTCCTTGATTTACACATTTCCAAAATTCATATAAAAATAAACGAACAAAATTACAGAAATAATTCACAGTCGTTCAAGAATAATCAACCATAATAAGTGCGTTTAATAGGATAATCAGCCAGGCAATTCCCAGATTTTCGAAAATACGAATACTTTACGTAAAAAAAACAATGGCACACTATTACGCAGGGAACATCATTATAGCCCTATTCAACCCAGGTTGATATTTAACCAACAGATAACAATGGGTTATACGCTTTGCACTTTGAAAAGTTAATGGGAAAAACCAACACGAAAAGCACGTCATTCGCCTAAGGCATCCAATGCTTTATTAAATAGGCACAATTATTTTAAAGGTTGTCCCCTTGTTCTGAACAGATTTTACTTCAATTTTACCATTAAGTTTATCGACAAACTCTTTGCAAGTTATTAAACCAATGCCAGACCCTTTTTCATTGTCAGTTCCACGCGTAGTGCTATAGCCAACAAAAACATTATCCAACTGCTGCTGGTTCATCCCAATGCCACTATCCGCAACGGATATTTCCAGAAAACCTTTTTGTGCACTTGCAGAAACCTCAATTACACCATTCTTAAAGGAAAACTTAATAGCATTAGATATAAGATTTCTCACTACAATAGCAACAATGTCAGGATCTGTTTCGACCATCAACTCGTTTGCGGCATTCTCCTTAATCCTTATATTTTTCTTCATCCAAATAGGACGAAGGACATTAATCTGTTTCTGGATAATTGCATCAATTGGCACCAACCTTAGGTTTGGCTTTATATCCTTCACATTTAGATTTGCCCAATTCAGTAGATTCTCAGTTAAATCGTAAAGATTATTAGCCATCTCGTTAAGCAACTGCAGGCGTATATGGAAGTATTCCTTATCATTAAAATCTTCCTCAAAGTTATTAAGCATTAAATCGGTAATGCCCAAGAAAGCATTGAAAGGACTTTTTAAATCGTGCGAGATGATTGAAAAAAGTTTATTTTTGACATCGTTCATGTAATGAAGTTGAGAGTTCTGCTCCTCAAGTTCTTTCTGCTTTTTGATAACCTCAAACTTCAACTCTTTATTCTGAGCAATTATAGCATTCAACGGAACACTTTCACCTTCCTCCTGAACATCGGCAGGCTGCGACCAATGTCCATGAACTATTTTCCAATCGCCACTTTCATTCTTTAAAATGGCAGTAGTTCTATTGTTTGAATACACATATTCTCCGTTAGGAGTATTTATCCTCATGTCCACCACTGCCATGAGATATGCAATATTATTGCATAGAGGAAAAACCTTAATGTTTTTAAGCTTATAGTGCATTGGTTCCGAAGCCTGCTGAAACTCTCTTTGGAAAAGCGCAATAGAGTCCTTGGGAAAATAAGAATACTCATCAACTCCAGTACCAATCATTGTTAAAGAATCGGAAAAACTCTCAAGCATATCAGCCCAATTCCGCTTGGTATAATCTTCAAAATATTTCAGATATGCCTTTTTAACTTCTTCTTCCATCCTAAAAAAGTCGTTTTCTCCAAAAGATCACTATAAATAACTAGTAAAAATAAAACTTTTTATGATTATCCGCTAACATTCCTAAAAAGTCTCTTCATTCCGCACTAGATGCGGAACCGTTCCTGCGAGTTCACCATAGGTAATCCATCAATCTAAAGAGTAGATTCCTGCTTACGCAGGAATGAAAACAGCCTATCACTAATCAAAAATAATTGACAACCATACAATTAAGTTTTACTCGATAATTTGTGCTATTTATATTTTTAAACATAATTCATAACAAGTTTCAGAATAAACAAATTAATTGATTGCAAGAAATGAAGCATTCATCCTTTTTAATACTACAACATCATTAAAGAAATCTTAATTATACAAACTATCAAGAATAAAATTCTTTAAAAAATCAAACGATTTAATTTATATTTGCGATTCACAAAATATTAAGGAATCAAGGGGTTTCATTTTTTTACAATATAGATGAATAAAGACTTTTATCAACTAGACGACAGAATGGGGCTTGAGTGTTTTGAGCGTATTATTTTCAAAAACACAAAATTAGAACTAGGTAGTAGAACAAAAACTCACGTTACTGAGAGCTTTAATTTCTTACAAAAATTCGCCTCTGAGAAACTGATATATGGCATAAATACTGGGTTTGGTCCAATGGCGCAATACCGAGTTGATGATGCCAAACGCACACAACTTCAGTACAACATTATCAGAAGCCACTGCGCTGGTACCGGGAAAATGCTCCCGCCAATGTATGTTAAGGCGATTATGCTTAGCCGACTGGCTACATTCTTAAGAGGAAAATCTGGGATTCACCCATCAGCCATAGACCTGCTTGTTGAATTCATCAATAACGACATTTACCCAGTAGTATTTGAGCATGGCAGCGTTGGTGCCAGTGGCGATTTGGTTCAATTAGCGCATGTTGCCATATGCTTGATTGGCGAAGGAGAGGTATTTTACCAAAGTCAAATCAGACCTACAAAAGAAGTTTTAGAGGCACTTAACCTCAAACCGATCAACATGCATATTCGGGAAGGGCTCTCGTTACTGAATGGCACTTCGGCCATGACAGGTATTGGCATCATAAACCTCATCTATGCAAAGCAACTATTCAACTGGGCGATTATATCATCAGCAATGGTGAATGAAATAACCTCTGCATTTGATGACTATTTCTCTCCAGAACTAAACAATGCAAAGTTCCACAAGGGACAGCAGGACGTTGCGCAACTATTAAGGCATACGCTAAACGGATCGAAACGGATAAGAAAACGGGAAGACCATTTCTACAACCATAAAACTAACGAAAGTTACATTCAAGATAAAGTTCAAGAATACTACTCGTTGCGATGTGTACCTCAGGTACTTGGGCCCGTTTTCGATCAAATAAAATTAACCCAAGAGGTTTTAATAAACGAAACAAACTCGGCCTGCGATAATCCAATAGTAGACGTTGAAACCCAGAATGTTTATCATGGAGGGAATTTCCATGGCGATTACGTTTCCTTTGAGATGGATAAGCTAAAAATTGCCATCACAAAACTCACCATGCTAGCCGAACGACAACTCAGCTATCTTTTCCACGACAGAATAAACAACATACTACCACCATTCGCAAACCTAGGTGTAAAAGGATTAAACTACGGTATGCAGGCATGCCAATTCACAGCCACATCAACCACTGCCGAAAGCCAAACACTATCGTTTCCAAACTACGTTCACTCAATCCCAAATAATAACGAGAATCAGGACATAGTAAGCATGGGAGCAAACTCTGCACAAATTGCCAAAACTGTTATAGAGAATGCTTATCAGGTGCTGGGAATCCATTTTATGGCAATCTGCCAATCCATCGATTACCTAAAAATAAAAGATGAACTATCGCCCATCACAAGGCAGGTTTACGAAGATATTCGGTCGTTTCATCCAATGTTTATTGAGGATACACCCAAGTATAAGGACATTGCAAACGTAACAGAATATCTGAAATCAAAAAACATCACACTTGAATAATCTATGAAAAAATACGCACTAGTCACTGGGGGGTCGAGGGGAATCGGAAAGGCATGTTGCATCAAACTTGCCAAAATGGGCTATTCCATTTTAATCAACTACGTTTCAAACGAAGCCGCAGCAACCGAAACTTTGAATGCGGTAAAAGCATTGGGAGTTGATGCAGAATTACTCAAGTTTAACGTTGCAAAAAAGGACGAGGTTGAAAGCGCTATAAACCAATGGCAGGAAAAGAATTCTGATGAATTTATTCAAGTTCTAGTTAATAATGCCGGTATCCGTAAGGATAACCTAATGTTTTGGATGAGCGACGATGAGTGGCATCAAGTTACCGAGACAAATCTGAACGGCACATTCTACACTACCCGAGCCGTACTAAAATACATGTTAAACAAAAAAACTGGCAGAATAATCAATATTGTTTCCCTATCGGGAATTAAAGGGATGCCAGGGCAGGCAAACTACTCGGCAGCTAAAGCAGGCGTTATTGGAATGACCAAGGCCCTTGCTCAGGAAGCAGCAAAAAAACGGGTTACGGTTAATGCCATTGCCCCAGGATTCATTGAAACCGATATGACAAGCAGTTTACCGGTAGAGGATCTAAAGAAATTAGTTCCACTAAACAGATTCGGAACCGCCGAAGAAGTTGCCGCATTGGTTGGATTCCTAGCATCGGACGAATCGGCCTATATTACAGGTGAGGTTATCTCGATCAACGGAGGACTTCACACTTAATAATTAAATAGATACAATAACATATAAATATGAAGCGTGTTGTTATTACAGGAATGGGAATATACTCCTGCATTGGAAAGAATCTCGACGAAGTAAAAGAATCACTCTACACGGGCCGATCGGGCATTGGCGTTGAACAGATCCGATCGGAATACGGATACAGATCACCTCTCACTGGAATTCTTGAACGCCCTCAACTAAAGGGTGTACTGGATCGAAAGTTCAGGAGTAATCTTGCCGAAGAGGGAGAGTATGCATACATGGCAACGGTTCAAGCCCTTGAGCAGGCAAAAATAGATATAGATTTTCTTGAGAATAATGAAGTTGGGATTTTCTACGGAAACGACTCTTCGGCAAAAGCAGTAATTGAGGCAAACGATATAGCACGCATCAAAAAGGATACAACATTGATTGGCTCAGGAGCCATATTCCAATCGATGAACTCAACCGTTACCATGAACCTGGCGGTTATATTCAAACTGAAAGGGGTAAACATGACCATTTCGGCAGCATGCGCCAGTGGGTCACACTCCATTGGTCTAGGATATTTTTTCATCAAAAATGGATTACAAAAAATGGTGGTTTGCGGTGGAGCCCAGGAAACCAACTACTACTCCATGGGAAGTTTTGATGCGTTAAGCGCATTCTCAATTAGAGTAGATGAACCAACAAAAGCATCTAGGCCATTCGATGCAAACCGGGATGGACTCGTACCAAGCGGTGGTGCTGCCACTTTAATACTAGAAGATTACGACCATGCCGTGGCCCGTGGTGCAAACATCATTGCCGAAGTTGTAGGATACGGATTTTCTTCAAACGGTGGACACATATCGCAACCTAGCGATAACGGCTCGTTCATTGCCATGGAAAAAGCATTGATTGACGCTGGATTAAAACCATCGGATATTGACTATATAAATGCCCATGCCACATCAACCCAGTTGGGCGATATGTATGAGGCTATGGCTATTGATAGATTATTTGGCGGGACCAAACCTCCGGTTAGCTCAACAAAATCGATGACAGGCCATGAGTGCTGGATGGCTGGAGCAAGCGAAATCATCTATTCAATTTTAATGATGCAGAACAACTTTGTTGCCCCCAACATCAACTTCGAAACACCTGATGAGCACTCGGCAAAGTTGAATATTGTATCAAAAACATTGGAGAAAAAAATTGACATCTTCCTATCAAACTCCTTCGGATTTGGAGGAACCAACAGCGCACTAGTTATTAAAAAAATATAAACACAAACCATATAAAAACGATGACAAGAAACGAAATAGTTGAAATTGTAAACAATTTCTTGGTAGAGGAAATTGAGGTAGAAGGCACCCTCTCAGAGGATGCCCGTTTAAAAGACGACCTTGGAATTGACAGCCTTGATTTTGTTGATATTGTTGTAATTGTTGAACGCAACTTTGGCTTTAAAATTAAGGCTGAAGAAATGATGGAAGTTGATACACTCGGAAAATTCTACGATTACATCGGAAAAAAACTGAACGCCTAAGTAGGAATGGAGCCTAAAAAATGGCAAGGTAAAACCGGAGGAGGAACACTGGGTCAAAAAAGCCTTTTGTTCCTTCTTGGCATTACAAGCCAATACATTATTTACTTCTTTTTGGCCTTCATAGTGCCCTTTTATATGGTGTTTGCCTATAAAAGGGCAATGCCAATATACCATTACTACAGGAAACACTGGAATTACTCAATCATCGGTTCAATTCTCCATGTTTACTGGAATCACCTTGTTTTTGGGATAATGCTAATCGATCGTTTCTCGATATACGCTGGAAAATCAGACAAATTCAAAGTAAAAATAACCGGTAACGAACATTTTCTTAATGCAATCAATTCTGAAAAAGGATTACTTATAGCAAGTTCGCATATTGGGAATTTCGAAATATCGGGCTACCTGCTAAAACAGGACAAAAAAAGGATAAATGCAGTGATATACGGAGGCGAAAGCGAAGAAATCAAAAAGAACAGGCAAACCATATTTGACCAAAACAACATAAACCCTATTCCTGTAATTGATGGAATATCGCATATATTTGCGCTAAGCGCAGCCGTTAATCGTGGCGAAATTATTAGCATGCCATGCGACAGGGTGTTTACCGGATCAAAATCCATGAGTTGTAAATTTCTTGGAGGAGATGCCGAATTCCCAACCGGAGCCTTTCACATTGCTGCAAAGTTTAACATTCCGGCACTGGGCATTTTTGTGATGAAAGAAAAGCCTTTACTTTACCATATTTATGTAAAACCATTGACCAACGAAACTTCCACAACCGACACCCTGAATGAAAAAGTAGAAAAAATGACCCAAAAGTTTGTTTCGGAATTGGAATCAACAGTTAAAGTGCATAAAAACCAGTGGTTTAATTTTTACGAATTCTGGAAATAATGAGCAATACCAATAAAAATATTCTTTTAGTTTCGGCTAATGTCTACAAGGTACCGTATCCGGTGTACCCTTTATCCATATCTTACCTGCAAACCTACCTTCACTCCCATCTCAACGGATTCGATGTCGATGTTTTTGATTTCAACCTAAAATCCTTAGATGAATTCGAGAACCTGATCAAATTAAAAAGATACAAGTATATCGGCATTTCGCTGAGGAATGTTGACGATGTAAACTTCTACGCAAAGGATAACTTTGTTGATTGGTACCAATCAATCATTAGGTCGATAAGGAATAGCATTGACACAAAAATTATACTCGGAGGACCCTGTGTATCTATATTTCCAGAGTTAATTTACGAAAGGCTGAAGCCCGATTTCGCTGTAAAAGGCGAAGGTGAAACCAGCTTGCTAAAGCTCATTGAAGCATTAGAAAATCAAACAGACCACAGTAATATAGAAGGACTTATACACAAACCCAACGGCAATGTTCTTGTTAATCCGAGGCAATCGTACACCCAAAACCTTGATATAAGTTTCAACTCCGATTTGGTTGACTTTTACTTTGACAAGAGCGGAATGCTCAACATTCAAACCAAGCGGGGATGTCCTTATGGCTGTATTTACTGCAGTTATCCTGTAGTTGAGGGCAAAAAGGTTCGAACGCTGGATGCAAAAAAAGTTGTTGAAGGACTCAAGGAGTTATACTTCCAGCGCAACATAAACTACGTTTTCTTTACCGATTCGGTATTCAACATTTGCGACGAGTACAACGAAGAACTGGCCAACAGAATAATTGAAAGCCAGATAAAAATAAACTGGGGAGCGTATTTCTCTGCCCACAATTTCGACAGAAAAAGAATGGAACTCTACAAAAAATCGGGTTTAACCCATGTTGAGTTTGGAACGGATTCCCTGTCGGACAAACAGCTGGAAAACTACAAAAAGCATTTCCGTTTTGCAGACATATTAAAATCATCGGAGATTTGCTCTGACCTAGGCATATTCTACGCACACTTTCTCATTTTAGCAGGAATTGGAGAAACAGAGGAAACCCTAGACGAAACCTTCGAAAACTGCAAAAAAATAAAACATTCCATTTTCTTCCCATTTGTTGGAATGCGCATTTATCCAGATACTGAACTTTACGAAATTGCAAAGCAAGAAGGTAGATTTAAACAAAAAGAAGAGGTGCTTAACCCAATTTACTACATATCGGATAAGGTGAACCTAGATACAATACAGGCCAAAGCAAACGCAACCGGACAAAAATGGATTTTCCCCGATGCCGATCATTCCGAAATGTTAGAGAAGATGAGAGCGAAGAAAAGAAAAGGTCCACTTTGGGAATATTTAAGATACTAAACCATGAATTTCAAGGAGATACCAATTACAGAACTAATTCCCCAGCAAAAACCTTTTGTTTTTGTTGAAGAACTAATATACTGCGACAACAAAAAGTGCGAAACAGCCTTCACAATAAATGATGGTATTATTTTCTTGAAATCTGATAAGTTCCAGGAACCGGGTTTAGTTGAAAACATTGCACAGACATGTGCAACACTTATTGGTTTTTACAATAAATTTACCAATAATGGCAATATCAAGTTAGGCTTTATTGGAGGTATCAAAAACCTTCAAATTCTACGTTTGCCAGAAATTGGCGAAAGACTTAACACCATTGTTGAAACAGTTGCCGATATTGGCTCCGCTAAAATAGCAAATGCTACCATTTACTGTAACAGCGAAATAATTGCCACTGGCGAAATGAAAATATTTGAACAAGAATAACTATGAGCGATATAAATTTAGTTAGCAAAAAAGTAGTCACCATCCGTTTCAACGAGGTGGATTCAATGGGAATTGTATGGCATGGGTCGTATGTAAAATACTTTGAAGACGGAAGAGAGGCTTTCGGAAAAGAGTTCAACATTGGCTACCTCGATATTTTCGCGAGTGGATTTTACGCACCATTAGTTTGCTTGGATTTCAACTACAAAAAACCGCTAATTTACGGTGACGAAATAACCGTTATCACAAAATACATCAATACCGAGGCTGCAAAAATCATGTTCGAGTACGAGATAGTAAACAATAAAACCAACGAAATTGTTACCACAGGTAAAAGCACCCAGGTTTTCTTGGATAAAAACTATCAACTTATACTATACAGCCCCGAATTTTATGTCAACTGGAAGAAGAATCACCACCTTTTATAGGTGGTTCACAACAGGGTTGGCATAAATACTAAGGTAAAACCGTTTCACATCATCGGAAGGCAACCCCATAGGGTCAATCTTACGATTCATCTCGGCAATAAAAGTAGCCTTATCTTCCGGAGTATAATTACCTTCGTACTTATTGGTGCTATTTAGGAGGTCGTACGCAATGTAGTTGTAGTTAAATAACTTATACCCTTTATATATCTCCTCATCAATAATACCTGCAACCAACTTGTATAGTTCATTCTTTGTAGCAGATTTTAGTTGCGCAATTTTATTGTTGATGGGTGGCATTATTTGAATGTTGACTTTCCCTTTGTAATTTTTCACGCCCTCAACTATACTGTTTAAATCCTCCCACTCATCCTTTTTATAGGGACCCGATTGAGACAAGAATAGTTCTCGAGCTTTCAAGTAATCGCAAGGTTCAATTTGGTACGAAATAGCAAGAGGAACTATATTTAAATCGAGCAACGCCTCAACCTCGTGATGATTTTCAGCGCTCATCGCGAACATTTTGATGATACCCTGATCCGTTAAATCATTACCATTTTTGGTTCGGCCACTCCGTTGCGCAATCCAGATAGATTCATTCTTTCGGGTAATTGTATGCCTAATATATTTTGATAAATGCAATGAGTTTTTGATAAAGTCCCTTACACTGCCATCGCGAATAACCTTGAACATTTTGTTAGATTTACCAAAATCGACAGCAAACTGAGGTTTCATAAGGTTGCTGCCAAATGTAATTTCGGTCGTTCGAAACCCATTAGCATCCAATCCCGCCTGTAGGAATGCCGAGTCGAGTACAATATCCCTATGATTTGCAACAAAAAGGTAACTTTTATTTTTATCAAGATGATCAAACCCCGATACCTCAACTCCACTGGTTGTTTGCTGAGCAATACCATTAATTATCCTATGCATTATTTTATGCTGGAACTCATCAACAGTTTTAACACTCAACAGCAGCGCCTTAACATCATCAATTGTGATACCCTTAAAAAAATTAGCAGCAACAACATCCAACAATGGATCGCTTGCAATTCTTTGCATTGCTGCAGGTATCTCCGCATCGTTATAGGGGCGTAAATCGTCAAACTCGTGAATCATAATCTACTTTATTGTTGAACTTCTTTTATCGATAAACTTTATTGGTTTGCGGTTAATCTCGGGCGATTGTATTTTTTTAATTTTATCAATCTCCATTATCTCAACGTCCGGGGCAACTCTTAATTTAGCCCTAAACGAGTCCTTCAACTCTTTAACAATCTGCACCTCATGTTTTTTTGCACCAACAAAAACCTTGATGTTATCAGTTCCACACTCGCTGTCGGAAACTTCAACCAAATAGTTTTCGATATAATCAATGTGATCCAGAACATCGAAAATAGCTGCTGGATACAATGTAGTTCCCTTAAACTTAATCATCTGGTTGGTGCGGCCAATGATTGGGCTAATTCGCTTTGTGGTTCTACCACACGCACAGGGCTCGCAATGAAAGCGGGCAACATCGCCAGTCTTAAACCTTAAAAGAGGCATGGCCTCAACGCCCAAAGTAGTAATGGTTAACTCCCCCACTTCACCATCCTTCACTACATTACCATCCTTATCGAGCAGCTCCGTAATAATTAGTTCTGGATGATGATGCCCTCCCCGTCCGTACTGACACTCGCAAAATGTTGAAGCCATCTCAGTAGAGGCATAAGTTGAGTAAAGCTCTATATCCCATTTTTCCTTTATCTTCTCGCCTAAAAGATTTAATGAAAAATCCTGCTCCCGTAAATTCTCACCTATGCAAATTGCTTTTTTGATGCTTGAGTTTTTATAGTCAATTCCATTCTCTTCGGCATAACGTATGATCTTCAGGATAAAAGAAGGCACACAAATAATTGCATTAGGTTTTATCCTTTGTATTGTATCCCATTGAAGTTCGGGAATTCCATTCCCAACCCGAATAATACCTGCACCAAGTTTCCTGATTCCAAGGAAATATGCTAGCCCTGCCATAAAGCGCTTATCAATTGTGGTCATCAACTGGTAAACATCCTCGGAATTACCACCTGCACAGGCAAACGAAATAGCCTCGTTATAGGCAAGCCTATCCAAATCCTTATCGCTCATCGCAAAGGTAACAGGATCGCCAAGCGTTCCCGAAGTGGTTATATAATCAACTATTTTGTTTTTAGGAACACATACAAAATCTTGGTTTCGTTCCTGCAAGTGATGCTTCTCTACATAAGGGATATGCTGTAAATCCTCGAGTTTTTTAATCTTTAATGGATCTATCCTACTTTTCTGAAATAGATCCTTGTAGAAAGGAGATTGCGTACTTAAATACGCCAAGGTCTCGGCCATTCTGTCTTCCTGAAACTTTTTGATTATTTCAGGAGATTGAAACTCTATCTCTGGAATATATTTTGAACTATTCATTGACTGAACCAATAAACTTTTACGATCAAATTTAGAATGAGGGATCAAATTTATACTTCTTTTGGATAATGCTCTATAAAAAAGTTCTTAAACATCATTTTACAATAACTAAATTGTGGTAGTTGGTCATTCGGCTAAACAACCAACTACCACAATCAAGAGTTACAAAACAAATAATTGATAAAATTACTAGAAAGTTCTTACTGCTCTAACAAAATAGATATTGTCTTTATACTTTGGCTGAGGTTTCCCGTTCTTAATATTTATACACCACGATATCTTTTTATCGTATTCGGTGCCGCTCCAAAAAACAAGATTTTTCAAACCTCCTATTTGAGCCTTGTTATTAAAAATAATCTGAAATTCATCCTTAGTGGGCAAACGCCAGCCTGAAAAATCTGAATCGTTATACTTTTCGCATAATGCTACAGCTTCTTTCCAAACAGCTTGTCCTAAATCTTCAGCAGAGATTACAAGTCCATGCTTACCACTTTTATCAATATCGATAACAATACCGCCTAATTCCTTACAGTAAACACCTACGCTATATATGCCGCCACAATCCTTTGCCGCAGGCTTAGTAGTTACTCCTTTTGGATTGGCTGCTCTAGGCCTAGAATCGGGCATGGTTGTAATGGTAACAGTTCCGGTCATTAACTTCTGGGATAACTGAATACATCCAAGTTGCATTTCGGTTCGAGGAGTACTTTTCATAAGCTGATTAGCCGTTCTAACTATCTTTCCACTCTCAACCTCAACAAGCGAACATTTCACAAAAAAATCGCCTTCTTCCAGGGTTACCTGAGTTAAACAAATTAAATCGGCACCACTTAAAGCACCCATTCGTTTAATTTGTTCATCGTCAACCATGCCGCTTTGCTGAAATTTCATCTCAGACATAATAGCATCGATATCTGTTCGGGTGAATGCCTCGTAGCCTTCAACCGAAGTAATAGCCTCTTCCAATGCCGCTCTGATGATTTCCTTCTCCATTGTTGTTACATTCTTGCTCATTGCCATTGGCTCTAGCAAGGCTACTTTCTTAACCTGAGCATTGATAATCAGACTTAATGCCACAAAACTTAGTAAGAGTACAATCCTTTTCATAAACCTATTTGTTTAGTTGTAACCATATTAATATAAAACTACAAACCTTTGATCCAAGGTAAAATTTTCTCCGTGATCTTTGGAACGATATCCTCCGATGCCTTTCGAGCAGCAATATCGTACTTTATGCCTACACCCTTTTGCGATATTTCATCGTTATACACACTTTTCTGGCGATGGGTATTCACCATATCTATAGTTAAATCAACATAACAAAACTTAAAATCTGCAGTTTCATCGCCATGCTTCCTGGAAGTTGCTGTCATTGTAATGCAAAAATCAGCCTGCATAGGATCATCGGTAAAACTGCAACCGTTAGATGCCAAATTAGCCTTCAGTTTACTAGCAATCAGATCAGATTTTTTTCCAAATAAATCCTCGCTGCATTTAATATAAACAAAGGTGCTCTGCTCCAAACGTGTGAGATTCTTTTCGAGTTCTGTTCTTAAATTTACTGTAAGATCTTGGTATTGAGATTTATAATCGGGATTTATTGCTATTAGCAAGTCCTGTTCATACTCAATTTTGGGCAACAATGGCTTAGCATCCTCAAGTTGCCTACGAGCCTTTGCCTTTGCCCCGGTTTTCTCCAATTCAAGAGCGGTATTAATGTATCCCTGAACCTTTTGCACCGATAAGGATATGCTATTTTGATAATACGATAGCAATTCAACCTTTTTCACGTATGCCAGTGCCGCAATTGTTCCTTTAGACTTATCAACATAACTTTCGATCTTAATCCCAACAATATCGGCCTCTGCGGAAGTTTTTACCATTTGCTGAGCCTGAGAGCTAATCTGCTCGGAATTACCCACGGCCTCGCTCTTAGAATATGACTCTGCTACACTTTGTATCTTTAGCCTGATGCTCTCCACCAAAAGTCCTGATGCTTCCTTTTTGATACGATTAGTTGCATCAATTTCAGTTTCATTTGCCCGGATATTTCCTTCGGAGAAACCCACGAAGTACTCATCTTTAGGAAAATCAAACGCCCTACTATTTGCATCATACCATCTAGGAGGCGTTTGTGCTAATGCGCTAAGAGTCAGAAAAAACAAAGCGATTGTGGCAAATCGAACTTTCATAGCATTTATGTTAATCAGGTCAAATATTCATTTGCAACAACTAAAGGTAATAAAATTAACATTAAAGTATAAATAACACAAGATTTTATTACCTGCATGTAAAAAACTAGGGTCTAAATCATTATGTATGACTTAGATTCCTCTTTAGTTAGTAGTTTCCACGTAGGATTAACAAACAAACCATCCCTAAGTTCGAAACTCACATGGTAGAACTCCTCATCGTAGAAGGAAAGTTTTGAACTCATATTGGGATTACATTCAATATAGATCAAATCTTGATGTTTGATTGAATACCTTTCACATATTTGATTTGCAAGGCTGGCAGCAACCGAGGTAATACTAGAGCCAGGATTATCCTGATACAGTTCAGTAATAACAACAATTTGCCGTTCGCCTTTCGATACTCTTTTAATTCCACATTTCGAGGGCATATCCCATTGCCCCCGGAAATCAATTATCTCATCAAAATAACTCTCCGAAACTTTCATTTGACTTATCGTTTTCTATTTATTTCTAACTACATCCTTACCAAATGTTTTATTCACAAGCTTTCTATCGCGAGGAACGTAAGTATTATCCTGCATCTCGCGGAGTAGCACTTTTGCAAATAAATTGAACATCTTTTGCTCTTGAGTCTCATCCTTATAGAATGTGTCCCAAGCATAGTTGTAGAGTTCCTGCAATCGTTGAGGAGTCATATTTTTAGGTTGATAAACAACCTTTCCAGCGTTATAGTTATTCCAGTCGTGATCGAATATGCGACCTTGGCGCATTAAATCATCGTACACTTTAGTATGTGGGAATGGAGTAAGAACTGTAAATTCGGCAAGATCCAAGTCAATCTCCAGCAAGAAATCGATTAGTCGCTTAATATCATCCTCGGTTTGATCGTCGAGACCCAAAAGAATTGTACCCTCCACACCGATTCCATGATCGTGGTATTTTTTTATACGCTCCTTTATGTAATCGGAGGTATCGAATACTGCCTGATAAACATACCATGCACCTGCCTGCGCAGCAAGATCTAGCACTTTTGGATCGTCCTCGATAGTATGGCTAATCCATTTTTTCTTCAAAGGAATCATCTCCTTAAAAAGCTGCATTTCCCACTCGGTGTTTTGCGCCAAGGAGTTATCCACAATGAATAATCGATTATTCTGAATTGTATTCAACTCCTCAATTGACTTATCGATGGGACGAGGACGGAATTGACGTCCGCCCAAATACGATACGGCACATGGGTAACATGAGTAACGACATCCGCGTGAAGCATGGAATAAATCTACCATCTGAACACCCTTGTGGTTATAAAGTTCGCGCTTAAGAATATCTCTACGGGCAGGTCCAACCAATCCAATATCGGGATGCTGAAGCATAAAGTTGTAAACCTTCTTCAGCCTATTATTCCTGAAATCATCAAAAACCTCTTCCATTCTACCTTCAGCCTCACCAAGGAATACAGAATCGGCATACTGCATAGTTTCCTCGGCATGGAGCATGGTGGAAATTCCACCAAAAATTACTTTTTTCCCACGCTTACGATACTCCGTAGCAATCTCCCATCCTCTCTTTATTTGTGTACTCAACATAGTTGAAATACCAACAAAATCGCACTCCTCGTCGAAATTTATTTCTTCAACATTCTCATCGGTAAACGACACTTCAACATACGATGGCAAAGCAGCAGCCATTACCACTGGTCCATGAGGAGGAAGTGTAAATGTGGTTTGGCCTTCGAGCTTTTTCCACCGTGGGTAAATCAGTTTAAACTTCATAGATCTATTATTTTGCATTGTTAATATCATCAATAATTTTATTTATTCCAACAAACTCGGCGCAGGTAATGAGTGCACCAATAGTAACACCCAAAACCCCATGAGAGTTAATATTTTGTCCGGTTAAAAACATATTAGGAATCTTTGTTCGCTGCGACACCATTGTGCTCGAAGGGGAATTTACATCGCGTAAAACGCCATACATCGATCCCTCCTTGGTTGCTGTGTAATCAAAATATGTTAAAGGAGTAGAAGTATAGTAGGCCTCAATATTATCTATGGTATTAGGAAACGCCTGTTCGAGTTTTGCCAGTAATCGTTTAGCAATTTGCTCCTTAAACTCCTCGTAATCCTTACCACGCTTACCAAGTTTGGTTCCTTCCCATTTTGCCACATCACTATACTTCATATAGCAAATAACCGATGCAGCTCGTGCATATTTCTGATTTTCCTCGTCGCACTGGTGAATATAGAAATAACTTTTCTCGATGTTCTCCAAAGTGAAATCTTTACTTTTCCACACATCAGGCTCATCGAAATGGTAATAGTTGAAATTATGGTACGGAACTGAATTCTTCTTGAAAAGAATGTAAACCGTAAAATTTGAAACAGTATTCTCTAAGCCAGAAACCCTATCGCGATAAGCCTTCCGTATCAACTTACTATTAATCATATCCAAGGTGCTCTGCGGGTGTATATTGGATATGAACTTTTCGCCTTCTACTATTTCACCATTTTTAAGAGTTATTGAAACCGCCTTTTCATCGTTGCAGTTAATATGTGTCACCTCTGAGTTGTTAAAAATCTCACCGCCCATTTTTCGAATGGATTTTGCCAGAGATGAGGAAACGGCATCGCCACCACCAATAATCCGGAATGCACTCTGAATATAAAAATTCTGAATTAGCGCATGAACATAAATTGGGGTTCTATTCCTTTCGCCTGCATAAAGCGGAAGATTACCAACAAGCACATTCCTTAACTCTTCATTGGAAACTATTCCGTTAATAAACTCATTTACGCTTTTCTTAAAATAATCGGATTCGATGTAAAGATTATCGTGTGGCCTTTGCAGGTTGTACAAGGGCGAAGATTTCCCAATAGTTCTTACGGCCTCCACATACTTTTCGATGCTCTCTTTTTCGTCAGGAAACCTTTCGCATAAACCCTTTACATAATTATCGAAACCCGCCGCAAAACGGTAGCGTTTCCCTGCTATGGAAATTATATCGAATCCCGAAGGGTCGAGTTTGCTTAACTTAACATCCTCAAATAGGTTTAAATACTTCCAAACCTTGTTGAGCATTTGACCCTCATCAAGACTACCCACGTAGTGCATGCCCGTATCGAACTTAACACCATTCCGTTTGAATGTTTGTAGACATCCACCAATCTGTGCGTTCTTCTCAAATATTGCCACTTTGTATCCATTCCTGAAGAGAATATAGCCACAAAGCAAGCCGCCAAGGCCGCTGCCAATTATTACAACATCATATTTTCCGTTACTCGGATACATAAATTTTCATCTCATCAATAGTTAACAATTGCTTTGATTGATCAATATTAAATGGTAATTCCAAAGTGTAATTCAAATTCTCAGGAACCGACCGGCAGTTTCTTGCTAAAGCAACATTCTCCTCGGACTCATCGTAGGCCTCAACCTGCAAACCTTTTTTCACCAATGCTAGCATCAATGGAAAAACGCCAATTCCACAGTTAATTACAATTACTTTCCCTGAATCAGGTAGTTGGTTGATAACACTAGCGAAATTTCCATGTTTTTTCAGCGTTATCCGCGCCTCTTTTTCAATTGAGGCTCCTTTATAGACATAATTATGAATTACCAGATTTGAGTAGTAATCGGGCGTTTCATTCTCAACGCATAACTTTTGATATTCGGCCTTGAATAGTTTTCGAATCTGTTTGCTCCGCTCAACATAATCAACGCCATACTGATTATCCGAAGGTGATATTCTCTCCAGAATTTTTACAGAGACATTCGACTTGCGGAGCATAAGTTCCGATTTGGGCAGCGCAAATCCAATACCGTGGGTTATAACAGGAAGAATATCCAAGCCTAACTTCTCGGCCAAAAAGAAAGCACCTTTATGGAAACGATTAATGTAACCTGTTTCCGAACGAGTTCCTTCAGGGAAAATAACGATGGAGTATCCTAGCTCCACCATTGGTTTTAATCTATCAATACTGTTCTCAATTCCATTGGCAACAGGGTAAAAATCGGCGTAACGAATAATACCTCCGTAGAATGGAGAGCGCCAAACCCACTGATTAGTTAAAATGATTAACTTGGGGTTTAGCATCATCATAAACATTAAATCGATATGCGATTGATGATTTGCAACTATAATGGCTGGTTTATCGAACTTCTCGTTAAATTCATTTATCACTTTAGTTTTTACAAAAGGCATTCGATAAACTACATAGCGTGCTGTCCAGCGCAGAGTTTTGTGGTATCGCAACTTGTTTTTAGGAGTTCTTCGCCCTATTGTCAACAGGCAAAACCCAATAATACTTAACACCAAACTACCAATCAAAAAAGCCACAAAGGCATAAACCGTACCTGCATAGTTTTTTATAGTGATTGGAATGAGCCGTTTACGACCCTTCTTGTGAGTTAAGCAGTTGAACAAAAGCGGAGGAATAATGTATGTTATGAATATTACCGATGCCATACCAATGATGGTAACCTGAGCCAACGATCGCATTGCTGGGTGCTTTGCAAAAATTAATGTTCCAATGCCAACAAACATGGTAATTGCCGAAAGTGCAATGGTATTCTTATGAAGGCTCAGCATCTTTTTGTTATATGCGTATTCACCCATTAAACCATCCATCATAAAAATGGTGTAATCGTCGCCCAAACCAAAGATAAACGTGGCCAAAATAATGTTTACAATATTGAATTGAATATCAAACATTGCCATTATTCCGAGAATCCATATCCAGCTTAAAAACATGGGAAGGAATGCGATAAAACTCAACTCAAACCTTCCGAACGAAATGGTTAAAAACACCAAGACCAACAGACCCGATACGTAAAGGACAATATTAAAATCGGACGAAAGCGATTTCACCATCTTGTGGGCAATGGATGCCCTATCGAACACAAAACTTTTATCAGAAGCGCTCTCAATTGATGCTAGCCCAGCCTCTTGGTTATCCTCTTTCAGTGATATAAGCGAGACAACCATAGCGCGTTGGGGCGTTTCTATCAAATAATCCTTAGTAAAACTCTCAGTTAGTATATCGAAATAGTTTTGCGACTGGACGGTATAATCGGTTTTTAAAACATCATAAAAATTTGAAAATGCACCAACCTTAAAGCCTAAGGACTTAGACTGTTTTTCGAAGGTTTGAATCAGGTTGTCGCGTTTATTACTCCAAAACGAGTTCCACCGCTCTATTTTTTTCTTCTGAATTTCAGATGATGGCAAAAGATCACCAACTCCATTCACCTTAGTCACATCACCACACTTGACAAGCGAGTCGAGTTTCCCATTTGCAACATACTCGTAATTGGCTAACGCTTCGTCCAACGTTTTACCTTCGGAAACTAGATAGTAAGTTTTTTCGCCTAAATCGGTTAACTTATTCAACCTTGCAAACTCAGCCTTCTGCTCCTTGGTCATGTAGTTTATCGATTGCAGGTTGGTGTTAAATCCAGTTCTACCGGAAAAGAAAACCAAAACAAAACTGCCGACAATTGTAATGGCAACAAGTATTTTGTTTTTCTCCAGCCTGTACTCAGTGATCCTATCGAAAAAATTAGGATTGCTATGGTTTGGATGTACCGTTTCTGCGCTCACAAAGTGCGGAAGGAAAATCAACACAAACAAAATGCTACCAATCAGGGTAAATGCAGCGAAAAGGCCAAAATCTCTCATCGATACTGCACTAATAAACATCAAACTCAGAAATGCTGCAACGGTTGTAAAACTTCCAACCGTCAACGGAGAAACCAAATCTTTAAGAACCAACAATGGACTTCCGCTATGCTTATGATGCGCAATAAAATGCAGCGAGTAGTTTACCGCAATCCCAAATATTATTGAACCAGCACCAATTGCAATGGCCGAGATAGTTCCTTTAACAACTGCGAGAATGGCAAGCGAAAACAGCGCTCCAAAAACCACAGGCATAGCAATAAGGAACATTGACCTAAAGCTCTTAAAGTAAAACCATAGCAGAATAAGTATCAGCACCAACGAAATTGTAATGGATAAGTAACTATCATTCTTGATTTGGCTAGCATTTGTTAACGCAACATCGGCAGCGGCAAAAAAGCCCAAGTCTACCGCGTTTTTAAATTCTGATTTTGTTTTATTAATGGAACTACCGATGGCAGCCAGCAACTTCTTATTATTTTCGGTATCGCTACTTTGGTAAACCGATGAAATTAGTACGATTAGTTCTTTTCCATTTTTTGAAAAGATGTAATCGTTATAGGTTTCGTAACTATCCGACACCTTAAACTTTTCCAGTTTTTTCAGTATTGATGCAGATATATGGAGCGGATCGTTTACGATATTGCTTTTCAGCACCATTCCCATTGGCGATACCAGCAAATCCTTGTCCTTTTGTAAAGTGTTCAGAACCGCATCATTGGTGAGCATCGAATCTAAACGTTCATAGTCCGCCTCAACCATGAAGTAAGGCAGATTCTTGGTGATAAAATCGGATATCTCGAGCAGTTTTTCCTGTTCAACCTTGTAAAGCACGCTCTTGATGTCGTCACCATCGAGTTCTTTAACGCTTTCCACAAAATACTCCGAGGCATCGATGAGCATATCCCTATCAACATCCGTTGTGGAGTCGGGCTGGTAAATTCGGACAACTATTTTATCGGCAATCTGGCTATTCTGGTAAACAAAGTTGATCTTTTCGTTCTCCTCACTCCTCGGCAAAAAGTTGGCAACGTTCTCCTCGAGCTTAATATTAAAAGCACCAAAACCTATAACTGCAAAACTAACCAAAAGCAAAGCCCAGCGAAGAACTCGCCGCACCTTCAGGTACTTATATATTTTCAAGAACAAATCGGTCATAATCCTTTTCTACTTAATTTCCGTTTTATGGAATAAAACAACATAGATGGGTAACCATAAACAAAAGCCAAAATGGTTAGGAAAGTATTCAAAACGCTGATCCTAAAAAAATCCTTTGTTGGACGGAAATGGCTTACCCGCTCTCCCTCGGGGGCATAGTAAACCGATATGGGTAAAGGCTTTGCCTTAACACCACGCCAAGCCAACCTAACCAGCAGTTCCAATTCCCCCTCGTAACGATACCCAAAAAGTTTTATTTTGGCAACTGATACCAAAGGATAAAGTCTATAACCCGATTGTGTATCAGGCAACCTATTCAAGGTCTGCAATGCAAACCAAAAATTTGAGAACTTATTGGCAAAGGTATTTTTCTTGGGCATGTTCTCCTGTGTCAAGAATCTACTTCCAACCCAAACTATTCTATCGCCTTCGTTAAGTTTACTTATAAATAGTTCTATATCCTTGGCAAAATGCTGACCATCGGAATCTATTGTTATAGCATACTTAAACCCAGCCTTGCGCGCAGCAAGAAAACCTTGACGTAATGCATAAGCTTTACCCCTGTTTACCGAGTAGGAAACCACTTGCACTCTATTCCTATACCCTTCAATAACAAGAGGCGTTGTATCGGTAGCGCCATCGTTCACCACAAAAACATCGGAAGTGTAAGCTAAAACCGATTCAATAACAGCTGCAATTGTAGATGCATTGTTGTATGTTGGAATAATCACACAGCAACCATAATCGGCCATTAATCGCTTAACTGTTATAGGTTCCATCTATGCTTTAATAAATACTAAACTTAATTTTGACACGATCTCATCCTTTGAGGATATTGTATAGTTAGCCCTCAACTCCCCATCAATCTCCTGATGTGTACACAAATATTGCAAACTGGTAATTTTTTGAGGGTTTACAATTTGAAGGAATTTCACATTCTTTACCGAAACCAACCGATATGCTGACTTAAAATACGTTTCAACAATATCCTTTGCACAGTCTATCAAACAAGCACCGGGTACAATAGGAAAGTTTGGAAAGTGGGCTTTAAGTATTTCGTGATTCTCGTCAATAACAACCTGTGCGTCAAACTGGCTATCGGTAGTAGTATTGATTGAGCTAATTGATAGTAAACTTTTCATCATCCACAGGTATGTTTTCTTTCTTATTTACAAATCGAATTTGGGTTTTATCGCCATTTCCATCAAGCATTTCGATGGATTGAATTGCATAGGTATTGATATCGAAAAAGAATGAGATTTGCGATAGCATCTGCCGCATCTGCCGCTTTACAGGAGTTAGCTGAATGCAGATTTGCCTATCGCTGCTCAAAAAAACCGGGGTGAACTTTTTGGATTCCATAATTTCCATCCCGTTAATCCCCGAAAGCATTATATCACTTATCTCCTTGGAGAATCGGTTAGCATTTGCATCAAACTTTTTTGTTGCTGACTCGCCAGCCTTTACGCTAATCTTCTGATTGTTTACAACAAAAATATACTGATTTGGCGATAGGTATTCCCAACGAATTGACCCTGGCGATTTATAGTACATCACACCCTTCGACTCAATTGTTTCCTCTAAAACCGAGATGGTTTTGCTCTGCACAAAGTCGGTTTGTAAACTCTTAACGCTTTGCGTTGATGCCTTTAATTTATCTGTAATTAAAACAATATTTTTCTCGTCAACAGGTTTAAATACGCCCTGCGCATTGGAATAAAGCACAAATAAAATTGAGCAAAGAAGTGTAGATATAATACTTTTCATTTCAAAACTACTTTTTGGTAATAAAGTAAACTCCAATCACTATAATAAATGCGCCCAACCAGCGTGTTGCGGGAATATTCTCGTGAAAAATAAAATACGCCGCCAACAGTCCAAAAATATAACTGATGCTGATTAGCGGATATGCAACACTAAACTCGAAATGCTTTAGGATGTAAACCCATAGCAGTGAAGCCACCGCTATGCTAATGCCCGATAGAGCAAAAGGAATGTTGGTAAACACGTTCTTAAAATACCGAAGGGTCCATTCAAAAGTTCCAAAACTGGCCAGAGCCATTTTTAGAAATATTTGCGAAGCAACTAAAAAGATGCTTTGAACGCTTACCAATCCTACCAATTTTAGCATGACGATAGTAGTATTAATGAGTGACCTCTATTCAACGAGTGATTATGCACCAGAATATTCTTTAAAGGCTTATTCACATTCCCTTTCAAAACCAAATAGTCTGGTATACTTTGCTGTTTTAGGCATATTGCTGCAAGCCAAAATCCAAAAGCAGAGGATGAGTAAAACTCGCCAGAGATATTCTTGTAGGTTACTTGCGCTGTATCGGCAAACACTCCTTTGCGTAAGGAGTTAATTACCTCATCATTCTCGGAGTTACCGCTATTGCTAAGAATCACAGCATCAACTTCATCAATCGACAGATTACTGGCTTTGATAAAATCCAAAACACGTTGCTCTAACTTAGCATTACTGGGTTGTTGCGAGAACATTATCATATTTTTAATAGAGCAGTAAGCCGAAGGCTTTTTCTCCACCGACATAGCAATTGAAATACTTCCCTCGCCTGCAAAACAACCATTCCAAACACCAGCCTTCCTTAAAAGTTCGTAGTATGCAGGTGTCATTTCATCGTAAGCACCAACAAGTGCGGTCTTAATTTGACTTAGTTGGAACTGAAGGTATGCATCGTAAAGCGCACTATCAAACGATAATCCTAAATGAGCATATGTGCTATTGTAGCCATTGCACTTGAGCAGAATGGCAATCTGCGAACTTATTGTATTGTGGGTTGACTGAATGAAATGGGTGGGTTGCAGAAATTGTTCATTATCCCGAATCATCGAAACCAAGAACTTCTCGGTATCCTCAATGCACCCGAGTCCAGTTCCCGAAACAATTGCATCGGGCATCTCGATTTGAGCCTCCTCCAACGATTTTTTTGCGGTAGCAATTGCCCGTCGTACAATTTTGCTCATCCTGCGAATTGCCACCGGATTAATGTATTTCGTAAAATCGGGTTCAACACACCTTATATGGTTCGATTCAAAATCAAGTTTAGATTCCAATGATGGTTCTGGAAATGTATTCTGAATTGAGATATTACCTAGCCCGTTTATATATATGCTTTGCATATTGACTACTCTTTTGAGAAAATTAATGAAGTATTGTTTCCGCCAAACCCAAACGAGTTGCTCAGAATATGATTTAAGGCAACTCCTCGTTGTGTCTTTTCAACTGGTTTAAAAGATATCTCTTTCATAGGTTCGTTAAAATTCAAATTAGCGGGAACAATGCCATTCTGTAAACAAAGTATTGATATTACCGACTCTACTCCTCCTGCAGCACTTGTTGTATGTCCTGTAAATGATTTTGTAGAACTCACCATTGGGATACGATCGGCAAATACTGTCTCAATTGCACGACCCTCAGACTCATCGTTGTTGGAAGTTCCGGTTCCATGAGCATTTATATAGTCAATTTCACTGGGTTTTAAACCACTCATCGCAAGAGCCTTGCTCATTGCAAGAATTGCCCCTTTGCCTTCGGGCGATGAAGCTGTTTGATGGTAGGCATCGCAGGAGTTCCCATAGCCAGACAAATAGCACAAGGGCTGCTTTCCCCTTCTCTTAATCAACTCTTCAGATTCAATTACAATGTAAGCAGCACCTTCACCCAAGGTGAGCCCGGCACGGGTTGCATCGAATGGTCGGCATGGGTTCTTATCAAGAATCATCAATGTATTAAATCCATTCAGGTGAAACTTGGTTAAACACTCTGTACCTCCCACAATTACTGCATCTAGGACTCCCGTCTTTATAAGATTTGCGCCAAGCAAAACAGCATTGGCTGCAGAAGAACATGCCGTTGAAATAGTTGTTATGAAATCGAACTCGCCAAAGTACGAGGCAATTTTCTCGGTACATGCTCCGCAGCTATGTGCAGAAATATAGTCGGTTTTCGTATCGTTTTCGAGGAAATCATTATAGAACAACTCGCTTTTATCCATGCCGCCAACTGTGGTTCCAGAAATAAAGCCCACGCGGTATGTTCTATTCTCAAGAATTCCAGAATTTTTAATTGCCTCCTTTGCCGCATATATGCCAAGCAACGATGCTCGGGTAATAACTTCATCAGTAGGAATTCCCAGGTAGTTCATCATCTCCTCGTTCGAAAGAGGAAATTCGGCCATCGGTATATCATTGTGATTGGTTTGTAAAAACCTACTTTTGCCAATACCTGATTTTTCGTTTATTAACGACTGCAACGTCTCCTCACAATTGCGTCCAATTGCAGTCACTATTCCCAATCCACTGATGCAAATCTTTTCAGACATCTATAAATAGTTTAGTTTAAAGATTTAAACCTTGCTACATCTAATCTTTTGCAAAGATTTATTCTATAAAAATACAATCAAATCGAATAAAAAAATCAACCTTCCATTTAACAGATTGACTCCGTCGGGCAAAAAAATACCTCGGCGAAGCCAACAGTAACCCGGCAACCATTCGAACAGGAAAGTTGCAGCCTTTCAATTCCTTAAATCTTTCTATTTGCCTGAATGTAGGTAGCCATAGTATTAATGGACTTGAAGATCTCGCGACCTTTTGCAGGATCTTCCAGTTTGATGCCATAGTTTTTCTCCATCAAAACAATCAATTCCAATGCATCAATTGAATCAAGTCCTAAACCATCACCAAAAAGAGGTGCATCGTTATCAATATCCTCAGGTTTCATGCCTTCTAAATTCAACACAGAAATAATGTTCTCTTTTAACTCTTTAACTAATGCGTCCATTTTATTTGATTTAAAATATTATTCTGATAAGTAAATAAAGTGCGATTTATAATTATCTTGGTAAAAATCCAAATATCCTACAATACTTTGTTTCAATCCATTGGCATTCATTATGGTTATTGCCTCATCCTTTATTTTTTCCAAGTTGAAGTCATCCACAACCATCAGCCTATTTTCGCCGTACAGTTTATGCTTTATAGCAATTTCGCCAATAACAATATTGGGCAATGTATACACAAAAATTGAAGGACTTGGAAAAAACTCGTTATCATTCTGTATGGTTTGTTGAAAATTCTCATCGGTTTCGAGCGATGATGAAGTATTGAAAACTAACAGCCCAACGGTTTCCTTCTCCTGCTCAGTTAGGCTTACTTTCTGAAACAAAGCCTCAGCAGACAGAAATCCCAACTTGGAAAGCAAATCCATTTTGAAAAACTTCAGGTAATTCAGATCAAGGCTTGCATAAAGCATTTTAAAGAAATCGGCAGAATTAGTATCCGATGATGCAGAAAAAGTTTCTGTACCATCAACATACATCTTATTCTGGTATATCTCAACTGAATGTAATGTTTTAAACCTCATCACTTATTACCTCCTACCCGTTCTAATAGTAATGCAGCATTGCACGAACCAAACCCCGATGTTGTTTTCAATGCAAATCGTCCTTTTGCATGCTCAATCTTTTTAGTCACGTTTAAAGGAAATTCTAAACTCGATTTATCAAAGCCGATGGATTGATGTACAATTTGTTTTTGCAGTGCTCGCGCCGAGAGTATGGTTTCCATTAATCCTGCAGCGCCAAGCGTATGTCCAAAATATCCTTTATATGAATTGATAAAAGTTTCGTTAAGACCTGTTCGCTTAAACGCAATGGCCTCCATATCATCGTTGTACAGGGTAGCCGTTCCATGAGCATTAACAAAGGCGATTTCACTCCAATCAACGTCTTTCACCGTGCGTTGAATTGCACGAACCAAACCCTCGCCAGTTCTTGACGGTCCTGAAATATGATTGGCATCGTTAGCCGTAGCTCCACTATATATTGCAATACTATTCTTTTCGATGCTCTGTTCATCCTTTATTGATAGCAGAACCGTTGCTGCACCTTCGCCCAAATTCAAACCAACCCTATCGCTATCGAATGGTTTTGCAAAAGTTGGCGATAATGCTACAAACGAATGGAATCCTGAAACAATAAATCTACTCACCAAATCGCCACCCGAAACCACTATATGCTTATACTTGCCGGCCTCCAAAAGTTCCTTTGCCCAAATAATAGCCACAGACCCCGAGATACAAGCATTTGAAACCACTTTAGGCTCATTCGGATTCCCAAAATACTCCGAAATTGCCTTGGCGGAACTATAGAGCATCACTCTGCTTTTCTCGAATCCTTTGTCCGATTCCAACAGATCAATATTCCCCTTTGTGGTGGAAATAATTATTAATGTTTCCGGAGATTTTATATCTACAGATGAGTTCTTTACAACATCATCAATCGAAGCTATAATTAGCTTCTCGAAGCGTGTATAGTTACTACATTTGCTTATTACAGGATATTTTTCTTCGAAAGCAGATTGGTTTACCATCGACAAGCAGAAACCTTGATCAACAGGAAGCACACTGTTGAATATTTTCATTCCAACATTGCCCAGTTCTATCTCCTGCAAAACCTCATCAGACGAAAAACCCAAAGAGTTAATAATACTATCTGCCTCAACTATAACTTTTTGCATCACCTCTATTTCATATCCACAAGTTCATAGCAAACTTAATACTGATGAACTCTAGCATTTTATTTTTTTCGAGGCACAAATTTATAAAAAATTAACAAACCTCTTTATATTTATAAATATTGATACTAAAACCGATTGTCACGAAACATCATTCAACAAAAAACCGGGCACAACGTGCTCCGGTTCCTTTTCGAAAACTTAAAACCACCAATGATTATCCTAATACGACGAAATGTTTATGTTGTAATTACCCTTAGCATCCTGAGCCGATATGGTTATTTTCCAAGTTCCAATAAATTCTTTCATATCTTCAGCTTTTAGCTTTTTATTCCAACGTACATCGGCCACAGGAGAAACCTTAAACTCTTGGTATACTTTCTTGTCGGGTTTCGATATTGTCACTTTTAAATTGCCCGCCACCAAAGAACTAGAGAAGTTAAAGAATACGCCTTTGCATTTATCGGGAATTACAAATTCGAAATCACCGTTAAAAGTGGTTTGCTCCCGAAGTCTCTTGCTGATGTTAAAAGTAGTATTATCGCCCGACAAGGATTTCGCCATAATATCACCACCAAAATTCAACTCTGGTAGTTCAGGAATTTCCGGCAACTCAGGAATTTCAATATTGAAATCTTTTCCGGTGAAAAATTGGACATAAGGAACACCATCAAAGTCATTCATGCCATAGAGCTTATCCATCTCATCAAACATCTTATCCTGCTCGTCCATCGATTTTTCTTGCTCATCGAGCAAGCGTTGAAGTTCAAACTCGTATGCTTCCTTCGATTTCTCAGCAATACTATCCAACTCTTTCTTTTGAAGTTCTTTCTCTTTTTTCTTCTTCGATTCGTTATTCGCTGAGTTATCCTGTGCACCTGCATATCCCGATGATAATACTATAACTAGTAACAGGATAATAAGTTTTGTGAATTGGGTTTTCATAGTTCGTTTATTTTTGATTACAGAACAAATTTACGCCTAGCAAATCTGTTTTTGCGTTAATGATATGTTAACGAAAGGTTAATGGCAACTTCTCAGAATTAAATCAATTAAATTAGCAAATCGGATAAGCAGCAAAATAATGAACAACAAAAAAATACTACTCGGCGCATCAGCACTATCAATTCTTGCATTTATTGGAATTTTATCATTTTTGCTTACTAAGATTTACACGCAGGAAACCGAAAAGTTTGACTACAGATACCGCGAAATTGTGGACAACGCCGTTGGCTGGATGCTAAGCAATAACAAAGGGAACGGCTTTGCCAAATCAAACTACATACTTGATGGCGTTTCTCAGAACTTTGTCGATTTCATCAACTCAAATCAAATTGCCGACAGCACTGAGTTTAGAAAAACCATCTATAGTCAATTTTCGAAAATACTGATGAACTACCAGGAAGTAGACTCGAACCTTACCACCTTTCTAAAACTCAACAAGTACTACGTGCCGTTTAAATCGTACTTTGTTATTCAGGAACTAAATCTACTGGACTACAACCACATAATCTCCATACGCGAGAAAGGGCAAACGCTGGATGTTGACAGCATAAGTTCACCTTCCGAAAATGCAGGATTAGTTTATCAGTATCAATTTGTAGGGAATCATTTCAATATAAAGATCGATTACCTAATTGATTTCAGCAACAAAAAGCAGGAAGTGCTCAACAGAGTTGCTCTCTCATTTGTGCTTGCACTAGTGGCGCTGCTAATAGTAATTGGAGTTTTTTTACTAACACTCCGAAACCTGTTCCGCGAGCAAAAATTATCGCAGATGAAAACCGATTTCATCAACAACATGACCCACGAACTTAAGACACCTCTCTCCACCATATCTATAGCATCAAAATCGCTGGAAAAACAAGAAATATTGGCCAATCCAGAAAAAGTAGTTGAAACAGCCAAGGTAATATCGCGCCAAAATTCCCATTTGTCAAAACAAATAAATCACCTGCTCGAGATAAGCAAGTGGGAACGCGGTCAATTCGAACTTGATCTTAAAAATATTGATATAAAAGAAATGCTGAAAGGAATAGTCGACTCGTACAGATGGGAATGTAGCGATAAAGAAATTGACATTACGGAAAACTATACCTTAGAAAATACTGTCATAAACATTGATGAAACCATGATAACTTCGGCAATACTAAACGTTTTAAGCAATGCCACAAAGTACAATCTCGGAAAACCCAAAGTTGAAATCAAACTATGGAAAGACGAAAACCTTAACATATCAATTTCGGACAACGGAATTGGGATTGACAAGGATGAAGTAGCCCACATTTTCGATAAATTCTATAGAGTTCCAACAGGCAATATTCACAATGTAAAAGGATTGGGGCTTGGGCTATTCTATGTAAAACAAATAGTTGAAGCGCACAAGGGAACCATAGGCGTTTCGAGCAAACTAGGACAAGGCAGTACTTTCACCATAAAACTTCCAATCGATGGCAAAAACTAGAATACTTTTAGCTGAGGACGATATAGATTTGGGCAATGTGCTGGCCCAATACTTACAACTACAAGGATACGAAATATCGCTTGCTCGCGATGGAATGGAAGGATGGAACATGTTTGAAGCATCGCCTTTCGACCTCTGCATCCTTGATGTAATGATGCCCCGAATGGATGGTTTAGAGCTGGCCTCCCTAATCAGCAAGAAGTCATCCAAAACACCTTTCATTTTTCTTACTGCCAAAGGGTTAAAGGAAGATAGGTTAAACGGCTTAAAACTTGGTGCCGACGATTATATCTGCAAACCATTTGATGTTGACGAACTAGTCTTGAGAATTCAAAATATCCTTAAACGTAACGGAATTGACGAATCCGACAAATTCGAGTTGGGTGAATTTATCCTGAACTATAATGAACTTAAACTAAAAGGAATAGGTTCCGAACTAACGCTTACCACCAAAGAGGCTAAGCTCTTAAAATACTTCATATGCAATCAGAATAAACTCATTAAACGCGAGGAAATTCTGGTGGAATTATGGGGCGAAAATGACTACTTTCTAGGTAGAAGCATGGATGTGTTTATTAGCCGACTACGTAAATTCCTTCAACACGATAGCAGAATCAGCATCGAAACCGTTAGAGGTGTAGGCTATATTTTAAAAGTCAAGTAAAGCTACTGTTTTTTAAGTCTTCTAACCTGCCACTGCAACACCAATAGGGTTAAAAGAGCCGATACAAAATCGGCCAATGGAGTGCTCAACCACACCCCTTTTAAACCCAAAAAATAAGGAAGAATAAGCAGTGCTGGTATCAAAAAAATTACTTGGCGTGTAAGTGATAGAAATATTGACACCCTTGCCTTGCCAATTGACTGGAAAAAATTGGCGGTTACCGCCTGAAAACCCACCACCGGTAACATCATTAAATTTAAGCGCAATCCAACTGTGGCTAATCCAATAAGATCGGAATTGGTAGTAAACACCGTGGCAATTGCTCTAGGAAATAGTTCTGCCAGAATAAAGCCACCGCAAGCCACGCAAGTTCCTGCTAGAATTGTTAACTTATAGGTTCGTATAACCCGAGGTATTTTCCGTGCGCCAAAATTATAGCCAATTATCGGCTGCATACCCTGGTTAAACCCAATAATAATCATCAAAACCAGATTTCCCAAACTATTAACAATTCCGTAAGCACCTATCGCAAAATCGCCACCATGCTTACTCAAACTAATATTGATAATTGAAATAACGATACTAGAAGCGATAAGCATCAGGAAATTCGACATTCCCACTGAAATAATGTCGCGAATGCTTGTCCACCTCAATTTCATATAGCCTGGAAGGAAATGAAGAAAACTATTGATTTTCGAAAAATGGCGAATAACCGTTGCCGTTCCAATTATTTGCGCAATAACCGTAGCAAGTGCAGCCCCACGAATTCCCCAGTTAAACACAAAAATAAAAAGCGGTGCAAGCGCTAAATTTGTTGCTACAGCGGTAAGAGTAGTTTGCATCGCTTTGCGAGGATAGCCTGTAGCCCGCATAATATTATTCAATCCCAAGTATATGTGGGTAAAAACATTACCCAGCAAAATAACCTGCATAAATTCCTCAGCATAGGGCAAGGTTTCAGCACTGGCGCCCAAAGCATACAGAATAGGTTCAAGAAACAAAAGCGTTATCAACCCTACCGCTATTCCGATAATAATATTCAGCATAAGGGCATTGCCCAGAATTTGGGTTGCACCTTTACGATTATGCTGTCCGAGACGAATAGACACCATGGTTGCAGCACCAACGCCTACCATTGATCCAAAAGCCGCCATTATGTTCATCAACGGGAAGGTAAGAGCCAGTCCCGAAATGGCATAAGGCCCAACACCATGTCCAATAAAAATTCTATCAATAATATTATAAAGCGATGCTGCTGCAGTTGCAATAATTGCAGGTATTGAGTACTGTATAAGCAACCGTCCTACCCCTACTGTTCCCAACTCATTGGTGTTTGCTTTTTTAGCCATTACTACAATTTATTTTTTAAAAGAAAAACAAAATCTCGTTCTGAAAAAAGCATTCAACTCATTTCAGAACGAGATAACAGAGATAACGCTACTTTATTCCCCCTCCAAGCGCCTTATACAAGTTCACGCTATAGGTAAGCTGTTCAAGTTTATCGGATACTCTGCTTAACTGAGCCGAGAGTAAGTTCTGCTGGGCAGAAAGGACCTCGGTATAATTTGCCTCGCCAGCCTTAAGTAATTCCTGGGTGTAGTCCACTGCGTTAGTTAACGATGCAATCTGCTTATCCCTAAAATCATTTTTGCTGAGCGATGTTTTGTACCCATATAGGATATCTGAAACTTCCTGACCTGCCAGCAATACAGTATTTTGGAAGTTTAGCAACGCCTCTTCTTGTTGTGCTTGAGCGATTTTTAGATTTCCTCTAAGCTGTTTTTTTAAGAATAGTGGCTGAGTAAGACCAGCAATAATTTCAGCGGCAATATGCTCTGGTTTAAAAAAGTCAGAAAACTCACCAGCCGCATAACCAATGCTTGCAGAACTTATGGTTAATGACGGATAAAAATTTGCCTTCGCCACGTTGGTTAATGCATAGGCAGAACAAAATGAAAGTTCGGCCTGCTTAACATCGGGACGCCTAGCTAACAGTTGAGCAGGTACACCGTAGTTTAGTTTACCAGCAACCGACTGACTATCAATAGAAACCCTATCAATAGAGTTTGGTTTACGCCCCAGCAGTATGCATAAAGCATTTTCCTGCTTACGAACCTGGTAATCCAGCTGCAATAACGATAACTGTGTGCTGTACAAAAGGGCATTACTCTGCTCTACGGCCGCTGCATTTTGCAGCCCAGCATCCTTTAGTGCCTGCATGGTTTCAGCACTTTTCTGTAACAGCCCGATAGTTTCCTTAGTAATTCTCAGTTGTTCATCCAATGCTATTAAACTATAGTAAGCCTTTGCTATGTTGGCAATTAAAGTGGTTTGCACCAAGTTTCTATACTCATAACTACTTAGCAAACTGGCATACTTAGCCTTGGATTGATTACTTAACTTTCCCCACAAATCAATTTCCCACGATGCCGAAAACCCTAAATAATTCACGTTTGATGTATAACCTAGAACATCAGTTCCACTGTTTCCTGAGCTCTTCCTTGTATGATCAACCTTTCCTGCAAGAGAAACAGAGGGCAAGAATGCACCGCGTGCTATGCTAAGAGCGGCTTCGGTTTGCTTTATTCGAGATAAGGCAACCTGCAAATCAACGTTCTTCTCAAGTCCTTCGCCAATAAGAGCCTGAAGTTTGGGATCGGTAAAGTATTCCTTCCAAGGAGTATCGGCAATGGTTGCTGTGTCTGTCTTATTGTCCAAAGTATCCCTTATGATTCCTTGCGTATCTACAGCAGGAGCATCAACCAAATTCTTATAAGTGCGACAAGATGAAAATCCTGCAACGATGATGACTAAAAAAGCAATCCGTAAGCCAATCATCTTATATTTATAGTACATAAAATCTATTTTAAGGTTAAATTTCACTGTCATCTATAGTTTCAATTTTGTGTCCACTAAGTTTTTCTTGCAAACTCTGGAATAGCACAAAAAGAACAGGTATAACCAAAACACCTATTACAGTACCTATCAACATGCCCCCAACGGCACTAATTCCAATTGACTTATTTCCAACAGCACCAGCGCCATGGGCAACGGCAAGTGGCAATAGTCCAAAGATAAAAGCAAACGAAGTCATTAGAATTGGGCGGAAACGAGCAATGGCTCCACTTATTGCGGATTTAACTATACTCATACCTTGCCTGCGTCGCTGGATAGCGTATTCCACAATCAGAATTGCATTCTTAGCCAAAAGTCCAATAAGCATGATGAGCGATATCTGTACATAGATGTTATTTACAATGCCGCTTCCGTTCATCATGGCAACAAAGATGAACACAAATACCCCCGCCAAACCAATGGGTAAAGAGAATATTACAGCCAAAGGAAGAATATAACTCTCGTATAATGCGGCCAACAGCAGGTAAACAAAAATTATACACAAAATAAATATGATAACAGTTTGATTGGTGCTGTTAACCTCCTCGCGAGTCATCCCCGAGAAATCATAACCATACCCATCGGGTAAATCAATTTCCTTTATTGCATTTAACACATCTCCCGAAGTAAATCCCTTAGGATAGTTTGGAATAATGGTTATATCCATTGATGAGTAAAGGTTAAACCGTGTTAACGATTGAGGCCCTGTAATGTCGTGGATTGTTATAAACTCAGTTATTGGAGCCATTGTTCCGTTCGATGTCCGAACATTAAGCCCATTCAAATCATCCAACCTAGAGCGATACTCAGGAGCAGCCTGCACAATAACCCTATACTGTTTTCCAAAGGAGTTAAAATTCGACACATACATACTGCCCACATAGGCCTGCATGGTAGTCATGACCTCGCTAAGGGTTAATCCTGCATCCTTTATTTTTGCGACATTAGCCTCTATCAACTTTTGAGGGAATCTTGGGTTAAAGGTGGTCATGGCCATCATAACCTCAGGCCGTTTCTGAACCTTATCCAAAAATTCACTGGTAACGGAATAGAACTTTTCAATATCGCCACCAGTACGGTCCTGCATCTTCATCTCCACACCGTTGCTCAAGCCAAATCCTTGTAGCGTTGGAACTCCGAAGAACATAAATGTTGCATTTTTTATGGAGTCGGTCTTCTGTTTCATGATAGCAGCCGCCTGACTGGTAGTTATATCTCGAGCCTCCCATGGATCCATTTTTACAACAATAGAACCATACGAACTTCCCGATCCACTCATGAAGTTCATACCAGTTAAACTGGTTACGCTATGCACATAAGGAATTGATTCTGCAATACGAGTAACCTGTTTTACAACACTATCAGTTCTTTCAAGCGAAGATCCCGGGGAAAGAGTGATCATTCCCATGATAGAACCGCTATCCTCCTGAGGAACAAATCCCACAGGCATAATTTTCATCACACCCCAGAGTATTGCAGAGAATAGCAATAAAATAGCAACAGTGATCCATCTATGACTCTTTTTGGTAAGATATTTAAGCGAACTTTTGTACTTGTTAGTAGTTGCGCTAAAACCTAGATTAAAATAGTAGTAAAACTTACGTATTACATTTTTATCCTTTGCATCGGGGTTGTGGTATGTTTTAAGGAATAGCGCACAAAGTGCAGGACTTAATGTAAGCGCATTGACCGCCGAGATTAAGATTGCGATGGCAAGAGTTAATCCAAATTGCTTAAAAAACACCCCGCTTGTACCTCCAATAAAACTTACCGGGATAAATACCGCCGACATGACAAGTGTGATAGAAATAATTGCAGGCGCGATTTCGCTCATCGCTTTAATTGCAGCCTCCTTGGCATCTTTTTCGCCCGCATCCATTTTTGCATGTACCGCCTCAACCACCACAATGGCATCGTCAACCACAATACCAATAGCCAGCACCAAAGCGAAAAGGGTGAGAAGGTTTATAGAAAATCCGAACAGAAGAAGAAAGAAGAAAGTTCCAATAATAGCAACAGGCACCGCAATTGCAGGAATCAATGTTGCCCTAAAACCTTGCAAGAATAGCAATACTACCAAGAACACTAACACAAATGCCTCAAACAGTGTTCTGAGCACTTTATTAATAGATGCATTTAGGAACGCACTGGCATCCATTTGATAATCGTACTCTAGGCCTGGAGGAAAATTTTCAGCAGCCTTAACCATCTCGGTCTTAATCTGCTTAATAATTTCTTGAGCATTCGAACCAGCAGTTTGATTTATACCAATCAGAACAGCAGGGCAATTATCGTTCCGAGAGTAGAATGAGTAGCTTTGAGCTCCCAATTCAATTTTAGCAACATCCTTAATTCGTAAAATTTTGGCACTTTGAGAGCGAACTATAATATTCTCGAACTCCTCGGCAGTTTTTAATCTCCCCGTATATTTTAAGGCATACTGAAAAGATTGATCGCCATTAACACCCAGTTCACCAGGTGCTGCTTCAATATTTTGATCCTGCAACGCAGCAATAACCTCAGTTGGCGTTAAACCGTAAGTTTTCATCACATCGGGTTTAAGCCAGATACGCATAGAGTATTCCTTAGGACCGTAAACATTCGCATCGCCCACACCGTTTACACGTTTTATTTGAGGTATAATATTGATGTTTGCATAGTTCTGAATGAACTTATCATCATAATCAGGATTCTTCGACCTAATCATGATCATCAAAACGGTGCTGCTCTGCTGTTTCTGAACGGTAACTCCATTCTTAGTTACCTCTGCTGGTAACAATGCAGATGCTTGCGAAACCCTATTCTGCACGTTTACCGCAGCAATATCGGGATCGGTTCCCTGTTTAAAATAGACATAAACCGTGGCTGAACCGCCATTAGTAGCAGTTGATGTCATATAGGTCATCCCCTGAACACCATTAATCTGTTCCTCCAAAGGGACAATAACACTGTTCTGCACAGCACTGGCACTAGCTCCGCTATACGTTGTATTAACCCTTACGGTTGGGGGAGCAATATTGGGGTACTGCTCAATTGGCAAGGAATAAATCCCAATTAAGCCCAAAACCACAAAAAGGATTGAAATAACGGTCGATAAAACCGGTCTTTCTATAAATGTTTTAAGCATTGTAATTCCTGTTTAAGTTATTGCTCTTTAATTTTCTTACCATTGCGGAGAGTAACAATCCCGTCGATAACAATTTTATCGCCATTAACCAAACCATCCAAAACTGCATAGTTTTTACCATCGAAAGTTGGTTTTACAACAATTGCTTTCTGAACCACGGAGTCGCCTTGAACTTTGTACACAAGGACTTTATCCTGCTGACTGAAGGTAGCCTTCTGTGGTATTACCAAAACATTCTTTAGATATCTAGGAATAACAACCTTTCCGCTAGAACCACTACGGAGCAAACCCTGCTTATTGGGAAATAATGCTCGAAAATTCACTGCACCCGAAGTTGCATCAACCACTCCCGAAATTGTTTGAATACGGCCATTCTCTTCATACTCGCTACCATCAGAGAGAAGAAGCCTTACCGATGGCATATTCTTAATCTTCTCGGCTTGAGTTGTCCCCTCGCAATTTCTCAAATACTCATACAAATCTTTCTCGTTCATTGAGAAGTATGCAATTACATTAGTGGTATTCGCCACAGTGGTTAGTACATTTGTATTATTAACCAAGCTTCCAACCCTATATGAAATTGGACCAACCACACCATCAACAGGACTAGTCACCGAAGTCCAACTCAAAACTGCTTTTGCCTGATTTAGGGCAGCCTGAGCCGATGCAAAATTATTCTCATAGGTTGATAATCGAACGTTGCTAATTATTCCCTTCTCGGCCAAAGGACGCATCCTTTCAACATCTAATTTCGCTGTATTATACGCTGCTTGAGTATTTTCGAGGCTCTGAATCGCCGAAGGCGAATTAATTTTGAAAAGCGGTTGACCCTTTTTTACAATTGCGCCCTCATCAACATAAACAGCCTCAACAAAACCATCGATGCGAGGTTTAATATCAATATCCTCCTGTCCCTTTATAACAGCCGGAAAAACAGATCGCAACTCTATATCCTGCGGTGCTAAAGCACTAACCGGATAAGCCTGCACTGATTCCGGAGCTTTTGTTGCCGATTGCTTCTTACCACAACCCGTTAAGATCAATACGAGGATAAATCCTCCAATAAAAAGTTTATTCATATTTACAATTTTTAGTTTATCCAATCTATTCTTGTATTAACATTACGCACAAACCTATAAACAAAAGAACACTTCAACTGTTTGCAACCATCATTTCGGCCTTGCACCTAATATGACCAATTACCTTATAGAATGTATCCAAATCCGACTGACTAAGACCTCCTATCAACTCCTTACTTAATTCAGACTCAATTTTCAAGTGTTGAGCAATTGCTATCTGCCCTTTTTCTGACACCAAAACATTGCTTTTCCTGCGGTCATTACTGTCCACCACTCGTTGAACCAATCCTTTTTTTCCAAGGAATAAATCATTCTTAGAATAGCAGATTTGTCCTTCCCCATCATTCCGGCCACATCCTTTTGAATGATATCGTTTTTCTGCTTGCTAATTGCGAAGAGTAATCCAAATTGTTCAATGGTTAATTTAGCCTCGGTCTGTTCATTTGTGCGATTTCTTAGCACCCTGAACATTGCATGCATCATTCGACCAACGATCATTCCAAATGGTTTATCCACACTCTCCATTATTTCAAAATTTAGAATGCAAAGCAACGAACATTAGTTGATATGTGCAACTAATTAAAAATTTATATCGAATAAACATGTGTTAAATAAGTATAAAAAAGGAAGCAAATTCTAACGAATAAAAGACAAATGATTTAAAATCATTTATAAAACCAGATCACAAAAAGCAGTTGACTTAAAATTTTTGACCCAAAATATTTAGAAATGAAAAAAGGGAACGTTTCCGTTCCCTTTTTCTGTCGGGGTAGCAGGATTACTCACCCCTAAAGCCTACAATCTAAGCATTTTGGAATATATCACTCGACAGGGCTCGTGAACTCGTCGCCTTGCTCCTCGGTTCGAACCTGAGACACCTCTTCTAATTGTAGAAATAAAAAAAGGGAACGTTTCCGTTCCCTTTTTCTGTCGGGGTAGCAGGATTCGAACCTGCGACCCTCTGGTCCCAAACCAGATGCGCTAACCGGGCTGCGCTACACCCCGAACTATAGCCCTTTTTGCGGAGAGGGGGGGATTCGAACCCCCGGTACCCCTTGCGAAGTACGACGGTTTAGCAAACCGTTGGTTTCAGCCACTCACCCACCTCTCCGTGGGTCAACTGAAATTCTTCTCTCAACCGCACTAGGTTTTCGAAAAGCAGGACAAAAGTATAAAAACATCTGAAATGTGCAAAACATATTGACAAAAAAAAGAGGAGAAAATCATTCCCCTCTCATTTCTAGGCCATTATTTTTTATTTCTTTTTAGAATCGCTACCCGGTTTTGCAATATTCTCTCGCATATTGGTATCTGCCTCTATGTTTTTTAACCGTTGATAATCCATAATTCCCATATTCCCAGTACGGAAAGCCTCAGCCATAGCCATTGGAATTTGCGCTTCGGCTTCAATTACTTTTGCACGGGCTTCCTGAGCCTTTGCCTTCATTTCCTGCTCGTAAGCAACGGCCATTGCCCTACGCTCCTCTGCTTTTGCCTGTGCAATATTCTTATCGGCATTTGCCTGATCCATTTGAAGAACAGCTCCGATATTACGTCCAATGTCAATATCGGCAATATCAATTGAAAGAATTTCGAATGCTGTACCAGCATCCAAACCTTTACCAAGAACAGTCTTTGAAATTTTATCGGGGTTTTCGAGCACCTCCTTGTGGCTATGCGAAGAGCCAATTGCAGTTACAATACCTTCGCCAACACGTGCAAGAACGGTTTCCTCGCCGGCACCTCCAACCAACTGCTTAATATTTGCACGAACAGTCACCCTCGCCTTAGTGATTAGCTGAATACCATCCTTAGCAACAGCAGTAACCGGAGGAGTGTTAATTACCTTTGGGTTAACCGACATTTGAACAGCCTCAAACACATCGCGGCCAGCAAGGTCGATAGCAGTAGCCATTTTAAAATCGAGCGGAATATTTGCTTTTTGAGCCGAAACTAACGCGTGAACCACTTTAGACACTCTACCTCCTGCAAGGAAGTGAGCTTCCATCTCGTTCCGGTTTAAAGTTAAGCCAGCCTTTGTTCCCTCAATCATTGCCTGAACAATAATTCGTGGTGGAACTTTTCTCCAACGCATAAAGATTAATTGAAGTAGAGAAATGCGTACACCCGAAACTAAAGCTTGAAACCATAGTCCCACTGGTACGAAATAGAAGATAATCCATAAGCCAACAATACTTACAGCAATTATCACCATTAAAACACCAATTTCACTCATAGAATTATTTTTTAAGTTTTACAGTTATTTTATTTCCTTCAACCTTAATCACCTCAATGGTGGATTGCTGGTCAATTAATTCGCCCAGAGCAGTTACCTCAACAATGTTATCGTTGATTACAGCTTTGCCCATAGGCGCTAAGCGGCTAATTGTTACTCCAACATCACCGGGCTTTACTATTTGATCATACTCCTCGGTAGCCTTTGAGTCAATGTTAGTGCTCAAGGCAGCCCATCGCCAAGTCTTAGCTCTAAGCGATAGGGCAATTGTTACCACAGAGGCAACGGCTGTGGAAAGTAGCACAATATGGCCAATAGTAGCGCCAAACTGACTATATCCCAAATAGATGCCAAAAATAATAAGAGCAAATCCAGCGACACCAGCAACGGTAACACCAGGAATAATCAGAAATTCGGCAACAAGGAGAATAAGCCCAATTACAACAAGAACAATGATTAAGGTCATTTCCGAGGATTAATTTAAATTGATTGTAGCACTTAACCCTCTACGATTTAACTCAACCATCATACTTTCCAACTCATCGCGCTCGCCATGTTTAACGTCGCATCTGCCTTTAAAATGGGTGATAAGCGCACATTGCTCTGCCTGATTGGGCTCGTGTCTGCACACATCAACAAGGGTTTCAATAACAAATTCAAAAGTGTTCACCTCGTCATTATGCAGAAACAACGTGTAGTTTTCGTTTGCTTCCATTTGCACCTCCTCTAAACTGAAAGTTTGTTCACGATGACTCATAGGTAACAATTTATTTTGATGCTAATATAGCTATTTTTTATCAAGTTCGATTGTAATAACCACTGCGTTTACAACTCCGCTAGCCACAAGGTTATCCTTTACACGCTGCGCCTCGTCTAAACTAGAATAGTTTCCTAAAAAAAAGACATTTTGCCCCTGCCCATTATCGGTACGAGAAACTTCTTTTCCCAGCGCAATAGCCTTTATGGTTTTGGCAATGTCCGCGGGTAATTCATTGTCATAAGTACCAATCTGAATTTTGTAAATTTTACCAGCATCCGCCTCCACAGTTTTTGTTGATTGTTGGGCAGCACCCTCTAAAGACTGGGCCCTTTGCGGAGTTACTTTTTTGCCATTGTACCATGCAACAATAAACGCATCCTTAAATCCCTTTGACTTGACAACACTCAAGGCATTCTCTGCACTTGAATATGTTGTTAGATTTCCAATACAATACTTGATAACCTTTCCAACTGTCTCACCAAAAATTGGAACCATACCCTTGAAGAATTGAGGATCGCGAGCAGTACTGAATGCGCCAATCTGAATTCTATAAAGAACACCATCGGGCAAAGGAGAATCAATTGGAATCGGATTCTCCGCACTATATGCCGGTTTATCCACCACACCAAAGCCCAAAGGAATCTCATTCTTAATGGCAATTTCTTTTACATCTTCGCGTCCTTCAGTTTTTTCAATTTTAGGGAGATTTATTTGCGGTTGCTCAGCAACCTGAACTTTAACCTTCACTGATTCATCTTGCTTATCGGCTTGTTGGGTCGATCCAAAGATATCTATCTCTAGCTTGATTATTCTACTTGTAATTTGTTGCTCAAAAAGTTTTAATCCCCAGATCTTAGAGAAAGCCAAGTCCAACCGCAGCAATACCAACTCACGGAGCAACGATGCCTCAAATGTACTCTCTATCCTCCCCTCATCCCCCAGATTATTCATAATAGTACTTGAAGTGCGGAGATTAGCCTTTGAAGTATTAATATCATCCCTTATTGATTCATCAGTGCTTCCACTTTTCACCAAAGCCACATGAATGCAATCGTTATAAATCGGATATTTCTTTTCGAAATACTTATCCACTAAAACGCTATAATCTCCCATTTCAGAAAGCATTGACTTGTAAGCAGCATCACAATTAGTGGAAATTGTATCAGAAGAACTTTCGGTACACGCCCGATAGTTTTTCTTTGCAGCCAAAGCGCTCTCTCTTGCCTTCAGCAATTGAGAATACAATTGCTCTGCCTGAGCCAGTTTATTAATCTCGTCGTCCTGAAAAACCGTAGTGGCAAACTGAGCTTGATAAATGTATTCAGGATTGTCCACAGCAAAAGTTGCATCAGACTTCCCCTGTGGTTTGCGTTTCCCAGTAAGATACTCCTGCTCAATTTGGCTGGCTCGTACAAACATCATGTCGGCCTCCTTTTGCGAGGCAAGCATTTCGTCCTCAACTTTGGCAACCCTCTTCTCGAGCTTGATTCGTTCCTCAGCTGTTTCAATGTGATCAAATCCCTCGCGCAGTTTCTCAAGCCGAGTAATTAAGGAATCCGTTTTCATTTGAGCCGCAAAACCTTTAGCCATAACCCGAGCATATTCGGGATCGTTCTCCACAGAACTAAACGATGCAGGTTTTTGTTTCTTCAAATCGTCAAGTTTCTTTTCTTCAACCTCCTTTTTAGGCTCAACTTTTTTCTGTTCAACAGTAAAATTAGCACCTTCAAGATTTAACCTAGCCAACGAATCCAGTTCCTTAGACGATTTGGCTGAACGACGAATTGGATTTTCCACGTTCTTCATCAACACCAACTGAATAGTGTCAGGCATAAAGTTGCGGTTGGTGGCAAAACACACCAAGCTATCGGCATCGCCTACCACATATAAATAATCATCGAATGGTGAGTTAAATGGAAATCCTAGATTCTCCGCAGTACTCCATGTTTTACTTTGAGGATTGTAAACCGACTTGTAAATATCGTACCCGCCCATTCCGTAATGACCTTTTGACGAAAAGTACAGCGTCACACCATCGGGAGCCAAGTACGGATAATCATCATCAAAAAAAGTATTCACCACATCGCCAATAACCTCGGGCTTGCTCCAGTATCCATCGTCCTGAAACTTAATTCTGAATATATCCTTTCCGAACGAAGTGGAGTTGCCGTAACTGGAATAGTAAACATAATCGCCAACCTGCGGGTTCTTTGGATAGAACATCACTGATTGGTGATTCAACTTTTTATCGGTTGGAGTTAAAAGATTTTCAGGAATACTCGTAAAACTACCGCTGCCTGGAGCAACTGAATAGTAATTGTAAAAATCCTTAACGGATAAACTTTTAGTGTCTAGAACTTGTGGAGTAAAAATATAGCGAGTAAGGAAACTTCCATTCTCGCAAATCGTCACCAAAGGCTCAATATCCTTTGGTTTAATATCACGAGAACCTCCATTAATGGAAAATCTGCGGTAGTAATCAATAGCCTCATTGAACTGATAGTTCTGCCGTAAAGCTTCAGCCAAAAAGTAGTAAACCATATTGGGGACATTGGCAGTAGAAGCCATTGTTAAGTATTCAATTGCTTTGTCAAGTTTTCGAGTTCCCATCAAATAGCAAATACCTAAAGGATACTGAATATTCGGATCGCGAGGAAACTCTTGTATTAATTCGCTATATATTGGCAATGCCTCCGAAAAATTTAATTTATTCAATAAAGAATCGGCTTTTGCTCGTTGCGGATTCAATTGCGAAGTAGTTGCATCAACCTCTTGCGAAAAGGCCGGAACAAGCAAACAAAGGCATACCGCTAAGAGAAATACTTTTTTATGATTCATAGCAAAGAAGTGCTTATTATGCAAAATCATTCAAAAATAGATAGAAATAATGGAGAATACAAAACGTGAAACGCTAGAAGTGAAACGTTAAAAGTCAATGGAAAATCACAAAACACTACTTCTTCATAGCCCTGTCCATCTCACGACGGGCATCCTTGTGCTTTAAATCCTCACGCTTATCGTGCACTTGTTTGCCTCTGGCAAGTGCAATATCAACCTTGGCTAAACCGCGTTCGTTAAGGAAAAGTTTTAAAGCAATAATAGTAAGCCCTTTCTCCTGAGAACGACGCTTCAGCTTGCCAAGTTCCTTATGTGTTAAAAGCAATTTTCTATCCTGCTTCGGGTCGTGATTATTGTATGTGCCCCATTCATATTCGGCAATATGCAATCCTTTAACCCAAAGTTCATCGTCAATAAACTGGCAGTACGAATCTACAAAATTAGCCTTACCCATTCGGATTGCTTTAATTTCAGTACCCTTAAGCACAATACCCGCCATGTACTTCTCAACAATCTCAAAGTTAAAGCTAGCTTTCTTATTTTTAACAACTATATCGTTTGCCATTTTTGTTACTCCTAAAATATTTTATTCTGGTTTTGTCATCCAAAGCAATGAAAAAGATACTTCACTGCGTTCAGTATGACAAAAAACATTGTTACTTGTCATGCTGAGCTTGTCGAAGCATCTATTTAAAGTATTTTGCATCAAAACAAAATCAAAACATGACAATAATTCAAACACTAATCCTTTCTTTTAAAAAACTTTACCCAGCTGTAAATATAGAATGTCAGTCCGAGCAAAACTACAAAAATTAACCCTATGTTCGATTTTTTCAGTGGACTCTCGGTAAACATATTGGTCATTGCCGCTAGCACCATCAACACCGATATTAAAAACACAAGTCCCATCCAAACCAATCGATTTAGCTGGTTTAGCTTATTGGGCTGATTATTTCTTCGTAACTGTACCATTTCTTGGTGTATAGCGTTTAGTGATTAGTGGTTGGTTTGTGACAAGTAATGAGTCAACGAACAACTAACAACCATCAACAAACTCCCAATACTTTTATCCCTAAAAACTTTCATTCCCTTACAAATGCCAAAATTAACTAATTTTACCACGCAAACCGATATTTTAATTCGATGCCGAATAAAACTTACGATATAATTGCCATTGTTGGGCCAACTGCCAGCGGAAAAACCCAACTGGCAACCAATTTGGCTGCAAAACTGGAAGGGGAAATCATCAGTGCCGATTCACGCCAGATTTACCGTGGAATGAATTTGGGTACTGGAAAGGATTTGGAGGATTATACCATTAACGGCAAAACCATTCCTTACCATTTAATTGATATTGCCGATGCTGGAACCAAGTACAATGTTTACGAGTACCAGACCGATTTTTTAAAAGCATACAACGATATAAAAAATCGTAACGTTCAGCCAATACTCTGCGGTGGTAGCGGACTTTACATTGAGGCTGTTTTAAAAGGATATAAGTTGATACCTGTTCCCGAGAATAAGGAGTTACGCCAACATTTGGAACAAAAAAACGATGATGAGTTAGCCACTATACTGGCATCTTACAAAAGCCTGCATAACACAACCGACCTTGATACCCGCAAGCGAACCATCAGGGCAATTGAGATTGAGGAGTACTACAGCAAAACACCTGTCGATGCAAATCCATTTCCACAGTTAACCAGCATTATATTTGGGGTAAAGTACGACCGCACAACCGAAATGCAACGCATTAAATCTCGATTGTCACAACGCCTAGAATCGGGAATGATTGACGAAATCAAAACCCTTCTTAACTCAGGCATAAACCCCGACGATTTAATTTACTACGGATTGGAGTACAAGTACCTAACCGAGTATATCATTGGCAAAATCAGCTACGATGAGATGTTTGAGCATCTATACATTGCCATACGGCAATTTGCAAAGCGCCAAATGACCTGGTTCCGAGGAATGGAGCGCCGTGGTTTTACAATTAACTGGATAAGTGGAGATATGCCGCTGGAGGATAAAATGGAGATGATTCTTCATAAAATTTTACCTGGTGACAAGTGATTCTTGACAAGTTACAAAAGAAAAACTGGTGATTTGATAAATCACAAATCACCAGTCACATATCACTCAAATATTTCTACTTCAACCATTGGTCTAACCAACCAAAGAACTCGCGCTGCCAAATTACCGCATCTTGAGGTTTAGTTACAAAGTGTGTTCCCTCTGAAAAGAATAACAACTTGCTTGGAATACCTCTTAGTTGTGCAGCGTTGAATGCCTCCAAACTTTGTGTGTAAGGAATACGGTAATCGTGCTCGCCTACAATAATCATAATTGGGGTATCCCAGTTCTGAACAAACTTATGAGGTGAGTTTGCATAACTCTTCTGTGCAATCTTATTGTTGGCTTCCCAAGGTGCGCCACCCAAATCGAATGTTGGGAAGAATGTCTCCTCGGTTTGAGCGTAGAACGACTCCAAGTTGTACATTCCGCAATGCGAAATAAACGCTTTGAAACGTTTTTGGTGATGTCCGGCCAAGTAGTAAACCGAGTATCCACCGTAACTTGCACCAACGCAGCCAAGTTTATCCTTATTAACCCAAGGTTCCTTAGCAACATCGTCAATAGCGCTTAGGTAATCCTTAATATTCTGTCCGCTGTAATCCTTCGAGATTTGGAGGTTCCATTCCTGGCCAAACGAAGGAACTCCACGACGGTTTGGTGCTACAATTACATAACCATTTGCAGCCATAATTTGGAAATTCCAACGGAAACTCCAGAACTGGCTAACAGTGCTTTGTGGACCACCCTGACAGTATAGTAGTGTAGGATATTTTTTGGTTTCATCGAAGTTTGGAGGAAGAATTACCCAAGCCAACATCTCCTTACAATCGGTGGTTTTAACCCAACGCTCGCGAACCTCACCCATCTTAATATTTTCGTAGATAGCCTTGTTTGTGAAAGTTAATTGAGTAGCCTCACCTGTAGCCTCATCAACCTTGAACAATTCGGGAGCCATGCTCATACTCATACGCTCGGCAACAATAACACCTTTATTCTTTTGAACTGTCACATAATCGTGCATACCTTTAGTCAACTGAGCAATCTGATTTGTGGTAACATCAATCTTGAAAAGCTGTTCAGTACCTTTAGTCCCGCTTACAAAATAGATAGTTTTTCCATCCTCATCCCAGTTATAGGCTTCAATATTTTGGTCGAATCCTTGAGTTGCATAAACGGCCTTACCTTTTTCGGTATCGAGTACAAATAGACGCTTTAAATCAGCCTCGTAAAGAGGTGTTTCCATACTCCACCAGCTAATATATTTTCCGTCAGGAGAAAATTTTGGATAACGATCATAGCCTTTATTCTCTGGAGTTAAATTGGTTGTTGCGCTACTCTCCAACTCATATAGGTAAATATCGGAGTTTGTGCTCATGGCATACTCCTTACCGTAAAGTTTCTTTGAGTTGTAAACCAACTTCTTGCTATCGGGGCTCCATTGAACCTCGGCCATATCAAAATCGGTTGCCATAGGTGTATCCCACTTCTCATCTGCATTGATATCCTTAGCATTAGCAATTGCACCGTTTGCAAAATCGGCCACAAAAAGATGGCTGTACTTTCCATCCTCCCATTGATTCCAGTGACGATACATCAAATCACTAATGATACGAACTTTGGCCTTTGGCATATCTGGGTAAATATCGGTCGCCTGATCAACAACCTTCACATCCATTGAGTAAACCAACTTCGACTCATCGGGAGAGAATGCAAAGCCATTAACATCGCCATCGATACTTGAAATTTGCTTTAGACCTTGTCCATTGGTCTGCACCTCCCAAATTTGTGATGAACCACTACGGGTTGATAGGAAACGAATAACCTTACCATCGGCACTCCAAGCAGGAGCAGACTCAGAGCCCATCTCGTCAGTCAACTTAACTGGCTCGCCACCATCGGTATTTACTAGGTACAAATTTGTAACACCTTTATTCTCCTGCAAATTGTAATATGTGATTGTATAAACAACCATTTTACCGCAAGGTGATAAAACCGGCTCACCCACACGGCCAAATTTCCAGAGAATTTCGGGAGTAAGCACCCCTGCTGTTTTTTCGGCATCGGTAAGAGTAACGTCGATCTTTAACGGCTCTTTGGCTGGTGTCTTATCGGCCTCGTTACAGCCAACGCTGGCTAGTACTATTGCCATAATTGCAACATTAATTGGTTTAAATATTTTTCTCATTTTATTGGGTTTAGATTACACAACGGATTTAGACGCTAAAAATAAGAAAAAGTTTGACGACGATTTGATGGAGCAATATAAAGTTACAATATCCCTGACAGGGTTTTGAACCCTGTCAGGGATTCCATTTATATATACGTTTTTGAAGAAAAATGAAAAACCTACACATCAAATAAAAATCTTCAAAAGGAAATAATACTTTTGTTTATTAAAACTTGAACGATGAAAAGATTTATTCCAGTTATTCTTATAAGCCTTACAGCCTGTCAAAGCAATATCGATAAAGCATTAAGATCGGTGAGCAACGATGATTTAGCAAAGGATATATCCACCATATCGGCCGACAGCATGCTGGGCCGAGCCCCATTTACCATTGGAGAGGAACGGTCTGTTGCCTACTTAGAAAAAAGAATGGCTGAACTGGGTTTAGAACCCGTGTTCGAAAACTCTTACACCCAGAATGTTCCGATGGTTTCAATCATCTCAAGAGTTCCTGAAGTTGTAAAATTATCGATTTCAAATAAAACATTTGAGCTAAAGGCCGATGACGACTACTGTGCTTGGAGCCCAACAACTTCTCCATCTATCAAAATTGATAAAGCCGATTTAATTTTTGCAGGTTTTGGAATAAATGCCCCAGAGTACAACTGGAACGATTTCGACAGTATTGATGTAAAAGGCAAAGTAATTGTTGTTCTGGTGAACGACCCCGGTTTCTACACTGGCGATACAGCCCTATTCAAAGGAAATACGATGACCTACTATGGCCGCTGGCGCTATAAATTCGAAGAGGCGGAACGTCAAGGAGCCATTGGATGTTTAATTGTTCACGAGGATGCCCCGGCTGGCTACCCCTGGGATGTTGCAGGAAGCAAAAACAACACACCTCAACTATACCTAGACACACCCGACCTTGAAAACAAACAATGTCTTGTTAATGGCTGGATAACCCACAATGCAGCAATCAACCTATTTAAATCGTGCGGATTGGATTATGAAGCATTAAAAACTCAAGCAACTCAGAAAGGCTTCAAATCATTCAGTATGAACGCTAAACTGAGTATGAATATTGAAAACAGTCATACCAAATCAGCATCAAATAATGTTGCTGGAATGATTAAGGGTAGCGAAAAGCCCGATGAGGTTATTGTTTACTCGGCGCATTGGGACCATCTGGGGGTTGGCCGTGTGGTTAATGGCGACTCAATTTATAACGGAGCATCGGACAATGCCGCCGCAATTGCATGGATGTTCTCCGTTGCAAAAGCGTTTAAAAGCACTGGAGTTGCACCAAAACGTAGTGTTCTGTTCTTCTCACCTACGGCAGAAGAATCGGGGCTTTACGGCTCAACATACTTTGTGGCGAATCCACCTATCAACATAAATAAAACAATTGCCTGTATCAACAACGATGTGATACTTTTCCTAGGCAAATTCAAAGATGTTACAGTTACCGGACTTGGACACTCCTCGTTAGATGAACTGTTGGCCGAGGAGGCTGCGAAGTTTGGCCGATACATTGCCCCAGATCCAAACCCTGAGAATGGAATGTTTTTCCGCTCCGACCAACTTCCTTTCCTAAAGGCAGGCGTTCCTGCCATGTTTGCCAAAGGGTATTCAGATCAAGAACAACTAGGTAAGGAAAAAACTCAAGAATTAATCAACTCCTACTGGAAGAATATTTACCACAAACCCCAGGATGAATTCATTCCAGAGCGCGACAATTTGAACGGATTGGCCGAAGATGTAAAACTATTTTTCTGTTTTGGAAACAGGTTGGCCAACGAGAATATTTACCCAACTTGGAAAAAGAATTCTGAGTTTTACAAGGAAAGGTGATATAGAAGTAAACGACTTGATCTTTTTAAACAATAGCCAATGAAATTCTTTGTCATCCTGAGCATAGCGAAGGATCTTCTTTAAGTAGATGTTTCACTTCGTTCAACATGACAAAGCACAAAAATCATTCATAACCAATGAACCAAACATTATCAATTATTATTCCCGCTTACAACGAGGGAAAAACTATCACCAAAATTCTCGAAAGAGTTTTAGCCGTTAGTATTGACGGAATAGATAAAGAACTCGTTATTGTTAACGACTGCTCGAAGGATAAAACCAAGGATGTGCTCGAAAACTTTATCAACGAAAACAAAAATCACAATATTAAACTATTCAACCATCCTGTAAACCAAGGCAAAGGAGCCGCTTTGCATACAGGAATTAAGGAAGCCACAGGAGAATATATAATTATCCAGGATGCAGACCTAGAGTATGACCCCCGCGAATACAAGGATTTACTACGTCCTATCCTAGAAGGCAATGCCGATGTGGTTTATGGATCTCGCTTTATGGGTGGAAATCCTCACCGAATACTTTTTTTCTGGCATTCAATCGGCAACAAATTCCTCACCTTTGTTTCAAACATGTTCACCAACCTCAACCTAACCGATATGGAAACCTGCTACAAACTTTTCCGGGCCGATATTATTAAAGGTTTAAAGTTGAAGGAGAAACGGTTTGGTTTTGAGCCAGAGGTTACCGCAAAAGTATCAAGAGTTCCCAATGTGAGAATATACGAGGTTGGCATATCGTACTATGGCCGAACATACGCCGAGGGTAAAAAAATTAGTGCAAAAGATGGATTCCGGGCACTTTGGTGTATTCTAAAGTACAACTTATTCAAGTAAGTGTTGACAATGAAAATTACTCCAAAAATCAAGTTCAACATCGGAAAAACAAACCTTTTAAAGATTATAGCCCTAGGGCTCATTCTGGCAAACTCCCTGTACTGGTTCAAATATTTACAAACACGAAACCAAGAAATAGCCTGGAAGATAAACATTTTTGGTGATGCTAGCGGTTACTTTGTTTACCTACCAGCCACGTTTCTATACCATTTCGATGCTAAAGAATTCTCCTCGAAATTCGGAGATAGAATTAACAGCAAAGGAGAAATGGAGGAAGTTGGATGTGGCTTCAGAATTGAGAATAACAAAATTATCACCAAATATTTTTATGGCATCGCACTTCTGCAAGCACCAGTATATGCCTTAATACATTTAGGATACATAATCACAGGCACAAATGGCGATGGTTTCAATGGTTTGTATGAACATGCCACCATCATTTCATCCATCATTTATTACATTCTCTCTCTATTCCTGCTATTCAAACTATTAAAGGCCAAAACCAATGAATTGGTAGCACTCACCAGCATTCTCTTTACGGTTTTTGCAACCAACGTAATTTACTATTTCGCAGCAAACCCTGGATATACACATGCATACCTATTCTTCCTATTTACAGCATTTCTTTACTCTTCATACCAATTTTCAAAAAAGCAATCATCAAAGAATTCGTTATTTATATATATAATTATTGGACTCATTGCCGTTGTGAGACCAATTGATCTGATTTTCGCCGTGACATTCTTTATTGATAATGATTTTAAAAAATTACTAAGGCTGATATCTCCCAAAAATTTACTTATAGGAGCCACTACATTAGGATTAATAGTTTTCCCGCAATTGTTTTACTATAAATATATATCGGGCAGTTGGTTATATTACTCTTACGGCAACGAGACTTTTACCAATTTACTAAATCCAAGTTTGATTAAATTTTATTTTTCAACAAATAACGGCTTGTTCTTTTACAATTCGTTCTGGCTAATCTTAATTGCATCGACAGTAGGATTACTTTTCACTAAACACAGGCGTTTTTCGATTATTGCATTATTGCTTTTTATAGTAAACTCTTACCTGTGTGCATCATGGCATATTTGGAATTTTGGGTGTGGCTATGGATCCAGAAATTTCGTTGAGTATGCTGCTCTGTTCTCTTTCCCCTTTGCCTATATTTTAATGGAACTTCGCACTAGGTGGAAAATAATTACTATAATTGCCATTTCAATCTTCTTTTGCATTATCAATCTAGTGTTTGTTCATAATTTCGACAAATGCTATTTTGGATCAAGCGATTGGAACTTTAAATTTGTAAAAAGCAAATATTTGAAGATAGACTAACCGAAAACGCTGAAATCACTATGAACTTTTCGAACTTAATTAAGAGTATTGAGGATTTTTTCACAGAGCGAAGGCTTCTTTACATATTACTAAGCTTAATTCTAATTGTGTTTATAGCCATTTTAGTATTCTCCGAGGGCTACTCTGGGGGAGCAGACAGTTTAACTCATTACCGCTTTGCCCGTTGGGCATTCAGTCACCCCGAATTTTACCTCGATCATTGGGCAAAACCAGTATTTACCCTTTTAAGTTCACCATTTGCTCGATTAGGATTTAAGAGTTTCCAACTGTTCAACATCCTTATAGGAATTGCAACAGGATACATTGCTTACTTAGTGGCCAAAGAACTTAAAATGCGGAGTCCAATCCTTGCAATTGTTATTTGCAGTTTCACTCCTGTATTTACAATCAACCTATTTTCCGGATTAACCGAAATACTTTTTGCGTTCACAGCAATTCTGACATCTTATCTGCTTATCAAAGGGAAGTACTCATGGGGTGCAATTGTAGTTTCGTTCCTACCTCTAATTAGAACCGAAGGAATTGTTTTACTGCCCATATATGCATACTTTTTAGTACACAAAAAACATTACCGCGAGATTGCATTCATGGCAACAGGCTTTGTGCTATACAGCGTTGTTGGATTCTTTAGCGGAAAAAGTATTTTTTGGCTGATAACCGAAATGCCCTACAAAGGCGCTGTTGATATATATGGCACAGGTAGTTTATTCCAATTTGTAAAACGAAGCCCCGGCTACTTTGGTATTCCAAATGAAATCTTCTTTGTTACAGGACTAGTTGCTGGATTATCGCTATACATAAGGGAAAAGAAAGAATACTCCAAGGAATTCTTACTAGTAGTAATGCCTTTTTTAACCTACTTTATCGCGCACTCAATTTCGTGGTGGTCTGGAATAGGCAGTTCTTTGGGGTTGAATAGATATATGGCAGCAATAGTCCCATTCATGGCAGTTATGGCTACCAGGGGACTTTACATCTTTGCAAAAATGTTTTTTATTATTTTCAAGTTAGAATGGGTTCGGGTTGCAGCGCTAATAATTGGTTTTGCATCTATCATCCATATCCCCTTTGTGTTGCAGAACTATCCAATTGCTCTGGATTCGGCATCCAAAACTATAAAATCTGCATCGGAATGGGTTAAAAACGAAAAACTCGATTCCGCTAAAATATACTATACCGATCCAATCTTTTTCTACTTCCACAATATCAACCCTTTCGACATGGCTAAAAGCCAAGCATCGTTCAACAATTCCACCAACCCAGCCGAAGGTTTAAACAATGGAGATATTCTGATTTACGATGAGCACTTCTCACCCATTGCAGGAGTTAATTTCGATAAGATAATAGCGAACAACGAGCTTAAACTTCTGCGAGTTTTTGATCCTGCAATTCCATTTGCTGTTTTTCAAAGGCCATATAAGGTTGCAGTATTCCAAAAGGTTGATGCCGATACTAGCATTATCTCCGGGAATATAAAAATACTCAACGGAGAAGGACAAACATTTACAACACTTGCATTTTATGATTTCGATAATACTATTTATGAACCAGAATCAGAATATATTGGCTCATCAAAAATTCACCCCAACAAATATTTACGAGTAAAACGCACACGGGAATACTACCTAACCAACGATTTCAGGTTAGACAACATAAACTTTTTCTCACCTTTCGAAATGCAAGTAGAAATGAAACTATTCGTTAAAACGCCCGATGAAAAAATAAAATATAAATTTGAAGTCTTCAGAAATAATAAAAAAATCATTACCAAATCATTTGATATTGAAACCGCGTTGAACAGTAACCCTGAAGAATGGAATAACATTAAATTCAAAGTTATAATCCCTGAAATCGATAATACCAAAGGATTATCAATAAAAACAAGCCTTTGGAATAAAAAAAGAGGAAACTATTTAGTTGATGACTACAAGATAAGTTACAGAGTTCAATAGTTATATAATATATCTCAAAATGAAAAAGACAGAAGTTCCTTATTTATTACTGAGTTTTTTTGTTTTTTTCTACATTTTAATTAGAGCACTTGTAGTTCCCCCATATTTTGATGAAATAAATACTTTCTTTATCTATATTCAGAAAGGGGATTTCATCCCCTTTATTGCTAGGACTGATGCAAATAATCATCTTGTCAATTCGTTTCTTTCCTATGTTTTTACAAAAATATTTGGAGAACACTTTTTCGTCATCCGACTTGCCAGTGCTCTTAGCATTATTGTACTAATGGTATACCTATGCAAACTCAAAAAGTTCTTTGAATCGAAACCTATTAACTTCATACTCTATATTGTCTTAATAACCACAACCTATTTAACAGATTTCTTTATTTTATCCAGAGGTTACGGTCTATCAATAGCATTCCTCACAGCCACTCTATACCATTTGATTAACTACAACTATTCAAATAATAGAAAGGATATTTACTACACTCTGTTTTTTTCAATGCTAGCGCTATGGTCTAACCTATCATTTATAGTTCCGATTATTACTATTTGGGGATTAGTTTTTATTATTTATATCAATAAAAATAGAGAAAACCCATTGAAACAATCAATTCTTTACTTCCGCAAACCATTTTTAGTTTTTTCTCCATTTTTATTATTCGGTATTCTATATTCATTTAAACTTAAAAACGCAGGTAGTTTGTATTTTGGTTCAAATGGAGGTTTGATTGATGCCGTATTCATAAAACTTTCTGCAGAAATTGCTGGGTCTTACTTCTATGGCAAAATAGTGCTATCAATTTTTACAATTATTTATCTGTTCTCCCTAATATTGAACATTGTTTACAGGCAACTAAAAAACTCTAACCTAATTGTTCAGAGTCTCTTTTGGCTAACAATAATTGGATATATGTTAATGCACAATATTCTTGGTGTTAAATATCCTCAGGAAAGAGCTGCTCTTCAAATTTATTTATTATTTATGATTGCCCTATTTTTTGCAATAGATAACATAAAATTAAAACTGCTAAAATATTTCTTTGCCTTACCAACTATTATAATTACTATTCAATTTTACTATCTTTTTAACTTCAAGCACATCCAGCATTGGAAAAATCAAACCGTACCATACTCGTTTTACGAATACTTATATGATTGGCAACAAAACAATAACATTAAACCCACTATTTCTGGACATGGATTGCTTGGCAAAGTTTTAGATTACTACAACTACACTAATGAAGGAAAATTAAACTGCACGAGAGATGATATCCCTCCTAGCAAAATTGCAGATTTCATCATTACAAACAATTGGGATAGTAATATTACTGGATACGACACAGTTTTATATGAAAAAGAAACTTCAGTAGCATTAATGCAACGCAAAAAACTAATTGATTGGGAATTAATTTATCGGAAAACAGAAAATGATACAATAGTATTTGGTGAATTTTATAATCTTGTTGAACTTTATACAAAAGAATTAAAAAACAAATCTGTTTGCATTGATGTTGAATTTAATGCTCAATCCAACGATTTTCCTTTCAATAGTTTTATAGTATGCTCTGCAAATAATGCTAATGACGAGCAAATTCATTATACTAACTACAACCTGCAAATAGTTAAAGCAGACATCAGGGACGAAAGCACCTTCCATTGCAAACTATTTTATGACATGATGAAAGAGGAAACCGAAAAGGTCGTAGTTTATTTATGGCTTCTAAAAAACAAGAACGGAATAAAAGTTTCCAATGCTAATGTAAAAATCTACATAACCAATATCTGAAAGCAAACAAGTCAGGAAATCCTGACTTGTTAAACTCTACTATTTATTTCAACCATTTATCGAGCCAACTCTTAAACTCTCTTTGCCATAAAATACCGTTCTGTGGCTTTAAAACCCAGTGGTTCTCATCGGGGAAGAAAAGGAATCGGCTAGGAATTCCCAGCATTCTTGCAGCATTAAATGCAGCCATTCCCTGAGTATATGGAATACGGAAATCTTTTCCACCATGCACAATTAAAATAGGGGTATCCCAGTTCTTTACAAACTTATGTGGGCTTTGAGCAAAACTATGCATTGCAACTTTATTGTCAGCTTCCCATGGAGCACCACCACTCTCCCAATTATCAAAAAACATCTCCTCGGTTGTCATATACTCCGTCTCAGCATTAAACACTCCACAATGCGCAATGAATGCTTTGAAGCGTTTCTGATGGTTTCCGGCGAGCCAGAACACGGTTTCACCACCATAACTTGCACCAATAGCCCCTAGTTTATTCGCATTAACCCAAGGCTCTTTCTTCACCTCATCAATCGCACACAAAAGATCTCTCATTTCCTGTCCACCATGATCCTTGCTAATCTGATCGGTCCATGCCTGTCCAAATGTGGTTGTTCCTCTCCTACTTGGGGCCACCACCACATAGCCGTTCGATGCCATGATGGAAAAATTCCAACGGTAACTCCAGAACTGACTTACTGCACTTTGCGGACCACCCTCGCAGTAAAGCAAAGCGGGGTATGTTTTGGTGCTATCGAAATTTGGAGGTAGAATTACCCATGTATGCACCATCTTTCCATCGGTAGATTTAACCCAACGGCGTTGAACTGCTGGCATGGTCAACTGTGCCAGCAAATCTTTATTGATAAAGGAAATTTCCGTTTCCTCACCTGATTTTGCATCAATCCGATAAATTTCATCGGGTTTTACTATAGAACATTTGCTACCAACCAAATTGTCACCAACCAGTGCAATAGAATGATAATCGTGTAAACCTTTTGTTACAGCGGTTGGCATTTCATCGGTTAAAGCCATTCTGTAAACCTGATAGGTAGCCTCAACACCCGAAACAAAGTAAATTGATTTACTATCCGACGTCCAAAGAATGTTTGCAGCAGAATAATCAAAATTCTTGGTAAGATAAGTTTTTGCGCCTGTTTCTAAATCCATAACGAATAAGCGCTCCTTATCGGCCTCAAATCCACCACGCTCCATCGATATCCAAGTCATCTTTTTTCCATCAGGCGAGAAGGTTGGCTGCATATCGTAACCCGGCATACCCTCGGTAAGATTTTTGGTTTGTCCCGAAGCCAAATTATAAAGGTAGACATCAGAATTGGTGCTAAACGAATACTCTTTCCCGACCAATTTCTTGCAAGTGTAAGCAACAGCACTTCCATCAAAATTCCAAGAAATTTCCTCCATGCCACCAAAAGGTTTTAGAGGACTGTCGTAAGGCTCATTAGGCATGATATCCTTAACATTCTCCAGTTTGCCCAACGAGAAATCTGCAACAAAAACATGGCTAAAAATGCTATCCTCCCATGTATCCCAATGCCTGTACATTAAATCCTCATAAATCATTCCGCTTGTTTTGGGTAAATCGGGATAAAGATCAGCCACATCTTTCCCAACCTTCACCTCTGCAATAAAAAGCAGTTTCTTGCAATCTGGCGAAAGCGCAAATCCATTAATATCTTCAGCATATCCTTCTACTTTTTTTAGGTTTGATCCATCTTTACTCATTGTCCATACTTGCGAAACACCTCCTTCGGTAGAAAGGAATGCAAGAGTGCTCTCATCAACCCACTGCGGATTATACTCCTGAGCGTTTGTGAATGTCAACTGCTTTTTGTCCGAACCATCAACATTCATCACAAATAGTTCGCTATTTCCCTTATTCTTTTCAATTGAATACCATGTTACGGTATAAGCAATTGTTTTATTATTTGGAGAAACCGCAAATTCCCCTAAACGGCCAAACGACCATAGAACCTCTGGGGTAAGAATACCATTGATAATATTCGGCTTATTCGGTCCAATCACCTCCTCCTTAGGAGTTGCATCATTTTTGCACGATGCAAAAAGAAGAATGGGTGCCATAAGCACAATAAGTGTTTTTTTAATTTGCATAGCAATCTGGATTATTAAAGGTTATGTAATGAATTACAGTTTTATTCCAAGTACAGTGATATCATCGCGTTGATGCTCATCGCCTCTAAACTCGTCAAATTCACGAACTAATTCAGAGGCAATGTTACCCATAGGCTTATCAATATTCGCCAACAAATAGGTGTGGAATCGACAGGTTGTAAACTTACGCTTAAAAGCATTATTTTGATCGGTAAAACCATCGGTACACATAAATAGCATATCGCCTGGATGCATAGTAATTTTCCAATTCGTGAACTCAGTATCCACATCAGGCAAAACGCTTCCAATTGATTTACGATTTCCTTTAAGCGTTTGAATCCGCTCATCGCCTTTGTTATAGTAAAATAGAGGACGATTAGCACCAGCAAAAGTAACAATATACAAATCGTCCGACTTCCGCTCTATCATGCAAAGGGCAATGTCCATCCCATCAAAACTCTCACTTACATCCTGCCTCAATGCCGTATTAATGGCACTGCTCAACTCAGTAAGAATGGCGGCAGGATTATGAACCTTTCTTTCATTAACTATCTCGCTTAACAATCTACTCCCAATCAGCGACATGAATGCACCTGGAACGCCATGCCCAGTACAATCGACCACAGCAACAAAAACCCTCTCCGATTTCTTTCCTTTTGTCCCGCTCTGCGAAACCCAATAAAAATCACCAGAAACAAGTTCCTTTGGCAAATAGATCAAAAAATGTTCAAATAAGCCCTCAAACGATGCTGATAAATCGGGCAATATAGCCTGTTGAATTGTAGTGGCATACTGAATACTAGCATTGATGTGCTTATTCTGATCATGCATCTCATCCCGTTGAGATAATATCTCCTCCTTTTGGTGCTGCAATTCAATGTTCTTTTCCAGCAGAATTTGCTCGGACTTCACTAATTCTTTTGTTCTAACATCAACTAGTTCTTGAAGTTTAATATTTGAAACCCTAAGCATTCGCGTATTCAGATAAACGACAAACCACACTATAACTGTTATGATTAATGAATAAAACACCAATGCATACCACCTTAAGTAAAAAGGTTTATTAATATGAAAAGAATACGATGCGATAGGGCTTTCAACCTCAAAAAGGTTTTTTGCCTTAACCTTAAATGCATACGTTCCAAATGGTAAATTGGTATACTCTTTAATCTGACTATATGTCCAATCGCTCCATTCTTCATCGTAACCCTCTAAGTAAAAACTATACATCAGTTTTTGCTGCTGGCCAAAAAAAGGAGATGAGTATGAAAACGAAAGAGAATTAAGTTTATATGGTAATTCTACAGGTTTAGAATCTAACGTGCTTTGTGCTTGAGCAAAAGTTTTATCCGAATTAAGCGAATACTCAATCCCATTATATATTTTTTTAGTTCTATTGGCAGTAACCTGCCTAATTAAAACCTTTATCAATTTATTATTATCTAAGCCAGCACCTCCGTCATACCTGTACAAACCATCTGTCGCTGCAATCCAAGTTACTTTGTCGGGCTCTGTATGAATGTCAAAAAATATGGTTTCAGGAATAGTCCGAAACTGGGCAGGCTCCCTCCGATAAGTTTTACCCGGATACTGTACTGCTTTCTCCAGCCATCTATTGGGTCTAAATTTGTATGCCTCAAACCAAATATTTCCATTCATATCCTGATTAAAGACCCTTAATCCATAAGTTCCATCAGCAAATTCAACACCCAGTGATGAGTCCGGAACAAACTGGTTTTGATTATTATCAAATTTTGAAAATCCTCCTTCGGACGATGCCTTGACATTCCCATCAATTACCACCACTGACATATCATCGTATTTTGGACTGTTGGGAAGAGTGTATAAAACCGGTTTTTCGTGAATTAACTGATATGGGTTAATTATATCAATATATCTCACGCCTTTATATCGCTCAGAATACCAAAGATCACCAGCGGCATCCTCAACAAGAGTATATACTTCGCCTGCAGGCGAATCTAATTTACCAATAAACTTAAAATGTCCCTTGATATTCAGAATTACACCAATTCCATCGCGCGTTCCAACGTATGTAACATTTGGAAAAATGTTTGATTGACAAAAAGTATAAGCATGGAATCTCCCATTTTCAATCAATTGAGCAATATTGTTCTTAATCACATATATTCCACTAGAAGTCCCTACCAGTAAGGATTCGTTTCCATCGTCTTTTTTAATTACTTTAAATTTCCACGACAAATCGCTAATGCCCTTTATCTGCTCAAAACGGCCATCATCCTTACGGAAAACGCCCACATTCGAGGAAATATAAACAAATCCATCATAACGCACCACAGATTGCAAAACGCCACTAATTCCACTAGCCTCATTCCATTCAGTAAGCTGTGAATAAATTGAGGTGTATGAAATGCCGTTGTTTAATGCCATCCATAGATTGTCCTGATTATCCTTAAACAGATACCAAATGGCATCATCCTGTAATCCTAACTTACGATTTACACGTCTAATTACATTGCCCTTTTTGTTAATAAAAACAACACCACCTCGGTAGGTTCCAATTGCAAAAACATTTTCGTCAACCTTTAAACCGTAATAAATCCAATTTTCCTGAAAAAAGGCATCATCATCAGTTGAAAATTTAACCAAAATGGGCAAATCATTATTTACTTCACTACCATTAATGATGCTCTTGTTTAATAAGTAAAAACCATCGGATTGAGTTCCTACTAAAAAATAATTCTCATCGTACGAAAGTATTGAGTAAATAAGTTTTGAGCCAAAGATTTCGCCTCCAGGAATCATTTTCAACGAATCATTCGACATAAAAGCCAATCCAATATCTTTTTGATTCACAAAGAGCACGTTATCAACCAGATAAGTTCTGTGAAATATTGACTTTGGAGTCCAAACCTTTACAATGTTATCGGGCTTGAACTGAAAAAGAAGACTATTCGAACTGAAATAAACACCCGACTTTGTGGAAAAGACCTGACGAACAAGGCCAATAGGCTTATACGTTTCGGGTAAGTATTTAGTAAGAGAATGAAATTTAAGACTATTAGTTGAATCGGCAGCAAGGTATCCAAATTCATCCTGCGCTCCAACCCAAACCCTGCCATTATCATCTACATCTAAACACCTTGGCAAGGCTCCATTTATTGGTATGTGACGCCAACTACTTCCATCGTACTCTATAACTCCAACATTATTGGCAATGTAGATAAGACCCCGCTTATCCTGCGCTATTGCCCAACTTTGTGAATGTCCACTATATTCCCTATGATGAAAATTGACGACAGGATAACGACCAACATCCTGAGGAACAGAACTTTGATAAAAGAATAAAAATAATGATACAAATATGAAATTGAATAAAAACCTTTTCACCAATCCTTCGAATTAAAACCCCATCAATTTATTAATAATTTGAATATTTAAGCAAGTTTTTACTACTTTTTTTAATATAAAAAAGAGGGATCGGCATCCCTCTTTTTCCCATATTATCTGTCTAAAATTAATTGTATTTATAAGTATACCTATATACTACCTTATAATTATAATCGGAATAATAGGCTTCAACCTCATTTACATTACCCCGATTATCAAGTTTAAAATTACGCTTGGAGTACTCTCCGGGTTGCCCATCAAACCATTTTTCCTCAAGCATATTTCCTTTTCCATCGTACTTATAAGCGCTATAGAGCATTTTGTCCCCATTTGGATTGGTTTGATAAACCTCAATTAATTGACCATTATCATCGTAAACATAACTGTATGATGCGCGAAGACTTCCTCCATAATATTCGCACTTGGCTTTCATAAGACCATCGCTCCCGAATTCAAATGTAGTTCGCCCTAATTCTTTATCGGCTCCACTATAATTTGTTTCATCAAGCAGATTAGAGCGATTATCATATTTTCTAACAATTTTCTTATCAACCTTGCCTTCCGGCTTATAGATGGTTACATTGGTGGTATTTCCTTTATTCTCAAAAACCCAACGTTCCTCAACCGTGTTGCTAGCGTTATATTTAACAATTTCTTTCTGTTTTCCATCATCAAAATAGCTATACACTATTCTATAGGTGGTTTTCCCATCGAATCCTAACTCCGACTTTTTATTGCCTTTGCTATCATAAGAAAAAGTTTGCTTAAAACTCAAATCCATATCCTTACCTGATTTCAGGAATTGATACTGCGAATATTCTATTTTTCTATTTTGATCGTCGTACTTATAAACATGCCTCGAAGACACCCTTCCGTCAGGCTTGTAATTAATCACCTCAATCGGATTTCCGCCTTTATCATAATTAGTTACAACAGTTACTGTTCCTTTCGGATCAATCTTATCCTTAACAAATTTATGTGTCCACTGGGAGACAGACGCGATTTTATTCTTTGCAATCTTCTCCCGGCTAATTAAATCCGATCGAGTTTGTGCATAAGTATTCAGTCCAAAAATTATTGAAAGTATTACAAGGAAAATGCGCTTCATCACTAAAAAATTTAAATTTTCCTAAAACGATATATGGCTGCTACAATATCACACAAATGTAATAAATATAGAATTAAAAGCATTCACCTTCATAAAACTATATTTGCACCATTCAACCTAATGCAAAAATAATACCAGAGAGTTTAAAGAGAGAATCTAAAAATCAGAGTTATCATCCTCATCAGCCGTAATGGGGATGGTTATGGCTAAAATAAAAAAATGTCGGGTACTGTCGTAGGGAACAAAGTGGAAGTACAATTTTTTTTTCGATTTTCTAGCAATATCAATTAAACCAAGACCAGCTCCTCCCTTTTCATTCAGTTCTCCATCTATCATTTGCTGTAGAAACATTTTTTTCAACTGAGGGGGCGCTGCATTATTGAGCTTATCAAGCCGATCCTCAAGAATAACCATTTTATCGTTGCGAACAAGGTTTCCTGTGATTACATAGAATGATTCTCGATCCTTCCCAACAACAAACAAACCGTTACCAATTTGCTTTTCCTTCTCATCATAATCATCAGAGTGCTTGGTGATGTTCTGAAGACACTCAATCATTATATGAAAAACTCTTTTGCGGGTAGCAGTAGGAATGGGCATTTCAGAAATCTTCCTATTGGCCATAAAGGCAAAAGCGCGCATTATCTGATGGTTCATTTCGCCCTTATATATTAAGGGGAAACCACTCGATGCAATTTCGTTTGATAGTGTAGATTTTATGAAATAAATTATGTTGTCCATTCACTCAAAATGAATGTTGAAGATAGAAAAAAAATAAATTAGATTTATTCTAAGCCAAAAAAATCAGTAAACATTTTATGAATGTTTTAATTCAATCCATCAAATTACGGATTTAGTTTGTAAATAAAAAATTATTTTTTAAAAATCTCTAAGATGCTGCACTTTTCAGCAGGTCGTAATATGACATCTTTTATGTCGGCAGGTAAAAGTACAGTTTCTCCAATAGAAATCTTTTCTGCTGCTCCGTTTCCATAAATAATAGAAGCCTCTCCCTGCAAACACATGAAAATAACAAACGAATCGAGCGCGTTATAGTCTCTTTTAATTGATTCAGTAAACGATAATCGGTTAACAGTAAAATACTCGCAGTTAATCAACTCTGCGGTTTTGTTATTTACATTTGGTCTAGTCCATTTTGGATCTTTAACCGCTTTAAAATCTATCACATCAATAGCCAAATCGTTGTGTAGATCTCTGGATTTACCATTTGAGTCTACCCTATCCCAATCGTAAATTCGATAAGTGATATCGGAGGTTTGCTGAATTTCAGCAAGCATAACTCCCTTACCAATCGCATGCACCCTTCCTGCCGGAATGAAAAACACATCGCCAACCTTTACCCTTTCAACATTAAGAAGTTCTTTGAGCAATCCATCAGATAAACTTTGGAGATATTCCTCCCGGGTAATATCGCGCTTAAATCCTGTAATTATTTCGGCATTCTCATCAGCCGAAATCACATACCACATCTCAGTTTTACCATAGGCATGATGCACTCTTTTAGCCGTCTCATCATCGGGATGCACCTGAATTGACAGCACATCCTGCGCATCAATAAGTTTTATCAACAAAGGAAACTCAACACCAAACTCCTCATAAACTGAATCGCCCACCAATTCGCCCATGTATACCTCAATAAGTTCTTGCAAATCATTCCCAGCCAGGTATCCATTTGAAACAACAGATACGCTATCCTGCACAGCCGAAATCTCCCAACTTTCGCCACATTTATCAATCTCACGCGGAACCGCTTTTGTCAGTTCTTTCCTCAACCTATTTCCACCCCAAATTCTTTCCTTAAATTGAGGTTTAAACTTCAATGGGTATAAGCCTTCATTCATAATATTCTATAAATTTTATTATTCAATCTTTACATTGATAGAAAATTATTACCTTAGATTGTTTTAAAACTTTGGTATAACTTTGCAAAGTTAAAACTATTACTAACAACAAAAATATTAAAATGCTCATTATTGGTATTGCCGGAGGCACAGGTTCCGGAAAAACAACCGTTGTAAATCGAATTATAGAATCTCTTCCCCAAGGTGAAGTTGTAGTTATTCCACAGGATTCGTACTATCGCGATAGTTCACACTTACCTTTAGAGCAAAGACAAGAGATCAATTTTGACCATCCTGATTCTATTGAGTTTGAGCTACTGGTAGAGCATATACAAAAATTAAAAGATGGCAAACCCGTGGAGCAACCTATATATTCATACCTAACCTGTACTAGGGCAAAAGAAACCGTAACTATCCAGCCTCGGCATGTTATAATTGTTGAAGGGATACTTATTTTCTCATGCGAAGACTTAAGAAAGCTAATGGATATAAAAGTTTTTGTTGATGCCGATGCCGATGATAGACTATCTCGGGTTATTGCCAGAGATATTGTTGAACGTGGTCGATCTATCAACAGGGTTCTTGAACGCTATGAGAAAACAGTAAAACCGATGCACCTTCAGTTTATTGAACCGACAAAACGTTATGCTGATATAATTGTTCCTCAGGGAGGAAACAACTCCGTTGCTATAAATATTCTTACTTCAATTATTGAAAAAACGTTGCGTTCACATAATCTACTTTAGATATGCTCAACGACATCAGACCTGAAGATATCCTTTTCCTCGACATAGAAACCGTACCTCAATTTCCTGAGTACGCACAACTACCAGAGGAGCACAAAAAATTGTGGGATAAAAAGGCTCAGACTCTTATTAAAGAATCTGACACACCAGAATCCATCTACAGTAGAGCAGGCATCTACGCCGAATTCGGGAGGATAATATGCATATCCGTAGGTTTTATTGTCAACAAAGAAGGGATTCGCTTTCTGCGATTGAAATCGTTCTACGGCGATGATGAAAAATCTCTTTTAACTGATTTTGCGCAAATGCTTTCGCGATTTGAGAAACGGATGGGGGCTAACCTATGCGCCCACAATGGAAAAGAATTCGACTTCCCTTACATCGCGCGTCGAATGCTTATAAATGGAATTGAAATCCCAGAGATAATTAATGTCGCCGGGAAAAAGCCTTGGGAAGTAAAATTCCTAGACACCATGGAATTATGGAAGTTTGGCGATAACAAGCATTACACATCGTTAAATCTTTTGACTTACGTTTTTGGCATTCCCTCACCCAAGGATGATATTGATGGCAGTCAGGTTGCCGATTGCTATTATACCTTAGGTGATATAGAGAGAATTGCAACCTATTGCGAAAAGGATGTGCTTGCGGTTGTTCAACTATTCTTAAGGTACAAAGGATTACCACTCATTGACCCAAACAACATTGAACAAGCCGATACCTAAACTGTCGACAAAAATTCAAGCACTGTACTTATAAATATTTCAGGCTGTTCGGCATGCACCCAGTGTCCTGCATTGTTAATGGTAACAAGTCTTGCTTTGGGGTAAAAACTAAAAATCTCGTCAGTTCTATCATCCGGAATGTAATCGGAGTCTGCTCCCTTAATGAATAGCACGTTTAAGCTTTGAACCACCCGAATATCAACATCAACACCAAGCAGCATATCCTCAAGACTTTCCCAAACAACAGGAAGGTTTATTGACCAATAAAATTGTCCATTCGAATCCCTCCGTAAATTTTTAAATAAAAACTGACGGAGTTTTTGGGAGGGAATTGATTTCGACAAATACTCATCTGCATCTGACCTCGAATAAACACTATCCAAGGGAAGTTCTAGCATACTTTTAACAATACCCCGGTGCTCGTTGTAACTATCAACAAAATGAGCATCTATTCCAGAATAACTCCATGGTGCAATATCAACAACTATTAACGATTTAACAAGATTGGGATAAAGTGTTTGAAACAACATGGCGACCCTACCTCCCATAGAATGTCCCATAAGATGAAACTCTTTGAGGTTCAATCTACGAACCAAGTCATATAAGTCATTGGCCAAATCGGAATATGTATGCGACTGACTATGGGGACTATTCCCGTGATTTCGCTGATCGACAAGAATAACCCGATATTTAAAGCCAAGCTGCTTGGCAATGCTTACCCAGTTGTCAGACGAACCGTACAGTCCATGCAAAACAATTAAGGGAAATCCATCTCCTACCTCGCGGTAAAAAAGATCCATTAGAATTTAATTTGTTTCAAATACAGCTGGATTGTGTTTTCCAACCCATAATAAAGGGCATCACTGATAAGAGCATGTCCAATAGAAACCTCTAGCAAATTAGGAATATTCTTAGCAAAGAAGTTAAGGTTCACCAAACTCAAATCGTGACCCGCATTTAAGCCTAGGCCAACACTATTTGCCGCAATTGCCGCTTTAACAAAAGGCTCAACAGCTTGCTCCCTATTTACAACATAATTAGTAGCATACGGTTCAGTGTACAATTCAACCCTATCGGTCTTAGTATCTGCAGCATTCTTCACCATTTCAGGATCAGAATTTACAAATACAGAGGTACGGATTCCATTTGAATGAAAAACAGAGATCACCTTTTTTAAGTAATCCTTATTCGCAATAGTATCCCAACCATTGCTCGATGTAAGAGCCTCTGGTGGATCTGGCACAAGGGTAACCTGATGAGGCGTAACGCTAAGCACCAATTCAACAAACGATTCCGAGGGATAGCCCTCTATATTAAACTCTGTGGTAATGATTGGTTTGATATCGCGAACATCCTGATAACGAATATGTCGCTCATCGGGTCGTGGATGAACAGTTATCCCCTCAGCTCCAAAACGCTGGCAATCGATAGCAGTTTGCAAAACATTAGGAATATTTCCGCCGCGAGCATTCCTTAATGTCGCAATTTTATTTATATTTACACTTAGATGGGTCATATAGCAACTAATTAGATTAACTTTGTACAAAAGTAACGATTTTTTATATCGTAAGAAGCCATGATAGCCAAGGAGATGATTTCGGATGTAATTCCAGCGCTAAAAACATCTGACACTGGAATAACCGCGTTAAACTGGATGGATATTTTCAAGGTATCGCATTTGCCCATTGTTAACGATGAAGAATTCTTGGGGTTGATTTCGGAAAATGATATTTACGACCTCAACATGCCCGAAGAACCCCTTGGAAATCACCAACTATCACTACTCCGACCATACGTATCCGAAGATCAGCATGTATTCGAGGTGATGGAAGTTTTATCGAGGTTAAAACTCTCGCTGATTCCAGTGCTCGATAATTCAAAAAATTACTTAGGAGTTATCACGCTCATGGAACTACTCCATTACTTTGCTGAAATTGCCGGAATGCGCCACAAAGGAGGAATCGTTGTTCTGGAAATGAATAGCAACGACTTTTCCATGTCGCAAATTAGCCAAATTGTTGAAGGTAACGATGCCAAGATCTTGGCTGCTTTTATTACAACCCACCCCAACTCAACCCAAATGGAACTTACCCTAAAACTAAATGTCACTGATCTCACATCAATAAAACAAACTTTTACCCGTTACGATTACAACATTGTTGGAGCCTACATGAAACAGGACGATGAAGCCGATTTGATGAACGACAGGCTTAACTTTCTATTCAAGTTCCTCGACATTTAATTTTTATATCATGATTATTGCCATTTACGGAAAACATATCGATCCTGAATACACAAGCACATTAAAAGATTTGTTTAATCAACTGGAAGAGCACAAGGTTGATATTTGGATATATAGCCCTTTGTTAAACTACCTTAAAGATAGATTGTTATTCACTCCTCAAGTTAAAAAAACATACAATCAACAAGAAGACATCGAAGGAAAGGTGCATTTTATGATTAGCCTAGGTGGTGATGGCACATTTCTTGAATCGGTTGCATTTGTTCAAAACGCTGGTATCCCGATTATGGGAATAAATTTTGGCCGGCTGGGTTTCTTGGCAAATATATCTATCTTAGAAATGAAAGATGCAATAGACATGTTAATCTCCGAAAAGTATAAGATTGAAAAACGTAGCATGATTGAAATTTCGTCCGAATCGATATTATTCTCTGAATTTCCATATGCGCTAAACGACTTTACAATTCAGAAATCAGGAACAGCAATGTTGAAAGTCAACGCCTATATTGATGATGAATACCTTAGCACCTACTGGGCCGATGGATTAATCGTGTCTACCCCAACAGGATCCACCGCTTACTCTCTAAGCGTAGGAGGACCAATTGTTAGTCCAAAAGTTTCCGCATTAATTCTTTCAGCAATAGCCCCGCATCATCTCACGGTTAGGCCTCTGGTTATCCCCGACACATGCACACTTAAATTAGAAGCATCGGGGCGTGATGGCAACGTGCTAATTTCTCTTGATTCTAAAAACATAGTATGCAAATCTCCATTGACAATCACTCTAAAGAAAGCACCATTTCAAGCCGAAATAATTTGCCTAGAAAAAACAACATTTTACAAGACTCTAAGAGGCAAGTTACTATGGGGAGTTGATAAACGGAATTAAACATGGAACAATATCCATCAAAAAATCAACGTTTTATTAAACCAATAAATAATTAAATTTGTTTTTATATTTGTACTGAAAAAAAATTAGATGAAAAGAACTATCTCCATATTTCTTTTACTAACGATTGCAATAACAGGATATTCCCAAACATGGAAACGGAACAGAGTTGAAGTCTTTGCAGGAATTCCTATAAACCATTACTTTGGGGACATTGGAGGATCTGCAAGTTCTAGTAGTATACTAGGTATCAAGGATATAAGCTACAGAGCTGTGCGAAGCGGCATTTCGTTTGGCGCAATCTTCAGGCTTAATGAAGCACTTTACGTTCAAGGAGCCACGAATATTGGTTACTTAGGCAACACAGACGAAGGCTCCCGCAACGAGGCAAGAAACTACGGGTTTTCCACATTTACCACAGAAGTAACAGCCACTGCAATGTTTTTTCTTATTCCAGAAAGTAGCCAAAACTACTTCTACAGCGTCATGGATCTCCGTGGAGGCTTAAGAAAAATAAACAAACCGTTCAGTTTGTATGTTTTTGCGGGAACAGGAGGATTATTTTACAAAGTTACCCCTAGGTTAAATCTTGTCACTTCAGATAGATTTGACAATACTCAGAAATTCGCTACAGTAATTCCGTTTGGAGTTGGAGTAAAATATCAACTGCTTCCTAGAACATTGTTGGGCGCTGAATTAGGTGCACGATACGTCCTGTCAGATTATATAGATGGATTTTCGCCAAGCCAGTCAAAACATAACGATGTGTACTACACCCTAAGTTTTAAACTATACTACAGGATTTCGTACGAGAAATTCATTAAAAAGTCAGTTAAATGGTTTTAAATTATTCGAGGTTAAGCAGTATAATCGTCTTTTTAATTTTCATTGTATCTTTTCAAAAGATATATTCTCAGGATAAACGTGATGTTGGAATACAACTCGGAGGAACTTATTACTATGGTGATTTTAATGAAAATGCTCCTTTTCACAAACCATCATTTGGCTTAGGTGTTATATTCCGTTACAACTTAAATAATTACTATTCACTCAGAGCATCTGCTCTATACGGCAACATATCAGGATCTTATACCGGCAACGCATATCTTCCATCCGTCACTAAAAGCGACTTTAGCAAAACCTTCCTTAATGCTGAATTTATGGGGGAATTTAACTTTGTAAGTTTTAATCCAATCACCGATCGGAAAGGCAAATTATCTCCCTTTGTAAATCTTGGAATTGGAGTTTCACAAATCGGAGGAACCATAATTCCTAACATACCATTTGGTCTTGGATTAAAATACACATCGGGACAACGTCATACGCTTGCACTTGAATGGCAATTCCATAAGACATTCTCCGACGATATTGACAACTACTCTGCGCCCAATGACGGGAAAAGTGTTTTCATTCACAACAATGATTGGACATCTTTTATTGGATTAATATATACTTATCGTTTATACAACAATGGGGAAACGTGCCCAGCATACAAGTAACATAAAACAACATGGCATTAATTGATCAGATAAACCGAGAAAAAGTTCCTCAACACGTTGCCATTATAATGGACGGCAATGGACGCTGGGCTCAACAACGAGGGAATCAGAGAATTTTTGGACATCAAAATGGGGTTAAGGCCGTAAGAGCGGCAACCGAGGCTGCTGGCGAAATAGGAGTTAAGTATCTAACCTTATATGCATTCTCTTCAGAGAATTGGAATAGACCAAAATCTGAAGTTGATGCACTAATGGGTCTGCTTGTTGACACCATTAATTCCGAAATAGATACGTTACTTAAAAACGATATTCGGTTATTAACCATAGGTGACATTGACTCACTCCCAAAAAATGTCAAGGAAAAACTCCAAGATGGATTATCCCGTACAGCACATTGCAAAACTCTCACGGCAATCCTTGCGCTCAGCTACGGAGCTAGAAACGAAATTGTTGAAGCAACCAAGAAGATTATTGCAGAAACAAAAACCGGCAAAATAAATCCAAACGAAATAAACTCTGATCTATTTGCCCAATACTTAGACACTGCAGGAATTCCTGACCCAGCACTAATGATACGAACGAGTGGTGAAATTAGACTTAGTAATTTCTTACTATGGCAACTGGCTTACGCAGAACTATACTTCACCCCTGTGCTTTGGCCAGATTTTACAAAAGATGAATTCTTCAAAGCTGTCATAGAATATCAAAAGCGAGAGCGGCGATTTGGCAAAACAAGTGAACAGCTCTAGTCGATTTTGTAGATTTTAGCTTGTTACAACCATCATGTTTATTTATATTTGACCGTTTTTGATATAAAAATCAAAGCATAATGGCTATGCTTTGGAATTTATACTATTTTTACGACCTTGTTAATGAGCAACTATTTGAATATATGTTAAAACTGAAATTACTAGCATTTGTATTATTTACAGCAAGTCTTGCTGCAACTGCACAAGAAGACGTTTTCAGCTATGAATCTCCCAAAAAATACCTTATAAAAGAAATCAATGTTTCTGGTCTTAATTTTTTAGACCCTGGAGTATTAATTTCCGTATCAGGTATTAGTGTAGGCGATTCCATTATGGTTCCAGGCGATGCCGTAACCAATGCCATCAAAAAACTATGGAATCAAGGCCTGTTTTCCGACGTAAAAATATCCGCAAGCAGAATCGATGGATCCGACATCTATATAGATATCTACCTACAAGAACAGCCTCGAATTGCTTCTGTCAACTTTGAAGGCGTAAGAAAAGGCGAAATTGATGATCTTAAAGAAAAAATAAACCTGCGTCCAGGCGGTCAAATCACAGAAAGTATTCTTGAGAATAGCATTCTAATAATAAAAAAACATTATAGAGCCAAAGGATTTTTAAATGTTGAAGTGGAGCCAATCCAAAAAAACGACACTGTAGTTCATAATGGAATAAAATTAACATTCAACATAAAGAAAAACGGTAAAGTAAAAATTGGAGAGATTGACTTTGACGGAAATGTTGCATACAAAGATGCAAGGTTAAGAAGAGCCCTAAAGAAAATCCACCGTAGAGATATAAACATATTCAAATCGGCCAAATTCATTGAGGCTGATTACGAGGAAAGTAAAGATAATCTAATAGCATTTTATAATGAACATGGCTATCGTGACTCGAGAATTTTAAAAGACTCCATTTACCGCATTCGAAACAATAGAATTGGAATTAAGTTCTCCATAAAGGAAGGATCCCAATATCACATCCGAAGCATTGATTGGATCGGCAACACAAAACTACCCGCCGACGCGCTATCCTCAATGTTAGGAATGAAAAAAGGCGATGTTTATGATAAATCCCTTTTAGAGAAAAGGCTCTTCACCGATGAAAATTCCGTCAGTACACTATACATGGATGACGGATATCTATTCTTTCAACTAGAGCCAGTAGAAAAAAACATTCAAAATGATTCCGTAGATATTGAAATGCGAATATACGAAGGGGATCAAGCCACTATTAATAGAGTCGTTATTGCAGGAAATACAAAAACCAATGAACACGTAATTCGCCGAGAGATTTGGTCAAAACCAGGTTACCTTTTTAGCAAAACTGAAATCACAAGGACTATCAGAGAACTTGGACAAATGGGACATTTTGACCCGGAAAAACTCGACTGTAAACCTATCAATTTAAATCCCGCAGAAAAAAAGGTTGACCTTAAGTACGTGCTCGAGGAAAAGGCAAACGATCAACTAGAACTCTCAGGTGGCTGGGGCAACAATATGTTTGTGGGTACTGTTGGAATACGATTTTCAAATTTTTCAATTAGGAGGGTTTTCGATAAAAATGCATGGAGGCCAATTCCCTCTGGCGATAGCCAATCATTAGCTCTACGCGCATCGACCAACGGAACATACTACAAATCATTCAGTTTATCATTCTCCGAACCTTGGCTCGGCGGGAAAAAACCCACAAACCTATCCTTCTCAATATACCATCAAATCCAAAGTGGAAGTAATTATTTTTACCAAACAAGCAATAAATTTTTCAAAGTAACAGGAGCATCGCTGGGTATCGGAACCAGACTGAAATGGCCCGATGATTACTTCACCTTACAAAACGAGGTTAGCATACAAAACTATCATCTCAAAAACTGGACTGGGTATTTTAGTTTTGACAATGGATGGTCAAACAATTTAAGCTATAAAATTACTCTTGGAAGAAATTCCACCGATCAAATAATTTATCCTCGAAGAGGCTCAAACCTTTCGTTATCGTTACAGCTAACCCTTCCATACTCCATGTGGAATGGGAAAAACTACGAAACCATGACTTCAGCTGAAAAAGCAAAATGGATTGAATACCACAAATGGACAGGAAGATTTCAATGGTACCTAGCGCTTGTAGACAACTTGGTATTATATACCAACTTTCAAATGGGATATTTAGGTTTTTATAACAAAGATGTTGGATATTCTCCCTTTGAAGGTTTTGACTTAGGTGGAGACGGAATGTCAGGATATAACCTGTACGGTAGAGAAACAATTGGACTTAGAGGTTATAATAATGGATCGCTAACCCCCGTAGATGATAACGGTATTTCGGCTGGCCATATTTATGATAAATACACATTCGAATTAAGATACCCCATATCCCTAAAACCCCAAGCGGCTATATATGTTCTCGGCTTTTTAGAAGCTGGTAATGCATGGATAGAACCGGATAGTTTCAGTCCATTCAATGTGCATCGTTCTGCCGGGATAGGCGCAAGGATGTTCTTGCCTATGCTCGGGATGCTAGGTATTGACTGGGGCTATGGTTTCGACAAAATTGAAGACCATCCTAATGCACACAAAGGCCAGTTTCACTTTGTAATAGGCATGCCGTTTTAACCTTGCTTAACAATTGCAAAGAGACCTATTGATAAATTTGGCAAATTAATTGCTAACAAAACCTAAATCGCAACAATATAAACCATGAAAAAAGCAATTTTAACAATAGTTGTTCTGCTGTTTGGAATGAATCTTTGGGCACAAAAATTTGCTTTTGTGGATACTGACTACATCTTAAAAAAGATTCCATCCTACAAAGCGGCTCAAGAGCAACTGGACAAACTTTCGGAACAATACCAGAAAGAAATCGAAGAACGTTACGCCGAAGTAGACAAAATGTACAAAGACTATCAAGCCGAAAAGGTTCTACTTACCGAAGAGATGAAAAAGAAGCGTGAAGAAGAAATTATCGCTAAAGAAAGGGATACCAAAGAATTGCAGATGAAATACTTTGGCAAAGATGGAATGCTTTTCAAAAAAAGGGAGGAACTAGTAAAACCAATCCAGGATCAAGTATTTAACACGGTAAAGGAAATTGCCGTTGAAGGAGGATACGCGGTTATTTTCGACTCTGCAGCTTCGCCAAACATGCTATACACCAATCCACGCCACGACAAAAGCGAAGAGGTGCTTCAGAAGCTTGGCTATAAGTAATTAATTGCTATATTTGCTAAAACTAAATAAATAAACCATGAGACAACTATTAACATTTCTTCTTGTTGGAGCAATCGTTTCGATTGCTGGGGTAAATGCAACCGCGCAAAATCTTAAATTTGGCCATATAAACAGTCAAGAGTTATTAGCTGCAATGCCAGAGAGAGATAGCGCTGAAGCTAAATTAAAAAACTACACACAAGATCTTCAAAATCAAATAGAAGAACTTCAAGTGGAATTCAATAAAAAATACCAAGACTATGTTCAAAAGCGCGCCACTTTATCCGATGCTATTCGTGAAATGAAAGAGAAAGAATTGCAGGAAATGCAACAACGCGCTCAGGAATTCCAACAAACGGCAGAACAAGATTACCAACGCTACCGGGCAGAAACAATGAAACCTGTTGTTGATAAAGCAGATGATGCCATTAAGAAAGTTGCAAAGGCTAACAATTTCATTTATGTTTTTGACGTTAGCGAAGGCGTTTTATTGTATTACTCAGAGCAAAGTACTGATTTAATGCCTTTAGTAAAGAAAGAACTAGGAATTACAAAATAATTCTCCAGTTACAACATTCCAGGGGATAACTGTTAATTCAGTTTATCCCCTTTTTATTTATACCTTTACCTTCCCTAAATTTTATGGAAATGGCACAAAACAGTCCAATAGGAATATTTGATTCTGGTGCTGGTGGCTTATCAGTTCTATCAGAACTCGTTAAAACTTTGCCTAACGAATCCTACATCTACTTTGGAGACTCAGCAAACTGCCCATACGGATCAAAAACACCCAAAGAGATAATAAAACTTTCAGACTGCATTACTCAATTCCTACTCGAGAAAGAATGTAAACTTATTGTGGTTGCATGTAACACAGCAACAGCAGCAGCGATTGATCATCTGCGTAAAACATTTAATGTTCCATTCATTGGAATGGAACCCGCAATAAAACCAGCATCACTTAACACAAAAACAAAAAGCATTGGAGTTCTTGCTACTGCTGGAACTTTTAAGGGAAGACTGTATATAGAAACAAGTAAAAAGTATGCCTCGGATGTTAATGTTTGCTATCAGGTTGGAGAAGGATTAGTGGAACTAGTCGAGTCGGGTAAAGCGCAATCCTCCGAAGCAGAATTCCTTCTCCGAAAATACGTTGAACCGATGATTGATTGCAATATCGATCATTTAGTTCTAGGCTGCACCCACTACCCATTTCTAAAACCTATTCTAGAAAAGATTCTTCCAAAAGAGATTAATATAATAGATCCCGCACCAGCAGTAGCCAAACAAGCAAAGAAAATTTTAGAAGAAAATAATCTGATCATTAAAAAAAATACAACTCAGAATATAGCATTCTACTCCAGCAGTAACACGGAAATTTTAAGAACATTGAGAGATAATTCAGAGTCATTAAGAAACTACCCCCATAAAATTTCATATTACAACAATATTGAAGTTTGTTTAGACACTGATTAGCTATACACAACAATATTTTTACTAAATTTATTAGAAAATGACACCTATGAGAAACGAAGTTGAAGTTGTAATTGAGAATACAAATCAAAAAGTACACATTACCCCTGGTTTATCGCTACTTGATATAGCTAGGATATTCGATATCAGACTAAAGCATCAGATACTAGGGGCAATGGTAAACAACCAACTCAAGGAACTTGAATACGAGGTATTTACACCGAAAACAATACGGTTTATCGATATTACCCATCAAGCAGGGATGCGAATGTATCAACGTTCACTATTCTTCGTACTTCAAAAGGCCGTTCGTGATACAATCCCAAACTCCAAGGTTCGCATCGAGCATTCAGTTTCAAAAGGGTTTTACTGCGAGATAGATGGATGCAACCAACCGCTTGAATTACCTTTAATATTTACGATTTGCGACAGAATGCGGGAAATAATTGCGGCAGACTTACCGTTCCGTCGCGACAAGGTACTAACATCCGATGCTGTAACAATATTCCAAAACTCCGGCTATCACGATAAAGCAAAACTATTCATAACCCGTCCAAAGTTATACACCTCGGTATACTACCTAAGCGATATCTCCGACTACTTCTTTGGAAGTTTGGTTCCTTCGACTGGATACCTAAAGGTTTTTGATTTAGTAAAATACTACAATGGGATGTTGCTTCGCATTCCAAAACGTTTTAAGCCAGATGAAGTCGAAGACCTTGTGCTCCAAAACCAAATGTTCGATATTTTTCAGGAGTACAAAGACTGGGTTGAAATTTTAGGAGTAGAAAGTGTTGCTGCTATTAACGAAGAAGTAAAAAAGGGTGATGGAAGTGAACTTATCAAGATATCGGAAGCACTTCACGAAAAAAAAGTAGCCTATATTGCCGATAAGATTCATTCAGCAGCGGGTAAAGTCAAAATAATTTTAATCTCGGGTCCATCATCTTCAGGAAAAACAACCTTTGCAAAACGACTGGCAGTCCATCTAAAGGTTAATGGACTTAAGCCTTACACGATATCGCTTGATAATTATTTTGTTAACCGAGAAGATACACCTCGCGATGAAAATGGCGATTTTGACTTTGAAGCGTTGGATGCGCTGGACGTAAAATGCTTTAATAACGATTTAGTTAAACTGCTAAATGGTGAAGAAATTGAGCTACCCAAGTTCTCGTTTGAGCAGGGAAAACGCTATTTCGACAACACCAAACTAAAAATCGACAAAAATGGGATCATTGTTATAGAAGGAATACATGCACTGAATCCCAACCTAACGCCATTAATTCCAAACGATAAAAAATTCAAGGTTTACGTATCGGCACTAACCTCCCTATCCTTCGATGGGATGAACAGAATTCCAACTACCGACAACCGACTAATCCGAAGAATTGTAAGGGATTTTCGTTACAGAGGCTACAGCGCCTGCGACACTATAAACCGATGGGAAAGTGTAAGACGTGGCGAAGACAAAAATATATTCCCCTACCAGGAGGAAGCCGACGAAATGTTCAACTCAGCCCTTCTGTTAGAGTTTGGAATCCTAAAAAGTTATGCCGAGCCAATTTTGCAGGAAGTGCCATCGAATAAACCTGAATACGATGAAGCCATGCGATTATTAAAATTTCTAAGTTACTTCTCCCCTATTTCAGACAAAGAAGTTCCACCAACCTCTATAATAAGGGAATTTCTAGGAGGCAGTACATTCTCCTATAAATAGAAATTTTTAAATTATTTTATTAACAATCTAAAAGTCTACTAATGTGTATATTAGTAGACTTTTGTTAAAATAAAAATCATCAACAATCATCATAAAGACCAATATTTTAGGCGTTTTCTGCACTAACTATTGCAATAATTTACTATTATTGTACTTAATTAAAGCTAAACCGAACCTAAACCAACAACTTAGGCCGAAATGCTAAGGTTATTATTTGTGCTATTTAATCTGGTTGGAGTACTACTCATGAATATTTTCATGGGCACAGATGTTACCATGACCATAAACACACCTTCAACCATTAATGCGGGTTCCGAATTCGATGTTGAAGTAGTACTCAAAAAAGGTGATGTAGATGGCTTTGCTCGATTCCAACAACAATTACCACTTGGCTTAACCGCACAGCTTGTTGAATCATCGCTAAGCGATTTCTCCTTTGAAGAACAAAAAGTTAAATTTATTTGGATAAAAATACCGGCAGACAAAGAAGTTAAATTCACCTATAGAGTGAAGGTTGACGAACGTCTGAAAGGCGAATTCAACTTGAATGGTAGTTTTGCGTACATCGTAAATAACGAGCGTAAAATTACCGATGTTCAATCGAACACCATCACCATAAATCCATCCACAAGAATCGATCCCAACCTAATCGTTGATATCAAAGAATTCCAAAACATCATACCTGTTCAAGCACCCGTTTCATTATTTGCAAGTAATGTTCGTTGTATTAGGCAAACACCATCACCAACTGGAGAGGCCAACGACCTAATGGTAAGATTACTTGTAAACAAAGCCAACACCGAAAAATTCGCAAAAATTGAGGAAGATATACCTACAGGCTTCAGCGCCGAAGTTATTGATGCCAAAGATGCTATTTTCACATTTAAGGATCAAAAAGCAAAATTCCTTTGGATGAATCTTCCTCCAGATCCTCGATTCATAGTATCATACAGATTAATACCTGAAGATGGAAAAGGTGATGTTACCGTTAAGATACTAGGAAAATTCTCCTACATAATAAACGATGCCACAAGGGTAATAGATATCATCCAAAAGGATGTGGATTTAAGCAATCTGGATCCCAAAAATTTAGACGGAATACTGGCATCAACAATTAGCACGACTGTTTCTGATGGACAAAATATTAGTTCTAGTTTTACACAACCTGACTTTGAGGGCGGAATTGAAATACCAATTCGCTATCAGGAAATTAAAGACAAACCAAAAAAGATTGTTAAAAGCGAACCTAACATGTTGCCCTATATGCTAGAACCCGAAAAAGGGGTTTACTACAGGGTTCAAGTTGCGGCTGGACATAAGCCAATCAACATTAAAAAATACTTCTTAAGATATAGTATTTCCCATGAAGTAAGAACAGAAAAGCACGAAGGCTGGTACAAATATTCCATTGGATCATTCTCTGAATACAAAGAAGCACGAGATTTTAGAATGATGATTTGGAATACGACAAAAGTTAATGACGCTTTTGTTTCAGCGTATAATAATGGGATTAGAATCACTGTTCAGGAAGCATTAATGATCACGAACCAGCAATGGTACAGATAAATAACAGATCCAACAAAATGGCAAAATCACTTCGGAAATATGGGTCATATTTATATCTAGCAGTACTAACGCTTATCCTTTTATCATCGAGTAAGACTAGTTTTGCCCAAGATGACGAAGAGTACTACCAAGGATTACTTGACACCATTGTAGAAGTGGTAAATCCTGTTTACAAGCCAGTAATATCAATCGGAACTGGAGTAATGAGTTTTTGGGGAGATGTTCAAAATTCAGCAAATTCTCCGATTAACGGAAATTATGGTTTTAAAGTCAATGGATCGGCTCTTGTTGGGAAAAAACATAATTTTAAGGTTAATGCATTCGCCACATATGGAAAACTAAGTGGACACAACTTTGATATTTCAAGGCAAATGCAGTTGCAACCACTTCCGGTTGATGACTATAGCAATCCAATTTACCCCAACTCTTCATTCAAAACTGAACTTTTTCAGATTGGGGCAAGTTTTGAATACAACTTTGGTCATTTAATCAAAACAAAAAAATTCAGGCCATTTTTAGCCGTAGGTATTTCTACAATGTTTTTCACTCCAAAAGGTAATTTAGAATTGAAAAACAGCAGCAATCCGTCCAACTACTACTATTATTGGTCCGACGGCACAATGCGAGACTACAGCGAAACTGGCCCGGATGCTGGAATTGCAAAAATTGTTCATTTCGACAATGATTATGAGACAGACCTATCAAGTGCTGATTTATATGAGAACGGCAAATATTCACAACGAACTTTCACGATACCCATTGATTTTGGATTCGACTTTTACCTCTCTGATAGAGTAATATTCAGAGTAGGTACCTCTGTCAACTACTCCTTCTCTGACATGATAGACAACTACAGCGCTGAAATTGCTAAGAAGAAGGGCTATCCTGTTAAAAATGATTATAACGACATCTTTGCCTTTACATACTTCAGCATAAATCTCGATCTATTCTCTGATCCAAAGGCGTTACTCGTTGAACGTTTATTTGCAGACGCCGGCGAATTCGATTACGGTGTTTTCTTTGCCGATCAAGATAATGATGGGGTTTTTGATAAAAACGATCTATGTCCAGACACACCTGAAGGAGTTGCAGTTGCGGACTCTACCGGTTGCCCTTACGACACAGATAACGATGGCATATATGATTATATGGATGTAGAACCCTCCACCCCAGATGGAGCAATGGTTAATGATCAGGGTGTGCAACTCTCATCCGATGACTTGGCTACAATGTTCAGCAGCGTCAACGCAACATCGCGCAAAGAAATTAGGCTTATCCCATTAGCAAACATATGGACTCCAACCAGAACATTTACTCCAGGCGTAATTCCTGATAAATTCAGAAAAATAGACAGCGATGCCGATGGCTACATATCGTTCCAAGAATTGCTAAAAACAATTGATGATTACTTTGACGAAAAATCAACGTTTAAACCCGAGGAAATTTACGAACTGAACGATTACTTCTTTACACAATAAACCCAAAACAACTAACTATAACCTAAGACCTAAACCGTAAGCCCTGCCACCCTAAGCAGGGCTTATTTATTTTGTAAAACTTTTTGCAAAAAAGTTTGTTAAGTTTTAAAAGTTGAATTGTTGATAAATGTTTGTTTCAATATTCTATTTCCATAATCGATTCTTTATAACTTTACAAAACTTAATGGTATGAAAACAAAATTAAACATCGGCGATAAGGCTCCTGATTTCAAAGGAATTGATCAGGATGGGAAGGGCATTACACTCGCAGATTATGTTGGGAAAAATCTTGTACTTTACTTTTACCCCAAGGATAACACATCGGGTTGTACTGCCGAGGCATGTAGTCTCAGAGATGGGTATGCGGATTTACAAAAACTTGGGATGGACATTGTTGGCGTTAGCCCCGATAGCGTTAAGTCGCACCAATCATTCATTCAAAAGTATTCACTTCCATTCCGCTTAATTGCTGATACCGAAAAAGAGGTTGCGACGGCTTTTGGCGTATGGGGAGAGAAAAAAATGTATGGCAAGGCCTATATGGGAATTCTGCGTACAACCTTTATTATCGATAAAAATGGAATAATCACACATATATTCGATAAAGTCGACACAAAAGAACACGTTTCCCAAATATTGACAGAGTTAAAAAAATAACAAATACACCCTAAATGGAAAAAACTGAAAGTAAAGATCGTAAAGAGGTCAGCAAGGAAAAGCTAAAAGCGCTACAGGCCACTCTCGATAAAATTGAGAAGGATTTTGGCAAGGGCTCCATTATGAAAATGGGCGACAAAGCTATTGCTGAGGTTTCGGCAATATCTTCCGGCTCGCTTTCATTGGATATAGCGCTTGGCATTGGGGGTTATCCACGTGGACGCGTTGTGGAAATCTACGGGCCTGAATCATCGGGTAAAACCACGCTAGCAATCCACGCAATTGCCGAAGCGCAAAAGCAAGGCGGTATTGCAGCGATTATTGATGCGGAGCACGCATTCGATAGAACCTATGCAGAGAAACTTGGTGTTGATGTTGAAACATTGCTAATTTCTCAACCCGATAACGGAGAGCAGGCACTTGAGATTGCCGACAACCTGATTCGTTCTGGAGCAATTGACATTATTGTAATTGACTCGGTAGCAGCACTTACCCCAAAAGCTGAGATTGAAGGCGAAATGGGCGATAGCAAAATGGGCTTGCAAGCTCGTTTAATGTCGCAAGCATTGCGTAAACTTACAGCAACAATTAGCAAAACCAACACCTGCTGCATTTTCATCAACCAACTTCGCGATAAGATTGGTGTGATGTTCGGCAACCCCGAAACCACTACTGGTGGTAATGCCCTGAAGTTCTATGCATCTGTTAGGGTTGATATTCGCAGACTTAACCAGATAAAAGATGGCGATGATTCAACTGGGAACCGTGTACGCGTTAAGATTGTAAAGAACAAACTTGCACCACCTTTCAAGAAGGCTGAATTCGACATTATGTTTGGCGAGGGCATTTCAAAATCAGGAGAAATCATTGACCTAGCTACAGAGTTGAATGTTGTGAAGAAAAGTGGTTCGTGGTTCAGTTACGGCGATACCCGCTTGGGACAAGGTCGCGACGCTGTTCGTCAACTAATACTTGACAACCCAGAACTTTCTGCTGAAATTGAAACCAAGATTAAAGAGATTCTAAAGGCTTAATTATACAGATATAAGATGTCTAACACTAGACATCAGACAAGATTTAAAGGACGTGCGAAATCGCACGTTTTTCTTTTAATACCATACAACTATTGTAATTGTTCGAATATTCAAAATTTTGCGTATTTTTATTTGTTATTTAAAAAACTCACAGAGATGAAGAAAATTGTAATCTTCAGTATCCTAATAGGCACAATGCTAACCTCTTGCCAAAATTGGTTTAACCGTCATTTAATTGACACTAAAGCACAACGCAAAGAGGTAACGACAAAATTCAACGAAAGAATTAAGTTGATTCAGGAACACGATTCCGACATCAACCAAATAATAAATAGTAAATTATCCATTAAGGAGCGCGAAGGATTTGAGTTCCTTTACGCCTATATGCCATTGAGCGATTTAACTATGCATAACAGTAACTATGTGCTTAAGCAAATAAAATCATCGCTTGAGGCTAAATCGTTCTTCAAATGGGGCAAAAAAATTCCTTCGGATATTTTCCTTCATTTTGTTCTCCCCTACCGAATCAATAATGAATACACCGATTCTGCTCGTCAAGTATTCCTTACAGAACTAAAGGGTAGACTTGAAGGATTGAATATGTACGATGCCGCCCTAGAGGTTAACCACTGGTGCCACGAGAAGGTTATCTACAAATCGACCGATGAGAGGACATCGGGACCACTAACCACCGTTCGTACTGCATTTGGACGCTGTGGCGAGGAATCTACATTTGCAGTTGCTGCGCTACGCTCTGTGGGCATTCCTGCCCGCCAAGTTTACACTCCACGCTGGGCGCATACAGACGATAACCACGCCTGGGTTGAAATTTGGGTCGATGGCAAATGGTACTTCCTTGGCGCTTGTGAACCTGAGCCAGAACTAAATATGGGTTGGTTTGCTGGCCCTGCAAAAAGAGCAATGATGATGCGCACTTTCGTATTCGGCAAATACACCGGTAACGAAGAAAAACTAACCGATTCGGAATGGTTCACCGAAATCAACCTGCTTGGCAACTATGCTCCAACCAAAAACCTCAACATTAAAGTAGTTGACGAAAATGGAAATGTTGTAAGCGAAGCTAAAATTGAGTTTCAACTCTACAATTATGCTGAGTTTTATCCAATAGGAACAAAACAAACCAACGAGGAGGGCGCATGCTCACTCACCACAGGATTTGGCGATTTAATTGTATGGGCATCGAAAGATAATAGGATTGGTTTTTCCAAAGCCGATAAAGATGCAACTGATATAACTATTAGCATTGCAGAAAATCCAAACTTTGCAGATTTGGATTTAACTTTAATGCCTCCAGTAGAGCAACCTGTAACCCAAGCAGACCAATCAAAAGCCGAAGCCAATAACGCTAGGTTAAAGGAAGAAGATGCTATTCGTAACACGTACATTGCAACCTTTATAGACTCTGCAACTTCGGCAAACCTTGCAATGGAAAAAGGAGTAAACATTGATGAAACATGGAAATACCTAAAACTTAGCCGCGGAAACTGGCAGGAAATCTACAATTTCATAAAAGGCCTTGAGGGCAAGGATTTGACAGTGGGAATGGCTATTCTTAACAGCATATCTGAGAAGGATTTACACGATATTACTGCATCAACATTGCAGGACCACATTGCAACCGTTGATTCTTTCCCTTCGATAATTGATAGCAGAGACTTTAAGGATTTTGACAAGTACGTTCTTTCGCCTAGAATTGGCAGAGAGTTCGTTACTCCTTGGAGAAGTTTCCTACAAAACTCATTCACATTCGACGAAATTGGCTTCTTCCGCAACAATCCATACAGCATTGCGAAGTGGATTAAAGAAAATATCACCATTGATAAGGAAAGCAACTACTACAAAGTTCCGATAAGCCCCGAAAGCGTATTTAAGTTGAGAGTTGCCGATGAATACTCACGTAACGTATTTTTTGTGGCCGCTTGCCGTAGTTTTGGAATCCCCGCTAGGCTTGAACCATCAACCAAGCGTCCACAATTCTTAATGCGCGACAAGTGGAACGATGTGGTTTTTGAAGAAACCGCTGAGCAGGTGTTTTCTAAGGGCACGTTGAATTTGAACCTTGGCAACAATCTTCCAATTCAGAAACCACAATACTACACACATTTCACCATTGGTAAATTGGAGAAAGGTAAATTCGTTTCGCTCGATTTTGAAACAGACCCCAACGTAAATAATCTACCTGCAAAAATTAGCCTAGATGCGGGATTTTACAGGTTAATCACCGGAAATCGGTTAAGCAATGGTACTGTACTTTGCAAGTTCAAGTATTTTGAGATTAAGGAAAATCAAACAACAACTGTAACCCTTGAGTTCAACGAGAATAACAGCCAGAGCCAGATTTCTGGAATAATTAATGCCGAAACTGCAATCCCTAACCTAAAAGGAGAAAACAGCGGAACAATTGGCGAGTTGGTTAAAGAAAAATCGGTTGTTGTGGCAATAGTTGAGCCCAACAAGGAACCTACAAAGCATTTAATGGTCGATATGGCCGCTGTAAAATCCGATTTCGACAAATGGGGAGGCAATGTTGTTTTTGTGGTTGGAAAAGATAAAATGACCGAAGATTTCAACCCGAATATCTTTAGCAATCTTCCAAGCTTATCGAAATTTGGATACGATAAGGAGCAAACACTTGCCAAGGCTATTGCCGAGGGATGTAATAAAGCGTTGTCGACAAACTATCCTATAGTAACAGTTATCAACCCAAAAGGCGAAGTTATTTTCTACTCCGAGGGTTATAGCATTGGTTTAGGCGAGCAAGTTTTAAAAGCGAAGTAGTGAAAGGATTCACCCTTGAGGTTTGCGCCAATTCGGTTCAAAGTGCTATAAACGCTCAAATAGCAGGAGCAAAAAGAATTGAACTCTGCGAAAATCTTTTTATTGGCGGAACAACTCCTTCGTATGGTTGCATAAAAACTACCCGTGAGAGAGTTGATATCGCTATAAATATACTTATCCGCCCAAGAATTGGCGATTTCCTTTACTCCGACATTGAATTTGAGCAAATCAAAAACGATATTCTCGTTGCAAAGCAACTTGGTGTTAATGGAATAGTTTGCGGCATTCTGCTACCAAACGGCGAAGTGGATACTGAAAGAACCGCTGAATTGGTTGAACTGAGTAAGCCCTTAACATTTACATTCCATAGAGCATTCGACTTCACTCCTGACCCCTATAAAGCACTGGAGGATATCATTAAAACGGGAGCAACGCATATATTAACTTCTGGTCAAAAGAATAAGGCTGCCGACTCCGTTGATTTACTGCGTGAACTTGTTAAAAAAGCGGCAAATAGAGTTGCAATAATGCCTGGTAGCGGAATAAATGCTAATACTATTAAACGTATTGTAAATACTGGGGCAAATGAATTCCATATGAGTGGAGTTAAGGATGTTGAGAGCAAAATGATTTACCGAAAAGAGAACCTAACACTTAATGGAAATTCGCTACCCGATTATGTAAACCAAATTTCGGATGTTGAGTCTATAAAAATGGTTGTTGAGTACTTAAATTTGCATTTTTAATTTTAACAAAATGAGCAATTTGATTGATAAAGCAGAATTTGACAGAATCGTCCTTAAAGCACAACAAGAAGAGATTACTGGATTCCACATATACAAACGCTTAGCCTCCATTGAGAAGGACGAAGCCAACAAGAATGTTTTGGCCAGAATTGCTGGTGAAGAACTCGACCACTATAATTTTTTCAAAGGTATTTCTGGGAAAGAAGTAAAACCCAAAACCTCAAAAGTAAACTTCTTTGTACTAATGGCGAGGGTTTTAGGTTTAACTTTTGCCATTAAACTGATGGAAAAGCAAGAAGTTAATGCCCAAAGCATCTACGAACAGCTGATACCTCACCTTCCTCAAATAAAAGACATAATGGAATCGGAGGAGGCGCACGAGAAAGAACTTATAGATATGATAAAGGAGGAGCGTTTGGACTATATCGGCTCCATTGTTCTTGGCCTAAACGATGCCCTAGTAGAACTAACAGGGGCGCTTGCAGGTTTTAGCCTTGCATTGCAGAACACAAAACTAATTGCAATTGTAGGGCTTATTACAGGTATTGCTGCATCGCTTTCAATGGCAGCATCACAGTACCTTTCCGTAAAAACAGATGGTGAAAAAAATGCAGGAAAATCGGCTTTATACACAGGGATTGCATATGTTTTAACTGTTGCAGTCCTTATCACTCCTTTCCTATTGCTTACGTCCTATTTCGTAGCCCTTGGGGTTGCATTATTCTCGGCAGTATTGATAATATTCCTTTTCAACTACTACATATCAGTTGCCAAGGACTTGAACTTTAAGCACCGATTCCTTGAAATGACCATTATAAGTTTAGGAGTATCGGCGCTAACTTTTGGTATTGGGCTTTTAATTAGAAACTATTTTGGAATTGACATTTAGTATGAAAAAGATAGAGGAATTCAACACAATTTCGCCATTTGAGTTAACTGAGAACCTTTTCAACTCATTGGATAACGATTGGATGCTTATTACCGCTGGCGAAGAGAAGAAATTCAACACTATGACCGCATCGTGGGGTGGATTTGGGATATTATGGAATAAGCCCGTGGCTTTTATATTTATAAGACCTCAGCGCTACACATTTGAGTTCACAGAGCACAACAACCATTTCACACTCAGTTTCTTTGATGAGCAACACCGTGATGCTTTAAATTTTTGCGGAGCAAAATCGGGCAGAGATTTCGATAAAGCAAAGGAGACAGGTCTTACACCAATAAAAACCAATAATGGTATTGCCTTTAAGGAGTCGAGATTGATTGTTGAATGCGAAAAACTATACGCAGATTTTCTTAAAGCAGAAAATTTCATTGACAAGGGAATTATTCAAAAAAACTATCCTAAGTCCGATTTTCACAGAATGTATATTGGAGAGATAAAGAGTGTTCACCAAAAGCATTAAAGAATAACTACCAAATCAGTTGAGAGTTCCCCTTTAACAAAAGAAAATAAGTTACATCATTTCATTGAATAATCCTGAAAAAAGTTCTTTCTCATAACTTCAAACTCTCCAACACCCAGCAACAACACATTTCCAAAAAAATCGTCGTTGAAAGCCTTGCTTAACTCCTTACGACCTATTGGATTAAACCCATACACACGTGAAAATAATTTATTCCCGGAATAAATCATAGAATCTAAAGTGATATTCTTATCAGCAAATGAGGATAAATCTTCAAGTTGACTATATGTACCATCACCATTATCCAATTCGACTTGATACTCCCCTAAAGCAATGCAAAAAACATTGGGGGAAATTGTTGTTTTAAGAATTCCACTTTGAGGTACACAAAGCATAATATTACCATCTTGATCGTATTCTGGTTCAACTCCATCAGGTTTACCATATTCAATAGCCACAATACCTGAAAAACCTTTGGGTACAATATATCTCATTTTTCGACATATAATAGTCCCCTTCCGTTCAGGATTAGGTATATTGCGCACCCACAAACTGTAGTCATGGATAAGAGTGCTAGTTTGCTTAATTGGCTTATAGCTAAAACTTACAGCATAGTCTCCATCGAACCTGAAGTAGTGGGTTGTACTATAATCAAGTGTGCGAAACTCAACACAGGTATCGCCACTAAATGAAACAGAATATTCTCCTGTAGAGCCAATACTTGTTAACCCAAACTCACGACCTGATTCGTTTAAAGTAATTACTTTAAAATTACCATTATCAAAATATTCATACATTTCCTTTTGATAATTGGGAAAAACAACCTTCCACTGCCCTTCTAGAGGATTATTTTGAGTTTGTGAAAACAAAGCACTTGGAAATATTAATAGCAATAATATCTTGCGAATTATATTCATTGACTCAAATTATTATAAAATTTTCAATTCTAATTTAACTGTATTTAATTGGGCTGACTCTTTAGCACTTCCAACAAAAAACATCATTACATTTCCTTCTATATTCTTTTTAAATACCATATTTACATCCGCTCTAGCATTCTGATTAAACCCAAGCATAATTACAACTGTTTTCTCATCAAAAAAAAACGACCTTTTTTTGAAGTCAAACTTATCGGCAACAGGTAATTCAATATGATTTTGGGCTAATGAATCTTCCATATACACTCTGTAACGACGGCCTGCCGTGCCAAATGCATCCTCTGGGAATTTGGTCTCCAACAACCCACTGAGAGGAATGCGAATAATTCTATTCCCTTCCAAATCATACTCGGGCTCAACTCCTTGGGTTTGGTTGTATGCAATTACAACTAGTCCACGGAAACCTTTAGGTAAAATATATTTTGTAATAGGCATCTCGCTGTCCAAATACAACGGCGCTCTGCCCTCCGTTTCCCTGACAAGCAAACTATATTCATCGATATGATTCTGGATACCTTTTCCCATTTTAAATCCAAAGGACTCCATATAATCTCCACGAATCCTTATTGGGCGTCTTTTCTCATTTAACGAGTTTTGGTCAAAAATAGTATCTGATTGTTGCTCCAAATGATAATAACCCTGAGAACTCTGCTCATTTCCAATGAAACGTTTAACTACTCCATTGGGGTAGTATTGAATATAATTTTGTGAACTATCAGGGTAGCACCATTTACCAATAATAAGATTATTCAACGTCAGTTTATCGCCTTCTATATCTTGAGATTGCACATAATTAACAAAAAAGACAGAAGTAAGTATAACCATTAAACGTAACTTCATAATCAAACTTTATCACATTTATGTACACTCAATAAATTGTCCTCGAAAGGGATAACAAGTAATAATGTATTTAAAGCACTATTAACTTTCCTCTGTATTGTCCGCATCGTCCCATTCAAACCCCTCGAAACCATCCTCGAAAAGTTCGTCCAATGAACGGCGGTCTTTTTTAGTGGGCCGACCAGTACCGCGTTCGCGGTAGATGTTAAAAGCCATAAATGCAGGGTCGAGCTTCTGCAACTCATCTGCTGGGGTTAAATTCTCAAGGTAATCCATAACAAGTTTTGCCCCTACCCTACTTTTTGGAAAACCCTTTACTTTAAAGGTATAATTAACAGGAGGTTTACGCACCACAACTGTATCGCCAACCTGAACCTCGCGGGCAGGTTTAACCATATTTCCGTTGATTGTTACCCTACCCTTTCTACAAAACTCAATGGCAATGCTGCGGGTTTTAAAAATACGCACGCTCCAAAGCCACTTATCAATCCTTGTAGAAGTCTCGGCCATTCTACTTACTATTAAAAAAGTTCATTGTACGTTCAACGCCTATTGTACCAAAACTGACTATAGCCTCGCCAGCTTTTACAATTCTTTCTGGAAGGATTTTCTCCTCCTCTTCGGTCCATTCACCTAGCACATAGTCAACCTGGCGACCTTTAGAAAAATCACTTCCAATCCCAAACCTCAACCTCGCGTAGGCATTCGTACCAAGCACTTCGTTGATACTCTTGAGCCCATTATGACCACCATCGCTACCGCTTTGGCGTATCCGAATTGTCCCTATAGGCAAGGCTAAATCATCAACAATAACAAAAACATTCTCTATACGAATACTCTCCTTCTGCATCCAGTAATTAACCGCTTTTCCGCTAAGGTTCATATAGGTTGATGGTTTAAGCAAAACATAGGTTCGTCCTTTATGTTTTAACTCAACAACAGCACCGTAACGCGAATCTACAAAAGAAATATTGGACGCCTTTGCAAGTGCGTCCAATACCTTAAATCCTATATTGTGGCGGGTATTGGAATATTCTGCACCAATATTTCCCAGTCCTACAATTAAATATTTCAAACTTTAAAGTTTAAATTATTTTCCACCTTCTTGAGCCTCTTTTGCAGCACGTGTTGATTTTACTGTAGCAATTACAACACTCTTTGGTTCTGCAATAGAGTATTTTTTAAATTCCAAATCACCAACCATAATGCTCTTTCCTAGACCTAAGTTGGTAACATCAATATTAATGCTTTCAGGAAGATCCTTTGCTATTCCACTTACGCGCACCTTACGAACAACTTGCATAAGTTTTCCACCTTGTTTTGCACCTTCGGCCTGTCCTTCAAGAACGATAGGAAGACCAATGGTTATTTTCTTCTTATCGGAGATTTGAAGAAAATCTACGTGAAGAATTTTATCGGAAACTGGGTGAAATTGGGTTTCTTTGATAATTGTGCTATACACCTTACCTTCAACATTGAGGTTTACGATGTAAACATTAGGAGTGTAAATAGCTTTCATTAACTCCTTTTCATCAAGAGAAATCATTAAATTCTCCTCACCACCATAAATGTTAGCAGGAATTAAAGCAGATTTACGCATGTTTTTTGCGAAAGTTTTTCCAGTTTCTTTACGAACTGCAGCACTTAATTCAAGTGTTTTCATTGTTTTGTTTTTTAAGTTATTACATTGGCATTACTCAGGACTACCCCTCATTTTTCCGTAGTCCCCCATCGTACCATATTCGAGGGAAAATTTCGGGTTGCAAAGATAGTAAAGTGATTTTAAGAAACAAAAATCACTACACAATAAAATTATTACTGATTGATTGATAGTTATAGACCTTATTGATAACATCTGCAAATAAATCGGCAACTGATAGCACTCTAATCTTAGAGGTGTCTTTGTCGGTGCGTAAAGGAATCGTATCGGTTACAACCAATTCAGTAATCTTAGAATCGCGGATGCGCTCATAAGCAGCACCCGATAATACGGGATGAGTTGCAAACGCCCGAACAGATGCGGCACCTTTTGCCATCATTAAGTCTGCTGCCATTGTTAAAGTACCTGCCGTATCTACCATGTCATCAAGAATAACAACATGTTTCCCTTCAACATCACCAATAACCGTCATTTCGCCTACTTGGTTGGCCTTCTCCCTATTCTTGTGGCAAACTACAAGTGACGAGTTTAGAAATCGAGAGTAAGCGTTCGCACGCTTTGCGCCACCCATATCGGGTGCAGCAATTGCAATTGGATCAAGATTCATGCTCTTTATGTAGGGAACAAAAATGGATGATGCATAAAGATGATCTACAGGTACATCAAAGAAACCTTGGATTTGGTCGGCATGTAAATCCATAGTCACAACCCTATCGACACCAGCCGCACGAAGCATATTTGCAACCATTTTAGCACCAATAGCCACACGGGGCTTATCTTTTCTATCCTGACGAGCCCATCCGAAATAGGGCATTACAGCCACAACCTTATAAGCCGAGGCTCTATGCGCAGCATCAACCATTAAAAGGAGTTCAAAAAGATTATCGACCGGTGGAAATGTTGATTGGATAATAAAAACGGTGCATCCACGCACCGACTCATCATAGGATGGTTGAAACTCGCCATCGCTAAAAACTGTGATATTCGATTTCCCAAGTGGAATTCCGAAACTTTGTGCTATTTTCTCGGAGAGATAGCGGGAACCCCGACCTGTAAAGAACTTTATTTGGTGTTTGCTGTGCATTTTAGGAGTTTTTTCCAGTTAATGCCCGCAAATTTACAAAAATTACCAAATCTTATCAGCACTTTCGAGCTGGTTTATTTTAGTATTTTTATTTATCACATCAATATACTGCAGAATATCCTCACGGCCAGTACGAGTAACCGCTGAACTGGTAAACATTTGGGGTAGTTCTTCCCATGTATTCAACAGTTCAGACTTAAATGCATCGATATTTGCCTGAAGTGCAGCACTCGATACCTTATCGGTTTTGGTGAATACCAAGGCAAATGGTATTTGATGCATGCCTAGCCAATTCACAAAATCGATATCGATTGGCTGTGGATCAAGGCGTGAATCAATCAACACAAACAAAAGGTAAAGATTCTCTCGTTTTAGGATGTAATTGGTGATTATATCGGAGAATGTTTTACGATCGCTCTTCGAAACTTTTGCATAGCCATATCCAGGCAAATCCACCAAGTTCCACTCCTCGTTAATTAGAAAATGGTTTATGAGTTGGGTCTTACCGGGCGTTTGGGAAACTTTGGCTAAGGCTTTAGTGCAAGTAAGCATATTAATTAACGACGATTTCCCCACGTTTGACCGTCCAATGAAGGCATATTCAGGCTTATTGGAAATCGGAGATTTCTCCACACGCGGATAACTAGCCACGAATTTCGCTGTACGAATCACCATAGCTTTAATTTTTTATTAAACAAATATGTTTGTCCCAGAATTAGGTTTCAAATATACAACTCTTATTCTTCAAAAAGCAAACTTTTGATCAATAAGTTATTGACAGCCAATATCAATATATATAAACACCAAACAAAGCCTGATGTAATACGTGGCGATAGATGAAATGGTTACATTAATTATTTTGCGCGTAAGATTTTGCTGCTCTAAAAACTCTAAGGAAATTTTCGCCCCAGATCTTTTTAATATCGCTATCGGAATATCCCCGGCGTAAAAGTTCAACAGTTATATTGTACATCTGCGAAACATCCTTACAACCATCCACTCCACCACCGCCATCAAAATCGGTTCCAATACCAACATAATCAACTCCCATAACCTTTACCATGTGGTCGATATGATCAACAACATTGGAAACGGTGGCTATATCTTTCGAATACTTTTCCTCCAATTCATACCAATCCGAGGTTAATTGCTTGTCCTGTTCGGGAGTTAAATCCTTAAAATTGTTGTATTTCACCCTTAATGCTCGGTATGTGCTATCGCGTTCTGGGTTTTTGGGCGATTTTTTCACGTAATCACTAAGAATACACATTTGCACCACACCACCTTTCTTTGCAATTGCACGTAGCATATCATCGTCTAGGTTTCTGCGATTATTGCAGATTGCCCTAGAGCAACTATGTGATGCAAATACCGGAACTTTGGATAATTCAAGAACTTCATAAAAAGATTTATCGGAAATATGCGAGACATCGATCATCATGCCTAGCCTATTCATTTCGGCAACAACCTTCTTTCCGAATTCGCTCACGCCCTTATCGTTCAAACTATCTGGATCGGTTGAGGAATCACATATTTGATTGTTACGCGTATGGCACAAAGTCATATAGCGAGCACCTAAATCATAAAAAGATTTTAACTGGGATAAATCCTCTCCAATAGGATAACCATTCTCTACCCCAACATATATAGCCTTCTTCCCTTCTTTCTTCAACGCATAAACATCATCGGGTTCGGTTGCAATGGCAGCCCTGGTTGGATACTGTGCAACAACCTTATGAATTGCATCGAATATTTCGTAGGCTTTTTTATTAACCTCTGCATACAATTCTGGAGTACACTCGTGCTGACCTATAAAAACAGCAAAGAAAGAAGCATCCAACTTGCCATCCTCCATTTTTTTCAAATCAACCCGACTTCCTCTTGCATTATTATTATCTCCGCTAAAATCGAAGCCTGTTCTCAGAAAATTCAAGGGAGTGTCACAATGGGTATCAATAGTGACCATCTCGGCATGTAACTTCATTGCACGATCAAGCAGTTCAGCATTGCGTTTGGAAGTATTGCCGCAAGAGAATAGTAATGCGATCATCAAAAAAGGAACAATCAATTTCATAGGTTATGGGATTAGAAATTTTCTACTATGATGCTTAAGCACCCAAAAAGTTTAAAGCATAAATATAGTAAGTTGCTCCGACAACCATTGTCAAAACATCATTTCTCATCAACAGAAATAAAAAATTCCGAGAGTTAACCCGGAACTTTTCCTATACCGTTCAGCAATTATCAAGTTAAGCCTCCTCGTCCTCAAATGTGTAATCGGTAATATTGAATCGTTCAAGAATTGATTTATCGTTAATCTCTTTAGATAAAGATGTTATTGTCTCGAATGGCACTTGGAACAAGTCGAGAATTAACAGTCCATCCAGCGCATTATTAAACTTAGGATCGACATTGAAACCAATAATCTTACCATTCAACTTGACATACTTCTTAAGCAGAACTGGCATACGATAATCGTAAGGCTCAACTTCCTGAATAAATTTATCGAGTTTTCCTAAATCATCTGAATTGTCGAAGATAATGTTGAACTCATCCTCCTTAATTGGGATTCGGAATCGGTTTCGCGAACTGATGAAGCGAGCAAAGTTATGATCGTAGTAATTCGACTTCATAAAACTGATAATCACCCCTTTTGAGTAATCCGAGAATCGATTCGAAATACTAACAGGGCCAATCAAATACCTATACTCCGGATTCTTAATTAGAAAATACAGGATCCCTTTCCAGAGGAGGAATAGTGGCAGTGGTTTTCGCTGATAGTCGGGAACAATAAAAGACCGTCCCAACTCAATACATTGCTCAAGTATAGGGGCAAAGTTTTTATCGATCTTGAATAAGGTTTGAATGTAAAATCCATTAATTCCGTATCTATCTATTATCTCCTTACCCTTGCCTGCGCGGTATGCTCCAACTATTCTTTTCTCATCTTCGTCCCAAATAAAAAGCTGCCAATAGTAAAGGTCAAATTCATCCAAATCGATTTTACGGTTAGTGCCCTCTCCCACGTCCCGGAAAGTGATTTCACGGAGTCGTCCAATCTCGGTCATCAGGTTAGGCATCTCTGAGGATGGAGAGCAAATCACCGAGTAGTTCTTGCTTTTAAATAGCAAGTACTTTTGCATTAAAGCATTCACCTCTTCCTCAACCAAATTGGGAGCAACCGGTGGAATCACGGGCTCTGGCTCTGGCTCCGATTTAAGTTTATAGCTAAAAAACTTATCAACCTCCATAGATGAACCCAACGCATAGGTTTTTAGCCTTAGGAAACGGCCATAGCGTTCAGTATCGGAATAAGCCTTTTGTTCCTCAACTGTAATAGGGTATCCGATCCGAACCCGTATGATCTGATTCTTTTTATTGAACAATTCCGATGGAATTTTTGCAGTTCGAAGCAATGGATGGATTAATCCAAGGAGATGGAACAGCCGACTATTCTCGCCCTGAAAATAAATTGGCACAACAGGAACCTCGGCCTTCTTGATAAACTTGATCATTGAACTTTTCCAATGCTTATCAACCGCATAAGCCTCATCTGAATTATCGTAGTATGTAGAAACTTCTCCTGCAGGGAATAGCCCCAAGGCTCCTCCTTCCTTAATATGATTCATGGCGCTTTTAAGCCCTGAAACATTTGAACGTCGATTATCGCCACCATCAAACGGATCCACGGCAAGCACGTACTCGCCAATGGGAGGAATTCGCTTCAAAAGAAAGTTTGCCAAAAGCCGAATATCTTCTCGGTTCTGCTGAAGCAGTATTTGAAGAAGGATCAACCCATCAGCACCACCAAACGGGTGATTGGAAATTGTTATAAACGGTCCTGTCTTAGGCAATCGTTTAAGCTCCTCAGGATTCACTTCAAACTTTATTCCGATGGTATCCAGAGCTGCATTTAAGAAGTCTAACCCCTGCTTGTCGGCAATTTTCGAATACGTTTCGTTTACCTTGTTGAAACGTAGTATCCACATCAGCAAATGTGCAAAACCATCGCCAATTATTGGACCCAAGTTAACAGCCTTTTTTATCTCTTGAGCATCAACAATTTTATCTTTAGTCATCAGAAAAAAATTATATGTTAATAAAGCATTCTACCCTAAACCACAACATCTATCTATTAAAAACCGAACAGAATATCAACAAGTTGCAGCAAAAGCAGAATCCACCCTGTATGAGCAAAGATATAAAAAATGCTATTCGGCATACCTTTTAAGAAAATACAATTATTAACAAAAATTTGACTGTAAAAACTCACAACTGCTCTATCCTGATTTTTTTTATCACGATATATACTAACACCATAGATTATTTAACAAAACAAGTGTAAATTTGTGTTTATGATTGTATGATAAATATTGTAGAACATAAATTATTGAGTCATGAGAAAATTCGTTGTTACCTTTTTGATCACGGTTCTGGTTTCGGGTGCGTTTGCCCAAAGAAACCTTGTTAGACCTGAAGATGTAAAGACATTTCTAGCATCCAAAACCTACGTTGTACTGGAAGACAACCCAATGTCGGGTTATAATGTAGAGATTCGCGATGCAGTGGAAAGATCGTGGAAAATCACTCCTTTTGAATTTATTACCGCTAAAGAGTTTGAGAATGTTCGCAATGACATCAACCGCTCATTTCTGGTCCTTATTCAAATGAAATTTGATGGTGATAAATCAATGCCCATATATAACTTTTTAAGCGTTTCGTTGGGTGCAGCCGTAAAGAAGATCACCGATATGCCCGACATTTGCTCCATACCGCTCAGCTACAACGGACTACCCGAGGATTCCTACTCATACAAATTGGAGGGAATCATTCGCTTTATGCAAAGTTACATCAACACCATCAACAGCGATTCTAAACTAATCAAGAAGGATGCCTTCAAATTCTACAACAAGAACTCAAAGGATATTAAGAATAAGGAACTTTGGGTTACAGAAAGCAGTCTCGAAAAAAGCACAAGAGCATTGGCCGATATCCGCAAAACCTACAAGCATGTTATAAAAGTCGTGAACCCCGAGGATATCCAGAAAGCCATTAAAGAAAAGAATCCCAACGTTTTATACCTACACAAAGTTGGGCCAGAGGGTTCGAGAATGCAATGGCGCGTTTGGAAGATGATTATCGGAGCTGGCGATGATATGATGTACTACTACGACGAGCATACCATTTCGAAATCCGAAGGGGATGGATTTCTAAAGAAAGATTTCAAGAGCATTAATTAGTGATACAAAATATTTTCTATAAACCGCTGGTAAAGGTTTTGTTATTCCTTGTCCAGCGGTTATTTTTGCACCAAAATATAACAACAAATAATTTAACAAATTAAATGGCCGACGAGAAGATTATTTTTTCGATGGTGGGTGTTAGCAAAACATTTCCACCACAAAAAAAGGTACTAAACAATATTTACCTTTCTTTCTTTTATGGTGCAAAAATTGGCATCATAGGATTGAACGGATCAGGTAAATCAACCTTACTAAAGATTATTGCTGGGATTGAGAAGTCATTCGAGGGCGAGGTGGTTTTCTCGCCAGGGTACACCGTTGGATACCTAGAGCAAGAACCTCACCTCGACGATAGCAAAACCGTTAAGGAAATTGTTCAGGAAGGGGTTAAGGAAATTGTTGATCTACTCAAAGAGTACGAGGAGGTTAATGCCAAGTTTGCCGAGCCAATGAGCGACGATGAAATGAATAAACTCATCGAACGCCAGGGTGAACTAACCGAAAAGATTGACCATGTTGATGCTTGGAACCTTGACTCCAAACTTGAACGCGCCATGGACGCCTTACGTTGTCCCGATTCTGACACTCCAGTTAAAGTGCTATCCGGAGGTGAGCGTCGTAGGGTTGCGCTATGTAGATTATTGCTTCAAGAGCCAGATGTACTACTGCTCGATGAGCCAACCAACCACCTTGATGCAGAATCAATCCAATGGCTCGAAATGCATTTACAACAGTACAAAGGGACAGTTATTGCAATCACCCACGACCGCTACTTCCTCGATAACGTTGCCGGGTGGATTCTTGAACTTGACCGCGGCGAAGGAATTCCCTGGAAAGGAAACTACTCGTCATGGCTAGATCAAAAGTCTAATCGTTTGGCCCAAGAAGAAAAACAAGAGAGCAAACGCCGCAAAACCCTTGAACGCGAATTGGAATGGGTTCGTATGTCACCCAAGGCTCGACAAGCAAAATCCAAAGCGCGCCTTTACGCTTACGACAAACTGCTTAGCGAAGACGTTAAGCAAAAGGAGGAAAAACTGGAAATATTCATTCCCAACGGCCCTCGCTTAGGAAATCTTGTAATTGAGGCTAACAGTGTTGCAAAGGCATTCGGCGATAAACTTCTTTTCGAGAACTTAAACTTCACCCTTCCTCCTAATGGAATTGTTGGAGTAATTGGCCCGAACGGAGCTGGAAAAACAACCCTTTTCCGCCTAATCATGGGGCTCGAGAAGGCCGACAAAGGTGATTTCAAAGTAGGCGATAGCGTTAAACTAGCATATGTTGACCAGCAGCACAAAGCAATCGATCCCGAAAAATCTGTCTTCGAGGTAATTTCCGGTGGCTTAGATAATATTATGCTTGGAGGAAAGCAAATTAATGCCCGTGCGTATGTTGCCCGGTTCAACTTTACTGGCGCCGATCAAGAAAAGAAGTGCAAAATTCTCTCAGGAGGAGAACGCAATCGCTTACACCTTGCACTGGCACTCAAGGAAGAGGGAAACGTAATTTTACTCGATGAGCCAACCAATGATATTGATGTTAATACGCTCCGAGCCCTAGAAGAGGGGTTGGATGATTTTGCAGGTTGTGCAGTTGTAATATCGCACGATAGATGGTTCCTTGACCGCATTGCAACACACATTCTAGCATTTGAAGGCGATTCGCAGATCTACTTCTTTGAAGGCGGATATACCGATTACGAAGAGAATAGAAAGAAGCGACTTGGCGATGATGTTCCGCATAGAATCAAGTATCGAAAACTGATGGAATAAGCAACACTGGCACAGGAATCACACCTAATGATTCCTGTTGTTTTTTCAAAAAATTATCACTTAAAATGCAGCAAAAAAACCATAAGACTAGTCTATAAACTAACTTAACAATGGAATCAATGGAACAAATCAACTACAGCTGCGAGGAAGAACGTACGTACTCAATGCTTTGTCACCTATCAGCACTATCGGGGCTGATAATTCCTTTTGGACATATTCTAGGGCCATTAGTTATATGGTTGATTAAAAAGGATCAGTACACCGAGGTTAACAGGCAAGGTAAAGCCGCATTAAATTTCCATATATCACTTACTATATATGCAATGATTGCAGGAATCTTAGTCATTCTGCTTATCGGCTTTGTACTGCTTCCTCTAATTTTTTTATTTGGTTTAACTTGCACTATCATTGCTGCTGTTAAATCGTCAAATTGCGAGCGATTCGAATACCCTTTAACTATACAATTGATTAACTAGCATCAATTGTAAAAAAGACAAAGCCGAGATAATTCTCGGTTTTGTCTTTTTCCCTAAGGTATTCATTATAGCCAACTAAAACTTAAAGTCTAACCCAAAATCACATCGAATCATATCCTGTAGTATTTTGGGGCTTCCCCAGTTTGCGTTTATTGTTTGTCCGTAATATTCCTGATTGAGCAAATTTTCTATATGCACAAAGCACGAAATACCCTTCCAAATATTATTTGCTCGCAGGTTCATATTTACGAGAAAAACAGGATCAAAATTCAAATACCCTTCCGAATCCACAAAACTTGAGTATTGTGTATTCGAATGAGGTGACAATATTCGGCGCTTGCTACTCCATTGCAATCCTGCATATGCAGATATTTTTTGGTACTGGTATCCAATTCCTAAATTAACAGTATGGGTTGATGTTAGATTATCCTTTAAATCGATATGTTTTTGTGCAACAATATCCCTTCCTCCTAAATAACTATAATTTGCCGAAATATCTATGCCATAAAAAACTTTCGTGGTTGCCTCTACGCTAAAGCCATACTTATGCCCATTACTCAAATTTAAACTTTGAATTATAGGCACATGGTAAACCCCATTTCCAATAGTAACATCTGCGGAATCTCCGGTTTGATAAGATTCTACAATTCCATCTTTCACTCTATTATAAAATGCATTTGCCGAAAGTTGAAAGGCTTTAGCCAAGAATGTTCCATCCAACTCCACGGATGTATTCTGCTCCGATACAAGATTTGCATTGGGTTTAATCCACGAAAATGTTGTAATACTCTCGAAATAGCGCTGAGTAACGCTTGGAGCAAGGTAGCCTTGAGCAAAAGTCAACTTACAAAGAAAATCGTCGTTCCGAGCAACCAACGCAACTCTTGGCATAAATGAGTTCCCATAATCACTAGAAACGTCATACCGGCCACCAACAGTTGCAATAAAACTAGGTTTTATTAGCCATGTTACCTCTGCAAATGCACCTGTTGTCTTAAAGTCGTGCTCCCACTTTCTTCGTTGCTGTTCCGTTGTAATGGGTCTTCCCCCTTTCCCTTCGCTAACTATGGGTATTCCATTTATAAAATTGGCTTCAATTCCAGATGTTAACTTAGCTTTTGTGAAAAGTTGATAAATCAGTTTCGCCCCAGCACTATTGGTGCGGGTTCTAAAATAATAGTATTTTCTACCGCCATAGGCATACAAAGAATCGATATTAATAGTTGAATCGGCAAAATTTATGGAACCTGTAAGTCCTAAATCAGCTGTGTAAAGATTTGCGGTTCTTGGATCTAACTCATGGCTTTTATAGCTATATGAAAATGTAACATTAGCCTTCTCGCCAATGCCAAAATTATACTGTGATGCCAATATTTGATTTCGCAATGCTGTTACAGTGGAATACTCCGAAACGTAAAAATCAGGATTACAACCGTATGTTTCGCTAGCTTCAACATCATTTTGAACAAATTTCAACGACAATCCTCGCCATTTTAGGTTAAGGTCCATGTTTGAATTCAAGGTTCTTCGATCAAAAACCTCGGTATATGGATGTTTAGGAAAAACGTGTCTATTTAAGTAGGTAACAGATTTATTGGTTGGATCTTGTTCGCTGCTCTTATACAATGAGTAATGCATAGACACTTGAGTATTTTCATTTAGTTCACGAGACAATCCGCCATTCAACTTTTGAGTATTAAAGCTACCAATGCTAAAACTGGCATAACTACTGTTGCTATCGATTGTTAATACATTTATCATACCGGCATAAGCATCTCGTCCATAAAGCGTAGAATTGGGCCCATAAACTACCTCAACCTGTTTTACATTGCTAAGCGGAATGCTATTTAGCCCCATAAAAAGGCCTTCCTCAGCCTCATCGCTAAGTTTTATGCCATCTACTAAAATTAAAAACTTATTGTTACCAGAATCTCCACTCCTGTGCCCTCGCAAGTTCACTATGGCACCTTTCATCCAATGACCATATTCCGACTGAATTTGGAAGTAAGGAATATCCCTTAGCAAATCTGTTAAATCAGAATATCCTCGATTCGAAATCATCGACCTAGTTATAACCTGAACTTTCGATGAGGTTTCCCAAACCTTTTGTTCAAATCGAGCCGCGGTTGTCACCTCAACCTCTAACAATTGATCTAAGGATAGCGATAGAAGTTTTGCCATATCCAAAGAATCAACCTTTTGAGCAGAAGATTTTTGAGTACCAATTAAAACTAACAAATGCGTTATTAAAAAAAAGCGTAGAACCTTATATTGAATGTATAATCCAAATCGTTTCATTGCTATAGCCTCTCGTGTTTTATAATTATTATCGGCATTCTCAAATTTACAGAAAAAATTAGAGTATTTTTACGATTGTTTAATGATACTATCCATGAAAAAGCTACTTATTTCTCTGCTCATCCTAATAGGTTCATACAATGCATATTCGCAAAGAATTGAGCATTATTTCAAGTTTAAAGAATCAAATAAAGATGTAATAAACCAAAAAATTACCCGCATTATTTCGATTGATAAAATTGTTGGCGATACCGTTTATGCTTATGCCAATGAAACAGAACTAGAGAAATTCTCCAAACTCAACTATAAAATTGAAAGGCTAACGCCTCCATCGCTTATAAATACTAAAGTTATAAACATGGCTACAGATTTAAGCCAAATGACTAGTTGGAATAGATATCCAACCTACGAGGTTTACAGAGCCATGATGAAAAAGTTTGAAAGCGATTATCCTTCTTTATGCAAACTCGACACAATAGGAACAACTAACAATGGCCGAAAACTTTACGTCGTAAAAATATCCAGCAATGTTTCGGAGGAAGAATCGGAACCTGAAGTTTTCCTTACAAGCACAATCCATGGCGATGAAACTACTGGGTTTATAATGCTTTTAAGACTTGCCGATTCGCTTTTAAGAGGTTACAGCACCGACAATAGGGTAAAAGAAATTGTAGACAACATGGCTATTTACATCAACCCCGATGCCAATCCCGACGGAACATATTACTATGGTAATAGCACGGTTAGCGGGGCAACTCGCTACAATGCCAATGGTGTAGACCTTAACCGCAACTTCCCCGACCCTAGAGCAGGAAACCATCCTGACGGCAACTCATGGCAAGTAGAAAACCAAGCCATGATGGATTTTGCCTCGAGAAGGCATTTTACTCTATCCGGCAACTTTCATGGAGGAGCAGAATTAGCAAACTACCCTTGGGATACCTGGACTTCGAGCCAAAGAACTCACGCCGACAACAATTGGTTTATCCATACATCCACACAGTACGCTACTTTTGCCCAAACATATGGTTTCTCGGGTTATTTTGATGAAGAAAACAATGGCATTACAAATGGTGGTGACTGGTACGTGATAACCGGTGGACGGCAGGATTACATGAACTGGTGGCACCACTGCAAAGAAATAACCTTTGAAATATCGGATACAAAACTTCTATCAACGGATCTACTTCCATCTTATTGGAACTACAACAAGGAATCCTTGCTCTCGTACATCGAATCAGCAAATAAAGGTTTTCAAGGAAACATCACCGATGAAGAAGGGAATCCTATTGAAGCCAAGATTTTTGTCAATAGTCACGACAAGGATAGTTCACATGTCTACTCCAATACAACAACAGGGTTTTATGCACGTCCAATAGAGCCAGGAACCTGGACCGTAGCATACTCTGCAACTGGATACGAGGCGCAAAACCACACATTAACAGTAACAGACTGGAATACCAAGTTAGTTAACAATGTAACTCTTGTAAAACAAAAATTCGAGGTAACATTTGAAGTTAAAAATCAGACAACACCACTGGCCAATGCCATTGTCAACTTTAATAATACAGAATTACAAACAAACTCCGAGGGAAAAGCAATATTCTCAAACTTCCCATACGGTAAAGATTACACCTATACCGTTAGCCTGAATAATTACGAAACGGCTAGTGGACAGGTTGATATAACAGACAACACAACTGTACCAATCAATTTAAATCCGGTTGGGGTTGAACCAATTGAGAATGATTATTCGCTAAAAGTTTATCCAAATCCATTCTCAAACATTCTAAACATATCGTTCGAAATTGATAAGCCAACCAATGTTGAATTAACATTGTATTCAATTGATGGGAAAAAGATAGCAGCAATAGCCAATAGTCAATACCCTGCAGGGCCAATCAGCATAACATGGTCTCCCAAAAAGAGTTATCAGCGAGAACTATCCTCTGGACTTTACCTTTTGAAGCTACAAACTTCAAAAATTAAAATCACCAAATTAGTTCAGTATAGGCAGTAATTGGCATTTTTATATTTTTGCGTACAAATTTTCAGTAGCATATACCCATGAAGAAGTTTTCATTCTTAGCATTTTGTATTATAGTTTTCGTTTCAAGCGCCAATGCTCAACAAAACAGAGCCATACCATCGGAAAAGCCCAAACTCATTGTTGAAATTGTAGTTAGCCAAATGCGGTTCGATTACATAAATCGATACTGGAACAAGTTCTCCGACAATGGATTTAAACTGCTGGCTAACGAAGGAGCCTACTGCAAAAATGCTCGTTACAACTACCTTTTAACGCAGCCATACCCCGGCATTGCAACAATATCAACAGGATCAAACCCATCGGTACATGGAATCATATCCGATAAATGGTTCTCAAGGGTTAATGGACAAGAGATTCACGCCGTAAACGATGATAAGACGGCAACCGTTGGAGGCAGTTTCTTTAGTGGAAAAGCATCAGCAAAAAATTTGGTCACAAGCACACTGGGCGATGAGATGCTGCTTAACAATCCAAACTCTAAGGTCATAGGTATTGCCATGGATGCAGGATCTTCAATCCTGCTTACAGGACACAACGCCACAGGCGTATATTGGTACGATAGCGAAAAAGGCAACTTTGTTACAAGCAACTACTTTAGGGAAACAGCACCTGTTTGGCTAGACACATTTAACAACAGGGGTTTTGCTAAAATGTATACAGAACGAGAATGGAAGGCTCTTAACCCTATTCAAACCTACGAAGAAGCCGATACCGCAAAAGTTAAATCCGAAGAAACAAAAAAGAGGTTGGTAGACAAACTCAAATCGGTTGTTGATGGAATTCTTGGCAAACAGCAACCTACTACCAATTTCAGCAAACTCTTAGAATCTCCATATGGTAATCTCCTGACTAAAGACATGGCCATTGCGGCAATAGTTGGCGAGAATCTAGGCGCCGATGAAAATACCGATTTACTTTGCATAGCCTTCAGCGCCAATAGGAATATCGGACAAAAGTATGGACCCCATTCTATTGAAATGGAAGACACCTACCTAAAACTCGACAAGGAACTGGCCCATTTTTTAGATTTTCTTGCTATGAACATAGGAAAAGAAAATGTACTCGTTGTACTAACCTCAGATCAGGGAATATCATCATCGCCAGATTACCTTGAAAAATCGAAAATTCCAGGAGGATATTTTGATCCTCAAAAGGCCATGATACTTTTAGGCAGCTACTTGAACGCTATTTATGGGCAAGGCGCATGGGTAACCGCTTATCACGAAAAACAAATTTATTTGAATAGGAGACTAATTGAGGATTCGAATCTAAACCTGTCTGATTTTCAGCAAAAAGTTGCCGATTTTATGTTAGAATTTTCTGGCGTTGCCAACAGCACAACTGCTCATGTTTTGCAATCGGCGAACTTTGCCAATGGAATCATGATAAAGTTCCAGAACAGTTTTAACCAACGTCGATCTGGCGATGTTATTATCAATCTTGAACCAGGTTGGGTTGAGCGCAATGGCTCAATCTCGTCGGGTAACTCGGCCTACGACTACGACACGCACGTACCATTAATATGGTATGGATGGAAGATAAAGCGAAAATCGATTCTGTCGCCAGTAAACATGAACGACATAGCCCCAACCCTATCCACCCTGCTAGGCACAACCTGGCCCAACGGATCGATGGGAACTCCCATTAAGGAGATAGTGGAATAGTAACGCTAAAACTAACGAAAACGCTAGATGAGCAATCTTTTAGCGTTTTTTTATTTAACTCAAGCACGTTAAACAGAGCTAAATAAACCACCATTCGAAACAATATAATGAAAACAATGTATATTTGCATACCGATCGTTTAGTATGTAGAATATGAGTGACACAAGAGAATACATTATAGATCAGGCGTATGGCCTATTCTTAAGCAGAAGCTACGAGGCTGTTTCGATAAGTGAAATAAGCAAGGCCATTGGCTTTACGAAAGGAGCGTTGTACCACCACTTCACCAATAAGGAGGATCTTTTCAGGGCTGTTATTGATAAATACTTACCCATCGACGATTTCTTTGTGCCATTTAAGGGTGATACACTCAAGGATTACATAGATGAATGCATAAAAATCTCCGAAAAGGTAATAAACAGCATTGTAAGCGGGCACAACAACTTTATACCTATCAACTACCTATCGTTGCTAATTGATGCTTTCCGCCATTACCCAAAGTACGCAAATGAAAAAGAGAACCTAATCCGCAATGAATTTGAACACATTGAAGCTATTATTGAAAGAGCAATCGAAAACAATGAGATAAGAAAAGACATCAATGCAAAAAACATGGCATTAAATCTTTTCTCGCTCAACATAGGTATAGCTGGAAACCTACTAATAAATAACTCTCCAGAGTTGGCCATTGAAGCATTAAGAAACCAACTCTACGAGTTGTATAATTTGATGAAACTTTAATTTTAAGGCATAACATAAATCATATAATTACAACGGCCTAAACATACTAATCGTTCAGTATTAAACTGTAAAACAAAGCATACTGATCGTTCAGTATAATTCAAAGTAAATAACCTAATAAATAAAATAACAACTATGAACAAAACTATTTACTGGGCACTAGGAATTGCCGCATTTATGGGGTGTAACTCGGAACAAAACAAAGTTGAGACCCTTGGGAGTAAAACCATAAAGGTGAGCGTCGACACGGTTAAATCGGAATTTATCAGCTCAAACCTAAGGTACAGCGGCAGTATTGAGGCATTCCAAACCGTCCCTCTAAATTTCCAAACTGTGGGTAAAGTAGAAAAGGTACTGGTGGAAGCCGGCGATGCAGTAAAAAAGGGTCAACTACTGGCAACCATAGAAAAGGCTGATTTACAAAACCTTCGTGACATATCAAAAGCAAAGTATCAGCAGGCAAAGGATGCCTATGACAGGCTAAAAAAAGTACACGACGAAGGCAGCCTACCTGAGATAAAATGGGTTGAGATGGAAACCAATCTTGAACAGGCCAAACTATCGCTAGAACTATCGGAAAACAGCCTCGACAAGTGCAACCTGCGCTCGCCGGCCAACAGCATAGTGGGACGCAGAAATATTGAGCCCGGTATGACAACGCTAAGCATCGGCAGCGCACCAATGGAGCTGGTTGATATTGATAAAGTATATGTAAAAATATCGGTGCCCGAAAATGAGATTGGTAAAATTAAAAAAGGATTAAAAGCCCAATTTACAGTATCGGCCTTAAACAACTTACAATTTGAGGGCAATGTAACCAACGTAAGTCCGGTTGCCGATGTGTTTGCCCGAACATACGAGGCTAAAATACTGGTAAACAACCTAAATCACGATCTAAAACCAGGAATGGTTTGTGATGTTACCCTCGATATTAAATCGGCAAAGGAACTAACACTCATACCATACCAAGGCGTATCGACCGATAGCAAAGGGCTAGCATTTGTTTACACTGTAGATGCAAATGCTGGCAGAGCAAAAAAGCAACCGGTAACACTCGGCAACTACTACGGAAAATTTATTGAGGTTACCTCGGGGCTAGCACCATCGCAAGTTATTGTATGCGAAGGAAAAGAAAAACTATCGGACAACAGCCTAATCAGTTTTTAGTATGAAAGCCAAAGGAAAAGGAATAATAGAAGCGGCAATGCGGCATCACAACATCGTGATAATAATCGCCGTAGTGCTAATGATTGTTGGATTAATTGCGCTACAAGTGATGCCGCGCAACGAGTTCCCCAAGTTCACCATTAGACAAGGGGTTGTTGTTGGAGTTTACCCCGGAGCCACATCGGCCGAGGTTGAGGAACAATTAACGAAAGAGGTTGAGAACTACATATTTGGATTCCAGGAGGTAAAAAAGGCTAAAACCTACTCGTACTCGCGCGAGGGGATTATGTACATATTCGTTGAGTTAAACGACGATGTAACAAACGCCGACCAGTTCTGGTCCAAGCTAAACCTAGGACTAAACGACTTGAAAATGAACCTACCATCGGGAGTTCTTGCGCTTATTGTAAACTCAGACTTTGGCGATACGGCAGCGCTACTCATCACCCTATCGTCCGACACGAAGAGTTACAAGGAAATGGAGAAGCAACTAAAGAAACTTGAGGCAGAATGCCGGAAAATCCCTGCAACATCAAAAATTAAGCACTACGGACTTCAAAAGGAAAAAATATTTGTAAACATAAAGCCCGAACTACTCAACGAGTACAACGTAAAGACCATATCGCTGCTGAACTCGTACTTACCAAATGGCATGGTAAGTTACGCCGGTGAACTAAAGGACGGCAAGTACAACATGCCAATCCACTTCCCTGCAAGCTTTGAATCGGAGAAAGATTTAGCCGATCAGATTGTTTACTCCGACCCCGCCGGAAATGTGGTTCGCCTAAAAAACATTGCTACCATCGAGCGACGATACGACGATCCGGACAGCTATATTAAGCAGAACGGGATGAAAACCATTCTACTATCGCTGGAGATGCAGCCTGGCAATAACATTGTGCAATTCGGGAAGGATGTGGATGAAGCCCTGGCTAAATTTCAGAAAACCTGTCCATCGGATATTCAAGTCGCAAAAATATCGGAGCTGCCAAAGTATGTCGACGACTCGGTAAGCAACTTTATGCACGAGTTTATGATAGCCATTGCTGCCGTAATTCTGGTAACCATGCTTCTACTGCCACTAAGGGTTGCCTCAGTAGCTGGAGTAACTGTTCCAATTGCAGTTCTGATAACCCTAGCCGGCATGTACTTTTTCGGTATCGAACTACATACAGTATCGTTAGCCGCACTAATCATTGTGCTTGGGATGATTGTAGATAATTCCATAGTGGTAATCGACAACTATGTGGAAAAACTCGACCACCGGATTTCGCCATGGCATGCCGCAATTCAAAGTGCCAAGGAGTTATTCACGCCAATTGTAACGGCAACACTGGCAATCATTTCAGCATTTTTTCCGTTGATGATTTTTTTACCGGGAACCTCGGGAGAGTTTGTTTATACACTGCCATTGGTTGTGGGATTGGCACTTATAGTTTCAATTTTGGTTGCGGTGCTAATTGTACCATACCTAAACTTTGTATTCATCAAAAAAGGGCTTAAAAAAAGTAAATCAGAAAAGGAAAAAGCAACGCTACTAGACTGGTTGCAAAAATGGTTCGACTTTACGCTCGAAAAAGCATTCCACCACAGAAACTGGACAATGTCCGGAGCCGCTGCAGTACTTATTGGGTCTTTTGTACTGTTTGCCAATATAGATCAGGAACTGTTTCCAGAGTTAGAGCGCAACCAATTTGCAGTAGAAGTTTACCTCCCAAGTGGAGCCTCGCTTGAAAGCACAGCCGAAGTGATGGACAGCTTGGAAAAAGCACTACTCAACGACAAAAGGGTAGAAACTGTTACAAGTTTTATTGGCACCAGTTCGCCGCGCTTCCACACCATGTACGCTCCAAACATGCCTGCACCTAACTACGGGCAACTAATGGTAAACACTACATCGGACAAGGCCACACGCGAAATTGTGAACGAGTACAATAAGAAGTATGCCGAGAATTTCACCAACGCACACGTTAAATGGAAAATACTTGCCATGCAGTTGAACAAGGCACCCATTGAGATCAGAGTTTCGTCCGACTCAATAAACGACATCCGCAGCGTACAGGCGCAAGTTGAGAATATCATCAAAAAAACCAAGCACATTGCATGGATGCGTAACGACTGGGATCAAATGCAACAAAATGTCAGAATTGAGATTGACAAGGACAAGGCAAACCGACTTGGCTACTCCAAAGGATTTGTAGCAACATCGCTAATGGTGGGCATGGACGGCATTCCGCTAACCACAATCTGGGAAAACGACTATCCTGTAGAAGTTAAGTTAACCCAAGAAACAGAGAAACAGAAAAGTGCTAAAACCATCGAGGATCAAACCATTACATCGTTGGCCAGCTTTAAGGCGCTCCCCTTACGATCGTTCGCCCAACTTAAACCCGAATGGACCGAAGGTACCATTGCTCACCGGAATGGAACAAGAACCCTAACCATATCGGCCGACAACGAAACAGGGGAAATGGCCTCGGCTATATTCAGTGAGATAGACCCGCAAATAAGAAAATTGGAACTCCCCGAAGGGACATCAATTGAGTACGGCGGCGATTACGAAGGTCAACTGAAAACATTTGTCCCCATGTCAATTGCCCTTGCACTGAGCGTTGTGCTGATATTTTTCATACTGCTGTTCCAGTTTAAAAAATCGAAACTAGCGCTGCTAATTCTATCCACAATGCTGCTGGGAATTCCGGGGGCGGCAATTGGCCTCACACTGGTAGGCTACCCATTCAGTTTAACCGCATTCATTGGTGTTACAAGCCTTTGCGGAATGGTTGTACGTAACGGAATTATCCTTATCGACTACGCCCGTGAACTTAAAGAAAAAGACAGAAAATTGACCGTAAAAGAAGCTGCACTTGCTGCCGGGAAGCGCCGTATGCGCCCAATATTCCTTACGGCAGCCGCAGCATCGGTGGGTGTCATTCCCATGATTATTAGCGGTTCGCCACTATGGGGGCCACTGGGAACAGTTATTTGCTTCGGTCTTTTAATCTCGATGGTACTAACCCTTTACGTGCTACCAATCCTGTACTCGTGGGTTTACTCCGATAAACCACAGAAATCAGGATTTTGGTCGGTTCCCGCCACAAAGGTTATAGCCATTATGCTTATTGCGCTACCTTTTACATCAAAAAATGCTGATGCTCAAACCGCGCTAAGCCTAGACTCCTGCAAAAACCTTGCGTTGGATAACAACCGTAAAATCAAGGAGGCGGGATATAACCTTGCCATATCGGAGGAGCAAAAGAAAGCGGCATTTACTCACTACTTTCCTAACGTAAGCGCAATGGCTGTTGCACTAAAATCGTCGGACTACCTGCTAAAAGGCAAAACACCGGAGATGAACCTGCCTGTTTACGACGGAAATCCCGAGAATCTTGCAGCGCCAACACAATTTGCGTACATCCCGGCCATGTCGATTGGACTAGTGGACTACGTAAACACAGCATCAGTAAGCGTTATGCAGCCAGTTTATACCGGAAGGCGTATTATCAACGGAAATAAACTGGCAAAAACAGCAGTGGAAATCAACAAAGAGCAGCTGGTGCTTACCACCAGCGAGGTACTAGTAAAAACCGAAGAGCTGTACTGGAGTATTATCAACCTTCAGGAGAAAATCAAAACCGTGGAAACGTACCGCCAACTGCTCGACACGCTTGAACGCGATGTAAACGTATCGTACAGGGCAGGGTTGGTACAGCGCACTGACTTACTGAAAGTTCAACTCAAACTCAACGAGATTGAAGTCAACCAAATGAAGCTCCGCGATGGCATATCGATTTCGAAACAGGCACTGTGCCAGCACATAGGAATAGTGTACGACAGCAGTATGACACTAACAACAACTCTGGCGGAGCCAGAATCGCCCCTCAGTATATACATGCAACCCGAAACTGCCGTTACCAACCGATCGGAATATAAAATGCTAAGCGGTGTGGTAAAAGCCGAAGAGTTGCAGAAGAAGATTACACTTGGCGAAAATTTACCGCAAATTGCAATAGGAGTAACGGGTTCCTACGTGGATGTAATGGACAACTCAAGCACCAACTCACAGATCTTTGCCACAGTGAGCATTCCAATATCTGACTGGTGGGAAGGCAAGCACAAAACGAATCAGAATCGGATTAAGGTTGAGAATGCAAAAAACCAACTAAACGAAACCTCTGAATTGCTAAAACTACAGGTCATACAGGTCAACAACGAGTTGAATCAATGCTACTTTCAGATAGAGGTTGCCAAAAAGTCGGTAAGGCAGGCTGAGGACAACCTAAAAATCACCTCGGATAATTACCGTGCAGGCGTTGTATCGATGTCGGATTTGCTCGATGCACAATCGGCATGGCAAAGTACGCTTGACGGCTTAGCCGAGGCCCAGTGCAACTATCAAATCAAGAGGGCTCAGTACTTAAAAGCGACAAACCGATATAAGTAATGAATCGACTTAAATTGTTAAACTAAAAAACAGGTTAGTTAGATTGGAAAGGTAAGGATCCGGTGGATTAATACCGGGTTCTTACCGAACCAAAAGCAGCGCACAGTTGATTACAATATAGTATATGAAACCCAAAAATCACAGCCATGAATGTAAGTATAGTTATTTGCGCATACAACGAGGAAAAAACAATTGCGGGAGTAGTTGAATCGTGCTACAAACATTGCCCCAATGCAGAAATTATTGTTGTTGACGATGGATCGACCGACAACACGCCAACCATACTGAAAACATTATCGAACAAACTCCCAATTAAGTACGAGCAACTAGTCGAAAACAAGGGGAAGAGCTGGGCGATGGCTCATGGTGTAGAAAAATCGGCCGGAGAAATAATCCTATTCTTCGACGCCGATGTTTCGAACATACAGGGCGAACACTTTTACAAGCTGCTTGCGCCACTGTTTGCAGGCGAGGCCGATATGGTTCTGGGTCAGCCCTCGGAAACCCTTATAGATTACCGAATAAACCCATTCAAATCGCTAACCGGCGAAAGAGCACTATTCAAAAAGGACATAGTTCCATTAATCAACGATATTCGTGATATTCGATTTGGTGTTGAAACCTTCCTCAACCTTTACTACCAATCTGTTGGAAAAAAAATTGAATATGTACTTCTAAACGAACTCATACATCCAACCAAGTACGAAAAAACAAGCACGATAAATGCCACAAAGGAATTCGTTAATGAAGGGCAAGAAATATTTCTTACGCTTCTGTGGAACTACAAACTTATCATCAAACGAGTTGAACTGCTTATTACAAATACTAATAGTAAAGCCGTAAAAGAGATTAATGAAGTACAAATAGCCATAAACAAAAATCTCACATCGATAAAGAATAAAATAACCCTTTAGAATTCCCCCTGAATTTTGATGAAAACAAAAATTTATATTAACCCAGCATTCTCTCACCTGTTCGATTTTATTAGACAAGTACCTGATAATTTTGAGAATTCGGGAGAACTACTTCATACAGGACGGAATGAAGTAAGGAAAGTTAGCATATCGGGTCAGGATATTGTTGTTAAATATTTTAAACGTATCACCTGGGCAAACCGATTAATTTATGCAACGTTACGAAAATCGAAAGCACAAAGGGCGTTCGAAAACTCCCGAAAATTAATTCGATCGGGCATAAACACTCCAATGCCAATTGCCTTCGTTGATATTTACAAAAAGGGATTACTATATCAGAGTTTCTATATCAGCGATTTCATAGACCTCAAATCCCTGAATGAATTGCTTGAGCAGCCGATTGGAAAATCGGAAGAGGGACTAAAAGCCTTTGCTCACTACAGCTATAAATTACATCGACTCGGGATTTTCCATAACGACTACAACTTAACGAATGTATTATACACACAAACGAACGGAGAATACGATTTTGCATTAATCGACAATAACCGTATGGAATTTCGTGCATACACTAAACGGAGAGGACTAAAAAACTTACGTAGACTAGACTTACCCGTCGATAAACTTGGAATTATAGGAAGCGAATACGCAAATGACTCTCAATCGAATAGTTTTAGAACTCTCATGACTATGGTTTTCTTTCAAATTCAATTTAAAGAAAGAAAATACATTAAAAACCTTTTCAAAAATTTTTGGGGAAATAACCATCAACTAAAGAAGCAGAATGTCAATTAACAATAAAATAACTGATTTGGTTTAGTTGTTATGAACGGAAGAACCCGGCAGGTTCTCATAGTTGCCTGTCGGGTCTCCTTCCAAATCGGAATTAATGGTATAAAAGACATGAAAAGAAACAACATACTAAAAGGAAAGGTTGCAATAATTACAGGAGCATCGTCGGGAATAGGATTAGCCTGTGCAAAAGAATTAGCATACCGAGGAGCAACTGTTGTTCTTGCATCACGAAACATATATAGATTATCGGTAATTGAGGATGAACTAACAGATAAAGGGTACAATGCACTAGCAGTTAAAACCGATGTAACAATCGAAAGTGATTGCCAAAACCTTATCAAGACAACTATTGAGGAATTTGGCAAAGTTGATTACCTAATAAACAACGCTGGATTATCGATGCGAGCTACACTGTCTGACGTCGATACAAAAGTGATTCGACAACTCATGGAGGTTAACTTCTTTGGAACTGTTTACTGCACAAAATACGCATTACCACATCTCATAAACGCTAAAGGATCGATAGTTGGAATTATATCTGTTGCTGGGTACTGCGGACTTCCAGGCCGAAGTGGATACTCTGCATCGAAATTCGCAATGCGCGGATTTCTGGATACTGTTAGAGCAGAAAATCTACATAACGGACTCAACGTACTAATAGCAGCACCGGGTTTTACCGCCACCAATATTCGTAAAGCGGCTCTCACTGCCAATGGAGTACCTCAAGGGATTTCACCCCGAAACGAGGAACAAATGATGACAGCCAAAACTGTTGCAAAAAAAATTGTAAACGGCATAATTCACCGTCGTAAGAGTATGACAATGACTAACGAAGGGAAACTTGCTGTACTTACAGAAAAGATATTTCCACGATTAGTTGATAGGCTTCTATTCCTTTACATGTCAAAGGAACCAAATTCTAGCCTAAATCAACCCAATAACACACAAGCAAAATCTGTAACTAACAACATAACAATGCAAAAACCTGAACTCAGATTTATAGAATGACTCGGCTATTGCATTTTTTAATTTATATGTCTTATGAATTATGAACTAACAATTATTGTTCCTGTATTTAATGAAGAAGACAACCTAGAACGGGTGTATAGGGAACTAGAACGATTCATGGAAACCTCAAATATCAGCACTAAAGTTCTTTTCATTAACGATGGATCCAAAGACAATAGTCTTGAAAGAATAAAGGAGATATGCAGTTGGTCCGATCTGTTTACCTACTGCTCATTCGATAAAAACTACGGACTTAGTGCTGCCATAAAAGCAGGATTCGACTATTCCGACACTCCGCTAACAGGTTATATCGACGCAGACTTACAAACCTCGCCCTTAGATTTTACCCTTTTACTACAACACGCCAATGATTACGACCTTATAACTGGAGTAAGAACGAACAGAAAAGACTCGTTTACAAAAAATCTATCGTCGGTAATTGCCAACAAAATCCGAAGAGCCTTTACTCACGATGGGATGGACGACACTGGCTGTCCACTAAAAATAATAAAAACAGATATCGCCAAGCAAATCCCAATGTTCAACGGATTGCACCGGTTTCTACCAGCAATGGTTTTACTGCAAAAGGGTAAAATTTTACAGGTGCCGGTACAACATTTTCAAAGAACAGCCGGGAAATCAAAATTCAACCTATGGAATAGGTTACTAGGCCCACTCATGGATTGCTTTGCATACCTATGGATGAAAAAAAAGTACATAAACTACTCTGTTCAAGAGTGTAATTAATCCTTAAGGTACAAATCATGAACAGTTGGCTTGTTTTAGGAATTGGGTTTACAGCTCAGGCCTTATTCTCGAGTAGAATGATTCTACAATGGATCATTTCTGAGAAACACAAGAAAGTGTTAACTCCAAATTTATTCTGGCAATTAAGTCTACTAGCCTCTTTCCTCCTATTCCTCTACGGTTATCTCCGCGACGATTTCTCCATAATGCTAGGGCAAGTAATCACATACTTCATCTATATCCGAAATATGCAACTGGAAAATGAATGGAAAAAGTTTCCAGTTTGGCTAAGAGTATTTCTATACATATTTCCAGCAATCATTCTGATTTATGGCTTTAATAACAATGTAATTGACAGAGCAAACCTTTTCAACACCGAGCATATTCCTTTAGGACTTATGGCACTTGGAGTAATATCTCAGATTCTATTCACCCTTCGGTTTGTTTATCAATGGATATACTCCGAAAGGAGAAAAGAATCTCATTTGCCTATGGGATTCTGGGTTTTAAGCCTAGTTGGCTCTTCATTAATTTTTATCTATGCGATATTCCGGCTCGATCCAGTTCTTCTGTTAGGCCAAGGATCAGGCCTGATCATGTATTCAAGAAACATTTACATACTAAAAACATATGGTGAGTAGAATATTTTCTTACAAATACGAACTAATTCTTGTTGTATTAACTAGCATTCTATTGTTTTCAGGGTTAAATAAAATCGAAGTTAATATAATGGAGGCGCGCAATTTCACAACTGCACGCGAAATGGTTCAGAATAAGGAGTATCTACTCACCACCCTTAATGGCGAACCTCGTTACCAAAAGCCTCCCTTACCAACATGGCTAACAGCACTATCGGGAAGCATATTGGGCTTCGATTCACTCTTTGCGCTAAGGCTTCCTGTTGTGTTAATAACATTCCTTTTGGTATTCACACTTTACTTTCTTTCGAAAAGAATGGGACTAACGCCTGTAAACAGTTTTAACAATTCACTCATTCTCATCACTTCATTCTACATATTCTTTGCAGGAAGAGATAATCAATGGGATATGTACACCCACAGCTTTATGCTGGTAAGCATTTTCTTTTTATGGAAACTTCTTCGTGAAAACAAAAACCAAACTACCAACAGTTTACTCTCTGGCCTATTCCTAGGATTTTCCATATTGAGTAAAGGGCCAGTATCTCTTTATGCACTCTTTCTACCATTCATTATCAGCTATATTGTTGTGTACAAAATTCCATTCAAAGAAAAATGGAAGTATCTACTACTGATGCTAATTTCGGGATTAGCCATTGGTTTATCGTGGTTTGCATATGTTCGCTTAAACGATCCAGAATATTTTAGACTAATTGCAACCCGTGAGGCTGCCAACTGGAGAAATTACGAGGTAAAACCATTCTACTACTACTGGAACTTTTTTATCCAAAGTGGACTTTGGACTATACCTGCATTAATAGCGTTAATTTACCCATACCTAAAGACAAAAGTTACAAACATAAAAGAATACAAATTCTCATTAATCTGGACCGTTTCGTCGGTAATTTTACTCTCACTAATTCCGGAGAAAAAAGTCCGTTACCTTGTTCCTACTTTAATTCCAATGGCTCTAACTACAGGCTTTTACATTAACTACCTAATCAACAACTTTGGGCGCAGCACAACTAAACGCGAAAATATTGTAGTATATATTTCCTTTGGAATTATAGCATCAATTGGAATTGCATATCCTTTTGCAATGCTTTTTGTACTAAAGGAATTAGTTGTTGACTACTTGTTCATTTACATCACCTCCTCTATACTGTTGCTAGTATGTACTTACATTATAGCAACGGGGCTAGTACAAAAAGAATTTGGGAAGGTTCTATATACATCGATTGCTGTATTCACAATTGCTGTAGTTAGCATACTACCAATATCTACCAAACTTTTCACCAATCCAAACTATACGACAGCAACTAAAGTTCAAGAATTAGAAAAACGGAATGGTATAAAGACTTACAGTCTATCTGACATTGCACCTGAAATAGTATGGAATTTCGGCAAACAAATACCAAGGCTTAACTCAGAGCAATATCCTTCTGAAAATAGTTTTGGTTTATTGATAGACGATAGCGACTCGAGCAAGTTAAGAACATTCTTTCCCAACTACACAACAAAAAAACTGTACCGCGTCAACATGCACTACAGGAAAAGTAAGAAAACTCGGTTAATTAAGGACTATTACTTAATTGAAAAGGATGATTAGCAAAAATTACAATGATGTTTCAAATGGGCTTACATCTTAGAATCAAATTTTATTATCAATTCTCAAATTTTTGACCGATGAAGTTAATTTTTAAAATGGTTTTTGGAATGCTCTTATTATCGTCTTTCACAATTAACAATGAGAAAGATAATGACATACTAGGCGTATGGTTAATGGCAAATAAGAATGTAAAGGTTGAAATATTCAGATCTAATGATTTGTATTTGGGAAAGGTCATTTGGATGGGTGCCGATGCGGATAAAAGGAACTTTAAACTTGGAGATATAATTATAGATGATATGCAATATAATCCGACTAACCGGAAATATGAAGGAGGTAGTTTTTATGGCCGTGGGTATAAATTAGACTGCGAACTAAAACTTGTTGAAAAAGATAGGATTGAGGTGAGAGTATCAATGGGGATTCTACACAAAACAAGATATTGCACTAGAGTAAACTAAAAAATAAAAATCAGGCCCATGTATTTTAGTTCATCAATAGAGTCAATGTACTTTTTATTGCCCATAATCGGATTTATTATAGGGTTAGGAGGATCTATGCTTGGTGGCGGTGGCGGTTTTATTTTTCTACCGATTCTTACGCTTATATTTAAAGTTCCCCCACACGTTGCAGTTACAACATCTTTAGTTGCAACCTTGCCTATATGCATAGTCGGTTCTTTAAGGCACTTTCAAAAAGGCAATATCCACGTAAAAGTATCCATAACCTTTGCTTTAATTGGCATTGTTGGTGCTTTGTTTGGTACATACATAACTGATTTGATAAGCAGTCGAGTATTGAACTTGAGTTTTGGCGTATATTCCATTTTAATAGCATTAAACATAGGCTATTTGGCTTTTAAAGATTCCGAACAGATAGATAGTAGTAACGAAAATCTCAGTAAGCAAACAAGCATCTTCGGCAAATTCAAAATTACTTTTTTCGGATTTACTGCAGGATTAATAACAGGGGCATTAGGAACAAGCGCTGCTGCGCTTGTTTTAGCAGGCTTAATGAACTTGCGCATACCTCTTAAAATGGTCATTGGCACATCTCTAATAATTGTTTTAAGCAATACATTATTTGCAGTATGTGCACACTTTCTGGTGAGCGAAATAGATATGACATTGGTTTATTTCCTTACATCCGGATCGGTTCTGGGAGCATTTATTGGGCCTCATTTATTGATGAAAGCAAATATTACAAAATCGAACAGATTAGTAAAGTATACTTATGCAGGAGCCATTGCAATATTAGGAATAATAATGATTACTAAATAATTAAAGAAATGTTATCGGCTATTTATATTACAATAATAATTTATTTTTTCTTGGGAGCATTGGGGTTCTATGCAATTAACCGGAAAAAGTCGAAAGAGGAGGCTCTTCGAAATTGGACAAAATACATAAGTTATTTTGTTATAATTAATGGTGTATTTTTTAGCATTACACTTAATCAATTATATTTTAGATATTTAACCATTATTATAATCTTAATTGCTGCGTATGAACTGTTTAATCTATTTATAAAATCAGAATATAAAAGCCCCTACTTTTTTGGAGGCTCGGCAATTGTTTTAATAATAGTTTCAATAAGTTTTTACAGATTCAGTTATTTAGAAAAGGGTACTATTCTATTCACCTTTCTGGTTCTCTCTATATTTGATAGTTTTAGCCAAATTACTGGTCAACTATTTGGTCGAAAGAAAATTATTCCAACTATAAGCCCCAATAAGACACTCGGGGGTTTGATTGGTGGTACTGCAATAGCACTAATAGGCTCGATACTCCTAAACAAAGTATACTCTAAACCTGTGCTAGATTGCGTATTAATGGCTATTGGTATTATTTCCTCAGCATTCATTGGCGATATAGCGGCATCATATTACAAAAGGAAATACAAGGTAAAAGACTTTAGCAATCTCATTCCTGGACATGGTGGTGTTTTGGATCGTTTCGATAGCCTTATCGCAGGAGGTGCATTCGTACATCTAATTTATTCACTCATATATTTTTAATAATTATGAATTCAAATACAATCATATTAACATGTATATACTTAGTGGGCTTAGCGGTTTTACTAATATTCAACGAAATTAACTATAGGCGATTAAAGGTAAAGGGAGAGATATCTCGCAAATTTGCTCACTTTGCAGCAACATTATGTACAATCCCTTTGCCATATGTCTTCTCCTCACATTGGTATGTATTTATTCTTGCAGTAATATTTGCGCTAGTATTATTTATCACCCAAAAAGGTCATTTACTCCAGTCTATTCACGATGTTGAAAGAAAATCCATTGGTAGTTATCTGTTGCCTATTTCTATATATGTGACATTCTTTGTTTCGAAATACTTTGAAAGTAGACTAATGTACGTTTTACCGATATTAATTCTTGCAATTTCCGACCCCATGGCTGCAATTGTAGGCATTGGTATGAAAAAGTATAATCACCGAATTAAAATTTTCGGTATTGATACTCAGAAATCCATGTTTGGATCAGGAGCATTTTTATTATCCAGTTTACTTGTCTGCTTAATGGCTCTTTATTTTAATAGACGAGTTTTTGATGAAACTACTATTGTAATTTCTTTAACAATAGCAGTAGTAAGTACAATAGTTGAATTGTTTAGTCGGCGGGGATTAGACAACCTACTGGTTCCCATTAGTGTAATTTTAGTATTGTTATTTTTAAATTAAAATGAAAAGAGTAGTAGTTAACGGAGCAAACGGTTTTATTGCATCCAATTTTATTCATGAATTGCTTAGCCAAGGTTACGAAGTGATTGCATTAGTAAGAAGCGAAAATGATTTATTGTCTAAGCAAAAGATGGTGAAAGCATTGAAGGAAGTTAGCAATGCTGAAAATTTAAGGTATGAGAATCTGCATGTATACAACTATGCTTTACTGGAAACAGATTTTTCTTTAACAGCAAAGTCGCTTACAGATATTTTTGGCAGAGATGTGGATTACTTTCATTTCGCGGCAAATCTTAAGTTTAGCGAAAAAAAGAAAGAAGAAATTTTCTCCACAAATGTAAATGGAGTTGAGAACTCAATCAAAGTATTTCTAAAATACGCTTCAACAAGTTCCCGTTTCTTTTTTATTAGTACGGCATACTCTTGTGGAAATACAACATCAGTATTTGAAGAAAGATTTTATAGCAATGAAGACATTTCTAGTTTTAGAAATTACTACGAACAATCGAAACGGTATGCCGAGAATATAATAAAAGGATATATTGACAACAAGAGCTTAAATGCTTATATCATTAGACCCTCACAAGTAGTTGGCAATAGTAAAACCGGAGTAACAAAAACTGATTTTGGGATATTCGATTTTACTAAACGTATTAGCCGTTTAGCGTTTAGGTACCCAGGTGAATCAATTAGAATCAAGGCTGATTCTGAAGCAACTCAAAACCTTATACCAATAGATACAATTGTACACTACTTGATGCATACTGTTTCTAATGCAGAACTGCCAAGAATAATGAATTTTGTTGCTAAAACATCTATGAAAAATAGCGACATTATTAACTGTATCTGTGATGAAATTCCAATTACCATTATTCCAAATAAAGTGTTAGAACGAGAAACCATGTCCTCTCTAGAGCGTTTATTAGATATTAGTATGTCGTTCACTGGGCATTATTGCGAAACCAACATAAACTTTGAAACAACGAATATCGACAAACTAATCACTACCAGAGGTAATGAAATAACCTATAAATCATTACAAATGATGATTGGCTATTTTATCCATAATTCGCAAAAAAATTTGAAACCATTAAATGCATACAGCTATGAAAAATTCGAAGCAGATAATTATTAATGGAGAAAACATCCTAAACCTGCCTAATTTCCTTAGTTTTTACAGACTAATAATTTCGCCCATCATTTTTATGTTCATTTTTACGGGACAGGAAAAATTGTATGCGATTTTTTTGTGTATTAGCTTAATAAGCGATGTGCTGGATGGGAATATCGCCCGATTTTTTAAACTTCAAACTCGATTTGGTGCAACGTTGGATAATATGGCAGATATGTGCACATACGCATTGGCTTTTATAGGTATCTATATTTTCAAATGGCAATACATACAGCCATATGCATGGTTGCTATACATGTTTATTGGTACCCTTGCATTAAGCTATGTAATTGCATTTATACGTTTCCGTAAGGTTCCAGGGCTGCATTTATATTCGGCAGTATCATCAGGGTATGTGCAAGGAATATTCATTTTCATTCTATTTGCATTTGGGTTTTATCCTTGGATGTTTTACGTGGTTACCATATGGGGTACTTTAGCATATGTTGAAAAAATATTTGTACTGTTTCGTCTCGATGACATTAGATCTGGAGTTAAGGGACTTTACTGGTTGATTAAAGAGCAGGGTAAACTCAGGTAGAATGAAAATTAAGATTGTTGTACTTTTTCTACTTTGTTATACACAAATTTTTGCTCAGAAAATTGCAATATCTGGGTATGTTAAAGATTCAGAGACAAAGGATCCCATTTCATTTTCGAATGTCTGGGTTAAAGGCTCTTACAATGGAATCGCTACAAATGCTGACGGTTTTTTTTCATTGAAAGTCAATTTGGGTGATACGTTATGTGCCTCTTCGCTGGGATACGCTAATACTGAATTGGTGGTTAAGAAATCGAATATTCGATCCTTTACAATTTTTCTGAAGGATAATGCTGTCTCAATAGAGGGAGTTGTGGTAAAGCCTAAAGTCGATTTTGCAAAGGAGTTGTTGAAAAAGATTATTGATAACAAAAAACAAAATTTACAATCTATCGCAAGCGTTCAGGAGTACAAGACTTTAGCAAACACCACAATCTACCTAGCACTAGATTCGATACTGAAAACATCAAATTTTGTAGACACTCTTAAACAAGACAAAGTAGAAGACGAACAATCTCTAACATACACGCCAATATTCCTTTCCGAAGAAGCTAGTAATGTAAAGGACAATACCAAGGATGTACTATTTAGCAATAAAAACGGAATTTTCCCAAAACTAAACCAAACAATCGAAAGTTTAGTGACACAGTATCTTGTTGTGGATCTAGATTTTTATAAAAATCAGATTTACATTTTCGATAAAGGATTTATATCCCCAATCAGTAATAACGCATTATTGTTCTACAATTTTTATTTTAATGATAGTACAAGGGTTAATAATCAGAAAATTTACAATCTGTCATTCTCTCCCAAAAATAAATTTGCGCCCCTCTTTACTGGCCGTTTCTCTATAGATAGCGCAAGTATGGGAATTATCTACATTGAAACCTACTTCAGAAAAGAGGCAAACGTAAATTTTGTAAGTGGTTTTAAAGGGAGTGTATCGTATACAAAACAAGAAGACGGTGGGGTATTTCTTGCGAAACAAGAAATAAACATTAACCTAGCAATTAGTTTAAAAAAAGATACATCCCAATATGCATCCAAGCGAGTTGATAATGTATCGAATGGAAACTGGGTTTTAAATAAGACAACCTATTATTCTACCGATAAAACCTTAAATACCATAAAGGCTTCGGAATGGAAAAATCAGGAAGAATTTAAACTTAAAAAGTTTAATGCGGATGATGATCAAAAAATAAAAAAAACAAAGGAACGCCCCATTATTAAAACGATAGATGCAATAGGAGGCATGGTTCTAAGTAGTTATATTAACCTTCCTACACTAGACATAGGTCCAGTATTCGACATTTACAGTACGAATGCTGTGGAAGGAAATAGATTTTCAATTCCCTTAAGAACAGGCGAACATGTATTTAAGTATTTTACAATAGGAGGATTTATAGGGTATGGAACCAAAAGTGATGAATATAAATTTGGAGCGAATGTCGCCTGGGAGCCATTTAAATCTGACAAATACATTGTTCGTTTAAGTTATTCCGATGATTATGCATATGTTTCTCAGGATAAATTTTTAAGATTCATTAAAAAAAATCCGAACACTAGAGGAAATGGAAACTTTATTGCAACAATTACTACAAATGAACGAGATCCATACCTGAAAGAAGAAAAAACAGTTGATTTGAGACTTGAATATAATGCAGATAAAAACATAGGTGTAGAAGTATCGCCCTATTTCAAACAGAATATCAGCACCTTATTGGTACGTTTTATTCGGAATGGAGTAGATTATAACAAATATCAAAATTATGGCATGCTAATTAATTGCCGATTTGCTTTTGGGCAACACTATGATAAAATTTATTTCGCAAGAATTTATTATTTAACTCGAATCCCTGTTGTTAATATCGGATTAGACATGGGGCGTGTCAGATTTGCTAATAACGACAGCAATAAAATGGGGTTATATTCACAAATACATGGATCTATACAAGGAATGTGCAATTTGGGCATCATTGTCATGCGTTATATGTTAAACTCAGGATTTGTACTTGGCGATGCCCCTTACGATATGCTGGATATGCCAGCAGGCACTATGTCTTTAGGATATTCAAAATATGGCTATAACCTTTTGGAACATGCTACGTTTGCTCATAATCTTTACGCAAATGCCCATCTAGAGTTCAGCGGTGGAGGTGTATTCTTTAATCATATTCCAGGTATTAGACGACTTAAATTACGAGAAATGTTCTCAATAAAATCGCATTATGGGACACTTAACAATGCCTATAAAGGAGTTTTTGATTTACCCCAATACTACAACAACAAGTTTACATATCCCTATGTCGAAATGGGAGTTGGAGTGTCTAACATTTTCAAAGTTTTTAGAATTGAATATGTTAGACAAATCGGCGATTATTATAAAACGAATAACTTAGCAAGCAAGGAAGGCATACGCATAAGAGCGGAATTGAGTTTTTGATTTCGTCGAAATCTAGATTTGAAAACGTTATCCAAACAAAGTATTAAAGTTGACTCAGCAACTCTGGATTTTTCTCAATTCCATTTCCAAGAACCACAATACTAGCGCCAGCCTCGAAAGCGGCATTTATCTGACTGGATGATCGCAAACCTCCGCCAACAATTAGAGGAATTGATATTTCGGACTTAACCTGCTTAATCAAATCTGCTGGAACAGGATTTACAGCACCACTACCCGCTTCAAGATATATCATCTTAAGACCTAACTGTTCGCCAGCTAATGCTGTTGCAACTGCAATATCTGATTTGCCCGATGGAATTGGCATTGTATTACTCATATATTGAACCGAAGTAGTTCCTCCGCTCTCAACCAAAATATAACCCGTAGGAATGATCTCTATTCCGCTTTGCTTTAACTTATATGCAACCTGCACATGGTTTCCAATCAGAAATTCAGGATTTCGCCCTGAGATCAACGATAGCAGTAGAATTCCATCGGCATTGGCCGAAAACTGAATGGCTCCTCCTGGAAATAGAAGCACGGGTAACAGGGTATTCTGTTTTACAGTATGAATAAATTCATCAATATTAGAATTCACCAGACTGCCACCTATTAATATAAAACTTACGGAAGAGTTGTTTGCCAACTCAAGAATTCTCTTAAGATCAACAATATTTTGCTTATCGGGATCGAGCAAAAGCGCAATCTGCTTACGCAATCCAATCGATGATATAATATTCTGGTAAATTGATGCCATTTCGCTATGTTTATAAGTTAACCCAAACCAAACAGTAGTCATCTATGTATTCGTACGACGCCCGAAGATTCAACCAAACGTCGTTGTGCAAAACCTTTACATCAGACCATCCTTTCGGGCTTAACAATGTGTCAACAAAAACCTCAATATCAACTCCAAAATTTTTAGATTCACCCCAAGGCAACTTATAGACAGCCTCCTTAACACACCAAATAAACGCCATCTCATTCTTCCCATAAGTGCCAAGTCGGCTAATCTCACGCTGAGTCATATATCTCGAAGCAACCCTACCATAATTTCGATCTGTTTGCTCAATATCAACTCCAATTGCTTTACTTAAACTTGTTGCCAATACAACTTTGTTGCCTGCATGACTTATTGATATATCTGGTTTTTCTGTTTTTAAATACGGACGACCTTCTGCACTGTAATGATAATCATAACCATAACCAAGTTGATTCAACAAATTGAGTACCGCCAATTTCTCCAATCGTCGACTCTGATTAGTTGGCAAATTCCCAACATACTTCACACCTCTAAGTAGTTCTTCTTCGGACTCATCAATCTGCCAAATAACCAAACGACTATCATTGTCGTGAATATCCTTAATGATGGGCATAGCGACTTATCACTTTTTCCATTCAAACGATTCAATCATAGCCACAACATCTTTTCTAAAGAAATCGACAGCAGGCGATAAAGAATCCTTGTTGGGTTCACACCTAAAATACAAAGCACCTCGAATGTAGTGCCGCACAGAATCGGTAAGGAAAAACTGCACCGAACTTGCCGAGTTTCCTTTTATATCGTACAAAATGCCATACACTTTCTTTTGAGAATTAGAAAACACCTGTTCATCAATAGCATCGGCCTTAACTGTATGCTTATATGCCAAAGAGTGAGCATCCTCTGTCATTAAATTTAGATTTCCAGCAACATCCTTATAACTCAAATGTATCCTTGCCTTATATCCAGAAAAATCAATATTTAGCCACTTACCATCCTGTCCCCTATTACTCTCCGGCATTACTCGGCCATAAGCCGGATACTTGAATGTAAATGGATAAATTGAATCGAATAACCGATACTCTTTTTCGGGAAAATTGATTCGAAAATACCCGCGTGGCTTTGGAACCGAAGTAGAATCGCAACTCCAAACAATAACAACGATAAATAAAATCAATACACTACTTAGCCTCTTCATTTACAACTGGAATTACTTGTACTTTTATTCGTTTGATACGTTTATTATCTACAGCATCAATAGTGAAGTTGAAATTTTTACACTTAACAACCTCATTCCTTAACGGAATTTGCCCAGTGATTTCGAGAATTAAACCCGCCAAAGTTTCGGCATCCCCCCTTAAATCATCGAATATTTCATCGTCGCAGTTAACAATCTTACAAAAATCATTTAGCTGAACTTTTCCCTCGAAAAGGTAATTCAGGTTATCGATCTTGGTATAAAGTTTCACCTCCTCGTCCGACTCATCGGATATCTCACCAACAATCTCCTCTAGAATATCCTCCAAGGTAATAATTCCGCTTTTTCCACCATACTCATCAACAACAATTGCCATGTGAATTCGCTTTAGCTGAAACTCCGCAAGTAAATCGTTTATTTTTTTGCTTTCGGGGACAAAGTACGGAGCCCTTATCAGGTTTTGCCAACGGAAGGAATTGTCCTTATCAATGTAAGGTATCAAATCCTTAACGTACAGAATACCCTTTACGCCATCGAACGAATTTTGGTAAACCGGAATTCTGCTGTATCCAGAATCAACAACAATCTTCTTTAAATCCTCATACAGAATATCATCCTCAACAGCAACAACATCCACCCTAGGCTTCATAATCTCGCTCACCATGATGTTGCCAAAATTTACTATACTATGCAGAATTTTTTTCTCATCGGCAATTCCATCGGCAGCAATCTCTAAGGCATCGTTCAACTCATCCATGGAGATATTTTTATGCGAAGAAAATTTCTTTCCAATCCTTGAGGTTGATGAGATCAACAGCGAATTCAAAGGTTTCAACACCTTTATTAGTACATATATTGGACGTGAAATAAATCTTGCAAAACGAAGCGGTCTGTTAGTAGCCAGAACCTTAGGCATAATTTCACCAAACAGCAATAGGATAAAGGTTATTATTACAACCTGAAACACAAAACCCGCAACGGGGGCCTTGGAAAAATCAATCAGAGAATTTGTAATAAACGACGATAGTATGACTATGGCCACATTAACCAAATTATTACCAATCAGAACAGTGGCAAGCAATGCCTCAGAATCCTCGATATTCTTAAGAACATACTTATCGGCTTTGTGGTGCTTGCGTTCAACCTTATCAATATCAGAAGGACTTAGCGAAAAATAGGCCGACTCTGTTCCGCTCATTAATCCAGAGCAAAAAAGCAAAAGCAGCAGTATGATAAAACCAATAACCGTCCCGAATGTAATTGGGTAATAATCAATCCCCTGAAAATATAAAGACAGTTGGTTACCTAGATTTTCCAATTGCAATTTTATTGATTAGTGATACTCTCATCAAATTATTAAAGTGTAAAAATAGTAAAAAAAGCACATTAGTACTTAAGTAAAAAATGGCCGATAGCATTGCAGCATGCTATCGGCCATTATAACAGTTTCTTTTCTAATCAAAAATTAGAATGGGAGGTCATCGCCTGGCTCGGGAATAGAACCTTCAGATTCGGCCAATGTTGATTTTGCACTTGAAGTTTGTTCTGCATAGGAATTAGAGTCCTGCTGTCCCTGATTTGGACCAAGGAAACGGAAATTGTCACAAACAATTTCCGTACTATAGCGCTTGTTGCCATCCTTGTCATCATACGATGAAGTTCTAATACGCCCTTCTACAAAAAGAAGTTTACCCGATTTAACATACTTTTCAGCAATATCGGCAAGGCCACGCCAAACAACAATGTTGTGCCATTCGGTCTGAGTTACCTTTTTGCCCGATTTATCGGTATAAGTTTCGTTAGTTGCTAAAGGGAAACGGGCAACAGTTGCTCCGCCTTCAAGGTGACGCACCTCTGGGTCTTTACCAACATTCCCTACGAGAATCACTTTATTTACTGACATAAATTTATGTTTTAATAGTTTGATAACTAAGTTAATAAAATTAGTTGAATATTAATTCAATTTGTTTAAGTATTTTTTGAATTATGCTATTGAACTAATGAAGTTATAGATTATCTAGTTAAACTACACTTCCATTTACAACTTTTTCCGAAAATACTTTTCGCTTGGTTCTGCAGCCAAATATAGGTCAATTAATCGAGGGACTGACAGATCGTGCAAATTACTTATTGACACTTTGCGGTAGTCTGTTCTAATCTTATAGGTAACCTTATCCACCTCAACAATAACAAATCGGGTATAAAGAGTTAGATGACTTAGTTGATGTTTTATGGGCTCCGAAATACTCAAAATCTTTACATCACCTTTACCTAGAAACTCTTTCCAACCATCGAGTTGAATTAACTCCTCTGGTGTAAGTTGTGTCGGGGTTTCAATAAGCGGAAACTCGTAAAGCGAATGCCAAATATCCTTTCCCTCCCTTTTATTAACATAGGTAAAACCCTTATGGTTAATCATCAGGTAATTAAAAAATCTATCTTTAGGGATAATCCGCTTGCCCTTAACAGGAAAACTATACACAATGTTATTTCTAGAGGCATAACAGAATTCGTTCATTGGGCACGCCTCACACTTTGCTGCACGAGGCGTACAAACCAGCGCACCAAAATCAATAATGGCCTGATTAAAAATGGCTGGCTTTTGCTTATCAATCAACTCCAGTCCTAAATTGAAGAACTCCTTTTTGGCTTGACTAGTGTCCACGGATGTGAATATTCCAAATACCCTAGAAAGTATTCGGTACACATTACCATCAATTGCAGGAACAGCCTCATTAAATGCAAACGAAGCAACCGCTGCCGCAGAGTAACTACCTAGCCCTTTTATTTTAAGTAACTCTTTATATGTATTAGGCAATTCTCCATTATAACTTTCCAAGACCTGCTTTGCCCCAGCCTGCAAATTACGGGCGCGAGTATAGTAGCCTAACCCCTGCCATGCCTTCATAACGTCATCGGATGGGGCATTGGCCAAATCCTTGATGGTTGGAAAATGTTCAATAAATCGAAGATAGTAAGGCATTCCCTGATTAACCCTGGTTTGCTGCAAAATAACCTCTGAAACCCAAATATGGTAAGGGTCTGAGGTTTTACGCCAAGGCAAATCCCTACCATTATTTATATACCATTCTACGAGCAAATCTTTAAAATCCATATTATCAAATTAATCGCAAAAAAATAATCATCAAAATTAATGTTAACCGTTTCAATTATCCACATAAATCATTTATATTTGCAGTCCGAAAAAACAGAATATTGTATAACAATTTGATAATTAAAGATTTTTAAAAATGACCAAAGCTGATATCGTTAACGAGATTTCAAAAAACACTGGAATCGAAAAGGTGACAGTTCAAAAAACTGTTGAAGCCTTCATGGAAACTGTAAAAGACTCATTGGTAAAGGAGAAAAACGTTTACCTAAGAGGATTTGGTAGTTTTATTGTAAAGAAACGCGCAAAGAAAACTGCACGTAATATTTCTAAGAACACCACAATCATCATTCCTGAGCATTTCATTCCTTCATTCAAACCAGCAAAGACTTTCGTTAACAAGGTTAAAAGCCACGTTAAAAAGTAATTGTTTTAATTTATCAACTCTTTAATACTAGAAATCATGCCAAGCGGAAAAAAAAGAAAAAGGCATAAAATGGCCACCCACAAACGTAAAAAACGTTTGCGCAAGAATCGTCACAAAAAGAAAAAGTAGTATTCTTTTTCTTTTAACAGAATAGGCAACCTGTCAACCTAAAGTGCCGCACGAGTGCTTTAGGTTGCTGTGTTTGTATATACCTTACTAAAATATATTATAATGGTTAACACCGAGCTAGTAATTGATGTACGTGAAACTGAGATTGCTATAGCCCTTGTTGAGAATAAACAACTAGTTGAACTCAACAAGGAAAAAAGCAATGTGCAGTTTGCGGTTGGCGACATCTATCTCGGTAAGGTAAAAAAAATCATGCCCGGTCTGAATGCAGCCTTCGTAGATGTAGGGTACGAAAAGGATGCATTTCTCCACTACCTCGACCTTGGGCCTCAGTTCCAAACACACCACAAATACCTTCAGGCGCATTACGCTCGAAAGGCAAAAACAATCCCTCTTTCAAAGGTAAAACTGGAGAAGGAGATAGATAAGGATGGCAAAATAAACCAAGTGCTCAGTTCGGGACAAGCAGCGTTGGTTCAAATTGCCAAGGAGCCAATTTCCACAAAAGGCCCACGTCTAACTTCGGAAATATCCATTGCAGGACGCAATTTGGTTCTAATTCCATTTGCCGACAAGGTTTCTATTTCGCAAAAAATCAGTTCGCAGGAAGAGCGGAAAAGGTTGAAAAGACTCCTTGAGAGCATTGTTCCAAAGAATTTTGGTGTAATTGTTCGCACCGCTGCCGAAGGGAAGAAGGTGGCTGTGCTGGATGCAGAGCTACGAAGCTTAATTAAAAAGTGGGATATGACGGTTGAAAAAATGAAAACCGCTACTCTCCCATGCCAATTGGCCAGTGAGTTGAAGCGCACTTCGGCCATACTTAGGGATATGTTGAATGGTTCGTTCAACAGTATCCACGTAAACGACGAGAACGTTTATAACGACATCCGTGAGTATATTGAAACTATTGCTCCGGAGAAGGAAAAAATTGTAAAACTCTACGACGGTAATGTTCCTATTTTTGACCAGTTCGGGATAGAAAAGCAGATAAAATCGCTTTTCGGAAAAACTGTGTCCATTAAAAGTGGAGCATACCTAATTATAGAGCATACTGAAGCGCTTCACGTAATTGATGTTAACAGCGGAAACAGATCAAAGTCAGGAAACGACCAAGAAACCAATGCACTAGAGGTAAACCTAGCAGCTGTTGACGAAATTGCCCGCCAACTCCGACTACGCGATATGGGTGGAATTATCGTGGTAGATTTCATTGATATGCACCAGAACGAAAACCGACAAATGGTGTTTGAGAAAATGAGGGAGTTAATGGCCAAGGATAGAGCAAAGCATAACATATTGCCATTGAGCAAATTTGGACTAATGCAGATTACCCGCCAACGGGTACGCCCCGAAATGCATATCGACACACTGGAGAAGTGTCCAACCTGCAAGGGTAGCGGCGAAGTTAGTCCTATTGTAATTATTGATGAACAGATTGAGAATCAACTCTCGTTCCTTGCCACAGAACGTAATTACAAACACATTACACTTAAGTTGCACCCCTACATTGCAGCGTTTTTAAACAAGGGATTTATTTCGAAACGGATTAAGTGGATGCTTAAGTACAAAAGCCGTGTAAGGATTGTCCCAATATCATCGTACCATTTTTTGGAGTACCATTTTTTCGACTCCGACGATATCGAGATAGAATTATAGCCAACCGTAACCCGCCTCTAGGAGGCGGGTTCTTTATTTTAATGCCGATACGCAATTATACCTAAAAAAATTTCGGACAGACTCTGAAAAGCCTTTAACTACCGATGAATACCTGATACTGTCCGAATAACCAGCCAACGTGTAGCAGCTGAAACAATAACTATTGGTATGATAACGAGCAATCATAAAGTATTACTTTTACTAATTGACAGGGTTTAAAACCCTGTCAGCATTTTATATTTGGGAAAAATTCTACTCTGTAGTATTTTTTTGATAATTCTAGGTAACAAATTTCTGTTGAATCGAATAATCATGATTTATATTTATATACTAAAACCTTATTGGCTACCCTTTAAAGGGTAGCCAATTTAAAACTTACAAAATAAAATGAATAAGAAATTACTAATTACATTTTTTCTCTTTATTTATTTATTCAACAACCACTGTTTAAGTGCAAACAAAGACACCTTAAAGTGGTCTGTATCCATTGGATACGGGATAGAACTATCGGACTCATATATGGGGCACAATGGTTCCAGCAAGATTCCTGACTTTGCATCGTACTATAGCGCAAAATTAAGCGTGCAGAAAAAATGGTACGGGGCTAATGCGTATTTTGGTATTCTAAAAAACACTTACACAGTCAAGCACTACGACTATATATACGAATTCAAAATTCCCGACATGGTTGAAGGGTATATTGCGGGCATAAATGCAGCCATTTATCCCGTTATGAACAAATACATTGAAGTAGAATTTGATTTAGGGCTGAATTACATCAATATTAACAATCTAATGTGTTACTCATGGAGTTACCAAGTTAGCGATGGCAAGCTCCTTGACGCAAGGTATGATCTGGTAAAAGAATCGGGCTTTGGGCTTAACTATGGCATGGCATTAAAATTCCCTATATATAAACGATTAAAGGTTAACACCTTTATTAAATTCCCCAAAACAGAGAATTCCACTCTCTTTTTAGCAGGCATTGGAGTGACTTACAACCTGAACTAGTTTTTTAAGTCATAAAACATATCAACGCATACAGATACATACTTAAGTAAACTTAATCTTAGAACTTATGAACAAACTGATAGTAGCTGCAATTCTTCTTATGTTTTCCCCCACATGCAAATCCCAAGAAATACAGAGTTTTGATAGCAAAAAATTTAGTTTAAAAACAGGTGCTGGCTATTTCAACTGCCTTCCAGCCGGTAGTAACGGAACAACAATTTGGCTTGAGGGTTCAAGAAGGCTCTCTACCGACTTCGAAATCACACTAAAGTTACAACACTCACAATCCTACATGACTCTTGACGACAGTTGGGGCCCCTGGGCTGGACAAAAGAAACCTGACGTGTTTTATGTAGTCGATCTATCGTTTTCCAGACCCCTTAAAATCGGCAATTACCAATTTCTAGAAATAGGCATTGGCATTTTGTATGAAAGATCGTACTCGTGGCTTCCTGCTGTGGAGTATAACAACGGGAATCCATATCTAAACTATAATTTTGAATCAAAAATGGATGACCTGGGAATGAGCCTTAAACTTGATTACCACTATCGGTTCAACAACGGGTTTATTCTGGGCTGCAGAGCACAAACATGCTATGTAACTGGTATGTTTGAAGGGCTTGCAATAACCCCTATTTTAGGGTTTAGATTCTAAATGCGATAAAAAGCAACCATAAAATGAACCGCTGCTATTCAGCGGTTTCTTTTTATTATAAGATGACATATATCAAAATCTAGATATTTAATATTGACTATATTTGTAACCGTTAAACCTTTGTTTAATTCAACTTGTCTATTACAAAAAACAAAAAAATAAATACAACTATGAATAGAATTAAGCGTGCGTTATTATCACTGTTGGTACTTGCAGGCTTAACTGCAAACGCCCAAATGGATGACCCAATACAATGGAGCGGTTCAGCAAAAAAAGTTGATGGTAACAAGTACGAAATCACTATTAATGCTAAAATTGATGAAGGCTGGCATTTGTATGCAACTAAACTTCCAGAGGGCGGTCCACTTCCAACAAGTTTTACTTTCAATGAGCCTAAAGGCTACAAACTAGTTGGCAGAATTAAAGAACTTACCAAATCGACAACCGAACACGATGCAGTATTTAACCTCGACATTTCATACTTTGAGCACGAAGCAAAGTTCAGCCAAATTATTGAGTTAACGGGTAGCGAGGCAACCACTAGCATTGGTGTAGAATACCAAGCCTGCTATGCAGACAAATGCATTTACCTTGAAAAAGACATTACTGTTGCACTAAAAGCTGATGCAGATGTTGCGGCAACTACAGTTGAACAAAAAACTGATGAGACTTCGGCTGTAGCAGCAGAAGCAAATAATGCAAAGGAGGTTTCATCACCAGAAAAAATCGAAGGGAAAGATTCATCCCTTTGGGTGTTCTTCTTTATTGCTTTTGGAGCAGGGCTACTTGGGCTTCTTACTCCCTGCGTATTCCCCATGATTCCGATGACTGTATCGTTCTTTATGGGAAAACAACAAAATAAAATGAATGCTATTATTAATGCATTAGTATTCGGAGTTTCTATAATTGTACTTTACACCTCGTTAGGCTTTATTGTATCGTTATTCAACCTTGGCTCTGATTTTGCAACAACGTTAACATCGCACTGGATAACCAACACAATATTCTTTGTGCTATTCATTGCATTTGCGGCATCGTTCTTTGGGTTATTTGAGATTGTACTACCCGGCAGCCTTGCAAACAAAACTGATAGCAAAGCCGACAAGGGTGGATTTATTGGCTCGTTCTTTATGGCTTTAACAACCGTTATAGTTAGCTTATCGTGCGTAGGTCCAATTGTAGGTGCATTGCTAGTTGAAGCGGCATCAGGACTTGGCGCTAAACCTATCATCGGGATGTTTGGTTTCTCTTTGGCATTCTCAATCCCATTCACACTATTTGCAATTTTCCCATCGTGGTTGAACTCATTACCACGCTCGGGCGGATGGATGAATTCTGTTAAGGTTGTTTTAGGGTTTATTGTACTTGCTTTCTCGTTAAAATTCTTAACCACCATTGACCAATCATACAGATTAGATTTCTTGAGTAGAGATATCTTTATTGCTATTTGGATTGTAATATCAATTCTTCTTGGATTCTATCTATTGGGTAAATTGAAGTTTGAACTTGACTCTGAGGTTAAACACATAAGCGTATTCCGACTATTCCTTGCCATTGCAAGTTTCACCTTTGCGATTTACCTTATTCCTGGACTCTTTGGAGCACCACTACAAGCAGTCTCAGGTTTACTACCGCCACAATCGAGCCAAAAATTTGATTTAACTAAGAACTGCAACCAAGTAATTATCACAGGTTCAAATGTTAGCGTTAACGACAACTCATCGCTTTGCGATGAACCAAAATATGCCGATTTTCTTCACTTACCACACAGCCTACAAGGCTACTTCGATTACGACCAAGCATTGAAATGTGCTAGAGAAAGAGGCAAACCATTGTTCATTGATTTTGTTGGTCATACCTGTGCCAACTGCAAGGAGATGGAAGCAAAAGTTTGGAGCGACCCTAGAGTTCTTGAGCGTTTGCGCAGAGACTATATAATTGTTGCCCTTTACGTTGATGACCGAACTGAACTTCCAGAAAACGAATGGGTAACCTCAACCCGCGACAACAAAGTTAAAAAGACCATTGGCAAAAAGAATGCTGATTTTCAGGCAACCCGATTCAACATTAACGGCCAGCCATACTATGCACTACTTGACAACAACGAACAAACCCTTGTTAACCCAAGAGGTTATAACCTAGATGTAGACGAGTTTATTAAATTCTTGGATAAAGGCACTGAAGAGTTCAAAAAGAGAAATGCGAATTAGGCATAAAACAAATGAAGCCCGCCAATAGCGGGCTTCATTTGTTTTACTATTCTACGAATTAATATCCAAACTTAAACTCTAAACCAAGGTTAACGCTGGTTCTTTGATAAATTTTATCGTTAGCCTTAACAAACTCGCGGAAAAAAACGGTGTATTCAGGTGAAAGTGTAATACCGATGTTCTTACTAATATTATACTTAAAAATTGCCGAGACACCTCCGCCAAGTATATTCCTCGGATTCTCAGTTATAATATCGTTATACTGCTTATAATTGTGAGACCCATCAATCTTTATATTTTTACATTCCTTATTAATGTTAAACTCCCACTTTAAAGCAGGCGACATATAGATCTGAAATTTATTCGAATTAAAAAGTAAGTAGTCCAAATGGAAATTAACATCAAAGTAATACAACTTCACCTTAGATTCCTGGAGCATAGTACTGAGTGTTGTATTATCCCAGTCTGCGGTATAAGCCATTTGTGAAAACTTTAGTTCTAATCTAGGACGTAATTTGGGAGATGCTAAAATTCCAAAATTCAAGGCAATGTTATAATTTGGATCACTACTCGAGAAAACATTTCCGTCTGTGTTGGGATCCAACTTATACGCATTAATTCCTTTATCAAGGCCACCGCTGATTCCAACAGTAAAAGCACTTTCACTTTCGTCTTGCGCGATTGCAGCCAATGGTAATAAAGCAACCAAAATGATGAATAATTTTTTCATTGGTATAATTTTATTGTTTTCAAAATGTAAAATAAATAATAACGCCAAAAAGAAAGCAAATAAATAGATAATTCATGACATTTTAAAGAAGAACTATTAATTTCTTCGTACAAAAAAGTTGCAATTGCATCAATTAATCGCAACCACCAACAGAATCAACACTTCCGAAATCGGCACTTTCAGGATCGCAAGAACCAGAATCTGATAAATCACCAGAAAAATCATCAGCGGATGAAATTGCAGAATCGTTTTCCTGCCTCATCACAGAGTCCAAAGCAGACGTATTATCATTCATGGCAGCATTGGGTGTAACTGAATCTGAAAGATTATTTTCAGATTGAACTCTCCTTCCCCTAAAAATAACTAGAAGTACTGCAATCAGAAATACGCCAACAAAAACAAATCCTACCATAGCTTTTGTTTTTAAGTAATTTTCATTTTCCCTCTTCCGAAACGACTAGCCAACGCAACAGCAAAGGCCAATAGCATCACAAAAACAGCAATTCTTCCAATATAATCGCCATTCTTTGCATAGTAAGTAATTTTTGTATTAGCATTAATAGTCCCAGCTATTACCCCACGCTTCCACCAGCCCAAGGAATCAACAACGTCACCCTTCTGATTAATCAGGGCTGAAATACCTGTATTGGCAGAACGAGCAATAGATCGACGCATCTCGATCGCCCTTATTCTTGAATAAGTTAAATGTTGATGATACCCTGGGGTATCACCCCACCAACCATCATTCGTAATGACAAATAGCATGGAAGCCCCATTCTTAATATAATCCGAAACATACTCTCCAAAAACAGACTCATAGCAAATTATTGGCCCAACGCCCCACTTCCCGTTTACAGATTTAAATACACCCCTATAGGGTTGTGTTCCTAAACTACCAGTAATGCCGCCCATATCTATGGCATACTTTTCTATGAATTTCAAGTACTGAGGGTAAGGCATCATTTCGACGCCCGCCACTAATTTCGACTTATGGTAGACTGGCAGCCTGAATGCAGAGTCGATTTGTAGCGCAGAGTTATACCTATCGTAACAATAACCATCCTCATAGGGATACTTCCTTGCGGTTGGAGGAATTGTATCTTTTTCGAGGAATAACCTCATGGATGTCATTCCTGAAACCCACATTACGTTAGGATTTAAGTCAATAAAACCCTTTATTCTAGCAATGCTCCTATTGGCTTGCAATTCGTGTTCCCACAATCTGTCATCAATAGCGGTCTCGGGACAAACCACATAGTTGGTAGAACTATCAACAAATTGCTGCGCAAGGTTAAGCATAATATCCTGCTGCTGCGTATTGGTAAGTCCATCAAATTTCTCGTTATACGGATCTATATTGGGCTGTATCACAACAATATTTACAGGATTTAACTCTTCGATATAATGGGTATATTTATAGAGTGAAATTGATACGGGCAGAACAATGAGTATTAACAAATCAATAACATACCAATATATTCGTCCATATATTTTATGACGCCAAGAATCGACCAACCCACTTATAAAGAAATTAATCGCTAAAATCCAAAGCGATCCGCAAAGCACACCGGTATATTCGTACCACTGAATCAGCCAAGCATGGTTCCCAAGGCTATTTCCAAGGCATAACCATGGCCATGCTAAATCAAAGTTGTGTGAAAAATACTCATAGGACAACCACAGGGCAATAAATCCATACATCCCAATGGTTTTACCAGCATGCTTCCGAATAAAGTAATACCCGGCCATTACTAAAGTCATCAAAAAGGACGTTGATAAAAATGCGAATAGAGCACCGAAAGATGTAGCATTCCAGATCCACCAAGTTGCTAGTACATTCCAGGTAATAAATGCAACAAACGAATAGAGCATTACTGGCCAAAAGCCACGCTCCTCATCAAAAAGTTTATCTACAGCGTAAAACAGCGGAACAAAACCGAAAAAAACTGTTATACTAGGCAAGTCCTCATACCATGACAATGCGAAAAGCAATCCGCTTAATAAACTCAACCAAAAAGGTCGATTAAAAAACTTAACCATTCTGCTCATTGATTATATGCAAAAATTGATGAATCATTATTTTCCGAATTCCGATGTAAAGATAATTTTATTTACAAATCACAAATCCCCTATAAACACTATTTTTAGGCTAGATTTAAGTCACCAATAAAAACATTTTTTTACCTCAGAACTCATCTTTACCCAACAGTGCTTAAGATATTAAGTACTTTGAAACAAAAAAAATGCATTAAAAGCATATATTAATATTCGTTAATGAACGGCGGAGATATGGCTTTAAAATGATATTTGCTATATTTGCCTTCTAAATTGAAATTAAGATTACATAATGATATTATCCTTGCTCATTAAGGGAATAATTATTGGTTTGATAGCATCGATTCCGCTTGGCCCTATTGGTGTAATTTGCATACAACGAACCATAAACAAAGGCCGAATAAGTGGATTTTTCTCCGGATTGGGAGCCGCAACTGCAGATACAATATTTGCTGCCATTGCAGGTTTCAGTTTATCATACATTATTAATTTCATTGAAGAGCGTCAAATAATTATAGAATCCATTGGTGGAGTTGTTGTAATACTATTAGGCCTCAAAACATTTTACACCAACCCAGTCTCGCAATTAAAACGACACAAGAAAAAGAAAAACAAACTTATCGAAGACTTTGTATCGGTACTTCTGCTAACAAGTACAAATCCTTTTTCAATATTTCTGTTTGTTGCTCTTTTTGCAGCCGCAGGCATTGTACATCACAACAGTAGTTTGGCGCTGTCATCCATTGCCCTGGTTGGTGTTTTTTTGGGAGGATCGCTTTGGTGGTATACGCTTAGTTCGCTCGTCAATCTTTTCCGCCATAAATTCAGATTGAAACAACTCTGGTGGATCAATAAAATTGCAGGCTCTGTAATTATTCTTTTAGGGTTTCTGGCAATTGTAAACGTTGTTAATAAAGTTTGGTTTGTATAGAAATAACACCCTCCGAATTATAAGCATATAAAGCAGTATCCTCTTTCCTCTTGTTATACTAATAAATTTAGAGCAAAAATAACGTTATAAACATTTTTATGCTATCTTTGGTTGTAATCACATAGTGAATTTAAAGCCGATGAATTACTATGCTTTTGCTCCTTAGCGATTGTAATATGAGCAGAACAAGAATGCTCACTAAGGATAAAGCATATTTTTCATATTGATAGATTACAACAATATCACAGTTTTACTTTTTTTCATATGAAAATAGCCAACCTTCTTATTAATTTTTGTTCGTTCAACATCGACAGCAATGCGTCAAAGGACACTGCCGATAGGTTGATTCAGTTTAGCATCGCTGTCTTATCCTCTTTGTTTTTCTTGTTAATTCTTTCTACTATATCATTTGTTAAGTCTGATGCTATCACTGGGATTGCATTAACAAGCGCGTTTGTTTTAATAAGCATATTGCTTGCAATTGTCTTTTCAAAAAATCAACTAAAAACCTATGGATTCCTCGGCTTATTCATATTTGGAATTTCATCGCTTACCGCTTTAGGGCTTGGAAATCTTGGATACCTTGTTATTTGGGCAATCCTACTATTTCCGGTATTGGCAATCACCTCTTCGGACTATTCTAAAGGTAACGTTACTGCAATAGCATTTGGAGTTTTACTGGCCGCCATTCTTTTTTTACCCATAGATGCGAACAAGGCAAGATTCATTGAAACACCTATAAAAGTTATAGCGTTAACTTTATATGCCATCATACTATTTGTAATTTCGTTGCTTCACTTTTACAAAACAAAGAGAATTCAAGAAACAGAGCGTTTGCTTTTGGAGCAAAAGAATGAAAGCAAACTAAGGGAAGAGTACTTAGCCAAGCTATCGCATCAAATTAGAACGCCACTTAACAACGTAATGATTATATCCAACATGCTTTCAAGCGCAAATCTAGAAGAAAAGTATAAGGATATGATTGATACGATACAAGCATCAACAAACAATTTGGTTAATGTGCTAAACAGCATGGTTGAGATCTCCAGCGGAGATATCCAATCGCAAGCCGATTTTAATATTAGTTTCAACCTCAACAACACCATAAATAACACCATAAAACTGTTTGCGGCTCAATCGCAAACAGTTAACTTCAGCATAAAAATTGATGAGAGTATACCGAAAAATCTACTAGGAGATCCAGTTAAACTAAAGCAGATTTTCCTAAACATCATCGAAAACATTATCAAAAATAAAAGCGGGAATAAGGTTAGTGTTGAAATTAGGGTAAATCTCGTTAGCCAAGCGGCCAATTCCTTAGAACTATTTTTTGAAGTACGGAGTAACAACCCACTACTTCTTCCTCAAAACGAAGGATACACCCAATCAATTATAGGGGAAAATGTTATTTCTGCAGCCAGCAATCAGTTCTATATTGATTTGCTAGATTTAAATATTACCAAAAAGTTAGTACAAAGCAATGGTGGCAAACTAAATGTTAAGCTCACCTCCGATGATGCGGCTGTCAACTTTAACTATAAAATTCAGGTTGTTCCATCCGAAATAAAAGAACCTAGCAAAGAAGTAGTTGATGAAAGAGCCAAAGAAAGCGCTCGTTCAAGCACGTCTGTTGCCGAAAAAGCAACACACCAAACGAACATCGACCTTAGCAACGCCAATGTTCTTCTTGTAGAAGACAACCTAATCAATCAAAAAATTGTCATCCTAAGTTTAAAGAAAATTGTTAAAAACATTGAGGTTGCGAACAACGGAAAAGAAGCTTTAGACAAATTCGGAACTAGCAAATACGACATTATCCTTATGGATATCCAAATGCCTATCATGAATGGCTATGTCACCACAAAGAAAATAAGGGAAATTGAATCGAGCACAAGCACCCACACTCCCATAATTGCAATTACAGCCAATGCATTGCTTGGCGATAGAGAAGAATGTCTAGCCGCTGGAATGGACGACTACATCAGCAAACCATTTCAGATCGAAGTGCTTATTCAAAAAATGAGAAATTTACTCCAGACGAATTAACAAAATCACTAATTGTCGAAAACCCTTGGATTGAACAGGGAATAACCAAAAGTAAAGCTAAAATACAACTCCTTGCCCCCATTAGATGGATAGTATGCAGCTGTTGCAGCAATTGGCCCTATTGGCGAATTATAAACAAGAGATCCTGATCCAATTAACCATCTGTTCTTAAAACGCTCGCCATAGGATGGATGATTATCTGAATCTGCATTAATGACTCTTATTGGCTGAAAACAGTTTAGTTCAAACCGTATGTGCATATTTTTGGAAAACTCGACTACTGGGATAACGCCCACTGCCAAATATTGATTTGCCCTGTAATTCTGAAAGAACAGTGCATTTGTATGAGGCGAAGGCGTATACTGATTTAATGCTAATATAGTTGCATGATAATTATTAAAAAACTCTTGGTTAGACCAATACCCGTCAACCCGAAGTCCCATCCAAAATTTTTGGCCAAGTATTCTATGATAACTTTCGTTATGAATGTATGCCGAAACAAAGAAATGCTCCTTATCGGATGTCACTACAGATGAAGCAGTTGTTCCTGGTATATGTTTTTCCTGTCCAGAATACACCGATAAAGCCACAACTTGATGTCTACCCCCTGTTGCATATTGCTTACCGTTCAAGGTTAACTTCTCGTAGCGAAGCGTACCTTTCACAAAACGGAACTTAGTCCGATCAGGAGTATCGTAAGAATAGTAGTCCTCGACCTGATAGTAATCGTCATCCTTTTCGCCCGAAGAAATCATTAAAGAATAGTTTGCAGCACTTGTATGGCTAACCTTAAAGCCAATACTACCAAATAGTTCGGATTGAACTATATAGGCAGGCTTGATATCTTCGAAAAAAGGGATTGGATTACTGCTATGATAATCGAACCGATTTGCTATAATGTGAGAAATTATTGAGATGGGAATTCTAGTAGGAAACGTTTTCACATACGTAATCCTTCCACTAGTGTATAATTTCCCAAAATAACCGTTGGCATATAATGTATTCGACGTTCTGGAAAGCCATGAATAATTTGCTGAAACAAAACCCTCATTACCCACATCAGAAGATAGACTTAAACCAAAACCTAAATCAACTGAACGTTTTAACTGTGCATCTATATTCACATTAAATTTTTTCAGGGTAGAGTCGTACCGTAATTTCGGAAATAACCTAACAAAAACCCTATCGGACATCAGCCTATAGTAATCCTTTTTAAACTTTTCAAAGCCAACCTCCTCTTTCTTTCCGAAGATAAGTTTATTCATGTATTTCTGCTGATTCGAATTTAAACCATTGACTTCTATTTGTTTCACATTCAGCACGGGTAAAGACGATCTGAAATTAGCACGTTGTTTATTTATCTCGGACAATTCAACACTTTGAGTAAAACGCCCTTTTAATTTGGAAATTTGCGCAAGAGTAGCATCATACCCTGCCTTAACAATCTCATCCACCCTTTCAAAATCAAGAAGATCAACATCGACAAAAGGGATATCGATGACTACACCTATAGAATCGGGGATATAGTAATTGGTTGCACCTGTAATCATTGCCTCTATCTGCAACAAAGGGTCTTCATCATTTGGTTGGCTAGTGTTCGATGCAACCTTAACACCAATAATAATATCTGGATTAAACTCATCGTAGGCCTCCTTCCAAAGAAAATTATTATAGATTCCGCCATCGAACACCAAAACGGAATCAATATAAATTGGCTTAAAATACATTGGAAATGACATTGATGCACGAATAGCTGCACCCAAATCGCCTTTTTTGAAATAAACCATTCTTTTAGTAACAATATCGGAAGCATTGCAACGAAAAGGAATAAATAATTTACTAAAATTGCCACCCGATATTGCATTACCTTGTGCAAATAACTCATCGAAAGCAACATCCATTCCCACAGTGGGAACATAGTTGGATATTAACTTAGGCTTTAGCCCCCGCTTATCGAATGTTAATCCAATGCTCAAATTCTCAGCATCACTCCATGTAAAATCGTTGATATTGTACCTTAAAGCATTGTCAATTTTTCCTTGGCTCCAGTTGTTAAAATCTCTAGACTTGAATAATTGCACCATCTCATCGGGAGTATAACCCATTGCGTACAATCCACCAATTATTGCCCCCATTGATGTTCCAGAAACATTGTTAATAGGGATACCATTCTCCTCTAGAGCTCGAATCACACCAATATGTGCCAACCCTTTTGCACCACCTCCGCTAAGAACCAGACTCACAGTTTGACCCAATGCTCCCCCGTAAAAGCACAAGCCAAGAGTAACGATTAACAAGCACTTAAATCTTGCCATAAAAATAATATCAAGGAGAATTATCTAAAACAAACAGCTCAAATCGGGACGAATACCTATAATTAAAATATCATCAACCTGCTCATTATCGCCCTTCCATTCCATCATGCTATCGTAAAGATGTTTGCGTTGCTGATCGAGTGGCATTTTATGAATCGTCAATAAAAGGTGCCTAAACCTGCGGAATTTGAATTTTTTAGAATCAGGTCCGCCAAACTGATCGACATAACCATCGGTAAAAATATAGATCATATCGTTTGGCTGAATTGGAATATAATGGCTGCTAAACAGTAAATGTCCTGTATCGGAGGCCATGCCTACAGAGAATCGATCGCCTTTCACCTCAATGATTTTCCCATCTCGCAGCAAATACAAATTACTATATGCCCCAGAGTATTGTAAAATATTGTACTCTTTGTCTATCACGCAGAACGCCACATCCATACCATCCTTCACTTTAATACCGCCCTCGCTTAGGTGAACGCCTGCAGTAAAAGTCTCATGAATGCTGATACTTAATCTATTCAAAATTTCGGCGGCATCATCAACCCCCTCAATATTTGTTATGTTTCGCAGCAACTCTATACCAATAATCGACATAAATGCACCAGGGACGCCATGCCCAGTACAATCAACTACAGCAACGAAGGTTTTATTTTTTGTTTCGTTAATCCAATAAAAGTCGCCACTCACAATATCCTTGGGCATGAACAATATGAATGAATCAGGAAGGTAGGTTTTGAAAGAATCGATAGGAGGAAGAATTGCATCCTGAATTCGTTTTGCGTAGTTAATGCTATCGGTAATATTCTTATTTTTAAGCATCAACTCCTCCTTTTGCGACTCAAGCTCAAACAAAACAGACTCTCGCTCCTGCAGTAGTTTATTTACTCTTTTAATGCCCTTATTGCGATAGTATAGATAAAAGAACAACAAGCCTATAACTAAAGTATTGTAGAAGATTAAGGCTATTCTTGAGCGCCAAAAAGGGGCGAATACTTGAATCTTTAAAATTGTTGGATCGGCACACCATATTTGATCGCTATTTGATCCCATAACCTTAAAGTAATAAACCCCTTCGGACAAGTTCGTAAATGTTGCAGAATGCTTACTACCCACCTCAATCCACTTATCATCCAAGCCAGTCATTTGATACCTGTAAAGATTTTTTTCGGGATAATTAAAATCTAACGCGGCAAAATCTATGGTAAAGGTTTTAAAGTTTAACGGAATCTTAATGCTTTTCAAACCGTAAGGATAAACCGTTTCGGCGCCCTGTGAGCCAATGATTTCGATACGAGTTAAACTAACATTAGGAACATTCTCATTGATGGGGATAGAATCCGGATTAAAACTGTTGAATCCTAAAATCGAGCCAAAGAACATTTCTCCCGAAGAGGAATAAAAACTTGATCCGATGTTAAACTCATTGCTCAGCAAACCATCCGCCGTTGTATAAGTTCTCACCAAATCTGACACAGGATTCAACACCACCAAACCTTTATTTGTGCTTATCCACAATCGGCCAGAGGAATCCTCTTCTATAGAATTGATAACCTTGTTCGGAAGGTTCTGCTGATCGGTATATAACTTAAAGGCATTCGACTCTCTATTATACCGATGCAGGCCAGAGGTAGTTCCCACCCAAATAAAGCCATTCCTATCCTCATGCAAACAAAGAATTTCATTAGAAATCAACTCCTTACCCGAATACTTGGCTGGCCGTTGGTAAGTAATTATTTTTGATAAATCGGGTGACAAGCAATCTAACCCATTACTGGTGGCAATCCATACAAATCCAATCCTGTCAACCAAAACATCGTAAACTTCATTGCCCGATAACGAAAGAGAATCCCTTCGACGAGAATAAAAACTCAACAAGTTTTTCCCCTTTACCAAATGCAACCCTAACTGAGTTGCTATCCATAAGTTTCCCTTATCGTCCTCATCTATAGAGTAAATCCTATTGTTTCGAAAAATTTCACCACAATAAATACCCTTCGACTCAAAGTAGTTAACAAACCTTTTTGTTCCTGGTGTATACAGGAACAATCCATTACGTGTCCCTACCAAGATTTCGTCTTTTCTTGTTTTATAGATTGAATGGATAAAATCATCATTCAAACCACAAGGCATATCTTTAGAAAAATGGACATTGCTCCCACTTTGTGGATTAAACAAATGCAAGCCAGCCCCCCATGTTCCCAACCAAACGGTACCATGATCATCAAGAACAGAAGCGATAATGTTATTGGAGAAAAGATAATTTCCTTGAACATCTTTACCATAACCAGTAAATCGCGCTCCAAAAGGATTCCACTTCAGTAGGCCAATCTGCGAGCCAATCCAAAGAACATTCGATTTATCCCTTAAAATCGTAGAAACATGAATAGGGTTTATCCTTTGATTACTATTAACCAGATTATGAATCAGTACCACATTACCGTCAGGATATAATTTACAAAATCCTTTATCTGTACCAACCCACATAAACCCACCCCTATCTTCGCTAATAGATTCAACCACCTCGCCGGGTATGGCTGGATACTTAAAAAACTTATTATTGCGAATATCTAATCTATTAAGTCCCTCATCGGTTCCTACCCAAAAGTTGCCATGCGAATCTTCAAAAATTGCCGTAATTCTATCACTACTAAGCGAAAAACAGTTTGACGGGTCGTTATTAAATCGTTTAAACAGGCCTCGCTGCTTATCAAAAAGCATCAATCCGTCTTTAGTTCCAACCCATAATCGATCCTGAGAATCCTCGTAAATTGGAAAATTTCCAACTTCTGTTGGATGTATAAATATATCGTTATAATGAGGGTACTGAATGAAATTATCTTTTGAGGGATTGTAGAGATTTATGGCCTCTAGGGTTTTAACCCAGATAAAACCTTTTCTATCGCAGTAAACACTGTAAACCCGGTTGCTTGTTATGGTGTTAGGATTATTGGGGTTAGCAAAATAGTTTATAAACTTACCTGTAGATTTTTCAAATCGGCTCAAACCAAACCGTGTCCCAATCCATAGATTTCCTTTACCATCGTCTGCTATAGAATAAATAAAATTATTGCAAAGGCTAAAAGTATCGAGTGGATTATTGGTGTATGTTACAAATTGATAGCCATCGTAACGGCAAAGACCATCCTGAGTGCCAATCCAAAGATAACCAGTTGAATCCTGAATTATTGTATTAACGTGGGTTTGCGGCAACCCATTGTCGGCATTATAAAGATCTACTCTAACAACCTGCGCATTTACAGCAAACATGCTGCAAAACAGGCATATTAGTAGCAAAAAAAATCTTCGTTTCAAAGCCAGAATCAGGTTCATGATTATTGCTAAGATATAAAAAAATAGCTGTTTTGCCAATAAAAATCAAAACCTGACAACAGGCTCATTTCCAATCTGAAGGGGTTGGAGTTTTATCGATGGAGATACAATAAAATCGCCAATCTCTAACTCATTCCATATATTATCTATTCTTTCAATAGTGTTTTTATCCATCATAACCACGTTAGGCCAATCGCGCTTAAAGTTATCCGTTCTATACGCTTTTCGCGTAGCATCGATACCAATTCTCGTTCGGGAATCATCATCTACCTTAAACAAATGCAAATCGCGCTGGGGATCCAAATTGCCTGAAGCAAACCATAGAACCAACGATAAATCCTCTATTGAATTACCAAAATCAAGCGTAAAAATCGCCCAAACTTTGCTTAAAACCTTATTTTGGAACATCTGCTCTAATATTTCACCTACAGCCTGGCCATTAGATTTATCTACAGAGATAAAAAGAATCGGGAACCCATTCTTAATCAACTTGACATTAAATGCTTTTACAAAAGAGGAATACCGGGTTAGCTCTTGAGCAATTTCATCAGCATCTATGTCTACAGAGATATTCTCTGAAACCTTCCCCGTAGCATCGACAAATAATTTAGAGCCTATCCCCGCTATATTTGATGAATGATCGAGCACATCTAACGGTCCCTTACCAAAATGAATATCTTTATCTGGGTCTACAGAGTTCAGCATGCAACCAATTACCTCATTAGGATTATGAACATCGACAGTATCGGGCAATGCAACCAATATCTTATTAAACATCATTTGTCCTGCACCCCAAAGCGCATTCATCACCTTATACGCATGCCCTGGGTAGGCATTCCTAATCCTAACAAGAGCAATGTTATGGGCAACACCCTCAAATGGCAGATTCATATCGTTGAGTTCAGGAAGCATTGCCATTCTTATTGGCTCAAGGAATATTCGTTCCGTTGCCTTTGCAATATAGGCATCCTCCATTGGGGGAACTCCAACAATAGTTGCAGGATACACAGCATTTTTCCTATGAGTTATACAGGTGACATGAAAGCGAGGATACCAATCGGCCAACGAGTAAAACCCAGTATGATCGCCAAATGGACCTTCCCATGCCAAATCCTCCGAGGGGTCAACGTATCCCTCAATCACAAAATCTACATCGGCAGGAACTTCCAAATCAACGGTTAAACACTTCACCAAATTAATTTTCTTTTTCCGAAGGTAACCAGCAAGCAAGTACTCATCAAAGTTATCGGGCATTGGTGCTGTTGCTGCATAGGTGTAAACAGGATCGCCACCCAACGCTACAGCAACGGGCATAAGTTTTGCAAGTTTCTTATACTCCTCAAAATGTCGTGCACCTAACTTGTGCTGATGCCAGTGCATCCCTGTTTCAGTATTGTTGAATATTTGCATCCTATACATTCCAACATTACGGACTCCGGTATGAGGATCCTTTGTGTTCACCATCGGAAGCGTCACAAAACGACCACCATCATAAGGCCAGCATTTCAACACGGGCAATAAATTCAAATCCGGATTCATATGAACAACTTCCTGGCAAACCCCTTTGGAATTAGAAATAGATGGCATCCATCCAGCCACCTTTCCCAATGTAGGCAGGGTGCTCATCTTCTCCCAAAAGCTATCCTTCGGTCCAACTAACTGCCTGAACAAAGAGTTCATATCACCACGGATGTCTTCCAAGTCATCAACGCCAAGCGCCAAACACATCCGCCTAATCGATCCCATCGAATTCGTAAGAACTGGGAATTTAGTCCCAGTATTCTCAAAAAGCAAGGCTTTTCCCCCATCTTGCTGTTTCGACATACGATCAGTTATCTCCGTAATTTCAAGAATTGGATCAACAAAGCGTTTTATACGAATAAGTTCATTATTCGCCTCAAGTGTATCGATAAATTGTTGAAGAGATTTGTAGGCCATACGCTAGGTATTAAACATCGGGCATTATATTTCGGATAAATTCTAAAATCCGTGGGATAAAAATAAAAAAAGGCTCTGGAAAAACACCAGAACCTTTCGTAAAGTTCAATAAGAAGTATTATTTCTTAACGTATTTAAAATTTTTGCCAAGATAAATAGCTGAACTGCCTAGCATTTCCTCAATACGGATAAGCTGGTTGTACTTAGCAATCCTGTCAGAACGTGAAGCCGAACCAGTTTTGATTAAACCAGTATTCAAAGCCACAGCAAGGTGAGCGATTGTGGTATCCTCGGTTTCCCCAGAGCGGTGACTCATGATTGAGGTCATTGAGTGAATATCGGCCAAGCGAACCGCATTGATAGTTTCAGTTAAAGTTCCAATTTGATTAACCTTCACAAGTATGCTATTTGCAACATCCTTATTGATACCCTCTTGCAAACGCTCAACATTGGTTACAAATAAATCGTCGCCAACAAGCTGAACCTTTTCACCAATTCTTTCGGTCAACATCTTCCATCCATCCCAATCATCTTCGGCCATACCGTCTTCAATCGAGATAATAGGATATTTTTCAACCCATTTTGCCCAGTAATCGACCATTTGAGCAGGGGTTAATTTCTCTCCAGTAGATTTGTGAAGATGATATACTTTTTCTTCTGGAATATAGTATTCGGATGATGCTGGATCTAACGCCAAGAAAACATCTACACCTGGCTTGTACCCTGCATTTTCGATTGCTTGAAGGATAACCTGAACAGCCTCCTCGTTTGATTTTAGGTTAGGTGCAAAACCACCCTCGTCGCCAACGTTAGTTGAATAACCTTGTTTCTTTAAAACGCTACGTAGGTTGTGAAAAACTTCAGCACCCATTCGAATGGCCTCGGTGAAGGTCTCAGCACCTACAGGCATAATCATAAATTCCTGGAAATCTATACTGTTATCTGCATGCGAACCACCATTGATAATGTTCATCATAGGGATAGGGAGGGTACGAGCATTAACTCCACCAACGTACCGGTAAAGAGGTTGGCCTGTCATTTGGGCCGCAGCATGCGCAACTGCTAACGACACTCCTAGCATGGCATTTGCACCAAGATTTCCTTTATTGGCTGTACCATCAAGCTTAATCATGGTTTCATCAATAAGTTGCTGATCTATAACGTGCATGCCAACAATCTCATCAGCAATTATGGTGTTAACATTGTTTACAGCCTTCTGAACACCTTTACCCAGATAACGACCTTTATCGCCATCGCGTAGTTCAACAGCCTCATGAACCCCAGTTGATGCTCCACTTGGAACGGCAGCGCGTCCAAAGTAGCCACTCTCAGTCATTACATCAACCTCTACAGTAGGATTTCCTCTAGAATCGAGGATTTCGCGTGCGTGAATACTTACAATTTGTCCCATATAAATAAAATTAAAGGTGAATTATTTAGATAAAAAAAGGGATATAGCACTTATGCCTATCCCCATTCTTAGTATGTCTAAAAACAAACTTTCCGATTATTCATCAGTTTTTGTTTCAGCATTAGCTTCAGGAGCATCGGTAACAGCCTTAGGAGCCTCCGATTTAACCTCTTCCTTTTTAGCCTTTCCGCCGCCAGCTCTACGAGTTTTCTTAGCAGCAGGTTTTGCATCTTCTTTCACATAGGTTGTGTTGAAGTCAACCAATTCAATAATACACATATCAGCGTTATCGCCTAAACGTGTACCAGTCTTTAGGATACGGGTGTATCCACCAGGACGGGTTGCAACCTTAGCAGCTACTTCGCGGAATAATTCTGCTACTGCATACTTATCCTTTAAATAGCTAAATACGGTACGACGTGAATGGGTTGTATCATTCTTACTTTTAGTGATTAAAGGCTCTACGTACATTCTTAAAGCTTTAGCCTTAGCTACAGTAGTTGAAATACGCTTGTGCATAATTAAACTCGAAGCCATGTTAGCTAGCATTGCTTTACGGTGAGCGCTTTTCCTTCCTAAGTGATTAAACTTTTTATTATGTCTCATCGCAATTAATCCTTATCCAGTTTATACTTTGTAATATCCATGCCGAAAGATAGATTTAAATTATCAAGCAAATCCTCGAGCTCGGTTAACGACTTTTTACCGAAGTTTCTAAACTTGAGTAAATCGTTTTTGTTATAACGAACCAGTTCACCTAATGTGTCTACATCGGCAGCTTTTAAGCAGTTGAGCGCACGAACCGAAAGATCCAGATCAACTAACTTTTGCTTTAACATCTGGCGCATATGAAGAACTTCTTCATCGAATTCTTCAGAATCATACTTATCCTCAGTTTCAAGAGTGATCTTCTCGTCGGAGAATAGCATGAAGTGATAGATAAGAATTTTAGCGGCTTCCTTTAAAGCATCTTTTGGGTGGATTGAACCATCGGAAACAATCTCCAAAAGAAGTTTTTCGTAGTCAGTTTTCTGTTCTACACGGTAGTTTTCAACCGAATACTTAACATTGCGAATAGGTGTGTGAATAGAATCAATAGGTATGATTCCAAACTCACCATCCTCGGGTTTGTTTTCTTCGGCAGGAACGTATCCGCGTCCCTTGTTGATATTAATTTCCACCTCGATTTTCACATCGGGCTCCATCCTACAAATAACCAGTTCAGGGTTTAGAACTTTAAAGTTGGAAAGGAAATTAGATAAATACCCAGCTTTAAATTCATTCTGTCCGGTTATGGTAATGGTCACTTTCTCGCTATCAACTCCATCAACAATGCGCTTAAAGCGAACTTGTTTTAGATTAAGAATAATCTCAGTAACATCCTCCATAACACCAGGGATGGTTGAGAACTCGTGATCAACACCACGTATCTTAATCCAAGATATTGCATAACCCTCTAACGAGGATAGCAAAATTCGTCTAAGAGCATTGCCCACCGTGATACCATAGCCTGGCTCAAGAGGACGAAACTCAAACTTACCGACTGTGTCGGTAGATTCAAGCATGATAACCTTATCGGGTTTTTGAAATGCCAGTATTGCCATATGGTACGGGTTTAATTACTTAGAGTAAAGTTCAACAATCAATTGCTCCTTAATATTCTCGGGAATTTCACTTCTCTCGGGAAGATTCATAAACTTACCGCTATAATCCTCCTTGTTCCACTCTAACCATGAGTATTTAGTGTGACGATTAGAAGCGAGTGATTCTGTAATAACCTCAAGGGATTTAGAACGTTCACGTACAGCGACAACGTCACCTGGTCTTAATAGGCTTGATGCGATATTCACAATAGAACCATTAACAGTGATGTGACGATGTGATACTAATTGACGAGCAGCGGCTCTGGTAGGAGCAATACCTAAACGGTAAACTACGTTGTCAAGACGTGATTCCAAAAGTTGAAGTAAAATTTCACCAGTAGTACCTTTTGTTCTGTCTGCTTTATCGAAAATCTTAGCAAACTGACGTTCAAGTACGCCATAAATGAATTTAGCTTTTTGTTTTTCCTGAAGCTGAGTACCATACTCCGACATTTTTTTACGCTTCTTCATTAAGCCGTGCATTCCGGGAGGATAGTTCTTCTTCTCGAAGTACTTATCTGGTCCATAAATAGGCTCACCAAACTTACGTGCGATTTTGGTACTTGGTCCAATATATCTAGCCATTCCTTTTAAATTTATTTGTTACTCAAATCAGTTAACGTAGGATTATACTCTACGACGTTTTGGAGGACGGCATCCATTGTGTGGTAGTGGAGTAACATCTACTATCTCAGTTACCTCTATACCTGCTGTATGGATTTGTCTGATTGCCGACTCGCGTCCAGCTCCAGGTCCTTTTACAAACACTTTAACCTTACGAAGTCCAAGGTCATATGCAACCTTAGCGCAATCAGCAGCAGCGGTTTGTCCAGCATAAGGAGTATTCTTCTTAGAGCCTTTAAAACCCATTTTACCTGCAGATGACCAAGATATTACTTGACCAGTACTATTAGTTAAAGATACGATGATATTGTTGAAGGACGAGTGTATATGCGCTTGTCCTACAGGATCAACCTTAACGATTTTTTTCTTTGCTGTTACTGTCTTCTTTGCCATAGCCTATTTACTATTTAGTAGCCTTCTTCTTATTGGCAACGGTTTTCTTTCTTCCCTTACGGGTACGTGCATTATTCTTGGTTGTTTGACCTCTCACGGGTAAACCAAGACGATGACGGATACCACGGTAGCAACCAATGTCCATTAATCGCTTAATGCTTAGCTGCATCATGGAACGGAGTTCACCCTCTACCTTGTATCCTTCATTAAGGATATTACGGATTGCATTGATATTCTCATCGGTCCAGTCCGATACCTTGGTATCACAACTTACACCGGCTTGATCAAGAATCTTACGGGCGCTACTTCTACCTATGCCATATACATAGGTAAGGGCAACTTCTCCTCTCTTGTTTTTCGGCAAATCTACACCTACTATACGTGCCATATTATTACTTTAAAAATTTAGAGTACAAAATTAAACAAAATTATCCTTGGCGTTGCTTGTACTTTGGATTTTTTTTGTTAATCACATACAAGCGGCCTTTACGCCTTACGATTTTGCAATCGTCATCACGTTTTTTTACTGAGGCTCTTACTTTCATTTCTATATTAATTAGAATTGTTTACTTATACCTGAATGTGATACGTCCCTTCGTTAAATCGTATGGCGACATCTCAACTCGAACCTTATCTCCAGGTAAAATTTTTATATAATGCATACGCATTTTGCCGGAGATATGGGCAATAATCACATGGCCATTATCGAGCTCTACCCTAAACATTGCGTTGGATAGTGCTTCAACAATGGTTCCATCTTTCTCAATAGCAGTTTGTTTCGACATTCGCTTTAAAAAATTTAACTTCTACGTAAAACTTCATCAATATAACTGAAGGTTGATAGCGTTTCCGCCTTCCCTTTTCTTACTACAACGGCCAACTCAAAGTGTGCCGATGGTTTTCCATCCTGTGTCCTGATTGTCCAACCATCTCGCTCCTGGTAAACAGACTTTACTCCTATATTAATCATAGGTTCAATACAGATTACCAGTCCTTCAACTAATTTAGGGCCTCGACCTCTTGCACCATAGTTAGGGACTTCTGGTTTTTCGTGCATATTTCTGCCTAAACCATGCCCCACTAACTCGCGAACAACAGAGTATCCATTGATCTCAGCGTGTGTTTGAACCGCATAGGAAATATCGCCTACACGCAATCCATCTACAGCTGCCTCAACACCTTTCCCAAGGCATTCGCGGGTTACGTTCAACAGCCGCTGCACTTCTGGTTTTATTTCTCCTACTGCAAAAGTAAATGCAGAATCGCCATAAAATCCGTGCAAGTAAGTCCCGCAATCAACTGAAACTATGTCACCATCGCGCAGTGCATAGGAGGAAGGAATCCCGTGAACCACCGAGTCGTTAACCGACGTGCAGAGAGTTGCTGGATAACCATTGTAACCCAAAAATCCGGGTTTAGCACCATTATCACGAATAAACTCCTCCGCCCTTCGATCCAACTCTTTTGTAGTAACACCTGGTTGAATTATTTTTGCTACCTCGGCTAATGTTCTTGATACTAAATCATTGTTCAGCCTCAGCAACTCAATTTCTTCCTCGGTTTTTGTATAAAGCATTATAAAGAACTTTTGGCTTACGCCTTAAAATGTGCCTGCTCTTCCTTTAATTCTTCCAGATTTCATCAATCCGTCATAATGTCTCATTAACAAGTGGCTCTCAATTTGTTGAAGAGTATCTAGTACTACACCAACAAGAATTAATAGAGAAGTTCCACCATAAAAATGGGCAAACTGATTGTTAACACCAAAAATCATGGCAAATGCTGGTAAAATTGCAATTATTGCCAAGAAAATTGAACCAGGAAGAGTTATACGAGACATGATAGAATCTAAATATTCAACCGTCTTCTTGCCAGGCTTTACTCCTGGAATAAACCCACCATTCTTTTTCATATCCTCTGCCATTTGATTAGGGTTAATCGTAATAGCCGTGTAGAAATAAGTAAATAGAACGATAAGAATTGCAAAGGTAAAGTTGTACAAGAAACCAGTGTAACTAAATGCAGTAGCAATTCCTGCAGTAGCATCAAATCTTGCAAAAAGCATAGGAATAAACATCAAAGCCTGAGCAAAAATGATTGGCATTACACCTGCAGCATTTACTTTTAAAGGTATATACTGACGTACTCCGCCATACTGTTTGTTACCTACAATTCGTTTTGCGTACTGCACAGGAATCTTTCTAGTACCTTGTACTAAAAGGATAGTGAACATGAACACAACGAACAGTATTATTAACTCAACTAAAAACATAACAAGACCTCCAGAGAGTTCTTCTGCTCTTGAGAAAAATTCCGCTGCAAATGCAAAAGGTAAACGAGCAATAATACCTATCATAATGATAAGCGAGATACCATTACCAATACCCTTATCTGTAATCTTTTCACCAAGCCACATAATAAACATGGTGCCAGCTATTAGGATAATTGTAGAGGATATCGTAAACATCGCTCCCTGAAGTACAAATGCAGATTCTGGTAACTGTGCATGTAAGTTAGCCAAGTATGCAGGACCCTGTAGCATTAAGATGATAACAGTAAGCAAGCGAGTAATTTGGTTGATTTTTGTTCTTCCACTTTCGCCTTCTTTCTGTAATCTCTGGAAATAAGGTATTGCAATACCTAACAGCTGCACTACAATTGATGCAGAAATGTAAGGCATAATACCCAGCGCAAATATTGATGCATTATGGAAAGCACCTCCCGAAAACATATCGAGTAGCCCCATAATACCTTCTTTTGTTTGTTCCTGCAATGCACCTAATTTATCAGGATCAAGTCCGGGTAATACAACAAAACTACCCAAGCGATAAATAAGCAGAATACCAAGAGTAAAGAGAATCCGCTTACGCAGATCCTCTATCTTGTAAATATTCTTTAATGTTTGGAAAAAGGCTTTCATTAACTTAGAGTTTTACGACGGTTCCTTTTACTGCTTCAATTGCTTCAACTGCTTTCTTAGAGAAGGCGTGAGCCTTTACTTCTAATTTTGCGGTTAATGTACCGTTACCCAAAATCTTAACAAGATCGTTGCGGGAAACATAACCAGCGTTGATTAAGGTTTCAACATCTATGGTTGAAAGACCATTCTTATCAGCGATGGTTTGGAGTACACCAATATTGATAGCTTTATATTCAGTACGGAACGGATTTTTAAACCCAGATTTTGGAAGACGACGCTGAATAGGCATCTGTCCACCCTCGAAGCCTACCTTTCTGGAATACCCAGAGCGAGATTGTGCTCCTTTATGACCTCTTGTGGAGGTTCCACCATGGCCAGATCCTGGACCGCGACCAATTCTTTTATCCTTATGGGTAGATCCTTCAGCGGGTTTTAAATTACTTAATTTCATAGCTCAAATCTTTATTTGGGTTAAGCCAACTATTGTTCAATACGAACAAGATGTTTTACCTTCTCAATCATTCCTAGAATTTGAGGATTAGACTCAACTTCTACGGTCTGATGCATTTTACGGATACCAAGAGATCGCATCGTGCTGCGTTGACGCTCCGACTGTCCAATTAAACTCTTGATTTGGGTTACTTTAATCTTTGCCATATTAATAGTAGTCTTAACCGTTAAACACTTTATTCATGTTAACACCACGTTGTTCTGCAATGGTGTGAGCATCGCGTAACTCAAGCAAAGCCATAACAGTTGCTTTCACAAGGTTGTGAGGGTTTGATGAACCCTTAGATTTTGCAAGCACGTCGGTAACACCAACGCTCTCTAGTACGGCGCGCATCGCACCACCAGCCTTTACACCAGTACCGTGCGAAGCAGGTCTGATAAGTACTTGGGCTCCACCATACTTAGCTTCTTGCTCGTGAGGAATAGTTCCTTTGAATACAGGAACCTTCACAAGGTTCTTCTTCGCATCCTCTATACCTTTTGATATAGCGGAGGTTACTTCACTTGCTTTTCCAAGGCCATAACCAACAACACCATTTTCATTACCTACAACAACAATTGCTGAGAAACTGAATGTTCTACCTCCCTTAGTTACCTTGGTTACGCGTTGTATGCTAACCAGCCTGTCCTTAAGCTCAAGGTCGCTGGATTTAACTCTACGTATATTTGTATTTGTTGACATCTTCGTTAGAATTTAAGTCCACCCTCTCTGGCTGCATCAGCTAAAGCTTTTACTCTACCGTGATATAGGTTACCTCCACGGTCGAAAACAACCTCAGTGATTCCTTTTTCAACAGCATTTTTAGCAGCAAGCTGACCAACAAGACGAGCTTGTTCGGTTTTTGTTATATTGGTTTTGCTGGCAATTTCTTTTACGCTCGATGATGCTGATGCTAAAGTAACACCGTTAACATCATCAATAATTTGAGCATATATATTGGTATTGCTCCTGAAAACCGATAGACGAGGCCTTTGGGCTGTGCCCGAAACTCTCTTGCGAATTCGTCTCCTGATGCGGAGTCTTCTTTCTACTTTACTTAAAGCCATATTTAACAGTTTTTACAGGTTATACACTAGCCGATTTACCAGCCTTCTTACGAACAACTTCGCCAACAAATCTAACACCTTTACCTTTGTAAGGCTCTGGTTTTCTAATCGAACGGAGTTTTGCCGCTACTTGACCTAAAAGCTGCTTGTCGATGCTTTTTAGGAATATTGTAGGGTTACCTTTACGTTCGGTTTTAGTTTCAACCTTAATCTCCTTTGGTAACAGGAAGTGAATGTCGTGTGAGAAGCCAAGGCTTAACTCAAGCACTTGACCTTTAGCTTCGGCCTTATACCCAACACCAATCAACTCCTGCTGTATCTCCCAACCAGTTGAAACACCTACTACCATATTGTTGATAAGCGCACGGTATAAACCATGCATGGAGCGGTGACGTTTCTGATCAGTTGGTCTGGTGAGAACAACTTCGTTTCCCTCTACGTTGACGGTGATGTCCGGGTCAACTTTCTGGGACAACTCACCCAGAGGGCCTTTCACGCTTACCACGTTATCGGCGCTAACTTTAACGCTTACACCCTGTGGTAAGTTTACAGGTTTTTTTCCGATCCTAGACATTGAATTTAATTTATTTAAGAATTAGTAAACATAGCAAATAACTTCACCACCAACATTCTTTACACGAGCTTCCTTGTCGGTCATTACGCCGTGCGATGTGCTGATGATTGCAACACCAAGGCCATTCAATACGCGTGGTAGTTCTGTTGAACCGCAGTATCTACGTAAACCTGGTTTACTGATGCGCTCAATGTGCTTGATCGCATTTTTCTTAGTTTCAGGATGATACTTAAGAGCGATCTTAATCATCCCCTGTTTTTCGTCTTCCTCTAACTTATAGTTAAGGATGTACCCTTTATCGAATAATATACGGGTAATATCCATCTTCATTCTTGAAGATGGAATTTCAACTACCCTATGACCTGCCATCACGGCATTACGAATTCGGGTTAAGTAATCTGCAATTGGGTCGGTAATCATTGCTTAATTGAATTATTATTGTTTTTTACCAACTAGCTTTTTTAACACCGGGAATCAAACCGTTCGATGCCATTTCTCTGAATGTAATCCTGCTGATTCCAAATTGACGCATATAACCACGTGGTCTGCCAGTTAGCATACAACGGTTATGCAAACGGATAGGATTCGAATTGCGGGGTAATTTTTGTAACCCTACAGAGTCGCCCTCAGCTTTTAGCTTAGCACGTTTCTCGGCATATTTCTCTACTAGTTTAGCACGTCTAACTTCACGCGCTTTCATTGACTCTTTTGCCATACACTAGTTCTTTTTAGCATTTTTAAAGGGTAAACCGAATTCACGGAGAAGAGCGTAAGCTTCTTCATCGTTCTCGGTGGTTGTTACAAAGGTAATTTCCATTCCGAGAATACGGTTAATTTTATCGATATCAATTTCAGGGAAAATGATTTGCTCCTGAACGCCTAAGGTGTAATTACCACGGCCATCGAGCTTATCGTTAATCCCCTTAAAGTCGCGAATTCGAGGAAGCGATACATTAATTAATCGCTCTAAGAATTCATACATTCTTTCACGGCGGAGGGTTACCTTTAGTCCAATAGGAACATTCTTACGTAATTTGAAGTTAGAAATATCCTTACGGGACATGGTTTGTATAGCCTTTTGACCTGTTATCATGGTCAAATCAGTTTGAGCAGCCTCAATAATTTTCTTATCGGCTACAGCTTGTCCAACGCCCTGATTTATGACTATTTTTTCCAAACGAGGAACCTGCATGATGCTCTTGTATCCAAACTCCTTCATAAGGGCTGGTACAATTTCCTCTTTGTACTTTTTCTTGAGGGTAGGTACGTATTCCATTACTTAATCTCCTCTCCTGATTTTTTAGAGAATCTCACTAGCTTTCCTTTATCGTTTAGTTTACGACCAATACGAGAAGGCTTACCGGTAGTGGGATCAATTAACATTAGGTTCGAAATATGAATGGGGGCTTCTTTCTTAATAATGCCTCCCTGAGGGTGCTTGGAATTAGGTTTGGTGTGTTTCGATACCATATTTACACCTTCAACCAAGGCGCGCTCTTTACTTACCAAAACGCTTAGCACCTTGCCCTGCTGGCCTTTCGATTCGCCAGAGATGACGTAAACCAAATCCCCTTTCTTAATATGTAACTTGCTCATAGTAATTTGATTATCGGATTATAACACCTCAGGTGCTAATGAGACGATTTTCATGTAGTTATCACGTAACTCCCTGGCTACAGGGCCAAAAATACGAGTACCACGAATTTCGTCCTGATTGTTTAGAAGTACACAAGCGTTATCATCGAAACGGATGTACGAACCATCTGGACGACGAATTTCTTTCTTGGTACGAACAACAACAGCCTTTGATACTGTACCTTTTTTTACTTCTCCGCTAGGTATAGCGCTTTTCACGGCAACAACGATTTTATCGCCAATACGTGCATAACGCTTTGCGGTTCCACCTAGTACCCTGATGCAGAGTACTTCTTTTGCTCCGCTATTATCGGCAACTAATAAACGACTTTCCTGCTGTATCATGGTTACTTAGCTTTTTCAATGATTTCTACTAATCTCCAGCGTTTCAGCTTGCTCAATGGACGGGTTTCCTGAATTTTAACCACATCACCAACACCGCATGTATTGTTCTCGTCATGTGCGTACAGCTTGGTGGTTTTGTTCACGAACTTACCGTAAATAGGATGTTTAACTTTACGTTTAACAGCTACCACGATGGATTTATCCATTTTGCTGCTAACAACAACTCCTATTCTCTCTTTACGTAAATTTCTTGTTACTTCTTCCATAGCCTTATAGCGTTACTTATTCTGATTGAGATTACGCTGGCGCAAGATAGTTTTTAGCCTTGCGATATTCCTGCGAGTCTCTGTAATTTTCATTGGATTGTCCAGAGGCGAAATGCTATGGTTTAACCTTAGCTTAAGTAGCTGAGTTTTCTCAGTCTCAATACGCTCCTCAATCTCTTTTATTGTCAGTTCTCTTATTTCTGAAGTTTTCATGGCTCGTTAGTTTGTAGTTTCTTCAAAATCGTTACGAACAATGAACTTAGTAGTGATTGGGAGTTTCTGAGCTGCTAGGCGCAGTGCCTCCTTGGCTACTTCATAAGGTACACCGTCGCACTCAAATAGTATGCGGCCTGGAGTAACAGGAGCAACAAATCCCTCGGGAGCACCTTTACCTTTACCCATACGAACCTCGGCGGGTTTCTTGGTTATAGGTTTATCGGGGAATATACGGATCCAAATTTGACCTTCACGTTTCATATAACGGGTCACGGCCTGACGGGCAGCCTCTATCTGACGACTGGTAATCCAGTACGATTCCATCGCCTTGATTCCAAAAGAGCCAAATGCAAGTTGACTACCGCGTTGGGCATTCCCTTTCATACGACCCTTTTGCGCCCTTCTGAATTTTGTTTTCTTTGGCTGTAACATTTCGAAAATGCTTTAATTCTTTAAACTATTTTCTTTTTTTACGTGCACCGCCGCGCTGACGTCCTGCAGGTTGATTGCCTGGTGCCGCAGCTGATGCAGCAGCACTATTACCAACATTTGGAGATAAGTCACGCTTGCCGTATACTAATCCATTGCATATCCATACCTTGATACCAATTAAACCAACCTTGGTATGAGCCTCAGCTAGTGCATAGTCGATATCGGCACGAAATGTATGTAGAGGAATTCTTCCTTCTTTGTAAGTTTCGGAGCGAGCCATTTCGGCACCACCCAAACGACCAGAAATCTGAACTTTAATACCCTCTGCACCCATTCTAATGGTAGAAGCTATAGCAGTCTTAATTGCCCTGCGGTACGATATACGTCCCTCTAACTGGCGAGCTATGTTGTTGCCAACAATAACCGCATCAATTTCTGGACGCTTAACCTCAAAGATATTGATTTGAACCTCCTTGTTGGTGATCTTACGCAATTCCTCTTTGAGTTTATCAACTTCCTGGCCACCTTTACCAATGATAATACCAGGACGTGCAGTATGAATTGTAACAGTAATTAGCTTTAGGGTACGCTCTATTACGATTTTAGCGAGACTAGCCTTCGAAAGCCTTTCGTTTAAGTAATCACGAATTTTTGTGTCTTCAACTAGTTTCTGAGCGTATTTGTTACCCCCGTACCAGTTGGAATCCCATCCTCTGATGATTCCAAGTCTGTTTCCTATTGGATTAACTTTATTTCCCATTTAACTGCTAATTATTTGTGTCGTTATTAACTGCACTATCAACAATCACTGTTACGTGATTTGAACGTTTACGAATACGATGCGCGCGTCCCTGAGGAGCGGTGCGAATACGTTTAAGAGTTCTGCCCTGATCAACAAAAATCTCTTTTACAAAAAGGTTAGCATCCTCAATACGAGTATTCTCGTTTTTAGCTTTCCAGTTTGCAATAGCAGAGAGTAAAAGTTTATGTACATCCTCAGCAGCGTCTTTACCGTTGAACTTAAGAATGTTAAGGGCTGTATTTACATCTTTACCGCGTACCAGGTCTACTACCAAGCGCATTTTACGTGGAGATGATGGGCTATTGCGTAAAATCGCAATTGCTTTCTTCTTTTTCTCCTCCTTTAGCCTATTGGCCATTGTATGTTTTCTTGCACCCATTGCTTAGTTTCTTTAATCAATTCACTTACTTTTTCTTATTACCTGCATGACCACGGAATGTGCGGGTTGGAGCAAATTCTCCAAGTTTATGACCAACCATGTTCTCGGTAACGTACACAGGAATGAACTTATTCCCGTTGTGAACTGCTATGGTGTGTCCAACAAAGTCGGGAGAAATCATCGAACTTCTAGACCAAGTCTTAACGACAGCCTTTTTGTTAGATTCATTCATAGCACTGATACGCTGATCTAACTTATATTCGATGAAGGGACCTTTTTTAAGTGACCTACTCATACATTCAATTTTTACTGATTACTTTTTCCTGCGTTCTATAATTAACTTATTGCTAGGATTCTTCTTAGAGCGTGTCTTATAGCCCTTAGCAGGAATACCTTTGCGTGAGCGTGGATGACCTCCCGAAGCACGTCCTTCACCACCACCCATTGGGTGATCTACAGGGTTCATTGCAACACCCCTGTTGCGAGGACGACGACCTAACCAACGAGAACGTCCAGCTTTACCAGATTTCTCCAAAGCGTGGTCACTGTTCGATACGCTACCAATTGTAGCTTTGCACTCGGTTAGCACCATACGGGTCTCACCGCTAGGAAGTTTAATAATTGCATACTTACCTTCACGTGCAAGAAGCTGTGCATAAGAACCAGCACTTCTTGCCATGCAAGCGCCTCTTCCTGGATATAATTCGATGTTATGAATTAATGTACCAAGTGGAATTTCTGCCAAGTAAAGAGTGTTTCCAAGCTCCGGAGCAACTCCTCTTCCCGACATGATAGTTTGACCAACCTGTAATCCACTAGGAGCAACAATGTAGCGTTTTTCGCCATCTGTATACTCAACTAATGCAATACGTGCGGTACGGTTTGGATCGTACTCAACGGTTTTCACCACGGCAGCAACGCCCTCGCGTTCGCGTGTAAAGTCGATCAATCTGTATCGGCGCTTATGACCACCCCCTATATATCGCATGGTCATTTTCCCCTGGTTATTTCTACCACCAGTTTTTTTCAGGGGGCGTAGCAACGATTTTTCAGGCTTCGATGCAGTAATCTCATCGAACGTGCCTATAATTTTGTGTCTCTGTCCTGGTGTAACAGGTTTTAGTTTCCGTACAGCCATTTTGTTTAGATGTTGCTATAAAAATCAATTTTCTCTCCATTCTTCAACGTTACAATAGCCTTCTTAAAACTATTAGTGTGGCCTACTAGATAACCAGCCTTGGTGTAGCGGGTTTTAAGTTTGCCTGCGTAACGTATAGTATTCACTGAGTCTACGGTAACACCGTATAAATCCTCAATGGCTCTCTTTATCTGTAACTTATTCGCTTTCTTATCAACAATAAAGCCATATTGGCTTACTTTGTTGGTTAAGCGCTCCATCTTCTCAGTTACAATTGGTCTAATCAGTATGTCCATCATTCGTCTAATTAAGAAACTTTAAACATTTTATTGAGAACATCTACTGAACTCTCTGAAAGCACTAATGCTTTTGCATTTAATACTTCATAAGTATTTATAGATGAAGCATTTACAACTTTACAGTGCTGTAAATTTCTGGATGACAAAGATATATTTTTATTTACATCACCCAACACAAAAAGTGTTTTTTTATCAGCAACTTTCAAATTAGTGCAAATAGATACGAACTGTTTTGTCTTTGGAGCCTCAAAGTTGAAGTCTTCAACAACAAAAATTGCATTATCTTTCGCCTTGTATGCTAAAGCACTCTTACGAGCAAGCTGTTTAACCTTTTTATTAAGTTTAAAGCTATAATCGCGAGGTACTGGTCCAAATACGCGTCCACCTCCACGGAATAGTGGCGATTTAATACTACCAGCACGAGCAGTACCTGTACCTTTTTGTTTTTTTAACTTGCGAGTGCTTCCGGAAACCTCGTTACGTTGCTTTGCCTTGTGGGTTCCTTGACGTCCGTTAGCAAGAATTTGCTTTACGTCAAGATAGATAGCGTGATCGTTAGGCTCAATGGTGAAAATAGCATCATCGAGTTGGATCATTCTCCCGGTTTCCTGTCCTGATATATTAAGTACTTTAATTTCCATTATTTCTCAATAATTAAGTAAGAACCTTTTGCACCTGGAATGGAACCTTTTACAAGGAGAAGGTTGCTCTCAGGAATAACTTTGAGAACGCGTAGGTTGATAATTTTCACCCTATCGCCACCGGTACGACCGGCTAGCCTTTTCCCCGGGAAAACGCGTGATGGGAACGATGAAGCACCCATAGAACCTGGGTGACGCTGACGGTTGTGTTGACCGTGGGTTTGACCACCCACACCACCGAAACCGTGACGTTTAACTACACCTTGGAATCCTTTACCCTTTGTGATACCGGTAATATCAACCCAACGGTCTTCGTTAAACAAGTCAACAGTTAATACATCACCTAACTGGTTGGCACCATCCCAATCTCTAAACTCAACAACTTTGCGTTTAGGAGTGGTGTTTGCTTTCTGAAAATGACCTAACATAGGTCTGCTGGTATGTTTCTCCTTTTTGTCATCAAAGGCAAGTTGAATAGCAGTGTAACCATCGTTATCTGCATTCTTCACCTGAGTGACAACGCAAGGACCAGCCTCAATTACGGTGCAGGGGATATTTTTTCCATCCTCACCGAATACGGAAGTCATTCCGATTTTACGTCCAATTAATCCTTGTGGCATTGTCTTTACAATTTACAATTCACACTCATACTTTAATTTCTACTTCGACTCCACTTGGAAGTTCTAACTTCATAAGAGCATCGATGGTCTTCGGGGTGGAGCTGTAGATGTCGAGCAAACGCTTATAGGAGCAAAGCTCAAATTGCTCCCTCGATTTTTTGTTCACGAAAGTTGAACGGTTCACCGTAAAAATCCGCTTGTGCGTTGGAAGCGGAATAGGGCCGCTCACCACAGCGCCTGTAGCCTTAACCGTTTTCACGATTTTTTCGGCCGATTTATCTACCAGGTTGTGGTCGTACGATTTGAGTTTAATTCTAATTTTCTGGCTCATTGTACATATTAGTAAAAGTAATTATTCAATCTCCTTTACTTCCTTACCACGTGATTTTTCCACTATCTCTTTTGCGATATTAGCGGGAACCTCAGCGTAGTGAGAGAATTCCATTGTAGATGTAGCACGTCCGGAAGATAAAGTTCTTAGAACTGTAACATAACCGAACTGTTCTGAAAGAGGTACTTTGGCTTTAATAACCCTAGCAACTCCTTTTGATTCCATACCAGCAATTTGACCACGACGTTTGTTTAGGTCACCAATAACATCACCCATATACTCCTCTGGAGTCACTACCTCAACACTCATGATAGGCTCAAGTAGAACTGGAAATGCTTTTGGAGCAGCAGCACGGAAACCGTAGCGAGCAGCAATCTCAAATGATAGAGAATCGGAGTCAACTGCATGGAAAGAACCATCCTTAAGAACAACCTTCATACTAGGAACTTGGAAACCAGCCAGAACTCCATTGTTCATAGCGGTATCGAAACCTTTTTGTACTGAAGGGATGAACTCGCGTGGAATATTTCCACCTTTTACCTCATCAACAAACTGTAATCCAACAACACCGTCATCGGCTGGGCCAATTTCGAAAATGATGTCAGCAAATTTACCACGACCTCCAGATTGTTTCTTGAATACTTCGCGGTGAGATACAGTTTTTGTAATAGTTTCTTTGTATGCAACCTGAGGTGCTCCTTGGTTGATATCCACGTTAAACTCACGACGAAGGCGGTCAACAATAATCTCAAGGTGAAGTTCACCCATACCGTTGATTACAGTTTGACCACTATCTGGATCGGTTTTAACACGGAAAGTTGGATCTTCCTCAGATAGTTTGCCTAAAGCAATACCTAGTTTATCAAGATCTTTCTGAGTCTTTGGCTCAATTGCTAAACCGATTACAGGCTCAGGGAAAGTCATTGACTCAAGAGCAATAAGATGCTTCTCATCGCAGATGGTATCGCCAGTACGTAAATCTTTAAAACCAACAACAGCACAAATGTCACCAGCTTCGCAGAACTCAATTGGGTTTTGCTTATTGGCGTGCATTTGGTATAGACGGCTAATACGTTCTTTTTTACCTGTACGTGTGTTGTAGATGTAACTACCACTATCAACCTTACCTGAGTAAACTCTCACAAATGCTAAGCGACCTACGAAAGGATCCGTAGCAATCTTGAAAGCTAAACCGCAGAATGGCTCTGTGATTAATGGCTTACGAATAATTTCTTCACCTGTATCAGGGTTTGTTCCTTTGGTTTCTCCCTTATCAAGAGGACTTGGAAGGAAAGCAACAATTGCATCGAGCAACCGTTGAACACCTTTGTTCTTGAATGAAGCACCGCAAAGAACTGGTACGATAGACATATCGATAGTAGCCTTGCGAATGGTTTCAATCATTTCCTCTTTGGTTATAGAATCTGGATCCTCAAAGAAACGCTCCATTAAATCATCGTTATACGAAGCAACAGCCTCGATAAGTTTTCCACGCCACTCTTCAACCTCATCCTTCATGTTGGCAGGAACATCCTCTAAACGATAATTTACAGTTTTTGTTTGTGGATCGTCAAACCAAACAACAGCCTTATTCTCAATTAGGTCAACAACTCCAATGAATGTATCCTCAGCACCAATAGGTAACTGAATTGGAACTGGGTTAGCGCCTAATTTCTCTTGGATTTGACTAACTACAGAAAGATAATCCGCACCAACGCGGTCCATCTTGTTTACAAAGGCAATTTTGGGCACTCTGTACTTGTCAGCTTGACGCCAAACGGTCTCACTTTGTGGCTCAACACCACCTACAGCACAGAATGTAGCAACAGTACCATCCAAAACACGTAGCGAACGTTCTACCTCAACGGTAAAATCCACGTGGCCTGGGGTATCAATGATGTTAATTTGGAATTGCTGATTATTATACTTCCAGAAAGTTGTAGTAGCAGCCGAAGTAATGGTAATACCTCTCTCCTGCTCCTGAACCATCCAGTCCATTGTTGCTGCACCATCGTGTACTTCACCTATTTTATGGCTTTTGCCAGTATAAAACAGGATACGCTCGGTAGTTGTAGTTTTACCGGCGTCGATGTGTGCCATAATCCCGATGTTACGAGTAAATTTTAAATCCCTGCTCATCTATATCCTACCTTCCCCGTAACGTGAATTAAAATCTGAAATGAGCAAAAGCCTTGTTAGCCTCAGCCATCTTATGCATATCTTCTTTCTTCTTGAAAGCAGCACCTTCCTCATTGTAAGCAGCCATAATTTCGGCAGCTAACTTATCGCTCATTCCTCTTCCCGAACGCTTACGAGAATATAGAACAAGGTTTTTCATAGAAAGAGAGATTTTTCTTTCAGGGCGAACTTCCATTGGAACCTGGAATGTTGCACCACCCACTCTGCGGCTCTTCACCTCAACTTGTGGGGTAATATTCTCCAATGCCTTTTTCCAAATTTCAAGTGGAGTTTTATCGGCATCCTTCATGCGTTGACCAACAATCTCTAAAGAGTTGTAGAAGATCTCATACGCAGTACTTTTCTTACCCTCGTACATCAGGTTGTTCACAAACCTGGTAACCATTACATCACCGAACTTGGGATCGGGTAAGATTAATCGTTTTTTTGGTTTTGCTTTTCTCATTTTTCTAAAGCACTGAGGTTAAATTTTACTTTTTAACTTTAGGTCTCTTCGCACCGTATTTCGAACGACGTTGTTTACGTCCTTCAACACCAGATGCGTCAAGTGTTCCACGTACTAAGTGGTAACGAACACCGGGTAAATCCTTTACCCTACCTCCGCGGATAAGCACGATAGAGTGCTCTTGCAGATTGTGACCTTCACCAGGAATGTAGGCATTAACCTCCTTACCGTTTGTAAGCCTAACCCTGGCAACCTTTCTCATAGCCGAATTCGGCTTTTTAGGAGTAGTGGTGTACACGCGTACACATACCCCGCGTCTCTGAGGGCAAGCATCAAGCGCTGGCGCTTTACTCTTGTCGATCAGTTTAGACCTTCCTTTTCTTACTAGTTGCGAAATTGTTGGCATAAATTGATGAAATTTATGTTAAATTAAACTTTTAAAATGGACTGCAAAGGTATTGATTTTTTCAATACCACAACCATTTTCAATTCTTTTTTTGCTGTTTATTAGCATTTTCCATGCTAACCCTTTTAGCGGGCGCAAAGATATATCATTTAAATGAAAAAACAATACTGATTTTTAGCAACTTGAAAATTATTTTTCGTTAGAAGACTAAACATGCCTATGCTTGAATAAAACACAAGGGATAGAATTAATAAATAGATGAACAATCAAAATCTCATAAAATCACTATCGATCAAAAAAAGTTATCGAACTAAAATATTTTAACTTGTTAATAATCAAAAGATCAATGGTTGTATCCACATTCAAGCGCAATGTAAATGTTATACAACATCACTCAAAGTGGACAATAAGTTTGTTTAAAACAAAATTTTACTATTTTTGAGGGAACTCAAAAAAATGGGTCTGCAACTTTGCAATGTCTCTTTTGGGGCGTACACCTTATAATAGATAATGACAAATTTTGCAATCTAAAACTAACCGATGTTAAACAATTAATACGCGTAACCCGCATGAAAACCTATTTAACCGATCAAATCAGGAATGTTGCCTTACTGGGTAATACCGGCAGTGGCAAAACGCTACTAGCCGAGTCGATGATGTTTGAAGGAAAAGTTATCGAACGTAAGGGAACTATTGAGGGGAAGAATACAGTTTCGGATTACTCCGAAATCGAACAGCTAAACCAACGGTCCATCTTCTCAACAATTCTATACACAGAATTTTTGGACCGCAAGTTAAATATAATTGACACTCCAGGTTCCGACGATTTTGTGGGTGGAGTTATCACATCAATGTACGCTGCTGACACCATAGTAATGGTAATTAATGGTCAATACGGCGTTGAGGTTGGTACAGAAATTTTTAACCGACATGCTGAACGCATGCACAAGCCAATGATTATCGCAGTTAATCAACTCGATCATGAAAAGGCCAACTTCGATCAGGCTTTGGATTCTTTGAAACAGACATTCGGATCAAAAGTTGTTCTAACTCAATACCCTGTGAATCCAGGAGCATCATTTGACTCATTCATTGATGTTATCACAATGAAAATGTACAAATTCAAAGGTGATACGGGCATTCGTGAAGAATTTTCAATTCCTGCTGAAGAAATGGATAAGGCAACTGAGCTTCACAATGCTCTTGTTGAAGCGGCAGCTGAGAACGATGAATCGTTAATGGAAAAATTCTTTGAGCAAGGATCTTTGAGCGAAGATGAGATGCGTTCAGGATTATCGGCAGGAATCCGAAACCGTCAACTTTACCCTGTTTTCTGCCTGTCCGCGAAGCGTAATATCGGAACAAAACGCTTAATGGATTTCGTGCTAAACGTTGGGCCATCGCCTGCATCAACACCTATGCTCAAGAACAACAATGACAAAGAGTTAAAATGCGACGGATCAGCCCCAACATCTCTATTTATTTTCAAGTCATCCATTGAACCCCATATTGGTGAGATTAGCTATTTCCGTGTTATGTCGGGAAAAATAACTGAGGGTATGGATTTAACCAACGCAAATAATTCCACAAAGGAACGAATAGCTCAACTATTTGTTGTTGCCGGGAAAAACAGGAACAAAGTAACTGAACTTATTGCTGGAGATATTGGAGCAACCGTTAAACTCAAAAATTCAAAAACCAATCATACACTTTGCGGAGCAGGTTTGGATTTCTCATTTGATTCAATGGAGTTTCCAAATGCAAAATTCCGCACCGCCATTAAGCCTAAGAATGAGGCTGACACTGAAAAAATGAGCGATCTCTTACACAAAGCCCATCAGGAAGATCCTACCATTTTGGTTGAGCATTCCAAGGAGTTGAAACAAATAATAGTATCGGGACAGGGCGAGCACCACTTGAATACACTAAAATGGCAGTTTACCAACATAAATAAACTAGAGATTGAGTTTGTTCCCCCGCGCATATCGTACCGCGAAACTATTACTAAAATAGCCGCAGCCGATTACCGCCACAAAAAACAGTCGGGTGGTGCCGGACAATTCGGCGAGGTTCACATAGTTATTGAACCACATATTGAAGGAGCACCAGACCCCTCCAAGTATAAGATTGCCGGCAAAGAAGTTAATATCAGTGTCCGGGGTAAAGAGGAAGTTCCGCTTGAATGGGGTGGCAAACTTGTATTCTACAACTGCATTGTGGGTGGTGCCATTGATGCCCGTTTCCTTCCTGCCATTCTAAAAGGTATCATGGAAAAGATGGAGGAAGGACCACTTACCGGTTCGTACGCCCGCGATATCCGCGTTGCTGTTTACGATGGCAAGATGCACCCGGTTGACTCCAACGAAATATCCTTTAAACTTGCCGGACGTAACGCATTTAAGGCCGCATTTAAGGAAGCTGGACCTAAGATTATGGAACCTGTTTACGATGTTGAAGTTCTTGTTCCATCGGACAGGATGGGCGATGTAATGAGCGACCTGCAGAACCGCCGCGCCATTATTATGGGTATGGGCAGCGTTAAGGGTTTTGAGGTTATCAACGCTAAGGTTCCTCTAGCTGAACTTAACAAGTACTCTACAGCGCTATCGTCGTTAACTAGCGGACGCGCAACCTACAATATGAAGTTCAACGCCTACGAGCAAGTTCCTTCCGATGTTCAGGAAAAACTGTTAAAGGCTTACGAAGCAGAGGAAGAGGAAGAATAGATCTAAACCAGATGCTAGATGTCTGATACAAGACTCTAGACAAGATAAATGAAGAAGGAGGCAATTGCCTCCTTTCTTATTATCACATTACTCGCAACCTATTTACGCATTCTGGCAACGTTTGGCTTAGGTTATGCCTAAGTAATTATTGTTATTACAGGCAGAGCCTGTAGAAATAAAACGACGGCGGTAGAACTGCCGCCGAACACGTTTCGTTTATTTTGATTTGCAGCCTCGGCCTAACTGGGAACCTTAATTTTCCTTGTAACATATTTCTTCCTTATAATATCATAATACCTTAAACTCAATACCAACTTAGTATCCATCAATCTTGACTTTAGTAAAGTTTTTTCTTTTCTATGAATAATCTCTTGAAATGCTATCTCATAAGTACAACGTGAATACTCTTCAGGACTTAAACCAAAGAGTTCTATCCCATAATAGTTGGAAATTTGACAATTGTACCCATCTAATCTAATTACGCACCATTGCAATCGTCGTTCATCCTCTAATACAACAATACGGCCACTATTGCTAAGAAAATAATTAAAGTTTGTAAAATTAAAATAGATACTATCAATAGAAACCACGTGTTTCGAAATTTTAACATACTGAGTTCCCTGCTTTTCATACAATACTAATGATTGAATATCGTATGATTTTCTTAAACTATCACTTAATAATTCAATCTCATCTTCTGCTAAACACCCATTCTCATTACAAAAACTCGGACAAACTATTATCTTATACTTTTTATTTAATGAATATGCAGTCATCGATTCTGATTCGACCTGATTTGCAAAAATACTCATAGGTAATACTATACCTAAAAAAGCTAAAACACGAAAAACTAAAACCATGATAGTCTATATTTAAAAGTTGAAAGATTCCGCCAAGAGTAGTCCCAGGTATTCCTGTGCTTGCTCATCTCTAAACAAATGCTGCATTTAAAATCCACAATATAACTATAGCAGTAATAAAAGAACAAAATTATTTTGCCATAGCATATGTTAAAAGAATTACTTACTAATGAATTCTTTCTCCTCAAACACTATCGCCTCGTAGGTATATAGTTCCACATCGGAGTCCCTCCAGCCATCCCAGCCAATAAAGGCTTTATCGCGGGCACAGTGGCCAAGTAACTCTTCTCTACTCCACCCAGTTTCAGTTCCTACCTGTGGTAAGAATGTTCCCGATCTGCTCCCCTTCTTAATGTAAATGCCATGTTTCCCTGGAATAAATTTATCCGCTGATTTTATTCTCTTCATTGGTGTTAGCACCGATATTTCGATATCAATATCGTCCAGCTCCTTTAACGTAACATTATCGAAACGGTAGTCCTCGGTGGCCGAAGCAATTGCCATAGCCATTACAACCCTATACAACGGAGTTGTAGTGGAAAAATTCCCAATGCAGCCCCTTAGCTGACCATCTTTTCGAAGAGTCACGAATGCGCCAGCATTTGCCATTAGGCTGGGACTTAATTGGCTCTCGTCTAAAGGGGTTGGTTCCTCTCCTTTCAAATTCTTAACAATGGTATTTCGCGCCAACTTTAAAAGATACCTCTTATCGTCATCGTTTAGGCTGAATTCCGATATTTTGGGCTGTGCCTTAACCGCTGCAATAGCCCAGTAGCCAACCACACGATCCTTCTCACCGTAAGGCGAATCGCCCGAATTGCGATACATGATTGTTTTATACTCTATATCCTTCCGATTTTCTGTAATTTTGAGCAACGTTAAAGCCGATGTCCAGCCACAGATGGCTGTTGCCAAATCGTCCATTCCCGAGTTTTCACGCCTCAACTTTGTTTTCATGAACTGCACTGCCGAATTCGACACAATAGCCTGAGCCATATCGTCATCGCTAATCCTCGCATTTTCGTATGTGGGATAGTGCGAGAAGTCCGAACTAATAACAAAAAGGTTTTCTTCGGTAAAGTACGGGGCAAGAGCCTCAGCCAATAGCGTGCTTGTACTCTGCGATTCGCCACCCATAATAATCGGAACTATACAAAAATCATTCTTTAGCCAGTACTGTAACAGCGGAAGCTGTACCTCTAGGCTATGCTCACGCTCATGTGGCTTTGCATCTGCATTTATAATGCTGAACTTATCGGCCAACTCCTTGGCTAAAGGATCAACCCTTACCCTACCTAGAGGAGTAATAAAATCGCCTAGGGTATAAACCGTCGCCCCATTAAAGTACATGGTATGGCTCGATCCTATCAAAAAAACATGTTTAAACTTCGCATCACGATCAATCTGTTTATATGCTGCTGCTGCAACTCCTGCCGAAAACACATAGCCAGCATGAGGAACTATCACCGCTAACGGACGGTTTTTAAGTACCACTTCTACACTATCGAAATATCCCTTAATATCAGCCTCAAGTTGAGATTTTGATGCAGGGTAGAACGATCCTGCCACCACTGCCTGACGATCCACCTGGGAACTATTGCCGGATTGCCCGTTACACGATGTTTCCATAACTAAAAATATTAAGAGCAATGCTAGTATGTGATTGCCTTTCATTGCCTGTTTTATTTAAAATGTACAGCGAACCAAATTTACCGAAATAATAGTCAAAAAGCAATTTAGAACTAATAACTGGTAACGAAAGAAGAAACTATAACAGCCCACTCATCGCCAGTAACGCATAAAAAACTATTCGTTAATTGCCAGTAGCTGTTTTTTGCCTATAATTGTATGATTTTTGAAGTCTGAATTTACACCTAACGGACAAAAACAGCATGGAAAAAGTAGCAATATTCCCAGGATCGTTCGATCCTATAACGGTTGGCCACGAATCGATAGTGTTACGATCGCTATCTATATTCGATAAAGTTATTGTTGCCGTTGGATACAATGCCAACAAAAAAGCATTCTTTAGCATTGAGAAGCGAATTGCGATGATAAAGAAAACCTTTGCCAACGAGCCCCGGGTTGAAGTTATCAGCTACGAGGGTTTAACGGTTGATCTTTGCAACAAGCTAAAAGTAAACTTTATCATAAGGGGACTAAGAACCTCCGCCGACTTTGAATTTGAGCGCGCCATTGGCCAGGTAAACAGGGCGATGTTTCCAAATATTGAAACGGTATTTTTGCTAACAGCACCCGAGCACACCCATGTAAACTCTACCATTATCAGGGATATCATCCTACACAAAGGAGATCCTTCGCAATTTATGCCCTCGGCATTAAACATCACGGATTATATCGAAGATTAAACCCATTTAAATCGCCATGAAATTTTTAAGATTCCTATCAATAATAGCTTTTACAATCATATCATTTTCGGGTTTTGCCCAGGAAGCGATTGTTTACGGAAATGCTTCAGACTATAAAGGTGATGAAATTATTTTTTATCAGTACGCCGACTTTATCACCGCAACCGAGAGCGAAATTGGCCGATGCAAGGTGGACAGCAACGGGAAATTCAGCTGCAAACTAAAAATCTTAGAAACGACCAACGTATTCAGCTATCTGGGAATTTACAGGATTTACTTTTTTGCAGAACCCACAAAGAAATACAACCTAGTACTCCCCCAGAAGGAGGACAAGACAGAGGTTCAGCGATTAAATCCATTCTTTCGGGAGACTGACCTTCAGGTAGGAATTGCCAACATCGACAAGAACGACATTAACTTCCTAATAAATAGCTTCGATTTACGATTCAACGAGAACTTCGATCAAATTGTAATGGATGCTTACAAAGGCAAACGGCAGGAGAATATCGACTCATTGGTAAATCTTATAGAGGCAAAGTACACCGACACCAATAACCCTTACTTTAATGCATACCGCCAGTATCGGTATGGACTGCTAAAGCAAATTACGTTTTACAAGAAATCCACCAGCGTATCGAACGAACTGTTCCTGAATAAACCCATCCTATACAACAACCCATCGTACATGGAACTGTTCAACCTGGTTTACGATAAATACTTCATGTTTTTTTCGAGAACCACATCGGGAAGTGCAATTTTCAAGGATGTTTCGGATAGAAGCCTAACGAAACTTAAGGAAACCCTATCGGGGAACAAAGTTTTAAGCAACGATACCTTGATGGAAATGGTTATCCTGAAAGCGCTATACGATGAGTTTTTCAGCGATAACTTTTCGCGATCATCGCTGATATCCATCCTCGACTCGGTTTACCGAACCACAAAAATTGCCGATCATCTACTAATAGCCGAAAACATCCGCAGCAAAATCACAAAACTGTTACCGGGATTCGTTCCCAATACCTTTGTGCTAAAGGATATCAACGGCAACGATGTAAGCCTCGATAAGTTTGAGGGGAAATATGTTTACCTAAACTTCTGCACCACCACCAGCTACACGTGCCTTCAGGAATTCCCGCTACTTGAAAAGATATACCAGAAGTACGGCAAGCATTTAGAGATTGTCTCCATCTCGGCCGATAAGGATATAAACGATCTTAAATCGTTCCTTAAGGGTACAGGGTACTCGTGGACATTCCTCCACTACGGCAACAAACCCGATATCATTAAGGATTTTGACATAAGAGCCTATCCCACCTATTTCCTAATTGGCCCCGATAGAAAGTTGATATACTCTCCGGCACCGTCGCCCAAGGAGAATTTTGAGATGAAGTTTTTCCAGATTTTACGGGATAGAGGTGAAATTTAACGTTTAGCAATAATGCTAAAAACGTCCTGAATGTTATTGAACGTATTAACTAAGTAGAAGGGCAATTCCTTGGGCTTTATCCACTCAGCCTTAACAATACCCTCCTCCGCTTGGGGAACCAAGGGAACGCCACTCATCCCTTTCATTGCGTACCAATGCGTACGCTTTAGTATTGGAACGCTATCCTGGGTGTATGTATGGTAAGTTGTAACAACATGCTTTTGCAACTGTAGTTCGGCAACGCCTGTCTCCTCCTGCACCTCACGGAGTGCCGCATCCTCCAACGTTTCACCAGCCTCGACCTTGCCTTTGGGTAAATCCCACTTATTCCTGCGGAATATCATCAGGAACTCACCCTTCTCGTTCTCCACCACACCCCCAGCAGCATCAAGCACTGTAAAATTCGATGCGAACTGATCAAAAAGTTTCTCAACGTCGCTATTTCCCACAAAAACATTCTGTACAACTAAATGGGTTTGAAAAATTTCCAGTAATTTTGGAAAATCTTGATGGGTTGGATTTCCTAAAAACAAACCGATTCCTTCGCTCTCAAAATATTTTTCGACTTTTTGAGTGATAATAAATTTTCGATTATTAAAATAAATGACAAATTCTTGAGCCATGGCAAACAAAACAATTGCGTCAAACTTACTCCAAATTAATGCAATTAAACTCAATCCTGCAAATCCTTTTACATGGGCATCGGGATGGAAGTCTCCAATTTACTGCGATAACCGGAAAACACTATCGTTTCCTGACGTAAGAAATGCTGTATGCTACGGCTTTGTGGAACTTATCAAACGCAAATACCCCGATGTGGAAATAATTGCAGGAGTAGCCACCGGCGCAATTGCTCACGGAATGCTAGTTGCCGACCGTATGCAGCTTCCATTCATCTATGTACGATCGGCCCCAAAATCGCACGGGCTAACCAACCAAATTGAGGGCGATTATAAACCCGGCCAAAAGGTTGTGGTGATTGAGGATTTAATATCGACCGGGATGAGCAGCCTTGCCGCAGTTGAAGCGCTTAAAAATGCGGGCTGCAACGTGCTGGGGCTTGTAGCAATATTTACCTACCAGTTCAACCAAGCTACCGAGGGTTTTGCCAACGCAGGCGTTGAGTTCGAAACCCTGTCGAACTACACCGAGCTAATAGGCATTGCCATGGAAAGCGGGTATGTTAAACCAGAACAACTTGAACTTTTAAACAGCTGGCGTGAGAACCCTGAAGCATGGGGAAAATAAAGAAGGATGAAATCCTCTAACTAATGAGAACAAAAACACTATAAGTTCACCTTTATTAAAACTTATACATTGGTTGCAAACATCTGCACATGGATTCCTGATCTCCGCTTCGCTGAGTCAGGAATGTTTCTCTCTTAGATTTTAAGATTATCAGGAGTGTTCCAAAAAAATGGAATGCCACCAAAACTTTTTGCAACGCCTTTCCCAAAATTGAGAATGGCATAAAAACTTTCTGTGATGCCTTTCCTAAAACTTGGAATGCCATAAAAACTTTTTGCAATGTCTTTCCTAAAATTTAGAATGCCACTAAAACTTTTTGAGATACCTTTCCCAAAATTGAGAATGCCACTAAAACTTTCTGTGATGCCTTTCCTAAAACTTGGAATGCCATTAAAACTTTTTGAAGTGCCGTTCCTGAAATTTGGAATGCGATAAAAACATTTTGTAATACCTTTCCAAAAACTGAAACTGTATTGGCAACAACAAATCTAAAGTAGAATCGCTTTAAATTTCATCTAAAACTGGGTCTGTTCAATAAACTGTGTCAAAGTAGGTAATTACTGAACATTTAATCTGTCCTCAAAAATAATAATTAATTGCGCCATTACCTGCCTCCAACCATTAATCGGTCCTGCTTTTTCATATATCCTTTGCTGTACCAGGAATAGAAGCTTCATCAGGGCTTGATCGTTTGTGAATACTCGCTTCGATTTAGTCACCTTACGTAATTGGCTATTAAAGCTTTCGATTACATTGGTAGTATACATTAGCTTTCTTACCATGTCAGGGAACTCAAACATTTGAGCGAGCCTGTTCCAGTTTTCAAGCCAGGACTTGACCATTGAGGGGTATTTTGACTGCCATCGCAAATCCAACTGGAAAAGGGCTTTCTCCGCTTGTTTTAGGCCGTTGGCCTGGTAGACTTCCTTTAGTGAGGCAACTACTTCTTTTCGGTCTTTTATGGCCACATACCTTAGGGAGTTCCGGATTTGATGGACAATGCATAGCTGTACTTTAGTTTTAGGGAAAACGGCCTCGATGGCCTGAGCAAAGCCCTTTAAGTTGTCGATACTGGCAATCAGTATATCCTGTACCCCCCTGCGATGAATATCGTTGAGCACAGAGAGCCAGAAGCGTGCGCTTTCGCTTTCTCCGATGTACATGCCTAGTAGGTCTTTTACCCCTTCCCGGTTTAGCCCGATCAGGCAGTAAACGGCCTTTGTTTTAATGGCGTTGTCCTCGCGTACCTTATAGTGGATGGCATCGAGCCACAGAATAGGGTAAACGCTCTCCAAGGAGCGGGTTTGCCATTGCTCTATTGCTGGCAGTATCTTATCGGTAATAGCGGTTATGGTTGCCGGGGAAAGCGTGAGCTGGTACAGCTGGCTTAGATGGTCGCATATATCGCTGTAGCTCATCCCAATCGCGTATAAGCTGATAATCTTATGGTCAAGCCCATCGCCAAGGGTGGTTTGCCTTTTGGGGAGTATCTCGGGCTCAAACGTTCCCTCACGGTCACGCGGAGTGCTGATCGCAATACTCCCGTAGTGCGTTTTAACCTTCTTGGTGGTTTGCCCATTGCGACGGTTCTTCCTTTCTGCCCCTGAGGCTCTTTCTTCCTGCAGGTGGGTTTCCATTTCACCCTGCAGGCTCGCCTCTAGGAGGCGTTTAAGCAATGGCGCTAGAACGCCGTCTTTACCTTCTAGCGAAACGCCCTTCTTCAATTTGGCAAGGGCTTCTTTTTCAAATGCATCGTAGCTAAACTGTTCGTCAATACTCATGCGTCTTGTTTTATGGGTTAAACTTATATAAGTTTAACCACTTGACACAGTTTATTGAACAGACCCCTAAAACTTAACCCGTACCATTGCCTTTACCTCGCTACGTGTGTTACCGCTTATTAAGTCTGCACCCTGACCAATCTCATCCATATCGCTAAAGTAGGTTTGGGAGTAGCGTACCCAAATATCGATCCACGGTTTTGGATTATACTTAACAAGCGCAAACACCCGTGTACCCTTTGAGTAGTATGCAGGAACCGAGAACGAATAAAGCATATCGCTCTCGTACGAGTATATCCTAGTGTTCCACGATGGAGTATCGAAAATAGCAAACCTACAGCTTATAGTCACAGGAAGTTTTGAAAGAGTCACATTAACATCCTGCGCAAGCAAATAGCCATACTCCACGCTGGTGCTATCGGTATCGAACATTGCTGACTCCAGGTTAGCCTTGAGTGTCACCCCTTCTGCTGCCCTAAAGTTTACCTGCAACCGAACATTCTGGTTGGTTTGATTGATTACTGGAACCGTTGGGGTTGATGCATCGGACATGTTCTTTTCAACCTGCTTATAGCGATACCTTACATTCAACGCAAAATTGCTGTTAATTGAATGTTCCGAGAGAGCCATAAACTCACGTCCGCTCGATGGTGCATTTACAGCATACTTAAGCCACGGGAATTTAAACAAATCGATATAACCAGAGAGCCTCCACCCTTTTGTGGGCAAAATGCTGATGCCCGTATAAACGCCATTCTCGTTACAGGTTCCGCTTCCCTCGGCAAAACCTGCCGTATAGCGAGGGTTGAAGTTTCGCGAGTACGAGCGTCCCAGAATCGATACCTGCACAGTATTGCTCAGCCTAAAAAGACCTCCAGCAACAGATGCAAAGTATCCATTGGGCAGGTCTGCGGCCACCTCACCAAAGAATTGATGTTGCTTGATACTTACATCGGCCGATAACCCAACTGCCGTTTTCTCGGTTGGGGTTGGCCGCAAATCGTAGATCGACTGTACACCTGCAAACGCTCCATCAATTCTGGAATGCGCAAACGTTAAGCCTGCCTTGATACGCTTCGCGTTATAGGTAATGTTTGCCCCAGCGGTAAATTCCGACAAAGCATTCCGACCATCAATTTCGCTACTATTGCGGTGATAACCTGTTTCGGGCAATGAGCTAAACGCCAAGTCGCCATTATCCAAGGTGTCGGTAATGCTTGCATCAATATTTTTATACGATGCAAAAACTGTAAAATCGGAGTTAAACATCGACAGGGTTACCCCTGCTCCTCGCATAAATTGACTCTCGTAGGCCGATGAGTGCTTCACCAATCCATCGGCCCTTTTATGAACCGACAGCACGCTGCTCGATTTCCCAAACGAGAGGCTATTCCAAAACGTTAGTCCCTGACCAAACTCTGCATGATAATCGCCAACAATCAGTTTCTTTACTGCACCAACCTTTGTAAGCAGAACATAACCCGAGATATAATCGAATCCAGTTTTAAAAGTTCCATCGAAAAATGGTTCACCGGCATCCTTCTCGGCCACAAATCCCAACTGCAAATTTTTTCCTCCACGGTAGCCGTAACGTGTATAGTACGCATTTTTATCGCCTAAGTACTTTGATGATCCGGAGTAACTATTTTTATAACCAGCCGGAGTTTCCACTGAGGTTCTGTAACGAAATGTCAACTCATTCCTACCATAAAGCATCGAATTAAGCTGGGTTTTGTCAACCTGCTCAATTTTGATAAAAGCCTCCACCCTACGTATATCAATGATATCAAATCCGGGAATAGTTTGCAACTCGTATATAGATAGGATTGAACCAGTGGAATCGCGATACTCAATTAAACTCAATATTTGGAAATCGCTAAGGAAGAAAAGTTTTTTCAAATCGTCGGCCGTGGCCGAGTTTATATTGATAGGATTCTGCGAAATCTCCAGCAAATCGTCAATCAGCTGCGAGTAATCCTCCTCCAATTCCGACTTTAAGGATAAATCCTCAACAATATCGGCTATTAACTGCTGCACGTCCGCTTGGGTCTCCTGCGATTCAGCATAACGTGGCACAAGCAATGCCATCAAGAAACAAAGTACTCCTAGGCTGAGCCGCAACAATCTCATGGCATCTTATCATTTCGTCGCCCAAAACAATATGCAACCGACAGCTGTGGGGTATAGCCCAGTACGCGGTGATATCCGAACGACAAGTCAATTTGAATACTCCGGATATTCCAACCAAATCCACCGGTAAAACCCTCGGCATTCCCCGATGAATAGCCAACTCTAACCGCAAAATTATTCAGAGCGCAATACTCTACCCCGCCTCTAACCGCCGGTTTATTCTCAGTATCATCGTCAACCTGAAGCACAAGCATCAAATTATTGACAGGCAAATACGAAACGCCAAAACCAAACAGCGTTGGTAACGACTGCTGATCGTCGAGCGACGATCGTGTTGGATTGAATAGGTACGCTCCCAAAACCAGCTTATCTGTTGGCATGTAAAGCAAACCGCCCTCAGCTGTGTAGGCATTTTTAGTACCGTAATCGCCAGCAATTTGCATGTGATGAACGTTCAACCCCACTCCTGCCGAAAACTTTGCAGTAAGTTTCATTCCGTAAGCCAGCCCAGCCCTTGTAATGTTGAATTGGCTATAGCCAAAATGGGAAACATTTAGGCCGAAAGTTCCGGTTGAAGTTGGAATAATGCCACCAACAGAACTTAGTCTCAACTCCTTAATAAGGAATCGGTTCTCGTGATGAGCGCCAAACCAGTACGCCTGCTGCCAGGCCAATGCAGCCTGATTTTGTAGTCCCGACCAAGTTGAGTTTAGCGATATCCATGTTTGACCCAATGCAGCGCCTTGTCCTGCTGTGGGTCTGTCAGGAATAGAGGCAGTTAAGTTGAAATAAAACGATGCCAGTACTATCGTTAACGCAATTCGCTTATGCATTCACAGTGAATGATTAAGGTGCGAAAGGCAAAGTGTTATATCATTTTTCTACACCCTGAACTTGTATCAGAGCGTTATAACACTAATTTGTTTTATTCTTGAATTTAATATTTGCAAGATCCTTGTTGGCCTTTACCACTTTCTCGCCTAATGTTTGCTTAAACTCTACCATGGCCTTCTGAACATCAGGCTCGCCAGTTCCAATAATTTGAACTGCCAGTATCCCAGCATTCTTAGCACCATTCAACGCCACAGTTGCAACAGGAATGCCAGCTGGCATCTGCAAAATGGAAAGGATAGAATCCCAACCATCAATGGAATTCGACGACTTGATAGGCACTCCAATAACTGGCAGCGGGGTTAATGCTGCAATAACACCAGGAAGATGCGCTGCGCCACCAGCGCCTGCAATAATAACCTTTATTCCACGGGTATGTGCATTCCGGGCAAAATCCAACACCATATCGGGTGTTCGATGTGCCGACAAAGCGTTAATCTCGAAGGGAATATTTAAATCATCAAGGAACTTAGCAGCCTCCTCCATAATCGGCATATCCGATACGCTGCCCATGATAATGCTAACCTTTGGTGTCATCAATTTAATTTTTGTAACACAAAATTAAGATTATTTGCCGAATTATCAAGAAAGACAATACAAACTATACAGAAACAACAACTTAAGCACACACAAATATTGCATAAAAATAACAGATCCAGCCTGTTCATATTTTCGTCGATTCATTAACTCAATTTATCTTTTTCATTTCACAAATCTATTGTTTCAATAGTACTTTTGAGCATTAACATAAACTCAAAAAACACTATATATGTCAGCAAACAGTGCTATACTATACAATACAAACTCTGCCAGCATGTTGTATATCAAGAAAAGAGAGTATCTATTTCTCTCCATAGAGGGATTCGCTAACACTAGGACTCTATCCGAACTAGTAGAAGCTTTAAACTACGGAATTTCACACAACCATGTAAAAAAAATAATATTCGACACCTCAAAAGTTAAGGTGATAAAGAAAGAAGACATCCAACTTCTAACCTTAACTTTAATTCCATTGCTCTCAAAGAGTGCTGTATCGAAAATTGCCTTTATCAACTCCGACGATGTATTTGGGAATAAATCGGTAAGCATGCTTGCATCGATTTTCACCGAGCATATCCCAACGCAAGCTTTCCCCAATATGGAGAGTGCAGAAATTTGGTTATTCAACAACTAAGTGCCGGGCATCCAATTTAAATCCCCTTTTTTCTTAACAAAAGCGAGCCATAAATATAAAATTCAAAAAAACTGATGTACTTTTGTGGTTTGTTTTTATCCTAAAAAAAAGAGAAAATGGCTGAGAATTTAAAACAGGTAAAACTTAAAGATAGAGAGTTTAGATTAAGCTATCCAGAGGCAGATATTCAGCAGGATATCGATTTAGTTGCATCGAAAATCAACTGGGATTTTAGGAATACAAAGGAAATACCGCTATTCCTGAGCATCCTTAATGGATCGTTTATGTTCACAGCCGACCTGATGAAACGCATCAACTTCGCCTGCGAGGTTTCGTTCATCAAAATAGCCTCTTACCAAGGCACTACATCAACCGGCGTTGTTAATGAACTAATTGGTTTGAACGAGGACGTAACCAACAGAACCGTTATTATTGTTGAGGATATTGTTGATACAGGAATTACTCTCACCAAATTATTCGAAGAAATTGGCAAACTAAATCCTAAGGCAATAAAGGTTGCAACATTGCTATACAAGCCCGATTCGTACAAGGGTGCAATGAAAATCGACTACATTGGCCGATCAATTCCAAACGATTTTATTGTGGGCTACGGGTTAGACTACGATGGTATTGGTCGAAATCTACCAGACATTTACACTGTAATTTAAGCGATATCATTAAGTATATGCACAAGAATGCTGAACTTGCTTCAGCATTTTTTATGTAACGCAATTTTAACAATACGAATAGATATTAAAGTTTAATATACATAGCAGTTATGCTCAATATTGTGATTTTTGGACCTCCGGGGGCAGGCAAGGGAACTCAATCGAAAATTGTTGCACAGGAATTCGGGCTAAAGCATATTTCAACAGGAGAAATTTTAAGGGCAGCCATAGTAGCGCAAACGCCAATAGGAATTGAAGCTAAGAGATTAATTGATAAAGGCAACTTTGTTTCCGATGAAATTGCAATTGGTTTAATTGAGGAAGAACTTAGCAAGGATAATGCAGCTAAGGGATGTGTGTTCGACGGATTTCCTCGCAACACATTGCAAGCTGCAAAACTCGATGAAATTTTATGTTCAACAGGATATTCTGTTACTGTGATGATTTCGCTTGAGGTTACCGACGATGAACTTGTTGATCGCCTGCTAAACAGAGGTAAGGAAACCGACAGACCCGACGATAAGGAGGAGAGTATAATTCGCAAAAGGCTCGATATCTACGACAAAACAACTCGCCCAGTGTTGGATTACTACAAAAATCAAGAAAAATTCAAAGGGATTGATGGAATGGGCAGCGTTAATCAAATTTTTGACAGAATCTGCAAAGCCATCAGAAACGCTCAATAGGTGCAGTTTGACTTCACTTACAAGTGCTTTAAAATGAATAATTGGCTTAATGGCTAATTATCATTACTTTTGTTGCCAAATATTTTAAACTGTTTTACCAAAAATATAGTATCTAATATCTGATATCTCATATGTCCAATTCAAATTTTGTTGATTACGTAAAAATATTCTGCCGTTCGGGGAAAGGTGGCGGAGGAAGCGTTCATATGCGCCGCGAGAAGTTTGTTCCCAAGGGCGGCCCCGATGGTGGTGATGGCGGTAGAGGTGGTCACATTTACCTTAAAGGGAGTAGCCAACTTTGGACATTGCTCCATTTAAAGTATAAGCGCCACATATATGCCGGAGATGGAGAGCATGGTAGCGGTGCCCGCTGCACTGGATCCGATGGCGCCGATATTACCATTGAAGTGCCCATTGGCACTGTGGCCAAAAATGCCGATACAGATGAAGTAATCACAGAGATTACAGAGAATGGACAGGTTGAAATATTACTAAAAGGTGGTCGTGGAGGACTTGGTAACTGGAACTTTAAAACGGCTACATTGCAAACCCCACGGTTTGCACAACCCGGAGAGCCAGCGGAGGAGGCCAATGTTATACTTGAACTAAAAATCCTTGCCGATGTTGGCTTGGTTGGATTTCCCAATGCAGGCAAATCTACCTTGCTATCGGTTGTTAGCGCTGCAAAACCTAAAATTGCAGACTATCCATTTACAACGCTGGTTCCAAACATTGGAATTGTTCGCTACCGCGATGAGCGTTCATTTGTAATGGCCGATATCCCAGGCATTATTGAAGGTGCTCACGAAGGAAAAGGACTTGGATTAAGATTCCTGCGTCATATTGAGCGCAACTCGATGCTGTTATTTATGGTACCAGCCGATAGCGATGATGTGAAAAAACAGTACCAAATTCTGGTGAACGAGTTAAAAATGTACAACCCAGAACTTCTGGACAAGAAACGTGTGCTTGCTATCACTAAATGCGATTTGATTGATGATGAAATCAAAAAATCAATCAAAAAACATTTGCCCAAAATCCCAACTGTGTTCATTTCATCGGTTGTAGGACAAGGCATTGATGAACTTAAGGATTTACTATGGAACAGCATAAACAGTGATTAATTATGATTGATTTTCTAATCCAACTCGACACTAAACTATTTCTTGCGCTTAACGGAGCGCATGCGCCTTTTTGGGATAACATCATGCTTTTTGCCTCGGGCAAGTTAACATGGCTACCACTATACCTTCTTATCATTTACTTTATAGCACGTCAGTATAAATGGAAAACGCTATGGTGGCTGCTTGCAATAGCCTTTGTAGTTCTTTTAGCCGACCAAGTATCGGTTCACGCATTCAAGAATGTTTTCTTACGCCTACGTCCTTGTCACAATCCCGATTTAAGCCAATTTATCCATCTAGTCGGTCGATGTGGAGGTCAGTATGGATTCATCTCCTCGCATGCAGCAAACACTTTTGGAGTCGCTGTGTTCCTCTCATTTCTATTCAGCAAGCGATGGTTTACATGGGGAATCCTAACTTGGGCAACATTCGTGTCCTATAGTAGAATTTACTTAGGAGTACATTACCCCGGCGATGTTTTAACTGGAGCAATTATTGGTTCTGGGGTTGGAATTGCTGTTTGGTTTATTGCTAAAAAGATATTTGAAAAATATAAATTGATTTAGGAGAAAAAGAAGAGCCCAGTGATACTGGGCTCTTCTTTTGTATCAAATTAAGATTTTACGATTATCCGCTAATATTCCTAAAAAGTCTCTTCATTCCGCACTTGATGCGGAATCCATCAATCTAAAGAGTGGATTCCTGCTTGCGCAGGAATGATAAGAGGTTTGAAGATATTTGTAGGCATCGTTACGGATAATCATTTAAGATTTAATCCACATTATCGTGTAAATACGAATTATCCGGTCTCAAGAAAATATCTCCATCATCTGTTTCGCTTAATGTTGTACGCGACAGATTATTGGTATTGGAATGATCGGTATCATCGAGTTGGACATTACGGCGTTTGTATGCAGGAATGCTTTCCAGTTCATCAATATTTCCCCACCTGTTACCATTTGGTGCAGGATGCGGTTTGCTGGTTGGAACATTTGGCTTTGCGGTTGTTTTTGGTTGCATTACATCCTCTGCTCTAACAGGGCGAGGTGTTGAAATAGTTTTAACCTCAAACTCCTCGGCTGCAACATCAAACTCAATTACTCGTTGTGTTGTATCAATAGCCTCAGGCTTTTTAACCTTTCGAGCAGGCTGCCTCCGTTCACTTTCATCAAGCAGATATGGTGTTGACTCTACCCTATTACCACGAATTCCACCATCTAGTTCAACCACATCAACCTCCTTGTTGCGAACATATAGCTCAGGAATACTGCTTGTTCCAAAACCAGTTGCAATCACCGTTACGTTCAAATCTTCGCCAAGCGAAGGGTCGCAGCCATTACCCCAAATTAGGTCGGCATCGTCGCCTGCAGCGGATTGAACATAATCGATAATTAGACCGATTTCCTCCATTGTAATCTCATCCTGTCCGTAGGTTACATTCAGCAGAATGTTGCGGGCGCCCGAAATATCGTTATTATTAAGCAATGGCGATTCCAATGCTTCTTTAACCGCGGTAAGTGCTCTATTTTCGCCGGTTGCACGTGCGGAACCCATAAGCGCAACACCGCTGTTGGACATTACGGTTTCAACATCGGCAAAGTCCACGTTGATATAGCCGTGAACGGTTATAATTTCGGCAATACCCTTTGCGGCAGTTGCCAACACATCGTCGGCTTTGGCAAAAGCCTCAGTAACCTTAAGGTTGCCATAAATTTCCAAGATCTTCTCGTTGTTCACTACTAACAAAGAGTCCACGTGCTGACGGATATTCTCGATACCTTCAACCGCTTGTGCAATACGCTTTTTGCCCTCGTTGCGGAACGGGATAGTCACTATGGCAACAGTTAGTATTCCCAGTTCCTTTGCGGCTTTGGCAATAATTGGCGCAGCACCAGTTCCGGTACCACCGCCCATTCCGGCGGTAATAAACACCATCTTGGTATTGTTCGATAGGAAATCGACAATATGCTGTAAACTCTCTATGGCCGCCTGACGTCCAATCTCTGGTTTATTACCAGCCCCGCGCCCTTCGGTTAGCGATGCCCCCAGTTGAATTTTAAACTCAACGGGACTATTAACCATTGCCTGGGCATCGGTGTTACACAGCACAAAGTCAACATCCTTGATTCCCATACGGTTCATATAGTTAACCGCATTTCCTCCGCCGCCACCAACTCCAATCACTTTGATTATGGATGCGTTATTTGACGGTAACTCGAAATTAATTAGTTCGTCGGCCATAGTTTTAATTGTTAAACGTTAAAAGTAAAACGTTAAAAGATATTTTTGATTTTTGATAGGTGATTGGAAGCTTCTTTTGCTTTCGCCATCAACTATCAACGAACAACTATCAACTTAAATCATCTAGTTTGCACTCTAGAATTACATCTCAGTATCAGTCTCGTCGAATAAGCCCGAAAACATATTCTTTATGGCAGTCATTCTGCCACTCCCACGACGTTCTGCAACTGATTCCTCTTCGAATTCATCTCTTTTTTTCTCAACTACAGGTTTCGATTGTACTTGCGGCTGAACTTGCGTTTGTACCTGTGGCTGAACATAAGTTTTCTTCTCAATCACCTCAACCTTTTTATCCAATCCTAAAAGCACTAAACCTAATGCGGTTGATAGCTGTGGTTGGTTGAAATCCTCCAACGAATCGGAACTTAGTTGCTCAACAGGATAACCGATACGAACGTCAAGTCCAGTTTTGAAGCGGATTAACTGGGGTAAATGCTTCAAGAGCGCACCTCCACCAGTAATTACAACACCTGCGCTTAACTTATTGGCGTAACCCGAAAGGTTAATCTCATAAGCCACAAAGTCCAGAATCTCCTCCATACGTGCCTGAATAATTCCAGCAAGGTTCTTAACCGAAATCTCCTTAGGCTCACGACCGCTAATGCCAGGAATAGTAATGATTTTGTTATCTGGTGCAATATCGGCCAATGCGCAACCAAATTTTTCCTTAAGCAAATCGGCTTGTTTTAGTAGTATTGAACAACCATCCTTGATATCCTGGGTGATGATATTTCCACCGAAAGGAATAACGGCAGTATGGCGAACATTTCCGTTGTAGTAGATAGCCAAATCGGTAGTACCACCACCAATATCAACCAAAGCAACGCCAGCCTCGCGTTCATCGTCGGTTAGAACGGACTCGCCCGATGCAAGTGGCTCAAGAACCAACTCGTTAACGTTTAATCCAACACGGTTAACGCACTTCTCGATATGCTTTGCCGATGATGTTTTGCCAATTACAATATGGAAGTTTGCCTCCAAGCGGCGGCCGACCATACCTACAGGCTTATCAACCGACTCGTTGTCGATAAAGTACTCCAGAGGAAGAACGTGCAGGATTGTTTCGCCAGCCTCAACAGGAATACGGTGCATATCTTTAATCAGCCTATCGATATCCTTCTGCGAAATTTCCACATCGTCGGACTCAAGGTTGATATATCCACGGTTCTTGATGCTGCGGATATGCTGACCAGCAATACCAACGTAAACCGACTTAAAATCGATTCCGGTTTCAATCTTAACCTCATTAACTGTTTTTTCGATAGCCTTAACGGTATCCTCGATATTCTGAATCATACCCTTCTTAATTCCGGTCGATTCGGTGGTGCTTAGTCCAACAATCTGAAGCTTTCCGTTAGGAGTCTTTTTGCCAACCAATGTTACCACTTTGGTGGTTCCAAGGTCAATTGCTGCTACATACTCATTACTTTGTGCCATAGTGTTATCGTTTAGTGCAAACTATTTGATTTGAATACTTTAAATTTATTATCGAATATTTATTCCAGCCCTCGGTTGGTAGTGCCTCCTTGTAGAACACCATCAACTTTTTGAGTTTTATTCTGAAATTTCTGAATCCTCCCAACTGAATTACGTGAGGTCCAACCACAGGAATTAACTCTACATTTCCTATACTATTCACATATACTTGTGCAATTTGTGCATTCCAAAAATCGTCCTCCGATACAAACTTTGCAAAATCGTAGATTCGGCAAATTGTTGGTTTCTCGCCCCCAACAATGCTATCGTTCCAAGCCAACACATTCACGTTTGACTTAACTTTAAAGGGCTCCTTAATATTCCCGTTAACAACAAGCACATGTGCTGTATAATTAGAAGAAACTGGCATAATAAGGCCCTGATCATCTATATAGTAACTCTGATCGGTGGCATTGAAAACACGCACTAGCGGACGACGCTGCTTAACAGTAATTCGCAATTTGCCATCAAGCGATTTGTACACCTGAACATCTCGCACTGCACTCATCTCTGCGATTTCATCCTCAAGTTTTTTTGTATTGACATTCTTCAAAAGTTTCCCTATAGGAGTTGATTTTGACGAAGTCAGCATTCTTTTGATAGTTGCAGATTTTACAAACCTATATTCTGCGCTATCCAGCACCTCAACAACTATCGACTTACATACCACACGATCAGCCCGTTTCGATGAAAACATCAAACCGTAAACCAGGTAGGCGATTAAAATCAGCCAAGCCACCGAGAATAGTATGATTTTGCTACGCTTCTTCATCGTTACTTGCTTTTCAATACCTCCACAATTTGAGGCACCAAACGGTCGATATCGCCTGCGCCCATTGTTACCAAAATATCTATATCATTCTTTGCAACCCACTCCAAAATATCGTTCTTGCTCAAGAGCACTTTGTTTGGGTTCTTCATTCTTGCTAGAATTGAGTTCGATGTTACTCCCTCAATCGGCAACTCGCGTGCTGGGTAAATATCGAGCATTATAGCCATATCCAACTTATCGAGCGATTGCGCAAACTCATCGGCAAAATCGCGGGTGCGACTGTAAAGATGAGGCTGAAACACTCCAACAACCTTACGGTTGGGGAACACATCGCGCACCGATTCAATCATTGCTTTTATTTCCTGTGGGTGATGTGCATAATCGTCGATATATATTGATGTTGCGTTCTTGAACTGCACATCGAACCTGCGAACTACACCCGAGAAACTTTGCAAGCCGCTACGTAGCTCATCGCTACTAATTTCCACTGCCAATGCAGCAGCCGATGCTGCAAGTGCATTCTCCAGATTATACTTACCGGGAACTCCCAAGTGCAGATTATCGATACTTCCGCTTGGGGTATTCAGGGTGAAGTTGTAGAAACCATCTACAATGCGGATATTTGATGGATAAACATCAGCATTACTAGTAAAACCGTAGGTAATGACCTTTACACCTGAGGCCAACTTTGGAGTGAAATTCAAACCCTGTTTCATCACCAAAAAGCCATTAGGCTTAATTTGACCTGCAAATAGCCCAAATGCCTCCAAAACGTGCTCGTGGGTTCCGTAAATATCCAAATGGTCGGCATCAACAGATGTGATTATTGCCAGATGCGGGAATAGGCTCAGGAAACTTCTATCGTACTCATCGGCCTCAACCACCAGTAGGTTTTTGCCCTTATCGGCTGTAACAAGGTTGCTTCCAAAGTTCTTGGAAATTCCACCTAAAAAAGCATCGCAACCAACCGATGAACTTCCCAACAAGTGCGAAAGCATTGTGGTTGTTGATGTTTTTCCGTGCGTACCAGCAACACCCAAAACGCTCATTGCCGATGCAATAAAGCCCAATGCCTGTGCGCGTTTTATAATTTCAAAACCATTGTTCTTAAAGAAATTCAACTCGGTATGCTCCGCTGGAATTGCAGGAGTATAAATAATCAAAGTACCATTCAATGAGCGAAAATCGGCAGGGATAAGATTTATATCATCTGTATAGTGAACTGCAACGCCCATATTCTCCAAATCAACGGTTATACCCGACGATGTTCTATCGTAACCAGCAACAGACTTTCCACGCTGAACAAAGTAACGAGCCAATGCGCTCATCCCAATGCCGCCTATCCCTACAAAGTAAACCCGTTTAATTTGCTCAAAATCCATATTTCGTTGCTCGTTGTTTGTTATTCTTGTCATGCTGAGCTTGCCGAAGCTATCTCCTTTCTAAGAACTCCCTCGCTACGCTCGGGATGACAAGACCCTACTTAATTACTTATTATCAATTAACTTCAAAACCTCATTCGCAATAATATTCGCCGAATTTGGCAATGCCATTTTCAGAATATTAGCGGATAAATCCTTCAATTTAGCATTGTCGGATACCAGTGCAATGGCGGTATTCACCAACTCCAATTTTGCATTAGCATCGGTCACCATAACAGCAGCATTGTTCTTTACCAAGGCCATTGCGTTGTGCGTTTGGTGATCCTCAGCCACATTGGGCGATGGAACCAAAATGGAAGGTTTTGCCACCAAGCAAAGCTCCGAGATTGTTCCTGCACCTGCGCGTGAGATAATCACATCGGCAGCAGCGTATGCAAAATCCATTCTATTGATAAAATCGAATAGCCTAATGTTATGCGCATTGTAGCCTGCCAACTGCTGCTTAATATCCAAGTAGTAAATCTTCCCGGTTTGCCAAATCACCGTGATATCGTGATGTGTGACTAACTCGGTCATATTTGTCATTATACTCTGGTTGATAGTACGAGCACCAAGGCTACCGCCTAAAACCAGAATCACCTTTTGGTCTGGATTGATATCGAAGTACTTTAAAGCCTCCTCCTTGGTTGCGGTTAACTTCTCCAAATCCTGACGCACAGGGTTACCAGTCATCAGAATTCTATCCTTTGGGAAATACTTCTCCATTCCATCGTATGCAACGCAGATTTTATAAGCCTTTGCGGCCAACATCTTGTTGGTTACTCCAGCGTAAGAGTTCTGCTCCTGAATAAGCGTTGGAATATTGGCTTTTTGAGCAGCCTTTAGGATTGGCCCACTGGCGTAACCGCCAACACCAACCACAACGGCAGGCTTAAAATCGGCAATAATTTTGCGCGCCATCCTCATACTCTTGAAGAGTTTGAAGAAAAACGACACATTTTTCAATGTCAACTTACGCTGAAAACCAACCACTGGTAAGCCAACAATATTGTAGCCTGCCTTTGGTACACGCTCCATCTCCATTTTGCCTTCGGCACCCACAAAAAGAATCTCAACCTCAGGGTTAATCTCCTTCAGCGCATTTGCAATGGATATGGCTGGAAAGATATGACCTCCCGTGCCGCCACCGCTAATTATTATCTTCAACTGGTTCTTCTCCATCGAATAGTTCAGTTTTATTTTGTGATCTAGTAATGCTTAATATAATACCAAATGCTGCGCTTGAAAAAAACAGCGAAGTTCCTCCCATACTAACCAATGGCAACGGTTGTCCGGTAACCGGAATTAAATTTACCGCAACCATCATGTTTACCAAGGCCTGCAGCGCCATCAGCATTGCAAGCCCAAAGGCTAGAAAGGCCGGAAACGTTCGTTTGGCATTCTTGACAATTAATGCCGACCTAAATAGCAATATCAGGTATAATGCAAGAATTATTGTGCCTCCTAATAATCCGTACTCCTCCACAATAATTGCAAAGATGAAATCCGAGTATGGATGTGGTAGAAAATTACGCTGGGTTGAACGCCCAGGGCCTTTTCCAATTATTCCGCCAGTTGCAATGGCAATCTTTGATTGCTCCACCTGATAGTTCCCTTCGCCATTATCTCCACTGGCAAAATTCTCGATACGGTTAATCCAAGTGTGAACCCTACCCACATTCTTGAATTGCAAGGCAATCACAATAAATGCGCCAAGCAGCAGCACTCCTAAACCTGTAAATCCAAGCAGATACTTAAGGTTTACCCTGCCCACAAACATCATAATCCAGCAAGACAAGCCAAGCAATGCTGCAGTAGAGAAGTTTGCTGGGAGAATAAGCATACAAATCAACCCGATTGGAATTACCAACGGCACAAAGCCTTGACGCAAATCCTTTATATCCTTTTGTTTTTGCGACAATATTTTTGACACATACATTATCAGCGCCAGCTTGGCCACGTCCGATGTTTGGAATGTAATTCCGAGCCCCGGAACCTCCAACCATCGAGAAGCTTGGTTCAGTGTTGCTCCAAAAACAAGCGTTATAAGCAGCAACGGTACCGAAATTCCAAGCAGAATAGTAGAAAGCGGATAGTAAACCTTGTAACTGATAAGATGCGTAACAAACACAATAGAAAGTCCAAGTCCTAAGAAAATCAACTGTTTTATTAAAAAGTAGGTTGTACTTCCACCATGGAACCGATACGCCAACGACCCTGTTGAACTGTAAACAGCCAACAACGATACGGCCGATAGGATAATAACTACCGTCCATATCACTCTATCTCCTTTAAAATATCGTCCAAATACGCCTGACATATCTTTTTATTTAACGTGATTCGTGAGAAGTGAAGAGATCCCTCGACAAACTCGGGATGACAAACCTCTACTTACTTTCTTCACGAACAACTATCAACGAACAACTAACTAATTACTACAATTCCCTAACTGCTGCTTTAAACTTACGGCCGCGGTCCTCGTAGTTATCAAACAAGTCGAAACTAGCGCAGGCAGGCGAAAGAAGAACAGCATCGCCAGGGCTTGCAAGTTTATACGCTTGCTGAACTGCCTCCTGGGCAGAACGTGTATCAATCATTATGCTGATAACATCACCAAAGGCCTTATGTAACTTTGAATTATCGACACCAAGACAAACAATTGCCTTTACTTTGACCTTCACTAAATCCATTAACTCGGAATAATCATTACCCTTATCGGTTCCGCCAACAATCCAAACCACAGGTGTATCCATACTCTCCAACGCATACCAAGTTGAGTTCACGTTGGTTGCCTTAGAATCGTTTATGTAACGAACACCCTTAATGGTTAAAACTGGCTCTAGTCTATGCTCAACACCCTGAAAATCGGAAAGCGACTCGCGTATCACCTCATTCCTAATATTCAACACATGGCCTGCAATTCCCGCTGCCATTGAGTTATAAATATTATGTTTGCCCTTTAAGGACAGTTCGTTAATCGACATACAGAAATCACTATCGTTGTAATTAATGAACAAATGCTCGTTCTCAATCCACGACGTTTGGTTATCCTTACTCCTGATGGAGAATGGCAACTGCTGTGCTCTTAGCACAATGCGCTTAAGCTGTTCAATGGTCACAGCATCGTCGGAGCAGAAGATAAAGCAATCGTCATCAGAAATATTTTTAGCGATACGAAATTTAGATTCCACGTAGTTCTGCATCTTATAATCGTACCGATCCAAATGGTCGGGGGTGATATTCAGCAAAATGGCGATATCGGGCTTGAACTCGTAAACACCATCGAGCTGAAAACTGCTTAACTCAATTACGTAGTAATCGAAGTTGTTCTCAGCCACCTGATAGGCAAAGCTATTACCAATATTCCCAGCCAAACCCACGTTCAACCCTGCCTTCTGCATCATATGGTATATAAGCGAAGTGGTGGTGGTTTTTCCGTTGCTACCCGTTATACAAACCGTGTAGGCATTGGTGTAACGTCCAGCAAACTCAATCTCCGAAATAATTGGAATTGCTTTTTCGCAAATTTTCACAATTAAAGGCGCTTTATCGGGAATACCAGGGCTTTTAATCACCTCATCGGCGTTGAGGATTAACTCCTCGGTGTGCTGCCCCTCCTCCCAGCGAATGCTGTACTTATCGAGCCACTCCTTGTAGCGGGGCTTAATGGCCGACGAATCGGAAAGAAAAACATCAAAACCCTGCTTGTGAGCCAACACAGCCGCACCAGCACCACTTTCGCCTCCACCTAGTATAACTATTCGCTTCATACTATTTGTTTTTATTTTGATTATCGAATTTTAAGAGTAACCACTGTAATAACTGCCAGCAGAATTGCCACAATCCAGAATCGTGTTACGATTTTTGGCTCTGGGTAACCCTTCTTCTGGTAATGGTGATGCAATGGCGACATCAGGAATATCCTGCGACCCTCGCCGTACCTCTTCTTGGTGTACTTAAAGTAGCTAACTTGCATTACCACCGACAGATTCTCAACCAAGAATATTCCGCAAAGGATAGGAATTAACAACTCCTTACGAACTACAATTGCGAATACAGCAATAATTCCACCAATAGTCAAACTGCCTGTATCGCCCATAAATACTTGAGCTGGATAACTGTTGTACCAAAGGAAACCAACCGCAGCGCCAATAAATGCACTCATAAACACCACCAACTCACCCGATTGTGGAATATACATTATATTCAGGTACTCTGCGTAGATAACGTTACCCGATAAATAGGCAAAAACTCCGAGCGTAGTAGCCATTACCGCCGATACGCCCGTGGCCAATCCATCCAATCCATCGGTTAGGTTTGCTCCATTGGAAACCGCAGTGATAATAAGAATTACAACCGCTATAAAGATTAACCAAGTGATAGTGTCGCGCCACTCACCCTTAAATGGGTTCAAATACGAGTAGTCGAACTCATTATTCTTGAAGAATGGGATGGAGGTTTTGGTTGTTTTCTCGCTCTTAAGAACCTTTACGGGCTGAGCACCATTATACTCTGAAGCAACAACCGTTTCGACCTGAGTTTGCACTCTTGCCTTTGGTGCAGGCTGTCTTATAACAATACTTGGACTTAACCACATTGTTAAACCAACAAAAAGACCTAACGATACCTGACCTAAAATTTTAAATTTACCCTGTAACCCTTCTTTATTTTTCTTAAATACTTTAATGTAATCATCAGCAAAACCAACAATACCTAGCCATACAGTAGCCAAGATCATTATAACAATGTAGATATTGAGCAAATCGGCAAAAAGTAACACAGGCAGCAATGTTGATGCAAGAATAATGATACCACCCATTGTTGGAGTTCCTGTCTTCTGCATTTGCCCTTCAAGGCCAAGGTTGCGAATTTCCTCTCCAATCTGTAAACGTTGCAAATAGCGGATTATCTTTTTCCCAACCAATAACGCAAAAGCCAATGAGAAGATGAAGGCCATTGCCGAACGGAACGAGATATACTTGAAAAGACCTGTACCCGGAATATCAAAATACCTCTGAATAAACTCAACAAGATAGTACAGCATAACTACAACGTATTAAATATTTCACTTACAATTTCCTTATCGTCAAAATGGTGCTTAACACCCTTTATTTCCTGATAGTTTTCGTGTCCTTTACCTGCTATCAGAACTATATCGCCCTTTTTTGCCATTAGGCAAGCGGTACGGATTGCCTCTTTTCTGTCAACAATAGTAATAACCTTACGACTTAAGGTGATATCAACCCCAGCCTTCATATCGTTCAGAATATCCTCGGGTTCCTCAAAGCGTGGATTGTCCGATGTTAAAATAACCATATCGCTCATCTCAGCCGAAACCTTTGCCATAACTGGGCGTTTGGTTTTATCGCGATTTCCACCAGCACCCACAACGGTTATGAGTCGCTGATCATCTCCCTTTATTTTATTAATGGTCTCAATTACATTCACCAACGCATCGGGCGTGTGAGCGTAATCCACAACCGCAACAATGCCGCTATTCGACTTGATATACTCAAACCTACCCGAAACGGCAGTAACCTCACTTAACTTGGTAAGGATATCATTCTTGTCGAATCCAAGGTTGATAAGCGTTGAATAGATAGCCAAAAGGTTATATGCGTTGAACTCACCAATTAAGCGTGTCCAAACCTCAACACCATCAAGGTTAAGTAAAGTGCCATCAAAATGGCTTTCCACTATTCGGCAACGCATATCGGCCATTGAGCGTAACGAGTAGGTTACCACCTTGGACTTTGTATTCTGGAGCATTACCATTCCGTTCCTATCGTCGATGTTTGTGATTGCAAAAGCATCGGCAGGCAGGTTATCGAAGAAGCGTTTCTTAGCCTTGATGTACTCATCGAAGGTTTTATGGTAGTCCAAATGGTCGTGTGTAATATTGGTGAAGATTCCACCGCAGAACATCAACCCAGCAATACGATTCTGCACCACTGAATGCGAGCTCACCTCCATAAAGCAGTACTCGCAACCCTCGGCTACCATTCGAGCAAGGAAGGCGTTAAGTTGAATTTGGTCAGGGGTAGTATGTGTGGCAGGAATTTCAGTATCGCCAATGTAGTTTACCACGGTTGAAAGCAAACCCGACTTATGGCCTAGCAATCCAGCCATCTTGTAAAGCAATGTAGCCGTAGTAGTTTTTCCGTTTGTTCCAGTAACACCTACCAACCTCAACTTCTCCGAAGGATTGCCGTAGAATGCCGATGCCATCAGACCCAACGCATACGATGCATCCTCAACCTTGATGTAGGTTGTTTTGGGTGATGTTTCTACGGGCATCTGCTCGCAAACTATCACCGAAGCACCTTTATCAACGGCAGTTGAAATGAACTGGTGACCATCAACCTGAGTACCCTTTATTGCAAAAAAGCAAAATCCGCGGTCAACCGTTCTGGAATCGAACGTTAAACCGGCCACCTCAACATCCAACGCGCCAACAGCATCGAACTTGAGCGATTTTGGTAGTATGTTTTTTAGTGTAATCAACATTGTTTTTATAAATATCGCTCTGTATTTCTTCTTACTTTTTTTGTTGTTCGTTGTTTGTGATTTGGGGACAGGTGACGGGTGACTTGTTAACATCCACAACTACTCTCTTTCTCTACACGATGAACCAACAACTATCAACAAACTTCTATTACTTAAAACTTAATAAACCTCTCTTCCAAAACGAGACCCTTCGACAAGCTCAGGGTGACAAAACCCTTCCACAACTTCCTCTTCACCATCAACTATCAACCAACAACTATCAACCTTGCACTCTTCCTAACCTAAACTCATCTCCAAAAACACAGTACTTCCCGGAGCAGCTTTGGTGCCTGCCTGAATGGATTGTGAGCGCACAGAGCCTCTGCCCTGAAACTTCACCCTTAACCCAGTATTTTCAAGCAAGAATAAAGCATCCTTTATTCCCATTCCAACAACGTTTGGAACAGTTTTCTTTGACACGTTCATTTTTTTCAACTCAACCTTAAGGCTATCGCGCTCAGTGGTAACCCAATCGACTTTTTTATCCACCTTTTCGAAAGGAATATCCAATTCGTCTAGCACTTCTGATAAAGCCTCTCTGCTACTCGATTTTGCCTGTGGTATCTCTTTCAAATCTCCACTATCGTCAACCTCGCGGAACCACTCAGGGCTAGTGGCGTAAACCTTATCGGATATCTCCTTAAAGATTGGTCCAGCAACCACGTTCCCATAGTAAACACTGTTCGAGGGCGAGTTTACAACCACAATACAGGAATACTTGGGGTCGTCGGCAGGGAAATAACCTGCAAACGATGCAGAGTAACTTACCCTTCCGCCGTGTTTGTAGCCCTTTGCTCCCTTTGCAACCTGTGCAGTTCCAGTTTTTCCAGCAATTTTATATCGAGGATTTTTTAAATTCATCGCAGTTCCTCTCTCTACAACTCCTTCAAGCACTTCTTTCACCTTGCGGAGTGTAGACCTTGAACAAATTGATGACGAAATAACCTCGGGTGAAAACGACTGAACAACCTGTCCGTGGCGTACCAGCGATTTCACCAAACGTGGTTTAACCATTCGGCCATTGTTTGCAATAGCGTTGTAGAATGTAAGGATTTGTATAGGTGTTAGCCTTAACTCATAACCGATACTCATCATCGGTAAAGACATCCCCGACCAGTACTTTTCGCCTGGATACTTTATGTAAGGAGACACCTCACCCGGAATGGAGATATCCAAAGGCTGGTTCAACTTCATCGCATATATCCTATCAATAAAATCACGCTCTCTACCTTTATAGTACTTATTTACCAATTTTACCACCCCAATATTCGACGACACCTCAAAAACCTCTTTCACCGAAATCTTACCATGCCCATCCTCCTTGGAGTCTGCAATAACTCTATCGTATATCTTATATTTTCCGTTACCTGTATTAACTGTATCATCCAAATTCATCCTACCATCCTCAAGCAATGCAACCAAGGTTGGAATTTTCATTGTTGATCCAGGTTCTGTACTCTCACCAATGGCATAGTTATACATCTCGGAGTACGAACCATCATCTTCGCGCTTAAGATTGGCTATGGCTTTAATATCGCCAGTTGCAACCTCCATTAGAATTGCACACCCGTGCTCGGCGTTGTGCATATCCAGTTGTTTCCTTAATGCAGCCTCAGCAACATCCTGAAGAGCTACATCTATGGTGGTAATAACATCGGCACCATCCTCGGCATCAATCTGGTCCATACTTTTTACCTCAACCCAACTATTACCAGGTATACGCTGATGAACCCTTAACCCAGCCTTGCCTTTTAGGGCATAATCGAAAGCACCCTCTACTCCCACTGCAACACCTCCTTCGTTTACAGTGCCAATGGTGCGAGCTGCCATTGTTGCATGAGGCAATATTCGTTTGTTGGTTTGTACCGGAATAAAGCCACCCTTATTCTCGCCCAAGCGGAACAACGGAAATTTCTTGATCTGCTGCAACTCTATGTAATTCACCTTGCGTGGCGCAACTGGGTAAAAACGCTTATTCTTTGCCAAACGGCGGGCATTAGTCAGTTCAGATTTATAGGAATACTTTGACCTATCCTTAAAAAAGTTCGATAAGCAAATTGCCAACGAATCAATATTTGCATTGAAAACCGAATCGGTAACTCCACCAGCAAGCAAATCCATCCTTAAATCAAAGTAAGGGATTGATGTTGCCAGCACACGACCATCGGTAGCACAGATATCACCACGGTTAGGAGTAACAATAATATCCTTGTAGGTAATAACTTTGGCTTTTGCACGCCACTTGTAGCCTTCAACAAACTGTATGTAGATAATTTTAGCAATAATGCCTAACCCCAGCAGCACGAAAAATACGTACACTACTGCAATTCGGGTTAATATTTCTTTTTTTAGCGACATTTTGCTTAGTTGATAGTTGTTCGTTGATTGTTTTTCGTTTTGGGTTCAGTTATTTTTTTAATTTATCATTACTAATTCAGAATTCCTTATTCAATATTCGAGTTTGCCTACTTTATCTTTTTCGGCGGAACTGTCGATTCTTTCAATTCCAGCCCTTTCTCCTCAACCAGTTTAACCACCTCCGATTGCTTGCTGATAAACATCAACTGAGCAGCAGTTGTAATTGATTCAGCTCGCAAGTTTTTCAGTTCAGTTTTAACCTTCTGATCCTCGCGCATCAACTTGTCGTACCGGTAATGGTTTGCAATGTAAATAACAGCCAGGAACACCAAGAACAGCACGTAGGGTAGTTGAGCCGAAATATTCTCGTGTGCGAGAATATTTCCACTGAGGAAATCCTTCACCTTAAAACCCTTCTTGTTTTCCTTGGATTTGGGTGGTTGCTCCTCGATAAACTCAACCGGTTGCTCGCTGATCTCGCTCATAGTTTACTTCCTATCCTAAGTTTTGCGCTACGCGCCCTGCTATTGCGTTCCAACTCCTCGTTGGATGGCACAATCACCTTACGGTTAATCTGTTCAAAAGGCACTGTGCGATTTCCCATAAAATCGGGATTATCGTCGCCCTCAAAATTTCCGTTGCGGAAATAGTTCTTCACCAACCTGTCCTCCAACGAGTGGTACGATATAATCACCAATCGTCCGTCCTTCACCAAGCACCTCTCCGCGTTCAGAATCATACTTTTTAGCACATCCAACTCGTGGTTTACCTCAATGCGAATTGCCTGAAAAACCTGAGCCAAAGTTTTGTTCTGAATCTTCTGTGGAATCATCGGCTTAAGTAACTCGGCCAAATCCTCCACAGTTTCAATCGGCCTATTTGAACGCTCGCGGCAAATTGCGTTGGCAAAGCGTTTAGCCTCGTTCAACTCGCCGTAAAGCCTAAAAATCTTCATTAAATCTTCTGCCTCGTAGTTATTCACCACAGTTTTAGCCGAAAGCGATGCGCGCCTATTCATACGCATATCAAGCGGCCCCTCGAATCGAAACGAGAAACCACGCTCGGGGCTATCCAAGTGGAACGACGACACGCCCAAATCGGCCAGAATGCCATCCACCTTACCGACGCCGTGATACCTGAGAAAATTTCGGAAATACTTGAAATTGCTGCGGATAAGCATAAAGCGCTTGTCGTCTATTGCGTTCGCCAGAGCATCCTCGTCCTGGTCAAAAGCAAACAACCGCCCCTGGCGGTTAAGTTTCTCCATAATAAGGCGGGAATGGCCACCCCCACCAAAGGTGAGGTCTACATAAGTTCCGTTGGGCTTAATGCTTAAACCCTCTATGCTTTCGGCAAGCAAAACTGGTACGTGGTAGGCCATTACTCATCCTTTATAATTGTTGATCCCAAAATCTTATCGGCCAGGCTTGCAAAATCGCCCGATGGCATTTGTGCGCCTTCGTACTTACTCTTTGCCCAAATCTCAATTTTGCCGTTCATTCCGGCAAACACCACATCCTTTTCAATGCCAACCATCTCGAGCAGGCGCTTGGAGAAAAGCAAACGTCCACTAGCATCGAGCGATACCTCGGCGGTTCCACGGTAAAACTCGCGTAGGAACTGGTTGTGCTCTTTGTTGTAAGGATTGGTATTCTTGCGAATTAGGGCATTTTGGCGCTCCCATTCCTCCATAGGGAAAAGCACCAAGCACTCCTCATAAATATCCTTTTTCACCACGAACCGATCGGGCGCAGCAGATGTAATCTGCTTACGCAGCGCTGAGGGGAAGAGTACGCGACCCTTCTCGTCAACTTTGCAATCGTAATCGCCAATGAATGAGGACATTTTTCTACCAATTTTTCAATTGGTAAAAATATATAGAAATTTTCCACTTTCACCCACTTATTCCCACTTTTTTGCAAATTGTTAATAACTTTTCGGCAAAAAGCTGGTTGAGAATGTGGCGTTTAACAAAAAAACAGAGCTATACACACGTATTGGGCGCAAAGATAGTGGGTTGGTGTGGATGTTGAAAAAGTAGTTTTCAACAATGACGAGGGAAAGCAATTATTATGAGCTTGGGAGGTTTGTTGCATGGACTGACCCCTCACCCCTCTCTATCTGACCAACAGAGAAGGAATCACATTGAATATTGTTATCCACCTCTCTGCTTGTAAAAGTTAAGAGAGAATTTTGGGGTGCGTTATTCTTCAAAAAACCCTAAAAATCTTCGAACCTCCAAAACCTCTTTTTCGTATAAGTAATTGAACGCTTACACAGGGTTCACGAATGTTTTAAAATGGCATTAACGCAATCCATTTTAACAGAAAAGGGCGCCAATCACGCCCTTATTCTTTTATGGTAATAAACCTTAGCTATTTGTATGAGGAATACATTAAAAAGAAGAATATGAAAAAAACTTATTGTACAAACACACCTCACTCTCTTTTCTATCGTTTGGCATTCTTTAACATCACTTATAGCCATCAACCGTTTTACTTCTTCAGGTTATTCGTTAATTTTGAAATTCATTTCATATAAAATAAAATGGGCACTCAATCTGTTAATAATTTTGAGGAAAAACTTAAGAGTTCGTTTCCTACCAAAGAAAACATTCCGTTTGAAGTTCAATTAAACGGGAAAAAATATGAGCCACTTTACCTTCTCGATGGCGAAATCCTAAAATGGGATGGCTCGCTCGAAGATGTTAGTTCTCCTATCTGTATCAACGAGAATGGACAAGTCAAGCGAACTATTATTGGGCAGGTACCATCGATGGATGAGGAGGCAGCAATGAAAGGTCTTGATGCCGCTGTTCGTGCGTGGAACAATGGTAGAGGGGAATGGCCTACCATGAGCGTTAAAGAACGAATTTCGGCAGTGGAACAATTTGTTGCACGGATGCGCCTTGTACGCGATGAGGTAGTAAAGTTGATGATGTGGGAAATAGGCAAAAGCCTCGAGGATAGTTACAAAGAGTTTGACCGCACGGTTGACTATATCATCAAAACCATTGAGGCGCTAAAGGAGGTTGATAGAAACAATTCGCGATTCAGCCTCGATGATGGCGTTATTGCTCAAGTTCGCCGATCGCCTCTTGGTGTCTGCCTTTCGATGGGGCCATTCAACTACCCATTGAACGAAACCTACACAACACTTATTCCTGCCCTAATAATGGGAAATACCCTTGTAGTTAAACCTCCAAAATTTGGAGTGATGCTGCATCAACCGTTGCTTGAAGCATTTGCCAAATGCTTTCCAAAAGGCGTGGTTAACTTTATTTACGGTGATGGCTCGAAAATAATTGGCCCAATTATGAAAAGTGGGCTTGTGGATGTCCTTGCTTTTATTGGATCGAGTCGAGTTGCCGATATTTTAAAGTTGCAGCACCCACGCCCACATCGGATGCGCTGTATTCTGGGACTTGATGCCAAGAACCCAGCACTTGTAATGCCCGATGCCGATCTAGACCTAGCCGTTAAGGAATGTGTCACTGGCAGTTTGTCGTTCAACGGACAAAGATGTACTGGACTCAAAATTATGTTTGTTCACAAATCGATAATTGATGAGTTCCTTAGGAAAATGGCAGAAACTATTGACAAACTCCCCCAAGGCATGCCTTGGGAAAAAGGGGTAAAACTCACACCTCTTCCAGAGTTCAACAAAGCGGATAGACTCAAAGGTTACATTGATAATGCCGTTGCAAAAGGCGCTAAAATTGTGAACCAAGGCGGTGGAACATTTTACGAAACAATGTTTAAACCAGCCATTGTTTATCCAATAGCCCCCGATGCCGAACTGTACGATGTTGAGCAATTTGGGCCAGTTATTCCAGTTTGCTCCTATAGTGATGAGCAGGAATTTTTGGATTTTGTCACCAACTCGAATTATGGGCAACAGCTAAGTATTTTTGGCAACAATTCTAAAACAATAGCCCAACTAATTGACCAATTAACCAACCAAGTAAGCCGAATCAATATAAATAGTCAATGCCAACGTGGCCCCGACACTCTACCATTCACTGGTCGCAAGGATTCTGCTGAAGCCACATTATCAATCAGCGATGCACTAAGATGCTTCTCCATCCGATCGCTGGTTGCTGCGCAATCGAACGAAAGCAGTAGGGAAATTATTCAGAGCATAGTAAATGGTAGGCATTCGAATTTCTTAAATACTGATTTTATCCTTTAGCCAAAATTATCATCTCAAATCCAACGAGATCAAATCAAGCGTAACTTCATAGTTACGCTTTTTACTTATCTATACTAGGATCGGCAAGGGTAATGATCGAACAAAAACTCCATCAAAATAGACATCCTCTACTAAATTTATTCATACCTTTATATATTAATAGATAAGATTCAAAATCATGAAAGGGTTAATTATTCTGATAATGGCTTGCTCAATAGCATCAACCACTATGGGGCAAAATAACATTCAAGTGTACATTAATGGTCACAATGGAGTTGATACCATCACAATTAATGAATTCATGAACATCCAGCATCTGTCGATAAATAACAGTAACTATACAATCACAGGCTTTCAATTAAATATTATGGATAGAGGTTTCCTTAGGGAGTTTAAGAGTGATTCCAATGAAATAACCGAAGAAATGAGGAGCGCTGTTGGGAGTTTAAAGGGAAAAAATATGAAAACCGCTAAAATATTCTTTGAAGATATCAAGGTCAAAACGCCCGAAGGCAAAATAAAAACTATTGGAGGACTGCTGCATATCATCAAAATCGAATAACCAAACGCTAACCTAACCAAAAACATGGAAAAGCCACTAACAAAATCGGGGATGTTAATAATAATACTTGCCAGCTTGGCAGGATTATTCCTCACTTATTTTGCAACCAACAATGCTATAGATGCCCATTCAACTAAAAGTTGGCCTACAACCGAGGGTACCATTATTGTGTCAGAGGTGACAAGGAGTTCGCGTTATGTTCCGCACATTGTGTACACCTACACGATTGATACGCTGGATTACACATCGGAAAAAATAGGCTTAACCAATTATGCCCAGTACAAAAGAGAAAGTGACGCCAAGGTGGAGTCCGACAAATATCCTGTCAACTCAAAAGTTACTGTTTACTACAATCCAAACAATGCTGAAGAGGCTATTCTAAAGCCCGGAATAAAAGGCGAGCATATCTTGATGTTTTCAATAGGGCTGATAATATTTCTAGCACCGTTGATAGGACTTATTTACTCCATTCGAAAAAAGAATCTCGAAGTTTAGGGGTAACAATCATTATCAATTCCTTATTAAACAGATATTTCATTTAAAAAAACACCTCTACAATATAATGAATTGTAAGTGCTAAAAAACAACTATCATTTTAACAACTAACAACATGAAACCAAAATCAGATCCAATTTTAATGACCTTCAAGGAATTACGGCAAGCAGTAGGTTGGCTAGGAATACTTCTACCCTTTATGCTTGCAATATTACTATACCTACTAACCTCGTGTCCAGTCCAAAACTCAATTAGTCAATACTACTACACCCGAATGGGAAGTTACCTTACAGGAACACTCTGCGCGGTAGGTTTATTTCTGTTTGCCTACAAAGGTTACCCTGGCGAAAACGATAGTAAACTATGTAATTTCGCAGCAATATGCGCATTCGGAGTGGCATTCATTCCTATGCAGCTCAACGTTGAGGATGTACCCTGCCCGGATTGTATTATATTTTTTACAAACGGAGACCACTGGTGGCGTATGTTCCACTTCGTTTCTGCTGCGCTCCTATTCCTAACAATGGCATACATGAGTTTTTTCAAATTCACACTATCGTACAAAGACAAAGTAAGTAGAGGTGAAAGAAAATATACTCGCAATGTAATTTATAGAACCTGCGGCATTATTATTTTTGCATGTATATTTATTCTGCTTGCATATAGCATTATAAAACACTTCAAACCCGATTTTGCAATAAATACACTAACCTTTTACCTAGAATCAGTTATGCTGATTGCATTTGGAACTGCATGGCTTGTAAAAGGCGGAGGGATGGCGTTTTTAAATGACAAGTAAAAGTTTCAAACTAAACCTGAACGCGGAGCCTAAAGCTCCGCGTTTTTACGAATAACTATAAGTCACTGTTATATTTACCTATAAATGATTCAACAACATTTAGCATCAAAACTAACGTAGATAATTCAAAATGACTATATTTAAAATTTCAACTTAATCTCCATTCCATTATGAGCACCGAAGAAGGTTTGAAACGGGAAATTGGACTCTTTGGCATCACCGCAAATATTATTAACATCGTCATAGGATCGGGAATCTTTGTTTTACCAGCTTTTGTTAGCGAAGGGCTTGGTGCTGCAGGAATACTTGCTTACCTATTTTGTGGTTTTCTAATCACCATTATCATGCTTTGCTTTGCCGAAGCCGGCAGCAAGGTCACAACCACAGGCGGAGCTTACGCATATATCGAGGTAGCTTTTGGAAAATACTTCGGGTTCTTAACAACCAACCTTCTAATTTTCGGAACATCGTTGATGGCAACGGCAGCAGTAGCCAATGCATTAGCCAACACTCTGTCGTACATATTCCCAATATTCACCGAAACTTTATTCCGTGCGGGATTCTTCATTGCAATCTTTTCGGGCTTAGCAACCATCAATATAATTGGTGTGAAGAAGGGAATCAATTTGATCAAGTTTGCCACCGTTGCAAAAATTGTTCCTCTGCTACTCCTAATAATTTTGGGGTCAACTGGAATTGTAGTTGAACACCTGCATTGGAAACAAAATCCAGCTTTTAGTGATATTGGAAAAATATCGCTTATCCTTTTCTTTGCTTTTCAAGGGGCGGAAAGTAGCCTTAGCGTAGGTGGTGAAGTTAAAAACCCCAAAAAAAATATTCCCCGAGGAATTTTGCTCAGTTTTTTAGTAATACTCATCCTATATATTGCAATTCAGATAGTTGCCCAAGGCGTACTGGGCGATTCGTTTGCCAACTTCAAAACCGCACCGTTGGCCGAAGTGGCCAAGAGAGTCATGGGCCCAATTGGCGTTACAGTTATGATTATTGGTGCTGCCATCTCGATGTTCGGATACTTAAGCAGTGACAACCTAAACATGCCTAGGGTTTTATTCCGTTCGTCAATTGATAATGTTATACCATTAAAACCACTCTCGTACGTTCATTCTAAATTTGCAACACCATACATAGCGGTAATTGTATTTACATCGTTGGGATGTTTCTTCGCAATCACCGGGGAGTTTAAAGCGCTGGCAATATTCTCATCATCTTCTGTGCTGCTGGTTTACCTTGGCGTTGCATTAGCCGTAATCAAATTAAGAGTAAAAAAGATAAGCGATTCCGATTCATTTCGGATTCCGGGCGGTTATATAGTTCCAATGCTATCGGTGGTAACAATTATTTGGTTTCTATCAAACCTAACCTTCGAAGAAATGAAAGGAATAGTAATTTTCATTGCAATACTAAGTACCATCTACGTTTTGATCAAACTCATTAATAGAAAAACCAATAATCAATTGAAATGAAAACCATAGGATTAATTGGGGGTATGAGTTGGGAATCATCCTCGGAATACTACCGGATAATAAACCAAACCGTTAAAGAAAAGCTTGGCAATTCACATTCAGCCAAAAGCCTAATGTTATCTGTTGATTTTGAAGAAATAAAGCAATTAATGCTTGAAGATGATTGGGATAAACTAAAGAATATAATGGTGAATGCAGCAATCCAACTCGAAAAAGGAGGTGCAGACTTTATTGTAATTTGCACCAACACCATGCATCGGTTGGTTGAGGACATTGCTGAAAAGACTAACCTACCAGTTCTTCACATTGCCGATGCAACCGCTCAAAAGGTCAAAGAGAAGAACATCCGCAAAGTGGGCTTACTGGGCACAAAGTTTACCATGGAGCAAGACTTTTACAAAAAGCATCTAGCGGAAAAGCATAACCTAGAAGTAATCGTTCCTGACGAGGAGGATCGCAACACCATTCACGAGGTCATTTTCAACGAATTATGTTTTGGACAAATCAATAAATCCTCGAAGAGAGAGTATATAAGAATAATCCGCAATCTCAAAGAAAATGGCGCTAAAGGAGTAATTCTCGGATGCACCGAAATTCCTTTACTAATAAAGCAGGAAGATGTCTCTATTCCCATCTTCGACACCACAAGGATTCATGCTGAAATGGCGGTGGAATATGCGCTAGAGTGACTTATTCTCCAATTATTCTAATTCTCTTTTGTAGCACCTCCCCCTCATCATCCACAAGGGTTAGAGTGTATGTGCCAGGTTGTGGAGATACAAGCATTTCGTGCGTTCCGCTTGTTTTTCCTAGAAAAACTTCATTTAGGTGCCAGTAAATCGTTGCATTTGGGTTACGGTGCGTTGCTTTCCAAATGCTATGACCCTTGGTGTCCTTTGCTTCGCGGGGTATATAGATATCCGCTCCAGCGTAAGGGTAAATTAATGCAATGTTTGGAAGTTTGTCGTTGGCCTGGGCGCATCCTTTTCGGAATGGAGGCAACTTTCTGTACTCCGCGTGAAGTTTAGTGTAGAACCACTCCTGCGCTGGAGGCAGAACAAACCAACTGGTTTCGAACATCTCCTCTTGCTTTGCACAGCCTAATGTCAGCCTATATTTTTGGTCTTTATCAACATATATTTTATGATGATAGGAGCATGGCAAAGTTTTAGTTTTAACAATAGGAACGTACTCAGTAATAGTATCAGCACAATTCTCCGAAGCCATCAACCCGCTTTGCTTGCAGGTTACAACCGATTTTAAATCGAACCAAGGCGGTGTGAACCAATTAGAGGTTGGCAATAACGAGAATATGTCGAACATAACGGGAGCGGCTGCCGCAACACCAATCAATTCCGCGCGCCCCTCTCCATCGGCGTTTCCAACCCAAACGGCAACAGTATAGTCGGATGTAACGCCAATTGCCCAAGCATCGCGGAAGCCAAAGCTGGTGCCTGTTTTCCAAGCAATGCGTTGCGATGAAATGAAATGTCGCCAAGCGCCATCCTCACCGGGTCTATTTGCCTGAGTTAACGCCTCAAGCGTTAAGTATGCTGCGCCCGAACCAATTCCGTTGCAGTTGAATATCTGTTTAATCTTTGCAGTGCTATCGAATTGATACCTTAACGCAACGTTGCTATTCTGGATGCCTCCAGCATTTCGGCTAAGTGCAGAGTATATTCCAGCAAGTTCCCACATACTAGCCTCGGCACCTCCCAGAATAATTGAAAGTCCATAATGACTAGGTGGCTTGTTGATGCTTTTTACACCCATTTGTTGAAGATTGTTATGGAACTTTTCAATTCCATACTGCCTTAAAAGGTTAACCGAAGGTACATTTAGCGAGCGCGATAAAATCTCGTTGGCTGAAACCATCCCCTCGAAAGTTTTGGTGAAATTCTGGGGTGTAAAATCGGAATATGCAACCGGAATATCATTCACAAGTTGACGCGGATAAAGGAGTCCTTCGTTGAGCATAAATCCGTATAGGAATGGTTTTAACAGGCTACCATAGCTCCGTTTCGATTTTATAATATCAACCCTCGATGAGTTCTCTGGCTTATCGGATAGGATATTTCCAATGTAAACCAACACCTCGCTTGTTCTATTGTCGATAACCATTGCAGCCATATTTCTTATTCCATTGGCCATAAAGTGTCGATGATAGCGCGATGTAATGCCATAGGCATTATCGTATAAGCGTTTGTCGATGGTTGATTTTACCATTTTACCCTTGAGCCCATCGTGAATACATCGGGTAAGCAGATGGGTTGCGTCCTGAGGTAAATCGTTGGCTGGATTTGGTGCGGGTTCAAGTAACGCCAATTGGTAGGTTTCATCATCAATATAGCCCTTGCTTTTTAGCTTTGCAAGCAGTCGGTTGCGTTTATCGATTAGCAGATTCTGATTTCGCCCAGGGAATATCAGGCCAGGAGCGTTTGGTAGAATTGCCAATGTTGCGGCCTCGGCCCAACTGAGGTTATTGGGACTTGTGCCAAAGTATCGCCAAGCGGCGACATCCAAACCAACCACATTTCCGCCGAATGGTGCTTGCGATGCGTACTTGGCCAGTATGGTGCGTTTTGAAAAGGCAAACTCTGTTCTAACGGCCAAAAGCATCTCTATGCCTTTCTCGTAGAAAGTTCTGGGCTTTCCTCGCCTCGATAGGCGAACAAGTTGCATTGTGATAGTGCTTGCACCGCTGACAATCCTCCGAGCCTGAATGTTTTGTTTTGTGGCACGAATAACTGATACAGGATTCACCCCGAGATGATAACGAAAATAGGCATCCTCGAACTGTGTAAGACAAATGGCGAATTTCTCAGGTACAGTATCCACCTCGGGAAATTGCCACATTCCCTCGTCGGAAACTGTTGCGGATAGGAGTTGACCATTCCTGTCGAGTAACACAGTAGACGTTGTGTTCTCAAATTTAACAGGCGGAACCAATAAAAAAGCCAGCAGGATAAGGACTCCTGCCAGCACTATTTTGTGTTTTGATTTGATGTTTTTGAAAGGCATTGCAAAAATTAAAACGTAGATTTCTCGCTTTCGCTCGAAATGACAACCTAGATTGTTTCTTGTCATGCTGAGCTTGCCGAAGCATCTATATTACTAATGCTCCTGACAATACTCAGAATGACAAATATAAATTTATTCAACAACAACCCAACCACCCTTCTGTGCCGCAGCAATGGTGTTATCGTACATTGCCTCGCAGTATGGGCCCGGCATATAGTACTTGCCAGCATAAGTTGCGGTTAGTTTCAAGGTGAATTTCTTACTAGTATTTGGCCTTAAACTGAAATAGGTGATTACCCTATCGTCGCGGATATCCTGATAGTCGAAGTTCATCTTCGACCGGTCGGCCGATTCCTCGAAACGGGCATTCTGAATCTCCCATCCCGAAGGGAAAATCTGCGTTAACGCCATCTCCTTTAACTCTCCACGAACTCCTGGGTTGGTAATTGTAACCTCACAGGTAAAGTCTGTTCCCTTCTTCAAATTAACAGGATTCAGAGTTGAGCCATTGCTTGCAATATAATTAACCGTCATGTTGATGTTATTCTCAAACGTTTTCTCATCGCCTTGCTCAGGAATACCTTTAAGAACAATACTTGCATAAATAGGATTCTTAGCAGAGTTGTTAAACTCAATAGCATTCTTGCCATCGGCAATGGCCATTTGGTCGCGTGCTACAGGTTTTTCGCTTGAAATCGACTTGGAGTTTCCGTTCAAGTTGTACTTCAACTTAAGGTTATCACTTTTCCCTTTGCCAATGCTCATTCGAGAAAGTGCCATAAGGCTTACGGCTGTTTCCTGAGTGCTCATCCATGAGTTGCTCGATAGAGACTTGCTTAGTTCAATTGCAATTGGATACGCCTTCGAATCCTGTTTCAACAGTAGCATAGTCTCAAGAACGATACCTTTGTCGCGATTACTTGAACCATATGTGTAGCTAAGCTCACGGTAGTAGTTAATGGTCAACGGTACATTCTCAACAATTGCCTCGGCGGTTTCGGTTTGTCCAATTAGGGCATAAGCCGCAGCCAAGCGCATCTTCGCAACTAAACCGAGTTGTTGCTCCTTCAACTTATTCATTGCACCAATTTCTGGTTTCTTAGCCAGCGCAAGGGTGTAAAGCCTGTAGGCCTGCATTAGCTCATTGTTGTAGTACTGACTGTTTTGGTGAGTGTAACTTCTAGCAGCCTTACTTTGATAGCTAATCCAACTCGATATCATACCTTGAGGAACATCGTGGCCTTTATCCTGTGCCTCTACTAGGAAGTGACCAACGTAACTGGTGCTCCAGTCGTCGCCGTACATATACGATGGCCAGTAGCGGAAACTACCGTCGTTATTCTGGAAGCGAGATAGCTTCTTAATTGCCTCGGCAATAAAGAAGTTTGTATTCTGCTGCTGTTCCGATGTCAACTCAACAAGTTGTCCTAGGTAAATTTGAGGGAATGCTCCCGAAGTGGTTTGCTCAACACATCCGTGTGGGTAACGGATAAGCTCATCCAACCTCTTCTTAAGGTTTAGTGGGGGCATTACGGATGCTTCAAGCACAGCCTCGTTGGTTCCGCTAACACCAAAGGTGTTAAAATCGATACTCAGCTTACCGTTCGCAGGAACTAAAGTATCAATACTACGTGTAACCTCCGATATTGGGTTGCGAACCATAATATCGATAGTTTGTGTTGACTTGATTCCGTTACCTTCGGCAACAACCTCAACCTTGGCGGGTCCAATCTTGCTATCAACCTTGAAATCGAAGAAAATAATCTTATCGCCTGGTTTCGAGAAGTTTAAGGTTTGCTCATTATCGCCCTGAATTTTCAGGTTCGAAGTGGTTTTAACTTTCACCTTAACCTTCTTCATATCGGGCGACATGGTGAACACGTTCACTGGAAGTTTAATGTTTTCCTGTGGCCCAAGTACGCGCGGTAGTGTGGCCATAACCATCAAATCGTTACGAACTGGACAAGCCTTTTCCGCCCAGCCGTAAGCACCTTCGTTGGCAGCAATAACCATAATCCTAACGCTACCAATGTAGTTGGTCATATTGAAGTTGATTTTTTTACGGTCTCCTTTCTCCAAAGTATAAGGACCAAAGAATCTGACAACTGGTTTGAAACGTTGTGCTTGGTCGCCATCGTTGGGTTTAAGGTTATCGTCACCACCAATGGAGATTAATCGCTCCATTTTACCGCCGTAAGCGCCAATAACATCGTTGTATAAATCCCATGTTTTTACTCCAATTGCCTCGCGGGTGTAGAACTCGGAGTGTGGATTTGGTGTTTTAAACCTATTTATGTCGAGTAAGCCCTCGTCAACCATTGCAAGCGTAAAGCTCATCTTCTTGCCATTCTTCTCCTTAACAGTTATCTCAACTGGTTTCTCCGATTTTAACTCATCGGCCATAATAATTACGGGCTGAAGAATTGTTTCAGGGTTATTTACATCCATTTTGGTGATACCGTAGAGTCGCATAGGCAAATCGTTTGCCTTATCCTTGTGAGGTTGAACTAAGGTTACGTGCAGGTAAACGTTAGGCGCCATATCCTCAGTAGCTTCAATATCTACCACGTTGGTTGCTTGCGATGCATCAACCCAGAACGCTTTTACCACTCTTGAACCATTTTCAATGCTGATTAATGCCCTAGCATTCTCTGCACCGGGGATTGTTAATTTAAACTCATCGCCAACATCACATGTCGATTTATTTGCGGCTATAGCAAGCACATTTGCTCCCCCCGGACGGTTAGCCTGCGACCTACCGGGCTCATATGGCCAATCGAAATAAACATACGAACCAGCACTGTTGCCAGTTGTTTTGTTGGTTACTTTAACATAGAAACGTCCCCATTCAGGATAGCTGATTTTGAATTTTACTGTAGCCTTACCATTTGAAGTGCTGAAACGCTCACGCTTCACCAATCTGTCGTAGCTTTGGCTAACATAGCTGGCATCGCCAGTTTCGGGTTGTTCCCACCACCAACGCCAGTCGAGTTTGAAGATTTCCATCTCAAGGTTGGAGCAGTTTACTGCTTTCCCTTCTGCATTAACTGTTACAACAGATAGCTCTTGGTCTCTATCGGTTTCGAGCCAACTTCTGCCAGGGCTGGGCTGTGGTAAGATAAAGCCAACAAATTCCGAGTATGGATTGAGTGTTTTTGAGAATAGGTCGATGCTGAAATCGCCGCCCTGCTCAAAAACTCGACCCTTAAACACCACGTTAATTGCTGCCGGTGCTTTCTCAGGTTTGCTGATTGTTCCATAAACCTTAGCGTTACCATCGGCATCGAGTTGTCCTTCCCAAAGCGTGTTGGTTTGTTGTGTGAACTCAATTCCGGGGTCATCGAATGTGTAGTTTGTGTGATTTGGGAATGAGGCTCTAGCCTTACTTGTGGTAATCTCGTATATAGCCTTTAAGTTACCTGCAGTTGCGCCGTGTAACCATTTTACATTAAGTGATGCGCTGATATTTCCAGACGAAGGAATTTTATCTAAATCGAAATTAATTTTCAAACGATTTGGCTTGATTGTCTCAACTTTTAGGGTTTTGTTGAAAACAGCACCGCCCACTTTTACAGTTGCCTTCCAAGGCCCAGTAGGTGCTTGAGCATCAGTAACAGTTGGGAAGTAGAAGATTCCAATTTCGTTGTTTGCCTGAACGGCCTTCTTCACAAGCAGTCCTTTGGGGTCGCGTAGTTCGAAAATAATTGGATGATTCATTGGCAGTGTTTTGCCCTTATCCTCTAGGATGAATGCGATGTGTAGCGAATCGCCCGGACGCCAAACGCCCCGTTCGCCATAAATCATCCCCTTTAATCCACGCTGAACCTCGGAACCACCTACATCGAAGTTGCTAAGAGAGTTCGATGTTCCATTGTCAACCCTTAGGTAACCCTTCATTTTTCCATCGGTAACAGTAACCAGGAATGGCGTGCGCGTTGCTTTAAGTTCCACCAAGCCATCGCCATTGGTAGTTCCCTCAACAATGGTTTGGTTCTGATAATCCGACACACGAACATTTACCCCCGATTTTGCCTTTGCCGTTGGCAAGTCCGATACGGCCACAACCATTCCGCCATCGTTGCCCAGTTTTGCAATAATCCCAAGGTCCGATGATATTACAATTTGCTTAATCATCTTTGATTGTGAGTAGTAAGCGGAATTGCAAGGATTATCGCGCTCGTCCCAGTTATACTCCTCATCGTAGTAGTAATCGTAGTCATAATCGTAATCGTAGCCTGGTCCTTCGTAATTTGATGTGTTAATTTGCTCCTCAACATCAACGGTTGAAGTAGAGCCATCCTCTTCTTTATCGCTATCGCAAGGGTTTAGCAGTTGTTTTTTGTTGAAACTAATGCCAATTTGATAGATTGCACCGGGGTCGGCATTGAAAAGTTGGCTCAAATCGAGTGTATACCTTGCCCACTTGTTAGGAGTAATTACTCCGAGTTGATTTAGGTTGATAACTTTCTTGAAAACTGGATAGCCTACACGCTTTAACTCGTATGTGCCGCCAAGAGTGTTAACCTGCAGGTAGAAAGGAACATTATTCTCGTAGATTTTTATAATCTCAATGGTTACGGCCTTTAGGTTAACCGCCTCGAAAGGATAAACTAGCCCTTGTGTAGTTGGAAGAATTGAGCCACTTCCAAGCGAGCGTATGCCCGGCTTAACATCCTCAAAGGCGAATGTTTGAGAGTACTCCTCCTTGAGTTTATCGCCAATGGCATTCTGTACACCTCTATTAACTTTAAGTGTACGAACATCCTGTATTGCCTCGGGCAAATAGACGCGAAGCATATTCTTTTTTAGTTCAAATTTCAAATCGGAGAAACCATCAATCTCAATTAAGCCTGCAAAATCTTGGTCGCTACTAAGCACATCGGAGAAAACAATCAGCACCGACTGCTGAGGCGATTGTGTTACCTTGGAGCTAATAACAACGAAACTGCCAAGCTCAGGAACATCAAACGAAGCCTCACCCTTTGAGTTCCCATCAATTTCCGATGCATCCCACTTAACCTCCACCAAACCTTTGTTTCGTGTACGTTCAATACCTTTAACGTGTAAACGGTATGTATTTGCTGCTTCGGCAGGGTCAAGCACTATCTCTGAAGTTTTATTGTTATAGTTTGCCTCAATGCATTTCTTAAGTTTATCGATATCGGCAGCATCGGCAGTTTGCACTAATCCTTCAAGGCTGTAAATATTTGGATTCTCAGTGCTTTCAACATAAAGTCCCTCAAAATCAATGGAGATAGATTGTGGAATAATACGGAAGCTGAAATCGAACTTTTTGAAACGCGATTCACGCACCTCAAATAACTTACCTAGTGCAAATGATGATGTGTAAATTTCGCCTGATTTCATAGGTTCTTCAGGACGAAACTCTACGGTTTGCGCATCAACCCAGTAGGCCTTACCATCAATGGATGGTGAAAAGTCGAACAAATCCTCCTTAACCTCATCGCCTGCGGCAGTGAACGATGCGGCAGGTTGCGCAAGTTTAAATGTGATGAAGGAGTTTGCTGGGATTAATCCCGAGGTGTACGCCGTGATGTACTCCCCAAACGATGGGTCAACTTCAACTATAACCTCCTTTTTCTTTTTACACGCGGTTTGGCCAATAACCAATGCGCTGAGTGCAATTAGGAGCAAATATCTTGATATGCTCCATAGCTTACTGTTTTTCATAGGGTTTATGGGTTGATTTTTATTTAATACTGTTATGTGATGTCATGTAGTTGTCATCCTGAACGAAGTGAAGGATCTATATTCGATTATAGATAGATGCTTCGACAAGCTCAGCATGACAACAAACTATATCAAAATTAATCAACTTTTTGGGGAGAAAAAGGAACCACAGTAAAATATTCGGTTAACGTTTAACTTTTAACGTTTCACAAAATATTATCTTTGTGTCACTTTACTAAAACATCTAATTATGTCACTAGAGGAAAGAATTAACCAGGATATTAAGGCCGCAATGATGGCCAAAGAGAAAGTAAAACTTGAAGCGCTCCGCGCTATTAAAAGTGCAATCTTACTTGCAAAGACCGATGGAGAACATAAAGATTCACTTTCAACCGATGTTGAAATGAAACTACTTCAAAAGCAGTATAAGCAGCGCAAAGATGCCGCCGAGCAGTATATTCAGGCTGGCCGTCAGGAATTGGCTGATAAAGAATTGGCAGAAGCTGTAGTTATTGAGGAGTATCTTCCCAAAATGCTTAGTGCAGATGAACTAAAAGCCGAGTTAGTAAAAATAATTGAGCAGGTTGGCGCAAAAGCACCATCGGATATGGGAAAAGTAATGGGTGTTGCTTCAAAAGCATTGGCTGGTAAGGCTGATGGAAAAGTAATTTCTGATATGGTTAAGCAGGTACTTGCTGGCGCTTAATCCTCAATAGGTCTAAACTTATCGGTACCATCAACTCGCTCAAGTTCGGTACCGATTTTTTGTTTTAAGTAGGGAATAATTGTAGGATCGCAGTTCGCAATGTAATTTAGATCGAACATCATAAAGTGATACTCATTATCAACATACTCCTCAGTCTCGGTTCCTGAGTAAAAACGCCACCCACTATCATCCTCATCCTCGGGTTTTTCCTTATGCATATAGCCTACAGGTAACCCATCAACGGTTACCATATCAGAGGCATAGCAGTATAGTTTGTGTGGAATTAATTCCTTAACCTCTTCGGGTTTGAGTTTATATTTAAAGGTCATTTCTTAGACTTTAGATTTCAACACTAGATCTCAGACAAAAATAAAGCAATAATTTAAGAACAAGGAATGTTGAATGATGAATACTATGCAATTTATATTAAAAAGTAAAGTGAAAAAAAGTGACAAGCACTACCAAGTATTATAAACAGATGGAAAATTCCATGAACGAAAGGATAGTGATCCTTTAAATAGAAAAATACCCCCGACGAATATGCTATTCCCCCAGCAAACAAAAACCATAGGGAGGTGTTTGGTATGTTTCTAACAAGCGGAATAAGCGCAAGAATAACAACCCATCCCATAACTAGGTATAGCCACGCCGATAACTTTCTGTACTTTGAAGAGTAAAACCATATCTTAAAAATAACCCCTGCAATAGCCGAGGCCCATTCCACTCCAAATATTGCCCAACCCAGCCATCCTTTAATTGCAAGCAAAGCAAAGGGGGTATAAGTGGCTGCAATAAGAATATAGATAGACGAATGATCGAACTTGTTAAGATTAACTTTTTTCCGAGGATTTATTGCTCCGTGATATAGCGTTGATGCAGTGTATAGGTTTATTAAACCAGCACCAAATATGCTAAATGTCACAATGTGCCAGGCATTGCCATGGTTTGCACCTCTTATAACGAGTAGTGCTGTAACTGCAATCGCAAGTAATACTCCTATACCGTGCGAAACGCTATTAACAATTTCCTCTGCCTTTCGGATTTTTTTCTTTTTGGAATTCACCGGATTAACTCTGAATATAAGAACTAAGATTTGACAATTCTTCATCGAAACAAACAAATGGATGCTCTTGTACTATTTCCTTTATTGATGCGACAGTTTGATTTAAAAACTTTTGATGCTCGCTGGTATTCGGATTGAATGGTCTATGGCCAACCGCCTGCTTGATTTTGTGAATTTTAGCAAGCAAATCAACAGCGGTTTTATCCAAAAATGCGCTTTCAAATTTCGACCAAATGTACTCAATCGCCATAGGCGATGGATGAAGCATATCGTCATCGTAAAATCTGTAATCACGCAAATCGTCCATCATAATCTCGTAACTAGGAAAGTAAAACGCGTTATTGGGGAATTTACCAATCAACTTATGCACCGCCACAATAAGCGTAGATTTGCTTAACTGATTGCCCTCGGCACCATCCTTCCAGTGGCGAATTGGACTAACAGTAAATATTATTTTTAGATTTATATTCTTTTTTATCAATCTTTCAATTAGCATCGACCAAGTATCAACAATCTCATCAACTGTCATTATTTGATGCTCAAACTCCTTGGCCGGAATCTTATGGCAGTTAGCCACAACTCTATTGGTTTGCTTTAGCCTATAAACCCTTGCAGTACCAAAAGTTACTACTAAATTCTGAAGTTTGTTTAAAAATGAATGAGCATTACCAATGGCGCTATTCATATTGTTTAAACACTCTGCTTTGTTTGGATTGGATAAACGGGTATGAAAATCGAAATTATACCACAAGCCTTTGCTAAAGTGAATATCATCCTCACCATATCTTTTATCCTCCAAAATCGACACGAGGCTATTACATATTGACAATGGGTTGTAAACAACACCAAACGGATTCACCAGAACTGGCATTTTATTTTCGCGCATTACAGCCCCAATGTTTTCGGTAAAACACGATCCCATAAAAACAGAAGGCGTATCAAATCCAATCCTAAAGGGATATATAGGAATATCAACCTCAGTTCTAAACTTCATCTACTTTAAATATTTTTCGATCCAATCCTTAATTTGAATGAAGACTTCATTCCTTACTGCCTCATTATGAACCTCATGGTAAAGACTAGGCCACTCCACATAGGTAGCATTCGGAATTCTACAAGCAAGTCTACGCGTTGCATCTGGTAAAGTAATAGAATCGTCAGCGCCATGCATTAATAGTACAGGAATTTTAATTCTATTGGCATTCTTTAAGGCATATAATCCAGCATCAACTATTGATGTATATAGCCGAGGAGTAATTCTACTATGAATCAGAGGATCGGTTGCATATTTTCTCACTTCCTCCTCAACATGCGAAATTTGCTCCGGTTTTATAGGTGATTTAAATGGATAAAAGGGAAGTACTGAATACATAATTCTACTTAGTATTTCTATATACTTTGGAGCCGGAGTGGTTAGTTCAATCCAAGGCGACGTAGCAACTAGCAACTTGACATTTGAATCTCTGCGAATAGCATAATTAATAGCAATATTACCACCCATACTATGTCCATAAAGGATAATTGGTAGGCTTGGGAATTGCTCCTTTATTTTGGTAATGGCCAAATCAACTTCGAGCAACAACTGCTCGTAATGCCTAATGTGCCCAGGCTGTCCATCGGACATTCCGTGCCCAAAATGATCCCACGAAAAAAATGCATAGCCATTATAGGAGAATTGTTTTGCCCAATGCATATAGCGCCAGGAATGTTCGCCGTGGCCGTGTACCAAAAGAACTATTGCCTTTGGCTGCGATACCGGCAACATGTGCCATGCAAAAAGTTTATTTCCACGCGATGTAGTCCACCATTGCTTTACTGCTTCCATTACAAAGTGTTTTGGATGGTTAGTTTTTTATCAAATATACAGGCTTAGTCCCAAACATATCTCCAGGAACCATCGGATTGACGTTTCCAAACCGTGTGGAATGTTCCTGTGGCTTTTATCGGATTACCAGTTGAATCCTTTACTTCAAAATTGTAATGACCATAGGTATATCCTAAGTCTCCACTTTCAGCAACATCCACAAAATCGGCCTCCCACTCTAGCACAACATCTTTATAGCGAGGATGTCTGTAATTTTCCTCGATTTCCTTTTTACCTTTCATTAAAGTCTCGTTTCCGCGGCGAATAACCGCGTTGGAATCAGCAAAGAAAGTAAACCCAGCCTGCATCCCTTGCTCTTTCACCATTTTGGCAAAATCACGTTCGGCTTGGATTATTTCTTGTTTGTACTTTTCTTTATCGGCCATACTATTCTTGTTAGTACAGGATAATGTAACCAAACTTAAAAGAATTAAAGTTTGTAAAACCCTATTCATATATAGTTTGTTTTAAAATAAGTATTGAATCAAAACAATTGTAAATTAAGAAATAATTTGGATTGATTATCAAGTTTTAGCAACTAATTACCGGTCTTAAAATCCAAATAGTATGTTTCTTTCATCGGATACCCGTTTTCATCAATAAAGAATTCAGCAGGAAAAGTTATTGAATATGTTGAGTTCGGTTTAAGGTTAACCGGAAGAATCCATGCCATTTTTGTTTCTTCATCCCAATAAGCCTCCCTGTTGCTGCTAATAGCAGGAAAATATTTCTTCCCTTTTTTACCCCAACTTACTCCATTATTTCTGGTATTCATTGGTGAATTAAATGTAACTATAATAGAGTTTATTGTAGGGTCTACGTTCGTTGTGCCATTGAGAATATTTGAAGAAACAATTCTTGCAGCTTTGCAGGCTTCATATTCTTTCTTTAACTGTTCAAGCGACAACTCTTTAGTAAACATTGCCATATCGGGTATAAAACTATTTAAAGTAGGATATTTATTTCTGTTGTCCGAATAAATATTAAGCCAATTAACCAGTTTGTCAATCCATAAAAAGCCATATCTTTTTTCATAAGCAATAAGTCGATTAATGTATTCAGGACTCTCGCTTTTGTATTGGAAATAATTTATCACACAGGCTCTTACCAACATTTCGTACATCACAGTTTTTGCATCACCATAAGCTTGTTCATTGAACAATTCTGAGTTTTCTTTATATAATTGATTAGCCTCTTGCCCCAAAATCGAGTAATGCTCATCAACCAAAGAATTGCAAAAGGAGTGGTTTAATTCGTGTACAATTATTCCAAAAACACTTTTCGAAAAAACAGGGTTCGATAGACTGTCGGCTTTCGAAACGCCCATTATTGCGAATATATCTTTTCTTCCATCATTGTAAGTAATCTGTGGTCCATAGTTTCCGCAGTTTGTAAGACTAACAATGATGTTAAATGAGCCATTGGTTTTAACTCCGTAAAAATCCTCAAACCACTTTATGTCCAATTCTTTCAGGAGATAGTTGAAGTTTTCTGTGGCAACTGTGTAAATTTTTGAGTGATTTGTATAAAACTGATGAAAGTTCGATTCTTTGTAGAACTGATTAAGATATTCTATAAATGTCTTGGCATTTTTAATTCCCCAACGTGAGTCCAAGTTATCGATACTAGCATTCGACATAAATCTTATACTGTCGGTTATCTCTATATTAATAGCCATCGACATTACAGCATCATACGAAACACCTCGCTTTACTCTTACCTTTTTTGCAAATTTTACAACATCGTGATTTTTTAAGTTGGCAAAATACTCGTCTATGTCATTAGAGTAATTGGGCACGGTGTTATTTACGTACTCATCGGCTTCAGCCAATCGGAAAACAATGCCGAGTAACTCTGTGCGTTCATCAACAGTTGGTGTTAATTTATTGTTCTGAGAATAAGTTAGGTAAGTTATTGAAACAAGGATAAGGAAAATCCATACTTTCTTCATTCCGATAAAAAATTTGTTAGACATTTTAAAAGTCAATAAAGATAAGTATTGCCCGATTATGTGTTATAATTTTTGAGAAAAATATTTTTTAATTTGGCTATGAATCATTAAAAACATATTTTGCGAACCGATTACACCCAACATTTAACCATTAACCACTACTATTATGCTATTCAGAAATATAAGCTTGCGTTTAAGAATGCTTATTCTTTTTCTAGGAATCTCCACTATCGTCTATCTTTTTGTTTTCATTTACCTCATAAGAAGTATTCAGAAGGATAACCTGAATAACGCTCATAAGTATGTAAGCACTCTTGTAACAGAATCGGCAAGAAGCTTTCAGGATCAACTCAACAACGAACTAAGTGTTACCAAAACATTGGCCGTTGCAATGCAGGGATTTGTTAATGCCGATGATAAATGGCGGTTATCCGCTCAAAAACAGATGCAATACGATGTACTGAAAAAACATAAAAATATCCGTTCGCTTTGGGTTAACTGGGATTTATCAAAATTCGATAGAAGAAGTGGTTCTAAAGGAAGACTCCGCTGTACCTATTACTGGGAAAACGATGCAGTACTTTACAGGCAGGACACCGCTTCGTTCGAAAATCTTTCCGATAAAAGTTTGTGGGTTACAAAAAATCTTAACGGCAACACCATACTTGAACCTTACCTTTACAAGTACAAAACCACCGACAATAAAAAAATCCATATGACCAGCCTCATCAGCCCCATTGTGTATAATGGAGAACTAGTTGGAACAGTTGGCTGCGATATCGATTTAACGGAGATAAAAGAACGTGTCGACAAACTACAACTTTTCAGCAATAGTTACTCATTCCTACTATCTAACGGTGGAATATACGTTTCGCATCCCGACACATCGGTAATTGGCAAAACTATGGCCGAAATTAATGCGGAGGACGACAGGGAGCAACATATTTCAGAGAAAATTGCTAAAGGTGAATCCTTCAAAATTTCAGCAGTACACTCCGAAACAGGAAAACAAGTTGTTGCTTATTTCAATCCAATCCTGATGGAAGGATCTGACTCGCCTTGGTGCCTTGGCATAATGGTTATTATTGATGATGTTCTGGATGAGTCTAGATCAAAAGGTATCGTACTATTTGTAATTGGATTAATAGGATTACTCCTTATAACTGTTGTTATTGCAACGGTATCCAACCAAATATCGGCAAGGGTTATTAAGGGTGTAAACTTTGCCTCGAAAATAAGTGAAGGTGACCTAAAAGTTAATATGGATGATAAGTATAACGACGAGATAGGACGATTATCCAAATCTCTTTCGGGTATGGCCGAAAGACTTCGAAATACATTTAAGAACATCGGCAATGTCTCAGATGAGATTGTTGATTCCGGCCAAACTATGAATACCAATGCCGAGGCCTTGAACACCACCGTGGAAGAACTATCAAATACATCTACCGATGTTACGGATGCAGTTCGCAAGGTTATGCAGTCCATTGAGCAGAGCAACTCAAACGTTCAAAAAGCTCGCGAAATTTCTTTAACCGCAGTTTATACAATTAAAAAGGGAACCGATATATCGCAACAGGCGTTGGATGCAATGACCAAGGTTACCAACAAGATACAGGTAATTAACGATATTGCATTTCAAACCAATATCCTTGCGCTGAATGCGGCAGTAGAGGCTGCACGCGCAGGTGAACACGGCCGTGGATTTGCAGTGGTTGCTGGCGAGGTTCGCAAATTGGCAGAACGTTCCAAACAGGCCGCATCTGAAATTGTGGACCTTTCGCGCACAAGCCTTTCAACTGTTGATGAGGTTAGAACCGTAATGGAAATGTTAGTTTCTGAAATTAACAAAACGGCCGACATTACAGTTGAAATTGCTCGTAACTTTGAACAGCAACTTGAGCAAACTCATACTATCAATGAGTCCATGTCAAAACTTAACGATGTTAGTAATATGACAGGCGATGCCGCACGTGATTTAGCATCGTATTCCGATCGTTTGCTTCAACTTGCAGGCAACTTAAAGGAAACGGCTAAGCATTTCCATTATTAATATTGTATCTATAAAAGTTATAAGGTTTGGCACTTTCAATGTGCTAAACCTTTTTTACATTTTTAAACTTCACATAAATTGACATAAAACATCACCAATAACATTAAATTTTCTTTTCAATTTCCATTCAAACTGAATATCTTTGCCATTAATTTAGATTAAATCTAATTTGATTGTTATTTTTTAAACAATAGCTAGTTTGGCTTGTTTATTTTGTATCAATATTTTTAACAATACCAAGACTTTACTATGTCTAACGTCTTGAATCTAATATCTAGAGTCTTTTAAAATGGCAAACGAACAGGATAAAATACTTGATGAAGTAACGGGGTCGGAGTACAAGTACGGCTTTGTTACCGAAATCGAAACCGAAACAATTCCCAAGGGTCTTAACGAGGATGTTGTTCGCATAATCTCCGAGAAAAAAGGAGAACCCGAATGGATGCTTGAGTTTAGGCTAAAGGCGTTCCGTCATTGGCTTAACATGGAGATGCCTGAGTGGGCACACCTGCAAATTCCTCCTATCGATTATCAGGATATAATCTACTACGCCGCTCCAAAGCAAAAAGCAACCCTGAACAGTTTGGATGAGGTTGACCCAATTCTTAAGGAGACTTTCGATAAACTCGGAATTCCGTTAGAGGAGCAAAAAATGCTTTCGGGAGTTGCGGTTGATGCTGTAATGGATAGCACATCGGTTAAAACTACTTTCCGCGAAACATTGGCCGAACAGGGTATAATTTTCTGCTCAATGAGCGAGGCAATAAAGGAGCACCCCGATTTGGTGAAAAAATACCTAGCATCGGTTGTTCCTGTTACCGATAACTACTTTGCAGCACTTAACTCCGCAGTTTTCAGCGATGGTTCTTTCTGCTACATTCCAAAGGGCGTTCGTTGTCCTATGGAATTGAGTACATACTTTCGCATAAATGCATCGAACACAGGGCAGTTTGAGCGCACGCTAATTGTTGCCGATGATGAGAGTTACGTTTCATATCTTGAGGGCTGTACTGCTCCAATGCGCGACGAGAATCAGCTTCACGCTGCTGTGGTGGAAATTATTGCACACGAAAACGCAGAGGTAAAGTACTCAACTGTACAGAACTGGTATCCCGGCGATAAGAATGGCAAGGGCGGTATATATAACTTTGTTACTAAACGAGGAATTTGTAAGGGAAAGAACAGCAAAATTTCTTGGACTCAGGTAGAAACTGGTTCTGCAGTTACCTGGAAATATCCAAGTTGTATTTTGTTGGGCGAAAATTCCTACGGAGAGTTCTACTCGGTGGCAGTTACAAACAACCACCAACAAGCCGATACTGGCACCAAAATGATTCATATTGGTAAGAATACTCGCAGTAGAATTGTATCTAAGGGTATTTCGGCAGGGGTTAGCAACAACAGTTACCGCGGATTGGTTAAGGTTCTAAAGGGTGCAGATAATGCCCGCAACTTCTCGCAGTGCGACTCACTACTTTTAGGCGATAAATGTGGAGCACATACTTTCCCATACTTAGAGGTTGATAACCCCACTGCAATTGTTGAGCACGAGGCTACAACTTCTAAAATTGGCGAGGACCAAATCTTTTACTGCAACCAGCGCGGTTTATCTACTGAGGACGCTGTTGGACTAATTATTAATGGCTACGCCAAGGAAGTATTGAATAAACTACCAATGGAATTTGCCGTTGAAGCACAAAAGTTATTGCAAATTAGTTTGGAAGGAAGTGTTGGATAACAACAATAAAACAGATAAATAAGCAAATTAAGATTAATCAACTTAGTGCCATTGCGTCTTAGCGTTCAAAAAAATTAAACGCAAAGTCGCTAAAGCGCTAAGAAAACAAAATAAACTAAATGTTATGCTAGTTATCAAGGATTTACACGCAAAAATAAACGATAAAGAGATACTAAAAGGTATCAACCTAGAAGTAAAACCTGGTGAAGTTCATGCCATTATGGGGCCTAATGGTTCTGGCAAAAGCACTCTTGCATCGGTGTTAACCGGCAGGGAGATAGTTGAAGTTACACACGGTTCTGTTACATTCAACGGAAAGGATGTTTTGGAAATGCCTGCTGAAGTTCGCTCACGCGAAGGTATTTTCTTAAGTTTCCAGTATCCTGTTGAGATTCCTGGTGTTAGTATGGTTAACTTTATGAAAGCTGCGGTGAACGAGCATCGTAAGTATCTTAACCTAGAGCCACTTTCGGCATCAGATTTTCTAAAGCTTTTACGCGAGCGTAAAGAGTTGGTTGAGATTGACTCTGCACTAACAAATCGTTCTGTTAACGAGGGATTCTCTGGTGGAGAGAAAAAGAAAAATGAAATTTTCCAAATGGCTATGCTTGAGCCAAAGCTATCAATCCTCGACGAGACTGACTCTGGTTTGGATATTGACGCTTTACGCGTTGTGGCTAACGGTGTGAATAAACTGAAAACCGCCAACAATGCCACAATAGTTATTACTCACTACCAAAGGCTTTTGGACTACATCGTTCCTGATTTTGTTCACATCCTTTACAACGGACGTATTGTTAAGAGTTCGGGTAAGGAACTAGCGTTAGAACTAGAAGAAAAAGGATACGATTGGATTAAGAACGGGAATTAGTTGTTCGTTGATGGTTGTTCGTAAATTAAATCAGCCACTAAAACCTAATAGTTAATCAGTCTAATAGTTAAAAAGATGAGCAAAACTGCCACACAAAATATAAAAGATGAAATGGTGAGCCTTTACCTCGATAATCTGGATTTGATTTCGGAGGGAAGTTCAGCATTAATGAATCATCACCGCGAGGAGGCAATTCAGAATTTCAGAATACTTGGCTTGCCAAATCAAAAAAACGAGAAGTATAAGTACTCAAAGGTTGAATCGATTTTCAGCTACGAGTACGAGAAATACTTCGCGCCAAAGAATATTACTTTTAAGGTTGAAGACATTTTCCGTTGCGATATTCCAGAATTGGATACACATCTTGCACTGGTATTGAATGGTTTTTACTTGCCAAACCCCAACAGGATTCAGGTACTAGACAATGGAATTGTGATTGGAAGCATTATTGATGCGGCTGCAAAATATCCACACCTTTTCGAAAAACACTATAACACTCAGACAGAGAATAATGCCGATGGACTGGTTGCCTTAAACACTGCATTTGCACAGGATGGCGTATTTATCTATGTTCCCAAAGGTGTTGTTTGCACAAAACCAATCCAAATCATCAACCTTTTGATGTCAGATGAGAATCTTCTGGTTCAGTACCGCAACTTAATCATACTTGAGGAATCGAGCCAAGCAAATGTCTTGGTTTGCGACCACTCACTTTCGCCAAAACGATTCATATCGAACGTTGTTACCGAGATTGCAGTTGGAGCAAATGCTCAGTTGGAGTTCGTGAAAATGCAGAACGAGCATAACGAATCTAACCAACTTACACACACATACGTTAAGCAGGAGCGCGACTCAAAGATGATTTCAAACGTGCTATCGTTGCACGGCGGATTTATCCGAAACAACCTGAATATGCAACTTGCAGGTGAGGGTGCCGATGCTCACGCTTACGGATTGTACTTAACCGACCGTACGCAGCATACCGACAACTACACGTTTATCGACCACGCTGTGCCAAACTGCACCAGCAATGAGCTGTACAAGGGTATACTCGACGACCAAGCCACAGGAGCATTTAACGGTAGAATACTTGTGCGTAGGGATGCTCAGAAAACACAAGCATACCAATCGAACAACAACCTACTGCTCACAGCCGACGCTAAGATGAGCACCAAACCTCAGCTTGAGATTTATGCCGATGATGTAAAATGTTCGCACGGTGCCACAATTGGTCAAATTGACTACGATGCATTATTCTATATGCGTGCAAGAGGAATTGGGGAACGCGAAGCAAAATTACTTTTGATGTTTGGATTTGCTCACGAGGTAGTTAAGCGAGTTTCGATTGAATCGTTACGTGAGCGCATTGACGACTTGGTTAACAAGCGATTACGCGGCGAATTATCGCGCTGCCACAATTGTCCAATGCATTGCTGCTAGAGGAGTTGATAGTTGATAGTTGAAAGTTGACGGTTAATGGATTTTCAATTGGAATTGAAATGGAATATCAAGATCTGGAAGTTTGGAAAGAATCTAAGGAATTGGTTAAGTTGGTTTACAATTTTACTAATAAACTACCTGTTTCTGAGCAATTTGGATTGAGTTTGCAAATTAGACGTTCCGCCATTTCAATCCCCTCAAATATTGCGGAGGGAATCGGTCGAAATCATACAAAAGATACTTTACAGTTTCTCTTTATTGCTCGTGGTTCGCTTTATGAAGTCGAAACACAAGTTACAATATCAAAAGAACTATTTAATTTAGATGATGCTGAATTTGTGATGATTATTAACAAAATAAAAGAATGCAAGAAAATTCTAAATGGTTTTATAAACTATTATAAATCTAAGAATTAGATTAATAATTTTAAAATGCCAAAAGTGAAAACATCTTCAACCATCAACCATCAACCATCAACCATCAACTTGAATGAAATTCGGAAGGATTTTCCTATCCTACAACGTGAGATATATGGTAAACCACTAGTATATTTCGATAACGGTGCAACAACCCAAAAGCCAAAGGTTGTGCTCAACACCATTGAAAAATTTTACAATTCAATCAATGCAAATATTCATCGTGGGGTTCATAAGCTAAGTGCAGAATCCACCGAAGAGTACGAACAAGCACGCGAGGTGATTAGAGAATTCCTCAACGCAGAAAAAACTTCGGAGATTATTTTCACATCGGGAACAACAGCATCAATCAACTTGGTAGCATTTTCGTTTGGCGAGGTATTTGTAAAATCGGGCGACGAGGTAATTGTTACCGAGATGGAACATCACTCTAATATTGTTCCTTGGCAACTACTTTGTGAGCGTAAAGGCGCCAACCTCAAGGCTCTTCCATTCGATGAGAACGGAGAACTTAAAGTTGATATGCTTGAATCGCTCATCACTCCAAAAACCAGAATACTTTCAGTTACACATGTTTCAAATACACTGGGTACAGTAAACCCAATAAAGCAGATAATTGAAATTGCCCACAGGCACAATGTTCCTGTACTTATTGATGGCGCACAGGGTGTAAAACACGGAATAATTGATGTTCAAGACCTAGATGCCGATTTCTACGCATTCTCTGGACACAAAATTTACGGCCCAACAGGAATTGGAGTGCTTTATGGCAAGGAGAAATGGCTAAACCAAATGGTTCCTTGGCAAGGCGGTGGCGATATGATTGCAACAGTATCGTTTGCCAAAACCACATTCAACGAGTTGCCATTCAAGTTTGAGGCTGGAACTGCAAATTACATTGGAGCAGCTGGACTTGCAACCGCAATCAACTACTACAAATCAGTTGGGATTGAGCAAGCAACTTCTTACGAAACAGAGCTGTTGAACTATGCTACAAAGAAACTACTTGAAATTGACGGACTCAGAATTATTGGAACAGCCAAGGATAAAGCATCCATAATATCATTTATTTTAAATGATATACACCCTTACGATACAGGAATGATATTGGATAAAATGGGAATAGCGGTTCGTACAGGCAACCATTGTACTCAACCGGTTATCGACCATTTTGGAATTGATGGAACAGTTCGTGCATCGCTGGCATTCTACAACACATTTGAAGAGGTTGACAGATTGGTTGAGGGTGTGGCCAAGGTTAAGGAAATGTTTGGTTAGTTGAACTAACTATATCCAAATAATCAATTTCGTATCTTTGAAGAAAAAAGAATATGACACTTAACGAAGTTCAGAATAGTATTATCGACGATTTTAGTTTATTTGAGGATTGGATGGACCGTTATCAGCAGTTAATTGAGCTGGGAAAGGATTTACCTCCAATAGATGAAAAGAAACGTACCGACCAATACCTGATTAAGGGCTGCCAGAGCAAAGTATGGCTCGATGCCGATTTGGTTGATGGCAAAGTACAGTTCACTGCCGATAGCGATGCAATTATCACCAAAGGAATTGTTTCTCTACTCATTAAGGTACTAACTAACAGAACACCACAGGAAATTCTTGATGCCGATTTGTACTTTATCGATAAAATTGGGCTGAAAGAGAACCTATCGCCTACCCGCAGTAACGGATTAGTGGCAATGGTTAAGCAAATGCGAATGTACGCTTTGGCTTTTCAGGCCAAAAGCAACAACGTATAAACTTAAATTAAACAGGATTGTTTTTCTGAAAAGCATATCAATATGGAACTACGCGACGAACTAGCAATACAAACCGATATTGTTAAAACACTAAAAAATGTTCACGACCCTGAAATTCCAGTAAATATTTACGATTTGGGGTTGATTTATGACATTGATGTTGACGAAAACCGAAAGGTTACCGTTACTATGACCCTAACTGCTCCAAACTGCCCAATGGCCGACCAGTTGATTGAGGAAGTAGAGGAAAAGGTATCTAAAATTGAGGGTGTAAACGGCGCTATTATCAAACTAACATTCGACCCACCTTGGGACAAAAGCCGCATGAGTGACGAGGCTATGCTAGAGTTAGGTTTCTTATAGAATTGAGTTATGGAATTGAAAGAAAGTAACAAGTTTCAAGAACTACTTACAGGAAGTAACTTTGTAACAGGCAACATAATATTCGACGACAACGAGATTATTATTCAGCGTGATGCAAAGGCATTTTGGTATAGTTTTATTGTGGCTCTGTTCATTTTGCTAGGACCAATTTTACACTTTATCAATGGCAGTTTAACCCCTAACGATTCAATGTTTTTCTATAATATAACATTATCAATTGCTGTTTTTATATACTTAATTTTCTCATTCATAAAACTAGTTGAAATAAGAAAGACCAGTAACATATCCTTTCCTACTACTAATTTAAAAAGCATTTCGGTAATCTCAAGGAAAAAGGCTCACATCAGAATAACTATTCTACTTAAAGATTCGCGGAAAACAAGTGTAACCGTCCATAACGATACATATTTCAGAGATTTTATCGATACAATAAGAAAATATAATGTTGAAATAAAGTAGAAACAAGGTGGTAGTAAAACCACCTTTTTCTTTATATCTTGCACTCATAAAACATAAAAGAATTGGAAAATCAAAAGAAATCTTACCTATACGCTTCGTTAGTAATACTTTTTTGGGGGACATCGGCTACAGCATTCAAACTTGGGTTGAAATCGTTTAACTATGTGCAACTTCTGTTTTGGTCGTCGTTATGGGCAACGGTTATTCTTTTTACAATCCTATTAATTCAGAATAAAGGGAAGGAGTTAATATCATCCCCTCCCAAGCAATTGCTAAACTCCGTCTTGGAAGGCTTTCTGAATCCATTCCTTTACTACTTTATACTTTTCAAAGCTTACAGCTTATTGCCGGCACAAGTTGCACAACCCTTAAACTATGTTTGGCCAATAATCCTTGTGCTGCTTGCAGCAGTTTTCCTTAAGCAAAAACTCCATTGGTACGACTTTGCTGCGCTTTTTCTGAGTTTTATCGGTGTTGTTTTTATTTCATCGCAAGGAAGCATTGATGTTTTCTCTGTGAGCAATCCGCTTGGCGTAACACTTGCATTAATCAGTTCTATAGTATGGGCATCGTTCTGGATAATAAATATAAGGGATAAAGACAGAGATGAGGTTGTTAAACTGTTTTTGAGTTTTGGCTTTGCTACTTTATTTTGCTTAGTACCAACGCTTATGTTCGATGGATTTAACTCACTTCCTTTGAATGGATTATTGGCATCAATTTATATTGGGGCCTTTGAAATGGGAATAACTTTTGTGCTTTGGTTAAAGGCTATGAAATACGCTACTAATACTGCTAAACTTGGAAATTTCTCTTACCTTGTTCCTTTTGTAGCATTAATGTTTGTAAGTTTAGTTTTAAAGGAGAAAGTAATTTGGACCACTCTAGTTGGGTTATTTATCATAATTGGTGCAATTTTGTTCCAGCAATATCTAGGAAAAACTGAAAGAGGAAAGTAACAAAATGGCGATAAACAAGCAATCAGAAAACAAAGAGAAAATAATTCTTGGAATTGATCCTGGGACAAATATTCTAGGATATGGAATAATTCGAGGGAGTGGTAAGAATAGCATGAAACTGGTAGTACTTGGAGTTATTGAACTGGGGAAGTATGGCGATCATTACCTTAAACTTAAAGCCATATACGAGCGAGTTCAAATGCTGGTTGATCAGTACTTACCCGATGAAGTTGCTATTGAAGCACCATTTTTTGGAAAAAATGTTCAAAGTATGCTAAAACTGGGCAGAGCACAAGGAGTCGCAATGGCAGCAGTGCTATCCCGCTCTATCCCTATCTTCGAGTATGCGCCACGTAAAATTAAGCAATCAATAACTGGTATTGGAAGCGCATCAAAAGAACAGGTAGCTACAATGCTTAAAACAATACTAAAGGAGAAGGACTTTGCCCAGGAATATTTTGATGCAACCGACGGATTAGCCGCAGCAGTATGTCACTTCTATCAACAATCCAGCGCATTGGGAGACGCAGGCAAAGTATCGAGTTGGGAAGCATTTGCCAAACAAAATCCTAATAGGGTAAAATAAATTAGGGGGCATTGCCCCCTAAGATTCTAACTATTCTGTAACTCTTTTAGCAATTGCATTGCTCCTTCGTAGAGAGGTTTTTGTCGCACTCTCCAAATAATATATCCAGCAAATCCGCTAATTATCATTAAGCCAAAATAAATAAGTTGAAAATTGATAATACTACTCCAATCAATTTCTGGAATTGCAAAAAAATCGGACAGAACAACACCAATATCAATCAGTATTATTGATGGCATACAAATTAAAATACTTTTCCACCTAAACTTATATCTTTTAGCAGCCTTAGTGAGCATTTCAACTACTGGTAGGGAATAATCCACCTCGCTGTACTCCTTATGGTATTTACGAAAAATTAGAACGAACAAACCAAATGCAACCACATAGCAAACACCTGTAAGCCTATGGTGCAATTCCAAATCGGGATCGGGATTAACCACCATCAATAATGCATATAAAACAATCATTACAAGATAAATCCATTTAAAATTGCGCATCAGTTTAAGGTTTCGGGAATCTTCCTTCCTCAAGTTTGCAATAAGTGAGTCCATATCGTTATTTAAACCCATTGCTTTAAAATCATTATTTTCTATTCCATTATTCATAACCGCCTCCTTTCATACTAACTCTTAAATCTTCCTTTATCCTATGGATTTTTACTCGAACATTAGGCTCGGTTATACCAATCACATCAGCAATTTCCTTGGTTGACAATCCCTCAAGAACGAGTCCCATCAACGCTTTATCTATTACCGTCAGCTGATTAAGTTGAACCTGGAGTTCCTGAAGTCTACTCTCCTTAACTAGAACTTCATCTTTATCCTCATCAAGCAAATATTTTAGGCCAGAGGTTTCAACATCAATGTTAAGTTTCATCCGTTTATACAGCTTCCCAGCAAAAGTCAACGAGGTGTTTACAGCGATTCTATATATCCAGGTTCCAATCTCGGAGTCTCCTCTAAACTTTTCTAAACTCTTCCAAACATTGATCAAAACCTCCTGATACATATCCTTGCAATCCTCCTCCGACGGAGCATAAAACCTGCAAATGCGCAGTATCCTCTCCTTGTTCTGATCAACAATTTGCTTAAATTGCTCCTCCTTATTAATCATAAAAAAACTTAGTTTTAATATTTAGTATAATCAAAGGCTAATTTGTTACAAAATAAAATCATCTATCACTCAATATTCAAAAAATCTTAAGTAAAAAAACTTATACATTTGCAAAATCTATTAAATTAGAAATAAAACGGCAATCTCACTAAAACCCAACTATGGAAAAACTGATAACAATTCTTTTTATAATGATTTTTGGTTTTAGCAGTCACGCTCAGCTCCCATTGAGTTCCGTTGATTTTAAGCGCATTGCTCAAAAAAAAGTCAGACAACTTGTTAAGCAACAACATAAAAAAGGCGCAGTATATTTCAGCGACCTAAAATCGGCATGCTATTCGGAGCAAGACTCCAGCAGCTACAGCTTCCAAGAAACAAATCATCCCATAAAAGAAAAGATCCAAAGCGTTTGGAACAAGTTAAAGTATCTGAAGCCTAGAGATGAATTCAGTGGCAAAATGGTTTCGTTTGGATTTTTGTACTCCAGTAAATTGAATAGAGTTTTCTACAGCGATGACGATTATCAGGGCTTTAAAGAGGGCGAGATAGTTTATTTAAATCTTAAACTTTTGGGCGGAATTAAGAATATTGGGGTTGCGCTTGAGGTTACGAAGGTTGATGAAGACAATAAAACCATACAGTTTTGCTACCTAGAAAATGGTATGTCGATGGGTACTCAGGAGATAAAACTCACAGAAACAAAAGACGGGGAAACATTAATTTCGCAAGCAACCCGATACCGTAACCATTCTAGATTCAGGGAAAAAAGACTCTACCCAATATTTCATCAAAAAGCGGTACGGGAACTACATAAGAACATCAGAAATTTAATAGAAACATTTCCATCATCGTCAAACAATTTATAAGAGTTTTTTTTCATTAAATTTACGAAGAGATTCTCCCAAAAACATAACTAATTTAAGATGAAAAGAATATCGATTTTTCTGCTTGGCATAATCGCATTAACCGGATGCTCAAGCTCCAAAAATGAATCAGCAGTATACTTTACTGACAAAATCACCCCCGAGGGTTTTATGAAAATATACCAAACTATCGCGAAAGAACTCGATGGGAAAGTTGGTGTTAAGGTTCACTTCGGCGAGGAGGGAAATACATACTATGTAAAACCAGAACTATTTAAGGATGTTGTTCTGGACTGCAAAGGTACTTTTATAGAAACCAACGTACTATACAAAAGTCCACGTCAACAAACCGAAAGCCATATAGAATTGGCAAAAAGCCATGGTTTTACCTATGCACCTATAGATATTTTAGACTCGGAAGGCGAAATGGTTATCGAAAACGTTGAGGGCTGCCAGCATTACCGTAAATTTTTCTTTGGCAAAAATCTCGACAATTACAACTCATTCCTAATCATTTCGCACTTTAAAGGACACGGCTCTTCAGGCTTTGGTGGGGCTATCAAGAATATATCCATGGGATTTGCCACCCCTAAAGGGAAATTGGCAATGCATAGGAATAACTTTCCGGTTTGCGACCATAACCGCTGCACCAACTGCGATAGTTGTGCCTTAGAATGCCCTGCTAATGCAATAACCACAAATCCGTTTACAATTGATGTAGAAAAATGCACTGGCTGTGGCAAATGCATTGATGTTTGCCCTAACGATGCTTTACGCTACCCAAAAGAAAAAGAGGATGTACAAACTATTTTTTGTGAACGTTTAGTAGAATACGCCAAGGCCATTCACGACCGATACAAGAAAATGGTATATATTAATGTATTGGTTGACATTTCAACATCGTGTGACTGTTCAAAAAATCCAGGAAAACCTTTTGTTCCAAACATTGGAATACTTGCATCGACCGATATTGTTGCAATAGAAAAAGCCAGCCATGATTTGGTAGCCAAAGCGCATCACTGTTCCGATCCATTTCTTAAAGCAAATAATGTAAGTGGACTCCGACAAATTGAGTATGCCTATGAACTTGGCATGGGGCAAAAAAATTACAGACTAATAAACATCGACACTAACGAAACAACAGTTGTTAAGGCCGATTAATATTAAAATCGGTTAACTTTGCAAAAATTTAAATAGAATACGATGAAAATAGCAGAAATTCACACCGCAAAAGGTGTTATGAAAATTAAATTTTACGAAGAAGATGCACCAAACACGGTGGCAAACTTTATAAAACTCGCCGAATCTGGATTCTACAACGGATTAGCATTCCACCGAGTAATTCCAAACTTTGTAATCCAGGGTGGTTGTCCTTTTTCAAAGGATATGAAAGACCCTAGGGTTGGTACGGGTGGACCTGGCTATAAAATTAACTGCGAGTTAACCGGAGGAAACCAATACCACGACCGCGGCGTACTCTCTATGGCTCATGCAGGACGTAACACTGGTGGTTCTCAGTTCTTTATTTGCCATGGTAGACAAAACACCCAGCATCTAGACCGTCAGCACACATGCTTCGGTAAAGTTTACGAAGGACTTGATGTGATTGATGAGATAAGAGCAGGTGACAAAATTGACAAGATTGTTATTGTAGAGGAATAGTTTATTACCAATCAAAAAAATCACCCTGCTTTTTATTAAGCAGGGTTTTTCTTTATTACCGGTATAAATGCAGAAATCCTTTATACGGTCCATAATCGAACTCTTTGCCATCCCAACCCCTAGCCTCTATTATAAAGAAGTAAACACCAGGAGCAGCATCGGCACCAGTTCCATCAATTTTTCCGTTCCAACCCTCCCACTCTCGCGGATCACCAGAATATTTATAGATTAATCGTCCCGATCGGCTTAAAATTCTAATTGAAAACGAACTAATGGACTTTAGATTTTCCTCTGGGTCAATAAATTTGAATGTTTTGTTTAGATCATCGCCATTGGGTGAAAAAACATTTGGAATGGCATCTGCTTTAATTTTTGATGAATCAACCTCAACCGCAATCTCAACAGAATCCTTACATCCCGATGAAGGATTGTATGCCAAATGCTTAATCTTAAAGTATCCTGGCCGCATCAGGTCTTTAGTTGGAAATGCCTCTACCCTATTGGCAAACAACGAACTATCCTTCCAAATTACCACATACTCATCCTCGTAGTTTACCGTTTTCATATTCGACAAGAACCAAAATATCGAATCGGCATTGATTGATGAACTTTCCAAACGTAGCCCAAGCAACGCCTCGTAACTCTCGCCGCTACTATAATCCTCCCATCCACCATCGCTCTCGACCTGAATTTTCTGAACAGCCTTTGCGGCGATTGCAGTAAACTCATCGGTATGATATGTTAAAACTCTACCAAATATGTTCGTAATGGACACATCGTATGATGAGTTGTATAATGGAGCTGGGTCTGCAATGGTTTGTCGGAGCGATGAGCTTTGTGTGAACTCAATCCTCGAATCAGAGGCCTCCCATACAACCTCCTTGAAATACCCTTTACCGTAGGTATTCATCTCCGATTGCGAAGGCTTTGATAAATCGTGATAGTAGAAACGATCGTACTGAATGTTGTACGAACTGGGACTAGTAATAGCAACTAACTCCAAAAAATCGCATCTATTATCGGTATCAACCCGGCTCAATACAATATCATCGGTGAACAGCCAAGCCGTAAATGTTTCCGTTGAATCCAAATCATTAGTAGCAATAACTCTATAACCGCCTTCAACCAACCCAGTCATAGAAGAGGATGTAACTCCTGTTTCCGTATATAACGAATCAAATCGGTTAGAGACATTTGTTATGCTTGGATCATACTTATACCAAATAAAAGTAGAGCTACGGCCAGTTGTATGCTTACAATTTAAATTTCCAGTACTAGCAAAAAAGGTGAAAATTGAGTCCTGATGTTGAGTCGAATACACATACTGGGTTACACCAGCCCAATCCCGCCCGGGTGCAGTAAGCTGTGAAAATACATTAATGGAGCACTGCAAAAGTGCTAAAATCAATAAAAGTCTATGTATTACCCTCTGCATTGTTTCGAAAAATGGACTACAATATTAACGAAATAATACGAGATTGTTGTTTTGGTGATAAAGTGATTTGATGGAAATCATGAAAAGAACTGGGCTAAAAGAGTATAAGAAACATCATTTAAATCCCAAACATCCATTAATTCACTACTCCCGTCATTCACTTATTCAATTCTAATTTAATGTTAATAACAATGTAACTCTATTTTTGTATTCCTTATTGCAGTCATATACTTTTGTGTCAAAATCCAGACAGAAGATTTCAGACAGAAGATTTCAGATTAAAACGAAACGATCGCTATCTTAATGTCTAGTATCTAATATCTGGCATCTGAAATCAAATATACAATGCAAGATTATTTAGACGAGTTAAGCGATGTTCAACGGCAAGCCGTTACAACTACCGAGGGACCCAGTTTAGTGATTGCCTCGGCCGGCTCTGGGAAAACTCGTGTACTTACATATAGAATTGCCCATCTGCTAACGCAGGGAGTTCCGCCGTGGTCCATACTTTCCCTTACCTTTACCAATAAGGCAGCAAAGGAGATGAAAGAGCGTATTGCTAAAATTGTTGGAGAAAAGGAAGCCTCAAAACTTTGGATGGGAACTTTTCACTCAATATTCTCACGCATTCTTCGTAACGAAGCCGAAAAATTAGGCTTTGTGAAAACCTTCACCATTTACGATACTACGGATTCTAAAAATCTTATCAACCAAATAATTAAAGAACTAAAACTCGATCCGCAGGTTTACAAGGCCAATGAGGTGTTAAGCAGAATTTCTTCGGCCAAAAACAACCTAGTAACACATCAGGCCTACTCATCCAATACGCAAATTCTAGCACAGGATGCCAAAAGCAGAAAATCTGAGATCAGCAAGATTTACACGCTTTACGCGCAGCGTTGCTACAAGGCATCGGCAATGGATTTCGACGATCTGCTTCTGAATACTAACGTTCTATTCCGCGATTTTCCGGATGTACTAGAGCACTACCAAAAACGATTCCGGTATATTTTGGTTGATGAGTATCAGGATACCAACTACTCGCAGTACCTAATTGTAAAGAAACTGGCCACAAACCACCGAAATGTTTGTGTAGTGGGAGATGATGCTCAAAGCATATATTCGTTCCGAGGCGCAAAGATTGAGAATATCCTAAATTTCCGAAACGATTATCAGGATTACAAACTCTTTAAGCTGGAACAGAACTACAGATCCACCCAAACCATTGTAAATGCAGCAAATAGTGTAATCGATAAGAATCAAAAACAGATTAAAAAAGTAGCCTATTCCGCCAACGACGTTGGCGAAAAGGTAAAACTTATCCAATCGTTTACAGATCAAGAAGAGGGATTTTTGGTAGCATCAGAGATTCTGAGCATCGTTCAGCAAAGCCACTGCAAGTACAGCGATATTGCAATTTTGTACCGCACCAATGCGCAATCGCGCATTTTTGAGGAAACACTGCGCAAACGCAACATTCCCTATAAGGTTTACGGCAGCTTATCGTTCTATCAACGTAAGGAGATTAAGGACTTACTCGCATACTTTAGGCTCGCAGTAAATCCTAACGACGATGAAGCATTACGAAGAATTGTAAACTATCCTGCCCGAGGTATTGGCGACACCACAATGCAGCATTTAACCGAAGTTGCAAATCAACTTGGAGCAAGTCTCTGGAATGCAATCCATAAACTTCCAACCGTAAATAGTGGCATCAAGGGGCCAACAATAAAAAAACTAATTGATTTTACCGCATTGGTAAGCAGATATCAAACAATGATATACTCGGCCGATGCTTACGAAACCGCATATGCCATTGCAAACGGATCGGGGATCATAACCGATTTAAAATTGGATAAAACGCCAGAGGGAATTTCTCGCCTGCAAAATATTGAGGAGCTGATAAACGGTATCCGCGAATTTATTGACTCCCGGAAAGAAGAGGGCGTTGAGGAAACAGTAACCTTGGTTGACTACCTTGAAAATGTTGCGTTGCTAAGCGATTTGGACACCGACAATCCTGACGACCGAGATAAGGTTAGCGTAATGACAATACACTCGTCCAAGGGATTGGAGTTCAACTACGTTTTTCTCACTGGATTAGAGGAGAATCTTTTCCCATCGAGCATAACCACCCAATCGACCGATGATCTGGAGGAAGAACGTCGCTTGTTCTACGTTGCTCTTACCCGAGCAGCCAAAAAGGTAACCATATCGTATGCGCAAACCCGCTACAAATGGGGAACACCAAACAACTGCACTCCCAGCCGATTTATCAACGAAATTGATCAACAATACGTGGAATCATCGGCTGACATTTCGAATGCAATTAGAGGGTCTCAAACCGAGACTCAAAATCCTTTCGGTGGGTTCAAGCAACCATCAAGCGGGAAACTATTTAGCAATGGACGATTGCCGCAAAAACCAACTTCAACCATCCCTGCAGCACCAAAAGGAAACCTTAAAGACATCCTTCCGAATGCAGTTATTGAAGGAATAGAAGTTTTCCACGAAAAGTTCGGTCAAGGTAGAGTTATAGCAATTGAAGGCGATGGTGCAAATAAAAAAGCCACGGTACTATTTCAAACAGCAGGACAAAAAAATTTGTTGCTTAAATACGCAAACCTGAAAGTGATCTCGTAATTGTTAACCATTTGTCGTACATGGCAGTTCAACACCCATATGCATATGAACTTATCACGCCGTAGAAATTTATTCATCTTTTAACGTTTCCCGCTTAACCTTTCACGTATCTTAGTATCTTTGCAGAAAAATAGAATTAAAACCTTTTTTGGAACTCTCTTTTTTATTTAGCGCATTTATTCTACTTTTAACACACAATTCACAAATAAATGGATTACAATACACAGCGCAAGAACCTCGCATTACCCGAGTATGGAAGGCACATCCAACAGATGGTCGATTACATAACAGGAATTGAAGATAGGGATGAACGCAACCGCTTGGCCAAGGCACTTATTGGAGTTATGGGAAACCTTAATCCACATTTAAGAGATATCAATGATTTTAAGCATAAACTCTGGGATCATCTTTTCATCATGTCCGATTTCAAGTTGGATATTGATTCGCCTTATCCAATCCCATCAAAAGAAGAATACCAGGAAAAGCCAAAGCAAATTCCCTACCCAAAAAATCCTATCAAGTACAAGCATTACGGCCGAGTAATTGAGTTGATGATTGAGAAAGCCATCGAAATGGAGGAAGGCGCAGAAAAGGAAGCCTTAAAGCAACTCATTGCAAACCAAATGAAAAAGGCCAACATGTCGTGGAACAAGGACTCCGTAATTGACGAGGATATTTTCCGCGATATGCAAACCCTTAGCGATGGAAAACTCACCATGGCCCCTGGATTAAGGTTAATCGACAACAAAGATTTCAAGAACAAACGACCAAAACATCAACAACACAGGAAAAGATAGTATACGATTATGGCTACATTCGAGGTTTATGGGGGAAAGCGCCTTAAAGGCGAACTCCACCCACAAGGAGCAAAAAACGAAGCATTACAGATTCTATGCGCAGTACTTTTAACCCCAAAACCAGTAACCATAAAAAATATTCCCAACATCCGGGATGTTAATAAGTTGATAGAATTGCTTCAGGGAATGGGTGTTGAAGTTACTCGCACAAGTCAATCCGAGTGTGTTTTTCAGGCAAAAGATGTCAACATAGATTATCTTACAACCGAGGACTTTAAGGTTAAAGCAGCGGCTATTCGTGGCTCCATAATGGTTGTTGGGCCACTACTTGCCCGATACGGCAAAGCTTACGCCCCAAAGCCCGGTGGCGATAAGATTGGCCGTCGCAGGCTGGATACTCACTTCCTAGGATTTGAAAAACTCGGTGCCAAATTCAACTTCGACTCACAGGATAACTTTTTCACCATCGAGGGGAGAAACATGCAAGGAGCATACATGCTGCTCGATGAAGCCTCTGTTACAGGAACTGCAAATATTCTTATGGCCGCAGTTCTAACACCCGGGAAAACCACAATTTTTAATGCCGCCTGCGAACCTTACTTACAGCAACTCAGCAAGATGCTTGTGAGCATGGGCGCTAAAATCAACGGGGTTGGCTCAAACCTACTCACTATTGAAGGGGTTGATAGCCTAAATGGATGTGAGCACACCATTCTGCCTGACATGATTGAGATTGGATCGTTCATTGGATTAGCAGCTATGACCAATAGCGATATCACCATAAAAAATGTTTCGTACCAAAACCTTGGAATTATTCCCGATGCCTTCCGACGAATGGGAATAAATTTCGAACTCATTAATGATGATATTCACGTTCCCGCACAGGATCATTACGAAATAGACACATTCATAGATGGGTCAATTCTTACAATTGCTGACGCACCATGGCCTGGACTAACGCCCGACCTACTTAGCGTATTCCTTGTGGTTGCTACGCAAGCCAAAGGATCTGTGTTAATTCATCAGAAAATGTTCGAGAGCCGCTTGTTCTTTGTTGATAAACTCATCGATATGGGTGCTCAGATTATACTTTGCGACCCACACCGCGCAACGGTAATTGGCCATAACCGTCAAATGAAACTTCGCCCAACTATAATGACCTCGCCCGATATTCGTGCTGGTGTAGCACTGCTAATTGCCGCACTTAGCGCCGAGGGCAAAAGTGTAATCCACAATATCGAACAAATTGACCGTGGTTACGAAAATATTGATGCCAGATTAAATGCAATTGGTGCAGATATAAGAAGAATTAGTTAAGGAGTATATAGCAATGCAAAAAGGGATCAATCTTTAGGGTTGATTCCTTTTTTATTTTTTAGTTTCCGGTATATCTTAGCAATTCAAATATTAAATTTCACAGTATACTATTAACTCTTAACCAACTATAGCCATGGAATGTAAGTTTATTGAACTAACCGAAAAAGACGGAAACAAAATTTTTCTAAACATCATGCATATCGCATGGGTTGAACCTAACAAAGAAGGATCGAGCATAAAATCTAACTTGGTAAACTATTCGTTTCCAAGGAATGTAAAAGAATCGTACGAAGAGGTTAAAGCATTGATTGAGAAGTAAGCGTATACTAACACTTGTGAACAGATACAATTATTGATAGCCAAAAGCATATCAATGCTTAAACCATTTCCTACTTTCCGACTCTAAACGAAAACCTAAAACCATTGGACATGAAAAAAATTTTATTTCTGTCTTTGCTAATTAGCCTTACATTTTTAAATATTAACATTAAAGCACAGCAGGATTCTACAATCCAAAAAATAATAGAAATTGGGCAAACCGATAATCAAACCATGAATAATCTGGACGTCTTGTCCAACAGGATTGGAGGACGCCCAATTGGATCGGCCAATTACGAAACAGCTGTAGTTTGGGCTGCCCAAAAGTTTCAGGAATGGGGAATGGATGTTGTACTTCACGAAACTGGAACTTTGCCTATTGGATTTAACCGTGGCCCTTGGTTTGGAAGACTTCTAGACGAAAACGGAACAATCCTTCATTTTGCAACACCATCGTACACCGCTGGTACAAAAGGGCCTCAACGTGGACACGTACTGATTGAACCCAAAACTAATAAGGAGTTTGATCGGATGAAAGGCAAACTAAACGGTGCATGGGTTCTGATTTCGGGGAAAAGCACTGGCTGGCCAATTGATTTTTCCGATGAGAGCAATCATAAACGCGATTCAATAATTGCTCTAAACGAAGAAATTGAGAAGAAAAACGACGAAATTCGTCGTGAGAATTGGATGAATAGAAAAAATGGCACCCAAAAAGATCTACTTCCAATGGTTGAAGAGCCAGGCCTATTCTATAAACAAATGGTAGAAGCAGGAATTTTAGGAATAATCCAATCGAGCCCGATTCCCATAACCGCCCTATACGACAGAAAGAATATTGAGAAAATGGCATGGGATAATCTCCCAAAAGTTCCAGATATCAAACTAGATGAACATCAATACAGCGTTATTGAACAGATGGCGAAGGAACGCCGATACTTCCAACTCGAATTCGACATTCGTAACTACTTCCGTCCTGGCCCAATTCCATTTCATACAGTAATTGGCATCATAAAGGGAACCGAATTTCCCAATGAGTATGTTATAATGAGCGGCCATCTCGATGCTTTTGATGTTGCCAGTGGAGCTGTTGACGATGGATCGGGAGTTGCTCCCGCAATGGAAGCCGCACGATTAATTATGAAGGCTGGAGGTAAGCCTAAACGCACCATTTTGGTTTGCCTTTGGTCGGGAGAGGAATTTGGATTGCTAGGTGCTACAGGCTGGATCAATGATAATAAAGATAAACTGGATAAAATATCGGCAATGTTCAACCGCGATGGAGGGCCAACCGTTCCAACCAGCATCTCTGTACCCGAAGCCATGTATGCAGATTTTGAGAATATCTGCAAACCAATTACCGGCATAAATCCACAGTTTCCGTTCGAAGTAAAAAAAGCCACACCTCGTCCAAAACCCAAAACGGCAGGAGGAACCGATGCATCACCATTCCAAATGAATGGAATTCCGGCCTTTCAGTTTGGAACCGAGGATATTAACGGCTACGACTTTAACTACAGTGAAATCTGGCACACCGAGCGCGACACTTACGATAAATGTCCTGCCGATTATATGAACCACACCTCAATAGTAACCGCTATTATTGTTTATGGGGTTGCCAATCTCGACCACCTGCTTTCGCGCGAAGGACTTTTTGCTCCCGATGAACCAGAAAAAACTACGAAAAAGAAAAAATAGCATCATGGATTTGTTTGGATTAGGCTACATCAACTTTCTGTTGGGTAGCCTTTTCTTTTTGTTGACAGCAAAATATTTACCTTCATCCATAAATTCTCTACAGAATTAAGTTTTATTTTTGACTAAAAACACCAAAAATGAAAATCCTTATCATTGAGGATAACCCACAAATATCGAGCGATATTGCCTCCTATCTAGCCGAAAATGGCTTTATAGTTGAAATTGCCGATACGCTAAATAAGGCTATGGAAAAGGTTGAACTATACACCTACGACCTAATCATCTTAGACATTGGCCTACCCGATGGAAACGGACTTGAAATTCTAAAAGAAAATAGAGTAAACACCTCGGAGACTGGGATTCTTATTGTTACTGCAAAAAACTCAATCGATGATAAGGTTAAAGGGCTTGAACTTGGAGCCGACGACTACATCACAAAGCCTTTCCATAAAGCGGAGCTCAACGCCAGGGTTCGATCGATACTCCGACGAAAGAAATTCGCCGGCAGCAATATTATCAGCGTAGAAGAAATAAAAGTTAACCTACAATCGCTCCAGGTTCTAGTAAACGACAAGCCAATAGCTCTCACCCGAAAGGAATTCGACCTGCTTGTTTACTTCATGTACAACAAGGACAGGGTTTTGACCAAGGAAAGCATTGCGGAGCATCTGTGGGGCGATAACATTGACCAATCGGACAACTTCGACTTCCTGTACAACCACATCAAAAATCTCCGAAAAAAAATAATAAATGCCGGAGGCAAAGGATACATCCAATCGGTATACGGCATGGGGTATAAATTTTCAGATCAATAAAATTCAGTATGATAAACTCGAAATCGCTTCGGCTACTAACCAAAACTACAATTATCTACCTGGTATTTATAGTTATAACATTCATAGCAACGGCTCGTTTCCTAAACAAAAAATCCGATAGCTACCTAGCCGATCAATCGGAGCATTTCTTTGATCACCGCGAACATAGAACATTAAAGATGTTGCTCCACGACGAGGAAGAAGGGGAAGACGAAATCGACGAAAAAACCAGAGAAATTCATGGCCTTGTGTTAATATCAAATCCAAGCGATACTCTACACAAAACTTACCCCATATACAAGGACTCCTTAATTTACGAGCAAGAACTTGGAGAACTTCAACTATTCAAGATGAAAACAATCCTACTCAAAACCAACAAGCATGTTTTTGAGTACACCATGAACTTGAATATCGATGATTTTAACAAGTTAAAATTAGGGCTAATGGGAAATAGCAAATGGGCATTTTCCATTCTGGCGCTAGCAATTATTCTCTTTAGTTTCTTCCTATCCGGATTTCTTTTATCGCCCTTCCACCGAATACTCCAGCAAATGGACTCCTATAAGGTTGGGAAAAACGCCAAAAATTCACCTGTAAAAACAACCACACAGGAGTTTATAGAGATGCAATCATTGTTTGAGAAAATGGTATCGAGAACTGAGGACGATTACCGCAAATTAAAGGAATACACCGAAAATATGGCCCACGAAATTCAAACTCCGCTGGCAATAATACGCAACAAAGCAGAAATCCTAATTGCGGATGAAAACGTTATGGAAAAGCATACCAACACAGTAAAAGCCATTTACGACGAATCGAACCACCTTTCTAATCTTGGAAATGCTCTGAACCTCCTCACTAAAATCGAAAATGGGGAGTACAACAACATTGTCCAAATCAAAACCCAGGATATTATTGAAAGGTACGTTGACTCTGTGAAAGAAATTATAGACCTCAAGGAACTTAAAATTGAGCTATCGTTAAGTAAAGAGCATCAATTACTACTAGATCCTTTCCTATTCGAAATTCTGCTCAAAAACCTGATTAGAAACTCTATACGATACGGAACAAACAAAGGGCCTATAAAAATTAGCACCAACGAAAATGAATTTACCATAAGTAACTATGGCGATCCGCTTGGAGCATCACCCGAAAAAATATTCGAACGATTCTACACTAGCAGCAACTCACCATCATCGCTAGGCTTAGGCCTTTCGCTTGTAAAAAAAATCTGCGATTTAAACCATTTGGCAATTAACTACTCTTATGAATCGGATCAGCATATTTTCAGAATAACCCGACAATAACTGATCATTAATTTTTCTCGCAAAACAGTTTTCCAATAGAATTAGAATAAAATTTCTACAAAATTGGGAGATAATTTTACGGCATTATTTAACCATACACTCTGTATTTATGTTAAAAAGATTTTTGTATTTAATGGCAGTATTGCTAATCAGCCAAAGCGCTTTTTCAATCGATGAAAACGATATCCTAGCGAAGGGGTCAATAAAAGGTTTTGTATTCGATTCTACAGCCAACCAACCACTTGAGTATGCCACAATATCGCTAGTAAAAGCCGATAACAAGAAAGTAATCACGGGAACCATATCCGATGCCAGTGGCTTTTTCAAAATTAGTGGGGTTGAATTTGGAAAATACACTGTAGAAATAACTTTTATAGGTTATTTCACAAAAAAAATAGAAGGGGTTGAGATCTCCCCCAAAAACAAATCGATTGATATTGGTCAAGTTGAACTAAAGCCAGCAACCCGCACCATGGAGGAGGTTGTTGTTAAGGCCGACAGACCCACGCTACAGTACAAAATCGATAAAAAAGTTATAAATGTAAGTCAGCAACACACCTCGGCATCTGGAACTGCTGCAGAACTTTTAGAAAACATTCCATCGGTTACAACCGATATTGATGGCAATGTAAGCCTAAGAGGGAGCACTAGCTTTACCGTATTAATTGACGGTAAGCCCACGGTACTGGAACCCAGCGAAGCTCTTGCCCAAATCCCGGCAAGCCAGATTGAGAATATCGAGATAATCACAAACCCATCGGCAAAGTTCGACCCTGATGGAGTGGCCGGTATTATCAACATAATCATGAAGAAGAATAAACTTCAAGGTTTTTCGGGAATTTTCAATTTAAACGGAGGTACACAAAACCGCTATGGCGGTGATTTCTTAATCACACTTCGAAAGAACAAGTTCAACTTTTATATTGGAGGCGACTTGAACAATCAGGAATTCATTGGAGAATCAACATCGAGAAAATACACAATTAAAAATGACACTATATCCTACCTTAACTCTTCGGGTGGCTTTACCCGAGGAAGATACTCCTACGGAGTTAGAGGCGGATTAGACTACAACATCAACGCATTTAACACTATTAGTTTAGGCTTTAGGGTTGGAAACAGAAATGGTAGCGGAAACTCTGATCTCACCTACAACTCATGGAATAGTCCATCAACTTACAACAAATCGTACCTGAGTAAGGAGAACTCCGATAGAGGTGGCGATTTCTATACAGCAACTCTCGACTACAACCACAATTTCAGCAAAAAAGGGCACACATTAGTTGGACAATTCATTTTCGAAAAGAGCAACTCTTCGGATATCGACATCACCAAAGTAATAGACAATAACGTCATAAGTAGCGGTCAAAAATCCGAGGAAGATGGGCCTGAAACCGAGTATAGGTTAAAACTCGACTACACTCTACCCACTGGTGAAAAAAACAAGTTCGAGGCTGGCTTGCAAAGCCGTGTTGAACTAGAAAATACTAGCAATAGCATGTATGAGTACAACCCTGCCACTAGCACTTTTGATTTCCAACAGCTATACTCGCACAAAGTTGATTATGCAACTAATATACACTCTGCCTATTCTACTTACTCCGGCGAGTACAACAAATTAGGCTATCAAATAGGGTTGAGGGGAGAATACACTTACAGATTTATTTCATTAGCAGGCGAAAACCAAAATTTTACATTGGATAGGTTTGACTACTACCCTACCCTACATGTTTCATACACATTACCAAAGGATCAACAAGTAATGGCCAGCTATACCCGCCGAATTGCAAGATCATGGGGCTACAACCTAGAGCCGTTCATCACTTGGGAGGATGCTCACAACGTAAGAATTGGGAATCCATCATTAAAGCCAGAATTTATTGATTCCTACGAATTAAGCTATCAGAAAAATTTTGGTAAAAACACAATCTCCATTGATCTATACTACAGAATCACAAACAATAAAGTAGAGCGAATCACCAGCGTTTACGATGCAGAAGAACAAATCTTTTTGAACTCTATTGACAATATTGGAAAGGACTACTCCTTTGGCTCCGAAATCATGTTTGGACTCGACCTTGCCAAATGGTGGCACGTAGACTTAATGGGAAATTTATATGATTACAAAGAAAAAGGCGATCTTCTTGGAGAGTCATTCGACAAAAACAGTTTTAACTGGAATAGTAGACTAAACAACACCTTTAAAATCGGGAAAAACACTAGAGTTCAGCTAAACGGAATGTATAACAGCCCAACGGTAACAGCACAGGGCCGGAGCGAAGGATTCCTTATGACAAGCATTGCTGCAAAGCAAGATTTCATGAAGAATAAAGTTTCGCTCACCTTACAGGTTCGCGATTTGCTCCATACCTCTGGACATGAAATGACATCGGAAGGAACCGATTTTTACTCCTACCGCAAATTCAAGCCCGATGGGCCTGTTGTTTCAATGACTCTTACTGTAAGGCTTAACAATTACAAACCCGATAGAAAACGCCAGCAGGTAGAAAACAACATGGAAGAGATGGATTTAGAAAACTAACGTTTAGGCATATTATAGTAGAAAACACGCACAATCAATGCGTGTTTTTTATTGCGGAAGAATCCACCACACATAAATGCTCCAATTCAACCATAGTATTTTATTATCTTTGTGCCAATTTGACGCAAACAGGCTATTGGAACAAATTTTGCTAAAACCTGAATGCTTAACTGATAATCAAATAAAATAGAATATATAAACTATGAGCAAGAAACACAAGCATAACGAAGAGATGGCTGAGGAGAATATTTCTAACGAGGCAAACGAACCTCAAACATTACAAGCTGAAGAAAATATCAATTCAGAAAAAGAGCAAGCAAGCCAACAAGACTTTGAATCGAAAGAAGCAACTATCGACTATGCTAGTCAATTTGAAGACATGAGAGACAAATACCTCCGTCTCTCTGCCGAATTTGACAACTACCGTAAAAGAACTCTTCGCGAAAAATCCGACATTCTTAAGTTTGGTTCCGAAGAAGTCCTAAAGGATCTACTTCCGGTCGTTGACGATTTGGACAGGGCACTTAAAGCTATCGAAACTGCAAATGATATCAACGCGGTTAAGGATGGTCTATCTTTAATTATAACCAAATTCAATGAGTTCCTTAAATCGAAAGGTGTTAAAGAAATTGAAGCAATAGGTCAAGAACTGAATACCGATTTACACGAGGCAATAACCAAATTTCCGGTTCAGGACGAGACCCAAAAAGGGAAAATCGTTGATGTTGTGCAAAAGGGCTATATGCTTCACGACAAGGTGATGCGTTTCTCAAAAGTAGTAGTAGGCGAATAAGCTAAAAACGACATGACAACAAAAAGAGATTTTTACGAAATACTTGGTGTTAACCGAAGTGCCAGCAAGGAAGAGATCAAAAAGGCATATCGGCAAAAGGCTATCCAATTTCACCCCGACAAAAACCCTGGCGACAAGGAATCAGAAGAGAAATTCAAGGAAGCAGCCGAAGCATACGAGGTTCTTAGTGATGACAACAAACGAGCACGCTACGATCAATTCGGGCATGCAGGCATGGGCAATTCCGGAGGAGGTGGTTTCTCGCACGAATGGAATATGGAGGACATTTTCTCTCAATTCGGAGATATCTTCGGCGGTCATTTTGGCAGTTTTGGGGGATTCGGTGGATTTGGCGGTGGCGGAGGGAGAAGCGGACGTCGCGTTGCCCGAGGAACTGATTTGCGAGTAAAAGTAAAACTAAACTACTCGGAAATAGCCAATGGCGTTGAAAAAAAAATCAAGGTAAACAAATACGTTGGTTGTAAATCGTGCGGTGGAACTGGAGCTGAAGGTTCATCAGGATTTACAACATGTTCAACCTGTCACGGATCGGGTTATGTTACCCGGGTTACTAACACCATTCTTGGGCAAATGCAAAGTACATCGCCATGCCCTACATGCAACGGCGAAGGTAAAACGATAAACCATAAGTGTAGTGCTTGCAGTGGCGAGGGTGTTGTCCGCGACAGCGAAGTAATTACAATTAAGATTCCGGCTGGCGTTGCCGAAGGAATGCAGTTAAATGTAGCAGGCAAGGGAAATTCGGCCCGCAGAGGTGGCGTCCCTGGCGATTTACTGGTAATAATTGAGGAGGAAAAACATCCAGAACTAATTCGCGACGGAAACGACCTTATCTTCAATTTAAACATTAGCATTCCCGATGCTATACTTGGTGCTCCAATTGAAATACCAACCATTGACGGAAAAGTAAAAATCAAAATTGAACCTGGAACACAGCCTGGCAAAATACTTCGACTAAGAGGGAAGGGCTTGCCCGAGGTTAACAGCTATAACCGCGGCGATCTACTTGTTGCCATAAATGTTTACATCCCAAAGAATTTGAGCAAAGACGAAAAGGCCGTAATAGAGAAGATGTCAAAATCACCAAGTTTTACACCCGATCCTAAGGAACAAACATCGTTTTTTGAACGCATGCGAGGATATTTTGAGTAATTAAAAGCATTTCATAAATAGCACAAATGAGCGGTCACTATGAATTATTCTGATTCTTGTACCGCTCAAACTTTTTTTAAAGAATTCATCAATTTTAAGATTCCATTAAACTTTTACCTTTGTTTGAGTCTTAACAGAAAGTAAAAATGATTTGCCAAAATGTAACAAATCAAAAAAACACAGTCTAAATTATAGAATTTACAAACAATACATTTAATATTTCAAACTATGAATTTATTAGAAACACACGGTATTGAAAAACGTTACTCGAGCCATTTAGCGCTCGACGATGTTAGCATCTTGGTTCCAAAAGGATCTATCTACGGCCTTTTAGGACCGAATGGTGCTGGAAAAACAACACTAATTAGAATAATAAACCAAATAACTGGCCCCGATAAGGGCGAGGTTCTTTTTGAGGGACGAAAATTAGATGCCAACGATATTTACCGTATTGGTTATTTACCCGAAGAACGCGGACTATACAAAAAGATGAAGGTTGGCGAGCAGGCTATGTTTCTTGCACAACTCAAGGGTTTGAGCAGAAACGATGCAATGAAACGTCTAAAGTATTGGTTCGAAAAATTTGAAATACAAGGTTGGTGGGATAAAAAAATTGAGGAGCTATCAAAAGGTATGGCACAAAAGGTTCAGTTTATGGTTACCGTTATACACGAACCCGAATTACTGATCTTCGATGAACCCTTCAGCGGCTTCGACCCAATCAATGCTCAACTAATAAAGGATGAGATCCTTGAACTAAAGAAAAAGGGAACAACCATCATTTTCTCAACCCACAATATGTCATCGGTTGAAGAACTTTGCGATCATATTACCCTTATCAACAAATCGAAGAATATTTTAAGCGGACAGATTGACGAGGTTAGGATGAATTACGGTAGCAACGTATTCGAGATTGGATACCGTGGAAACTACGACGCTATTGCAAGCAACCTTGTCGGAATGTTCGAAATTATCAGCAACAACATCGAAAATTCTGTTCCTAAACTTCAGGTTAAAGTATCAAACCCATCGGAAAGCAATAAGTTGCTGCAAAACATCATTCCTCACGCTGAGGTTGTATCGTTCAACCCTGTTGTGCCAAGCATGCACGATATATTTATTAAAGTGGTTAGCGAGTACAACAAAACTCATGGTTTGTCCAACAACTAATTCATCAACCCAAAAACTAGAGTAATGAAACAGATATATTTAATACTCCAACGCGAGTTTATCACAAGGGTTAGAAAAAAATCATTCATCATAATGACCCTTCTAACTCCAATCCTATTTGCTGCATTAATGGTACTACCCTCCTATTTTGCATCGTTAGAGGATACCGATACAAAAAGCATAGCAATAATTGACAACTCAGGCAAGTATGGCAACGTCATTCCACAAACCGACTACATAAAGTTCAACTATATTACTGATACTCCTATCGAGAAAGTTAAAAACTCTCTGGAGGAATCGGGCTACTACGCTTTACTATCTATCGAAAATTCTTCGGATAGCATTGCGCCTAAGCTTACCATCTACTCACTAAAACAACCATCCATAGATGTTATCTCGCACATCGAAAACTCGATGGAAAAAGAGATTGAAACCCGCAAGTTAAAATCCTACAATATCGAGAACCTAGATAAAATTCTGGATGACGTTAAAACGGATGTAAAACTCCGCTCTATAAAAGTTACCAAGGATGGTGAGGAAAAAGAAAGCAATACTTTAATCACAATGGGAATTGCCTATATTCTTAGCTTTTTAATGTATATGATGGTGCTGCTAATGGGGAACCAAATTATGCAAGGCGTTATTGAGGAAAAAAACAACAGAGTTGTGGAGGTTATCATTTCTTCTGTAAAACCGATCAATTTAATGTTAGGGAAAATATTTGGGTTAGCATCGGTTAGCCTTCTCCAAATTTTTGTTTGGATTGTCTTAACATTTGGGTTAGCTTCAATAGGAATTAATTTAGTTACAGAGAAGAGCCAGAAGGCAAACATTGAACAAATGCAGGCATCTCAAAAAATCATGGCAGATCAAGGAATTAATCAAGCAAATATTCCTTCTACTACCGATGAGGATCAAGGCGACAATTTCTTGACCGCTCTACAAAATCAAAACTTCACATTAATAATTGGTGGTTTTATTTTTTACTTTCTTGCAGGATTCCTCCTCTACGCAGCGCTTTACGCTGCTGTAGGATCAGCAGTGGAGAATATAACGGATACCCAGCAACTGGTAATGCCAATTACACTTCCGCTTATTCTTTCCATTATTGTTATGATCAGCGGCATTAAATCGCCCGACGGCCCACTAGCATTCTGGTTCTCAATTATACCTTTCACATCACCAGTGGTAATGCTCACACGCTTACCGTTTGGAGTACCAACATGGCAAATAGCCCTATCGGCATCACTCCTAGTGGTAACCTTTATAGTAGTAACAATCTTTGCAGCAAAAATTTACCGCGTGGGTATTCTGATGTACGGTAAAAAGTACACCTGGGCCGAAATGTGGAAATGGATGAGATATAAAAATTAACATTGATTACAAACAGATAAAATTGGGAAAGCGAAGAATCTAGCAATGGATTTTTCGCTTTCTTTATTACAAATTTTTCTGCAATGGTAGAACTGAAAAAACAATTGTACAAAACTGTTGAGCATCACTGCGAGGGCGACTCAACTGGTCACGATTGGTGGCATATTTACAGGGTGGTTAAACTTGCACTTAGTATAGCAGAACAAGAAAATGCCAACCTTGAACTGGTTGAGATTGCTGCGCTTATGCACGATTTAGACGATTGGAAACTATCAACCAAACATGGAGATCATCCTAATGCTCGAAAATTGCTTACCGATCATGGATTTGATCAGCCCTCGATTGAAAAGGTGATCGAAATAATTGAGCAGGTTTCGTTTAAAGGCGCTGGGGTTGATACAACTCCTACAAGCATTGAGGCCATGATTGTTCAAGATGCCGATAGACTCGATGCTATTGGCGCAATTGGAGTTGCCCGTGCATTTGCATTTGGGGGATCAAAGGGCCGCCCCATTTACACTCCCGATTTTGAACCGCAGATGCATAACTCATTTGAGGAGTATAAGCAGTCCAACGGGCATACAATCAATCACTTTTACGAGAAACTTCTACTCCTAAAGGATAGGCTAAATACCAAAACCGCCAAGGAAATTGCTGTTGAACGCCATAAGTTTATGCAACTATTCCTGGATCAATTCTACAAGGAATGGAATGTATAAAGAATTTGAGGAATGAAATGAAGTCAAACGAACATTGAATTCTCATATTTATTAATCTGACATCTAATATCTAACATCTAAAGTCTTAAAAATGACTACCGCAATTATCGATCTAGGAACAAATACGTTCAACCTACTGGTTGCGCAAAACAAGGACAATGGGAAATACAAGATCATTCACGAGTGCAAGCATCCAGTAAAACTGGGAGAAGGCGGATTGACACAGAAAATAATTACCCCTGCGGCTTGGCAACGCGGTTTAGATGCAATTCAAAAACACATGGAAACGGCCAAGTCGTTTTCTGCCGAACGTTTCTTTGCGTTTGCAACATCTGCCACTCGCGACGCATCGAATGGGAAAGATTTTGTGGAGGAAATACTCAAGCGCTTCGGCCTAAAAGTTGAGATCATTGATGGCAACCGTGAAGCCACACTCATATACAAAGGAGTTAGGCAAGCAATTAACCTCGGCGACGAATGCAACCTGATCATAGATATTGGCGGTGGAAGTAACGAAATCATCCTTGCAAACTCAAAAGAAATATTCTGGTTGCAAAGTTTCAACCTAGGAGTATCGCGCTTAATGCAACTTTTCAGCCCATCCGATCCCATAAAACCAGAAGAAATCATTGCCATCGAGAATCATATAGCAAATGAAATAACGCCACTACTCGAGGCTGTAAAAAAATACAAACCAACCAGAATGGTCGGAAGCTCTGGCTCATTCGATTCGTTCCGAAATATTCTGGAATTTGCGGGTAAAATTGAAATATCAAACAGCACTTGGGCGCAAATACCTATGCAGTATTATACCGATCTGCATAAAACCTTTATAACATCTATTCGCGACGAAAGATTAGCCATTAAAGGACTTGACCCAATTCGTGTCGATTTGATCGTTCTAGCATCAATATTCGTAAACTATCTGGCTGAGCAATTTCAAATCAAATCGATGTTTCAATCGGAGTTTGCCCTTAAAGAAGGATTCCTAAGCGAACTCGAACAGATACAATAATCACAATTGGCGCAATCGGTTTTTTGGTTAATTTTACAGAATAAACAACAAGAGGCACTCTAACCTTTAACATTTCAAACCATGTCCAAAATACTAGTAATTGACGATGAAAAAGCCATCCGCAATACGCTGAAGGAAATATTGGAATTTGAGAATCACACAGTAGATCTAGCCGAAGATGGGGTTATTGGCATTGAAATGTTTTCCAATGGCGGCTACGATATTGTTCTTTGCGACATTAAGATGCCTCAAATGGATGGCATAGAGGTTTTGGACAAACTACAGGAGCAATCGAGCGACACCCCAGTGATAATGATATCGGGCCACGGTAATATTGATACAGCCGTTGAAGCCATAAAAAAAGGCGCTTACGACTTCATTGAGAAGCCACTCGATTTAAACCGTCTTTTAATCACAATCCGTAATGCAACCGATAAAACAACACTCATTCAGGAGACCAAAGTTCTAAAACGCAAGGTAAACAAGGCTTACGACATTGTTGGAGAATCGCCTGCAATTAGTAAGGTTAAGGATATGATTGAACGGGTTGCTCCAACCGAGGCTCGTGTCCTGATAACTGGCCCTAATGGAACCGGTAAAGAACTGGTTGCACGCTGGTTACACGATAAGAGCAACCGTGCCGCAATGCCTTTTGTAGAAGTTAACTGCGCAGCAATTCCTTCGGAATTAATTGAAAGTGAACTATTCGGACACGAAAAAGGAGCGTTTACGTCGGCCATTAAGCAGCGCAAAGGCAAATTCGAGCAAGCCGATGGTGGCACACTTTTCCTTGACGAAATTGGCGATATGAGTCTTAGCGCACAGGCAAAGGTTTTACGTGCATTACAGGAGAACAAAATTAGTAGGGTTGGCAGCGATAAGGATATAAACGTTAACGTCAGAATCATTGCTGCCACTAATAAAAATTTGACCAAGGAGATTGAACTCGGAAATTTCAGGGAGGACCTCTTCCACAGACTCAGCGTAATTATAATCCATGTTCCTGCTTTAAGCGAAAGGCTCGAGGATATCCCTATGCTCTCCGAGCATTTTAACGAGTTGATATGCACGGAGTATGGAATTCAGCCAAAAACAATTAAACCCGACGCGATTGAGGAACTAAAGAAGTTAAAATGGACTGGCAACATCCGCGAGTTAAGGAACGTAATTGAGCGATTAATTATTCTAAGCGACAAGGAAATAACCAGCAAAGATGTAAAGGCATTTGCTGGCCCAGCATTCTAATGTTTATTTTTTAATGCTTTCTAGATATTCATCCGTACTTAATACATTGGCATAGCTTCGCAAAGTTGCCAGAGTTGATAGGTGAACCATTTTTGCGGGGATAATCTCATCACCCCATTTCAAATTCTTTGTTGCACAAGCATCGTGGACCAATGTTACCTGATAGCCATAATCGGTGCCGGCTCTAACAACTGCCTCAACACACATGTGGGTTTGCATTCCACAAACCACCAGCTTTGACACCTTATGGTCAATCAAATAGTCCCGCAAAGGCGTTCCAACAAACGAATTAACCGCGGTCTTTGTAAAAACTGGCTCACCTTCCATTGGCATAACAGACTCATGAATTTGATCTTGATCCTGAGATTGGTGCTTGATAAATATAACCGGCCAACCTTTTGCCCTAAATTCAGCCACAAGTTTTGCTGCATTCATTGCCGCTGGCAATGGATTAACCAACTCGGATTTTCCTCCCGCAAAATAAAAATCTTGGATATCCACAACCAGCAAGGCAACTTTCGATGTGTCGGACTCGGCCTTAGCAACAATGCTCAACAATGTGATTGAAATCAGTAATATCAAGTTTTTCATGGCTTTAGTTTTATACTAGTTATTATAAAAAACAAAGGTAACCATATCTGGTTACCTTTGTCCACCCTTAATCAGTATTAACTCCTAAAAAAGAAACAAGCGCTGCTACTAGTGAGCGAATCCTCAAACTGCTCCTCGTATAACTTAATATCTAACTGTTCCACGAAAATTTCATAAAAAGAAATCATACCCTCAGGATATTGATCGTGATTATCGTCATCAAAAAATACAACATGGTTATTAAACCAATAGGGATTGTTGGTCATAAGAAGTTCTCCGACCAAACTCACCTGCTTATATGTTTTTCCGTAGAACATGATAGATTAATTATCAACATAAAATTAACAATCTATCAACAATGTGTCAAATATTATTAGAAGATTTGACGATGATATTAATCACCCATTATAACAGAATAAAAATCAACACACCGACATGCAATTGCATGCAACATGGAGAGTGGTTCAGATCAAAGAAACAAAAAAGTCCGAGAATAATCTCGGACTTTTTAGGGTGGAAGATGGGGCTCGAACCCACGACCCTCAGAACCACAATCTGATGCTCTAACCAACTGAGCTACATCCACCATTTTGCGGATGCAAAGGTAATTATAAATTCTTATCCGGCAATACTTCGTTATGATTTTTTATAAAATTCATATACCAATCTATTATTGGACCAGACAATAAACCTCTCATATAAGATGAATCTGGCTGATATTCATATTTTTCAAAAAGCAGGCGTGAAATCTCAATGTAGCAATGAAAATCGGGTTGTTTCGACAAATGCTTCAATAACGGAATCATCCTTGTAACGCATTGCTTTAGCATTTTCTTTTTGTAATCGAAAGGCGAAGGCTGGAGTTCTTCAGCAAAACAAACACCTAGTGGTTTAAAATACTCCTCCTCTAAAACCTCCTTATAAATACGCTTGTATAGTTTGTACTCAAATGGTAATGTCCTGAAAAACTCAACAAGTTCAACATCGAAGAACGGCAAACGGATGTTGTAACCAAAAAACTGGTAGGCCCTACATGAATTAACTATGAATTTCGCCTGCCTTTCCTTAAAATTCCACCACTCAGAAACGCTATAGGGTATGCTGGTGGAGTAACTACTAAAAAAGTCATTGTATTCATTTACAATTCTCGACCTGTCAACTCTAGAGATATCGTAATAAACATTATGAGCATCAAAAATATCGGCAGCCAACTGCGCTGAGGCTTTACGGTTCTCCCTAGGCAACAAATGACTCCCAGCGATAAAGTCGCCCGAATGACCTGGTACAATCACACTATTCGAAACAAAAAGACCTTCATTATGGATTTTCTTTACTGCAGGGTAATCCTGAAAAAAAGGCATCGAGGAAGCATTTGACCCATAAAGAACATAATCTTCGAGGAATTGATCCTGACCTAATTCATTCACAATATCATCATAGGACACACAAATCCAGCGAACATTAAGTTTTTTTGCAACCTTCTCCGCGAGCAACATATCCGGATTATTTTTCTTCCCATAGGTGAAAGCAACAATATCACTATAGCCATTATTAACCAGCCATACTAAAATAAAACGCGAATCATATCCTCCACTAAGAGGGATTGCAATTGGTCGTCCCTTTACACTTTCAACCATTCGTTGCATAGCACAATCAAGAATTTCTTTCAATTCCTTTTTACATTCGGCATAATCTCGTTTATCAGTATTAACCGTAGTATAATTAAAGTATTCGGTAATGGTAACAACATTATTTTTAAACAGAATCAACGAAGCCGCTTCAACTTGGAAAACATCTTCATACAAGGTGTTTTTCCCTATTGTATAACCTGCCGTTTTAAACTCAACAGTTGGCAAAGTACCAAAAACAGGACTATTAACTAAATCGTAAGGATTATCAGATAAACTAAATCTACCTGTTTTGTTTGTATAAAATAGAGGGTAACTCCTAATCCTATCAACTAGAGCAAAAGCACCAAATTCCAGAACGCCCGCAGCACAATACAAACCATTAAGGCTTCGGGCTAGGCTTACAAGTTCTTCAGCTGAGCGGATATTCATAAAAAGCAACGCCAAATCAGAACCATCATAAAAATTGCCCAATGGATCGAAAGCATAGCCCTTCACTTTAACATGATCTTTCCCAGCCCAATCATTCTCGCAACTAAATTTGAATGTAACTCCTTCTAAATGATCACGCATACTCGATTACTAGATAAAAATGTACTTAATTATGTATAGCAAGAATACAACAGAAGCCCAAATAATAAAAGTATTAGCAATAACAGGTAGCAACCGAACTTTGGCCATACGTAACGTGTAAAACGATAAAAAAATCCAGTAAATCGCACCCGAAATAGCAAATAGTTTCACAGCAACATCGGCAGAATTAAAAATAAATGTGCCTATTGCAAGCCCTAAAAATCTAATTATCAGCAAAACCACATTGAACCAAAGGCCCTCGCGCTGTTTTTCGAGCACAGTAAAAAGTCTTGAGAGCGGTGAGCCAATCAGCACAAACATCAACCATGGACTTAGGTACTGCACATAAACACCCGACTGCTGCCATTCTGCACCAAAAATCCAACAAATCAACGAATCCCCAAAAATCATCGCAACAGAGAAAGGTATTACTCCAATGTAAAAAAGCATTGAAAAAAGAGAATGGGTTGTTTTTTTTAGATTCTCAGGAGAGTTCATCTGCTTTGATGCATCTTTAAAAAAAACTTGACCAATAGAATTCCCTATCAACACAACGGGTACATTAAGCAATTTCTGAGGAAGGGCATACAATCCAACAACTGTTGCTGAAAAAAAGAAGTTCAAAAAGTATATCGGTATTTGAACGGATAATTCATTGATAATCTGCGATGGCATTAAAAAAAGAGGGAATCTATAGTGCTTAATAAATGTCCTACGTAACCTCGCAAACGAAATCCTTATGTTTGTTTTACTAATGCCTTTCAATTTACTCAGAAGAAACCCATTTGCTGCCATTTGACCAAACATAACCCCAGGCAACAAACCCCAGCGAACATTAAGTAGTCCAAGAAAAAGTTGTGAGATTGTCATCACAGAGTCACGCATCACCTTGCCTTTGGCCATATACCCATAATGAGCCTGCCTATTCATTCTGTAGTTCAAGGTATTCATCAAACCTTGAAAAAAAATAAATAAAGGCACCAGCATCCAAACCCACTTAAGATTGTTATTAGCTAAAGATTTTGAGGTAATTATGATTGAAAAGATAATTACGACAGAAATAAATGAAAACAGAATAGTCAATATTGAAGAAAGCGATACCAAGTCGTCAACATCCTCTTCTTTTGCGCTAACAATTGCATACTCGAACGAGCCCGTAGAGATAATAGAGGCAATACCTGCAGTTGTGGACATCAAAGCAAAGAAGCCAAAATCGGCCGGAGAGTACAAGTAAGCAAGCAATGGCCCTGCAAAAAAAGGAATTAACTGACCTATAGTTGCGCCAGAAAACAATGTAAAAGAGTTTTTCAACAATTCACTTTGAGGGCAAAAATGAGATTTCAGAAACCTATCAACCAATCTTTTAAACTGACGCATTATAGGAAATAAATGATTTATAAAAATATGAAAAAACTCTTACATGCTTTCAGCAATAACAATGCGTTTATTCCATTGTGAAAATAAAAACATTTTTATCTAATAACATCTATTATTTACTTAACGTACAGAAATAACTATTTTTGTAAAAATTCTCTACTATGACAACCCTTGAGAAAGTTCTTGAAATCAAAACCCAAATCAGGCATAGGATGAATGGCGAGGTTGCCGACAATATGCGTCGCGAAGGGGTTATTTACAAGGTAAACTACGGCGTATCTATCCCCGAACTGCAACAGATAGCCAAAGGATTCAAGGGCGACCACGAACTTGCTATTGAACTTTACAACGAGGAAATCCGCGAGTGTAAAATCATCGCATCAATGATTGACGACCCCGCGTTGGTTACTGGCGAGCAAATTGACGACTGGTCCAACGAGTTCGACAACCCTGAGATTGTGGAGCAGGTTTGCGGAAACTTAATCTGGAAATCGGAATTTGCACTTTCGCGCAGCATAGAGTGGAGTCTTACTAACGATGAGTTTTTACAAAAAGCGGGCTTAACAATAATTGCCCGCAAGGCATCCGATACAACAATCAAGGACAGCATTTTCGAACCATACATTGGCATTATCGAAAACATGTCCGAAACAATATCCGAGATCACCCAAAACGCCGCAAACTTTGCGCTTAGGGAGATTGCAAAAAGGAATCAGCATTTAAAGGAACTCGTGCTTAAAGCAGCGCAAACACTAACCGAATCGGAAAATGAGATTGCTGCTTGGGTTGGCAATGAGATCATATTTGAATTCACTGATGACAACTCCGAAAATTCTGACGAAATGTCATAAAAACAACTAGGCACATCATTTGAATACTTTTCACATCATAAATTTTAAACAATTACTATGGATCTTTTTCGTTCTTCAAATCCTGCTTTAACCGACAAGGCATTTGGCAGGTATGGTTCATTTACGGGTTCCGAAACCATGACCTACAAAGGAACCATGAATAAAACTTTACTGATGTTGGCACTTGTAGTAATAGGTGCAGCTTTTACTTGGAAAACTTTTTTTGAGAGTATAAACCCAACTAGCGTTTACGTTTGGATGTTGGTTGGTGGAATTGGTGGATTCATAACATCGTTGGTTGTTATTTTCGCACCCAAAACATCACCTTACTCGGCTCCAATCTATGCGTTTCTGGAAGGATTGTTCCTAGGGGGAATTTCTGCTTTTTTTGCCGCCAATTACAATGCAGGCATTGTAATTCAGGCTGTTGGATTAACCTTTGCAACATTCTTCTTAATGCTCCTAGCATTCAGAACTGGAACCATCAAGGCTACCGCTCGCTTTAAGGCTGGAGTTTTTGCCGCAACAGGAGCAATCGCTCTTATGTACTTTGTATCCTTTATTCTAAACCTTTTTGGCATTAATATCGGATTTATACATAGCAGCGGAACATTCGGAATTATCTTTAGCCTTATAGTTGTTGCCGTTGCAGCGCTAAATTTAATACTCGATTTCGATTTTATTGAAAAAGCATCTTCAGCGGGTGCTCCAAAATATATGGAATGGTACGGCGCTTTCGGATTAATGGTAACATTAATATGGCTTTACATTGAGTTCCTAAAACTATTGGCTAAGTTCTCCCGTCGATAAAATGGCCAGTTGGAGTGCTACTCAGAAATGTTTAGGAAAAATTTTAGCAAAGGTTTGATATTTAAATAATAGTTGATAACTTTGCAGGCCATTAACGGAAATTAGTAGTTAAAAGATAAATAAGATGAAAGAGGGAATCCATCCACAAAGTTATCGACTGGTGGCATTCAAGGACATGTCGAACGAGCATGTTTTTATCACCAAGTCGGCAGTTAATACCAAAGATACTATCACTGTTGACGGTGTAGAGTATCCATTGGTAAAGGTCGAAATCTCTAATACTTCGCACCCATTCTATACAGGTAAAATGAAACTTGTTGACACCGCTGGTCGCGTTGATAAGTTCATGAACCGTTACAAAAAGCACATGGACAATAAGAAGTAATTAGGAATACCTAAACGAATTAAAAAAAGGCTCTTGCAAAAGAGCTTTTTTTATTGCTTTAAGTTCTGGTTCTTCAGGTTTTAATAAATTTGCAGGAACAGAAGCCATACATTAAATATAAGATTTCAGACTAAAACTAACAACTAAATGGAACGGAACTACATACTTTTTGATGATAACAGAAGAGAGAATCTTCTTCCGCTTACTTTTACTCGTCCAGTAGCAGAAATTCGAGTTGGCATTTTAACAATCACCGAAAAGTGGAAATACTATTTGGGTAAAAGCTGCTCCTTTCTAACCAAAAACTACCTCTCCGAAAAGTACCCCTTGAATACAACTGAAACAGAGTTCCTGCTTATAAATGGAGGAATTTGTCCGGATGAGAATTTGGTTAAAGCAATTGGCAAATTAAATGCAGGTGAAGCACTAATATCTGAAAACTGTGTTATAGCAGGTGTCCTCAGATCCACACCAAAGGATCATCCTTGTATTGCTGATTTTTACAACACAATCATATACAACCACAGCATCCTTCAAATAAATAATCCATGGGATATTTTCAAGTTTAATGGCGAAGCCATTGAGCGCGACTTTGAACTTCTGACCAAAAACCGAAAGTCAGAACCAATACCTTCCACAAATACAGTCCTAAATCCATCTAGAGTTTTTATTGAAAAAGGAGCCCGAGTTGAATGTTCAATTCTTAACGCCGAAACAGGACCTATTTACATTGCAAAGGATGCGGAAATAATGGAAGGATCAATAGTTCGTGGACCATTTGCACTTGGCGAGCACTCTGCATTAAAAATGGGTGCTAAAATTTACGGTCCAACCACGGTTGGCCCTCACTCCAAAGTAGGCGGAGAGGTAAATAACAGTGTAATTTTTGGCTACTCCAATAAAGCACATGATGGATTTCTTGGCAACTCAGTAATTGGCGAATGGTGCAACCTAGGAGCCGACACCAACAATTCTAACCTCAAAAACAACTACGCCGAGGTTAAACTATGGAACTACCCAAGAAAGAGTTTCATTAAAACTGGGTTGCAGTTCTGCGGATTAATAATGGGCGACCATTCGAAATGCGGAATCAACACCATGTTTAACACAGGCACTGTAGTTGGTGTTAGCGCCAACATCTTTGGAAGTGGATTCCCCCGCAACTTTATCCCATGCTTCTCGTGGGGAGGAGCCAGCGGCTTTAGCATTTACCAACCAAGCAAAGCCTTTGAAACCGCAAAGATTGTGATGTCACGTAGAGAAATAGAACTAACCGAAATTGATAAAAAAATCTTGCTAGAAGTTTTTGAGCAAACCAATGAGTTCCGGAACTTTTAACCACTTGAAATGACTTGCCGTAAGGGTTAACCTGACATAACTATTTGGCACAGGGATTGACCTATTAGTATTCCGATAAAATTTTACGGGATTAATGACATGTTGTCACAAATTTGTTTTTTTCACATAAACTGATATGAGCAAAAAATACAGCATACAAGTTTTAAACCAACTTATGAGCGACATTAACGATTCAGAGGTTAATTTTATTCCAATTCTAGCAGACGAGAGCGCTCCCGAAGTTAAATCGTCGGACATCCCTGATGTTATTCCTATTATGGCATTACGAAACACGACTCTTTTCCCTGGAGTTGTTATGCCTATTACAGTTGGACGCGAGAAATCCATCAACCTCATCAAAAGTCTTCCATCGAAAAAGAAGATTATTGGAGTTATTTCACAGATTGATGCAAAGGTGGAGGACCCTGAGCCTAGCGACTTGTACAAAATAGGAACAATAGCGCATGTACTTAAAGTTCTAGAACTCCCCGACGGCAACACTTCTGTTATTCTGCAGGGAATATCTAGGTTTGAGGCAATTGACTACCTTAACGACACACCTTTCTTCATGGCTCGGATTAATGTTTTATCTGACATTCTACCCGACGATAATGATAAAGAGTTTAAGGCGATTGCGGGATCCATAAAAGATTTAACAATCAAAATTATCGATCTTTCGCCACACCTTCCCCAAGAAGCAACCTTTGCCATTAAGAATATCGACAACAATAAACTATTAATAAACTTCATCTGCTCCAACAGCGAGATAAAAACTCCTGATAAGCAGAATCTGCTTGAAAAATCATTGCTAAAGGAAAGGGCTTCGCTCCTTCTGGAATTTCTCTCTAAGGAAGTTCAGATGTTGGAACTTAAACACGATATTCAATCAAAGGTTAAACTTGATTTAGACCAACAGCAACGCGAATACTTCCTGCAGCAACAGATGAAAACCATTCAGGATGAACTGGGTGGCAACCCCGTTGAACAGGAAATTGAGGATCTAAAGGATAAAGCCAAACACAAAAAATGGGGTAAAGAAATTGCGGAGCATTTCGACAAGGAAGTTGCAAAGCTACAGAGAATGAACCCTATGGCTGGAGAATACTCGGTTCAACTGAACTACGTTCAACTGCTGCTAGATTTGCCATGGAACGAATACACAGCCGATAACTTCGATTTAAAGCACGCAAAGGAGATTTTGGACGAAGATCACTTTGGGTTGGAACAGGTTAAGGAACGTATTCTCGAACACCTTGCAGTGCTCAAACTCAAAGGTGATTTGAAAGCCCCTATTATCTGCCTATATGGCCCTCCAGGCGTTGGAAAAACATCGCTTGGAAAATCTATAGCAAAAGCCTTAGGCCGGAATTATGCAAGGATATCGTTGGGTGGCATGCACGATGAAGCCGAAATTCGGGGTCATAGGAAAACATATATTGGTGCTATGCCCGGAAGAATTATTCAAAGCATCAAAAAGGTAAAATCGTCGAACCCAGTTATAATTCTTGACGAGATTGATAAAGTTGGAAAAGATTTTCATGGTGATCCCTCATCGGCGCTATTAGAAGCACTGGATCCTGAACAGAACTTTGCGTTCCATGATAACTTTGTTGAAGTAGAGTTCGATCTATCAAAAGTCCTATTCATTACCACGGCCAACACAATATCCTCTATAAACCCAGCATTGCGCGACCGTATGGAGATGATTGAAGTTAGTGGCTACAGCTTGGAGGAAAAAGTTGAAATTGCAAAACGTCACCTTCTTCCCAATCAAATCAAAGAGCACGGGCTGGAGGAAAATCAGGTTGTACTAAACAACAAAATTATTGAATCAATTATACAGAACTACACCCGCGAAAGTGGCGTTAGAAACTTAAATCAAAAAATTGCAAAAGTAGTTCGTAGCATTGCTAAGAAAATTGCTTTCGACGAAAAGTACAGTTCAAAGCTTGCCCTAAAGGATGCCGAGGCAATACTTGGAGTTCCTAGATACACAAAAGAACTATACCAAGGAAACGATTTGGCTGGAGTAGTTACTGGCTTGGCCTGGACCGAAGTTGGTGGCGAAATTCTTTTTGTGGAAACTAGCCTCAGCAAGGGAAAAGGAAGTTTAACTATCACAGGAAACTTGGGTGAAGTAATGAAGGAATCGGCTGTACTGGCAATGGAGTATATCAAATCGCACGCCGATTCCCTAAGCATTAAGCCTGAAATATTTGAAAAGTGGAATGTTCACATCCATGTTCCCGAAGGGGCAATCCCCAAAGACGGCCCATCTGCAGGTATTACAATGGTAACATCTTTGGCGTCGGCCATTACTCAACGTAAAGTTCGGAAGAATTTGGCCATGACTGGAGAAATCACCCTTAGAGGAAAAGTTCTTCCGGTTGGAGGTATCAAGGAAAAAATACTTGCAGCCAAACGCGCGGGTATCACTGAAATAATACTATCCGATGAGAACAAAAAGGATATCTCCGAAATAAACGCACAATACATAAAAGGACTCAAGTTTACCTACGTTGACAACATTATGGAAGTGCTAAACCACGCTTTGCTTGACGAAAAAGTTGAAAAACCAATATTATTTGAATAAAAACTAGTTACTGATACTAGGGTTTAGTTAACTAAACCCTTTTTCTTTTTTATTTTGGAGTATCACCGTATTAAATCTATTTTTGTTTAATAAATTAAATCGTATGCCATCACCCAAAAACATCATCAAGCATTTTCCTAATGCAATAACACTGTTAAACCTTGTAGCAGGATGCTTTTCCATTGTAGCATCGTTCGAAGGGCAATTAGAGCTTGCCGGGTTGTTTATCCTTATAGCCGGAGTATTCGATTTTCTGGATGGTTTTACAGCCAGATTAATTAAAGCTTACACCCTTTTGGGAAAAGAACTAGACTCGCTTTCCGACGTGGTTAGCTTTGGGGTAGCTCCATCAATGATTCTTTTCCAGTTGATGAAGCAAAGTATGGGAATTTCCCAATCGGAGGGTATGTTTAATGGGCACTGGATGTTGGCAATCCCTTTCGTAATGGCAGCATTCTCATCGCTACGACTAGGAATATTCAATATTGATGAACGGCAAACCTCCTCGTTTATAGGCTTACCTACTCCAGCCAATGCATTTCTGATTGCTGGTTTAGTTTTTGGGCTGGACAGCAATTGGAGCGAACTTTACCGGATCATAAGCACATCGAGTATACTAATAGTTGTAATTGTAGTCATTCAATCCTTCCTGCTAGTGTGCGAATTGCCTATGTTCTCGCTAAAGATTAAATCGCTTAGCCCCAAAATTGCCTATAAACAATTTATACTAATTGGTGGTGCAATAGCTTTATTTATTATCTTCCACAAAGCATCGTTATCATTAATAATTCTATGGTACATCTTACTATCAATTATATTTTACATTGCTGATAAGATGTTTAAAAATGATTAGCGATACCCTTTATTTATCCTAAAAATGCCTTAATTTTGTCAGCATAAAATTGGAAAACAATGAAATTTCACGCAGAAATCAACGTAATGCCTTTAAAGGCTCTACTGGATCCTCAGGGAAAAGCAGTTAATGCAACATTACATGGAATCGGATACAACGAGGTATCTAATGTTCGAATTGGGAAGCACATCAACCTAGAAATAGAAGCTCCAACCAAGGAAGTTGCCCTTGAGAAGGTTACCGACATTTGCTCTAAAGTACTTTCGAACCCAGTTATGGAAGGTTTCGAATTTCACTTAACCGAAGTAAAGGAATAGTTAGTCGTTATTATTTTTAGATCTAATAATTTCAGCCTGCTTTTTAATGGATTCCTTGTGAACCAATTGAAGCAGGCTTTTTATGTACTCCTCGTCTAAACCAAGTTTTTTCCCGCACTCAATTCTCGATTGTAAAATGCTCTCCCATCTCCGAAGTTGAATAATCGTAACATTCCTATCGCGCTTATACTCTCCAATTTGTTCAACCAACTTCATTCTATTAGCCAACAGTTCAAATATCTGCTGATCTATTGAATCTATTTTATCTCGAACCTGATCAAGAAAATCCACAAAATCCTCACTTGCTGAGGAAGAATCGTGAAAGACTAACCGCAATATCAACTCCGAAAAAGCAGAAGGAGTCAACTGTTGCTTTGAATCACTTAACGCACAAGCCGGATTAGGATGAACCTCAACCATCAAACCATCAAACGATAAATCCAATGAGTGCTGAGCAATTTCCTGAACTAACCCCGCTTGCCCCGCAATGTGACTAGGGTCGCATATAACCGGCAGGTTTGGGAAACGGCTTTTTAAATCGATAGCAAGTTCCCACTTGGGAATATTTCTCAACCTAGAACGCTCATAGGGATAAAACCCACGATGAACAGCAGCAAGTTTGGTTATTCCTGCCCGGTAAAAGCGCTCAATGGCACCTATCCATAGTTCTAGGTCGGGTGTTACAGGGTTCTTTACTAAAACGGGAATATTAGAATCTTTCAGAACGGCCACCAATTGATCCACAGAAAAAGGATTTGCGGTGGTACGCGCTCCAACCCAAACCATATCGATCCCGTATTCAATTACCTTTTGGGCATGAGCAGCAGTGGCCACCTCGGTGGTAACCAGCAAACCTGTTTCATTTTTAACTTTTTGTAACCACTTTAAACCAACCTCACCAGCACCCTCAAAACTTCCTGGTCGCGAGCGGGGTTTCCAAATCCCAGCCCTAAACACCTTAACCTTACCCTCTTTGGCCAAGGCGTTTGCTGTTTCCATAACTTGAGTTTCACTCTCGGCACTACAAGGCCCTGCAATTATTAGTGGTTGAGATAAGCCCTCACACCAGTCCGGTATTGAGATAATATTCGGTAAACTATCCAAAACAGTAATCAATTAGTTGGTGTAAAGTTATACAGTTTCTAGTTATTAGTCGCAAGGCAAAAGATAAAAACAGAATTGACGAGCAGTTGTTTAGAACACATCGTACCGCCCACTATACTTCTCTGCTAAATCTTCAGAATTTTCCTGTTTAAAAGAAGATAAAACTTTTCTGAATATTTTAGACTTCCACCTTGTTCTTACTTGATATTGCCGGTATGTCTCATTTTTCCAATCGAAATACTCATCAATCACAAATGTAGGAGAAATATACTTGTAGGTTTCCTTAACAACTGGGTTTGGCTTGTGTAAATCGGAATAGGTTGGATTATCGACATTTGCTAATAGCTGAACTTTATGTTGTTTGCAAAGCTCCTTTAAACTCATTACTATGTCTTGGTATTCCCCAATCCTGCTTAAATCCTTGCTCGTACTCACCCCCAATTGCCATTACAGGACGAATCTGTAACGTTTCAACATTATACTTTCCAAAAACATCAAAGAATTGCTTTAGCTCATTAAAGTTTTCGGGATTAGCTGTGAAATTAATTCTAAGTGACGTTTTGTTTTCAGGATTGAGTTCCTTTATTTGCTTAAGGTTTTCAAGAACCTCAATAAGTTTTTCCCATTTGGCACCAACCATGAATCTTTCGTAAGTTTCCTTTGTAACTCCATGAATCGATAGAATTAATTCGTTCAAACCAGCATCAATTAAATCCATTAAATGCTCATAGGTTAATAGCTGGGCATTGGTTACTAGGCTCACATTTGGAACACCTGATTCTTTTGCTTTATGGATAATGTAAAGGAAATTCTTATACATTGTGGGTTCTGCACCGCATCCAACAACAACCTGCAACGCATTCCGAAAGGTATTTTTCGCTATAATGTCGATTTCCTCAACGGTAAATCTTTTGGAGTCCGATTTGCGCGATTTACTAAAGTAACACATTCGGCATCGGAGGTTGCACGCATAAATTGGATCAATTCTTATGGAGTAGTATCGCTTATTGAAAACTTGAGCAATAAAAATCAGGAGCAATTTTAGCCTATTGCTCCTAATCATTCTATTTAGTTTTATTATTCGGTAAATGCTAATCATTAAATTCAGACATTAGAAATCGGATGCAAAACATCCAAGGTCTGACAAATTTAAGCATTTTCCTCTGGTTGTTTCTTTTCCCAACGTTTAATAGCTAACACCGAAAGGTAATAACTCACATAGATTAAAACGGGCCAGCTTAGCAACCATAATATTTCTGATAAATACTTCATAGCATTCTAGTTTTAGTAAACATGCGATTCTGATTTCATTTCATCCTCATCAATCTGCTTAACATTGATGCTTTTCCAAGCATACCATATGTAAACTACAACAAAAGGTATAAGTAACGATACAATACTCATTACTGTAAGGGTAAATTTGCTGGACGAGCTGTTGAATATGGTTAGCGAGTGTTGCAGATTGAATGTTGATGGATAGTACGCAGTGTTATTCCAGCCTGCAATAAGCAACAAGGCCAAAACGGTTAGCACAGTTCCCATTCCCGAAAACCAAATCCCCTTAGTATAAGTGCTCAAGATTGATTTTGCAATACCAAATAAAACTAGAAGTACACCAGCCAAAAACACAACCAAGACAACAGGCATCTGTATTAGGTTGTGGAGGTATTTGTACTTCTCCATGAATACTGTGCCATTATTTGGATCTACTGCAAATCCCTCGCGAACTAACAACCATATTGTGAATGTTAGAAACAGCACTACGAAAGGCAACGCATTGTATAGTAGTTGCTTCTTGGAGCGTTCAAAAATTGCAGCATGGTTGACGTGATTCATAAAGTAAAGAATTGCCAATGTGCGAGCAAGGAAGAAAACTGTCAAACCCAGTGAAAGGTTATGGATATTAAGAGCAGCCTCTAAACCGTGCCAAGGTGTTTCCCACGATGATATTACAGGGTTTGCCACATTGGTCAAATTCATTTTGTTGACAGAGAACATCGATCCTGTGAAAAATGTAGCCACGGCAGTCCCTAAAAGAATTGTTCCAAGTAATCCATTTATGAATAGGAATACTTCGTAGGTTCGTTGACCCAAGAAATTATTTGGTTTGCTACGGTATTCATAAGCAATTGCTTGAACAATAAAGCAGAACAGTATAGCCATCCACACCCAGTATGCTCCGCCAAAACTTGTAGAGTAGAACAATGGGAACGATGCAAAGAAAGCCCCTCCAAAGGTTACCAGTGTTGTGAAGGTGAACTCCCACTTACGCCCCAATGCATTAATAAGCATTGTTCGTTCAGTCTCTGTTTTTCCAAGTGTATGAATTAATGTTTGTCCACCTTGAACAAACAGAAGAAAAACTAATAGTGCACCCAAAAGTGATATTAAAAACCACCAGTAATGCTGCAGAAAGATATATGTTGTATCAACCATAACTATTTTCCTCCCTCTTTAGGTCCTATTTTAATTTGCTTGAACATTATGCGCAACTCTGCAATAAGCAGAGCGGTAAAGATTATAAAGAAAAGGAAGAACGTTATTTGCACTGCACTTGAATCGATGCGTGAAACCGCTGCAACAGTAGGCAGGATATCCTGAATAACCCAAGGTTGACGGCCAACTTCTGCAACAATCCATCCTGCTTGACTTGCAATATAAGCCAACGGAATCATCAAAATCGACGATCGTAAAATCCACTTGTTTATCTTGAACTGTTTGAAGTAAACCAGATATAGCATTAAAGCAAAGAAGAAGATAAAAAGAACACCTAAACCAACCATCACCCTAAAGCTGTAGAATGTTAGCGGAACGTTTGGTATTATGCTTTTGGGATCGTTAAGGTATCCATAGCCGAAGTACTCAAAGTTATCGTTTAGCAATGCCCTGTGGTAGTTTACTGCAGCAGTATCATTGGCATCTTTAGCTGCGTTGTAATCGGCCAACGCTTTTATTGCAATTTTGCCACGAGCAATTTTTTGTTCTGCTGAAAGAGCTACCTTTTCTTGTCCATTTTTGTCGATATAGGTGTAGCCCCCGTTTATTATATCATTCACTCCAGGAACAAATGCATCGCTATTACGGTAGCCCAACAACGAGAGCATTTTAGGAATCTCGACGGTGAATATGTACGGATCTTTGTCGTCGTCGTAATGCTTATTGGGAGTTAGCGCTCCAATTACAACTAAAGGAGCTTTTTCTTGTCCTTTATACAGCCCTTCCATTGCAGCTAATTTCATCGGTTGCTTTTGTGCAACTTCATAAGCCGAACCATCGCCTGTTAATGCAACAAAAATTGAGGTAATTAATCCAAAAACAGAAGCAATAATTATACTGCGCTTGGCTAACAATTGGTGACGTCCTTTAAGGATAAACCATGCACTTATTCCAACCACAAAGATTGCAGCCAGAACATATCCCGACGATATGGTGTGTAAGAATTTATTTATGGCAACTGGTGAAAATAGCACTTCCCAGAAATTATGCATCTCGTTACGGGCGGTGTCAGGATTGAAGTGCATACCTGCAGGGTACTGCATCCATGCATTTGCCACTAAGATCCATAGCGCCGAAAGATTTGCGCCTAGTGCGACTAGCCATGTTGAAATCAAGTGGAATTTTTTGCTAACCTTATTCCAGCCAAAAAACATTACTGCAATAAAGGTTGATTCCATGAAGAAAGCCATAATACCCTCAATGGCAAGTGGGGCACCAAAAATGTCGCCAACAAACCAAGAGTAGTTGCTCCAGTTTGTGCCAAACTCAAACTCAAGAATTATCCCTGTTGCAACGCCAATGGCAAAGTTAATTCCGAAAAGTGTCATCCAAAACTTGGTGATTCGTTTCCACTCCTCGTCGCCCGTTTTGTAGTAAAGCGTTTCCATAAACGCAATGATAAAGGCTAGTCCTAGGGTTAACGGAACAAAAACCCAATGATACATTGCCGTGAGAGCAAATTGCGCTCGCGACCAGTTGACCAGCGAAAGGTCGAAGTGTTCCATAGTTTATTTTTTAGGGTTATTGGTTAACTGTTCAATAACGTATTTGCTACGTTCTTCGTCGGTTTTGAAGTTTCGTTTAAGGATATTCGGAAAGAAAAATATCTTAAGCACTGCAAACATTACGAATAGCTTTATTAGAATGATGACCCAAAGCGTTCTGCCTATAGTCATGTTTCTAAAGCCTTCGTAGTAGAATCGAAAGATGCGTTTTATCATATCCAGAATATTGCCTCTAACAAATTTAGATATTTACTCATACCTATTAATTCATTTTGATAAAAAACAGCAATAGTTTATAGTTGTTCGTTGATTGGAATAAAAAGTAATTAACATTCTACACAAGCAACCATCAACCAACAACTATCAACGAATACCCTTGCTGTTTCCTAAATTTGATGTAGATTTGAAATTCATTTACTTAAATAACAATGCTTAGGATTGCTGTAGATTTTGATGGAACAATCGTAGAGAATGCTTACCCTGCCATTGGCAAGCCAATGCTTTTTGCTTTTGAGACTTTACGAGAATTGCAGAAACGCGGATTTGTTTTAATCCTTTGGACTGTCCGCACGGGTAAACTACTCGATGAGGCTGTTGAATTCTGTTCAAAAAATGGGGTAGAATTCTACGCAGTTAACAGCAATCATCCCGAGGAAGTTTTGGATGATGAAACTCCAAGAAAACTTTTAGTTGACATTTTTATTGATGATAGAAATATTGGAGGATTTGTTGGTTGGAATAAGGTTTGGGAAACGCTATGTCCTAGCCAACCAGATCATATTATCGAGAAAAATTTACTCAAACAGTATAGGAAAAAGGGGATTCTATCGAGAATATTTTTCAAAAAATAGTTGACAATAAAAACCACTCACAGCAAATGAAACTAAATAATCTTGCAATTTTGCTTATTGGATTAATAGTCGGATGTAGTAATGGTAGCACCGAACAATCAACCGCAACTCAAAATCAACCAGCAGAAAAACCCATCCATCTAATTCGCTTCGACTCGCCAGTAAACGGTAAAATTTTCACGGTTGGCGACCCCATCCAACTCAACATAAAACTAGTTGATAGTAACGTCCAACCAGACTCCATCATTCTTTTCATCAATGAGAAAATGATAACCAAACTGTTAAATCTCTCCTATGAATTCTCCACTAAAGATTTTGGGCTAGGAACTCTAAACATCCGAGCCACAGCATGGAAAAATGGCCAGCGCCAAACGGCTGCCGTTTCGGTAATACTAAAAACGAATATAGTTCCGCAAAAACAAACCTATAGAGTTGTAAAAACATTCAGCCACGATCCCAATGCATATACTCAAGGACTATTTGTTCATGATGGTTTTCTATACGAAGGAACTGGGCAAAATGGATCATCAAGTTTACGCAAGGTTGAACTAGCAACGGGTAAAGTGTTACAGAGTGCCAATCTCAACCAAGAGTACTTTGGCGAAGGAATTGCACTGCTGAATGGCAAAATTTACCAGCTAACTTGGACAAGCGGTATTGGCTTCGTTTACGAGCTGGAATCGTTTAAGAAACTTAACTCGTTTAACTATGCTACTCAAGGCTGGGGATTAACAACCAATGGTACAGATCTGATCATGAGCGATGGCTCCAACATCATCTATTTCATGGAGCCCGATGGATTCTCCGAAGTTCGAAGAATTGAAGTTTTTGACAACAATGGATCTGTCAGAAACATAAACGAGTTGGAGTATATTGATGAAAAAATCTGGGCTAATATTTACACCACGGATAGGGTCGTTGTGATTGATCCTCAAACTGGAGTTGTAGTTTCTGAAATTGATTTTTCAAAGATTCTTAAAGACTCCGACAGGACTGGCCATGAGGATGTTTTGAATGGAATTGCTTACGATTCAACAAATAAACGGCTCTATGTAACTGGCAAAAACTGGCCAAAATTATTTCAAGTGGAAATTGTTAGTAAGTAACTAGTTTGATGATGCGTAAAGAGTCCGACTACCTTGGTTCAAGAGAAATCCCCGATAAAGCACTTTACGGAATACACTCCTTAAGGGCTCAGGAAAATTTTCCTGATAGCAGTGCATTCCACAAGGAGTGGTATCAAGCAATGGGATTGGTTAAGCAGGTTTGCTACATGACCTATATGGAGTTTGCCCATGCAGCACAAAGCGACAAGGAGTTACAACAAAAAAACTTAAATTTCATTCCGGCTGATATTTTAGACTCATTGATTTCATCAGCAATAGAGGTTCATGATGGCGAATATTTCAATCACTTTATTGTTCCCGCAATTCAGGGCGGTGCAGGAACAAGCATCAACATGAATGTGAATGAGATTATTGCTAATGCATCGTTACTTAAGTTAGGTTTCAAAATTGGTGATTATTCAAAAATTGATCCTATTGAGCATGCAAACATATTCCAATCCACTAACGATGTTGTTCCTACAGCATTAAGGATTGCTGCTGTCCGTCTATTAGTTCTTTTGGAGGAATCGATTAACAATACCCGTGCGGGATTTGAGAACCTAGAAAAAAATCATAGAAATTCTTTACGAATAGGCTACACACAAATGCAGGCTGCAGTGCCATCGTCGTACGCACAACTATTTAGCACTTATAGCGAAGCGCTTTCGCGCGATTGGTGGCGAGTATCAAAATGTTTTGAACGAATTAAGGTTGTAAACCTCGGTGGAGGAGCAATCGGAACTGGCGTTGGCACTCCACGTTACTTTGTCATGGAGGTAGCAAAGCATTTGCAAATGCTTACAGGTTTTCCATTTACTAGAAGCGAGAACCTAAACGATGCAACAGCCAATTTGGACTCGTTTGTTGAAGTTCATGCCATACTAAAAGCACACGTTGTAAATCTCGAGAAGATGGTTTCGGATTTGAGGCTATTGGCTTCCGATATTGCCGAGAACTCAATCTCAATTCCTAAGCAACAGGTTGGTAGCTCAATAATGCCAGGCAAGGTTAATCCGGTTATTCCTGAATTTGTAATTAGCGTGGCACACAGGGTATATGCAAACGATATGACCATATCAGCATTGGCAGCGCAGGGAACTTTGGATTTAAACGCATACATTCCAACCATTGGACATGCCTTGCTCGATTCTGTTAAATTACTGATAGCTGCAAATAAAACTTTGGCACAGAATTTAATTCATGGTGTTGAGGTTGATGTAGAGAAGTCGAAGCATAAACTCTTTAGCAATCCATCAATAACAACAGCACTGCTGCCATTTATTGGATTTAATAAGGCTGCAATACTTGCCACAGAAATGCGTCAGTCAAAGGTTGATATTTTTGAGGCGAACAAAAAGTTAAAACTACTAGATGAAAGCAAGTTACAGGAAATTGTTAAGCCTGAGAACCTTTTGAAACTAGGATATTCGTTAAGAGAGATCTAAATAGTTGACAGTTGATAGTTGACAGTTGTTAAGAAAGATATGTTTATACTTTTAGATGTCATCCAATCATCTACTGATTTATAACCGAAAGTTATGAAGTTAAAAGAAATCGATTTCAGCAAAATATCCATCCTGCTTATTGCTATTCTGGTAATCTTCATCAATCTAAACTCAAAACCTTGGAAACATGGCAGAGTTATCCACGACGACATCATTTCATACTACTGCTATTTGCCTGCGGCAATAATTCATCACGATTTAACCTTTGAGTTCACCAAGGCAAACCGTGATTTCTATGCCGACAAGTATTGGCCACTTCAAACTCCCGAAGGAAAAGAGGTTGTAAAAATGACCATGGGGCTATCGTTCCTATACCTACCATTCTTCTTAATCGGAAACATAACGGCACTAGTTAACGGAGCCGCTCCCGATGGTTATTCATCTCCTTATTTGATTTTCCTACAAATCAGCGCAATAGCATACCTACTTTTAGGATTGATTATATTGCGAAATGTTTTAATTCGATGGTTTAAACCACGTGTTGTAGGGCTTGTTCTTATTGCAACATTCATTGGAACTAACATGTTCCACTACAGTACGCTCGAAGCCACAATGTCGCATGTTTACAACTTCTTTCTTTTCGCATTATTCTTCTTACTTACCGTCAAATTCTGGGAATCGCAAAAAGTAAAATATTGTTTATTTTTAGGTTTACTAACTGGACTAATCGCTCTTGTTCGTCCAACGAACGGAATTATAATACTTTTCTTTGCGTTTTGGGGAGTTGACTCTATTTCGATTCTCAGGGATAGATTTGCATTTCTCTTTAAAAATTGGCGATTTATAACGCTTGCCGCTATTTTAGCATTTGCCGTTTGGATTCCTCAACTTCTTTACTGGAAATCGGCCACAGGGCATTGGCTTTACTACTCGTACAACAACGAGGGATTCTTCTTCCTAAAACCCCATATCCTTGACGGTATATTCAGCTATCGCAAAGGCTGGCTAATCTATTCCCCTATTATGGTTTTGCCTTTAGTCGGATTGATATTATTGGCAATAAAGAAACGTTTCGAGTGGTTCTGTCCACTAGCAATTTTCATATCAATTAACATCTACATCGTATTCTCGTGGTGGAGTTGGTGGTATGGCGGAGGTTTGGGAGCACGTCCGATGATAGAATCCTATGCATTTCTTGCACTTCCCTTTGCCTATTTTGTAAATTGGATCGATGAGAAACGTTGGAGGAAAATTGCAGGATATTCATTGCTGACAGTGCTTGCACTTTACGGATTGATGGTTAATTTTCAGTATCGATACATGGCGATTCACTGGGATTCGATGAGTAAAGCGGCATACTGGGATTCTTTCCTAAGATTAAAACCCAGCGGTAGGTTGGATTACCTGCTACAAACTCCCGATTACGAATCGTCCATAGAGGGGAAAAAAGAAAATATCACAAAACAAAAGTATCAACCAATCTCCCAGAGTATTATTTACGCATGCAACTGCGATTCTATCAGCAATGCATGCACGAACATGTTTCGTTCAGCAGGAAAGTCTATTGCGGTGAGTAAATCGAACCAATACGGAATGACCAGTGATATCACCCTGCAACCGAACAAAAGGTACGTTGCTCAGATTTGGCGGTACGGGAATCCAAACGCAAGGTTAGTTGTGCAAAATAGCGATATTAACTTTTACCAAAACTCAAAAACTACTGTTGACATAGACTCTGCAGGATGGGAATTGATAGTTGTTGAATTTACAACGCCCAATTCCGATAGCCCAATTCCTCTAAAGGTTTATGTATGGAATCCGAATCTAAAAAAAGCCTACTTTGACGATTTATCAATTGGAGCAGTTAATTAAAATTAAACCCAGCCAGAACTTGACACTCCGGCTGGGTTTACATATAACAACTAACTAAAATCCCATTCCAAACTTATTCCAGTAGTACGCTTCAAATTCCTTCCACTTTAACACCGTTGCACCTGTGATATCGCGCGTGTAATGCGTAATAAGTTTTTTTGCCTCGTCAGTTTTCCCTTCCGCTATCAACGCTAGCACCAGCTGTTCTAGACTCTTTGTATCATTTGCCACCTTATTCTCGAAATAGTTCACCTCACCCATCATTTCATCCTTAGTTTCCTGCCATGCCAAGGTTGCCAATTTATTCGCCTTGCGATACTGCCATATCAAGGCATCCTCTCTGTACCGTTTTTGTCCGCAATAGTTGAAATAATCGGGCAACTCTGTTATACCAGAGAAAATGGGTATACGTGGGCTTTGCCCTGGATTGTCGACCGAGAACCATGCCAAGCCGCCAATATCATCGGGCAGCCAGTCCCTTAACTGAATAATGTGCGAATACGAACACCACGATACAGCCACTGTGCGTTGAAAGTTAATTGTGCCATCGTTTAGGTAGTTCAGTAAATTTCTATCATTACCAGTTAACCAAGGATGAGCAATTGGCGATAAGACTGTATCCAGACCAATAACCTCACGCTTATCGTTGTACTTTTTACGAACATATTTCATATTCTGAGTCATATCGTACTTTGTACCCTCATATGTTTCTCGGTATAGAGCAATTACATCGTGAACCGATACTTTTTTGTCAGGCTTAACAGAAAAAGGCAACTCTTCCATATCCATATTTAAATTTTGCGATGGCGCCAAAGCGTTAAGTACAAAGTAATCGCGAATGCCATAAGGTTTTTTATTATTTCCATACGCTTTCCAGAATTTAAAAGGCGCATTACCATCCCAAAGACCTAACCGCCTTGCAACCTCAAACACATTCTCCGATACCAGAAAATGATCCTTGTCTTTTAGATTAATCTCGGAAATTCTTGAGATATTCGCAGATATTCCGACGTGATCATCGGGAATACGCTGGGCAGCCCACACTCCACCAACCTTATCGAGGCCTTCGCCAAAAATCTCCATCTGCCAAACCTCATTCTTATCAGCAATGGTAATGCACTCGCCCCAATCTCCATAGCCATACTGCTTAATCAACGTCCCAATTAACAGAATAGCATCGCGAGCGGTAGAGCAACGTTGCAAAGCAATTCGCTGAAGCTCCTCTATTTGAAACATACCTTTTTCGTTAACCAACTCCTTAGCACCTGTAATTGTGGTTTCACCCATAGCTAATTGTTTCTCATTTAAACATGGATAAGCAGTATTCAAAAAAGTAAATGTTTCTTTAGCCACAGGGATTTCACCAACCTTCGTTACATTTCTAGTATCACCATAAAACTCAGTTTTAAGCAATCCCTTATATATTGATGTGATTGTATCGTTTTGGAACTTCTGACCCTTTTCGACCGAAACCCATGTACGGTACTTCCCATCACAGGTATGACTTGTAATTACAGAACCATCGGTTGATGCTTTTTTGCCAACCAGAATGCTGGTGCAGGTTTCACCAAAGTAAGGATCGTTCACCTGATCGAAGATACTACTTTGCGCATAAGATTGCTGAACAATAGCAGCAATAAACGAAAGAAGCAATACATGAAATTTACTCATAAGAATCTGTACTATTTTCAAAAACCAAACCTAAAGTTTTAATTGATTCATAGTGTTTTTGACTAAACAATGATGCTTCGGATTAATCCATTGTGAGAAAATATTTGCCATCAAAGAAATTGCAATTGATTATCAAGTTATTACAAAGAAATAATCAATTAAATTCTGTTAAATTTCAAAACAATGTAACCAACAATTATAAACGTGCGTATATTTGCAAACCAAACGGTCGGTTTTCGTCCTGAAAGATAGTAAATATGAAAGAAACCAAAGACATCATTCTCGCAACTGCCTATAAAATGTTCCTTAACAACAACTACGAAGCAGTTACCATAAATAGCATCATAAAGGAAGCAGGCATTACGAAGGGAGGTATATACCACCACTATTCAAGCAAAGAGGAATTGTTCAAAGCAGTCATTGACAAATACGTAATTAATGCAAAAACACATTCGGCTGTTGAGTTTTTGAGTTTAAACGAAATGATTGAATACACAATCAAGGAAGCGGAGAATCATATCCAGAAAAAAACAAAAAATAATGATTGTGATCAAATATTACCAGCCCAACACATATCACTGTTTATGGCTGCATTTAAATACTATCCTGGTTTTACCAAAATTGGAAGCATATCATACCGATACGAAGTTGAAAAATGGAGGTCGATAATTGAAATGGCAATTAAAAATGGCGAGATTAGGAATGATTTAGACTCCGAAATAGCTGCAATAAATTTTCTAACGGTTGGGACCAATGTTGTAATCAATGCTTTGCTAGGCGGATCAATTGAATACGCTATAACAATGTATGCCAAACAACTAAGAGAACTCTATAAATGTATTAAAGTTTAAACACAACTTGAAGAATAATTTTTTCAATATTTAAAAAAATACCGCATGGTCGGTTTTAAATAACAATTAAAACAACAATCAATCTATATGAGAAAAAAAGTATTAAAGTTTTTTTTAGTTATTAGCCTGGGTTTGCTTGTATACGAAGTGAACGGACAAACAACATTGACCGATTTGGTCAACTACACGCTTCAGCACAGCCGAAATATTAAGAAGGCTGAACTACAAATTAAAGAGGCTGACTATATCCGTAAAGAGGCAATTGGTTATGGGCTTCCACAAGTGGAAGCATCGGCCAGCTACAGCAAGATGCTGCTCCCCAACTTTGGAATTTCGGACTCCGCCTCCATTAAACTCGGAGGAATTGTCGATATGCTTATAAATGAAGGCGTAAGCGATGATATACGGCAAAATATTAAAGACCAACTTACCGGCATGGTAAACCAGTTGAACAGTATTGACGCACTATACACTGCCAGTGCAGGAGTCCAGATAACCCAGTTGATTTACAGCCAGTCGTACTGGGTAGGACTTAAAACCGCCAAGAAAACTCAAGAACTATACTCGATCCTAAAAGCAAAAAGCGAAGAGGATATAATTGCTGAAGTTGCAACGGGATACTACCAAGCCGGTTCATTAATACTTCAGCTACAGACAGTTGATAAGTCAATCAGCAATCTTAAAGAAATTCATCGTATAGCTGAACTAAATTACCAGAATGATCTGGTAAAGGAAAGTCAGGTAAGCCGATTAAAAGTAACCATCTCAAACCTTGAGGTTACGCGCCAAACAATTCAAAATGGTGCAAGCATTCAGATAAACTACCTAAAAGCATTGGCTGGAATGCCTAGCGATACACTGCTAACCATTGATACCGTAAGTTTAGTGAACGATTTTATTGGCAATCAACCGAACCCAAACTTTGTAATTGAAAATGTACCCTCCTACCAAGCATTGCTAAAGCAGGATGAAATATATGGACAGCAAGTAAAACTATCGAAAGCAAAGTTTTACCCTACCCTAGCAGCATTTGGCAAACTTAGCTACTCATCATACAACACCAAGTCGAAAATTAGCGATTGGAGCAACACAACAACCTTTGGACTCAGCCTCTCGATGCCCATTTTTAGTTCTGGGGTAAATTACTCAAAACTGAAACAAACGCAACTAAAGCAGGCTCAACTCAAAGAGGATATTCTGAAAACGAAAGATTTGCTAGCGGTTAACTACAATAACGCATATCTAGAGTATCAAACTTCGCAAAGTATGCTTAATGCTCAGAAAGACAATAGAGATTTGGCATTAAAAGTATATAACCAAACAGCACTGCAATACAATGAGGGCATGGCATCAATGGCAGATTTGCTAAATGTGAATTCGGACTTTTTACAAGCCGACAACTCATATAATCAGCAAATACTGAAATGCAAAACAGCCGAAATAAAAATGCTTCAGGCTTCAGGAAACTTGAAATCACTAGTAAACCAATAATCGAAACATTAACATCTTAAGATATGAAAATCAGAAAATCACACATCTTTGCTTTTATAATAGTAATTGCAGCCATAGTGCTTATTGTTGGAAAATTAACGGCAAATAAAAAGCAATTCCAAGACGATATAGCTTTTGCTCAACGCAAGATCGAAAAAATACCGGTTGCTGTGGAAACCGTGAAGAAAGGGGTTCTTTTGGAGAACGTTATTGCAACAGGCACACTGGAAGCTGCAGAAGTTTTAAACCTTGTATCGGAAACCCAGGGTAAAATTTTAAAAATATATAAGGAGAAAGGCGATCGCGTTGTTGCTGGAGATATCATAGCAAAAGTGGACGACGAGGTAATTGCAGCAAACGTCCTTACTGCCGAGGCAAACTATGCACAATTCGAGAAAGATGTTGAGCGATTAACCCGCCTTGCACAGGAAAATGCTGTGACAAAGCGCGATTTAGAGCAAACAACCATTGGTTTGAAAAAAGCCAAAGCAGACTTAACTAATGCTCGCAAAGCATTGGACAATACCAGTATAAAAGCACCCATTTCGGGGTATATCAATAGCGACAACATTACCGTGGGTCAATTTATTGGTGGGGGAGCAACAATCTGCGAAATTGTTAACAATAGCAAACTGAAACTAAACATAAAAATTACAGAGCGCGAGGTTTATAAAATCTCATTAGGTCAAACCGTTGATGTCCAACTAAGCGTTTTCCCCGGGAAAAAATTCAATGGGAAGATTACTGCTATTGCCGAAAAGGCCGATGCTGCCATGAAGTTCAACGTTGAAATTACTTTAAACAACGACGAATCGGCTCACCTAAAAAGCGGACTATACGCAGAAGCTATTCTTCCAGTGAAAAATGATGAAACAATTATCATAAACAAAGTCAGCATTGTTGGCAGCATGGAAAGTCCTGTTGTCTATGTTGCTCAAAACGGAAAAGCCATAAAACGTGATCTTGTTATTGGACAAGGTAACAACAAGCAAGTTGAAGTGCTAAATGGATTAACCGATGGCGAACAGGTAATTATTAGCGGACAACTTAACCTTAAAGAGGGTGATGATATTAATATCATCGAAAAATAAAATTGGAGAGTTGAGTAAAAAGAAAAATCTTAAGAAATGAAATTAACAGAACTATCAATAAAACGTTCAACCATTCCAGTAGTAATATTTATCATTCTGGCATTGGGTGGCATATTCAGCTATACATTACTAAATAAGGAACTCACCCCGAAAATTGAAGTGCCTATTAACGCCATACTGACTGTATACCCGGGCGCAGCACCATCGGAAGTAGAAAGTTCGGTTACTGAAAAAGTGGAAGAAGCCATTTCCTCACTTCAAGGGATCGATAAAATAAACTCATACTCTTTCGAGAGCATGTCGGTAGTAGTTATTAACTATGAGGATGGTATTGATGTTGACGTATCGTTACAGGAATGTGAAAGGAAGGTAAACGCAATCAAGAACAACCTGCCAGAAAATGCCAAAGAGCCCCAGTTCATGAAATTCGACATGACTATGCTCCCGGTTATGGATATTGCGGTAAACTCGAACATACCAGAAAAAGAATTCTACGATTTAATTGACAACGAGATAAAAACTCAAATCTCGCAGGTTAAGGGTGTTGCCCAAGTAAACATTATTGGTGGAAATCAGCGCGAAATAGAGATAAAAGCCAATGCACAAAAACTAGAGCAATACGGCATTTCGTTAATGCAGGTGAAACAGATGATTGAGGCGGCCAACGTAGATTTTCCGACAGGAAAAATTAAGGATGATAACAACAAAACGATCATCCGTATTGCCGGAAAATTTAAGGACCTCGATGAGATAAGGAATCTTGTTGTTGGTGCTGCTAAAGATGGCTCAATAATAAAGGTAAGCGATGTAGCCACTGTTGTTGACGGAACCAAAAAAGCATCGAAACTGGCACGTATTAATGGAAAACCTGCCATAGGTCTCAGTATTCAAAAACAAACCGATGGTAACGCAGTTGAAATAAGCAAAAATGTTAAGACTTTAATTGCTAGCTTCGAGAAAGAGTACGCTAAGCAGAACCTAAAATTCACCATTGCCACCGATTTGTCGGATTTTACTCAGGATGCAATAGATGGTGTTATGGTAGACCTTGTATTTGCCATTGTTCTTGTATCAATTACGATGTTACTGTTCTTGCATACATTCCGAAACTTGATTTTCATATTCGTTTCAATCCCAACATCAATTATATCAACCTTTACATTCTTCTGGCTATTTGGGTTCTCGCTTAACATCATGACTCTGTTGGCAATGTCCATTGTTGTTGGTGTAATTGTTGACGATGCCATTGTGGTACTCGAGAACATCTACCGCCACCTGGAGATGGGTAAATCGCGTTGGCAGGCATCAATTGATTCTATCAAGGAAATTGGACTAACCGTTACCTCGATCACCATCGTACTAATTGCAGTATTCCTACCAATTGGTTTAACATCAGGAATGACCGGGCAAATGCTTCGATCTTTCTCGTTGGTAATTGTTATGTCGATACTTGTAAGTCTTTTGGTATCGTTCACTTTAGTTCCTTTATTAACGTCTCGTTTCGGGAAATTGAAGGTGTGGGATAAAAATAGACTCTTCGATCGGTTCCTTCTTGGTTTCGAAAAATTTGTAACAGGATTCAAGAACCTCATTATGTCTGCACTTAATTGGGCACTAGGACATAAATTAGCCACAATGATTGGTGCAACAGTACTCCTGTTCGGATCATTCTACTTAGTGGGAGGTGGATTTATTCAAACTGAAATGATGGATCAAGGCGACCGTGGGGAGTTTATTATTGCCATGGAACTCGATAGATCGGCAACAATTGAACAAACCAACAGTTTCTGCCTCGGAATTGAAAAAAAGATGCTTGAATATCCCGAAATATCGAGTGTTTACACCAAGGTTGGGTCAAAGGGTGGTAGCATGTCGATTACGGAAACTCCATACGGTGCTGAATTCAATGTAAAACTTGTTGATAAAAACAAAAGGGAGCTGAGCGCAAAACTATTCGGGAAAAAACTCAAAAATGATCTTAGTGCAACATTTGTTGGTCCTACGTTTAAGGTAAGCGAGGTTAGTATGGTCGGTAGCACCTCTACTCCTATTGAAATATATGTTCGCAGTAGCAACTTTGAGGATGCAAAAGCTTATGCCAAAATAGTGGCTAATGAACTACGAAACATTGAAGGAACCGTTGATATTGAATCGTCAGTTGAGGCCGGTGATAAAGAATTAGTAGTTCGGGTTGATCGAGAAAAACTTGCCAAACTAGGGCTTACAATTGGAGAGATCGGTCAACAAATGTACATGTCATACGAGGGGAATCGAGACCTTAAGTACCGCGATGGCAGCAATGAATACGATCTGTTCATCTCTCTTGATGAATTCGACAGAAAGAGTAAAGCCGATGTTGAGAACATCTCATTCACCAACCGCGCGGGGCAACTAATTAAACTATCGCAGGTAGCCAATATCACAGAAGGAGAAAGCCCATCAACGCTGAATCGATACAACAAACTACCATCAGTTCGTATTGCCGGTAACACCATAGGAAAAACCATTGGTACCATTGGTGCCGAGATTAAGGAACGTTTGGCAAAAACCGATAAGCCTGCAGGTGTAGATGTTGTGTATGCCGGTAGTATGGAGCAACAATCCAAATCGTTCTCCAGCTTGGGAATTGCCCTACTAGCGTCAATAATCTTTATGTACCTTATCATGGTTGCATTATATGATAGTTACGTTTACCCTATGGTAGTTATGCTCTCATTGCCATTAGCCATAGTGGGAGCACTACTCGCCCTTGCACTATCGGCAAAGAGTTTGAGTTTGTTCTCTATCATGGGAATCATTATGCTGATGGGACTTGTAGCGAAAAATGCTATTCTTGTCGTGGACTTTGCGAATAACGCTCAAGAACTTGGCAAAAAGGCAAAAGATGCAATCGTTGAGGCTACATCGGTGCGCTTTAGGCCTATTCTTATGACCAACCTAGCGTTAGTTGTAGGACTACTTCCAATCGCTTTAGGATCGGGAGCTGGGGCAGAGTGGAAAAATGGACTTGGCTGGGTATTGATTGGAGGTTTAACAAGCTCGATGTTCCTCTCTATGATTATTGTACCAGTGCTTTATGTAATCCTCGACAAACTGGTTAAAAGAACAAAAAAAGAGGTTATAAAAAGCGAACTAATTAAAACCAATGAACTCATCTCTGAAAACTAGTAACAACAGAATAAAAATGCTTTTCACACTTTTTTAATTTGACATTGAAAACCTAGAAGTAGAATATTAAACATTCACATTCTAGGTTTTCTTTGATTATTTCATATCATATAAATGGATTTTAATTTTTAAGTTTATGAGATGGGAAATACATATTAATCCTAAATTCGAAGACCTTTCCAAATTCATCTCCGAAATACCAGACAATTACGACAATCTGGGCAGGCTTATGCATAAAGGACGCAATGAAATAAAAATTATCGAAAAAGATGAAACCACAATAACCATTAAATACTTCAAAAGGATCACACTGGCAAACCGATTAATTTACGCAACAATTCGTAAGTCCAAATCACAGAGATCGTTTGAAAACTCGATGCACTTGTTAGGAAAAGGCATCGCAACACCCGAACCCATTGCATATATTAATTCATACAAACATGGCCTGCTATACAAGAGTTACTACATCAGTGCATACAGCAACTACAAACCGCTAAGCGAACTATTGGAACTCTCAATTCAAGAATCGGAAAAAGCGCTGAAGGCTTTTGCAAAATTCACCCATAAACTACACAATTCAGGAATAGTACACAACGATTACACGGTTAGCAATATACTATATAATCAAGAGGGCGAGGAATACAAATTCTCCTTGATTGATAACAATAGAATGAGTTTCAGAAAATACACCTATTCCAGAAAGATTAAAGACCTAGAACGGCTCAAAATTCCAGTAGATAAAATGGGTATCATTGCAGCGGAGTATGCCAAGCAATCAAACGAAAGCGATTTAAGGACACTTAACGCTATGCTATTTTTTCGGATTCGCTATGTGATAGGCAATAAGATGCGAAGAAGAATTAAGGCAGTTTTATCGTTCTAGATATAACGATCGTGACTAAAACGAGAAGGTCAGCCGCTTGGCTGACCTTCTCGTTTATAATAATTAACCGTTATGGCAGTCGGGTTTGATCAAAATTAACATCACTTATTTCTCGGATATAGAGCTGATAAGTTCCGTTATACTTGCTTAGAATTGCATACATTGTTCCACTTGTGCTAGGCAAAGTTGTACTGGCAAAATTTGCATAATTACTGGTTCTAACAACAATAGTATTGCCACTAGCATCCTCCAATGTGCGATTCGTAGTAGTTGTACTAGCAGAATAGGTTTTGCCTAAATCAGAATCAATAAACTGAACATTTTGCAACTTAACCAATTTGCCAATCATAGCATCAGTTATTCCAGGAATTGTTGTCTCTACTGCGGTTACAGTTTCTGTACCATCGGTAAATACTTTACTATTAAATTCAGTTGCCTCTATCCTACCGAACGATCCGTTATAAAGGCCTCCAAGTTGTACGATACCGCCATAAGTTCCAAGATACATACCTTTGCAATTAACCACAACTTTAGTTCCAACAGGATAGCCCTGGTATAAGTCGGTAACATTAACCTTAAACTCAATGCCAGCAGTTCCATCGTCAATAAACAACTGTTTGTAAAGGTTTCCTGAAACATCGTTTCCAACAATTACACCTTCTATAATGGCATTATCAGTAATCAACATTGGGCTAGTTGTGAACGAAGCTTTTAATGCCGCAATGGTTGTTGTGGGTTCTGGAATCTGGATCTCGAAACGAGGCGTTAGCAAATGAACATCGCTCAAATCTCTAATATACAATTGATAGTCGGTTCCATACTTTGATAGAACAGCAGTAATACTTCCGCTACCACTAGGTAACTGATTTGTAGCAAAATCTGCATAATTGCTGGTCCTAACAATGATTTTTGCACCATTAATATCCTGAAGAGTTCTATTGGTTGTGCTAGTACCTGCATATGCCAACCCTAATTCTGTTTCAACAAACTGAACAGTTGGCAATGTTAAAATCTTTCCAAGCATGCTATCATTAATATCAGCAATGGTTGTTTCAGTAGCAGTAACCTCTATATTTGAATCAACAATGAAAACCTTCTTGTAGAACGTTGTAGAAGTCAATCGGCCAATGGATCCATTATATAAACCGCCTAATTGAACTACTCCACCATACTTTCCAACGTAAAGTCCATTACAGTTAATTACCACTTTGGTACCAACAGGGAAATCAACATAAAGGCCAGAAACATCTACCTTAAACTCGATTCCTCCGGTCTCATCTTCAATAAAGATTGACTTGTAAATATTTCCAGACTCATCGTTAGCGTTAACAACGGCATCAATCACATAATCCTGAGTAATAGCAACAATATTTGATGTACATAATGCTTTTAACTCTGCAATTGAATGAATAGGGTTTGGAGCTCCAGCACCAAAAGTAGGATCATTAAACTTGATATCATTGGTATCCCTGATATACAATTGGTAAGTGGAACCATAAATGCTTAGCACGCCAGTAACTGAACCACTACCAGTAGGAACCGCTTGGCTTGAAAACTTGGAAAAGCCACTAGTTCTAAGAACAATCTGATTGCCATTTTTATCAATCAGCGTTCTATTAGTATTAACTTCAGGTATACTATAAGTTGTGTGTTGATTCCAAAACTGAACGCTATCCAAAGTAATTAAAGTTTGAACATCGCTGGTAGTAAGTTGATTAATCTTACGCTTGTTCGATTTTACAGCCGTTCTACTTCCCGAGCGCTGAATATATTTGTCAACATCTCCAGAATTTATACCTACTAAATCAAGCACTCCTGCATCGGTAGATGCCATGCCTAACTGGTAAACACCATTGTAGTTATCAAGAAGCAAATCGTTCACCAGCACCAAGATTTTTTGTCCTGGTTTTAAACCATAAGTAAGGTACAGCTCTGATGCGTTAATCTTAAGATCAATACCAACGGTATCGGTCTCTGTCATCTCTGCAATGGTTACTGTTTCGTAAAAATTACTAGCCGAATCGCACGAAATAACAGTCCCTTCTATTATTATAGAATCACCAAGAGTGTTGGCTGCCAACTTGCTAACAATTCCAGCCCCAGTAGCCGTTTTATACAAAGCCTTAACCTGAGCAATGCTTGCTGTTTTTGTCCAGGTAGGAATATTCTCTAAAGGCGGAGTAGTATCAAAATCTTCTTTTACACATCCCGAAGGAACCATAAACAACCCAAAAAACGCAACAATTGCAGACAGGGTTAGTATTCTCTTCATCATATCTTATTTCCTCCTACTTTGTAAATATAAAACGTGGTTGATCAAACTTAACATCACTTAGATCGCGGATAAAGAGTTGGTAAGTTCCATTGTAATACGTTAGAACACCCACTATTGTTCCCATCTTAGTATTAATAGTATCGCCAGCAAACCTAGAATAACCGCTTGTACGTAAAACAAGGCTTGAATAACTCCTTGTTTTCGTGTTAAAAACATGATTGATGGTTAACTTGTTTACAGCATCTGCATAGGTATATGTCTTTCCTGTTATAGGTGAAAGGGTATCAGCTATTTGAACATTATCGAACTGAACTAACCGACATATATTAGATGGCGTTAACAAAGAAGGCGTCATCACAATTGGGGATAATTCATTTATCAAATCTCCTTTTTTGAAAACGTGCTTTTTAATAATAACATCGCCTTCCATACCGCTAATTGTTGGAACACCGCTATTGTAATACATTGAGCCTAGTTGAATTTGTCCACCATAATCACCTAAGTAAAGATTGTTGCAGTAAACTACAATCTTTTGTCCCAGTTTATAATCATTATAGAGTGTTGTTTTGTTCAACTTAACCTCAATTGCTGCGGTTCCATCATCAATAAAAAGGCTCTTGTAGAAATTTCCTTGCTTATCGTTCGAAATAATTGTTCCCTCAATTATAATGGAATCACGCTGATAAAAACTTGTATCGCTAAGTTGGTACAGTTTTCCTGGATAGATTGATTTTAACTCAGCAATGGTTGTATTAGCAGTAAGAGTAGTAGAATCAACCCTAGGCTCAATATCATCGTAAGAAAAATCCACACAGCTTGGCACCGACAATACTGCCAACACCACTAAAATTAAGCCTGCAAATATATGTTGTAACTTCTTCATCGTTATATATTTCATAATGTAATTTAAATTAAAATCTTAATCCTACAGTTAAGTAATAGGTACGTCCATAAGAGTAGAAATACTTAGGAGTAAAAAGATTAAGATCGTCGTTCGATAAAGCATAGCGCAATTGCTCGTAACCACCAGTTTTGAAATCGGTATTATCAAGAATATTGGCAACCTGGAAATTAACATTAATGTAGTATTCCTTTATTCTCCACGATTTTCCAACATTTGCATCAAGTAGAAACTGCGAAGGCAAAGATTTTTGATTAGTAAGCGCCTCACGGGTAGGATCATTAGGCTCTAAACCTTGTAACATTTCAGCCGTTCTGACTTCAGGGTTAAAATCAATATAAATATCATCAAAATAACTAGCGGTTAATCCAAAAAACCAGTACTTTGGAGATGAGTACCTAAAACCAAGAGTTGCAGCAGTTTGTGGAGTACTCGGAACATAAAAATTCTTAACGTAGACTGTTTTATTGTTTGCCAAAACAGTTCCAGTGTTATCCTGTGTAATGGTAACTCTTGGGCGTGAAGCATACTGATAGGTACCAAGCGCAGCCGCTGCATTAACGGTAATTGTTGGAGAAACCTTAAAATCACCGCCCAGTTCAAAGCCCCTGTGCACCTTATCAATATTTAAAATTGTATAGTTAACAAATGTATTTGCACTTTCTAGGTAGAATGACTTTTGCTCAGTTTGATCCATAAATTTTGTATAGTATGCAGTAATCCTTGCCTTAATATAAGGAGTTCGAAGGTTATAGTTCAAATCTGCACTCATTATTTTTTCGCTAGTCAAACCAGGAATTGTAAAGTTTGAGGTACGAGGCGAGATATATGAGTTTCTAAAGAAAGGAGCACGGGTTAAATATGCAACATTAGCATCAAGATAGTTACGGCCAGAAATTTTCCAGGTAGCACCACCTTTCACGCCATAGTTGTCAAATCTCTGTTTCTTTGAATCACCTTTAGAATTATTTGGATAGTGACCATTCCGCATATCTCCAGTTCTCCAAAATTCAGTATAACTAAAATTTGCGCCTAAATAGTATTCAAATCTGTTCTGAATATAGTTTGCAACAGCCCAAAGATTTCCATTATTTACATTAGAGGTATAGTCATACCCAAAAGCATCTCCTTCCTTAACATTTCTATTGGGGTTGTCCAAATCATTCTGAGAAATGCTTGACCCAAAACCATAATCACGATCCAGAAACGGATCAATATCCAACCAAAATTCGCCACCAAGCAAATCGTCAATTTCCTTATAGTTTCTACCCTTATAGATTGAAGCATCAATTCCTGCGTTAACCTTAAGTGCAGAGGAAACATTCCAATTGGCAATGGATGAAAATGTAAACTGACGGGAATCGGTAATCCTATTCTCAACAATATACTTTGCAGTATCTTCAGCATCATAGTTGGTTTGATACAAGTTATCCCAGTCTATCTGCCTAACATTCACATCATGTTTAAAAGCATCGGCTAACTCAGCAACAACAGTTGGGTCGGAACTATACCAATATGAAGGTAACTTACGATAATAATCAGGACGCGGATCATCTGCATTATTCCTGTTTAATGCTGTTGTCTGGTATGTACCAAAAGAAAATCCTGCTGTAGATGTCAACTTTAAATCTGGATTTAAATTCCAAATATGGTTGAGTATCATTGTTGGCTCCTGCTGAAAACGAACCTTAGCATTTCGCTTTTCACCATTCTGGTATCCCCAATTAGGATTGTAAAAATTTGAACCGGCTAATTCGTGTGCCTCCTCACTGGCAACACCCTGCATTCCACGCTTTGTTGGAGCATTGTATGTTGTAAAGGCTATAGAGTGACGGTCGTTAAATTTTTTTTCAATACCAATAAAATAAGCCCAAGAATCATAGTTCGTTCCCTCAACATAGCCCTCTTCAGCCCAACGACGCGATCCGCTAATGGTAAATGCAACACCGTTCTCCATCATCCCTGTTGAATGGGTAAACATTATCCTATTGGTATAAGTTCTGTTTGTTGCCGCGTAAGATATGCGAGTACCTTTTCTTTGCTGCGATGCCCTAGAGTCAATTAATGTTGCACCACCTAAACCGCCAAACGAAAAGTCTGAGGGAGCCAATCCATTACTTGACTCGCGATTTCGGCTCACATCGTTTAAACCACCCCAAGAGCTCCATCCTGCAAAGCCGCTTTCAGGATCATTAACAGGAACCCCATTCATATACAATAAGGTATAGTCCGAATCATACCCTCTTATCTGAAAACGTGCAGGACTAAAAGAAAACGAAGCAGCGGAATTAAACGCATCCTGCGATGACTGCAATAAACTTGAAACTGATTGATCCTTACTCTCCGACTCTAAATCGTCAGTAGAAATTGTAATTTCTCCAATCGATTGGCTCTGTCCTTCGTCCGATTGAGTACGCTTCATGGTCACTTCTGGCAATACTGAATTTTCAAACACTCCAAACTCCAACTCAAATGTTTGATAGCCAGGAAAAGTGTATTCATAAATACACTTACCCGAAGAAAGCCCTTCAAACACAAAGTCTCCATTAGCATCCGTAGTTGCAACCAAATTACTTCCTGCAACTCGAACCACAACCCCAGACAGAGGACTGCCGGTATCAGCATCCTTTACATTCCCCTTGAGAGTTGTTTGGGCAAAAATATCAGCAACGCCAAACACTAGTATTGCCAATAATGTTAATACAAAACTCCTCATTTACAACTTATTTAAATAATTAATTTACTTATAGATTAGTATACTACGAATTAGCTTAATTTAAAGATGCAAAAGAATAACTTTTTTACTAATTATTATATTATTTGGTATCTTTTTTTACGGATATAACTATCTTTGTTCGGTTGTTTATCCTAAGATCATATGATTATGCATAGATTATTTCTAAAGAAAATGTTGATTGCCATAACAATTATACTGGTTTATGGCACTAGTGGAGCACAGGAAAAAAAGTTATACAGCGTTAGCTGTATTGGTTTTTACAACCTAGAGAACCTCTTCGACACGATTCCAGGTCCTAATGACGATGAATTCACACCCGAAGGCGCAAACAAATACACATCGGAACGTTACTGGCATAAGATCAACCACATGTCCGAGGTTATTTCGCAAATGGGAACAGAAATGTTTCCCGGAGGCCCTGCAATTGTAGGTGTATGTGAAATTGAGAATCGATCTGTAATGGAGGATCTGATTGCAGCTCCCGCTTTAAAACAATCGAACTACAGCATTGTTCACTACGACTCGCCAGACAAACGTGGCGTTGATGTTGGACTACTTTACAGACCAGAATTTTTTACGGTAACCTCAACAAGGTCTGTACGTCTTACTATGGCAGAGGATACAGCATTCCGAACCAGAGATCAACTTGTTGTTGATGGATTGCTTAATGGAGAGCAAATTCACGTAATTGTAAACCACTGGCCTTCGCGAAGCGGTGGCGAAAAGCGTAGCATGCCAAAACGAATGGCAGCAGCAAAACTCACAAAGTCAATAGTTGATTCACTTCAAAAAGCAGAGCCCGAAGCAAAAATTATTATCATGGGCGATTTAAACGATGATCCCGACTGCGAGAGTATTACTGACGGACTCGGAGCTAGAGGTTCCAGCAAGAATCTTAAATCTGGAGAACTTTTCAATGCAATGGCACCCCTTTATAAAGAAGGTATAGGAACATTGGCTTATCGCGATTCGTGGAACTTGTTCGACAATTTAATTATCACAAAATCCCTTATTAACGAAGATAAAACGAACTGGGTATTTTTTAAGGCAAAAGTGTTCAACAAACCATTTCTACAACAATCTAGCGGACAATTTGCTGGATATCCCTTCCGTACATATGTAGGGAATAGCTTCACTGGAGGGTACTCCGACCACTTCCCTGTTTACCTATTTTTGATTAAGGAAAAGAAATAATCACTAATTCTACTCATAAAAATAGGCTGCTATGCTTTAGCAGCCTATTCTATTTTAAAACTTATCCTTAATCCTTTTCCCTATCATTAAGCATGCTATGTGCATACTCCTTTACCCGCTCCAGATCCTCTGGAGTATCAACAGCTAACGTTTCCAAATCGGTTTCTACCACTCTAATTTTATACCCATTCTCTATCCATCGTAACTGCTCTAACGATTCCGATAACTCAAGCGGAGATTGAGGCAGTCGAGTTATCTCGTTCAGCACTTCAGTTCTATATGCATAGAGTCCAATATGCTTAAAAAACTTTCTGTTATATTTCCAATCATCTTTTTCTTTGCCTCTTACAAAAGGTATAACCGAACGGCTAAAATATATTGCATCGTTCTTTACATTTAATATTACTTTAGGCGAATTAGGATTAAAAATATCCTCGTTTGCACCAAAAGCCTTCACAAGGGTTGCTATTTGAACAGCATTATCGGAAAAACAACTTGCAACCTTTTGTAATTGTTGCGCCTGAATAAAAGGCTCATCGCCCTGAATATTTACAACCACATCAAATTTAATAGCCGTTAATTCCTGAACCTTACTTAAGGCCTCAGCGCATCTATCTGTTCCGCTCTGATGTTTATCGGAGGTTAAAACCACCTTTCCACCAAACGCCCTAACTGCATTGGCAATGCGATCATCGTCGGTAGCCACGTAGGTATTTTCAAACACCTCCGATGCACGCTGATACACCCATTGAATCATAGGTTTTCCTGCAATCATAGCCAATGGCTTTCCCGGAAACCTTGTAGAAGCATAGCGGGCAGGAATTAATCCAAGTATTTTCATCTCAATATTATATTTAAGGTATAACGATTCAACACAATATAAGTACAAAGTTAGTGCGTAATTTAATGTGACCATAAATTATGTTTCAAAATACATGACAAAATTGGCAGGACTAAAAACCAAGCATTAAGCATGTGCAAACCCCACAAATAATTATTGTGCTAAACAATTCAGAAACACACACCTACTCCTTTTTAAGAAAATTAACTAACTCATTATTTCAAAAATGATTAAAAAATGTAATTTTGTCAGGTACAACTCATCCACATATACCCAAAAGGACTTAAACAAGGCATGGAACTTCAAAGTATAAAGCAACGATTCGGGATTATTGGAAATGCTGCAGGATTGAATCGAGCTATTGATATCGCACGCCAAGTTGCACACACCGATTTATCGGTACTTATAACAGGCGAAAGTGGAACCGGAAAGGAGTATTTCCCTCAAATAGTTCATCAGTACAGTTCTAGAAAGCACGGAGCATACATTGCCGTTAACTGCGGCGCAATTCCCGAGGGAACAATAGATTCTGAACTTTTTGGCCACGAGAAAGGATCTTTTACAGGTGCTACAGATAGTCGACAAGGATACTTTGAGGTGGCCAATGGCGGAACAATTTTCCTTGATGAGGTTGCTGAGCTCCCATTATCCACTCAAGTTCGTTTACTCCGAGTACTTGAATCGGGTGAGTTTATTCGGGTTGGCTCATCAAAGGTTCAAAAAACCAACGTGAGGGTTGTTGCCGCAACCAACATAAACTTACCAGAAGCAATTCAAAATGGAAAATTCCGCGAAGATCTATACTACAGATTAAACACTGTTCCTATCCAAATACCTCCCCTTCGCGAAAGAGTTGAAGATATCCCCTTACTTTTCAGAAAATTTGCGGCTGATTTCGCCGAAAAGTACCGCATGCCTGCCATCTCGCTGGATGATGATGCCCGCAGAGTTCTCGTGAATTACAAATGGCCGGGTAACATTCGACAATTAAAAAACGTTACCGAACAGATATCGATAATTGAGCAAAGCAGAGTTATTAGTGCAGAGATGCTACTTAGGTATCTTCCTGATTTTTCGGCAACCAAGCTTCCTACCCTTTACAACAAAAAAGGAGGAATAGACGAGCAAACATTCGCCTCGGAAAGGGAGATTCTTTACAAAATACTTTTCGACATGCGGAACGATGTTAACGATTTGAAAAAATTAGTTAATGATCTTATGACCACCGGAAATGCCAATATAGACTCACATGTTCAGGATGCGCCAATATTCCAGAATCTTTACAAAACCAACGATACTACAATCACCAAGAACCCTACCATACAGTACGAAAAGCCTTTTGTTCAAAACGCCAACGATATTCAGGACACTGAAGAAATAATTGAGGAATCTTTATCGCTAGAGGAAAAAGAGATGGAACTAATCAAAAAAGCCTTGGAAAAACATAAAGGGCGGAGGAAACAAGCAGCAACTGAACTTGGCATTTCGGAACGAACACTTTACAGGAAAATAAAGGAGTTTAACATTGAGTAAAATGAGAACAAAAGTATTAAAATTAATAATCCTTCTGGCTTTAATTATTGCACCGGCACTGCAAAGTTGCAGAGTAAACTACACATTTTCAGGAGCATCAATTCCTGCCGAGGCAAAAACTGTTAGCGTACAACTATTCCAGAATCTGGCCAGCATTGTAAACCCAACGTTGAGCAGTTATTTAACCGAAGAATTAAAAAACAGGTTTGTATCCCAAACACGCTTGGCTGTTGTAAAGGAATTTGGGGACTTCGCCTTTTCGGGACAAATAACCCAATACAATGTTGCACCAATCGCAATTCAAGGGAACGAAGTAGCTGCACAAAACAGGCTTACAATAACAGTAAAGGTGAAATTTGTAAATGCAATTGATCCGAAACAAAGTTTCGATAAATCATTCACACAATATGAGAATTTCACAAGCACACAAAGTTTTACCTCTGTTGAAAGTTCTTTGGTAACAACTATAGTTGAGAAATTAGTTGATGACATTTTCAATGCAGCCGCTGCTAACTGGTAAAAAAATGGAAAAAGAAAAATTCTACAGATTGCTGGATTCTAAAGAAAATTTTTCTGCCGAATCGCTTGCTCAATTAAAAGAATTAATAGAACAATACCCTTATTTTCAAGGGGCAAGAATTCTTTACCTGCAAAACCTAAAGCAGATTAATGACTCCAATTTAAGTGTAGAAATACAGAACCAATCGAGTTTAGTTCCAAGCCGCCAGCATCTCTTTAAAAAACTGAATCCACCTAAGCCTTTCAGAATTGAAGAGGAAGAAACTGAACCTGTGACAGAAATTAAAACTAAAAGCAAAACTAAACCCAAATCAAATAAATCCAAATCAAGCGCAGAACCTTCTTTCATACTACTGGAGGGGAATAATTTTAGCGATGCAGTTACTATCAATGTAGATGCCAACGTAAACCCATCTGATTCCGACATCTTAGAACTGATTGAGGGAGATATTGATATTGCAAACAACGGTTCAGACAATGATTCATCAACCAACCTAATTGATGTATTTCTGAATAACAACCCCAAAATTGAACGACCACCAATGCCGACTAGAGGCGAAGTAATAGAAAATGAAGATATATCCACAAATTCTATAGCAGAACCAGAAGAACTAGCAAGCGAGCCTTTGGCTCAGATTTACTTTAAACAAGGATATTTTGAAAAGGCAATCGTAGTTTACGAAAAATTATGTTTGAATTATCCAGAAAAAAATAGTTACTTTGCCGATCAAATTCAGAAAATTAAAGAGCATATTAAATAATAAACATTAATTCTTAACCAATGTACACATTATTTTCAGTACTAATACTAATTGTCTGCATACTATTAATTCTAGTAGTTCTAGTGCAGAATCCTAAAGGTGGCGGATTGGCATCTAACTTTGCTGGTTCAAACCAAATTATGGGCGTAAGAAAAACTGCTGATCTACTCGAGAAAGCCACATGGACCTTGGCAGTTAGCCTTGTTGTGCTAAGTTTCCTAGCAACCCTTACAATGCCAACAAAAACTGTAGTTGAGCAAAAGTCTGTTCTTGAAACAAAGATGAAGAACACACCTAGCGACAATGCGTTGCCTAGTTTTCCTGTAACTACAGATGGAACTGCTTCAAAAGATTCCACAAAATAATTTAGAATAAACAGAAAACAGAAGTGTCAGCGTGCTAAACATGCTGGCACTTTTTTATTTGCAATACTTACTTTAACTTTATTGGCATATTTATGAGGTTAAACTGCCAATTGCGTCAAAAAAATCATGCAAAAAAGTCAGATTTCTCCTTTGGCACATCTTATGTTATTTCCCCTGTCGGAATAATAAAAAAACAATTACTAACTACTAAAATTATATAACATGTCAGAAGTTAAAATTAAACCATTGGCCGATCGAGTTTTAGTCCTTCCTATGGAGGCCGAAGAGAAAACATCAAGCGGAATTTTTATTCCCGACACTGCAAAGGAAAAACCACAACGTGGAACTATTGTTGCTGCTGGTCCTGGCACTAAAGATGTAACCATGGAGGTTAAGGTTGGCGATATTGTTCTTTACGGAAAATATGCTGGCACTGAAATTTCAGTTGATGGCAAGGATTACTTGATCATGAAGCAGTCCGATGTTTTAGCGGTTATCTAAACTCTTCAACCCATTGTTTAACAATTTAAATTTGATAATATGTCAGCAAAAGTTTTAAATTTTGATACAGAAGCACGCGATAAACTCAAAAGAGGTGTTGATCAACTGGCCAATGCGGTAAAAGTAACCTTAGGACCTAAGGGTCGCAACGTGGTTATCGAGAAAAAATTTGGTTCACAACAAGTTACCAAGGATGGTGTAACCGTAGCTAAAGAAGTTGAACTAAGCGATCCATTCGAGAATGTGGGTGCACAAATGGTAAAAGAGGTTGCATCGAAAACTGCCGATAATGCAGGTGATGGAACAACAACTGCTACAGTTCTTGCACAAGCAATTGTTAATGTTGGCTTAAAGAACGTAACCGCTGGTGCAAATCCAATGGATTTGAAACGTGGTATAGATAAGGGTGTTGCAAAAGTTATTGAACATCTAAAAAAACAAACCGTTTCTGTTGGCGACGATTACCAAAAAATTGAGCAAGTTGGAACCATTTCGGCTAACAACGATAACGAAATTGGTAAGTTGATTGCTGAGGCAATGAAAAAAGTTAAGAAAGAAGGTGTTATCACCGTTGAGGAGGCAAAAGGTATAGAAACTACTGTTGAGGTAGTTGAAGGTATGCAATTCGACCGTGGTTATATTTCGCCATACTTCATTACCGATCCTGACAAGATGGAGGCAGTCCTTGAGAATCCTTTCATCTTAATCACCGATCGCAAGATTTCCACAATGAAGGATTTACTTCCTGTACTTGAGCCAGTCGCCCAAGCTGGTCGTGCCCTTCTAATTATTGCTGAAGATGTTGAAGGCGAAGCACTTGCTACATTGGTAGTAAACAAACTACGTGGCTCGTTAAAGATAGCAGCAGTAAAAGCTCCTGGCTTTGGCGATCGCCGTAAAGAAATGCTTGAAGACATTGCAATCCTAACTGGTGGTATCGTGATCAGCGAGGAAAAAGGTTTACGCTTAGATGGCGCTAAGATGGACATGCTTGGCCGCGCAGAGAAAATCACTCTTGACAAGGAAAACACAACTATTGTTAATGGTGGCGGTACAAAGGAGAATATCGACAAGCGTGTTGCTCAAATCAGAACTCAAATTGAAAATACAACCTCCGATTACGATCGCGAAAAACTTCAGGAACGTCTTGCTAAACTGGCTGGAGGTGTTGCTGTTCTTTACGTTGGAGCAGCTACTGAAACCGAAATGAAGGAGAAGAAAGATCGCGTTGACGATGCATTAAATGCGACCCGTGCAGCCGTTGAGGAAGGTATCATCCCAGGAGGTGGTGTAGCATTCATCCGTGCAATTGATGCATTAGAAGACCTCAAAGGCAGCAACGATGATGAAACCACAGGTATTCACATTGTTAAGAGAGCAATAGAGGAACCCCTTCGTCAAATAGTTGCCAATGCTGGCATGGAAGGTTCAGTGATCGTTCAAAGAGTTAGAGAAGGTAAGGATGACTTCGGCTACAATGCTCAAACCGACAAGTATGAAAACCTTCTTAAGAGTGGCGTTATCGATCCAACCAAGGTAACCCGTATTGCATTGGAAAATGCAGCATCGATCGCTGGTTTACTACTCACAACCGAGTGTGTAATTACAGAGAAGAAGGAAGATAAACCAATGCCTCCAATGGGCGCTCCAGGAATGGGTGGAATGGATATGATGTAGTATTCTTTAAATATTAATGCAAAAAGCGGAGTCTTATCTCCGCTTTTCTTTTGTCCGTAAACGATTGACTTTAGACCATCAACCTATTTCAGAATCATCAAATTTTCAATATCTTTGCACTCCAATTTAGGAATTGAGGATGGAGAATATCAGAAACTTTTGCATCATTGCGCACATCGACCACGGTAAAAGCACCTTGGCCGACCGATTACTTGAAAGTACTCACACTCTTAGCGAACGCGAACTTCAGAGTCAGGTGCTCGATAGCATGGATCTTGAACGTGAAAAAGGGATCACCATTAAAAGTCATGCCATACAGATGGAGTATAAGCATGGCGGTCAGAGTTACACCCTCAACCTAATTGACACTCCTGGCCATGTCGATTTTTCCTACGAGGTATCAAGGGCAATTGCTTCCTGCGAGGGAGCGCTGCTGGTTGTTGATGCAACTCAGGGAATTCAAGCACAAACAATTTCAAACCTTTACCTCGCGCTAAACCACGACTTGGAGATCATTCCGGTTATCAACAAAATTGATATGGAAGCTGCAATGGTGGAGGATGTGAAGGATCAAATTGTCGATTTGATTGGCTGCAAACGCGAAGATATTTTACCCGTTAGCGCTAAAACGGGCGAAGGGGTCGATGCCATTCTTGAAGCAATTATTGCAAAAATTAAACCGCCTAAAGGAGATGCCAGTGCACCATTACAAGCACTTATATTCGATTCTGTTTTCAACTCATTCCGGGGTATCATTGCATATTTCAAGGTAACCAATGGAACCATTCGTCCTGGAGACAAGGTAAAATTCTTCAATACAGGACGCGAATACATTGCCGATGAGGTAGGAATCCTAAGGCTTAAACTCCAACCCCGCGACTCAATTAGTGCTGGTGATGTGGGCTATATTATCTCAGGAATTAAAGAATCCACCGAGGTTAAAGTGGGTGATACAATAACCCACGTAGAAAGACCCTGTGACAAGGCAATTTCAGGCTTTGAAGATGTTAAACCAATGGTATTTGCTGGGGTTTACCCGGTTGATGCCGATGAATATGAGGATTTACGAGCATCTCTCGATAAACTAAAACTAAACGACGCATCGCTCAGCTACGAGCCCGAATCCTCGTTAGCGTTAGGGTTTGGTTTCCGCTGTGGATTCCTAGGGTTGCTACACATGGAAATCGTACAGGAAAGATTGTACCGTGAGTTCGACATGGATGTAATCACAACAGTTCCTAACGTATCGTACAAGGTTCACACCACAAAGGGTGAAATTGTTGAAGTTCATAACCCCAGTGGATTGCCAGGGCCAACCGTAATTGATTTTATTGAGGAACCCGTTATAAATGCTCAAATCATTACAAAATCCGAATATCTTGGAGCAGTAATGAAACTTTGCATAGACAAACGCGGAATCCTAAAGAACCAAGTCTTTATTACCTCCGACAGGGTTGAGGTCACATTCCGCATGCCATTGAGCGACATCGTATTTGACTTTTACGACAAACTAAAATCAATTTCCCGGGGCTATGCATCGTTCGATTACTTTATGGACGGCTACGCTGAGGCTAAATTGGTAAAACTCGACATTCTGCTTAATGGCGAAATGGTTGACGCGCTTTCATCGCTAATCCATGCCGATTATGCTTATGACTTTGGTCGCAAGATGTGCGAAAAACTGAAGGAACTTATTCCACGCCAACAGTTCGATATTGCAATTCAAGCGGCCATTGGTGCAAAAATTATTGCCCGCGAAACGGTAAAAGCACTCCGTAAGGACGTTACTGCTAAATGTTACGGCGGGGACATCACCCGTAAACGCAAGCTGCTAGAAAAACAGAAGAAAGGGAAAAAACGCATGCGCCAAATCGGCTCCGTAGAGGTGCCACAACAGGCATTTCTTGCAGTGCTAAAAATGGATTAAGAAAGATAATAACATAACAAGGGAAGAAGCAAGGATGCTTCTTTTTTTTATTTTTATACAATGATGAGAGACTGGCTACGAAATATCAGAATGAATTTTGCCTCGGAGCAGGCATACATTCCTCAACGAGTAATTCAGGAGCAAGGTGGATGGCAATCGCACCTTAATAAAACAAAAGAGTATATCGTTTCAGCCATTAAACAAAATAATCCTAAAACAGTAAGGATTTTGGGCAGCGGATGGCTTTTTGACGTACCATTAGATTTTCTGCTTGAGCAATGCGACAGCATTGTGCTATGCGACATTCTACATCCATCTCAAATTACACATAAGTATTCAGGCAATAACAAAATTAAATTTGAAACAACCGATTTAACCTTTGGAGCAGTTGAACTTGCCTATAATCTTAAAAGAAATGAGGTTTTCTCAGTTTATTTCAATAATGCATTAAAAAATATCACACCCATAAATTACAATGAAGATTTAGTGATATCGCTAAACCTACTCAGTCAACTCAGCGCTTTCATTACCGACTACCTAGTAAAAAAGCAGAAAACCAGTTACAGTCAACTATCCGATATCACTACAATCATTCAACAAAACCACTTGAATAGCCTTCCAAAAGGAAAATCAATTCTGATTACAGATTATGAAGAAGAATATCTGGATGAAAATGGATTACTAGCAGGAACTAAGCCCACGGTTTATATAGATATTCCGAGAAGCGCAGGTACAAAGTTTTGGGATTGGCAGTTCGACACCCAAATGACCTACAAGGAGGACTGCAAAACAAACCTAAAAGTCATAGCAACTACCATCTAAAATTAAAAAGGGAACCGAATAGTTCCCTTTTAATATATCGCTACACTATCGCATCATCCTTTTTTCCAGCATTTCACCCAATCAATCTCCATGTAAGCAGGCAGTTTCGACTCATCGGCATTTCCGCGAACACCCGATGCAAAAACTAAGTACAATGAAGTATTCGGATTGGTGTTGGGCTGCAACTTGTAAGGTGTACCATTGATTGTCCAAACAATATTTTTTTCGTCCCACTCAACCCCTAAAATATAAAATTTAGAGTCGAATTTTAAACCACTTATACTACTTACCGACTTACGCACTTTAGATGAACCATTTACCCAAAAATAGGCGCCAGAAATCGAATTTTCTTTCGAATCGGATTTTAGAAAAACATCAAGTTCCGGAAGCATCCTGTCGCCAACCAAATAAAAGGCATGACTGACGCCCGGAGCGCATGCGAGTTTTACTTTTGCTTCAATTTTACCTTCGGTTTGGCGGTAAATATGTCCTGTATTAATAACACCCGATGTGTAATTAAAAGTTTTGGGGATAAATCCGAATTTTTGATCCCAGGCAAGCCCTTCAGCCTTTTCCTTCCGGGTTACAATACGAAGCACACTATTCTTAACTTCAAAATTTCCAGACTCGGAGTAGTACTGTTCGTCGGATGCAAAAGAATACGCCTTATTGATTAACGCATCTCCCCAGAAGAATTTCGTAAGCCAGCGTTGAGTATCTATTGATTTCCCTTCGAAATCATCATGAAAGGTTAACTTCCACCCCTTAAGTTCATCAAACTTATGGCTATCTTTTGTTTTTAAATACCACTTTATCTTTTCAGATGATTCAAGTTCTTTATATCCTTGAAGCTGTTTGTAAGCATCGGTTTGCTCAAATTTATTTTTCAAAAGTAAATACTTCTTCCGTTCGATAAAATCAGAAGAATCAACCTTAGCCTTTAGTTCATTATACCGCTGAAGTGTTTTAGAATCCGCTATCTCAAAGTAATCCTTTAGAGGCTTATAGTTCAACAATTTATAATATCTCTTCAAATCAGCATTCGACTTTAACTCATTATATCGAAGTTCATTTTGGAATTCAGAGGTATTCTCTTTTTTGTATACGCCTCTATTCTTCTTGTAATCCGCACTATTTACAAAAGTCTTTACTTCTTCAAATTCTTCAACCAAACCGGACTTTTTAATTTTATTGAAAAAAGAAGGAATATCGGTTTGGGTTAATTTCAAATAATTCCTCAATGCCGGATTTGCAGATATCTTTTTTAACTCTAGTTCGTCGTTAAACTCTGGTGAATTCTTGTAGGTTATGGCATCAACCTCCTGTTTAGCTTTAAGGTACTCCTTAGAATCGACCCAACTTTTCAACTTTTGATAATTCATCAACTCATCAGACTGAGAGAAACCGATAAGTTCTTCGTATTCGGCCTCTAGCGCTTTATGAGCAGACTCTACAGCCTCTGTATCCTTAAAACTACCAAACAAACGGTTGGTAAAAACTTTAAAACTTGAAGGAGTTGTTGCCATCTGAAATTCTTTAGAATTGAAGAAACTATTGACGTTGAATAGCTATAAAGTTAAATGGGAGTTTTAGGTGTTCTGCGTAATCCTCGCCGGCCTCTTCCATATCCTCATCGTCCTCCATATAATGCCAGTTAACAGTTACAGCATATCCTTTGCGATGAATTTCCCTGAATTTCTCTAAAATTTTCAGGATCATCTTTGATGAAGATGTATTATAGTAGTCGAAACTTAAATCGAGTTCAGTTTTCTGATTTGGGTTAGCCATATACTCATCAATCCACTCCATGATTGGACCATAGAACGAAGTCACATCCTCAGGTAACGAGTTTCCAGAAATCTCAAAAACCGATTTTTCTTTATCAAGTACCACTTTTGGAGTCTCAGTGGTTGGTTCAATAACAATGTTCACCATAGCTTCATCAATTTTTCCAGCCAACAATAAGGTTAAAGTTAAAAATTATTCTCAAATAAAACAAACAACTAATCCCCTTAACTTACGTTATCGCAAATATAAACGCAATTTCTGTTCATGAGTTATAAAAAGGCAAAAGTATTTGATGTAAAAACACCAAATACTTTATTCACACTCCCCTTTCGGTTAATATATTAGTTTAAATCCTTTCCCGCGTACATTGATAATCTCAATTGTGGGATCATCTCCCAAATACTTACGTAACTTGGTTATATATACATCCATGCTACGGGCATTAAAGTAGCTATCATCGACCCAAATTGTTTTTAGGGCAAAATTTCTATCGAGTAATGAGTTTTTGTTGATGCACAAGTACTTCAAAAGTTCGCTTTCCTTAGTGGTTAACTTACGTAGGTCATTATCAATTTGCAAGGTTTGCTTGGTAGCGTCAAAAATGTACTTACCAATCTGGAATTGCGACTGTTCGGTCATTGGGGAATCCTTTCGGGTACGACGTAGAATAGCTTCTAATCGCATAAGTAACTCCTCAATGCTGAATGGTTTTGTCATATAGTCATCGGCACCCAGCGCAAAACCTTCAATCACATCCTCCTTCATGGATTTTGCAGTTAGGAACAGAATAGGCATCGTGCCATTCGACATTCTAATCTCCTTGGCCAATGTAAATCCATCCTTTATGGGCATCATTACATCCAGAATGCAGATATCGTAGTAGTTATTTTGAAAACCCTTAAAGGCTTTTTCGCCATCCTTATAAAGATCCACCTCGTACTCTTTTGCCTGGAGATATTCTTTCAGTAAGAATCCCAAGTTTTCATCGTCCTCAGCTAATAGGACACGAATTTTTCTATTTTCCATGGTGTTGCTTATTAATTATTAATTATTACGTTCTGTTGGCCCGCTCCACGGCAAAAAGATGGAAAAAGTGCTCCCTATACCAAGCGTACTGTCCACCCAAATTCTACCACCGTGAGCTTCAACAATTTTCTTTACATAGCTTAACCCTAAACCAAAACCTTTAACGTTATGAACATTACCGCTAGGAACCCGATAGAACTGGTCAAAAATCTTACGGATATTCTCCCGGCTAATTCCTACGCCATTATCCTTAAATGCAATTACTATTCCACCGGTTGCATTCTTTGTAAATATAGTAATTTCTGGATTGCCATTTTTATATTTAACCGCATTATCTAGCAGATTATTAACCACATTAGTCACATGAACCTCATCGGCAATAATAACTGGTATGCTTGCCTCTAAATCCGTGTTCAATTTTCCATTCTGGGATTCCAACTGAAGGCTAAAGTTTGCCGATACCTTCTTTATCACTTCGTGTACATCTACTTCCTTTAACTTTAGCTTTAACCTTGTTTTCTCAAAAATGGCCATTTGAAGCACCTTTTCAACCTGAAGTCCAAGCCGTTTACTTTCATCGGCAATGACGCCACCCAGATACCCTAGATTTTTACGCTCAACGGGAATGCTCTTATCGTTCAGCATTTGCGCTGCCAACGAAATGGTCGATATCGGGGTTTTAAGTTCATGGGTCATGTTGTTCACAAAGTCGTTCTTTATCTCCGAGACACGCTTCTGCCTGAATATTATGTATAACGTGATGGAAAAGGTAAGTATTATAAGCAAGGTTAAGAGAAAAGTCGATAAAGTCATCAATCCCAAAGAGCTGACAATGTATGTTTTTTGGTTTGGGAAATAGATTGTAAGAAAATAGCGGCGGGAAAAAAAATCGTTCGGGAAAAGTTTGTCCTTTAGCACCAACCCTTTGGGATTGGACTTAAAACGATCGCTTTTATAGATAGCGCTATCCTTCTCGTTGGTGACTTTATACTCATACCTTGCTTCAATCCCTTTTCTAGACAGTTCTCTTCTAATAATAGAATCGAGCAATGGCTGAGATATACGTTCTTGAATAGGAAGTTCCACTCTGATGAGTTTATCCACAATATTCTCCACAAAGATGGTTTTACTAATCACCTTTCCGTCTATCCCTAAATCTAAATTTACAGAACCTCCCCGATTATTCTTTAGCTGATTAATAGATAAGTTCCCCTTGTTGTTCATTGACGAAAGGGTACTGTCAAACAAATTTCGGGCAAGGGTAGGTAGCTTAATAGTATCCAAACTACTAACCGTTAAAACCTGTTGGCTAATTTGTTTTGTACGAATTCCACTTTTGGTTCTATCTAAAATTCCCTGCTGATATGACAACCTAGCATCGCCTTTTGTATTTACAGAGTAATAGGGCTTTATTTCATCAATAACTTGAACAACAGTTTCCTGTTTCTCAATTTCATCAATAATGCTAGTCATGGCAAGACTCGCTGTTTGTGCAAATTGTTCCTCTTTTATCTGCACAGCAATCCTCACCCATTTAGATTGTACAAGCACCAAACCAAGCGATGCCAACGAAATAACTGCGGTTAGTATCCAAAGTAATTTCCTACTCATACCAACAAAGATAATCTTTATGATATGGACTAATAAAGGGTTAACACAGTTTAACAGATACTAAAAATAATTTGACAAAACATGGCATACTTTTGCCAACGCTTTTGGAAAAGGCTTTAGTGCAAAGTTTTATGGTTTGGATTTATAGAAAAAGGCGGGATAACTGCCTTTTTCTATTCTGGGCAAAAGGGTTCTTTTCTTTTAATTGACGACGGAATAATCTCAATGGCAGCCATCACTCCTTCAATCTTTTTTATACTCTGAGTAAAATTCTTAAAACTATGATCAGTTGTGATTCCATTCATCTCAACCACAAAATCCACATTTTGCAGTTGTTTGATCAAGCCCCCGCCATCGCTCTTATTCGGAAATATCGAAATGACAATTTGTGATTTCGATATTCTATCGGAAAAAACAGGCACACCTAAAACCGACTCCATATCTGTGTTCTTAATTAATTTAAGACCACAAGAGGCGTTTAAGTTCCAAATCAATTTATTCAGATTTAGCGATGAGGATACAGCAATTAATCTAAAATTTTGATTGGTGCCCAACTCAAGTAATTCCTGTTTTTTCTTAGTTACCACTGCCTATCTATAAATAATTTATACACTACACAAATATAGTTTCGATTATGGAACATGCGCAATAATCAGCAAAATTTTACGATTTCGTTTAAAGCACTATACGCTAGTCAAAAAAATAGAATTATTGCCTACTGAATCTAAAATATATCGTAACTTAATTCTGATTATTAATCCATTAAGGATTGTGCCTTTAAAATAATTAACCCAAAAACAGCAAACTATGAAAAAATTATTACTCTTTTTAAGCGCAGTTTTGCTTTCTGGTGCATTATTTTCACAGGAGGCTCCAACCGCTTTTTCGGCAAACTTCAAAGTAGGATTACAGTTCCCCGGCCCTGGGCAGCCTAACATTGGTGGATCTGAAGCCGAACTTAAAACATCTACATTTATCAAAACCGATATCGACGGAATTCTCGTGCCCAAATTTTCAATGGGCTTGTACTTCTGCTATACTCCAATGAAAATTGAGGAGTATGATGGCAGCAACAATTTCTTCTCCGTTGGTATGACAATTAAACCCCGTTTTTCAATCCCTGGAGGCGTACAGATTAGACCGGGAGTTGCAATTGGTTACAACCATATCAAAAATGATGACATGGTAGATCCTAGCAACGGATTGAATGTTGGTTTTCAAATTGAAGTTTCAAAACAAATCCAGAATGGACTTGGGATTGTTGGTGAGTTTGGATTCTTTAGTCAACCAGTAGGAGGCGATGGAAATATGGACATCACATTCCCTCCCGTCCTCTATCTTTGTGTGGGTATTGAATTTGGCAAGTAGAGACTTCGAATCACTTTTAAAATTAAAGCGCGACATCAAAATCGCGCTTTTATATTGATCAAACATTCTGAACACCGAAATTCGGTTTAGACTCATCAATTTGCTCAAGTGCAGCCATGGCGGCTTGTTGCTCTGCCTCTTTTTTTGAGTTTCCGTAACCCTCGGAAATTTGGATACCGTCGAAAATAAGATTGGCAATAAATCTTGGAGGATTTGAATTCACCGTGGCGTCTTCCCTAGTATCAAAGGCTATGCTAATCTTATGCTTCTGAGCAAACTCAATCAATTTGCTCTTATAATCAGTATCCAGAACCTGGAGTTCATCTAAATCTATGTACCTATCGAGTACATTATTAATCACGGCCTCGCTAGTGAACTGATAACCTTTGTCAAGAAAAATTGCGCCAATCAATGCTTCAAGGGCGTTCCCATAGATATTTTTTTGCGACAACAATGTTCCTGAACTTATCTTAACCAAAGTTTCTAATCCCATACTGAGGGCTAACTGATTAAGGCTGCTACGACTTACTATCTTAGCCCTCATCTTGGTTAAAAAACCTTCTTTTTGATTTGGATAGCGTTCAAAGAGATAATCGGCCACAATGGTATCAAGCACTGCATCGCCCAGATACTCTAGTCGCTCATTATCTACCCTTTTGCCTTTTGGCAAAACGTAAGAAACTGACCGATGAACCATGGCCAGTTTATACAATTCAATATTTTTGGGAGAAAATCCTAGTACAATCTTCAACTGATCGTAAAAAACCCTGTCCGCGGAAGGTATGCGAAAACGTTCTATTGGCCTTGATAAAAACCTAAACACCTAAATTCTAGGAAAGTTTTTTAACGATAAGCGAAGCGTTGTGTCCACCGAATCCAAAAGTATTGCTTAACGCTGCCCTAACTGTACGCTTCTGAGCTTTATTAGGAGTCAGGTTAAGTTTACTATCAATCTCTGGATCAACATTCTTTAAATTAATGGTTGGGGGAACAACATCTTTATAAACTGAAAATACCGATGCAATAGCCTCAATGGCACCTGCAGCGCCTAGTAAATGCCCAGTCATCGACTTTGTTGAACTGATATTTAACTTATATGCATGCTCACCAAAAACCGAAATAATTGCTTTTGTTTCGGCTAAATCGCCAAGAGGGGTTGAAGTACCATGTACATTGATATAGTCAATATCCTCTGGTTTTAAATTGGCATCTTTAAGCGCATTTTCCATTACCCTTTTTGCACCAATACCCTCTGGGTGTGGAGCTGTCAAGTGATAAGCATCAGCAGTCATACCGCCACCTACCAATTCACAGTAAATTTTAGCACCACGAGCCTTGGCGTGTTCATACTCCTCAAGGATAAGACAACCTGCACCCTCACCAATTACAAAACCATCACGGCTTACATCGAATGGACGTGAGGCACTTTGGTACTCATCATTATTCGTTGACAATGCCTGAAGTGCATTAAAACCAGCAACACCAACTTCATTAGCCGAAGCTTCAGAACCTCCACTAATGATAATATTTGCCTTGCCAGTACGAATGATATCCAATGCACAAATAAGACCATTGGTAGCCGATGCACAAGCAGAAACAGTTGAAAAATTTGGACCACGGAAGCCGTATCTCATTGAAATTTGGCCTGCAGCAATATCAGCAATCATACGAGGAATAAAGAAAGGGCTAAATCGGGGCGTACCATCACCCGCGAAATAGCCTCTTAGTTCCTCAGTCATGGTCTGTAAACCACCAATACCTGAAGCCCAAACAACTCCAGCCGCATCTAAATCAATAGCTTCGGGGTTAATTCCCGAATCCTTCATAGCCTCATCTACAGCCACCAGCGCAAACTGGGTATAAGGATCGATTTTTTTAACCTCTTTACGGTCGAAGTAAGTATTGGGATCGAAATTTTTTACCTGACAAGCAAACTTAGTTTTAAACTTTGATGCGTCGAAACTGGTGATAAGTCCACAACCGCTCACACCTTTTTCGAGGTTGGTCCAATACTCTTGTATATTATTTCCAATAGGATTAATTGTACCAAGACCTGTAACAACAACGCGCTTCATTTCCATAGAGTGAAAGTTTAGTTTAAAACTAATTGCTTATTAGGGTTTTTAATTTTTTGATATTACTTGCTGTGGCTTTCGATGTAAGTGATAGCGTCACCAACGGTTCCGATCTTTTCTGCTTCATCGTCAGGAATAGAAAGATTGAATTCTTTTTCAAATTCCATGATTAACTCTACGGTGTCAAGAGAATCAGCACCTAGATCATTGGTAAAGCTTGCTTCTGGAGTTACTTCATTTTCGTCCACTCCGAGTTTGTCAACAATAATCGACTTTACTCTTGTTGCAATATCCGACATAATTTTCAAAATTTAGTTAATAAATAGAGTTTTCAATCGCAAAGAAAAAAATTTCCATCCGATAACTATCAGATGATAAATTCAGCCGCAAAAGTAATTTTTTTGTTCATATTTTTGTCAAATCCAAACTTTTTTTTTGACAATCGTTTAAATTTAAAATCACAATAACCTATTTATGAATAACATAGCAATATTAGCATCAGGTTCAGGAAGCAATGCCGAGAACATTGCCCTGTACTTTAAAGACAATCTGGATGTCAAAATATCGCTTATAGCGACCGAAAATCCATCAGCATTTGTCATTGATCGGGCAAAAAAATTAAATATTGAATGGAAAATATTCACAATGGAAGAGCTAAAAAATGGATCATTGCTGAATATGCTAAAATCATTAAATATTGACTTTATAGTATTAGCTGGCTTTTTAAAGTTGATCCCTGAAAATTTAATTTCGGCCTACGCCAATCGAATTATTAATATACACCCAGCATTACTTCCTGAGTACGGCGGAAAAGGTATGTATGGCAACAAAGTTCACGAAGCTGTAATTGCAAACAAAGAAAGCGAGAGCGGTATCACAATCCATTACGTGAACAGCAAATATGATGAAGGTGGTATTATTTTTCAAGCAAAATGTGCCATAACCCCTAAAGACAATGCAGAAACATTAGCTCAAAAGGTACACAGCTTAGAGTATGAATACTACCCCAAAGTGATAGAATCGTTAGTTGCCAAGCACCTATAATACAAATCAGTCTTCGATTCTTTTTCCAAAATTAATGTGTATTCCCACCGAAAATAGGATGGGGTTATTATTCCAATTTCTGTATTCTGCCTTCTTAAAAGGAACAGATAGCCCCAAGCATGCATAAACCCGAACCCGCTTATAGCCAATCTTAGTCATAAAACCTGGCTCGAAAAACCAATTGGTTTCATTGCCTATAGTTGCTGCTGCAAGGCGTGTTACTACACTCATATCAAGCCAATCGTTAACATAGCCTAAGCCAGGCTGAAGGAAAAGCCGAGACATTTGAGTAGTTTGGGTTCCATCATATAAATCACTATTCTTAAAGTCGGCAGGAACTCTACCTAGCCCACCACCCCCGTAAAACTCAAATATTCCATTATCGCTGTATTTTTCAGTGTATCCAATTCCTAGTTCAAACAAGTTGCGCTGCTCCTTAATATCATCATCGTTAGTACTTTTAAGGAATTGACCATTTGCCATAACTCCAACATTATCGGTAATGGCATAGGCTGTTTGTACTTCATAGCCAGACACCCCAACAGCAGCATTTATTTGACCATCGCCCTTATTTCTTAGTAATGGTGAATTAAAACTATTGGGGACATAGAGCACGTGACACGATGAAAGGGTGATAAGCATTGCATAATAAAATGCTCTTGCCAATTTTAACATTGCTTAGTTTGCTTTGGTTTTGCTGCAATTTAGGGAATCGAAATACCATTGTCAAGTTATAGTTGCTTAATCAAACAAAGGCTATAAACAAAAATCCCTTGAGAATAATAATCTCAAGGGATGTGATTTATCATTACCTTTCATCAATGTCGTATACGCTCAAAACCTCGTCCATAAACCCCCATTACACTTGCAACAGAAATAAATGCCTCGGCATCCTCTTCCTTAATGATTCTATACACATCATTTGCCTCATATTTTCGAACAAGGGTAATTAACACTTTTTGATTTTCCTTTGTAAACCAGCCCTGACCATCAATCACAGTAACTCCACGCCCTAGTTCTGAGGTTATTCTATCTGCAATAATTTTATACTGCTTTGAGAAAACAAACACTTGCACCGATTGCCGGCTACCCGAAAGAACGGCATCTAAGGAGTAGGCTGTAATTGCCATGGCAACATATCCATATACTATGGTCTCAATCCTTTTTGCAGGATCTAAATCTAAGAGAACAAGAAATGATGATCCAATAATAAAAACATCACAGAACATTATTATTCTACCTGGACTAATATTACGGTATTTATTGATAATCATAGCAATAATATCGGTACCGCCAGTGCTACCTCCCTGAGTAAACACTATTCCTAACCCTACACCGGCAATGGCACCACCAATAATAGTAGACATAAACTTATCGTCAACTATTGGATGCTTGATTGTTGCCTGAAGAACCGAAAGCAATATTGACCCAACAACAACACCAAATATTGTTTTTACGCCAAAATTCGCTCCAAGCATTTTGATTGCAATAAAGATTAACCCAATATTTACCAAGAAATATGTATAACCCATTGGAAATCCTGTTGCATAGTATATTAAAGCACCAATACCGGAAACGCCCCCTCCAGTGATTTTGTGCGGAATCAAGAATGCAGTCCAAGATAATGCGTAAAGTAGCAACCCGAACACAATAATTGAATACGAACGGGCTGTTTTAAACGTTTTACTACTTGTCATTTGGTTTTAAATTCTAATATTGATTTTCGGATTTGGCTTCCTCTTCCTTCCTTTTTTGAATTGATTTTGCATAGGAGTTCAGCAAATAACTTACCTCTCCGATTGCATTTTCTAGATCATCGGTCTGGTACTGATCAAATAAACCTAAGTCGTTGGCAAGAATAATGTAATAGCGGCATTCCTCCAACGCATCCTGAGCCGTAGCAAGAAACATCAACTTCTCATCACGATCTTTTTTTCTATATCCTCCAACAATATTTGTTGCTATGGCAGTTACACTCTCACAAAGCATATCACCCACAAAAGACTGACTATCGTCAGGGAAGTGCTTGACTTGCTGGTAAACGTTTAGTACGAATGCATGGGCTTTTTGCCAAACCACTAAATCCTTAAATGATTTGGTTTTGCTCTCAGTTCTCTCCATAATAGAATGTTTTATGTTATTTGAAGTGTTTAATGATTAAACGGGATAAATAAAGTTAAATCTTTTTTCAACTTACGCCAAATAAAATTGACAAAGTGATTGAATTACGATGTTTTTGGGTGTTTTTTTTGCATAAACAATTAAAAGTTAATGGTTAAAAGAATAAATCCTTTAACCATCAACCTTGAAGTTCAATTTAAAACTACATTACTATATTGACAATTTTGTTTGGAACAATAATAATTTTCTTGGGTTGCTTACCCTCAAGGAATTTCTGAGTATTAGCATCGGCAAGTACTATTTTCTCAACCTCTGTCTGTTGGATGTTCAAAGGAATTTCTAATGTGAAACGAGTTTTTCCGTTGAATGATACTGGACAAGTGTAGGTGCTCTCTTGCAAGTATTTCTCATCATACTTAGGCCATTTTGCATCGCAAACCGATGTGCTGTGACCTAATAAATGCCATAACTCTTCAGCAATATGCGGAGCATACGATGCTATAAGAGCACAAAGAGGCTCAAGGATTGCTCGCTTGTTGCACTTCAGATCGGTCAACTCATTCACACAAATCATAAATGCCGAAACACCTGTGTTGAAGCTGAATTTCTCGATATCCTCGGTAATTTTCTTGATGGTTTTATGAAGCACTTTTAGCTCCTGCGCTGTTGGTTCAGCATCGGAAACCTCAAACTGGTTGTTAGTATTGTGGTATAACCGCCAGAATCGACGGAAGAATTTGTGTACACCATCAATCCCGTTTGTATCCCAAGGTTTACTTTGCTCAAGAGGTCCTAGGAACATCTCGTACATACGAAGCGTATCGGCACCGTACTTCTCAACAATAACATCGGGATTAACAACATTCCACATACTCTTACTCATCTTCTCCACTGCCCAACCGCAGATGTACCTACCATCCTCAAGTATAAATTCAGCATCGCTGAACTCTGGACGCCACTTGCGGAATGCCTCTATATCCAAAATATCGTTGCTTACAATGTTAACATCAACGTGAATTGGAGTTACATCGTGCTTATCCTTTAGGTTGAGTGAAACGTAAGTATTGGTATTCTTGATTCGATACACAAAATTCGAACGGCCCTGAATCATTCCTTGGTTAATCAACTTTTTGAATGGCTCATTCTTACAAACATAGCCAAGGTCGAAAAGGAATTTATTCCAGAAGCGTGAATATATAAGGTGTCCCACTGCGTGCTCGGTTCCACCAATGTATAAATCCACATTCTCCCAATAGTTGTTTGCCTCCTTAGATACCAAGCCATTGTTATTGCGAGGATCCATATATCGTAGATAGTAAGCAGATGATCCTGCAAAGCCTGGCATCGTACTTAACTCATAGCCATAGCCATCGGCATTTTTCCAGTTTTTAGCACGACCAAGTGGTGGCTCGCCTTTCTCGGTGGGCAAAAAGGCATCAACCTCTGGTAACTCCAACGGAAGTTTGCTCTCATCAATAGCGTATGGCATTCCATCCTTATAGTAAACAGGGAAAGGCTCGCCCCAGTAACGCTGACGGCTGAAAATAGCATCACGTAAACGATAGTTTATTTTACGTTTACCCAATCCACGCGATTCAATCACCTCGTTTATTTTGCTGATGGCCTGTTTTACATCCAAACCATTAATCAACGTGCTGTTGATTACAACACCTTCCTTGGAATCGTACGATTCGTTCCAACTATTTGGGTCGGTAGCCTGCTCGCCAGGACGAATTACGGTTTGAATAATTGGCAAGTTGAATGTGCGTGCAAAAACAAAGTCGCGACTATCGTGCGCAGGAACAGCCATAATAGCGCCTGTACCGTAACCCGCCAATACATACTCACTAATCCAAATAGGAATATGCTCGTTGGTGAAAGGATTTATGGCGTAACTACCAGTAAATTGTCCTGTAACCTTTTTGGCCTCGGCCATACGTTCACGCTCGGTTTTACGTTTAACCTCATCGCGATAAGCACTTACCTTCTCGGCATACTCAGGAGTGGTCAATTCATCAACCAACTCACTTTCTGGAGCGAGAACCATAAAGGTTGCTCCGTAAATAGTATCGGGTCTGGTTGTGAAAATCAGAATTTTCATGTCGGAGCCGTCAACCTTGAAGTATACCTCGGCACCCTCGGAACGACCAATCCAGTTGCGCTGTATCTCTTTTAGTGATTCGGTCCACTCTAAGGTTTCCATATCGTTCAGTAAACGCTCTGCGTAAGCAGAAATGCGCAAGCACCACTGACGCATCTTGCGTTGCTCCACAGGATGGCCACCACGAACTGAAAAACCTTCCTTAACCTCATCGTTAGCAAGCACCGTTCCTAATGCAGGACACCAGTTTACCATTACATCGGCAAGGTAAGCCAAGCGATAAGCAAGAAGAATTTCCTGCTGTTCAACCTCAGTCATCGATTTCCACTCATCGGCAGAGAATGTTTTTACATCACTACGAACTGCATCAATCTTTGAGTTTCCGTTTTTTGCAAACTCGGCAATCAACTTCTCAATAGGCTCAACCTTCTGGTTTTGATTACAGTACCAATGCTTGAACATTTGGATAAATGCCCACTGTGTCCACTTGTAGTACGATGGGTCGCAGGTGCGGAACTCACGATCCCAATCGTAGCTGAATCCAATTTTATCGAGTTGCTCGCGGTAACGTTTAATGTTGATATCGGTTGTAATGGCTGGATGCTGGCCAGTTTGAATTGCATACTGTTCGGCAGGTAAACCAAACGCATCGTAACCCATTGGGTGTAAAACGTTAAAGCCTTGTAAACGTTTAAAGCGTGAATATATATCGGATGCAATATAACCAAGTGGATGACCAACGTGCAACCCTGCCCCTGAAGGATAAGGGAACATATCGAGCACATAGAATTTTGGGCGCGAAGGGTCTATATCTACTTTGTAAGTTTTGTTATTCTTCCAGTATTCCTGCCACTTACTCTCAATCTCTTTAAAATTGTAATCCATAGTATTTATATTAAATGCTAGTTATCAGACTAAAAAATCAAACCAAAATAAGTTGCAAAGATAATCATCATTGGTAATTCGCATATCGATGATGAACAATAAATTATAAGAATTTAAAAACTCCAAAACTGGTACTTAGTATTAGATAAAATCAGCCAAAGTCCTATTGTTTGAGCATGGAGCAGCCAATACATTTGCTGGCACTAACCATTAAACCAGCATTATATTATGAACAAACTAAAAGCCTTCTCGCTATTAGCATTACTAACTGTTAACTTCCAACTGTTTGCTCAAGAAGAATCGCCTGTGCAAATTGGAGCCGACCTAATGAGCCGTTATGTTTGGCGTGGCGTTAGCTTAGGTGGAAACAGCCCCAGCATTCAGCCTTGGATTAAGTACAATATGATTAGTGGCGAATCGAAACATGAACTTGCCATAGGAACTTGGGCTGCTTACACTTTTTCGGAAACATCAAACCAAGAAGTTGACCTTTATTTGACATACACTTTCAATAAAGTTTTCAGTGTAACCATTACTGATTATTTTTTCCCCGGATTATATAGCTCAGAGAGCAGAAACAGGTACTTTAACTACGAGAAGGACAGCACAACCCACGTATTTGAGAGCACCTTCAGTTTTAACGGCACGGAAAATATTCCATTCACCCTGCTATTTGCCATGAATATTTACGGTAACGATGCCCGCAAGATTAATTCCGACGGTACTTCTGGCGATATTTTTATGTCGAAGTACATTGAGTTGGGCTACAAAAAGAATATTAAAGGAGTTGATTTTAACGCCTTTGTTGGAGCAACTATTGATAAACCTAATAAAGATAGAGGCGAGGTTGGATTCTACGGAAACGAAACTTCAGGAATTATCAACCTTAGTGTAAAGGCCGCTAAAACTCTGAAAATATCAGAAACTTTCGAAATACCAGTACAAGCATCTCTAATCACTAACCCTGAACGAGAAGCAATTTATTTAGTTTTTGGAATGTCATTTTAATCACTTAAAAAAATCAAACTATGTTAAGTTCAATTTTACTTCAAGCAACAGCAGTATTGGATACAGGTTCAACTGGGTTTATGCTACTTGCCACAAGCCTTGTTATGCTTATGACCCCGGCACTTGCAATGTTCTATGGTGGTTTGGCAACCAAGCGAAACATTCTTGCTATTATGATTCAAAGTTTTGTTTCCTTAGGTTGGACCACCGTTCTTTGGGTTATTTTTGGCTACTCGCTATGTTTCAGCGGTGGCGATGGTGGCATTATCGGAAACCTCGATAAGGCTTTTCTTTCAGGTATAAGCATGGATACACTTTGGGCTGGCAATGGTAAAATTCCAGAGTTTGTATTTATTGCTTACCAAATGATGTTTGCCATTATTACACCAGCTCTGATAACTGGTGCTTTTGTAAACAGGGTATCCTTTAAGGCTTATATGATATTCCTTACTGTATGGCAAATTTTTGTTTACTATCCATTCGTTCATATGATTTGGGGTGGTGGATTATTGGCACACTGGGGCGTCATTGACTTTGCCGGAGGTATTGTTGTTCATGCTACTGCCGGGTTTGCTGCTTTAGCTGCCGTTTTCTATGTTGGGGCACGCGTTGATAAAAATTCAACGCCTAACAGTATCCCTCTTGTTGCCATTGGTAGCGGTTTGCTTTGGTTTGGCTGGTATGGTTTTAATGCAGGCAGCGAAGTTCAAGTTGATAATATTACCTCATTAGCATTCCTAAATACTGATATTGCAGCATCGTTTGCAACAATTGCATGGCTGGCAATAGAATGGATTAGAGAACGTAAACCTAAATTTGTAGGGCTTTTAACCGGTTCAATTGCAGGTTTAGCAACCATTACACCCTGTGCAGGTTTTGTTCCGCTTTGGGCATCGCCATTGATTGGTATTGCTGCTGGTTTGGTTTGCTACTTAGCGGTTCAGTTTAAAAATAAGATGAAATGGGATGATGCACTCGATGTTTGGGGTGTTCACGGAATGGGTGGAGTTCTCGGAACAATTCTTCTTGGGGTATTTGCATCAAAATCAGTAAATGCAGCCGGTGCCGATGGCTTATTATTTGGCTCTAGTTCATTTCTTTTGAAGCAAATAGTTGCAGTAGTTGGTGCATCGGCATACGCTTTTGGATTCACTTACCTAATGCTAATCATAATAAATTTAATTACTCCAGTTAGAGTTTCTGAAAGTGAAGAATTACAAGGATTAGATAACTCTCTGCATGGAGAAAGAGCATATGATGAAGGGGCTTTATAACAATTGAAACACAAAATAAAAGGCTCAGTTTGAGCCTTTTATTTTTACATTTTAATTACTTTGTAGTATCAAAACAAATTCAATGTTTAGAAAATCCATAAACCGTAAGTTGATGATTCTGTTCTTTACAGTAGGAGTATCGTCACTTGCAGTTATTGGAGTATACTCGTACTACAATGCCAAGGAGGCCATCCTGAAAAGAACCCTCGACCAACTTACCTCTATCCGTATTATTAAAAAAGGACAGGTTGAATTCTACTTTAACGAGCGATTCAACAATATCAAGTTACTCTCCGAGAAAGTCTATCTCAAGAATCTTACAAGGAAGATATTTCAGGAGAAATCATCAACAAATAATTGGCTTATTACTGAAAATCTAAATTTCAACCTACTGGGATTTCAGAATGCCTATCTTATAATTCAATCTCAAAATAACACCATTGAGTTTTTTAGCTTTAAGGCAGATTCTATAGTTAAGTTAAAACCAGACTCAATTTTAAAAAAACAACTTTCGAATATTTGGTTAAAATCTTCGACATCGAACAACCCTAGCATTGTTGATTTCACAAAGCGTTTCCCTGCCGACACACTTCCTATTTGCCTAATTGGCAAAAGCATTGAAATACCTGATAACAGAGCAGTTCTTGCATTGCAAATACCTATCTCGGCCCTAAATAATATTATGCTTGAGATTAATCCTGAGAATGGGCTGGGAGAATCTGGCGAAGTTTACCTTGTGGGCGACGATTCGCTTATGCGAAGCCAATCTAGGTTTATACCAAACTCTGTTCTCAATACACAGGTTCATACTCAAAGTGTGCGAAACGCCTTTAAGGACAAGTATGGTTCATCGCTAATTGACGATTATAGAACTATTTCGTGCTTAAGCTCCTTTGACAGAATTAAAACACCTGGTCTAAATTGGGTTATTCTGGCCGAAATTGATTATGCGGAGGCAATGATTCCAATCATATCTATTAGGAACGACATAGTATTCCTATCACTTATTATTTGCGTATTTCTTTTCTCTATATCGCATTTTATTTCCCGAACCATCACTAACCCAATAATCAAACTCAAAAAAGCCTCACAAAAAATTGGCGATGGCGATTTGGATGTGAACGTTACACCAAAATCGAACGATGAAATTGGACTGCTAACCGAAGCATTTAATGCCATGGTTAAGCAACTCAAGGATGAACGTTTACAACGAATGACGGCACTTTACGATGGACAAGAGATGGAGCGTCAACGTATTTCCAGAGAATTGCACGATGGATTAGGGCAAAAAATGGTTGCCATTAAACTGCAACTCGAAAGCATAAGCAAACTAAAGCAAGATGATGTTCCTGAGCGAATTAAGGAAATTAAGGAGAATTTCTTAAGGATAATTGATGAGGTTAGGCAGATATCGAACAACCTTGCACCAAATATTCTAACCGAGTCGGGGCTTGATGTTGCCTTGAAAAGTTTATGCACATCGATGGCAAAAACTACCGATATCGACATAGAATTCTCTGCATATGGCGATTATTTAACTGCCGATTCAAAGGTTAAGTTTTACATATACAGAATTGCGCAGGAAGCCATTAACAATGCAATTAAACATTCTGGTGCAAACAAAATTCAACTCCAATTAATGGGAAACAAGGACAACATTATCCTTGTTTTAGAGGATAACGGGAAAGGTTTTACCTATTCGAACAACTTCTGCACTCCCTGCAATGGGATTTACAATATGAAGGAACGCGCAAGATTGATTGGAGGAACATTTGATATTGAAACTGAGCCAAATGCCGGAACAACCATTAGACTAAAAGTTCCAAAAAGTAAATAGATTTGATATAAAAAGCAGACCCAATGGACAAGATAAAAGTACTACTTGTTGACGACCACCAAATTGTGCGTGATGGGATTAAAAGCATACTTACTGATGAACAGGATATTCTGTTAACAGGCTCTGTCGACAATGCCAAAGAAGCGCTAGCATTTATTGAAACCAATTTGCCCGATGTTGTTATAGCAGATTTATCAATGCCCAACATTTCGGGAATTGAACTAACGGAGATTATCACCGCAAAATACACTTCGGTTAAAGTTCTTATCCTATCAATGTTTAACAACGAAGAGTACATTGTTAATGCCATTCGGGCTGGAGCAAAAGGCTATCTCCCAAAACAGGATTCAACAACAGAAATTTTGCTTGAGGCAATTCGCACAATTCACAATGGTGATGATTTTTTTAGCCCGTCAATCTCCAAAATAGTGATGAAAAGTTTCGTGAATAACCTTAAAGGGAACAAGATCAACGAAACATCAGGGAAGGTTCAACTTACAAGCAGAGAAAAGGAAATACTAAAACTTTACGTTGAAGGATTCACCAACACAGAAATATCGGACAAACTGAACCTAAGCATACATACAGTAAAAACCCACAAGAACAACATTATGCAGAAGTATAACTTCAAAAGCACGGTTGAGATGATTAAATTTGCCATTAAGAACAATATTATAGAATGGTAACCTATCAACTATAGAAAATTGCAGGGGACAATAATGGGTTAATTTTGTTGATTTGTTTTAGCACCACATGGTAAAATATATTTATATTTATATCCAAAAAACACAACACTCCCTTACACCCCCATGACTAACCGAAAACCCTACAAGCAAATTGTTGTATCCGAAATTTCGGATGAGATCTGCATCTTTCACTTAGCAGAATCGAAATTCAAGAAAGAAGAATTCTTTGTAATGGGATTCGCCCAATTTCTGGAATATGTAGAATACACCAAGCCTAAATACGTAATAATTGATAAAAACAATCTCGAAGACCCGATCCCCGAAACTCTTTACGATTTCTTTAACAAATTTGGGGTGGATTCGCTCCAAAGATCCGGTATAAAAAAAGTATTCTATATCGACAGTTTCAACTGCACAAAAAAATGCCAATGCAAAAATGATTTCGTTGAAGTTCTGCACTTCTACAACCTTGAAACTTGCTTTAATTATATTAAGGATAATCAAAATAGTATAAATTGTTCTTCGCTAAACCCCATAGCTATCTCATAAACATCACATTTTGAAATGACTATTTTATTCACGAACTTTCGTAAATGCAACTCGGAAGAATATGAATAGAACAAAAATGCTACTAGGAATATTTGTGCTTATAAGCATAATTCCCATAGAAATATTCTCACAAGAGAAAGAAAAATTTTTAAAAGACCACGAAGGACATACAACCTACAGTTACAATTCGGAGAAGTTGCTCTTGGACTATGCCATAAAAGTCACCCCGCAAGAAGAAGTCACCATTAAAAAGAAACTGGAAAATTTCTCACAACACCTTCAATCGTACAATTCACTTAAAAATCCAACAGGATTTGAGGTGCATTTAATCGGCTCGATAGGACTTGAGCCCGAGTTTCTGAAGTGGAGTAAATTTCTCCATTACGAACTTTCTGTGATTACTTATCCTTGGGTAAATTACCAAGGGAAAGCAATTTGGAATTGCTCCGAATGTGGCGCATACTTCAACTTCCTTTTCAATAGACCCGATAAAGCCCTAATGGGATATACAATAGGCGATGTGTTCGACAAAGATGGAATGTTAATCAATACCGAGCCTATTGAAATTGGGGAGCAGAATGGATGCAAATTATACAGCAATGGAATAGCGGTAATTTCAAACGGAAAACCATTGTGGTTGCCAGTTACTGTAATGGAGTATATTGAGGCGCTATTGCGAAGAAGCAAAAAGCAACTCGAAAAAGGGGAACTGGACCAAACACTCTATAAAATTTTTGTAGATAAAATTAACGAAGAAAAGTCCACTTACACCGAGGCAGAACTTAACAGCCCTGCATATGAGGGCGACAAAATGTGTGGCTGTCCCTATAGGCTTGAAGGGGCAAGAGCCTTTGTTAAGTTGAACAAGGACTATTTTGACAAAACCAAACCCAGCACTGCAATTCAGCTAATTATAGTTGAAGCGGATTGTATTCAACAAATGGATGATGGAGAACTCTACTATAAAAGCGAAGACTCATCACCACAGAATATTAAAATGGTTGAAATGCTTAAGGAGTTCAACTATGCTGATTTTAAGAAATTCTTAGAATAGATAAATGAAAAAGGTCAACCTCAAAGTTGACCTTTCTTTTACTATTGATTCGCTTTCACTTTAAACTTAACCAGCTGCAAGGGTTGCATTTTATCTGACTTTGGATGGAGAAGTCCGTAAGCAAAGCCATTGAAGAAACATAAATCCTCGAAGCGATAGTTTAGGCTCAATTTAAACCCAGAAACATCCAAGGTAGTTTCTGCTAAAGATTTTCCATTGCTATCGAAACTGTAAACCCGGAATTTATGGTCAACATCCTCGTCGATAAATCGAAATACTAGTAAATTTCCATCGCTGTCGACTAAAAAATTGTAATAGTAAAGAGTGTTTTTTGGGAAAAAGGTGGGCTCGTAAACCTCGGAAACATCCTCCTTGGTGAATTTATTTTCTTCAATTCTTTTTTCTATTCCTGACATAAACTCTTTTTTTAAATCTTCTGGATATGCGGGAGCTTCAAAATCTAAATTGAAGGATTTTACCAATTTGCCACCAACCGAGTACTCTTCCAACAATTTTCGGGTATTGATACCCACAATTAAATTTCCGTTAGGCAAAGAACGTATCATTAATTCGGCTTTCGTGAACATTGGCGAGAAAGAAATCATATAATTATTCTTATTCACAACGACCATCGAACTTACAGAAATATCATCGTATTTTTTGATTATTTTTTGTTCATCGGTTTCAGGGTCGATTAATGTAATAACGTATCGAACCTTTTCTCTTATTGAAACGTGCCCAATAAGAGCTATCTTATTACCACAGGCAATGGTTTTTAATGGCAAATAATCAACCTTGATAGTTTTAATGTAGTTTCCATCTGTTGAAAATATTTTAATATGACCATTAAGTTCGTGAGTAAAAACATACTTATTGCCAATAACTCCACCAAGGGTTGGGCGTTCAGAAAATTCGCCTACACCTTTCCCTTTTTTACCAAAGGTTAAAACTAAATCTCCTTTGGGGCTGAATTTTTGAATAGTGTATGAACTGTAATTTCCCACAAAAACACTTCCATCGGAGGCAACTGCTATACTTTTATAATAGCCAATAGAGTTGCCATATGAAACTTCTGAATAATCGGGGAATATTTTCTCCCAATTTGCACCAACAGCAAAGTTGCTTTCAGGCTCAAGGGAAACCTTTCCTGATTTGTAAACATCAAGCAAGGATTGACCATTTAAAGTATACGCAAATGCTATTGTCATTAAAAATACCGTAAGTTTTTTCATAGTTCTAGAATTTAAGTTGATAATTACTTTGTGGATTGGCCAATCCTTTATTGTTTGCAAGTTTTTACTAAGTATGTGACACGTAAAGAGCTGTCTCTTGATAATTCTTCGCACTTTACAGCGCGCATTCTAAACAATCGATTTGGAGACTCTAGTTCAGGTTGAAATTCGTTGCTGCTTAGCGCAACCCACTTGCAATCATCCTCGGAAATCGAAGTTGAATTATTGGTTTGATGCTTGAAAAATAATGCTGCAATTACTACCGATGCGGCAACACTTACACCAATAATGTAGTTTTTAAAATTTCGAATTGTTGGTTTCGGATTTTCGTCTAAACCACCAGCAAAACTGTAGTTTTGTATGATATTCAAAGACCCAATTACAGTCTCAATTCTTTTCCTTTTAGCCTCAACCCGCTTTTTACAGTAATCACATTTTTCGACATGAGCACTGAACAACAATAGCGTATCATCGTCTAGTTCTTTATCGATATATGCTTGAATCTGCCAGTCCTTTAGACATTTACTTTTTCCAAAAATTTTCATACAACCTCCATTTAAACCAACAGTTTTGTCATTTTATCAATCGCCCGCGAAAGAGTTTTTCCGACTGAATTCTCGTTAATTTCAATAACAGCCGACATCTCCTTGTAGGAAAAACCTTCTTTGTAAAGTATCACCAGAGCCCGTTCTTTTTCGCTTAGTTTATTCATTGCTTTGCGTATTCTAAGGAATTGCTCTCGTCTCTCTAAACTATTATCAACATCTGCTTGTGTAATAATGATATCGCCATAAACTACCTGTTGCTTCCTTTTGTGAAGATTGATGCATCTATTGTACGCCACACGGTATGCCCACGCTCGAGGATTAATAAAATCAACCTGCTTTGTTAGCCTTTCAAATAACTCTGTGAATACCTCCTGCGCAATATCCTTGGCATCGTCGGAATTGCCAATCCACTGCAAGCAGAATCTGTATATACAAGAATAATTGTCGTTATAAAAACTATCAAAATTCATAATCAGAAATCACAACTATAAGACAAACGAAAATGCTGTTTGTGACAGGAGACAAAAAATAAAGTTATCAATACTTCGCAATAAAAAAACTTACAAGCAATGCTTTGAATAGCAAATCTTGTAAGTTCAGAGTTTTTTTAAATATTTATTCAGGCACTACTCCATAAACCTCTTATCCAAGAAACCTTGAAATTTCTCCTTATATCCATCGGCAATTGGAATGTAAACAGAGCCAAACACTATGCGACTCCTTTCAATGGTATTTATTTTAGTTAGGTTGACGATGTACGACCGATGAACCCGCATAAATTGAGTTGAAGGCAACCGTTCTTCCAGCGATTTAAGTGTCATTAGGGTTAGAACTGGCTTGGAATGATCGGTCATGTATATTTTCACATAATCCTTTAAACCTTCGATATAAATTATCTTATCGTACTCAATCTTAACCAGTTTATACTCCGATTTAACAAAAATGGCATTGTCGTCGCTAGTTTCTTCCGATTGCTTATTAACCAAGTTAAACCAAGTTAGCGCTTTGTTGGCAGCTTTTAAAAATTCCTGATAGTTGAAAGGTTTAACAAGGTAATCAATAGCATCAACCTTAAAACCCTCTAAAGCGTACTGGCTGTAAGCCGTAGTGAAAACAACTTTGGGCCCATTCTGTATAACCTTCGACAGTTCTATTCCCGTTATCCCGGGCATTTGGATATCCAGAAAAACAAGGTCTACCTGATTTTCTGTCAAGTATTGCATTGCCTGGTATGGCGATACAAATCTCTCAACAAGCTCCAAAAATGGAGTTTTTTTCACATAGCTCTCCAGCAAGTCCAAGGCAAGAGGCTCATCGTCAACAATTATGCACTTGAGTGTTCTCATAGCTGTATTACTACTTTAACGTGAAACAGATCATCAACACAATTCTTTATAAAGATAAATTTACCGGGGTATATAAGAGAAAGTCGTTTTTGAATATTCTCCAAACCAATTCCATTGGCATCTCGCTCCGTGTCGGTTTGATACTTTTGCGGAAAGTTTGAGTTGAACGATTCGAACGAAATTATATGGTTCTTCTCCTGAAGCGATATCTTAATAATCGACTTTTCTAGAGGGTTAACACCGTGTTTGAATGCATTCTCGATTAGCGGAATGAAAAGCAATGGTGCAATACTTACCTCATGGTTTTCTATCTGAAATTCGCAATTAACATCCACATTCGACGAGAAGCGCAGCTTCATTAACTCCACATAGCTCTTCATAAACTCAATTTCACCATCTATCGACACCTTGTCCTCATTGGTTTCGTAAAGGTGATACCGCATCAGTTTAGCCAATCCATGAACCGAGTCCTGCGCTTTTTCTGGTGATGTTTGAATTAACGAGTAAATATTGTTTAAGGTATTGAAGAAGAAGTGCGGATTCAACTGCATCTTTAAATTATTTAACTCCGACTTAAGATTTTCATTCTCCAAGTTCTTGCGCTGATTTTCGGATACATACCAACGACTAGTTGTTTTTATGGCAACGCTAATGCTTACCACAAAAAGAAACGAGAAATGATGCATCTTTAGAAACAGTTCCCTTGGTGGTTTCTGCATATTAAGATTCTTATCGAAAGGTAATAAAATAAGGTCTCTCAAAAAATCGGAGAAAAACGAAAAGCCAACAATCAGAATTAAGTTTATGGCAATGAACCAGCCGATTTTCTTATTGAAAAGATACCTGTCGACAAGGAATAAGTAGTTTAGGTAAAATAGGATCAACGATGTAACCATCGGAATCCAAAAAACAAAGTTGAAGACAGGATCTCGAGGCGGCTCGTTTATCCTTGTTCTATTATACGAGAATAGTATAGGCGCAGCAAACCAGAACGTCCAGATTAGGACATGCAGGACAATACTCGCTATTCGTTTTGCTTTTGGATTTGAGGTAAGCATACTCTAAAGTTTTTAATCAACACAAAACTATTGCCCCATAGATTCTGGGGCATTTCCCATTCTATCATTACTAGGCCGTCCTCCCTTAGGTTTATGTTCGTCCATAAACTTCTTGTAAGCCTCAAACTGCTCATCCGTAAGGAGTGTTTTCACCTTTGCATCTCTATTCTTCTCTAGTTCTTGAATGTTCGGACGATTGCCAGCCTCTCGGCCTTTGTCCATCTCATCAAAGAAATTTAGTAGAACAACCTTTAAGGAATCTTGAACATCTACTGAAATATCAATGGTTTCAGTCAACTCGCTAATAGTTTTACTAACCATTTCCTTTGAATCCATCTTAGGGGCACCCGGTCGTTGGGCGCTTGCCATAATCGATGTCCCTAGTACAATAATAGCAAAAATAAATGTTCGCATCATGATTTTATTATGTTTAAAGTGATTACCTACTCATAACGTAAGGCCTCAATAGGATCGAGGTAGGCTGCTTTACGGGCTGGATACCAGCCAAAAAACATCCCTGTAACAAAGCAAACCAAAAACGAAAGCACAATGGACACGGTTGTTATTTGAATTGGCCAACTTAGTATTGACGATATGGCCAGCGAGGCAACAAGGCCGAATACAATTCCAATAATACCCCCAACCAAACTAATAATTATGGCCTCGAGCAAGAATTGAAACATTATATCAATCTCCCGTCCACCAATTGCCATACGCAACCCTATCTCACGGGTGCGCTCAGTAACCGAAACAAACATGATATTCATAATCCCTATACCACCAACCAGTAGCGAAATGGCAGCTATCGATGCCAACAATGCGGTAAGCATATCGGTAACAGAACTGAATGTTTTAATCATTTCAGCCTGAGAACGAATTTCGAAATCATCCTCATCGGCACTTTTTAATTTATGAGATGCCCTAAGCACATCGGAAATTTCAGAGATGGCCTTCGCCGAAGAATTTTCATCGATACTTGAAGCGTATATGCTCTGAACATGGGTAATTGCCAATAGTCTTTTCTGGATGGTTGTGTATGGCGCAAGAATTATATCGTCCTGATCCTGCCCAAAATTGTTCTGACCTTTTTCATCGAGAACGCCAATCACAACAAAGGGAATCCCTTTAAAACGAATTGACTTGCCTATAGGAGATGACCCATCGGGGAAAAGATTGGTAACAACAGTTTTTCCGAGCAAGCAAACCTTTGCTGCAGTCATAATATCGGCATTGCTAAACATCACACCATCCTTTACTGTGATATTTCTAATCTTGGTAAATGCCGGGCTTACACCCTGAATGGATGTTGGCCAGTTTTTGCCTCCCGCCACAACCTGTCCACTAGTGCTTACCAACGGCGAAACGGCTGCCACGCTGGAACAATTCTTCTCGATCAATTTAGCATCAGAAACCTTTAAGCTTTGCATACTACCAAAGTCCATTCTAACACCGCCTTGCATATCACTATAGGGGCGAATAAAAATCATATTGGTCCCCATGCTCGACAACTCGGACTGAATACTTTTTTTGGAGCCCTGTCCAATTCCAAGCATTGTTATTACCGATGCCACACCAATGATGATACCTAGCATGGTAAGGAACGTTCGCATCTTATTCCTTGCCATAGCCATCAGGGCTATCTTTGTTAAGTTTATTCCATTCATAGTACAACTAATTATCGCCATTTGCAGGCAAGTTCTCAAGAAACCACTTTGCCGTCTTGGGGTTTTCTACTGGGCTATCCTTTACGATATGCCCATCCCTTAATGTTATTGTTCGCTTGCTAAGCAAAGCGATATCTGGCTCATGCGTTACAAACACAATGGTTTTCCCATCCTGGTTAAGTCGCTGAAATAAATCCATCACGTCATAACTTGTTTTAGAGTCTAAGTTTCCGGTGGCCTCATCGGCCAAAATCATAACGGGATCGTTCACCAATGCTCGTGCAATGGCCACACGCTGCTGTTGGCCACCAGACAACTGACTGGGCGTATGATCCATTCTGTTAACTAAATCAACAGCCTCAAGTGCAGCAATTGCTCTTTCCTTGCGCTCCTTGCTACTCACCTTAGAATTATATAGCAAAGGAAGCTCAACATTCTCTAAAGCTGAGGTACGGGGCAAAAGATTGAACGACTGAAAGACAAAACCTATCTTATGATTCCTCAATCTGGCCAATTCATTTTTCGAAAGACTTGCAACCGAAACTCCGTCGAGAAAATAATCGCCAGAAGAAGGCTTGTCTAAGCACCCCAAAAGGTTCAACAATGTTGATTTGCCCGAACCGCTGGCCCCCATTATAGTAAGAAACTCACCTCGGTTCACACTAAACGAAACCCCCCGAAGCGCTTTTACAACCTCGCTACCAACCAAAAACTCTCGTTTAATGCTATTAAGGCTTATAATAATATCGCTCATGGCTACCTAATTTTAATTACCCTTACTGGTATTTTGCTTACGTTGTGGCGGCTTTGGCATAAAAGGACTACCACTTTGAGTTTTTTTAGCAGCCACGGCAACTGTTTTTGAAACGCCAGTTACAATGCTATCGCCCATATTTATTCCTCTTATTACCTCAACTTTAGCACCATCCTCAAGACCTGTTTCTACAAAATGGGGCTGAATTTTATTTCCCTTTTTCACCCAAACAACCTTTGCATTTTCGGGTTTAGAGCCAAACTCTCCATTGGGTAAACCATCGGGATTAGCTATTCCAAGATTTCCCGAATCGTTTCTTGGCATTATACTATCATTACCTGCATTGGGTCTATGGTCGGGTTTCATATCGAACATCTCGGCCATTTCCTGAGTTGGCTCAAACTGCAATGCTTTAGGAGGGATTACAAGAGCATTTCTAGCCTCCTTAATCACAATTTCGATATTGGCAGTAAGGCCAGGCATAAGTTTAAGATCATTATTTGGAGCCTCAACTATTACTGTATAGGTAACAACATTTGAAGTTGTAGTGGGCTGCAAACGAATTTGAGTAACACTTCCTGCAAAAGTATCCTGAGGAAAAGCATCAACTGTAAAATTAACACGTTGCCCCAATCTTACCTGTCCTATATCGGCCTCGTCCACATCGGCCTCGACCTGCATCTTTGTCAAATCGCGCGCAATAGAAAAAAGTGTAGGCGTGCTAAAACTTGCCGCAACAGTTTGGCCTTCCTGTACATTCCTATTAAGTATTACGCCATCAATAGGCGAATAAATATAAGCATAGGACAGATTAACCTCAGCTTGCTCCAATTTTGACTTTAGTTGATCGGCATTTGCCTTTGCGTTATTATATTGGTATTCGGCATCTTCATAATCAACATCGCTAACAAGAGAACTCTGGAAAAGCTTTTTGGTTCGCTCAAAGTTTTGCTGACGGTAGTGCAATTCATTCTCAGCCGAGGATAAACTAGCTTTTGTTTGTAACACTAAAGCATTTAGAGTAGATCTATCCAGTTCCGCTAATAGTTGTCCTTTTTTAACCGCGTCATTATAATCAACATAAATCTTATTGATTACGCCCGAAACTTGGGTACCAACAGTAACCTCATTGGTTGGCTCCACAGTTCCAGTAGCTGTAACGGTATTAACAATATTGCCTCTGTTAACTGCAACGGTATCAACCCTAACCACCTCTTTATTTCGCGTTCCAAAAGCAAAAAAGAGAATGATTGCAATAACAATAGGTATTCCTATAAAAAGAGCTTTCTTTTTCATATCTATAATTTTATAATGTTATCGATTTGCCCATGTAAAAATCCAAAATCTTCAGATTTAGTACCGCGGAGTATTTAGCTTGAACCAACTCTGATTTCGCATTTAGGAGAGATGTTTTAACATCCAAAAGTTCAACAATATTTATCATCCCCAGATTAAACTGTTGCTCGGAAAGCGTATAGCTTTCTGCAGCAGACTCTAACTGCACTTTGGCCGATTTATAACGGCTTAACGCAGCAACAGCATCCTGATAAACGCTCTCAACGGTTTGAAGCAAATTCTTCTCGGTTTCCGTGTACGAGAGCTTTGCTCTCTCCAAATCTATCTTTGATTGCTGAACAGACGTACGCGTTGTATTGCGGTTAAAAATTGGAATACTCAAGGTTAATCCTAATTTTTTGTTCTGATTGTCGGAAAATTGATTGCCAAATGCCACGCTACTTTCGGGCGTATAACTGGTAGAATAATCCGCACTTAAGCTCAACGAAGGTAAGTAACCTGCTTTGGATATTTTAAGATCGGTCTCTGCAATTGATGTGCTTATTATGCTACCCTTAATCTCGGGTCTAACGGATAATGCTGCATTTAGTGCTTCCTGCAATGTTGGCATAACAACTAAGCTATCATTCATGTCAACATTAGGGAACGCCACATTAAATGTATCGGTAACGGGAATTTCGAGGAGTTGTTTTAGAGTTGTTGAGTTCGAGGTAACTTTGTTCTGGGCAACAACAGAAGAATAATTATCACTAGCCAGCTGCGCATCCAACTGTGCAAGATCCTTTTGCGCAATCGATCCTGCCCTACGAAGTTCTCTTGCTCTATCCACCTGCTTTTGAGAAGCAGCAACAACCTCTTTATAATAGTCGGACGATTCCTTCGCATATAATATATTAAGGTATGCCTGAACTATGGACAAACTAATATCGTTCCGGGTTTCCTCAAGATTCAAATTGGCGAGTTCGACGTTAAGTTTACTTTTTTTAATCCCATTAGTGATAGCACCACCACTGTAGAGGTTCATGCTGGTGCTCAACGAAAAGCCAGTGCTTGACGAATTCAAACTATTATTAAAACCTTCGGTGAAAGAGGCATTTACTGCCGGCAACCGTTCCGATTTACTCTTGAGCAAATCAACTTGACTGGAATTAACCTCAAGAAGCATTTGCTTAACTTTAATGCTATTATCCTTGGCATAGGTAATGCACTTGTTTAAATCCCACACATCTGTTTTTGCTTCCTGCGCATAAGATGATCCTGCAGCAGAAAGTAAAAAAACGAATGCAGACAAAATCAATTTGAGAAAATTTCTTTGCATAAACATTAAATTTTACACAAAGAAAAATGCACATTAACAATTTGGCAAGAAAACTAGACGGGTAAAGACTTTTGCTAGATTAAAGGGGTTGTTAAATCGATAAAAAGAAAAACCGAAGCATTGCTTCGGTTTTTAATTCTATCTAGAAATTATAATCTAATCATTCTCATCGTATTCTTCGAATGGTTTGAATTCCCAAACATCATCGAAATAAGAACTACCCGATTTTCCTAAAAGTACAAATCCTCTATTATTTAAGGTCACTCCTATGGCTTGAGTTCTAGAGGTACCCTCTAAGGCTGTTTTTTCTGTCCATAAATCCGTTGAAGGATTATACTCCCATGTAGTATTTAACGGACTACTGCTTATATCGCCCGAAGCTATATACCCATAACCATTTATAACAAAGGTTACACCATTCTGCCGAGGTATTGTAGTATAGTCATCATCAAAACTAGCGTCATCATTATCATTAATGTCCCGTTTTTCAACCCAAGCATCGGTTGTGTAGTCGTATGCCCAAAAGTCATCAACAGGCTTACTATTATTGCTTCCACCCAGTACATATGCTATATTATCGATTACAAAAACACTTGCATTCATCCTTTTAGAACCAGACATGCTAGCTTTTGCAGTCCAAGTATCAGAATTTGGATCGTATTGCCACAGGTCCTTAAGATAACTGTTATCGTAACCGCCACAAACATAGCCGGTGTTGTTTACGGTAAATGCAACAGCACCATAACGCGCAGTGCTAGCAAAGTCGTTTTTTTGAGTCCATTGGCTTCCTGTAGGTGCACTTGGATTAAATTCCCAGACATCTTTCAGTTTAACGGCATTATCGCCATCGTAACCACCGATAACATAACCTTTTCCGTTAACAGCAAATGCGCATGCACCAGTTCTACCAATGGCTGGAAAAGAGTCCACGCGAGTCCACTGATTTTTTTCAGCATCAAACGACCAGCAATCCTGAAGCCATTCCCTATCAACACCATCGTATCCCGAAACAACATAAGCTTTATTGTCAATTACAAAGGAAACAGCGCCACTTCTGGCCACACCTTCAAATTCGTAACGGTCAACCCAGTTTCCAACTAAATCTTCTTCATCATCATCAGTACATGACGAAACCGCAAACATCATTAGAAAAATGGCGGACAAAACTCTTAAATACAATAATTTCTTATTCATAATTTACAAAGTGATAGATTGATAATTTTAGGCGAAAATAAGTGATAAATACTTTTTATACCACAAAAATCTCGACAAAAATAAAATTTTTATATACAAAACAAACACAATTAACCACAATTAACTATTAATCTTAATTTTTATAAATAACTTTGGCCTTGTCAGTTTTGTAAAAAATGTTGTCGATAAAATTAGATTTATTATCTATTTATCTTTATTTAAATATTTTTGTACGCTTATTTTGATTGAATAATTTTAAAAATAAATGAAGAAACCGTTTTTAGCATTCTATTTTGGATTAGCAGTTATCCCAATCTTCTTTTCATGCACCAATGAGAACGATTTAACCATTGGGAACCAATTTATAAGATCCAACACGCGACTAGTTTGCATCGACACTTTAACCGTAAAGTTATCCACCTTTAAGATGGACTCGCTGGAAACCTCAGGGAACAATCTTGCTCTTGTAGGACGCTTTAACGACAGCAATATCGGAACTATTTCGTCGAGTAGCTACATTGTAATGGGGAACAACGCTCTGACTTTACAAGAACGTATAGTGCTCGATTCTTTTGTGCTTATCCTAAAGCCTAGTGGATACTACTATGGCGACACCTTAAGCAGTTACAAAATTCAGGTTCATGAAGTTGCAAAGAGAATTGAACCGAAGGAAGATGCCTCTGTTCTTTACAATACAGACACAATAGAATGTAAGCCTATACTACTTGGGGAGAAAGTGGTTAGCCCCAAACCCGCTTTAAAAAAAGAAATAAGGATACCCATTAATAGTACAATCTCAACGGAATTGTTTGATAAATTTAGATCTAGCACCAAACCGTTTACGGATGACAATCCTTTCACAGAGTATTTTAAAGGGATTCGCTTATCCACCACAGAGGCGAACTCGATTCTGGGCTTTACAGTTAGCGACACATCTATCTTAATGACAATGTACTACCATGCTTCAGATAATATAGACTCAACTGGGACTTTGACCATTAAGCCAAGTAATACAACTTATCAATTTAACTCTGTATCTCCGGCCGAGGCCGGCTCAGTTATCATGAGTATAACAGAAGATCCTGTGTCTTCAGAAGATCTAAACAATTTAGCATTTCTACAGGGAGGCTCTGGAATCTTTACCCGCGTTGAGTTCCCATCACTTAAAAACATCGTAACTAACTACGATAAGCCATACGAAATCTTAAGAGCCGATTTGATCATTCAGCCATCAGCAAAAATGGACTTTAACTACCTCCCCAGCAAACTAAACATATACTCTACCAATAAGCATAATGATTTTCTTTCCGCTATTACCGATGCTTCAGGCAGCCAGGTAACTAGCACTCTTGTCAAAAATGAGGAATACAAAGAGGAGTCCTACTACACATGGGACATTACCTACTACATTAAGCAGTTGATTAATGCTGGCGATTGGGAGTATAATGGGATCCATATTATACCTGTAGATTACGCGTCTAAATTCGATCACGTTATTATAGCCGATCAAAAGGCATCAAAGTATAAAACACAGCTCAAAATATACATACTATACTATGAATAAGTTGAACATTCGTTTTTCCATCATATTTGTTTTCAGCAGCATTTTCTGTTTTGGTCAAAATTCAACATATTCTCCATATACATACTATGGAATTGGAGAATTTGAAACTTCTGATTATAGTCGCGTGTCGGGTATGGGCGGTGTTGGAATTGGCATAAGAGACAACGGGTTCATAAACTATAGCAATCCTGCCTCCTACAGTTCCGTCGATAGCCTCTTCTTTGTTTTAGATATTGCGGCTAGTGGAACATTGTCTAGACTTGAATCGACCAGCACTTCCTATAATATGTTAACTGGTAATTTAAAGAAAATAGCGATTGGATTAAGGCTTCATCCAGCATGGGGAATTAGCATGGGAGTGGTTCCTTTCACCAATGTTGGCTACAAAACTGTAACAACAAAAGATGTTGAAGGATCTAATATCTATGATTTTACGATAACCAGTGAAGGAAAGGGAGGTTTAAGCAAGGTTTACCTAGGAAACGCTGTTAACCTGGGTAAACACTTCTCCTTGGGAGTGAATTCAAACCTAATTATTGGGTATTACGAAAAAGACGAAACCTACTCTATAGACTTTCTAGGCACTGGCACATTGGGTGAAAAACGAAAATATAAACCAAACACAGCATATAGTTTTGATTTTGGGGTTCAATTCACCGATTCTTTATCATCAAGCAGTAAATATACAATCGGTTTAATTGGAGGAGTAAACTCTAAACTACACTTCCGCGAGTACAAATCCTATGAATATAGCAGTTCCACCATAAAAGAAGAGTATATAAATGGTTATGATTTCTGGATTCCCACATTCATAGGTGTTGGATTTTCAGTAGATTCTAGGAAATGGACATTTGCTGCTGATTATAAGTTTCAATACTGGAAAGATTTAATCGATAAGAACGACTTGCCTTCATTGAACAATAGCCACCACATTGCAGTAGGAGCGCAGTATTGCCCAAGGGCTTTTCTAGGTAAAAATCTTATGGAAAGAATGACATACCAAATAGGTGCTCATTTCGACAGATCGTATTTAAAGATTAAAGGACAAGACTTTGATACCTACGGAATGAGTGTCGGAGTTTTAATACCTATAAAGAATCAAATATCTACAATTGGAATCTCTGTTGATGCCGGTAAAAAAGGACGTATATCGGATGGTATGTTCAAAGAAAACTATCTGCGACTTAATTTATCTTTCAACTTTGCGGATATTTGGTTCCAAAAACGACGTTTCAACTAAATTCGTCGATTTTCTCCAACAATATACAATAGGTTAAAATTGTTTGCGTTTGATTTTCATTCGCAACAATTTTATTTCCTATTTATGAGAAAGATTTTTTTCATTGCACTCTTTGCAATATGGCTTCCAGTGTTAGGCATTTCTCAAACTACCGATTTTGGAGTATGGACATCTATTGGAGCTGGCAAGAAATTCAACAAAATTAACATCGAAGCAGAGGGTTGCTTCCGAAGTAAAAACAACTCGGAACTGGTTGATAGGCTGAGTTTACAGGTTGATGGCTCATACAGCATATTCAAACCATTAAAAATTGGTGCTTCGTACGAATACATGTACTACAACGATACAAAGTATTCAGATTTTCAAAACCGTCATCGCCTCTCTTTTTACCTTCAAGGAAAACAAAAACTAGGAAGATTCTCGTTTAGCCTAACAGAGCGCGTACAGGTTACCACCAAGGACGAAAGCGACAGAATCAAGAGTAGTGGGAAAATTGACACATACAGAATTGATCCTGCATGGACTTGGCGTAGCAAAATTAAAGTAGCATACAACATTTCTAAAACGCCGTTAACGCCATCATTATCGGCAGAGGCATACTATATTTTAAATGATCCCGACGGAAATACTTTCTACAAATTGCGCTACACCCTAGCGTTATCTTATAAATTCGAAAGAAATCACGCCATAGAAATATTTGGACTGATTGACAAAGAAATAAATACAACAGACCCGGTAACAACATATATCACGGGACTTGGATATAATTACTCATTCTAATATCAACAATATGATAAAGACAAGAGTATTTCTTTACAGCATTTTCGCTGTTCTTCTTTTTGCAGCCTGTGAAAAGGATTCCATCGAAAAATCCGAAAATGAAGACATCGAAGTGGTAGAGGACGATGATGACTACACCTGGAATGCTTCATCAGCCGTGGAAATTAATTTAAATGGAACAAGCATCTCATGCTCATCGAGCAAAGTAAGCATTGCTGACAATAAGGCTACAATAACATCTGCTGGACAATATCTTATATCAGGAACATTGACTGACGGGCAAATTCAGGTTAACACGTCTGACGAGGGCTCGGTTAAACTCATACTAAACGGAGTTACAATGTCATGCTCCAACAGTGCTCCCTTGTATGTTGTTAATGCAGAAAAAGCGGTAATAATTTCTGCTGAGAATACAACAAACACGATAACAGATGCATCAACATATACCTATGCATCGGGCGAAGACGAACCCAACGCTGCCATTTTCAGCAAGGCCGATCTTATAATATATGGAGATGGACAACTGGTTGTTCACGGAAACTACAACGATGCGATTTCGAGCAAGGATGGACTAATCATTAAAAACTCACCTATAACAGTTCAAGCAACTGACGATGGCATAAGAGGAAAAGACTACCTGTACCTGGACAATCCAGTTCTCAACGTTACAGCCGGTGGCGATGGATTAAAGTCGGATAATGAGGATAACACATCGGCAGGATTTATAACCATAACGTCAGGAGAAATAAGCATAACCGCAGGAGGCGATGGCATTAGCGCAATTACTAATGTTAACATTACCGACGGTGTATACAATATCAAAACGGGCGGAGGCAGCACCTATTCCGTAAGTACAACATCGGCAAAAGGAATGAAAGCAGGGGATAGTTTGAATATAAGCTGCGAAACCATGATTATCAACTCAGCCGACGATGCAATACATTCCGATGGAAACTTAGCCATAAATTCTGGAACCTACACCATAAGCACTGCAGACGATGGAATTCATGCAGAGCAATCGCTCAACATTGAGGATGGAGATATAACAATATCCAAATCCTACGAAGGAATTGAAGGTGTCACAATCACTATTAATGGTGGTAACATACACGTAACCGCTAGCGATGACGGCATTAATGCGGCAGGAGGATCTACCGTATCAACCCAATACGGGAACACTACATCTGGGAATATGTTCATTAATGGAGGTTATGTAGTGGTTAATTCAACAGGTGACGGAGTAGATGTAAACGGATCTATTACAATGGCTGCAGGAACAGTTATCATTCAAGGTCCAACCAATAGCGGAAACGGTGCAATAGACTATGATGGCACATTCAAGGTAACGGGTGGCTGCGTTATTGCGGCAGGAAGTTCGGGAATGGCTCAGGCTCCAAGTTCATCGTCCTCTCAGTACTCTTTACTAATCAACCTTTCATCAACACAACAGGCAGGAGTACTAATTTGCATCCAAAAAAGTGATGGAACTAATGTGCTATGTTTTAAACCAACTAAAACATACCAATCGTTAGCATTATCATCGTCACTCTTAGAAAACGGGAAAAGTTACAATGTATACCTTGGTGGTAGCAGTACGGGTACACTAACCGATGGAGTATACGAAGGTGGAGCTTACACAACCGGAACAAAATATACATCATTCACCGTATCAAGCATAGTAACAAGCATTGGCAACAACAACGGAAGACCATAAGGCATTTTAAAACTAAGTACAAAAACAGTTCAGGGCTATGAATATTTTATTCATAGCCCTGAACTGTTCTACCCATAAATTGACAAAACTATGATTTAATAAGTATTTTAGACAAAACGATCTTATCATTTAATGTTATTCGAAGATAATATATTCCGCAGGACAAACTTCCAATATAAAGTTCTACTCTGCTGGAGTTTAATGCTGATACACTCATCACCTCAACACCAAAATTACTATATACATCTATCTGCACAGAGTCACATTCCTTACCTAGCCCAACAGAACAGATGCTGCTTGCCGGATTAGGAAAAACAATAATATCATTCTCAGCATCCAATATACTATTTGAAAAAGTGGTTCCAGAAACGTCCCTTACACAACGTACATAATTAAAAACAACCCGCATATCTCCCTGTGGTCCTGAATACTGAGGATAATCGGAAGAATTTCCTGTTTTAGGATCGCTCCGCTGAGCGCCTGCACCATGCACATCCATAATAACTCCATTCATTTTCCCTAAAGCTTCTCCAAATGCAATATAAACGCCTTGACTATATGGGTTTGACGTTTCTAAATGAGACGAACTTGTCCAGAAATAGGGGTAATTACCTGCACTCCCATCGGGATAGTTTATAGGTGTGGTGGCAAACAACGGATCAATCGCCGGAGAGTTAGTTACATCTGGACACCTTGTATAATCAACTATGCTCTGAAGTTCTTTAGCATTTGGTAATCGCCAATCGGAATATCCCGCTAGATTTAAATTTTCCGCATAGGATAATGCGTCCTCCCAATCCCTTGCAGCACCATCATCGGCTTGCTGCCACATTAACCCAGTGGCATTGTCGGTAACGGTTCCATCATAATTATTCACGAAACTATTTACGCCATATGCAGAGTTTCCCCTAACCATTCTGAAATACATTTTGTTGGCAACCCTCGACGCTACAGTTGAACTATAAGTCAATTTAGGGTACCCTTTGATTCTACCGTCCACAAAATTTACCCCAAAAACAGCGGCATCGTTGTTCATGGTCACACCGACATATTGAGTTGCAGACCAAGTTTGAGCATCAATAAATCTCTCACCTATTGCGGTATCGCCGAGAGGCTGAATAAAGTAATCGGTATTTATAAATGATTTTATAGGAGTCATTCCATTTACGTGGCCAGTAAAAAGCATTAAGGAATACAATTCTTTGATTGATGGAACACGCCAATCGGCATAGCCACCCAGCGTCATTGTATCGGCCTTGACAAATGCCTCATCGTAAGTTATTTTTGATACCATATCCTTCTGCCAAATCAAACCAGTAACATTATCGGTTATAGTCCCATCTCCATTGTCCGTATAGGATGGCTCGTTCCCCTGATAAGTGGCGTCTTGTCCGTAAAATGGATCTCCCACCGCAGGAGCAATAATAACATCAGTATTACTATAAAAATCATGCACTCCTGTATCAACAATAGGATAGGTGAGAGTTTGGCTAAATGAATGCAAGTCTAAAATCAGCAGCAAAAAAAATAATGCAAATAATCTAAGTTTAGTAAAGGTTTTCATATTAAGTATTTTAGTATGATTAAAAATTATTGTAAAACCATAACTCTTTTGCTCAGATTATCGCACTGAACAATATAAATTCCAGCCTGAAATTGTGAAACATCTAGTGTTTTAGATTCTTGAATTAGCCCATTCCACATTAACCTCCCAAGCATATTGTATATCCTTACATTTCCAGAAAAACCGGCTATTGTAATATAACTAGATGCTGGATTAGGATAAATGTCAAATCCCTCTATAGAAGTTTCATTAACCGATGTTGGTGCGCTAGTAGAATACTGAATTAAGGAGGATGTTGCGGTATACTGATACGATGAAGTTGTAGAATTCCAAACTCTCATTTTCCATGTAATAGTCACATCGCTACCACTCGCGCTATCATCACTCACTTCCACTAACGCATAGCCATGCTCCGTTTCGTGATGTAAACGAGAAGGGCTAAATGGAGTATTATTCCCATTATAGTTACTGAACTGCGACATTAGCCAACCACCGCCAGTTCCAATATTGTACTGGTAAACATCGTTATCCTCATTTCCATCGCCATTACCAATCCTTGCAACATCAAAGAAATGATCGTGCCCGCAAAAGTAAACCTTAACCCTATTGTCAATAAGGCTCTGCCAAAATGTATTGCGCTGTAAAACTGAATCATCAAGACAATCGCTATGAAAAACTTTAAAGGCCTGCTCATGCCCCAAAACAAAAACATTGGGTTGATTATTTTCTTCGAATTGTAGGTTAAGCCATTCCTGATTTACAGTGTGAATATTCACATAGTTATCGAGCATTATAAATAATGCATTCTTGTTGATAAAGGAATAAGTTAAATTTTGCTCAGCGGAAGGGCCATTCTGGGGTAAAGCATTCGACCCTGAAAAAAACGAATTCCAAACATTCAAATTATCATGAGCATCGGCCTCATGATTGCCACGAATAGAGTAAACCCCAATACCTTCATCGTACAATGGCTGCATCAATTCTTTCCAGGCTGTTAGTTGTGCAAGAAGTTGATCTCCAGAACAAGCCTTGCCAGCCTCAACAATATCTCCGGGAAGAAGAACTAAATCAACACTATCGGCCAATAAGTATGGCACCATTTCAGCAATTGTATCCGACGATCCAACATGAGTATCGCCAACAACTGCAAAACGCCACTTATTTTGACCCAAAATAGAATTTGATAAAAAAAGCAAAACACACAATTTTAAAATACCAATTTTCATAGAGTGATTAATTTTTGTATTATAACCCCTAATACAACCTAATTGAAATTGACCCTACCAGAAAATTAAGTTATCACACTAAAAAATTTTGGCCAAATAAAAATCCCGAACCTATTGAGGTTCGGGATTCAAAAAGTATTGTTTTTAATACTACTTCACTTCTTGAAGCAATACCTCCACAGCCTTCTCCAATTGCTGATCGTGGCCTGTAGCAATTATAGCAGGATCGTTCTTAACCACGTAATCGGGAACTGCCTCAAGATTCTCCATCCAGTTTCCATTCATGTCCTTCGAACTAACAGGAACCATTCCCCAAAGAGTTTCTCCATCCTGCAATCGCTCCCAACCAGCAAAACTACATGTACCAGGAACAGGCATTCCAATCATCTTGCCTATACCCAACTGCTGGTAACCACATGCAAAGCAACTTGCATCGCTATAGTTGGCCTCACCAACCAAGGCTACTGTTGGCTTTGTCCAACGGAAGGTTGGCTCGGAGCCCAACACGCGGGTATCGTTCTGATACTCGATATACTTACGGCCTGTTAAAAACATTGCCAAATCGGAAACTAAATCGCCACCACCATTGAAACGAGTATCAACAATTACACCTTTACGATCGTAGTACTTACCCATCATCTCACTGTAGGTATCGCGGTATGGGCCATCACCCATTCCTTCCACATGAACGTAACCCAACAGGCCATTGCTCAAACTATCAACCTCTGCTTGATTTTTCTTAACCCAGCGCTTGTACAACAGGTCGCTTTCGTCGCCCATCGATATGGGCTTAATAGTTATCTGCTTAGAAACACCCGTAGCAGGATCAAAAACATCTAACAAAGTAAACTTATCGACCTTTCGGTTAAGATACGTTGCAAAGTCAATATTAGCGAAAACTGTTTCACCATCAATCTTCTGGATTATACTTCCAACCTTAACATCGATATTTGCCTTATCCAACGGACCACCCTTTAAAACCTCGGCAACCTTAATGCCTTCGCCCTTATAGGAGTAATCGGCAAAGATTCCCAGCGATGCAGTTTGATCGCCATCGGAACTGCGTGAGTAGTAACGTGCTCCTGAGTGCGAGCCATTCAGCTCGCCTAGCATCTCGGACAACATCTCAGAAAACTCAAACCCATCGCCAATGTAAGGCAAATACTGCTCGTAGTGCTGGGTCTGCTCTTTCCAGTTTATACCATGATATTTTTTTGTATAAAAACCCTTCTCGGTCCGCAATACAACATGATCGAACATTGCCTTTCGTTCGGCATACCTATCAATTTTTATTTCAGAATTAATTTTAACTGATTCCGCTTTGCTCTTGTCTAAATCCACCTTGTATATTTTCCCATCGGCTAGTAGGAAAAGATTTTTCATCTCCTTATCCCACTCAAACGAGCCAGAATTTGCATCAAGTTCAATCTCGATTTTTGCCTCTTTAGTGCGAACGTTAACGCTCCACAGGTTGTAGCCCTTCTCAAAACTTGCCAAATAGTATAATGTTTCTCCATCCTTAGAAAGAACTGCATCGGCCACAGAGGCAGAGTTGATTGTAAGTCTGGCGCAACGATCGTTCAAATTATCCCAATCGAATTTCAAGATGCTATCCTTCTTGGTTTCATCATCCTTTTTCTTTTTATCCTTTGATTTACCGTCATCCTTTTTCTTTGACGAGTCTCCTTCTTTAAGCGTTTCCTTTTGCTTTTCCTCAATTGACTTCAACAAATCATAGTCGTCCTTGCTTAGTTTAAACCGATCCCATGCATCGCGGGTAAAAAACATACAGTACACATCGGATTGTCGCTCTCCGCTGTTAGCATAGCTACGCAAACCATCGCGGGTCGAGAACCAAAGCATCTGTTTTCCAGCATTAACCCATTTTGCGCCAAAATCTTCGTGTCCATTCTGGGTTAGGTTTTGGAAAGGGATTTTACCATCGGCAGAAACTAAAACAATTTCGCCATTGGACATAACCGGAGAGTAATCCACCAGCAACCATTTACTATCGGGACTCCACGTGAAGTACTGACCGCCATCGCCCATGTAGTAAAGTTCATTTGAAGTTAGTAGGGTTCTCGTCTGCTTGGTTTCAAGGTTTAGCACCTTCAGGTTTGTTCTATTCTCGATATAAGCGAGTTCTTTACCGTCAGGCGAAAACTGTGGCTGAGAGTTTTCGTTTTCATTATCAATTAACAACTCCTCCTTTATCAAGGTCGAAGCAAAAAAGTAAGGCTCCTCGGCTCGCACTTTTGAAGTCTTATAGATTTGCCAACGGCCATTACGTTCGCTTGCGTATACTATCGATTTCCCGTCGGGGCTAAACGCAACAAACTTTTCCTGTTCGGGGGTTGATGTTATCCTTTTCGTAAAGTTTCCGTCAACCGACGAAACAAAAACCTCGCCCCGAGCGATGAAAGCAACCTCCTTGCCATCGGGCGATACCGCCATTTCCTTCACATTCCCATTTATGCCGATAAGTTGCTCACGATTCTGCTGCTCCTCGCCCTTTATTGTTATCTCAACCTTTTTGGGTGAAGATCCTTCGGATAATGTGTATATTTCGCCATCGAAACCGTAGCAAAGTATTTGATTCTTGCTCATGCTAAGAAAACGTACAGGGTATTTCTCGTAAGTTGTAATCTGAGTCTTCTGATCCGGATTGTTCAATGAGAGTTTGAACACGTTGAAATTTCCACTCTCCTCGCTTAGGTAGTAAATACTAGAGTTGTTATCGGCAAGAACAGGATTTCTGTCCTCCCCCTTAAAGTTTGTAACCTTGGTATGCTTTCCGCTCTTAAAATCATAGATCCAAATGTCGCGGGCAATAGATGACTGATGATGCTTGCGCCACTCATTCTCACCACCTTTTTTATCTTGATAAAGAATAAAACTGCCATCGGATGAATACTGAACAGCCTCTGCTGGGGTTGTTAACGCCAATTCAACCCTACCTCCAACTGTAGGTATAGAGTACAATTCGGGCTGGGAACCCGTAGGGTACTGCCTGTGCGTAACTAAGTCCTGACGAGAAGCCCCAAAAATTATATTCTTATCATTGATGCTAAAGGAATATGGAATTTCATCGGCTGAGTGAAATGTTAATCTGCATGGCTCTCCGCCCTCAGCATCTACCACATAAACATCAAAATTGCCATGCCGATTCGATGCAAAAGCAATTTGTTTCCCATCGTGGCTCCATACTGGCATATACTCGTGCGCCTCGTTATAAGTCAACTGAACGGCCACGCCGCCTAGAGCGGAAACTACATAAATATCGCCCTTGTAGGCAAATGCTATTTTATCGCCATTGGGCGAAATTGATGGATAGCGTAACCATTTAGGCGAAACCTGTGCATTTACAAAAACATACAATGCACAAAAGAGTAAAGTTGAAACAAATCTTTTCATATATTTTTTATAATTTTTAAATGGAACAACGATGATACTTGGGAACAACAATATTAGTTAAACTAACTAAAATAAAAAGGGTTTAACAATACATTATATTTATTTTGAATTCACTGTAAGATTTTAATAATATTCAGTTTTTGCCTATATTCACAAATAATTTCAAACAATCTGAAATTGTATTTAGATGATCTCGCTAACAAACACTGAAATAGCATTTGCACATCTTTCGAGGAGAAATCTTTATAGGGCAAAGTTTATTTTTTTAGTAATGCCTAATCCCATTGTATCAAAACTTTGGCATCTATTTGTAATGCTTTTTGCTAGACTTCGAATCCCTATAGGATGGCTAACCAAACATACCATATCTGCTCAATTTGTTGGCGGCAAAAACATTGCAGAATGCAATGCTATTGTTGATAAATTCTGGGGTTACAGAATATTTTCGATTATTAATTACTCAGTTGAATGCGAGAAAAATGAAGAAACCTCACTAAACAACTACGACGAACTTCTTTCCACTTTAAAAACCGCTGCAAAGGATAATCGAATCGCCTTTACCAACTTTAAACCATCAAGTTTAATTGATCCTAGGATCTTATTGTTGGTATCGGAAAAATCGTTGCTTAATGCAAAGGACGAGGTTTTATTTTCGGAATTTAAAGAAAGAGTGAATAACCTTTGTAAAATTGCATACAGCGGGAACAAACCGATTATTATTGAAGCAGAAGAATCCTGGTTTCAGCCAGCAGTAGAGGAACTCGCTGAAGAAATGATGGCAAAGTATAATCAAGAAAATGCCATTGTTTACGAATGTTTTCAAATGTACCGCATAGGAATGCTTGAGAAACTCTACTCTAGCCACAAAAAAGCTGTAGAAAATAGTTATACACTTGGAGCCAAGATAGTTCGCGGAGCATACATGGAAGAGGAACGAACTAGATCCAGAAAATTAGGCCTGAAATCGCCAATATTTGAAACCAAAGAGGAAACAGATCACGCCTTCAACAAAGCCGTTAAATTCTGCATCTCGAATATCGATACATTATCATTTTACTGTGGAACTCACAATGAAGAGAGCATCCTTTACATGATATCGCTGATGGAAAGTTTAAATATTAGCAAAAATGATAGCAGGATTTTCTTCTCCCAGCTTTATGGCATGAGCGATAACATAAGTTTTAATCTTGCCAACGATGGTTTCAACGTAGTAAAGTATATTCCATACGGCCCATTTTACGATGTTTTACCTTACTTGATGCGGCGAATACAAGAAAATTCTGCCGCAAAAGGTGAGACTAGCCGAGAATTAAAATATATCAACAAAGAACTTAAACGAAGGAAAAAGGCGAAAGAATAGAAAAAATCTTTTTCCTTTGTCTAACTAAAACCAATAATTGCAAAGACCGTGAAACTCGATAACGAATCAACAATCTACGGTATCCACAGCATCAAGCTAATACTTGCCATACTTGTATTAATTTTTTTGATCCTTATGCTGATAACATCACTTCCTGATTTTATCGAGCGAAATACTGGCATATCGTCCGGATGGGCTTTGAGCATTGTAATTGGAGGATATTTACTTTTCTTTTTTTATTTCATAGCTAAAGGATCGGCCTACTTCTCTTATAACGATGAGGGCAAAAAAATAATAATTCGCACTTTTAAAATCGGAATACTCAACTCAAAGAAACTGTCTATCGAAATTCCTAAAAACGAGTTCTATAAGTATACAGTAAATAAAAAGGGGTTGAGGGAAGAAATTATTTTTTACGTTCGAAAAGAAAAAAAAATACTTAAATACCCATCAATTTCAATAGTATCCGTAACTAGCGACCAAAAAGATCTACTCTTTAAAACGCTTAATTCCTTGGCCGAAGTAAAAGAGAAGTAAATTGAACGATCCTGAACTCATATACAAAATTGGCGTAGAGTTAATTCCAAAAGTAGGCAGCATAAATGCTAAGAAATTAATTGCCTACTGTGGAAGCGCGGAAGCTATTTTTAAAGAATCAAAAAAGAATCTTACTAGAATACCCGGCATTGGGGAAATTATTGCCACAGAGATAGCAAACCAAAAAGTTTTGGCCAAGGCCGAAACTGAACTAAAATTTATTCAGAAATACGATATTAAAACACTTTATTTTTTAGATGCAAACTACCCCAATCGGCTAAAGCAATGCGAGGATGGGCCTGTGGTGCTGTTTACAAAATCTATCAGAGATATAGACTTCAGCACGGACAAGGTTATTAGCATTGTAGGCACAAGAAAAGCCACCAACTATGGGAAAAGTATTTGCGATGAAATTGTTGAAGGATTAGCACAAAAAGGATACAATCCAATAATTGTAAGCGGATTAGCTTACGGAATTGACATTGCCGCCCATAAAGCCGCAATAAAGAACAATTTGCCCACAATTGCGGTTTTAGGTCATGGGCTAGACATAATCTATCCAAGCGCTCACAGAAATGTAGCCAAGGAAATTGTCAGTAATGGGGCACTGGTAACCGATTTTACCTCTGAAACGCCTTTTGATCGCAACAATTTTTTGCGCCGGAATAGAATTATTGCAGGACTGTCTGATGCCACATTAATTGTTGAAAGCGCAGAGGAAGGAGGAGCCTTAGTTACTGCCGATATTGCAAACTCATACAACAGGGAAGTTCTTGCCATACCCGGAAATGTAACCTCCACATACTCCAGAGGTTGCAATCAACTTATTAAGCAAAACAAAGCTGCATTAATTGAAACCGCCGAGGATATTGAATTTTTACTGGGATGGAAACCTAATTTAAAGAATACACCAAGACAAACACAAATTAATTTTAACGACTTTTCCCCCGAAGAAAAGTCAATCATAAATTACTTGCAGGAACAGGCTCAAGGCGAGGCCTCTATTGATATCATTTCTATTCAAACAGGTATTCCAATGGCCAAAGCCCTTTCCTCACTGTTGAATCTTGAGTTTTCGGGTGTTATTAGCAGCAAACCCGGAAAAATATTTGCATTAAACACAATGTAAATGTAACTTCGAAAAAAATACCTATGGATAAGAAAAACGGAATCATTAAAAGATTGATAGCACTATTTAAAAAGGTTCAAAAATTCATCACTCATGATGTTTGGAGCACTCACATTGATGATCTTCCGCCTAAATTAAGGAATCCATTAAAATACTTAAGGGTGATATTGCTTGCCCTGCGTAGGTTTAACGAGGATAAGGTTCAAATTAAAGCCTCGGCCTTGACATACTACTCGCTAATGTCAATTGTTCCAGTATTTGCAATGGCATTCGGAATTGCTAAGGGTTTTGGTTTCGACAAATACCTCGAGGAACAAATAATCGCCAATTTTAAGGGGCAAGAGGAAGTTATGAATCAGGTAATCACATTCGCCAACTCGCTTCTTGCCCGCACCGGCGGTGGAATTATTGCCGGTATAGGTATTGTGCTGCTATTCTGGTCGGTAATGAAAGTGTTAACCAACATCGAAAATTCATTCAACGATATCTGGCAAATTGAAAAGCCCAGAACATATACCAGAAAATTTACGGACTACCTGTCCATCATGCTTATAGCCCCTATCCTACTCATATCGTCAAGTAGTATCAACATATTCCTTACAACACAAATAAATACTATTGCTGCAAAGCACGAACTGCTTAGTTACATAGGTCCGCTGCTGATGTTTATTCTGCAGTTCCTGCCATACCTTTTAATATGGGTTCTTTTCAGCTTCATATTCATTGCAATGCCTAACACAAAAGTATCGTATCCATCGGGGATTGTTGCGGGGATTATTTCAGGTTCTGGATTCATAATTGTTCAATGGGGGTATGTATTCCTACAGGTTGGGGTTTCGAAATACAATGCCATTTACGGAAGTTTTGCCGCCCTGCCATTATTCTTAATCTGGCTACAAACCAGCTGGTTGATAGTGTTGTTTGGTGCAGAAATATCGTTTGCCTACCAGAATGTGGAGATGTACGAATTCGAGGAGGAAACCGACTATATAAGTCACAACAACCGAAAGGTACTTTCTATCCTAATTCTCACAACAATTATTAAGCGATTCAAAGATGGTGAAAAACCGCTAACCAGCCTCGAACTTTCCAAATCGTTACATATTCCACAACGATTAATGAGGAACCTGCTAGGCTTGATGCTCGACAGCGGTTTGCTTAACGAAGTCGTGCTCAAAGAATCTAAAAATCTAGCCTATCAGCCAGCTCGTCACATCGAGCAACTTACACTGGCATACGTGGAGGATAAGTTGGATAATTATGGATTAAGCATAGAGCCCAACATACAAGAAATGAAGCACGTAAAAAGCACTTGCGATAACTTTACGGCAAACTATCGCAGTATGACTAAAGACACGCTGCTGGGAGATATCTAGCGATCTACCATTTATCCCAATGAATATTCTCTGGCTTAAATTTATCTTTAGGTTGATATTCACCTTTGGGATATCCAACGGGTATTACATTTAAAGGAAATACATTACTTGGAATTTTGAGCACATCCCTTACTATTTCAACTCTATCCTCACGCGGATAAACGCCAGTCCATACCGCGCCCAATCCCATCGACTCTATTGCCAGTAGAATATTTTGCGAAGCCGCCGAGCAATCCTGCACCCAGTATCCTTCGGGGCTATCACCAGCCATTTCGGGAACGCCACAAACCACTATTGCAGCGGATGCCTCGTATAGCATTTTGGCAAATGGCAATCTTACCGCCAACTGATCCAAAAGATTGCGATCGGTAACAATAATAAACGACCAGGGTTGAAGATTTCTGGCAGACGGAGCAGCCATACCTGCCTTAACAATTAACTCGAGTTGAGACTTTGTCACTGTAATGTTTCCAAAACTTCTCACGCTCTTTCTGCTCATTATGAGCCTTACACCATCATTCATTTCCATAATCACTATTTAAATCAATGATTTTCAACGATAAATAATTTTAATGAATTATATAAATATATTTCAAATTATCACATGTTAAACAATATACCATATACAAGAATAATGTATTCCATAATTAGTTTACTTTGCACATTATTTTATAAAAAATTTTAATACTGTAACTTTACCTAAAGTTTTATAACATATATAACCCTAACGTATTTTAATATTTTACTAAGGCGTTAATTCTTATTCGACAGAACACACCGGAACGTTAACGTAAATAGAACATTAACATCAAAGTAAAGTTATAGTATCTTTTTTTTAATTTTGAATTTGATTACTTATTATGGCTTATATCAATAGCAATAGGAGCAATGGTGGTATAGTAGCAATAATTACAGTTGTAATTGTTGCATTGATTAGCAGTTGGATGGCTTTGTCTGCGTTGATGGGGAATACTCTGGCGTATCAGTTAAATTTAGGGTTAGCAATAGGATCCGTTCCAATAAAAATAGACGGGCTTTCTGCTTGGTTTTTGCTAATCGTTAATTTCACCTCAATAACTGGAGCATTCTATGGATTAGGTTACCTAAAAGGCTACTCAAATCCTTCAGCCAAGTTGAATTTACATTGGATAATGTTTGCCATATTCCATCTTTCAATGGTTTTGGTTTGCATTGTTCAGAATGGGTTTGTGTTTCTGGTAATTTGGGAGATTATGTCTTTATCTTCGGCAATGCTAGTAATGTTTGATGGTCATAATCCTAAAACGCTTAAGGCTGGCATAAATTACCTTGTGCAGATGCACATCAGCATAGTATTTTTAACCATTGGTTTTATATGGTTATACGCAACTACTGGCTCTTTTAATTTTGACTCATTACAACCATTCTTCATCGGCAATAATAACATATGGTTATTCCTTGTATTCTTCGCTGGCTTTGGACTTAAGGCTGGATTTATTCCACTACATAGCTGGCTACCACACGCTCACCCCTCCGCACCTTCGCATGTATCGGGTGTAATGTCGGGCGTGATAGTTAAAATGGGTATTTACGGCATAATTAGAGTTGCCTCATACCTCACCAACAATCATCTGCTTTTAGGTGAAATTGTTATTTCAATCTCCATTCTCACTGGAATTTATGGCATTTTGAATGCGGCTGCACATCGGGATTTTAAACGCATGCTTGCATACTGCACAATCGAGAATATTGGAATAATTGGAATAGGGATTGGTGTTGGGCTTGTTGGCATTGGTATAAAATCAGATATATTATATTTTCTAGGTTTTGGAGGAGCCCTGCTCCATGTACTAAATCACTCCTTGTTTAAATCGTTACTATTTTACTCGGCAGGTTCGATTTACCAACAAACACACACAAGGGACATGGATAAACTGGGCGGATTGTCCAAATATATGCCCAAAACAGCGTTCCTGTTTTTGATTGGAGCAGTTGCAATTGCAGGACTTCCTCCTTTCAACGGCTTTGTATCAGAATTCATAATCTATAGCGGGTTGGTAAATGGATTTGGCATTGGCGATAATGGATTAACAATTCTCTTAATCTTATCCTTTGCTGGATTAAGCATAATTGGAGGTTTATCGCTATTGACATTTACAAAAACTTATGGAGTGATATTCTCTGGGACACCTAGAACTAGTCTCGATCACAAGCCCCATGAAGTATCAAACCTAATGATAGTTCCGCAACTGGCAATAATTGCGGCCATGCTAAGCGTCGCATTTTTACCATCATTCTATGTAAACACGATAAACTCCATAATCAAGGATTTCTCAAACGGACTGGCAATAAACCCAACATTTTCAAATGATTTTTCGGACACGCTAAAATCCATAATGGTTTTCTCTCTCGCAGTCTTTGCCGTGATACTTGTAGTATGGGGTATTAGGAAAATGGTGACAAGAAATAAATCAATTTTAGCAGACGAGACATGGGGCTGCGGATATACAAACCCAACACCTCGCATACAATACACCGGAAAGTCGTTCTCGAAGCAACTGGGAAAAATATTCAACTTCTTTTTGATAGAAAAGAAAAAGTATAACGAACTAAGTAGCGGGGAAATCTTCCCGCAAAAAAGGGAATACTCATCATTCTACACTGACTTTTTCGAAACTCGATTCATTAACCTAGTAACCCAACGTATTCTTTTCACGGCGAATTACTTTAGATTCATTCAGAATGGGCGAATACAGACCTACGTGTTGTATGGAATAGTTTTTATATTGGCCATTTTTATTCTTTCAGCATTAAACTTATTTTCAGTTTAAACTATATTGATGGAAGCATTAAGATTATTTCTAACTATACCTCTAATTGCCTTTGCCGCAATGCCATTTGTGAGTATAAAATGGCGAGGAATAGTTGCATACATTGCAGTAATACTTAATGCTATCCTATCATCGTATGTTGCTATAGACGTTTTAGGTGGAGAAAACTACCAATTTGTATTCTCTGGCAACGCAGTAACAGGCGAAATTCCTGTTAGAATTGATGCACTCTCGGCATGGTTTATACTAATAATCAACTTCACCATTTTAACAGGTGGCTTGTATGGGATTTACTATATGAGAGAGTATTTAACCATGCGCAACAGCATCAACCTACACATTGTGGCATTCATATTGCTCCAAACGGCACTGCTGAGCCTTTGCGGATTACAAAATTCAATAGTATTTCTACTGGCGTGGGAAATAATGGCTCTCAGCGCATTTGTGCTGGTTATATTCGAGCACAACAAGGTTTCTACCATAAAAGCAGGGATTAATTATCTCATACAATCGCACGTATCTATAATATTTTTACTACTAGGTTTTGTATGGGTTTCAGCAAAAACAGGGAGCTACGATTTTGAGGCAATATCTCAGTTTTCGCACGAGAATAGTAGCTCTGTATCACTAATGCTGTTCATATTCTTTTTTATAGGATTTGCCATTAAGTCAGGCTTTGTCCCTTTTCACACGTGGCTACCCTATGCACATCCAGCAGCGCCTGCCCATGTTTCAGGTATTATGTCTGGAGTATTGATTAAAATTGGGATATACGGAATTCTCCGCATTATACTACTGCAGAACACCAACCTTGAGGTAATTGGATACATAATAATAGCATTTTCTGCAATATCAGGGATTTATGGTGTAATGCTGGCTATTCTTCAGCATAATTTAAAACGATTACTGGCATACCACAGTATCGAAAACATTGGAATAATAGGATTAGGAATCGGAATTGGTTGCGTTGGGCTAGGCACACAAAACTCAGCGGTAGCATCGCTTGGTTTTGCAGGGGCACTACTCCACACTCTGAACCACTCGCTTTTTAAATCTCAACTTTTCTTTTCGGCAGGCATTGTTTACCAGGCAACCCACACGGTTCAGATCGAAAAACTGGGCGGTTTAATAAAAAAGATGCCCCAAACAGCATTCCTATTCCTTATTGCGGCGCTTGCAATATCGGGCCTTCCGCCATTCAACGGTTTTATATCCGAATTCTTAATTTACAGCGGGTTATACAACTGGCTTCCAAGCGCAGCTGGCGGCATACTAATCACAGTAATATTCTCGGTTCTTGCGCTGGTACTAATTGGTGGACTAGCACTACTTTGCTTTACCAAAGCATTTGGAGTTGTTTTCCTAGGAAATCCTCGACATCACTTTAAGCAACAAATTACCGAGGCTCCCTTTGGTCAAATTCTTCCGCTTTACTTTATTACAGCCCTAATAGTGTCAATTGGACTTTTCCCTAATGCGTTTTTGGCCATAGTTAACAAACCGCTGAATCTGTTCATCGCACTAAATCAGGGCTACGCCAACGCAAATATTAGCGAGAGTTCTGAAATTCTTCAAATGATTTCGATCTCATTCGCATCATTGCTTGTGTTCTCTGCTATAGTATTTGGCATTAGACGAATGGTTCAGAAGCGACACATAATCTCTAGTGATGAAACGTGGGGATGCGGTTACACTGGCGAAACAGCAAAGCTGCAGTACACGGCAAACTCCTTTGCCCGTTCGTACTCAAAACTATTCCGATTCATTCTTTTAATCTTCAAAAAAGAAAAAGCTGTGGAAGATGTTTTTCCATCGCATGCCGAGTTTGAATCAAGTCCCTACGACAAAATCGAAAGGACTCTAATTGATAAACCGATACAGTCGATACGATTTTTCATGAGCAAGTTCACCTTCCTGCAGAATGGAAGGCTACAGTACTACATTATATACGGAGTAACATTTATTCTAGCAATAATTGCTATTCCGCTGATTTACGAGAAACTATTACAACTCATTGATATACTTAAACATCTATAATCATGCTAAGTGCAATACTGATTATTTTGGCGGCAATATTCTATACGGGTATAATTAACAGGACAAAAAGTATAGCATCGGGACGAAAAGGGCCTGGTCTATTCCAGCACCTAGCCGATGCCATTAGGCTTTTTAGGAAAGGGGCTGTTTACAGCAACACCACCAGTTTTGTTTTTCAAATTGCGCCAACCATCTATTTCTCTACAGTAGTAATAGCCATGCTGCTCGTTCCCTTTGGCGATTCCAAAGGATTATTTAGTTTTCAGGGCGATTTTATTCTTTTTGCCTACATTCTAGCCTTAGGAAAATTCTTCAGCATAATTGCAGCATTGGATACTGGCAGCAGCTTCGAGGGAATGGGTGCAAGCCGCGAAGCCTTATTCTCCCTATTTGCGGAGCCTGCATTTTTTATTTTGATGGGCTCCCTGGCATTACTCACAGGGCACACCTCGTTTCACGAGATTTTTGCAGCATTGCACCTAGGATCATATACCACTTATGCCATTGCTGTTTTAGGAGCATTTGTACTTGTGATGATTTCGATGATTGAGAACAGTCGAATGCCTATCGACGATCCTAAAACGCACCTAGAGCTAACCATGATTCACGAGGTTATGATTCTAGATAACAGTGGTTTCGATCTTGGCTTAATTCTTACTGCCGGATATTTAAAGTTTGCCATCTATGCAGCAATTGTTTTCAACCTTTTTGTTGGAACCATACATTACCAGTACTCCATTCCGCTATTCTTTCTAACTCAGTTTATTTTGGCAGTATTTATGGGCTTGGTGGAATCGTTCATGGCACGTTTCAGGATGAGCCATAACCCACAGTTTATTGTGGTACTCACATCGGTTACACTGCTGATATTCTTTGGGGTACTACTCCTAATCGGGAAATTCATATAAATCAAAAAAATATACATACAATGATAAACGTACTGCTAATAACATTTCTAATCACGCTGCTTTACATGTCGATTGCAAATCGACTGCTGACATACCTGAAAGTATTGGCATTTCAAGGGGCGATTTTGTTTGCTGTGGCATTTATGCAGCTCCATGAGCTCAACACCCTAAACCTGATATTGATTTTGCTAGAAACTATAGTTTTTAAATCGGTAGCAGTTCCAATATTTCTGGCACATGTCCTAAAAAGAAACAAGATAACACGCGAGGCCGAGCCGTACGTTCCAAACTTTGTTTCGCTAATTATATCAACATTGATAGTGGTAACAACAATCCTTCTTTCGGGAACCATTGTCGATCCCAACCTCGACAAAATATTCTTTGTCGTAGCCCTATCTACAATTTTTGTGGGTTTATATATCATAGCCTCGCGCAGAAAGATTATCACTCACGTTATGGGGTATCTGGTTATCGAAAATGGCGTATTCGTTCTATCGCTTGCCGTGGGGAACGAAATGCCGATGCTTGTTAACCTAGGCGTGATGCTCGACATTTTTGCCAGCGTTCTGATTCTGGGAATATTCCTGAATAAAATTGGCGACGTATTCAAAACTATCGATGTGGACGAATTAAGCAATCTTAAGGACTATTAATCAATCTAAACTTATTCTAAATGACTATTCCATACTTAATAGGGGCATTATTAATAGGAACCGGACTGTTCATCAATAGGAATAAAATGGTCAATTATATGCTAACCTTACTGTTCATTGTTCTGCAGTGGGGTTTTACCATATATGCATATTTCCATTTAAATGTAACCGAGGCCGAATACTTCACCTTCGATTCGCTAGGAGTTCTACTGCTTCTCGTTTTGAGTATAATCTCAATTCCAGCAATTTTCCACAGCCATCGTTACGTTGACCTACACGATGAGCCCGCCAAATCGCGTGCAATTTATTTCACCTCAATGACAATTTTAATTGCGGCAATAGGCGTTGCCTACCTTTCGAACCATATCGCGGTGATGTGGATTTTCACCGAAATTACAACGCTGGCAGCATCGGCATTAATTTACCATCACCGCAATAAGCTAGCCCTTGAAGGTACCTGGAAGTATGTTTTCATTTGTGCAATAAGCGTTACATTCATCTTTATTGGAATTCTATTCTTAAGTCTTTCCTTAGGGAAAGCCAGCTCCGACGATCTATCGTACCAATACCTAATGACCCATAGCGCAAGCCTCAACCAATTCTGGTTAAAGTTGGCATTTCTTTTCATTTTTGCTGGTTTTACCGCCAAGGCAGGACTTGTTCCTATGTTTACCGCTGGTGTAGATGCAAAAGACAAAGCACCTGGACCCGCAGCAGCACTACTATCGAGCGTACTTATGAATATGGGCGTAGTTGGTATTTTTAGGATTTACAAGATTATTGCAAGCACACCTCTGCAGCATTGGGCAAACCTGGTGATTGGTATTTCGGCCGTTCTTTCAATTTTTGTGGCTACGGTTTACATGATCAAGGTAAAAAACATTAAGCGTATGTTTGCCTACTCAAGCATCGAGCACATGGGATTGGTAATGCTTGCAATATCAGTCGGTGGAATAGGCTACTACGCTGCAATACTACACATTGTGCTTCATGCCTTTGTAAAATCGAGCCTTTTCTTTCAGTACAACCAAATATATAGAGTTTATCAAGATAAAAGCATCTACCACATTGGCAACTACTTTAAGTACAACCCAACCGGAGCAATTGTAGTTTTAATTGGATTTATCTGCGGAACTGCAATGCCTCCATCCGGTCTATTTGTGAGTGAATTCCTTATTTTTAGGGCACTATTCGAAGGGCATCAAATTTTCATACTTATAGCCGTTCTTCTACTGCTGACCATAATTATCTGGGCTTTTGCAAAGAATATTCTTAAAGTGCTATTTACACCTGTGGTTAACTTCGACGAAAGCAACGTTCCGGTTATAAAGCCATGGGAATCGTACTCGCAGTACGCACTACTATTCCTTTCGATATACCTAGGGCTAACCCCACCCGATTCTTTTGTTCAGCTAATTAAAGAGAGTGTAATGTTCTTATCATAATAGAAATGAACTACATATCAATTAAAAATAACCAAACCGTTCCAATTGCCGATATTCCAGTGTTGGACTATCAGCAATTCCGTGAAACAAATATTTCACTGCTAATCAAGCATTCCGATCGGCATTGCGTAAACTATTTTGGGTACGCCCAAGGCAATAGCATCAAACTTATCTGCTGCATTGCCGATGACTCCACGCACGAAATTTGCATCAGTTCCTGCATAGTGGATCCATCCAAAAAGTTTGAATCGATGTCGAGCAAACTACTTTGCTTCGAGAGGTTTGAACGGGAACTATCCGAAAACTTCGGAATAACCTTTGTGAATCATCCATGGATGAAACCGGTTCGATACTCCTATAACAGAGCCGACAAGTCCAGCGTTATGGATAATTACCCATTTTTCAACATCGATAGCGAAGAACTCCACGAGGTTGGTGTTGGGCCAATTCACGCAGGTGTTATTGAGCCAGGGCATTTCCGATTTATCTGCAACGGAGAGCAAATACTCCATCTTGAAATTCAACTTGGATATCAGCATAGAGGTCTTGAGGATCTATTCCTACAAAAAAAGAATCTACTTCAACGGGTAACTCTTGCCGAAAGCATAGCAGGCGATACAGTTGCAGGTCACACATCAGCATTCTGCTACCTTTGGGAAAGTTTAAGCGGTTGCGATCCAAAGCCAGAGATCGACTTTTACAGAACCCTGGCACTAGAACTAGAACGAATTGCAATACATACTGGCGATTTAAGCGCCATATGCACTGATATTGCTTACCAGTTAGGCAGTTCAGTTTTTGGCCGATTAAGAACTCCTATAATAAATTTTACCCAGGAATGGGGAGGCAACAGGCTCTCTAAAGGTTTGATAAGACCAGGAAAAACGCAATTCCCATTCACAAAGGAACTTGGTGATAGGCTCAATGAAGTATTAAACACTTACGAGCCAGATTTCAACGAGATGTGCACGGAACTATTCAAACTACCAAGTGCCTTATCGCGGTTAGAACGTACCGGCATTGTTTCATACGAAGATGTTCTAAGTATTGGAACTGTTGGAATGTCTGCCCGCATGAGTGGACTAACCAGAGATATTAGAACTTCACACCCATACGCTTTATATCCACAGCTAAACCATGAGCCAATCCTAAAACATCATGGCGATGTATACTCCCGGGCACAAATCCGTAGGGAAGAGATATGGCAATCGATGTCCTATATTCGGCAATTGCTAAAGAATATTCCCAAAAGCAAGACCAACTACGATATGCCCAATAAACTTCAGCCAAACGCATTCTCAATATCATTGGTTGAGGGCTGGAGAGGCGAAATTTGCCATTGCGCCATTACTGACTCAGATGGAGACCTTGCGGTTTATAAGGTAAAAGATCCATCATTCCACAACTGGCTTGCACTTGCACTTGCAGTTCGCAATAACGAAATTTCCGATTTCCCGATTTGTAATAAGAGTTTTAACCTATCGTACTGCGGTCATGACCTCTAAAACTATTTGCCATGCTAGATAATCTAAAAATATTATACCATCAGGGAAAGCAATTCATCCCAAATGTAAAAACCGCTAAGGTTCCCGGAATATTTAGGGGAAGACCCATTATTAGTACCCAAAAGGTAAACGAAACTGAATTGGCTAACCTTTGCCCCATGCATGCGATTAGCAGCAATCCGGTTGCAATTGACTTAGGCAAGTGTACCTTTTGCGGGGAATGCGCGTTACAATATCCCGAAAAAATTAAGTTCACCACCGATTATAAAATTTCCACAAACGAACGGGAAAGACTTATTGTTAAGGAGGGTGATGATTTCGCAATAGAAGTTAACCCTGCAGCTGTTCGTAAAGAAATTAGACAAATATTTGGAAAATCTTTAAAATTGAGGCAGGTAAGCGCTGGTGGCGATAACAGTTGCGAGTGGGAGCTAAATGCGGCTAATAACGTTCAGTTTGACATGAGCCGTTTTGGTATTGAGTTTGTAGCATCGCCCCGCCATGCCGACGGAATTGCAATAACAGGCCCTATCACCCAAAATATGGCAAAAGCCCTAGAGATTGCATACAACGCAACACCCGATCCGAAAGTAATTGTGCTGGTTGGCACAGATGCCATAAGTGGAGGAATTTTTGCTGGAAGCCCAGCCTTGGATAGAAGTTTCTTGGAGAATCACAAGGTTGACCTTTATATTCCAGGAAATCCTACACATCCGCTCACCATCATAAATGGATTATTGGATTTAACTAGAAAAAAGCGGTAGCAATACGCTAAAGCCGGCTTACTCCGGAATGCTTTCCAGCCATTTGTCCACAGGCTGCAGCAATTTCGCCCCCCATCGACTTACGAATGGTGGTTAACACCCCTAGCGAGTTTAAAAGATTGATGAAAACTTGCAGTTCATCATCATTAGGGGTGTTGAACAGAGCATTTTCATGCGAATTCCAAGGAATAATATTCAAGTGACATTGAATCCCCTGTAGCAGTTTCGATATTGCCTCAGCATGTTGTTCACTCAAATTAATACCCCCTAAAGCCACATATTCAAAAGATACCCTTAAGGGTTTTGGCAATGGATACTTTTTTATTAAATCGATTACCGTTGCTATAGGATTCGCCATCTCAATCGGCATCAAACTCTTGCGTTCTTCAGGAAAAGGCGAATGTAAACTGATAGCCAAATTACAAATGGGATTCTTTAAAAAGATTTCCAGTTCATCCAGTATCCCAACGCTAGATAGAGTTATATTCGACTTTCCAAATGCGCAGCCCCAATCGGCAGTAAGTATTCTTATCGCTCTTAAAACCTCATCGGAATTATCGAAAGGCTCCCCCATTCCCATAATTACAATTCTGTTCACACTCTTGCTATCAGGAATCGACAACAACTGGTTTAAAATATCATGAGCCGTTAAGTTACCCTTAAACCCTATGCTCCCTGTCATGCAAAATTTACACCCCATCCGGCATCCCGATTGCGACGAAACGCAAAGCGTGGTTCTCCTCAGAGACTTCATTAATAAAGACTCAAATCGCTGGCCATTATCATTTTGAAACAAATACTTCCGTGATCCATCGGCAGCATTAAACGTTTCGATTGGTTGATAGTAGCCTACTCCATAACGCAAGCAAACCTTCTCGAGTAATATTTTTGGAATATTGTCAATTGTTCGAAGATCAGATAACCGTTTCCGGTAAAGCCACCGCGAAAGTTTTTGGGCATGACTGGCAGAGCCACCCTCGTTAATCAAAATATTCGTTAACGAATCTAACTCCTGCCCCACTAAAAAACGTGCATCCATAACTTCCATCAAAAAAACAGGTCTACAACAAACGTTATAAATCAATACTTACGGGCTCGCTCTAAAGTTTATTAAGACATAAGGCTTCATATTGCTTAAAAATCTTTGTACCTTCGCATCTTTAAGAAGAAAAGAGCATGCTGAAAAAACGATTTGGCAAAATTACACTTATTTTATTTTTATTTGTCGGCCTATGCACCATTCAATTAACCGGATGCAACAAAAAGACGGCACCTTCGAGCACCGACAAAACTATCAAGAGGAAGAAGACTAGATGTAATTGTGGAAAAAACAAAAAAATTGCTCTCGATAATTACCATTTTAAAAATCAAAATATCTCTTACTTAGGCTAAAGAAATGGAAAACAAAAAAAGAGTTTCAGTCATTGGCAGCGGTAGTTGGGCAACGGCTATCGCCAAAATTCTTCACGAAGCACAACCTATTGGTTGGTATATTCGCGAGACAGAGATTATTGATCATCTCAAAAAACACCGAAACAATCCTTACTATCTGAGTTCGGTTCAGTTTGATCTAAAAAAACTGAAGATTAGCAACGACATAAACGAAACAATCAAAAAATCAGACGTTCTGGTTTTTGTTGTTCCCGCATCATATATCAAAGTTTGGCTTGAACCCCTTAAAGTCAACTTCGATAATAAATTTATTGTATCGGCCATTAAGGGAATTGTCCCCGAAGATGATAGCACAATTGCCGAATTTTTTAACCGCACGTACAATATTCCTTTCGATCGGATAGGTATTATTAGCGGCCCGAGCCATGCCGAAGAAGTTGCATTGGAACGCCTCTCGTACCTTACATTCTCCTGCAAGGATATAAATCATGCAAAGGAAATTGCAGCATTATTCGAAAGCCATTACATAAAAACCAACGTGGGCACTGATATATATGGCACAGAATATAGTGCTGTACTAAAAAATATTTACGCGCTAGCTGCAGGAATTGCTCACGGTTTAGGCTACGGTGATAATTTTCTATCGGTACTCATAAGCAACGCACAACTAGAAATTGAACGATTTCTTAAAGAAACTCACCCCGGCAACCGTCACATGAGCACATCGGCTTATCTTGGAGATTTACTTGTTACCGCCTACTCGCAGTTTAGCCGTAACCGGACCTTTGGCGCTATGATTGGCAAAGGCTACTCCGTAAAATCAACCATCATGGAAATGAATATGGTTGCCGAGGGTTACAATGCGTCAAAATGTATTAAGGAGATAAACTCAAAGTACAATGTGAAGATGCCAATAGCCGAAGCAGTTTACAATATTCTTTACGAAAACATTTCGCCTGCAATTGAAATGAAACTGCTAACCGATAAACTCAAGTAAATATTGAGAAAACCAACATATCTAAATGAAAGATAAACGCAATATAGCATACAAAAAACTTCTATTCGAGTTTATATCTGTCTCGTTTGCAGTTTTCTTGGGATTAATGCTCAATCAATGGAGAGATAGTTATAATAGCAGAAAATTAGTAGCACAATCCCTCGAAAATATAAGCATTGAAATTGAAAACAATTCCAAAAAAGTTCAAAAAATGTTGGATTCTCACCAATTTTTATTGTCAAAAGTTGAAAATATACTAGCACATATTGATCATGGTAAAATACCTATGGATAGCATGGGAGGATTAAATTTCCAGTTGATCAATTCAACGGCTTGGGAAACAGCAAAACTCACGCAGGCAATTGCCCACATGGATATAAAGATTGTTTCTGAAATAGCAGGTATATATGAATATCAGGATTACTATACATCAACCGTTAAGCAGTATGTGCTGGGCACCACATTTAATCAATCATTTGAATCGGAGCAGGATATTAGAAAAAATAAAAAATTTTTCTTGGATCTGAGAGACTTCTTAACAACCAAAATTGTCTCTAGTGAATATGATCTACTGGAATACTATAAGGAGCTGCAGGAAGACATCAAGAGAAATATAGAGAACTAAAAGACCATATTTGAGGAGTATCAACGAAGATATTTTAAACCATAACATTTATAAAATGGGTGAACTAAAAGTTAATCTCAACAACATCTTCGACTTTGTGAGCAAAGAGGAGGTGAACTCTTTCAAAGCAAGAATAGAGGAGAGTCAAATTAAGTTGGAGAATAAGTCTGGCAAAGGCAACGACTTTTTGGGTTGGCTGACCCTACCCAGCAGCATTACAAATGCCCAACTTTCGGAAATTGAAAAGGTTGCACAAGACCTACGCAGTAAAAGCGATATTGTAGTAGTAATCGGAATTGGAGGATCGTACCTAGGAGCAAAGGCCGTAATTGAAGCAATGGGAAATAGTTTCTCTCAACTTCAAAATAACGGCAATCCTCATGTAATTTTTGCTGGACAAAACATTTGCGAGGATTACCACTCAGAACTCCTTCAACTTTTGAATAATAAAAACTATTCAATTGTTGTGATATCAAAATCAGGGACAACCACCGAACCAGCCATTGCATTTAGATTGCTAAAGCAACACTTAGAGGATAAAGTAGGGAAATCGGAAGCCGCTAACCGTATTGTAGCAATAACTGACGAATCGAAAGGTGCATTGAGAAAACTTGCCAACGCTGAAGGCTATAGAACTTTTATAATACCCGATGACGTTGGAGGACGTTACTCTGTCTTAACTCCTGTAGGTCTTCTGCCAATTGCTATCGCAGGTTTCGATATTAAAAAACTAGTTGAAGGTGCTGTAAATGCAGAAAAAAATACTTCATCAAAAATTGCATTTGAGCAAAACCCTGCGTGTGTATACGTTGCAGCGCGCAATGCCCTTTACAAAAAGGGTAAGAATATTGAAATCATGGTGAACTACACTCCAAAGCTTCACTTCTTAACCGAATGGTGGAAACAACTTTACGGCGAAAGTGAAGGGAAGGAAAACAAAGGAATTTTCCCTGCCGGAGTAGACTTTACATCCGATCTTCACTCTATGGGACAATATATTCAGGAAGGCGAGCGCTTGATTTTCGAAACCGTTATTTCGGTCGAGAATCCAACACATAAACTAACTATTCCTAATGACCCAGAGAACTTAGATCAACTCAATTTCCTTTCAGGGAAGCGTTACTCCGAAGTTAACAAAATGGCCGAACTAGGAACTATTGTTGCCCATAACGATGGTGGAGTTCCTTGCATTTCTATTAGCATTCCAGAACTATCGGCATACTGGGTTGGCTATACGCTGTACTTCTTTGAGCGAGCATGCGCTATTAGTGGATATGTACTTGATGTTAATCCTTTTGATCAGCCTGGCGTTGAAGCATACAAAAAGAACATGTTTGCGTTACTAGGAAAACCAGGATTCGAAGAGCAAAGTAAAACTTTAAGAAAACGATTAGGTCTATAAAGTGATATCTATATCAAAAAGGTCTCTAAATAGAGGCCTTTTTTTTGATTAACGTGAGTATAATTATTTCCTATTCAGTGATGATTTGGGAATAAAACCATGGAAAACAATGCGATTCTCAACCGTCTTTTCAACAATTACAATTTCATCTAAATGAATAGTATCCCTAGTGGTAATAACCCGTTTCAACTCCTCCCCTACTGCAAGGGTAATATTTTCTCCTCCATACTTAATAGACATTGTTTTAGAATCAACAGCAACTATCTCCAATTCGGAATAACTGTATGGTAGTTTCTTTATTCCTATAAGAACTGAAGACACACCACTTCCTGCAGCCCCTTTCAATACCTTCCCAGTTCCAAGCAATACTTGGACAGTATCTCCACTAAAATTAAGATCATTACGACTGCGTATTACCTTAGACTCCAGATCAAAAGTATAGGTTGGCAGATCAATTCGCTTGCCAGGTAATTTCTGACCTTGAATAATCCGCCCGTCGGTGGTTTGGTAGTACTCAATAAAAGCAAATTGATCTTTAGGAACCGAAAAATCATTCGATATCTTTTTGGTGTTACAGGCCTGCAACGATATTATTGCCAAAGACCCAATAAATAATTTATGAAGTAAGTTTTTCATGCTAATCAATTAATTCATACAAATATAGAATTATATTCAATAGATCATTTTGATAATTCCGATAAAAAAAGAGACGAAACAAAAGTTCGTCTCTAAATAAATATCTATCCTAAAGAACTAGGAGGTTTTATTTTTATCGCCTTTAATTCCCATTTTATTGGCGGTACGTTCAGGAATATATATCACTAACTTTTGGCCAACCCGAATGAGGTTTCGTCGGATATTATTCCAAGACCGTAATTGGCCAACCGACACAGAATACCTCTCTGCAATTGAGCCCAAAACATCGCCTTCGTTCACTTTATAAACAAATCGAATCGATCCAGGGGGAACATCGTACTGGTAAGATGCGTTGTAGCGCGATGGTGTTACTACGTTTTTAGGATTAAAGTAAACACTATCCTTGTACGCAAAAATTTCCTTTTCGCTATCGATATAATCACTCACTGCATCTAAGGGTAAACGAAGAATGAATGAACGATCCTTGGCCGGAATCACATCCATCTTATACTGTGGATTCAAATCGCGAATCATATCAATAGGCAAATTAAGCACCTCGGCCACCTGCTGTAAGTGTAGCATATCCTTAACCATCAAAGTATCGGTAGTTGGAGGAATATTAATTGGCTGTGGTTTTAAGTTGTGATCGCGATAGTAGTAGTATGTATAATTCGCTGCAATAAAGGCTGGCACATAACCTCTTGTTTCTCTAGGGAGATAGTAATATATATCCCAGTAGTTCCTCTTCCCGCCCGACCGACGAATTGCCTTGTTTACATTTCCTGGGCCACAGTTGTAGGCTGCAATAACAAGTGTCCAATCATTATAAATAGAGTAGAGATCCTTCAGAAAACGTGCGGCAGCATGGCTTGCAGCAATAGGATCGCGACGCTCATCAACGTACGAATTAATGGTTAAGTTATACCGTCTTCCTGTTCCATACATAAACTGCCAAAGTCCGGTAGCACCAGCTCTCGAAACTGCTCTAGGATTCAACGCGGACTCAATAACTGGCAAGAATCTTAACTCCTGAGGAAGTTGGTACTGATCAAGTATCTCCTCAAAAATCGGGAAATAGTAATCAGTCAAACCCAGCATTATCTCTACCTTTTCTTTCTTCTTCTGGGTATAAACATTGATAAAATTTTTAACAATTTGATTATATGGCAAATCGATCAATGAATTTATGCCCTGTAAGCGTTTAATATAGAACGAGTCTGGATAATCGGATAAACCGATACTGTCAGCCTCAATCCCGGCCACAAGGCTATTGGAATCAACGGATTGTTGAACATACCAAAGGTTTAAAAGACTATCAAGATTTCCGTTTATCTCGTTATCTAAAATAGTATCTCCAACTATCGTATCCGGAAGAATCTGGTTGTTATTTTGTGCTTCAACACCAATTACAGCAAGCATTAGCACTATTGCAATAGATATATTCCTCATATTTTAAGAGTTCTGGTTGGTTAACTTTCTGTACTACAAATATAGCAAGCATGTAACAATAAATACAAATAAAAAACAGTATTTCTGATTCCTCTAAAAAGTAAGACTACACGAAAGTCCTATTACTGGGGCACTTGAACCAGACATAGCCTGATCAGAATTTATCAACGCAGGTTCAACCTTAAAGCTTAAATCGTCATCAACATTCCAATCATAAAGATGGGCATCAACATTGGCATCTAAAATATTCAATATATAAACCGCGGTAAATCCTAGAACACATAAATTTCTATTCCTTTTATAAGAATTCATGTAATAACGTAACTCGGTGTCAGTTCGTGCTCCGCCAAACTCATCAACAGTAGATTCGTCATCATCTATCTTGTATTTCAATGCCGTCTTAAATCTTTTGTAGCCCCGATTGTTCCAACTTGCCATAAAGTAAAACGTTGATAATCCACCGTAAATTACGGGAACCTTCCAGTATTTCTGGTTATAGGTTTGGCCTAAACCTGGAACAATAGTAGAAAAAATTGTAGCAGCAACCGGCGAATGCTTTCCCTTATTGTACACATTTAATGCATCCACAACGCTTGCCACATAGAATGCACCAGCAGCAGCATAGTATAAATTACGTATCTGGCGTTGCTCAACCATTCTCTGCTTAAGCGTCTCCTTATCTGGCGAGCCATCCGATGCCAAGTTGTATGCATACAACCGATGCAAATAGTTTTTATTGGCATTGACTCCTAGGTAGAGCATACTTCCCATTCCTCCATAGAACACTGGCAACTTCCAGTATTCTCTATTTACAACCTGACCGTATCCTGGCAATAACTGTGATCCAAGCCAGACGCGAGCCGTAAAGTCTCTGGGTGGCGTTTTTTCCTTTTGAACCTCCTGCGGAAATACACCAATGCTAACAAGCGAAAGCATTAAAATCAGAATGGCCGACTTTCCTATTAAAGTTCGTCGGCCTTGTTCATTTATAATAGCAATTGTCTTCAAATCCCTTTCGGATTAAAAACTACTCATCAATTTTTATAAACTTCTCCAGTATAACGTCTAATTCCTCAGGGTTATTGTAGGAGATAACAATCTTACCATCACCCTTTCCACCGGGCTTAACATCCGCACGAAGACCCAACCTGTTGGTTAAATGTTCGCGAAGCATAACTTCTGTATCGGCTAAATCAAAATTATTCTTAGGTTTAGCCTCTTTGGGGGCTTTATGATTCTGAGAGTCTCTGACCAGTTCTTCTACTCTGCGAACCGAAAGATCCTCGTTAATAATCTTATTATAAATACTAATCTGTAAGGACTTATCATCAATACTAATGAGAGCACGTGCATGACCCATCGATATTTTGGATTCGCTAATTCCAACCTGAATTTCTGCGGGAAGCTTAAGCAAACGAATATAGTTTGTTATGGTTGCACGTTTCTTTCCAACCCTGTCGGCCAATGATTCCTGAGTTAAGGCACACTCATCGATTAATCGCTGATAACTTATAGCAACCTCTATGGCATTAAGATCCTCACGTTGGATGTTTTCCACCAAGGCCATCTCCAGCATGCCCTGATCATCGGTGGTACGGGTAAATGCAGGAACGGTTTTAAGTCCAGCAAGTTTCACTGCCCTTAAGCGACGTTCACCAGAAATAAGCTGGTATCGACCATCAACCGCACGAACAGTAATTGGCTGAATAACTCCTAACTTTTGAATAGAATCGGATAACTCCTTAAGCGCATCCTCATCAAAATGCGTTCTTGGTTGATAAGGGTTAAGATCTATCTTTTCTACCTCAATCTCATTAACCAATTCCTTCACAACATGCTTTACGGTTTCCTCGCCGCCAGTTTTTGAAGTATCAACAGCAGCATCCTCAATAAGTGCTCCTAACCCTCTACCTAAAGCCATTTTCTTTGACATAACTAACTCTCCTTACCTAAATATATTACTATTCTGCTACTTTTGGATCGTAATTACCACCGGCCATATTATTCTTCTGCAATAATTCACGGGCTAAATTGATATAGTTAGCCGATCCAGTAGATGCTGCATCGTAAAGAATAACTGGTTTCCCGTAACTTGGAGCTTCGCTTAGTTTGATATTACGTTGGATTATAGTTTCGAAAACCATTTGCTGGAAGTGTTTCTTAACCTCCTCAACCACCTGATTCGATAAGCGCAAACGTGCATCGTACATGGTGAGTAGGAATCCTTCGATCTGAAGTTCTGGATTCAGTCTAGTTTGAATAATCTTAACGGTATTCAACAATTTTCCAAGACCTTCAAGTGCAAAGTACTCACACTGAACTGGAATAATAACTGAATCGGCAGCACTAAGCGCATTAACCGTAATCAAACCTAAAGAAGGAGAACAATCAATAAATATGAAATCGTATTTATCTTTTACTTTCTCAATAACTCCTTTCAGAATTTTCTCGCGATTAGGCATATTAAGCATCTCTATTTCCGCACCAACAAGGTCAATATGCGAAGGGATTAGATCCAACCCTTTGATTTCACTATTGAGAATGATATCGTTTGGATTTACATCGTCCACCATGCACTCATAAATGCTAGTCTTGATATTTCTCAGATCAAATCCAGTTCCTGAAGTCGCATTTGCCTGAGGGTCAGCATCAATCAGTAAAATTCTTTTTTCTAAAACTGCAAGACTGGCAGCAAGGTTAATAGCAGAAGTGGTTTTACCAACTCCGCCCTTTTGGTTTGCTAATGCAATTACTTTTGCCATTTTCTATGTTTTTAAAACAGGGGTCAAAATTACACAACCTTAAACCACCAATCCAAGTTCGAAACGATTTGAATATGAACAAAAATTGGCGTATTACTAACAGGTTATTAACAATCCTCCAAAAAACCTGTAGCATCTGCAAAAATAGAAAATCTTTTTAAATATCATGCCCGAAATTAAAATTGGGATTAACTATTTAATCTAAGTATTATATTTGCACGCTAATTCTCGATGCATAAATATTCAAATTATTGAACGATAGTTGGTTTATAGTTATAAACCCCCGCGCTGGCGGTGGGAAAGGAAGTACTGACTGGCCCATAATTGAATGTCTGCTAGCCAAGTACAGGATTAACTTCACCCACGAGTTTACCGAGCACAAATACCACGCAATTGAGATTACGGTTAAAGCCATCAAGAATGGTTACAGGAAAATAATTGCAGTGGGAGGCGATGGTACGCTCAATGAAGTTGTAAATGGGATATTTATCCAAAAAATCATAACTCCATCCGAAATCACAATCGGGGTTATTGCAGTTGGAACTGGTAACGATTGGCTCAGGATGTACAGCACCACACATGATTACGAGGAATGCATTAGAGCCATTCAATCGGAATGCGTATTTAAACAAGATGTTGGCCAAGTGGAGTTCTGTGAATCGATGGTAAAGCATACGCGATATTTTGTGAATGCAGCAGGGATTGGTTTTGATGCAGAAGTGGCACTGCAAACAAACAAACTGAAAGATGTTGGACGCAGAGGAACGCTGCTTTATATGTTCAGCCTACTAAAGAGTTTAATAGGCTATCATCACACTAAAGTAAACATAACTGTTGATAGCACTGAAATTCAGGAACGCATTTTAAGTTTAACCATTGGCATTGGCTGTTACAATGGAGCGGGCATGATGCAAGTTCCCAATGCTGTTGTAAATGATGGCTTATTCGACATAACGATAATCAAAAAAATAAGCGTACTTGGCGTGTTAAGAAATATTCACAGGCTATACGATGGATCAATTCTAAAGCATCCCAAAATATCGAGTTACAGAGGGAAAGAGATCAAAATAACAAGTAATCCCCCAATTAAACTTGAGGCCGATGGAGAATCATTAGGAGAATCGCCATTCCACTTTACGATACTGCCAGAGGCCATCAACGTTGTTGTAAGCAAAACCTACAATTCCAAGCCAAAGCACGAAACGGAGTTAATACCAAGCAATATAAATTAAGGCATAAAAAACTTAGTGCAATAGCATCACTTTTATGCTACAAATTGCACAATCAAACTTTCGTTGTTTATAGATAATAGCGACACGCTATATTCTATTGCACCAATACAATATTTTTGTAATTAAACTGTTTAATAAACATACTTCAAATTAATTACCTTTGCCGCGAACTTGAAGCCGATGCAAAAGAAACGTCTTTCATTACTAATCATTCTGAATCTCACTGCTAACATTCTGCTTGCGCAGGTTAGCGGGAGAGGAACCTATCAATTCTTGAACCTGCCAACATCTGCACGAACAACTGCTCTGGGAGGAAAAACAGCTGCATTAGATGAATCGGATCTTTCTGTAGTATTTCAAAACCCAGCCCTGCTCGACTCGAGCATGCACAACAACCTTATGCTATCGTACGTTGGATACTATGCAGGAGTTAAGTATGGTTCTTTTTCATATGCCCGACAATACAAAAACTTGGGCACGTTTGCAATTGGCGGACAAAGAATAGGATACGGAGACTTCACTCGCGCCGATGAAACAGGCACAACCCAAGGGACATTTACAGCATCGGAAATGGCATTTGTTTTTTCCTACGCAAGAGTTATTGACACATGCTTTAGCGTTGGGATAAATTTTAAACCGATATACTCGCATCTTGAAAAATACACATCGTGGGGAATTGCGGCTGATATAGCAGGCAGTTATCACTCTAAGAATGGATTATTCTCTGCCGGCATTGTTTTTAGAAATATTGGCTCAATGGTTAAAGCGTACACATCCGAAACCAGAGAACCCCTTCCGTTTGAAATAGTTGCGGGTATCAGCAAAAAATTGGCGCACGCTCCGTTCCGATTCTTAATCACCTTCCAGCAAATCCAAAACCCTGATCTCTACTATGAGACGGACACCTTTACAGAAGAATCAACACTTGATGACACCCAAGATTCCTCGCCGAGTTTGGCATCAAGAATAGGAAAAGAGTTTATGAGCCACTTAATTATAGGTGCGGAATTTGTTCCTGTGCGGAACTTCTACTTAAGGGTTGGGTATAACTACCAACGAAGGAATGAACTCAAAATACAGGAGAAAGTCTCGGCAGTTGGATTTAGCTGGGGTATAGGAATAAAAATTTCGAAATTTCAGATTAATTACAGCAGGGCCACACTGCATCTTGCAGGATCAACCAACCACTTCGCAATAACTACGGATCTCGACAATTTTTTTGGCAAAAAAAAGACCCTGCCCATTGACTAATCAGGCAGGGCGACATATTTAACCCAAGTTATTTACACAAACTGTTTTATTAATAAGTAAAGCAATCCCGAAACAACCATTGTCATAGGGATTGTCAGCACCCAAGCACCAATTATTCCCTGTGCAACCTTCCAACGAACTGCCGAAACCCTACGGGTAATTCCAACGCCCATAATTGCCCCTGAAATTGTATGGGTGGTACTTACAGGTATTCCCATAAACGAAGACATTGCTAAAGTTATAGCACCAGCAGTTTCTGCGCTGAATCCATGAACAGGTTTTAGATCTGTAAGGTTTACCCCCATTGTCTTTATCACTTTCCATCCACCAGTCAAAGTCCCAAGTCCTATAGCACTGTAACATGCTATTACAACCCACTCTGGAACATAAAACTCTGCGCCTAAATAACCTGTACTAAACAGCAGCACTGCTATAATACCCATTGTTTTTTGAGCATCGTTACCGCCATGGCCAAGGCTGAAAAAGGCAGATGAAGCCAACTGCAAAATTCTAAACAAATGATCCACCTTTCCTGGTTTCGATTTACGAAGTAGCCAATACGTAAGAACCATCAATAAGTACCCTAAAACAAAACCAACAATAGGCGAAACAAAAATGAATATTGCCACTTTAGTTATCCCTGAAACAACAACTGCATTTGCTCCATAGAAAAACCAAGCAGGCCCAACCATTCCACCAATAAGTGCATGCGAAACGCTAATTGGAAGGCCAAAATGGGTACATATATAAACCCAAAGCGCAGCGCCAATTAGAGCCGAAAAAACAAACCACGGCTCAATAACATGCGGATCGACAATACCTTTACCCATTGTATTCGCTATATGTAGACCAAAAAGGAAATACGCAGCAAAGTTGAAGAAAGCCGCCCATAGCACTGCCATGAATGGAGATAGTACCCGAGTGGCAACAATAGTGGCCACCGAGTTTGCCGCATCGTTCATTCCATTCAGGAAATCGTAAACAAGAGCTATTGCAATTATAGTAATTACTAGAATGGTCATACACTAAGCCTGTTTAATTGAGATTGATTTCAAAACATCCGATGCATCTTCCAACTTATCGGTTGCTTCTTCCAAGATTAAGTATATTTCCTTCTTCTTAATTAATTCAATAGTATTTGTTTCTATTTCGAATAGTTGAGATATACCCTGATGGTAAATATCGTCCGAAAGATTTTCTATCTCGTTAATTCTAATGCAAGCCTCCTTTATTTTGGTTGGCTTTTTAATCTCCTCAATATGATCGATTGCATACTTTAAGGATACAGAACCCTCATGGATTAAATCGGCCAACTTGCCAAATTCGGCTGGCATAGTTTGGGGTTTGTACATAATTATTCGCTGAGCGGTTCCATTTATGTAGTCTACCACATCGTCAATAGACGAGATAAGCGCGTTTATATCCTCACGATCAAACGGTGTTATAAACGATTGGTTGAGCAAATCGAACATCTCGTGGGTCATATTATCGCCATTGCGCTCCAACTCTTTTATCTGATCCTTAATCTTTGTACGCTCCTCCCATGTATCTGTCTTCATCATGTTTTGAAGCAATACAGATGTGTTAACCAAGTTCTCAGCAGCCTTCTTAAAATGTGGATAAAAGGTTGTGTCCTTTGGAACTAAAATTTGAAAAAATCGATTTAAACCCATACTAATTAAATTTATTTTAACTGCACAAAAGTCTATTAAAGTCCACAAATCAATGTTAAGTTATTGTTAACTTTTGGTTAACATATTATTTAACAACATATAAATCATTAATTTGTTGATACTTAACATTTATTCTGTTATCATTTAAATATGTCGGCAAGTTATTTTTGATCTGTTTTTTACCTTTGCAGTTCAAATTGAACTAAAATGGGTAAAAATATTGTAATAGCAATCGACGGATTCTCATCATGCGGAAAAAGCACCTTTGCAAAGCAAATAGCAAAAAAACTCAACTATCTTTTTATTGATAGCGGCGCAATGTACCGCGCTGTAACTCTGGCATTTTTACAGCATAAAATAATTGAGAACGGAAAGGTTGATCCTAATAAATACTCAAAAATACTCTCGAAAATCGAGGTTGGCTTTAGCCTTAACTCATCCAAATCAATTTATGAAATAACCCTGGATGGGAAAGTGGTTGAAAACGAGATCAGAAAACCCGAAATTGCAAATCTTGTAAGCATTGTTGCTGCAATCCCCGAAGTACGAGAACGCATGGTTGAACTACAGCGAAAACTCGGTGAGAAAAAGGGAATTGTAATGGATGGTCGCGATATTGGAACGGTTGTATTCCCTAATGCCGAACTTAAATTATTTATGACAGCCGATCCCGTAATCCGAGCAGAGCGAAGGCTTAAAGAATTGATTGAAAAAGGAATAAGCATAACGCTGGACGAAGTGTTGGATAATATCCGCGAACGCGATCATTTAGATCAAACACGGAATGTTTCGCCCTTGCGCAAAGCCGATGATGCAATTATACTTGACAATAGCCACATGACGGTTGATGAGCAAATGGAATGGGTTGAAAACTTGGTAAAGGAACGGATCCAGTAAACTTTGTTTAAAGTCTTTTGTTTTCCATGTATAATTAGCGCCTTCAGATAATATGAAAATTGAGATAGATACCAGATCTGGGTTTTGCTTTGGTGTAGTTAAGGCCATCCAAACTGCTGAGCAACAAATTGAAAACAGCGGAGAGCTGTACTGTTTAGGCGACATTGTCCACAACGAGGAAGAAGTAAGAAGACTGGAGGAACTTGGGCTAAAAGTAACATCGCACGATCTGCTAGTTAAACTGAAAGGGGAAAAAGTGCTCATCAGAGCACATGGCGAACCACCATCAACATACAGGGAAGCAAAAGAAAACAACATCGAGATAATTGATGCCACCTGCCCTGTTGTACTTAAGCTCCAGCAAAGGGTGCATAAGGCATGGCTAGAAATGAAAGAATGCAACGGAACTATAATAATCTATGGCAAAAAGGGACACGCTGAAGTTATAGGGTTAGTAGGACAAACCAACGGCGAAGCAACCGTGGTTGAATCTATAAACGATCTGGACACCATCAACTTCTCCGCACCGGTTACAATATTCTCACAAACCACAAAGGAACCTGATGTTTTCGCTAAAATAGTTGATGAAATAAAGATGCGAATGAGCAAAAACTTTGTCAACGCTAATATTCCTTTAAAAATCAACAATACCATATGTGGACAAGTTGCAAACCGTAAAAAGGAACTCGCGGACTTTGCGGCAAAGCATGACCTAATAATCTTTGTTAGTGGAATAAAAAGTTCGAATGGGAAGATGCTTTTTGAATCCTGTAAGCAGTCGAATCCACGCTCCTACTTTGTATCATCGCCTAACGAGTTGCAACCCGAATGGTTTAAAAATGTCAAAACCGTTGGAATTGGAGGCGCCACATCAACGCCCCAGTGGCTAATGGAGAAAGTTGCACAAAAAATCGAAGAGATTGCATCAATATCAGACTAATTGTCCTTCTATGTGTTTATCCATACCATTTTTGGTTTAGACATGTACAGAATAAAACTTTGTTCTTAAATTTATCACATTGTTAATTTAAGCCAAAAGCATGAAATTACACGAGTACCAAGGAAAAACCTTGCTACGAAGCGAAGGTGTAGATATTCCTGAAAGTAGAGTGTCATATTTTCCCGAAGAAGCATGGATGATTTCCATGGATATTGGATATCCGGTGATGCTAAAAGCACAAGTTTTAGCTGGAGGACGCGGAAAATCGGGAGGTATTAAAAAGTGTAACTCTGCCGAGGAAGTTCGCACCCAAAGCCAACTTATGTTTGGAACAGTTCTTAAAACAAAGCAAAGTGGAACTGAAGGACTTAAAATACGAAAGGTACTTGTTGAGAAAGCGCTTGAATACGAAAAGGAATTTTATGTTTCATTCGTTATCGATCAAAAATCAGCAGCCATAGCTTTAATCATCTCCAAAGAAGGAGGAATGGAGATCGAGGAACTATCAGCAAAATCGCCCCATCTAATCAATAAAATACTTATTAATCCCTACGCAGGATTTCTCCCCTTCCACGCCAGAGCAATTGCTGGATTCCTAAATCTTGAAACAAAGATATCGGAAATTCACACCCTTTTCAGCAAACTGTACCACATTTTTATGGAGAAGGAGTGCACTTTGCTCGAGATTAACCCATTGGTTATCACTCAACAAGGGCGACTTGTTCCCCTAGATGTTAAAATTGATGTTGACGATAATGCTCTAATTCGCCAAAAAGATATTGTTCGTTTGCGCGACCTATCCGAGATGGACGAGGATGAGGTTGAAGCCCGCTTTTACGGTCTCAATTTCATCAAACTAGATGGGAATATAGGCTGTATGGTTAATGGTGCAGGATTGGCAATGGCTACTATGGACTTTATAAAGCAAGCTGGCGGCAGTCCGGCCAACTTCTTAGATGTTGGTGGAGTGGCAACCCCCGAAACAATAAGCCACGGTTTCGAAATACTAACCCGGGAGCAATCGCTCAAGGCCATATTTGTAAATATTTTTGGAGGTATAGTTCGCTGCGACAAGGTGGCCAATGGTATCATTCAGGCCACAAAGAAAAGCAATGTCACACTGCCAATAATCATACGCCTTTCGGGATCGAATGTGGAAGAGGGCTGGAAAATACTTAATAATGCAAAGGGGAACTTCCATCCTGCATACACAGTAGAGCAAGCAAAGGATATCATCAACAGAATGGTTTCACATTAACATCAAGGGAAATGTCAGTAGGATTAACGGATACGAGCCGAATAGTAGTGCAAGGTATCACCGGAAAAGAAGGGAGCCTTCATGCAGAACTATGTTTAGACTATGGAACCAATATCGTTGCGGGAGTATCGCCCGGAAAAGGCGGAACCAAGTTTAAACACATCCCAGTTTACAACACCATAGCCGAAAGTGTTGAGATTAACGGGGCAAACGTCAGTTTGATATTTGTTCCATCTATTTATGCCTGCGATGCAATTCTTGAATCGGTGTTCGCCGGAATAAAGACCATTATCTGCATAACAGAGGGAATCCCTGTTCACGACATGATTAAAGTGAAACGCATTGTCGACACCTATAAGGTGACTTTAATAGGCCCCAACTGCCCAGGCATAATAGTTCCTGGCCTTGCCAAAGCCGGTATCATGCCTGGACATATATTCAAAAAAGGAAAAATTGGAATGATTTCGCGGAGCGGAACTTTACTTTACGAAGCAGCCGACCAAGTTGTACGAAGCGGACTAGGAATCTCTACTGCACTAGGAATTGGTGGCGATCCTATAGTTGGAACCGACTACATGTACTGGCTCAACCAATTTGAGGCCAATTCCGAAACCGATGCGATAGTGTTAATTGGTGAAATTGGAGGAGACATGGAGGAACGCGCTGCTGCATACATCAAGAAAAATATAAAAAAACCAGTATTTGCCTTTATTGCGGGCCGATCGGCGCCACAGGGAAAAAGAATGGGACATGCTGGCGCAATCATCATGGGAAACACGGGAACGGTTGAGTCGAAGGATGCTGCATTTACGGATGCAGGAATTACAGTTATAACGCAACTTGCACAAATTGGAAAAACCATTCACGATAAACTGATAAAAATTTGACAAGCACCATAAAATGAGCAATCTAAATATCACCGAAATTGCCAGCGCATTCATCATTCTATTTGCAATAATAGATATACTGGGCGCTATACCCGTTTTTTTGAGCTTAAAGAACAATCAAAGGCAAATTGAAGCAGGGAAAGCATGCATCGTTTCATTTGTAATGTTTATCCTATTTTTCTTTGCAGGAGAAACCTTGCTTAGGCTATTCAACATTGATGTTGCCTCGTTTGCCCTAGCAGGCTCACTCGTGATTTTTATCCTTGCACTTGAGATGATTTTGGGTATCGATATTATAAAAAATGAAGGTAATCAGAAAACGGCAACCATTGTTCCTGTGGCCTTTCCGCTAATTGCAGGCCCCGGCGCTTTAACAACTTTTCTTTCGCTCCGCTCCGAGTACCATATTGTGAACAACATTACTGGGCTAATCCTTAATATGGTGATAGTTTATTTCATAATACGGTATATCGACAAAGTTGAGCATATAATTGGCAGTACAGTAATTTTCATACTCAGAAAATTCTTTGGTGTTATGCTGTTGGCTATCTCTGTTAAAATGTTCGCCACAAATCTGGAAATCATGATTGCAAACTAGCAATCGACTCTGATACTAAAAAACATACAGGATTGTGCTCAACAACATCAAGTCATCAATAAATTGATATTCATACAATTAAATCGTTTTTCGATACATTTATTGAATGTTGCTGAATTTACATTAAACCAAACATCCTATTTATGCTAAATTTGCACTCTTAAACGCTTTTAAATGGATGGATATGGATGCAGTGGAAATTATTAAGTTAATGCTTGCTCCTGGAGTTATGGTTAACAGCTGTGGCCTTTTTTTACTTGGGATGAATAACAAATACTCCGTTGTTGTTGGCAGAATTAGAAGTTTGGATGAAGAGAAAAGAAAATTAATAGTAACTCAGCACTCAGGCAAATTATCCGAGCACGAAACAAAAAGACTAGCCAGCATCAACAAGCAGATAGGCAAACTCACATACCGAGTTAAATTGGTACGTAATGCTGTAGTTTCCTACACGGTTGCCGTTGCATTTTTCATTATAAACTGCATTGTAATTGGTATAAACTCCCTTTCGCATAACGAAAATTCATACGGTTTTCTAGCAACAGTTCTATTCTTCATTGGACTATTATTTGTTTTTGCAGGTGTTGCCTACGCCACCAAAGAGGTAATGAAAGGATACGAAATTGTAAAAATAGAAGTGGCGGATTTCGATTAAGCATTCGGAATAATCATCACTACCAGTTTAACAACCGTCAACTAAATTTTCTATCTTAGCGCTTGATATTGGAAAAAGTCATGGCAGAGAGTTGGTATGTTGATGTTATCCTTCCACTTGCGCTACCCCGATCCTACACTTACTCAATTCCAAAAAATTTTGTAGGCGATATTAGGATTGGCATGCGGGTTATAGTTTCGTTCGGAAAAAAGAAACTATATGCAGCACTGGTATTCAAAATTCATCAACAAGTCCCCGAAAAATATGAGACCAAAGAAATTCTTCAGTTCATCGATGAGGAGCCAATTGTCCTGAATACTCAGCTAAAATTCTGGGAATGGATTGCCGAGTACTACATGTGTACCATTGGCGAAGTAATGAAAGCAGCCTTGCCTTCGGCGTTAAAAATGGAAAGTGACACCTATGTTAGCAAAACTGACTACGATGAAATTGAACTCTCCGATAATGAGCACATCATAGTCCACCTGCTCGACAGCAAAAAAAAATTAACCATTCAGGAAATTATTGGCAAGGTAGATTTTAAGAATCCCATGGGGGTAATAAAATCGCTACTTAACAAGCAGGCGCTGAGCATCACCGAGGAAATCGAAAATGAATATCAACCTAAAACTGAATTTTTTATATCACTTGCTCAGGAATATCAAAACAACGACAACCTGAACAGCCTACTCGATAGCATGAAACGAGCACCTGCTCAGCAAAGGTTAATACTTGCATTACTATCGTTAACAGAAAACAAATCGGATATTTTAAACTTTAAAATTGCCAAGAAGAGTATTCTCGAAAAGGTTGATGTTAGCCCAAGCATACTAACCGCGCTAATTCAGAAAGGAATTCTTATTCAGGAAGAGCAAACCGTTTCGCGACTATCGAATTCTGATAACGAGGTGTATAGCCCAGCCACTTTAAACAAGGCTCAGAAAATGGCATACGACCAAATTCAGGATAAATTCGAAACCCATAATGTGGTTTTGCTGCATGGGGTAACATCGAGCGGAAAGACCGAAATCTACATACATCAAATTCAAAAAACAATCGACGAAGGCAAGCAAGTTCTTTACCTACTGCCCGAAATAGCGCTTACAGCGCAAATAATAAATCGACTCCGCAAGATATTCGGTAACAGGGTTGGTGTTTACCACTCCAAATTCAACGATTCGCAAAGGGTTGAGGTTTACAATGGAGTTCTTGAATCGAAAACAAACCTAGCCAAATTCGATATCATCCTTGGTGTTAGGTCTTCAGTATTTCTGCCCTACAAAAATTTAGGGTTGATAATTGTTGACGAGGAACACGAAAACACCTACAAGCAATACAATCCAGCGCCACGCTACAACGCCCGCGATGCGGCAATTGTTCTGGCATCAATCCATAACGCAAAGGTTTTACTTGGCACAGCAACTCCAGCCATCGAAACATGCTTTAACGCTCGAACCGGAAAGTACGGACTGGTTGAACTAAATGAACGCTACCGAGGAATTGAACTTCCCGAGATTAAGATAGTAGACATTAAGGATGCCCGTAAGCGAAAGCAGATGAGATCGCATTTTAGCGACACACTGCTGAATGCAATTGATAAAGCGCTGAACAACAAAGAGCAAATTATTCTCTTCCAGAACCGACGGGGTTTTGCTCCGTTCATCGAATGTGGGGAATGCGGATGGATTCCTCATTGCGAGCATTGTGATGTTACCCTCACCTACCACAAAGCAACCAACCAGCTAGTTTGCCACTACTGCGGATACTCCTATCAGCAACCGCACGAATGCCTTGCCTGCGGAAGCAGCAATCTTCAGCCTAAAGGATTTGGCACCGAAAAAGTGGAAGATGAACTTGGCATTTTCTTTCCCAATGCGGTTATTGAGCGAATAGACTTAGACTCAACTCGTTCCCGCACTGCTTACGAAAGGATTATTGGTGATTTTGAGTCTGGCCACATAAACATTCTAATAGGCACACAAATGATCACCAAGGGATTGGATTTCGATAACGTTAGCCTGGTTGGCATTCTGAATGCCGACAATATGCTAAACTTCCCAGACTTTAGAGCGTTTGAAAGAAGTTACCAACTTATGTCGCAGGTAGGCGGACGCGCAGGACGGAAAGGGAAGCAGGGCCTTGTAATACTTCAAACTTCTCAGCCTGAGCATCCTATTATCCATCAAATAATAAAGCACGATTATTTGGAACACTACGCCTCTCAAATTGAAGAGAGGAAAAATTTCCATTACCCTCCATTCTACAGACTAATTAGCATATCGTTAAAACACAAGGATAAAGAACTCCTTGCACAGGCATCGGAACTCGTAGCAAATGGTTTACGCCATAGCCTAGGCGAAAATATTTTAGGACCGGAAACTCCGCTAATTGGAAGAGTTCAGGGTCTTCACATAATGAATATCATGGTAAAAATAAACCGAGAATTAGCTCCAAACCGAATTAAGGAACTAATAAACTACTACACACACATATTGAAACAACGCAAGGAACTATATGCCCTAGTAGTATCGGTGGATGTTGACCCACAGTAATATCAATGGCTGTTTACCTTTAATATTCATCTCTTTATATCAGCTAACAACAACCCGTGGTCAACTTTCACTATAAGTAATCAGCTTTTGAAATAGCACTTGCAGTAAACGGAGCAATGGCTCTTTGGTATATGCCCTGCACGTAGGCAATTGCCATTCCGTAATTGGTTACAGGTATTCCGGCTTCAATGGCAGGGCGCAACCTATTGACAATTTGCTTACGGGTAATCATGCATCCACCGCACTGAATCACCAATGCGTATTCCTTAATATCACAGGGCAACGCATCTAGGCCCGCAACAACCTCGTACTCCAACTTTTTTCCTGTAAAATTAGAGATCCAACGCGGAATCTTCACCCTACCAATATCATCGCACGAAGTATGGTGGTTACAGCTCTCGAGCAGAAGAACTCTATCGCCATCCTTCAGCTCCGAAATCTTTGGAGTTCCCTTGATATAATTATCAAAATCGCCCTTAAACCGAGCAAGCAGAATACTAAAACTAGTTAACGGAATATCCTTTGGGATTGAAGCATCGGCCTTAACAAATATTTGGCTATCGGTGATAGCCAATGCTGGTTTTATGTTTGTTTTACGTAAAAAGGCATCCACTTCGCGCTCCTTTAGTACAATGGCAACTGCATCATTATCCAATATATCTCGTATGGCCTGCACCTGTGGTAAAATTAAACGACCGGCGGGTGCTTCAACATCAATTGGAGTGATAAGCAGCACCAAATCACCATAGTTAACCAAATCACCTAATAATGTTGGAGTTTTGTACGATGATTCTGGAATTGCACTACGGATCAACTCAACCAAAACACCTGTACAGGATGTATCCTTTGTTGTGGTTTCGATAAAGCCTTTGTGATTTTTTGCATTGATAACCTCCCGGAAACTTGCCGAAACCTTCTCGACATCGGCTTTACTGTGGACTAAAACAAAGGGAGTATCGGTTTTAGAAAACTCAGCAACAAGCATATCCTCAAATTCTCCCCAAATATTTCCAGTAGTTACCAGAATTGCCAAATCGACTTGCTTAATCGACTCTAAAGTTTTCTCCACCCTTTTTTTCCCAAGTTCTCCAACATCGTCTATACCCGCAGTATCAATAAGTACAACTGGCCCAAAACCTGTAATCTCGAACGTTTTTTTTACAGGATCGGTTGTTGTACCTGCAAAATCCGAAACAATAGCCACATTTTGACCGGCAAGCAGATTAATCAACGAGCTTTTACCGTTGTTTCTACGCCCAAAAATACCAATATGAGGCTTAGACTCCTTCCCTCTTGTCATATTAATCGAATTAACTACCTGCAAATATATCAGAAATCATCACGTAATGGTTATCCAATCAACAAACCAACGGCAATCATGTTCACCTACATATTTTTAGGCATCAATATTAACTGTGCTAAAAGATTACTAACTTGCATACAATTTGATATTGAAAAACACTGTTAAACTAAAACTAATTGAGAATGAGCAAAAGAGTCATCGCAATAATAGTTGCAATAATGGTTATTAGTGCTATAGAATCGAAAGCACAAATCGGAAGTTTTATAAAAGATAAAGCACAAAAAGCTGTTGTCAAAGGACTTAAAAACAACAACAACGAAAAAATTGAAGAGGAACAGCAAGAGCAACAACCCAAACAGGAGCAAAAATCTCAAAAACAAACCGATCCTGCCAACAGTTTTATGCAGCAAAAAATGATGGGTATGATGGGATTCAATAACGTGAAATACGATTTGAACTACAGCTACACATCGAGCATGAAAATGGATATAGAATCTGTTGACTCTGCATCAACCGAAGTAAACAAAGGCACTTACACAACTTACTTTGACAAGAATTCGAAAAACTTTGCCATGGAGTTCGAAAGCGTAGACAAAGAATCCGGCCAATCGCAGAAATCCCTGATGATTTTCGATTACAAAAACTTAGCAATGCTAATTCTCTCGGAAAAGGATGGTGAAAAAAGTGGCATGGCAATGCCAATAGATTCGTCACAGGCACAAACGGAAACTGATGCTGAAACCCAACAAACAGAAACAGCCGAACAAGAAGATCTTTCGAATTACAATATGTACTATAAGGCTACTGGTCGTACAAAAAACATTGCCGGGTATAATTGCAAAGAGTACACATACGAAAATCCCGAAGGGAAAGCAGAGATATGGGCAACAAATGATATTAAGTATGATTACTCCAACGCATACGGACAAATGGGCGGACTCCAAGCCCTTGCCACTGGCGGAGCTGGAGCCTACTTAATGGGAACTGTTCTGGAAATGCACTTCAAGGATAGCGATTCCAATGCTCGCTCCGATCTTTTTGTGAAAGAAATCAACACAAACACATCAAAATCATTCAACATTTCCGATTATCAAATAATTGGAATTGGCGGAGATAAAACAAAACAGTAATCGTACAACGAACAAATAAAAAAGGCTGTTCGTAGCGGACAGCCTTTTTTATAACCATTTTTAGCTTTACTCCTTTTTCTATTGTCATATTATCATATAGCACCATTTTTAAAGAGTCTAAAAATAATTACCTTTGTGGCTTATAGATGAAATTTAAATGGCCGTAAAAAAGAAGAAAACAAACAATTCCAATGAGTTGCTAACTTGTATTATTGATGCAATTCAGGAGAAAAAAGGGAAAAATTTAATCTCGCTCGAAATAGGCAGTTTACCCAATGCAGTGTGCAGTCATTTTGTTATATGCAATGCCGATTCAACCACTCAAGTCAGCGCAATTGCCGATAATATTGAGGATAAAGCCATAGAAAAACTAAACGAAAAGGTTTACCGCTCTGCAGGCTACGAAAACGCAATTTGGATAGTGCTCGATTACGTTGACGTTGTAGTGCACGTATTCCAAACCGAGTGGAGAAATTTTTACAAACTTGAGGATTTGTGGTCTGATGCAAAAATTTCGCAACATGGCGAGCAAGAAACATCGTCACCGTACAATTTTAACGTATAATGGAACATTTTCAACAGTGTAACGTTACTCATCTGAATTAAGAATTTTCAGCATTATGGATAATAATAAAAAGAATAAAGGAAAAGATATAGACCCAATATTTGGCGAAGGGGAAAATAGACCAAAAGCGCCAAAGTTCAATGTGTACTGGGTTTATATTTTGATTATTGCTGGCATAATCTTTCTGCAGTTCTTCTACTCTGGAAAGAATGCTGTAGTTACCTCGTGGCAGGAAGTTAAAAACCAAATGCTTGCCAACAAGGAGATAAAAAAACTGGTAGTTATCAGGAATCAAGGGAAAGTAGAAGTTTACCTAAAGGAGGACAAACTTGATAAGTATAAGGATAGATTAGGAAGTGGATTTAACAGTGTACCCAAATCGGGTCCTCACTTCTCGTTCACCATTGGCTCTATCGAAACTTTCGACAGCCAGCTTAAAGATGCGCAAGTAAACACTCCCGAGGAAGAAAAAATATATCCCGACTATGTAGAACGGCCCAACTATTTTGCAGAACTGCTCACATGGGTTCTACCCCTTTTGCTTATTGTTGGATTATGGGTATTTATATTCCGCCGAATGAGCCGTGGTGGTGGTCCAGGTGGTGCAGGTAACATATTCAGTGTTGGAAAATCTAAAGCACAACTTTTTGACAAGGAGTCAACTGCAAAGGTTGATTTTAAAGATGTTGCTGGATTGGAGGAAGCCAAGGTGGAAGTTATGGAAATTGTTGAATTCCTAAAAAATCCAAAAAAATACACCGATTTAGGTGGTAAAATCCCAAAGGGTGCGCTACTTGTAGGCCCTCCGGGTACTGGAAAAACCTTACTGGCAAAAGCGGTTGCTGGCGAAGCCAATGTTCCATTCTTCAGCATGTCGGGTTCGGACTTTGTTGAGATGTTTGTTGGTGTTGGAGCATCACGCGTACGCGATTTATTCCGTCAAGCCAAGGAAAAAGCCCCATGTATTGTTTTTATTGATGAAATTGATGCAATAGGAAGAGCCCGTGGAAAAAATCCAAGTTTCTCGGGTAACGATGAGCGTGAAAACACGCTAAATCAGTTACTAACAGAAATGGACGGTTTTGCATCGAATCAAGGCGTTATTATCATGGCAGCCACAAACCGCGCAGATATTCTTGACAGAGCTTTGCTCCGCGCGGGACGATTCGACCGTCAAATACATGTTGAGTTACCGGACTACAAGGAGCGTCTCGAAATTTTCAAGGTACACCTTCGACCAATCAAAATTGAGGCCGACTTCGATATCACATTTCTAGCAAAGCAAACTCCTGGTTTCTCTGGCGCTGATATTGCTAACGTATGTAACGAAGCTGCCTTAATTGCAGCCCGTAAAAACAAACAATCAGTAGAACGCCAAGATTTCCTTGATGCTATAGATAGAATAATTGGCGGTTTAGAGAAGAAAAATAAGATTATATCGAAGGAAGAGAAGCGAACCATTGCTTTCCACGAAGCAGGGCATGCCACAGTTAGCTGGCTGTTGGAACATGCAAACCCACTGCTAAAGGTTTCAATTATTCCTCGCGGTCGTTCGCTTGGTGCTGCATGGTATTTACCCGAGGAACGGCAGATAACCACAACTGAGCAAATGTTCGACGAAATGTGTGCAACACTTGGTGGTAGAGCAGCCGAAGAGGTTACTTTTGGCAAAATTTCCACAGGGGCACTTAACGACCTTGAGCGAGTTACAAAACAAGCTTACGCCATGATTGCATACTTCGGAATGGGCAAAGCAGTCGGCAATATAAGTTATTACGACTCATCGGGACAGAATGAGTTTGCCTTTAGCAAGCCTTACAGCGAAAAAACCGCGGAGCAAATCGACAAGGAGGTTAAAGAAATTATTGATAGAGCATACGAAAACGCGAAGAAAATACTTATCGAGAATTTAGAGGGTCACACCAAACTGGCAGAATTACTCCTAGAACGCGAGGTAATATTCAGCGAGGATTTGGAGCACATTTTCGGACCCCGTAAAACTTTAAGCCGCGAGCAAGAACTTGTTAAAGAACTCGATGAGGAATCGCACAAAACTAAACCCGAAGCATAATCATGGACGAAAACTGGATAGTTGTTTACTCAACCAGCAAACCATGGCAAGCCGAAATTGCCAAACAGGTTCTGGAAGAGAACGGCATTGCTGCCGTTGTAATTAACAAACAAGATTCCAGCTATCTATTTGGCGAAGCAGAGGTTTATGTTGATATTTGCAACGTTGAAAAAGCAAAAGAACTAATTAAAAATATTGACAATTGAGCGAGTTTCTTAAAAGAACCATAAGTGGAGTTCTATTTGTAATAACTATTGTGGGGGCAATCCTTATCAGCCACATAACCTTCTTTATAGTCTTTCTAGGATTAATGGCCGCTTGTATGTATGAATTCTACATTCTTGGCCTTAAGGCTAAAATTAGACCTCAAGCGTTACTTGGTATTTTTATTGGAATCGCACTGTTTGTATGGTCGTACCTCTACGCTTCTGGCGAAATTGAACGCATTACCATTTTTGGGTTTATCCCTTTAATTGTAGGTATATTTATTGTGGAACTTTACCGTGCGCAGCACAAACCCATTCACAATATAGCATATACAATTTTAGGACTCGTATATATAGCATTGCCATTTGCTCTTCTTAACTTCATGGTAATAAATGGCTCATCATTTCAAATGACATATACGCCCAAAATCCTGTTAGGAATACTCTTCCTAGTGTGGGGCAACGATACAGGTGCATACCTATTTGGAGTAAGCATGGGAAAGCACAAAATGTTTCCCAGAATTTCTCCGAAAAAAAGTTGGGAAGGCTTTTTGGGTGGTTTAGTTATTACTGCAATTGTTGCTTGGATAATTGCAGCATTTTTTACCGAAATCAACTTTAAGCATTGGCTAGTTATTGGATTAATCTCAGCATTGATGGGCGTTTTTGGTGATTTAGTTGAATCGATGTTTAAGCGTAGTATCGGGGTAAAGGATTCGGGCAAGTTTCTTCCTGGGCATGGAGGTCTGCTTGACCGATTCGATGCATTAATCATGGTTATCCCTGTTGTTTATGCCTATTTAACTGTGATGATGATAATTTAAAAACAATCAATAATTTAAATAATGAGAATTCATAAGGAAGGTTACACCATTTTACTGGTTAGTTTTTGTGTGCTACTGGCGCTAAACTTCGTTACATATGTATTTAGTCATTTGATTTTTTATTATTTCACGCTACCAGCATCATTGCTTTTGATGCTCTTTTTGCTTCGATTCTTCAGGGTTCCTAAAAGAGAAATCATCACTGACGAAAATGCCGTTTATTCTCCAGCCGATGGTACTGTTGTTGCTATTGAGGAGGTTGTTGAAGATGAATTTCTAAAAACGCGCTGCATACAGGTTTCTGTATTTATGTCGGTATGGAATGTGCATATCAATTGGTTTCCAATTAAAGGCGTTGTAAAATACTACAAATACCACCCAGGGGAATACCTAGTGGCATGGCATCCAAAATCATCAACACATAACGAAAGAACCACTGTTGTTGTTGAGCGTAACGATGGCGTTCGTGTTCTGTTCCGTCAAATTGCAGGCGCTGTTGCTCGTCGAATAGTATGCTACGCCGAGGAAGGAAAAAGTGTTGAGCAATGCTCCCAAATGGGATTCATTAAATTTGGCTCAAGGGTTGATCTCTTTTTGCCGCTAGATGCCAATATCCAAGTAAAGATTAACCAAAAGGTTACAGGCAACAAATCGGTTATAGCAGTAGTTGCAAGCAAAAAATAGACTTAATCGTAATAGGAGGCAAAGGTTATTTTCTTAAGCTTGCCCTTCTTAAAGATAAACGAGAATATCCTATCATTTTCAGGGGTCGATAACTTTAAAGTGTCGGCCTCTGATTGTTTTACTCCGCTTACTGTTTTATATAGTTGCTCACGGGTAATCCCAGTTTTAAGTCCATTGGCAAGTTCAATCTGAGGATTAGCAACAGTGCCAGCCATTAATATTTCTTTATTGAAATACGATTTATAAACAAAAATTTCGCTTTCCTTATACTTAAACTGGTATATAGTGTCCGATTTTTCAGGATAATGTTTATTGCGTCGCACTAGTTTTTTTGTAGTTGTTTGCGTAGGTAAAGTTTTGCTAAAAGATGCGATACTCTCATCGTGGCCAAAAGGTGATTTGAGAAATTTTTCTGAAGAAATTGAAGCCGCTGGCGTTGTGTATAGATCGTGTGTACTTTTACACGCCTGTCCGCCCAATGCCACAATGCCAAGCAAAATAATCATTCCTTTGATTTTCATGGTAAAAATTTTTGTGTATCTACAAATTTAACCAAATAAACCAAACCAAAAGTTTCGCAATAAAGAAGCACTAAAACTAAATGTAATTTAGAGGAAAAATGTAACCACACCCATAACAGCAATTACTGCCCCAACCATCTCCTTCACATTAACTTTTTCTTTAAAAACCAGAACTGACGGAGCAATAATAAGCACAGGAACAATTGACATTAGAGCCGATGCAACGCCTGTTGTAGTATAGCGAACGGCCAATAGCGAAAAGGACACGCCCAAGAATGGACCAAAAAAAGCCCCAACGGTTAGTCTTCCCATAGCCTTGCCATTCTTCAAGGCAGCAAAGAGCATGTTCCATCTATTCAAAACTAAAAAGATAAATGCAAAACCAACAATCCCGGTAATTACACGAATCTGCACCGATGCAACCACATCGTAGGTTTGCATGCCATACTTGCTAAGCACCAATCCTCCAGCCTGTCCTAAAGCACCGCCAAATGCCAAAAGAAGGCCAGCTACTGGATAGTTTAACTTTATTTTGCGTCCATTTCCATTGCCATTCTCATCAGGAATTTCACGCTTTAGAATTACTAATGCTATTCCAATAATTATAAGTAGCATTCCCAGCCCCTGCTTTAAGGTAAGTGTTTCTCCCATTGTAAACCAGCCGATGGCGGCTGCCAACGGTGGGGCCAACGACATTATTAGCATGGAAACACGGGCATTCATTACCACATACGACTGAAATAGGAACAGATCACCCAGCACAAACCCAACCAAACCCGATAAAGATAACCAAATCCACTGATGCGAACCCGCATCAACAGGGAATGCAATACCCCTTACCGCCCAAGAATATAAACTGAGAAAAATGAATGCTGTAAAAAGTCGAATAAGGTTAACTGAAAGTGATCCTACTTTACGGCTCGCCGACTCGAATGCCAATGCTGTTACTGTCCAAAAAACTGCTGTGAGCAGGGCAGACAACTCCCCGGGATAACTGCTAATAAAATTCATTGATCAATTTTTAAACTATTGTTTAGAGCAAATTAACGCTACATGGTTTAATGGCATATAGTCTTTTTACAAGACGACCAATCTACAAAATTTCCACATCCGAATTCTTTGATAATTCCATTAATTGCTGTAGGTTTGATAAAATTTTGTTTATGAACCAGCTGGTACGGTACATTATTATTGGAGTAATTGTTGCTGTTGTAGCATTCCTGCTATGGTATTTTTCCTCTATAGTAACATACATACTAATTTCGGCGGTACTTAGCCTTATGGGAAAGCCCATTGTGGACGGATTATGCCGAATTAAAATAAAAGGCTGGGGAATTCCTCGATCGCTAGGTGCTGCTATTGCACTTATTGCTATTTGGATGTTTTTTATCGCCTTCTTTCGGATTATGATACCGCTTGTGGTAAGTCAGTTCAACGAACTTGGCACCGTTGATGTTAACGCCATGGTTGATAGTTTTTCCCAACCTATTGATAAACTCCAACTCTTAATCCAAAAATATTTGCCAGCAAGCGCACAAAACTTCTCATTAAAAATCTTTATCACATCAAAAATAACCACCTTTTTTAGCGTGTCAATGATAACTAGTTTTTTTAGCTCAACGGCTAACTTAATGGTCAATCTATTCATTGCTCTATTTGCCATTTCATTCATCACCTACTTCTTCCTAAAAGATGACTCCCTGTTTTACGAAGGTATCACCATTCTTTTCCCCGAAAAATTTGAGAAGCAAATAGATCATGCATTATCGAGCATCAACATCTTACTCCGAAGGTATTTTATTGGACTGATGCTGGAAAGTATTGCAATAATGATTCTTGATACAATTGGATTATCCCTAATTGGCATAAATTTTCAAACGGCAATTGTTATTGGTTTAATTTCAGCAATCCTAAACGTGATTCCATACATTGGACCATTAGTAGGCGCTATAATTGGTGTCTTAATCGGACTAACAACCAATATCAACTTAATGGACAACTCGCAGCTGTTACACCTTGCTTTTTTAATCCTCATGGCATTCTTAATCATCAAGCTAATTGATGACATTGTTTTACAGCCAATTATCTACGGAAATAGCATTAAAGCACATCCGCTAGAGATATTTTTAGTTTTGCTAATTGCAGGTAGCATTGCAGGAATTTTAGGAATGCTACTTGCAATACCCAGCTATACCGTTCTTAGAGTTTTTGCCAAGGAATTTTTTAATAACTTTAGGGTAGTTCAAAAATTAACCGAAAAGATTTAAAGTCTATATTAGCTTTTGCATATATTTACAGTAAATTTTTCAATGATGAGCAAAACTATTATCATAAACGTATCTGTAGTACTACTATTTATTGCCACAACAAAGATTAGCCGCACAATGGCTCAATCTGTATCAAAAAACTTTGGTAAAATTGAGAATAATTCTGCTTTCACATGGAATTCGGTTAAATCAACCGATCCATCCTTTCAATCTGCCATAAAGTTTAGTCCACGTACAGATATAAATGTTGTAAACTGGGAGTTCGGGAATACCACTACTACAGAAATGTCTCCAACCTATACATTTAATAGCACCAGCAAAAATGAGTTCATCAACGTAACGCTCACATACACATTAAACGATTCATCCTTTACTGAAACACGAAAAATCCCATTAACCAAGGCAACTAAAGATGTACTGGCCAATATCCCCAATGTTTTTACACCAAACGAGGACGGCTCAAACGACTTTTTCACGTTCACATCCACCGGAACGCCCTGGTTTACGTTGCGAATTTTCTCTCGTTCTGGAGCATTACTCTACCAAACCGAAGCGGAAACAATTATGTGGGATGGCAAAAATGAACAGGGAAACACTTTGCCTGATGGCATATACTACTATGTTATAGAAGATTCGTCGGGTCTATACGAACCCGCAACAGGCTTTGTATACATCTATGGTGCAAAAAAGTAAATAGCACTACTCTATTTTCTTAACAAACTTCAAATGCGTATTAACATAGCCCAATCGGGTATAGAATTCCTGTGCTCTTTTTCGGAATACTTTTGTAGTTAATTCAATCTCATCAAGCCCTAATCCTCTGGCAATTTTCTCGGCCTCATACATTAATGTGGTTCCAACTCCAAGAGAACGATACTCGTTAAAAACGTTTAACTCCTGCAACTCGCAGGTTGGCTTTGAATGATGAAGTATATGCTGAATATGAATGCTTAAGAAGCCCACAACAGAACCATCTACCTCGGCAACCAAATATATGGTTTCATTATTCTCGATATTGAATCCGTAGATTGTTTCAAAAACGATTCTGTCTAGTTTCTGATTTTCAAGGTCATATATCAAACTATAAACTGAATCTAGGTCGTCGATTGTGGCTTTTCGAATATTTACCATTATAGTATTTCGGAAGTTTTAATCTTCATCAACCATTTCTGTATCCTGATCTTCCAATTGAATTGAAGGAATTTGCTTATTTCCAATCATCAAAACCAAGGATAATATCAATAGTACACCAAAGATAATAGAGATAACCCTCTGTCCTTTATTCAGTTTTACACCCTCGCCATCAATAGTCTTATATCCAGTAAAAATAGACATTAGTGTTCCTGCCTCCCTATTCTTAATTCTATCTAATATCAATCCTAGTATATGCATTCCAGCTAGTACCATAAGCAACGAGAATAAAATCTCATGTATTTCCATAAATAACTCATGATACTCAATGTTTACGGATAATAACAAAGTTATATCTGGGCTTAAGGACAATAGCATAATTCCCGATAATACCATAAGGAAAACAACTACTATAATCGCCATCATCACAGGTGAGGCTAATGGATTGTGCCCTATGTATTGTTTATGATTAGCATTCCGAAGAAAGCCAACAATCACCCTTGGGTTAAGAACAAAATCTTTAAAATGTGAGTAACGAGGACCTAAAAAACCCCATAATAATCTAAAAAGAATAATTATACCAATGGTTAAACCAGAAATAACGTGTATCGAAATAGAATCCGCAACCTCAATGCTTATAAACGATACAATGATCCCCAATACAAGTAACCAATGAAATGCCCTTGTTGGGATGCTCCATACATAAGTTTTCATAGTTTCTAGTTTTGATTTTCTACCATTAAATATACTAAAGGAATTTTTCCTGATATTATTCTTTTGTCGATAATTTTGAAACCACTATTACCGATATACTCCTCATAATCTTTCACGCTCCACTTATTTTCGGCCTTAAACCCCGATAAACTCATAAAAAATGAGATAAACTTTGACTTAAAACTCTCGCCGTGGCAAAATGTCGGAAGAATAATTTTCCCATCAGCTTTAAGCACTCTTTTCATCTCCACTAGTGCAACGTTTGGCTCCTTAAGCAAATGCAGCAGGTTCGATGCGATTACTCTATCGAACTTACCATCAGTAAAGGGTAAGTTGTAGGCATCGCAACAGGCAAAATTGATGTTCTGCACGCCCTTCTGGCACTGAACTTCCTTTGCGACCTCAATCATCTGCGCCGATAGGTCTACAGCATCAATATGGTTAACTACATAAGAAATCTCGAATGCTATTAGGCCTGGACCCGTTGCTACTTCCAAAACAGAGTTAACTCCCTCAACATCTGCTTTAATCTGACGATATAATTCAGTATATGCATCGGCTAGGTTTCTTTTGATAAATCCACTATAATGCTTTGCAAATTTATCCCATATCCATACCCCTTTATTTGAAACTTTCATACTTTATCAAATATTCTGCTTGTGAAAAATCTTATACAATTCAAACCAAGTTATACTTGCAAAACCTGCCGTTGCACAAATTATTTGTTGCACAAATGTTACCTTCTCGAACTGGAATAAATCTATCAGAAACGGAACGTTCAAAATTAAAATCAAGAAAAGAATGGCGCCACCAACAACCCATCGTACAGCTTTATTGGGCGTAACCATAATTTTAAAAATACTATTAGACCAAGAACGGTTCGATAGAATTACTGCAATATTCGAAGCAATCAATGAAATAAATGTAAAGGTACGAACAGCCTTCTCGGAATATCCCATTTTGTAACCAATGAAATAAACGAGTAACCCAATTACAAGTATTCCAACTCCCTGCATACAACTCAGGAATATCTTCTTAGCCCCAAAGAATGGTTCGTTTATATTTCGTGGAGGCCTTTCCATTACATTTTTCTCTTCAGGTTCAGCCTCAAAAACAATTGAGCAAGCTGGGTCGATAATCAACTCTAGAAATACAATATGTACAGGCCATAAAATCAAGGGCAGATCTGCAAACAAAACAGGTATTAACGATAAACCGGCAATTGGCACGTGAATAGCAAAAATGTACCCAAGAGCCTTTTGAAGATTATCGAAAATTCTTCGTCCCATTTTAACTGCGCCCACAATTGATGCAAAATTATCGTCCATAAGAACCAGAGATGAGGCCTCGCGAGCTACGTCGGTACCCTTTTCACCCATTGCAATTCCAATGTTGGCGGCCTTTAATGCAGGTGCATCGTTAACGCCATCGCCTGTCATTGCAACAATTTCGCCATTGCGCTTAAGCGCATTCACAATTTTGAGTTTTTGCTCGGGTACAACCCTTGCAAAAATATTCACATCCTTAATTCTCTCGGATAGTTCCTCCTCGGTCATCTGCTGTAACTCAGGACCAGTAATACATTTATCGTAATTATGTAGCCCAATATCTTTACCAATGTTCATTGCAGTTACAGGATAATCGCCAGTAATCATAATTACCCTAATGCCTGCACGGTAACATTCTGCCACGGCCATAGGCACAGTCTCACGAATTGGGTCGGAAAGGCCTATTAAACCTATAAACTCAAAATCAAAATCGTGCTGAATTAATGGTAAATCGCCATTGTCGATGGCAGCCTTTGCAACTCCCAAAACCCTCAAGCCTTCGGAGGCCATTTGAGCCACTGCATTTTGATACTGCGAAAGAGTTTCGCCTTGTAAATGGCACAAGTCGAAAATTGCCTCTGGTGCACCCTTTGCCGCAATTACTTTTTTATGGGTTCCAGTATTGGTAAATACTCTCGACATCGCGAGCAAATCCTTAGACAAAGGATACTCCTTCTCCATTACCCAATCTATATGAATATGCTCAGTGTTCAATAAGTACTCCTCACCTATCCTTGTAATGGCACTTTCCATTGGGTCGAAAGGATTAACCTGGCTGGCCAAAATACCATACTCAATAACTAAGTGGTAAGGTTCTGGAAAATCAGTTTTAGATGATATATCGATGAACCCATTGCCATTGTATAGTTTGGTAATGGTCATTTTATTTTGAGTAAGAGTACCTGTTTTATCGGTACAAAGCACTGTTGCCGAGCCTAAAGTTTCAATTGCGGCAGGCTTCCGGGTTAATACACTTTTTTTAGATATGCGCCAAGCGCCTAAAGCCAGAAAGACTGTTAGAACAACAGGGAACTCCTCGGGTAACATAGCCATTGCAAGCGTAATACCGGCAAGGAATCCTTTTAGCAAATCGCCGCGAGTTAAGGTGAACACTACAATAACTAGGACACACAATGCAATTCCAATTATTGCAAGGCGCTTTACCAGTATACCCATTTCTCTCTTAAGTTGGGTTGGCTCCTCCTCAACCGATTCTAAAGCTTTACCAATTTTACCAATCTCGGTATTTACGCCAACGTGTCTTACCCTTGCAATACCATTACCCTGAATAATCATAGACCCTGAGTAAACCCAAGGAATATCATCGCCTCCAGGAATAAAATCCTTATCACCATCGTTCCATTCCCTTTTTCTAACAGGAACCGATTCGCCAGTTAAAAGCGATTCGTCAGCCATCAAATTATTACAATCGAGCACTATTGCGTCGGCAGGAACTCTATCGCCCTCCTGTAGGATAATTATATCATCTGTAACAACCTCTTTCCCAGAAATACGAATTGTTTGACCATTACGAATTACAAGAGCTCTTGGGCTGGCCAGATCTTTAAGAGCATCAAGCGCTTTTTCTGTTTTTTTCTCCTGATAAAACTCAATGCCCATAATTACAAACACAAAACCAAGAAGCATTAAGCCTTCCTGGATATCGCCAAGAATAAGATATAAAGTACCGCAGGCTACAAGCAATAAAAACATTGGTTCTTTTACAACACCAATGGCAATCTCCAAAACATTTTTTGGTTTGGATGAAGGCAATTCATTGAATCCTTCGCTGGCTTGTTTGGCAGCAACCTCTTGGTCGGTTAAACCAAAATACTTTTCGTTGTGCGATTTACTCTCCATAATTCAAAAATTTTAAGTTAGTACATACTAACTAATTTGATAAAAAATTATTTATTTGATAGAACTCTATTTAAAAGAACCACAAGTATTTCCCTTTCAGTTTTGCTGAGTTTCTTGCCTACCGATTCGGCTATTTGCTTGTGAGCAAAATCGTGCATTTGATTTATCTTCTTACCTTTCTCGGTAAGGTGTAAATGAGAACTTCGCCTATCCTCATCGGATTGTACCTTGTAAACATACTCCTTCTCAATCAACTTATCGATGGCAACTGTAACTGTTGGCTTAGTCAACTTCAAGGCTGTAGCCAACTCTGTTATGTTGGGATTTTCGAGTTGATTGATGGTTTCCAAATAATTCATCTGGGTGAGGGTAAGTTCCGAAAGGCCAAATTGTTCCTTGGACGATTCCTCAACCTGAGTCATCATATTGGATAACTTCGATATTATTTTTTCCAGTTCATTCACGCATCAAATATAGTTAGAATATACTAACTATAAAATTATTAAATTTTTTATTCAATTCCTAATTCAATCATTTTATCGAGAATAATCTTTGTGGCAGATTCAACATCTGCTCCAAACGAAACCATACCCTCCTCGTGCCCTTCCATAACTAACAATTTTGATTTTGGCAATTCGGTTTTATTGTAAAGTCGAACCATCTCCTTGGCCATTTCGGGAGTTCCATACTCTGCCTTTTTATCAGTTGTAGGCACTTTGTGCATCAAACTTCTCCACAACACCCGGTGATGAATGTGTACAACAGCATTAATGCTTGGATCGCATTGGTAAAGTATTGCGTGTGTCATCGATTCAGACGATGCAATAATTGGCCCAACGGCATTGACTGTGTTCCCGTGAACATTAAAATCAGTCACCAGGGTATAATGTTCATTGGTTAATTCAGAGAATCGTCCAGTCCCAGAGCCACTTATAATGAATTGATTTTGCTGATACCTGATGCTGATGTTTCCATAGCCAATTCCCTGTTTATCGAGACCAATTAAGCCTTTTGCATATAGAATCTGACGCCAATGGTTAAGTTCTGCAATGATTTCTGGAGCAAAAGGCTCTGCCTTTGTCCAGTTACAGGTAAATTTTATAACTCCCTCCTGCATAAACTAGAACTTTTCGGGATAAAGTGAACGGATAGATTCGGTTGTTGCACTGCAAATGCCGCGTTCGGTTATAATTCCCGTTATTAAACGAGCAGGAGTGACGTCAAAGCCGTAATTGGTCACAGGTGTATTCTCCGGACAAATCAACACCTCTTCAACCTTTCCGTTTGATAAGCCGGAAATATAACGAACCTCGTTAGGGTGACGTTGCTCAATGGGAATTTGCTTAACACCATCGGTCAAAATCCAATCGAACGATGACGATGGTGCTGCAATGTAAAAAGGAATTTTATTGTCGGCAGCGGCCAATGCTTTAAGGTATGTGCCAATTTTATTGGCAGCATCGCCATTGTTTGTTACCCTGTCTGCGCCAGTTATAACCATATCGACCATTCCGTGCTGCATAAGATGACCTCCCGTATTATCGGGAATTAAGGTATGAGGAACGCCCTCGTTCAACAACTCCCAGGCTGTTAGTGATGCGCCCTGATTCCGTGGTCGGGTTTCGTCGACCCAAACGTGCACTTTTATTCCTCGTTTATGAGCCTCATAAATTGGGGCTGTGGCAGTGCCATAATCGGCAAAAGCCAGCCAACCTGCGTTACAATGAGTAAGAATATTTACAACATCGCCGTTTTTAGCCTTACTAATTTGCTCAATGATTTCAACACCAAATACGCCTATGCTTTGACTACTGTTTGCATCTTCATCGGCAATTAGCTGGGCAGTTTGCTTTGCCACTTTAATCTTGTCATCAGCAGAGTTGACTTTTGCAATTTCGGTCAACTGTCTATCAATTGCCCAAATCAGATTTACCGCAGTGGGTCGAGTTTCCGCAAGTTCTTTGGCTAGTCTAGTTAGATTTGTATCAAAATTATCGGTCTTAGTAGACTCTAAAATGGCCAAGTAAATACCATAGGCTGCAGCAACCCCAATTAATCCTGCACCTCGGAGGTGCATATCTTTAATTGCCACAACCATTTGGTTGAAGTTGGCTATGTCCTCAATTACAAATTGATGCGGTAAAAAACGCTGGTCGATAATTTTCACGCAAGGCGCATTTCCTTTCTCTAACCAAATTGTCCTGTAATGCTTTCCGTTAACTTTCAAAATAAATGTAGATTTTAGAATTTAGACACGAGATATCAGACAAAGATACAACTCTAAGTACATAAGTCTTATGTCTAACATTGTATTCTAATATCGATGCGTTACTTCATCACCTGCTTGTAGAAATCGTTGCCCTTATCATCAACAAGGATAAACGCAGGGAAGCCAACTACTTCAATTCTGTAGATCGCTTCCATTCCCAATTCAGGGTACTCAATAAGTTCAACCTTTTTGATATTCTCCTCGGCAAGGATAGCTGCAGGACCACCAATGCTTCCCAAGTAAAATCCACCGTACTTTTTGCAGGCATCGGTTACCGCTTGATTACGGTTGCCCTTGGCAATCATAATAAGACTTCCACCTTGCGATTGGAATAAATCCACATATGAATCCATACGCCCTGCGGTAGTTGGTCCAAATGAACCAGAAGGCATCCCAGCTGGTGTTTTTGCTGGACCAGCATAGTAAATTGGATGATTTTTGATATATTCGGGTAAGTCTTCGCCTTTATCGATTCGTTCTTTCAGTTTTGCGTGAGCAATATCGCGACCTACAATTATAGTCCCATTCAGTGATAGCCTTGTTCCAACAGGATGTTTACTTAACTCGGCAAGGATTTTAGGCATTGGCAAATTCAAATCAACCTTTACGGCTCCACTTTCATCGGGCTTACGCCATTGCTCTGGAATAAACCGCCCTGGATTGTTTTCTAATTTCTCAATCCAAATACCATCGCGGTTAATTTTGGCCTTAATATTCCTATCAGCAATACACGAAACACCAATACCAACAGGGCACGAAGCGCCGTGGCGTGGCAATCGAATAATCCTAATATCCAAAGCCATGTACTTACCGCCAAACTGAGCGCCAAGTCCTATACCGTAAGTTGCTTTCAGTATTTTTTCTTCAAGTTCAACATCTCGGAATGCTTGTCCGTGCTCATTTCCTTTTGTTGGTAAAGTGTCAAGATACTTTGCCGATGCCAGTTTTACCGTTTTAAGCGTATCCTCTGCCGATGTTCCGCCAATTACAAATGCTATATGGTATGGAGGGCAGGCTGCAGTGCCAAGATTCTTTATTTTATCGATTAAATATGCCTCAAGTTTTTCGGGATTAAGCAATGCCTTTGTTTCCTGAAACAGCATACTTTTATTGGCAGATCCTCCACCTTTAGCCACAAACATAAACTCATACTCATTGCCTTTTGTGGCATAAATGTCAATTTGAGCAGGAAGGTTTGTCCCTGAATTTTTCTCAGTGTACATATCCAATGGGACTGTTTGAGAATAACGAAGATTCTCCAATGTATAGGTTTTGTAAATTCCTCGGGATATAGCCTCAGCGTCATTCCCTCCAGTCCAAACTCTTTGTCCCTTTTTAGCCACAACTGTAGCAGTTCCAGTATCCTGGCAAAACGGAAGGATGCCTTTTGCAGAGATTTCGGCATTTCGAAGAATTACCAACGCTACAAACTTGTCGTTTCTGCTGGCCTCTGGATCTTGAAGTATTGCAGCCACCTGTTTTATATGCTCCGTACGCAGCATAAATGAGGTATCGTGCATTGCAGCCTTAGCAAGGACAGCCATACCTTCTGGATCAACCTTTAGAATCTCCTCACCTTCGAACTTCGATAGCGAAACAAACTCCTTGGTTAAAAGGTAATATTCTGTTTGATCGTCTCCCAAGGGAAATCGATCCTGATAGTAAAAATCAGGAGTTGCCATGATATCTATTTTGGTGACTATCGGCTTAAAATAAAAACCTGAGTTACAAACACCTTTCCATCCTTCGATTGGGTAATGCCAATACCCGTTAAATCGAAACTCCCCTCAATAATTTCGCGCTGCTTAGAACTGGCCATCCAACTATCGTAAACCTCTTTTGGTGTACTAAAACCATAACCAACAACAACCTCCATGGCCCGAGCATTCATATTAGGAACAAGCCTACGAATTGGGCTATCGAAACTCGGAGGGCCAATTGGTACTTTCCCTGCAGCCATCTGTTCGGAGTACTTTATGGCCTCTGTTTTTATAAGTTCATTCTTAGTAAAACCCGTTAACCCTAACTCTTTTCGATGATCGTTAATCAACCTTAAAAGTTCATTTTCAAACTCATCAACAACAATCTTAGGCTTTTCCGGACTTTTAACAAATATCTGGGTATAAAAAAATGATCCGTTCTTTGCCTGTGCAACCCCAATTCCTGTCATATTAAAATCGCCCTCGATATTCTCCTTGTACTTAGGCACAGCCAACCATCCCTCAACAATTTTCTGAGCCTCAGCCGGGCCATTCGCAACATTCTCCGATCCAGAAGAAATATTAAAAATTGTCGCCAATTTATTAAAACGCTCATCGAATCCCTTATGACTAAAAGGGACTTTGCCCGATGCCATATTCTTAGAATGATTCACCGCCTCAACCCTTATGGCATCGTTAATTTTAAGTTCGCGCAAACCTAAGCTCACTCTATGCTTATTGATAATGCCATAAACTTCCTGCTCCAACGCTGAAGCATCTGCACCTTCTTGAGCGTTAACCTGACAATTAAGAACAAAAATCATCAAGAATGAAAATAAGAAATACCTTAACATGGCCAATCTATTTAATGAGTTTATCGATATTTTCGGGTGGATTTGCCAATACTGCCTTATGATTACCAACCACGATGGGACGCTGTAGAATTTTGGGGTTCTCCACGATAATTTGCACCCATTCATCCTCGGTAAAATTTTTATCCTTCAAATAGGTTTTATAGTAATCCTCCTGCAAGCGAACCAACTGCATAGGCTTCAAATTCGATTTTAAGAGTATCTCCTTAATATCTTCAACTTTTAGGCCATCGGTTAAATAGTTCACAACTTTATATTCTTTCGACCTGGCTTTCAAGTATTCCAATCCCTCTCTACTTTTCCTACAACGTGGGTTATGGTATATCTTTAGCATCTTTCACAAATTTGGTGAAAGATACTAAAAATATACTTGTAGTGCAATGTGAGTCAAATTTGAATAAGAGTCTACTAATAAATTAGAAGATATAGTAATAGAGAGTTGCACTCAGACTATACCCTATTCCCTTGCCAGTTGACGTTGGATCATATCCTTTATTAAATGAATAGAAAACATTTGCACCAACACCCAAACGCAACTTTTCGGAAAAATAGTAATTACAAGAACCAGAAACACCTGGATTTAAAATCAGCCTATCATTATAATCATCACTTAAATACTTAATCATATTAACATAAGCACTACCCCTAAATTCCGTTCTAGTATTAGGAATATACAGCATATAATAATTAGCCTTCCCTTCCAAACTCTTATAATCATAACCACTATAATAGCTACCAACAGTATCGTACTTAAATATATTGAACGAAGCATTTACATTATATCCCTTCTGCCATTTTAAACCCGAAATCCACGTTGAACGGAAACCTGCATTAAAACTTACGCCATACTCCGACAACTCGTCTCTTGTTTTTGTAACAGACGCCTGTGTTAACTTATTGAATCTATTAATATAATCTAATATGATTATCCGCAATTATACCTTATTTTACCATACCAAGTATCTTCTACAGCAGCAACCATAAGTCGTTCAAACAACTCTTTGCCAAAATATCTTCGATTGGTTTTATAACAAAACTCGTCCAGATAGTTTTGCAGGTACACGTCTTTTATTTTGTGATTGACTCCTAAGAAGTTTCTCTTTGCATTGCTAATCATGGTATGCACCCATGGGAGTACTCTTGAAGCCTCCTCGGGTGGTACTATCTTTTTGATATGTCTGGAGCTTATCTCTTTGATTTTGTTAAAACCACGCCAGCCATCACTCTTAATCACCGATGAAGAGCTGGTGCTCGCTGAGACTACTTTGTTCATCGTTTTCGACGAAGAGTCCGGAATGACAACCATCTTTACGTATCGGAATGCTGATGGCTTTTTGTTCCTGCGAGGTCGCCCCCGCCTGGGATCAACTTTGGCCATAACTAGAACTTTGCTTTGCCGCTGACTGCCTCTTCCTCTTTTGGTCAGCTCGTCATTTTCGTCCTCTGCATGGGTTCTGAAAAAGGCATCGTCCAGCTCGACAACGCCCTCCAATTCATACCGCTCATCGCGCAATCCCATGACCGATCTGATCTTGTGCATCATGGCCCAAATCGGTTCGTAGCGCTTATGGCCAAGCTGCCGCTGAACCTCAGCAGCAGAGATCCCTTTTTTGGTCATGGTCATCAGGTAAATGGCGTACAACCAGTACTGAAAAGGTAGCTTCGATGACTCCATAACGGTGCCGCTTCGTAAGGTGGTTCTGTATCCACAGCTGCTGCAATCGTGCGAATTGTAGGTTTTGTTCCAGTAATGATGCGTATTGCCACACTTCTTGCAGACGACTCCTTTTCGCTCCTTAACGGTTCGAAAGTGTCTTATGCAGCTGGCTTCATCTGGATATTTCTTTACAAAATCGATAAAATTCATCTCAAGTGTTTTTGTAAAGATAATTATTTTGGTACATTAGCGGATATGCATATAATCTAAAAACGGAGCAACCTCTACATACCACTCAGAACCCGTATTCCATGCTTGGGATCGAGCATAATTCCAGTTATCATTAATTAATCCGAAATAAAGGCCATCGGGTTTGCTAGATAGTCCATTCGAAACTAAAAAAGAATCAATAGCCACATACTCCTTTATTCTTTTAATGCGTGAGTCTATTACCCGATTATTCAAGGTTTTAGTTATAAAATCAGCAAAAGCAAACACCTCCTCTTCGTTCGGCGTACGTGACAAACGCCCCTGCTTAAGCAGATCATCCAAAATATAAACTGCCAACCTAGCATCAGTCACATTCTCGATACGGCCCTTTCCAACCTGCAAGGCTGCAAAGTTTTCAGACTCAAAAAGATTAGCCAACAGCCTTGTTTCATCTGAATCAACCTCAGTTTTAGAGTAAGAATGTGCATAAGATTGAGTCGCTCGCAAAGCAACACCCCAGAAAAAACCGGAATTCAAATAAAAACGATTCTCAGATAAAACATTTAACTGTAAGGCAGAGTTATTAGAAGATGATTTGTATGAAGACTCGTTATTATACCAAGAACCATGGTTTGAATAATCACTTGAGAGTTCATTATAATCAGTATTAAATCCAAAATGGACATCATGATAGCCGAGGTATTTCCGATTACAAATGGTTGATGAAAAATCCACATTACCACCACCGTTTATGTAATTCTGGTTTGACGTTGTTTTGTATGAATAAGACCCAATATTATCTTTATAATCAGAACAATACCCTTGATTCCCAGCATTCAATCTAGTACCTAACGTATTATACCTATAATCGGCAAGTTTATAGGCATTCAAATTAATGCCTTCAAATTGTGCATTTGAATGAAAGTTAAGGAGAAGAAACATTCCTAAAAGCAATAAAATCATTATCTTTTTCATATCATAATAGTTGGTTAATGTTTTGTTTTTAAATAAAATGAAGCCCATTGGCTTATATCAAAGGAAATAATAACATATGAGTATTTCAAATACTTTATAATTTTCAATCTTGCCAAAAACAAATTCATTATTCCAATCCATCTAAATCTATATTAAATTTTAAACACATTTAAAATCAGTATTTAATTGGCTTTAATAAATTTATTCTATTTTTAACCCAATGTTTGGCATTAAATCCAACAAAGGCAGGCCATAATGATAAAACCTTATAAAATTTTAGGATTTCTTACGGCAATACTTCTATTGCTTTTAGGCATTGCTTGGTTTGTGCCACAAAATGTTTACAAAATTGGGAATTTCGCACTTCGATACCCAACCTTCCAATCGATTCAAGCCAAACTAATTGGCGATATCGCTCTAAAAAAAGACACATCATTAATTCACATTGCAACAATTACCATTGCAAAAGTTGATAGTTTACCCGTAAAAACTGAAAAACAAAACAGCAACCAACCAAAAATCGACACCCTAATCACTGATGATCAGTCCAATAAAATTTCAGCAGAGATTATAAAGGGAAAAATTATTCCAATTGAGTTTGCGGACAGTAGTCGATCCGCACTAAAAAACTTTTTCAAATCATTATCCGAAGGGAGATCCACAACGGGCCAAATACACGTGCTACATTTCGGAGATTCACAAATCGAAGGAGATAGGGTAACCATGTTTATTCGTTCTGCGCTACAGTCTAAATTTGGAGGAAACGGTGTTGGAGTAATCCCTGGCTACCCTCAAAGTTATCAACCTTTAAATGTGAAACATTCCGCATCGGGCGATTGGCGCTACACAAGTTTATTCGATGGAAGTGACGATGTAAATCAGTACGGACTACTGGGCGGAATCACCGAAATTGAAGACGGATCGGAAGGCGAAAAAATTGAATTTAAAAAAATAGGCAAGGACAATCGCAGCAATCAGTTCAAACAACTACGAGTTTTCTATGGAAAAAACGACTCAACCTACGTAATGGAACTGGGCGTAAATGAAACCACACTTGATGCCGAAATTTTACCAAAAAAGGCCAACATAACTCAACAGATATTTAAAATACCCATAACTGCTGATGATATTGAACTTGAATTTACAGGGAAAGGACCTTTAACCGTTTATGGGGTATCCATGGAATCGGAACATGGAATATATGTGGACAACATACCCCAACGGGGTAATTCGGGAACAGCATTCACCAAGTTCGACTCCAATTTCTCTCAAATAATATTTAATCTGCTTAACGTTGAATGCGTGATTTTGCAATACGGTGTTAATGTTGTCCCTGGAAATCTTAACAACTACAAGTACTACGAAGAAATTCTCTACAGGCAGATAAAAACAATAAAATCGTTCAAGCCCAACATATCAGTGATCCTTATCGGAGTTTCGGATATGTCGCGCAAGTCTGGCGACAAGTTCGAATCATATCCAAGTATAGAGAAGGTTCGTGATGCCCAACGCAATGCTGCTTTTAGAGCAGGTGCTGCTTTTTGGGATAGCTATAAAGCTATGGGAGGTAGAAACTCTATGCCCAAATGGGTTAATGCAAATCCTCCTTTGGCCACAAAGGATTTTACTCATTTTAATTTCAGAGGCTCGAAGCTAATTGCTGAAATGTTTGTATCCGCACTGCTGAATGAGTACAGCAACTACACAGCGCAACTCACAGAAAACGCAAACAGTAATTTGTCGCAAGTCAACAAAACAACTGCAATAAGCAATGGGACGAACTAACCAGCAAGGCAAACGTTGGATATCGCCACTAATTGGGGTTTTACTGATTAGTGCAATTGCAGTTGCAATACCGCTATCAACAGAAAACATGACAATAAGTAGCAAATTGAAACGATTATCAATATTGACAAACTACAACCTAAATAGAATAATTACATTTCAAGACAATCCAAATCTACCTGTACTATGCAATCAAACAAATCAATTCAGGATTGTACATATAGGAGACTCACACATCCAAGCAGGCTTTTTTACCGATGAGGTTCGTCAACTTCTTACAAATTACGTTAACGATTCGATAATTTCCGAAGGTTACGCTTTCCCCTATAACTTAGCAGGAACAAACTCGCCAAGGGAATACACTTTTGCATCGACTGGTAATTGGAAATTTTCCAAAGTTCTAGGATCAACAGAACCAATCGGCGCAGGACTATCGGGGATGGTTATGGAAACAACAGACTCCGTAGCATCTATCAATATTTCGTTAAAAAATAAGAAGTTTGGAGATAGATGCTTTAATCAACTCACCATTTTTTACACAACAACCGAAAAGGGCTACACTCCTACCGTAAATAGTGTGAGTGCAGAAATAGCATCGCAAAGCCCAAATCATATCACGTTTAAGTTGGATTCATCTGTTAACGAGGCAAGCATATCGTTCCACAAAATTCCAAAAAGTTCATCGGCATTATCCATATCCGGAATCGAAGCGATTAACAATTCCTCAAACGTTATTTACAACTCCGCTGGGCTAAATGGTGCCGATGTGAAATCGTACCTCCTTGCCTCCGAATTACCGAATCAACTTAAAACCATCGATCCTCAACTCGTTATAATCTCGCTGGGAACTAACGATGCCTATCATCCCCTTTTTGAAAAAAGCATATTTAGCAATCTTCTTGATTCTCTTATTAACGAAATAAAGGCAAGCGTTCCAGACGCTACCGTGCTCCTTACTATTCCTGGCGATCATTTAGTTTCTCGGGCTACTGCCAACCCCAAATTAATAGATGTTAAAAACGCAATTCTAACCATTGCTGAAAAAAACCACTGTTGTGTATGGGATTTCCACAGCCTAATGGGCGGAGAGGGCAGTATTAGAACTTGGAATAAAATGGAACTAACAGCCCCCGATTTACTACATTTAAATCCAAAGGGCTACCAACTTCAAGGCGAACTGCTATTCGATGCAATAACTTGCGATGAATTCATGCCTAAAAACTAGCGAAATATCGATGGAACAATTTACCCATATACTATCCCAAATTTTCAGCTACACCGAAGGCGATCCCCTGCTTTTCACCAAAATCTCGTTCTGGATTTTCTTCGCGATACTGCTCGTTGGATACTCATTTATTTACAATAAACCAATTGCCCGTAGTGCATATCTATTGGTATTCAGCTTATACTTCTACTACAAATCCAGCGGACTATTCTTCTCCTTGCTAGTGTTTTCGACTATTTGCGACTATACCTTTGGGCTGCTAATTCCAAACTACAAATCGAAATTAACCCGAAAGCTGTTAGTTGCATCAAGTGTTGTTGTAAACCTTGGTGTTCTTTCGTACTTCAAGTACGCATACTTTTATACCGATTTGGTAAACCAATTATTTGGCACAAGTTTTACCGTAACAAACCACCTCTCGGCTTGGGCCAACGGCATTTTGGGAACAAATTTCGATACATCAACCATCCTGCTACCCGTTGGAATATCGTTCTACACCTTTCAAACAATAAGTTACACCGTTGATGTATACCGAGGAAAAGTTGCCCCTGTAAGGAATATCATCGACTTTGGGTTCTACGTTTCATTTTTTCCACAACTAGTTGCAGGGCCAATTGTTCGGGCTTCGGAGTTTATTCCACAACTATACCGCAAATTCAACTTAACATCCAGAGAATTCGGCCATGCAACATTCCTGATTATTGCAGGGCTAATTAAAAAGACGATTATCTCCGATTATATCTCCATCAACTTTGTTGATAGAGTTTTTGATAATCCGCTCAGCTTCTCAGGCTTCGAGAATCTAATGGCTACATACGGTTATGCGCTTCAGATCTACTGCGATTTTTCGGGCTATACCGATATTGCCATTGGCCTTGCCATGCTACTCGGCTTCAGGCTTCCCATTAACTTCAACTCACCCTACAAGGCAACTAGCATTACGGACTTCTGGCATCGATGGCATATATCGTTATCGACATGGCTTCGCGACTACCTCTACATCCCACTGGGAGGAAACAAAAAGGGATCGGCAAGAACCTACATCAATCTGATGATCACCATGATACTTGGCGGACTTTGGCATGGCGCCAACCTCAGGTTTGTTGTTTGGGGCGGAATTCACGGGGTTGGTCTTGCAATTCATAAGCTATGGAGCAAGTACGTACCGCACATAAGCATGATTGGCGAAAACTGGCGAAAATTCTTTGGAGCATTTCTAACCTTCCATTTGGTTTGCTTTGCATGGATATTTTTCCGATCGGGAAGCATGAGCGATGCGCAAAGCATGATCAACCAAATATTTGGACACTTTGGCGGTTCGTCCATCGTTGAAATTCTGAAATCGTACGCGAACATTTTTACGCTAATAGCTGTTGGTTTTACCTTACACTGGATGCCATTCAGCATAAAAGAATGGTACCGAGGAAAGTTTATTGATTCGAATCTTACAGTAAAATTTATGGTTGTTGTAATTGCCATTATTCTGATTATACAGTTTAAAACGGCAGAATTGCAACCTTTTATCTATTTTAGGTTTTAGCGATAAAACAATAATGATTGAATTTAAACTTTGGTTCTGGGATTTTAAAAAAAAATCATGTAGGTTTGTATGTGCGATAGTTGCTGTTAAAAAATAATTAGAAGAAATTAAGAGACGAAAAGAAGTTAATAATGAGCAAGGTTAAATTAAGTGTTCTTGGGATTTCATACAGCCAAACTCAATCTGGAGCATACGCTCTTGTTTTAAGCGAGGAAAATGGCAACCGCCGCATTCCAATTATAATAGGTGGCTACGAAGCACAAGCCATTGCCATTCAACTCGAGGGGTTAACACCGCCTCGCCCTCTTACGCATGATCTATTCCTTAACTTTTCAAAAGCATTCGCAATAAATCTGGTTGAAGTTCAAATATACAAATTAGAGGAAGGTGTATTTTTCTCAAAATTACATTGCGATAACGGCAGTAAAGAAATATACATAGATTCGCGCACCTCCGATGCTGTTGCTTTAGCGTTACGGTTCAATTGCCCCATATACACCACGGATGAAATTATTGACAAAGCAGGAATTACCCTCGAAATAGAAGAGGTTGATGAGCCATCGTCAGAAAGTAATAAAACACCCGTGGAATCGAATCCAAAAGATACTTTCTCTGAGCAACTCAAAAGGCTCTCTGTGTCCGAACTAAAAACCATGCTCGACGAGGCAATCATGAACGAAGATTACGAAAAGGCTTCCAAAATACGCGATGAGATCAAAAAGCGTTCGTAACCCTTAATCATCTCAAATATTCATTCTAAGCGTTGGTAGAATCACTACATAAAATTTTTGCTTCAATTCATTATAGACCTATCCCTTACGTTGAAATTTTTCTTATCTTAGGGTAAATAATATTAAGCCCTATGAATCCAATAATTACTTATGTACTAATAGTTCTACTCGGACTAATTCCGTTTGGATATGCTGTTGTTTGGGCGCTTTACCGCAAAACAATCATCTACACCACCGCGCTCACTGTATTTTTCACCTCAATGGGTGTAAGTATTGTGGCATTCTGCGTTGGATACATGGGATTTAAAACGCTTTACTGGGCAATCCCAGCATGCCTAGTTTGGCTTGTAGCAGCAAACTTTTTTACAAAAATTACTGTTCGAAATCCTATCAGAGAGATGAACGAAACTATAAAAAAATTAGCATCGGGAAACCTAAACATTGAGGTCTCAAAAAATCTAATTGAAAAAAAAGATGAGGTTGGCCAAATAGCTATTTCCATTCAAACATTAATCACCGAAATGCAAAATGCCATAATGGCAATTAACCATTGCTCAAGCGAGTTGGCTACAATAAGCAACAACTTAGTAGAAAAATCGGATAACCTAGCCACTACCGCAGGGAATCAAGCCGCATCAACCGAGGAACTATCATCAAGCATGGAGGAAATGGCTGCAAACATCTCGCAAAGCGCAGCCAACTCAAAACAAACCGAAAGCATTGCAAACGATACAGCAAGCAAAATTTCTATCACCAATAATAGCATGCAGGAAGGGCTAAATGCAATCCGAAGCATTTCAGAAAAAATAAACATAATCAACGATATTGCATTCCAAACAAACATATTAGCCCTTAACGCAGCCGTTGAAGCGGCACGTGCCGGAGAGGCTGGTAGAGGTTTTAGCGTTGTGGCCACCGAGGTTCGGAAACTGGCAGAGCATAGCAAAACAGCCGCTGACGAAATTGTAAAAATTGCACAACTAGGATTAGCACTAACCGAGAATGCCACCAAAAATCTAGAAAGTACACTCCCCTCTATTGAAAAGACCGTGACTTTGGTTCAGGAGATCAACTCGGCAAGTGATGAGCAACGGGCCGGAAGCGAACAAATAAACACAGCCATTCAAAACTTAAACATCCATACACAAAAAACGGCTACCTCGGCAGAAGAACTATCGAGCCAAGCAAACACTCTAAAACAAAACTCGGCCGAGCTTATTAAGAACATAAGTTTCTTCCATTTTGATGGTGTCGAAATACATAACGCAAAATCTTTTCACAAAATCAAATACCGCAACATTGCCATCAAGACAGTGAAGGAACAAAACGAATTTGTTGAGTATTAATAATTTCTTTTCCTACAAAACGTCTCCTGCGGTTCGAAGTAGATTCTTTCGCCGTGGAAATTATTCCCCAGGGCAAGGAGGTTTGCACGGATGCACAGGGATGTAAAAAGTCAACTTTGTAAGGTTTAAACACTCAAAAAGCCAACTGTAAACTGGTTCTATTTATGTTTTGATTCCCATTGTTTAACAAAAAAATTATTGAATACTAAAAATCATAAAACCACTAGTTTTATAGAACTTTGGTGATTTTAACTTATTTTTATTGCTTAAATTAAATCCTAATAACTCAACAAAATAAATAGTTTTGAGTTTAAGGAATTGTACATTTTCAACGCCTTAATTACTTTAAAAACTATGTTCGCAATTTTCAGAAATATCGACCGTAAGAACTACCGCCCACGGTACGGAGCACTTGATATCTTTAAGTTTATTGGCCCAGGACTTCTGGTAACCGTTGGGTTTATTGACCCTGGGAACTGGGCCTCGAACCTCTCGGCCGGAGCCAACTATGGCTATTCGTTACTTTGGATGGTAACGCTATCCACAATTATGCTTATTGTGCTTCAGCACAATGTTGCACACCTAGGGATTGCCACGGGGCTTTGTCTCTCAGAAGCCACCGCAATCTACCTAAAACCGCGGTACTCTAAACTGCTCCTATCATCGGCAATGCTGGCATCAATTTCCACCTCGTTAGCCGAGATTCTAGGTGGAGCTATTGCGTTAAATATGCTTTTCTCGGTACCAATAAAGGTTGGAGCGCTACTTGTAACCATATTTACCTTTATAATGCTACTAACCAACTCGTACCGGGTTATCGAAAAATGGATAATTGCATTTGTGTCGATAATTGGGTTGTCGTTTATCTACGAACTTTCGTTAGTTCAAATCGACTGGAACGAGGCCATCACAAGCTGGGTTACCCCATCGTTCCCGCAGGGATCAATGGTGATAATTATGAGCGTGCTTGGCGCCGTGGTAATGCCCCACAACCTATTTCTGCACTCCGAGATTATCCAGAGTAGGCAGTGGAATCTTAGCGATGATAAGGTAATTAAAAAACAACTTAAGTACGAGTTTTTCGACACTCTTTTTTCCATGCTTGTTGGCTGGGCAATAAATAGCGCAATGATTCTGCTTGCAGCATCAACTTTTTTCAAGACCAAAACACAGGTATCGGAATTGCAGCAGGCAAATGAATTATTAATCCCGCTGCTTGGCACCAACGCCTCGGTTGTTTTTGCAGTGGCGCTGCTTTTCTCAGGGGTTGCATCCACCATAACATCAGGAATGGCCGCCGGCACAATTTTCGCCGGAATGTATAAGGAGCCGTACGATATAAAAGATAACCACTCCAGGGTAGGTGTTTCCATTTCGCTAGTTGCTGCACTTGGAATAATCTTTCTAATTACAAATCCTTTTCAGGGACTAATAATTTCGCAGATGATACTGAGCATTCAGTTGCCATTCACCATTTTTCTACAGGTTTACCTAACCTCATCGGAAAAAGTAATGGGGAAATACAAAAACTCAACCTACTCCAAAACTATACTATACCTACTAGGCGTAATTGTATCGACATTGAATATTGCATTGCTGATTAGTTTCTTTTAGACTAAAGGATTCTTCATTAAACCCATCAATCAATTCAATATTGCTTAACTTCGTAAGTTAACCGCATTGAAAAAAGAATGGAAAACAAATTAAAACCGCTTGGAGTTGCTGCATCCTACTCAATTTATCTTTCGGCAGCACTATTGATGTTTGTGCTCACCCGGTATGCAATTCCCTTTTTAAGCGAAAAAACTGGACAGGAAACAATACTGTTTTGGTTTATTGTTGCTGGATTGGGAATTTTTACTCCACTAATCCTAACCGGGCTATTCTTGCTAAAATCGGAAGGCTACAGAATTACAAAATCAACAATAATTGAAAGGTTGCGTTTCAAGAAACTTAGTAAACGCGATGTTCTTTGGAGTATTGGTGGATTAATTGTAGTAATGGCAATTAGCGGTGGATTAATGAAGATAATTGAATTAGTTACAGACAAAATTGACACATCGCCTCCTTTTATGGCATTCGAACCTTTAAATCACGGGAGATATTGGCTGCTTGCTGTTTGGGCACCATACTGGATTTTGAATATTCTTGGCGAAGAATTTCTTTGGAGAGGCGTTATGATGCCTAGGCAGGAAATTGTTTTTGGAAAGTACACTTGGCTTGTACACGGGTTTGGTTGGGGTATTTTCCATATTGCTTTTGGTTGGCAACTACTCATCACTTTAATTCCATTAATTTTTATTCAATCGTATATTGTACAAAAAACAAAAAATACCTGGACTGGTGTTATAATGCATGGCGGAATTAATGGCCCAAGTTTTATTGCTATAGCACTTGGCGTTATATAAGAATACATTCAGAATCGAGATGAAAAGAGGAGTTTACTCTATACAGACTCCTCTCCTCGGTTTAAACCAGCCTCCTTATCATCTCAAATTGTTTTCCACTGATTGGAATGCCATTCGTTTCCATAAACTTAGTTACAGATTCGCAAGCGATATCAGAATTGATCAACTTAATGCTACTATGCGTATTTCTTTCAAGCATTCGGCCTAGAATTGAGGTTGCAACACCATTCCGTCGATGGTTTTTATCTACAGCAATCTGAGTTATATCACCCGACGAAGGTTCTAGTATTCCGTAACCAACCAGTTTACTATTACAAAAAGCACCAAATGCTGTAAAATCGGAAACTTTACGACTAATCGCCTCAAAGCTATTCTGCCACGATGGCGAAAAATTCCACCAATCCTCAACGCCTATAATATCGGAAAAAGAAATCTCTTTCAACAAGTAATCGGATGCAATTATCCTGCTATAAAGCCTAACTGCTGTCATCTCCTGAACAAAGTAGTTATACTCCCGAACAACCTCAAATCCCTGCTTGGTATAAACAGAAACTGCACTAGTATTATCCTGCAAAACCTCCAACAGGTATTGCTTAACCCCTGCGCTCACCAGAGATGGAATTGACTCGGTAAAAACCCTCGATGCCAATCCCTGACCTCGATACTTCTTTAGCGTTCCGGTACCTGTATCGTATGCCGTTTTTAATCCATTATATATTCCTATTCCGTTGAAAGTGAAGCTAACCAACCTATCGTTATCGAATGCACCAAACGACAATTCGGCTATAAAGCCACGCCGATTCAACATCTTTTCGAGTTCAGCCCTGTTGAGTTGGATATTATAATCGACAAAGGCCATAGAGAAAGCTTCGAACAATGTATCGAGATTACTACCGGCAAGTGATTTAATTTTTATCATGAGGTTAATTTTCATGTTTGAATTATATAACTCTCAGAGGTTTAAAACGAATAAAAATGCTTTTGAACATTTAAACTCGTGGATCACCGTAGAATCTTCATCATTTTACAGCATTACTTTTCCACAAACAGATATTTTAGTATATTAGAATACTGAATATTGAAGTAATGTTTTCTGAAACCTATTTAGATTAATCCTTGGTGATTATTAATATTTAACAACAATAAAAACATATACCGACATGAAGTTGAAACTAGTTAGCACTATTGTATTGCTTGGCATGATGGCAAGCAGCTATGGTCAAGTAACCGAAGCCGAAACCAAACTAAAAACGCAAACAAAAGACTCCTTGGATGGATGGAAAAAAGGATGCGTAGTTGGGGCAACACTTGCTCAAACCTCTCTAACCAACTGGGCCGCAGGAGGACAAAGTTCGTATGCCATAAACGGGGTTTTAAGTGCGTTTGCCAACTACAAGAATGGCAAAACAGCATGGGACAACTCCCTAGACTTGGGTTATGGAATTTTAAACCAAGAAGGGATTAAATACACAAAAAAAACCGATGACAAAATAGATATTCTCTCTAAGTATGGCAGAGAAGCCAGAAAGAGTTTCTACTATGCCGTTTTGCTAAACTTTAAAACACAAATGTCCACGGGCTACAACTACCCAACAGACTCCACACGCACAAAAATATCAAACTTCTTTGCACCCGCCTACTTAGTGGGAGCGTTAGGTGTTGACTATAAACCCAATGCATACCTAAGCATATTTGCCGCACCTATCACATCTAAATTAACTTTTGTCAATGATACTGCGCTATCTAATGCAGGCGCATTTGGCGTGGATATTGGCAAAAAGGTGAAAAGCGAATTTGGAGGATATATCAGAATGATATATAGTAAAAATGATTTCAAGAGCGAATTCATGAAAAATGTAACCTTCACCACCAAACTCGATCTTTTCTCCAACTACATTGAAGATCCACAAAACATTGTGGTAAACTGGGAAACGCTTATTGCACTTAAAATCAATAAATACATCAGTGTAAATGTAAACACTCAACTTATATACGACGATAAAATAAAGATAGGCAAGGACTCCAATAACAATAAAACAATAGAGGAAAACGAGAAGAAACCAAGGGTTCAGTTTAAGGAACTTTTAGGCGTAGGAGTTTCCTTTAAATTCTAAAGTTCAGTAAAGGATATTAGACTATTTCAAACGGAGCGTTGCTCCGTTTTTTTATTCATTGCCATTATAAAAAACCAGTTTTCACAATACAAAAAGAATACATCATCAATATTTTATCCATTTATTATTCAATCATATAATATAAATATAGCGCAATTGTACTTATTTTTTTATATTTACCCTATCGTACCAATTGTTGTATTGAAGCGGCTTTAAAGCAACCATGAAAACAAATCGAACATACAACAAGACAAAGGTTATACTTTTAATCGTTTTAACAAGTATAATGGTATGTGTTGTAAACCCAGCAAAGTCAACTATCCATAAAACTGGCTACCCCTTCGTTTCAAATTACAAAACAGATAGCCATCGCGGTCACCCTCAAAATTGGGGGACAATACAGGATCGTGGTGGATTAATGTTTTTTGCCAACGGAAATGGTATTTTAGTATACGATGGAAATAAATGGGATCTTATTGAATTACCAAACAAAAATGCGGCAAGAGCCCTAGGCGAAACCGAAGATGGCACAATCTATATTGGCGGAACCAATGAACTTGGATACTTACAGCCCTCCAGCAATGGCAAATTTGAATTCATTTCGTTAATTGACTCCTTAGGGCATAATGGATTTGGAGTGATTCGAGAAATATTAACCTCAGAAGATTGCGCCTACTTCAGATCATCAGAGTACCTAATTAGGCTATGTAAAACTGGATTCTCATACTGGAAAGCAAAGTCCACATTCTCAATCATTTTTTTCTTAGATAAACAACTTTATGTGGAAGATGAAAGATTTGGTTTATTCAAAGTTGCAAACGACTCTCTAATTTTAGCACCATCTGGAACTGATTTTATCAACAAAGACTTTCATTTTGCAAAACAACTAAACAACAAAGTAATACTTGCCAATAGGATAAAAGGGCTTTACTCATACGAGCCAGATGCTGAAAAAAGCAATCGGTTAAACCATATTGAATCCGACGCAAATCCAATACTGATCAATAATTTTGTTTACTGCGGGGTAATTAGTAAGAACGGCGATATAATACTTGGGACAAATAGCGGGGGATGTGTGGTTGTAAACGAAAATGGACAAATACTATATAGAATAACAAAAGAAACAGGAATTCTCCAGAACAAAATACATTCACTTTACTTTGATAAGGACGAAAACCTTTGGATAGCTCAAGATAAAGGCATTTCGCGTTACGACTATGCAAGCCCAATTTCATTTTGGAATGGAAACCATGGACTTGAGGGCATAGTTCAAACCATTACAGAATATGATCACACCCTTTATATAGGAACCTTACAGGGATTATATTACTTAAAAGACGGAAACATAAACAAAATTCAAAGCCCAATATCACAAACATGGTCATTTTTAAAATATAAGACCCCTAAAAGTAACAAGGAAATATTGCTTATAGGAGCAGTGGAAGGGATATTCGTTTTTGACAATGGAAAACTTACCAAAATAAACAACACGAGCACAGCCTTTAAACTATACCAACTACCTAGCAACCCATCAGTTATTCTATACGGATCGGAGGAGAATATCGGTGTGCTTGAATACCAAAACGGCAAGTTTTCCGCTAAAGGTTTTATACCACATTCGGGAATAAGCATTCGATCGATAGTTGAAAATGATAATAATGAGATCTGGGCCAGCACATACCGTGATGGTGTAGTAAGAATAACTCCTTCTGGAAACCCCTTAAGCCCCATACAAATAAAGTTCTACTCAAATGATGCAGGATTTCAATCATTAAAAAATATTCTGATTTATTCTCTAAACAAAAATATCCTTTTTGCTACGGAACAAGGGTTATTCCACTACAACAAAAACACGGATAACTTTTCACCCGACACCACTCTGAATTATACTTTTGAAGGAAAAAACAAAGATATTTATAGCCTTGCAGAAGACCCCTCTGGCAATGTTTACATCTCCAATCTAGTAAACGACCACGGATCTATAGTGCTTGCCAACAGGCAAAGCAACGGTAGTTATGATTATATCTCTGCACCTTTTAATGTAATCCCTAACATGATGACTCTTGCATCGTACGTCGATAGCAAGGGAATATTTTGGATTGGTGGATCGGAAGGACTTTTCCGGTTTGACAAATCGTTACTGAAGACATACCAAAAAGAGTTCTACGCACGCATTAATGAAGTAAGAATAAACAATGATTCTTGCATATTCTATGGAAATTACTTTACCGAAGATATTGGGAAGAAGATACTATCAAATATTCAGAACAACCAGTTTAAGTATACCATTGACTACAAATACAACTCACTAACGTTCAGTTACTCTTCGCCAGAATTTAGCGATGAATACAGCATTAAGTACCGCTACAAACTTGAAGGATTCGACAGCAACTGGTCCGACTGGACCACGTCGACCACCAAGGGATACACTAATCTGCACGAAGGCGCCTATACTTTTAGAGTAATGGCAAAAAATATCTTCGACACCACCAGCAAGGAATGCTCGTTTGAATTTCACATAGCATCCCCCTGGTACAGAACCACCGCGGCATACATCCTATACATTATTGCAATTACTGCGGCATTCGTACTTTCCATCAGAACGTATACATGGATACTGATATCCCAAAAGCAAAATCTTGAAAGAATTGTTAAGGAGCGTACGGAGGAAATTCGAATGCAGAAAGAAGAACTACAATCGCAAGCTGAAGAAATGACGGCACAAAGCGAAGAACTTCAGGAGCAGAGCGAAATTCTGATGAGAATTAATGAGGAACTTGAAAAACTATCGATTGTAGCCCGCGAAACAGATAATGCCGTAACAATAATGAACGAAAATGGCGATTTCTTATGGGTAAACGATGGTTTTACTCGCCTTTACGGCTACTCAAAAGAAGAATACTTTGAAAAGTATTCGAACATTTTCGAAGCCAGTCCCAACCCCGACATTTGCAAAACTATTCAAAACTGTATCACCACAAAGCAATCGATTGTTTACGAATCGCCAATTACAACTAAGAGCGGAAAAACCGTATACCTGCAAACCACAATAACGCCGATTGTAGATTCGTCAGGGAAAATTGAAAAACTGGTGGCCATTGATTCAGATATAACAAAGCTGAAGGAAGCAGAAATTGAAATAATTCAGAAAAACGAAGAGATTACCGTTCAGAAAGAAGAGCTGGAGCATCATCGACTTCACCTAGAAAAAACCGTACAGGAAAGAACTGCTCAACTCGAAATTGCGAAAGACAAAGCAGAAGAATCGGACAGGCTCAAATCGGCTTTTCTTGCAAATATGAGTCACGAGATTCGGACTCCAATGAATGCAATTGTTGGATTCGCAAACCTCCTAAAGGAAGATTGCATCTCAAAGGAAGAAAAAGATGAATTTATCCAAGAAATAACAATTAGCAGCAATACGCTTCTTCAATTAATTGACGACATAATTAATATAGCCAAAATCGAAGCAGGACAACTCAACATTTTCAAAAAAGAGTTCGACATCAACTCTCTACTCAAGGAAATTTTAGGAATATTTGTCCAGAAAAGAGACATTGAATACTGCAAGAAAATCGACCTAGTATTACAAATCGACAACAAAGATTCAGAAAAAGTAATTTATTCCGATCCCGTTAGAATACAGCAAATCATATCAAACTTAGTTGATAATGCAATTAAATTCACGGATACCGGATCCGTAGAATTTGGTTATAAAACAGAGAGTACTCCAGAATGCCGCATCCTAAAGTTCTATGTGAAGGACACAGGAATTGGTTTATCGGAGGAACATCAAAAACTAATTTTTAACCGATTTACGAAAATCGAGACCGATAGAAATATACACTACAGAGGAACTGGGTTAGGCCTTGTTATCAGCAAGAATATTGCAATGCTACTTGGCGGTCAACTTTACGTTGAATCGCGCCTAAACGAAGGTTCTACCTTTTATTTCACATTACCACTCCATGAAAACGCTTCCTCTATGAATCAAGAGCCCATTCAAAGAAACGAAAGCACAATTAAGGACTGGCACAGTAAAACCATATTGGTTGCCGAGGATGAAAACAGCAATTTTAAATTGATTGAAGCCCTCATCAAAAGAACTAAAATAAATATTATAAGGGCAAACGATGGTGAAGAGGCTGTAGAGCAATTCAAAAAGAACACTATCGATCTGATACTAATGGATGTAAAAATGCCAGTAATGAGTGGACTGGAAGCCACCAAAGCCATTAGGGATATTGATAAAACGATACCAATCATTGCACAAACAGCATACGCCATGGACAATGATGCCAAACTATGCCTAGAGGCAGGATGCACCGACTATATATCGAAACCAATACAACCCATAAGGCTAATGGCTATACTTCAAAAATATTTGCAATAGCAAAAAGAAACCCCACAGAATTCAATCTCTGTGGGGTTTTCTTAGCAATAACAAACAAACTACACTTTCTCTACACTTACTCTATTATCATCGCTATCGCGATCTATTAACTTGTTCATAGGATCAATCCCTGCAACTTCGGGTTTTTGATCAACAATCACCTCAAAAGTATTCTCGCCGGAATGCACCTTATACTTTTGGAGATAAAGCACCTTATCGTCCTTGCCATTCTTTGCAAGAACTCCAATATCGATATAATCATCGAAAGGTTGTTCGGTTTCCATACCCTTTTCGTCTGCCCTAAATTTTTGGGCATTCACATTGATAGTCACTTTATACTTACCGTCGGGCAACTCAGCGTAAGTAGCCTTAACAGCCCGATTAGAGTAAAGGGTGATGGTCTTAAACATATCGTCGATCAAATACTTAAGGCTATCGGGAGTTGCACTGTTTATATACTCCAAGAAATTGGTAGAGATTGGGAATGGTGGTTCGCGGAATTTCCAGTCGGCATCGAACTTGGCTAAAACGTTGTTCAGATTCTCTTCGCCAATATAATCCCGTAGACCATACATTACTACACTACCCTTGTTATAATGGATATACCCTTGATTTTCGTTTAGGTATAAAGGATCCTCCTTTATTCGCTCGTACTTTCTGGAACTTAAATATCTATCGAGCTCGTACTTTAAGAATTTTCGCATTTTATCGCGACCATACTCCTTCTCCATCACCATTAAAGCAGAATACTGCGATAACGATTCGCTCATAAGAGTTGCTCCCTGAACATTTGCACCGCACACCTGATGCGCCCACCACTGATGCGCAATTTCGTGGGCAGTAACGTAAAAAACATAATCGATATCAAGCGTATCTCGCAAATCGGCTATAAAACCAATGCTCTCGGAATATGGAATTGTAGTTGGGAAACTCTGGGCAAAAGACTCATATCTAGGGAACTCAACAATGCGAAGATTCTTGTGCTGGAATGGTCCAAAATTACTCTGGAAATAATCCAACGACTGCCGCATAGCCTTAAACATATTTGGCAGGTTATACTCGTGGCCTTTGTGATAGTAAACCTCCAAATCGATCCCTTTGTACGATTGGCGCTCAACCTGATACTCCGCTGAAAGGAATGAGAAAAAGTTGAGCATTTTTCCATCAACCTGGTAGGTGTAGTAGTTTCTGCCCTCGTTGCTCCACTGCTTAACTAAGCGCCCAGGAGCAATTGCAACCTGATCGGCCGATGTGCTTACCGTTGCCTTAAATCGAATCCAGTTACCATCGTTTCCTAGGTATGTATTCTGCCACATTGCAGTATCAGAAATCAATGGCATACGTTTTTGCTCGGGCAACTTATACTTTTTACGTTTATCCTTATCGGACAACTCATTGCCATCGTTATAGCCAATTGTGGGGAAAAGTGATTTGCTATTGAAGAAAGTTCCGTTATCAACAAGTAGTGTTTGCGGATTGCTATTAAATCCTTTTTCGTAATACTTGTATGAAAACTTTAAAGGCAAGCTATCGCCAGGTTGTAAGGATTTTGATAACGCCACCTTATAAATTCCGAAGTAATCGTCCTCAAGTTTCACGCTATCGCCACCAAGACTAAATTGGCTAAAGGTTATTTTACTGGTTGGCAAATTCACATAGACAGTGTCAACTGCAACCGATTCGGAATTCTTCAGGAAGAATGTCCCCGATATGTTGAGTTTACCATCGTGCGGAAATATATCAACCAAAACATTAGCATCAACAATCTTGGGTTGTGGTTTCTGCTTTAACCATTTATAATGATTCTCAAACTCGACCAACTTTTTCTCCCGATGTTTAGAGGTCTCAAATTTATTAAGGATGTGTGTATTGTAATAAATGTATCCCCCAACACCAAGGAACAGCACAATACAAGAATAAAGGCTTAGTCTCATAGTGCGGATGCCAAAACGTTCCTTTGCTTTACCAATTGCCACCTTAAATCCCAACTCTGATCCCCGTTTCCAGAATAGATTCGAAATCAACGCTAGTATCACGGCAAATACTCCCCAATAAACAGTAAACCAAATTACCGAAGTAAGGAATGGGCCATAACCGTTCATATCGGAATACATATATGAAGGAATAGCATTGGGACGTAGCAAACCATCCTCCATACCAAATTGCGACAGCACTGACATTACCACGTAGTAAACCATCACAAACACAAATCCTACAAACTTATTCGACGATACCACCTGAATCAGCATAATTAGCGATAGTAAAATTGCGTACTTAGCTAATCCAAGAACGAATAGTTGGATAAAGTACTGATCGAACTCAAACACATAGTACGAATGGCTTATCTGAATTCCAACACAGGTAAGCATTATTACAAACTGAACCAGGATGGTAACCAAAAGCATTGCAATATACTTTGAGGTGTATGTAACCCACGATGGCACAGGGAGTGTATCGTATATCTGGCTGAGTTTTACTGAGCGTTCCTTCCAAACCAGTTCACCGCTAAAGAAAGTGAGTACAATTATCACAAACAGAATAAAGCTTCCTCCAACCGACTCCAGCATAGAATGAGTTACAGGGTAAAAGTTGGTGTCGTACCGCGATCCCATACTAATACTACCCGAGGCAACAAGGCCAACACCTGCCAACATAATCGCTATAAAAGCAAAATCTGTGGCTGTTCCCTTAAAGTAAATCCATGCTTGCTTAACGCAAAGCTTCAACTCCTGCAATAGACTAAACGATTGCTGGAATCGTGGCAAAATGATTGATTCTCTTTTCTGATCATCGCCATTCTCTGCCTTCGATTTTCGCAAAGCCGATTTGGGTGTTGTAAAGGTGAATTTTCGGTAAACAAAAATCAGAGCTACAACACCAACACCAATCCATATTAGCCTATTCAGTATAAGATAGGTATCTGGATTTACAATCTTAGTATTAAAATCGGCAATTGTCCAATAACGAACCATTAAATCGAGCGATGATAGACCAAAAGGATCAACTAATGCCCCAATACTTCTATTATCGATGTTACCCAAAAGATTTAAGGCAACAATGTAACCCACCAAAAGAATAACATTTCCCATATAGCTGTAAACCATCTTCTTGGTTAAACTGGCCAAGGTGAAGAATATAGATCCAGCAAAGAAGATATTAGGAATTACAATTAAGAAAAACGGCTGAAAATACGACCAAAGGCTGAACGCACCAAGTTTACCCGCATGAATTCCAAATATGTGGTTCGATGCAATTCCAATCATCAACCCAATAGGCACCGACATAAAAACCATAATGGTCATAAACATTGAGCCAGCAAATCGTCCACCCAGGTATTGCCACTTGGTTATGGGCATGCTGTAGATAAAATGATGTGTATCGTGATCGAAATCACGAACCACAGGAGTGCTCATCATGGCAGAAGTAACCATTATTCCAAATGCCGAAAAAACTGCAGACATAATCGCAAACACGTAAGGAGCATTGATATTTGCTGCAGAAGGAATCATCCCTATGGAAACATTCTCGCTAACCAGCATCACGATGCTAAAGAGCAAGAATATTCCAAAATATATGTAAGTAGCAGGCCTTTTTAGCCTATACTGTATCTCGAATCGAAAAATATTCCAAAACATGGCCTACGGATTAGTTTGTGTTACGAACGTTAGAGAAGTAAACATCGTCGAGCGATGGTTCTGAAAGGCTAAATCCATTCTCCGGATTGATTTCGTTGACAACAGTTATCTCCAATTTTCCACGCAGTAGTCTTGAGGAAATTATGTCCATACCACGATAGTCCTCCAGCGAATGCTTATCGATAAGTTTACGGTAAACCTTTCCGTTTAACACATTAACAATATCGTCGGGTTTACCTTGTAACAACACTTCACCAAAATTTATAATAGCCATCTGGTTGCAGAGGCTCTTCACATCCTCAATTATATGGGTCGAAAGAATAACAATAACGTTCTCCCCTATCTCGCTCAACAAATTATGGAATCGGTTACGCTCGGTAGGGTCAAGACCTGCCGTTGGTTCGTCAACAATTATCAACTTTGGACTACCAATAAGTGCCTGGGCAATTCCAAAGCGCTGTTTCATACCACCCGAAAAACCTCCAAGATTTTTATTCCGATGCTGGTATAGGTTAGTTTTATTGAGCAAAGCCTTTACCAACTCTTTCCGTTCCGATGCATTCGAAATCCCTTTCATCTCGGCAATATGATTCAGCAGTGTTTCTGCCGAAACCTTAGGGTATAAACCAAACTCCTGAGGTAAGTACCCCAAAATCTTCCTAACCTCAGGTTTGTTATTGAGCATATCTAAATCATCTAAAAACGCAGAACCGCTATCGGCCTCCTGTAGGGTTGCCAATGTGCGCATAAGGGTTGATTTACCCGCGCCGTTTGGACCAACAAGTCCAAACATTCCAGTTGTAATTTCAAGATTAACATTTTTCAGAGCCTGAACCCCATTGGGATAGGTCTTGCTGAAATTTTGGATTTTGAGTATCATATAAAGATTTTTAAATGTAGTTGATAGTATGACGACCGAAGAGTGCATTTGTTACAAATCCAAAATAACAAAATTCAAAATCGATCCAATTTTCAACAAACGCAATTAATAATTAAATTTGATTCTCGAGAATCTATCATTTAAATAAAAAATACACAGCCATGAAAAACAGAAATTACAATGCCGATGGCCCTGCTGGAGCCATCTACGGGTTAGGCCTTATTGGAGCGGCCATTTACTTTATTTCTACAGCAACATCGTTTTGGATGGGGGTTTTAGGCTTTTTCAAGGCAATTATTTGGCCTTTATTCTTGGTATATGGTGCGTTAAAAGGATTAGGAATGTAATTATAACACTTATAATAGATGAAAAAATTAGCGATTGCTTTATTTTGCCTAATTGCAGGCAATTCCTTTGCTCAGGAATTTCCCGAAAAGGAAATTAAAACCGAAGTTAACGAGGTGACGGTTTTTATTGAAGGAGCACAGGTTACCCGGAAGAAAAACATCGAACTTCCCCAAGGAAAAACTTTACTGAAATTCGTAAACCTATCTCCATTTATCGATGCCAAGAGCGTTCAGGTAAAGGCTTACGGCGATTTAACCGTACTATCGGTAAACCATCAGCAAAACTTCGTCAACAAACTCGACAAGCCCAAGGAACTTGTGGATTTAGAGACAAAACTTAAGGGTATCGACGAAAAAATCAACCTTGAGAACACCTACCTATCGATTGTGAACGAGCAGCTGGCTTTTCTCCAGCAGAACAGGGATATTGGTGGCAAGAATCAGGAAACCAGCGTAGCCAACCTTAAGGAAACCATGACATTCTACAGCACGCAGCTATCAGCATTAAAAATCAGCGAAATTGACCATAATAAGAACATCGAGGATTTAAGCAAGCAAAGTGCCGATATCCAAAATCAAATCAAAACGCTCACCTCCAAAAAGGAGTATCCTAACGGCGAGGTTCTGGTTAAGGTGGATGCAAAACGTGCCGGAACTTTCGACTTTGAACTATCGTACCTTGTGAACAATGCCGGATGGTTTCCAACCTACGATATCAGGGCAAAAAACATCACTGAGCCTATTCAATTAATCTACAAGGCCAACGTTCACCAAGATACAAAGGAGGAATGGAAAAACGTTAAGCTTCGATTTTCGTCATCGAATCCAAACACCTCGGGCGTTGCCCCTGAGCTAAAAACATACTTCCTAAACTACAACACAGTACCACCAACCTATAACATCAGGCAAAGCAGCAACATCGCTAAAGGAACGGTAATCTCCACCGATGATGGACTTGGATTACCAGGCGTAAGCATTACAGTAAAAGGAACAACCATTGGCACAACCACCGATGTAAATGGGAACTTCTCGCTTACCATGCCTAGCGGCGGCGGTTATTTGAGTTTTGCTTTTGTTGGATTTAAAACGCAGGAACTTCCGTTTACCGGTTCCTACATGAATGTTGCATTAGAACCAGAAAATGTTGCATTAGATGAAGTTGTGGTTGCTTACGGCATTAGCGAGGAAAGCCCCGCCAGAATGTTAACCGGAAAAGTTGCTGGGGTAAACGTCAAAAAATCTGAATCAATAAAAATCCGTGGAGCAAGCAGTTTAGCCATTCCCTCGGAGATGGTTGTAAAGCAAACCAGCATTGACTTTGAGATTAAAACCCCGTACTCTGTTCCATCGGATAACAAGAGCTACGCTGTTGACATGACAGCATACGAGCTGCCTGCAAACTACCAGTACTACTGCGTTCCTAAAATCCAGAAGGATGCATTCCTAATGGCCAACATTGTTGATTGGGAAAAGTATAACCTGCTCGAAGGCGAGGCTAACATTTTCTTTGAGGATAGCTATGTGGGTAAAACATTGCTCAACCTAAACAGCGCAACTGATACCCTATCCATATCGTTGGGGAAAGACAAAAACGTATCGATAAACCGTGAAAAGGTGAAAGATTTCACCACCAAGCAGTTTATTGGCAGCAAAAAGGAGGAAACGCGCATGTGGCAAACAACAGTTAAGAACAACAAGAATCAGCCTATAAACATCATCGTAATGGATCAGGTTCCCGTTTCGACATCGGAAGAAATAGAGGTTCAAATACTGGATCTATCGGCAGGAAAACAGGATAAAGATTCGGGCGAGATTAAGTGGGAATTCGCTCTCGATCCTAACGCAAAGAAAGATCTAACCCTAAAATACTCTGTAAAATATCCAAAGGATAGGAAACTAATAATTGAGTAATACAGATACTAGAAACTAGACTCAAGAATTAGATTTAAATAAGAAGCCCGACAATTATGTCGGGCTTCTTATTAATATACATTAATTGCCTAATGTCTTCTGTCTGACATCTTGCGTCTGATATCTTCTGTCTGTTTAAAACAAACTAAATGCTACAGTTACACCTGCCATTACAATAGACACCATACTCATAAGTTTGATAAGGATATTTAAACTTGGACCCGATGTATCCTTGAATGGATCGCCAACGGTATCACCAACAACAGCAGCTTTATGATTGGCTGATCCCTTACCACCAAAGTTGCCTTCCTCTATATACTTTTTAGCGTTATCCCAAGCACCACCAGAGTTAGCCATGAAAATAGCCAAAACAAATCCTGCACTTAAACCTCCAGCAAGCAATCCAAGAACACCCGCTACACCTAGAAGTAAACCGGTAACAATTGGAATAATAATAGCTAGTAACGAAGGAAGAATCATCTCGATTTGAGCACCACGGGTAGAAATTTCTACGCAGCGAGCATAATCGGGTTCTGCTTCACCTTCCATAATACCTTTGATCTCGCGGAACTGACGGCGAACCTCCTCAACCATCTTCTGTGCTGCACGGCCTACTGCATTCATGGTTAATCCTGAGAATAGGAATGCCATCATTGCACCAATAAAAATACCAACCAACACAATAGGGTTCATCAAATTAACCTGATAGTAGTTCATGAAATCAACAATGTTTGCCTTGGCTGTCTCAATGGTTTCGCCGTTGGAGAATGTTAATACATTCTCGCCAATACGCATCAAACCAATCTTAATCTCCTCTATGTATGAAGCAAGAAGTGCAAGTGCTGTAAGTGCAGCAGAACCAATTGCAAAGCCTTTACCTGTAGCAGCAGTTGTATTACCTAGAGCATCAAGAGCATCGGTACGTTTACGAACCTCGGGGCCTAGATGACTCATTTCGGCATTACCACCAGCGTTGTCGGCTATTGGGCCGTAAGCATCGGTTGCAAGGGTGATACCTAAAGTTGATAGCATACCTACAGCAGCAATACCAATACCGTATAGTCCTAGCTGAATATTCTGAGCATCGAGCATGTGTTTAACATCAAAGTTAATAGCACAAAGGAATGCCATAAGAATTGCAATTGCGATGGTTATTACAGGAATTGCGGTTGAAATCATACCTAAACCAACACCCGAAATGATAACGGTAGCAGGTCCTGTTTGAGAACTTTCCGAAACCTTTTGAGTTGGTTCGTAGGAGTGTGAAGTAAAATACTCGGTTGATTGACCAATAATGATACCAGCAACCAAACCAGAGATAACAGAGAATGAAATACCAACCCAGTTCTGTAAACCCAACGAGTAAAGGATTCCAAATGTTGATATTGCAATTAGAATTGAACTAACATTTACACCAAGTCCCAAGGAACGGAGCAAATCCTTCATGCTAGCCCCTTCCTTTGTACGAACAATGAAGATACCAAAGATTGAAAGAACAATACCCACAGCAGCAATAAGCATAGGAGCCAAAACAGCTTTATACTGCATATCGCCTTCGGCCAATGCAAATGCCGATGCCCCAAGAGCTGCAGTTGCAAGGATCGATCCTGCATACGACTCGTAAAGGTCGGCACCCATACCGGCAACGTCGCCTACGTTATCGCCTACGTTATCGGCAATGGTTGCTGGGTTACGTGGATCGTCCTCCGGAATACCTGCTTCAACCTTACCAACTAGGTCGGCTCCAACATCGGCAGCCTTAGTGTAAATACCACCTCCAACGCGGGCAAACAAAGCCTGAGTAGATGCACCCATACCGAATGTAAGCATAGTGGTGGTAATTACTATAAGCTTATGCGAAGCATTGGGTTCGTCTATAAAGTAGTTAAGCACTAAGTACCATAACGAAATATCCAACACAGCAAGGCCAACCACAACCAAGCCCATTACTGCACCAGAACGGAATGCAACCCTTAAGCCGTGGTTAAGTGAATTTTTAGCGGCATTTGCTGTACGAGCCGAAGCGTAAGTTGCAGTTTTCATCCCAAAGAAACCTGCCAAACCAGAAAAGAAACCTCCGGTTAGGAATGCGAATGGGGTCCATCCGTTTTGTACCTTTAGCCCATAAGCTAACACTGCAAAAAGACCAAGAAGTACCAAAAATACAATTCCAACAATTTTATACTGTTGTTTTAAGTAAGACATTGCGCCTTTTCGAACATGGAGCGCAATCTTCTTCATAGTGTCCGTACCCTCATCTTCCTTCATCATCTGTTTAAAGAAGAAGTACGCAAATCCTAGGGCTATAACCGATGCAATCGGAACTACCCAGAACAAATTGCTAATAATCATACTTACAAAATTTAGTTTAGGTTAATAATTATTTATCAATCTTTTATTTTCTAGCTTGCCAAAAACTAATCAAACAATTGTGCCAAGATACAAACAGATCGCATTCGATAAAATAACTTTAAAAACTTTTTAGGCCTATTGTTCGAAAAAAACTGTTGTTTTGAAACATAGCCCATCGCTACGTTCGCAAAAAGTATTATTTTAGCCTGCCCAGTTTTCTCTGTCCAAACTCCTGTACTGAATGGCCTCCGCAATGTGCTGCGACTTAATTGACTCCGAACAATCCAAATCGGCAATTGTTCTCGATACCTTCAGGATTCTATCGTAGGCCCGAGCCGAAAGCCCCAAGCGTTCCATCGCTGTTTTAAGCAACGCCGTGCTGGCCTCATCGAGTACGCAGAATTTCCGAATCAACTTCGATGTCATCTGCGCATTGCAGTAAACGCCCTTCCACTCCACAAACCGCTCCTCCTGAATTTGTCGAGCCTTTACAACTCGCAGGCGAATTATTTCGCTACTCTCCGAGGGCGGCGCTCCCGATAACTTCTCGAACGGAACAGGAATAACCTCAACATGGATATCAATCCTATCGAGCAATGGCCCCGATATTTTATTCAAATACTTCTGCACCACACCGGGCGAACAAACGCATTCCTTTTCGGGATGATTGTAGTAACCGCACGGACAAGGATTCATTGATGCCACCAGCATAAAGCTGGCAGGGTACTCCACCGTAAACTTTGCCCTCGAAATTGTTATCACTCTATCCTCCAAGGGTTGACGCATCACCTCCAGCACTGTTCGCTTAAACTCGGGCAGCTCATCCAAGAAGAGAACGCCATTATGCGCCAACGATATTTCGCCGGGTTGGGGAAATTGCCCACCACCAACCAGCGCCACGTCCGAAATGGTATGATGCGGGCTACGGTAGGGTCTTCGGGTCATTAGCGATGTTTCCCTATCAATTTTACCTGCCACCGAATGAATTTTAGTGGTTTCCAACGCCTCGCGCAGGGTAAGCGGTGGAATAATTGTTGGCAACCGTTTAGCCAGCATTGTTTTTCCGGCACCCGGGGGGCCAATCATTATTATATTATGACCACCAGCCGCAGCAACCTCAAGGGCTCGCTTAACATTTTCCTGACCCTTAACATCGGTAAAGTCCACATCGTAAGCATTACCGTGCGTAAAAAACTCATCGCGGGTGTTAACAATGGTTGGCTCTAAAACACTGCTGCCATTAAAAAAATCGATCACCTCCTTTATGGACTCTACACCGTAAACATCCAGATTGTTCACCACAGCTGCCTCGCGGGCATTCTGCTTGGGCACAATAAATCCCTTAAAACCCTCCTCGCGAGCCTGAATGGCAATTGGCAAAACACCCTTAATTGGTTGCACAGCACCATCGAGCGAGAGCTCACCCATAACAACATACTCCGCCAGCATCTCGCTATTCATCTGCTCCGAAGCGGCAAGTATACCAACAGCCAAAGGTAAGTCGTAGGCTGCGCCCTCCTTACGAATATCGGCTGGCGCCATATTTATAACCACCCGGTGCTTAGGAAATTTGAAACCGTTGGTCTCCAGCGCCGATGTAATTCGTTGTTGACTCTCCTTAACTGCGCTATCGGGCAAACCAACCAAAAAAAAGTTTATCCCTTTCGAAACGCTAACCTCAATGGTAATTGTTGTAGCCTTAATTCCGTGAACTGCGCTACCGAATGTTTTTACAAGCATACCTGTAAGTATCTAAAAACTAGATACAAGATAGTAGAAAAATATGGATAATGAAAAAGTTAAAGTTTTGTTTTAATAAAATTTCACCCTGCTTGGCCAAGGCTGTATAAAGCAATAAACGAAACGTGTTTGGCGGTCGGCTGTGCCGCCGTCTGGCTATCAGCAGCAGGCTGTGCCTGCTATTTTCGAAATAACATACACTGGAAAACTTACAATTAGCGATAACACCGGGCTAAGCCCAAAGAGACAGGTTCGAGTTTTTTATCTTTTTCGTCGAATTATTCTTTCGTTTAGTTCTTCTGTAGTGACAAACTTGTTCCAGTTTTTCTTTTTTAATCCTTTTTGAAGTTCTTTGTCGCCACTCCAAAGTTTAGCCTTAAGGTGTTCTGTTAGAGCAATAAATTCGGTATCGTCAATATCTACGTCTTGTGTCAATGACTCAGCAATTTGGTATGATTCTTTGGCAATTAGTCTTACATTTATAAAGCGTATTCTTTTAGTTATCAGTTCAACAACCCTATCTAATTCGCTTTCAGAGAAACCTGAAATTTTCTTGATTTTATCTTTATGCTCTTTAATCTCGGCAAGAAGTTGTTCAGTAGCATAGAAATTGAGTTTACTTTTCGGTTGTAAAAGTATCTGCGCAATTTTGTTATTAGTGTTTAGGATTGCACTAAAAACGATGTTGGTGTCAACAACAATTCTCATTAGTCAAGGGCCTGCTTAGTTTTCTCCCAGCGTCCCCTTTTTATTGACTTTACAAGGCTATCCACATCTTTCTGAGATGCCTTAGATTTTTTAGTAATTTCTTCGTATTCGATAAAGTCAAGAATGTCCTGAAGCGCATCAAGATTAATGCTCTTAGGGAGTCTTAAGATAATCTCGTTTTGTGTTCTTTCGATAATCATATTCATGGCTTTTCACAAAGATACGAATTTCTACAATACAATGTTTTATAGTCAAACTTACGTACAACTTACTTATATAACCCCCTGTTCAGCCAAGGCTGTATAAAGCAATACGAAACGTGTTTGGCGGTCGGCTGTGCCGCCGTCTGGCTATCAGCAGCAGGCTGTGCCTGCTATTTTTGAAATGACATACACTGGAAAACCCCCGCTCGGCGAAGTCTGTGACTTCGTCGTACCTAAATGGTGGTCTCTCACCGCGTAAAATCCCGTGCTAAAGGCGTAGTATCCTGGCTACACTTGCTTAAACTGCGGTTTGCCTGTTGCAAACTCACCGAAGAACAGCTCGGCTCCAGACCCGCAATTTACACCAACAGCCGCAACGTTATAAATTGCATGGCTATTGGTATATCCTTCTTAATTCAATCAGCGTTTTATTATTTTCTTTACAGCTCCTTTCCCGCTTCCGGTTACTATATGCAGCAAATAGCATCCGCTTTGATACCTGTCCATAGGTATTTCAGCATTCTTTGCGTTTACTTTTCTGCGTAGCAGTACGTTGCCCAGCAAGTCTGTTATTTCCATGGTTTCAATGATTTCCTCGCAGTCTATCTTTAGTTTATCCTTCGTAGGATTGGGGTAAACCGATATGCCTTTTGCCAAAATACTTTCTACTGTAGTGCTAAAGGTTACCTCCAGCGTACCGTTAATCAGGTTGTAGGTGTAGTTGTTGTCGCTACCGCCCGATAGCACTATATCGTACATCCCAACTGAGGAGTTTGCATCTGCCACGCACGAAACTGCTGGCAAAACATCCAGTACATTCTCGTTCTCACTGTTCTTAAAACCAGAATATGTCAGAGTAAACGTTGGGTTATCCTCTCCCTGCTTGCGAGTTTTATTATCGGCAGTGATTATAAGCAGTGCCTTGGTGACTTCGAGGTTTCCCGGTTGGTAGCTAAAGTCGTAATTGGTATCGCTTGCACCGGAAGCGATTATTGCATAATTGCCAACGTTGCTCAGCAGGTCAGCAGCTGTACTGCCACTCGGTAAAGCATCAATTACAGCCGCTGTTTCGCCGTTTCTAAACCCGGTAAAGGAGAACGTAAACGGAGGGTTCTCTTCACCATAAGCGCGGACGAGGTCATTTGCCGTGACAGTAAGGGGTGCCTTGGTAACGGTAATAGTTTTCGTAACTGTATTGGCAGCATTATAGTTTTCGTTGCCGTTTTGGGTTGCAGCAATGTTGGCAATACCTGCGCCCATGATGCTTAACGTGCTTCCGTTTACAGCAACTACTGAATTATTGTCGGAACTGTATGAAATATCCAGTCCGCTACTTGCGGAACAGGTTAGCGAAATGGGAGCATCTCCATAGACAGCGGCAAGTGTTTGTTCCCATTCAAGATTTTGGCTTCTTTTGCTTACAATAAAAGTCTGTATAATTTTTGCAGTACCATCTGAGCATACTATTGCGGGATTGCTTATAGACACATTATAACTACCAGAAGTTAGGAAATTTATTTCACCATTATTAAGTATATAGTTCGTTCCTAAGACTCCGCCTTCAACTTCAAATACTGTATTAACACCATAAAATACTGTGTCTATTGCTATAGGAGTATTGAGTGAAACAGTTGAATCAGGTAAAATTTGAGATCCTAAATATTTGTTATTGATACCACTTATTTGTTGGAATATGTTATATATGTTCGTAAATGAAAGTGAATTTTCTTGACATTGTAATTCTTTTAATGACAAAAGATTACTTATATCCAAATTAGTCAATTTATTACTGTACACGTCTAATATTTCTAAAATATCAAGATTGCTTACATTCAAATTCTCAAGTAAATTGCTGCTACATTGTAAATAAGTTAGTTTAGTATTATTACTAATGTCTAATTTTGAAATCTGATTTCCGTAGCAGCCCAAATAATCTAAATTAGGATTATAGCTTACATCAATATTTGAGAGTAAATTGTTTCCGCAACCGAAATATTTTAAAAAGGGGTTATTAGAAACATCTATTGATTTTAACTTGTTGTTATCACAATAGAACATATTTAGTAATCTATTATGACTTACGTTCAAGTTCTCGATTTCATTACCATCGCAATGTAATCTGGTGAGAAGTTTACAATTCTCGATGTCTAAATTATTAAGCAGGTTATTATTACAAAGCAACTCTTTTAATGACGGATTACTGCTAAGATTTAATGATGACAATTTACTTAGCTCACAGTCTAGCCATTTTAGTTTTGTATTACGACTGACATCCAGTTGTGATATGTCAGTAACCCTGAACCCCAAAGTTAACAGGTCAGTTGCTTTTCGAACATCTATAGAAGTCAAATGGTATCCTACCTGATCCTGCCAAACATTCTGTGATAATTGCAACAAAGGACTTTCCAATTCGCTTTCCCCTGTGATTGTAACTTTATAAGTACCTACTTGATTATATTGGTGCGATTGCATTGTAGAATTATCAACTACAGGCAATTCAAGCCCTTTGCCAGTGAACGTTGTTGGCGCTGTACCATCTCCCCAGTTAATTATACATGTCTCTCCTGCCTTTGCATCAATATATATTTGTGTTTCCTTCTCTGGGTTATCTATCTGCCATGTATATGATACAGGTGGAAGAATTCCCCTTAATACTGAAATATAATAAGTTTGACTAATGCCATTTTCATTGGTTACCACAATGCATGTATCTGTATAGTCATTTAGTGCAATAGGCATTGCAGTGGTATTTCCAGTAATTGTAGCATTTGGATTATCAGAAGTTCCTGTTATATCTATGGTTTCCAAATCGGGTGTTACTGTTACTGTATAATTGAAAATGTAAGGGTTGAAAGCAGGAGACATTGTTCCTCCGCTTAATGCTATATTACTTAATGTTGCAGAAGAAATAAACTTCAAACTGTTCTTGATGCTATCCACTACTAGTGAACCCGAATTGCCAGTTGCCTGACGGAAGTTATAAAGGTTGGGATTTGTTATATCGCCCACATCACCAGCAAACCACTTTACGTTTTGAGCTATACTACTACAGTAGCTTATGGTTGCTGTATCGGGCGTTAGCGATATGGTAAGTATTTTAAATTGCTTTTGGGAGGAAGATGCATCCGGTATTCGACTACCATTCAATGCAATTATATCATCAATGGTATAGGAAGTAACATTTGTAGCATAAAAGTAACCATTGTTAAAATCTACGCCATCGATACTATTGCCGCTATAAATATCAAGATGGAAATTAGAATCACGCAGTTCTTGTTCTGTTTTTAACCCCATTAGATAAAGCTCGATATCGGAATAGGGAATTGCATTACCGCTATTACTATTTATACCAAAACCTCCAGTCTTATACGAGCCATCGGCATTGATATCGGGATACATGCTTCCCTGATAAAGCGTTTTACCCACAACACCCCCACTGTTTTCTTCCACTACCCTCACATATTTAAATCCACCTAGTTGCCCTCCTGCATTACTGATACCCCAGTGGCTGCTATAAATTGGAGACTGATTTATTGGCATATTATCGGGTAAGAATGGAATGGGGCTTATATATGCTGCCCAATTATGACAAAGCTCATGAAGTGCAGGTCCAGAAAGAATTGCATCATAAAAAGGAAAGTACATGATTGATTTCAATTTGCCGTTTGAACCATAATATGGCGAGAAATCGCTATTAGCCAAGCCAATTCCTTTGATATTATTATTAATAACGTAATTCCGACCATAAAATCCTAAATTATTAACAATATCATTGTTATATGGAGTATTTAAAACAAAATGAATAAAATCAAAGTCATCATTAAATTTAGAATAAATAAGATTCGATATTTCTTGCATTACATTGATACAAGATTCACTTGAAAGAAGGTTTTGCCATTGATTATCATTTACTTTTACCTCTAAAAGTGTACTTGAAGGATCTGTAACATTATCTAAAAGATACATATTATCACCAATATTAATTGGTGTAGTGGATTTAACGTTATAGTTTTTGACACCCTTAAAAACACTTATCTGATGAAGTTGCTTTGCATTGGGGGCAAGCATTTTGTCATCTAAGTTGTCAATATTTGTAATAATGGACTTAGACTTATTTTTGATACTATCGTCTTTTGCAATAACATTTTTACCAAATGCATTTAAGGGTGAAGCATTTCGTATCATGTTATACTGTAACTTAACAGGCTTTTGTGCTGGAATGCTTGATATCCCCAATAGCAAAAAGACAACCAAAATCTGGATATTTCTCAAGTAATGTAAAAATCTAATCATAAGTCGTAGATATTTAATGTTATTTTTAAGGTCATAATACTATTGCATTGTACCCAACGGTCGGCAGTTGCTTACGCTGGGGAGTTAACCGCCAGCGGCGTTATCCGCCGTTAAAAAGTTAGTTAAATGTAGTAAAAATTCTGCATCTGCATCATCAACCCCAGTAGTTTGAACCGTGTGTCGGCGGTAGTTTTTTATTTAAATATTCTTTTCCTAAATTCAGTATTACAAGGATAATACGTATACGTCCACCTATTTTTTTCAACAACTCCAATTACTGTTGTAAATCTGTATTTACCAATTCTTAAACTATTCAAAAATTCATCTCGTATTGCAGGCCAGTTTGTGAATTCATTTATTATTCTTACTATTTCGGTTACTTCAAATGCTTCTTGAATTTCTCTTTTTTGATTTTGAGGTTTATGATAAGTGAAAAAACGATAATTCTCTATTGAAGAAACTTCAAAGCAATATGTATAACCTGAATCAAAGAATTCATAATTAGCAATCGTGGAGCAATCAGGCAGGTTTTTAATGCCTAATTTGTCGAGTTGATTAAGCATTAAGGACTTGTCTGTTCTGCAAATCAATAATTCCTTTGTAATCAACCGTCCTTTTTTTGAATATATTATTGGATAAACATATATTTCAATGGAATCATTTTTTATTATATCAACAACTTTGTCTGTATCCCAGAATCTTAAACAGAGAGAATTTTTAGTTTTTTCCAAATCTGTTAATCCTATTTGTTTGGCTAATTCTTTTCGTTGATGATAATCCGAGTTTGATAAAAGTTGAGAAGAGGGTATATCTCTCTCTTTCTGGTGTTCTTGACCCATAGCAAGTTGACCAAAAAATAGCATTATCAATATGTTGGTAAGTGTCTTCATAAAATCACCGCCAACGATCGGCTGTTGCTTACGCTGGGGAGTTAACCGCCAGCGGCGTTATCCGCCGTTAAAAACTAAGTTAAAAGTAATAAAAATTCTGCATCTGCATCATCAACCCCAGTAGTTTGAACCCTCGCTCGGCGAAGTCTGTGACTTCGTCGTACCTAAATGGCGGTCTCTGGCCGCGTAAAATCCCGCGCTAAAGGCGTAGTCTCCTGTCCACGCTTGCTTAAATGGCTGTCTACAAACCGCAAACATTTACAACAAATAATAAACTTTTCCTTACGGCAATGGCGGTTAAAAAACTGCCTTTTATATACGACGAAGTCACAGACTTCGCCGAGCCGAGAATCTATTCATCAATTCTTATTAAATAGTCATTTTCAAAATGAAGGCTGAATCCCAGTCCATAGTACCAATCCTCATCAATAGAATTTACAGTTGTTGTTTTGCTAGTCCAAAATGGAGTACCCCAAGAATATTTGCACATTTCTTTAGACATTCCAATTCTAACCTTACCCTGAGCAATCAATTCTCCATTTTGTAGACCAAATTTCTTAATGCATTCTGTCCTGCGCTTTTCAAAAACTTTTCTTGCATTTTCTGTTCTAATTATGTCTTCTTGCTTACGTTTTGCTAATAATTGCTGTTTTTGTATTTTTTTATCTGTTTCTCTTTTAATATAACTCTGTTTTTCAATAAACCCCTTAAGCGAAACTAAGGCAACTTGTTCATCTTTTTCATTTTTTAGTATGTAATGAATATCATAAGTGGGGCCTAATAGAGTTACATCAAAACAAAACCATTTACTACCGGGTTCAATTATGACTTCTTTACCTGTATTAACCACTTCCCCATCATCATTTTCTGATTTTACAATGTAACGTGAATCGAATTCTTTTAAAGTAGGATAACGATAATTACCATATTCTTTTTCATCATCATATATTAAATATTTGTTTTGATACAATTGTTTTTGCTTTACAAAATAGGGTACTAATAAGAAAAAGCGGCTGGTGTGTTCACTATAAATTGTATCACCATTTATATCATTACGTAATACAAAAAGTAATTCTGGAGCATTATTGGTACCCATAAAGTCATACCTGTCAATATGAACATCTCCATTTTTTGCATCATTATTTTTGCGAAAGGCATCCCGCAAAGTTATATCTAAACGATTCCAATAATCTTTCAACTTAGCATCATAAAGAACGTCTATAATTGTAAAGTATTTATTACAAACTTCATTGCTATCCGAACAAAGTCCGACACTACCACCATAATTATTAACAGAATAGTTGTATGGTTTATAAATGGAAGTATATATTTTATTAAAGGAAGGATGCAATTTTGGATTGACAGGGATAGTATTAGGATGATTTGAGAGTAATAATGGGAGTTGTGTTGACTCTCTATTATCATAGTATAAGTGTGGATTTGTAAATGGTATTAAATATACCTGTAGTCCGATATATTTTTTATACTCTCCAATTTTTTCGAATGTTTCCCAGTTTTTTAAGCTGTCGTAGGGTTCAGGTTTTAAAAAATCCTTAACTTCAATCTTCTTAATTTCGGTAATCGTAACTTGGGAGTACAGAAATTCCGAATAAAAAAATAAGATTGTAAATACTAATGCCTTGTACAATGATTTCATATTATCAAAATTAAATGTTTTCAACTAAATCTAGTTTTATTTCTTTTGAGACCAATCTCTAACAATCCCTATGATGCTATTGCAGTATTCTTTTTGAGAACCCCTCTGGTTGGGGTGATATGTATCGATATAAATTTTGTTTTCAGTAGCATAGTACTTAATGCCATTTTTATCAATTAACTTATCTATGCCTAAGTCCTTTGATATAATGCTCATTGTACCACCACAAATTATAACATTAGGGTTACATAAATGGATTTGCTGAAGAATAATACCCTTATGTGCATCATATGCTTTTTTGATGACAGAATGAACGCTTGTTGATTCCCCGGGTATCTTTTTTAAATTGATAAAAGCAATTTTTTTTAGAATGTCTATCATTTCTGGTTTGTCTGCTATATCATCCATATCATCCCAGCATTTGAAATCATTTAGAATTGAATATGTTACATAAATAATGTTGCTGAAAGTGCTTTGCCACTTTGGGTATTTCATTAATTTCCTTTTATCACGAAGGAACTTTCTCATATCCCAATCACCACCACCTTTATCATGCGGTTCCTTAAGAATCCAAAGAATTTCATATTTAGCTTTTGAATACTCTTTATCATTGACAATACCATCTAACACTGGGAATATTTCTTCTTTATCGTTGTCCATTTTCGCTTTTATTAGAGCATCTATTTCTTCAAATATTTTCATAAATTAGATATTTAATTCAGTTTTTTCACCTCAAGATATGAACCTAAACTTGTGATAGAACCACCTCCGTTCTTTTTTAAGTCAATACCATACTTGCGCATAAAAGCTTCTTGAACTTCATGTCCGCCATTTGTTGTTAATGGATTAGAATATGAAGAAGAAACTTCAACGCTCATTCCTTTTTCTAACCTAACCCCATTTGAATACCTGTTTTGTTTTACAGTAATCGAGAAGAGAGCCATATTAGTTATATTTTATTTGAACTTACTTTCTTACTAAAGTATTCTTATTTTGTACCGACAACACTATTATATAATACAGCACTTAAATATATAATATTAAACCCACTATAAAACTAGCAAAATATATTGGTAATACAATGCAAATAAGAGCACTGTAATTTTAACACTAAGCCATTTTATGCTGTTTAATTACAGACACAGGCTACTTGTTACCCTGCAATTTACGAATGTGGCAACATAAGTGATAAATAACCCTTTACAGGTTACCAATGCGGGGTAAATGCTAGGCAATGCTACACAATATTGCATAAAACTTTCATAGCTGCAGGCACAAGCAAAGCTTTTGCACGGCCATAAAATGCTTCCGCGGTGCAATAAAATGCTTCCGCGGTCTCATAAAACTCTTCCGCGGTTCATTAAAATGCATCCGCGGTGCAATGAAATGCTTCCGAGGTACAATGAAACGCGTCCGAGGTGCAATGAAATGCTTCCGAGGTTCATTAAAATGCTTCCGCGGTGCAATGAAATGCTTCCGCGGTACAATGAAATGCTTCCGAGGTTCATTAAAATGCTTCCGCGGTGCAATGAAATGCTTCCGAGGTTCAATGAAATGCTTCCGCGGTTCATTAAAATGCTTCCGCGGTGCAATAAAATGCTTCCGCGGTACAATGAAATGCTTCCGCGGTTCATTAAAAGCTTATTGCAAGTCCAAAAGGGATTCCCGATGGAAAACCATTATCGGGCATCCCTTTCCTTGATCTTCTTTGCATCTTTCCTGTATCACTACAAGAAAGATGATTGGGAAAACCAATACCACCGCATTAAACCCAATGCTATCGCGCGTCTATTGACGTGTGATACCTACAATCCCCTTCCGTTGCGATGCAACCAGAAGCGCTTAATACCCTAGAACGGGCAATGCGTGCATCGCCCTTTAATGCTCCGCATTAAATCCCCGGGTTAAAACCCGAGGCTATTTACTCACAACCCCGTTGGGGTTAATATCCCCAACACTAAACACCATTCATCAGCAAAACAGCTGGCATTAAAGGGTTGACCGAAAATGGGTCGGGGGCGGTTCGGGGCATAGGCACATGGAGCGATGCTGTTTGAGACCCGACCCACAAGGTCGGGGCGAGTTGCATCGCGCGGCAGAACCAACCCCGGGGTACCCATCGGGCAAGCCTTTTAGGCCTTGATCTTCTTTGCAACTTTCTTGTATCAAGACAAGAAAGATGAACTATAAAACCAATGCAATCCGCATTAAGCCCAAGGTTAAAACCCGGGGTTATTTACTCACAACCCCGTTGGGGTTAATATCCCCAACACTAAAAACCATTCGCCAACAAAACAGCTGGCATTAAAGGGTTGACCGAAAATGGGTCGGGGGCGGTTCGGGGCGTGGGTACATGGAGCGATGCTGTTTGAGTCCCGACCCACAAGGTCGGGGCGAGTTGCATCGCGCGGCAGAACCAACCCCGGGGTCCCCATCGGTCAAGCCTTTTAGGCCTTGATCTTCTTTGCATCTTTCTTGTATCAAGACAAGAAAGATGATTGGGAGAACCAATACCACCGCATTAAACCCAATGTTATCGCGCGTCTATTGACGCGTGATACCTACAATCCCCTTCCGTTGCGATGCAACCAGAAGCACTTAATACCCTAGAACGGATAATGCGTGCATCGCTTTTTAATGCTCCGCATTAAATCCCCGGGTTAAAACCCAGGGCAATTTACTCACAACCCGGTTGGGGTTAATATCCCCAACACTAAAAACCATTCATCAGCAAAACATCTGGCATTAAAGGGTTGACCGGGAATGGGTCCCCATCGGGCAAACCATTTGGGCTCTGATCGGCTATCTTTCCTGTATCACCTCAAGAAAGATGAACTATAAAACCAATGCAATCCGTATTAAACCCAAGGGTTTAACCCGGGGCTATTTACTCACAACCCCGTTGAGACTATCCTCCTATCCAAGCCGCTCCGTCAGGATTGTTTTTACGAAATAAACTATCGCCTACATCCAAATTTTCAACTTCTGAATTCTGACTTCTATCTTCTAACTTCTATCTTTCAACCTCCAACTTCTTCACGAACAACAATCAACAATCAACGAAAAACAAAATAGAAATCCGCCCTTAAACAAAATAATTGAAGTACCTTTGGCGCAATATTTTAAACTATGGAAACAAAAATTTGCGAAGCAATCAGAGAACGCCTCTTGATAGAGTTTATTTACGACGGACAAATCAGAATTGTTGAACCCTATATACTTGGAGTGCATAAGGACACATCCAGTAAAGTACTATTGGCCTATCAGGTGGGTGGGCATATCGAGAACGAAAATGCTCCGCTTTGGAAACTCTACAAGGTTGAGAAAATGGGCAAAATGAAACTTACCGAGGATACCTTTAGCAAGCTTAGGAAAGGATACAAAGTCGACGATAAAAGATTTGCCAGGATTCTTTGTAACGCGGAGTAAAACGATTATCCTTTTATACTCCTAAAGAACAATCATCGTTCCGCACTTAATGCGGAACGTGACTTGTAATTCACCACAGGTAATTCTATAGCTTAAAAGTGGATTCCTACGTTCGCAGGAACCGAGTTTGCGAGTTCGCCGAAGGCAATGATAAGGTTATTAGTGAGTTTTTGTAAGCACTATAGACGATTACTATATTTCATTATTATCAGCCCTTGTTCGTAATTCGCATTACTTCGCGCCGCTATTCTTCCGCTTGGTTTTATCGTCCCAGCTCCAGTAGCAGCCACAACCATTGGTTCGGGGAACCTTTACCTCCTTCTTCTTATCGGTACAGCCAAAGAACAGATTAAACCCAAACCGTAAGTTTGCATTCCGAGCCTTTTCGGGGTAAAAGGCAACCAAGATATTGTCGGACATCATGTAGAACTGAAACTTTTCTACTCCCCAGCCAAATCCAAGCCCAAGATTCATCATCGTTCCATTCATAACCGAGTAGGTTACAGAAACAGAACTACCTTTTTTGCCATAGGCAGTACCCGAAAGAGTCATCCCCAGCACAGGTCGTCCCGGATACCATTCTGTGCGTAAATGCCCACCAACCCGAATCCGCTCCCGAACAGGGAAATCGCCCCCAAAGTAAACCTTAGGGTTTAATAAAGTGATAAATCCACGCTGACGAGCCTTTAGCTGAATTTGATTATTTATAGAATCGTTCAGCTCATTGATATACGCATCCGGATTATCCAAATCGGCAGGAGTTGCACCACGATACGAGAACTCCCCTTTATTCTCCAGCCGAGTAGTTTGCTTATGCCACCAAATCAGCCCCAAATCCAAAACGCTACCGCTCCATGTAATATCGCCACTATTGAGTATAAAACCGAAATCGGCCGCCAACCCCTGATTGCCAAAGTTTAGGAAAAAACTCATGGGTGAAAAAGCATCAGGCGAGACATTGGTAACATTCCCATTTGCATCGGTGGAAACAGCAACAGGGTATGCTATGTCGATTTTAGGATTCCAACTCCCGTATAAATCGTGCGTTAACGGATCGGTTTCAACCGTAATGGGTTTCCGGCGTGTAAATACGCCACCCAACCCAAACAAAAGCTTTGCATGAACACCAACAGTTAACTCTGGTCGAATCAACTTTGAGTAACCAAAAGAAAACTCACGGTAGTACATGGCGTTTACTCCAGGATTACGGGTTTCCAGTCCATCGCCTATGTATTGTGTGTTACCATCAACAAAAAGCGACAGAAGTTTTTTTGGAAGAAAAACTTTCGTTTCCAATCGCTCGGTCCAAGCAAAGTTAAAATACTGCTTACGGTCGTACATGAAACCAAACGAAATCGGGGTATAGTGCACCTCCTCCGAAAGGTAATCCCAACTATGCATTTGGCTCACCAACGCATTTAAATTTAGGTTTGATGTTCCGTTAGCAAACGAACTGTACGAAAAACCAGTTGAGTTAACGTTCAAATGGAGCGAAGAAAGAAGAGGCAATCCAACATATGTTGGACAGCTAATCTGAACCGCCGGGTTAACAATGTTCGACTGGGGAATATTATGCATCAGGAACAGGGTATTATCCTGCTGCGCCAACAACTCTAAACGAGCTATGGAAAAGGAAATCAGAAAACCTATAAACAGAGACCTTGTCATACCAGCATCAATCTGAATTATAGGTAACATCAGCCCTAATTGCAACTTGCACTGTTAGGGTATACCTATCGAAATACTCTATATTGCTCTCGGTAACACCATCCTAAGTGACAAGCAATCCGGCAAAAATGACAACTTTTTGGGCATTCCGGAGAAGCTCAATTCTATCGCTATCAAACTCTGCCCTGTACGACTCAAACTTAGTTCCCACAACGGTTCCATTGTCGTAATGCTCGGCCGCAGGCACAGTTGCTCTCTCGGAATATAAAGAATCTATCACGCTATCGCTTCCATCCAAAAAGTAAACCTGCGCAACTCCACCCAAAGGAAAATCGTTCCAAAGATTTGTACGGATCATAAGATAATTGATATACTCCGCCTTATCGTAAACCTCGGTAAGGTTTAAAGGCAAAGTATCGGCATAATACACAAAACCGTAAGTAGCCCAAGCTGGCACATCCTCGGTTAAGTTTACAACTGGTACACCCAATGTTTGCAATGTTTTAGACAGCGAAACCTCACCAATACCCAAGGGAAACGATAATGAAGTTTTCAACGCAACGCTATCGGGGAATGGCTCTATATTCTTGGTGCAACCACCCAGTAAAATGGCAATTATACTTAGTGCGATGATAATCCTATAAATACAATTTTGCATAGTATTTTTAATAATAAAATGTAAGTTACTACTTTTTAAATAAATACAAAACCGACTGAAGCAACTAGGTGATTGAATAAAAACGCAAATTCAATAATCTTATTTTCGATTCTAATTCGAATACTTGTGGTACTCCTTAAGCAGTAAATTTCTGCTGATTGCGTTACCGTGAGCAGGCAAGAACAACCGACAATTGGTTTGCGATAACTTCTTCCAGCTATCAACCATAATTTGGGTATCATCGGCAAAGGGCGGGAATATTGAGTTTGGAAAAACACCAAACAGGGCATCGCCAACCAATGCAATCTCATCATCAACAATAACACTGATTGAGCCAACGGAGTGCCCCGGAGTTGTAAATATCTTGATATTTAGGCCTAAATTGGACAGCGCCATTTCATCATCAACCAAAATATCGGGTACAAATGGCCTATAGCCCAAGCGAAACGAGAAGCACTTCTCGCCAACTGCCGAAATCAACTTAGAAATGGAGTATGTGCCCTTGGGCAAAGGTGTGTACCCTTGCTTTGCAAACTCAGCCTCATCCTTACTAACCCAAACCTTATAATTATAGTGATTGGATAACGCCCAAGCATTTTGGCAATGATCGAAATGGGAATGCGTAAGCACAAGTATTTTTTGAGTATTAGCGGAAAGTTTTAAGGACTCAATATTGCTAGTTAATTTTTTGTAAGCAGCGGTCTTGCCAGTGTCAACAAGTATAACAACGCCTCCAAACTTAACAAGATAGGAATTGCATCGCCCGGTTAAAACTTGGTAAATTTCGTAGCCGTTCTTTGTTGTCCACCTTTTCATTTTTACAAAGATTCTATAGGTTAGAATACTGTACTTCTCCCTTACTATTCACTACAATGTATCTCATTTGCCCTTCGGGATTTAACGGAGAGGGGGTTGTTTGCCCAATCAGACTAATCTCGGAACTCGATATGCTAAAAACCTTTGATATTGTAAATGATTCGACGGATTGAATTGGGATCATCTTCTCCACTTTTCCATCGCTTAAACTTATCACCGCCATCAAGTGCCCCCACGATTCAGGCTCATTTCCAGCAGATATCGACTTTCCGTCCGCCTGATAATTTTGGTAATTTATAAAGGCTAAGAATTTATCATCGGCCTTTACAGCATCAACCAGAACCCCTTTCGCCGGAATTTCAGATTTCCAAACCACGGTTCCCACAGAATCGACAAGTGAAAGCGAAATTGGGTTAAAAACACTTATAGCCTCAGATGTGGGCTGTCCAAATCCAAGCAGAGAATTCTGGGTAATCTCATCGAACTGCAAAAAGCATGGAGTCGAAGTTTCGTCCACAGTCTTTTTAAAAACAACACCACCCTTAGCATCCAAACGAACCAGACTATTTCTGTTTACATCGCCCTCCTTTCCAGAAACAAGAGCTAAGCAGCCGTTCGTAAATCCAAAAATAAACCGAGCGCAATCGCCCTGCTCTAAGCTTGGAGAGTTTCCAATTTCCTTTACCCAGTCGGTGTTACTATTCTCGTCGACTTTAGCAACAAACGCCAATGGTTTTCTGCTAGGCTTATTCATGTACCCACCAACAAAGGAAGGCTTTTCCTGAGTATATGATACAGAGTAAACTATGAAAGGCTCATTGGTGACATTTCCCACCAACGAATAATTGGGCGCTTGCGGTATTTTCTGTCGCCCTTTGGTATATCCATACGACATCTTAAGCATTCGCTCATTCTGAAGGTAACGCTTCAGCTTTTCAAAATTTTCGCCCATCAACTTTTTCATGGCCAAACCCTCGGAGTTGGAAAATGCCTCCAAGCCCGAAATCCCTTTATAGTACTTATCAAAAAATACTTTCTGGTTTGCCACCTTATCGGAATCGATGCTATTTTTAAACAGATCCAAGGAATTCACGGCCTTCTTATGCTCAAGCGCCAATCTATTATAGTACCTTAACTTTCGATTCATCAGCATAGAACTACTATCGTTAGGACTATTCAGCGCCAACTTACTACTAACCAAAAGATTTTGATTAGACTCAAGGCAGACAAATAATTCCCGCACAAGCGAATTGCTATCGTACTTTCCTAATCTAAACAGAAAATAATCGTCGAACGATTTAAATTTGTCATCATGCGAAACCGTATCGAGCAAGCTCAGCTTTCGCTTATTCGACATAAATAGCTCCTGAATATCAGAAATCTCCTTACGGAGCGGAATAATATCGTTTCTATAAACATTGCGGTAATTCTTAACCCACCGATCATAGTCCCAAACCGTAAAATTATCGTCCAAAAAATCGCTATTGGTTATACCATCGAGCCGAAACGTCTCGATTGGCTTTAGGGTGAATTGCTGATTATACTTTACAACCGGAAACTTTGATATAATACTTTGGTAAGCCTTAAAAGAATCGACACTTGAGTTAAACTGGGTATTCAACGAGTCCAATAGTTTTAAAAAACTATCGTCGGTTCTGAGCAACGCCACGTTTAGGTTACTGAAAGAGTTGTTAATGTCAGTAAAAATTTGGACACTGCTATTATATTGCTCCTTCGATTTTGCTAAAATGCGGTAGGCCAGCGCAACTGTATCGCAATAACTTTTACAGAATGCAAGGCGGGCTTGAAGAAATGCCGTCACATCCTCCTGCTCAATTTTTTTCCCTTCGGCTGGAGTTACAAGATTGGCATAAAACTCCCGATTCCTGCGAACTTCTCCCTCTTTTGCATAAACCGTGAACAAATTATAAAAAAGCACCGCATTCTGAGCCCAATAGTTTGTCTGTTCAAAATCCCTTAAAGGATCTATCTCCAACATCCTCAACTCACAAACTCTACCAAGTTGTATGTAAGTATTTGCAAAAAAAGGATTCTGCTTTTGATACTCAAATAGTTGAAAGTACGCTTGATTAGGATTCAACGATGGAAGTTTTGCATACAAATCATCGTAATCAATCTCCTGCGAAAAAACAGAACTTGTAGTATTAATCAGGGCTACAGAAAAAATTACAAAAATTATTTTTAACCTTATACTTGGTAGCATATCGCTATATTTTGTATTAATACTATTTCACTTCAGATGTAGGCAATACCTCAAGAATATTAAACTCCACCCTCCTGTTTAAAGCCTTATTCTCCTCCGATGTATTTGGAACCATGGGTTTTGTTAATCCATACCCCTTTGCAACCAACCTCTCGGCGGGCACATTATTATCGAGCAAATAACTTACAACGGATTGGGCTCGCTTCTCGGATAGCGTCATATTGTAGCTTGCGCTACCAACATTATCGGTATGCGCAGCAATCTCTATTTTAATATTGGGATTATCCAGGATAAGTGTAACAACCCTGCCCAGCTCCGGAAACGATTCGGGTGTTAATTCGGCTGAGTTTGAGCCAAAGTTGATATTATTTAGCCTGATTGATGTTTGAGATTTCAACGATACGAGTTCAGCCTCAACGGCGGCTGTTTCCTCCTTTGCCAAATCCACAACCTGATTGAAAAACGAGTATCCCTGCGTTCCTCGCACTGTAAATTCATAGGAATCGCCCTCGCGAAGCATAGCCGTAACCTTTCCATTCTTAACATCCTCGGCTGAAAATGTAATAGTTTCATCGCGATTCAGGTTTGTAATAAGAATCTCACCGGTTAGCGACTGATTGCTTTCTGAATCGAAAATTTTAATCTCTACTGGCTTCTTTTTAGGCTTCATGGGCAACTCACGCACAAATTTCGAGAAAACAATATCGCCCTCCAGCTTAAACACAAACGAACTATCGGCAAACCAATCGGCATTGGCCTTTACCGTGTAATTGCTACCCAACGGAATAGAAAAGCGGTACAATCCAGGGCTAATCATTCTTCCAGTAAAGGTTTTTGAATTCGACATATTCTCCGCAACCACCTTAGCCTCCAATGGTCTGAAAATATCGTTATCGTAAATATTAACATCCAGCTGAATTGTATCAAAAACCTCAATCAATTCTGGGTTGTAAACTTTATTATCGGTTCTATAATCAACCATAAAACTTGCAAACGAGTAGCCATGCTTCCTTACATCAACAATATAGTTGGCCTTATCGGGAAGCAATAGATTGTACTCGCCCGTTTGCCTATCGGAATTAAAGGTGCCAAGCACCTTAAGGGTTGTAGGATCGAATACTGTAAGGGTTGCCTCAACCGGACTCTTATCCTTCAGCGATACAATTCTCCCCTTAGAGCCTACCGTTTTTAACGGGGACATCTCGGCATCGACATTAATTCTATAAACCGTTCCTGTGGATATATTTTTTTCGGTAGTTTGATTAAGAAAATAAAGTTTCCCGTTTACATATCGAGGATTAATATCATTAAACTTCGATCTTGCTGCTTCTATAATCTTAGGGATTACCCACGAATCCTCAAAAACCTTTTGCGTGAAGTATAAATCGTATCCATCGCGGTAAGTTTCGGGGTTAATTGATGCAAAAAGCATCGTTTTTCCATCATTCAGGATAACAGGACTGCACTCGCACCCGCGATTAATGGCATCGTGTACAGGAACAGGGTTTGCCCATTCTCCTTTAGGGCTTTTTACGCTCTGGTAAATTTTTTGGCATACACCAGATTCCTTAGGCTTACGAAACTCCAGGTTGGGCTGATTAACCGAGAAAAAAAGTTGATTCTCACTCGGACTTACGCTCGGATAACACTCATCGGCCATTGTATTTATGGGTTCACCTATGTTGATGGGTTTGCCCCACCCCTCGCTACTTCGTGTTGAATAATAAATATCGTAACCACCTTTTGTATCGGCAAAATCAGCCTGAAAGTAAAGTTTTTTTCCATCGAAGTTCAGAAATGGATTACATATACTTACCGTTCCATCACCAAAGGTGTTTATTGGCTCAATGGGCTTTAACTCATTCCAATTCCCACTGGTAAAAGTGGTTTCGTATAGTTTCTCTTTCCCCACTACCATAATAGAAACAACCATATAGTCCTCTGTACTATTTATGGAAAATCCTGTGATATTCGCCCACATGCCAACCTTTTCAGGAATTTGCACCTGGGCTTTGACGGGATAACTCAAAAAACAAAAAAACAAACCTAGAAGAAACCCATTGCAGAAATAAATCGATTTCATTGAAAAGCATTTTATAATGATTCTACCTATTAGCTAAACCATTTTATCAAATCAAATTTACGAAAAATGCCCTATAAAAATTTCTTTTATCAATATAAAGGCTTCTCCAACCAAAAGAAAATAAATTACGCACTTAAAACTACCCAGGCATTAATATGCAACTTATTTAGATTCTCGCTTTTTTACTTTTTGGGTGAGTTATTTATCATAAATTTGTAGAAACGGTGAAAAATGGTTTGATAATTTATTAATTGTCATGAAAAAAACTCTTATAACCCTAACACTTGTCCTTACAGTTGCAGTTTCGATAGGACAAACAAAAAGCCCTGCCGATAGTCTTCGGAAAATGTTACCCTACCAAAAGGTTGAAGCAGCCCGAATGCAAATTAAAATTCAGATTGGCGATTACGTCGAAAGAACTCAACCCGACAGCGCTTTGTACTGGTACAAACTGGCAATTCCTATCAACCTGATCGACTCTGCATCGATATTAGCATGGTTTAGCAATGCAACCGATCCCGAAAAATACTTACTATCGCTTGGGCTAGCCCGATTTAATGTACTATCGCTAAAAACAAAATCCGATATAAAAGCCATCGACAATATCAAAGTAGCATTACAGCTGTCGACATTAATCAACCAACCACAAATTGCAGTTTATTGCTCCGATAACTTGGCCCTATACTATGCCAACGCCAAAGACTTTAAAAATGCAATTACCTTTTTTGAAAAATCGCTTGAGTCCTACCGTGCGCTTAACAACGCGGGAGGTGTGAATTACTGCTTATCGAATCTTGGTGCGCTGAATGCGCAGGAAGGGAACAATAGCAGGGCTGCAGGCTACTTTACCGAGCAACTTAATTTTACGGAACAAAACCAACAACCTGCTGAATTACTTCAGGCACATGTGAATATCGCAGTTCTTTACCAACGAAGCAACGACAACGCTGACTCAAAAATTCATTGGATTGAAGCACTTAAACTATCGGAACAGCTGAACTACAAAAACTACAGCATTATATTATCTGGTCTAGGAAGTACAAGTTTCAAAACTGGTGATTATGCGAAAGCCTTAGAAGCGTACTCCAAACTACTCGATTACGCTAACCAAAACAGTGACGACAAAAACAAACTCATCGCACTAAATAATTTGGCCATGATCAGTACAGAAATGGAGGATAATAGCAAAGCCATGGATTTCTGGAACAGCACGTTGACCATAGCCGAGCAGTACGGTAAAACTCCAATAGTTCTGGATGCATTGCTTAATTTAAGCAACATCAACTTGAACATTGGCAATTACGAAAATTCAGCCGCTTACTTCGACCGGTACATTACAGCCGTTAAACAGCAAAGCAGCCCACAAGAACTTACAGAGGCGTACATTAAAAGTGGAAAGTTAAACGACAAATCCCGACGATTCGATAAATCGAAAGAGAACTACCTTGAGGCACTGAAAATATACGAAAGCATTAACGATACCGCTGGAATTGCAAATACAAATCTAGCCGTTGCAAAATCGTTCACACAGCAAGGGCTATACACACAAGCATTGGAGTTTGTTAATGCAGTAACCATTCAACAAACCATACTGCCAATAAGCATTACGGCATTGGCTGAACAAATTCAGGGTGACATTTACAGGCTACAACTTCAATTCTCAACTGCCATCAATCACTACCAAAAAGCATTTGAGCTATGGCAGCAACAGAACGATTTTACCAAAATTATTGAATGCTTAAATACCATGGGGAATATCTACGAAATCACTGGAAACTTACCCATGTCAATTAAATACTACCAGCAGGCACTAGACATTGCAAACAAGAATGATGCAACCGAAAGCATGGCAGCAATTCTGAATAATATCGGAGTTATCTACCGCCAACTTGGCGATAATGCAAAAGCCAAGGATTCCTACCTGAAAGCACTGGACATCAACATAAAAAGAGGTAACTCGGAACGCATTTCGTATGGATACAACAACCTTGGAATCCTCTACGAGCAGGACGGCAAACTTGATAGCGCAGTTATTTACTTCGAAAAATCGCTTGCCATAAAAGAGAGTAGTCAGGATCAGAAAGGGTTAGCAGCAAGTTTGATAAATCTTGGGAATGCTTACAAGCGATTGAATAAGATGACGGATGCCGAAGAAAAATTCAACAAATCTCTCTCTATCTCGCAAAGCATAAACGACCAACAGGGCCAAGCATTTGCCTATGGTAGCCTTGCTGCACTAAAGTTGGAGATGAATGATTTGAATGCATCTATCGATTTTGCCAACAAAAACCTAGAAATTGCAAAAACAATCGACCTTAAGAAAGCGCTGAAAGAGGCATACCGACAACTGGCATGGGCCTACGAAAACACAAATCAACTTAGCCTTGCCGAGGAGGATTATAGGCAAATTATTGACATCAACCAAAACGAAATTAACGCTAACTTCTCAATCCTTTCCGAGAACGAAAAGGAGATGTTTTTCAAAACCGTTACCGACGACTACGACCGCTTTTACGCATTTGCCCAAAAGCGAAAGGATAGCAATCCGGCAATAAGCGATGACACATACAACACCGTCCTTCGCAATAAAGGATTGTTGCTTAAATCGAGCACGGCGATGCGAAATGCAATTCTATCGAGCAACAATAATGAGGTAATTGGAAAGTATGAGCAATGGACAGCCCTAAAGCAAAGCATTGCGCAGCAATACTCGTTGCCCGCCAGCAAGCGTACAAGCCAGCTCAAAAGCATGGAGGATGCTGCTAACAATCTAGAACGCGATTTGGTAAAAAGTTCTACCGAATTTAACGATTACCAGAACGCAGGATCATCAACGTGGATCGACATAAAAAACAAACTCCTCGACAATGAAGTCGCTATCGAATTTATCAACTTTAAAACCACGAAGGATAGCACATTCTACGCAGCATTGATTATCAATAAGCAGCTGGAACATCCAATTTTTCAAATACTTTTTGAGGAAAAAAAATTGGAGCAATTAATTGGTGCGCTTGGCGGTAATAATTTGCGATTTGTACAGAACGTATACGGCACCATGACCGAAAGCAACACATCGCTCTACAACCTAATTTGGAAGCCAATAGAAAAAAACTTAAAGGGATACACCACAGTTTACTATTCACCATCGGGATTGCTCCATAAAATTTCGTTCTCGGCAATTGCGCAATCAAACAACCATTATCTGGTTGACGATTACAACTTACATCTGGTAAGCACTACTGCAAATGCAGGCGGTTCGGTTGAGAATAAACCCATATCGATGTCGCAGGTTACACTGTTTGGGGGAATTACCTATAGCATCCAACCAAGTTCAAACCAAACATGGAAGTACCTACAGGGAACTCTTACCGAAACCGAAATGATTGGCGATCTGTTCACGCAACAGAATATCAACGTCACACGACTTACCGACACATCGGCCCGCGAGGAAGATTTCAAATCGTTAGCACCTAGGAGCAGCATTCTGCATATAGCCACACACGGATTCTTTTATCCCGATCCTGATAAGTTGAAAAAGATCATCAATGCAGAAAAGGAGGTTGGAAAGATTCAGTTCCGGGGAGGTGCCGACACCACCATGCGCAGCAGCAATGTTTTCATACAAAGCAGCAATCCACTTATGCGATCGGGATTAGTATTTGCCAGAGCAAACGACTTCTGGGGAAAATCCGATCAAACAAATGGCGACGATGGTGTACTCACCGCGCTTGAGGTGCTCAACGTTGACCTTCGTCAGAATCAACTTGTAGTTATGTCGGCTTGCGAAACTGGATTAGGCGATATAGCAGGAAGCGAAGGAGTATACGGCCTACAGCGATCATTTCGTATGGCAGGCTCTCAAAAGTTGATTATGAGCTTATGGCAAGTTCCCGATGCCGAAACCGCAGAGTTTATGAAAATTTTCTACACAAATTTGATTAAAACGGCTAACCTGCGCGAATCGTTCATACAAGCACAAAAACAAATGCGGCAAAAGTACGATCCTTACTTTTGGGCAGCCTTTGTGCTATTACAGTAATGTCTGAAAAACTGGAATTTGGAGCAAAAAAACATTATATTTAGAACATTAATTTTAAGAAAATCTATAGTGTAACAACAAAATCAAGACGTATGAAAAAGTTAACAACGCTTCTGGTAGGGTTAATCATAGCACAAGCAACTATAGCACAAGTTCCCTATAAAGTTATCACCGTGAATGGCGAAATAATGGCTAAAAAAGCCAAGGTTACCCTACAAAACGGTATCGAGGTTAAGAGCGATGACAACTTCGATTTTCTAAAACCAAACTCCAGAGCAGCTCTAATTAATTCCGATTACGGCAGGGTTGTTCTTACCGAAACCAATGTTGCCAATGCATTTTCAAAAGCAGCGTTTGCCCCTGCAATAAGCACCGTAAGTTCTAGGGGTGCAAGCATGACAACGTTGGCCGATCTTAAAGGATTCTTCAGCGGAAATATGCTTATTATCGACAAACTAGATCAGAAAATTGATGCTTCGGCATTTCCAATGAATGACCAGAAACATTTTTTTGTCCGCTACACATACAACAACGAAACCATCAACAAGAAACTCAACTTCAATGGCGACATAATAACCATAAATCCTGAGGAAATATTCTCTATCGATGGCAAAGCAATCGAAAATCCTGACCAAATCTCGGAGGTAACTCTCTTCTACTACGATAGTTCAAATGATACGCCCGAATCAATTCTAATCAACTCGTTTCACCCTGTATTTGTAAAAACAGCAAATATTAAGGGCGAGGTTAAAACCATTGTGGATGAATTCCAGAACAAGAGCTACGAAATGATTATTTCGGAGGTGTACGACTACCTCAACAATTTCTATGGATACATGGAAAAAGAGGAGTTGGAGAAATGGTTAAACAGCAACTTTGAACTAAAGAAAGAATAACCCTTCAGCCTCAAACAAACTGGTAGCCTTTGGAAATGGCAAGATTTCTAGTTCTTCTGCTCTTTATTGGATTTGGCGTTAGTGCAAAATCGCAACTAAACAATCATCCTATTACAAACTACACCCCAAGGGAGTATGGACAGGAATGTTCATCGTACACCTTATCGGTAGTTACGGACGACAGAGGCTTAATCTATGTCGGTACAGCGTATGGAGTTCTCCAATTCGATGGATTATTATGGCGATTTATTCCGGTAAAGGTTGGATCCTATGTTACCTCGCTGGCCTACAATAAGGGGACTATTTATCTTGGCTGTCAGGGTGATTTTGGGATGCTTGCAACCGACAATCAAGGAAAATACTCATATCAGTCGTTAGCATCTAAAATCCCCAAGTATCACACCGACTTCAACACAGTATGGAAAACATTGGTACTCGACAGCGCCATCGTTTTTCAATCCGAAGAGGAGATCTACCTTTACGCAAACGACACAATTGAGTGCATAAGCCCCGAAACATCATTTCATCTTGCTTTTGTTGCAAATGGCAAACTCTACGTAAGAGAACGCAATGTTGGCTTGATGTATTACGCCAATAAAACGCTAAAACCAGCTAACGGAGGCGATGCTTTTAAGGACTTTGGGGTATTTCAGATTCTTCCGTTAAATAGCAAAAGGAATCTTATCCTAACCCGCGAATCGGGGCAATGGATTTTAGAGGATAACAAATTAAGCAGACTAAACTTACTCAAGGATCTCGATCAACAGTTAGCAAAGGCAGACATCCAGAATGCCATTGTTACGAGCAGTGGCGATATTGTGATATGCACGCTAAAGGATGGCGTTTTTGTGCTGGATAACTCCATGAATATTCGCAATCACTACAATTTAAGTACGGGGATGATTTCCTCGGAGGCAATCGACATTGCAGAGGATTATCAGGGAACACTTTGGGTTGCCACAAAAAAAGGGGTAAGCAGAATTCAGCACTCACTCCCAATATCAATTTCCAACCAAACGCACGGGCTTTACGGAAGTGTTCAAGCAGTAGAGTACACAAACGGAAAATACATTATCGGCACAACCGAAGATTTATTCGCGTATCAACCCGATGGAATCAAAACTTTCCAGAGCCTTGGCTCAATAAAAAGCAGCATTTGGGATATTGAATCATCTGAAAATAGAAGTTGGATTGCCGCAGATAATGGATTGTGGACATACTCCAATGGAAAAGTTGAAAAATTATCGGCAAACCAAACATCTGCCCTGGAATATCTGCCAAGCATGAACTGGCTCATCTCGTCGGGAATGGATGGAACGTTTATCTACAATGCTGCATCAAACTCGCCTATACTGAGTATTCCGAAAATCAAAATTGATGCCTACGGTATAGCCAGCACCAATCTCGAAAATGGGATGGTCGAGATTTGGATTGGATCAAAAACAAAGGGAGTTTGGCAGTTAAGCATACAGAACGACAAGCTGATTAATCACACAAACTACTACGGGCTCGACGATGGCCTAAATGAGGATTGGACTTGGCCCTTTAAGCAGAACGGTAAAATTCTGTTTGCATCGGCATCTGGAACGCTAAAGTTCATTAGCGCTCACGATTTATTTCTTATGCAGAATGGCAACGATGTTAAGGAAGAAAACCTAAGGGGTTTGTTCGATCTTAACAACTTTCCAAAAAACAGCACCGACAAGGCCATAACAGCATACTGCCAATCCGATTCCTTTGCTTTTGTTGGAATGGATTACCATGTGAACATCGTATCGTTCGCTGACAGTTTATGCAACGACAAACCTTTAAGGTCGATTGAGATGGGTCGGTTCAACTCACTTCGAATGGTTAATAACACCCTGCTGGTTGGCGCCGACGATGGATTAGCAGTTGTTGATATTCCAAGCATTTTAAACCATCGAGGAACGATTCCTAAAATTAATTTCCGCAGCATTTCAATAGGTCAGGATTCAACCATCTGGTTCGGTGATTCTAACAAAGAAAAAACATTCACAATTCCTTATAAACTCAACAGTGTAGAAATTCGCCTTTCGGCAAACTACCTCGAAAGCAACTCCAAACCAATTTTCTACTGGAAATTGATAGGCTCTGGTAACGAGCTAATCAAAAAGTCCGAGAATGGAATAATCTCACTACCCAACCTATGGGAAGGAAACTACGAGGTTGTTGCCTACGCACAAAACATTCAGGACGAATCTAGCGAACCTATTCACATCAAATTCGCAGTATTGCCTCCATTCTACAGAACTATTTGGGCTTATGTGCTCTACTTTGTACTGCTGATAGCAGTTGTGCTTATCCTAATCCGACTTAACACCCAACGATTGCGAGCACAGAACAAGAAACTCGAAGAAATTGTTTGCGAGCGCACCCGCGAGGTGGTTGAGCAAAAGGAGCAGATTCAAATTCAGAAAGATAAAATTGAGGATATTCTCAATGATATTCGCGCCTCTATCAACTACGCTCAACGCATTCAGCAAGCAATGCTGCCCAGCAAAAAACTGATAGAACAACTACTGCCGGGCCATTTCATCATCTTCTACCCTCGCGATGTTGTTAGTGGCGATTACTACTGGGCTATAAAAATTAAGGATAAAATTGTTATCACCGTAGCCGATTGCACGGGACATGGAGTTCCGGGGGCATTCATGAGCATGCTTGGAATATCGCTGCTAAACGAGATTGTTGGTAAAATGGAGGTTACTACACCAAGTCAAATACTGGGGGAGTTGCGAAGTGCTATCATTCAGGCGCTCAAGCAAAGCATCGATAACGACTCGCAAAAGGATGGAATGGATATGTCGCTGGTTTCGATAGATACCAACACGTTAGAGTGCCAGTGGGCTGGCGCAAACAACCCGCTGTATATTTTTAGGCAAAAAAATAACGAAGATCAATTTGCCCTCTCCGATCCTGCAAAACAAAAAATTACCGAGCACATAAATGGGCAATTCCTTGAGTTAAAGCAGGACAGAATGCCCGTTGCCATTTACACATACCTAAATCAATTCACCAACCACACCATACAGCTCTCGAAGGGCGATAGGCTTTATTTGTTCAGCGACGGAATTGTCGATCAGTTTGGCGGCCCCAAGCATCAAAAATTCATGTCGAAAAACCTGAAAAACCTGATAATGGAAACTGGCAACCAAGATATCCACGAACAGGGATGCGCCATTAAAGCATCGTTCGGGGAATGGGTAAATCCCGAAGGCAGAAAGGTTGACCAAATTGACGACGTTACATTCTTGGGGTTTGAGGTGTAAAACAACATTAACTATACAATTTTATAATTTATTAGGCTAGTTTGGCGCAATTATTGAAACAAAAGGTTACTTATGTCATGAGTAGTTTTAATGACCAAATTAATGAAGAATATCAATTATTATTTGGAAATAATACTGACATTAGCAATGGCTATTCTAGTAGCTTCTTGCTCAAAAGATGAAATCGAATATCAACCGCAACAAGGTGAATATCCAAGTGAAATTGGAAATAAATGGATCTATTTACATTACAGAAAGAGTTCAAACTTATATGACACTTTAACTGTATCTATTATTGGCAAAACAAACCTTGACAATGGGTGGCCAGTAAAAATAATTGTCTTTAAATATCCTAATAGTGTAGACACTAACTACCTATACACATCAAAAGATACCGCCAGAATATTTGACACCAGAAAAAGTTATTCTAGTTTATATGGTTATGTATTTCCTTTAAAAAAGGGGAACTATTGGACACAATTCAGCAGTTATATGTATACTGATTCTACAATAGTTTGTAGTGACGAACACAAAGTTCAAGTCTTTCAAAACTGTTTCTATAATGCATTTGACTTGCACACTATGGCTTGGCAATTTGAATATGAGTATGATTGTAGGACTTGTTTTGTCCCAGGGATTGGGCCAGTAGAAGTTTGCTATTCATATCTTTTTGGAGACTACGATTATATTAAACTTTTAAAAATAAATTTTCGACCAACACGTAAATCAAAACTTAACTAGAATAAAGATCATTTATAAATTATAAAACATTATACCTTCTTACAATAATAAAGTACTACAACTGAATGAAATAGAACAACCAAACCGCCCGCTGCAATCTCATCACACCTCGTTCCTTAACTTTTTTTACTGACATCCGTTTGCTACTATAAAAAAATAAATATTTTATCATTTCAATTTCAGATTCGACACGGAATGACTCCTCTATTTTCAACTAAGCACTCTCTTTTAGTAGCGATTTCATGCCTTTAAGTATTGACGCCCTACATTGAGAGCCAATTTGATTAGTTTCCCGAAACTATATAGAATTTTTAGTAATTTGAGGTGCTTTTAACAAGGGATAGTTCCAATATTAATAGCGGCAGAGCAACCTAAACTTTAGAATATTATAAATCAATCTCGCAATGAAAATCATCAAAATAGCACTACTAATCATCTGGGGTTTTATAACCGTTGGCTTTTTAATTCTTTCATTAGTGCAAAGGCAAGATGCCTTAAACTATAAGTATAAACTTGAGGAGGCATGCAAAAAGGATCATGGCAATTGCTCAAAAATTCTTAACGAGTACTCCCGAAACATGCAGCTGCTCAAAAACGATTCGCTAAAAAAAATTGATATCGATTCGTTATACCGCAACTCGGAATTCCTGAATAAATAGTTTTCTACTTTTTCGGAAATAGCAGCGGGTTAATTGAATCATCATTAATGAGAAAAACCATCGTTTTTCGTAGATTTGTCTTTAATTATGTTTAGAATCTAACTTATGCTTCGTTCGATTTTAATTGTTGGTTTGGGTGGATTTATCGGATCAGTGCTCCGGTTTTTGGTTACACGATGGTTCCAGATGCAAACAGCATCGCAATTCCCATGGGGAACATTCACCGTAAATATTATTGGTAGTTTTATAATTGGTTTGGCCTTTGGCCTATCGGAACGCAGCAATCTGCTTACGCCCGAATGGCGTCTTTTCGTCACTGTTGGCATTTGCGGGGGATTCACAACATTCTCGTCGCTCAGCAACGATGCGTTTCTACTACTTCAGGGCCGCGAGTTTTTATCGGTATCGCTTTACATTGCCCTAAGTTTCTTTCTTGGACTAGTTGCTGTATTTTTAGGTAGACTTATAACCACACAAATTCTATAGCCATGGAAAACAACTCAAAGGCAATTCGACTACGAATCTATATCGGATCAACCGATAAGATAGACAATTCGCTGATAAGCGAGATGCTGGTTTACCAAGCCCGTGAGTTTGGTTTGGCTGGCACAACAGTTCTTAAAGGAATAATGGGATTTGGCGCCAGTTCTGTAATCCATTCCTACAAGTTCTGGGAGGTTTCGGAGAAAGTTCCCGTTGTGGTTGAAATTGTTGATGAGGAACAAAAGGTGCTATCGTTCTACGAATCGGTTAAAGATAATCTAGAGAAAATGCGTTATGGCTGCCTTGTAACCACCGAGCCTGTAAATGTACTCTACTACAAATCGGGCGAAAAAAAGTTCCTGTAGAAATAATCTCGACAACGCTGTCTGGATTTTGAATTCTACCGATTTTACATTCTAAGCAGCAACTTTTAACAAGATTTAACCCAGTATCAGTCAACTATCAACCGTCAACTGTCAACTATTTAAATATTCCATTTGTTTGTTAAACTGCATTTTTCTACCTTTGCCCCTCAAAATTTTCACATCAGGTTTTGAGTAAATATCTTAGTATTAAAGCAATTAAATATTTCACCAATGAATATAGCAAGAGAGGATATTGACGCACTGAACACCGTAGTGCGCGTTAATATTGAAAAGGCCGATTACGCCGAGAAGGTAAGCAAAGCCTTAAAGGAACAACGCAAAAAAGCCGTTATCAAAGGATTTCGTCCTGGAATGGCTCCTGAGTCATTAATCCACAAAATGTACTACAAGTACATTTTGGTTGAAGAGGTTTCCAGAATGGCTAGCGATAAACTTTTCGACTTTATCAAGGATAACAACATCAAAACCTTAGGCGAACCACTGCCAAGCGAAAATCAATCGAAAATCAACTGGGATACCGATGAGAATTTCGAACTTGCTTGGGATTTGGGCATTGCTCCCGAATTCGATATTAAGTTTGGAAAGAAGGATAAATTCCCATTCTACAAAATACAACCCAACGACGAGATTAGAAAGAACTTCAACGAAAGCCACCGCAGTCGTCATGGCAAATACGAGCCAGTTAAGAAGACCGACGAGAAAGGCCTTGTTAAGGCAACCCTATCTGAGCTAAACGAGGATGAATCGCCACGCGAGAATGGCGTTACGGTTGAAGGCGCATCTATCTCTATTGCTTTAGTTGCCGATGAGACTGAACGTAAAAAGCTGGTTGGCGTTAAGGTTGGCGATGTTTTGACAATTGACACTGAGAAAGCATTCCCAAATCAAGCCGATAGAGCCGCTTTACTACACACCAAGAAGGAAAACCTTGAAGGCATTCAACCTCTTTTCCAACTAACCATTACCGAAACAATGGCTTTTGTTGCTGCAGAACTGAATCAGGAATTCTTCGATAAGGTTTACGGCGAAGGCGTTGTAACTTCGGAAGAAGACTTCAACAAGAAGATTGACGAGGAAATTGAACGCAACCTAGACCTCGAAAGCGAAAATCGTTTCGCACTTGATATCAAGGATAAAATGCTTGACAAGTTAAAAATGGAACTTCCTAAGGAATTCTTAATCCGCTGGTTAGTTGCCATCAACGAAGGCAAATTTACCCGCGAGCAAATTGAGGCTGAGTTCCCATTATTTGAGAAGGATTTGAAATGGCAATTGGTTAGTAACAAGGTTGCCGAGGAACAAAAATTCAATGTAACCGAGGACGAATTACGTGAGTTTGCAATGGGTTACGCTCGTAGCCAGTTTGCTGCTTACGGAATGAATTTCCTACCAGAAGAGTACATTGCCCGTTACGCTAACGATATTCTTAAAAACAGAGAAGAGATGAAGAAGATTCACGAGCGTATTCTCGATAAAAAAGTTGTTGATTGGTTCAAGGAAAATGTAACACTCGACACCAAAGAGGTTTCTGTTGATGAATTCAACAAGCTATAATTTAGACATTAGATTTCAGACACAAGAATTCAGATAAAGAAAAGACCGGTAATTTTTGCCGGTCTTTTCTTTTAACATTAGGCAAATAGTGGATCTTATTGTCTCCTACAAAAGCAGGAAGAATGCATACAATCATTACTTCATAACAACAAGCGATGTATCCAGTGAATACGTTAACTTTTTAAGTTCATCCTTCTCAAGATCCACGGTAGTAAGAGCATTTTTTCTATACTTCAAATCATTATAAACAATCAGCCTAAAACTCCTACTCGAAGGAATTGACAGTGCTATGAATCCTTGGGAATTGGTTTCACCAGAAAATTCTGCCCTATTTATCAAGTTGTCAATAGTATAACTTGCACTATACCTATCGGATGGAACCATTATTATATTTAATCCAACAAAGGGACCTCCACCTAAATATGCTGCCTTATTTACCGTAACATTCAGGCTTCCCACATACTCTTGAACATTAACATCAACCTCTTTGCGGTAACCTGAAATAATCTGAATTGTTTTAACCGGAATATATTTTATTCCGTCAACCTTAGGAGTATCCAATTCAAGCGTATATGTGCCCGAAAGCAACTCGCCAAAATCTACAACTCCGCTGCTGTTAGTAACAAGTACATCGATATAATCGTTAGACACACTCGCATCGTACAATTTTATCTTAGTATCGGCAATCGCATTCTCGTCATTGTCGACAACTTTAACCTTTAGTCCCCCACTAGTTTTTAGGGTTACAACTATATTGTCCTCCGAACAATACGTAAACAAAATGGCTAGTGATAGTAAGCAAATTAATTTGGTTTTCATTCTCATTAGGTTTTTAAAAGGTTTTTTGGTCAATATTTTAGCATTCAACACCATAGAAAGTTACATATAAAAAGTATCATTCCAAATATTTTTGCAATAATTTGATTTTTAAGCACTATAAGAATATCCATTTCTCGGTGCCCTATTCACACCTTCTTATTGTTTAGATCTAAAAGATTGATTACTTTAGATCATGGTTTATTATGATAATTTACAACTTAAAACCAAACAAATTCAACAATTACTTGCTATATTGCGTTACCAAAACAGAATAATTAACTAAAACATATTAGCCATGACAGAATTCGAAAAATACGCGCTGAAGCATCGTGGCGTTAGCAGCCTATCGATGCACCAGTTCAAATCGGTACATAGCAGTTACATTTCACCAACAATTATCGAGGAGCGTCAGTTAAACATTGCTACCATGGACGTGTTCTCGCGCCTTATGATGGATAGAATCATATTTCTTGGAGTTCCAATCGACGACGATGTGGCCAATATCATTCAGGCTCAATTGCTGTTCCTTGAATCGACCGATCCTTCAAAGGATATTCAAATCTACTTGAACTCCCCCGGAGGTTCGGTTTACGCTGGCTTAGGAATTTACGACACCATGCAGTATATCAGCTCCGATGTTGCTACAATCTGCACTGGTATGGCGGCATCAATGGCGGCAGTTCTTTTAACGGCAGGTCAAAAAGGGAAACGTACCGCATTGCCACACTCCCGTGTAATGATTCACCAACCAATGGGAGGCGCAGAGGGTCAGGCTTCGGATATCGAAATCACAACCCGCGAAATCTTAAAACTTCGCGATGAACTATACGAAATCGTGGCAACCCATTCGGGCAATCCTATTGACCGCATCCGCAAGGATTCCGATCGCGATCATTGGATGACCGCTCAGGAAGCGCTTGATTACGGCATGATTGATGAGATTTTACAGAGAACCAAGAAAGAGTAGAACAGAGAGAACCAAGATATAAGAAAATCAAAAGCGCCGAATGGCGCTTTTGATTTCAAACAACTACCCTTATAAACGTTGATCTAATTGAGTTTTAGAAATAAAACTTAAAGCCCAATAATTTATATTAACTTTGCAACATCAATTTATCTGAGATCTATTAAAATGAAAAACACCGATAAATGTTCGTTCTGCGGGCGCGATAGAAAAGAGGTTAAACTCTTAATTTCGGGGATGGAAGGATTTATCTGCGATTTATGCGCCGAGCAAGCCAACCTGATTGTTAAGGAAGAACTCAAGAAGAAGGGCGATTTTAAACTACAGCAGAGCAAACTTTTAAAGCCTATTGAAATAAAAAAATTCCTCGATCAATATGTTATTGGTCAAGATGAAGCAAAAAAATACCTTTCCGTGGCCGTATACAACCACTACAAAAGGCTTCTGCAATCCGACAAAGGTGACGATGTAGAGATTGAAAAATCGAATATCCTTTTGGTTGGTGAAACAGGAACTGGTAAAACCTTGCTAGCTCGCACAATTGCTCGCATGCTTCACGTTCCTTTCACCATTGTTGATGCAACAGTGCTTACCGAGGCTGGATACGTTGGCGAAGATGTTGAGAGTATTTTAACACGACTGCTCCAAGTAGCCGATTACAATGTGGAGGCAGCCGAAAAGGGAATTGTATTTATTGATGAGATTGACAAAATAGCCCGAAAAGGGGATAATCCATCCATTACCCGCGATGTCTCGGGTGAGGGTGTTCAGCAAGGCCTATTAAAACTGTTAGAAGGCTCTGTTGTTAATGTTCCCCCACAGGGAGGACGCAAGCATCCAGAGCAAAAAATGATTGCTGTTGACACAAAGAATATTCTATTTGTCTGCGGAGGTGCGTTTGAGGGCATTCAGAAGAAAATTGCTCAGCGGCTAAATACAACCATTGTTGGTTACGGCGCAAGCAAAACCCGTGAGGTAATTGATAAGGATAATCTACTTCAGTACATATCTCCTCAGGATATGCGTGCATTCGGATTGATCCCCGAGATTATTGGCCGGTTACCGGTAATCACCTATTTAAATCCTTTAGACAGGCATGCGCTTCGCGACATTCTAACCGAACCCAAAAACGCTATTATCAAGCAGTACATCAAACTATTTGATTACGATGGAATTCATTTACAGTTCGAGGATGATGTACTAGACTACATAGTCGATAAGGCTGTGGAGTTTAAACTAGGAGCGCGTGGGTTGCGTTCAATTTGTGAGGCAATTATGATTGATGCAATGTTTGAGCTCCCAACGGGCGAGCATAAAGAAATGATAGTAACATCGGAGTATGCTCACGAAAAACTGGAAAAATCGAACCTAAAAAGGCTAAAAGCAGCGTAAACTACTTACGAACATAATCCAAAAAAGTATAGCCCAACCCATCTGCGGTTGGGTTTCCTTTTTGCTCAAGAACTAAATTCCACTCATTGAAATTGATAGTAGGGAAAGTAGTATCGCCTTCAAAATTCTTGTGAACTGTTGTAAGGTAGAGTTTATTTGCCATTGGCAATGCCTGGCGGTACAATTTACCTCCACCAACAACAAAAACCTCGTTTTCACCCTTTGTTATTTCCAAAGCCTCGTTAAGTGAATTTACAATAACGCAACCATCAATAGCCAAATCGGTATTACGCGATACAACTATATTCTTACGGTTTGGAAGTGGCCTACCAATACTCTCGAAGGTTTTACGTCCCATAATAATGCTATGACCCGATGTTAGCACCTTAAAGCGCTTTAAATCCTCCGATATATGCCAAAGCAACTGGTTGTTTCCGCCAATCACCCAATTCTCTGCAACTGCAACTATTATTGAAATATTCATTTTATCATTTTTTAGATTCCTTGTCATGCTGAGCGAAGCGAAGCATCTATTTTAGGTTTAAGGCGAGATTTCTCTCTTCGTTCGAAATGACAACAATAAACAACCAAATTACACAGCAATTGCGCCTTTAATGTGAGGATGCGGGTCGTATCCCTCCAACTTAAAATCCTCAAATTTAAAGTCAAATATCGATTTAACATCTGGATTTATAACCATTTTTGGAAGTGGTCTAGGCTCTCGGGTTAGTTGAAGTTTAACCTGCTCAATATGGTTTAGGTAGATGTGCGTATCGCCCAAGGTATGAATAAACTCACCGGGTTTTAATCCGCAGACCTGCGCCATCATCATTGTAAGCAATGCGTACGATGCAATGTTGAATGGTACGCCCAAGAATACATCTGCACTGCGCTGGTAGAGCTGGCATGATAGTTTGCCATTGGCAACATAGAACTGGAACAGTACATGGCAGGGAGGTAACGCCATTCTATCAATGTCGCCAACGTTCCAAGCGCAAACCAAATGTCGGCGGGAATCGGGCGATTGTGTCAAAGAATCTACAACTTGAGTGATCTGGTCGATATGCCTGCCGTCGGCAGCAGGCCACGAACGCCATTGGTAACCGTAAATTGGACCCAGTTCACCATCGGGCTTTGCCCACTCGTCCCAAATTGTTACGCCATTGGCATTTAGCGATTTCACGTTAGTTTCGCCATTAAGAAACCAAAGTAGCTCGTACAGGATAGACTTAAGATGAAGTTTCTTGGTGGTAAGCAAAGGAAAACCCTTTTCAAGGTCGAAACGCATTTGATGTCCAAAAACGCTGATAGTGCCAGTGCCTGTTCTATCGCTCTTCTCTACCCCATTTTTAAGTATATGATCTAACAACTCTAAATACTGAACCATCGCAAAATAATTTAATGCGATAAAGTTACTAATTTGAAAATATAGAGAAGTAGGTTGTTGATATCAATTGATAAATAGTGAGGCGGTCGCTATTCGCGGTTCGCAAAGAATTTTCGACCCCAAACAACTATAATAGCAATGATTAGCCTTGGTATCAACATCCAAAAAATCGATACGCCAATTGCTGCGAAGAGCAGTAAATCCTCAAGGTTCGAGTGCGATATGGCTATATGGTAGTTCAACAAATCTGCATCTTTCTTGGTAATGCGGCCTTCCTTTACCTCGTCCATCATAACTGCAGAGCCATACGCCAAGCCTAACGAGTTTGCCACAATCCAAAGAAATGTAGTTGACTCAGGCAATCCCATAAATTTGAGCATTGGGCTAAGAGGCTTTGTTAGCAACTCAATAAGTTTAAACTCCTGAAGTATTTTCTGAAGTATCATTAAAAGTGATACAAGAATAATAATTTTCAGTATCAACCAAAACGATGAGAAGACCCAGCCATGTAGCAACTCAGATAGAGTTGATGCGGTGTGAGTATTTGATAGCAATGATATTCTCTGGCTCATATCAGGCAAAACAAGATTCAGAATGGCTGCTGCTCCAAATGCTGCACCTATCCTCAATGCAACCATGTGCCAGGCCTTTGAGCCAGTTTTACTTTGAATAGTTGTTTCGATAATTAGATTATGAGCAATTAAACTCATCACTGCAATGATGGTGATCTCGCGTAAGTCGAGACTTAACTGTGAGAGCACCGCGATAACCGAATAAATGTTCAGTAGAATTCCAGTCACAAATGGTAACGCTGCTTCTCCTCTAAGACCAATAAGATTAAACGCCGGCGTTAAATGTTGAGTAACAAGTTGGATTAATCCGAAGTAATTTAGGATACTTACTGCTAATGAAACGGGTAAGGTAATTTTTAAAATCCAAATAGCCGTTTTAATTGCCTTTGGCATTGCCTCTTTTACGCATTTATAAAGCCGTGTTAAAAACGTACTAACGCTAGGTTGAATTGCTTTGGCAATTGCCAGTATTTTTTTAGTCATATCAATACAGACACTAGAATTCGGACATCAGACAATAGACTTGGGAAAGAATTAGAAGTTTAAAAAGTTGTAGAAAAAAGAAAACCCGGGTTAACCGGGTTTTGTGCGGATGAAGGGACTCGAACCCCCACGTCTCACGACACCAGATCCTAAGTCTGGCGCGGCTACCAATTACGCCACATCCGCAAAATCGAGGTGCAAAGATAAATTGGATTTTTTGAATTTGCAATCACCTCAACAAAAAAATATCGAATTATTTTCTCAACTCAAAGTTCTGCCCCAAATACAACTTACGAACCTGCTCATCATCAGCCAACTCCTGAGCAGTTCCGGCCTTAAGAATATCGCCATCGTACAATAGATACGCCCTGTCGGTAATGGTTAATGTTTCATGAACATTATGATCGGTAATTAGAATGCCAATATTTCTATCCTTTAAATGAGCAACAATGGTTTGAATATCCTCCACGGCAATTGGATCGACCCCAGCAAAGGGCTCATCGAGGAGAATAAACTTTGGATCAAGCGCCAAGGCTCTAGCAATCTCGGTTCGGCGACGTTCGCCACCAGAAAGTTGAATTCCTAGGCTCTTGCGAATCTTTTGAAGTCCAAACTCATTCAGTAACGACTCTGTTTTCTCGGCTTGATATTCCTTAGTAAAATTGGTCATTTCCAGAACCGCCTTAATATTGTCCTCAACACTTAGCTGGCGAAAAACAGATGCCTCCTGTGCCAAGTAACCAATTCCACGCTGTGCCCTACGAAATACAGGCTCATCAGTTATCTCAACATCATCTAAAAAAATTTTTCCTGCATTTGGCTTAACTAAACCAACAATCATATAAAAAGTTGTTGTTTTTCCGGCACCATTTGGACCAAGCAATCCAACAATCTCTCCCTGCTTAACTTCCACACTAGCGCCTTTTACTACAGTGCGGGTTTTATAACGCTTAACTAAGCTTTCGGTATATAAACGCATAGCTTTATTTCAGTTTTATTTGGTTGTAAAAGTAAGCATTTTTATTATTTCTTAGAAAATGATTTGCAAACCAGCTCTAATTCCAAATGGTTCTATATTAGGATTGTCCAAATGGGTCATTCGCCAAATAGCATCAATTCTTATCACTTTAAAAATATTTTCAACCCCTGCGCTCAACTCCACATAGGGTTTGGTAACATCGCCTAAACCTTCGGGGAATTGAAGTTGAGTTTTATTTTGATCACTTATAGTTCCTATCAAAAACTTACCAGTTACCACCTCGCGCCATTTTAAACGCCTAATCAAAGGAAATCTGTTCAAGAAAAAGCCTTGAAAGTGATGTTCGAGGTATAAACTAGCGTACTGATCCGATGCAAACTCATAGTAATTCATCATATTGAATGCATAACGATCGAACGCATAAGTTTCGTTACCCTCGTGAAGCTGCAGCAAGGGATAAGGAACCTTGCCAAATATTTTTCCTGCATCAACAATTAACCGAGCATAACCAAACGGATTGATATTAAATTTATGGTAATAGTTAAGCTGAAGCTTCCAAAAATCGACATTGCTTCCCAAGGCACCCTTGAAACCCTTTGTGATATAAAAATTTATTTCGGGCCAATCGCTACCTAGGCTCATCCGTTCGAATTCTCCTGTAACAAATCCTTCGTTCTTTTGCCACCGAGTATTAAGAGTAATAGACGAGGTTGTAATATTTTTCAATGAATCGCCTCCGCCAACTGGCACAAAAGGAATAAACTCAGTTGGATAAATAGTGCGATGGTTGATTGTTATAGTGTTCGAGAATCCTGTAAACCACTCCTTCTGGTAAAAAGAGGAAAACTCCTTAACTAAGGTCAACTTATTGTTGGGATTCCGACGAAGAAACGAGGTAAGGATATTATCCTCAGTTAAAGCATTTGGACTTTGCCCCAACTGCTCAATATCGCTCTTATAGGCGATATTGAATGATTCCCTTGGATTTTTATTGATCATGTACAGGCCGCTCAATCCCCACTTAAATCGATCGTCCTTATCGCCATAAGCGGCAAAGCCCGAAATCATCATTTTTTTGCTAAACTTATTACTAGTCCTACCCGAAACCCGGAATCTATTCCCCTCAATCTCATTAAAACTGTAGGTTTTGTAGTAAGGGCCTATCTCCACGTAACCAACAACATAGTAGTAATTAATAAACATATTGATGATATCAATAAATGTTTTATACATGGGAACCTGCTGCACCGAGTCAACCATAGCATAAATTCCTTGCTCCTTAGGGGTAAGTTCGAATGGACGTGTATCCTCCCAGTACTTCGACTCCTGATTCAAGGCCCCCTCTTTAACCTGAACATTGCTTGCCATGGAAACAACCTCCTTTGGAAATTCGGGGTTCAACGTAACGCTGTCGTAACTAATTGTTTTATGTCCAAAAAAGCCGGTTGTTTTATCTGTCAGGTTAAAATCAACAAACAGAGTTGTTTGCTTTGGAAACCAAAGGGTATCGTTTAAGGGAACAAACTCGCTGGAGGCAACCATGTCGTTCACGAAATTAAGATTGACTAATTCGGCCAATCGAACCTGCATTTTCACAATAGCCCAAGTTGAATCGTTCACCCAAAAATCACCGGTAAATGTGGGCTCCATTTTCCTTCGCGGTTTAAATGAAATTTGGTAACACCAACGATTTTCGATAAAAGTACTGTCAACTAACATGTATTTATAGTAAACCTGGCCAGCATTGGCGATAGGGCTAATCAAACCCTGATCGAAGATGTTGATATAGTTATCGTAGATGTTAATGTTCTGGTAAACTTTGCCCGTAAATTGCGCTACGCTCTCGTTATTAACGCCCGATATTTTAGTGGCCTTAATGATTTCTTTTTCCAACTTTGGACTTGACTGGTAGAAATAATCGGACAAGGACTCGGTTATAAAAATTGGCAAGTAAGTTTTCCCAGTTATTGCATTGGTATCTACATAATCCCAAATAAACTTAAACTGGTTGAATACTTTCCGTTTTTTTACATCATCATCAATATTGTTTAGGTCTACCTGAATTTTGTTGTAACTCCTACAGGAGTAATTCAAATTCGCCGGATTATTACGATCCTTATTCTTAATGATATTCCGAATTATCCTACGCGACTGGCTCTCGCCCGGCTTAACAATTACTCCAGCAAGTTCAATAGATTCGGGATCTAACTCAATTCGCAACTCTTGGTAAGCACCCTTCTTAATTTTTACCTGCAAAGGGGTATAACCTACATAGGATATACTAAGCGAGTCACCCGCCGTACGAGTCTCAATAAAGAAATCGCCCACATCCGACGTGATTGTTCCAACGCTTGTGCCTTTAAACGAAACATTCACGTATGGCAAGGGCTGCTTCGTATTAGAATCAACAACCTTACCCCTTATTTTAGTTATCTGGGCATTTGCATGCAAAACAGCACCAAGCAAAAACACAAGCAGGAGAAGTGGTATTCTATTAAATTTTCTCATCATTAAACCAAAAAATTAGCCCATCATCTTTACATAAGTATTCTGTTTGGCAAACAAATTGAGGCCTACACAATCCCTTCTCTGAGTATATCGTGAATATGTATTACTCCCTCGTACCTTCCTTTATTCACCACCAGCAATTGTGTAATTTTATGCTGTTCCATCAAATTGAATGCGCGAATGGCCAACTCATCCTTTTCGATTGTTTTTGGATTTGTCGACATAATATCCTTAGCTGTTAAACTATCGAAATTATGATTTTTCTGCAACATTCTACGAAGATCGCCATCGGTAATGATTCCAATTAAATTATCGTTTGTATCTAAAACAGCGGCTGCACCGAGACGTTTAGACGATATCTCCATAATCACTGGTCGAATTTCGTCGGTAGCTTTTACCTTAGGAGCATTTTCCGATGAGTAAATATCGGCCACTCGCATGTATAACTTTTTCCCCAAGGCACCACCGGGATGAACTCTGGCAAAATCCTGTGGCGAAAAACCTCTCAATTTAAGCAAACAAACAGCTAACGCATCGCCTATCACCAATTGAGCCGTGGTGCTCGATGTTGGCGCTAAATTGTTAGGACAAGCCTCCTTGTCGACCGTTGCTTTAAGTACATAGTCCGACTTTTGGGCTAAGTATGAATTTGTGTTGGAAACCAACGCTATAATCTTATTACCCATATTTTTAATCAGCGGAATCAGCACCTTAATCTCGGGAGTAGTTCCACTTTTCGAAAGGCAAATTATAACATCATCGGGCTGAATGATACCTAAATCGCCATGAATAGCATCAGCAGCATGCATAAAAATAGCAGGAGTACCGGTTGAGTTAAACGTGGCAACAATTTTATTAGCAATAATGGCACTTTTGCCAATTCCCGTAACAATTACCCTGCCTTTTCCGTTATATATTAGCGAAACTGTTTTTTCAAAATCTTCATCAATAAAAGTGGTGAGTTTTTCAATAGCAGCAGCTTCAGTTTTGATGGTTTGAACAGCGATGCTTTTAATATCAGTACTCATACAACCTTATTTTAATTATATTTGTTCCCCTTTTGTTAAAAGACATTAAAATTGAATCTTAATCAAAAAAATCGAGTATTTTTATGTAGCAAAAGTATCCTTTTTTTTGGAGTGTAATCATCCTAAGCTATTAACAAAAGCTAAAAGTCTTTATATCGAACACGTTTAATTGAGTCATGAGTGTAAATACAGCAGAAGTTTCATTAAAAGAATATCTGACTAAATACTTTGGATTTACTACATTCAAAGGTAATCAGGAAGTTATTATTAGGAATATTTTGGCAGGTAACGATACGTTCGTGCTAATGCCTACCGGCGGTGGAAAATCGCTTTGTTATCAGTTACCAGCACTAATTCTTGATGGTACCGCTATAGTAATCTCACCGCTAATCGCGTTGATGAAAAATCAGGTTGACTCCATGCGCAGTTTTGTTGTTGAGGATGGAGTTGCCCATTTTTTAAATTCATCGCTTAATAAAGCACAAATCCAAAAGGTTAAGCAGGATGTAACTAGCGGAGTCACCAAAATGCTTTACGTTGCACCAGAATCCTTAACCAAGGAAGACAATATTCAGTTTCTGAAGCAAATAAAGATTTCGTTTTATGCCATTGACGAAGCGCACTGCATTTCGGAATGGGGTCATGACTTCAGACCAGAGTACCGCCGTATTCGTCCAATAATAAACGAAATAGGAAACGCTCCACTTATAGCGCTAACAGCAACGGCAACCCCAAAGGTTCAAAGCGATATTCAAAAGAACCTCGGCATGCTAGATGCTACTGTATTTAAATCATCATTTAACAGGTCAAATCTTTACTACGAAATTCGACCAAAAGTTAACGCTGTTAAGGAGATCATAAAATATATCAAGAATAACACCGGAAAATCTGGAATTATATACTGCCTCAGCCGCAAGAAGGTGGAGGAGATGGCAGAAATTCTGAAGGTTAACGGCATTAAGGCCCTACCCTACCATGCAGGCATGGATGCGTCGACTCGCTCCGATAATCAGGATAAATTTCTGATGGAGGAAGTTGATGTGATTGTTGCCACCATTGCATTTGGCATGGGGATCGACAAACCCGATGTTCGATTTGTAATTCACTACGACATACCAAAGAGTCTCGAGGGATATTACCAAGAAACAGGACGTGCAGGACGTGACGGCGGCGAAGGGCAATGCATTACCTTTTACAGCTACAAGGACATTCAAAAACTGGAGAAGTTTATGCAGGGTAAACCCGTATCGGAACAGGAAATCGGAAAGCAACTGCTACTAGAAACCGTTTCGTACGCTGAATCTTCGATGTGCCGCCGCAAATCGCTACTAAACTATTTTGGCGAAGAGTACACCGAGGATAACTGTGGAACCTGTGACAACTGCTTGCATCCAAAAACTCAGTTCGAAGGACACGAGCAGCTGCAAATGGTTCTGGAAACCATAATTGCCGTTAACCAAAAGTTCAAAGCCGACCATGTTATCAACATCCTCATGGGAAATGTTACTGCGGCAATCAAATCATACAAACACAATAAACTTGACACCTTTGGAGAAGGTGCTGAAAAGGATCAGCGATTCTGGAACTCAATTGTTCGCCAAGCATTGGTAATGAAGTTCATCGACAAGGATATTGATAACTATGGATTACTGTTCCTTACACCCAAAGGACAGGATTACATCAAAAAGCCTTTTGATGTAATGTTCACGCTGGATCACGAGTACGAGGAGGGCGATGATGATGAATCAGTAGGAATGCCAATGGACAAATCGGGCTCAGCTGACGATGAACTCCTTAATATGCTCAAAGATTTAAGGAAAAAAGTTGCAAAAAAGAAAAACCTTCCACCTTTTGTCATCTTCCAGGATCCATCGTTAGAGGATATGTCTATTCAGTATCCCATCACCCTAGAGGAGTTGCAAAATATATCTGGAGTAGGTGCTGGAAAAGCAAAACGGTTCGGTCAGGAGTTTATCGATTTGATTAAAACCTACGTTGAGGATAAAGATATTATCCGTCCTCAGGATATGGTTGTAAAATCGGTTGCCAACAAATCGTTGCTCAAGGTTTATATTATACAAAGTATAGACCGAAAGATGGATTTAAACGACATTGCCGAGGCAAAGAGTTTGGAGATGAACGAATTGCTAAACGAAATAGAGGCCATCGTAAACTCTGGCACAAAAATAAACATCGATTACTATATCGGAAATGTGGTTGATGAGGATAAGCAGGAAGAAATTTTTGAGTATTTCCGAAATGAAGCCGAAAGCGAAAGTGTAGAGGAGGCAATAAGTGCCTTGGGAGAGGAAGACTATACCGAGGAGGAAATCCGCTTGATGCGAATAAAATTCATGTCGGAAATGGGAAATTAACTTACCGTGCAGAGCGCTACAGAAAATTTATTGTTCAAACATGATTCCAATACTTAAAGTTGATTCACTTAGTAAATCGTTCGGGGCAATAAAGGCGCTGGACAACTTTAACCTATCAATATATAAAGGAGAGGTTGTGGGAATCCTTGGACCAAACGGAAGCGGAAAAACTACATTCCTATCGTTAATTCTAGGAATAAAAACAGCCAACCAAGGATCGTTCAGCTGGTTTGGTGGTGAACGCGGAAAATTGACAAATGATAAGATAGGGTCGCTACTGGAAGTTCCCTACTTTTTCCCATACCTCTCAATAGAAAAAAACCTTAAGATTAGCGCACTTGCCCGTGGCTACGGACATAACGACATTTCTTTAGTATTGCAACAGGTAAATCTGTTTGAACGAAGGAAAGCACCATGCTATACCCTGTCGCTAGGAATGAAACAACGGCTTGCCATTGCCCAAACCCTAATAGGTAATCCTGATGTGCTTGTTCTAGACGAACCCACCAACGGACTTGATCCCGAAGGCATAGCCGAGGTACGCAACCTGATTAAGGAGCAATCGCGCCAAGGGAAGACCATAATAGTAGCCAGCCATAATCTTGACGAAATTCAGAAAGTTTGTTCCCACGTGGTTATTCTAAAGAATGGTAAGGATATTGCCCACGGAAAAGTTGACGAACTACTTAATTTCAGTCAAGTAGCAATAATTGAAACGCCTCAAATGCATGAACTAGAAGACGTTTTAACAGAAATGCAGAGCTGCAAAATTCTAGAACGAAATGTCTCGGGATTTGTAGTCACATTCAACACTGAGGTTAATGTGGTTGATTTTAGTTCACATCTATCGAGCCGTGGAATTTCGTTAAACAGATTCGAAATTCGCCGTCCTACACTGGAGGAACTATTCTTAAGTATCGTAAAGCAAACAAATGCTTAACTCAACAGTCCATGAAGAATGTATTTAAAATAGAGATTCTAAAAACGTTAGGTTATCCAATATTCTGGGCAATCCTGCTTCTTCATACATTTTTCTACATATTGGTTGTTATACTAGGCGCAAATATCGACATTAACATCCAAGGTGTTCATATATTCAGGCTATTCTCAAGCACGTATATGTGGGGAACAATGGCATGGATTGCCAGTTGGTTTAATCTTCTTTTAGCCATAATGATAATTGTACTCACAAGCAACGAGTTGCTTTACAATACTTTCCGTAGGCAATTGCTCGATGGACTCAACCGAAACCAATTGGTTTTAGGTAAATTAATGCTTGTTGCATGCCTATCAATTTATGTAATACTTATAGTAACCATCTCGGGAATTATTGTTGGCTCAACAAACTCCGACCCATGGGATGGTCAATACCTCCATGGATACAGATTCGTTCTCGTACTAAGTGTTCAATCGTTAGCCTACATGTCCCTGGCCATGCTTTTTGGATTGATTTTTAGAAACACTGCACTCTCAATTGTAATGTACTTACTGTATTTCATTATAATTGAACCTTTCGTTCGGTTGTTCTTCTCATCAAACATCGACTCTTTCTTTCCAATGAAAATCATATCGAACCTAACCCCTATGCCCGATTTTATGGGAATGCTTGCCTCCGATTTGTCGAACATACAGGCGGTTGATTCCAACACGCTATCTCAACTGCAATCCGTTCCCGAAGGTATATCTACAACTATTGCTGTACCGGTGTGTATTGTATATACTCTGCTCTTTCTTTTCTCTTCTAGTTTCTTGCTTAAATCAAGAGATTTATAGCGCTAAGTCATTAAAAATTTAACGTAAGTGCGTTGATTTTAAATCGTGCTATTTGTATCTTTGTTTTTACTGAAATCTTAATAGCTTGTACTATGAGAAAATTATTACTCCTACTCGCTTTTGGAACAGCAATTCTAACGTCAAAAGCTCAAACTGTTTTAACCAACGAAACTCACGGGTTTATTCCCAATGAGCAAAACCCCATGATGCTAACCAACTACGTTGACCCCGGGAAATCGGGGAACAATATTGTTTGGGATTTTACCAAGCTTGAGGTAAACAATGATTTTCTTGGACTAATTCACGATTCCTACGTATCGAAATGCAGTTCGCTATTTACACAGTGCAACACTGTGTTAGAAGAATTTGGAACCTACTTTGTATTTAAATCATCGCAAAGCAGCCTTGAGCAATACGGAGTGGTAACCTCAACCGGACAAACACAGATAGTTTATAGCAAGCCATTTGTTAAGATGAAATACCCATTCTCGTTTGGCAGTAATTTTTCAGGAGAATTTGAGGGAGATTACATCTCGAATGACAAAACGATTGGTCATATCAAGGGAACATACTCAGTTAAAGGAGATGCACAGGGAAAACTAAAACTACCCGATGGAAAAGAAATTGACAACGCCATAAGGGTTAAAGAGGTTAAATCCACAAAGCAAACCATCAACAATGTTACAACCCAAACCGAGGATGTGACCTATCGCTGGTATGTATCGAATCATCGATTTCCTGTTCTTGTGCTTATTAAAAGCACCAGTACATTGCAGAATGGCAAAACTTCGTCGTACACAAAAGCAGCATTCAACAGCAATGTGGTAAATTCAATAGCCAACAACGATCAACTCAACAATGAGATCAAGCTTGATATCTACCCAAATCCCTACCAAGGAAAGGTCACCATATCCTACAACCTCGAAAAGACTTCCAATGTCAGCATTTCGGTTTACGACATAACTGGAAAACTGGTTCAGGTTGTAACCAATGACTATGAAGATGCTGGAGTTAAAACACATTATTTCTCCGCATCGGCACTTGGCATGCCAGCTGGGGTATATATTATTAAACTAAAAATTGACAACAACGAGATCTCAAGGAAAATTCTGGAGATAAAATAAAACTACATCTATAAAACTAGAAACAAACTATATGTAAAACGAACAAACCCGTGAAAAACCGGGTTGTTTGTTTTACATACACTCTTCATCACTCATTACTCCCAATTCTTATTCCATGCTACATATATTTTGAATGAAACGCCATGGTTAAGGTAATAGTTAATAAAATCGAAGCCTAAATCCTTGTCCGTATCCGCAGCGCCCCCGAATGGAGCACACATTGCACCTTCAAAATCATAACCAGCGGCAAATATAAACGCAGCGGGACCTGTTCTAAAATAATAGCGGAACCCTACGGAAAGAGTATAGTGAACCATTACATTAAAAAATTTATCATCAACAACGGTTTTTCCAGGATTTAATGCCTCTGCCATTTTTACGCTATAATCAGTCAACTTCCCCGATCCAAAGCCAATTTTGTCTTGAGTTATAGCATATACTGCAAACCGCATAGCTGGTCGTCCGGGAGTAATACTATATCGCCCCCCGGTCATACATAGTTGCCTCAACAAATCGAAACCAAAACAAGCATTGTACGATTTGATTCGATACAAAGTATCGTAAACTGGGACTCCAAACTTTTGGTTCTCTCGCCCTCCTTCTGTTACTAGCGTGCTTATCTCAATAGGGTATCCCATAGATGTATAGCCAACCCCCCAATAAAATCCCATTTGGGTTTCCATGGGTTCCACCACCCACTTTCCATCAATATACCGTTTCTTTTTTGCAATTTTTATAAGATCGATGTTGAAGTAACTGTTCGAAAAATCCTTTGTCCGATAATAATTTACTTCATCAGGTAGGGCTCCGGTCCACTCTATCGTTCCTGTCATTTCGGATTTCTGAAGTCGAAGCATCATGTTTCTAAATCCAAGGTAACCACCCCATTTGTAGACCTTTCCGATAATATTGTTTTCCATTTGTGCATTAATTCCCAGTCGAATTCCAATCTTACGAATTCCTATATTTCCCTCGTAAGAAGACATACTCGACATTTTGAAGTCAAGATTCATTGGTTTTCCTATCGACTCGTGATTAATAAAAAATACCTTCCAGTTCAAACTCGGAACGTAAGAGATCCCAAAGAATGCAGGCAGAGTGTCTTTCACGCTTGCATTGGCAGAACTAAAGAGTGTTAAAACAACCAATAAAGTAAAAATTCGCTTAAGCATAGCTATTAGGTTTGGTTATTGTAAATGTATGGTCATTTTATATCGGTGTCAATAACCAAAACCTCCGAGTAAACTGTTTTTTATAAATGTCACATTTTTGTTTGTCAATAGCATATATTTAGTTGACGAAAAGCCAATTACGAATATTTTAATAGTTATCAACAACCCTCGGTTTAAAATTGCCATTTAGTTAACTTCGCAAGGAATGATTTCGAACTAATCAAATTTTTAAATATTTGTAATTCAGCCTTCAGCACTTTCTTTTCTGAAAATCTGATGTCTGACATCTTAAGTCTATATAATGGGAAAGTTTGTTCATCTGCACGTGCACACGCAATACTCCATTCTAGATGGAGCATCTAGCATTAATGGGCTAATTGACAGGGCCAAGGAACTAGGGATGCCCGGCATTGCCATTACCGATCACGGTAATATGTTTGGGATTAAAGAGTTCATAAATGCCACCAACAAGAAAAACGGATCAATTAACGATGAGATTAAGCGCATTAAATGCGAAATAGAAAACTTACATGCAGAGCAGGATAAAGGAACTGATTGCTCTGCTAAGATTGATGAATTAAACCTTCAGATCAACGAGCAGCAAGGCAAACTATTCAAGCCAATCATTGGCTGTGAGGTTTACGTTGCTAAGAAAAATCGGTTTGATAAAACCGACAAGGAAGACCGAGGGAACTACCACCTAATACTCCTCGCCAAGAACAAGGAGGGCTACCACAACCTTGTTAAGCTGGTTAGCTACGGCTACACCGAGGGATTCTACTATAAGCCCAGAATTGACAAAGAGCTGCTTCGCAAATACAACAAGGGTCTGATTGCATCGAGCGCCTGCCTAGGTGGTGAAATTCCTCAAGCAATTATGAACGGCGACATTAATGCTGCAGAGCAAAGCATTATGGAGTTCAAGGAGATATTCGGGGATGATTTCTACCTCGAGTTAATGCTCCATAAATCCGGAGAGCCAAGAATTGACGAGGATGTTTACGAAAATCAACTCAAAGTTAATAAAGCAATAGTTGAACTTTCGGCCAAAACAGGCACAAAATGCATTGCAACCAACGACGTGCACTTTGTACTGGCCGAGGAAGCACAAGCTCACGATAGGCTAATATGCCTTAACACTGGCAAAGACCTTGATGATATAAACCGGATGCGATACACCTTTCAGGAGTACCTGAAAAGCGAAGCCGAGATGTTATCGATATTTCCCAACTGCCACGATGCCATATACAACACTTATGAGATTTATAGCAAGGTAGAAACATACAGCCTGAGCAACAAGCCCATAATGCCGCACTTTCCACTACCCGAAGGTTTTACCGATGATAACGAGTATTTACGGCACTTGGCCTATAGCGGTGCAAAAAAACGATGGGGCGATAGTCTGCCCGACAATGTTATAGAGCGATTAGACTTTGAACTTGGAGTAATAGCCCGCATGGGATTCCCCGGGTACTTTCTAATTGTTTGGGACTTTATCCGCGCAGCTAGGGATATAGGCGTTTCCGTTGGACCCGGCCGTGGTTCCGCCGCAGGATCGGTGGTGGCCTATTGCCTAAAGATAACCGATATCGATCCAATTAAGTACGACCTGCTGTTTGAGCGCTTCCTAAACCCAGAGCGTATATCGATGCCCGATATTGATATTGACTTTGATGAAGACGGCCGTGAAGAGGTACTTAACTATGTGGTGGAGAAATATGGAGCCAAGCGCGTAGCGCACATTGTAACCTTTGGCACAATGGCCGCACGATCGTCCATAAAAGACGTAGCCCGTGTGCAAAAACTGGATCTCTCCACCGCCGACAGGCTTGCCAAGTTAGTTCCAGAAAAACCAGGGACTACTCTGAAAAGTGCTTTCAAGGAGGTTCCTGAACTGGAAAAGGAACGTAACTCTGACAATGCTTTAATCCGATCGACACTCCAGTACGCACAAGTTTTAGAAGGAACTGTAAGGCAAACGGGGGTTCATGCCTGCGGTATAATCATTGGCCGCGACGATCTGGAGGAGTACATTCCACTCTCCACAAACAAGGAGGCAAAACTATTCGTAACTCAGTACGAAGGCTCGCACGTTGAGGATATCGGCCTACTAAAAATGGACTTTTTAGGCCTAAAAACCCTGTCAATCATTAAGGATGCCTTGCAATTTATAAAGGAATCGACAGGAACAGATCTGGACATCGATACAATTCCGCTTAACGACCCCAAAACATTCGAGCTCTTCTCCAAAGGCGAAACCACCGCCATATTCCAGTTCGAGTCGCCCGGGATGAAGAAACACATGCGGGCATTGGAACCCAACCGCTTTGAGGACTTGATTGCCATGAACGCCCTGTATAGGCCAGGCCCAATGGAGTACATCCCCAGCTTCATCAACAGAAAGCAGGGTCTCGAAAAAATTGAGTACGACATTGCCGACATGGAGGAATACCTAAAGGATACCTATGGTATTACAGTATACCAGGAGCAGGTGATGTTACTCTCGCAAAAGCTGGCTGGCTTTACCAAAGGTCAGGCCGATGCCCTTCGTAAAGCAATGGGAAAAAAGCTCCGCAAGGTAATGGACGAACTTAAGGAGAAATTCATTGAGGGCTGCATAAAGAATGGGCACGATAAGGCCAAAGTTGAAAAAGTTTGGACTGACTGGGAGGCATTTGCCGAGTACGCATTCAACAAATCGCATTCAACCTGCTACGCCTATGTTGCATATCAAACAGCATTCATAAAAGCACACTACCCCAGCCAATTTATGGCCGCTGTGCTGAGCCGTAACCTATCGGACATAAAGAAAATTACAACCTTTATGGACGAGTGTAGGCGCATCGGGATTCAGGTTTTAGGCCCCGATGTGAATGAAAGCCACTATAAATTCGCCGTGATGCCAAACGGAGATGTTCGCTTTGGAATGGGAGCCATAAAAGGAATGGGCGAAAACGCTGCGGCCAACATCATCGAAACGCGAAAAGGCGGAGGAAAGTTCAAGGATATATACGATTTCATGGAGCGCGTCAACCTACAAACCGTTAACAAAAAAAACCTTGAGGTGCTGGTTGTATCAGGGGCGTTCGACAATTTAAGCCCAGTGAGCCGTAGCACATACTTTGCTCCCGACTCGAAAGGAGGCACATACCTCGAAACCCTGATGCGTTACGGGATAAAAACACAAACCGAGAAGTTAAGCAATCAGATGTCGCTCTTTGGCGGCACAGGTGGTTTTGACATGCCAAAGCCGGAACCTCCAAAGGTTGACGAATGGCCTACCATTGAACTACTAAACCGGGAGAAAGAGGTGATAGGTATCTATCTATCGGCTCATCCATTGGATCAGTTCAAATTTGAAATCGAAAACCTCTGCAATGTTACGCTGGCCGATTTAAGAAGCATGGATCAGTACAAGGATCGCGACGTTACCATAGCCGGAATGGTGGTTGGAGCCAAGGTTGACACCACTAAAAACGGCAAGCCATACGCCCGCCTTACGTTGGAGGACTACTCCGACACCATGGAGATAATGCTCTTTGGGAAAGACTTTGAAACCTACCGAAACTTCTGCTACACCGGTTACATGATAATGATAAAAGGAAAGGTTCAGCCTAAAGCCTACAGACCCGAGGAGCTTGAACTGAAAATCAAAACCATATCAATGCTTTACGACGTTCGGGAGCAGCAAATCAAAGGGATTACAATTACGTTACCACTTTCCGATGTTTCCGATGTTTTAACAGATGACTTTATTAAACTTTCCTCCAAGGAAAAAGCAAAGGTTCTCTTGAAATTCAAAATAGTTGACCCCGACAACAGGGTTACTGTAGATTTATTCTCGCGTTCCTACAGGGTAAATATCTCCAACGAATTCATAAACTACCTCAAGGACAACGAAATGGATTTTAAATTAAGTGCAGATTAAACAAATCGATATTTATATCGTTTTATTTTATAATTTTATAAACCGAAAAATATTAATTAAAGTACGAATATGGCACTACAAGTTACAGATTCAAATTTTGATGAGTTAGTACTAAACTCAGGCAAACCTGCATTGGTTGATTTTTGGGCTGAATGGTGTGGCCCTTGCCGAATGATTGCTCCTTATGTTGAACAAATTGCTGAAGAATACAAGGACAAAGCCGTTGTAGCAAAAGTAGATGTTGACAATTGCCCTGGCATTGCGGCTCGTTATGGCATAAGAAACATACCTACAGTTCTTTTCTTCAAGGGTGGTCAACAGGTTGACAAGCAGGTAGGCGCTGTTCCAAAAAGCAACTTGGTTGCAAAACTCGAGGCTTTGCTATAGAAATTAAAAGCAATATCTTTGGGTCGGGTAATTGCCCGACCTTTTTATTTTCTAGTTACCTCTAGAATCTTGCATCTAATGTCTGATATCTAAAATCTACAATATGAAAGTTTGTGTTTACTGTGCATCCAGCAACAAGGTTGATGAGAAATATTTTAATGATGCTGAAATTTTAGCCACCGATTTAGCCCGTAAAGGTATTACAATTGTGTATGGCGGCGGCTCCAATGGATTAATGGGAAAAATAGCCGACACTGCGCTAATGCATAAGGGAAAAGTAATAGGTATCCTTCCGCGATTCATGGATAAGGTAGAGTGGGGACATAAAGGCCTCACGGAACTAATTCTGGTAAAGGATATGCACGAACGCAAAAGTTTGCTGATTGAAGGCGTTGATGCGGTTGTTGCGCTCCCTGGAGGTTGCGGAACGCTTGAAGAGTTGATGGAAGTTATTACGCTTAAAAGACTTGGCAAATTCACCAAACCCATCATTATTCTCAACACCGATGGATTTTACGAGCACTTAAAGGCTCTTCTGAACAAAATGGTTGAAGAGCGCTTTATGCGCACAGAGCATGTTGATATTTGGACATTCGTTGATAAACCCGAAGATATTATCCCTGCAATTGAGAATGCCCCCAAATGGGATAGCGATGCTATTAACTTTGCTGCGGTATAAATCGATGTCAACCCCTAACAGGGTTTCAAACCCTGTCAGGGTTATTTCCTAACTACAAACTTTCGTCGTTCCTGTAAACAAATAGTTTGCTGTCCCCGATTTCATCGAAGGTTACTGGATTTCCCTTGAAAAGGGGTGCTTTAACTCCATCGCCAAAAAACTTGTTGCCAACAAATACACGAGCCTCGTCCCAAAGACCCTTCTGAATAAAACTATTCAGGAGTGTTGCGCCACCCTCTACTATAACCGATATAATATCACGGTTTCCCAGTTCTTTTAAAATCTGAGCCTCTATCCCCTTCACAAAATCAATTGTAATCATCTCGAGATTTGGGATTCCCGAAAATTCTGGCTTGCGAGCCAAAGAACTACTATTATTCCCCATAAAAAGTAAGGTAGTCTGTGAGCCATCAAAAACATGTGATTCTTTTGGCAACCTCAACTTTCTATCCACAACAACCCGAATAGGTGCTCTACCGCACCAGTTACGAACATTCAGATGCGGGTTATCGCGCTCAACTGTATTTGTACCAACCAGTATAGCCTGTTCCTCGCTTCTCCACCTATGAACCAGCGACCGGGCATGCTCATTGGTTATCCAAATTGGCTCAATGGGATCCGATGGCTGCCGAATGGCATCAATAAATCCATCGATGGTTTGCGCCCATTTTAGTATTACATAGGGACGTTTTTGGGTGTGATATGTAATAAACCTGCGGTTTAACTCCACAGCTTCATCTTCCAAAACTCCAACCGTTACATTACAACCCTGCTGACGTAGAATATCGATTCCACGGCCACTCACCTTTGGGTTTGGATCGGTTGTAGCCACAACAATATTAGGAATACCCAACTCAATTATCCTATCGGTGCATGGGGGTGTTTTGCCGTAATGCGAGCATGGCTCCAGCGAGATGTACATGGTAGAATCCTTCAGCAACGATTTATCCTTAACAGAGTTTATGGCATTAACCTCGGCATGAGCCTCACCGTAATGGGCATGAAATCCCTCGCCAATGATTTTATTGTTATGCACAATAACAGCCCCCACCATTGGGTTTGGCGCAACATTACCAATACCATTCATTGCAAGTTCGAGGCAACGCTGCATGTACATCCTGTCAAGTTCCGAGTTATCCATAAATTCCGTAAATTTGTTATCTATACAAAAATACATTTTTTAATGAACAGTTACACCCTAAAGCAGCTGTTTGATACAATTGGCTCTCGATTATCGTCAATCTATTCAGGCAATGAGGTTCAGGCTATTCGGAAACTACTTTTCGATAAAGTTGTTGGCATCCCCCACTTCAACGTTCATATCAACCCCAATGTCAACGTTGACGTTGAAACCGTAACAAGAATTAGTGATATCCTAAACGAGCTCGAACAGGGAAAACCTGTTCAGTATGCCATTGGCGAAGCCGATTTTATGGATATGATCTTTATGGTAAACCCAAACGTGCTAATCCCCCGACCCGAAACCGAAGAGTTGGTTAGCTGGATAGTCGGAAACAACAAAAACGCTTCGCCTAAAATACTAGATATAGGAACTGGCACTGGGTGCATTGCCATTGCTTTAGCAAAATACATCACAAACGTTCAGGTTTCAGCAATAGACATCTCGCCTATGGCTCTAAATACCGCGGAACTAAATGCCAAAAACAATGATGTTCGGGTTGATTTTATCAATGCTGATATTCTTGCAGCACCAGCCATTGCCAACGCCCCGTTCGATATTATAGTCAGCAATCCACCCTATGTAAGGGAGATGGAAAAGCAGGTTATGCACAGAAATGTTACCGAATTTGAGCCACACCTTGCCCTTTTTGTAAGCAATAACGACCCGTTGCTTTTCTACAGAACAATAACCATCAACGCCCATAGGTGGCTGAAAAGGGATGGGCAGCTCTACTTCGAGATAAACGAGGCTTTCGGTAACGAAATAAAGGATCTACTGATTGAAAACGGGTTTAAGGATGTTGAAGTAAGAAAAGACATCAACGGAAAGAACAGAATGGCATACGGCAGAAGATAGATGCCAGACGCTGGACATCAGATTTCAGATATCAGATGCAAAGCCGCGAACAACAGACGCAAGACAACAGAACTAAAATGCAAAACGCTCAAAAAATTGATAAAGAAAAAGCACTTACTCGACTACAGAGCCTCTGCGCCCGTAGCGAGAAGTGCAGCGGCGATCTGAAACAAAAAATGATTCAATGGAAGTTAGATCCCTTAGATATTAATTGGGTTATTAATCAGCTGGTCTCCGATGGCTTTATTGACGACACCCGCTATGCCGGGATGTTTGTACGCGATAAAAGCCGGATAAGCAAGTGGGGACGGGTAAAAATATCCACCGCCCTAAGGGCTAAAGGAATCTCAACAGATATTATAAACGAAGCCCTCACTCAAATTGATCCCAGCACCAACAAATCGCAGTTGATTGAGTTACTCTCCCGAAAGGCCAAGCAAACCAAAGCAAAATCGGTTTACGATTTAAAGAACAAGCTAATCCGCTTTGGTGTATCGCGCGGGTTTGATATGGGTTTGGTGATTGATGTGGTGAATGGGGTTGTGAAAGGGGAATAACTTCCTACTAAGAAACCTGTCAGAGTCTAAAAGACCTGACAGCGTTAAAAATCTTAAGTTCCATTAAAAAACTTCTGTATAAATTTTGGGTTGCAGGCACCCTTCAAGCCATATAACCTTTCAGTGTTTAAAACCTGAAAAGGTTATGTTTGCATCATTTTATTTTTTAGAACACCCGTTTTAATTGAATTTTAACGGGTTATGCTTTTTATTTAAAATAAAATCCTTTAATTTTAGAATGGCAAAAACAAAAAGGCGACTTGCACCGCCTTAAAACAAGGAAACCCTACGGGGTACGCAGGGTTAAGAAATTCTTCGGCTTATAGCCTTATTGTGAAAAGTCTCACAGATTGTATAAGACAAATGTAAAGAAAAAAATGATATAGTAATTTAATTTTAAATAAAATGGCAAAAATTCTCGGACTCGATCTCGGAACAAACTCAATTGGTTGGGCTATCCGAAATACAATTAATGATAAAAACGAGCAAATAGAAAAATATGGAGTAACCATTTTCGAAAAAGGAGTTGGGGTTGGGAAATCTGGAGAGTTTTCGTTTGCGGCAGAAAGAACAAAGAAACGGTCAACACGTCGGTTATATCAATCGCGCAAATATAAACTTTGGAAAACATTGGAGATACTAATAGAGAATGGCTACTGTCCTTTATCAACGAAAAGTCTAAACCGATGGAGAAAATATGACAAAGAAAAGGCAATTAAGGGGGAAGGTGGCAGAGCATACCCTGTTGACGACATATCGTTTGACAGTTGGATTAAACTTGACTTTAATGGAGATGGGAAACCCGATTACTCAAGTCCATACCAATTAAGAGCGGAGCTAATAACTTTTAAACTTGATTTATCAAAAGAGATTGACCGCTATAAGCTAGGGAGAGCATTATACCACATAGCACAGCGACGGGGATTCAAGAGCAGTCGTAAGGATGTAGCCGTGCAAGATACCGGCGAAAAACAGGATGCAAAATCTGAACTAAAAAAAGAAACTGAATTTGAAAATAATCTTCAAAAGCGATTCAACAAATCTATTTCTGATTTCCCAACAATCGGTTCTGCATTAGCTTTTGTTGAGAAGCAGGGGGAACGAGTTCGTTTAGAATGGATTCAACATACTTTTAGAAAGCACTACAAGGATGAATGCACTAAGATGTTCGAGTTTCAAGGGATTGGAATAGATTCAGACTTATACAAAAAACTTATTGAATCGAGCAAGAACCGTTACAATGGGGCTATCTTTTTCCAACGACCATTGCGCTCACAAAAAGGATTAGTGGGAAAATGCACCCTTGAAACGGATAAATATAGATGCCCGATAAGTCATCCCGAATTTGAAGAGTTTAGAGCGTTGTCACTACTTAACAATATTCAATATCGAAAAGAAAAAGATGGTGAATGGATAGGATTATCTGATGAACTAAAAAAGGAAATCTACAATAAACTTTTCTATCGTCCTTCAAAATCTCACTTTAACTTTACAGAGATTCGTGAATATATTCAAAAACGGGAGTTTAAAGATAAAGGTGTTGCAGGAATTTTAGACTATAGAAATAAAACTATCAACTATTCCGACAAAACCAATGTATCTGCTTGCCCTTTATCAGCCCGATTAAAGGATATATTCGGAGATGATTGGCGCAACTACCAAAAAACAACGAATCTAAGTAGAGTTAATAAGAAAACTGGAGAAGAGCATACAATTAAGTATAACACTGAAGATGTTTGGCATGTAATCTTCTCATTCGATGACGAGGAATTGGTTTCACAGTTTGCCACCGAAAAGTTGGAACTAGATGATGAAAAAACTAAGAAATTTATTACAGCCTGGAAAGCCTGTCCCGATGGATATTCAATGCTCAGCTTAAATGCAATTAAAAAAATCAATCTATTCCTTCGAGAAGGATTCATTTATACCGAAGCTGTTTTGCTGGCAAATATCCCTGAAATTATTGGAGAGAATATCTGGGGTATAAAAGAAAACCAACAATTTATAAAGCGCAGTATCGCCCTGCTAATTGCATCAAACAGGGAAGAAAAGCAGATTATTAATATTGTAAACAACCTTGTAGCTGCATATAAAGCGTTACACGATAATGAAAAATACGGATTTAAGGACACTACTTACACATTAACCGAGTCGGACAAAAATGACATTCTGAAAACCATTATAGAAACTATCGGAACAAAAACATGGGAAGAAAAAATTCCGAACAAATCAGAAATAGTTGACAAGGTAACCCATCTATATCAAAGCACCTTTAGAGCCGGGTTTGAAACAGTTCTAATGGGAGAGGATAGATACCATGTTATTAAAATTAAAGAAAAAACATACCATAAATCCACAAGCCACCAGTTCTATAAACTTCCACGGGTAGTGGATACACTTAAAGATTTTATACTGGCTAATTTTCCCGAAGTTGACAAGAAACAACTTGACAAACTCTATCACCCATCGATGATTGAGATATACGCCCCATCAAAACCCAGCAAGGATGATGGCAAGTTATACCTACAAAGCCCCAAGACAGGTGCATTTAAAAATCCAATGGCAATGCGTACTCTTTACGAGTTACGCAAGCTTACCAACTATCTCATTAAAACGGGACAAATAGACGAGGAGACTAGAATTGTTGTTGAAACAGCCCGCGATTTAAACAATGCTAACGAGAGGTGGGCAATAGAAACTTATCAACGGCAAAGGCAAAACGAAAATAACGAGTTTGCTGATGCAATCAGCAGTTTGCTCGAGAATAAAGACTACACAACACAGCCCAACCCCGATAGCGACGAGGACATTGATAAGGTAAGGATGTGGTATGAGCAAGTTCAAAAGAGTTCTGTAAGCAAAGCAACAGGCGAATACAATCAAAACAAATGGACAAATCAAACAACCGACCTCTTCCAAAAACTCTTGCAGGCTAAACAGATGGTCGATAAGTACCGTTTATGGAAAGAGCAAAAGTGCATTTGCATGTACACGGGAAGGGTAATATCAATTAGCGACCTCTTTAACACAAATGCCGTTGATTTTGAACATACCATTCCGCGAAGTATTTCTTTCGATAACTCGTTAGCAAACCTTACGGTATGCTTTGCCCATTACAACAGGAATATTAAGAAAAATAAGATACCAACCCAGTTGCCAAACTACGATAACGATACCCAAATTGGCACTGATGTATATACTGCCATTAAACCCCGATTAAAAGATTGGGAAGATAAAGTTGAGCATATCAAAACTATGGTTGAGTTCTGGAAGGGGAAATCCAAACATGCCTCAACTAAAGACCAGAAAGACGAGGCCATTCGGCAACGTCATCTCTGGGTAATGGAACTTAAGTATTGGCAGAATAAATTAGGTCGATTTACCATGACTGAAGTTACCAGTGGCTTTAAAAATAGTCAACTGGTAGATACGCAGTTAATATCAAAGTATGCCATGCACTACCTAAAAACGGCATTCAATACCGTTGATGTGCAAAAGGGTTCCGTTACTTCTGATTTCAGAAAAATTGTTGAGATACAGAATACATACGAGAAAAAGAGCCGGGCAAAGCATTCCCATCACGCCATTGATGCCCTGATACTAACGCTAATTCCGCATGCAGCGCAACGCGAAAAAATTCTAAAACTATTCTACGAATACCTTGAAGAAAAACAAATTGCCAAGGAAACAGGAGGCTATAAAAAATATGACTGGTTAAAAGCGGAACTTGATCGGGAGGTGTCAAAACTTGAATTGCCAGCACTTGAGGCCATGATTGACGAAATAGACAACAATATCCTCATAAACAATATTGCTCAGGATAAGGCTTTAGTAAAAGGCAAAAAAATAGTACGTCGCAGAGGAAAAATAGTTTACCTGAAGGATAAAAACGGAAAAACTTTACTTGATAAAAATGGCAACCCTAAACCCAAAATTGCAAAGGGGGATTGCATAAGAGGACAATTACATAAGGATACTTTCTTTGGGGCCATTAAAGAACCTTTAAGAGAAGAAACTTCCGGGAAGCCCATATTAAAAGATGGCTGTTACGTTTATGAGAAGAATAATGAAAACAAAGATAAGATAACAATGGTTGTTAGAGTTCCTCTTAAAGACTTCACTTCGGAAAAAGATGTCGAAAGCATTATTGATCCTAAAGTAAAACATTCAATATCATTAACATTAAAAGAAAGACTAGAGTTGAAACAACCTTTTAAAGAAGCAATAACTAAAGATTTTTGGCTACTTGATAATGATGGGAATCCTATAAAGCATGATAAAAACGGAAGGATGCTTAGCCCAATTCGGCATGTACGATGTAAAGTTGCCGCAGGAAGAGGGTTTATGACAAAAGAAAAGTCCATAGCATTAAAAAAACAAACCAACCTTTCGAAGGATGAATATAAACAATGGTATTATGCACAAAATGCTGACAATTACTTATATCTACTTTATGAATTAGAAACTGAAAAAGGAATTAAAAGGAACTTTAGAATTCTTAATTATTTTGATATAGCTCAACTACGAGCAAATAACATCAAAGAATTATTTGATAATCCTTACTTTTTATATCTTGAAAGAGGAGATAAAAGTAAAAAAGTCTTTAAACTATCAGGAGTGTTGAAAACAGGAATTAAAGTCATTACAAAATCTGATGCAAATGAAGTCGTTGCCGATTTATCTAAAGACGAAATTGCAAAAAGACTTTATAAGGTCTATAAATTTAACGAAATGGGTTCAACAGGATATCTTTACATCCAACATCATTTAGAGGCTCGTCCTGATAAAGAATTGGGAGACGGTGACACTGTAATAGATGTTTCAAAATACCAGCCACGTTTAAAATTGTCTTCTGACAATTTTAACTGTCTCATTGAAGGTAAGGACTTCGAAATCAAACCTGACGGAGAAATTCACTTTTTAAATTAGTTTCACAAAGCCCAGTCAGCCCTCAAAACCCTGACTGGGCTTACAGAAAAAGTAATTTTTAATCCTCCCCCAATAAAAAATTCGTCGCTCGGTTTGCATATATTGCTAATTATCTATACATTAGATTCTGATTTACGATTTAATCGCTTTTTGTTGTTTTTTGTTTTTTGCCTTTCGCTTTTTAGTCTTTATGTTTTTCTAACCAATTACTAACCATTAAAAAAACAAATTGCTATGAGTGATTACATTTCCGCAGAAATTGCCCAGGAGGTAGTTAACCAAATTATGAACGACTTTGCCGATATTCAGGCAAAAATGCCCTTCATCATCAACCTATCGCCCTCCGTTAAAAAAACTATGCCTAAACTGGAGGACAGCCGCAGCCCATTTGTGAGCAAGTGCATATATTACGCCCGCAACGAGCCTAAAATTCTACCCCCGTTCACCGACCTCGATGAGCTGGAGCGCGACATCAACCTTTTCAACAACCTCCAGAATATCGCCAAAGAGGTTAACCGCCTGGCCGATATGATTAACGACACACGAATAGCCGCGGGCTCCGATGCCTATGTGGCAGCTCTTTCCATATATAACTCTGCCAAGCAGGCCGCCAAGATGAATATTCCGGGAACTAAACCCATTGTGGACGATCTGAAAAAGGCCTTCGAGAATATATCCACCAGCCGTACCGATGAGGTGGTAAAACCCAACTAACTCTAAAAATGTGCTTACAATGCCGGAGGGGGTACAAAACAAGTACCCCCTCCCACTTCAAAACAGGATCGATCCTCAAAATTTAAAGATGAATCCATCAAATTGATGAATATGGGTACTTCAAAATAGGATACATCCTCAAAAATGATAGATGCATCTATCCAAATTGAAGATTGGGGTACTTCAAAACAGGATGCGTCTATCAAAAATGAAGATGAGGGCACTTCGAAATAGGATGCATCTTCAAAAACGATAGATCAATCTATCCAAAATGAGGATGGGGGTACTTCAAAACCGGATGCATCCTCAAAAATGATAAATCAATCTGTACTTGAGGTACCCCCATCCTACTTTTTAACCCCCGGAAGAGCAAAAATGGAAAACGTATTTGGGTTTCCTTGAGGACTTAAACCTTCCAGGTCTATCGACTCTGGAAGGTTTAAGTGGCAACCTACCCACAGCCTTCCAGAATCCGAAGGATCTGGAAGCGTTAATGGAAAAAAACAAGCCTAGGCGTATTGGATTTAACATGGAAATAATGACTAAATCGAGCAACATCCCCTTGGAGCACGGCTGCTACTACCACATCTATAATCGCGGCAATAACGGCACTCCGCTATTCCATACCCCTGGAAACTACGAGCATTTCCTTAGGCTTTACGACAAATACATCACCCCAATTGCCAATACCTACGCATGGTGCCTAATGGGCAACCATTTTCATTTACTGGTGAGGATAAAGGAGGAGGATGAAATAGGCTTTCTTGAGGACTTAAACTCTTCCAGGTCTATCGACTCTGGAAGGTTTAAGTGGCAGCTAACCCATAACCTTCCAGAATCCGAAGGATCTGGAAGCGTTAATGGGAGAAAACCCGTTCCCCACCGAATGTTTTCGCATCTATTCAGTTCGTACACTAAGTATTTCAACTTAAAAAATAATCGCACGGGAAGTCTATTCGAAAAAAATTTCCATCGCCTAAAAATAACCTCCGAGAAATATTTCCAAAACCTAGTTATTTACATCCACCAAAACCCCATTCATCATGGCTTTATCAACGACTATAGGAATTACCCGTGGTCGTCGTACCAAAGTATGATTTCGACAAAACCAACCGGGGTTGATAGAGAAACTGTGCTGGAGTGGTTCGGTGGCAAAACGAATTTTATTGATGTTCACCATAAAATAATTGACCCTGACATGGTTCAAGAAATTTAGTTTCCCTAACGCTGTCAGGGTTCAAAACCCTGACAGCATTTTCTAAATAAACAAAATATGATAAAACGTACCCTTTACTTTGGCAACCCCACCTACCTCAAGGCTAGGGATCAGCAAATGGTGATTGAATACCCCGACGGTGAAACCGAAAACAAATCGGTTCCCATCGAGGATGTTGGGGTTGTAATCCTCGACTCGCCACAAATAACCATCACCCACGTACTGCTGAATAAACTGTTGGCCAACAACGCCGCGATAATTACCACCGACGAGCGGCACATGCCCTCGGGGCTGCTATACCCGCTTGAAACCAACACGCTCCAGAGCGAGCGATTTGCCGCACAGCTATCGGCCAGCGTACCACTAAAAAAGCAGCTATGGCAGCAAACGGTGCAGGCCAAAATTCAGAATCAGGCCACACTGCTCAAATCAACGGGGATTGATGTTGAGCCCATGCAATACTGGGCGCGGAGCGTTAAGAGTGGCGATCCGGACAACTACGAGGGGCGCGCCGCCGCCTTTTACTGGAAGAATCTATTCAATGGCCACACCGACGATGTTTTTACCCGCGGACGCTACGACGAAGAGCCCAACAACCTGCTCAACTACGGGTACGCAATCCTGCGCTCGGTAATTGCCCGAAACTTAGTGGCCAGTGGGCTACTCCCAACGCTGGGAATACACCACCACAACCGCTACAACGCATTCTGCCTAGCCGACGATACCATGGAGCCGTACCGTCCGTTTGTTGACCAAGTTGTGCTGGAGATAGTGAGATCCGGAATTGATTGCTCTGAGCTAACCAAGGAGATAAAGGCCAAACTTCTGGTTATCCCTGCACTGGATGTGGTGATTGACGATAAAAGCAGCCCGTTGATGGTTGCGGCACAGCGCACCACCGCATCGCTATACGACTGCTTTGAGGGTACTAGTCGGAAGATTCTGTATCCAACATTTGCGTAGTATTTTATACTAACCCTGACAGGGTTTTGTACCCTGTCAGGGTTGAATCCATAAACGCCGATGACCACCTTTGACCGATTAAACCAGTACCGAGTTATGTGGGTTTTAGTATTCTTCGATTTACCAACCGAAACCAAAAAGGAACGGAAGCAATACGCCCTGTTTCGTAAAAATCTAATAAAAGACGGTTTTTCGATGTTCCAGTTCTCCATCTACACCCGCTGCTGCCCCAGCCGCGAGAATGCAGATGTGCATATCCGGCGCGTTAAAAGTTTCCTTCCGCCCAACGGCTACGTGGGCATAATGTGTATAACCGATAAGCAGTTTGGCGCCATGGAGCTGTTCCACTCCACCAAACCCATAAAGGCAAGCCCCGAACCGCAACAGCTGGAGCTGTTTTGATCGTCTATTCACTACCCTGTCAGTGTTTGGAACCCTGACAGGGTTAACACGTAATCCACCAGATGGCACTTGACCGTTACGGAGATAGAAAGCACCTGCCAGCGTCGCAAGACCGGGCAGAGTATGCGGCCAGTACGGTGAATTGCTTTGGCTCCGCAGGGGGTGCAGCTCCGATTGCACCTTTACGCCTCGGCTGGGGAGCATTTTACCATAAAAAAATAAAAAAACGACCATACAATTGGAAATATTTAGGACCATTGGACTAACAGCCCTGTCAGGGTTTTGAACCCTGACAGGGCTAGCACGTAATACACCAGATGGCACTTGACCATTACGGAAACAGGAAAATACTTGCCAGCGTCGCAAGACCGGGCAGAGTGTGCAGCCTGCACGGTGAATTGCTTTGGCTCCGTTGGGGGGTGCAAAGTACGCGCAGACCAACTTCAACCTTTTCTACGCTCCCTGCGCTACTTTGCCATTACGGAAACGGAGAAAAACATAATTAAGCCGTAGAGGGTTGCTTAACGCTTTTGCCATCATCACCCTGTCAGGGTTTAGAACCCTGACAGGGCTAGCACGTAATCCTCCAGATGGCACTTGACCGTTACGGAGATCGGAGCATACCTGCCAGCGTCGCAAGACCTGGCAGAGTATGCGGCCTGTATGGTGAATTGCTTTGGCTCCGCAGGGGGTGCAAAGTACGCGCCCCCTACTCCGCCGAGCTCGCAAAGAACGCTCGGTTCAGATTGTATCTTTGAAATATTGGTCACAGCTACTCGCTTCATTTTTCAACGAGTTAATTAGTTGTGAATTGCTTTCAGATTGTATCTTTGAAATATTGGTCACAGCTTTTTTCTTTTCATCACTCTGGATCCACGAGTTGTGAATTGCTTTCAGATTGTATCTTTGAAATATTGGTCACAGCACCATATCCCAAGTAATTCGCTTGCCGAAGTTGTGAATTGCTTTCAGATTGTATCTTTGAAATATTGGTCACAGCCATGTATCAGAGACAATCTCTTTGTTTCTCGTTGTGAATTGCTTTCAGATTGTATCTTTGAAATATTGGTCACAGCGCAGTACTATTATTTATTGTAAGTAAATCGGTTGTGAATTGCTTTCAGATTGTATCTTTGAAATATTGGTCACAGCCAGGGAACGTTTTATTACGATTGGTATGTAGTTGTGAATTGCTTTCAGATTGTATCTTTGAAATATTGGTCACAGCATCTTCTTTCTCTGCTTGAAAGCCTTCTCGTTGTGAATTGCTTTCAGATTGTATCTTTGAAATATTGGTCACAGCTTGGTTCTTTTGCGCCTCAACACTAGCAAGGTTGTGAATTGCTTTCAGATTGTATCTTTGAAATATTGGTCACAGCACTCCCTTACTAGTCAGTATAACACTATAAGTTGTGAATTGCTTTCAGATTGTATCTTTGAAATATTGGTCACAGCGCTAGTTCTTTATACGCTTTTGCCCCATCTGTTGTGAATTGCTTTCAGATTGTATCTTTGAAATATTGGTCACAGCTTGGGGGTCTTTGAGGTTAGGTTGTCCACTGTTGTGAATTGCTTTCAGATTGTATCTTTGAAATATTGGTCACAGCTCGTATGATTTTTGGTATCATTGCCTTATAGTTGTGAATTGCTTTCAGATTGTATCTTTGAAATATTGGTCACAGCCTCTGATAGCGTATTAATTAGAAGATCTATGTTGTGAATTGCTTTCAGATTGTATCTTTGAAATATTGGTCACAGCTCAGCATAAATAATAGTTCTAACGCCTTTAGTTGTGAATTGCTTTCAGATTGTATCTTTGAAATATTGGTCACAGCGGCCTGTCTAATAAATCAAGATAACTATCAGTTGTGAATTGCTTTCAGATTGTATCTTTGAAATATTGGTCACAGCGCCTAGCCTTTTTATATAGTCGTCAAATAGGTTGTGAATTGCTTTCAGATTGTATCTTTGAAATATTGGTCACAGCCATCGTTCAGAATGGTTTTTACATCCTCCAGTTGTGAATTGCTTTCAGATTGTATCTTTGAAATATTGGTCACAGCAACGAAAATCTTTTTCCATCAATTCTTACTGTTGTGAATTGCTTTCAGATTGTATCTTTGAAATATTGGTCACAGCGTGTCATGTTTATTTCATCGAGCCTTTTTTGTTGTGAATTGCTTTCAGATTGTATCTTTGAAATATTGGTCACAGCATTTCAATTTTGTTAAAGATAAATCGAGTTGTTGTGAATTGCTTTCAGATTGTATCTTTGAAATATTGGTCACAGCAATGACTCGAATGAGTATTTACGCGGCACCGTTGTGAATTGCTTTCAGATTGTATCTTTGAAATATTGGTCACAGCTCGGCCATTGAAGTTGCCGCTGCCGCCTTTGTTGTGAATTGCTTTCAGATTGTATCTTTGAAATATTGGTCACAGCAACTGTCGACTTGTATCCCTATGGTACTATGTTGTGAATTGCTTTCAGATTGTATCTTTGAAATATTGGTCACAGCAAATCAAAACAAAATGTTGGTTTTTATTGTGTTGTGAATTGCTTTCAGATTGTATCTTTGAAATATTGGTCACAGCTTCTCCGTGGTTATAGTTACGGGGATGGTGGTTGTGAATTGCTTTCAGATTGTATCTTTGAAATATTGGTCACAGCCCTCTGGCCGTAGGTAGTAGGTGTCTGGATGTTGTGAATTGCTTTCAGATTGTATCTTTGAAATATTGGTCACAGCAAAAATACTTGAACTTAATGAGATTTTACAGTTGTGAATTGCTTTCAGATTGTATCTTTGAAATATTGGTCACAGCGCTTCAGACTATGTTTTGAGCGCATTTAACGTTGTGAATTGCTTTCAGATTGTATCTTTGAAATATTGGTCACAGCGCGACTCCTTACGGGGTCGTAAACAAGCTAGTTGTGAATTGCTTTCAGATTGTATCTTTGAAATATTGGTCACAGCACACCCTTACTAGTTAATATAACACTATAGGTTGTGAATTGCTTTCAGATTGTATCTTTGAAATATTGGTCACAGCGATGTAGTGGTTAGTAACGCATAATCACCAGTTGTGAATTGCTTTCAGATTGTATCTTTGAAATATTGGTCACAGCCCCAAAGGAGCAAAGGGAACTATTAAAGCAGTTGTGAATTGCTTTCAGATTGTATCTTTGAAATATTGGTCACAGCTAATGGTGTTGGGTAGCCCCTTTATATACCGTTGTGAATTGCTTTCAGATTGTATCTTTGAAATATTGGTCACAGCAAGCTCCCCGTAGGCTGTTATTCTGAGGTAGTTGTGAATTGCTTTCAGATTGTATCTTTGAAATATTGGTCACAGCAAGTGTTTCGTCATCGTTCGGTTCTTGTTCGTTGTGAATTGCTTTCAGATTGTATCTTTGAAATATTGGTCACAGCACCATTCCGCGTATACCAGAATGGTAGCGTGTTGTGAATTGCTTTCAGATTGTATCTTTGAAATATTGGTCACAGCGGTAATGTGGAACACATCCTCCCGCATAGTGTTGTGAATTGCTTTCAGATTGTATCTTTGAAATATTGGTCACAGCAACATATTAAAATAGATCCGACTCAGTCTTGTTGTGAATTGCTTTCAGATTGTATCTTTGAAATATTGGTCACAGCTCAGTCTTTAGCGTCTTAGAGACGACAGGAGTTGTGAATTGCTTTCAGATTGTATCTTTGAAATATTGGTCACAGCAGCATTGGCATTAGAATAACGCTGTCCCGTGTTGTGAATTGCTTTCAGATTGTATCTTTGAAATATTGGTCACAGCGACCCGCCATTGTGCCTTGTGCTGTTTGATGTTGTGAATTGCTTTCAGATTGTATCTTTGAAATATTGGTCACAGCCACGATGCATTATAGGCGCCAACATAGGCTGTTGTGAATTGCTTTCAGATTGTATCTTTGAAATATTGGTCACAGCGCCTTTTTAATTCTATTTTCATAAGTGTAAGTTGTGAATTGCTTTCAGATTGTATCTTTGAAATATTGGTCACAGCTATCCTTCATTTCGCCATGAACGGAATCGTGTTGTGAATTGCTTTCAGATTGTATCTTTGAAATATTGGTCACAGCTAAATCTTGTAAGTATTTCGGTCAACGGTTGTTGTGAATTGCTTTCAGATTGTATCTTTGAAATATTGGTCACAGCAGTGCATCCACAGGTAATAATCTTTATATTGTTGTGAATTGCTTTCAGATTGTATCTTTGAAATATTGGTCACAGCAATATTCCAATATTCATTAAGTACCGCTTGGTTGTGAATTGCTTTCAGATTGTATCTTTGAAATATTGGTCACAGCTTGACGAACTAAAACCAACTCGCGCTTTCTGTTGTGAATTGCTTTCAGATTGTATCTTTGAAATATTGGTCACAGCGATATTGTGTAATTTTGTGGGTCAACTAAAGTTGTGAATTGCTTTCAGATTGTATCTTTGAAATATTGGTCACAGCTAGGAGCCAACATAGGCTGCATTCTAAGCAGTTGTGAATTGCTTTCAGATTGTATCTTTGAAATATTGGTCACAGCGGCTGGGTGGAGGTGCTGTGATGAGGGCGTGTTGTGAATTGCTTTCAGATTGTATCTTTGAAATATTGGTCACAGCAATTAGAAAATAATATATACTTTTGCACTGGTTGTGAATTGCTTTCAGATTGTATCTTTGAAATATTGGTCACAGCAATGTTCTATTTGAAAGATACGCGCTTTTGGTTGTGAATTGCTTTCAGATTGTATCTTTGAAATATTGGTCACAGCCGTTTTGCAAAATTTGAATTATCCTTCTTGGTTGTGAATTGCTTTCAGATTGTATCTTTGAAATATTGGTCACAGCCATTCATTATTTATTACTGCTGTAGTTACTGTTGTGAATTGCTTTCAGATTGTATCTTTGAAATATTGGTCACAGCTGCCATTCCCTCGGTGGGTTCTACCCTTGTGTTGTGAATTGCTTTCAGATTGTATCTTTGAAATATTGGTCACAGCTCCAGTGTCAACAGGGGATGAACCTCCTGGGTTGTGAATTGCTTTCAGATTGTATCTTTGAAATATTGGTCACAGCTTCAGTCCCTGAATTGAATTGATTTACACTGTTGTGAATTGCTTTCAGATTGTATCTTTGAAATATTGGTCACAGCTATACTACGTATGGACTTTCTCCTCCTCTGTTGTGAATTGCTTTCAGATTGTATCTTTGAAATATTGGTCACAGCAAATAAACAGCTCCGTTTGCTTTTGTCATTGTTGTGAATTGCTTTCAGATTGTATCTTTGAAATATTGGTCACAGCGGGTCTAATAGGTGGTGTTGGTGGCTCCCTGTTGTGAATTGCTTTCAGATTGTATCTTTGAAATATTGGTCACAGCTGCCAATTACTCAACAACATCGGGGTGTGAGTTGTGAATTGCTTTCAGATTGTATCTTTGAAATATTGGTCACAGCTTTGACTGAAACCTCGACCTCTTTCGAATAGTTGTGAATTGCTTTCAGATTGTATCTTTGAAATATTGGTCACAGCTGAGTGTCTTTTAATAGATATTTAACAGGTGTTGTGAATTGCTTTCAGATTGTATCTTTGAAATATTGGTCACAGCGGCAAACGATCCGAGATCAACAGCTATAGTGTTGTGAATTGCTTTCAGATTGTATCTTTGAAATATTGGTCACAGCTTAAATTACCATTTGAATATAATGGCTATAGTTGTGAATTGCTTTCAGATTGTATCTTTGAAATATTGGTCACAGCCCAAATTCTGCAGCACCGTCCAGCCCTTAAGTTGTGAATTGCTTTCAGATTGTATCTTTGAAATATTGGTCACAGCAATTTTTACGATGTATCGTTAAATAATGGAGTTGTGAATTGCTTTCAGATTGTATCTTTGAAATATTGGTCACAGCGTCTACACTAATACCTGTTTTAGGCAAGGGGTTGTGAATTGCTTTCAGATTGTATCTTTGAAATATTGGTCACAGCGTCTGGTATGAAGACGAATATCCCAACCTTGTTGTGAATTGCTTTCAGATTGTATCTTTGAAATATTGGTCACAGCATACCTCAGATCAAGGTGCTGACCAATAATTTTTTAGCATCTATTTTAGAATATAAAAATGTGACCAAATAAAAATCCTTGAGCATAATGGCTCAAGGATTTTTTGTTTCTACTCAGCACAAAAAAACGTTACCGTCTAACCACCCGGGCGGTACCCACAAACTCATCATCAACCAGCACTCTAACCAGATATAGCCCAGGCTTTACATCTATATTATTCAGGTTTAGCTGAACAAATTTCTCATCAACTTCCTGCAACATTGTCCAAATTGTACAGCCTGTAATATCAACAAAATCAATCCGGGTCTTACCTGTCCTGCTTAAATTAATGGTTAGCGTCAGGTTATCGGTAAATGGATTGGGATAAGCCTTTACGCTGGATTTACTATAATCGGTTGTATCAATATCGTTGGGGTTACACGTTCCGGGTAGGTTGGCATCGAGCCACTGCAGCCTTTCGGCAATAAAGTTTTTCATATAGTCTATTTCCTCCTCGTAGGAGGTCCCAACAAAGTAGTTGGGCCAAACCCAAATCCCAAACACAGGGTATTTCTCAAAATTACGAACACGAGCTTCCGATATTCGCTCCGATAAGCTGTCTACCAAACTGTTTATGCTAGTGCTATTCAGCACACCGTTCCTCAAAGTCTTCCATCGGCATTTCAATTGCGACTTAAATGTATCGTCCTGAATAAACTTTCCCCACCAAAACGGGACAGGATAGGAATCGGCGGGATCAATGGAGATGAATACCCAACCATCGGTTTTTTCCCCCTCATAGTAATTTGCATTCCCGAACGATAGATCGTAATCCCATATCGGTCCAAATGTCAACTTTCCGCCCTTGCTATCCTTATCCTTATGGAGGAATGTACTGATTCTGTACGCATCAACATTTTTTGAAAATTCGTTAACAATGAAATAATCGACCAGCGATGGCATGTTAACATACCTATAGTATCCATTGGTAGTACTATTCCAACTGGAGCCCATTAAGGTATTCTCAAATGTGCTGATATAATTTTGAATATACTGTTTCTGAGCCGTTTGAATTTTATCGGCCTTTGGGTAGTGCCAGTAAAAATTGATTGAATAGCCATTGGTTGATGTATACGGCGAGCTCCAGCCAAACTCATCCCAATCGCCCTTATCGATCTTTACAATATAACCACCAGTTAAATCATCGCCCTGTATATCGGTTTCCTTGAGTTTTGCTATATCAACCCTATTTTTATCGCGACGGATTTTCTCAACCAAAATGTAAAGACCAACATACTCGCCATTAAGCACAACCTCACAAAATGCGGTACGTGGCGCGTAATGGCCTAAGCGTCTTCCTAGCGCATAGGTAAAAGCATTCCTAATTAACGATTTATCGTTATAGGGGCCGTAAAGCACCCAATCGTTCCCCGCTGGCATGCCAAGCAAAGGTGCATCAATGTTCTCTTCCTGGGCATCAATTAGCTCCACATTGTAATTTTTTTTAGGCCAGTCGTTATAAAACGACGATTGCCCATGGTACTCAATATGTACTGAGCCACTGTAGGTAAATTCTGTATCGGTAATTGAGTTGCGCTTCCCATCCTGATCAACCACCTTCATTGATGCAACAATATCGGCATCCCTACTTATTGTTTGCCCATGCGTGTCGAGGATTACCAGAGGCAGGTTGCTATCCAAACTCTGATTCGGAGCCACAAACCAAGAGGGAGGTTGAGCAAAATACTGCGATGTGGACAGTATTCCGAACGATAGGTAAGGTCTTAAACTAAGATCGGACGAACTGGTTGATGTGTTGTGAACCTGAACCGCAATAACATTTTGTCCTTGCACCAAAATAGCATTAAGCTGATCGGCGCTCAGGTAAAAGGATTGAGGAGTTCCTCCACTGAACATAACGGCCTCATGGCTTTGCGATGAAGGAGAATCCCACAGAATACTCTGTCCGATTAAGCCTGCCGATCGGGCTACTTCTACACCATTGATCCATGCCACAAAGGCATCATCATAATCAACATGAAGCAACGCGGCAGAAATGTCACTTTTATTGGTAATCGTAAATGTTTGTCGAATACTCACCGACATACAAGCCGGAACCGTAGTGTTATCATCATTATCCTCGTATCCAAAGCCTCCATTTCCGAGCAACCAACTCGAATCGTCAAAACCAACGCCATACCAATTACTTGGCAACTCCGATTCGTTCACCCTATACCTCCACTGATCTTCAGAAAACACGGCGGTTTCCCAATGATTGACGGATTGGGTAAAACCATACTCAAAACTTACGCATAAAAATAGCGACAGCAAAGGCAAAACATATTTGAATAATCGGAACATACCTTAAAGATTTTAAGAGCAAGGTATCAAAAGATTCTATGAAAACAACAATGTAATAAAACAAAATGGCTGCCTTTGTAGAGGCAGCCACTGGTACAATATGTTGTCTACTTAAATTCCTTCGAAATTTTCTGAGCAAGCTCGACAAAACGTTCCGGTGTCAACTTTAGCTTTGGTTTATGAAAATCGATATCCGATTCCCTATTCAGCGGGACTAAATGGATATGGGCGTGAGGGACCTCCAAACCAAGAACAGCAACGCCAATTCTTTTGCAGGGCACGGCCTTTTCAACTGCTTTTGCAACACGTTGCGAGAACAGCGTTAACCCTGATAGCATTTCAGGATCAAGGTCGAATAGATAATCAACCTCCTGCTTGGGGATAACAAGCGTGTGACCCTCGGCCAATGGATTAATATCCAAAAAGGCATAGAACCTCTCATCTTCGGCTACCTTGTACGAGGGGATTTCACCTTTTACAATTCGAGAGAAGATTGTTGCCATATATTTCAAATTTAGATGGAAATGTCGAGAATCTTAAAGCTCATCAAACCCGAAGGTACAGTAACCTCAACTACATCGCCAACCTTTTTGCCAATCAATGCCTTTGCAATTGGAGTGGCAATGGATAGCTTTCCCTCTTTAAGGTTTGCCTCCGACTCCGCCACGAGGGTGTACACCAAGTCGGCGTTTGTTTTCAGGTTTTTGATCTTTACTTTATTCAGAATCTGAACCTTATCGGTATCAATTTTCGATTCGTCAATAATGCGAGCGTTGGCAATAGTGTCCTCCAACTTCGATATACGAAGTTCTAGCATGCCTTGGGCTTCCTTTGCTGCATCGTACTCGGCATTCTCAGACAAATCGCCTTTATCTCGTGCTTCGGCAATCATTCTGGAAATTGCTGGGCGTTCCACGCTTTTTAGTTGTTCTACCTCTGCGCGGAGCTTCATTAGACCCTCTTCTGTTAAATAGATTACTTTGGACATTTTTACCTCCTTGTATATGAAATAAAAAAGAATTCCGACCAGTCGGAACTCTTTTGTTTTGCAAATATAGCATTTATTTAATACAAAAAATCAGAACCGCAATAAATTTATTTCAGCCCAAAAAACTCACAAACAACCTAATATTAAGCAAGATACACTTATGCCTGAAGATACTTTGGAGTCATTATTTCAGAGTAAACTATGGCCTTTTTGGGATCAAAGTCGTCCAAAATTGAAGGCTCAGATTCCGCCATTGCCATAGCCCTCTCATGATCGAATATCATATCGGGAACGTCATCCTCCACTTCGGTGATATTTAACTCATCATAGTTAAACTCAGCTATTGAGTCCACAATAGAATCGGGCACATCTATTGGTGTAAACTTGGCATTATCGGCAACGTCCAATGGCTTGACTTCGAATGTTGGGTATAGCTTTGCTTCGCTGGGCTCAACAACAGGCTGCTGATATTCGATGGATTGTACTGGCTCTTCTTTAGCCTCGTAGGCCCACGATGGTTTTGGTCTCTCTGGATCTAACGGTTGCTCATATTCCTTAGCATCATCGTAATCCTCATCATCAAACCACTTTGGTGTAGGCTCAGGAGTGGTTGAAGACTCTGGAGTACGAGTATCAACCTTCCCCATTAGAATATCCTGTAGTATATCGGCAGGATCGCGCATTGGTTCCTCGGGCTGCGCCACGGCAGCCTTTCTCTTAGCGGCCTCCTTTTTCTTCTTATTGGCAACAGCATTAATTACAGCCAGCACTATTGCAATAATAATATAGATATAATCGCCTGCATCCATTCCTTTTACTTTTTATATCTCCAAAGCCTCAACCGTTGTCGTAAATTGCGCCTTGAATTATTTTGTTCTGCTTCCTTTTTTGTTTCTTTCATCCGCTTTTGCACGGCTGGCGTTTGTTTTTTAATATGATCCTGCTGCATTTTGGCTTCAGCCCGTCTCGATTTTTTCTCCAGCCTATTTAACTGCCGCTCCGACCTCCGAGTAACCCTTTCGTTCCTTCGCTTATACCAATATCCAATCCAAGCCCGCCTACGTTTCTCCCTGTTAATTTTTCGTTCTGATTTTCCTGGAACTGACTGAACAGTTTGTGGCGCTAAATCCTTTGAACACCCTTGAGCCAAAGCAAACACCATTATTCCATACAGGAAAACCTTGTTGTAAATTTGCACAAAATTCCAGTTTTATTCAATACCGATAGGAACAAAAATAGTATTTCTTTTTGTCTATCCTTAAATTAACTGCTACTTAACGGTTAATTTATCCTCAATCATTCTACTATTGTACTGCTGAATTATTGCCTTAACTTTTTGTTCCATTTTCTGCTCTACATCGGGAAATTTTCCAAGCAAATTATCGGCAAGGAGCCTATCGGCTTTAAATTTATACAAACCGGTTGCTTTTGTTCCATTGTAAAGGAACAGAAAATCACCCATAAACAGTTGATAGGTGTTTGAGGTGTAATTTATTACAAAAGGTTCCCGCTTGTTATCGAACAAGTTTCTACCAAAAGCTAAAAATGGCTTTGGATAATTAAGATATCCCAGCACCGAAGGCATAATATCGATTTGCTGCGCCAAATCGTCCACCCTGCCCTCTAAACTGCCATCGGGTTTGTAGAATACAAGGGGGACTGAAAAAACCCCAACGTTGGTTTTATACTCGGGATAGTAGGCCTGGTTGGCGTGATCGGCTGTGAAAACAAACAGTGTGTTGTCGAACCAAGGCATCTTGCTAGCCTTCGCAAAAAATTGTTTTAAGGAGTAGTCGGTGTACCCAATGCACTGGTGGATTGGCAATGTCCCTTTGGGAAATTTCCCCTCGTACCGCTCGGGCACTTTGAAGGGATGATGAGATGATACAGAAAAGATTGCCGCACAGAATGGTTGCTTAAATCCGTTTAACTTATCGGCAAAGAACTGAAAGAACTCCTCGTCCCACACGCCCCACATTCCATCAAAACCATCGGAACTGGGATACTCACTTAACCCATAGTAATCCTGAAATCCAGCCACATTGGCAAATGCCTGAAAGCCCATTGATCCGTTTGGTGCACCATGGAAAAATGCGGTATAGTAACCCTCGGCTCGTAGCAAAGAAGCAATGCTGTTGATTTTATTTCCAGAGTAACTGGTAAGGAAGTACGGTTCAACCATCATCGGAATACTGGCAAGGTTCGAGGGCATGGCATCAATTGATTTACGGCCATTGGCAAATGAGTAGCGATAGTAAAGGCTTTTACCAATAATTGAATCGAGGAATGGCGTAAAACTTTGATATCCTTCCGAAAGCAAATGCTCATTATAATGCTCCATGTACTCCCGGCCAAAACTCTCAAGAATAAATATTACTACATTGGAACGCTTCATTGAATCGGTTGATGCCGGTTGATAAACCGGATTATAAACCGATTCTAATTCCTCCGGCTTGAAGTAATTTACTTTTTTTAACGACTGTTTTCCTAGCGTTCGGTAAATGGCAAAAGGCGTATTTAAAACAATGGCTGCCTCCAACGGTTCACTGATATACTGGCCAGCATTACTTAGGGTTATTGGCCGTGTGCTATGTCTAAATCCACCACGAAGTCCACCAAACATGAGTGCGACAAACAGTAACATCAACGCTAATCCATTAAAAAAGTAGGCAAAATGGTATTTAAAGCCTTTCTGGATTTTAGGCTTTTGAATTTTTCCATACAGAATAATAATTAGAACGGTTAGGGCAACCCATATTAGAAATACATACCAATAATCGGCAATGAACTTTGGTATTAACGATCCAAAATTGGTTTCATGCTTAAACTCGCTGAATACCGTTGCCGTTGTTCGGCGCATAGTAAACTGGAAGTATATAAAATCGGCACAGTTCGCACCAATTGCAATACTATTGGTTACCACAAACAAGTATTTAAGAATACCCTGATACCATTTGTTATACCTAAATGTGAAGGGAATTAGAAAAAGAAAAAAATACAATATGTTGGTGTATAGAATTGCCGTTGTATCGAACTGAAGTCCACCCCAAAGAATTTTTGAAAATCCATCAAATGTTACATTTGGGAAATATCCTCTATTAAATAAGAAGAAAAGCACTCTACACAAAGTGAACACTAGCATAAGGAGTAAATACCTCCAAACAAGCATGGCGTAAATATTTCCTTTAACCTTAAGTCCAGTATAGAAATCTTTAAATGATTGATACATCGCGATTGTTTTTGTGCAAATATAGAAATTGCCCCCAATATTTATCCTGTATAAGAATCATGTTTTCAGCAAAAGAGTGCCTGTTAATAAATTGAGAATAAAATACTTTAAAGTGTTTATAAAAACACAACAAAATGTTGTTCAACGACAAACAATAAATATTACTTTAGCGATGATTCTCCAAAATGACTTTCAGAAATCAATTAGTATAAATTATTATTTTGAATTCATGCCAAACACCATCCTGTCGAAACTGACAATTGCATGCACACTCCTAATGTTAGCTACAACACAATTTGCATTCGGCCAAATCCCTAGGAAGTTAACATCAACGCTAAGTATTGGCGGAACATCAAAAAATGTTTACATTGATGGCAATAGTTATTTCTACCAACAAAGCGTTGGACAGGAAAGTATTATTGGGGTAAATTCTGGAAAACATTTTTTTCTTCGGCAAGGATTCATTCAACCATTAAAAGGGACATCTATTTACCCTAAGAACTCTAATGAACTTGAAATGGCCATTCACCCAAACCCTTTTAACGATAACATTACGCTAACTTTCAATGATGCTATTTCCGATGTAATCATTATAAAAATTTACAACACCTTTGGACAGTTATTCTACAACTACACATACAGCCCAACGCAGGAAATAAACTTAGACTTAGGCTGCCTGAGCCAAGGGCTATACATTGCAAACGTTTCGAGCAATGGAAAACAGTCCTCACTGAAATTGATAAAGAATTAATCATGAAAAAACTAATTGGTGGAATTCTTCTGCTACTCCTTGGATTTACAACTTCTGGCCAGATTTTAAATTTCGAAATAGGCCAAGTAATGCCCAAATTTGATTACAAAAACTCAAATGGGGAGAGTTTAGACGGATTGAAAAGTAACAATCGGGGCAATATTGGATTTGGCATCCGGTACCCGTTGCTCAACACAAACTGGCATGCATCGCTATTGGCCAACTACAACAGGTACGAAGCGGAAGGAAGCGATCCCATCCTTGGAAATTACTACAAATGGGACGCTAGATTTATTGGCTTAAACCTAGGAATTGATTACGAATTTTTCCGTCCCGAAGTGAACCGAAACGAACAGCACGGCTTTTCGCTTTACCTAAGAGGCGTAGTATCATCGGAGTTTCTGATTGATGGCACCCAAAACCTCAACAATCAAATTAGCGATCTAAATGGAATAGAAGAATTCGACAAACCATTCTACTACCTACGCGGGGCAATCGGCGTAAACTACTACATTTCCAAAACTTTTATTCTATATGGGCAGTACATGGGTGGCCGGAGTTTTTTGGTTGGCAATTACGACAACAAGGAACAACTCCGCTTTACAATCCATAGCATAAGTATTGGTTTAGCCATCAACTTAATGTATTTCAACTAAGCAATTAAACACACTTAGAACCATGAAAAAACTATTTATCCTAGTACTATCGCTGCTTTTTATCACAGAAGTATTCTCGCAGTCACAGGGAATAAGCTATCAGGCAGTGATAATATCTACCTCCAACCAAGAAATTCCGGGAAACGACATATCAGGGAACATCATACCTAACCGCGATATAATGGTTCGCTTTTCAATTCTCGATGCATCAGGAAGCATTGAGTACCAGGAAGAGCAAGCCACAAGAACCGATGCTTACGGAATGATTAACCTTATAATTGGACAGGGCACCGTAACAGCAACAAGCCCTTTAACCTTTACAGAGATAGACTGGAACGGAACGCCAAAGGATTTAAAGGTTGATATTAGTCTTAACCAAACCGACAAGTTCTACACCGATTTCAGCCTACAACAGCTAAACTTCATCCCTTACGCTTACCACAAAAACATAACGGCAACTGGCTCACTTAAAGTTGATGGTAAATCAACCCTTCAGGATTTATCGGTTGAGGCCACAACTAATTTAAACGGTAGCCTAGATGTAAACAACGCCAGCCCTACCAACCTAACCGGATCGTTGAGAGTTGAAGACAACACAACGCTGGAGAAGAAGCTTACCGTAAACTCAACAAGCAACCTAAATGGGCAAGTTACTATTAATGCAAGTGTAAGCGGAGGCGATGCGTCCATAGATGCCTACCCGCTAATTGTTAAAGGAAGCGATCAGGGCATTGCCATTAAGGTCAATAACAAAAGGAGTAACAGTACCAACTTTGTCACCTTCTGGGACAACGAAAAAGTACAGGGAAGGATCGAAGGAGAATCAACCGATGACATTACCTCCGACCCCTGGTTCTACTTCGAAAATGCCAAGTTAGTTGTTGAAACAGGTGTTGCCGCGGCAAACCTATATGCCGCAGTGACCGCAACAACGGTATGTGCAGGGCTAGGCGCCTGCGTTGCTGCTCCTCCTCCATCCAAAATAGTTTTCGGGATTGCCCAAGTTGTTGTAAGAGCAGCGCAACTGGCAGCTTACGACTATTTCAGACTCACAAATGCAGGGGTTGTATACAAATCTAAAGGTGCCGACTATGCAGAGTACCTCCCCAAGATGAACCCTAACGAAAACATATTCCCCGGCGATATTGTTGGCATAAGAGGAGGCTCTGTGTCAAAATCGACACAGGACGCAGATAAAATAATGATTGTTTCCAAAAAGCCCATAGTGCTGGGAAATTTACCAAAAGAAGGAGATGAGAACTCCTGCGAAAAGATTGCGTTCATAGGGCAAGTGGAGGCCAAGGTTATTGGGAAAGTTAACGCTGGAGATTATATTATACCAAGCGGGAATAACGACGGTACTGGAATTGCAATATCGCCGGACGATATACAATTCGACGATTACCTTAAAATTGCGGGAGTTGCATGGTCGAGCTCTCAATCCAACGACATCAGCTTTATAAATGTTGCCGTTGGGCTTAACACTACCGATGTTGCTCGATTAAGCATTAGGCAGGAAAAGAAAATAAAAGAACAGGAAAAGGAGATTCAGACACTTAAAGCCCAACTGGATAAAATGAATGCTGTACTTGCCCAAGTAATTCCTAACTACGCAGATTTAATGGATTATAAAGCAACCGAAAGCAGCAAACTAGAAATTAATCCGACCTCTCAAACTACAAGCAACAAGAGCAGCGATTCCTCTGGCGAACTTACCGTTGTTTACTTCGACATAACTAAGGAGCAGATTCAACAAGGAATTGAAATGGCAAAAGAAATTCTAAAGGAACAAGATGGCGATTTAACCAAGTACACCCTGTTTACGAAACTAGATTCCGATGCAAGTTTCAAAGAGGCGTACATCAGAGAGTTGCTATCATCAATTAAAAAGAAGATGGACGAATGCTACAACCGCGACCTCAAATCGGGGGCTAATGTTGTAAAATACTATTAAGACTTTAATTTGAAATATGAAGAGCATGAAGAATCTTATAATACCATCCATTTTAATCGTCCTTGTACTTTGCATATTCATCCATTCGTGCAAAAAGGAGGAAGATAAAACTGCCCCCAAAGTAGAAACATCGTCTGTTTCCGATATTTTAAACACATCGGCCACTGTTGGAGGAAGGGTACTAGATGATGGCGGAGTACAAGTATCGGATAGAGGAATATACTGGGGCACATCAACAAATCCAGAAAATACTGGCACTAAACTCGAGGTTGGAACTGGAACTGGTGCTTATTTTGACACGCTGAGGGGATTGACTTCCGGAGTTAAGTATTACATCAAAGCATACGCCACCAATAACATAGGCACCTCATACGGAACCGAAACTTATTTCACCACTCAAATAAGTTTGCCAACGGTTACCACCACTTCAATTTCGGAACTCACAACAAATTCAGCAAAAGTTGGAGGCAACGTTACCGATAGCGGTGGTTACGAAGTTAGTCAAAGAGGCGTTTACTGGGGAACACATACCAACCCCGTGCTAACCGGAAACAAACTTGCAATTGGAAGTGGCGCTGGAGAATTCTCGCAAACCATAACCGGATTAAATCGCACCAGCCAGTACTATGTTGTAGCATTTGCAACCAATATCAAAGGGACGAGTTATGGTGAAGAAATTTACTTTACCACCTCGCCAGCGCTCCCATCGGTAACAACCTATGTTGCCCGCAATATAACTACCAGTTCGGTGAAAATTGGCGGAGAAGTTACATCCACAGGCGGTGCTGAAGTAACCGAAAGGGGAATTTACTGGGGAACATCGGCAAATCCTCAAACTACAGGAACTAAACTGGCAATCGGAAGCGGATCCGGAGAATTCCTTTCAACCATTAATAGTTTAAGTCCAAAAAACACATACTATATAGTAGCTTACGCCACAAATAGCGTTGGAACAACGTATGGAAGCGAATCATCATTCATCACCTTAGGAGACGAGCCAACTGCAAAAACACTAGAAGCAACTAATATTACAACATCATCGGCAACACTAAGCGGCCTGATAAGCGCCAATGACCTAAACACAACCGTTGCCTTCGAGTATGGAACAACCACCAGTTACGGCAGTACAGCCATAGTAACAGAAAATCCTATAACCGAAAACGACGACACTATTAGCGTCTCTATCTCGGGATTATCGCCTGAAACTGTATATCACTATAGAGTTCGTGCCGAGAATAGTTTAGGAATAACTTATGGCGCCGACTCAACCTTTACAACCGTTGTTACAGGTATAACAGGAACTATAACCGATGTTCAGGGTAACACATACAACACCATTGGAATTGGACACCAGTATTGGATGACGGTAAACCTCCGGACCACAAAGTATAACGACAACACTGCTATCACAAAAATTGTAGAGGATACCGTTTGGGTTAAAGAAAATTCAGGCTTTTGCTGGTATAACAACGATTCAACATCGCACGCACAAACCTATGGAGCCCTGTACAATTGGTACGCTGTAAATTCTGGTAAACTCTGCCCATCGGGATGGCACATCCCAACAAACGATGAATTTTCGAAACTTGTAGATTTTCTTGGCAATGCAGGAGTTGCTGGCGGCTTACTTAAGTTAACCGGAACCACCGACTGGAAAACGCCAAATAGCGGAGCAACTAACGAATACGGATTTAACGCATTGCCCGGAGGAAAACGTGATAACACGGGCGTGTTCGATTTTAAATCGGTGGAAGGAAACTGGTGGAGTTCATCGGAATACAGTTCGTTAACCGCATCATACTTCTATTTACTTTACAACTACGGCAACTCGTTCCAAGCATATACCAACAAAAAGAACGGGATGAGTGTTCGTTGCGTTAAAAATTAGGCTACCCATTACAAGAAGCACAAAGAGACCTAGGTTTCTTTGTGCTTCTTTATTTTGATAAAACTATCAAACGGATATCAAAAAATATTTTCAAATTATTTTTCAGCACAATGCTTTTATTATTGCATTTGATTTTGGTTTTTTCAAAATGAAATTTACATTTGTCCATACTCTCTGATTATTTGATATGAGATTCCACCTATTAATCATATCATGTATTCTTTTGGTGCTACCAACACGTGGTGGTAATTGGTTTGTTAATCCTACCGACACCCTTAAAACATTTACCGAAAAGCTCATCGATAAGGCAAAGGAAACTGCCGATAATCCTCAGAAAAAGTATGACCTTGCGCAAGAATCGGTAAAATACGCTTACCAACTAGGCGATAGCCTTTTAATTGGAAAAGCCCTGCTGAGTCTTGGGCAAGCACACTTACTGGTAAACAATTATACCGAGGCCATTGAGAATGGTAAAAAGGCTTCAGAACTTTTCACCCAATATAACGATAGCCTTAATATTGCCAGATGTTTTAATTTGCAGGGCACATGCTATATGCGTAGAGCACAATATGGAAATGCAATAGATTGCTTCGAAAAAACGTTACAGATCAGCATCAAAATAAACGATAGTTTATCTATTGCATCGGGCTATAATAATCTTGGAATTGTATACTACAACTCCAAGAGACTAGACAACGCGAAAAAGTATTTTATAAAAAGCTTAAAAATTTACCAAGCACTAAACCAAACGAGAAACGAGGCAAAAATTGAAGGGAATATTGGCCTAATCGCTCTCGATGAAGGCAAATACGAGGAGGCGAATCAGCACTTCAACTTATCGCTTAAACTTCGCGAAGAGCTGAAAGATACGCTAATGCTCGCCAACATATACAATAACATCGGAAATGCACAGGAAAAACTAAATAATTACGCACAAAGTCTCGATTACTACAAACTATCTTTTCAGTATTTCGAAAAAACGAATTCTCGACATGGTATTGCTTTAAGCGCCATAGCAATGGCTCGCGTACAAATCAAACTCGGGGATTATGCCAATGCATACAAAAATTTAAAAGAAGGCCAAGGGATAGCAACAAAGGATCAGGAGAAAAGCTTTGTAATGGAAAGCTACAAGTTGCTCTCCGAATATTACTCAAAAACAGGAGACTACAAGCAATCCCGAGAGATGCTTCTGAAGTATGTTGACATTTTCGAGAAATCATACAACGATGAGGTTACAGAAAAAATCGCTGAACTTCAGGTTCAACTCGACACGATACAAAAAGAGCACGACATTAAACTCCTATCCACAAAACTTGAAGTTCAACAGCTAAAAGCAAAACAAAGCAACCGATTAAAGACATTCTACTCAATAGTGGCCATCCTGCTCTTAGTGCTTTTAGGAATAACCCTTCTATTTATTGTTCAGCAGCGCAATAAGAATCGGGCCATAAAAAAATTCAACCTACAATTATCGCAATTCAACGATGAGTTGGAAAAAATGGTAAAGAATCGCACCCGAGATCTTTCCGAGGCGCTAGAAAAGGTAAAGGAACTGGAAAAAATAAAAAGTGCATTCCTGAATAACATTAGCCACGAGATTCGCACTCCGCTAAATGGAATTCTGGGATTTACGCAGTACTTAGTATCGCCCGAGGTGTCGCCCGAGGACAAACAGCAATGCAACAAAATAGTCCATAAACTCGGAAACAAGTTGCTCCGAATTGTTGACGATATCCTTGAACTCTCAAAAATTGAAACCAATCAGCTCGACCTACGCTTCTCTGACACCAACATAAACGAATTGCTTGGAGAACTTTACCAAACATTCTCCAATTCTGATGAGTTTGCAATCAAGGATCTTCATTTCAGGTTAATAAAATCATTACCCGATAGCCAAGCAATATTCAGCATTGACGCATTTAGAGTGAAAAAGATCATGTCCCACCTGATTGAAAATGCATTTAAATTCACCAGTGTAGGCAGTATAGAGTTTGGCTACTATGCTGATTCTCCAACAACAATCAAATTTTTTGTAAAGGATACCGGCATTGGAATACCTAAAAAGATTCAGAAAAGGGTTTTCGAGCGATTCTTTAAGCACATCGCTGAGGATCATGTTGCAAAATACGATGGTACTGGAATTGGTCTCACCATAGCTAAAGGCTATGCTTTTTCGATGGGCGGAAGACTGGAAATGGAATCCTCTCCCGACAACGGCTCCACGTTCTATTTCTTTTTACCAAAAAACACATCTTCATCCCATAAAACGGATAGCAACGAAAATATCTCCTTATCGTGGAAAGACAAAACAATTCTGATAGTAGAGGATGATCTCATAAGCTATCAGTACATCGATGCCTTACTGAAAAACTCTGATGCTAGATTAATACACGTAAAAAACGCCGAAGATGCTATAGAGGTTTGCTCCATCAACAAGAACATAAACCTAATTATCATGGACATTCAACTACCATTTATGGATGGAGTCGAGGCCACAAAAATCATCCGAAAGGTCAACGAAACTGTTCCGATAATTGCTCAAAGCGCTAATTCTCTCAACGAAGAAAATCAAACATATATTGACGCCGGTTGCAATGCATTTATAACAAAGCCTATTGATCCCGATGAATTGTTTAACTACATAAACAGATATATTCAATAGTGGGGATTTATTCCCCAAAATGTTGCTTTTTAAAAATATCAACATTTAAATCAAACCCCTTTACTCGATAAAGATATTTGAATATTAATACATTAAGATAAATTGTACGCCATTTGAAATAGTTTTTACTAGTATTATTAACCCAAATAATTTCTGTATATGAAGCAGATTAGATTTATTGTAATAAGCATGGCACTACTACTTCTTATAGGTGCATGCAACCAAAAGGAAAAGCGCCAAATAGACTTACTGACAAAGGAGAATGAGGCACTCCGCCACGACTCCAAATCAAAGGACTCCACAATCAACCAGTTCTTCCTTCTACTCAACGAAATTGAACAAAACTTAACCGAAGTTAAGCAAAAGCAACAGGTTATCTCAAAAAATGCAATCCAAGATGGCGAGTTGAAACCCGATGTTAGAGAGCAAATCGATCAGGACATCCAAACTATCAACGAACTAATGGATAAGAACCGTAAAACCATTGCTTATCTTAATAAAAAACTGAAACAATCGAACCTCAAGGTTGCTGAGTTTGAAAAAATGTTAGCGCAAACCCAAAAACAAGTAGAGGAACGCGATGCCGAAATTGCCGAGTTGAAGGAAAAACTCGCCACACTTAATTTCTCCATCGAAACGCTGAATGCAAAGGTTGATACACTAACCGAGGACAACATTGAACTTAATGTAAAAGTAAACAAGCAAACCGAAGCCATTAATACCGCATGGTACACTTTCGGCAGCAAAAAGGAATTGCTTGAGCATGGGGTAATCGACAAAACTGGCGGTTTCCTTGGAATTGGCAAAACCACCAAGATGAAGGCCGATTTCGATAACTCCTACTTCACCAAGGTTGATATTTCGCAGGTTAAAAGCATCGATTTATTTGTAAAGAAGGCCAAGCTGATAACCACACACCCATCGGATTCCTACCAATTAGTAACCGCTCAGAACGGGAGTATTGAAAAGATTGAAATTACAAACCCCGATAAATTCTGGTCTGCATCAAAATACCTTGTCATAGAAGTTGAATAATTATTTAAAATAATTCATGAAGGGTGCTACTAAGCACCCTTTTTTATTTTGATCAACTCAACAATACAAATAACTATAATCCGTTAAAATAGGGTTATGGGCAATTCAACTATTATTGCTAATATTGTAAGTTTTTAGTTGAATCAATTGTACATATTGTTACTCAATAATTTATTGGCTTGAAACACGGCAAACCATACACATTTTTGTTGCTAATCGTTCTTTCGGGAATCACTTCGTGCTCCTCGAAGAAGAATACAACCATGAGCAGGACGTTCCACAACATCACTGCTTACTACAACTATTACTACAACGCTTACGATAGCTATAAAAATGGCATAAAACGCGCAGAATCGGGATACAAGTACAACTACACCCTTCCTTTGCCCATGCTGCTTGTTGGCGATGACCAAACAAAAAGCACAGTAACAGGCGATATGGATAGAACCATCAATAAGTGCACGGCACTTATAAACAAACACTCCATCACCATTAAACCACAACGAAAAAGAGGCTTAATAACAGGCAAAGAAAAAGGGTTTTACAACCAAACCGAATTTGTAAAATGGGCGCGGGAATCATGGTTACTTGTTGGCGAAGCACAAACATGGAAAGGGGATTTCGAAAAAGCTAAAAATACGCTCGACTACGTTTTGCTCCAGTTTCCGAATACTCCAATATGGTTCGAGGCTCAGGTTTGGCTGGCCCGGATAGCGGTAATAACTGGTGATTATGTTGATGCCCAGGATCGTCTAAAATCAATAGAAGCAAATCGTCGGAAACCCAAGAGCAAAGAATTTAAGCATCTTCTATCTTCAACATGGGCCTTCTACCACTTAAAACAACGCAACAACAACGATGCTATTCCTTACATAAAAAAGGCCATTGAAAATGCTGATCGAAAAAATGATAGGCTAAGATACTCATACATTCTCGCACAGATAGAGCATCAACTAGGGAATACATCAGAGGCATACAATTGCTACAAAAAGGTACTTAGGATGAACCCACCCTACGAAATGGCATTTAGCATCCGCATTAAGCTTATTGCGCTAGGTAATCTTCAGGGCGAAAATTTAAAAAGGGAACTATTAAAATTAGCCAAGGACGAAAAAAACAAGGATTACCTCGATCAACTATATTACACTCTTGGAAATATAGAAAAGCAAGAGGGGAACATCAACAAGGCAATAGAGTACTACACTATGTCAGCACAGCTAAGTACCGACAATAACAACCAGAAGGGAATGTCGTACTTGGTGCTTGCCGATTACTACTTTGAGAAATCAAACTATACTCTAGCGCAAGCATACTACGATAGCTCGTACAACGCGTTAGACAAAAATTATCCGGATTACAATAAGTTGGAAATTAAAACCCGATACCTAAACAAATTGGTGGATAATCTGAATATCATTAAAACAGAGGATAGTTTGCTACGGGTTGCCAATATGTCGCCAAAGGATAGGGATGCACTAATTGTAAAGATAATAGCCGATAGACAAATCGAAGAACAAAAAGCAAAGGCAGCAGAGCAGGAAGAACGCCAGCAAGCATTACTATACCAACAAAATCAACGATACAAAACGGAATCTCAAAACACCACTGGGAAATGGTACTTCTACAACCAAGCCTCGCTCAGTTACGGACAATCTGAATTCCAAATGAAATGGGGAAAAAGAAAACTGGAAGACAACTGGAGAAGAAAAAATAAGAGAGTGCTCGACTTTGGTGAAGTGAATGAAAACCTTGCCACTTCGGATACATCAAGGAATGCCCAGAAGCAACTTTCGGATAAATCGCCAGAATACTACCTGGTGAATCTTCCATTGAACGATTCACTCAAAGCCATTTCCAACGAAAAAATAATGGAAGCCATGGTAAAAGTTGCTGAGGTTTACCAAAATAATTTAAGTGACATTAAAGAGGCTAAAAAATCCTACCTCAACATTGCAGAACGTTATTCCAATAATTCAATCGCTGCCACGGCGTACTATAATCTATACAAGCTAAGCAACGCCGAAAACAATAGTTCTGATGCTCAAAAGTACAAAAGCATCCTACTGCAAAAATACCCTCAGAGCCCTTACGCTATGCTGCTTTCAAATCCTGAATTTGTGAAAGAACTTCAGCATAAGCAAAGCGAAGGAGATATGTTATACGAAAACGCTTACAAAAACTATAAGGATAATAAGTATACAGAGGCATTACAGCTTATTGCTGAGGGAATTGCTAAATACAAAGGAACAGAGCTAGCACCAAAACTAAATCTACTGCAAGCACTTTGCCTTGGCAAAACATCCGATATTAGGACGTTTAGAGCATCGCTAGATAAAGTATCAAAAGATTATCCGACAACCGAAGAAGGCCAAGTTGCACAAGGTATGATCGCATACTTGAACCAACGAGAACTACAAATTGCATCTGGACAAAGCGGTGTTGCGGTAGCCGAAAATGAAAACGCCACCGATTCAACCACGACCATAACTTACAGCAAACCGGAAGGAGAACACATTTTTGTATTACTAGTTCCCAAGAAATCTAACATCAACCAGTTGAAATTCAACATCGTTTCGTTCAATGTTGATAATTTCATCGAAACAGACCTAACGGTAAACAATCAGCCTCTCAGCGATTTTGTGGAGATTATAAGTGTTTCGGGATTCAAGGACGAAAAAGTAGCCACCAAGTACTACAACCTGATAAGCAAAAGTGATAACACATTTAGCATGGTAAACAAGGCGGATTACCAGACTTTTGTTATCAGCATCGAAAACTTCGCTCTATTCCTCAACGACAAAGCCGTTGCAGATTACTTAAAGTTTTTCAAAGCTAACTATAGCATCGAAAATTAAACATCAAGGTTAAATGCAGGTAAGCATTCTTTGGGTAGATGACGAAATAGATTTCCTTAAGGCTCACGTAATCTTCCTTGAGCAGAAGGGATACAGGGTACTAACTGCCTCGAGCGGAAACGAAGCGATTGAATTTGTCCGAGCAAACCAGTTCGACTTGGTATTCCTTGATGAGAATATGCCCGGATTAAGTGGTTTGGACACCCTGCCGCTTATCAAGGAACTAAAACCTACGCTTCCAGTGGTAATGGTGACTAAAAGCGAAGAGGAAAATATAATGGATATGGCCGTGGGTTCTCAAATAGCCGATTACCTCATAAAACCTGTAAACCCCATGCAAATTCTTCTATCAATAAAAAAGAATGTGCATGCCAAGGATTTAATCAACGAAAAACAGGTTACAGATTTTAGATTGGAATTTAGCAAGGTAAGCCAAAGCATATCTTCGGCAAGAACTACAACCGATTGGTCCGACATATATCGCAAACTTGTTTCGTGGCAAATGAAACTAATGGATTCGTCCGATGCAAGCGTAAAGCAAATTTTCGATATGCTCCTAGCAGAGGCGAACTCCGAGTTTGCAAAATTTGTAAAAAACAACTACACCAAATGGTTCAATTCACAACATCAAGATAAACCTTTGCTTTCGCCCGCGCTGCTCCGCAATAAAGTTTTTCCAATTATCGATTCTGGTCAATCCGTTCTAATGATTCTTATTGACAATCTAAGATACGATCAGTGGAAAGCAATTGAACCGTTGCTTACCTCGGAGTGGAGGGTTGAAACCGATGAAACTTACTATGGTATTTTACCCACGGCCACACAGTATGCTCGCAACGCAATATTTTCAGGACTTATGCCCCTCGAAATCCAAAAGAACTACCCAAATCTGTGGGTTTTCGACGAGGAGGACGAAGGCAAAAATATGTTTGAGCAAGAACTACTCAATGCACAACTACAAAGACTAGGGAAAAACTACAAGACATTCTACGAAAAGAGTAACACGCTAAAATCGGGACAAAAAATTGTAGACAATCTCAAGGAAATACTAAAGAATAACCTTACGGTACTAGTCTACAACTTTGTAGATATGATGTCGCATGCCCGAACCGATTCAGATATGATGAAGGAACTTGCCGCCGATGAATCGGCCTACCTCTCGTTAACAAGATCTTGGTTTCAACATTCCGACCTAAAGACTCTACTAACCGAGGCATCTGAACATAACGTTAAAATTGTAATCACCACCGACCATGGCGCAATCAGGGTTCAGAATCCAATAAAAGTAATAGGCGATAGAGCCACATCAACCAATTTGCGTTACAAACTTGGAAGAAACCTGAATTACAACCCCAAAGAGGTATTCGAGGTTCGTAAACCAGAGGATGTACATCTGCCGAAACCGAATGTTAGCTCATCGTTTATATTTGCATTTGGAAATAATTTCATAGCATATCCCAACAACTACAACTATTACGTAAATTATTACAAGAACACATTTCAACATGGCGGAATATCATTAGAAGAAATGATTATTCCATTCATCGTTTTAAGTCCTATAAAATAGAACTGATCAAACACCAGCAAAATGCATAAAGTTCACATATCAAGTTTATCCACAATAGATATAGCGGCCCAAGAAATCATAGATCTCATTAAGAATGATCGAATCATCTGTTTTTACGGCTCAATGGGCGCAGGAAAAACCACTCTAATAAAGTCCATCTGCAAATTGCTTGGGGTAACAGATAATGTAGCCAGTCCAACATTTGCTCTAGTAAACGAATATCGAGATAAAAACAACTCGCCTATATTTCACTTTGATTTTTACAGAATAAATAAGTTGGAAGAGGTTTACGACTTTGGATACGAGGAGTACTTTTATGGCGATAGCGGCATATGCCTCATAGAGTGGCCCGAACTTATTGATGATATACTGCCAACCGAAAGCGTTGTGAAGTTGAATATAACCGTAAATCCAGACCAAACTCGCACGGTGGAAATTTCCGTTTGATATTTAAACCATTTTGTCGGATATTCGTATCATTATTACCTTTAACCAACTCAAATAAAAATGGGACGCGCATCATCATCAATCCCCGAATTCCCCTACGCAAAGGGCTTGCTAGTACAGGAAGAACGATTGGAATACGGTAAAAAAAATCGGAAACTCGTTATTGGGATTCCCAAGGAGGCCGACTTAACCGAAAGCAGAATCCCGCTGACCCCCGAAGCCGTTGAAATGCTCGTGAATCAAGGTCACGAAATTGTCATTGAAAAAGATGCAGGGAAACCCGCAAACTACAACGATAAAGAGTACAGCGAAAAAGGTGGACAGATAGTTGCAACGCCCCAAGAGGTTTACAGGAGCGAAATCATAGTAAAGGTATCCCACCTAATTCCTTCGGAATTTGAATTTGTTAGAGAAAACCAAGTTATTATATCATCGCTACACCTCAATAGCACAACCGGCGATTATCTCCGCAATTTGATTCAGAAAAAAGTAACCGCAATAGCCTTCGAAAGCATCCGCGATGCTGATGGAGTTTACCCCGTTGTGCGAGCAATGAGTACAATTGCGGGGAGCACATCGGTTCTAGTTGCTGCTGAGTACCTGAGCAATGTCAATAAGGGAAAAGGAGTTATGCTTGGAGGTATTTCAGGAATAACACCCACCGAAGTGGTGATTCTTGGAGCCGGAACGGCAGCTGAATTTGCCGCCAGAGCGGCTCTTGGCCTTGGTGCCACTGTGAAGATTTTTGATAACTCCATCAAGCGCTTAATGGAATTGCAGAATCTGTTGGGACAACGACTTTACACCTCAATTTTTCACCCTCAGGTTCTAGGTCGCGTGCTCAAAACAGCTGATGTTGTTATAGGAACCCTCTCGCCCGAGGAAACCGACCAGCGTTACATTATTTCTGAGGATCAGGTAATGTTGATGAAAAAAGGATCGGTAATTATTGACTTGAGTATAGACAAAGGGGGATGCTTCGAAACCTCGGAACTGCGCAACCACAATAATCCATCGTTTATTAAGCACGGAGTAATCCATTACTGCGTTCCCAACATAACTTCGCGCGTGGCCAGAACCGCATCAATTGCCATGAGCAATGTATTTGCGCCAATGCTGGGCTCAATGGGCGAAACAGGCGGTATTAAGCAACAACTCAAGGAAGATGCCGGCTTGAGACATGGCGTGTATGTTTACAACGGGATTCTAACAAACGACTACCTTGGACGTTTGTACAACTTACCCGCACGCGATATTAACTTGCTGATGGCTGCCTTTTAAGCCTTGCTTACTGAAAACACAACTCTTACTGACGTACAAAGATGTAGGTTATACTTCCTTTTTGTTTTGAACCGGACTGTGATGATGATGTGAATTGACTTCGCAATGCGGCGTCTATAGCAGCATCGTTAATACAATCGTCAACAACAGAATTAGCCTTGTCTATACTTGCATTAACAACACTACCATTAGAAGCAACCTCAATATTCACAACAACCTGCCCGCCAAACTGGCATTTATAGGAAGGAATGGGCAAATAAGTTGCCTTTCGGCCTTCGAGAAAATACGACGCAACCGTTGGCCCTTTATACTGACTTTTCTTTTGTTCCGGAATATTTTTGTCAGGAGTGTTCGGAATTAGCCCCTCTGTACTTTTTTGGGCCTCCTCATAGAATTGTTTGTTATCCTGCATCTGTGTGTTTAACCGGTTTGCCTCCTTGTAAAGTTCATCAGCATCTGTATTCTTCTCATCGCTTAGCCCCGGATTTAGATCCTTCTGGCTAGCATCCACCGCAAAATTTTTAATGGCCTCCGACTCAAAATCAGGGTTTAGGGCATCCTTGGGCAGCAGCACAGTTTTCTCCTGAATCTCCTCCTTTTTCTGTTCCTCCTGTTCGAACTCCATTTCAATGGTAGAGCCATAGTAAACCTTATGGGTTTTCAACTCAAGAACCAAAAAGGATATTGCAATGAGCAGGTGAAATATTATGGTTACCAGAATACCAACCTTATATTCGTTCCAACCGTTCGACAATGATTGAAAAAAATTTTCGACCGCTATGCTAAATCTATCCAAAAACTTCATCAACGAAGCATTAAAATCACACCACAAAGATATCACAATGCGTAAGACAAAAAACTTTTTTTAGATTATCGTGCAATATCGATATTTGTTCAAAACTAGAATATTATGTAAAAAATCGTTTTATCAATTAGTTAATCTCTTAAAAAAGTGTACCTTTGCCGGGCAAATAAAATAATGTAGGTTTAACTAAAAAAGCGTAAGTATGCCTGTAAAAATCAGACTAAGCCGTCATGGTAGGAAGAAACTTCCCTACTACCACATTGTGGTAACGGATAGCAGGGCGCCACGAGATGGCAGATACATTGAGAGGATTGGCTCGTACAATCCACTTACTAATCCTGCTACTATTGAATTAAATTTTGATAGGGCATTAGATTGGCTGCAAAAAGGCGCTCAACCTACCGACACCTGTAGGGCTATCCTTTCGTATAAGGGTGTTATGATTAAAAAACATCTGCTTGATGGCGTTCGCAAAGGTGCTATCACCTTGGATACCGCCGAAGCAAAGTTCCAAGCATGGATGACAGAGAAAGATGCTAAGGTTAAAGCTAAAGTTGACACTCTGGCAAAAGACAAACGCGATGCATTGAAGCAACGTCTTGATGCTGAATCCAAGGTTCGCGAAGTTCGCGCCCAGGAAATAGCAAAAAAACGTGCCGAGATGGCTGCTAAGGAAGCCTCAGCTCCTGCTGAGGCTGCTGAGGAGAACACCGAAGCTGCAAACCCTGAAGCATAGCATTGGCATGAGTTATGCCGGTTTTGTTGAAGTTGGTTATATTCAAAGAACCCATGGCATAAAGGGCGAACTCCAAGTTAGCTGGGATGATTCGTTAAGTGCTGATCCGCAAGATCTTGAATCGGTATTCGTTGAAATAGACGGAATACCGATTCCTTTTTTTATAACCTCCACCAAGCAAAAATCCGACGACAAAACCATCGTCAAATTTGATGATGTTGATGATCTCCAATCGGCAGATGAACTGACTGGAAGAAGGTTACTACTACCGTCGGATCAAATACAGGAAGATGATGACCTTGAACTAAAAGATCTGGTTGGCTACACTATAACATCCACAAGCAACCAAACCATCGGCATAATTGAGCACTACGAAGAGTACAATCTCAACTCTATATACTATGTTAAAACCCCATCCAATGGGGAAATTATTATTCCCGCAGTAGAAGATTTAGTAATAGAGGTTGATGTTGACGAAAAAAAAGTTTTAATGGAAATCCCCGAAGGATTACTTGACATTTATTTAGAAAGCTAAATCATTTTCAAAACAGGCAATTTTTTCTCTCCATTTCTGAGGAATAGGCAATGTTTTGCCCAATGAATTATTAAAATTCACCATTATAGACCTACTCGACGAGGCAAACTGCCCGGTTGTATGGTTAAATATATCCTGTCGCATTTTTAGACTTTTGTTCCCAATCTCAAACACTTTGCTCCGAACCTCAATCTTATCGTACTTTTTGATGGGTATTAAAAAGTCGATTGAAATGCTTGCCAAAACCAAGCCCTCAACATCCCAATCCATATGCTCCTGCAAAACCTCATCGAAATATGCAACCTTCCCTAAATCGAAGTACTGCTGATATATAGAGTTATTGACATGCTCCAGCCTGTCAATATCATTAAAACGTACCTGAATGGGAAGTTTGTGGTGAAAATTAAGCGGTTTTTGAGCGGTCATCTAGAACAAATTTTCGGTGACGATCAATATCTTCGTAAATAGAATTTTTGCTAACAAACTCAGGAACGATATCCTTCATCAAGGAAACCAATCTGAAATTGTTGTGGGTCGATAGCAAATTAATCAGTTCATCAATTTTAGTAAAGACCTCGTGGGGCTCATAATCCTGAACCTGAGCAATCATTATCTTGGGATGATAGGTCGGAATTGTATTTTCCTGATTATTGAGCAACTCCTCATATAGTTTTTCCCCAGGGCGTAATCCTGTAAAATTAATCTGAATATCCTTACCAAGCGTTAAACCGGAAAGTTTTATCATTTTCTTAGCCAGATCAAGAATTTTTACAGATTTACCCATATCGAAAATGAATATCTCTCCACCCTGTCCCATAGATCCTGCCTCTAGTACTAACTGGCAAGCCTCAGGAATAGTCATAAAAAATCTCGTAACCTCAGGATGAGTAATTGTAACTGGACCACCCTGTTCAATCTGCTTATGAAAACGAGGAATAACGGATCCATTCGATCCCAAAACATTTCCGAAACGAGTAGTAATAAAATTTGTGGTGCTAGTTTTATTTAAAGTTTGAGTATAGATTTCTGCAATGCGCTTGCTCGCCCCCATTATATTAGTTGGGTTCACTGCTTTATCTGTCGAGATCATCACAAACTTTTCTACCCCGTACGCTACCGCAGTGTCTGCAATAAGTTTAGTTCCATTTATATTGTTAAAGATAGCCTCGGTTGGGTTATTCTCCATCATTGGGACATGCTTATACGCAGCAGCATGGAATACTACACTTGGGCGGTACGCATCAAAAAGTTTTTTAACCCTATATTCGTTTGTAATACTTCCAATTACTGTTTCAAAGTCGTAGAAATGAAAAGATTCTTTAAGTTCCAACTCAATATCATAAAGAGGGGATTCAGCCTGATCGAATAGAATAATCTTTTTCGGGTAAAACTTAGCTATTTGACGCACCATTTCACTCCCAATGGAACCAGCAGCACCTGTTACCAATACTGTTTTACCTTTTATATATGACTGAATACGTTTTTTATCGAGCACGATTGGAGGACGTTCCAAAAGATCCTCGATTTTTACACTTTTGACCTGATTGAGGCTTAGCTCTCCATTTATCCAAGCCGATGCATCTGGAATTGTCTGAACCTTAACATCGTAATTAAGACATTTATCAATAATCTTGGTTTTCTTAACCGGGTCAAGATTTTTTTGAGCAATTATAACCTTCGAAACCTCAAACTTTTGCAATAGGAAATCTAACTTATATGTGTTATAAATGTCTATATCCTCAATTTTTTGGCCCTCCTGCTGGTTATGCGGATCAATAAAGGCAATTACCCGAATGTTTGAAATAGTGTCACGATCTATTGCTCTTTTTAGAGCAGCTGCCGATTGCTCTGTTCCTACAACTATTATATTATCCTTATTAATGTCGGTATTCTTAATCGAATAGTATACTGCTTTATAGAAAAGACGGGAACCTACAAGCATTATGGTTGTAATAAAAAAATCAATTACAAGTATTGAATTTGGAATAATGAATTGTTGGGTTCCTGAGTAGTTTATAAAGTTTACAAAGAATAGTATAACCGAACTTGCCGAAACAACAATAAAAATACGCTCAGCATCCTTAGAACTTGTATACCTTATTAAACCCGCGTAAGACCTAAAAGCAACAAAACTAATAGCCCTAACAAAAAGAATTAAAGGGGCAATCATCTCTAGGCTATGCATTTGCTCAACCCCAATTCTAAACTCGAATCTAATAAAATAGGAAAATACGATTGATACCAAACAAATCAGCAAGTCAATCATAAATACTATCCAACGCGGTGTATGCTTAATAGGTGTTGTCATAAAAATTAATAAGATCTACAAAAATATTATATACAATCTGTTATTCTTTCCAAATTAAATATCTGAAGGGCTAACTAAAGTACAATAAATATACCGAAAATTCAAGAAAATGCATTTTTTATATCAGTACTTATAATTAATGCAGCAAAATTTATAAATCAATAGTCTTTGTAACAGATATTGAAATTAATTGCAAATTAAACCATAAGCTATGAAAAGAACAACTATTACAACATTAACAGCAATTTTGATGCTTATTGCGTTAACCGTTAATGCTCAAAAAACGGTAAGTATCGATGTCAAAGATTTTAACGGTGTGGAAAATAGCATTTCGGCAAATGTAAACCTATACCAAGATGCCAACTACAAAGTTGAGGTTATTGCTCCACAAAATGTGATTGATGATCTTAAAATTTTTGTTGAGGACGGAATTCTTAAGCTAAAAAAGAAGGATCACAATTTCAACTGGTCATCTTCGGATAAAGTTATTGTGAATGTTTGGGCTCCAAACTATGTTCTGCTAGCACTAAACGGATCGGGAGATATGCTTGCCAAAACAGCAATGTCGGGAAAAGATTTAGCCATAAAAATCAATGGCAGCGGCGATGTTAAAATTGAATCCTTAAAAGTAGCATCCTTATCTATAAAATCGAATGGATCCGGGGATGTTTTCGTTGCTGGATCTGACGCCGCAGAAAATGCTGAGCTCAGCATTAATGGTTCGGGAGATATTGATGCCAGCCAACTATCATTCAAGAGTATTTCAGCACAAGTTAATGGTTCTGGGGATATTGATTTATGGGCAACCAACGAAATCCAAGCAAAAATAGTAGGAAGCGGGGATATCGAAATTAAAGGGAATCCAAAGATTGATGCCAAGGTTGTTGGTTCTGGAAGTATTAAAAATAAATAGCAATTTAGTCCTAAGGAAAAGGAGGTCTCTTGTCGACCTCCTTTTTTTACTCGCGAATAACTTTAATTACACCGCCTTCGCCAACGGCAATAATGCTCGAAGGCTTATCGGATAATGGGGCATTGTAAACTTCTGGAACTATGTAATCAACTCCATCTTTAATTTCCTCGGCTATCTCGATATAATTTCTCGGAGATGGCTGTCCAGAAACATTGGCAGAGGTGGACACTATGGGCTTTCCAAAACGCTGAATTAATCGCTGGCAAAAATCGTGATTTGCAACCCGAATGCCAACACTGCCATCATGCGCCACAAGATTAGGCGCAAGATTCTTGGCATTCTGAAAAATTAGAGTCAACGGCTTATCGGCCAGGTCAATTAAATCCCAGGCAATATCGGGAACATCGGCAACGTACGAAGGAATCCGACCCGGAACATCAACCAGCACTATCATGCTTTTGCTATCGGAACGCTGCTTGAGACTGTAGATTTTTTCAACAGCCGCTGGGTTTGTAGCATCGCAACCAATACCCCAAATGGTATCGGTGGGGTAAAGGATTATTCCACCCGACCTTAGCACGTCGAAAGCCTTTTGGATGTCGGCACTGTCGATATTCATACTGCTAATTCTATTGTGGTTTCCGGCCAAACATCTTGTTCATCTTATACCGCCGGTAAAAATTAAGTTTTCGGCAAGCAGGAACTCCATGCCGAGTTATATATTCCTCCACCGCAGCAATCATCCTTGCCGACGATTTTCCATCGGAATACGGGTGGTACTGCTCAATGGTGTTTTTTCGAATATCCTTAAAGCTATCCTTTTCAATTTCCTCCATCAATGCATCGTGGAGCAAATCGCTACTGGAAATATCGCGCCAATTTATGTTTGTCGATTTGGAATTGACTGTAACTACAGGTTTATTCAACAAAACAAACTCATACACCACCGACGATGTATCGCTTACCATGATATCGCACATCACAAGGTACTTCAGAATATTCCTATCGTCCACAACCTTAACATTCGAACGGGTTAATGCCAACTGCCTGTACTCATCGGCAAGCTGAGCATTCATTAAATCGTGAAACTTGATAAGAATAAGAACATCCTCGTTATCGGCAATTTCGAAGATTTTATCCTTTGCCTCAACCGCACAGGTAAGCGATGGCGAGAATGTTGGCGCAAAAAGCACCAAGGTTTTCTTTCCGCCATTAGTCAACAACGCCTGTTTCTCGGCCAGGTACACCTCATGGTTCGAAAACAAGGTATCCAACTTACACCAACCAGTCTCCACAACCTCAAAGTTGCGATGCTTAGCGGCTAACTGCTTAAATCTATCAGTAAAGTATGGGCCCTGCGTCAGGTACAGGTCAAAATACTGCCTTATCCGGAAATGCCCCTTCTTCTCCCCTGCCAACCCATGAAAAATCTGCACCTTTACCCCTCTCAGGTAATGAGGAACCTCGTTACCCGGAACAAATATTGCGTCGCTCTGGAATTTATACAATTCATTAATCGAATTTGTGTATTCAATATCGTTCAGGAATGGGCAGTTGCCTTTAATTCTATCGGGGATATACCATAAAACCCTATGGTTGTTTTTTGCCAACTCATCGTGCAGGGGCTTCATAATGCCGAAAGCATAGGGATTGATGCAGAAAAGAATGGTTTTCACCGCTTACTTGTTGAATAGTTTATTGGCATTGTCGAGATCCTCCCTAAAATCGACCTCAATACAACGATGATCCGAAATGTTTACCGGCAGCACCTTGATTTTATCCTTTTCGATAGCCAGCTCTAATCCACGCTCAAAGTAATCGTTATCGGCACATTCCTCAAGCCGGCTAATGAAAAGCTTTATGTCATTGCTCGATATAAAGTTAATGCCCACAGCCTCGCCTTTGGCATCCTTCACCTTTTTGGAGATTTCGCGGATAAAACTATCGGCATCGAGGTTGTACTTAACCTCCTCCTCGGCCACCGCACTGTTATTCACACACACAAACGACTGATTTTTATCGATGTAAGGCTTTAGCCTGCCCAGTATTTCCGAATCGAAAACCACATCGCCATTCAACCATAGCACCGAGGTGCTCTTGTATTTACGGAGCGCCCTCACCAAGCTCTTCGATGTGTTGGTAGTATCAAAATTTGGGTTGTAGATAAAAGTGAGATTTGGAAAATTCTCCATTATTAACTCCTTCTTAAACCCAACAACAACGTTAATATCGTCAGCATCGAAGTATGCAGAAAGATTATCGACCTGCTGCTGCATTATGGACTTACCCGAATTAAGAATAGTTAAGGGTTTTGGAAGAGGGTTTCCCAACCGCGAACCGATACCGGCCGCTAAAATCACAATCTTCATGGCTATGCAGTTTTAAATTATGAGGCTATATTTACCTTGTTTTCTTTTGTTTTTCCGCTCTGTTTCTCCTTTTCATTAATAATCAGTAACCGGAGCTTCATATATTTTAGGAAAGTTGTATACGACGAAATTATACAAATAACAAAACCGTAGTAACCATCCCTAAATCCACCCTTGATAATATAGGATTTAAAGAAACGCCAGAAGAAATGATGGATGGCGGATAGGAATGTGGCCTTTTTGCCAGCATTAAAGTACTCCCTGGCGCCAATGGTCGAAAATCGGTTGGCCTTCTCAATATGCTCGTCCACCGAGGTGTGAACCCAGTGCAGCAAATCGCCCTTAAGAAAACTGAATGTTGCGCCCTGTTCCATTTTCACCAACTCATGAAGATTTAGGCCGCCCCATGCGCCCTTACGCCTATCGAAAAGGCGAATTTTCCTGTCGGGATACCAATTGCAATGGTAAATCCATTGGCCGCAGTAATTATTCAGACGATTGAATGAGTACCCATCGAACTTCCAATCATTTTTAACCGCAAGTATCGATTGTTTCAACTCTTCGGAAAGAGCCTCGTCGGCGTCCAGCGAAAGAATATAGTCGTACTCGGCCAGCGATGTGGCAAAGTTTTTCTGCTCGCGGTAGCCCAAAAAGGCCTGAAGCACAAAGCGCACGCCAAGGCTTTTACAAATTTCGCCAGTTCTGTCGGTAGAGTTCGAATCGACCACAACCACCTCGTCGGCTACGCCCTGAACCGATCGAATGCAGCGCTCAATTTTCTCCTCCTCGTTGTAGGTAATAATTACTGCTGAAATTTTTGGCATTAGTCAATATCTTAACAATACTACTTTTTGGGTGGATTTACTTTATCAAGATGGATATATCTACCTAAATATGTTCTTATAGTCTCAAGATCGGGATGAAAATCAATTTCGCCCCAGTCAGACTCGTTGCAAACAGAATAGTTCACTACATACCCTTTATCAATGATACGCTGAATTGCTTTTAGATAAAAAGAATTACGATGATTAGGATCGCGCACCATCTCTTCGAGCATTGACTTGTAAATGCTTGGCCCTTTCTTCGAGAACTTAATCATTCCGATGGACTCCCCATTAGCCTTTTGAGTTTCGATAGTTTTGCTAACTTCAAGGATATTGCCGTTAGCATGAACAACCTTCATATCGTCATCATCATAGATTTCTTTCTGATCAATAACCATCGTTATATCATTATCACATTTCAGAAGATTCTCGACAACAACTGGGGTAAATACATCATCACCATTAATCGTAATAAAATCGGAATCCATATAATGGCGAGCCATCCATACGGAAATCAGGTTATTGGAGCAATCGAAAAATGGATTGAATACTGTTGTGATATTTAGTCTATCCTGATAATCCATAATCTTAGCCTCAATCTGTTCTGCCTTGTATCCAACAATAATAACAACATCCTTAATATTGTTGTCCATTAAGCTATGAAGTTGTGTTTCGAGCAGCGTTAGTCCATTGCCTACCTCAAGCAGACTTTTCGGAGTATTTTTAGTCAACGGATAAAGGCGCTCTCCTTTCCCTGCCGATATTAAGATTGCTCTCATTTTATATACTGATTAGGTTTAGGTTATTTTTATTTTCCAAGTTTATCCTTTTTGAGCCACTTGTAATACTGGTTTATAGCATTTATAGTCAAACGTCTACTCCGACCCCATACCCACGACGAAAATATTAACCAAAAGTAAGGAGTTTTTTCGTTTTTTTTATATAACTCTAAAATTGCATTCGCCTGACGTTCCGCTGCGTTGCCATCGGGCTTATAAACTGTATAGTTGAATATTTTATTTCTTACATCTTTAAATTTGTCGACCTCTAAATTTTCCTTAACCAATCGGCAAATATCATTTTGTTCATTTATTATATCGCCAGCATTCCAAGCATAGGTATTAGAGGAAATATCGTTGGATGGGAAATACTTTCCAGGAGCAGGATTTGCAAATATGATCGGCCTGTTAAAATGAAACCACTCATAGCAAGCAGTTGATATATCCGATATCATAATATCGGCCTGATACATGTAATGCAAAATATTATCGTCCACAATTGTAACAACATGATCCTGTGCGTTAATATCCTTTATAAGTTGGTCAATTTGCTCAAATATATCACCGGGCTCCCGTTCCATCGTGCTATGGTACTTAACAATGATATTGTACTCGATATGCAACTCCTTGATAATTTGCTTTGCCCACACATTCAGGGAACTCTCTCCGTACTTCGAGAACCGAATAATATCTTTTTCGTTAACCTTGGATATAACCGTTGGAGCATACAGGATTGTTTTACGGCCATTGTTGAAAATTGGCGTAACATCCAACGAGTGATTAGCAAGCGGGTCGAACTTTGGATATCCAACAATTTTCCATTCTTTTAAATGCTTTAAATAGCCTACCCGATCTATCTTATCCTTGGTTTTTTCGCCAGGGAAAAGCACAAGATCGTATAAAAGTATCTTTAACGACTCCACATAATTTTTATCGGATAAACCTCCGTGAAAAATCTGAACCGACTTGCCCCTATAAACAGCATTAAATCCTGTATAGACTACAACCCTAACTTTATTCTTAACTATAAGTTTCCTTACCTGCGAGGTTGATTTTACTAAAAAAATAGGAGCATTTAAACCTGAATACTTTTTTATAAAGTGATTGTAAATGTCTGGATTACGAGTAACAACAATCCCTCCAAGATATGGAATTAACCTTACAACTGGCGGTATATGCTGAATATTGGTTGTAATGTAATACGCAATTTTATACTTATTCTCGGTTTGCATATCAGAAATGGTTTAGATTATACTGACGCTCCGAAATCCCTTAAAGCCTCGTTCAGCGAGGTTTTCTTATCGGTCGACTCTTTACGCTTGCCTATTATTAAGGCGCACGAAACCTGATACTCGCCAGCGGGAAACTTCTTGGTATACGAACCCGGTATTACAACAGAACGTTCCGGGATAATTCCACGGTATTCTACAGGCTCATTTCCAGACACATCAATTATTTTAGTTGATTGCGTTAACACAACATTGGCACCAAGCACAGCCTCGCGACAGATTCTTACGCCCTCTACTACTATGCAACGAGATCCAATAAAACAGCCATCCTCAATTATTACAGGAGCAGCCTGAACTGGTTCCAGAACTCCACCAATCCCAACGCCACCGCTCAAATGAACATTTTTACCGACCTGCGCACACGATCCCACAGTTGCCCAGGTATCCACCATGGTACCCTCATCAACAAAGGCACCGATGTTCACATACGAAGGCATCATGATAACGCCTTTTGCAAGGTAACTTCCATAGCGAGCAATAGCATGAGGCACAACCCTAACACCAAGCTGCTTATAATTGGACTTTAACGGTATTTTATCGTGAAATTCTAAAGGACCAATTTCTATCGTACTCATCTCCCGAATAGGGAAGTACATAATTACGGCCTTTTTCACCCATTCGTTCACAATCCAACCATTCTCAGTAGGTTCGGCAACTCTAACCTCTCCTTTATCGAGAAGTTCAACAACCTTTTCAACTATTTTTCTTACCTCTTTTTTACTAAGCAACTCACGGTTATCCCATGCCTGCTCAACAATCCGCTGCAATGAGTTCATTGGTTATTTAGGGTTAATTCGCAAATGTACGCATTTTAAGCATTTTTGATGTATGCTATTTTGTGATTAAATTGCAAAAGAGGTCTAATTAGCAGATTGACTTAATTTGAAATGAGTTAGAGTCAAAAATAAACTTGTAAAAGCAAATAAAGTCTAAGCATCAACCTAGAACAACCAAATACCTTAAAACCATGAAAAAGTTCTCGCTATTTCTAGCACTTATTGCAATCATCAACACTCAACTAATTGCTCAGGAATTAGTTAGATACCAAACACCTCCAAAGGAACTACTAGATTTAATAGATGCGCCTTCAACGCCAATACTTTCTTTAAGCCCCAACAAACAATTCTACATGCTTGCCTATCCGCAGGAAATGCCCGATTTGTTGGAACTAACCCAGCCTGAACTCAAAATTGCTGGATTACGAATTAATCCGGATAACTACGGGCATAGCAATCATCAATCTTACAATAGAATTGAAATTGTGGAGATCAACTCCATGAAAACAATGAAAATATCAGGAATTCCCGAAGAATATCAAATCACAACCTTCCATTGGTCTCCAAACAGCGAGTACATAGCGCTAAGCGTTTACTCGTTGAACAAGGTTGAACTTTGGGTTGCCAACTCTAGCGATGGAAAAGCCAAAAGAATAGCCGATAATCTAAACGAATCGATGCTTAATCCAGGATTTCAATGGTCATCGGATAGCAAAACATTACTCTATGCTTCAGTCTGCGAAGGGTTAAAGCAACCCAATCTATATGAAATCCCATTAGGACCGTCAGTTCAACACACCGCTGGAAAGAAAACAAATGCTAGAACCTATCAGGATCTACTGAAAAATCCATCCGATGAACATCTTTTTGAGTATTACTGTACATCGCAGCTGAATAAGGTAAACCTCAACGGTGAATCAACCCAAATTGGGAATAGGGGGCTACTTATGAGTTTTAATTCATCGCCCGATGGTAATTACATATTGGTTGAAGAGATTGTCCGTCCATACTCGTATCTCATTCCCTTTGATTTATTTCCCGTAAACATTCATATCTGGAATTCGGAGGGTGGACTAATAAAACGGCTGGCCGAACTCCCTTTAGCCGACGATATTCCTCAGGGATTCAGCGCTGTAAGAAAAGGCGCACGTGAATTCTTTTGGAGATCCGATAAGCCTGCAACAATTACTTGGGTTGAAGCCCAAGATGAAGGTGATCCCAAAAGCAATTCCACCATACGAGATGCGCTATTTAGCCTAGAGGCTCCTTTTAGGAATGCCTCAACAAAACTAGTACAACTCGACACCCGATTTGCAGGCGTTGATTGGGGCTGGAATGATTTTGCAGTGGTACACGGACGTTGGTGGAGTAATCGACGAGCGGTTGCCGTAGCAATAAATCCATCACAGCCAAATCGGCCTCCTAAAATTTTATGGGATAGATCGTACGAAGATGGTTACAGCGATCCTGGCCAATTTATAGATGAAACCAACAGCTGGGGAAGAAATGTCTTACTTAGCGATAAATCCAAGAAAAAACTTTACCTTACAGGTAAAGGGGCTTCCAACGAGGGCGACAAGCCATTCCTAGATGAATACAACATCGAAAAAGGGAAGAGCAAAAGAATTTGGCAATCAGAAGCACCATCCTACGAGTACTTTGTTGATTTCATCAATCCATCCGACCTATCATTTCTAATATCGAAAGAGTCTGTAACCGACCAGCCCAACTTCTTCATATATCATTCTAAGAAAAAAACAGTAACGCAACTAACCAATTTTCCCGATCCATACCCAACATTAAAAAATGTAAGAAAAGAGGTGATCCGATATAAAAGATCCGATGGAATTCAACTAACAGGAACTCTATATCTTCCTACAGGATACAAAAAAGGTGATTCCGCTTTACCAACATTAATGTGGGCATATCCCCAAGAATTTGTTAACGCAAGTAATGCCGGACAAATTAAGGGATCACCGTACAGATTCATTCGCCCATCGCGATTATCGGCTGTACTTTGGGTTACCCGCGGATATGCTGTTTTCGATAATATATCGATGCCAATTGTTGCTAAGGATGGCAAAGAAGCCAACGATACCTTTATAGAGCAACTGATAGATAATGCCAAATCGGCCATAGACACTTTGGTAGCAATGGGTATTACCGATCCAAAACGGGTTGCCATTGGCGGTCATTCTTATGGCGCCTTTATGACCGCAAACCTACTAGCACATTCCGATTTGTTTGCTGCCGGAATTGCCAGAAGCGGTGCCTACAACAGAACATTAACTCCATTTGGATTTCAAAATGAGGAGCGCACTTACTGGCAGGCTCCTGATACCTATAACACCATGTCGCCATTTATGCATGCCAATAAAATTAACAAACCATTACTCCTTATTCATGGAGAAAACGACAATAACAGCGGCACATTCCCGCTCCAAAGTGAACGGTTGTACGCTGCAATTAAAGGACATGGAGGCACAACCCGATTGGTAATTTTACCTTACGAAAGTCATGGTTACAAGGCACGACAATCGATACTCCATACGGTTTGCGAAATGGACAATTGGCTTGAAACATACGTAAAAAAACAACAACCAAAATAATTTTAACCATGAAACTAAAGCTATTAGCAATAACGCTAATGTCGTTCAACACACTCTTTGCGCAAGAAATGCCTAGCAATGGCAATGAGTTAATTAGGATGATGCACGAACGGTATTTAAACAAATGGTATCCAAGCCTTTGTTTTGCCCAGAATGTGTATAACTACAAAAATGACTCCTTGATTTCTACCGATGTGTGGTACGAATCGTACAATACGCCTGGCAAACTCATTCTTAAGTTTACCAGTTGGGAATCGGGCAATGGTATGGTATTCCGCAACGACTCCCTATATGTTTTTAGTAAAGGTGAGATATCAAACAAAACGTTACGCCTTCACGATTTGATAATTCTTGGTTTCGATGTTTACCAGCAAAAGGTAGAAACAACAATTAATCAGGCTGAGCGAATGGGCTACAACCTAAATTTACTTGAAAAAGTAGCCCTAAACGGGAATCCTGCGTGGCTTGTGGGCGATAGTTCTAAGCTTTGCTTCTGGGTTGATGCTCAAAGTCTACTTTTCTTGAAAATGAAAAGAGTATCGGCAAATAGCTACCGAGAGGTTGACTTTGCCAAATACGAGTATTTTGATGATTTCCCTGTTGCAACACTCATCAAGTTTTACTATGCTCCCGGAAAGCTAAATATGGTTGAAGAGTATTTTAATGTTAGAGTAAATTGTAGCGTGGACGATTCAATATTTATACCACAAAAATTCAGCAAATCAACATGGTAGGAAACTCCAATAAACTTTAATCATAAATTGACATTTGCTATTAATTTGCTTAAATTAGGTTAAACCTTAAAAGTATTATTAGGTTGATACTCAACATCTGCTATTTTTGACTTGAAATACTTTTCGAGCCTTGAAATCATTTAAGATTATACCTATAGTACTATTAACATTATGCTTAACAAATAGCATACACGCTCAATCTAACTTCAAAATTGACGATACGCTTCGCAGTGTTACATTTCAAATTATAGACATTAACACAAAGGAACCAATTGGTCTTGCCCATATTATCAATATCTCACATCGATTGGGAATAATTTCAGATTTGATGGGATACTTGAACATTCCTATTGCTTTTGGGGATAGTTTAAGAATTTCGGCTATAGGATACAACACCAAGGAAATATTTAACTGGGGACAGTACAAACCCGACACGCTTTTCTACAACATTCAACTCGTTCCGAAAGTTTACGAGATAAAAGAGGTGAAAATATCACGCTTCTCAACCTACGAAAAGTTTCTGAGAGAAGTTGTTAATCTTAAACTCAAAAAAAACAAAGAAGAGGAACAACTTGAACGACTCGAAGGGTATTTCCTCAGAATAGTAAAAGGCATAGATTTAAAAAACCTTCCCAATCCCACATCTGGAATTGCCTTTGGTGAAGACTGGTACCATAAGCAGAACAAAAAACTAGGAAATCTAATTGACAAAGAACTCGATAGACGAACAATTGATAAAAAATACAACACGGGTATAGTTCAAGAGCTCACGGGTCTTTCGGGCGACGAACTCTATAAATTCATAGGTGAACTGGGCTTTGAGGATAAATACCTACTCCAAGCATCGGACTACGAAATACGAGAAAAAATCCTTGAAAAATTCAAGCAGTATAAGGAACAAAAGGAATCTAAAAACAAAACCAATAAATAATGGAACCATTTGCCGGTGCAACTCCCAACATTGGAGACATTGAATTAGCACATAACCTCATAAAATCGAGTATACATAGAACACCAATCTTAACTTCCGAAAGTATAAATTCCATTCTTGGTGCCAACATTTTTTTAAAGTGCGAAAACTTTCAAAAAGTGGGTGCCTTTAAGTTCAGGGGTGCAACCAACGCCGTTTTGAACCTCACCAACAATGAGGCAATGCATGGGGTTGCTACGCATAGCTCAGGTAATCACGCTGCAGCACTTGCCCTTGCTGCAGCAAAAAGGGGGATTCCGGCCTACATAGTGATGCCCGAAAATGCACCAACCATCAAAAAAAAAGCAGTTGCTGGTTACGGTGGAAAAATTACTTTCTGCAAACCAGCTCAGCAAGCAAGAGAAGACACTTTAGCGCAAATCCAAAAAGAAACTGGAGCAACCTTTATTCATCCGTACAACAACTTCAACGTTATCTGCGGACAGGGAACGGCATCGCTAGAACTGTTGGATGAAGTTAAAAATCTTGATATAGTATTAGCCCCTGTTGGCGGTGGCGGGCTGTTAAGCGGAACCGCAACTTACATTAAAGGGAAAAACCCATCAATTAAAGTTTATGGCACCGAGCCTCAAAATGCCGATGACGCATTCCGCTCGCTTCGCGATAAAACAATTTACCCTTCAGTTAGCCCCAAAACCATTGCCGATGGTTTACTTACATCGCTCTGTCCTCTAACCTACTCCATAATTTCGCATAACTGCGATGGTATTCTAACCGTTTCAGAAGAGTCAATTATTACCGCAATGAGGATGATTTGGGAGCGAATGAAAATTGTAATTGAGCCATCGTCGGCAGTACCCATTGCTGCCATAATGGAACATCCAGATAACTTCAAAAACAGACGCATTGGTGTCATCATTTCCGGAGGAAATGCCGATTTAGACAACCTACCCTGGGTGAAATAATTTGGTTCTACTTTTTGATAAAAACGTAATTTGTCACAACGGGATAGTGATCCGAGTAATCTATTCGTGGACTAAAAAAATGAATGGCTCTAAAATCTGGAGAGTGGAGTATATAATCGATCCTGTACGATGGCCAAAGTCCTGCGTAAGTATAAACCAGACCAACGCCGCCCTCCTTATAGGAATCAATTAAATTTTGAGTTAACTTTTTATAGGTATAGGATACCGGGGAATCGTTAAAATCGCCACATAGAATGATAGGGTACTTACAACTGGCAATATGCTTAGCCACCTTATCAACCTGCTGTGCACGTTTATCGAAAGCATTATGTACCCGCGATAGAATATCCTTTAACTCATCGTACTTATTGCTCTCGTTCCGGAACTCGCTTTTCAAGAGAAAATTAAAGTTTCGCTCTTTTAGTCTTATCGATTGCAAATGGTTATTATAAATCCGAATAGTATCGCCGTTTACCAGAATATCGGCATAAATGCACGAATTAAAAGAGTTCTCAAAGATAATCTCGCCCGTATTAATTATTGGATATTTTGTAAAGATGGCAATCCCATAGCCCGATTGCTGTCGCTTTAGAATGTACTTGATATAAGAATTCATCCCAAGTTTGGCTTTCGCCTGCTCCTCGGTAAATTTCCCCTCCTTAACGTAAAACTCCTGCAGGCAAACAACATCGAAATTATTTTTATTGATATAGTTGGTAATATTGCTATAGGTCGGGCTACTTTTTGACCATGAGTAGAGTTTAAAAAGGTTGACGTTATACGACATCACCCTTAAATCAACGTTCTGATCCTTTTTGCTTTTTCCGAACGGAAGTTGAATAAAGGAATTCAAATGGTTCACCCCAAGAACTACTGCTAATAAAGAAATTAAAAAAAACCAACGCCAACGGAAAATCCAGTAAAATAAGTAGCCAAGGTTAACGAGCAGAAAAAAAGGATAAAGTAGACCCACAATGGCCGGCAACCAAAATTTTTCGGGACTTATGTATACCGATAAATAGCACGCAATAAGACCTAGCGCAAAAAATATATTGCCAACAATCAAAAGGTTATGGAGTATTTTCCTGAACATCAATTAACCGAATCATTCTTCATCCTAAAAAGTGTATCCTTTTCCTCTTTTGTTAAACTATCGTAACCCGATTTCGAAATTTTATCAAGAATTTTATCGATATTCTGACCCTGAACCGTTTTACGGTAGTTGTAATCATAATCGGGATTTGCTGAACGATGATCCACTTTCAGCTTCGATTTCCTCTTAAAAATATTTCCAAGTCCGCTGAGCCAACCAAAAGGACGGGTCAAATCCCAACCCTTGGCTAATGCTTTAACATATAGGAAACCAAACAACGCACCGCCAAGGTGAGCAATATGTCCACCTGCATTAGAAACAGGAATACTTATTACATCAAGAATAATTGTAAAAAGGGCAAGATACTTCAACTTAACAGGGCCAAGAAAAAGCAAATAAATGGTATGGTTTGGTCTTAGCGTTGAAACGGCAATTACTATTGCCAGCACAGATGCCGAGGCTCCTAGCGCAATTGCAATGCCCGATTCAGGGCTAAATACTGGAATTAAATTGTACGCAACAATAAACAGAATTGCGCCAGAAATACCCCCCAGGATATACACCCCAACAAGTTGCCGTTGCGAAAGGAACATCAAGAATAACTGCCCAAACCAGTATAACCAAAGCAGATTAAAAAGGATATGCAGAAACTCCTCGTGAAAAAACATATAGGTTAAAAGAGTCCATGGCCGAACCAACAAACTTGACACATCCGCAGGAACAGCCAACAAGTAAGCATATGCACTGCCAACAGGAGTTCCGCCCAAAAAGAGGAATGCCCTAATCAGATTGTAAATAAGAAATACCGCCAAGTTTATGTATATTAACTTGGTTAGGTTACTGCCAAATCGGAATGAATCCTTTAACTCATTGTAAATGCTCATAACCAACTACTTGTTTATAGTAAATTTAGCATTATTTTTTCTAATAGAACATATCCTTGCGCGTTCGCCAGTACTTAATGAGGATAAATCCAAAAATCATTCCCCCGAGATGTGCAAAGTGAGCAATGTTGCTTCCTGGCTGAGTCAAGCCAAGGAAAAGTTCCAAACCTCCATAAATGATCACCATCCATTTAGCCTTTATTGGAATTGGAGGAATAAGCAGCATAAGGATTGTGTTAGGGAATAGCATTCCGAAAGCCAGCAAAACGCCATAAACAGCACCCGATGCTCCTACCGTAGGAATCTCGAGTTGAAGTTGCAATAACTGTTGAGTGTACTGCGATGCTTGCTCAATAAATACCGGATTTGAAGGCGATACGAACCATTTATCAAGGAAATTTGCATAAACCTGATCGTAATACTCCGGAAAATGTTTGGTTACAAAAGCAGCAAATGACTGTGGCGAAGGCGTATTAAGCATTGCAACAGCATCGGTTTGGATTGCATGAAAATGGAGATAATTTACAAGCACATGAATTGCAGCAGCCCCCAAACCTGTTACTAAATAGTAAATCAAGAATCGCTTACCGCCCCAAACCTGCTCCAGAATTCTACCAAACATGTACAAAGCAAACATATTGAAGAAAAGGTGCGTAAATCCACCATGCATAAACATGTGCGTTACAAATTGATAGGGTCTGAAACTAGGAGACCCTGGGGTATAAAGCCCTAGTATTCTATTCAAATCAACCTGAAATGTTGTTTCAGCCACCCATGCAACCAGCAGCATAATAACATTTATAATAATCAAGTTTTTTACCACTGGTGGAATAGTACTCAAAAAACCTCTTTCGCTATAGTTCATTCTTCTTCAGTTTAATCAATTTAAAACAGATACAAAACCTTAATGTTTACTTCAACTTTTTGTCCAACTCATCCAGTTCAATAATTGCAAGCACTTTTTTCCCATCGGGCGAAAAGTTTGGATGGGAGCAAGCAAAAAGTTTATCGACTAATTCCTGCATCTCAAATGCAGTCAAATTTTTATTATATCCTACTGCAGCAGCCTTTGCCATTGACGCCGCAATTTTTTGCTTGGCATCATCGAATGGTAACGACTGATTTTCTTTTATCTCCAAGAGTAAATCGTCTATCAGTTTTATCGGATCTGCTGATTTTAGATTAGCGGGCAAGCTATTAATTCCAATGGTATTGTGCCCCAAATTGCTAATCTCCATACCCATCTGCGAGAGTTGCTCCTGGCTATCGATTATTAAAGCAAAATCCTGAGCGCTCAGTTCAACTGTTTGTGGGTACAACTCTCGTTGCGCCATACTGTGGTCGCTTGTTAGGCTATCCAAGTATTGCTCAAAGAGAATGCGCTCATGCGCCCGTTTCTGATCAATAACCATTAACCCCGACTTAACAGTAGTTAAAATGTATTTCCCCTTAACCTGATAGAATTTTGCTGACGATTCCGCGGGCATCTCATCAAATCCTTTCGATGCGAATGTTTGGAACGTTAGTTGAGAAGGCTCCTCTTCGGCGGGCTTATCCTCGTAAAGTTGCTCCCATCCCTCAACGCTTCTCTGCTTTTGTGGTTTTGCAGAGAAACTACCACCGGAAAATTTCTTGCCTTCATCCTCAAAAGGGTTGAAATTATGGTTAATCTCTATCTCGGGAGGAGTAACCGGCGCATTTTTCGGGAAAAATGGAATGCTAAATCCTGGATCGCTATCAAAATCGATAGATGGAACTACGGCAAACTTTCCAAGTGTTTCCTTAACGGCTGCATGAAGTATTTGCCATATCATTCGTTCATCCTCAAACTTAATCTCGGTTTTGGTTGGATGAATATTTACATCGATAGTTTGAGGGTCAATATCAAGATAAATAAAGTAGGTTGGTATACTTTCGGCGGGCAAAAGACGATTATATGCATTGATAACCGCACGATTCAGGAATGGATTTTTCATAAAACGACCATTCACAAAGAAAAACTGCTCTCCGGGGCTTTTCTTTGCGCTCTCGGGCTTACCGATAAAGCCATCAACATTAACAATGGTTGTTTGAGTAGTGATATCGAGTAGTTGAGAATTTATAGTTTTGCCAAACAGCCCAACGATTCGCTGTTTAAGGGTTGATGCATTAAGCCTATAAATATCGGCACCATTGTGGGTGAGGCTCATTGCAATTTCGGGATATGCCAGTGCAACCCTTTGGAATTCGGAAATTATATGCTTTAACTCTATTGATGTTCCCTTCAGAAATTTACGACGAGCAGGAACATTAAAGAATAAATTTTTTATTGTGAAGTTTGTGCCAACTCCGCAGTTTACAGGCTGTTGAGAAACAAATTCGGAGCCACTAATTTGTATTTGGGTTCCAAGCTCATCATTAGTCCTTCGGGTTCGGAGCTCAACCTCAGCAACCGCTGCAATTGAGGCCAAAGCCTCGCCGCGGAATCCCATCGTTCGAATATCGAATAAATCGTTGGCATTCTTAATTTTTGATGTGGCATGTCGCTCGAAACTAAGGCGAGCATCAGTTTCGGACATTCCACAACCATCATCAATTACCTGTATAGAAGCCTTACCGCCATCCTTTACAATCAACTGAATGGTTTTACTACCAGCATCAATGGAATTCTCCATCAATTCCTTAACCACTGATGCAGGGCGCTGAACAACCTCTCCTGCGGCTATTTGATTAGCAACGGAATCGGGAAGCAACTGAATGATGTCGGCCATCGAAACGCTATTTGAAGAAGAAGAAATATGCAACTAATAGCAAAAGCGCAAGTATTATAAGAACTCTCACCGTTGACTGCCTGCTCTGTGAGTATTTCTTTAATCTTTTACTTTTGAATTGACCCTTTATGGTGGGTACAAAAGGAGTATCATCATCGTTAAGTCCTAGTTCTTTCCTCATCCGAGCCTCGCGCTCCTTCATTTCCTCCTTCTGCTCGCTGTAGTATATCGGCTTATAGTTAAAGCCTTTAGGCTTTTTTGCACGTAAGAACGAAAACATTGACATTCCCATAATTCTGCATTTTTTGGATTTTACAAAATTAGAGATTTTAATTGATTAGGCGAATATTCCAACATCTCTATTGCCGATTTAATATTGTTTATGAGTATTACCTACGGGTGGCGTTCTGCTTTTTATTGTTAACATAAGCCCAAACTAAACGCGAACCAATTGTTCTATTTGGTTTCCACTTATCGGATATCTTAATCAACTTTTGCTTAAACTGTTTACCATTAACTTTAACACCATACAACTCCCTCATCCCTTGCTGAATAGCCAAATCGTCAACAGGAAAAACATCGTTTCTGCTCAAGGAAAAGATTAGCAGCATTTGCGCAGTCCAAACGCCTACTCCTTTTATTTGCGTAAGCAATTTTATCAACTCCTCATCGGAGTATTGCGACACGCGTTGTAACGACAAGTCGTGGTGCAACGTAAACTCCGCCAACGCTTTTACATACTTTGTTTTGGCTCCTGAAAGGCCTACACTACGCAAAGTTTCATCGGACGTGGACAAAACCAAATTTGGTGTAGGGTAATCATCCTCAAACAATCCCTTAAATCGATTAAATATAACCCGAGCAACCCTGCCCGACAACTGCTGACCAACGATATTCTCCACCATATCGTGGTAAAAATCCGACGGAGCCTTAAGTTCTGGCAATGGGAACTTTCGTTGAAGTTCTACCATAACTGGATCTGCAAACATAATCATCAATTGTATATGAGTGATAAATATATTAAAATGCCTTTATTAATAAACGAATTGGAAATAACTATCAAAAGAAACCATATTTTACTTAACTTTGCTCAACTAAACTAACAAAAATGGTACGCATACTTGGCACTCAAAATTCCATTCTAAATCAATTCATTGCAGAACTCCGCGACATTAACATCCAAAATGATTTCATGCGCTTTAGAAGAAATCTTGAACGCTGCGGAGAAATTTTTGCCTACGAACTTAGCAAGGAGTTAAACTACAATCCCAAACAGGTGCAAACGCCACTGGGTGTTGCCGAGATAAATCTACCAAATGAAACTCTAGTACTTGCAACTATTCTTCGTGCAGGATTGCCATTGCACCAAGGATTGCTCAACTATTTCGACAAAGCCGAGAACGCATTTATATCAGCATACAGAAAATATAGCAACGATGGCACATTCAGGATTCAATTCGAGCATATTTCCTGTCCCAACATCGAGGGCAAAACATTAATTCTGATTGATCCTATGCTTGCAACCGGAGCCTCAATGCTACTTGCACACAAAGCATTGCTCGAAAGAGGCACGCCAAAGCATACCCACATTGTATCCATTATTGCTTCGAAAGAAGGAGTTGAGTATATGAAACGGAATCTATCTTCAAAAAACACTACCCTTTGGCTTGGCGCTGTTGACGATGAATTAACTGTTAAATCATACATTGTTCCGGGAATTGGCGATGCTGGCGATTTGGCATACGGCAGCAAAGAATAGTATAAAAAATTTACACCCTTAAATTTCTTAACCGTTTAGCAGTTCTTGTAGACGGTTTTTATTTTGTATTGATTTCCAGAAAGAGATCGCCTTGACTATTCGAAGAACCCTCGATAGAACATATTGTCTCAATAAATACGGAGTCGAATATCTATTTAGTTAACACAAAAATTGACAGAATTATATTAATAGATTAAATTTGAGTATATAAATTCTAGAAACGATGAGTAAATCAATAAAACTCTTTCACTGGTTACCCCGATTTATCTGCATATTAGCCATTCTGTTCATCAGCATGTTTGCTCTCGATTCGTTTGAAGGCAATAACTCTATATGGGAAAAAATTGAAGCATTCGCAATACACCTAATTCCAACCTATATACTCACCGTTTTTTTACTTTTAGCCTGGAAATGGGAACGTATTGGCGGTATAATTTTTATTGTGGTTGGACTTGGTTTTATTCCTTTTATTGCAACTCACAACTATGCAATGAACCAATCAATATGGCAAACTTTACTGATTACACTAGCAATAAATATCCCATTTATAATTGTCGGAATGCTATTCTTAGTTAGCCACTATATAAAGAAAAAGAATAACTAAAACCTGAGAATATGAAGCATCTAAACCTATTCTTAATACTTGCGGGAATATTTATTCTTGCATTTGTTGTAAGCGTTGCTATAAAATTCTTATACACGCTTATTATTCACGGTACAGGAGTATTTGGATGGCAATTGGCATTTCAACTATCGCTAACAATAGCAATAGTTATAACCGCAGTTCAATACTTTGAACGAAAAAAACAGTAGTATTTACTATTGCTTCTTATTAGTTGCCAACTACAACTGGTTGGTACTTCCAAACCTTTGACTCATCAGAACAAGTAATGAGGAGTTCGTGCGATGAGAGCGAAAATAGCGGGTGAATAAAATCCGGAGCAATTTCATTTAATGGTTCCAGCACAAATTTTCGCTTGTGCATTTGTTTATGCGGAATCACCAGCTCTGGTGTAAGCATTATTTGATGATCGTAAAAAAGAATATCCACATCCATTGTACGCGATGCATAGCCAACGCCATTTCGAATACGGCCCAATTTCGATTCAATATATGAAATCTCAAGGATTAGCGCAGCTGGACTCAACTTGGTTTCTACCAGCAAAACCTGATTCAAAAAATTTTGATCGCTGCTAAAGCCCCATGGCTCCGATTCGTATATAGAGGACTCCTTGCAAACCTTACCAATACGTTCAGAAATCAACCTGCGAGCTTCGCCCAAATTGGTTTCTCTATCCCCCATATTGCCCCCTATAGTGAAATATACTTTTGCCATTTTTAGTAAATTTAGAGGTTACAAACTTATTGTAAATTTCATTAAATGCATCATCATTTAAAAATATTTTCACCCTAATTAATTAACACAAAATCAACAATCTATAAACAAATCGAATTGAATATTGTTGAATCTACATGAGCAATTAACTTATCGTACATCAAAATTTATGTAAATTTGATTTTGTATTGTAACAAATCGCATGCTAAACTGTCAAATATTAATAAAACCTAATTATTACTCGTATGAAAAATTTCTTCAAGCATTTACTAATCACCATTCTGGGTGTTTTTGTATCCTTGCTCCTATTATTTTTTGTGATGATTGGAGTAATTGGTGCTATGGTTTCATCTTCCGATAAGCCAACCGAGGTAAAGGAAAATTCTATACTTTACATCGATTTTAAACAGGAAATTGTTGACCGCGCAAGCGAGAATCCTTTCAAGGGCTTCGACTTTGCCTCAATGGAGCCTAATAACAAGATGGGGTTGAACAATATTCTGAAGGCAATCGATAACGCCAAGAACGATCCAAAAATCAAAGGTATTTTCATGGAAATTGATGCCATTGGAGCAGGCGCTGCCACCGTTGAAGAAATCCGCGATGCGTTAATCAGCTTCAAGGAATCTGGCAAGTTCATAATCAGCTATAGCGACACATACAGCCAAAAAGCGTACTACTTAGCCACCGTTTCCGACAAGGTTTACCTTAACCCCGAAGGAATGGTTGAATGGATGGGATTACGCTCCGAAGTAATGTTTTTTAAAGGTGCTCTGGAAAAATTAGGGGTTGAACCTCAGATTCTTCGTCACGGTAAATTTAAAAGTGCAGTTGAACCTTTTATGCTCGATAAGATGAGCCCCGAGAACCGTGAACAAACCTTAACCTACATGGGATCAATTTGGAATCATTGGGTTGATGGGATTTCAAAAGCACGTAATATTTCTACCGAAGAGCTGAACCGATTGGCCAATAACATGGAAATTTTCAACGGAAAATCTTGTATAAAAAACAACCTGATTGATAGCCTTATATACAAGGATCAACTAATTGACAAGCTAAAAGCATTAACCTCAACCCCCGAAAAGGAAGACTTAAAAACGGTTACTCTGGCAAAATACTTTAAAGTTCCTGCTAAAAAAACCAAATTTTCAAAAGATAAGATTGCCGTTATTTATGCTCAAGGCGAGATTGGCATGGGTGAAGGTGATGATGAAGCCATTGGATCGGATGGATTATCCAGAGCTATCCGTAAAGCCCGTCGCGACAGCTCCATCAAAGCTATCGTATTCCGTATCAACTCTCCAGGTGGTAGCGCACTGGCCTCGGAGGTTATTTGGCGCGAGGTTGAATTGGCAAATAAAGTAAAACCAGTTATTGTGTCGATGGGCGATGTTGCCGCATCGGGCGGTTATTACATAGCAGCTCCAGCAACAACCATATTGGCAAGTCCAACAACCATAACCGGTTCAATTGGCGTATTTGGGCTGTTCTTCAACTTCCAAAATGGCATGAACAAGAAATTGGGCATCAACGTTGACGTAGTTAAAACCAACGATCACGCCGATTTCTTTAGCGTATTCCGTCCTATGACAGCAGAAGAAAAAGCTGTTGGCCAAATGTTCATCGAGGAAACATACCAAACATTCATTGGCCACGTGGCTACTGGTAGAGATTTAGCCGTTGAAAAAGTTGACGAAATTGGACAAGGCCGTGTATGGAGCGGTGTTAACGCAAAGGATATAAAACTTGTTGACGAATTTGGGGGATTAAACGCTGCCATTAAACTTGCTGCCGAAAAAGCAAATGTTGAAAAATACCGTTTAGTGGAACTTCCAGAACTAAAAGATCCTTTCCAACAATTGATTAAAGGAATGACCGGAGAGGCTAAGGCATTCTTGCTGAAAGATGAACTTGGCGTTGGTGGTTATAAGCAGTACAGCAGAATCATGGGCATGATTAAGAACCAAGGAGTTCAAGCCCGTATTCCTTACGATATTGAAGTGTACTAAACAGGCTAATGGCGGATATCCAAATCACAAATTGCCTGTCACTGGAAACATTAAAGTATTTTTTGTTACTTTGTCATCCGAAGCGAACCTTCGGATGATTTTTTTGCATAGCATGAAAGCACTTAGATTTTTACTATTACCATTTGCCCTGCTTTACTGGATTCCAGTAAAAATTCGAAATTTTTTTTTCGACATAAACCTGCTCAAGGGCTATAGCCCCGACACTCCCACTATATGCATTGGGAATGTTACCGTTGGAGGAACGGGCAAAACCCCACACACCGAATACCTGATAGATCTACTCCAAAATCAATTTAAAATTGGCTTACTAAGCCGCGGCTACAGAAGAACCACAAAGAGATTCAAACTGGTTGAAATGACCTCAACAGCAAAAGAAGTTGGAGACGAACCCCTACAAATCAAACTTAAATACCCTAACATAACCGTTGCTGTTGACGAGGATAGAGTAAATGGTTCCAACGAGTTGATTTACAATTTTCCAGAAACAAACGTTCTCCTACTCGACGATGCATTTCAGCATAGATATATAAAGCCAGGATTATCGATACTTCTAACAGATTACAACAATCTAATTACTCGTGATTTTTTTATTCCTGCAGGCAGATTACGAGATAGTGTTTCGGAAAAACGAAGGGCAAATATCATAATTGTTACAAAATGCCCAACCGACCTATCAGTTCAAGAAATGGGCAAAATTAGTGACGAACTAGAATTAGAAAATCATCAATGCATCTACTTCTCCTCGGTTTGTTACGGTACACTTAAGCCAATATTCACAGATTACATTGAAAATTCAGAACTTATAAACACCGCAAACATATATGCGCTTGCAGGAATAGCAAATCCAAAACCATTTTTCGACTATCTTGTAAAAAACTTCCAAATTGTTGGCAAAAAAAACTATCCAGACCATCACCACTTTTCTGAAAAAGAAATTCAACTTATCTTTGACAAATTTTCAACGGAAGGTGGGCAAAAAACAGTGGTGGTGACCACCGAAAAGGATGCGGCAAGAATAAGATCACTAAATTTAACACCAGAATTGAAAGAGAGATTGTACTATCTTTCCATAAAGATTGATTTTTTAAACAACGATGCAGAAAAATTTAATAAACAAATAATTGAATATGCTAGAAAACATTAACAAAACAGTGGCCTACATCAAAGGCAAGGTTGGCATCACTCCAGAGGTTGGAATTATCCTAGGTACAGGTCTTGGTGGATTGGTTAGAGAAATTGAAAAGCAGGAAATTTTAGAATATAAGGATATCCCATCATTCCCGGTATCAACGGTAGAGGGTCACTCCGGACGCCTAATTTTCGGAGAACTTGGTGGCAAAAAAGTTGTTGCCATGCAAGGTCGATTCCATTACTACGAGGGTTACGACATGAAACAGGTTACTTACCCTGTTAGAGTAATGAAACTGCTAGGCATTACAAAACTATTTGTTTCGAACGCCAGCGGTGGTGTAAATCCTAACTTTGAAATTGGAGATTTGATGATCATCAACGACCACATCAACCTAATGCCAAACCCACTTATTGGACCAAACATTAAGGAATTTGGGCCTCGTTTCCCTGATATGCACAGAACCTACGATCCTTCATTAATGGCCTTGTCCAAAGAAGTAGCCGCGTCGAACGGGATAAAACTACAGGAGGGTTGCTATGTTGGCACCACCGGGCCAACCTTCGAAACGCCAAAAGAGTACTACTATTTTAGGGTTATTGGTGGCGATGCCGTAGGTATGTCAACTGTTCCCGAGGTTATTGTTGCCCGTCATATGGATATTCCTGTTTTTGCAATTTCAATCATTACCGATTTAGGTGTTCCTGGTAAAATTGTTGAAGTATCGCACGAGGAAGTTCAGATTGTTGGCGCAAAGGCTGAACAGAAAATGACTCTTATTATGAAGCAAATGCTATCGAAACTATAGTGTAGATAGAATATAAGAAAATAAGAAGGGGGTTGTTAATCCCCTTTTTTTGTTTCTCCTTGAATAATATCCTTTAATGTATTGGCCAAATCCAAAGGATTTAAACCATCGGCATCGACAACAACTTTGGCCTTCTCGTAAAATTTTTTCCGTTCATCCAGCACCCTTATAATGTAGTTACTGAGTTCCTCTTTATCTTTCCCAAAAAGTAACGGTCTATCATTTTTAGAATTTAACAAACGAGCCACAAGTGAAGCAACCTCCATTCGAAGGTAAACGGTCATTCCTGAACTATTCATGTAATCAATGCTGCCATAAAAACAAGATGTTCCCCCACCCGAGGAGATAACAAAATCGCCATCGAATGCCGAGACCTCCTTAAGAGCCTCCTGCTCAATAATTCTAAAATGCGCCTCTCCTTTAACTTCGAAAATCTGCTCCACAGTTCTACCATGCTTGGTTTCGATATACTCATCAAGGTCAACAAACTTAAACCCAAGAGCCCTAGACAACTCTTTGCCCACAGTGGTTTTACCACTTGCCATAAAGCCTATAAGGAAAACTTTCATTTTAGAACACTAGATGCTAGACATTAAACATTGGATGTGTACAACTTTAGCTAAATTAAGCATTTTAGGTTTTTTAAACAAACGCGTTTTGAGAAACTAAAAACGGCCCTTACGGACCGTTTTGTTTACATTTTCAAACTCATTTGCTCTGCATCCGAATCATTAATAGGATTTGATTCCTCCTCGGGGATTTCGGCAACTTCGTCCTCCTGAAAGGCCGATGCTTCCTTCTCCATGGGCTCAATAAACTCTATTTTTTTAATATCATAGGTAGATAACCGCTTACCCTTAGCCTTATAGCCTTTCACTGCTATAAATGCATCAACATCCACCGTTTCACTTTCGCGACTAGAGTGCTTTCCTCCAAACTTAATCTCGAGGCAAGGGTACAGATCCCCGCTCACATTAACTAGGTAGGACTTGTTATCCTCCGAAATAAAAACCTGAGGTTTTTCGGAGTAATCGAAATGGAACCGCTTTAAGTAAAACATCTTCTGCTCCCCATCGAAATAAACCGCCGAAAAAATCTTATCGGCATCATACTTTTCAACCACTAAAGGCTGTGAGTCGAATCGGAGGGAATAATCAGTACGAGCTAAAAAGTATGTTCCATCACTATTCACAATTAGCACTCTATCGTCAGACAAGAATTCGCCAAGCAGAATTCCCTTTCCCTCGTGGTTTAGCATTATAACCTCTTCGTCGAACCAGACTTTTACACCCTCAACAGTACCTGCAACCTTCTCCTTCATCTGAAGTTTATGAATTGCATAGCGAGTGAAGATATTCCCCTGCGAGCCGCGCCCCTTTACTGCAATCTGGCTGAAATCCAGCTCTAGGATTAAGTTTCGTAACCTTGGACGAGGCTTCAAGAACACCTTTAGAATTTCGGTTTCGCCATTGGGGTTTGCGCTAAAGTACAAAACTTGAGAGCCAGGTGTTCCCTTGGTTATATCGTATTCCTTATCGCGGGTTGTTCCGGTAACAGCGCAACGTTTCATCATAATATCGCCGTTTAGCCCATCGCGGTAAAGAACATTGTAGATTGTGCGGGTATCGTTCTTTTTGTAAACCGCCACGTGCTGAATATCCTTACCCACAAAGGCTTTCTCCTGAACCTTCTGAACAAAGTACTTTCCATTCTTCAGGAATACAATTATATCATCAATATCGGAGCAATCCGATATAAACTGATCCTTTTTAAGTCCGTAGCCAACAAACCCTTCGGCGTAGTTAACATAAAGTTTCTCGTTTGCAATCACAACTTTTGTGGCAACAATACTATCGAAGCTGCGAAGTTCGGTTTTTCGCTCACGTCCTTTGCCGTACTTCTTCTTTATCTGCTGATAGTAGTTGATGGTATAGGTGACAATATTTGCCAAATGATTCTTAACCTCCTCCATCTCGTTCTCAATGGCCAGAATATGCTCATCGGCCTTTTTGATGTCGAACTTGGAGATTTTACGGACTGGCTTTTCAGTTAATTTCAACAAATCGTCACGGGTAATTTCTCTACGAAGCAACTTTCTGAATGGATTAAATCCCTTGTCAATGGCATCGATAACCATTTCCCATGTTTCAGTATCCTTTTCCAACTCGCGGTAGATACGCTGCTCAAAGAAAATTTTCTCCAACGATGAGTAATGCCAATCCTCCTCCAGTTCCTTCATCCTAATCTTCAATTCTAGGGTAAGCAACTCCTTGGTTTTATCAACAGAAGCCCGAAGGATGTCCTTAACTCCCATGAAACGTGGTTTATCATCGTATATCACGCAAGAGTTGGCCGATATGGACATTTCGCAATCGGTGAATGCGTAAAGCGCATCAATTGTCATATCGGGGTTAGCATCAGGAAAAAGATGGATAAGAATCTCGACGTTAGCCGCCGTGTTATCGTCAATCTTTTTGATTTTGATTTTGCCCTTATCATTGGCCTTAACAATAGACTCAATTAGCGATGATGTGGTTTTTCCGAAAGGGATCTCGGTAATTGCGAGTGTTTTACGATCGACCTTTTGAATACGAGCACGCACTTTTACAGCACCTCCGCGCAATCCATCGTTGTAGCGGCTACAATCGGCAAGTCCACCGGTTGGAAAATCGGGGTATAGTTCAAAGTCCTTTCCCTTTAAGTAATCAACCGATGCATCAATTAACTCGTTGAAGTTATGCGGGAATATCTTTGAAGCCAAACCAACAGCAATACCCTCAACACCCTGTGCTAATAGCAATGGGAATTTCACGGGAAGAGTCACCGGCTCCTGATTACGGCCATCGTAACTGAGCATCCACTCCGTGGTTTTGGGGTTAAAAACTACATCGAGGGCAAACTTTGATAAGCGAGCCTCGATGTAACGTGGAGCAGCAGCGCCATCGCCAGTAAGTGTATTACCCCAGTTACCCTGCGTATCGACCAATAAATTCTTTTGTCCCAGCTGCACCAGCGCATCGCCAATGGACGCATCGCCGTGCGGATGGAACTGCATGGTAAAACCGATAATATTGGCCACCTTGTTGTAGCGTCCATCATCCAACCGTTTCATGGAATGCAGGATACGGCGCTGCACAGGTTTCAACCCATCATCTAGATGTGGAACGGCACGTTCCAAAATCACATACGACGCGTAATCCAAAAACCAATCCTTATACATTCCGGTGAGATGTGATTTTTTAACCACCTCTCCGGTAAGTTTCTCTAACTTGGCATGTAACTCGGGGGAAGTATTTTCTGTTTCACCTTCGCTCAGCAACTCATCTGCATCAAAATCATCCAATCGCATTGTATTTCCTCTATTTCTTAAAAATAAACCAATGGTTATGCAACCAAATTATCGGAAAGTTCCTTTTCCTCTTCGTCAATAACTGCCTTATCCTCATCAACAATATCCTCCTCAACTCTAAGGTTGTTGATAATGAAATCCTGACGATCGGGAGTGTTCTTTCCCATATAGAACTCCAGTAACTCGAATATTTGATCATCCTTAGTTAAACGAACAGGGTCTAATCGCATATCCTCGCCAATAAAGTTCTTGAATTCATCGGGCGAAATTTCACCAAGCCCTTTGAATCGGGTTATCTCGGGATTTGGACCAAGTTCTCGAATGGCTTTCTCGCGCTCCTCCGAAGAGTAACAGTAGGATGTTTTTTTCTTATTACGCACCCTAAACAGGGGGGTTTGAAGGATGAAAAGATGCTCCTGACGGATTACTTCGGGGAAAAACTGTAAAAAGAACGAAATAAGCAGGAGGCGAATATGCATACCGTCCACATCGGCATCGGTAGCCACCACAATTTTATTGTAGCGGAGATTATCCATGTCGTCCTCAATGTTAAGCGCAGCCTGAAGAAGGTTGAACTCCTCGTTCTCGTAAACAATTTTTTTGGTTAATCCGTAAGTGTTAAGCGGCTTACCGCGTAACGAGAATACGGCCTGAGTGTTTACATCGCGCGATTTGGTGATAGAACCACTTGCCGAGTCCCCCTCAGTGATAAATAGTGTTGATTCATCAGCACGTTTCTCGTTGGTGTTATAGTGAACACGGCAATCGCGTAACTTCTTATTGTGAAGGCTAGCCTTTTTAGCACGCTCACGAGCTAATTTCTTGATACCCGAAATTGCCTTACGCTCCTTTTCCGACTCCAATATCTTTTGCTGAAGGGTTTGAGCTGTTTCGGAATTTTTATGAAGATAATTATCGAGAGTGTTCTTTATAAAATCACCAATAAACTTGGTTACCGATGGACCATCGGGTCCCATATCCTTGCTACCAAGTTTGGTTTTGGTTTGCGACTCAAAAACAGGATCTTCAACCCTAACGCTTATGGCACATATTATTGAAGTACGAATATCGGAAGGATCAAAATCTTTATGATAAAATTCACGAATTGTTTTAACGTAAGCCTCGCGGAATGCCGAAAGATGGGTTCCTCCCTGCGTAGTGTGCTGTCCGTTGACAAAAGTATAGTAATCCTCGCCATAGCCATTCCCATGGGTTATGGCAACTTCAATGTCTTCGCCTTTTAGGTGGATAATGGGGTATAGCGGTTCTCCGGAAAGATTTTCGTTAAGCAAATCGAGCAAACCATTTTTCGAAACAAAATCTTTTCCGTTAAAGTTGATAATCAGGTTTGTGTTCAGGTAGCAGTAGTTCCTGATCATGGTTTCGATATACTCATCGTGGTAGGTATATTTTCCGAAAACCGACTCGTCGGGGGTGAACTCCACCAGGGTTCCGTTGGCATCACCGTTCGACGAGAAGTCGATTTCATTTACCAGTTGACCACCAGTGAACTCAACCTGCTTTGCCACGCCATCCCGGATACTCTTTATCAAAAAGCGATTCGATAAGGCGTTTACAGCCTTAATACCCACACCATTCAAACCCACCGATTTTTTGAAAACCTTTGAGTCGTACTTGGCTCCAGTATTCATTTTGGAAGCAACATCCTTAAGTTTTCCTTGCGGAATACCCCGTCCATAGTCACGGACAGAAACTGTTGATTCCGTTAAAGTTATATCAACACGTTTCCCGAAACCCATCATATACTCATCGATGGAGTTATCGAGAACCTCTTTAAGTAGAATGTAAACACCATCGTCGGGTTGAGAGCCATCGCCCAACTTACCTATGTACATACCCGGACGTCTACGGATATGCTCCTGCCACTCCAGCGTTTTAATGCTCTCCTCTGAATAACCTGTAACCATAACTTTTAGATTCTAGACATTAGATACAAGACATTACTTAAATTTAACTACTTGCATCTATTTATAATACCTACAAAAGACACTTTAAATTTTACGATGGCAAAATTAAGGATTAAAAAATGCTGCGAACCTCAACCATCAAATTAAATATCAACAAATAGAATAGTTTTATGAACCAGTTGACAATTAGACAATAAGACAATTTAAAAATTTGGAAATACGATAATTTGAAAATCTGAAGATGATGATCAATAAAACGGTTTATAAATCATTTTAGAGGTTCACGAAGTATTGTTTATTTTTGTTTTATCGAAAATCGATTTAGAATGAATAAGTATCAAAAAGAGTATATCTACAGGATTAACAGGGTTGTGGATTATATTGAGAACAATCTTGATAACGATTTATCACTTGAGAAATTGGCCGAGGTGGCCAACTTTTCGCCATTCCATTTCCATCGAATTTTTTCAGCGTTTATGGGCGAAACGCTTAATGATTTCATAAAAAGGATTAGGGTAGAAAAAGCCGCAAGCATGTTGCTAACCGATAAAGATAGGCCTATATCCGAAGTGGCTGAACTTTGCGGTTATAATAGTCTATCGGTTTTCTGCAGAAATTTCAAGGATCGCTTCAAAACTAGCGCACAGGAGTTCCGTAATTCCTGGGAAAATGAAAATAGCAAGAATAGTCAAACGGATAGCAAGACCGATAAATTGAAAGCATCCTCCAATGAGTACGTTTGTGATGTTAAATCATCTAAAACAAGGAGGATAACTATGAAAAAAAATGTAGAAATTAAGGAGATGCCTGCAATGAATGTTATTTACTGCAGACACGTAGGACAGTTCGATCAAATAGGGAAAGCTTACGAAAAACTTTTCAAGTGGGCTGGGCCAAGAGGCTTGCTTCAGTTTCCTGAAACCAAGGGCTTAACCTACTACCACGACGACCCCAAGGTTACCAACATTGAAAAACTAAGACAAAGCGCCTGCATCACTGTAAAAAGCGATGTAAAAACTGAGGGAGAGATTGGTAAAATGACCATTCCTGGAGGAAAGTACTTTGTGAGTCATTTCGAAATAAGCGCCATGGAGTTTCAGCAAGCGTGGGATTCAGCCTGCTTATGGCTATCGGAAAGTGGATATCAGCCAGCGGACGAGAGTCCTTATGAGTTATACCACAATAACCACGAGGAGCACCCACAGAAAAAGTTTATCGTGGACATCTGCATCCCGGTAAAACCACTCTAACGAACTGAGCAACGAACAAGGATTAACGAATTCGGAACATCGAAGGCGTTAATCCTTCTCTTTTTTTGATATATTTAAACTCTCAAAGAAAATCCATTCCGACTATGAAATTTCACTCCATCGCCCTTTTTGTAAAGGATATCGAAAAATCAAAAGAGTTCTACACCAACTTGCTCAACCTTAGCGTTGAGCACGATTTTGGAAAGAATATCATTCTATCGAACGGAATTACTATTTGGGAAATCCAGGAATCGCACATAATCACCAAGGAACTTAAAACCATATCAAATTCCAATAGGTTTGAAATCTGCTTTGAGGCAGAAAATCTTGATGAAATAAACCTCAAGTTGAAACAAAACAGCGTAACGCTACTACATCCTATCCACACCGAGCCTTGGGGGCAAAGAACTATTCGTTTTTTTGACCCCGATAGTCATTTAATTGAGATTGGTGAACCGCTGGAAGTTTTTGTAACGAATATGCATAGGCAGGGTTTAAGTCCGGAACAGATATCAACTCAAAGCGGCATTCCTATTGAGACTGTTAAGAATTTACTAAGCATTTGAGCAATGGAACTAGACGTACTTCAAAATAGAGATTTCAGTTCGGAGTTTACCTTTGGCACATCGCGGAGCGGTGGCCCTGGCGGACAAAACGTGAACAAGGTGAGCACGAAGGTTGAGCTTAGGTTCAACGTTATTGAGTCTGTTTTGCTCTGGGCTGATGAGAAAGAAATTATCCTAAAGAAACTTGAGAATAAAATAAACAAGGATGGCGAGTTGATTCTGGTTTCACAGTCGGAGCGCTCACAGCTGGCCAACAAGGAAAAAGTGGTTGAAAAATTTTATGCATTGCTCAAAAAAACACTCACACCACAAAAGAAACGCAAGCCCACCAAGCAAACCAAAGCATCGAAGGAGAAACGTTTACAAAGTAAAAAACTGAATTCCGAAAAGAAAAGCCAACGGAAATCTATAGATTCAGAGTAAATTCAAAATAACGCATAACTAAAAACAGATAACGCTATGTACCTAGTCCTAGTAACCTATATCAAACCAATTGAGGATGTTGACGCACACCTCGCCAATCACCGAGCATATCTCGACAAATTCTACTCAACAGGAAACCTGATTTGCTCAGGGCCACAGAATCCTAGAACAGGAGGTTTGCTACTTGCAAACTTTGCGAACACCAATGAGGTCTGGAACTTTATCCACAACGACCCATACTACCTCAACCAAATTGCCGATTATAAAATAGTGGAGTTTAACCCTGTGAAGTACTCTAAAGGATTTGAGCAGTTTGCAAAATAGAAAGATTCGATTTTTTGTAATTCTAAATTATTAAAAAACTAGTCTTTTCGATCAACTATCAACCAACAACCAACAACTTATTTCGTCTCAACATGATTTACAACATCAGTGGGTTGGGAAAAAAATTGTAGGTTTGCAATCGATTTATTCGAATGCAAAAAACAATAGTATGGCAACAAAACCATCAATTCCAAAAGGAACCCGCGATTTTGGTCCCGAACAAATGGTTCGGCGTAACTATATATTCGACAATATCCGTCAGGTTTTTAACCGATATGGCTATCAGCCAATAGAGACTCCTGCTATGGAAAACCTTACCACCTTACTTGGAAAGTATGGCGAAGAGGGCGATAAACTTCTTTTTAAGATTCTTAACTCTGGCGACTTTATCGATAAGGTTGATATAAACAAGATAAAACCGGGCAACTCAAACTCTATTGCGCTTGATATAAGCGAGAAAGGTTTGCGTTACGATTTAACTGTTCCTTTTGCACGCTTTGTGGTTCAGTACCAAAATGACATAACCTTTCCATTTAAACGTTACCAAGTTCAGCCTGTTTGGCGCGCCGATAGACCGCAGAAAGGTCGCTACCGCGAATTCTACCAATGCGATGTTGATGTAATTGGCTCAAACTCGCTCTTCAATGAGGCTGAACTTGTGCTAATCATCAACGAGGTTTTCGAAAGGCTAAAAGTTAGAACCATTCTCAAGCTGAATAACCGCAAGATTTTAAGCGGAATTGCAGAGGTAATTGGCGAATCGCAACGACTAACAGATATTACGGTTGCAATTGATAAGATTGAAAAGATTGGGCTGGATGCCGTAAACGAGGAGCTTCGCTCAAAAGGTGTATCCGATACTGCAATCTCTAAGTTACAACCAATTATCACTTTAAGCGGAACCAATGCTGAAAAATTGAGTACGCTGAAAGGAGTTCTGGCTTCATCTGAAATTGGATTAAAGGGTGTTGCTGAGATGGAGGAACTTCTTGGCTATATTAGTCAGGTTGGTGATTTATCTACCACAATTGAACTCGATTTATCGCTTGCTCGCGGATTGAACTACTATACTGGGGCAATTTTTGAGGTTAAAGCTGCCGATGCCGAAATAGGCAGTATTTGTGGTGGTGGCCGCTACGATGACCTTACTGGTATTTTCGGGTTGAAGAACGTTAGTGGCGTTGGCGTTTCGTTTGGTGCCGACCGAATTTACGATGTTATGCTTCAACTAAATCTATTCCCCGAAAGCTTGCTTTCATCAACCCAGGTAATGTTTGCCAACTTCAGCAGTAAGGAGGCAGCATACTGTCTTAAAGCCATTCGTGAACTACGCAATGCTGGGGTGAGCGCTGAGCTATACCCCGATTCTGCCAAAATGAAAAAACAGTTCGATTACGCCAATAGCCGTAAAATAAAATTTGTGGTGATTGCTGGTGAAAACGAGGTTCAAAACAATCAGCTTTCGGTTAAAAATATGGAAACTGGCGAACAGGTTTCCATTGCTTACTCCGAAATATCAAACTACATCAAGAAAAGTATCTAAAACAAACATAAACCTATGATAAAAACACACCAAATATCGCCTAAAGCATTAACCTGGGAGTTGATGGACGATTTAATCAACTCGCAGTATAAACTTGAATTATCTAAGGAGTCGGTTGAACTTATCAGTAAGTGCCGCAACTACCTCGATGCTAAAATGGAGAACGAAAGTGCTCCAATCTATGGTATTACAACTGGCTTTGGTTCACTTTGCAACCGCACCATTTCAAAGGATGAGCTTTCGCAATTGCAGAATAACCTTGTGATGTCGCATGCTTGTAGCACTGGCGATGAGGTTGCTCCCGAAATTGTTAAGTTGATGCTTTTCCTAAAAGCACACGCCCTTTCGTTGGGACATTCAGGTGTTCAGGTTGAAACAGTTCAGCGTATTGTCGATTTTTACAATAACGATATTCTCCCTGTGGTTTACGACCGTGGCTCATTGGGAGCATCGGGCGATTTGGCGCCACTTTCAAACCTATTCCTTCCATTGATTGGAATGGGAGAAGTCCGTCACAATGGCAAAATCCGTCCAGCAGAGGATGTTCTGAAAGAAATGAGTTGGAAACCCATCGAGCTCCGCTCAAAGGAGGGATTAGCTTTGCTGAATGGCACCCAGTTTATGAGCTCTCACGGTGTTTATGCAATGGTTAAGGCTTTCAAGATTGCTAAGATTTCTGATATTATTGGGGCTGTTTCGCTTGAGGCTTTCGATGGTAGAATTGATCCTTTCCACGCTAACATACAGAATGTTCGTCCACATCAGGGGCAAATTGAGACTGCGCGCAATCTTAGAAAGATTCTTGAGGGTAGCGAGTTAATTTCTCGTCCCAAGAAGCACGTGCAGGATCCATACTCGTTCCGCTGTATGCCTCAGGTTCACGGAGCATCCAAGGATGCCATCAACTACGTTGCAGGTGTTCTCTTAACCGAAATAAATTCCGTTACCGATAACCCAACCATCTGGCCCGATGAGGATTTAATTATCTCAGGTGGAAATTTCCATGGTCAACCTCTAGCCATAACCTACGATTTTCTGGCAATTGCCCTTGCAGAGTTGGCAAATATCTCAGAGCGCCGTACGGCTCAGTTAATTCTAGGCTTACGAGGTCTTCCAGAATTTTTAGTGGCAAATCCTGGCTTGAATTCAGGTTTTATGATTCCTCAGTATGCTGCAGCTGCTATGGTAAGCCAAAACAAGCAGCTTTGCACCCCTGCATCAGTTGATTCTATTGTGTCTTCTAATGGCCAAGAGGATCACGTAAGTATGGGAGCAAATGCTGCAACAAAGTTGCTCAGGGTGATTGATAATGTGGAGCGAATTTTAGCGATTGAACTATTTAATGCTGCACAAGCATTGGAGTTCCGTCGCCCCGCAAAATCATCGCCATATATTGAGGAGTTTATTGCAGATTACCGTCAAATTGTACCTTTTATTGAACTCGATAAGATTATGTACAAGGAGATTGACAAAACAGTTGAGTTTATTCGTCAAGGAAAATTTGAGAGATAAATCTGTGCAAATACTCATAAAAAAATCCTCGGTTTGCCGAGGATTTTTTGTTTAGTTTATTTCAATAAGTTCTATAGGAAGTTTGACCGCTTGTTTCAAATCCCTTCCCCAATCACGCATATCGGTATCATCCGATTCGTAATGACAAATGATTTCAACTTTTAATCCTCTGGAGTAAAGATCCTCTAAGTTCTTTAGCAATGATCCAAGGTAATGCTCAGAACATCCGTTAACAAAGGTCAAATAGAAATGAACTATTATGTTCTGAGGGTTGTACTCCAAGGTATAAACATTAAACCAACGAAGAATTGGAGCAAAAAAAGATTTGGGATCACTTGGTATAAGGTTTCCAATCATCACTATCTCGCCTAATTCTTTGGAACATTTCACCTCTGGTGTTTCTGTTGTTGCGGGGATGTGTAAGTCAATTAAATCAACCAAATTCTCGTTCTGAATCATAACCTCTCTTATAAAAGTGTCAGCGACAAATGTAAAAAAAAGTTAAAATGGAAATGAGGTTTGAAAAAATAATTGACTAAAATTTTCGCATCACCTATTTGCCCGATTCTTTTACCTTTTTCAAAAGGTAATCCTTAAACTCATAGTTGGATTGATAAAGCAGCATTATTTTCTTAGGTGGGAGTATCGCTCTAAGCTTGATATTAAATTCCGAAAGCAGTTCGGCCTCTTGCTTGTTAGAATTTACATATCTATTGGTATAGTTTACTATATCGGCCTCAGATAATTTGTCCATATCCTTGGCAAATTCATCAACAATTTTTCTTCGCTCATTAAGAATTGATATTTTGCGTTCCCAATACTCATCATAAATTGGCCAAAAGACTTTTGCCTCTTCGGGTGTTAACTGAAGTTTGTTCGTAATAAACGTTACCTTTTCTGCCTTTAGTGCTTTTTCCGAATCAGTTTGAGCCGACAGGGAAAAGCTAAATGCAACTAAAATGAATACTAATAATCGTCTGAGCAAAATCATGGTTCAATTTCTTTTTTCTCGTCGATGATAGATATGCAATTATTGCTACGAACATAGTATCTTTGGTACAGTTCCCTTGTTGCCTTATCTAAACTATCCTGTCTTTTCTTATTCTCAATGGCACGATACAGATCGATATCCTCAAAATCAGAAATAGTACGGCTTACTATTTCCACATAATCAGTTCCAGCAGATTTCCTCGATTGTTGTGCTAAAGGACGAGATAAATAATACCCAAAATAGCCCAATACTGCCATGAAAACAAACCCAGCAGCAAAGGCCAACTGCGAGCGCAATGATACCATCCAACCCTCTCGTTCCACAATAGAATTAGAATTCACCGAAGCATTTACTTTATCCTGTATTCTGCTTGGCAAACCATCAAAATACCCATCTGGAACAGAGAACGGCAAATTCTTCCCCGCCTTAAAATCATCAAACTCCATATTTTCCTTACTACTCATTCTCAAAACGTTTTCTATTGTTAGGATGATAAAAACACTACAAGGTTTAATCTTCCTCTAAAAATTTTTCGATTTTTTTTACAGCATGATGAAATGATGCTTTTAGCGCTCCCACAGATGTTCCAAGAACATCGGACATATCTTCGTACTTCATTTCATCAAAATACTTCATATTGAATACGACCCTCTGCTTTTCAGGTAATTTCAGAATTGCTTTTTGAAGTTTTACCTGTAATTCATTTCCATCCACAAAAGAATCGCTCTCTAACGTTCTGCACAATTGTTGCTCCACATCAACAAGAGGCAAGAGATACTTCATCTTCTTTTTTTTCAAAAAGGTAAGGGCTTCGTTGGTAGCTATCCGGTAAAGCCACGTAAACAACTGCGAATCTTCACGGAACGACTCCAACCCTCCCCAAACCTTTAAAAAAGTATTCTGAATTACATCATCAGTATCGTCATGGCTAATAACAATCTTACGAATGTGCCAATACAAACGTTCCTGGTATTTTCTTACTAATAGGTTAAATGCATAATTTTTTGTTTCGCTACTGCGAAACATATCGAGCAGTTCCTTATCGGAATAGCTATTCATTCAACCAATGTTATTTACGTGCAATTACTTTTAGGGCAGCCTCAACAATATTTGGTGTATCAAGTCCGTACTTCACCATTAAATCGTTAGGTGTACCGCTTTCGCCAAACTTATCATCCACAGCAACAATCTCCAAAGGAGCGGGCAACTTACGGGCAAGTAGTTGAGCAATACTATCGCCCAAACCTCCATTCATCATATGCTCCTCTGCAGAAACCGCGCAGCGAGTCTTGCTAACCGAGCGAATAATCGCCTCCTCGTCCAAAGGCTTTATGGTGTGAATATTGATAACTTCAGCAGAGATACCTTTTTGTGCAAGGATTTCGGCAGCCTCAAGCGCTTTCCATACCAAATGACCCGTAGCAAAAATCGAAACCTGAGTTCCCTCCTCGAGCACAACAGCTTTCCCGATCACAAATTCCTGATCGGCTGGTGTAAAGTTGGGGACAGCAGGGCGGCCAAAGCGTAAGTAAACCGGACCAACATGCTTTGCAATGGCCAACGTTGCAGCCTTAGTTTGATTATAGTCGCATGGATTTATAACTGTCATATTAGGGAGCATCTTCATCAAGCCCAAATCCTCCATCATCTGGTGAGTCGCGCCATCCTCGCCAAGAGTCAAACCTGCATGCGATGCGCAAATCTTCACATTCTTATTGGAATAAGCTACGCACTGGCGAATTTGATCGTACACCCTACCTGTTGCAAATGCCGCAAAGGTTCCTGCAAAAGGAATTTTGCCACCAACTGTCAGTCCCGCAGCCATTCCAATCATATTAGCTTCAGCAATACCTGTTTGAACAAAACGATCGGGGAATTCTTTAACAAATTCCTCCATTTTAAGCGATCCTATGAGATCGGCACAAAGTGCAACAACATTTTGATTCGATTTTCCCAATTCATACAATCCTGCTCCAAAGCCAGAGCGTGTATCCTTATTTCCTGTTGATGTATATTTCATTCTTTGTAGTTTTTTCAATCACCCACAATTATAAATCCTGAAAAGACTTATATCTTAAGGTATCGGTTCTTTGAAATGAGTTTAATATTAAGCGTTACGCTTCATTCTTTCAATTGCCTCCAGACGAATCTGTCCAAGTATAACCAACTCAGCCGTTGCTTGATTTGTTGCAAGAGGAATATTATTTACATTGCAAGCCTCAAGCAAGCGTCGGATATCCTCGTGATGAGCCTGAACAACTTTATGATCGCGAAGGAAGATAACAATGTCAACCTCGTGTTTTTGAATCATCTCGGTAATCTCGTTGTATCCACCCGACTGCCCTGGGCTCAAATGCCGACATTTAATGCCTTGCTCTTCAATAAACTCAGCAGTTCTCCCTGTTGCCAATAGGTTTACACCAGGGAGCCATTCTTCGTGATCCTTTAAGAATCTTGCCAGCTCTTGTTTCTTTGCATCGTGAGCAATTACAGCAATGTTTTTCATCTTTATTGATTTTTAAAGATTAATCGATTTAAAAATCTCCAACGGTTTCGGGAAGTTGAGCCATCGCTTTATTAAACTCCTCATCGTTTGGAGCCTTGCCATGCCACTTATGGGTTCCCATCATAAAATCGACACCCATACCCATTTCGGTACGCATCAAAATAACAACTGGTTTTCCCTTGCCTGTATGATTTTTTGCCTCTTTTAGGGTTGCAATAAGTTGTCCCATATCGTTTCCATTGGTTTCTAGCACATCCCAACCAAACGATTCCCATTTTGCTTTCAAATTGCCTAATGTTACAACTGAGTCAACAGGTCCATCAATCTGCTTTCCGTTGTAATCTACAGTTGAAATGATATTATCAATCTTTTTTGCGGCAGCAAATAGAACTGCCTCCCAAATTTGCCCTTCCTGCAACTCACCATCGCCATGAAGCGTATAAACTGTACTCTTATCGTTGTTGAGTTTTTTGGCTAATGCTGCACCACAGGCAACAGACAATCCTTGACCCAGCGAACCTGATGCAACTCTAATGCCAGGCAAATGCTCTGCTGGAGTTGGATGCCCCTGCAATCTGGAATCAATCAACCGGAATGTTGAAAGTTCCTTAACATCAAAATATCCCTTACGGGCTAAAACGCTATACCATGCTGCTGATAGGTGACCATTGGACAAAAAGAACAAATCCTCGCCATTACCATCCATGGTAAATTTCTGTGGATTGATGTTTAAAACATCGAAGTAAAGTGCAGTGAAGAAATCAGCACAACCCAACGATCCCCCGGGGTGCCCACTTGAGGGTTTATGCACCATACGAATAATATCGCGACGAACCTGCGTTGCGATTTTTTTAAGATTTTCTAAATCAGTCATTTAGTAATGAATTTCAAAATTATCCCAATTTGCAAAGGTAATACTTTTTGTATGGGAATTACAAACTCCAAATATATTGACGCATAGAAAAAATGCCACTGATCCGATTCAAATCGAGCCAATGGCATTTTTCCTGTAAATTAAAAATACACTTTAAAGCCAAGTAATTAAGTACTCATCAAATTCCGAGCCCTTTCCACGTTCTTTTGCAAGATTTACTTGCACACCAAACACCTTAGATTTGCGCACTAAAGCATCGAGCAACCCCAATTGAATTTGAGTATTAAATATTTGAGTTTTACGCATGATTATTGACTTATCGGTAGAACTTATAATTTCCCAGCCCCTCTTCTTAGGATCCTGAACACCCTTTTGTGCTGTTAGAATAAGTGCCTTCATAAGGTCTATCGGGGTGCAGTCGCTAACAATCATTTTATTTTCGAGCATCATTACATAGGTAGACTCGCCTATGTTCCGTCCGATTTTAATAAGATTGAATTTTCCCAGTTTTCTTTCAATCCAATCACACATATCAATATATACTTGAATAGGAATTTTGTTATTGGGCTTTGACAAATCTAATCCTTTTGACATTTCAAACAGTTCCTTATAATCATGCTTTTTATCCTCATAGTTTTTGAGAATATCGGTTATTGCCCAGGCATACAGAGTAACGTTATCGATTGAAGTATCCATATATAAAATTTTAAGTTGGTTGGTTTCATAAATTAAACTTGATAGTTTATTCTTGGAAAAAATGTTATCGGCAGAAATCATTAATAATTACGTTGCGTTCCCCATTTTGTTTCATCAACAAAACGCTGAAATCCCTCTCCAAATCTATTAAAACCAACGTTTAACTATTTTTTGATTTCGCAAATTGCACATCTTATGAAAAATCGAAAATTATGTAAAAACAAACATCTACTTTGCCACAATGCAATAGAAACATCAATGAAACCTAGCAAAGGTAAATTAGACATCAACTATTTCCAAAACAAAGAGTTGTATTTGGAAAATAAGTATCAATTATTTAAAATTTGAAGAAAAAATATACTTTTTTTTTGATTCTATAGCAAACGATTGCATTAATACTTTGACAGAAATAAGCAATACAAAAACCAGTTTCAATCCCCAAAATTCCTCCTTTTGCAATATCACCTAAATAGACTAAATTTGCCCCCTTGAAAAAATAACATACAAATGGGGTTACAGTGTGGAATCGTTGGTTTGCCAAATGTAGGAAAATCAACACTTTTTAATTGCTTATCGAATGCAAGGGCACAATCGGCAAACTTTCCTTTTTGTACTATTGAACCGAACGTAGGAATGATAACCGTTCCGGATGATCGATTAATTGTACTTGAACAGTTAGTAAAGCCCCAACGCGTTGTACCCACAACCGTTGAAATTGTTGATATTGCCGGTTTGGTTAAAGGTGCCAGCAAAGGGGAAGGTTTGGGAAATAAGTTTTTAGCCAATATCCGCGAAACAGATGCCATTATCCACGTATTACGGTGTTTCGACGACGATAACATTACCCATGTTGACGGCTCTGTTAATCCTGTTAGGGATAAAGAGGTAATTGACATGGAACTACAGCTAAAAGATCTGGAAAATATTGAAGGCAGAATTGCAAGAACCGAAAAGATTGCCAAAACAGGTAAGGATGCCGATGCCCGAAAAGCATACGAGTTGCTGGTGAGATATAAAGAGACCTTGGAAAAGGGAAAATCAGCCAGAACGGTTGAACTAACCGAATTGGAAAAAGAAATTGCCAAAGAATTTTTTCTACTAACCAACAAGCCGGTTCTATATGTTTGCAACGTAGACGAAAGCTCCGCAACAAATGGCAATAAATATGTAGAACAGCTAAAAGCCTCAATTGCCGATGAAAATGCTGAAATATTAGTAATCGCAGCCAAAACCGAGGCAGAAATAGCTGAACTCGAAACATTTGAAGAGCGCCAAATGTTTCTATCGGATTTAGGCCTAAAGGAATCGGGTGTAGTTAAGTTGATTCGCCAAGCATATCACCTACTGAATTTAGAAACATACTTCACTGCAGGGCCTCAAGAAGTAAAAGCCTGGACTTATCCAAAGGGAGCGTTGGCTCCTCAAGCAGCAGGTATTATCCATTCCGATTTTGAAAAAGGATTCATTCGAGCCGAAGTGATTAAATACGATGATTACGTAAAGTATAAAAGCGAACAGGCCTGTAAAGAAGCCGGCAAAATGCATGTCGAGGGTAAAGAATACGTGGTTCAGGATGGCGATATTATGCATTTCCGCTTTAACGTTTAGATAATTTTCACGCTTACAATACAAAATAAGGGGCAAAGATTTGCCCCTTATTTTTTCTCAAAACCTGGACATTGCAGGCCTTACAAAAGTATCTATATAAAAAATAAAAAACTCATAGGGTATATCAAGGCTGATGTATCATAATAGCAAACAGCAAAAGTTGCTATTAATGATTTTAAAAAATATGATTATGAAAACATTAACCAACATGATTCGAAAAAGCCTGAAATACTCAGCAATAATCATTGCAATGTTAATTTCAGCAGCAGTCCTTGGACAAGAAGTTGATTTTTACACCGTAAATGGTGTGGTTAAAGACTCCAAAAACAAGGATAGGGTGGTATTCTGCAGCATATCGGTTCCGGGAACCAACATCGGCACTGTGGCCAACTCCGATGGTGAGTTTACCATAAAAGTTCCAAAATCACTGAGCATTAAAGAATTTGAAATTTCGCATTTAGGTTACGAATCAAAAAAATTCGAAATCATTAATAACAGTAAAGACAAACAAACATTTTTAATTGATCCTGCATCGGTTGAACTAAAAGGAGTTGTTATTAGACCCGAAGATCCCCGAATGATTGTACAACAAGCCATAGATAAAATTGGTGACAATTACAGCGATGTTCCTAATACATTAACAGGGTTCTACCGGGAAACAATAAAACAACGTAGGGATTACATTTCGATAGCCGAGGCTGTAGCAGAAATTTACAAATCGCCATACAGTTTCACAATTGAATCCGATAAAGTGAAAATCCTAAAAGGCCGAAAAGGTAGTAATGTGAAAAAGGCTGATACCCTAATGGTTAAAATGCAGGGTGGCCCACACGTATCGCTATACCTCGACGTGGCAAAATACCCCGATCTGATCTTAACCCGCGAGGAAATGCAAAACTATGAATACGAAATGATCGACATGGTTAGCCTCAACAACGAAACCAACTACGTTATTACTTTTAAACCTAGAGTTCAACTAGATTACCCGCTTTACAATGGTAAACTATACATATCGGTAGAGAACCTAGCAATATCGATGGCCGAATTCAGTTTAGACCTCAGTGATGTTGCAAAAGCAACCAGTATCTTTGTTAAGAAAAAACCTGCAGGTTTAAGATTTGAGCCACAAAGCACCAGCTATTTAGTAACTTACAAAAAGCAAGGCGACAAGTACTACCTCAACTACATGCGTAACGAGATCAAGTTTAGGGCCGACTGGCGTAGAAGGATCTTCGAAACCACCTACACCATAATGTCCGAAATGGCAATAACGGAGCGTAGTACCGAAAACGTAAACAAAATATCTGCAAAAGAATCATTCCGCCCTTACGCAATTTTAAGCGATAGAGTTAACGAGTATTTCGACGAAAACTACTGGGGTGCTTATAACACAATTGAGCCCGACGAATCAATACAATCGGCAATCAACAAATTCAACCGTAGATTTAAAAAACAATAATTTAGGTTGGGTTAGTTACGATAGGCGAAGGGATTTAATCCCTTTGCCTTTAAAAGTAAAAACAAAAATTAATACCTTTGAGAAGTTTGTAAAGCATACTTTTGATGAGTCTTAAAGATTTAAACCGTCAGGGACGTATTAAGCAGAATGATCTCAGTGAATTCGAGGATCTTTTCAAAAGTTATTACTCGCCTTTGTGTAACTATGTTTTTGGAATTATAAAAGACATTGATCAGGCAGAAGAAATTGTACAGGAGTTCTTTTACACATACTGGAAAAACCGAAAAGAAATAAGTATCAAACTTTCGCTAAAAGCATACATGTACAAATCGGTTAAGAATAGTGCGCTAAGGTATATCCAGCACAAGCAGGTTGAGGAAAAGTACAGAAAATATGCTAAAGCAGAAGAGTCCGTTACAACAATCAACAATATGCTTGAAGATAACGAGCTTTCAGGAATTCTAGAGAATACTCTTAACGAGCTCCCGGATAGATGCCGTCAGATTTTCGAGTTAAGTAGATTCAGCGGATTAAAGTACCAAGAAATTGCAGACATGCTGTCTATTTCGGTTAAAACAGTGGAAGCGGATATGACAAAAGCATTAATGACATTTCGCCAAAGACTTGGCAGATATGGTCTTAATCCTCGATAAACAGGAAACAGTCAATAAAAATATACAAATCAACACAATGGAGACTTTAAGCAATTACTCGAACAAATATTCCAGAATAGCCCGATACATATCTGGAAACATGACTAAACTTGAAAAGGTTTGGTTTGAGTTGATTATTGCCAGAGATTCCGAAATGAAAGAATTGGTGAACGAGATGAAGAAAGATTGGAACACTACAGGAGAGTTTTTAAATCAAAAAAACATCAATCCCAACAAAGCCTGGAGCAACTTGCACCAAAGACTCGAGAACGAAAACTTAATTCCTAGCACCGAAGAAGCTACCATTAGCTTTATACCGCAGGCTTACATTAAGTATGCTGCTATCATATTACTTATTTCAATTATTGGAGGAGTTGGCGGTTACAAATACTTTAACCCTAAGCAAATTTTGCTTACCAACACTACAAATCAAAACACTCTCATCACAACCCTTCCAGACGGAACTACAATTTACCTTGCTCAAAACTCAACATTAGCATATCCGAAACGATTTGTTAGAGGTACGCGCAATGTCAAACTCGATGGCGAAGCATTTTTTGAAGTAGCCAAAAACCCTAGCAAGCCATTCATAATAGATACAAAAGCCGCATCAGTAAGGGTTCTTGGAACATCATTTAACCTAAAATCTGCTGATTCTAAAAGTTTTGAACTAAATGTGGTTGAAGGAAAGGTTGGCGTTAACCTAAATAGTAAACCCAACGAAAAAATTATAGCCATTGCCGGAGATAGAGTTATGGCAAACAACGAAACATTGGTTAAGGAGCACCTATTGAAAGCAAGCACAACTAAAAGCACAATGATTCGGTTGCAGTTCCAAGACGAACAGTTTGAAAATATCATCAAGGTGATTAATAAAACCTACGGGTCTAACATTCAACTGGCGGGAAGCACCCTTAAGGAACGACGTATATCGGTAACATTTGAAAACGACATCAGTAGCATTGTAAATATTCTTTCGGTATCATTTAACCTTGAACTAAATCGCCAACCAGACAGTACAATAATTCTTTCGGAAAAACATGAATAGCAAAAATGCTATCTACTCGTTAAATACACCAAAACTCAAAAAGTGGATACTCCTACTAATCCTAGTTGGAGTATCGTTTCACTTATATTCACAGGGGAGTGACTCTCTGCTTCAAAAACCTATAACTATTAGCTTTAAAGGCATTTCGGTATACCAAGCACTAAACAGAGTTGGAGAAACTGCTGGATGCTACTTTATTTATGACAGCAAGGATGTTAAAAGTGACAAAAAAGCACAAGCAATTGATGTGGTAGAAACTCCACTAAAGGATGTTTTAAACAAACTGATATCCAACCCCAATATAGCGTACAAAGTAATAGACAAGCACATCCTATTACACCAGCAGGTTAATACCGCTGAGAAATCAGAGAAACAAGAGATTGACTCTACTGGATATATAGTGGTTGGGGGAAGAATATTCGACAAGGATACAAAAAATGCAATTCCCTTTGCAACCATTGCTATTGAAAAGTTAGGTTTAGGAACCATCTCAAACTATGATGGTTTTTTTAACCTAAGAATTCCAAAGTATTACACAAAATTAAACATTGTCATATCGTATCTTGGCTATCAGAACTTAACCGTTCCTATTGAAATCTTACAAGGGAAAACATACAATCTCTACATTAAACCTCGCTATATTCCAATCCAGGAAGTTTTTATACGAAACATAGATGCCAAAGGAATTGTAAAAGCAGCTATCGAAAACAAAAACCTTAATTACGGCGATAAGGATGTTTTCATTACAAGTTTTTACCGCGAGGGAGTTAAGCGCAATAACAATTACCTTAATTATTCCGAAGCTGTGTTTAAAATATTCAAATCGGACTATAGCATGGGGTCTGAATATGATCAAGTAAGACTTCTAAAATCAAGGAAACTAGAACTGTCTGACAGACGAGACACTCTGATTGTTAAGCTTAAAGCAGGAATTAGAGGGGCATTAGATTTAGATATTGTAAAAAGCATGCCCGATTTTCTGGACCCAGAGTATATGGACAACTACATCTACACAAAAACTGACATTATTGCCCATGGCTCAAGAAGCGCTTACGCAATAACATTTGAGCAAAAACCATCAGTTACCCAACCTCGATACTCTGGCACATTATACATTGATGTTGAAAAATTAGTGCTCTTAGATGCAGAGTTTGGGGTTAACCCTAAATATGTAGAAAAAGCGGGGAATTTATTTGTACTAAAGAAAGATAGAAAAATTGATATAAAGCCTGAATCTATTACCTATTCAGTTAAGTATAGAGAATTGAATGGGAAATACTACATCCACCACATTAGAGGAGACCTATCTTTTAAGGTAAGGGAAAGGCGACAAATATTTGCCAATACATACAGTTTATTTTTAGAGTATGCTGGGATTCAGATTGACACTCTGAACGTAGAGCGATTCTCGAGACGAGAAACACTGCGTCCATACACAATATTCTCCGAAGGAAAATACTCTTATGACGCTCTATTTTGGGGAGAATTAAACATTATAACCCCAGAAGATGATATCAGTAAAGCGCTTTCAAAAATCAACCCTAAAATTGAAAGTATCAATAATGATGCACCAACACAACAATAAAGGGATGAACTAATCCTTGCTATTTGTTACGCCAAAAACAATATTTAACAGTTCATACATAATCCAATCTACTCTTAGGCATTCCTCCGCATAGCCTGAATATCCTTGGCAAAGGGATTGATAACAATTAAACAGAATCGTTGGGACAATGGTATCGTTGAAAATATCTACAGAACAAACAATAAAATTCGAAAACACTAAAGTTTCCGACACATTTTCATTCATTAAACTGGACTAATTCGGTACAATCATCAATAAAATAATCCATGCCTAACTAAAATATTAAAAAAATTGCAGCATTTTTGTAATCGTTATCGTCCTTTAAGAAAAACTAGAACTATGAATGTAGAAACTAGAACCACCGCAGGCCAAGCAATGGGCATAATTGGTATAGTACTGGCAGTTATATCGTTAATTTTGGCCTTTATTCCATGCATTGGAGTTGTTGCATTCCTTCCAGGTGCACTTGCTTTAGTTTTTAGTATTATATCCATTGTACAAGCTGCAAATGGATATGGATCCAAAAGTTTGGGCATAGGCGCTCTGATAGTATCGTTAATATCAATCCTACTGGCTGCAATTTGGTTGGCAATATTTAGCGGAACCATGATGATTGCCAATAAGGCTATTAAAAATTCCGATAAAATTGAAATTTTTGGAGATGAGTTCGGAAAAGCTCTGGAGAAGGAGATTGGCGATAAAGATGTACATATAGAAATTGTTTCGGACAGCCTTGAAAATGCTTTACGGGATCTTGAAAAGGATTTAGATAGTTTGAAGGGTACCGACGAGGAAAAAGCACGGCAGGCTGGACAAGCGGCTGCTAAAGCGCTAAAAAAATCGTCGAAAATTATAATTAGTACCGATTCGGTAAAAATAAAAATTGAGAACAAAAAGCCTTGACAGCAAAGCAGGAAAATAGCAGTTTCCAAAGCAACTCTAAGATTGCCTACTATATACTGAATATAATATTTATGGCCATAATTATGGCCATTTTTATTTATTCGGCGCTATACCGTATTAACGAACATCCAATACCCGCGCTACTTACCAAAAGAACTGGCATTATTCCCCCGAGTAAAGGTCTATCGGCAGGGTTCTCCGAAATTGTTCGAGGCAATTTTTCCGAAGCTCTCGTAGCAAATACTCACACTATAAGAATATTCAGCTTCTTTGCGCTTCAATTTCTGCTCAGAATTTTATCAATTATTTTGATTAAAAAGGAATGGCTGCGATTGAACAGAATAATTGCAACAGATATTAGCGTTTCTACAATCCTATTCGTTGTAAGCTTTGGTCCTCTTATAATATACACTCTAAAGTTATTCTCCCAGATCCTTCAGTAGTTGTTCAAACGAAAATCCCTCGGAGGCTCTTACACCCTTGCTTGTAGGGTAAACGCGGCTACAATCGGCATAATAATCGTGTTGGTAAACAAAATAATAATCTCCAAGTAATGCCTCATTAAGAAAAGATTCCTTTTCCTTTAAGGTAACCATGGGTTCTATATCGTAACTCATAATCCATGGCAACGAAAGATGAGAGCGGAATGGAAACAGATCGGCTACAAACGCCAGCGTTCTTCCCCGATACTTAACTATAGGAATCATTTGACCCCGGGTGTGACCATTGAAGATTCTCAAACTAAAATTAGGAATCAAATCACACTCCTGCTCTACTAAATTCAGTGCACCTAAATTTTGCATGGGAAATATGTTCTCAGGCAAATACGAATCGGCCTCGCGAGCATTTGGATTGATCGCGTTGCTCCATTGCGCTGATGAAATATGATATTTTGCATTGGGGAATGTCAACTTAAAATTCCCCTTGCTATCGCGATATACTCCACCACCACAATGATCGTAATGAAGATGGGTTAAAACTACATCTGTAATGTCCTCGGGCTTATAGCCCCGGGCTGCCAATCCATTTAACAAACCCTCGCCGCCAAAGGCATAAACATACTGCATGAACTTCTCGTCCTGTTTATCACCAATACCGTTATCAACAAGGATGACCCTGCCATTACTCTCCACAACTAAAGATTTTAGCGTCAACGGTATTAAATTATTCTCATCGGCAGGATATACTTTATTCCACATCACCTTGGGAACAACACCAAACATAGCACCGCCATCGACCTTAAAGTTGGTTATATTGAAGTAGGAAAGTTTCATAAAACAGACATTAGATTTTAGACTTCAGATATCAGATCAAACTTTAATATAAACAGCAAATTTACTGGTTTGTTTTTATTTACACGACAGATTGGCTCAATTCAAAATTTAAAACTGAGGTATACTTAATAATTTCCATGCAAAGTTTTACTTTTGACAAAGTTTTGGTATAAGTATGTTTTTATTGCAAATCTAATCTACTTATGAAGATCCATTTTATAGCCATAGGCGGAAGCGCCATGCACAATTTAGCAATCGCTTTAAAAGCAAAGGGGTATGAAATAACTGGTTCAGATGATGAAATATTTGAACCATCGCTCTCGCGGTTGAAAAATCACGGTTTACTGCCACAGCATACTGGGTGGAATCCCGACATAATTACACCAAATTTGGATGCAATTGTACTCGGGATGCATGCCCGATCCGACAACCCTGAACTAATAAAGGCAAAAGAACTCGGAATAAAAATATACTCCTACCCAGAGTATCTTTATGAGCAAACCAAGAACAAAACCCGCATTGTTATTGGGGGAAGTCATGGTAAAACAACCATCACCTCAATGATCATGCACGTTTTGAAACAATCGGGGGTTGATTTCGACTACATGGTTGGAGCACAAATTGATGGATTCGACAACATGGTTGGATTTAGCTACGATACCAAATATGCAGTTTTTGAGGGCGACGAGTACCTCACCTCTCCCATCGATCCACGACCAAAGTTTCACGTTTATAAACCAAACATTGCAGTAATATCAGGGATTGCGTGGGATCACATCAACGTTTTTCCAACCTTTGAGAACTACAAAAATCAATTCTCGATATTTATTGACTGTATTGAATCCAATGGTACACTTATATACTGTAACGATGATAAAGAGGTGGTTGATGTGGTAAAATCATCAAAACGTAAGGACATTAACTATATCCCATACACCACGCAGGAATACGATATCGATTCATCGGGAAATTACTCATTAATTTACGAAGGAAAAACACATCCACTAAAAGTATTTGGGAAACACAACATGCAGAATATTGGTGCAACCAAAGCGGTTTGCAAACTTTTAGGCATAAACGAAGTGCAATTCCACAAAGCAATAGGAGAATTCAAAGGCGCAGCAAAAAGATTGCAATGCTTAGCAAACAACCCAACCACCAAAGTTTTCCTCGATTTTGCTCACTCCCCGTCAAAGGTTAGCGCAACATTAAAGGCGGTCAGGGAAGCGTTTCCGGACAGAGAGTTGGTTGCTTGCTTTGAACTACACACGTTTAGTAGCTTAACCAAAGAGTTTTTGGCACAATACCATGGAACGCTCGACGATGCCGATAGACCTATTGTTTACTTTAACCCACAGACTATTGAGCACAAAAGACTGCTTGCAATTAGCGCCGATGAGGTAAAAGTTGGATTTGGAAAATCCTCATTGGAGGTATTTACCAATTCAAGTGATTTGGTTGCTCTCTTAAAACAGATTGATTGGAAAAATAAGAACTTACTAATCATGACATCTGGGAATTTCTCGGGGGTTAACCTACAGGAACTAGCTAACAATATTATTGATAAGGATCAATAGTTGAGCTATATCGTTTATACACAATATTAATGATTAAGAAACGAACATTTTTTTCATTTTTTTTCAAAAATTTTTGCAGGAAATAAAAAATCATATACCTTTGCACCCGCTTTGATAAGGTAACACCCCTTGCAAGGATTTCAAGGCCCGTTCGTCTAGGGGTTAGGACGTCAGGTTTTCATCCTGGTAACAGGGGTTCGATTCCCCTACGGGCTACATAACAAGAATATACTTAAAGAGATGGCAAACCACAAATCATCGGAAAAAAGGAATAGGCAAACTGAAGCTCGCAGAGTTCACAATAGATATTTTGCCAAAACCACACGTAATGCTTTAAAAGCATTAAGAACAACTACCGATAAGGCTGTTGCAACTGAAATGTTACCCAAGGTATCTGCTTTGTTAGATAAACTTGCTAAAAAGAATATCATTCACAAAAACAAAGCATCAAACCTTAAGAGTTCGATTCAGAAGCATGTGAATGTTCTTCAATAATTGATTGAGATTATATTGATATATAGAAGCCCCATAACTGGGGCTTTTTTATTACCACAGGCTAAACTCTAAAATAGAGGAAGTTAAGATCAGGCCTGAAAACGCAAATATCGTTACTAGGTATATCTTTACTGTCACAACTCTACGGCAAATCGTCAGAAACACCCGAACATATCCCGTAACTTTGTAGCAAACAATCGGGAGTTCCCGAAGATTCAACAAAAGGCTGCAGCAACTCTTCGGTTATTCCCGAAGATTCCCCAGAGCCCTACGAGATTCTTTCGGAATTCCCCGAACATATGCTGCACATCTACGACATACGTTCGGGAAGGTATGCTTGCCTTAGCGGTACAACAATGGGTTAAGAACCATCAACGCATGCATCATTTCAAAGGAATCCTCTGACGTTTAAAATTTTTCCGGCAAACACAAGCTTGGCCGATCTCAACACAAAATTATTTTTCGCCAACCACTCCACAAAAGCTATTTTTTACTAAAATTCTTGTAATATCGCACTGTCAAATTCCTTATTCTTATATTTGAGCAAATGGATAAGAAAAAATACCCATACGGCGAAAAACAGTCTCAGTTTGATAGGCGCTACCTTGAGATGGCCAAAATTTGGTCAAAAAACTCGTACTGCCAACGCAGACAGGTTGGTGCGCTGATTGTGAAGGACCGAATGATTATTTCCGACGGTTATAACGGAACACCATCAGGTTTCGAGAATGTTTGCGAGGACGAGGCAGGCAAAACAAAACCATACGTTCTGCACGCCGAGGCCAACGCCATTACAAAGGTTGCCAAATCGAGCAACAGCTCCGATGGAGCAACGCTATACGTCACCTCTTCGCCATGCATGGAGTGTTCAAAACTGATTATTCAGGCAGGAATTAAACGCGTTGTTTTTTGCGATGAATACCACACGCTCGACGGCATAGATCTTTTGAACAGAGCGGGCATTGAAGTTGTTAAAATCGAAATTGAGGATATTACAAACCATTAGCATTAATCACAAAATGGCATACCAAAACAGCAAAAAGGATATTGTTTACCCAATTGTACTGGCACTTATGCTGGTTGTGGGAATTTTTATTGGTATCCGATTCGGCAACCACAACGAAAAGCCTAACCTTCTTGTTTATCCCAAATCCGATAAACTAAGCAGTGTTATCAACTACATCCAGGAGGAGTATGTCGATACAATTTCGATGAATACCCTTGTGGAAAATTCAATCCCTGCCATTTTGAAGAATTTAGACCCACACTCGGTCTACATCCCTGCATCCGATTTTCAAACAGTAAACGAGCCCCTTGAGGGCGGTTTCGACGGAATTGGAATACAGTTTAACATGTCGAACGATACCGCTGTGGTAATAAACACAATACCCGGAGGGCCATCGGAAAGATTGGGAATCCTTGCTGGCGACAGAATCATCACTGTAAACGGGAAAAACATTGCAGGCATTAAGTTTCCATTCGACAGTATTCCCCTACTACTTAAAGGACCTACAGGAACTCACGTTAATGTGGGGATTAAACGAAGCGATGTTAAAGAACTTATCGACTTTGAGATTATCAGGGATAAAATTCCAATAAACAGCGTTGATGTGAGCTACATGGCATCCTCGGATATTGGATACATCAAAATAACAACGTTTGCCAAAACTACCTATGCTGAATTTCTGCATGCAATAGATAAGCTGAGAGATCTTGGAATGAAAAAACTCATTATCGATCTACGCAGCAATAGCGGTGGTTACATGGATGCCGCCACCAATATTGCCAACGAGTTTCTGGGCAAAGATCAACTCATCGTTTACACTCAGGGAAAAAACAGGGCAAGGCAGGATATATACTCCAACGGCAAAGGCAGCTGCCAAGATCTTGACTTAGAGATTTTGATAGATGAATTCTCGGCTTCGGCCAGCGAAATTCTTGCCGGGGCAATTCAGGATAACGATAGAGGCAAAATTATTGGTCGCCGTTCGTTTGGAAAAGGTTTAGTTCAGGAACAAATCTTCTTTTCCGATGGCTCGGCATTACGACTTACCATTGCACGTTACTACACACCATCCGGACGCAGCATCCAGAAACCTTACAAACCAGGCGATGACGAATACTTTAACGACATTAGCAATAGGTATATCCATGGTGAATTTAGGGAGGCTGATAGTATTCAGTTTGCCGACTCACTAAAATTCCAAACCGTTGGAGGTAGAACTGTTTACGGAGGCGGTGGAATTATGCCCGATGTATTTGTCCCTCTCGATACTGTTGGAATAACTCCATATTTGCAGCAAGTTTCGCGCAGGAATTTGATATACAGGTTTGCTTTCTCTTTCACCGATAAGCACAGAAAGGAATCGCGATCGCTAAAGGACTTTGATTCGGTAAATAAATTCCTTAATCAATTTAACTTGGTCGGTGATTTTGTACAGTATGCCGAGCAGAACGGGGTAAAGCCAAATAATTCTGAAATTAAAGAATCGAAATTGATTATTGAAACGCAACTAAAAGCCACCATTGCAAGGAACATCATCGATAGCGAAGGTTTCTATCCTTACATTCAACTCATCGATGAGACCCTACTCAAGGCAATCGAGATTATGGATCAGCCAACAAATAACCCAACAGCATCGGTCTCACTCAAAGGAGTAGATCCTGCCATTCTAATTCAATCTCAACTTAAAACTTGGGTTAGAAACGATTTTATAGCGGCAATAGTTTGATCTTTCTCCTCAACAAAACCCATATGGCCCGAATTGTTAAGAATTACAGTTCGGGCTTTTTTATGCCTTTCGGCGAGCGATGCCACAATCTCCATAGAAATAAGATTGTCATGTTTCCCAAAAACAAAGAATACAGGGAAGTTAGCAGAATCAACTATGTGATTCCTGTCGGGTCGTAGAGCCATTCCATTCAATGCACCTATAATGCCCTGATCGGAAGTGGACAATGCAATTTGAATGGACTTATCAACCAGATCATCCATTTTCTCTAGATTTTGATTGGCAAACAGCCTAGGAATACTTAGGTAAACAATATCTTTTTTCCCACCATTCCTGACAACTTCAACATCGTTGATTCTACTCTGATGTTTCTCAGGGGTATCGGCATTGGGTGTTGAATGGAGCATGCAAAGACCCGTTAACCAATTCGGATAACGTTCCGCAAAAGCTAACCCTACATACCCACCCATAGAGTGCCCAATAAAAAATGCTTTTTTAACAGATAAATGCGACATCACCGCGCTAATACTATCGGCCATAAGTTCCATACTGATAGTCTGCAACCTACAATCCGACTTTCCATGCCCAGGTAAATCAACCCGCAACACTGTAAAATTGGATTCCAACCCACATGTAAGATCGTTCCAAACATCAAGGCTCTCTATGTACCCATGCACAAGTAAAACAACAGGGCCTTTGCCACTAAGTTTGTAGTGTACACGGCAAACGGGCAAATCTATATAACCTTCCATAATTCAGACAACAAATTTTAAACACAAAATTTCAGATAATAACCAAAGTTCAAAGAAACCTGTCATCCCAAACTCGTCAAGGGATGATAAGTCATATAGTACAAGTGTTAAAATATTGCATTATACTAACCCTAAAACTAATACATAGTGATTAAAAGTCAAATCTCATTGTCAAATAACATATTTCCTCTTTATTAAACTTTTCCTAACTTGTTTTGCCAAATTAAACACTAATGCTATGATTGAAATTTTCAATTCGTCCATTGGGAAAAAGTTGATAATGAGTATCACAGGGTTATTCCTGATGGTATTCCTACTTGTTCACCTAACCGTAAACTTGATGTTACTTGTTGATAATGGTGAGGTTTTTAACTATGCCGCCCATTTTATGAGCACTAATCCTGTCATAGAAATTATGGAACCTATTTTAGCTGCGGGTTTTATTTTTCACATATTTTATGCCACCTACATCACCTTAAAAAACAAAAGAACCCGCCCAATTGGTTACTCCCAAACATCTGGTAATGGAGTTTCTACCTGGTCGTCGAAAAACATGTACATTCTGGGTGGAATGATATCGATATTCCTAGTAATTCACCTTGCCAACTTTTTCTGGAAGATGCGTTTTGGCGAAATGCCAAAAATAAACTACAATGGCTTAGTAATGGACGATGCCTATTCCCTTGTGGCTGGTCTATTTATGGAGTACTGGTGGTACGATTTGCTTTACGTTGTTGGCGCCATATTCCTTGGGCTACACCTAAGTCACGGTTTTTGGGCAGCGTTCCAAACCATTGGCTGGAATGGCACAAAATGGCTTAAGCGCTTGGAGGTGGTTGCCTGTATCTATGCAACTGTAATTGCTGTAGGGTATAGCGTAATTCCTCTCTACTTCTTAATTTTTAAGTAATCACAGCTAACATATCCAATATATGAGTAAGCTCGATGCAAAAATCCCCGAAGGTCCATTGGCCGATAAATGGACAAACCATAAGGCAAAGTTACACCTTGTGAATCCCGCAAACCGTAAAAAGATTGATATTATTGTTGTTGGAACAGGTTTGGCTGGCTCGTCGGCAGCGTCAACTCTTGGTGAGTTGGGCTACAACGTGAAGGTTTTCTGCTATCAGGATAGCCCCCGCAGAGCGCATTCCGTGGCCGCTCAGGGTGGTATAAATGCTGCAAAGAATTATAAGAACGATAACGATAGCGTTTATCGTCTTTTCTACGATATGATTAAGGGAGGCGATTACCGTGCCCGCGAGGCCAATGTTTACCGTGCTGCCGAGGTTAGTAATTTGGTAATTGACCACTATACAGCGCTTGGCGTTCCGTTTGCTAGGGATTACGGTGGATATATCGATAATCGCTCGTTTGGAGGTGTTCAGGTTTCTAGAACCTTCTACGCCAAAGGACAAACTGGCCAGCAGTGTATGATTGGTGCTTACTCTGCGCTATCGCGTCAAATTAGCAAGGGAACAGTTACAATGTACCCTCGCCGCGAGATGATGGATTTGGTTGTAATTGATGGCAAAGCACGAGGCATTGTTGTTAGGAACTTAATTACAGGCGAAATTGAGCGTCACTCTGCGCACGCTGTTGTTTTGGCTACTGGTGGATACGGTACAATCTACTATCTATCCACATTGGCGCTGAACTCAAACGGCTCTGCCGCTTGGAAAGCGTTCAAGAAGGGTGCATACTTTGCAAACCCAAGTTTTGTTCAAATTCACCCAACCAGTATTCCGGTGCTAAACGACCATCAGTGTAAGTTAACGTTGATGTCAGAATCGCTTCGTAACGATGGTAGAGTTTGGGTTCCAAAGCAAAAAGGCGATACACGTAAACCCAACGATATTCCTGAGGATGAAAGGGATTACTACTTGGAGCGTCGTTACCCCGCGTTTGGGAACCTTGTTCCGCGCGATGTTGCATCGCGTGCAGCAAAGGAGCGTTGCGATGCAGGCTATGGCGTAGGCCCTACAGGATTATCGGTTTATCTGGATTTCAAGGATGCTATCAACAAAAAGGGTCGTCAAGTTATTGAGGATAGTTACGGCAACCTGTTCGATATGTACCATAAAATTACCGGTGAATCGCCTTACGAAACTCCAATGCGAATTTACCCTGCGGGTCACTACACTATGGGTGGTCTTTGGATCGACTATAATTTGATGACAACCGTTCCCGGTCTGTTCGCCATTGGCGAGGCTAATTTCTCCGACCACGGTGCAAACCGTCTGGGGGCTAGTTCGCTTATGCAAACATCCGGCGATGGCTACTTTATACTACCTTACACCATTGCCGATTACTTGGCCGACGAAATTAAAACGCCAAAAATCGCCACAAATCTTCCTCAGTTCGATGAGGCAGAGAAAAATGCCCGCGAGCGTATCAACAAGTTCCTATCGATAAATGGAACCGAAACAGCCACATCGTTCCATAAGCGCTTGGGTAAAATTATGTGGGATTACTGCGGTATGGTTCGCAACGAGGAGGGTTTGAAAAAAGCCTTAACGTTGATAAATGAACTTAAGGAGGAATTCTGGAAAAACCTTAAAGTTCCCGGAACTGGCGAGGAGTTGAACCAAGAACTGGAGAAAGCAGGCCGCGTTGCCGATTTTATGGAGTTAGGCAAACTGTTGGTTTACGATGCCCTGAATCGGAAGGAGAGCTGCGGAGCGCACTTCCGCGAGGAGAGCCAGACCGACACTGGAGAGGCTAAACGAAACGATGAGCAGTACTCGTACGTTGCGGCTTGGGAATTCAACGGCGATGGTAATGAACCTCAACTTCACAAGGAAGAGCTTAAGTTCGAGTTTGTGAAACTTCAGGAACGTAGCTATAAATAATCGGTTTATCAACGATAAATCCACATTGCAATGAACATTAAACTCAAAATATGGCGACAAAAAAATGCTAAGAGCAAAGGTCGCTTCGAAACATACCAACTTAACGATGTTGCCGAGGATATGTCGTTCCTCGAAATGCTCGACTACCTGAACGGAACACTTATTAAAAATGGCAAAGAGCCAGTGGCATTCGACCACGATTGCCGCGAGGGTATTTGCGGTTCCTGCGGAATATACATCAATGGTCGCCCCCACGGAAACGACCACCGCACCACCACCTGCGAGCTTCGTATGAGACTTTTCAAGGATGGCGATACCGTTACGCTTGAACCTTGGCGTTCAGCATCGTTCCCCGTTGTTAAGGATTTGGTTGTTGACCGTTCAGCGTTCGATAAGATTACCAATGCCGGTGGCTATATCAGCGTAAACGCTGGCGCAGCACAGGATGCCAACGCAATTCCGGTTCCAAAGCACAACGCCGACGTTGCTTTCGATACTGCATCGTGTGTTGGATGCGGAGCGTGCGTGGCCGCTTGTAAGAATGCTTCGGCAATGCTGTTTGTGGCCGCCAAGGTAACTCACCTTGCACAGTTCCCTCAGGGGCGAATTGAGGCTGTTGAAAGGATAAAGAGCATGGTGGCCAAAATGGATGAACTTGGTTTTGGAAGTTGCACCAACACGCGCGCTTGCGAGGCCGAGTGTCCGAAAGGAATATCTATAAGCACAATTGCCAAACTGAACAGGGAATTTATCTCTGCCAAAATCAAAGATTAAAAGACCTTTAAGAACAAAGGCCTTTCTCTTTTTAAACTTTTTATATATTATTGTGTTAGATTTTAATACGAATGAACAATGAATACAAAACAAAACATACTATTAGTCCCCGTTGATTATGGAGATTACTACCACTTAGCTTTAAATTATGCGAAGCAATTGGCGCCAATCATTAATGGTCAAATCCACCTACTTCATGTCCTCGACCTTAGAGAATGGTGGCTTGAGGATATCAAACCAGAAAAGCTCATCAATAACTCGTTCAATAAACTCATTGAAATTTCCAAAAAATATCAGTTACCAGACGATACATCTTTTCATGTATTGCAAGGAAAACGTCATCAACGAATTGTTGAATACGCCGAGGAGAATCAAGTTCGATATATCCTAATGGTCGATAATATTCCCGGAAATCCTGGCGAGATAAGACTTGGTTCAACTTTATCAAATGTTATTATCACAGCAAAACAACCTGTAATAACAGTAAAAAAGGTAACCGAAAGTAAATTCAAGAATATTTTGGTTCCTTTAGATTTGAACAATGACTGCCGACTGAAACTTTTCAACTCCATATCACTAGCATTACAGCACAAGGCAAAACTAAACATCGTTTCAGTGGTTTTTGGCGATATGGAAAAAGAACAAATCAGGTTACAGGAAAAAATTGATAAGTACACGAAACTATACAAGGAAAACCACATAGAGTATTCAGTAAAAATTCTAAAAAAAGAGGAAGACTTTGCCTACAGGGCAATTCTCGATTACTCAACAGAAATTGACTGCGACTCTATAATTATAATGACCCACAGAGAAAGTGCAGGTATCGACAATTACCTAGGAGCTTTTGCCCACCATATCATCAACGAATCTCCAATACCTGTAATTTCGTTGAACAATGCATCTTCCAGTAAATCATCTAAAGGAATCATTAGCAGCATTGTAGACCCCATGAACTTTTTTTCATGAGATTTTAATTTGAGATAATCGCAAAATAACTATTTTTGTTCAGCAATTGCGGAAGTAGCTCAGTTGGTAGAGCATCAGCTTCCCAAGCTGAGGGTCGCGGGTTCGAATCCCGTTTTCCGCTCCAAAAGGTCATCCATACTGGGTGGCCTTTTATTTTTGTAATTAACATATTCCCAAATTTTTGTAACTTATACCTAAACTAAATGGAAATTTAAAGCAATGAAATCAACTGTATTCATCACCCTCATTCTTTCATCTTGCATACAGTACACATACAGTCAAAATGTGCAATTGCATTACGATTTTGGAAAAAACAGACAAATGTTGACATCCACGGTAGAGGTTTTGAAACCCGACAAATGGGGTAAATCTTTTCTCTTTGTAGATTTTGACTATGGATCAGAATCATCAAATATTGATGGAATTTCACGGGCATACTGGGAAATTTCTCGAGATTTAAGGTTCTGGCAGGCTCCTATATCCATTCATGCAGAATTCGATGGGGGCTTTGGCCAATTCAAATCAACTCCCTTTAATGGAGCCTACACAATAAACAACGCATACCTATTTGGGCCAGCGTATTCTTGGAATAACCAATCTTTCACACAAGGATTTACAATTCAATTATTATATAAGTACATTAAAGACAAACACAACGCTGCTTTCCAGATTACCGGTGTTTGGTACTTGCATCTATTTGAAGGGAAAGTAACATTCTCGGGCTTTGCAGATTTTTGGAGAGAAGACAATGTTTTCGGAACAAAAGAAACTTCATACGTCTTTCTCACGGAACCACAATTCTGGTACAACGCATCCAAAAACCTCTCGCTAGGAGGTGAGGTGGAAATCAGTTCAAACTTTGGCGGTAACAAGGGCTTTATGGTTAACCCAACGTTGGCGTTAAAGTGGAATTTCTAAGGATATCATCAGCTAAAAACAAGAAGCATGGGAAAATCCATGTTCTTTTATAGGGTAAAACTTTGTTTACGTATCAATTCATAAAACAAAACCTATAACAATGAAAAAAATTCTTTTAACAATTTCCACGGTTGCAATAGTTTTAATTTCTGCGGGCATTACAACGTTAAAGCCAGATCATGAGAAGCCTAAGTATACAGATGGAACTTACATTGGCAAATCAAAAGCGATTTACATTGACGAAAACTACTGGGGAAAGGTGCGTGTTAAAATTGAAAATGGGACAATAACCAATGTTGACTTCAAAGTCATCGACTCAACAAATAATGAAGTTTTCGACCAAACCTACGAAAAACACTTTGCCGGGAACAACGCATATATACAGCAATGCAGAAACGACTGGGAAGGCATACAGATTTATCCGAAATTGCTAATTAAAAACCAAAACATCGACGATGTTGATGTGATTTCTGGAGCAACATGGTCATACAATTTATTCAAATACGCACTAGAAGAAGCCTTAAAGAAGGCTAAAAATCAATAAAATAAAAAGGTTCGACATCTATCGAACCTTTACCGTGGAGGTAAGGGGAGTCGAACCCCTGACCTCTTGCATGCCATGCAAGCGCTCTAGCCAACTGAGCTATACCCCCAATTTTACATCCAATATCGTTTATGTCGAAAACTTCCATTAAAACCAATCAAGCAAACAACTTCAAACTTATGCAAAAGTATATTATTTTAGACATATCATCTACATCTCCTCATTTTTTTTAACATGTTTTAAAAAATTGCGTATAATCATTGTTAGAAAGAGAAAAAATTTGTTGCTTTGTAGCGCATAAATTATGCAAAGGTATACTATAAACCAAAAATAACCGTTATACTAATAAGACCAGACATAAAAACACTATGGAACTGAAGAAAACACCTAAGGCAGACCTTGAGAACAAAAAATCAATCTTTTTTGAGATCGGATTAGTAGTTGCATTACTAGTTGTTCTTGGGGCCTTTGAATGGACATCTACCGACACCATTAACGTAGAGCAAATAAAGACTCAGGAGGTTAAGGTTGAAGAAGAAATGATGGACATCACAAGACAGGATGAGGTAAAAGCACCAGAGCCCCCAAAAGTAGTTGCTGTTACCGATGTTATCAAAATTGTTGACGACAATGTTAACATTAAAGATAACTCTGACATCTTTGAATCTGACTTCAAGGAAGACGCCGCTGTTAAAATCGTTGAGTTTCACGAAGAAGAAGCAGAAGTTGAAGAATACGTTCCTTTCGTAGTTGTAGAAGAAATGCCAACTTTTGGAGAAGGAGGAATTGACCAATTCCGTAATGAGTATATCGGTAAAAACTTAAAGTACCCTGACGTTGCTGCCGAAAACGGTATACAAGGACGTGTTTATATCAATTTTGTTGTTGAACCCGACGGTAGAGTAACCAACGTTAAGGTTGTTCGCGGTGTTGACCCATCTTTGGATAAAGAGGCTGTTCGCGTAGTGTCATCTTCTCCAAAATGGAAAGCTGGAAAGCAACGCGGAAAACCCGTACGCGTTCAGTTTACAATTCCTATTATCTTCGTACTTCAGTAATTCTAAATCAACATAACGAACCCCGATTTATCGGGGTTTTTTTATTGCATTAGGCGACAAATAGTATATAGTTCTCATACAAAAAACCATTCTTTTAACGTTTTATAAGAAACCTATAAAACCAAAAGTTATGGTACCTAAAAAATCATCGAAAGCAGACCTTGAGAACAAAAAATCAATCTTCTTTGAGATTGGACTAGCAACCGCGTTGCTACTTGCTCTTATGGCCTTTGAATGGAAAACTACCAAGAACATTGATGTAAAACCTCTTTTGGATAATAATGGTCCAATAACCATTGATTTAATTCCGATAACAACACCTGACAAAGTAATAAAACCAGCTCCACCAAAATCAATAGTCATATTCGATGAAATAAAGATTATAGCCAACAACTTAACACCAAAGTATAACGACAGCATATTTAATGAGCCTTCCCCTTCTGATAATGTATTTACGATTACCCCTTTAGTTGAAAATGAAGTAGACGAACCGTTTATATCTGTGGCTGTAATGCCTAAATTCGGGAAGGGCGGACTAGAGGAATTCAGAAACGATTTTGTTTTAAAAAACCTCAGGTATCCGCAAGATGCTCAAAACAATGGCGTTGAGGGATGGGTTTTCATCGAGTTTGTTGTTGAGCGCGACGGAAGCATCTCCAGCATAAAACCAATTCGGAATGCCGATTCATCGCTAATCAACGAAGCCATTAGAGTCCTTAGAATGTCACCAAAATGGACTCCGGGAATAAACAACGGAAAGCCAGCCCGGGTTAAATTTACTCTTCCCATTAACTTTGTGCTGCAGCATTAAACATAAAAACAAACTCAAAGAACCGGACATCTGCCCGGTTTTTTTATTGTTAAACACTATTTTAGCAGGATAATTTTTTTTGTATTTTTTTTGTATTTACTTTGACAAAAATTTGTAGCACCAAAACAAGCATGAGTAAACCGTTTAGCACAGAAAAAATACGAGAAAAAGCCATATTGGTTGGAGTTATTCTACCGGGACAGGACGAGGAGGAAGTTACAGAATACCTTGATGAACTTGAGTTTTTAGCCGATACAGCCGGAGCGAACACCGTTAAACGCTTTGTGCAAAAAATTGACGACCCAAATCCAAGAACATTTATTGGCAAAGGAAAAGCCACAGAGGTTGCAAACTATGTTGAGGAAAATGATATCGACATGGTGATTTTTGATGATGAACTCACCCCTACGCAACTCCGAAATCTCGAAAGAGATCTTAAGCGCAAGGTACTTGATAGAACCAACCTGATTCTCGATGTTTTTGCTCAACGAGCAAAAACGGCTTACGCTAAAACTCAAGTAGAACTGGCACAGTACCAATTTTTACTTCCCCGATTAACCAGAATGTGGACCCACCTTGAGCGTCAACGTGGAGGTATTGGGTTAAGAGGCCCTGGGGAAACAGAAATTGAAACAGACCGCCGTATTATCCGCGATAGAATATCGCGGTTAAAAGAGGAACTTAGCAAAATAGACCGACAAATGGCAACCCAACGCAAGAATAGGGGAAGCATGGTTCGAGTTGCTTTAGTTGGATACACCAATGTGGGAAAATCAACCTTAATGAACTTAATTAGCAAATCGGACGTATTTGCCGAAAACAAACTTTTTGCTACGCTTGACACCACAGTTCGCAAAGTTGTGATCGGCAATCTTCCGTTTCTGCTCTCCGATACCGTGGGTTTTATCCGTAAACTTCCCCATCAACTGGTTGAATCGTTCAAATCGACACTTGACGAGGTTCGAGAAGCGGATTTATTGCTCCATATTGTGGATATATCGCATGCTAGTTTCGAGGATCAAATCAACGTGGTAAACCAAACCTTGCAGGAACTAAAAACAGGGGAAAAACCCACCATTATTGTTTTCAACAAAATTGATGCCTATAAATGGGAAGAAAAGGCTGCAGACGACAATACTCCTAGAACTGACAGAAACATCAGCTTAAATGAACTTAAAAATACTTGGATGGCAAAAAAAGGAGTTCATACAATATTCATATCGGCTAAGCACAAAACAAATATCACTGAATTTAGGCAATTGCTCTATAAAACTGTTCGGGATATCCACGTGGGGCGTTACCCCTTTGACAACTTCCTCTATCCCGACATCAAGGATAGCGATTTTGAGGTGAAATAGGCAATCGTCCATCTAATTAATTTTACTTACTTTGCACCGCTAAAACTTCTATCGATGACTGACATATTTACAAGTATTACGGACTGGTACATGGCAAACATGAACTACACAACCATAACCCTTTTAATGGCAATAGAAAGTTCGTTTATTCCATTCCCTTCCGAAATTATTGTTCCACCTGCTGCATACAAGGCTGCTCAAGGAGAACTAAACATATACTTAGTTATATTCTTTTCCACATTAGGTGCGCTTATTGGTGCTCTTTTTAACTACTTTTTTGCCCTTTGGATTGGCCGAAAGGTAATTTATTCACTTGCCGACACAAGGTTTGCTAGGCTATGCATGATTGAGCCAAAATCTATCGAAAAAGCAGAATCCTATTTCGTAAAACACGGCAACACCTCAACATTTATTGGTCGTCTTGTTCCTGGAATTCGTCAGCTAATATCAATTCCAGCCGGTTTAGCTCGTATGCCTTTCAAGAAATTTCTTCTTTATACAATTCTAGGTGCTGGAATATGGAACGTTGCGCTAGCAATGCTTGGATATTACATTCCAAAAGATTTGGTGGACAAGTACTATAACGAACTGAGCATTGCAATGATTGTACTAGGCTCGGGTTTTGTTCTTTTCTTGATTTATCAAGCCTTTAAGAAAAAGAGTGAAGTTGCAAGTTAATTGCAGCTTCACTTTATATTTTTCTATCCCAACCAGCCTTTCGAGTTCAAGTATTCAGCTATTTGAATAGCGTTGGTGGCTGCACCTTTACGTAAGTTATCGGATACAACCCAGAAGTTTATACTCTTTGGTTGTGACACATCTCGGCGAATTCGCCCTACAAACACATCATCCTTGCCCTCTGAGTAGCGTGGCATTGGGTAATAATTTGTGGCAGGATCGTCCTGAATAGTAATTCCTGCGGAATTACTTAACAATTTAACGGCTTCGTTCAAATCAAATTCACGCTCAAACTCAACATTAACAGACTCTGAGTGTCCCCCAACCACTGGAATACGAACAACGGTTGGACAAACCATTATGGATTGATCGCCAATAATCTTACGGGTTTCGTCTATCAACTTCTGCTCCTCGGTGGTGTAGCCATTCTCAAGAAAAGTACCACCATGGGGAAAGCAGTTTAAATCGATAGGATGAGGATAGGCCATATCAGGCTGAATACCCTGTCTCTCAGCATAAAGTTGATTCACGGCCTTAACGCCTGTTCCTGTTACTGACTGATACGTTGATACAACAACTCTTTTGATCTTATATTTCAAGTGAAGAGGGTTCAAAGCCACCACTAACTGAATAGTTGAACAGTTTGGATTTGCAATTATCTTGTGATTTGGAGTAAGTACGCTAGCATTTACCTCGGGTACTACAAGAGGAATTTCGGGATACATTCTCCAGCACGATGAATTATCAACCACAGTTGTTCCAACCTCCGCAAACCTTGGAGCCCACTCCTTAGATGCTGCTGATCCCGCGGAGAAGATAGCAACAGCAGGCTTTAGCCTCACAGCCTCTGCAACCGAAACAATTGCAACATCCTTACCCTTAAACTTAACAGTTTTACCAACTGACTTTTCCGACGCGACTGGAATCAACTCTGTTACTAGGAAATTCCGCTCTTCAAGAACCTGAAGCATTACTTTACCTACTAAACCGGTAGCGCCCACCACTGCTACTTTCATAAACTCATGGTTATTAAAATGGTTGAACAATAGTTAGATAGTAAAAAAATTTTCGTAATTTATTGTGCATAAAATTAGTAATAAATAAAAATGAAGCACCTGTTCTCACTACTTTTAACAGTAGTCAGTTTAAACATTTTTGGGCAAGTCTCCTATGATTTCGAGAATAACGACCTATCAAATTGGACCCAAAAACCGAGTGGCAAATGGCAGATATCAACCACATCGCCTATTTCAGGAACAAGATCGTTGAAACAAACCTACGACAACACAGCCGCACATACCGATACCATTTACACGGCACTCCCGGCATGGAATGTTAACACTGGCTACATTACCTGGCGAATGCTGGTTAAGTACGGCTACGATCCATCCTCATCGAACTGCTGGTGGATTTACATTATGGCCGACGATCAGGTTATGACAGCAACCAACAATGGCTCCGGTTATGTGGTCGGCGTGAACCTTAGTGCAAGCGACGATTTACTTAAACTTTGGCGTATCGATAACGGTACACCAACGCCCATAATCACATCAACGCTGAACTGGCAAGCCCAAATTGGCACCAGCAAAGCGGGAGCAATTGAAATAGTTCGCTCCACCGATGGAACAATTACGCTTCGAGCATCGGCTAATGGTACTTTCGCCGATTTAACCGAATACGGATCAATTAACGACATTGCACATGTCGATTTTCAAAATTTTGGCATTCTTTATAGGTACACAGCCTCAGCCGATATGAAACTGTGGATTGATAATATCAGCATAAACTATGAGCCCATTAATGTAAACGACACCAACTCCACAGCAAATGCGCCCTCATCTCAAATTAAGGGTGGGTCAATATCCTCGCTTGCCATCAATGCAGAAAGCGCAGTAGATGTTTTTCGTTTTGTAGCCGAAGATTTTGGAACAACCGACAATCTACCCACCATGGTAAAAAAGATTGTAATTAAAAACCTAACTGAAACACCTTGGTCGGGAACAATTGGCGGCGTACGAATAAAAGGATTGAATGGTGATATCCCCATTAATTCATTCGAAATTAAAGATGATGCTATAGATATATATGTTGATTCAACCCTCGCAACCATTCCCGATGGCAACGCAGCAGAATATACTCTTGGAGTCTATTTAACAGAAAACACCTTAATCGATGGCACAAAACTCCAGTTTTATGTAGATTCAACCGATCACGGATTCGCCGCTAGTTTCACTGGCTCAGATTTCGCTGCCAAATTTCCTGCAGCCATTATTTCGAACGAGTTCACCGTAGAGGTCGAAGCCACCAAACTGTCATTCACACAATCCCCTCAGGTTGTTGGAATCAATAAGCCATTCTCGGCTACAGTAGAGGGGTACGACTCACAGAGAAACCTCGACAAAGATTTTATGCAGGAAGTCACCTTGGAGCTAAACGAAGGTGATGGTTTGCTAACATCAGCATCAGGATTAACAACAACCGCATCCGGCGGAATTGCAACGTGGAGCGATTTAACCTATAACAAAAGCGAAATCATCACGCTAAAAGCAACCTCAATCAACCTCGAATCAGCAATAACCAGCAGCATCGCTGTTATAAACGACACGACATCGACTGCTCTAACCCCTTTGTTGCAACCACAATCAAGTAGTGTGTCTTCATTGCTCACATCACCTGCAAAAGCATTAGAGGCAATGCGCTTCAGGATATCAGATTCGGGAGATGGAGACAATGTCCCAACCATAGTTAAATCAATCAGGCTGAGCCGAACATCAATCCAAAATATCGCCACGCTGAATAAAACCATCGAAGGAGTCCTTGTTAAAAAGGATGGCGTGCTTTGTGGAATTTCGAGTGTTCAAATCAAATCATCGTACATCGATATCTTTTTCACATCGGAATCAATGGTAATTCCCGATGGTAGTTCAACAGATATCAGCATTTGGCTATACCTAAAAAGCGAAGGGCTTACCGATAATCAAACGATTCAACTCATGGTTGACAGGCAGAATCATGCTTTCACAGCCCACGATGGAGGATCAACTTTCGCCTCACAATTCCCCGAAAACATCACCTCGAACATCTTCACCATTGATGTTAAGGCCACCGATCTTGCGTTCACCCAAATCCCCGACAGAGTTGGCGTTCAAGAAAATTTCAGCGTTGGGATATCGGCCACGGACATCAATCAAAATATCGACAAGGATTTAACAGGGCAAGTAACTCTTGCCCTAGCATCGGGTACCGGAACGCTAAGTTCCGAAAGCGGCTTTGTTGATACGCTTATAAATGGAAGCACAATCTATTCCAATGTAAATTACTCCACACCCGGAAAGTTCTCGTTACTAGCGCAAAGTCCAACGCTAAACGACATTGCCTCGGCATATATTACCTGTGGAGATATTGATGGAGAAACCAAACCATTGACGAACAACGAGGATACACTCAACATTCTCTTAATCTCCTCTGGCATTGAAAATCCCATCGAAATAATCCGTTTTATGCTTAAAGATGGCGGAACATCCGATAATCTTCCGTTAATTCCAACATCAGTAGTGCTGAGTATTTTTGACACAGAAAACGCTGGTTCTATTGCCAAAATGATTAAGTGCTTTGCGTTCAAAATTGATGATAAACTGATAACCCCACGCGGCTTCACACTTTTGGACAATAAGTTTACGATCAACATTGATAAAGACAGTTTACTTATTGAAAATGGCGATTCAGCAGAGGTTTCCGCTTTAATTTATTTGGATGAAATAGGCGTTACCGACAACACATCGTTCCGGTTTTTGATTCCAACAAGCCACGGATGGGAATCATCGAGCAACGGAACTGCATTTAGTCCAACCTTTACCTCGACTATATACGGACAGCCCTGCAATATTGAGGTTGAAGCCAGCAGGCTTTCCATTGCCGAATCGCCATTTATTGTAAGTGCCGACGAGCCCATCTCCATAAAAGCAGCCGCAATTAACGCCTATGGCAACTTCGACGAGGATTACCTTGGCTATGCCGATATCTCTCTGAACTCTGGGCCAGGACAAATGGATGTATCGTCAATCCGAAATATTATCACTGCCGGACTTGTAGTTTGGAATGATGTGAAACTCGATTCCTATGGGCAGTTTCAGATCAAGGCAAACTACGATGAACTGGGATCATGCTTAACGCCAAGCATCTACAGTGGTTACAACTACGCATGCTCTATCAGTGAAGATTTTGAGGAAAATGCTCCAGCATGGACAGGCATTGGCAACTGGAAAACCTCAACTATATCGCCAATATCGGGCACTCAATCGTTAATCCACGCAGGAAATCCTGGTGATGGCGAAAATACTCTTTTATTTCCCCTTGGAACTGAGAATATCCTAGGAAATCCAGTTGAATGGGAATTCACCATTCAGAATGGAGATTGGGATCCTTCGTCCGACAACTATTTCTACTTTATTGCAGCGGCATCATCATTAGATCTAAATTCATCGGCAACAGTTGGCTTGGCTGTTGGGATAAACCCGAGTTCAAACAATGATTCCCTTTCGCTCTGGTCGTTTGCAGGAACCAAAAGGACTAACCTGATAGTAACGCCTTTCGACTGGAATGAGAACGATGAAGTTCGAGTAAGATTAACACTATCACCATTAGGAAAACTATCGCTTTGGTATCAACCCAATCAATCCAAAATTATGCTGTTTGGTGGCGAAACGAATTTATCTAATCAATACTCGCTTAACTTCGCAGGATTCGTATTTGGTTACACAGCCTCACGTGCAGGCCAACTTTGGATCGACAATTTGAAGATTTGTACAGCAAAATACCCACCAATACTACAATCGGCAAAATCGTTGAATTTAACCACCGTAAAGGTCGATTTCACCCAAAACGTAACCGCCGAAAGCGCCTCACAAACTCAAAACTATCAAATTAAAACATCATCGGGAGTAATAATTCCTGCGATTAAGGTTACCTGCGATTCCGAGAAGCAAAATGAGGTTATACTTACAACCGATAAAATGCCGCTGGGCGATTTAACCTTAACAGTTCAAAGAGTTAAAAACGAGGATGGCTACTACTTAACCGACAGCACTGCGTTTGGCATTGGTGCCGAAGGCAATTTAGGACGGCTAATCATCAACGAAATTATGGCAAACCCAATACCCTCAAATGGATTACCCGAGTACGAGTACATTGAATTGTTCAACCCGACAAATGATACCGTTAACGTTCAGGGATGGAAAATGCACTTCAACAGTACCGTTGCCACACTCCCATTGGCCAACATATTACCAAAGAATTACGAGGTAATTTGCACATCAACGGCAGCTGCCAACCTATCGGAATACGGACAAGCAATTGGAGTTACAGGCTTCCCATCGCTTCTGAACGATGGAATGCTACTTAAACTGTTCGATAACAAGGGAAATCTGATTTCGTTTGCCGACTACAACAAAACATGGTACAATGATAACACAAGAAATAGCGGCGGATACTCGCTAGAGTGTATCGATCCAAGCAACCTTGCCGAAGGTATAAACAACTGGCACGCATCGCTGGCACAAATTGGAGGGACTCCTTGCGCTGCAAACTCCGTGGCAAATAGCAATCCCGATATCACTAAACCCAATGTAGTTTCATTAGATATTCTTGACGACAAAACTTTAGAGGTTTTATTCAACGAACCAATGGATAGTCTCACGCTTACCTTAGCAGAGAACTACTCCATTGATAACGAAATTGGAAATCCATCGGAAGTTTTGATTACTGGCGAACTTTTCGATAAAGTAAAAATCAGCTTCTCCAATCCAATAGCTGCAGAGCAAATTTATGAATTGACCATTTCTGATGAAGTCAAGGATTTTGTAGGAAATGCTTTAGATTTTACCCAAATCAAACTAGGACTGCCACAAGTCCCAAGCAGCGGCGATTTGGTTATTAATGAGATCCTATTTAACCCTTACACTGGCGGTGTTGATTTTGTTGAACTGTACAACAACTCAAGTAAGTGTCTCGATCTCTCGAAGATCAATATTGCCAATAGAAATCTTACCGATCTAAGCATATCGCAGAGTTATCCAGCATCTGATACGGCAAGATTGCTCTTCCAAAATGAGTTCGTAGTAATCACCGAAAATCCAGAACTAGTTAAACAGTTCTACCAATGCCAAAATCCATCGGCATTTATTTGGGCTTCAAGTTTGGCCTCATTAAACAATGATGAAGGGTATGTAGTGATGCTGACCGAAAATAACAATGTAGTTGACGAAGTGCATTACACAGAGGAAATGCATAGCAAAATGCTGAACGATTACAAGGGTATTTCGCTGGAACGAATCAACCCAAACTTATCGTCTGCAGATGCATCAACATGGCAATCTGCTTCGCAGGTGGTTGGGTTTGCAACCCCAACCTACAAAAACTCCCAGTACACCGATGCAACAACCTCAACCAGCAGTTTTACGCTCACACCGGAAACATTCTCGCCCGATGGTGATGGAAAAGACGATTTTCTTTTAATCAACTATAATCTTCCAGAGGCTGGCTTTGTAGCAAATATAAAGGTTTACACATCGAATGGCGTTGAGATATACAGGTTGGCCAACAACCTGCTTTTAGGAACAGAAGGCACAATCCGCTGGGATGGTATCAACTTCTCGAATAGCCGAGTTCCTGTTGGCTTATACATTATCTACATAGAATACTTTAACCTAAAAGGCGAAGTAAAAAAAGAGAAGAAGGTTTGCGTTGTGGCGAGTAGAGGTTGATGGTTGTTTGTTGATGGTTGATCGTGAAGAAATACCTTTTGTCATTTCTAACGCTACAAGAAATCTATATTTTTGCAATATGATTAAACCAACCCAACTATGAAAACTATTATTTTCTTTCTATGCCTAGTTATCGCATCCGCAAATTATGCACAAACTTATACTCAAATTAAAGTCAACAACGATATAACCCTTGTAAAAATCTCCGATGACGCTTTTATTCATATATCGTACGCCTCGGATACTAACTTTGGACGGTTTCCATCGAATGGCATAATCCTTACCAACAATAATGAAGCATTCCTTTTTGATACACCATTTACAAACGAGCATACAAAGGAATTGCTCGATTTTATAACCGATTCATTAAGACTAAAAGCAATTGGTTTTGTTCCAAACCATTGGCATAACGACTGTGTGGGTGGAGTAGAATACCTAAAAAGTATAGGGGTTAAAACATACGCCAACCAGTTAACCATAGATATTCTAAAAGAAAAGGGACTGCCCTACCCCGAAATTGGATTTAAGGATTCTCTTCAACTTTTCTTGGGCAATAAGGAAATACTTTGCTATTACTTAGGCGCAGCACACTCTATGGATAACATTGTGGTATGGATTTCCTCGGAGCAAATTCTTTTTGCAGGTTGTATGGCAAAAAACATCGACTCTAAGAATTTAGGCAACACCGCTGATGGCGACCTAAAGGCTTATCCAACAACAATCCAGAAAGTGATTGATAAGTTCCCAAATGCAAAAATTGTTATTCCTGGACATGGCAATTTTGGAGGGATAGAACTACTGATTCATACGCATGAACTTTGCCAAATACAGTAAACCTAAAATGAAAAAAGATACAATATTTGGACTTAAGAGGAATGTCTTCTTTATTGGACTAACCAGCTTCTTCACCGACACATCTATCAAAATGATTTATAGCGTGATGCCCTTATTTCTGCTATCAATTGGAGCATCAAAAACGTCAATATCACTTATAGAGGGAATAGCCGAAAGCACAGCATCGCTATTCAAAGCATTTTCGGGATACTGGAGCGATAAGATTGGAAAAAACAAACCCTTCATGGTTATTGGGTATGGAATCACTGCACTGGTTACACCCCTATATGCACTTGTTCGGTTACCCATCCAAGTTCTCTTACTTAGATTCTTTGAGAGAATAGGAAAAGGCCTACGAACAGCACCTCGCGATAGCCTTATTAGCAGCTCCGCAAAGCATAACGAGGCGGGAACGAACTTTGGGTTTCATAAAGCCATGGACAATAGCGGTGCTATTGTAGGACCTTTAGCGGCATTTGCACTACTTTACTGGTTCCCATTAAACTACACAAACATTTTTCTAATAGCCACAATCCCTGCTCTGCTAGGAGTTCTCTCAATAGTTATCTTTATAAAAGAGGCAAAATCAGAGAATGTTGGAAACAATAACAGATTCCATCTAAAGCAATTACCCCGGAAGTTTTACTTCTTTCTTGCTATAATATTTGTTTTTACTTTAGGCAATTCAGCCGATGCTTTACTACTGGTAAAAACCACCGAAACAGGAATAAACAAGGCTTACATTCCTTTCGTTTATATGATATTTAATGTGGTTTCAGTATTTTTAGCAATTCCTATTGGCAAAATATCGGACAAAATTGGCCGAGAAATACTAATTATTCTGGGATTTCTCCTGTATGCCATTGTTTACTACTTATTTGGAAGATTCAATAGCATAAGCGTATTTGTATTTCTGTTTATACTTTACGGTGTTTATAGCGCACTAACCGATACCAGCCAAAAAGCAATGATTTCGGATATTGTGAGCAAAGATTTAAAAGGGACAGGATATGGTTTATACCATGCAGTACTCGGAATTACTTTACTCCCCGCAAGTTTGATAGCAGGAGTCCTCTATGACAAGGTAAATTCCAACGCTCCATTCTATTTTGGCGCAATAATGGCACTAACAGCCACTATTCTTATGATAGCCTTTGTGGTTGTTGAGAAAAGAAAAATTCACGCCGCGTAGCAACGTGAATTTATATAATGATAATTGTCCCTCAACTATTCCCAATCTACAATTTGGCCATTAATCACCTTAAAAACACTCCAAGTTTTGTCAGTTAAACTATCGGGAACTTGGTAAGATTTAAGCAATCTATTGCCGCTATAAACCCAAACCGTGGCTTTCGATACAGAAAGGCTTGGTGATCCAGGTTTTTCATGCGCTGAATAGTTATACACATAGAATCCATATTCTCCATCAGCATCAATCCGCTCAATGGTGATTGTTTCGGGACCATAGCCATCCATATCGTCACGATCGAGCATCCCAGAGCCATCGGCCAAAACGCGAGTATTCCGGAAACTAATATGGTAAGAATTCGCTTTCACAAGGTGAGCATCTAAATCTAGCGGCTGCTGATCCCAATCAAGAACAACACGAAATTGGCTAATGTCCATTACCGGAGAAACAACCAAACGATTCTTAAAGATGGTTTCAGCAACAATATCAACTTCGTAAACAGCAGTAATATAGCCGTTCATTTTAAAAATTGTTTTATATAACCCGTCGGGCTGCTTTGGGAACAAAACACGGCCAGCTGAATCTGTTTCGAATGTTCCTACATTTTCAATCATTACTTCGCCGCCTTGAACAGGCTCACCGGTTAACGCATTAAAAAAGCGAAGCGTATAGATATCTTGTTCCTGCTCTGCTATTACATCTTCAAGTGTTTGTCTCCCTTTTTCTATTTGGGCAACTGATTTTAGGTTGATGCCTATTAGCATTGCAACCATTAATGTGGATATTAAAGCAATTCGTTTTTTCATAGTATTTATTTTTAGCCTGAAAACTAGTAACTCTACCTTACAAACTTCTTACCAAATTTAAGAAAATTGATGAAAAACTAACTATAAGTTGCCAAACTGATAGAATTTTGAAAATTCAAACTCCTAAAAACAAAGAAGCCCACCCATACGGATAGGCTTCTTTAAAAATATAAACTTTACTACTCTGAGAATTTCTCCAGTAAAATTTCAAGAATCTTTGTTGCTGCGGTAGAAACAGAGGTTCCTGGACCAAATATTCCTACTACACCGTGATCGTACAGGTATTGGTAATCCTGTGCAGGAATAACCCCACCAACAATTACCATAATATCCTCGCGACCCAACTTCTTAAGCTCTTCCATTACCTGAGGAACTAAAGTTTTGTGCCCTGCAGCAAGACTCGATACTCCAAGAACGTGAACATCGTTCTCAACTGCTTGCTTAGCAGCCTCGGCTGGAGTTTGGAATAATGGTCCCATATCAACATCGAACCCGATATCGGCATAACCAGTTGCAACCACCTTAGCACCACGGTCGTGACCATCCTGACCCATTTTAGCAATCATAATACGTGGCTGACGACCTTCTTGCTTTGCAAACTTCTCGCAAAGCTCCTTGGCTATCTTATAATTTTTATCATCCATAGATTCAGCTGAATAAACACCAGAGATTGAGCGGATAATTGCTTTATAGCGACCAACCACTTTCTCGCAAGCATATGAAATTTCACCTAAAGTTGCACGTTTTTTAGCAGCATCAACCGATAGTTCAAGCAAATTGCCCTGTTTTGTTTCAACGCAACGGGTAATTGCCTCAAGCGCTGCATTAACCTCTGTCTCGTTACGCTCAGCCTTAATGCTCTTCAATCTACGAATTTGGGACTCACGTACAGCGGTGTTATCAACATCAAGAATTTCAATTGGGTCTTCCTTCTCCAGGCGGTACTTGTTAATACCAACAATTGTATCCTTGCAAGAGTCGATACGAGCCTGTTTACGAGCAGCAGCCTCCTCGATACGCATTTTTGGAACACCCGTCTCAATTGCTTTCGACATTCCACCTAGCTCTTCAACCTCCTGAATAAGTTTCCAAGCCTTATGCGCAATCTCGTGGGTTAAATGCTCCACGTAGTATGAACCTGCCCAAGGGTCAACGGCCTTACAAACGTTGGTTTCCTCCTGAATGTAAAGCTGTGTATTACGCGCAATACGTGCAGAGAAATCGGTTGGTAGCGCAATAGCCTCATCCAAAGCGTTAGTGTGCAAACTTTGTGTATGACCAAGTGCTGCAGCCATAGCCTCAATACAAGTACGTGCTACGTTGTTGAATGGATCCTGCTCTGTTAAGCTCCATCCCGATGTTTGACTATGTGTTCTTAGCGCTAACGATTTTGGATTCTTTGGATTGAATTGTTTCACAATTTTAGCCCAAAGTAAACGAGCAGCACGCATTTTGGCAATCTCCATAAAGTGGTTCATACCAACTGCCCAGAAGAACGATAAGCGAGGCGCAAAAGCATCGATATCTATACCAGCCTTGGTTCCGGTACGTAAGTACTCCAAACCATCGGCCAAGGTATATGCTAACTCAATATCAGCAGTTGCTCCAGCTTCCTGCATATGGTAACCAGAGATTGAGATACTGTTGAACTTAGGCATATTCTTCGATGTGTACTCGAAAATATCAGCAATAATTTTCATTGAGAATTCAGGTGGGTAGATGTATGTATTACGCACCATAAACTCCTTTAAAATATCGTTCTGAATTGTACCGCTTAACTGCTCAAGGGTTGCGCCTTGTTCCAAAGCAGCAACAATGTAAAATGCTAGTACAGGTAATACGGCACCGTTCATTGTCATAGATACGGACATCTTATTCAATGGAATACCATCGAACAGAATTTTCATATCCTCAACAGAATCGATAGCCACACCAGCCTTACCAACATCACCCACAACGCGCTCGTGGTCGGAGTCGTATCCACGGTGTGTTGCTAGGTCGAATGCAACTGAAAGTCCCATTTGGCCTGCAGCCAAGTTACGACGGTAGAAAGCATTTGACTCCTCAGCTGTTGAGAAACCTGCATACTGACGAACAGTCCAAGGTTTCATCACGTACATTGTGCTATACGGACCACGAAGGAATGGTGGCACACCCGCAGCATAGTTTAGGTGCTCCATATTTTCCAAATCGTTGGCAGTATATGCAGGCTTAACTGGAATACGCTCAGGTGTTAACCAGTCTGCCTCAAGATTAGAACCACTCTTATCGGCCTTAATCTCCTTTATATTGATTTTCTTATAATCTGGCTTCATCTTTATTATCTTTTTAAACGCATCAGCAAAAGAGCGCTTATTTAATATTTAAAAGATTTTGGTAACCCTTCAATGTCTCTAGAAGGTTGCTCTTCACATTGATGTAATTTTTGATTCCTTTAGCCTCTAGTTCAGGCTTGCAAGCAGGGTCACCAGCAACTACATATACTGCCTTTCCGTTCAATTTCTCAAACGCTTCAACTGCAAGTGTTGCGTACTCCTCATCGGAACTACAAATAACAATGATATCGGATTTTGCATCAAGAGCAGCCTTAACACCCTCATCAACAGTTTTGAAGCCAATATTATCAATCACATCAAAGCCTGCTACTGCAAAGAAATTGCAGCTAAACTGAGCTCTTGCCCTGCGCATTGCCAAACTACCCAGTGTTAGCATAAACACCTTTGGACGACGTCCGCTAACATCGGTTCTGTAACGTAGCCCCTCAAAAGCCTGAGCACCACGGTAAGGAACCAAAGGTAACGCAATTGCATCGGCAGGTTTTTCTGATGCTTTGCGGGTAACCGCATCGGCACTTACAGCCTTTGCATCAGCAATCTCGTTGAAATTAGGATACTGGTTAGTTCCAAGAACAGTCTCACGGCGATTTGCAATATTTGCATCGCGCTTGTTGGAAACTTCAGCAATTTGAGCCTGAACATAACCGTTGATGAACGATTCCTTATAACCACCCATCTCCTCAACCTTCAAGAATTGACCCCAAGCATTTTCTGCAATTGAAATGGTCAAATTCTCAATATAGTAACTTCCAGCTGAAGGGTCAGCAACTTGGCCTAAGTAGGATTCCTCGCGAAGAAGCAACTGCTGGTTGCGAGCAATTCTCTCTGAAAAGATCGATGAATCAGCATATGGAGCATCAAATGGAAGAACAGTCAAGGAATCAACACCTGCAAGCACAGCCGACATTCCCTCGGTGGTTGTACGAAGCATATTTACGTAAGCATCGTAAACAGTCTTATTCCAACGGCTAGTCTCAGCGTGGATTCTCATTTGAGCAGATTTAGCCGATGTTGGGTTGTAAGCCTCAACCATTTTTGCCCAAAGCAAACGAGCTGCGCGGAACTTTGCAATCTCCATAAAGTAGTTGGAACTAATTGCAAAGTTGAAGCTCATTCTGGTTGCAACCTCATCAACAGTAAAACCCTTCTCTGTTAAAACTGTTAGATAGTTGCTTGCCATTGCAAGCGCATACCCCAACTCCTGAACAATAGACGAACCGCTATTGTGAAAAATATGCCCGTTAACACCAATAACCCTGAAATTTGGGAAATTCTTAACAGCAAGTACCACCGAAACTAACCCTTCGAACGAAGCGTCGTTATCGCAGCAGAACTTACCGTTTAACGATAGAGATGTTAATGGACTGTAATCGATAGAAAATCTAATTTTTTGAGCATCGAAACGACTTTGCTCCAAGAATTTTACGATGAAAGGCAATGCCTTTGCTGTAGCAAAACCTCCTGTAAAATTGATTTCAACCTGATTTAAGTCGATATCCTTAAGCAAGCGGCTTATGGAATCGAGAGTGGGCTCACACTCATTGCAAAGATTGAATCCTAAAGATTCAACACCCTTTGCAAGCATATCAATGGCTTTTCGGTTGGCATCGGTTGGTTTGTCTAAGCAAACATCAATGTCCTGACGAATTAACCAAGGATTGCCCTTCTCGTGATTACCACGAACGTATGGGAATTGTCCGGGTTTCACATAGGTTGTTTCGATATTAGCAAGGTCCTCGGAGCGATAGTAGGGCTTAACATTGATGCCCTCGATAGTTTTCCAAATTAATTTTTTATCGTAATCGGCTCCTTTCAAATCCTCGCGTATTACCGACTCCCACTCCTGTGTTGAAACTGGGGGAAATTCGGTAAAAAGCTTTTCGTTGCTTTTTTCTGCCATAATCAGACTATTTGGATTTTGGATTGCAAAGTTATAAAATGATGTAAATGAGACCTCAATTTACGGCATTTATTAAAGCAATAATGCTGTTAAGCATATCGAATTAATTACAAAAACGCAGCAAACTATCCTTAAACAATTTTAACCAAGTACAAGAATCTTTATTTATACCTATCTTTAAATTGAAAAACACTCAGATAATAAACTAGCAGAGCCATGAAAATAAAATTATCGGCAATTATAATTCTTGCGCTTTTGAACTGTAGCAACCTTCAAAAACATCCTCTCGCGATTCGACAAATGGTCGACACCATTGGGTTTGCCAGCAAAGCCTATCAGGTTGATTCTGTTTTAATGAGGATACAAAAAACACAGGGAGATAGTCTTGATACCAAGCCAATGAACGAATCATTCCGAATGGCAATATGCCCTCACGACGATTACACCTATGTTGGTTGGCAATACCCTGCTGTTTTGCGAAATATCAAGGCAAAAGTTGTAATTGTATTTGGAGTTGCCCATAAGGCAAAAAAGTTCAATCTTGAAAACAAATTAATTTTTGATGGTTTCGATTACTGGCACGGATCTTACAAGGATATAAAAGTTTCTTGTTTGCGGGATGAAATTATCAAGAAGATGCCTTCTGATATGGCCGAAGTACACGACAGCATGCAAATTGTCGAACACTCTATTGAATCGATGCTACCAATTTTGCAGCATTATAATCCCGATGTTCAAATTATTCCTATTCTCATTCCCTACATGTCATTCGCCCGAATCGATAAAATTTCGAACAGACTAGCCGAGGCTATCAATTCTGTTGCAAAGGAAAATCAACTAGAATGGGGAAAAGATTTTGCAATCCTCATCACAACCGATGCGGTACATTACGGCGATGAGGATTGGGGTGGCAAGAACTATGCTCCATTTGGAACTGATTCTATTGGATACCAAAATGCTGTTGCACACGAGCATGAAATTATCAACAATTGTCTTACAGGACATTTAACGCAACAAGGAATACAAAAATTTTTTGAGTACACTGTAAATCCAAATGATCACAGAGAATATAAATGGGCTTGGTGCGGCAGATACAGCATTCCATTAGGATTATCAACTGCACTATATTTAAACGGATATCAAAAAGGAATACCTTTTAATGGTGAACTTATTGGATACTCCACAAGCATTGACCATGCGCCTATCGAAGTTGAAGATATTAGAATGGGCAAAACTGCAATAGCTAACATTCATCATTGGGTTGGCTACGCTTCGTTAGGATACAAGTAAAAAGATTATAAAACAAAAGAGTCTCTCCTTTTGGAGAGACTCTTATATGCTGATCAGATTCTTTACAACATCTCAACCATCGAAAGCAAACCAACCGCTAACCCAGCCTTTCCATCGCGGAAACTAAAGAAAAGATGGTAAGCCCCTGTTTTAGTACAAACCCAGTCTATGTAAGGATAATCTTTTCCACTAGCAATTACATACGTTGTGGCAAGCATTCGGTTATTATCGAATAGTTGAAGAACAACCTTTCCCTCAAAATCCTTGGAATTACAAACTGTAAACCTGTACTTAACATCTTTCTTTAAAATAACAGGAATACGTTGTACTGGAGGAGGATCCCCTGCATCTAATTTTATGCGGAAATCCTTAAGGAAGGTTGCTTCTTTAGCAATCATTCCACATATCTGCACCAACTCTTCCTCGGATTGAGCCTTTACGCTATTTGTAAACGCTAGGCCCAACAGAACAATTGCAAACACTAAGAGTATCCTTTTCATAACCAAATAATTTCCTAAAGTTTAGTGAGATCACTACGGAGCTTCTGAACACTTTCAATAATCTGCTTGTAAGTTTCTTCGCTCATTTCAACTACCTGTTTATCATGTTGAACAAAGGTTACTTCACCATTAACTTCAACCATTTCAGGCTCTCCAATCTCGTATGTAATCTTCACATTATCAAACAACACCTTTATCTTATTTATGTCTGTCAAAAACTTTGCCATATTTGGATCTTTCTCGTAAACTTTTAGTATGGGCAGAAGAAAACCAAGAATAGTCTTTTGCTCACCAAGCGTTTCTCGAATCCTTTTATGATCGCTAATCTGTGCAACTCTTGTTGTAAGGTATGCCCCTTCAACCCAAACTCCTGCAACAATAACTACGCTAAGCATTGATCTGTTAGTTTCCCGCAAGTAGTTATCTATTCTACTAAAACTTTGTTGCGAGATAGTAACTAATGAATCTAGGTTTTCATTATTGGTGGCTAAACGTTTTAATGTTGAAAAATCAAAAAATTGACCAACTTGAATATCATCGGCTAAACGCTTAATAATCGATATGTAGTCAACCACGAAAGAGGTTTTCTCATACATATTCAAGTAACCAAGATCGCAACTATAGATCCCTAATGCTAACGCTTTTTCAAAACTAGTGTTGAATTTTTCGGCAGACTTAGTGTTAACTAAAAAGTCCTTATTAAATGGTATTTTAAGGCCTTTAATAAGGGCGGCTGTTTCAACTGGAGATGCGATATTCTGCATCATTTCGTCAATTACAGGCTTTCCTAATACTGGAACAGACTCCTTTGAAGCAATTGAATCAGGAACAAATAATTCCTGGCTTATATCATCAGGATCTTTCTTGCACGACTTGCATGATGTAACAATCTCTGCCACAACAAAAACTAGCAATACATATAACAATCTCCTATTCATAACAGAATTTAGGATTATGTAAAATTCTTTATTAATTGTGAGTAAAGATAAGAAAAAATTATTTTGATAACGAAGGTATCTTAATTTTTGAGAATAGTTCTATGAGTTTTTTCAACGATTCATAGTATAGAGTAATATATAACACAATGGTCATTACCCAAATTGCTGTTAGGTTGAACCAGAAGGTATCGAAATACATACCCATGAAATACTTCCGAGGGGCAAGGAAATGAGATCTAAAATCAAGAAAATGATTAGGAACAGGATCCCTGTATACAGGATCATTCTGTTGAACTAATTCATCTTTATACTGAAGAATTTTATTTTTCTCAAGTGCCTTTGTGGCTAAATCAGAAATACTCTCATTGTGATATGCCCTGCGTTTTGCTTCGTATAGCTTTGGATTGGTGCTCACCAAATACTCAACAATTCTATCTCTTTTCTGGGTTTGTATCTGGAAAATATCGCCATAAAACCGTTTTAAAGCGTCAATGTAATCTATCAATGCGTATGCGGCTTCCTCATCGAATTTGTCTGGGGTAAGCCTATCGATATAATTATACGGAACAGATGGTGAATACACAGTTGTTTCGGTAATAACGGCCCGACGGATAACAGCAAGGTCAACGTTAAATTGATCCTTAACATCTGGATCGTTTTTACGATCCAGAAAATCAACACACGCAGTTACCCTTTTTTCTACTTCGGCGATATAGTAAACATTTTTAAAGTCGGCATTTCGCTGAACCTTTTCAATATCGTAAAACACTTTCTCAAAATCGTTATCCTTGAACTGGTGAACCACCAAGGCCTCGTATCCCCACTTGGTAACCATAAATTCTGCAACCAGAGGTACCCTGCTAAAACTACCAACCGCTCTATTCAACTTTTCAAAACTGAACATTGCACCCGATAGCACCATCATTGGGATCATCAGCAATGGGATAACAATATATATTGTTACTGCAGAATTGAAGGTTGCAGAGATATTTAAGCCAAGCATATTGGCGCAAACAGCAGTAGAGAACAGTATTAACCAGTAATCGAAATACATCCCTCGGATCTGTAGAATTCCGTTGGCAATTAAAACAAAGGCAATTGTTTGAATTGCTGAAAGCATAAAGAGTATTGCGATTTTTGAGAAAAGATAACTCGATCGGCTCAAGTTTAGGAAAGCCTCTCGTTTCAATATTTTTCTATCACGGAAAATCTCCTCGGCACTAACGGTCAATCCTATAAATAGAGCAACAATAAGTGCCATGAATAAATAAATGGGAATATTCTCGTTCTCCCTAAAAATGTAGATATCGGAGTTTGGATCGGCTATATATCGGATCACAAATGCCAAAATAAACGCTAAAATAGGAGTCTCCAGAAGGTTGAGAATAATATACTGCGTATTGCTTATTTTCGACAAAAGATCGCGTTTGGTATAAATCAAGAACTGCTTAATCCGCGATGGGATGTTCAACGAACGAGGCGGTTCTGCCGTTTCATCATGAACGATAGGTGCTTTGATGTTCTCCTTGAAATGTTCCTCCCACTTATGGGGCGATACCTTACGGGTTGGCGTGTAACGGCCAAATTCATCAACAACCCGAGCCTCAATAATGTTAAAAATAAGTTCAGGATTTACGTTACCGCAAACAGGACATTCCCCAACATCGCTGTTGATCTGCATGTCAATACGCTTGAAGTACATAACTGCTTCAACGGGGTTGCCGTAGTAAATCATGTAACCACCAGTATCGAGTATCACCATATTATCGAACATCTTGTAAATATCCGATGATGGCTGGTGAATAACCACAAATATCAACTTTCCTTTTAGGGTTAACTCCCTGAGAAGATCCATTACGTTCTCGGAGTCCCTTGATGAAAGCCCAGAGGTTGGCTCATCAACAAAAAGGATGGATGGTTCGCGTATCAACTCAAGGGCTATGTTCAAGCGTTTACGCTGACCACCAGAGATCATCTTGTTCAAAGGAGATCCCACTTTCAAATCTTTTCGTTCCAATAGGCCGAGGTTTGCAAGGGTTTTATCGACCATTGCCACCAACTCCTCCTCGGTTTTATCCTTAAAGCAAAGTTTTGCGCTGAAGTAAAGATTTTCAAAAACAGTTAGTTCCTCTATCAAAAGATCATCCTGAGGAATAACGCCAATAACACCTTCGAGCTTATCTTTTTCGTTATGCAGATCGAAGCCATTGATTAAAACTCGGCCTGAAGTGGGTTTTTCAATTCCTGCCAGAACATTTAGCAGGGTTGTTTTACCGGCTCCACTGGCTCCCATAATACCAACCAACTTACCATGTCCCTCGCTAAAAGAAATATTGCGAAGCCCAATTCCTCCAGTTTTGAATTGGAATCCAACATCCTCAACCTTGTACGATATTCGAACTGCAGTTAAATCGGCTAAGAAATGGGCTACAACATCGGTATAGTAAACAGGCTTACCTTTGGGTAACTTTAAAGAACTACCGCTGGCGAATAGATAAATCCTACGGTTGCTAATTGGCAACCCATTTAAGAAAATATCTTCGTTACCAGTATAGCGGAGGAAGTAAAGATCCTCGCTTTTAATTTGAAGGATGTATATATACCCATCGAGCGCCTCGGTAGGAATGTGCTTGCAGACATGTCCGCTCTCGGATTTATCGTGAATGGAAAGAATGCTAGCGAAATCGAGTTCCTCGGGGGTATTCTTAACAACAAAATTCTCAATATCGGCAATTTCCTCTTTCGTAAGCTTAAATACCTCGGCCACGGTATTAATGATGGCCATGCGCTGATCGGTGAACTTACGATCGGCATTGATTAATTCGTACAAGCGAACCAGTACGACAATCTTCTGTTTCTGGGTAAGAGTCTTGTTGATTTTTTTGCAAATACCCAGGATTCTAACCGAGTCCTTAACAGAGGTTAACTTGCGTTTGCCTTTTTCTTCATCATCATTATTATCCTCCTTTTCAAGCAAACCGGCATGTTCATCGAAAAGTTGAATATACTCCTTAACGGCTTCATCGTTCAGCTGCTGGGTGAGGAAGTTAACCACATAATCGCGTTCCTTGAGTTCAACCCCTTCGTCCTGCTTTGCTATAATTGCAAAGAGTTGCATTAACGCTTTAAGAATCTCTTCACTCATTTTCTAAGCCGTTTGAAAAAGTATAAGGAGAATACTAACTTAGTGTATAGCCTACCTGTTCGAATGGAACATCAACAATATCAGCGTACTCTTCACCCGCTTCTTGCATATCCTCGTCATCCTCAGGATAGTACCAACGAACCAAAATATCATTTCCAGCCTCGTGCATTTGCTCCAACTTCATCAGAATATCAAGCAATAACTTAGAACTTGCTGTATTGAAATACACCAACTTAAAGGTGAAAATCGTTTTTTTGTTAGGCGAAGATGCATACTCATCGAGCCATCCTAAAATAGGATCGTAAAATGCAGTCACATCCTCGGGAAGGGAACGTCCTGAGATTTCATAAATCTCATTTTCGGCATCCAGTATAACTGTTGGGGTGTCGTCGGTCCCCATTATTTTGATGGTTTCCATATATTTTATTATTTACTCGTTTCTGGAAATAGTTGAAGTTAAAATAAAGAAGTGCGACTCCTCATCTATTGGCAAGAAGTGGTATTCTAGTTTGCGACCAGTTTTGCGGGCAATATCTATAAACCCTAAACCTGCGCCACCTTTTTCGGATAAACGGCCTTCGCGCATCTGCGTTTTGTAGAGCTGTTTCAAGCCCTCCTTGTCGAGAGTATTTATATAGTCAAGTATTTTTGACAACTCTTCGATTTTTCCATTTTCGATGACATTCCCAGTTGTAACATGGTACTCGGAATCACCTTTACTTACCATAAAAATACCACGACCCGCAAAGAGAAAATCGTCGGAACCAAAACTATCAGCATGCTTGCTGATGTTCTGCAAGCATTCCACCATCACATGGAATACTTTTTTCTGGACAGAGTTGGACTCCTCTTCCTTGGCCATGTTCGATTCGGTAAGCGAAGTAAAAGCCTTTGTAATTTGATGGGTAATTTCGCCCTCGTAAACAAGGGTAATTTCATGAGCTTTCATCGACTTATAGAAGTCGTAAACAAACTCAAGAAATCCTCTAACATTTTTCTTATCCATAGCCCGTAAAATTATATAATTTACGAATAATTAACAATTCTAGAATTCAATTCCAATCAATAGAATATCATCAACCTGCTTCAACTCCCCCTTAAACTGCTCAAAGTCCTTGGAGAAAACCTCCGATAAATCAGGCATTGATAGTTTCTGGTTGTTTAGGATGATATCCCTCACCCTTTGAGGACCGTACTTGCGCTTATCCTCTCCACCCACTTGGTCAACTATACCATCGGAGAAAAAGTAAATTCTATCACCCGATTGAATCTCAATAACATAATTTTCAAAATTCTCCTCAGCCTTTTTGGGATGCGGAATACCTCCAATGGCCTTCCTATTCCCCTTATACTCGAGCAATTCTCCCTTCCGAACCAAAAAGAGCGGCCTGTGTGCTCCTGAATAATGCAACTCCTTCTTCTTAGGATTAATTTTGCAGAATGCAATATCCATTCCATCACGGGCGTCGGCATCGGGTCTATCCTGTTTCAGGGTTTTCCTTACGCCAAAGTGTAACCTATCCAAAATTTCGCCAGCAGTGTATGATGAATCATGGTCCACTACGTTGTTTAGCGTGAAATACCCAATAAACGAAAGCAACGCGCCAGGAACTCCATGCCCAGTACAGTCCACTGCAGCTATGTAAATGTAATCATCTTTTAGGAAAAACCAAGGAAAATCACCACTAACTACATCACGTGGATGATAATAAATAAACGATTTTGGTAAATACTGACGTATTATCCTATTGTTGGGAAGTATTGAAGTTTGGATACGCTGCGCGTAGTTTATACTCTCGGTGATCTTACGGTTCTTATCCTGAATTTCCATCTCTATCCGCTTAGCCTCTGTTATATCGTGGCCTACAAATAGAATAGTTTCCAACTCATTTTCATTAAACTCGGGAATAGCAACAATATGCATAATTACACTACCCAGCTTTGAGTCGAATGAGATATCCCCTTCCATTTTCTCTTTATTCACCTTGATATTCTTAATAGCATCCTTGATAAAGTTAGAAAGGGTAGGGTTTATCTCGAGCGAAGTTAGCGTCTGGTTTATAAGATCCTTATAGTCGATGCCCAAATACTGCTCAACCATTGGATTGGCATAAAAAAACTGACCCGACGTATTGATACGCATAATTATGTCGATGGAGTTCTCGGATAGCGACTGCATCTTGCTCTTCATGCGCTCTTCCTTTTCGGCACGCTTGCGTTCAGTAATGTCGCGAGAGTTGATGATAATACCGCCAATTGCAGGGTCATCGAGCAAGTTTCGGCCTGTTACCTCAAGGAAAATCTTCTCGCCATCCTTTTTCATAAAGGTATACTGGATGGTGATAGAAATTCTAGGATTCTCGAGCAACTGCTCAAACATCTCGTTAAAATCGCTCTCGCCTTTACGGGTTAATCGGTCGAAATCCTTTCCTCCCATCATCTCTGAGGGGGTATATCCAAGAATCTTAGTAACCGAAGGGCTTATATAGGTTAATTGTTTCTCACTATTGTAAATTGATATGATCTCCGAGGCATTCTCCAAAAGGGAATGCAACCTCTTTTGGGCATTCTCAACCTCTTTAATCTTAGCCTCAAGTTTAGCATTGGATTTTTCAAGTTCCTCGTGAGTAGCACGCATCTCCTCTGCATTCTGACGAAGTTCCTCCTCGTTCTCGCGAAGTTCCTGGGTCATCTGCTGAGCTTCCTGCAATAACTTTTCGGTTTTCTGGTTAATCCGGAGATTGAATATGGTACGAGCTATAATCTCGCCCACCTCTCTTAGGAATCGGATTGTAAGTTCGGGTATTTCGTCCTCAACGGAAGCAAATTCCAAAACGCCTTCAAGTTTCTCGTCAGTAATAAGCGGGATCAGCAAAAGGCTTTTAGGCTTCTTGTCGCCAAGTATGCCGGAGGTTATTGTAGCATAATCATCGGGAATTTCGGTACGGTAAATATAGTCGAGCTCATAGGCGCATTCGCCTATCAATCCCTGACCAACCTTAAATTCCTGCTGAAGATATTTCTTGCGGTTATAGGCATAAGTAGCAAGGTTCGACAGCGTTTGCCTCTCCTCATTGTAAAGATAGAGTGCTCCCTGAACTGTATTTATGTACTTAATAAGTTTTACCAGCACATCGTAGGATAACTCCTCAATATTATTGTGTAACCTTAGGATATAGGATATCTCATCCTTTCCCCGGGCAATCCAGTTCTGATCGCCTTCTTTCCTCTGATTGGCCAATAGATTGTTGCGCATTAACACTAACGACTTGCCAAGAATATCGTCTTCGCCGCCAATTTCGAATGCCGAAACATAATCACCCTCGCCAATGCGTTTTGCAAACAGCGCATTCTTATTGATATCCTCATCACGCTGATTTAACTCCCGCTCTAAAATAGCAACCTTGCTATAATGTCTTTTCAGTTGAACCCACGTTAAGTATGTTATTATCAATGGGAAAATATCAATAATCCAAAGGACTCCGTTTGTTTTATGAATTGCAACAAGGTTTGCAAAATTAAAAGCAATACCCTTCAGGGAGATATCAATAACCCATGCTATAATTGGAAAAAGCAACCCCATTACAATAGCTATCGTAACTTTGCGACGGGTTACGCTTTTGCTGTCAGTTGCAGATAAAATCCCAAAAGATGTCATACTAATTCTGGCTTATTGGTTTGTTGGCAGCAAAAATCTCTCCCAGTTTATGGCCTAATACAGAGAAGAGTTCTTCGTGCTGCGAACTAAATGCTTTAAACGAGGCTAATTCAATTATTCCAATGGTCTCATTGCTTGGATTTATTAAAGGGACTATAAGCAAATGCCTAGGAGAACCCTTTCCTAAACCCGACAGAATTGTAATGTAGCCATCGGGAACCTTATCTAAATTTAGTACTTGTTTATTCTTTGCAACCTGGCCCGGCAAGGTATCTCCCTCTATATACGATTCTGGCTGTGTTTCGGAGAAAAAAGCGTAGCCTGCAGCAAACGAGAATACTCCCGATTTAGGGTCTTTATGATAAATCAGCCCTTGAACAATATCGAATCTCTTGGAAATATTCAGCAACAGGGTTTCTCCATACTTTTCCCTATCATCCAAATCCATTTTTGGAATAATCTGAGAAACAACCTGAGCAAAATCTATTTTGGTCTCTTTTTCCTCAACAACAGATTCCTTTACTTCTGTTTTGAGTGAATTATCCAGAGCAGTTCTTAACGACTTTACTTCGGATTCGAGATGCGATATCTTACCCCTTATTGCACCGTTCAAAGAGTAAAGCAGTAGCCCAATTATGGCAGGAAGGATAGTAAAAATAACAAACCATACCGATGGGGTTTTGCCAAGAGCTAAAATTGTGTTATGTGCGCTGCTAAACGCAAACAAAACGCTAATCAGTAGTAATGCCAATAAAATTATGGGCAGATACCTTGATTTTGTGCTGATCAGCTTCATAGCGTTAACTTTTAATATTCTGTAAAAACTTTATTATATCGTTTGTGTTGTACACAAAGTCCACTGGTGTCATTTTCAGGGAAGCCTCGGTCATTGTTTTAACCTGACATTCCTCTGGATCCTGAACAATGGCAAGTCCTCCTAGGTCTTTAATTTTCTTAAGGCCATAAGCCCCATCACGATTGGCCCCGGACAAAATAACGCCTATCAACTTCTCGCGGTAAACCTGCGCAGCCGTTACAAACGAAAGGTCAATGCTAGGGCGCGAATGGTTAACGGGTTCCTCGGTTGATAGCGCTATTTTATTTCCCAGTTCTATATACATGTGATAGTTTGCTGGGGCAAGGTATGCTCTACCAGGTTTAATCTGCTCCTTATCGAACGGCTCTACAATCGGAATTCCTGACTTAATGGATAGTGCCTCCACAAAACCACTACGCACATGTTTCAAGCGATGCAAACAAAGAAGCACGGGAAGCGGAAAGTTGGGCGATAAAGAATGAAGTATTCGGGTTATCACCTGAAAACTGCCTGCCGATCCGCCTATAATCACTGCTTTATACATAAATACTAAGTGGTTTTACGCTTATAAATCTTTTCGTTATCGTTAAATACGGTAAATTTATTGTATGCATTTGTATTTTCCAAAGTTTCTTTCACCCCAAGAGCCAAAAATCCACCAGCAACAAGACTGGTTGAAATTTTCTGGAGCACTTTCTCGTGAAGTAGTTGGTTGTAATAAATGGTTTGATTTCGGAAGATGGCCAGCTTAACAGCACCGGGATCATCGTCGATAGTTGTTTTCTGCTTGGTAAAAATGATATTCTTAACCAAATCAGTATCAAAAACTATTGTATTACCATCCATTTTGTAGTACGAGGAGTACTGGAATTTTCCATTCAACCGCTGGTAATTGGCCTCGTTGGTCTCCAAATCTTTGGGATCGAGCCTTCCGCTTTTAATTCTGTTAACGCACTTATCGGTAAATACATTGGCATAAACCTGAACGCTATCCAGTATATTCATCTCCTTGAGAATGATAGCCAACGAGTACAGTTCTTCGCCAGAGTCGAATGATGCCAACCAAATCCTAGGTTTATTGGCCGATCCTCTAGTTATCTCTGGCAATACATCATCACGCAAAACTCGCCAAAACGATGGATCGCGAAACATTTCAGTAGTCTCTGGGGTAATCTCAAAAAGGAATTGCTCTATAAAATCTTTATTGTTCTGCAAGCGGTTTATCAAGCCATCGGCATCGCGTAGCCCGTTAGTATTAATAACATGCTCCAATCGTCGTTTAAAAGAGGTAAGAGCATAGTCCCTGAAATCGTAACCAAAATCCTCCAAAAGGACTTTTATCACGTTCCGTGTATCTACTATGCCTATTTCGTATCGTATCATTGGTATGCTCCTATTTCTTGTCTTTTAAATCCTTTAGTTGGTTTATTAACTTTTCCAGTTCAGCTTCCTTATGCTTATTGTCGGTTATATCGAACCCAATATTTATTATTCTGTATAATTCACCCTTCTCGCCCATTACAGGAGTGTAGTTTTCCTGAATCCAAATCTCTTTGTCCATTTTATTCAAAGAGAAAACCCGGGATTGCTTGATACCCCTATGGATATTATCCCAAAACTCCTTGAACTCTTTCGGACGGTTCTTTGCACTATAATCGATATCCTGCAAGTGCTTGCCCTCGATATCCTCCTTGGCATCGCCAAGTATCTCAACATTTTTATTATTAATATAGGTAATCAGTCCATCGGGTTCTAAAACTGTAACAAGGCAATTCTGATCGAGAGCCTTGAGCAAGGTCTCCATATCTTTTTGACGTTGCGCAGATACTTCTTGCTCCATTTGCAACTCAAGGATGTTTTGCTCAATCTCTTCGGCCTGTTTTTGAGCTCGTAGCTCTAATTTTTTATTTTCAGTAATATCCTGACAAACCAGAAATATCTTTATAATTATCCCCATATCATCAACGCCAGGTGATATGGACGTCATTATATACTTATCAACACTATTATTTCCAACAACATGAAGCGTTTCGTTAACCGATTGCCCCATCAAAACTTGTTCCCACTGCGAGTTAAAGCTATTTCTCTGCTCCGAGTGTATCAAGTCAAAGAATAGTTTTCCTTCCAATTCAGATTTAGCGTAACCCAGTAATGTCTGAAAATTAGCGTTAGAATCAACAACATAGCCATCCTCGGTTAATGTCATCGACAGCAACGCCTGATTAATAGCATTGGTAACAACCCCAAGTTCGATATTCTTTCGTGACATTTCCTCCTGGGTAGCCTGCATCTCCTCCATATTCTGGCGCATCTCTTCCTCCTGAGCAGCCATTTCCTCGCGTTGCTGCTGTGATTGCTCCAGCAATATCTTTGTGCGAATATTGTTCTTAACAGAGTAGAGTGTCGATGCAATGCTCTCGCCTATCTTCTCAACAAACTCTATCTCAAATTTCTTGAACTCGCGGAACGAAGCAATCTCAATCACTCCAAAAATATTCTCCTCAAGTTTTAATGGAACTATAAGCAGTGCCGTTGGTGTAGCCTCTCCAAGTCCCGATGTAATTGAGATGTAGTTATCGGGTATCTCCTTAAGGTACATGGTTTGTTTTTCCTGTGCACAGGTTCCAACCAACCCCTCGCCCATTTGGATTACCTTATCTATAAACTTTTTGCGGTTATAGGCAAAAGCGGAGAGCAACTCAAGGTATTTATCCGACTCGCTCTCGTTATAAACGAATATGCCGCCCTGATTGGCATCAAGGTAATTCACCAAATTCTGGATAATGCTATCGGCAAGTATATTCAGGTTATTATTGTTCTGACGAAGTATATCGCCGAATTTAGCCAAGCCAGCATTGGTCCAACTACGAATATTGTCCTCTTCTTTACGGCGCATCTCTTCCTCGTTGGCGTGTTTAAGGTTATTGCGCATATCAATTAGCGCCGTTCCCAACTCATCCTTATTGCTAAGAGGTTTATACTGGTAATCTAATTTATTCTGACCAATTTCGCGGGCAAATGCGGTGGTTTGTTTTAGTCCATCAATTAGTTTATTAAGCGAGCCAACCATCACTCCGATCTCATCGTTAATATCGGTTTTAAGATGATTGGGAATATCACCATTAGAGAGCTGACGTAACTTAATTCCAACCATGTTTACGTTCCTGACAATTGGTCTAATCATATAGCGAATAGCCAGAGCAGCTAAGGCAGAACACATAATGATGATGAAAATTAGTACCCTCCTATTATTGATTAACGGAGCAAAAACCTCAGTAGGACTTATGGAAACGGCTATGTAAGCATTATAGGGTTCGTAGTACCTGTAGTAAAGCATACGATCCTCGGTAGAGTTGTCCACAAAATCGGTATAGTAAAAACTCCCCTCCTTCGCCCCGTTTGATTTTAACTGGTTAATTGCAGATATGGGCATACGCTGTCCATCCCTTAATATATGAAGCAAATACTCACCGTTCCGCGAAATAATAAAAGGAAAATCTGTTTTGTAGTAGGCTGGATTTTGGAAATAGGATTTCAATTCGATTTTATCATCGACAGTGAATCCTGTACCAGTTTTAGCCTCAACGATATCAATAATTTGTAATGTTCTATCAATATAAACTTTAGCCTGCTGCTGGGCAGCCTCAAGAACCCTCTTTTTTGACATAACATTAAGGGTTAACCCAGCAAAGACAAAAAGCACTACAATTATAGGTATTACAAATAGTTGTACCCGTTGTCCTAGTTTTATGTTTTTAAAAAACGTCATTAGGTTCAATATTATTTTCTTACATAAGCTTGTCCTAGCCGTTCAAATTTATTTGCCCAAGGACCCAAAATTGTTTCATGCATACCAAGTAACAAAATTCCTTTGGGGTATAAATTGGTATTAAACAGTTCAAAAACCTTATTCTGTAACGAATAGTTAAAGTAAATAATTACGTTCCTACAAAGAATTAAATCAAACTTAGCAAAGAAAATATTGCCATCCATCACCAAATCGTGCTTACGGAAAATAGGCTTTTCTGTAAGGTACTTTTTCATAGTGATAGTATCCTTTACTTTATCAATATCGAAATACTTCTCGTAAGGAATCTCGTTATACTCTTCAAAGTTTAAGGGATTCTGCTTGATAACCTTGTCAAAATTGTCTAGGTACCCCAGGTTAAATCGATATTTGTAAACGCCCTGCTTGGCAGAATCTAGCACATCAATATTAAGGTCAGTGGCAAAAATCTTTGCCTTATCGAGCATGCCCATCTCGTTCAACAAAATCATCATGGAGTAAACCTCCTGGCCCGTAGAGCATCCGGCATGCCAAATATTGATAGTTTTATTGTTCTTAAAACGGGGAAGAATTCTTGATCGAAGCAAATGCCAAACCGGGGGATCGCGAAATAGTTCGGTGGTGTTTACTGTTATTTCCTTGACTATCTTCTCCACAAAATTTTTATCGACCCGTAAGTTCGTTAGTAGCGTAATTAAATCAAGGTTGTAATCCTCCAGAATCTTCTGCAAGCGACGCTTTAACGATTTATCCGAATACTCGGAGAAATCATATTTGGATACATTTTTTAATGTTGTGACAAAATACTGTAAATCCTGATCGGTTACCTGCATAATACAATCAACTTAAACTAGCCCATACAACCAGTAACATTACGCAATATACCAAATAAATAGGTATATTTTAAATGTTAAAGGTAAAAATTGTTTGCTAATCAACAAAAGCAATGCTGAAATATATTCAGATTTAAACAGCCTACCAAATGTAAATTATATTCTAGCATAAATCTTTGACGAATCTATAAAAAACTTTTGCAGATATGGCAATGCAACAGACCAACCCCCGTTGATAATTGATTAATACTATAAAGCACAACCACCATGCCATTAAAGTTGTCTATTTATCTTCAGTTCATCAACTTAAAGGAGACTATCACAGGATTATGGTCGGAATTCCGGAACTGAAGATTTCTGGTTTTACAGGAAACCAACTTAACATTTGGGGATAAAAGAAAGAAATCGAGTATTCCTGTATAATTTTTATTGGCAACGTATGGTTCGTCAAGGTAGCGATTGGTGGGTTGTATACTATCGAAAGCCCAAGTCCAATCCGGCGAAATAAAACTAGAATCGATATTAGTTAACTTAAACGAGGGCGACTCATAGTTGCTGGCAAAAGTTGTTAAAGGGAATTTGGGAGGAGATTGATTCCAATCGCCACCAACTACAACGTAGTTGCCTTTTTGGTACTCATCCAACACCAACGCTTTTAGCAAAAGCATCTCCTGCTGCTTTAGAGAGCCATCGTCGAATGCTGAATTATGTGTATTCACAAGAATAAGTTCTTTACCATTGCTGGTTGGATACCTATTGACCAACATGCAGCGGCGTAAGTTAAAAATTCGACTCGGCCACGGAAATTCTCCGGGATACTGGTAGCGAGTAGAACTTTTAGGAATAGGATTGCTAAAGGTTACAACCCCAGATAATACACGCCCCATTGGGTTTTTAACAGGGATAGGAACAAATGCCACATCGTAATTTATTCCTGTTGAATTCTGATAATTCATGGCCTTTACCAAATAATCGATCTGATAAATATTGTACGTTCTGTGAGATTTAAAATCTACCTCCTGAAGTAAAAAAAAGTTTCGATCCTTATTTCTGCCCAGAAATGCAGTAATTGAATCAAGATTTTCAATTGTTCTTTGCTTGGTATCCCTAACCTCATTACCATTGTCGTAGAAAAAATCCATATTATCGCCCAGTCCTGCATAACCGATATTCCAGCACAACGCTTGCAGCGTGGAATCCACCGAAATTGTATCGTGTCTGTCCGATTTCCACACACTCACCTCAGGGTCAGGCCTATAACAAGTTAGCGTGGAATAAACTAAAAAAAGTCCGAACATCACTATGGCAACAATAATTATTGCACCAAACAATCGAAATATTGTCCGCATTATGTAATTAGTTTTGTTTAGAGTAAAGTTAGGAAAAACCTAACACAATGCAAAGGCTAGTTTGGCTGGTATAATTTTAATATCTATCTTTGAAAGGTTAAAAAGAAAAAAATCCTATGAAGTTTGGAGTTGTAATATTTCCGGGGTCTAATTGCGATCAGGACACCGTTTACGTGCTCAGAGATATCCTTGAACAGGAGGTGGTTACGCTTTGGCACAAAGAAACCGATTTTGATGGGAACATCGATGTAATTATACTGCCTGGTGGTTTTTCCTACGGCGATTACCTCCGCTCCGGCGCTCTGGCAAAATTTTCTCCGATAATGAGTAGGGTTATTGAGTTTGCCAACAACGGGGGCTATGTGTTTGGTATCTGTAATGGATTTCAGATACTTTGTGAAACAGGCTTGCTTCCAGGGGCATTGCTCCATAACATGAACCAAAAGTTTATCTGCAAGAACGTACACCTAACACCCGATTGCAAAAGCACCGCACTAACCAAGTTCTTACCAAAGGACAAAGCTCTTAAAATACCAATTGCACACGGCGAAGGGCGTTACTTTGCTGACAGAGAAACCCTTGCGCAGATGCGCATAAATGGCCAAATCCTTTTCCGTTACTGCGATGAGAACGGTGTTGTATCCGAATCGGTAAATCCAAATGGTGCTGTTGAAAATATTGCGGGTATTTGCAACGAGCGTAAAAATGTTTTTGGCATGATGCCTCACCCCGAGAGAGCTTCGGACGATGAACTGGGCAACACCGATGGTAGATTAATATTTGAGTCAATGATTAAGTACATTCAGGAGAATGGATAATCAATTTGGCAATATGAAATAAGAAAAGACCTCGCTGGAAAAAGCGGGGTTTTTAATTTATTTTCATGCAGATTATCCAGATAAGCCCAGAGCTCTCCTGCACCCAATCACTCCACATTGTCTCACTGGTTAATCGTCTCATCGCCCAACATGAATAAACTTTTTCCGAATCCAACGCGGAAATATTATCGCACCAATAAACAGGTACGGATAGTAACTGATAAATCGCCAGAGCAGCGCCATGCCAACGGCAATTGAGCCAAGCGATGCGGCATTAACGGGGATAAACTCCGACAGGTATCGGGTAAAAACAAATTCGGCGAATCCACTTCCCCCTGGAGTTGGGCTAACAAGCATCATAATCCACATAACCAACTGACGGGCAAACACCAGCATGTGATCATCGATAACAAAGAATGCCAAAAGCAAAGCGTTAACCACCCAAAATCTTGATGTCCACGAAAGGAATGTGCTACCAAATACTTTTAGCCAGAAAGAGAACGGTTTTTTTCGGTACTCCGCGGAACTGCTAATAATATCGGTTCCCGCGCGGTTTGCTCCGTGCTTCCACCTACGCAATAGTGGCAACTTAAAGATCATAAGTATCAGCCATTTCAGCCCGCGAGGGTTAAAAAACAACCCATAGCTCAAAAAAGCAATCCAAACAAACTTTATAGCATAGCCCACCATGCTAAAAATCATTAACTCGCGCACAATTGAACTGTTGGCTGCTACTATCCCAAAAAGATTTGATGAGCCAACAATGAATAAAACAATGGGAAACATCAATACAAAGTACAACTCATCAAGAAATGATGTAATCATTACCACCGCAGAGCTGTGCCCGACATTAAGTCCCTCCTTATTAACATAAACGATTGCAACGCTAGTTCCTCCCACTGCCGAAGGAGTTATGGCTGAGGTGAACTCCCACAGCATAATCACCCTAAAGGCGTTCCAAAATCGTATTCTCCCCCCACTAAGTGTAATCAATCGGAGGATATACCCCAAATCGCGTGACAACATCATTAAGCAGGCTATCAAAATCCAGAATGCCGAGCGCCAAGTAAAATGAATCAACTTAAATGCTTCGGGGTTAAACTCAGTGTACAAAAGGTAGGCAACAACTCCCAATCCTATAATCACAGGAATTACGGCTGTTCCTAGTTTTATTCTGCGGGCAGGATTCTCAGGTATCCCTGCTTTTACTTGATGCATCATTTAAAATTTTGTACTCAACAAATTTAACTTAATTTGGTTCTATATGGAAAGTTGTTAAACTAATATTTAGTTACATATATCTATGAAATTAAAAAAACATCAGAGTGAATCACACTCATAATCCTATAAGTCATGGGGTTAAACTTAGCACAACAAACACATTTTTTGGGTTTAAACTTTTTAGGGAAATACGGATCATAAATGCTCAACTTTGAATGAATGGAAAGCAGCAATAGATTAAAAGCGCACCTATCAATTATTGGGGCTAATATCCTATTTGGAATAAACTACTCCATTGCAAAGGGAGTGATGCCCGATCATTTAAAGCCGGGAGGGTTTACCTTACTAAGGATAATTACAGCATCCACACTATTCTACCTTATCTCACAGTTTGCCCCGAGGTTTGAGAAGATTGAGCGGAAGGATTACTTCAGATTTTTGCTTGCAGGATTAACTGGAGTATCGCTCAACCAGCTGCTATTCCTACATGGACTAAACCTTAGTTCCCCAATCGATTCGTCGATTATATCAACTCTAAACCCTGCAATGGTTATGCTCATTGCATTCATGGCAATTGGCGAAAAAATCAATTTCACAAAAATACTCGGGTTAATTGTGGGCGCATCGGGTGCTTTAATGCTAATTTTTGGCAGGGGCAATGCCGATTTTGGATCGGAACATTTTTTTGGTAATATTCTACTATTCTTCAACACCCTGTTCTACGCATCATATTTGGTAATTGTGAAACCATTGATGAGCAAGTACAGCCCCGTTACCGTTATGCGTGGAGTATTTACGGTTGGATTCTTTGCAATACTTCCATTCGGATTTACTGATTTGACCCAAACAGAGTGGAGCAAAATTCCGCTATCGATATACGGAGCCATCATCTTTGTTTTACTTGGACCAACTTTCCTCGCGTATCTGCTAAACAGCTGGGGATTGCGGCATGTGCAAACATCAACGGTAAGTATTTACATATACTCGCAACCAGTTATAGCTACTGTTGTTTCGGCAATTCTTGGCCAAGATACGCTAGATGTTCAGAAGATTATTGCGGCCTTGTTGGTTTTTGCAGGGGTTTACCTTGTTAGCTTAAAAGCAAAAAGTTGAAGGTTTAACAACTTCAGCTATACTTCAAAACATCAAAAATAAAATTATTCCGTGGTTAGTTTGCGCGCCATAGCTTCCATCAACTCAACCCCTTCCATAATAATGCCATCGGGAAAGTCGAAGTCGGGGGAGTGAATATCGGGCTGATTTTCACCCGAACCAAGTCCAAAAATAATTGATGGACAGCATGCGGTAAAGTGCGCAAAATCCTCGCTCCAACGATTTGGATGTTCTAAGTAGAAAACCTCTTTTGTCTGCGATTTGCAGATATCATCAACCAAAACAGTTAACTCTGGATTACAAACCGATGCAGGATACTCATCGGTAAACGATGTGGAAACGCCTAAACCATACTTAGTGGCAATCTGCACCGAGGAATCCACCGCTTTACCCGAGAGTAAAGCCATATCATCGTTATTAAAGGCACGCAGGGTAGCCATAATAACAGCCGATCCGGCAGATGTGCCAAAGGCCACATCGCCAATATTAACGTGAATTAGGGTTACCAGAACAAAATCCTTAAAACTAAGCTTATCCTTTAGGTTGAGTAACATCTGAATTATCTCAGCCACAGCTGCCGATGGATTCAAACCTCGTTCAGGGTACGCAGCGTGCGAATTTCGGCCTGTCAGGTTGATAATTAAGCCCTTGGAAGCAGCTGAAAATGTATATTTCCCCATAATTACGCTACCTGCAGGGTATTTAGGAAGATTGTGCAATGCCACAGCGTAATCGGGTAAAAGGTCGAGTTCTGTCAACCGTTCAACACAACCTTTGGCACCAAGGCCATTCTCTTCGGCGGGTTGGTAAAGTAGTATTACCCGGCCGCTGGAAAGGGGCTGCTCGCTAAACTTTACTGCCAATCCAGACACAATGGCCATGTGCCCATCATGTCCGCAAACATGCGATACGCCCGGAACATTCGATTTATACTTAACATTATTGGTCTCGGTAATTGGTAATGCATCCATATCGCAACGGAAAAGAACAGTAGGACCGCTCTCCTTTCCATTGAAAACAGCAACCATTCCTTCGCCAGCAATATTGGAGTAAAGTTCATCGGGTTTGTACCTGCTAAGGAAAAAGCGTAAACGTTTTGCAGTAGCCCGCTCCTGTCCAGATAACTCTGGATTACGATGCAATTCCTGCCTAAGTCTTATTAATTCTTCCATGGCCGTGTAATTTGCGTTTTGTAAAAGTAGAAAAAAATGAAATAAAACATTAAGGTTAATCACGAAATGTTGTTCTGTGTTCGTTCTTCACAAAAAAAACAGAATTTGCCAAGGATTTAAACAAGCACCTCACTAACTGAATTCCAGAGCCATTTAACAAAACATAGCGGCAATTGCATCCAAAGTGTTATTTTTGCATGGCCTAAAATCATCGGCCAAAGGATGATTCCATTTTTCTTAAAGAATCTATATGCAAAGGAAGGGTTTCTGGATTTACGTAGCCGTTGTTATGTCCATGGTGTTTTGGTCGCTCACCTTTATATGGTATAAGGATGTTTTTGAGTTCTACAAACCACTTACGCTTGTTACCTTCCGGTTGGCAATATCAAGTGCATTGCTTTTTGTGGTTACCGGGATTATTGGTAAACTGGTTAAAATTCATCGTTCCGATTTAAAGTACTTCATGCTACTGGCATTTTTTGAACCGTTCATGTACTTTGTGGGCGAAACATTTGGAATGACCATGATTTCATCAACCCTAGCCGCTGTAATCATCTCCATAATTCCGCTATTCAGCCCAATTGGCGAATTCTACTTTTACAAGCAACGAATCACCCTGATGAATTTCTTAGGGATTTTAGTATCGGTTGTAGGTGTTTGTATTGTTATATTCCACAAAGGTTTTGGACAGATTGACGCCAATCCTTACGGAATACTACTAATGCTTTTGGCAGTTGTTTCCGCCTTAGGATACTCGCTAACTCTCCGAAAACTAACATCGAAATACAACGTTTTTTCAATAATAACCTACCAGAACACATTGGGTGCGCTATACTTCTTGCCCTTGTTCTTAATTTTTGAACTTAACCATTTCATGAGCGTAGGCGTTAGCGTTAAATCGATGATTCCAATACTGGAGCTGGCAATTTTTGGATCCACAATAGCCTTTCTGCTATTCACCTACTCTGTGAAACATCTGGGAGTTACTGGCGCCAACACGTTTACCAATGCCATACCCGTGCTCACCGCGGTGTTTGCGTATTTCATTCAAGGAGAACTTTTAACCCCTGTAAAGATGACCGGAATTGCAGTGGTGGTTATGGGGTTATTCCTATCGCAGATACCTCGCGAAAAAATGCAAAAAGTATTTGCCTTTATACCCGTTGGGTTGATCACAAAGGCTCGGCTGAAGAAAGAGTAGATAACGTTTATTACTGATAGTTGATGGATATTTCCGAACAACTATCAACTATCAACCAAAAATTACTCCTCGCCAAACTGCATTAGGTACGATTTGATGCAATCGTTCAAATCGCCATCCAGAATGGATGTGGTATCGGAGGTTTCGTAATTGCTCCGCAAGTCCTTAACCAACTTGTAGGGATGTAGCACATAGTTTCGGATTTGCGATCCCCACTCAATCTTCATCTTTTTACCCTCAATTTCGGCCTGCACCTCCTGACGTTTCCTTAACTCCAACTCATACAGGTGCGATTTTAGCAACCGCATGGCATTCTCTTTATTCTGGAACTGCGAGCGCGACTCGGTATTCTCAATCACAATACCAGTTGGGATGTGGTAAAGCCGAACGCCAGTCTCCACCTTGTTCACGTTCTGCCCACCAGCACCCGATGAGCGGTAGGTATCCCACTTAATATCGGCAGGGTTAACAACAATCTCAATGGTGTCGTCAATGGCTGGCGAAACAAAAACCGAGGCAAACGACGTATGACGGCGTGCATTGGAATCGAACGGCGAAATACGAACCAACCGATGTACTCCATTCTCGCTCTTGAGAAATCCGTAAGCCATATCACCCACAAACTCCAGCGTACACGACTTAACACCGGCCTCCTCTCCATCCTGAATATCAATCACCTTTACCTCATAACCATTCCGCTCGCCATAGCGCATATACATACGCATAAGCATGGCAGCCCAGTCCATGCTCTCGGTTCCGCCTGCGCCCGAGTTAATCTTCATAATGGCACCCAGCTTATCCTCCTCCTTCCGGAGCATATTCTTCAACTCCAGCTCCTCAATGGCCGAAAGACAATCAGCATAACCGTTATCTACCTCCTCGTCGGATGCTGCTCCCTCGCGGGCAAAATCGAAAATCACCTGCAAATCATCGGTCAACCTATTCACCTGGCTAAAACTATCGGTCCACGCTTTTATTCCTGCCACTTTTTTGAGTTGCTTCTCCGCTTCCGCTGGATTATCCCAGAAATTTGGGGCTTGGGTGCGCTGCTCTTCCTCCTCGAGCTGAATTAATTTGCTATCGATGTCAAAGATGCCTCCTCAGAGCATCCTTGCGCCTTACAATCTCCTTAACCTGTTCGATGGTAATCATTTTTCGCCTTTATATTTTGCGTAAATATAGGGAAAAATCGTTGACAGTTGATGGCCGATCGGTTGATGGCAACACCAAGGATAACTAATACTATAGCGTTAGCCAGATACAACTCTATAAAAAACACAAAAACATCAATCTAATCTCCTTAATATGTTTTAGTTATCAAATATTTTTAGTATATTAGCATATATACAATAAGGTATAAACCAAAAAAAGAAAAAATCATGCTAAAACAAGCAATAGTTCTTGAGCCATCGGAACATAGGAATCAAAAAGTGGTTCTACTAAAATTCAAAAAGGATCAGGCGATAATAAACCTTGTTAAGCAAATTCCCCACTCCACTTGGAGTCAAACCATGATGGCCTGGTACATCCCCTATAAAAGTTTCAGTCTTAATCAGGTTTTCGATCGGCTGAAAGAGCATGCGTTCATTGATTACACAGCGATAAAGAATATCAACTTTAAGGAAGAGGCAACCAAACAGATTACCAATTACCAGATTACCGACCAAACGCCCAATATCGACCTGAAAACGTTCAGGATATGGATGCACCATAAGCGGTATAGCGATAACACCATCAAAACATACAGCGACATGGTGGAGAATTTTCTTGATCACTATGGACAAAAGCCGATTGAAGATTTTACCAACCAGGATGTGGTAGACTATGTGTACGACTATATTCTAGGAAAGGGATACAGTTTTTCGTTCCAAAATCAGGTGGTTAGCGCGCTAAAACTGTTCTTCAGGGAAATGGGCAAGTCGAAAATAGAGATTGACAAATTACAGCGCCCCCGACGAGAACACAAACTGCCAAACGTGCTAAGCAAAGCCGAGGTAGCCCGGGTTCTGACGCACACCACCAACATTAAGCACAAAACAATGCTCAGCCTGATATATGCGTGTGGTCTACGCCGCAGCGAGTTGCTAAACCTAAAACCCAACGATGTTGACTCAAAGCGGCATCTACTTCATATCCGGAATGCCAAGGGGCGTAAGGACCGGATTGTTCCCATCTCGAACAAAACAATTGAAATGCTCCGAACTTACTATAAAAGTTACCTCCCCACCGACTGGCTATTTGAAGGGGCAAACCGTGGCGAGCAGTACAGCGCCAACAGTTTGCAAAGCGTGTTCAAGCAATCGCTGGAGAGATCAGGAGTACGGATGAATGCCACGCTTCACTGGCTACGGCACAGCTACGCAACGCATCTACTCGAGAGCGGCACTGACCTCCGTTATATACAGGAGCTCCTCGGACACCACAGCAGCAAAACCACCGAGATATACACCCATGTAACCGAAAAAAGCATCGAAAAAATCCGATCGCCCTTTGATGATTTGGGAATTTAACTAACTTCGTAGAAAAATATTATACCACAAAGCTGTACAATACATCCCAAAAAGGATGTATAGATACTAAAAAATGGTATATATAAGTAAGTTAGCAACCATATTATTGAGATTCCATAACCTAATCTAACAGAATATGAAAAGAACAGCATTAATCATTACATCCTTGACAATAATTTTGTCATCTTGTATGCCAACCTCATTTTTTCAAGTTTATAAGGTAAAACCATCTGAAAACGTAATTTCTATTGAAAACGCTTTAGTCTATGAAGATAACAACTGCAAAGTGTATTATAACTTTTGGGAAGAGGGAGGTAATGTTGGTTTCCGCTTTTATAACAAAACAGAAAATCATATTTACCTGAATTTAGAAGAAAGTTTCTTTATTTTAAATGGTATTGCTTACGATTATTACAAAAATAGGGTTTTTACTAAAACTAAAACATCGGGCACATCTGTCTCAAATTCGGCATCTTTATCAAAATCCGTTACAGGAATTAATTATTATGACTTAATCCAAACAAATAAACTAGAAATTTCAAGCAACGCTGGAGCAGCATCCTCTTTCGGTTTTTCTGTTTCATATAACGAAGAAAAAATTATTTGTATTCCTGCACATACCTCTAAGATAATTACTGAATACAAAGTAAATGAATCGCTTTATCGAGACTGTGAATTATTTAGATTCCCAACTAAAAAACAAATAAAGACAAAGACTTTTTCAAAATCAAATAGTCCTATTGTATTTAGCAATAAAATAGCATATTACTTAGGTAATTCAGATACATTGAATGAATTTAAAAATGAATTCTATATATCTGAAATCTCAAATCATCCAGAAACAGAAATAATTGAAGAAAAATATGATGAGTATTGTGGCGAAAAGAGTATGACATTAGTTAAATATTTCAAAAATGATTCGCCTGATATGTTTTACATTAAATATACCAAAGGTCAAGATTTATTAAAACATTAAAATACGGTTGCTAACAGGCAGTTACTTTCACTGGGGCTGATAATGCAGATGCATATTTTTATTACCTTTAACTAACTTTTTAACGGCGGATAACGCCGCTGACGGTTAACTCCCCAGCGTAAGCAACTGCCGACCGTTGGCAACAAGCTAAAAAATGAAACTTATGAAACAGACACTTTTAATTCTTTTACTAATTAGTTTAATAAGCTGTAATTCTAATAAAAACAGCGAATCAGTTAGACAAAATGAATTCGAAAAATACATTGAATCCCTTGACCAGATTCCTCTTCCTTTGAATCATAATATGAAAATTGAACTTCCTGAATTATCTGAAAATTATGATACATCTGGGTTCTTAAGATTTAAACACGTCTGGACTTCAAAACCACTTGGATTATTATACAAAAATGATAAAAGTATTGTAACAATTGAATTATCAATTGGTGATATTGGATTGGTTCCTTTTTTGGTATCATATGATTTAAATGGAAACAAAATTGACTCACTTGGTCCATATAAAAAGAGTGGCTGGGACATGGGTTATGAAGCTTTTGAATATTTGACAATAAATAAAGACAGAACAATAATTGTGACTGATACTGTGAAAAGGTGGAAAATAAATGAAGATGAGACAGATATTATTGAAGATTCATTGACAATTACTATGGACACTGTTTTATATCAAATTACAATTGAAGGAGAAATAATACAAGATAAAAAATAGCCAGTTGCCAACAGCGGCTCTAAAAAAATGCGGGGTGACGGAATACTCAAACATTTTTACTACTTTTAACATTATTAACGGCGGATAGGGAAACAGGGCGAAAACCCGCACTTTTTCAAGCCGCGACCGTTAGCGGCTATATTACGACCGACAGTGCTAAACAGAAAATTCGTATATTTGCAGACACAAAAATTTAAGTAAGACGAAATGTGAAAAATAATTTCTTTTAGGCAAATCAGAACAGCAACCACAAAGCGGTTGTCGTATTGTTTCATCTTTAACGAAAGAAATTATGCTTATTCTACAAAACATTTCATATACACACCCAAGCAAGGATTTACTGTTTAGCGACATTAATCTGACAGTAAACAATCACGAAAAGACAGCGTTAATCGGCAACAATGGAGCAGGAAAATCAACTTTGCTTAAAATTATTGCCAAAGAATTACAACCGTCAAACGGACAAATAATCGTTGAAACCGAGCCATATTTTATTCCGCAAATTTTCGGACAATTCAATCATTTGACCATTGCAGAAGCGTTGAAAATTGACAAGAAATTAAACGCTCTGAAAGAAATTTTGAACGGAAACACAACCGAAGAAAATTTCAATTTGCTTAATGACGATTGGACAATTGAAGACCGTTGCAATGACGCTTTACAACATTGGCAATTAATTGATATAGACTTGTCGCAAAAAATGGAAGCATTGAGTGGTGGGCAAAAAACAAAAGTTTTTTTGGCAGGTATTTCCATTCATCAACCCGAATTGATTTTATTGGACGAGCCAAGTAATCATTTAGACATTGCAAGCCGAAAACTTTTGTATGGCTTTATTCAAACCACTAAAAGCACTTTGATTGTTGTAAGCCACGACAGAAAATTACTCAATCTTTTAGACCAAGTTTGCGAATTGAGTAAACACGAAATTAAAGTTTATGGCGGTAATTACGATTTTTACAAAGAACAAAAGCAAATTGAAAACAATGCTTTGAGCCAAGACATTCAAAGCAAGGAAAAGGCATTGCGAAAAGCCAAAGAAAAAGAGCGGGAAACTTTGGAGCGACAACAAAAGTTGGACAATCGTGGAAAAGGAAAACAAGAAAAAGCAGGTGTTGCCCGAATAATGATGAACACTTTGCGAAACAATGCCGAAAACAGCACATCAAAACTCAAAAGTACTCACGCAGAAAAAATTGGTGGTATTTCTCAAGACTTACAAGAACTTCGTTCTTCGTTGCCCGACATTGACAAAATGAAATTCGGTTTTGATAATTCAGCGTTACACAAAGGAAAAATTTTGTTCACAGCGACGAACATAAATTTCGCTTACAACATGCAACCGCTTTGGACAGAAAACTTGAATTTCCAAATTACAAGTGGCGAACGCATTGCATTGAAAGGACAAAATGGCTCGGGCAAAACAACTTTGATAAAACTCATTTTGGGCGACATCGAGCCACAAACAGGAACAATTTACCGAGCAAACAACAAATCGGTTTACATTGACCAAGACTATTCTTTGCTCGACAACAAACTGAAAGTTTACGAACAAGCCCAACAATTCAATGTTTCTGCATTACAAGAACACGAAATCAAAATCCGACTAAATCGCTTTTTGTTTACAAAAGAAGATTGGGACAAATCTTGTAGTGCGTTGAGTGGTGGTGAAAGAATGCGTTTATTGCTTTGTTGCTTGACAATAAACAGCAAGTCGCCTGATATTATTATCTTTGACGAACCGACAAACAACTTGGACATTCAGAATGTTGAGATTTTGACGACTGCCATAAATGAATATCAAGGAACATTGATTGTTGTGTCGCACGATGAAACATTTTTGGAACAAATAAACATAGAACGGACAATTGAACTCTAATAAAAAAATACAGCCGCTAACAAGCGGTCATACGCCATAGGGGTTTCAGTGGTATATCAAGCGTTTCAGCTCGCATCGAGGTCAGTAACGGGTGATAGGAAAGTGGCTCCGATTTCCCCTACGGCGCATACCGCCGACCGTTATGCACAAGCGGAGAAAAGACACCGCAAAATGACAATGAAAAAGAAAAGAGACTTTATTACATTATGAGACAACTAATTATCTGTATTTTAATATTTGTATTAAACAACAATCTGTTTGGACAGCATTCACAGCCCGATACACTTATTGCAATGCCTTTTGTTGGTCAAATTAAACTTGACGGACAATTGAATGAACCTTGCTGGTCTGATGCGTATCCGATTGAAAATTTTACTCAAAGGGAACAAAATGAAGGAATGTTTGCAACCGAAAAAACACGGATTTCTGTTGTTTATAATAAAAACGAAATGTATATCGGAATTTGGTGTTTCGATAGTGAGCCCGATAAAATTTCAGCACAACAAATGAGCCGTGATTTTAGTTGGGGAAGCGATGATAATATAGAAGTTTTGATTAGCCCCTTCAACGACAATCGCAACGGCTACTTATTTGTAACAAATCCCAACGGGGCTTTGGCTGATATTTGGGTGGGTGATGAGGGCAAAGATTTTAATAAAGATTGGAACGGTGTATGGGATGTAGCCGTGCAAAAAAACGAACAAGGTTGGTTTGCAGAAATGGTTATTCCTTTTTCTACGCTGAAATTTACCAAAGACAGTACACAGGTTTGGGGTATAAATTTTGAAAGGAACATCCGAAGGAAAAAAGAACAATTGATGTGGCAAGGATGGTCAAGATTGTATGATATAGAAAAAATATCGCAAGGGGGTAAAATTTCAGGACTTCACAATATTAGTCAAGGAACAAAAATTGAAATCAAGCCATACCTACTTGCAGGTACACAACTAAGCAACGATAAACCTACTAATACTGCTAAAATTGGCGGCGAAGTTAATTTTGATATTACCCCGACTTTCAAATTAAACTTCACTGCCAACACCGATTTTGCACAAGTTGAATCGGACAGGAAACAAATAAATCTGTCGAGGTTTTCACTTTACTACCCCGAAAAACGACAATTCTTTCTGGAAGGGAAAAATTATTACGATTTAAACATTGGAAGCGTAAGGCTTTTCTATAGCCGTAAGATTGGAATTGACCAAAATAGCGAAGTTCCAATAATTGGCGGAGCACGACTTTTTGGTAAATTAAACTATACCAATATAGGTGTAATGTCGTTACAGACCTACGCAAAAGATTCTATTCCAACAACCAACTATTCAATAATTCGTGTAAAACAGGATATTCTCAAACAATCAAGTATAGGCTTAATAAGCACACAAAAATATTCCGGCAAAGGATATAACCGTGTTTATGGTGCGGACTTCACATATTCAACATCCGAGATTTTCGGTAATAAAAACCTGATTATAGGCGGAGAATTTGCTTTGTCTGAAACCAAAGTTTTTGCCAATAACGACAATTTAAACAAAGACAACCTTTCCTATAATGTTTTTTTAAGTTACCCAAATGATGTAATTGAATATGATTGTGGGTTCACAACGGTTGAAAAAGGGTTTAATCCGGAAATGGGTTTTACCAATCGAAACAACTATCAAATGCTTTATACCGAACTTCAATTCAATCCGCGCTTTAAAAAACTTCCGTTTTTCAGAAATTTAATCTTCAAACCAATTGATATTAACTATTATATCAATGAAGAAACAAAAGAAACCGAGTCAGTTTTTTATGAATGGCGTCCATTCGGTTTCGAATCAAAAAGTGGAGAATTTATGGAGTTTAACATACAACATATATTCGATAAACCTACTGAAGATTTTGAACTGATTGACAGTATTTATATTCCAGCAGGCGAATACTGGGATAACCGTTTTGAAATTCAAGCAAGCACTTTCAGAGGACGAAAAATATCTGCAGAAACGTCTGTTAATGTTGGTGAATTCTATACCGGACACAGGCAGGAATTTTCACTCGCTACTTTTTTCAATTTCAATAAACATCTTAATTTAAGTCTGGATTGGCAGCGAAACTACATAAGTTTACCTAAGAAATCCTTTACAACTGATGAAATTGGCGGACGTGTTGATTATGCTTTCAATCCTAAACTACAAACCGGTTTGTTCGCCCAATGGAATAATGAAGACAATAATATCTTGCTCAACTATCGCATTAACTGGATACCCAAAATTGGAAGTTTCTTTTATTTTATAATCAATCAAGAGTTTAATACTGAAAATACAATCAAATTGGAACGAACAACTATTATGGGAAAACTCATTTGGCGTTTTGCAATTTAAAACAGTAAGATTATGTTTATTAAAAGTTGTATAATTGACAGATATACAGACAAATACAAGAACCGCCAGTGCATAACACCGTATATAAAACATTTGGCAGTCAGTGGGTTATCGAGCGTTTCAGCTCGTATCAAAAGCACTTGTAATTTGACAATAAAGTGCTTCGAAATGCCAAACGTTTCATATACGTAAACGTTGGCAACCATATTAATGAAGACACTAACGACCATATTGATACTTTTTTTGACTTGGAATTTTTCATTTTCACAAATTGAAATTGGGAAGTATCAGGTTTGCTTGGATTTGTGCTATTATGATAATTGTCACGGCAGATTGACTTTTGACTTTAAAGACAATAATATATGTGAAATAAAATATGAAGACGATGTTACGGCTGAAATTTCACAAGGATTTTATCAGATAGATGATTCGACGATAACCTTTAGACCTAAAGATAGACCAGATTCTATTCAGATTTCAGACAAATATGATAGAATAGGAAAAGGGAGTAATCAATCTTATCTTGAACGTCAACAAAATGACAATGAAAATGTGATTTGGTTATTAGAACTATCAGACAAAAGACTGGAAAATATAGATTTGATTCTATTTAAAGATTCAAAAGTTGATACTATTAAAACTGATAGTTTAGGCTATGCAAGATATCTTGGAGAGATTACAGATTCTATCTCTATGAAGCTTCATAATAAAGAATTTATGATTCATCCTGACAAGAATAATAAACCGTCCTGGATTAAAATATACTTCGACTTTCATTTCCTTGATTTATTTGATAGAGTTGAAAAACTGAAATATGATAAAGGAATTTACTGGTTTGAGTATAAATGTGATAATAACGTGATTAAAAAAAGACCATTAATGAAAATTAAATAAATACGGTTGCCAACAGGCAGTTCCTTTCACTGGGGCTGATGATACAGATACGAAAATTTTTAGTATTTTAGTTTCGGTTTAGCGGGTGATGACGCCGCTGGAGTTTAACTCCCCAGCGTAAGCAACTGCCGACCGTTAGCGGGCATTTATTACGATTATGAAACATATCAAGTTATTAATAATAGTTGTTTTAGTAGCAACAGTCATATTTTTCGGATTTTCTAGACTGAAAAGATTCCTAGAGATTGATTCTTGCTTAGATAAAGGAGGCAGTTGGAATTATGAATTGAAGAAATGTGAATTTTGCTGTGAACTTGAAAATATTGAAATCAAAAAACTCTACTGGTACACAGAATACGACTCGATAAAAAATCAAGAATTTCTAGTTAAAGGAAATCAAATTGACTCTTGCTGCCTAACTCTCCCGCAAACAATAGAGATACTTAATAAGAGAAAAACTGATTGCAAATTGGAACTCTCGAACTTAATAAAAGATACTATTGTAGTAAAAATAATAAATGACGAATATTTGACAGAGAGAATGGGCTCAACAGGAGCATTCTGCTACCTTGCAGAAACTGTTTACACTCTAACCGACGAAGAGAATTACAAATATATTAAAATCGAAATGGAATATGGCTCTCACGCAAGTCCTGGAGTTTATAGCCGAAAAGATTTTAAAATATTAACGAAAGAATAAAAAACGCCCGCTAACACGCAGTTACTTTCACTGGGGCTGATGATGCAGATACGGAAATTTTTAGTATTTTAGTTTCGGTTTGGCGGGTGATGACGCCGCTGGAGTTTAACTCCCCAGCGTAAGCAACTGCCGACCGTTGGCAAACATATTAGATTCTTTATTACTAACCCTAAATTCAGTTCTTATGAAGACAAGAGAAGAAATTCAAGAAATAATAGAACACGTTGAAAAAACAATGACTACGTGGGAAAATATACCTCTTGACAAAAATAAAGCATCCAAGTTGAAAACTGAAATAAAATTTTTTATTGATAAAAACGAAGAGGATTATAAATCATTAGACCCACCATCTTCTATACGACTTGCATTCATAGACATAAGTGATGCGGTAGATGAACTTTTAATTTATTCCGAAAGTAAAAATATAAAAAAAGAAGACCATTACTTTTTCTCCGCAAGGGGGAGGATTAAAAATGCAAGAAGAGACATGATATATGGTTTGAAATCATTGTTAAAAGAATAAACTATCACGCTGCAGGTCTTGAGCATTGTCAAATATCTTATTGATAGCCGATATGACCTTTATCCTGTATTCTTCTGTTAAAGGAATTTCATGAAAGCTAAATCTTATTTTGCTGTGATATACACCTGTTGTGATAGTTGCATTAACGATACACGCTTCTCCTGTTTCTTCAAAACGTTTAATTTTTTCCTCTATTGTTTTCATAGTAAAATGATTTAATTGATTGATACACAAAGATACAAATACGTTTGCCAACACACGGTTAACCCAAATTGGGCTGATTTGCGGATGCGGTTTCTTATTCCTAACTTAGCCTCTGCATCACGGCTGATACCGACGCTGTAGGTAACTCCCAATCTGGCTCAACCGTGGAAACGTTAGCAAACATTTTAAGACTAGATTACATAACATTAACACCGTTTAAATTATGGAAATAACATTACGTAAACAACTAGAAGACTACTTTAACAATGGAATTTATCCATATGTTAGAAAATCAATGTCATCCGAAATAAATAGCATACTACTAGATGCTACCAACTATGATAACATTCCTAGTGATATGCCTGATAAAACAAAAACTGAATATCTAAATAATATATTATCACGTTTAGAAAAAGTTAAAATCAAAAACGATAACTTTTCACTTATTTTTAATGGTGGAAAACGATAATTCTAATTGTCGTATATCTCTTTTTGCATCAGCAATAGATAAAATAATGTCAATTATTAAACTATCATCTAAATGAGAAATATCTTCCGATAAACGAAAGAATGAAATAAATTTAACTGCTTCTTCTGTTGTGAATGTATTTCTCATGTCTTCATTGAAATCTCTATTAAATTCATTATAATAGGCGATTTCGATTTGTGATTTTTCTTCCATATTATTATTTTAGTTTATATATTAAAAAACGTTTGCTAACAAAGTGTTAATTTTATTTGGGCTGATTCCGTTTGCAGAGTTCATACCTTTTACTAATTTTACTTCGGGTGATGACAAAGCTGGAGGTAACACCCAAACAAAATCAACACCCGACCGTTGTGCGCAATTATAATGTCATTTAAGGTTTATTTGTTTCTATAGCAATAAGAGAGTTATTAAAAGAATGAATAAAACCCAATAAAATTTAAAATTATGAATAAAAGGCTATTCGATTTCTTGACAAATAATGAGAAACGAGAATTAAGAGAATTGCCATATTTACCTATTACTGAACTAACTGGAATTCCATTTTATGAAAACATTAAAACTCTATTAGACCACTATGATATAGAAATAGATATATTTTCTATAATAAAGTTTGACACATTTGTTTTGTGGCTAGTAGAATATGATAATGAAGCAAGAAAATACAAGTGGTTCACTACATACGTTTTGTATGGTACAACAGTCTTTATGTTATTGTATCCATTACTAATATCAAACTTTTGGTTATATTTTTTACTTCCTCTGATTCCTTTAGCAGCATATGCAAATGGTATACTTAAAAGTCCCTATAAAAAACTTTATTGGCTTTCAATTTTGGGGTTAAGCATATATTCGGTTATTTTTTCGAAATATGAACTCTTTGGAATGATTATACCAGCCTTCGTCCAAGTTAAAAGTATACATAAGGCAAAATATTTTTATATGGATACAATAATAAAATCAGCAATCAGAAACGAGTTGAATTTTAAGTTTTTATATTACATTGGATTAATAAAACTAGAAAACAAAATTACGGGTGAAACCTACTCTGTATATAAAACATTATAATTATGAGCCCAAAATTACTAAAAAACATCTATATAACAGCGACGCTTTCCCTTTCTCTTTTAATATTTATTCCAATAAGTTTAAATACTGGATTGGAAATGAAATGGTGGTATACGGTAATATTGTTTTTTATATCTTCCTACATTGGTAAATTCTTGTTTGTGTACTTTTCTGGGATAAATATTTTTGAATTACAATTTATAGAACAATCAATTTTTAAGCAAGAATTTCGTATGTACATTTATCTTGGTATTAATAAAATTATTATTGATGGTGAGTTTAACAATACTATTGGAATTAAAGAAAATGATTTAAAACTATTAATATATAACCAAACAACAAGGCATATGTTGGATGATATAATTAAAAATGGAGGTCAGAAAGAAATTAAATACAACTATCAAGATACAAAATTAATAGTGAAATTTATTAAATAAAAAACAGCGCACAACAGGCAGTTACTTTCACTGGGGCTGATGATGCAGATACGGAAATATTTAGTATTTTAGTTTCGGTTTAGCGGGTGATGACGCCACTGGAGCTTAACTCCCCAGCGTAAGCAACTGCCGACCGTTAGGCACAATTATATTTTGACACTATGGATACCTTTGGCGACAAATTATTTAAAAGAGTAATGAATTCAAGAAATCTTCTTTTTCTGCATGGAGAAATTGCTCAGTTGACCTATCAGTCTTTTGATAAATATGTTCAACTTATCAATGAGACAAAAGAAACTACAATTGAAGTAACTGTTCCAATTGGTTATAGTCCAGACAATACACCAATTAATACAACTTACAAATACACGAAAGAAAATCTTATTGCAAGGTATCAATACTTAGGGCTTAATCAGTTACCTATAAATGGTATCTACCAATTAGTGACAACAATTGAAGCATTATTTGGAGATATCCTAAGAGAGACTCTAATTGAATTTCCAATTAAAATATCAAATAAAAGAAAACTTGATTTTGAGTTAGTTCTTGAAGCCAAATCTCTTGAAGAAATCAAATTTGCACTCGTAAATACAGTAATAAATGAGTTAGCATACAAATCACCAAAAGACTTTGCAGAAGAGTTTAACAAATACATTGGTATTAATCTTCTAGAAAAACCCGTATTTCATAAATACATAGAATTAAAAGCAACTAGAGATATTTATATACATAATCAAGGTATAGCAAATGAAATATATTTAGCAAAAGCAGACACTTTAGCAAGAGTTAAGTCAGGACAGTTTTTACCAGTTGATATTCAATACTTTTTACAATCTTATGAGTGTTGTTTACAAATAACGGAAATTCTAGAAGAAGCATTAAATAAAATATGGCCAAGTATTGAATATCAGAAAAGTAAAACAAAAAAAGCCAAACTAAACGAAACTAATTTGGTTAAAAAAAGAAATCCGTTAGAAAAAACTAAACCAAAAAGAAAGTCGAAAATTAAAAAAGAAACAAACAATAAATAACTGTGCCTAACAGGCTGTTACTTTCACTGGGGCTGATGATACAGATGCAGAATTTTTACTACCTTTAACTAACTTTTTAACGGCGGATAACGTCGCTGGCGGTTAACTCCCCAGCGTAAGCAACAGCCGACCGTTAGCGTTAATGTTAAGACTATGATACATACTAAAGAAATACCCGTTAAATTTTTATTTGACGAAAAGGATGCAAGAGATTTATCTGTCAGACCATACAATAATGTATTGTCTATAAGGGATGACAAGATAATTACTTTAAAATTGTATATTATTAATAAGCCTATTGAAAAAATTAAATTGCCTCTTGATTTTAAAATAGAACCTATAACATTATCATCATACAAAATTGAAGTAGTAATTGACAACCAAATTTACCCATTAGAAATCAAGTTATCATTTATAACATATATAATGATAAAGTGGGCTAAAAAGGAATTTTTAATTCAGAAAAGAAAATTTAAAAAGAAACTAGTATACATATTTCTTACAGCTATATTGATGGTAATTTTGACATATATGTGTCATAGAATTGATGCTAAATACAATCCAAGTGACACTCCAAGCGAAGAGCCAATCGCTAAACACCAAATAAGTTCAGCAGTAGTTAATTCACTATCTTCTTTTTTTTTCTTCTTCCATAACGACAATATTTAACGATTAATATATAAAACACTAACGCTAACAAGCAGTTACTTTCACTGGGGTTGATGATGCAGATTCCAAAAATATTACTAATTTAGTTTCGGTTTAGCGGGTGATGACGCCGCTGGAGTTTAACTCCCCAGCGTAAGCAACTGCCGACCGTTAGGTGCAACCGTAATGATGACTATGAAAAATACAATATTCTACTGCTTGATAATACTGATAATTGTAAATTGTCAGAATAAGAAGAGAGACTATTCTCCTGAAACGAAAAATACTCCAAAGACTGAATTGAAAAGCAATTCAAATGGAAAAGAAACGACAAGAAACGATTGTTTATGTAGTTTTAAAAAATTTGGAGAGCATAAAACTAGTGATGATAACTATAATATTTATCTGTCAGGAAAAGGATGGAATTCAAACCTTGAAAGTTGTTCATTTACTTGGGGAGAAATTACTTTCAACACCATTCCTGCCGACACGAGCGTGAAAATATTGAAAATTCATTTACTCGACCTTGACCAGTTCGAAATACCAACAGATGACAGAGAATATACGAATGACTCAATAAAAAAATACGTGATTTCGATTTATACGCGTGACAATGTGAAAGGAAATTATTCTATTACGTATGACCCTTTCAACACTGGAAAATATTCAAAACCCAAGAACTGACAAGAAAAAACGGCAGCACCTAACACGCGGTAAATTGCAGCTGGGCAGATTTGCTGATAGGCAAACTTTTCGTACTTTAGTTTCGCGGTGTCGGGGGATGACGACGTCGCCGCCGTCATCCCAGCCAACCAATTTACCGCGAAAACGTTAGCAACAAGCCAAATCATCTCGACAAATAACTATTTACACGATTTGAAAAAGAAGAAAACAAATATGCCAACGCTCAAAAGCAAAAGCTTGGCAGCCCATCCCTGCAAGCCTCCCTTCGCTACCAACCTCTTGCTTTTCTCCCACCACTCGTATTATAGCAATCGAATAAAGTAATACGAAAGACAAAAAATGAAAATTAAGATAAATACTTCGACTGAAAAATACAAAAGCCACACATTGGCACACCTCCATTCTATCTTTACATCCTAAACAAAAAAGTAAATTGTATGTCCAAAAGAGCATTTTTCAAACGTTATTTGTGGCTATACGACACCATAAAAAACAAACCCTATATAACATTCAATGAAATAGCCGACAAATTCGATAATTCAAATTTTAAAGATGACGATGAGGCAGGTTTCTCAAAGCGAACCTTTCATAGAGACCTCTCAGAAATAATAGAATTATTTGGCGTAGAAATAAGTTACGATAACACATATCGTGGTTACTATATTGAAAGCGAATCCCTGACACAAAACACTGAAACACTTCTCGATTCGTATCGCTTCATCAACACATATCAAGTTTTTAAAGAAGCGAATTGCTACATTGCCGCAGAGCCTCGTAAGAGCGGTAGCGAACACTTACTAATCTTACTCGATGCTATTCAAAACCGTAAAAGAGTTGAATTCCTCTATTGTAAATATATTGAAGAAACTACTGAAAAGAGAACAATAGAACCCTTTTTCATAAAAGAATTCAAAGGACGGTGGTACGTTGTCGCGAAAGATAGAAAAGATAAACTAATTAAATCATTTGCATTAGAACGCATTGTGAATGACCCAATGCCAGCAAGTTCCTCTGCAAGCTTCGACATACCTCAGGGCATTACTCCAGCAAGTTATTTTAAAGAATCTTTCGGCGTTTTTAAAATATCGGATGCAAAAGTCGAAGAAGTTGAATTGTCGTTCAAACCATTAAAAGGAAAGTTTATTAAATCGCAACCACTGCATCGTTCTCAAACAATAATAATTGACAACGAAGTAGAATTGCGCATAAAATTAAAGTTGCAAATAACCCACGATTTTATTATGGAATTGCTCTCGCATGGTAGTGAAATCAAAGTTATCGCACCAGATAACCTTCAAAACAAAATAATACGAGAACTTGTAAAAACTACAAATCAATATAATTTGAATCATCACTAGGCAACTTTGTCAAATAATATTACATTTGAATAACGTAGTATGAATACTAAAAACTAAAAATATGAAATATACAGCTTCAAGGCTATCTGAAGGAAACACACTTTTTCCACCTGTTATTGAAACTGAAACAGACGGTTTATATGTTACAATACCTGGGTTTTTTAAAAACAAAAAAACATTCATTGCATATTCAGAAATTTCTTCTTTTGAAATAGACTCTCCTTTTATTGGTTTTGCAACAATAACATTTATGGCAAGCAATGTGAAAGTGAAAGTTCATGGACTATCATCATCTGATGCAAGAAGTATTGAAAGAACAATTAAAGATGGCAAATCGGGCAAACTCGCGCGAATTGAGAAAACCAAAAGAGATAGAGAAATGCGTCTTGAAGAATATCGGTCAAGGCGTAACCGTGACAGATCTGATGACGATGAACCGCAAAAAACCTCGACAAGAACAAAGACCACTTCCAAAACAAAAGCATCTTCAAAAGTAAAAAAATCAAAATTGCAAAGCGAAGTGAACAATGAGGAAGATGCGTACTACAATGAAAATGATGGTAATAATAGCGAAAACGATAGTAGCAATAAAGAAAATACCAGATTCAATAAAAAAAACAATGGATACAATGAAAAAAACAACAGGCACACCGAAAAAGATAATGATAGCGATGAGGATGAAATAAAGTATGACTTAGATACAGAAAAAGAAAAGATCGATCTAAAGTTCTACAACAAGCAGAAAGAATTAGAGTTTGAAAACCAAAAGAAACAGCAGAAAATCGACAATGCAAAAAAAGAGTTGGAAAAAGGAGGCAATAAAGCCATCTATTACGCCAAGATGTTTTGGATTTCGCTTGATAAACCATGGAAAAAAATTGCGCTAAGTTTTGTTCTACTCCTAATTATCTGGCTGGTATCCGATTTCGCAACCCAATCCTCCGACAGAAAGAAATTGCTAGAAACCAATAGTGCTGTGCTAGAATTATACACCAAAGCAAAAACCGAAATACAGAACAAAAACATTGAAAAAGCGCAACTAATTCTGGAAGATCTAAACTCAACAATCAACTCGACTAGCATTAGCAATGAATTTCTGTCCGAAGAATTGAGCAATTTTAAGAAGGATTGGAATAGCAAAAAGAAAGAAATCAAGGAAGAGATAGCCCAGATAAACTCAGATAAACCAAACACAAAAAAGAAACGAAGTTTAAATTAAGTTTCTCACAATGTATTGAATCTACTCTATAAAGTAACTTCTTATGCAAGAATTCTTAAAAGACGACTTTAACATTTTTAGGATATTCGAGTTCGAGAAAGACGAGGTTAAGCACTCGCGCTTTCTCGCCGAACTTCTCAACCCTATAAACTCCAACAGTATTACACTCCTAGATGAATTTATTAAAATCCTAAAAAACGACCATCAAATTCCCGTTGATTTTACTTTCAACACTTCCGAAGCGCAAATAGAGGTTGAAAAAGCCATGCTCCTTGGCAGGATTGACATATTGCTATGCGATGATAAAAACAATTACATTGTCATAGAAAACAAGATTGATGCAACCGATCAAGAGCAACAACTCGGCAGATACTACAAATATATTACTGAACATACTAAGGCCAACAGTTTCGTTATTTTATACCTCACCAAAGAGGGAGTTCACCCACAAGCGACAAGTCTCGAAATACCAGATACTAACACTAAACTTAACAAGAATCAGTACAGCTGCATTTCATACAGAGATACAATTCTGAAATGGTTAAATAAATGTCTGGAATTATCTACAGACAAACCAAACACTTTATCATTAATATATCAATACATATCCGTACTGGAAAAGGATGTGCTGGGAATCAAGGACGACACCTATAGCCCAGATAAAAAATTACTGATACTAGAAACCTTCATCCGAGAACTTTGCACCCAACTAGAGACTCCGATACCCAATCTTTCCGATTTTTACAAAAAGAAAAATAACCGAATTACAATTCCGCTAGATTCAATCGATCTCAATGGTTACAAATTCTGCATCGAAATACTAAATAACCTCTACTACGGAATCAAACCTCCCAACAAAAGCATCACAAGCGACCTTAGTGACAATTTGCAAAAATTAGGGTACAAGGTAAACAATGATGGTTTTTTGGCTTGGAAATATCCCTACAATTTAAGTTCCGCTCGTTTAAACTTTAGAACTATCAATAGGAATACCGCAATCTTAGAGGGGACTGATAATTGCAAAAAGAGCGTGGCTAAGCTAAAAAAAGTAATGGATGAGGATATAGAAAGTTTAAGAAACATTCTCGAATAAATTCTATGTGGTTTTAAAACATTTAGCAGGTATGCCATCCTTTGGCATAGACCTAGAATATCTTAGCTTCATGTTTAACAAAAAAATGAACCACATGAACTCTAAAATTATTTCTTTAGCAATTTCAATGCTTGGCTTATACAGCCTTGGCTTTTGTCAAAACACAAAAACATTTAGTAGCGAGTACGACGATGGAACCATCGATAAAGGTTTTGCAACTTACAGTTACTACGAGGACAAAGCAACCCTCGAATACATAAAGCATGGAGCATTTAAGTTTGCATCCACGTCAAAGTATGAAGGTGGTGGGCAAAAAGTATCCATTTCAGGGAATTACAAGCACAACAAAAAGGATGGAATATGGACATTTATCATAACATTAACTGATTATCCTACAAACGGCGAGGCTTTCATTACTGGCACAAAATCGTTAACAGCCTCATATACAAACGGCAAGCCTAATGGTATTTGGTCATATAAGTACAATATTAAAAAAAGAGAAAAACAGTACTCTATTGCTGGTTATACTTGGTCGCCATACTCATCAGTCCCTGCTCAAATGGTTACAGCAAACTTTAAAGATGGAGCATTGGTAGGCGCAATAAAATTTGTAAACAATCCCCCTTACAACGAATACAGCACAATCACTGGGCAATTCGATAGCAATGGAAATCTCACGGGTACATGGATATTCAAAAGTCCAGAAAAAGAAAAATCGGTGGTTTTTAAAAACGGAATCTTTACCAGTTTTGTAGTAAGAGAAATAACCTCGGGGCGAATTATTTCTAAAGATATCGACAACGAGGATATGACCAAAATCAAGAATGACTTTATCGCTAGTAAAATTACCGCTGCTGAACTAAATAACTATCATATAAAAGTCGACACAATCAATGCTGTAGAAAACGATAGCTATAACTTCAATCAATCTTTCAACGATAAGGATTTCAGGCATAGATATATTTCTGGCGATGACACTTATTACTACCAATCATCAATTTATGACGAAACCACTCACGATCTTATTCAGGATTCAGGCTGGGTAAACATCCGCAACGAAGGAAAGTTCTACATATTCAGAAAAACAGAGTAATCCTATCTGTATGTTTCGTAAGAAAAATGTAAAACTTCAAAGATTGGAGAGGCTTCCATACCCACAATTCATCGTTTTTTGAAATTGACACTTACAAAGATGACAATCAACCTCGCTAGCCAACTCACCCATCCCTTAGCAATCAGGCACATTTGCAAGCCCTCACAAAGCCTCCCTCAATTCAAGGCTTGCAAAAGAGCCTTCCTGCCCTTCCCGCCCTAACACACCAAGAAACTTTGCTGTTTCAATGAAAATTAAGAAAATATTTGATAATAGGAAAAAAGGCCAGTTGCTAACAAAGTGTTAATTTTATTTGGGCTAATTCCGTTTGCAAGGTTATTCTCTTTTACTAACTTTACTTCGGGTGATGACAACGCTGGAGATAACTCCCAAACAAAATCAACACTCGACCGTTGGCAGCAAGGTAACTTGACGAAAATGATAAATCTCTCGAAAGCGAAACAGAAAGAAAAGACAGCCTACCCACAAAAGCAGAGTATGTCAGCCCTTACCCTGCATGCCCCCCTGCGCTGCCATACACTGTTTTTTTTTTGCCTCCCGCTCGCTTTGTTGGAATGTTTTTGTACAAGTTTCTATTTAAAGCAAATTATTTTTACTGACTTTGGGTAAAGCAAAGAAAACTTTGATTATATTTATTTTTTAAGGAAATAAATATTCCTGGCTTTTTTTATAAAAAATTAACAATCGATAAATAACCTATTATTCTTATATACTAATAACATGAAAGTACTATTTACATTTATTATGTCTTTTGTTGTAATAGCTAATTTACAAGCTCAAACAACATGGAGTGGTGTGTTATCATCTTCTGATAATGGAATTGCTGTTTTGTCTAATGTTCATGATACACTTTACCAAATTCATGATGGTGTTTGGCAAAAGATGTGCTATTTAAATTCAACTGATTTAACAGATATGAAAATTGATAACCAGAATAATATTTGGGTTTTTTATGCAAATGGAATCAAAGTAAGTAAAGACAATGGATTAACATGGTCTAGTATTTCAAAACCATCTGATGCTGGGTCAATTGGGGAAATCTGTGGTAATTATGTTTACCTCAAATTTTCATTGAATTCAAGTTGGAGTGGCAATAGTAAAATATATAGAAAAAACTACACCCTGACTAATGACACATGGAAGATGTTGTATGAAGGGAAAGATATTACGACCACCTCTGATGGAACTATTTATATTTCGTTATATGATCGCAATATCATTAAAAGTACAGATGATGGTGTTACTTGGACTAACACAAAATGGGCAAATGTTGGAGAAAATTCAACACCTGCTGAACTAAATTCAAAGAATAACAAGTTGTATGTCGGAACATATTGGGGTGGGTGTTATACCTCAAGCGATGGTGGTGAGACTTGGATAAAATCTCAAGGTTTACCTTCAGGAAAAGGAGTTTACAGCATTTCCCTAATTAACAATAATGTTTTCGCACTGGTAAAAGACCAACAAAGTGTATCAGGTTATTATATAAGCAAGGATGATGGTTTAACTTTCACTAAGTTAAATACAGGTTTTAGTTTTTTTGTAGAACAATCCATAGATGGTTTTTCAGGAAAAGGTAATAATTTATTTATATCTGTTGGTGCTAGAGGTTTTAATAATAGCCTTGATAATGGTCAAACATGGTCTGATTTTAACAATGGATTTAATAATATTATCCCTCATGATGTTTTAAGAGTTCAAATGGATTCTAAAGGTGTTGTATGGACATTATTAGGAATGGGTGGTGGACCAAACAGTCCTACTTGGGGTGTATTTAAATCTATTGATAATTGCAAAACATGGACTGATAACACTATTGGATTATATGATGAATATCAAACTCTAGAAGATATAGTCGTAACTCCTAATGGCGATGCCTATGTGTCAGGTTATACATCTGGTTCAATTTACAAGTCAATTGATGGCGGTATTAGTTGGGGTAAACTTGCTTTGTCCTCAGACCCAATGTTCCCTCAAATTGTTAGCTCTACGGTCGGCATTTTAAAGTCCAATGGAACAAATGATACAATTTATGGGTGTACCTACATGGATGGATTAATTAGAACTTTTGATGGTGGTAAAACTTGGAAGAAAATCAACTCTCCTTATGTGTATGACATGTATTCTTTAAAAGATACAATATATGCAATTTTAGCTTCTAATTACACCTATGATGGAATATACAAGTCAATAAATAATGGAGATACTTGGATAAAAAAAAGTTCACAAGTATTACAAAAAATAACAAAACAAGATAATGTTTTATACGGAACGAATCAGAGTAAAGTGTATAAAAGCATTGATGATGGGGTAACTTGGGTTGATATTTCGTTAAACATACCTACAAACTGTAGTATAAACTCAATTATAATTGCTGAGAGCAGCCAAAAATCATCTGATAAAACTTTAATTATCTCTACAAATGCTGGCATATTTTCTAGCAGTTCAGCCACACCAAGTTGGCAGAAAATTTCTGACATTACTAATAAACCAATTTTTTGGGATTATGTAAATAAAAAGGTAATTATTGGTTCAGATTTTCAATTAATTGCTAGTTCAGTTGCGAATTTTTATAATGCAGTAAATTTCAGTGTTGTTGGAGCAAATGGTACTCTAACGGCTAAAGCTGATGGCAATACAATTACTTCTGGCATTCTGGTTATGCTAGGCAAAAATGTTGTTTTCACAGCTACCCCTAATAATGGTTACATAGTAAAAGAGTGGAAGGTTAATAGTGTTGTTGTTTCTGGAAATCAAACGAATAGTTATACGCTTTCTAATATTTCTGCTACTGCTAACGTTTCGGTAGAGTTTGAAGTAGCAACTGGTATATATAACCCCGCGGTTGATGGGAAAATTGTCAAACTTTATCCGAACCCATTCAACTCTTTTATAAAAATAACTAATGGGACGGATATTTCAAGGGTTGAAATAACAAACCTCACAGGTCAGATTTTGGGAACCTCTTTTTGTTATGGTAATGAAATCATAACACTTGACACCAAGAATTTATCTAAGGGAATTTACTTGATACGAATTATTGATTCAAAAGGGAAGATTAATACACAAAAGATGGTTAAGTTATAATTAGATAGAAGGGGTTGCTTACTGTAACCCCTTCTCATTAACAAAACCAAACACATTAAGGTACTATTTGAAGATGAATGGAAATCAAATAGTTTTTTAAAAAAAAGTCGCCAGTTGGTTTTGAAAAGCTCTTAACTTAAGTTAGGAACATACCCATGACAAAAATTGGAACTCAAACCATTTCCTCTCGATTTAAGACCTTGCTTTCAAAAAATGACACAAAATTATTGACATACGATTAGGAGTAAACTAGCCCACCCCTCCCTTCATTGTCAGGCACATTGGCAAAAGACCCTCCCGCCCCTCAATCCACTTTTGCCAAAGAGCCTTCCAATCCGTTCAACGCCCCAACGTCACTCGCAAGCATGTGAATTGTAACTAGAAAGTAATGCCCTGCTTAGATAATACCCAGCTGCCAACAGCAAATTAATTGCATTTGGGCAGAGATGCAGAAATGAAAGTTTTTCGTACTTTAGGTTTTAATTAGCAGGGGATAAGGAAACGGTTCTTTGCTCCCAAACGCAACCAATTTGCGACCGTTAGCACACATGGGGGAAGACCACGAACTATTGCATTCTTATACCAAAATTCGTATTTTTGAAGAAAAAAATTATGAATACGATTGAGTTAAAAAACAACTTTCATCTCCTTATCGATAGTATTAATAATGACAATATACTGTCAAAGTTCTATGCTATAATGGCAAGAACGAAAGAGAAGTCTGATGGTAAACTTTGGGGAAGACTTAGCGAAGAGGAACAAGATGAACTAATCCGAGCTGACATTGAGTCAGACGACCTATCCAACCTTATTTCGCATACAGAAATTCAAAAAAAGCATAAGAAATGGCTTTAACAATTTATTGGTCAAAACGAGCTGACAATAAATTCGACAAAATCATTAGCTATATCGACGAAGAATGGGGCGAAGTTGTTGCACGAGCTTTTGTGAAAAAGGTTTATGATTTTCTTGATATACTGGTAGAATTTCCTGAAATCGGAAGTGTTGAACACGCAGAAAGAGAAATTCGTGGCTTTGTGATTGTTAAGCAGTTAACGCTCTTCTACAAAATCAAAGAAGATAAAATTATCCTATTAAACTTCTTTGACAACAGACAAAATCCTAAACGGAAAAGGTTTTAACCCACGTGTGCTAACAAAGTGTTAATTTTATTTGGGCTGATTCCGTTTGCAGAGTTCTTCCCTTTTACTAATTTTACTCTCGGGTGATGACAACGCTGGAGGTAACTCCCAAACAAAATCAACACTCGGCCGTTAGCACACATCTAGAAAAAGCCATTAACTTTTAGTAATAGAGCAAATAATAATAAAACTATGGAATTTAAATCACAACTCACAAGACAAGATTATTTAGAGTTTAATAAATATATTCTCTTTAAAACGAGAATAAAACGAAATCTCATTTTCGTTATCGTCATTACACTTTTATGGATTGTATTATTGAATTACAATCAACCTTTAGATTTTATAGCAATCCTTATTGAACTAATTGTTTTTTCGATACTTTGGTCAACTTTATACTTACTTATTTATGGAATAGCTTTTCTAAAAATAAGGAAAATGCCTGACGAAAACGGTTCGATTTTAGAAGAAAAAACATATATATTCTCTGAAGAAGGGCTTAAGCAAATTTCAACTAACAGCGAATCCTTTACTAAATGGAATGCATTTAAGTCAATCGAAGAAAACAAAAAATACATATTTTTATTTGTTGACAAAATTGCAGCCTATGTTATTCCAAAGAGGGTTTTTCAAGACTCAAAAGAAATGAATGACTTTGTAGACTTTTTGAAAGGAAAAATAAAAAAATAAAAACGTGTGCTAACAAGCAGTTTCTTTCACTGGGGCTGATGATACAGATACTAAAATTATTACTAATTTAGTTTCGGTTTAGCGGGTGATGACGCTGCTGAAGTTTAACTCCCCAGCGTAAGCAACTGCCGACCGTTAGCAGCAAGGTTAAAAACATTTCGATGATACTTCATATTCATTCGTAATTTAATTCACGGAAGATAAAGACAAAGAAGAAAACAAACCCTTTTGCAAAGGGTTTTAATTTTTTTGCCCACGCGCCTTGCGCCCTGCGGGCGCATTTGGGATTAAGAAACCCACTGCACATTGCAGAACTTTTGCAAGCACGCACAAACCCACCCCAAACCCTTTGCTTGCAAAAGAACTGCAATAATGCATTTTTCAGTATGCTTTTACAAATTCAAACTTTCATTTTAACAAACTCATTTTGAGTTACTTATAAAATAATATAATTTTTTACCATTAAAATAGGTAACAATTTACACTCAATCCTTATTAAATATAAAAAAATTACACAACAAAAAACTATTTGAATAACAAATTAAAATATAACAGGTTATAAAATAACATAAGATTTATTGCTACTATTAAGGGCTAACCACCCTATGTTGATGTTGTAACCATAGATTAATAGTAGTTAGTAGTCATACATTAGTTTCTTTTACTAATGTATATTACTATGGAGACCAGAAACCATAAAACGGGGTGAATCGAAAAACCATAAGAGTAGAAAATCAAAAAACAAAAAAATGAAACTTAAAAGTTTTTTTATTTTAGGATTAATTGGAAGTATTGCTTTATACTCATGTGAAAAAAATGAAACCGTTCTTGACAATAAAATATCTAGTTCAAGTCTTGAGCAATGTCTTATTAATAATCCGAAAAACAAGCCAATAGTTGAATTAACCCAAATTATTTCATCATCATTAAACGAAAAGAGCGTCAGAACCTTTTTGAAAAATGAAGCGATTAAGCAATTTGATGGTGATTTTGACATTCTTCTTTCAAAAGCGTTAAATGAAAAACTAGAAACGAGTAAAGGAGGGAAAAAATTATCTTTTAAAGAGATAATAATAAACAAAATGAACGAAGGGAAAAAAACTTCACAAAAAAACGAAGTTGACTTTTCAAATTTATTGGACTCAATAATTAAAGCATATCCATTATTGCAAATTGCAATTCCAGAAGTTTTTGATAGTAGCACAGTTCAGTGGGATGACCTAAACTACACACCTCTTACCGCAGTTCTTCCAATAGATTACGATGAAGACACTGAAAACATTCTGGCATATGATGTTAATGGAAATACTACCGTCCTTTCTACCAATGAAGTCCCAAATAAACCTGTTATTGTAATATCACAGAACGAAAGTTTAATTGCAGTTCCAAAAAAAATAAACAAAAATTCCACAAAGGTAACCCCCTACTATGAAACTGACGATTACTATTATTACTTATCTGAAGATTATGAAACTCCAATAGATATTGGAGATATCGAAGAGGTTGGGGACGATGAAATCATAACAACACCATCTCCATCACAGGATGGCAGCAGGGACTATCTCACTGGAAAGGACTATCTAAATAAAGCCAAATTTGTTAGTAAAACAACTTGGAGGCAAGTTGAAAGTTGGCCCAGTGGGAGACCAGAATTTAAAGTAATAATCTCATATGCTGAAATAATCAACGGGACTCATACCGTAAAAACAATAACCAAAGTCTTACCAAAAAATGGCTGGGTTTCTAGGTATTTAGTATATAACCAAATTCGTACAAAGAATTTAGATTTGCCAATCATTAAATGGATAAAAGCAAATTTTGGTAGTTCAATGAAATACACATGGATAGAGCAAGATCCTAGTGAATCACAAGCAACCCTAAATATTGGCTATACAACAAAATTTGAAAATGGAGACCAACTAACCACAACAGTATCTGTTAAAATTGGAGAAAAGGATGATGAAGCAGGAGAAGATGTTGTTGACTATAATGATAGCACATCCGGGGAAGGCTCTGAATATAATACAGGAATTGTTAGATTCTGGGTTAATCAACAATAAAACTTGGTATTTTTGTAATAAAACATCTGATTATTTTCATAAATTTGGCCTAGAATAATCAGGTGTTTTATACTTATAACATAATTAACCATAAATAAATTTCAATATATTAGTATGAAAAAATTATTTGTTTTTATTTTCACGTTAATTGTAGCATTAGGCATCCAGAAAAGTGTTTTTTCTCAAATCAGTCTATCCTATTATTCATCAAGTCTTTCAAAAATAGGTGTTGCTTATAAAGCAAATAAATTATGGACAGAACTGAGGCTATATAGTAATACATCTTTAGAAGATATTACTCCAGAACTAGTTTTATGCTTCAATATTGTTAGCAAAGAAAAACATAATTTATATATAGGTATAGGTGGTAATGCTAACTATTACAAAGGAGTTGTATTGCCCTTTGGGGTTCAATTTACACCTTTCGAGAAAATGGAAAACTTCTCATTGCATATTGAATTTCAACCAAGTTATGACTTTGATCGAGAAGACACAATGTTGCAAAGTTCTTGGGGATTAAGATACACCTTTTGATAGCTTTAATAACATTTCTAAAGGGTAGTCGTTTTTTTGACTACCCTTTAGAAAAAATAATTGACAGCCTTCTTTAAACAACTATTATTTTCTTCAACTGCATATATTCTTTTTTAAACATCGTAACTTTATCTACTCCTTGCGTTAACCCAAGAACTCATCTTGATTCTTCGTTCAAAGTTTCATAATCGTTTCATAGGAAAGAAAAAAGACCCACCCTCAAAAAATTAAAACCCTAAACAAGCATTCTCGCACGACACGATTCGAAAAAAGTAACATCGGGTTTGAAAACAATACCAATGTTTATTGTCACTCTTCGACGACAATAAAACCCAGCTGCTAACAAAGTGTTTATTTTATTTGGGCTAATTCCGTTTGCAAGGTTATTCTCTTTTACTAACTTTACTTCGGGTGATGACAACGCTGGAGGTAACTCCCAAACAAAATCAACACTCGACCGTTACCAACAAGGCTAAAGAATGTTTCACCAAAAAATTTAACAATGAAAAAAAAATTAATATTATTATTACTTGTATTACCTTTTATTGTTAATGCTCAATTAACATTCGAATTAAAGGGTGTTATCAATAAGAAGATTTCATCTACACTTATTGAGGGTAATGATGTAGAACTCAAATTAGTTTATGGTGTTGATGGTTTTGGTAAAGCAAAAATCTTATGCTCTAATGAAGAAGAAACTATTGACTTAAAGCATCTAGATAGAATTTCGTTTAAGACCAATAGTCTAAGAGAATTTTGGCAACTTCAAAGCATAAAAGGAGAGGTATATTATAATATTTTAAAAAATGGAATGCAATATAAACTACGTAAAGAATTGGAAGATGAGACTCTTGAATATATAAATTATGTGGAAAGTAATAACTTGTTATTTCAAGATAGCTATCTTGAAAGTTATATTTATTCATTAATCTATAAAATATATCCAGATAGGCTGAATGATGGAAGACCTGGTTTGTTGAATATAAAAATAATTAAGGATTTATCTCCAAATGCTTTTATATTCCCTAATGGTTCATTATTTATATCCACAGGATTACTCTCGACAATAAATTCTGAAGAAGAATTAATTGGCATTTTAGCGCATGAAGTCTCTCATTTTGTTCTAGACCATTCAATTATTAACATAAATAAAGTTACCGCTCGGCAAAAAAGAGCTGAATTTTGGGCAGCTTTTGCAACTGGCATTGCTGCTGTCTTAACCCCCAAAATGGCTGGACTAAATTAATATTTTAATTTAGTAACGTAATTAGGGAAATTATGAAACGAACACACCGAAAGTTTACCCCGGAAGAAAGGTTATCGATTCTTCAGGAAGCAGAACGTGAAGGCGCCATTGAAACATGCAGGAAGTATAGCCTTTCCCCTTCGCTGCTATCAAAATGGAAACAACGGTATTTAAGCCGCGGCGTAGATGGCTTAAAGCCAAAGTATAAGCGCATAGACCCTCAGGTTCGCTTGCTGGAAGAAGAAAATGAGCGACTGAAAAAAATCATTGCCCGGCAAGCGTTGGAGCTAGAAGTAAAGGGAGAGCTTTTAAAAAAAACTCCTATCCAAACCAAGAGAAGGTAGCCCTTGCGAATCATTTTAGGTCAAGAATACCGATGGAGCATCTTTTCCTGTGGCTCGCTTTGCCTCGTAGCGTATACTATTACCGTCCGAGCAATAGGCGCAAGGGGGTTTATCCGAGTCAATGGACGAATAAGCGCGATGGTACCCTGGTGGGAAATACGGTTATCATTGATGAAATAAAAAGGATACTGTGCGGAGAATTTGTTTGTTACGGCTATCAGAATGTGACAATGGCATTAAAGAGCAAGGATTTTATCATCAACCATAAGAAAGTATACCGGCTCATGGATGAGAACAACCTTTTACTGGGCAAAGTGATCAGAACGCAGGGCAAGCGGGAATGGGTCAAGTTCCGCAAGATAAACGCGTCTAAACCGATGGAGTACCTCTGCTGGGACATCAAGTACGTATGGGTTCCGGGAGAGCGCAAAAACTACTACTTGCTTTCCCTGATGGATGTTTACACACGCAGAATACTCGACTGGATCTTTCAAGGCAGTATTCGTAAAGTAGATGTCATTAAAATGATTAACCGCGTTAATCTAATCCATGATCTGAAAGGTGTTACGGTTCGCAATGATAATGGCTCACAGTTTATTGCCAACAAAGTGCGGCATTACCTCAGAACGCTGGAGGCAAACCAGGAGTTTACGCACATTGCAACCCCCGAGGAGAACTCATACATAGAGGCCTTTCATAGCCTTCTTGAAAGAGAAGTGATCAGAAGGCACGACTTCGCCGGCTTCTATGACGCAAAGCTCACCATAAGCGCTTATATGAAATTTTACAACAACGAACGCTTGCATGGCGCATTAAAAAGAGTGCCGCCGATGAAAAAATGGAATGAATACTACTTGAATTTATCATCCGATAAGCCAACAGCAGCGCAAGTATCGGAGGAGATGTCAAGAGTGTCGGACGGCGCGGACACTGGCCTTGCTCTTGACATTTCCGGAGATACGGCTAACTTTGCGGATCGAATGATGAATGAAAATCAAGCGGAAAATAAAAAAAACAACCTAAACTGTTTTCAGAAAAATGTCCAACTTATAGGGGGTTAAGACACTGCTGCAGCTGATATTTATACCGCTTCTAATAATCAGTATTATACACCAGGTGCAATAACTATGAGTACTGCAATTTTAGCCTATAGTATTGCTGAGTCTGTTAATCAAAGATTTGGATTGCAATATTCTCGTGAGCAAGAAATGGAAGCAGATAAGTGTGCAATTGAATTAATGAAATTTATAAAAGTAAATCCTACAGCCTTATCTTCTGCTCTATCCAAAATAAAAGACTATTGCGTTATTACAGGGAATTATCTTGCATTAACTGGTGAAGGTACTCATCCTGCAATTGATGAGAGAATTAAATCAATTGGGTTTCCTTCAAAGTATAATAGCATTTACTACGACAAAACAATATCTTTTATTAATACATTTAATGCAGCATTAGAATTTAACAATCAACATTTTACTGCTTGCAAAATATTAGCGGAAAGAAATATTCTTGCCAATGTGGCAACGGAAGAAGATTATCTGATGCTTGCAATGGTAACAATTTATATGTACGATAGCAAAGAAAAGAACCTTGAGGCATTAAAATTAATAAATACAGCAAAGCAAATTAGCGTGTTTCCAACAATTAATCAATCAAAACAAGAAGCTATTGTATTAATTAGATTACAAAAAAATGATGAGGCTAAAAATAGTTTAATAAAGTATCGAGAAATGCTTGATAAGGAAAACTCAAATCTTGATAAAATATATAATCAGAAAGAATGGTCTACCATTAAGAATTATATAAATAATGAATATGAGTGGACTCAAAAAATGATAAATAAAGTAAGTAAACTATAAAGCCCAGTTGGTAACAGGTGGTTTAGCCTACTGGGGCTGATGATGCAGATACGAAAGTTTTTAGTAATTTAGTATAGTTTTAACGTGGGATGACGCCGCTGGCTCTTAACTCCCCAGCAGCCCAAACCACCGACCGTTGGGCGCAATTATAAAGACAGATAATACAAACTGTTATGATACAAAAAAGATTATTTGACGAAATCGGAGTTGAGAATGAAGATGATTTATCTCAAAAATTAGAATCATTCGAACAAGCCGTTGTTTGGGGAACTGACTGGACAACTGAAACCATAATGAATCAGTTAATTAAAGGCAATATTGATTTGCAACCAAAATTTCAAAGGAGAGACGCTTGGTCTGTAATAGCCAAGAGTAGATTTATTGAATCTTTATTACTTGGTTTGCCTATTCCTCAAATTATACTGGCTGAGAAAAAAGAATCAAAAGGGAAATATATTGTAATAGATGGAAAACAAAGATTACTTACAATAAGAGGATTTTTTGCCAAACAAGAAAATGATAGTTTTAAACAACTAAAACTTACAGGCTTAACAATATTAAAAGACTTAAATGGTAAAACTTATTCTGACTTACTTTGCTATCCAAACTTTAATCAATTAATTAATCAACTACAGAATCAGCCAATTAGGACTACTGTAATAAAAAATTGGCCAAACGAATCTTTTCTTTTTACTGTTTTCTTAAGACTTAATACAGGTAGTATAAAATTGAGTCCACAGGAGCTTAGACAAGCATTGCATCCCGGAAATTTTATTGATTTTGCTGACGACTTTTCCATAAATAGTAATGCAATAAAACAAATGCTTGGGCTAGATTCACCAGATTACAGAATGCGAGATGTTGAAATAGTAATAAGGCACTTTACAAATATTTATTTCTTAGAAGAATTTGATGGTAATCTAAAAAACGCATTCGATGAAACAGTTTTTAAACTAAATAGAGATTGGATTACAGAAGAAAATAGAATTAAAACTGATGCAATCCAATTTGAGGAATCCATAAAAGCTACAATTGAAATATTTGGAGAAAAAGAAGCTTTTAGTAAATGGAATGGTATTTCTTTTCAGGGGAACTTCAATCGTGCAATTTTTGATATAATGTGCTATTATTTTTCAAATCAACAAATTAGAAATGCATCATTTGGAAAAAATCAACAAATTGTTGCTGAATTTAAAAAACTATGCGAAGTTGACTATGATTTTATTTCTTCATTCGAGCACACAACTAAAAGTATTCAAAATACTGCCAAAAGATTTAACACTTGGGGAGAAAAACTAGCTGAAATACTAGGAATAAAAATATTAGTTCCCACTTTAGTTAATAACCGATTAAAAATAATAGAATCTAAAAATGGCTAAATCAAGGAGATTGAAACAACTCCTATCTAGAATAGCCTTTTTAGAGCAAAATATTCTGCCAGCAGAAAGGTTAGATGGGAATTACTCAAAAATTGAAAGTGACCTAATCAAGGCTTATCTTTTGCTTGTTCACGCAGAAATTGAATCATATTTCGAAGATAAAGCAAAAGAAAAAGTTGGAAAAGCATTAAACAAATGGATGGCAAGTAGGAAAAAAAGCACTTGCCTTAAAGCTGTTTTAGCATTTTCAGGCAATGATTTAAGTTATGAAAATATCCGAAAAGCAGATTCAAACAGTATTGAATACAGAATGAATAAGTCTGTTAGTCATTATTTAAACCTTGTAAATAAAAACAATGGTGTCAAGCAGAGTGACATATTAAATTTAATACTTCCTATAGGGATTGAATTATCTGATTTAGATGAAACCTGGCTTAACATAATGGATTCGTTTGGTTCTACTCGTGGTAATATTGCGCACAACTCTACAACAGTTCAACAACAATTAGATAGAAATACAGAAATGAATAGAATTAACAATCAAATCCTAACTGAAATTGTAAGACTTGATGAATTAATTCAAAAAATAGAATAACTGCGCCCAACAAGTGGTTTAGCCTACTGGGGCTGTTGATGCAGATACGAAAGTTTTTAGTATTTTAGTATGGTTTTAACGTGGGATGACGCCGCTGGCCTTTAACTCCCCAGCAGCCCAAACCACCGACCGTTAGCGCAAATTTATAAAGCAGTTACTACGATTCAATTAGTCATTAACAATGATAAATCAAATGAATATAAATATATTAATTCAACTATTGTTAACAATGATAGTTTTCACGAATTGTAAACAAAAAAATGATAGTTCAAACGAATCATATATAATATCAAAAAATTCATTAGGACGAATTAAAATCGGAATGACTAAAAAAGAAATACAAAACCAATTTAATAATTATCGATTCGAAAAAGCATATAACTATGAATATGACATTGATGACGAAGAAGAAGGAATTTTAATTATTGAAAAAGGAGATACCTTGGCCTATGCATGGACTAAATATAATACTGATACTATAATCGGAATATCTTGCTTAAGTGAGAAATTATTAACAAAAACAGGGATACATGTTGGGATGGAGATTGCAGAATTAGAAAAAAAATATTCAGGTTTAATAGTTGTGCCATCAATGTATGACGAAAACACCGAATATATGTATTTAGAGAAAGAAGAAATTGAACTTGTATTTAAATCTTATAAAGGCAAAAGAGTTGGAATATATAAAAACGAGAAATCGCTATATGATGGGACGAACTTATATGATAAAACTAGAAAAATAAATAGAATAAACTTGCGCTAACAAGCAGTTACTTCCACTGGGGCTGATGATGTCGATACAAAAATTATTACTAATTTAGTTTCGGTTTAGCGGGTGATGACGCCGCAAGAGTTCTACTCCCCAGCGCAAGCAACTGCCGACCGTTAGGTGCAAGCTAAGATGTGACTAAGTAGTGTAATCTATCATAACACGACGAAAAAAATAAAAGATAAATATGTCCTTACCAAAAATCGATATTTTCAGCCTGATACTAGAAATAATTGGAGCATTTATTGCTTGGGCTTTCAAAGGATTTAAAGGCAAACTAATGGACGAAATCTCAGGACCATATGAATCGAGTCGAAAAAGTTGGAGGAATTTAATAATATCAACGATATTTGTTTTTTTGGTGGCAAGCATTGTTATCTCGATTCAAAAGAAAAATGAAAAAAATAGAGAAGAGAAAAAAGGCATAACGATAATAAAGACAGAATAAGAAAGAAAAAGCCTGCTCCTAACAAGCAATTAGGTGCAATCAAAATATGACAATGGTTTAAAATGATTTGATTTGAAAACTAAATTTTAAATTATATGAATTCATCAAAATATATCTTGCTTATTATATGTTTGTTGCTTACATATGCTTGTTCGAATATTGAAAACACCAAAAATGGTAGATTGAGAAATGAATCTGAGAACAAAACCTTTGACAAGCATCTTTTAAATGGAATTTGGGCAGAAAGTGAAGATGAAAATGCAAATTTCTATATTAAAAATGATTCAATGTATTTTATTGAAGATCCAAAACCTTGTTTTATTGAATTATCAAATGACACTTTAATTACGCACTACGAAGGACTGTCAACTTTTGACAAAATTATTAAGCTTGACAAAGATAGTTTAGTTCTACTGAATGAAGTTGGAGACTTTATTAAACTTAAACGAAGAAAATAATAAAAGCCAGCACCTAACAGGCTGTTCCTTTCACTGGGGCTGATGATGCTGATGCAGAATTTTTACTACCTTTAACTAACTTTTTAACGGCGGATAACGCCGCTGACGGTTAACTCCCCAGCGTAAGCAACAGCCGACCGTTAGCGAGCATTAAAAAACAATGGATATGAAACATTTAGAACTTTATATTGGACTATTTTTTATTCTGATATCATGCAATAAAGACAGTGAACCAAAATTTATCACTCAAAATTCCAATGAAATTGTCAAGTATGTGATTAATATATCAAACATGAGAATAACCGATTATTCTAAATATATTAATGACAAACTAATCGAAACGACATCATTTGAAAATACAGATACAACAATTGTGAGATTGACCAAAAATTCCGAAAACAAAATAACATACAAAAGGGTTTTTATTGTGGGAAATACAAATTTGGCCAAATTGGCCATAGACTCTAGTTATAGCAAAGATGGTCTATATACTGCACATCTGGATTATGTGTATGAAAATGGTTACTTAATTGAAACAACTATTGATTGGAATCGATTTGATGATAATCCTTCTTCTGGTCAATTTTATATAACAAGAATTATTGAGAATGAGAATTTAAAAAGTTCAAATGAGGCTTATCCTGGTTGGCCTTCAGGATGTACAGACTGTTTTGATTACAATAGTACTATCAACAAGATAGATGTCATAGATTTTTCTAACGGAATTACTGGTAATATTAGTAAAAATCTAATAAAACATGCATCATGGCACAATGGCTGTCCGGGTGGCCCTTCAAGTTCTATTGCATGTAGTGACTTTAAATACGAGTTAGATAATAATGGGTATATAGTAAAGAAGACAGAAACCTATACGCCTCCTTACAACATGACACTTTCCGATGAAGTGACTAGGACAGTAAAAACAACTATTTATGAATATAACGCTCGCTAACAAGCAGTTGCTTTCACTGGGGCTGATGATGCAGATGCAGAATTTTTACTACATTTAACTAACTTTTTAACGGAGGATAACGCCGCAGGGGCTTAACTCCCCAGCGCAAGCAACTGCCGACCGTTAGCACACATTAAAAGAACGATACAGCAAATATGAAAAAGAGCATCTTTATTTTGGTTTTATTAATTGGATTTTTTCGAGTTTCTTATTCGCAAGATAATTCTAATTATTGGAAATTAATTGATAATAAATATTTTAGTGTGCAAGTTCCAAATCAAAACATTAGAAATATTCAGAACAAACCAAGCTTATTAAAAACATTTTTAGGCAGGTTAAACCCTACACTTGCAGACGTTATAATCGACTCTATTTCTTTACAATCAGGAAACGAACATATCAGATGCTATATGGATATATCAAAATGTAAACTAACAAAACATCAGACAGATTCGATTGCTCCGATAATTCAGAAGTATATTTCAGATAATGCAATGACTGAATTTAAAAATGTAGAAAGCGAAATCCGAGTTCGGGAAAACTCTACTTTGATTTTAGTTTCCTTTGATGGAATTAAAGAACATATGACTATTCTGGTTTGGATTTGTAATAATTATGCTATTTCAGTTTCACTTGAAGATGTTTCAAAAGACTATGAAATGACAAAGTATTTAATAGAAAATTTAACAAATAAAGAATAACGTGTGCTAACAAGCGGTTGCTTTCACTGGGGCTGATGACGCAGATACCAAAAATATTACTAATTTAGTTTCGGCTTCGCGGCCGATGACGCCGCTGGAGTTTCACTCCCCAGCGTCATCAACCGCCGACCGTTAGCGGGCATTTATTACGATTATGAAACATATCAAGTTATTAATAATAGTTGTTTTAGTAGCAACAGTCATATTTTTCGGATTTTCTAGACTGAAAAGATTCCTAGAGATTGATTCTTGCTTAGATAAAGGAGGCAGTTGGAATTATGAATTGAAGAAATGTGAATTTTGCTGTGAACTTGAAAATATTGAAATCAAAAAACTCTACTGGTACACAGAATACGACTCGATAAAAAATCAAGAATTTCTAGTTAAAGGAAATCAAATTGACTCTTGCTGCCTAACTCTCCCGCAAACAATAGAGATACTTAATAAGAGAAAAACTGATTGCAAATTGGAACTCTCGAACTTAATAAAAGATACTATTGTAGTAAAAATAATAAATGACGAATATTTGACAGAGAGAATGGGCTCAACAGGAGCATTCTGCTACCTTGCAGAAACTGTTTACACTCTAACCGACGAAGAGAATTACAAATATATTAAAATCGAAATGGAATATGGCTCTCACGCAAGTCCTGGAGTTTATAGCCGAAAAGATTTTAAAATATTAACGAAAGAATAAAAAACGCCCGCTAACACGCAGTTACTTTCACTGGGGCTGATGATGCAGATACGGAAATTTTTAGTATTTTAGTTTCGGTTTGGCGGGTGATGACGCCGCTGGAGTTTAACTCCCCAGCGTAAGCAACTGCCGACCGTTAGCGGCAAGTTTAAGTCAATCGATATTATTAATACTGAGCATATTTTCGAAAAGAAAAAAATAAAGAAATGATTAACGAAACGACAAATTATAAGTACAAAACCAATTTCAAGAAAAGGGCAATTGCAACCATAATTGATTATGGAATTTTCTTTCTTCTAATTTATATTTACATAATGTTCTTTGGGGAAGAGAACAACCAAGGAGGAAAGACTATAAGCGGTTTACTATTTCTTCCAATCCCGATTTATTGGTTTATATATTTCGTGGTAATAGAAGCTTCTTATGGAGCGACACTCGCTCATCAAGCAATGTATCTAAAGGTTTTGACGCTTGAAAGAAAAGAAATTTATTTAGGAAATGCCTTCAGAAGACACATTCTCGATTTAATTGAGATTCCACTGTATGGAATTCCTGCCATTATTGCAATCATATATTCAGAAAAGAAACAACGAATTGGAGATATGTTTGCAAACACAATTGTTGTAGATACGACAGATAGAGAACAATATCCTGAAGAAATAACAACGATAAAATAATAAAAAACCTGCCGCTAACAAGCAGTTACTTTCACTGGGGCTGATGATGCAGATACCAAAATTATTACTAATTTAGTTTCGATTTAGCGGGTGATGACGCCGCTGGAGTTTAACTCCCCAGCGTAAGCAACTGCTGACCGTTATGCGCAACCTTGAAAAAGAAACTTACTAACAATGAAATTTAAATTTTTAATTCTTTTTTATGATTATCCGCAATTATACCTTATTTTACCATACCAAGTATCTTCTACAGCAGCAACCATAAGTCGTTCAAACAACTCTTTGCCAAAATATCTTCGATTGGTTTTATAACAAAACTCGTCCAGATAGTTTTGCAGGTACACGTCTTTTATTTTGTGATTGACTCCTAAGAAGTTTCTCTTTGCATTGCTAATCATGGTATGCACCCATGGGAGTACTCTTGAAGCCTCCTCGGGTGGTACTATCTTTTTGATATGTCTGGAGCTTATCTCTTTGATTTTGTTAAAACCACGCCAGCCATCACTCTTAATCACCGATGAAGAGCTGGTGCTCGCTGAGACTACTTTGTTCATCGTTTTCGACGAAGAGTCCGGAATGACAACCATCTTTACGTATCGGAATGCTGATGGCTTTTTGTTCCTGCGAGGTCGCCCCCGCCTGGGATCAACTTTGGCCATAACTAGAACTTTGCTTTGCCGCTGACTGCCTCTTCCTCTTTTGGTCAGCTCGTCATTTTCGTCCTCTGCATGGGTTCTGAAAAAGGCATCGTCCAGCTCGACAACGCCCTCCAATTCATACCGCTCATCGCGCAATCCCATGACCGATCTGATCTTGTGCATCATGGCCCAAATCGGTTCGTAGCGCTTATGGCCAAGCTGCCGCTGAACCTCAGCAGCAGAGATCCCTTTTTTGGTCATGGTCATCAGGTAAATGGCGTACAACCAGTACTGAAAAGGTAGCTTCGATGACTCCATAACGGTGCCGCTTCGTAAGGTGGTTCTGTATCCACAGCTGCTGCAATCGTGCGAATTGTAGGTTTTGTTCCAGTAATGATGCGTATTGCCACACTTCTTGCAGACGACTCCTTTTCGCTCCTTAACGGTTCGAAAGTGTCTTATGCAGCTGGCTTCATCTGGATATTTCTTTACAAAATCGATAAAATTCATCTCAAGTGTTTTTGTAAAGATAATTATTTTGGTACATTAGCGGATATGCATATTATTTTTATAATGTTTTTTTCAGATTCTTTCGGACAAATGAATCTGAATCAAGAAGTAAAGACTCTTGGAGAATCGATTAAAGATTTCGTTCCAGAAAACTGGAAAGTTTTGCAATTAAAAAAAGGAGATTTAAACAAAGACAAAGTTGAGGATATTGCAGTTGTAATCCAATCAACTGATTCATCAAAAATTGAGATATTAAAAAACGAGGAAGAGAGCAGTTTTGATACAATTGATACAAATAATCGAATTCTATTAGTTCTTATAAAAGACAACAAGTCAAATAAATATATTCTTAAAGGAAAGTCAAATTCTTTTATTATAAATAGAAATTCATCAAAACAAAGTGACCCTTTTCAAGGAATTGATATCAATAATAATACTTTAATAATTAACTTTTTTCTATGGTATAGCGTGGGAAGTTGGTATCAAACTGACCTAAAATATATTTTTCGCTACCAAAATGACAAAATGAAATTAATCGGCGCTGAGTACAATGATATTCACCGGGGAACCTCAGAAGGGATTCAACGAAGTTTCAACTTTAATACAAAAAAAATGAGTGAAACAAAATGTGAACTTGATAAAAACGGAGAATTAGTATTTTCAAAAACTTTGTGGAAAAAACTATCAATTAAAGAATTAAAAACAATTGAAACACTAACGCAACCTCTTAATTGGATGCCAATAGATGGAATCCAACTATAAAAGGCAGCGCATAACAGGCTGTTCCTTTCACTGGGGCTGATGATACAGATGCAGAATTTTATTACCTTTAACTAACTTTTTAACGGCGGATAACGCCGCTGGCGGTTAACTCCCCAGCGTAAGCAACAGCCGACCGTTAGCGCAAATTTTATTCACAAAACTATCAGCACTAATTATGCGAATAATACTATCAACAATTATCATTCTCTTTATAGAGACATCGATTTATGGACAAATAAATTACGGTATTAAGTCAAACTTGGGTATCTCTATGATAGTTCAAAATTATGATAATAGTTCCAACGCAAAGACTTATATTGCGCCTTCCGGTCAAATCGGAGCATTCTCTTCATTAAAAATTAAAAACAAATCATACATTGGACTTGAACTTTTAATAAACCAAATTGAGGGTCGAGAGGAAATTTTCTATGAGACAAGTTGGAGTTGGCCATATAATGAAAGTATTGGAGATTCTAAAGTGAAATTCTACACGCATATTACATATATAAGCATTCCGACTTATTATGAATTGAAACTAAATAAACTAATCCTGAATGCTGGTTTGCAATTTTCTTATTGCATGCTAAGCAGTGAAAAAGTTAAAGTAACGGAAACAGTTGAATGGGGAACAGATACATGGGAGAAAACAAATAAAAATCTCAACATTGATAAATTTAATATAGGTTCTCGACTAGGAGGAGCATATGTAATTACAAGTAAATTTTCAATCGAAGGGGTTTGCTACTATGGATTAAATAATATAAATAGCAGCAATTCAACGGTTAAATCAAAACCTCTGCAAATAACAGTCGGTATTAGATATAAAATCAAATAAAAAACTTGCGCTAACAAGCTGTTCCTTTCACTGGGGTTGATGATGCAGATGCAGAATTTTTATTACCTTTAACTAACTTTTTAACGGCGGATAACGCCGCTGGCGATTAACTCCCCAGCGTAAGCAACAGCCGACCGTTGTGTACAACATTATTTTGATACGATGAATCCTTACCAAGAATGTATAGAAAGTTTCTTTTTGCGGATTATCGAACTTAGACATACCGCATATCATATTAACGGTTTACTGAACAATTCAATTAACTCAATTGAAAATTACCAAAGTGATTTTATTTCTGGATCTGCTCTTGTAATAAGCGATTGGACTGGACCATCAGATAATGGTTGGGAAATAAACTATCATACTGGTTTTAGGAAGATATATTTAAAGGAAACTTACTCGAATGAAATATCAAGAGTAATATCACAAGAATGTTGTTTTGCCTTTTCACAAGCATTTGAAGCACTTGAAAAATTCTTCAAAGATTGTGCATACATCAGAATTCAAACAATAAAAAATCAAAATGATACCAGAATCCCTTTAAATATTTTAAATCTTTCTAGAGAGGAAATGTTAAGTGGTGATAAACTCTTTGAATTAATAAAAAAATGTATCGGGAATGAATTTAACATTGCGTCTGGGAAGAATAATAAAAACCTTAGATTTAAAGAATTCTGGACTGTACTTTCTGAATGTAGACATGCAATAGTTCATTCTAATTCGTATATTAAACTGAAAAAAGTGTCTAAAACAGATTATCATTTAGGAGTCTTCGAATATTTCTTCGATCATAAAATTGAGTTGAATGAAAAAGTTATGATTGAACTCAATTATAGAAAACTAGATGAGTTGTTTAAAAAAATGTCTGAATATGCATTTCAAATATTTAAACTCTTATCCTTAAAAGAATCGATTGATTGGAATATATTAAAATAGAAAATGCTGTACACAACAGGTGGTTTAGCCTACTGGGGCTGATGATGCAGATACGAAAGTTTTTAGTATTTTAGTATGTTTTTAACGTGGGATGACGCCGCTGGCCATTAACTCCCCAGCAGCCCAAACCACCGACCGTTAGGTGCAATATTATGATTTGGAAACGTAAATACATAAAAGTTTTATTAATCCTGTCGATAACGGGATTGATAATGACATTGTGGGCTAACGTTCGGATAACTAGAAAAACGAAAGAGTTCATAACAGAAAACATCAATGAATTGAAACCTGAAAAGGTTGGACTGCTTCTTGGGACAAGCAAATTCTTGAAAAGTGGAAAACCGAATGAATTTTTCTTCAATCGAATAGATGCAGCAGTTAGACTTTACAACGAAAACAAAATTAAATATATCATAATCAGCGGGGATAACAGCCACAAAAGCTATAACGAACCTCGCGATATGAAAAACGAATTGATTAAACGCGGAATCCCAGACACTTGCATTCACCTTGATTATGCTGGATTTAGAACTTTAGACTCTGTTGTGAGAGCAAAAGAAATATTTGGACAATCATCATTCATCGTCATTTCGCAAAAATTTCATAACGAAAGAGCCGTTTTCATTGCTAGAAAGAAAGGGATTAAGGCTTACGGATACAATGCTAAAGATGTTAGCGCTTACAAGGGTTTCAAAACGAAAGTCAGAGAATTGATTGCAAGAGATAAGGCTATGCTAGACTTACTATTTCGTGTGAAACCGAAATTCTATGGAGAGAAAATAACGATAAAATAAATACTGCACCTAACACGCAGTTACTTTCACTGGGGCTGATGATGCAGATGCAGAATTTTTATTACCTTTAACTTAGTTTTTAACGGCAGATAACGCCGCTGACGGTTAACTCCCCAGCGTAAGCAACTGCCGACCGTTAGGGGCAATGCGGAAAAGATCGCATTGCGCTTTTTATTTTATGGAATCGGTACCCCGATTCCAGTTTTCACAGCACGTAAGTTTCTGTAATTTTTGGTATTCGCGCGCAAGCGTGTGTTTATGTGTTCTTCCTCTCTCCTACCGATGCGAAAACGAAATCCGTACCTAGAAAAGCCTTTGGTCAGTTCACTCGCCCTGTCACGCCGCTTGCGGGGAGGTCAACTTTTGCGGGGCAAGGTTTGCGCCACGCTGCATAGAAACCATCGCTATTCGCACCTAGCGTCGTTGCTTTCGCCAAGCATGGCGAAATGCGACGCTGTCGCAGGTGGTGTTTAGCGTGTACAGCTCCCGACAGGATGCTACGCCACCTAGACTCCAACAGCAGCGTGGCACAGCCCTTGCAAGGTCGGAAAACCCCGAGGTATAAAAGGCCGCAAGCGTCCCGCCAGGGCGCCCACTACACACCGCACAGCTCCTAACAAGCGGTTGGTCTCACTGGGGTGACTTTGCGGATTTCCAAACTTTGTATAATTTTAGGTTGGTTTTAGCGGGTGATGATGCCGCTGGTTTTTAACTCCCCAGCAAGCACAACCGCTGACCGTTGGCTGTAATGTTGATTCATTCTATTGAAGTAATTTTTGACTACCTAGTTTGCCGATGTTATCGGCATTTTAGTTTTGGGGATTATCCCGATTTACAACCATCCTGGCTATCTACCGGCTGAAATCAAGCCTCGAAAAGTGAAATTGCGGTTTAGTGGCTGGATTGTTTCTCCAACCCGCCTTGTCACGCCGCTTGCCAGTAACAAGGAGGTACGCAAGCCTTGCGCCACGCTACAAGCCAAGTGTGGTTTTTCGTACCTAGTGTTGTTTGTAAGTGTGGAAACGGTTAAATGCTCGTCAGCTCCTGAAATCAAAGCGGAACCGCCTGACAAAAACGATGATGCGTTCATCCGCATAGGATTCATCGCCGTTTAGATGCTTTTAGGTAGCGTGGCACAACTCTTGCAAGGTCTCAGAGAAGTTAGGGAAAAAGGCAGCAAGCGTCGCGCCAAGCCGCTTTTTAAACACTACAGCCAACACACGGTTAAAATTACTGGGGTTGATGATGCAGATGCAGATTTTTTATTACTTTTAACTTAGTTTTTAACGGCGGATAAGGACGCTGGAGGTTAACTCCCCAGCAATTTAAACCGTCGACCGTTATGCACAATTTAAATTCTACCTATGAAACGATTAACATTCATATTATTATTTATTCTTGTAAACCACTCATTATTTGCAGATGGAGCAAAATGTTTTCGGTATAAACTTAAATTGAGTTTAAAAAGCGAAAAAGAAATAATTGGATATTCATATTTCTGCACAAGAAATCAAGTGTACAACAAGAATGAATCATTTTACGAATATGTTAAAAAAGAATTTCGATTCCCTATTCTTGTGTATGAAAAAATCAAAACAATAGAAATTAGTACAAATTACAATCTTGACTTCAGCATTAAAGATAGCCATAAAACAATAGAATTAAGAGACATTAAAAGTATTGAATTGATTGAACAACTTGAATACCCTTCGGGTGAAAGAAATATCAAAGTCAGTGAAAACCAATTCAATTTAATCCAGTCTGAAATAAAAATAAAAGGCGTTGTGTACAACGAAAAACTGGCTGAAAACTGTAGTTTTTTTCTTTTAAGTTGGTTATCAATTGAAGATTTCGAATCAATAAAAAAAGAAATCTCTGAAAAAATTGAAGAATTGTGTGAAGCTGAAATGCGAAATAAAACCTACGAATATATTAATAATAAGAAAATTGAATTAGCAGATAAAGGAATTTTACTATTTCAAGCATGTGATGAATTATAAAATAAAAAACTGTGCATAACAGGCAGTTACTTTCACTGGGGCTGATGATGCAGATGCAGAATTTTTACTACCTTTAACTAACTTTTTAACGGCGGATAACGCCGCTGGCGGTTAACTCCCCAGCGTAAGCAACTGCCGACCGTTAGGGGCAATGCGGCAAAAAACGCGCATTGCAGCTTTTCAGAGCGCAAGCGCAGACCGATTCGCCGAATCGGTTTTTCATTTTTTAGGGCTTACAGGTAACGGCGTATCGCTCCGCCTCCTTGTCTTATTCGCGAGGCGAAAGGAATTCCGCACCTACGCTCTTCACGCAGGGCTCACTCGGCCTGTCTACGCCGCTTGCAGCTGGGGGATTCGGGAGCAAGGTATGCGCCACGCTGCAATAGAATCATCGCTATTCGGATCTAGCTCCGTGGTTTTCGCCAAGTATGGCGAAATGCGACGCTGCCGCAGGCGGTGTTTAGCGGGCACTGCTCCCGACGGGAAGCTGCGCCACCTAGAATTCACCGGCAGCGTGGCACAGCCCTTGCAGGTCTCCTAAAATTTAAAAAGCCCAGGGAGCGGAGGCCGCAAGCGGTCGCGCCAGGCCGTTGCCCCCGGCCGCACAGCTCCTAACACGCGGTTGGTGTCACCCGGGGCTGGAATTGGTAATTCAAAATTTTTCGCTAATTTCGTTTGGACTTTCGCGCGCGATGCGTCCTCGGGGTTCAACTCCCCGGCGGCACTAACCGCGGAAACGTTATGCGCAACCTTGAAAAAGAAACTTACTAACAATGAAATTTAAATTTTTAATTCTTTTTATAATGTTTTTTTCAGATTCTTTCGGACAAATGAATCTGAATCAAGAAGTAAAGACTCTTGGAGAATCGATTAAAGATTTCGTTCCAGAAAACTGGAAAGTTTTGCAATTAAAAAAAGGAGATTTAAACAAAGACAAAGTTGAGGATATTGCAGTTGTAATCCAATTGTCTTAACCCCCTATAAGTTGGACATTTTTCTGAAAACAGTTTAGGTTGTTTTTTTTATTTTCCGCTTGATTTTCATTCATCATTCGATCCGCAAAGTTAGCCGTATCTCCGGAAATGTCAAGAGCAAGGCCAGTGTCCGCGCCGTCCGACACTCTTGACATCTCCTCCGATACTTGCGCTGCTGTTGGCTTATCGGATGATAAATTCAAGTAGTATTCATTCCATTTTTTCATCGGCGGCACTCTTTTTAATGCGCCATGCAAGCGTTCGTTGTTGTAAAATTTCATATAAGCGCTTATGGTGAGCTTTGCGTCATAGAAGCCGGCGAAGTCGTGCCTTCTGATCACTTCTCTTTCAAGAAGGCTATGAAAGGCCTCTATGTATGAGTTCTCCTCGGGGGTTGCAATGTGCGTAAACTCCTGGTTTGCCTCCAGCGTTCTGAGGTAATGCCGCACTTTGTTGGCAATAAACTGTGAGCCATTATCATTGCGAACCGTAACACCTTTCAGATCATGGATTAGATTAACGCGGTTAATCATTTTAATGACATCTACTTTACGAATACTGCCTTGAAAGATCCAGTCGAGTATTCTGCGTGTGTAAACATCCATCAGGGAAAGCAAGTAGTAGTTTTTGCGCTCTCCCGGAACCCATACGTACTTGATGTCCCAGCAGAGGTACTCCATCGGTTTAGACGCGTTTATCTTGCGGAACTTGACCCATTCCCGCTTGCCCTGCGTTCTGATCACTTTGCCCAGTAAAAGGTTGTTCTCATCCATGAGCCGGTATACTTTCTTATGGTTGATGATAAAATCCTTGCTCTTTAATGCCATTGTCACATTCTGATAGCCGTAACAAACAAATTCTCCGCACAGTATCCTTTTTATTTCATCAATGATAACCGTATTTCCCACCAGGGTACCATCGCGCTTATTCGTCCATTGACTCGGATAAACCCCCTTGCGCCTATTGCTCGGACGGTAATAGTATACGCTACGAGGCAAAGCGAGCCACAGGAAAAGATGCTCCATCGGTATTCTTGACCTAAAATGATTCGCAAGGGCTACCTTCTCTTGGTTTGGATAGGAGTTTTTTTTAAAAGCTCTCCCTTTACTTCTAGCTCCAACGCTTGCCGGGCAATGATTTTTTTCAGTCGCTCATTTTCTTCTTCCAGCAAGCGAACCTGAGGGTCTATGCGCTTATACTTTGGCTTTAAGCCATCTACGCCGCGGCTTAAATACCGTTGTTTCCATTTTGATAGCAGCGAAGGGGAAAGGCTATACTTCCTGCATGTTTCAATGGCGCCTTCACGTTCTGCTTCCTGAAGAATCGATAACCTTTCTTCCGGGGTAAACTTTCGGTGTGTTCGTTTCATAATTTCCCTAATTACGTTACTAAATTAAAATATTAATTTAGTCCAGCCATTTTGGGGGTTAAGACAAAACTGGATATTTTGAATGTCAGACAAAGGTTTCTGCATTTTCTTGGGGTGAATTAATAACAATTATTCCATTTGAAGAAACTTTGCTAATTAACAGCAGACCAACTGGAAGTTTATTTTCATATCAACCTATAACCATATTTAAAGACAAAAAAAATATTCAAATAATTGTTCGAGAATTAAAAAACACCAGCCCCTAACAGGTGGTTTAGCCTACTGGGGCTGATGATGCAGATACGGAAAATATTACTAATTTAGTTTCGGTTTAGCGGGTGATGACGCCGCTGGAGTTTAACTCCCCAGCGTAAGCAACTGCTGGCCGTTAGTTTGCATAATGAAGATTACAGCTAAGTTTTTTAATAACTAAATTCTAATAAATCTTATGAATAAACTTAAAAGACATTACGGAATGATTTTTTCCATTATATGGATAGCGCTTTACAAACTAGTAATTATGCCTTATTTCGAGATTGGAGATTTTAGATTACATCTTTTTCTTGGAATAATCCTAGGCTTATCAACTAATCTGATTGAACATCGCGTTAAATATTTACAAATTGCATTATCGATAGCAACCTATATCCTGATAACTACAGTATACGATTGGTACTTTTATATCAACGAAAAGGTTATTATGTCTCCTCATAGTTTTCTGAGCCTTTTTGTAAGTGGACATATCAGCCTAAATGACATCGGCTCGTATTCTGCTCAATATTTTTCAGCGATAGATACCAAGACAATAATAGTGTATGCTACTTCAATTTTTGTATTAATTGCAACAAGTTTTATTGATTTAAAAAAGATTGAAACCCTGTTAGATTATAAGGTGTTCTTTGCTAAGGAAGGTTTCATTTCAATATTATTAGCCCTACTTGTTTGGTCTCTAGTTTTTTTAATTGCTTCTGTTCTAAATGAAAAATCTTTTTATGAAAGTTTACCTGAATCACAGAAAATTAACTTTCCAAGCCCTAGAGGTTTTTCCTTCTTGTTATTCATAAATCTTTTGGTGTTTGGCTTTATTCGGATTTTCAGTTTATATCTACTAAGCATTAAGACAAAATTGAGAAAAATTACAATTGCGTTGTTATATTGTATAATATGATTATCCGCAATTATACCTTATTTTACCATACCAAGTATCTTCTACAGCAGCAACCATAAGTCGTTCAAACAACTCTTTGCCAAAATATCTTCGATTGGTTTTATAACAAAACTCGTCCAGATAGTTTTGCAGGTACACGTCTTTTATTTTGTGATTGACTCCTAAGAAGTTTCTCTTTGCATTGCTAATCATGGTATGCACCCATGGGAGAACTCTTGAAGCCTCCTCGGGTGGTACTATCTTTTTGATATGTCTGGAGCTTATCTCTTTGATTTTGTTAAAACCACGCCAGCCATCACTCTTAATCACCGATGAAGAGCTGGTGCTCGCTGAGACTACTTTGTTCATCGTTTTCGACGAAGAGTCCGGAATGACAACCATCTTTACGTATCGGAATGCTGATGGCTTTTTGTTCCTGCGAGGTCGCCCCCGCCTGGGATCAACTTTGGCCATAACTAGAACTTTGCTTTGCCGCTGACTGCCTCTTCCTCTTTTGGTCAGCTCGTCATTTTCGTCCTCTGCATGGGTTCTGAAAAAGGCATCGTCCAGCTCGACAACGCCCTCCAATTCATACCGCTCATCGCGCAATCCCATGACCGATCTGATCTTGTGCATCATGGCCCAAATCGGTTCGTAGCGCTTATGGCCAAGCTGCCGCTGAACCTCAGCAGCAGAGATCCCTTTTTTGGTCATGGTCATCAGGTAAATGGCGTACAACCAGTACTGAAAAGGTAGCTTCGATGACTCCATAACGGTGCCGCTTCGTAAGGTGGTTCTGTATCCACAGCTGCTGCAATCGTGCGAATTGTAGGTTTTGTTCCAGTAATGATGCGTATTGCCACACTTCTTGCAGACGACTCCTTTTCGCTCCTTAACGGTTCGAAAGTGTCTTATGCAGCTGGCTTCATCTGGATATTTCTTTACAAAATCGATAAAATTCATCTCAAGTGTTTTTGTAAAGATAATTATTTTGGTACATTAGCGGATATGCATATTGTATAATAATCTTTCTGTCATATTTTACTATTAGTTTATTGACGGGAACGCTTACAAAATATTCATATCAAGTATTATTTGATACCACTTTATTCAATACTATAGAAGTATTTTTAATATATGATTATCCGCAATTATACCTTATTTTACCATACCAAGTATCTTCTACAGCAGCAACCATAAGTCGTTCAAACAACTCTTTGCCAAAATATCTTCGATTGGTTTTATAACAAAACTCGTCCAGATAGTTTTGCAGGTACACGTCTTTTATTTTGTGATTGACTCCTAAGAAGTTTCTCTTTGCATTGCTAATCATGGTATGCACCCATGGGAGTACTCTTGAAGCCTCCTCGGGTGGTACTATCTTTTTGATATGTCTGGAGCTTATCTCTTTGATTTTGTTAAAACCACGCCAGCCATCACTCTTAATCACCGATGAAGAGCTGGTGCTCGCTGAGACTACTTTGTTCATCGTTTTCGACGAAGAGTCCGGAATGACAACCATCTTTACGTATCGGAATGCTGATGGCTTTTTGTTCCTGCGAGGTCGCCCCCGCCTGGGATCAACTTTGGCCATAACTAGAACTTTGCTTTGCCGCTGACTGCCTCTTCCTCTTTTGGTCAGCTCGTCATTTTCGTCCTCTGCATGGGTTCTGAAAAAGGCATCGTCCAGCTCGACAACGCCCTCCAATTCATACCGCTCATCGCGCAATCCCATGACCGATCTGATCTTGTGCATCATGGCCCAAATCGGTTCGTAGCGCTTATGGCCAAGCTGCCGCTGAACCTCAGCAGCAGAGATCCCTTTTTTGGTCATGGTCATCAGGTAAATGGCGTACAACCAGTACTGAAAAGGTAGCTTCGATGACTCCATAACGGTGCCGCTTCGTAAGGTGGTTCTGTATCCACAGCTGCTGCAATCGTGCGAATTGTAGGTTTTGTTCCAGTAATGATGCGTATTGCCACACTTCTTGCAGACGACTCCTTTTCGCTCCTTAACGGTTCGAAAGTGTCTTATGCAGCTGGCTTCATCTGGATATTTCTTTACAAAATCGATAAAATTCATCTCAAGTGTTTTTGTAAAGATAATTATTTTGGTACATTAGCGGATATGCATATTTTAATAATTATATTACTTCTAAGATATAAACCATTTATTGCATTTCTCATTACAATACCCAGTGTTTGGTTGCTTAACATAATCTATCAATCATATTTATATACACCTCAAAATATTATAAACTCTTTTGTTACCGAGATTTCAAGAATTTATATACCTATTATAGCAAGCCTTTTAGCAAGCTTAACATATATAATGACAAATAGATTCTTGAATAAAAAAGAAAATTACGCAAACTAACAGGTGGTTTAGCCTACTGGGGCTGATGATGCAGATACGAAAGTTTTTAGTATTTTAGTATGGTTTTAACGTGGGATGACACCGCTGGCTCTTAACTCCCCAGCAGCCCAAACCACCGACCGTTGTAGCCAATTTTGACCCGTCCTAAAAAATGGCTACACAACACGTAGCAAATTATGTATAAAAATGACGGAATTGTAAGACGGTACAGCGAGGGTTTCAAACTCAAAATTTTAGCCGAACTTAGCACGGGAAACTACTCCAAGAAACAGCTGGGGGAGATTTATGGAATTAACCGGACAACCATAAACGAATGGATCAAGAAGTACAACCGGAAGGATTTAATGAATACTAGAGTACTGGTGGAGACTCAAGACGAAACGACAAGGATTAAGGCCCTGCAGCGGGAAATCAAGCAGCTCAAGGAGCTGCTAATCAAGAAGGATCTAGACCGGCTAACGCTAGACGCCTACCTCGAGGTCGCCGCAGAAAAGCTGGGCTACAGGAGCGTGGAGGAACTAAAAAAAAACTTAAACCTCTAAGCCTGATAAAGGCAGTGGAAACGGCCAAGCACACCGGGCAGGCTAGCATGGAGCAAACCTGCCAGTGCTTCGGTATGCACCGGGATGCCTACCACAAGCTGAAAAGGCGTAAGCGGAAGAAAGAATCCGTGGACAACCAGGTGCTTGACCTGGTGAAGGCGGAACGGGTAGAGCAGCCCCGGGTGGGCACCCGAAAGCTGAACAAAGCGCTTCGGGGCGAATTGGAGAATGCGGGTTTAAAGGTTGGCCGGGATAAGCTGTTCTGCATCCTCCGGGAGCATGGCATGCTGGTAAAGCGCAAAAAAGCATCGTGCAGAACGACCAACTCGTACCACCGCTTCCACCGGTACAAGAACCTGGTGAAGGACATGGTGGTTACCGCGCCAAACCAGGTATGGGTATCGGACATCACGTACATCCGAACGGTCAGGGGCTTTTGCTACCTCGCCCTGATCACCGACATGTACTCCCGCAAGATTGTAGGGTACGATCTGAGCGACACGCTGGAGCTGTCGGGCTGCCTTGGAGCCTTCAAACGAGCTCAGAAGGCAGCCCGACCTGCGGCCGGCTTGGTGCACCACTCCGACCGGGGAATACAGTACTGCAGCAACCAGTACGTGGAGGAGCTCAGTAAGCACGGAGTCGCGCTGAGCATGACCGAGGAGAACCACTGCTATGAAAACGCCATGGCCGAGCGGGTGAACGGCATACTCAAGGAGGAGTTCTACCTCGACCAGTGCTTCTTCAGCACCGAACACGCGAGGGTTGCCGCTAAAAATGCCATTAACATATACAACTCAAAAAGATTACACGTATCTTTAGGGTATAAAACACCGGATTTTGTTTTTAAAAATACAGCGTAATGAATTGTTTAACCTGTAGCCATATTTTAGGACTAGACATAGCATATTGAATTTGGATTATTAATTGATTACTCATACCTTTGATAGTATCAAATGATAGTATCAATGAAACCATCTTATGAGATTACTGCCAAGATTCTTCTTCTAATTAGTTCTATTTCAGAAAAATTAGGAGTAGTAAATGCTAATTTTCTTAACAAACCTTCGCCTCATCTAAGAAAACAGAACAGGGTAAAGACCATTCACTCCTCCTTGAAGATTGAGGGCAATACGCTCACGCAGGAGCAAGTGACTGCAATTATTGAGAACAAGCGAGTCGTAGGACCAAAGAAGGATATACTTGAGGTTATTAACGCGATTAAGGTTTACGACAGTATTGGAGACTTTGAATCATTATCTTTAAAATCATTCTTAAAAGCGCATGAAATGCTCATGCAAGGGCTTGTTGATGGTGCTGGTAAATTTAGAAATCAGGGCGTTGGAATTTTTCAGGGCTCAAAAGTTGCGCATATTGCTCCACCTGCAGAAAACGTTCCTTATCTAATGAGTGATTTATTCATGTATCTGAAAAGCAAAGATGAATTACCTCTCATTAAGAGCTGCGTTTTTCATTATGAAATGGAATTTATTCATCCTTTTATTGATGGAAACGGAAGGATGGGCAGATTATGGCAAACAGTAATTTTAATGAATGAGTACCCAGTATTTGAATTTTTACCTTTCGAAACGCTTATCAGCCAATCACAGCAAGAGTACTATAAGGCCTTAGCCAAAAGCGATAGAAGTGGTAAATCGACAGAATTTATTGAATACACGCTAAATGTTATTGATAAATCCCTTGAGGACTTGTTAAATTACAACAACAGAGTACTTACTGACAGAGATAGGATTGACTATTTTGTTTCTCTTGGAATTATTGTGTTTTCCAGGAAAGATTACATGAATGTATTTAAAGATATATCAACAGCAACAGCAAGCAGAGATTTAAAAAAAGCCGTTGAGTTAAACTTGGTCGAAAAAATAGGTGAAAAAAATCAAGTGAAATACAAGATAAAGCTACAGGGCACAACACGTGGTTTAAAAAATTGGGGCTGATCTCCAAAACCAAGGCTTCTTTTGCTATCTTTAGGTTGCTTTTAACGTGGGATAACGAAGTTGCCGTTTACTCCCCAACTTTTTCAATCACGGAACCGTTGTAGGCAACTTTAGAAAAACGATGAACCTTTTACCAAGTCAAATACGAAAAGAAAATCATTGCTTTTACACTGAGAAATCAGTAGAGCAATTAGTAAATGAATTGACCGAAATATTCAAAAAAAGACGCTTCGACTTTAGCTCAAAACTGACTGTAGAATTCGTAACGAAAAATAATTTTATTCTATCTAACAAAATACTTCTAATGCCATTTAAGCACGAGATTTATTTTATGACAAGAATCGAAGGAGCAATTTATTTAAAAAATAATCAGACGATTATTGACACTTCAATCAGTCCGAATATGAGAACTGGTAAAATTTTAGTAGCATTATTTACTATCAGTTTAATATTCATCCCTTTAATGTTCAAAGATTCTGATTTTTTAAAGACTGGATTATATATTCTATTTTTCTTTTTAATCCTATCACTACTTTTTATTTTCAATTCACAGAGAGCAAAGAATAACCTGAAGAAAAAGTTTATAGACACATTAAATTTAAAAGAAAAAAACTGCCTATAACAGGCAGTTACTTCCACTGGGGCTGATGATGCAGATGCAAATTTTATTACCTTTAACTAACTTTTTAACGGCGGATAACGCTGCTGGCGGTTAACTCCCCAGCGTAAACAACAGCCGACCGCCAGCAACTCCCAACAAACTAAAAAATTGGCATCGGTTTCATTTAAAAAAGTTCAATGGCAAAAAAAAGGGCGAAATCCTTTTTTTGAATTTCGACCTTGAACTATTGGGTACGTTAAATGCTATCCAAAACAACTATTCCTCTTTCTCAACAATATCAACCAACCGCTTAACATTCTCCCAGCGTTTGCCATCCATCTTGGGACCTAAAACCTCAATTACATGGCCCGAAAGAATCGCCCCAATGTGACCGCACTTATGGAGGGGTAAATTTTTAATCAACCCGTATAAAAACCCCGATGCGTACAAATCGCCAGCACCAGTTGTGTCAATACAATCCACGTCAATAATGCCAATGTTAACCCGCTCTTCGCCCCGCTTAATCATCGATCCGGCCGATCCCATCTTGACTATTGCAATGGATACCATATCGCCCAGGATCTCCAGCGACTCCTCCGGGGACTTTCCCGTAAATGCTTTTGCCTCATCCTCGTTGGCTAGCACTAGGTAAACGTATTTCTGAACAATCTCCTTTAAGAACTCAAGGTTATCGTTCACCACGTTGTAGCTGGCCAAATCGAGCGAAATGTTTAATCCCTTGCTGTAGGCAATCTCCACCGCACGGCGAATTAGATCGTGATTCTGCACTAGGTAGCCCTCGATATGAAAATAAGAATACCCATCGAACATCTCCGGTTTCAAATCCTCCGCGGTCATCTCAACTGCAGCCCCTAGGTATGTGGCAAATGTTCGCTCGGAATCCGGACTAACCAAGGCCAATGCCCTACCGGATTCGGCCCTGCCCTTCAGCAATATCGGAACAATGCTATTTTTAACCATATCGGACTCAAACACATCGCCGAACGCATCGCATCCAATCTTACCAATAAAAGCGGTTTCAACGCCAAGGTTGGCCAACCCATGAATAGTATTAGCAGCACTTCCACCAGCCGCAAGCGTTTGATGCAAATGCTTAGTATGCTCCACCGCTTTTTGCATAAATATCTCATCAACCAGCTGCATGCTCCCTTTCGGCAGGTTTAACTGATCGAGAGTTGAGTCGTTGTGCATTTTAGTCACAATGTCAACAAGGGCATTCCCTAAACCCAATACTTTGCTCATGACTGGCGTAATTAAATTATCGTAAGTTATAAATCTTTCCGAAAGCAAAAAACAAATCACCCGAAAAAAGAAAAGCCCCGATTATTCATCGAGGCTTGCTCCTCATCTAGGACTTGAACCTAGGACCCCCTGATTAACAGTCAGGTGCTCTAACCAACTGAGCTAATGAGGAGTGTTGTTCTTTTCTTTAGCGGTGCAAATGTAATATAAATATTTAATTTGTTCCAAATATTTTTTTAAAAAATTTTTGCTTTTGGCGTATCGGCCTGCTATACAACTACATTCTTGGGCGATTTTTTTAGCCAACCGTGTATGTTTTCTATAACAATGTCCGCTCGGCGATTAATTGCCTCGGTGGTTGCATAGCCAATATGCGGGAGAAGTAATGTGTTCGGAGCCGAAAATAACGGATGATCCTTTTCTATAGGAGGCTCATGCTCATATACATCAATAGCAGCACCCTCAATTGCATGATTCCTTAAGGCAATTGATAGGGCGCTATAATCAACCAATGTTCCCCGTGCTGTATTAACAAGCACAGCGTTGGATTTCATCAATCCAATCAGTTTAGCATTCACCATTCCAACAGTTTGGCTATTGGCCGGAATATGCAACGAAACAATATCCGAAGAGCTAAACAGATCCTCTAAACTTACAAGATCAACATTTTGAACACTCTTAGGTGTGCGAGTATAGGCAATCACCTTACATCCAAAAGCATTTGCCAAATGCGCAACTCTTTCTCCAATAGCGCCAAGACCAACTATACCGAACGTTTTTCCTTGCATCTCGCCACCAAGGAAACCGTCGCGCGTTTTACCTTGTCGAGTATTGGCATCCAACTCGTTAATTTTTCGCAACAAGGAAATAGCCATCGAAATGGTTAGTTCAGCAACGGCGGAAGTACTATAGCCAGCAGCATTGCAGACTGTAATTTGTTTCTCGCGGCAGTAATCTATAGGAAGATGATCGACACCAGTAAAGGCTACCGAAATCATCTTTAAATTTTGACATTTATTAATTGTTTCGGCAGATAGGGGCTGATTGCTTAGCACAAGCACATCGGCATCAGAAACTCTAGCCTGAAGATCGGATTGATCTAAAACCGGTGTATCGAAAAAGTTCACAGTGTGTCCTAGACTCTGCATCTCCGAAATAAACTCGGACCTTTTACTATCGGAAACGCCAATCGGCTCGGCAAAAACTATTTTCATTTTATTTGTTTATTGATTAAAGTTACTCTTTCATTTAAAGACCATCGGCAACAAATCGCCAGGGAATTTTAGCCCAATATGGCCCCGCGTAATCAACCCCAATCCTTGGAGTGGTTGAATATTTTGGAGCTAGTCCAGCATCCTCAATCCATATCCGTGAGGAAATGCCTAAATCTTCGGCATAAAAACTTTTATCAATCAGTAAATGTTTTGTTAATCGGCCCGGTCCGGAGTAGTCAGATATTCCTCTAATCAGCACGGCCTCTGGATTCTCCTCAACCGATGTAACAACATTTAGCATCCAGTACATCCCGTAAATTAGGTAAACGTAAACCAACCCACCCTGCTCAAACATCACCTTATTGCGCTCAGTTTTCCCCTTGCTTGCATGACAAGCTAAATCGCCAGTACCTTTATAAGCCTCAACCTCTGTAATAAAATGTCTTAATTCGATGCCACCGGGCAAAATCCGGACAATCTGTTTCCCTAATAACTCGGGGGCAACAATTAGCACATCTCTTTGGTAGAAATCATATTTTAGGCGATTCTGGCTCATCGGTTTTCGAAGTAAACGAGTACCCAAAAATAAACAATGAGCCGAAAAGTACAGCTAACGTAATACCAATATGTGTCTCGAATGTATCCTCATTAAGCATTGAAACCACTACCATTGCTAGAAAATATAAAGGCAAAAAATGTTTATATTTTTTCATCAATATAAATGGAAGTATCAGTGACAGTATAAAAATTACAAGCCCAACAATACCAGCCCTTGCCCAAATGGTAAGATACTGATTGTGCGGCATGAAATGGTACTCCTCCGACAGATTTATGTGATTGATTGCATAGTAATTATTGAGGTTTTCCTGCAAATCACCCCAGCCTACACCCCACCAAAAATGATTCTCAATCACAAACCATGCAGCCTTTGCAAACACCAATCGTTGAATCATAGGACTATTTGCAATAGTTCCCTGACTTCGATACGCATCGAACTCCCATAGCAACTGATATATTCTTTTACTCAAGCCAACACTGCTTTCCTTAAAAACAACGCTGGTTGCACCATTCTCCACAAGCTGTATATCAACAGGATCGAGTTTCAAAACTCCGGCAGAGTCCTTTGTTAATCCAATCGATGTCATATAACGAATTAACGTTTGGTCTAGCGGTTGCCCTTTTTTATCCAATCCATCAAAAGATAAACTACTTCTGCGCTCCCACGCCCTTCTCAGTTCGGGATAGCAGATGTTGATGTAGACTAAATTGCCATTTTCATAAACTAATCGGGCAGTATCATTCTGGTAAGGATTCCCATTAACAGTAAACTCCTTTAGCGTTTTAAAGTCGACTCTATTCCTTGTGTAAAATCCATCAACAGTGTGGGTAACAATTGAAATTATGATAAAAAATGCACTTAACCCCACTATGGCAATGGCAAAACGAGCAACGGAACTTTTTGACTTTGCGTATACCCAAACAAAACCAGCAAAAATCAACAATCCAACCATAACAATCCCTGTTAAAGATTGAAGGATAAACAGGAATACAACCTGCCAAAAAGCAATTAGAATCATTGTTGCAGTTATCCATTTCGACAAAAAACTTTCGAAAACGATGAAATGAATTAGGATGGCCACGGCCAAATTAATCATCAGTGCAAAACGGATGTGGGATATAAACAGCGATATTTGACGGGTATCGATGGCCGATTTGTCCGATAGCATTAAAAGATAAGCGGTGCTAATAAGGGTTGCCACTAAAACGGCCAAAACAAATATCAGCGTAATCCACCGAAATTCCTTTTTACTTAAAGGATCACTCATTGCCACTACTGGAGGAACAAGCAAAAATGGCAACCACAAACGCAACTCCCTTATGGCAATTGTTGTATTAGACGAGTAAAAAAAACTGTAAAGAACTGGCAGATACAATAACAGTGAAAACCAAACCACCCTATTCCTCTGTAGATTAATAGATTTGATCCGCCAATTCCCCTCAAGCAAAAAATTAACCAACAGCACAATTGTCCCTACGCTAGTTGCAAAGACAGAGAATGGCAAGGAGCAAGCAACAATAATCAATGCAAAAACATAGACAAACCTATGGTTTGACGAAGACAAAAGCATACTTCAAATATTTTTGAACAATAAAAACGCTAAAGATAGAGTAAAATTGTGTTTTGAGTAAAAACTAAAAATGAAAGGGGGATGAAATCAACCGATCAAACACATCCTATCAGATATACATGAAAGTTCATGAATCACATCAAAAAAAATTAAATCATACCGATAAACATATTGTTGTTTAAATAAATAGTTGTAATTTTGCATCCCGCTTATTATCAATATAGGATCACAAAAAAGTAAGTATTAACTTAAAAGTTAGGAGTTTACAAGTGGACACATTAAGTTTCAAAACGGTAATGGCCAATAAGGCAACCGTTACAAAGGAGTGGGTAGTAATTGATGCAACCGACCAGCCTTTAGGAAGGTTAGCTAGCCAAGTGGCTAAAATGCTACGCGGCAAAAACAAGCCCAATTACACTCCACACGTTGATTGCGGCGATAACGTAATTGTTATCAACGCAGAAAAAGTTCGTTTAACCGGACGTAAGTTAACTGACAAAGAGTATGTTCGTCACACCGGTTTCCCTGGAGGACAGCGTTTTGCTACTCCCAAGGATATGCTTCAACGCAAACCTATTTGGGTGATTGAACACGCTGTTAAGGGTATGCTACCAAAAAACAGGTTGGCAAACGCTCTTTTCAGAAATCTTTATGTTTATGCTGGGACTGAGCACCCACACGAGGCTCAAAAACCTAAGCAACTTGAATTAAACACAATTAAATAGTTAACTTATGCAGGTTTATAACGGATTAGGAAGAAGAAAGTCTGCCGTTGCCCGTGTTTACCTACAAGAAGGTAAGGGTAATATTACCGTAAATGGTAAAGACTTAAAAGATTACTTCAACTCAGATATTCTGCGCTTCATTGCAAAGCAACCTCTTACAGTTTTGAATGTTGCAGAAAATTTCGACATCAAGGTAACGCTTGATGGAGGCGGCGAAAAAGGCCAAGCCGAAGCTTTGCGCCTAGGAATTGCTCGCGCCCTTGTTGAGTACAATGCTGAAAACAAACCAGCCCTTAAGGCTCAAGGTTTCATGACTCGCGACCCACGCGAAGTTGAACGTAAGAAACCCGGTCAGCCAAAAGCAAGGAAGAGATTCCAGTTCAGCAAACGTTAAAAATTTATCAAACTTATTAATTATTTGGCAGGCAGTTTAGTAATAAATTGCCCAGACTCCCGAAAGGGACTACTGTGCGATTGCCAATGAAATCTAAACGAAGAAAACAAAATGTCAAGAACAAATTTTAAAGAGCTACTTGATGCAGGTGTACATTTTGGTCACCTAAAACGTAAGTGGAACCCCAAAATGGCTCCATACATCTTTATGGAGAACAATGGTATTCATATCATTGACCTACACAAAACAGTAGTTAAAGTTGATGAAGCTGCCGCTGCAGTTAAGCAAATTGCCAAATCAGGACGTAAAATCCTATTTGTTGCCACAAAAAAACAAGCTAAAGAAATTGTTGCAGAACGCGTAAAACAGGTAAACATGCCATATGTTACCGAGCGCTGGCCTGGTGGTATGCTAACAAACTTCCCTACTATTCGTAAGGCGGTTAAGAAAATGTCGTCCATCGACAAGATGATGAACGATGGCACTTTCGATAACCTATCGAAACGTGAAAAACTTCAAATTTCCCGTCAACGCGCTAAGTTAGAGAAAAACTTAGGTTCTATTGCCGATCTTAACAGACTTCCTGCTGCGCTATTCGTAGTGGACGTTCAGAAAGAATACATCGCCGTACATGAGGCTAAAAGATTAAATATCCCGGTATTTGCAATGGTTGATACTTGCTGTGATCCTACTCCAATTGACTTTGTAATACCCGCTAACGACGATGCTTCAAAATCTATCTCCCTAATTGTTGATGTAATGGCAAAAGCAATAGAGGAAGGTCTTGAGGAAAGAAAGGCTGAAAAAGAAAAAGAACCAGCAGCCAAAGAAAAGAAAGACGAAGGAACCAAAACTCGCGCTCGCAAAGGCGTTAAAAAAGCCGAAGATTCAGAGGTAGCAAAAGTTGAGGACGTTGATGATAGCGCTGCTGACAGCGAAGATGACGAATAGTATTTACTTAAAAGATTATAAAAATGGCCGAAATAACAGCTGCTGATGTTGCCAAGCTAAGAAAAATGACCGGTGCAGGTATGATGGACTGCAAAAATGCATTGGTTGAAGCTAATGGCGATATCGATAAAGCGATTGAAATAATTCGCGAACGTGGAAAAGCTATTGCAACTAAACGCGCCGGCAGAGAAGCTGGCGAGGGTGCTGGTCTAGCAAAAGTTAATGCTAATGCAACCCATGGTGCAATGGTAGTTCTAAACTGCGAAACCGACTTTGTTGCTAAAAATGCCGATTTCGTTGGTTACACCCAAAAAATCCTTGATATTGCTCTTGAAAAAGCTCCTGCAAACCTTGATGCACTTAAGGATTTAACCATCGATGGAAGAAAAGTTGCCGATTTGGTAACCGAATTCTCCGGAGTAACGGGTGAGAAAGTTGATCTATCGTACTACGATCAAGTTAACGCTGCCTTTGTTGTTCCTTACATCCACCCAGGCAATAAGCTGGCAACGCTTGTTGGTTTCAACAAGGTTATCGATATTCACGCCGGAAAAGATGTTGCAATGCAAATTGCCGCAATGAATCCAGTATCTATCGATAAGGAAGATGTTCCTGAGGATGTAAAAAAGAAGGAGTTCGAAATTGGCCGCGAGCAAGCTCGATTGGAAGGCAAACCCGAAAATATGCTCGACAAGATTGCTGAAGGTAAACTTCAGAAATTCTTCAAGGAGAGCACCCTGATGAATCAGGATTTCATTAAGGACAACAAGATGACCATCCGTCAGTACCTACAAAGTATTGACAAAGACTTAAAGGTTGTTGCCTTTAAGCGTGTGTCGCTAAACGTGTAATACCCTCCTAGCAAAATAGTAAAGCCCCAAGGTAATCTTGGGGCTTTTTGCTTTAACACCTTATTGTTACAATTTATAATGTATAAGCATGTTCTACATTACTTTTTAAAGAATCATTTAAAACTAACTTAAACCTCTATTTACGGTGAATACACCGCTCAATCAAGATGTATAATCTGCTAGAAATCAGCGATAAACTTTGTTGATTAAATAAATAGTGTTAATTTTGTAATCTTTTATAAAAAAACGAAATACAACAAAAATCATGAAAAATTATACTAAATGCTTATTTCTATTTGTAACCATTATTCTAACAAAAGCGGAATTATTATCTTCCCAAAATTTGGAGTGTAATTGCAAAAAAATCACTATTGAAGATTTAACATCGAATCAAATAACCATTGATAATATCTTAAAAAGATGCAACTCCGATACTATTGAACTAATAAAGTGTATTAAGGAATATTCCGGAGACACACTAAAATATGAAAAAGCTCTCCAACTATCGAATATTGTTAAAGAACTTACACAAAAAACAAATAATATTAAAATCAAACAGGAGGCCATTCATTATTTTTTAATGAATTTATCAAATGCAAACCCAGGAGTAGCATCCAATTCTATTAATGTTTTAAAGAAGTTTCCTAAGACTTATTATGACTCTTCAGCAATCACATTGATTAATCTATGCATTATTAAGAATGCTTCTTCATACAAAAATATAGTACTGTTGGCAGGTTATATAGGAGATAGTACAACTTTAAAACAAATAAACTCTGTTTTTCCAAACTCAAGAAACTATAATAAAACAGAAAAATGGGCAACATACCTCGCCTTGGCTCGCCTTGGCGATAATGCGTCACTAAACTACTGTATATCAAAAATAAACTCATTGCCACTAAATGATGAAGTTATTGACATTCTATATCCAGATTTAATATATACTCATAGAAAAGAAGCTTATGACGTTCTTGTAAAATCAATTTTTTCTGACGAAAAATTGTGTTCATCGACCAATCCAAATTCCGATAGTAAAATTATTTGTGGATATAGAGTTATTGAATTGCTTTCACCCCAAATAGAGGGATTTCCAATTGAAGTATTGCCCAGCGGAGATTTAAACATCGATAATTATCCTAAAGCACTTGAAATAACCAGAAATTGGTTCAATAACAATAAAAAGGAATACGTTATACTTCAAGAAAAGTACTAACAATCAATTAACACCATTAAAATTCTTAAGTTTTATTCAAAATGCTATTAAAGTTTTTATATTCCGTTATATTGGTTTTAATATCAAGTTGTATTGTCGCTCAGGATCTATCAACAATAAAAGAGCAGAAACCGTTTGATTATTCTGGATCTTTTAACTTAAACCAAAACGGAACCTATCGTAGCCAAAACCCAAGTTCATCTAATCCATATACATTATTTCTAAACGGAAGTGCTTCGTTTAGCATCTACGGCATTTCTTTCCCGTTCTCCTTTTCATACTCAAACCAACAAGTCAACTACTCTCAACCTTTTAATTTTAACCAATTTGGGATGCAGCCAAACTACAAATGGGTAAAGACATACATTGGTTACAATACAATGTCCTTCTCACAGTATTCACTTAATGGTCACCAATTTTTAGGAGGAGGAGTAGAACTTACCCCACCAGATTTAGGCATTAAGTTTAGTGCAATGTATGGTAGATTGATCAAAGGAGTTGAATATGATTCCTCAAAACTGTACTCAGTCCCTTACTATGAGCGTATGGGATTTGCCACTAAATTAGGATATAGCGGGGACATTGGAAACATCGACTTGAGTATTTTTAAAGCATGGGATAAAAATAACAGCATTGGTTTAATCCCCGATTCACTGGGCGTTTCTCCTAAAGAGAACATGGTATTCACAATCAATTTGAGTAAAACATTCTATAAAAAAATTAAAATTAGTGGAGAGTATGCCGGTAATGCATTAACAAATGATACTCGACAAACAAATAATAAATCGGTTACAAAAAAAGGGCTATTTTTCCTTATCACTCCCAATGGAACCACATCATACTCCAGGGCTCTTAAAAGCAGCATTGATTACTTAGGAAACTCGTATACTGTTGGTGTTGCGTATGAAAGAGTTGATCCAAACTATAGCACTTTAGGATCATACTATACCAATAACGATTTAGAGAATATTTCTCTAACCTTTTCGAAACAATTAAATGAAGGAAAAATCAATGTATCGGGAAACATAGGTAAACAGAGAAACAATCTAGATAAATCAAAAATATCAACTTCCGAGAATTTCCTTGGTAATCTAAATTTCTCTTACGCTCCAGGAACGAGAATCACACTTAACACAAGTTATTCCAACTTCTCCTATTATACCTATATGAAATCGACATTTGATAATATCAACAGTACCACTCCATACCAAAACATCGACACATTAAACTTTTCGCAAATTTCACAAACCGCAACTTTAAACAGCTCGATTATCTTAGGATCTCTCGACAATAAAGACTATAGGCATATTCTATCTGTCAACTTTACATACCAACAAGCGGCAAACAAACAAGAAGGAAACGGAACACTAAGCAACTCGAGCTACTACCAAAGTGGTTTGATTTATTCCTACTCGGCTGCTCCGATAAATCTATCGTTAACAAGTACGGCTCTTGGAAGTTATAGTAAAGTTTCTGCAACGGAAGAGGTTCTGATGATTGGCCCGGTCATTGGAGCATCTAAATCATTTTTTTCTAAAAAAGTAACAACAAACACAAGTATCGCATACAACTCTACTTATAACAATAGAAAATTCTCTGGTGAAGTTTTTTCGATTAGAGTAGGAGGAAGCTATTCGCACCAAAAAGTTCATAAAATAAATATAAGCCTCTGTTTTATGCATAAGACAACAAAAACTGAGGTCACAACAAAAATATTTGAATGCACGGGTAATATTAGTTACACATACAGTATAAGTAAACAGTAAGGTTTATGAGGAGATTTTCTTACTATCGATTATTTGTTTTTCTATTTGCATTACTTAATCCTTTTTGGGGCTTATCCTATGCAAATAACGCTATAACAGGAAAAGCAACCAGTAGTTTGACAAAGGTATTATACTTTGACGAAACAAGCTTAACTAACAATGACGAGGATAGTACCTCAACCGAAGCGTTAGACCTAGACCAATTAGCAGATTCGCTCACACAAAAGGTTCTGGGAGAAAATCGTATTGTAGACATGCTTGACCCTGAAAAGGTTTATACACTGCCGTTAGGCATTGTTAAAGAAATTGGGGGCGTTTACTATACCATTGTATTGGATAACCTAAAATTCACCTCCTCTGGGGCTGTAATGAAAGCCTATATGAGCTTGTCGTTTCCGGGTTCAACTAAAAAATTTGGACTAGTTGCCGACAATGTAAAAATTGGAATGAATGGAATTGAGGCGGCTCAACTAAAAATGCTCAAGGATAAATCACTAGATTTAATGGGGCAAGAACTCCTTATTAATGCCGATTCAACCTTTGTTGAATGGGATTGCAATGGTTATAAAGGAGCCCAACTCTCGGCAAAACTATTTTTAGATGAATCAAAATTCTACAAGGAAAATCCTGCAACAAGAAATGTCATAACAGGAGCAAAGGTTGCTGGTAAAATTTTTTGTGCTGTTACCGATTTTAACGATATACTGCTTAGTGTAACCCTTGATCCATTTCAACTGAAAGATTTAAAGGATTTCAGTTTCTACCCCAAAGAAATTGTTCTAGACTTGAGCGATAAACGGAACTGTGAGTCTATGCAATTTCCAAATGGATACCAATCGGCACTTTTCGATGGTGAAGACAAAAACCTTTGGCGCGGACTTTACATAAGTTCCTTTGCCCTAAAATTCCCCAAGACATTTGCCAAGAGTGGCCCTGTGCCAGAAATTGTAGCAAGCAAGTTCCTAATAGACATGGAGGGAATTTCGGGTAGTTTGGCATATAATGCACAGATTATCGGATTCGATAAAGGGAACTTGGGTGGTTGGAAATTCTCAATTAACTCCATTTCATTGTCGTTAATGAAAAATGAACTGAGTGGCTATGGCATGGCTGGCGGAATTATTGTTCCCATAACAGAGTCCGACAAGCCCATGACCTATAATGCCACTATTGATGCTGATAAAAATTTTCTTTTCACTGTTTCCTTACCTGGAGATATAAAGGCACCTCTTTTTGGTTCAGGTACAACTTTAACCTTATCGAGCAACTCAAAAATTACAGTTGAATCGAAAGACGGTGTATTTTACCCAAAGGCAGAACTACATGGAAAAATGAACGTTAACGTTGGAGCCTCGCCAGGTGTAAAACTTGCTCAAATTACCTTTCAAGGTTTAGTGATTCAAACAAGGGCGCCACAAATTGATATCCAAAGTTTCTCAATGACTTCAGGGGCAATGGCGGGATTCCCAGTCCAGATTAATGAGATTGCCCTAGAACGCAATACCAAGGATACCTTGCTCGGACTAAAGTTTGATGCAAGCGTTAACCTAATGGAAGGTAAGATTGCAGGAAATTCGGCATTTGTTGTGTGGGCAAAAAACGACAAAGGAGATTGGAAATATAAGGATATTGAACTCAGAAAAATAGTAGTTGAAGCAAAAACTGGGGCTATTGATCTAAAAGGACAATTAATAAATTACAAAGATGATCCAACCTATGGGAATGGTTATCTTGGTTCAGTTGACATGACCGTAACTCCAGGAATAAATGTTTACGCCACAGCGCAATTTGGTAATGTTTCTGGATATCGCTATTGGTATGCTGATGCAGGCGTGTCAATCCCTAATGGAATCACAATATTTACGGGCTTTGCCATTTATGGTTTTGGAGGAGGTGCTTATTACCATATGGAAAGAGTACTCCCTAGTAATGTGCAAATGATACGCGACACCTCTTCAACAGCACAAACTGCACCCAAGATAGGAATATCGAAATCAGGAATAACATATAAACCATCACAAGACGTTTCTCTTGGCGTAATGGCCAAGGTGATTGTTGGTACTCAACCCAAGCCAGATGCATTTAATGGTAGCATCACATTTGGCATTGAGTTCACACCCAGCTATGGTATAAAACTAATCTCTTTTGATGGTGATGGTAGGTTTATGACCGAAATCAATAAGGATCAAACCGATTCAAAAGTTCGGGCAACAGTACACATACAATATGCAGTCACAAAGAAAGAGCTTTCTGGCTATTCCGAGGCTTACATAAATGTTGGTGATATTATTAAAGGTGGCGGTGCTAACAACCTAGCCGGAAGAGTTGACTTTTACTTTGCAAGTAGCGAATGGTATATTTACATTGGAACCCCAACTTCGCCTATTAACCTTAAAATAATGAAGGCGTTGAATGCAAAGAGTTACTTTATGGTAGGCTCTAAACTTCCAGATTTTCCTTCGTTGCCTTCGAATGTTGCGAGCCTTTCCAATAAAATCAACTTTTCAAACATGCGAAGCGATCTACTTACTAAAAATGGAGGTGGATTTGCTTTTGGAGCATCAATTACAGCAGGTACAGGAGAAAAAAGTTTCCTTATCTTCTATGGTAACTTTGATTTGGGAGCAGGCTTTGACTTTATGTTAAAAAACTTTGGCAGCGATGCTAGATGCGAAGGCTACAGCGGACAGTTAGGAATAAATGGCTGGTATGCACAGGGACAAGCATGGTCGTGGGTTGATGCTAAGATTGGTGTTAAAGTAAAAGTATTACGAAGAACCAGAAAATTCACTATAATGGATGCTGGATTTGCAGCTGTGCTAGGTGCTCAATTACCAAATCCCACCTACTTATCGGGAGCTGTTCAGGCAAAATTCTCTGTTTTAGGAGGATTGGTAAAAGGAAAATGTAACTTTGAATTTAGCTATGGCGAACAGTGTAAACTGATTGGAACAAGCGAACTTGCCGGGGTAACTGCAATTGCAGAATTAACGCCCACCGAAGGGAGCAAAGAGGTTGATGTATTTACAACTCCCCAAGTTGCTTTTAACATGCCTATAGAAGAAACATTCGAAATACTCGGTGATGATGGAAATACAAAAAAATTCCGTGCCACACTCGATTACTTTAAAGTAATGCAGGGCGATCAGGAAATTTCTTGTTCAAAAGAATGGAACACAACAAAAGATGTTCTTGCATTAAGACCTTTAGAGATTCTTCCAGGACAAACAGGATTAAAAGTAAAGGTAAAGGTTCACTTCCAAGAAAAAACAGGCAATGGTAGTTGGATTGACTACACTGTAGACGGTAAGGTTGAAAGCGAAGAAAAATTGGTTGCCTTTGCTACAGGAGAAGCTCCTGATTATATTACTGAGAATAACGTAAACTACACCTACCCTGTAAAAAACATGGTGAACTTTTACAAGAACGAGTATGGTAAATGCTACATACAGGTTTACCAGGGTATTTCTTACCTATTTAACAAACCAGGAAGTTGGCGTTACGAGGCACACTTTAAATCGGGAACCAATACCTCAAAAATGTCAATAACATACGACAATGCGGCTAAAAGAGTAGTACTTAATGTGCCTGACAACTTGGTAAATGAGGCCATTTACTCCATGAAAATAGTGCGAGTAGAAAATACCAATAACCAATTCCAAGCCGATAAGAATGTAAAGTTAACAGAAACAAATGTTAACGAGGATCAATCGGTTACCACCAAGGATATAGAGGGTACATTAACCGACGAAGGACTAACAGAACTTTATACCTTACACTTTAGAACTAGCAAGTTCAATACTTTTGTGGAAAAAATGATTGGATTTCAGAAAAGAGAATATCAATGCTATATTTCTCAAGGAGTTTATTCATTATCGCATAAATATACTAATGGAGAATTATTCGACAAATGGGAACTAGAAAACATACAAATCGAAGCACAACTTTCGAATAATCAATGGTTTAATACATATTACAAAGATCTTTTGTATTCTGGATACCCTGTTTTGAGTAATGTAACTATAAATTGGAGAAGCACAAACATTTCAGGCGTTCCCCCTGTACTAGTGTGTAATATAATTCAAAACACAACGCCTCCTGTACTAAATGAGCAAAATATATCTACAGGTACTTTTAATTTTGATAATAGTATCACTCCTTGGATTGAGTTTAATTTGAATTATTACATTTCTATGGATTATAATGATTTGAAGAACAAATCGCTTTCCAATATGAACCAATCTTATTGCGCAAGAATAGTAAACTCAACATTTCGTGCATTAGCAACTAATTCCGTTCATTATGTAAAGTACAAATATTTTATACCGGGATTGAGCACTTCAACTTCGGAACATCAAACTTACTATAAATACTACTAATAGATGAAGAGATTTAGCACAATACTTTTTTTGCTGATAACAACTTATAGTACTTTTTGCCAAACAGACAATCAAAAGGGAATAACTGTTACTGGATTTATTGAAAATGGCAAAGTGATGTTACGCTGGGCACCAAGTAATCCTACCAGCTGGATCAGAGGAAATAATGTAGGGTATAGTGTTTACAGAATCCCTATAATAAAGGATGGTCAGATTATCGAAAAACCAGATACCATCTTTTTGGGTAGTTTTAAACCGGATCCTTTAAGTAACTGGGAAAACAACGCAGATAGTAGCAGTTTTGCTGTTGCAGCTGAGGTAATTTACGGGAAAAACCTAGAAGTAACAACAACCGCTAATAATAACTTTTTTGAATTAATCAATAAATCAAAAGAACAGCAAAACAGATTTTCGGTTGGATTACTCTGTGCAGACCAATCCTTTACAGTAGCCTGTATGATGGGACTTGGTTTGATTGACTCAACTGCCAACACACAATACACATACGCATATAGGGTTGTTGCAAATTATTCCGATTCATCTAAAATACATGAGGATGGGTATGCCTACATTGATTTTAAAACTGGAAATTTTACACCTCGTCCATTTGGTGTAAGCTATAATGTTAATGGTAGTCAAATTTCCATATTAATTCCCTATGAACCATTTAAAGGTATATACAATAATTTTGAAATTGAACGATCAACAGATCAAGCAAATTTTAGAACAATTACTGGTAAAAATTACTATTCAATGTCTACAGCAGAGGACGATCCAAAATATAATATATATACCGATTCTATAAAGCAGGAGGTAACTACCTTCTATTACCGTCTGCGAGGTAAAACTCCTTTCGATACCTACGGCCCCTACTCCGACACCATTGAGGTGAAAATAATGCCCACAATTGAAAGTTCTCCTTGGATTACCGATATCAAAGAGATTGAAAATAAAATATCTATTTCGTGGGATATTCAGGATAGTACCAAAAACCTAAAAGGATTTATGCTATACTCCTCTCCAAATCAGGGTGGACCATTTAAACCAGAACTAAAAGAGAATCTCGACAAAACAAATAGGTATGCGTATATCCAAAAACCACAGGATTATTCATACTATAGGGTTGCTGCTATAGACCAATTCAACAGATTATACTTTTCATCTTCCCGACTATTTCAGGCTATAGACTCATTACCACCTCTTTCCCCTACTGGTTTAAAAGGGCAGTTCGATTCAACCGGTATTGTTCATTTACAATGGAACTATGGCAAGGAGCCCGATCTTCTAGGTTATCAACTGCTATTCTCGGCAAACTCGGAATCGGAATACACGTTGGTATGTAAAGATTTTATATACGACTCTACCTATTCAGCAAAATTTCCTTTAAATATGCTTAGTTCTAATTTATATTTTAAGGCCGTAGCGCTCGATACCCGTTACAATACGTCAAAAGCATCAGAGCCTGTCATTCTAGTTAAACCCGACACTATTCCTCCAAGTCCTCCGTTACTGATGATTTATACTGATAGTATTGGTAAAACAACAGTAAAAATTGCCCCAAGCAATAGCAACGATGTAGTCCTGCATAGATTATTGTACCAAGAGGAACAAAGCTTAAGCCCCACCGAATTATTTATTGGAGCAATCAAAACGGATACATCATTTGTTCTTCAGGGTACTCACGAAAGAGGAATTTTGTTCTGTGAGGCTATTGATATAAGTGGGCGCAAAGGTGAAAGTGATAAGTTGCCATTTTATACCTCGAAAACAAAAGCGGAACCTTTTGTAGCAAAAGCGGAACCTGATATTGACAATGGAAATCTGATAATTCATTGGGGCAAAGAAAAAAACAATGGAAGCATCATGATTTATAGAAAATTAGAAAATGGCAAATACAATCTAATCGCAACTGTAGAGTCAAAAATTGGAGAGTATGTTGATAGAAATGTTTTCATAAATAATTGTTATTATTATAAACTTATATATAGACCTAAAGACGAAAAGATTATATCCGAAACATTGAATATTTGCTTTAGATAACACCAAAGCAAATAAATCTAAAATATTGAAAAATTAATTGTGTTTGAACATTAAAACATCAATCTATGAAAGAAATTAAAGTACTCTTTGCCTTTTTATTAATAAACCATTGTATATATGCCCAGTTTGGTGATAATAACTTCGATGTGTATGTAAACAATAACATATGCAGAACAATACATCCACTTTGTTCAGCGTCGGGAGAGTATGAAACTGATTATGTTGATTTATGGGCAACCGTATGTTCTTATGCTATTACTAACAAGCAAAACCCAGTATCTCCCTATAGTACTGCAAGCGCACAAGGTATTACAAGATTTTCCGTAGGTGATTTAAACAACTATATAAATCTTTATATATACTATCCAAGCACAACAGATATTGATTTTCATTGTGTAGGGTTTAGTTCATATAATTCCTTCAAACTCTCATCACTTACTTTTGGTTTATGGGGAGGAACAGCATCTAAATCAGGAACAGTTCAAGTAGGGATTTCGCCTCCTCGTCCCAGTGGGGTTTCGGTTTGTGAATATAATTCGAAAGATATGTCATATAATCCGATAGATTATTGTTTGGATAATGATACTCTTTTTGTTCAACCTGGCTCATATAGCCCAATTAATAGTTCTGACTTAGGCAACTATAACTACGAAATTCAGTATAGTTACAATGGGACTTCTTGGAAAAGCTGCGGAACAAATTCTTTTAGCAATTACACCCCCCTAATAATTCCTAATGCAGATTCTTTAAGTGTTTCCCTAAATGGAGGAAAAGTTATAAACATACGCTCAAAAATAATAAGAGTAGGAGGAGATTCCCAAGTATGTAACTCGCCATGGTCTTCACCAAGACAATTTGTAGTTTACTCTACACCAGAAATATCAATTATTCCTAATAGTGTTTGTGAGAGTTCAGAAACATTTTTAACATTTACTGCCAACAATTTTAATTATAATGCATATGATACTATTTATATTTATCCCTTAAGTTATGAAAATGGTTGGCAACAGGAAGGAGGAACTTCACGTATCCTTTTAACTAAAAACAGCAATTCTAATCTAACTAGTTATAGTTACAAAGGAAATTCTACTTATTACTTCGATTATATATTTATTTTAAAAGATGGCAATTCCGTAACAAATCATTTGAATGGGCACACAATAGGAGAGGATGCCCATCCAACCCAGGCCTCTGTCTCCGCCAGCACCCTGAACTGCTGCGGCGTGAAAGTCAGCGGGTCGCTGGGCGGCAATACCCCCTCGGTGGGCTCGGGTAAGTGGACCATGGTTTCTGGACCCGGAACGGTGACGTTCAGCAGCGAGAGCAGCGGTACCTCCACCGCGACGGTGGGCGACTACGGAACGTACGTGTTCCGATGGACCATCTCCAACGGGTCTTGCTCCAGCAGCAAGGACGTTACGGTGAACTTCTACCAGACGCCAACCCAGGCCTCTGTCTCCGCCAGCACCCTGAACTGCTGCGGCGTGAAAGTCAGCGGGTCGCTGGGCGGCAATACCCCCTCGGTGGGCTCGGGTAAGTGGACCATGGTTTCTGGACCCGGAACGGTGACGTTCAGCAGCGAGAGCAGCGGTACCTCCACCGCGACGGTGGGCGACTACGGAACGTACGTGTTCCGATGGACCATCTCCAACGGGTCTTGCTCCAGCAGCAAGGACGTTACGGTGAACTTCTACCAGACGCCAACCCAGGCCTCTGTCTCCGCCAGCACCCTGAACTGCTGCGGCGTGAAAGTCAGCGGGTCGCTGGGCGGCAATACCCCCTCGGTGGGCTCGGGTAAGTGGACCATGGTTTCTGGACCCGGAACGGTGACGTTCAGCAGCGAGAGCAGCGGTACCTCCACCGCGACGGTGGGCGACTACGGAACGTACGTGTTCCGATGGACCATCTCCAACGGGTCTTGCTCCAGCAGCAAGGACGTTACGGTGAACTTCTACCAGACGCCAACCCAGGCCTCTGTCTCCGCCAGCACCCTGAACTGCTGCGGCGTGAAAGTCAGCGGGTCGCTGGGCGGCAATACCCCCTCGGTGGGCTCGGGTAAGTGGACCATGGTTTCTGGACCCGGAACGGTGACGTTCAGCAGCGAGAGCAGCGGTACCTCCACCGCGACGGTGGGCGACTACGGAACGTACGTGTTCCGATGGACCATCTCCAACGGGTCTTGCTCCAGCAGCAAGGACGTTACGGTGAACTTCTACCAGACGCCAACCCAGGCCTCTGTCTCCGCCAGCACCCTGAACTGCTGCGGCGTGAAAGTCAGCGGGTCGCTGGGCGGCAATACCCCCTCGGTGGGCTCGGGTAAGTGGACCATGGTTTCTGGACCCGGAACGGTGACGTTCAGCAGCGAGAGCAGCGGTACCTCCACCGCGACGGTGGGCGACTACGGAACGTACGTGTTCCGATGGACCATCTCCAACGGGTCTTGCTCCAGCAGCAAGGACGTTACGGTGAACTTCTACCAGACGCCAACCCAGGCCTCTGTCTCCGCCAGCACCCTGAACTGCTGCGGCGTGAAAGTCAGCGGGTCGCTGGGCGGCAATACCCCCTCGGTGGGCTCGGGTAAGTGGACCATGGTTTCTGGACCCGGAACGGTGACGTTCAGCAGCGAGAGCAGCGGTACCTCCACCGCGACGGTGGGCGACTACGGAACGTACGTGTTCCGATGGACCATCTCCAACGGGTCTTGCTCCAGCAGCAAGGACGTTACGGTGAACTTCTACCAGACGCCAACCCAGGCCTCTGTCTCCGCCAGCACCCTGAACTGCTGCGGCGTGAAAGTCAGCGGGTCGCTGGGCGGCAATACCCCCTCGGTGGGCTCGGGTAAGTGGACCATGGTTTCTGGACCCGGAACGGTGACGTTCAGCAGCCAAATTAGCGGCAACAGCACGGCAACAGTTAGTACTTACGGATCGTATGTATTCAGTTGGATCATCACCAACGGAACATGTACTAGCAGTGCAGAGGTTACCGTTACCTATGCGCAAAATGCCTCTGTTAACTCATCATCGCTATACTATTGTGGAGTATTGAAGAGCGAATCGTTGGATGGCAATACCCCCTCGGTGGGCTCGGGTAAGTGGACCATGGTTTCTGGACCCGGAACGGTGACGTTCAGCAGCGAGAGCAGCGGTACCTCCACCGCGACGGTGGGCGACTACGGAACGTACGTGTTCCGATGGACCATCTCCAACGGGTCTTGCTCCAGCAGCAAGGACGTTACGGTGAACTTCTACCAGACGCCAACCCAGGCCTCTGTCTCCACCAGCACCCTGAACTGCTGCGGCGTGAAAGTCAGCGGGTCGCTGGGCGGCAATACCCCCTCGGTGGGCTCGGGTAAGTGGACCATGGTTTCTGGACCCGGAACGGTGACGTTCAGCAGCGAGAGCAGCGGTACCTCCACCGCGACGGTGGGCGACTACGGAACGTACGTGTTCCGATGGACCATCTCCAACGGGTCTTGCTCCAGCAGCAAGGACGTTACGGTGAACTTCTACCAGACGCCAACCCAGGCCTCTGTCTCCGCCAGCACCCTGAACTGCTGCGGCGTGAAAGTCAGCGGGTCGCTGGGCGGCAATACCCCCTCGGTGGGCTCGGGTAAGTGGACCATGGTTTCTGGACCCGGAACGGTGACGTTCAGCAGCGAGAGCAGCGGTACCTCCACCGCGACGGTGGGCGACTACGGAACGTACGTGTTCCGATGGACCATCTCCAACGGGTCTTGCTCCAGCAGCAAGGACGTTACGGTGAACTTCTACCAGACGCCAACCCAGGCCTCTGTCTCCGCCAGCACCCTGAACTGCTGCGGCGTGAAAGTCAGCGGGTCGCTGGGCGGCAATACCCCCTCGGTGGGCTCGGGTAAGTGGACCATGGTTTCTGGACCCGGAACGGTGACGTTCAGCAGCGAGAGCAGCGGTACCTCCACCGCGACGGTGGGCGACTACGGAACGTACGTGTTCCGATGGACCATCTCCAACGGGTCTTGCTCCAGCAGCAAGGACGTTACGGTGAACTTCAACGCACTGCCTAACCCAACCATATCCATCGATGAAAATTCTGGCATTCTTAGCAGCGATGGGACCATATGTAATGGATATTCAGTTACGCTAACAGTTAACGGAGGAACTATTTATAAGTGGAGTAGTGGAGAGGTTACGGAAAAAATTACAAAAAAACCAACTGTAAATACAACTTATAGTGTTGAAGTGGTTGATGATAATGGCTGTAAAACCAGCACCACAAAGAGTATTACCGTTAATCCTCTCCCTAATGTTGCCACAGGTTCCGATGTGGAGCATTGTGGAACTGGATATATTACATTATCAGCAACGCCGGGTTCAAACGGAAATACAATCCGTTGGTACGATACAGCAAGCAATGGAAGTATTGTTGGCTCAGGAAATAATCTTGTAGAAGATTTCGCCGAAACTAAAACATACTACGCCGAATCGTACAGTACAACTACAGGTTGTGCCGCTACACAACGTAAGGCAATTCAGGGAATAGTGGTTACTCAGGCTCAGATAACTCAGGGCCCTCAGAATTCAAGAATTTGCAATAATGGTAATGCCTCATTTTCAGTTATAGCCTCCAATGCAAAAAGTTACCAGTGGGAGGTTCTAGAAGCTGGAACAACAGTTTGGGTTCCCATTTCGGAAGCTGGAGGCAATCCTACCTATGGAGGATGGAACTCAAGCACCCTAACGTTAACTTCAACACCAGCATCGGAGAACGGCAATGTGTATAGATGCATTGTTGCATCATCTCCTTGCGAAGATAAAATTTCCACAGAAGCCCTTTTGCAGGTAAGTAACATTAACGTGATACCTACAGTTAATAATGTTATCTGTAAGGGCAGTTTCACAGGAACCATTAATGTACAAATTACAAATGGAATTGGCAATTACGCCGTAACATTAAAGAAGCAGGGAGTAACAAAGTCTACTTTAAACAATATCTCGAGTATTGCAGAGTTCACAGGGCTGGAAGCAGGAACCTACTCCTTAGAAGTAACTGATGAGGCTCTATGTAGTAAAGTTGTTGATAATATTGAGGTTCTTGAACCAGAAACTCCTTTAACTGCAAATATAATTGCTTTCTCAGATCCAAAATGTTTTGGCTCAAAGGATGGAAGCATTTCTGTTCAAGCCGAGAATGGGTGGGAGCATTTTACCTACGAAATAAATGGTGATAACCATGGCACTAATTGGCTATTCGATAATTTGGGCGATGGCACGTATTCAATTAAGGTAACAGACCAAAATGGTTGCTCAAAAACTCTAGAGCAAACATTAACCGAGCCAACTAAATTGGTAATCAGCAAAAAATCATCGGTTGATCCTAAGTGCTTTGGCCAAAATAATGGCGAAATTCAACTAGGGGCAACTGGAGGAACCAAATCCTACGAGTTTAAGGTTGGAGAACTTACTCAAACCGACAGTTTGTTTACTGGAATTGCAGCAGGAACTCACAAGTGCTTAGTTTTCGATGCCAATAGCTGTAAGGATTCCGTTGAGGTTACCCTTTCGCAGTTAGATGCGGTAAGCTATTCACTTGATAGAAGTGACTACAATGGATTTAATATTGCATGTTTCGGAGGAACCGATTCGATTAAGATTATACCATCGGGAGGAAAGGCCCCTTATACAATTGATTTTGATGATTCAACCAGCAGTTTAACTGCCGAAGGAAAATCCTTTATTAATTTAAATGCAACCAAAAGTTATGATTTTGCCATAGAGGACAGTCTAGGATGTATAGTTTCAAACACTGTAAATCTATCTCAGCCAGATGAGTTAAGTGTTACTACAAATTCTACCAATGCAACTTGCTTTGGGCTGGCAAATGGAACAGTTTCCGTTAGTGTGTTAGGTGGTGTTACACCATACGAATTTATTCTGAAGAATAGTAAAGGAGTAATAGTTAAGCAAGAAAGAGGAAGCAGTTTTGCCGACAATACTCTCCCTGCAGAGGACTACAGCATTGATATTATAGATGCTAACAGTTGTTCTACTTCTGCAGCGTTTTCAATTACAGAGCCACCAATTCTGGAGGCCACAATTTCCGTAGCCGATGTTACCTGTTTCGGAGACTCAAATGGGTCTGCCATGGCAACTGTTGTTGGAGGAACATTCCCATACACCTATCAATGGTTCGATGAAAGCAATAATGAGGTTGAAACTTCAGCAACGCTGAGCAACGTTGAAGCCTCAGATTACACGATAAGAATTACCGATAGTAATGGTTGCTCCGGAGCAAGTGGTCAGCAAGGCCATATCGAACAAGTAGTTACAATTCATAATCCACCCTCAGAATTAACATTTACAACCGATGTTACGTCTGTGGCTTGTAATGGAGGTAGTACCGGGGTAATAAAGGTAGAACCCTATGGCGGTTGGGGTAGTTACGAATTTGCTACTAATAAGAATAGTTTTAGCACCAACGATTCTTTCGCAGGATTAACAAGCGGTTGGTATAAAATTTATGTTCGCGACTCCAAGAATTGTATTGATAGTACCGATGTAATGGTTGGAGAACAAACTTCGCTTGTAATCGATAATTTATCCTTTACCAATGTTACCTGTAATGGAGGAAATAACGGAACTGTTCAGGTTACAGTTAGTGGTGGTGTACCAGATTACAGGTATTATCTGGGAGAAAATGAGTTTAGTGGAAGCAAAAATGATCTAACTGCGGGCGATTATAGTGTCACGGTTAAGGATGCAAATGGGTGTAGTACATTCGAGAATGTAACTATTAGTCAACCAAGCGCCATCAACTATACTTCCGAAGTTCAAAACTCAACCTGCGGATCGTCGAATGGATATATCATGGTTAATCCATCGGGAGGTACTGGTAGTTTGTCCGTTCTTTGGGAATACGATGGGACTGTAGGAAATTCGTTATCCGATATTAAATCTGGAAACTACAATTTCGCAATTTCCGATGGAGTAGGCTGTTCCAGAACTTTCTCCCAATCTATTTCCGACGAGGGCGGTCCGAATATCAATCTTAGTAATATTGCAAATCCGCTATGCTACAATGGTTCAAATGGAACCGCCAGTGTTGAAATTACATCTGGGACATTACCAATTAAGTATAAACTCTATATTGATGGTATTGCAACGGATTCAGTTGATATTAATTTGTTACCATTCACAAAAACCTACAATAATCTGGGTCAGGGTGAATACAACGTAACGGCGAAAGATTTTAATGGATGTAGCACAGGTAAACTCTTCACTATTACATCACCTACCGACCTATTAATATCGACAAGTAAAACTGATATTACCTGTAAAGGTGAATCGAGCGGCAATGCCGAAGTTATTGTTGCTGGAGGAACGGCTCCCTACTCTATCAAGTGGTTTAACTCTGCCAATAATATTGTTGGAACAGAATTGCAACTATCGAATATTGCAGCGGGAATATACACCGTAAAGGTTAGCGATGCCAATGGTTGTCCTGCTGAAGAAAAAACTGCAACAGTTGAAGTGCTTGAACCTCAAAATGCGTTGATGTTAAGCATAGCCAATAAGTCCGATGTGAGATGTTTTGGTGAAAGCAATGGACATATTGCTTTATCGGTATCGGGAGGATGGGGTAACTACCAATACTCAAACAACGATACTGATTGGAAAACATCTAACGCGTTTGATCAACTTGTTGCAGGTGATTTAAATGTTTACGTTAGGGATAGGAATGGCTGTAAACTAAGTTCAACAATCAACATAAACCAGAACCCTGCTGTTGGAATAAATGTTAGCACTACGGATATCAGTTGCTTTAATGCCAATAATGGTAAAATTGATATTGCCGCAACAGGAGGAAACGGAATTTATCAGTACTCCATCAACAACGGAACAACCTGGAATAATAGTGCATCTTTCAGCAACTTGTCAACAGGTACTTACCAAGCAGTCACAAAGGATGGCAATGGTTGTACTATTAGCGGAGGTAACGTTAGTATAGGCGAGCCAACTAAGTTAGAGTTACAGATTTCTAACTTTACAGCGTTAAAATGTTTTGGCGATGCAGATGCTACTGTTGAACTTAGCGCAACGGGAGGGGTTTCGAACTATCAGTTCAATAAAAATTCAGGTAGTTTTGTCACAGAAAACACCTTCACAAATCTTAATGCAGGAAATTACACCTTTAACGTGAAGGATGGCAATGGTTGCACCGCCTCGGTTTCACAAAACATTGTAAATCCAGCAAAACTATCGCTTGCTGTTACAAACTCTACCGATGTCTCATGCTATGGTAACAATAATGGAAGCATAACTCTTTCAAATACAGGAGGAACACCAAGCTACTCATTTAGTATAAACGGAACATCGGCACAAAGCGGAAAAACATTTAATAACTTAGTAGCAGGAATATATAGTCTGAAAGTTGTTGATGCAAATAACTGTGAAGCATCTGTTTCGAAAGTTATTGCACAACCAAGTAGCCCGCTTGCTTTATCCATTGCGAGTTTCGCTAACGTATCTTGTTACGGAAAGAACGATGGACGGGTCGTTTTACTAGCATCAGGTGGAACAACTGCTTATAACTATAGCATAAATAACGGAACTCCTGTTAGTACATCAACTTTTTCAGGGCTTGCTGTTTCATCGGGCTATAACTTTAAGGTGGAAGACTCCAAGGGTTGTACTGCAACCGTTTCAAAGGCTATTGCAGAGCCATCACAACTAACAATTTCCACTACCAGAAAGAGCAACCCTACCTGCTTCGGCTTATCAAATGGGGCTGTTGAAGTTGGTGTATCGGGTGGTGCTAGCCCTTATACTTATAGCTGGAGAGCTTCATCGACTAAACAAGAGTATCAGAATTCTAAGGCCTATGCTAGCACAAATTCTTTCAGTGGCTTTACGGCTGGTAACTATACCTATAAAGTTACCGACAAAAATGGATGTGTGGCGGAGGTTAGCGAAACAATATCTAATCCGGCTAAGGTTAGTTTGGCTGTAACATCTGTTACTAACGTTACATGTAATGGTCTTGCAAATGGTAGTTTGATTGCGACTGCCAATGGAGGAACATCATCGTTCCAGTACAGTATTGATGGTACAAACTGGCAACCAACAGGTAGTTTTAGCAACCTAAGTGCAAATAGCAATCTTACCGTTAGAGTAAAGGATTCCAATAGCTGTACAAGTAACGTTACGGCAAGTATAACTCAGCCATCGGTTCTGAATCTGAAATTGGATTCCTATACCAACGTTAGCTGTAAGGGTAACAACAATGGATCGGTTAGTTTATCGGCCTCAGGAGGTACATCGCCATACCAGTACAGCAATAATGGAAGCACATGGGGTAACTCCTCATTCACAAATCTTGCGCCGGCAAACTATAACTTCATAGTAAAGGATAGTAAGGGTTGTACAAAGAATCTAACACAAACCGTCACCGAGCCAAACGAACTGCTAATTGCGTCGGCAAATGTTAAGGATCCTACTTGCTTCAACTACCCCGATGGGAAAGTTGATGCAACCATAAGCGGAGGAACAACGCCATACACCTACGCATGGTCAAATGGTTCGTCGGTAGCAACAACGGGATCGGTACGATCAGGCAACTATAGTTTACTGGTAACCGATAAGAATAACTGCCAAAAATCGCAGCAATTTACGCTAATAAATCCAGAGCAAATATTACCCACTCTACCAGAATCAAAGATTATTTGCTCAAACCAAACTTTGGTTCTTGATGCGGGATATCACAATCTAAACCATCAATGGACTTCCGACAATGGATTTACAAGTAATAACAGTATTGTGACTTTGACAAGGACTGGCAACTACTACCTAACGGTAACAAACAGTAAGGGTTGTTTTGGTTCCGATACCGTTAACTTAACCACCCGTGATATAGAAATTGAAGCCGATTTTCTACTGCCCGATTCAGCCTCGGTATCCGATACCATTGCAGCTATTGATATTTCGTGGCCATTACCCGACTCAATTGCATGGGTTTATCCCGAAACCTTTAGCCCATCCAAGGTTGACCCCTACTATGTATACCTTATCCCTGAAGAAGAGGGCGATTATACAATTAGTCTTATTACATACCTAATGGGCTGTAGCGAAACGCTGGAGAAAACAATTGTCATTGATCCTTACCACGAGAATGGAAAGGATTTTACCAACGAGCTGAGCATCATTCAAAAGGTTCAAACTTACCCTAATCCTAATAATGGTAGTTTTAACGTTGCGGTTGACCTAAACACCGATGCCGACGTAACGCTTGAGATATATTCCATTTATGGCACAAAAATAAAATACGAAAAAGCGAAAGGGTTAAGTCACTATACGTTTGATGTGAATATTAAGCAACTCCCCGGCATTTACCTGTTAAGGGTCAGCGCTGGCAACGAGTATAAAAATTATAGAGTAATTATTCAATAGCCCCGTAGGGGCGTAATACCCAGCAAAGGACATCGTCCTTTGCTATAAAAAAAAACAAAAACAAAAAAGCCCTGAAAGGGCGTAATAAAAAGAGCATTATGAGTCAGTCAACCACAGGCAAACATTTTGGGAGAAGCATTGCTACCTGGGTAATTATAACCCTAGCCATGGCTATTAAACCAGTGTATGGCCAGATTTATCCGGTTCAGGCAAATATCAATGTAACACCACCCTATACGGTTTATATCAGCCATTACACCTCGGCCGATCAGCAGCGAATTATGGCCAGCATTCTACTCCACGATCCTGTGGTAACTTCCCTCGATGTTCGTTTCCGATTTACAATCGAGGGTGGAGGCGTTCGCCTATACACTAACCCCGGTTGGATCCCTCAGCCTTTCAGCCTAACCAACGGAATCACCGAACTTATCCCGAGTGATGTAATTGCCGAATATTTCCAGCCCCAGCACCTAATTGTGGAGGGAACAAACCCTCAGGATTTCTTCCGTAACGGAAAACTTCCCGAAGGATTCTACCAGTTCAAGGTTGAAGTGCTGGAGTATCAGCGCGGAGTTACAATCTCGAACACGGCACGCACCGGTATTTGGCTACTACTTAACGAAGCTCCCCGCATGGTATTCCCTACGGCAAACCAAAAGGTAAAAGCCACAAACCCTCAAATGCTCAACTTCTCGTGGGTTCCAGGTGGAATATCATCACCTCTATCGGCTCAAACCACCATGTACGAATTCACCATGGTGGAGCTTATGGACAATATGGATCCAACCATTGCCATAACCACCGCATCCGATGCCATTAAGTTCACCAAAACCCTTCAGCAAACCAGCCTGTTCTACGGACCTGGCGAGCCACAGTTAATACCCGGCAAGCGTTATGCCATTAGGGTAAGAGCATACAACACCGAAGGGTATGAGCTATTCAAGAACAACGGTTACTCCGAGGTGCGGGTATTCCAGTTTGGCGATGCCTGCAACCCACCAATATCATTTAATTTACAGGACGAAACGCAGAGTACATTTGACATAAGCGTTCAAACCGATCCGAGCAACACCGCATGGCAGGCACAGTTCCGCGAGAGCAGCGACGATAGCGGAACCTGGTCGGATTTACGAGCCGAGGATGGTGTAAACAACAAAACGGTTAAAGGCCTAAAATCCTCCACACAGTACGATGTTCAGGTAAAGGCCATCTGTGGCGCATTCAACAGCGATTATATCAGCTCAAAATCAATCACCACTAAGGTGCGGATAAACTCGCAGCACAGCTGCGAGAACACCACCTCTCCTTTTGTGGTAACGCAAGCTCAGCCTCTCTTACAGCTTAAGAAAAACGATATTTTCCTTGCGGCGCTTATGCCCATTCAGGTAACCGAGGTAACCAAGCAGGGCGGCGGAAAATTTACCGGTAGCGGTGTTGCTACGGTACCCCTATTCAACACAGGGCTAGCCGTAACATTCGAGGACATTGGAATAAATGAGCTAATGCAGCTCACCTCGGGCGAGGTAAAAGCCGTACGAAACGAGTTAAACCTAACCCTCTTTGGCGATGTAACCACGCCCACAGGCGGTGGAACTGGTAGTGGAGGATCATCGTCCGACACCACGGGGAACGGTCTTGGCGATTGGCCTCCTTTTACCGATACCATTACCATTGATGTTCCGTTCGATTCCGTTATTGTGGTGAACGACAGCACCGTGTGGGTAATCCCTACCGGCGGTGGCGATCCCATTGTGGTTGACCTAGGCGGAAACGACTGCACCCTGTTAGTCCCTGCCGATGGCAACATGGACAACGCCAAGGTGGTGTACAACGGTGCTGCCAAGCCATACGGCGCGGGTAGCGGTAACGGAACCGATTCCGAGCAGGAGCAGTTCACCGGATTCCTTGCCAAGTTCACCGCAGCGCAGGGACAGCAGTACGGGTTCGATAGTCTGCGGCACCAGGCGCATGCCAACTACTACCAGGAGATGGAGGTAAACGGTAAGCTCATAAAGCTACCGTGGAAGGCGCTAGCCGTGGGGCAAATTGACCCAGTTAACCTTAAGGTACGCCGTAGCTCCGAGGCAACACCCTACTCCGACCTTAAGATAAGCGTAATGGGTGGCGCAGAGCTGCAGCCCACCACGGGAGCCAACACTGCAAACCAAACCTACAACCTAACCGGAACCACCGAGGGCGACGAGTTTGCCGTGGTAACCAAGTTCCGTAGCGGCGATAAGGACCTTTACGCCGGCGGCATTTGGGCAGCCACCTACCAGCAGAAAAACTTTAACCTTTACATAGTTCCGCTACCGGGCGTAAATGTACCCGAGGCCACCATTGGACAGGTGCAGAATGGACTTAACCAGATATACTCGCAGGCCGTGGTGCACTGGAATGTGCAGCCAATGAATGGACTAACGGGAGTAGAGCTGGGCGATAATGGACTCGACTGGGCCGACAGCGAAATGCTAAGCGCCTACAACACCGAGATGAACAGCGTTATTTCTGCCTTTAAGGACTGGAAAACCAACGCCGACCCCGATGCGTACTACCTGTTTGTGGTACCGCAGTTCTCCGAGGGTGGCGTAGAGGGCTTTATGCCGCGCAACCGCCGCTTTGGCTTTGTAACGCTAAGCCAGCTCGATGCCCGCTTGGTAGCCCACGAAATTGGCCACGGAGCATTTAACCTCCGCCACACCTTCCCCGAGGCTCAGCAGGGCAGCACCGACAACCTAATGGACTATACTCAAGATAAATTTGCCTTATTAAAGGCGCAATGGGATTTAATCCACAACCCCGAAACCACCACCGGGCTGTTTGATGATATGGAGGATGGGGCGAGTATGCTTCCTGATTTGGAGTTTGTAAGACAATTTGTTGAAGGAATGAGATGTGCTTATGCTTCTGGTTCTGAGTTTGAAATTAAAGAACATGGTATTTTCATAAGGAACAACAATTTTGCTAGCGATGTACTTTTAAGTGATGGAAATACTTACGGCAATATTGATATTACAGTGTTTGCAGAGGGTTCATATAAAATTGGAAATTTAAGTTTTAGTGAAGTTAATAATCGAGTTATTGTTTCTTTTGGAAGAGTCTTCTCAGTTTCGGTTTCAGGTAAAAACAAAGATTTATTCAAGAATTTTATTAAAGCCAATTCAAGTACAAATGATTTTGAACGAGCAAATAAACTTAAAGAAATTGTGTTAAAAGCACAATCTATTCAAGAAGTAAAAGTTGGTCTCGAACAGTACAATTCGATGTGTATTTTAAAAATGCTCGATAAAGACACTCGAATTAAGATATTAGATTGGTTATTTAAAAGCGATGATGAATTCTGGACTATATACGATAAAAACATCGTCTATGAGTTATTGAAGCATGCACCTCCATCCCAAACAGTAGACCTCCTAAAAGGATTTATGGCAAACAACTATAAGTGGTTATATACCTTATGGGAACAAGGGTCTGAAAGTTATCGGGAGAAAGTAATAGATTATATAGTTTTACTTCTAAAACCTAATTATGGTAACTTAGGAATAAAGCCAACGAGCAAGAAGATTTATATGTTCGATTCCTGGAATTTCTCAGATATTCCAGTTGCACAATCTCCTTTCTGCATTGGCTTACAGGAAAATTCTTTCATTTGGACGGATAATAATCATAAAATAGAGAGGGGTTCCTATGATGATGCTCCTTCTATTGAATTCCTATCAACCGGTAAAATTTTATTTACACAGGAATACACATTAATTGACAAAACTCAAATCATTAAAAGTAAAAATAGTCGAGATATTCAGCGTGAATTTGCTGAGAAGATAGATTATTCCTTACAGCCATTTGAGCCGGTTATCGTATATTTTGGGCGTAATTATGCCACACTAGGTATAGAAGGCGAGAAGCAATACTACGTTCCGGCTATCTGGGCTTTAAGAATGGAGGATGCTACTAGTGACGAAGAGTTCAACGAAAATCTTAGGGCAGCAGGAAATATTACGGCTATTGCTCTTGCCCCATTCTCAGGGGGAGGGTCATCGTTTATTGTATTTATGGGACGATTGGGAGCAGCTGTGGCTGCAGCAGATATTGCTATACAAAATGAAAAGGCAACACTTAAACAACAGGAGTTAGAAGCCCAACAGGATTTTTACCAAGCTTGGGATAAACTTTACACCGCAGTTGTTGTAACCGATGGATCTATTGCATTACTGAACGTTTCAAGAACAATAACAATTCCTCGCTCATTTACTGAATTAAATGGCCTTGTTACTACAAAATGGGGTAACCTTTCAAATGGAGTTAAGCAAGCTTGGACTGATGTTAAGGCTTTGAAATTAGCTAAGGGGGCGGATTGGTCTACTGCTATTGGTAAAAACATTGATGAATTAGCTGAGGCACCAAAAGGATATCAGTTTTATACAAGAAATGAACAAAAGTTTATACGAAGAATTAATGCTTCAGATCCTAATACGCCACAACTAACTGTTAGATATGGAAAGATTGTACAAGTAACAGGGAAAATTGTTACAAATGCTGATGAGATTAAATTACTCTTAAAAACCGATGCGAACAAAGCTTTTTTCTGGTCTGGAAGAACTGATGGAATTGGTGGCAAAAACAAAGCATTAGAGATTGCGAAATCTAAAGGAGGAACTACCTTGGAAGGTTTGATTGATGATTATAAAATCAATATGCCTGAATGGAATGAGGCTGATGCGACTGCGGTTAAAATTTGGGAAGATGTTTCTGCTGCTTATGCAAATCAGGTTTCGGGAGAGGTGAGAGCTGTCGTAGGAAATAACTTACGTAGTGGTAATGTATGGGAAAATATTGAATTACGACGATTAAAGGCAAACAAGAGTGTAACGAAGATAACGGTAATTGACCCAAAAACTTTGGAGGAAACAATAATATGGACAAGATGAAAATAAGAGGTGGGCGTTCTTATGTAATTATAGAAGTCGGAAAAAATGAAATAAGAATTGATGGTGAATTGACTATCACTCCAGCGTTTTATGCAGAAGCGGAAAGTATTAAATACTGGAAAACCCCAAAAGGTTTAGTTTCAATTTCTGAAGAAGAAAGGGAGCAATTAATATTACAAATTATTGAAGAAACTAAAAATGCGAAAGTGCCAATTTTGTTTGACGGGTATAATGCTTAACAGCCGCTTATTCTTCATCAATCCTTTTCCCCTAGTTGAGCCGAGGCTGTAACTATATTAAAAGCACATTGGGTTGGGCGTAGCCTGCCTGCCGGTAGGCAGGGTTAGCGAAGCGTACCTGCGTCCAACTATTCCCACCCGCTCGCGCGGATTTGTAATCCGTGCGCATATATCCGTGCGGTTATTTCATAAAGCATAGTTCGAATAAGTAATAAAGTGTAAGAAGTATTTGTCACGGACTACAAGTCCGCGCCAGCAATGAGTTGACCCTGAGCTAGCAATAGATGTAATTTTTTCTTACTTTTGAGTAAACAGCATAGGTATGTCGGACAAGTACAAAATTAAGGACAACGAGGCCGCCTACTTTGTAACGCTTACCACGGTGGGCTGGGTAGATGTATTCACAAGGCTCAACCAGAAGTTGGCGCTGGTGAACTCAATTAAGTACTGTCAGCAGCACAAGGGGCTGGTTGTTTTTGCATGGTGCCTAATGCCCAGTCACCTGCATATGCTCTGCAAGGCGGAGCAACCCGGGGGCCTATCGGCTTTACTGCGCGATTTCAAAAGATTTACGTCCAAGCAGGTTGTTAGGCTAGCCATGGAGGAACCCGAGAGCCGAAGGGAATGGATGCTAAACCTTTTCAGGGATTCATGCGCACATCTAAACAAGGAGCAAGATTTCAAGGTTTGGCAGGACGGCAACCATGCCGTGGAGGTATTCAGTAACCAGTTTATCTACGAGAAACTGGAGTACATCCATAATAATCCTGTGGTGGAGATGATTGTAGCCACCCAGCTGGCGCGGAATTGTATTCCGTGCCCCCCGCTCGCGCGGATTTGTAATCCGTGCGCATATATCCGTGCGGTTATTTCATAAAGCATAGTTCAAATAAGTAATAAAGTGTAAGAAGTGTTTGTCACGGACTACAAGTCCGCGCCAGCAATGAGTTGACCCTGAGCTAGCAATAGATGTAATTTTTTCTTACTTTTGAGTAAACAGCATAGGTATGTCGGACAAGTACAAAATTAAGGACAACGAGGCCGCCTACTTTGTAACGCTTACCACGGTGGGCTGGGTAGATGTATTCACAAGGCTCAACCAGAAGTTGGCGCTGGTGAACTCAATTAAGTACTGTCAGCAGCACAAGGGGCTGGTTGTTTTTGCATGGTGCCTAATGCCCAGTCACCTGCATATGCTCTGCAAGGCGGAGCAACCCGGGGGCCTATCGGCTTTACTGCGCGATTTCAAAAAATTTACGTCCAAGCAGGTTGTTAGGCTAGCCATGGAGGAACCCGAGAGCCGAAGGGAATGGATGCTAAACCTTTTCAGGGATTCATGCGCACATCTAAACAAGGAGCAAGATTTCAAGGTTTGGCAGGACGGCAACCATGCCGTGGAGGTATTCAGTAACCAGTTTATCTACGAGAAACTGGAGTACATCCATAATAATCCTGTGGTGGAGATGATTGTAGCCAACCCGTGGGATTACCTTTTTAGTTCCGCGCGGAACTACGCAGACATGGAAAGCCTACTGGATGTTATTACAATTGATTCTCGGTTGATAACGTACAGTTAGTTTGGTATAAGAATTGTTAATGTTACCGCACGGAATGCAATTCCGCGCGAGCGGGGGACTTTCCAACGTCAGCCGACTGGCGGACTTGGAAACGTCAAAACTAGATTATTTAACGTTTCCAGGTGGCAATGCCACGCTAGAAAGTTTTTGTGAAGGACACGACCCCCTGTTCGCTTGTGCGACGAGGGATAACTAAACATTTTATTGTTTTAATTGAAAATATTTTTGATTTGGCTTACCTTTGAAAAAAGCTTTTAATATGAGTATTGCTGAACTAAAACTCAAAATATTTAGGCAAATAGATGGCTTGGACAAGGCCAACCTGGAGGAAGCTTATGGCATTCTACTAAACTATCTGAATAGCAAGGAAGATATTGACGAGTGGGCTAATTTAACTGCCGACCAAAAAAAAAGCATTATCGAGGGCATTGAGCAAATTGAAAATAACGAAGGAATTGCACACAAACAGGTAATGCAGAAATGCAAAAATAAGTACAATGCCTAAAGAGGTTGTTTGGTCTCCATTAGCAGAAACGGACTTGGATAATGTGCTTGGCTATCTTGCCAAAAAATGGAGTTCCAAAGTAGCCTTTATGTTTCTGAGCAGGGTTGAGTCAGAAATCAATCAAATTGTAAAATCACCAAAGCTATACCCTACCATCAATAAAAAACTTAGAGTTAGAAAGTGCGTTATTAATAAGCAAAACACCTTGTTCTACAGGGAATCGCCTAATAGGATAGAGATACTCAGGATTTACGATACTCGACAAAAGCCCAAAACGCTGAAGTTAAGATAATTTATTGGTTCCCTGTTCGCGCGCGTCTTCTTCTGACGGGTGCGGTCTGCAGTCTTCCTAATAATCTAGATATCGCATTGTTTTATTCACGATCGTTCTTACTTGCCACATCATTCCTGTTTTGCACCAGCAAACGTATTTCGTAAGACGAGCGCGAACGTCGGACTGAGGCACACAGCCCCATCCGAACACTTGGCTTTACTTATTCTTCTTTCCTTTTCCTTTAGACTGATGCTTTCCTTTTTCGGCTCGTGCTTTTGCATTGGCCTTCAACGCATGAAACTCCTTCGATCCTGGCTTTATTCCCATCTCCTTTGCTATAACACCCCAACCCTTTCCCCTATTTGCCTTATAAATCTTCACAACTTCGTCAACAGGTTTGCCGGTTAACCGGCCACACTCCAATGTCATATAGATATCGGAAGGGCTCATTGCAAAACTGGCATGAAGTTCTGTGATCTTTTTCTCGGAAACATTATAGGTAGTGCCCATTTCGGCCTTAAACTTACCAAAATCGGCCGATGCTTCCACATCAATACTCTTTAAATCCGTATCAATCTGCAACCCTCCGGATTGGGCAAAAGCATTTGCGTTTAGTACGAACGCCAATATGGCAACAAACATAAATTTGGTTCTCATATTAATTGAATTTATTGCAATACTATTTGACATAACAATTACTATACCCGAATTCCGAGCACGGTAACATCATCGGTTTGGATGGCATTCTGCTTCCACTGCTCAAACGATGCGGTTAGTATAGATTTCTGCTCCTGCATGGTTTTCTGTGAAACATCAACCAGTAAATCCTTAAAGCGAGCCGTGTTGTACTTGCGGTTCTCGGGACCACCAAACTGATCGATAAATCCATCGGTAAAAATCAAAATCTCATCGTTCTCCTTCAAGTCGAACTCCAACCGCTCAAAGGCCATTTCCTTGACAAAAACCCCTACGGGATTGAATACTGGCTGCAACTCTATGAGTTGACCGTTGGAAATGATATAGGCCGGGTTGTTGGCACCAGCGTACTCAAGCCTTTTAGTATTTATATCGATAAAGCATACCGCCATATCGATGCCATCCTTGATATGGCTTCCAAAATAGGTTTCGGCCTGGGTTTTATGCAGTGCCTCGTTCTGCTTCACGTTGATCTCGGTTTTAACGTGTACGCGAAGTTTCTCGAGCAATTCCTCGGGGTGGAGCAACTTTTCGTTACTGTATATCTCGTTTAGCAACGATATTGCATACATACTCATCATGGCACCAGGGATTCCATGTCCAGTACAATCGCCTACAACAATTAGAAGTTTGTGGTCCTGCTTTCTGGCCCAATAAAAATCGCCACTAACCACATCGCAGGAATTAAACATTAAGAAATACTTAGGAATAATGGCATCCAACTCCTCAACCGAAGGCAAAACTGCCGCCTGCATCTGTCGTGCATAATGAATGCTTTTAAGTAATTGGTTATGGGTTTGCTCTATTTCTCGCTTTTTATCGGAGATTTCTACATTGGCCTGCTCTAGGCTCTCGGTTTGCGCCATGATTTCCTCCTGCTGCTGATGCAGCACCGCGTTCTTTTCCTCAATTTCATCGCGCTGGAGGGTTATCTTAATATTTGATCGCCACTTAACAATATAGGCCCACACAACTATCACGATAAATACAAAACCAGCAATCAGCCATGCCATCAAAACAGTCTGCCTACTCTTATTCTTTTCCAACTCCACTTGCTGAAGCATAAGGTGCTGCTCCTTCTTCTCGGTTTCATACTTGGTCTGCATCTCCGCAATGGCCTTTATCTTATCACTATCAAATACCGAATCTTTCAGCGCAGAGTACTTCCGGTAGGCATCTAACGCATCGTTTGGCCGTCCGGTCCGCTCGTAAATTTCGGAGAAACTTAATAGATTCTGTATTCGTAAATCGGGTAAACCAAGCTGCAGCGCTATTCTCTGGCTTGTTTCAGTTGCGCTAAAAGCATCCTCGTAGTTTTTTAGTCCGATATACGACCTCCCGATGTTAGCCCACGAACGGCCAATACCCTCAACAAAATTCATCTTTTTAAATATGATCAGGGCTTTCTCGGAGTACATTAAACCTTTCTCGAACTTACCGGTTAGCGTGTAGGTTTCTCCAATATTCAGCAAAGTGATCGACTCGTAATTATTATTCCCCGATTTCTCGTTCAAATCAAGCGCCTCTTGGTAATACCTTAACGCCTGCTGATAGTCCTTTTTTCCCTTATATATTTCGCCAATATTCGATAGCATTGCGCTTAATCGCATTTCATCGCCAATCTCCTTAAAAAGGGTGTAGGATTTTAGGTAGAACTCCAAAGCCTTATCGTTATTGCCCCATCCGCTGTAAGTCCCAGCGAGGTTCGAGTAAATAGTGGCAATGGTTTCCTTATCGGCGCTAGGCTCCAGCTTGCTCAAAACTTCGTAAAACATATCGATGGCCGTCTGGTAATCGCCCTTCAGGCTGCACACCATGGCAATGTTCACCTTAAACTTAAGGATTCCGGTAGAATCGTTAGTTTTATTTAAATACTCAAGCGCCCTACTCCAATTGTAAAGAGCTGAATCGTACTGGCCAGTATAGAGCTTAACCCCTGCACTTAAATTGTAATAATCGGCATAAGTTTTTGAATCGGTTAACTGACTGTAGTTCTCGCGGGCTTTAGGTAAAAGATAATTCTGAACGGTATCGAATTCTCCAATATTGATAAAAGCTGATATCACTGTTAATCTGGCATTATTCTGAATGTCGATATCCTTAGACACCGAGAGGCATGAATCGGATAACTGAATAGACTTTTGGGGATCAACAAATAGATATTCGTTCGCCAATTCGAGTAAAAGTTTTTGGCGCTCTATTCCTTTGGTTTTTTGGAGCTTAGACTCCAACTCTTCTATTTTAGGGTTTTGGCCATTTGCAACGGAGGTAATACATAGAAGGGCAAGCAGTACGAATCGAAGTTTTTTCATCTTATATAAGTCTTTTTAACACCCATTGCCGTAAATGTATTAACATTAAGCATAAAAACAATAGTATAAAAAGAACTTTGTTTTACATTTTCGTCAAAAAAAGAGCCACCTTATTGGTGGCCCTTTAAACGATATTTAAAATCAACTAAATGCTTTCATATTGCTGCGATACAACTTCCCAGTTAATGGCATCCCAAATTAGATTCACATAATCGGCCCTTCGGTTCTGGTATTTCAGGTAGTACGCGTGCTCCCATACATCAATTCCTAAAATAGGGAAACCTTTCTGCGTAACGGTATCCATCAAGGGATTATCCTGGTTGGGAGTGGAACTCACAAATAACTTACCATTGGAATCCACACTTAACCACGCCCAGCCACTGCCAAATCGTTTAAGCGAGGCTTCGGTCAACTGTTTCTTTAGCTCATCCATTGAGCCAAAATCGCGAAGGATTGATTGCTTCAACCTTTCGGATATTGCATTTTTATTCCCCGGTTTAAGAATTTCCCAGTAAAGAATGTGATTGTAATATCCACCTACATTGTTTCTAACCGATTCGGGATATTTCGATACATTCGAAAATATTTCGGACAAACTTTTCTCGGATAACTCTCCGCCAGCAGTTGCCTTCAAGAAATTATCGAAATAGGCTTTATGATGCTTTGAGTAATGAATTTCTACCGTGAGTTTATCAATTACTGGTTCCAAGGCGTCGTAGCTATATGGTAGTGTATAAAAAGGCAACCCGCTAGGTTTGGAATTTAAGTACTGATTCTGGCCAACCGATATGTTAGCCATTGCTACAACCGATATGAATAAAAGTATCTTTTTCATGACTGTTTTGTTTTACTTGTTTAAGGGATAAACACGCAAGCCACGAAAATGTTTTAAACGAAAAGCGACCCTCAAATGGGTCGCTTACAACGTATCTGCTTTTTGTCTATCTAAATCCTTCTAAGGCATCTTTTCGCAGCTGGCACTTTTGCTCTGGAGTTAAATCGCGAGTTTTATAAAGGCTCTTCTCCCAATCGCCATACATTGGATTGGGAAGAATGATATACCTTTTGCCGAATTCGTTCTTATACTGATCAACCAACGACACGCCCCAATCGTCGCCACGACTCTCGAAAACCTCTGAGAAATCGCATAAATTATCGCCTACAAGCATAACGATATCATACTTTTCTGATATTCTTTCTCTACGAGCCTTTTTGCTGCTTTCGGTTTCCTTCAGCAAGAAATACTCCGGCTTAGCAAAGGCAAAACCAAGTGAATCGAGGTTTTTAATGGTTGCATCCAGTTCATTAGTCTTACGATTCGATACATAGAAAAGAGTCACACCCAACGAGTCGCATAAGCGGCTAAATTCTGCGGCTCCAGGTAATGCTTTTGCCGATCCAAGCGCGGACCAAGCATTCCAGAATTCCGATGAGAACTCTTTATTCTCCTTAATCTCCTGTGCCTGGAATGGGCTATTATCGAGCATGGTTTCATCAATATCAACCACAACTGCTTTTGGTTTTTGTGATTTTACGGAGGCAAACTGCTCCAAGCGCATCATGGCAATATTGTAACCTTGGTAGTACAGGGCTTTACCCTCAGGCGAACTTTGAAACCAAATGGTAGCGTATATCAGGTGATCCTGATTTAACTCCTGCTTAGCGCTGTTCTTACAACCCGCAAAAACTAAAAATGCCAATGCGGCTAATAGAATGGATTTTTTCATAATTATTATGGTTTGCGTAATTACAAATAATAAACTGCAAAGTTAACCTTTTGTATTAACAATAGACATTTAGTCGAAAGAATCGAACAGGTTATGATGATTATATATTCATATTATTCTATAATGTTTGCAATAAATAGAAAATCCTTATCAGAGTATCAGTAGATTTTGAGATGGCCCAATACTTGCTTAACTTTATGTTGAATTTAGTGCGATTTAGATGAAAATTGGTACGTTGCAAATATCAGAACTATTGAATTTGGGTAGGCGTTTTGCTCTGCTTGTATTGCTTATAGTACCAACTGTCAATGGCTACTCGCAAGTTGATTCCACAAAAAAAGAATTAAAGTTTGATTTGGGTTTAACCCGCGATAGAGACATAAACCTTTGGCCAATATTCAAGCGAACCATCTCCGAGATAGAATCTGATAAGCAACTATTATTCCCTATATTCCGGAATTACCAGAATTTCAGATTGGGAGAAAAGCGAAGCCATTTGCTACCATTTTACTGGACCGATAGCAGCCGAAATGAAAAGAACTTAAGGATTCTTTCAACCTTTTACCCATCCATAGTACATACATCGAAAAATTTCAGAGAAAACACCACAACCTTTACATTTGTTGAGTTAGCCCCACGCATCAACATCCTTGAATTTAAAAAATCGCCCGATGGATTGATAATGCAGAACAACCTGCTATTTTTCCTTTGGTTCAAGAACAATCAGCTAACCCAAAAATCTCACCTTGTAGTTTTTCCAATCTATTGGGACTTCTCATCGCCCAAGCGCGAATCAAAAACTTTGTTTCCTATTTACTCCTATGGCAGTTATGCCAATAAAACAAGAAAATATTTGGCAATAACTCCTTTGTTCTGGAACTTAGAATCGCAAAAACGAACAACTAATATACTTCTGCCCGTTTGGTGGAATAGGGCTATTAAAACCAACTATGATACCATCAGAAATAATACATTATTCCCAATATACTACTCTCATTCCGATCGATTCACAAATAATAGGGTGCTATTTCCTGTTGTGTGGAGTTTAAGAAATTCCAGATACGCATCGCTTACCATTGCTCCGTTGGTATCGTTTGGGCACGGAATCAAAACTAACCAAAGTCATTTAATGCTAACACCCATATTCTGGCATTTTAAAAACGACGAAAGCATCAGAACTATACTGTTCCCAATACTTTGGAAGTACAACTGGCATACCCGATACGAAAACTATAAATCGTTTATACTTTTCCCTGTTTACTGGAACATCACCGATAACAGCGAAAAGAGCATCACAATTCTCCCATTTATATGGAGTAAAATCACCCCTTACTACCATTCATTCACATTCGTCCCATTATTCTCCAGAGGACTATCAACCGATGGGTTAACTGGTCATTTAGCGGTAACGCCAATTTTCTGGCACATAAAATCATCAACAGGATATTCGAATATATTTTTCCCGGTGTGGTACTACCAGAAAAAAACGTTGGGCGATAACGTTGGAATAAATAACGTTTTATTTCCAATTTACTGGGGATGGAAACGCGAAGCATATCGGGGCAACATCTTACTTCCAGTACTATGGCAATTCAAAAATCAGAATTACCAATCGTTTAGCATTGTTCCATTCGTATCATTCGGAAAGTCGAGTGATGGAACAAAATCATATTCGGCAATAACGCCTCTTTACTGGCGTTTCAAAACTACCGAAGGAAAAGGGCAACTACTTTTCCCGCTTTGGTTCGAAAAGGAAAAAACACTTGAAGGCGAAATTAAAAGTTCATCGCAAGTTGTCCTACTTTACTGGAAATACAAGGATTCACAGCGAAAGCATCAAGGCGTTTTTCCAATGGTGTGGCGATTCAAAAAGCAGGATAGAAGTTCGTTTACAATTTTTCCAATTGTATCGGCAGGGCAAAGAGATAGTAGCAAAAGAAAGTACCTTACCGTATCGCCATTATTCTGGCGCTTCAAAAATCAGCATAGAACATTCAACACCCTGTTTCCTATCTGGTGGAGCCAAAGCGATTACTCATCAAAAAACACTAAGCACTTTAAACTACTAATTCCTACATACTATTCACAATGGGATAGTATTAGAACACGCAGAATTGTATTTCCAATTCTTTGGCAATTCAAAAATCCGCAGTACAACTCTTTCTCTCTTGTTCCTCTTTTCTCGTTTGGAAAATCAACAGATAGAAGTGTTAGCCACCTTACAATTACACCTCTTTTCTGGAACTTCAAAAATGAACAGGGTTCAACAACAACGCTACTCCCATTTTTTTGGAAATCGAAATACGGAAATGGAAGCCAAACCTCGGAAACCACAATTCTTTTTCCAATTTATTACGATATCAGCAATAGGGATATTAAGGAAAAAGTAATATTTCCTATTGTGTGGAGCTTGAATAACAAAAAATACAAATCGTTAACGGTTGCGCCCCTTTTCTCCTTTGGTAGAAGTGCCGACAATACAAGAAGACACTATGCTTTAACACCGTTCTACTACAACATAAAAAATCAGAATTGCAGTTCCCGAATTCTATTTCCAGTATGGTGGAACATTAAAAGAACCGGTAAAAATGGCTATAGCTATACCAATATTTTATTCCCAGTATATTGGTCGTTCCAAAATCAACATCGAACCGCAAAGGTTCTTTTCCCAATAGTGTGGAATTTTACAAGTGCAAAGGCAAGGTCCTTTACTTTTATTCCCGTTTACTCAAAGGGAACATCAACCGATGGTTTAAACCATTTAATGGTGACACCATTGTTCTGGCAATTCAAAAATCACAAAATGAGCAGAACTATAATGTTTCCAACATTCACAGCATATACCGACAAAAGCGGTAATAAAAAATATGATATTCTATTCTTCCTTTTTAGGAATAGCCGGATGAATGGCGATACCTGTATAAGCATTATTTGGCCAATAGTTGAGCGCTCAAAAAGTGTCGATTACAAATACTTTAGGATAGCGCCACTTGTTTGGAGCAAGAAAAGTTCCACATTCAGCTACTTTACAATACAACCATTCTTTTACAGGAATAAGAGCAAAGAACAAACAACCAGCAGGGTGCTCTGGGAACTTTATGTGCACAGGAATCGATTCGATATAAAAAAATCGAATAGTGTACTCTGGAAGTTTATAACTTGGGATAAATACACCAATGGCGATAAGGAATTCAGAATCATACATCTGCTTTTTGCAAATTCGAACGTTAATGGCAAAGTTGAAAAAAGCTTATTCCCTATTTACTACATATCTAAGGATCGCGATGGTAATAAGTCTCTATCGGTGATGCTATACTTCTACAACTCCGTTCAACGAAAGATTCCAAATACTTCAGAATTTTATCAGGAAGAACGAATATTTTGGCTAATTCGAATCCGATCGAACTACCGAACACTAAAGAATAAAGGAATAGAGATTGATTAGAAACAAACGGGGAAGCGCCATCATTTTAGCTGTTCTACATTTTTCCACTTGTGCCCTTAAAAACGATTGTTAACTTTGCCCTTAAAGAAATTTTATCATGGCTGGAATAAATGTTCTTCTCATAGGCTCGGGTGGACGTGAGCATGCTATTGGCTGGAAACTAAGCCAAAGCAAATTGATTAACAAACTATACATTGCCCCTGGGAACCCAGGCACTGCAACTGTAGGCGAAAACATATCTATTAATCCTCTCGATTTTGAGGCAGTAAAGCAAACTGTGCTCGACAAAAAGATAAACATAGTAATTGTCGGCCCTGAAGAACCTCTGGTTTGTGGACTACACGATTCATTCATTGACGATGCAAGAGTAAAGCACATTCCAGTAATTGGTCCCCAAAAACTTGGGGCAATGCTAGAGGGTAGCAAGGATTTCGCCAAATCGTTCATGCAACGCCATGGAATTCCAACAGCTAAGTACAAAACGTTCACCTCAACAGAATCAAATGAAGCCAAAGAGTTCTTGAAGCAACTTAATCCACCATACGTTCTAAAAGCCGACGGACTCGCTGCTGGCAAAGGCGTTGTAATTTCAGGTGTTTTTGACGAAGCTTGCGCTACTTTGGATGATTTCTTTGCCGGAAAGTATGGCGATGCTAGTCGCAAAGTTGTTATTGAGGAATTCTTAAAGGGCATTGAACTTTCAGTTTTTGTTTTAACCGATGGTAATTCCTATGTTATTTTGCCAGAGGCAAAAGACTATAAACGCGTTGGCGTTGGCGATACTGGCCCAAACACAGGAGGAATGGGAGCCGTTTCGCCAGTTCCGTTTGCCAATAAAGAATTCATGCAGAAAGTTGAGGATCGCATAATAAAACCTACGGTTGAGGGTTTAAAAACTGACGGAATTCCTTACAAAGGTTTTGTTTTTATTGGGTTGATGAATGTTGATGGCGATCCTTACGTAATTGAGTACAATGTTCGTCTGGGTGATCCGGAAACCGAAGTGATTATGCCGAGAATTGAGGGTGACCTGTTGGAAATTTTTACCCTTTGCGCCAAAGGAGAGCTGGCTAAAGCATCCCTGAGAATAAGTGATAAAACGGCTACAACTGTGATACTTGTATCGGGAGGATATCCAGAGAATTACGAAAAAGGAAAGTCAATTGACGAATTCCAAACGGCAAATAATTCGATAGTTTTTCATGCTGGCACATCAATTTCCAACGGCAAACTAGTAACTTCAGGGGGTAGAGTCTTTGCATGTACCGGCCTTGCCAATAACATGAAAGATGCTTTGGTTCTTTCGTATCAAGCGGCCAATGCAATACATTTCGATGGGAAATACTTTAGAACCGACATTGGTAAAGACCTAGAACAGCAATAACAAGAACTAAAACAGATAAAAGATGCTACTATCATTCTTCCGCAAATCGCAAATACTGGCAATTTTTGCAATAGTAATAGTTCTGGCAGCAATCTGGATCAAAACTTTTTTCAATGGAATCACCTATCCCTTTATTTTCGATAGCATTAATATGCCTTTATACTCTATAGTAGCCAAGTACCTAAAACCAGAATTGCTATATACCAAACTTACGGTTGTTGCTTTCATCCTATCAATAGCATTTTACCTGCTTCACCTGAATGGAAAGTACATAATAATTAAGCAGAGAACCTATATTCCGGCTTTACTTTTCATAATTATTTCATCAGCATTTACACCTATTCAGCGGGTAAATCCTGCAGTTTTTGCCGGCCTTTTTATAACAATTGCTCTTGACCATATTTTTGCCATATACCAAAAGCACAGCCCGTTAGACAATCTGTTTAGAGCCGGTATATCGCTTGGTATTGCTTCGCTGTTTTACGCACCAGCCATTACCATTTACTTGCTGCTATTTGTTTCGCTCTCAATACTCCGATCGTTCAACGCAAAAGAGTGGTTTGTATCGATACTTGGAATTATACTGCCTTGGGGAGTATTACTGCTTATCAACCTCTGGCTGCAAATTGGTTTCTCCGAAACCGTTGGCATGGTTTCACATAATCTTATTACACCCACACAATCTTCAATTGACGAACTAATCCCAATAGTATTCACCTCGGCAATTGGTCTGCCAACTTTAGTAGCAATTATTTACATGATTCCAAGCATGGCAAATCAGAAAATTAGCGTTCGAAAATTTCAAAATATATTCTTTTGGCTACTGTTGCTAAGCGTTTCATCGTTCGTCATTTTTTCTACCTGCTCATACGAAATCGCTTACATAGCGGCAATTCCTCTCAGTTTCCAGCTTGGCAACTATTTCACAACAGCAAAAGGAAAATTCTGGCCCGAAGTTTTATTTATGCTGATTTTTATTGCTGCGCTGGCAGTTCAACTCTATCCAATTTTTGTTGACTTTATATAAATAAATCACTATGTACGCAGTTGTAGACATTGAGACATCAGGGGGACGATCAAATATTGATAAAATAACAGAAATTGCAATCTACGTTCATAACGGCAATAAAATTGTGAATGAGTTTTCAACCCTAATCAATCCTGAAACCTATATTCCGCCATTCATTACTCAATTAACCGGAATAACCAACGAAATGGTTGCCAATGCACCCAAATTCTACGAGGTAGCCAAGCAAATTGTACTACTAACCGAAGGGTGTTTGTTTGTTGCGCACAACGCCCCATTCGACTACAAATTTATTCAATCGGAGTTTAGGCGGTTGGGTTATGATTATCAGCGCGAAACGCTATGCACAGTAAGAATGAGCAGAAAGGTAATTCCCGAAATGGGATCGTATAGCCTTGGTAACCTCTGCGAAAATTTAGGGATCAAAATAAACAACAGACACCGTGCCGCAGGCGATGCTTTCGCGACCACTCAACTACTTGAACTTTTGCTGGAAAAAACTCAAGGGAAACTCTTTCCTTAAGAAAGAAAACTGAACACATAAAACTTTTCCGGTTAAGAGAAACATCAAATCTTAAATGCTTAATTTCTAAGCAGGTGTGAATTCATTAAATTTTCTTCATAAAACACTTGACCAGCAGGGGTTGTTTTACTACATTTCTATGTTTTTATAAAACATTCCCTCCATGAAAAATCAAATATTTCCATTACCAAAATGCTTTTTCAACAATATCTGGTTTCACAAGCAAGTTTTTAACAATAACCTATTCCGGCTTAAGAAATATATAACCCTATTTTCAATCTTGCTATGCTCAAGCATTGGATACACGCAAGCAATTCAACGCTCTCAAAGCATTGGAGCCTATATCTATAACTTTCCAAAACACGTTGAGTGGAAAAACGAAAACTCATACAAGGATTTTAGAATCACCCTTATTAGCGAAGATCCTGAGATAATCTCCGAAATTCAAAAAATATCAAGATCTGCTAAAATAAAGGACAAAACCATATCAATAGCAGTTTTAAAGGATGTTAATGAGAAAGTGCTGCTAGAAAGTAGAATGGTTATTATTACCAAGGATAAACTCAATTATTTCATTGAAACATTTGATATTATTGAGAGTAAACCGATTCTACTTATAAGTGAAAATTTGTCTGACAAAAGATTTGTAATGATCAACCTATTTGACACTCCAAACAAACAGCTACATTTTGAAATTAATAAGGCAAACATAGTTAACCAAAACCTAAGGATTGATGACGAAATTCTTTTCCTGGGTGGTGATTTTATTGATGTTGCAGAGTTGTATCGCAAATCGCAGCAGAGTTTGAGAAGTATGCAAAAAAGGCTAGAGCAAAATGAAAAAACGCTCGACTCGTTGAATAGCAAAATAACCCTAGCACAAAGAAAAATAAAAGAGCAAAGCACATTAATCGACAGCCAAAAAGTAGAATCAATAAACCAAATAAAACTAATCGAAAACCAGAAACAAGAACTTGAAATACAGCATGCAAAACTGCTAAGCCAAAGGGATTCGATAAATAATCAGATTGCTAAGCTAAAATCAACGGAGAAACTAATTTCGAATCAAACAAAAGAAATTGAGAAAGGGAGAACCATTCTGTACAACCAACAATCTGACATCAGAAGAATGGATTCCGAAATCCAAAATAAAACAAGCGAACTAAGCCAACTAGCGGTTCGATTTACACATCAACGCCAACTAACAATTCTGTTTGGAATTATTCTGCTTTTAATTACTGGTTTAGTTGTTCTAATTTTCAGAGCATATAAGAGCATTCATTCGAAAAACAAGCAACTTAAGGCGCAAAAGGCCGAGATAGAAACCATTAACAATGAACTAAAGCAGTCGAACAACGAACTAAACAGCAAAAATGAAGAAATTACTATTACTCTCGAAAAATTAAGAGAAACTCAAAATCACCTAATTCAATCGGAGAAAATGGCTTCGCTCGGTGTACTTACCGCTGGGATTGCGCACGAACTCAACAATCCAGTTAACTTTGTGTATGCAGGGGTAAACAGCTTAAAGAAGGACTTTAACGATTTAGTTCCCATTCTTGATGACATAAAAAATTTAAACCCGCAAACAAATACTCAGAAAATAGCAAAAAGCATACAGGCAAAGAAAGAAACCTATTCGTTTGATGAACTCTACAGTGGCATTTTGCAAACCTTGGATGCCATTGCCCTTGGTGCTGACAGAACAGCAGAAATAATAAGGGGATTAAGAAATTTTTTCAGAATGGATAAGGAAGAATGGAAGTTTACCAACATTCATGAAAACATCAACGATGTTCTCATTCTCCTTAAAAACAAATATAAAAATCATGTTGAGATAGTAAAAAACTACAATCCAGATTTACCCGGCATAGAATGTATTCCTGGCAAGATAAATCAGGTTCTCATGAACATAATAAATAATGCCATTGATGCCATTGAAGGAAATGGACAAATAACAATATCAACCTCCGCGCACAATAGCTTTCTGATTATCTCCATAAAAGACAATGGAAAGGGAATGGATGAACTTGAAAAATCAAAAATCTTTGATCCTTTCTTCACTACAAAAGAAATTGGAAAAGGAACGGGGTTAGGCTTATCCATTACGTACGGAATTATTCAGGAGCACAATGGAGACATTGATGTAATATCTGAAAAAGGAAAAGGCTCAGAATTTATTATTAAATTACCATTAAGCAAATCGGATATTTCTTAATTTACCCCAATTAATTTTAATAATATGGACGAACACAAATACACCATACTTTACATTGATGACGAAGAGGTTAATCTTTTACTTTTCAGAAGCACTTTTCGCCGCGATTTCAATGTTATCACAGCCAATTCGGCCAAGCAAGGGTTGAATATAATTGAAAAACAACACATTGATGCAATTGTAACCGATCAGCGCATGCCCGAGATGACTGGGGTTGAACTGCTAAAAGTTATTAATGGAAAATTTCCCGAAATTCCTCCTAGCAGACTTATTGTATCAGGATTTGCATCGAATGAAGATATTGAAGAGGCTTTTAATCACTATAATCTTTTTAGGTTTGTTCCAAAGCCATGGAATGCCGAAAACCTAAAAAAAACAATTATTGACTCAATAGAAGGAAGCCATGGAAAATAAATTTACAATACTTTACGTTGACGACGAGCCCAGTAATCTACAGATCTTTAAAAATACCTTTCGCCGCGAATACAATGTACTAACTGCCATTAGCGCAAAAGACGGGCTAGATATTTTGCAGAATGAAAGGGTTGACCTAATTCTAACCGATCAACGCATGCCCGAGATGGATGGGGTAACCTTTCTGAAAAGAGCCATCCAGAACTATCCGGATCTAAACAGAATACTAATAACAGCTTTCTCCGATTTCGATGCGCTTAGAACGGCCATTAATGAAGCTCAAATATTCCAGTACATCCAAAAACCATGGAGAGAAGATGAACTTAGAACTGTAATAGAACGGGCATTAGAAATATATCACCTTAAGAAAGAGAATGAACTGCTCAACGAGCAGCTTAAGGAACAAAATATACTGCTTGAAAAGATTAACGATGATCTTTTAGCTTTCGAAAAGCTTAAACTTGAATTTCTCTCCACCATTAGTCATGAAATAAGAACTCCACTTAATGGACTTGTAGGAACACTAGAACTTCTAAATCATGGAGCAATTATTAATGACACCAAATCAATACAGGACATATACTTCATGCTTGAAACATCAATAAGAAAATTGGAACGATTCCTGCTGTCAGCAGAGCTCATTACTTTCCTAAAAGCAAAAAAATATCCAATAAAGGTCCAGAAAGTAGATATCAAGTTAGTTCTAAATAAAGTACTCGCTAAACTCGAAGATAAAATCACCTCAAAAAAAATAGATATAATTAGCACCATTGAAAGTTCCATATTTGTTGAAGCCGACGAAAATTTGCTGTCGATTGTTTTTAGAAACATTATCGAGAATACCATAAAGTATTCTCCAGATACAGGAAAAATATTCATAAACCATAACCAACAGAGCGACTCGCTACAAATCGAATTTATTGATCAAGGAAAAGGATTCCCAGAAAATGTTCTGAAAAATGCTTTCCAACTGTTTAACAAAGGATGCGATAATTTAGAGAATCAGGTTGGATTAAACTTATCTCTTTCCAACATGATTATGGAAGAACTTTTGGGCGAAATTAAAATTAGTAATGCCAAAAATGCTGGAGCATCGGTTCAACTAACTCTGAAAAAATAATTTCTACGAAATTGAAACGATTAGTATTTATTGTTGCTCTAACAATTAGCCATACCATCTCCTTGTCCGCCCAAGAACAGGATTCAACTGTTAATTGGGATATTCTTAACCTTTCGCTTAACGATCTCATGAATATGGAGGTTTCGGTTGCCAGCAAGCAAGCAGCACCTTTAAGAGAATCGCCCGGTATTGTAACGGTTATAAATGAACAGGAAATTTTAAATTCAGGTGCGAGAGATTTGATTGATATTTTAAGGTTAGTCCCTACATTTGATTTTGGAACAGAATGGGACAATATTATTGGGCTTGGGGTTCGGGGAAACAATGCCACCGAGGGCAAATTCCTAATCCTTTACGATGGGCATCAACTTAACGAAACCAACTTTGGAAGTTTTCCATTCGGACATCACATCTTGGTAAATAACATAAGTAAAATAGAAATTATTAGGGGACCCGGATCTGTGATGTATGGCGGATCCGCCGAGCTTGCCGTAATAAACATTATCTCAAAAAAAAATAATCAACTAAATGGATTGGATATTGCGGCCAACTATGGTTACTCTAAGGGTGGAACCATTGAAAGGAATGTCCAGGGTGCTTTGAGTAAAAAATTTCGGAATGGACTCGAAATAGACGTTTCCGCATATTATGGAAGAGCCAACAGAAGCAATCGTAAAATTGAAACTTTAGATACTTCAAGGATTAATTATAAGGATAGTTCAAGGATTGTAACATCAAATATTAGCACGAACATATCCTACCGATCGCTGAATTTACAATTCCTTTACGATAGCTACTTGCTACGCAATACCGAGTTTGGTGGTAGCGTGCTTTTCGAAACCTATTCTGGATTAGTAGACTATTCAATTAAACTTGGGGATAAACTATCCGTAAAACCATTAATAGGTTTTAAACAGATGAATCCGTGGTATTTTATAAACTTCGACGACAAGCGGTATTACAACACAACTAACCATAAAATATTTGGAAACATTGGATTATCCTACCAAATTACCGACAACCTCAACCTGTTCTTTGGGATTGAGAATAACATTGACAAATCACAAAAAACTCTTGACACAGTAACTTTTCAGAGCACAAATAAAAACCACCTTTCTTATAACAATTATACAGCATTTGGGGAAGTCCAATACAACACTAAAATAGTAAACATAAACGCTGGCGCACGTATCGAAAATCATAGTATATACGGAAGCGCTTTTGTTCCAAGAATTGCGCTAACCAAAAGTTTTAAAAAATTCCACTTCAAGATTCTTTATAGCAAAGCTTACAAAGCTCCTACAATTTCAAACATTGACTATAATAAAAATATTAAACCGGAATATACTACAGTATATGAACTTGAAACAGGTTATCAAATTACCAATGATATGAATGTGGTGGTTAATTTTTTCGATATTATCATAAAAGATCCCATACTCTACATTCCCAATCCTGTAACAGGAGCAGACTACTACAAAAACTTTGATAAAACTGGAACTAAAGGTTTTGAGTTATCCTATAAATTAAAAAAGGATATTTTCTTTGCCAACATAAACTATTCCTACTACGCGAAAAACAAGAACACAATTGACGCATACAATGTTGAGGGGCACAACAATACATACGGAGCATTTCCACAGCATAAATTAAGTTTTCAAACAAGCATCGATCTAACTAAAAAATTGACTTTTAATGCCACTGCCAACTTTTTTGGAAATAGATATACTTACATCCATTCCGACAGAGACTGGACTCCTAAACTGGTAGAATATAAAGCCTTTGCCATTCTCAACGCGAATATTCTTTACAAAGGGTTATTCGTTAAAGACTTAGATTTAATGATTAGTGTCTATGATGTAACCAATCAAGATTATGAATTCATAAATGCCTATCAGGGATTGCAAAATCAAATTCCATCGGCAGGGAGAGAGTTTGCCGTCAAACTTTATCTTAAAATAAACTAATCGTAAGAATCAAACGTTCATTATAAGCAAGATCCACAAAACAATTATCTCTTATCATTTACAGATTCAACTTAGCGTTAAAAAGAGACATTTACCCCATCGTTTAAAACCCATTATAAATTTTCAAGTATTATTAAGAAAATTGAACAAAATATAGTAACATTGACCTACTAAACGTTAAGAGTATTTCATAAAACGAGTATTCTTGATTAACACTAAGCCATACACCGGGCCTAAAACTGCATTAACAGTAGCGCTGTTAACGGCAATAACTTTTGTTATATTTTTCGTATACCTCGGCTTCGATCAACGGAAACTTGCCTATCTCGATTCCAAACAACTCGCCCAAGAAATTTCTAGGAAAGCGGCAGTAGAAACCGAGAAATACTTCGCGACTGCTTTAATGGCTGCAAAATCGATGGGAAGCAGTGCAACTATAGTTAAAAAACTTAAGGGTGATAGAAATGAAATTATCAAAATTTTACAAAATGAGTTAGCTCTAAATCCAAATTTCCTTGCAACCTGGACACTTTGGGAGCCCAACGCGTTCGATGGTAAAGATGATTCCTTTAAAAATAGTTCTCGGTATAATTCACAAGGAACACTTGGCATTGCTTTCTTTAAGCAAAACGACAGCGTCTACACCGAAATAATGGATCAAGACGATTACCAAGGCGATTACTATAAAACGTTAGAAACATCTAGAGCAGAACTGCTCACCGAACCCTACTCCTATCATTATAGTGGGTATACACACCAATACTACGGAACTACCGTAAGTGTCCCAATCGTTGTTGATGAAAAATTCTTAGGAGCTGTGGGTATAGATATCGATTTAGATAGCCTTAGAACCACTTTGGACAAAGTAAGACCTTACCAAACGGGGTTTTTATCGCTAATAACCGGCCAAGGAAACATTGTAACACACATAGACTCTTCGTATATCGATAAAAATATCTTTGAACTTTTTTCCACTTTCGATACCGTAAAGTATAGCTCTATTATTAATGGAAAAGAGTTTACCATCGAAACAAATTCGGAATTCACGAATGAAAAAGTATTTAGATTTTTCTATCCGATTCGAATTAGCAAAAATATTAGTCCATGGAGTATAATGGTTGAGATTCCCGTTGAGAATGCATCAACGCGCTCATCGCAATTATCAAGGGTTGCGTTGGGAATTCTAATAACTGGGTTGCTCCTTATTACTTTTTTAACATTCAACATTCTCGATCACCGAAGGTACAATAAAACCTTGTTCGAAGCCCTAGCGGAAATAGAGCACAGTCACGAAATCGTGGATGAAACCACCCAAAATTATCAGGAGATATTCAATTCCACCAACGAAGCCATTTTCATTCACAATTCTCATACTGAAAAAATTCTTGATGTAAATATTGCTATGCTCAGAATGTACGGTTATAGCAACAAAGAAGAGGTGAAAAAATTAACGATATCGGACCTATCCTACAACAATCAAAACAGCACAGAGAAAGCAACCGAACACATAAAAAAAGCGATAACAAATGGTTCGTACACATTCGAATGGCAAGCAAAGAAAAAAAATAGAGAACCTTTTTGGGTTGAAGTATCGCTTCGGAGTTCTCAGATAAAAGGGAGAGGAAGAATTCTTGCCGTAGTAAGGGATATCTCCGAAAGAAAAAAATCGCAATTTATTATTGAGCAAAGCGAAAAGCGATTCCGAGAACTCTCGGAACTTCTTCCCCTGGTGGTTTGGGAGGCCGATTTAAACACCAAGTTTACTTACACCAATAAAAAAGGTCTTTTACTATTCGGATACACACAGCAAGATATTGACAATGGGGTTTGCATTACTGATATTTTAGCACCCGAAAGTCGGGCAAGCGGCGCTGAGAATATTGCAAAACTTTTCAAAGGAATTGCTTACAACCACGCGGAATACACCGCAATAAAAAAAGATGGCAGACGATTTCCAGTAGAAATTTACTCCAGTATAATCTATTCTGAGAATAAACCCGTGGGACTTAGAGGTGTAACAATAGATTTTTCGGAACGCAAAAAAGCCGAACAAGACCTTAAGGAAAGCCAACAACTATTCGAAACCTTGGCCCAAATGTCGCCGGTTGGCATTTTTAGAACAAACGCCGATGGATATACAACCTATGTAAACCCCAAATGGTGTGAACTATCTGGTTTAACACCTCAAGATTTAAAGGGATTCGATTGGCTAAACGTGGTACATCCCGAGGATAGAAAAACTATTCTGGATAGTTGGAAACAAAAAGTTAAGCAGGAGGAAAAATCCGTCGCCGAATATCGCTTCCTTAAGTCCGATGGATCCGTTCTATGGGTTCTGGGAAGCGCGATCCCCGAAATTGTGGATGGGGTTGTTAAGGGATACATTGGAACAATCACAGATATTACAGAGTTTAAAAATGCTCAGGAAAAAATAACCAGAAGCGAAAGGAAATTCCGCGACATGGCCAATTTGCTTCCACAAATAATTTGGGAAACAGACATAAACGGGATGCTAACGTTTACGAATATCAATACATGGGTATCATTAGGCTACAGCCAAGTTGAATTTGACAAGGGAATTAATGTTCTCTCCCTGATTATTCCCCAGGAAAGGCCCAGGGCAATGAAAAATATTCAAGAAATATACAATAACGAAAAAAGTAGAGGTGAAGAGTTTACTGCTCTTAGAAAAGACGGTAGCACATATCCTGTTCAGGTATTTACAAGCCCAATAATCGAAAACGGTATTCCCATTGGAATTCGTGGTATTTCAATAGATATAAGCGAGGCAAAAATAGCCGAGAAGAAATTGAGGGAAAGCGAGGAGCGGTACAGAACAATTACTGAAGCTATCCCAGACATACTAATGATTATTGATTTGAATGAGAAGATTGTTTTTGCCAACTATGTTTTTGAAAAGATACTTGGAATTACACCAGAGGATTACAACACACCCAACTGTATTGCCCGAATCCATCCTAACGATAAAGTTTTATTAAATAGCAGCATTAAGAATTTGCTAGATGGAGAACTTGCTCAAACAAGAATTATTGAATTCAGATTTTTGAACAATGCAGGACAAACTCTTTGGTTTAGTGGAATTATATCAAAATTGAATTTAAACAATCAAGTTTACCTACAAATCATTGCTAGAGATATAACGGAAAGGAAGAAAATCGAAAAAGAACTTGAAACGCATCGCAACAATCTTGAATCACTGGTGAAAGAAAGAACCAAAGAATTGGAAATTGCATTGGTGAATCTACAGGAAACCCAAAACAGGTTAATACAATCGGAAAAAATGGCCTCGCTGGGTGTTTTAGCCGCAGGTATTGCCCACGAGATAAACAACCCGCTGAATTTTATTCAAGGCGGCGTATCGGCCTTAAACAGTTACATTCAGGAAACGCTTCCTGATCATATTGAAGAAACAGAGCCACTAATTGATGCTATACAGGAAGGCGTAAAACGATCAGCGGCAATAGTCAAAAGTTTAAATAAGTACAGCAGAAAAGACGATTTCCCGCACACTCTCTGCAATCCACATACAATTATCGAGAGTTGCTTGGTGATGGTTCAAAATCAAACTAAGAACAGAATAGATATAAACAAAGATTTTTGCACAAATGGCACACAAATTTCATGTAACGAGGGGCAAATACATCAAGCCATACTGAACATACTTATTAACGCGATTCAAGCCATCGAAGACAAGGGTGTAATTATCATAAAAACATCAACCAAAGGTCAATTCTTTTTAATCTGCATAACCGATAATGGGTGTGGAATTGAGAAAAGCAATTTGCCAAGAATTACTGATCCTTTCTTTACTACCAAAGCCCCAGGGCAAGGAACCGGCTTAGGATTATCAATAACCTATAACATAATTTCGGAGCATAACGGAAATCTCGAATTTGAGTCTCAAAAAGGAAAGGGAACTACTGTAACCATTAAACTTCCGCTAAATTAATTGTACCATGGAAACTACCATAAGTATTCTTTATGTAGACGATGAACCTTTGAACCTAAAACTGTTTAGCATCAACTTTAAAAAAAAGTACAATGTGCTAACCGCTTTATCTGGAGAGGAAGGTCTATTACTACTGTCAAAAAATGATCAGATTAGAGTTGTTGTTTCTGACATGAAAATGCCTAAAATGGACGGTATTGAATTTATTTCGCAGGCCAAAAAGGACTATCCCAACATTGTATTCTTCATTCTAACTGGCTACGATATTACTCCCGAAATCTCGCAAGCGCTAAAGAACAATTTGATAAACCGCTACTTTAGCAAACCTCTCAACATCGAAGAAATTGATAAATCAATACACTTGGCCTTAAAGTAAAGTTTTAGTTGCTTAGGTATTTATCGAGTTCCATAAGCATTCTATTAACCTTTATTGGTTTTTCCAGAATTGAATCGAAACCAGAATCGCCTCTCAGCTCATGGTTGGGGTAAGCAGTTTGACCGATAATTGGTATCTGTCTATTGATATTCTTTATCAGCTTAGTAGCCTCAACGCCGTCCATTTCTGGCATAACCAAATCCATCAGTATCAGATTAATGCTAGAGCCCTGTTTTACAAAATCAACGGCCTCAACGCCATTTTTAGCCCAAAGTACATTTGCATTAGTATTTTTCAAAGCGGCTTTCAGGTATACAAAATTTGCATCTATATCGTCGGCTACTAGAATTGTTTTATTGCTCCATGCGTAGGAGTTCTTATATAAACTTTGATTATCGCTTTCGAATTTTAGGTTTACCGGGATAAATGGGATAGTAAAATACGCACTAGTTCCCGAACCCGAGAAACTATTAAGCCAAATTTTTCCGCCAAGTTTATCAACAATATGCTTAGATATGGCTAGGCCTAAACCCATCCCGCTGTACTTTCTGGTATTAGAATCATCGGCCTGCCGGAATGGATTGAATAGTAACGACTGCTTTTCGGGTTCAATGCCAATGCCGCTATCAATAACGTAAAACATCAACGTTGACTCATCCTTTAAACTGTAGCCAAACTCTATGAATCCTTTCTCGGTAAACTTGCAGGCGTTGCTTAGTAGATGGAAAATCACCTGCTGAACACGGGTTTGATCGCTTAATATAATCAAATCGTCACTGTGTATCTCCTGCTTAAGGCTAAGCCTAACGTTTAGGGCTTTTTTATCCTCATCAATAATCTGACGGTACAGATTTGCCATCATTGAGTTTACCGAGAACTCCTTCTTCTTAATTAGAAGCTGCCCGGTTTCTATCTCAGAAATCTCGATCAAATTCTCAATTAGGCGAAGAAGATCGTTTGAATTACGGAAAATTATCTCGGAGATATTCCTACGCTCCCCAAAGCTCAAATCGTTATCGGATAGCAACGTTGAAAAGCCGATAATTGCATTAAGCGGTGTTCTTATCTCGTGTGAGAGATTCGACAAAAATGCTGATTTAAGCCTATCAGACTCCTCGGCCTTCGATTTAGCAATAAGCAACTCTTTTTCGTACTCCTTCCGTTTTGTAATGTTCTCCATTATTGCCACAGCATGCTGCAGTTGCCCCTTTTCGCTACGAATAGGCGTAAACGATGCACTAACCCAAAAATGATCGGCCGATCTATTCTTCAAATGGATTTCGCCTTGCCAAATCTTTCCGTTTAGGATACACTCCATGGCTTGTGAAAGGTTGTTTCCAGAATTGTACTCAAGGTTTAGTGCCAGTATTTCCTTGCTATATATTTCGTCAATGCTATAACCTGTTAACGTCGAAAACGATGGGTTGATAAACTCTATTTCGGTATCGGACGACAGAATCGCAACGCTAACCGGGGAATTTTCCAACGCCTTCGATAGTACATCGCGGTAATGCTCGGCCTCCTTTTTCTTGGTAATGTCAATCATTACTCCGCCTATCTTAAGCTGATTGCTAACACCCAAAAACTTAAACTTGTGAGTAAGGAAGTAACGCCAATCGCCCTTACAATCTACAATTTGGTTTTCCTCCTCACTTTCGAGGTATGATTTGGATAATTTCTCGCTACTCTCGTCGGGTAAAAGCGCCTTAATGCTCTTCCCCCCGGTTATGGATTGCAAATAGGTGTTTTGGTACAGAATATCGTGTGTAATGCCATCCTCGATAAAAACCCCTAATGGGAGGCTATCCATAAAAACCTCAAACTGTTTCTCGGTTTGCTTCAGGGTTTCCTCAACCGCATGCCTTTCGGATATGTCCTTAAAATCTTCGACAATTCCAATCAACTCATTGTTTGAATTAAACAATGGCGTTGCGCTATAGATGCACCGAACCTTTTTACCGTCCTTTTTAAACCGAAACTCGTTGGTTTCTACCTTTGTTTCACCATTCTTAATTCTTTCAAGAGGGCAGTTGGCCGTATGGCAATATATTCCATGAAAAACAGTATAACATTTCTGACCCTCTAGCTGGTCGCTATTCTGACCCGAAATATTGCAAAAAGAAGTATTTACAGCAACAACATCAAAGTTGGTATTGATTATTCGAATACCGTTAACCGTGGCATTATAAATCTGCTTAATCTCATGGTTTCCCAAGTGCTTTCCAATTCCATCGCCCTTTAGCTTATCAATAGTAATAGCGGCCTTAATTCTATCGATGTACGATTTCCACCAGTAAACCATAAGTGCCAAAACCATTCCTAAAGCAACTAATCCTAAGGCTAGCGTTGAAATAAAAGCCCACTTGTACGCCAATACCGTAGATGATATATCGGCAACTATATAGGTCTTTCCTACTATATCATTATTTGTTGAAACAAAGTCAGCATTAGGTGTAATTGATAAAGTTTTGCCATTTACCGTAGCAGTTGATGTGAGTGATTTAACCCTATAGTGATTTCCCCATTCGTTGCTGTTTAAACCAACATACTCAACTCCATCGTGTAGGTTTAATGATACAAATAATTCTATGTTTCCTGCATTGACAAAACTGAGGAGTCGATCTAACTTGTATGCATATTCAACATCTCCGAAATCATTTTTTATTGTGGATTTTGCCCATAATCCATCAGAATTGGAAATAATCGCTGAAAAGGGAACACATTTATTTTCACCTCTAATTAAGTAATACTTATCAATAGGAAACTCGGTTCTTACAATATTCCCCTTGCTATCCTGAAAAGAAACTATCTGAATAAATGAATTTAATGATCCGGTTGTACTGCTGGATGCTCCCGACAAACTCTCCAAAACAACATTCTCAATACTCTCTTGGTAGGTTTGAACCTTTGCAAAAACGGTCCGACTCGATTGATTGCTTAAATTCTCAATATTTACCCTATAAGAACGTTTTATTGATACTAAAGCCCCTGTGGATATTAGCAAAACCACAATTGCCGTTATAGCAAAAAAGATTCCTACTTTCTTATTCTGTATGATAAAAGAGAACCGCAACTCAAAAAGAATAATTTTAACGGCTTCAAAAGTAAAAATATTTCTTACATAGAAAAAAGATTGGGTGCTAAAATGCACCCAATCTTTTAAACCATTTCATTTGAGAAGGATTGCTCTACTATATTTTAATAAGTTTAACATGAGAAATTTTACCTGTTGCCGATACAACTCTAACAATATAACTACCCCTTGTGATTTGGCTAACAGGAATAATGATGGAGTTTAAGCCATTGGTATTAATCTGCAGAACCAAAGAACCGGTAATACTGATTACTTGTACCTGCATAATTGGTTGAACCGAAACAACAGTGATATTATCAGTAGCAGGATTTGGGTATATTCTGGGTAAATCAGCATCAACATCCTCGATACCTGTAGATAGAAGGTCAACGGTCACAGTTTTATCTGCATCGATATCTACCGTTCCGTTGTAATTATAGTACCCATCCTTCTGAACGGAATACTCAACACCCTTAGTGTAGTTATCGCATGTAAACACTACTTCCCCCTGACTATCTGTTACAATAGAATTATAACCGCTCAAGGCAACCGTAGCTCCCTCTATTGGACTACCTTTTGAGCTCACGCTAAATGCAATTCTATATGAAGCCTGCAATAGGGTATCTTTAAAACTATAATCGGTATTACTAATTGTAAACTCTTTATAATCCGTAGGTCTGTATCCCGATTTCTCAATAATGTACTTATAATTAGCATCAGGAAGAGTCACGCTTGCTTCTCCAATCGAATTTGTTGAAAGTTGGTTGTAAACTAAATCGCCAAACAGGATCGATACAGTTGCATTTTCAAGTAGTAGATATTCTGTGGAATTTTGTCCAATTACAGTAAACTTAATATTGCCCAATTCGGAGAGTAGAGTATCTAAAACAATTTCAGTTTGGGCAACACCTCCCACATTAACCCATTGCTCCGCGGGTAAGTACCTATCTTTTACTACAACAAATTTTTGTGTTCCAAAAGGAAGTTCCACGGTAGTTGTACCAGTGGCATCAGTTGTGGCCGTTAATTCGCCTACCTGAACCGAAGCCGACTCGATAGGATTTCCATCGGTATCCTTAACATTAACTGTAAAATTGTATAGTCCTTGTTTTAGTGTAAAGTTAAAATTACCTCCATCGCTAACCACATTAATATCTGATGTAACATTAGTATAACCAGACTTTTCAATCGTCACTGATTGTACTCCAGCCTCGGTGCTTATTGATGCCACACCCGATGGATTTGTATAGTAATTATTGCCATTGATTGAAAGCATTGCGCCCTGAATTGGTTCGCTGGTAGCATCATCTAAAACTGTAATTGTAGAACCATATATTCTGGTTAAATCTACATTCAGAGTTTGTCCAGCCCCACTAATTGTAGCATTTCCAGAAACAGGAAGGTAGCCCGCCGCATTCACGGTATAATTGTAACTGCCAGCGGATAAACTATATGTAGCCTCGCCAGTTGCGGCAGTAATCTTAACAACTCCATCAACGGTAACAGCTGCACCACTGACTGGCGTTCCGTTATTTTTAACTGAAACAGTAAAATTGTACAAAGTAACAGTTCCAACGGATGTAATTTTAGCCTTCCAACCCGACAGGTTTTGGCTTCCATCGGAATAGAACTTAAACGTTAATGATCCATTTGCACTTGTTGATGTATACGTTGAAGGGATTGTTGTTCCACAATACTTACCAACTAAAGTGTTGCTTGTTGTAGCCCCATCGTAAACGCTAAGGTAGTCGTAATTACATTCGGTTTGTGATTCAACGGAAAATTGTTCAAAGGCAACCTTTAATTTCATTCCCGCGCTTTTTGGGGTAAAGGTTAAAATGTAATCCTCACCATCCTTATAATTGCTGCTCGATGAACCAGAATCGTAAAACCAAGTCGAGTCTACGGCCACCGTGCCATTTGTCATTAAGGTATTACCCAAAGTTCCCGTTTGGAAACTCCAAACATCGCATGTGTTTTCACAAATTCCAATATAGTTCCCAGGAATAACCTTCCAGAAATACCCTTTGTTTGTTTCTAAATTAACGGCAATGCTCGATTCTGTCACCCTAGAAAGCAATGCCAAATTATCTGAACTATAACCAATATATACATCGTAAAACTGTGCATCGGAAGAACCAGTCCAAGTTAAGTTACTTGGCAAAACATCGGTAGCCCCATTGGATGGGTAGGGATTGGAAACACAGCTGGGAACACTTGTTGGTTCAACACATGAAACGGTTGCCTTCCAACCAGGGCGAGAAACCTCACTATCGGACGTAAACTTAAACGTAAGCGATTTACCCGATGCAATAATATCAGCAGGAATAGTCGCCCCACTAAAAGGACTACCGGAAATCTGACTTGATGATGTGGTTGCACCATCATAAACGTAAAGATAATCATATCCTGACTCCAAAGAAAATTCATTAAAAGATACCTTCAACTTTGCTATTTCACTTGCAGAGGTAATTGTTGTTATAAACGATTCAGAATTTGAATAATTAGAACTTTCACCACCTGAATCGGTAAATATTGCATTACATGTAGTGATGCTCTGATTCTTCATTACTATGGTATTGTCCGAAACCACCTCAAAACTCTTATCGGCCTTAGCGCTAACATAACTATTGGATGGAGATGATACTGCCACATTAATCGGTATAGTCATCGTTTCTGTAATATCTGGATTTACATTGATTCTAAATTTAAGGGTATAGGTACCACCCGAAGCGATCTCAATATTATCGAATGGTTCATAATTCAACCCAACAATATCTCTCAAGGAATCTGGTATAGCAACACTAGCAATAAGATCCTTCACATCGGAATTTCCAGAATTCTTAATTACGATCTCGCCATAGAATGATTCTCCTACGTTGGCCGCTTGGTTGTTGTTTCCAAGAGCAGAATCGTCAATAGAAAAATCACCTATGCTGATTTGAGGGGCATAAATCTTTAGCGCTAAGGTTGACGTCCATGTTCCTTGATCGCTCTTAAAGGTTAAGGTAAACTTCTCGGTTGAGTTATCTGCAACATTCGAAGAAATATCGAAAGTAAATGCATCATTTAGCGTGATTGGGTTATTCACAGTACCATTCTGAACTGTTCCAATAAAAACAGAATCGCTACTGGTAAGCGTTGCCAAACCATCTTGATTTGTTAGCAGTACTCTTGTATTTGTGGATGGTTCAAGTCCAACATTTTTTACAATAAGATTCACCTTCACGGTTTCACCAAAATCAATCTTTCCGTCATTGTTTTCCTGTGAATCATTTATACTTGTTGAATTTAATGTAACATAAGGTCCTGAAACTACAACGGCACTAACTGTATCAATATATGGAATAGTTTGAGGACGGGTCACCGTTACCACTAAATCGCATGGTTCTTGCACAGTTGTTACTGGCACATCAACTTCGCCAGTTTGTTCAAAATAGGAAGTTCCCAATATTTCTGAACCTTTATTAATTGACACATAAGAACTTTCCAATGCGCTTACCTTCAAAGAACTCACACCAACAGGAACTGTTGTTTCATGTGTTACTTGATTTTCATCAGCAGATGTAAAGTATGGCATCAGCGACGGATCTCCAAGTATATTATATGCTTCCCAGTAATAGGTGGGAGTAACATCGGTAGGATAACTTTGATTATTAGCCTCTGTCACTGCAAGGTTTCCTGCAAATACTAATGCACCTGTTGTGCGATAATTACTAACAAATGCGGCATCGTAAGCGCCAGTAGTTGTTTCTGCAAAAGTTGGAACATAGCCGCTATTTATTCCTGACATAGCAAATGCTCCAACCGACCAGTACATGTCTTCTTTCCAGTAACTGCTTGGCGATGATCCTATGTAGGTTACAGCGCCCTTATCCTGAGCACGAATCCAAGCCTCACCAACGCACTCGCTCGTTCCAAAATCTCCAGACAAGCAACAGTTTGCAACGGCCAAAGGGTATTTCGCTTGGTTGCTAAATGCATTTATTTCCGAAATAGTAAGTTCCGGATCTCCCCAGGTTGTTTCGCTACAATGAGCTGTGTAGTTGATAAAGCCAACAGAAATCTTAGATGCATCGTAGCATCCGGTATAACCTGAACTTTCTGAAGTGTTATTGGGGTCATTGCTAACACCAAACTCATTAACAGTAGTAAATCCTTTAGATGGATTAAAGTAGTTTGCAGTTCCATACTTTATGGTAGGTTGTCCAACTGCTGCATTATAGGTTGGGTCGGCTCCGGCAATCAATGTAACATTATTTAAATACTGAGGATCGGCAAACTCATACCTTTCGTAATAAAGAATTTTATTGATGATATTATCGAGCTGCTGCGTTGTTGTTGCAGACATTCTTCCATAGTACATCTCGGGGAAAATATCACCATCAACACTGGCATAGTAAAGATCTGTTTGCTTAAGCGACTGACTACCTGTAGCCGACGATGGAACTTGTGCCACATCACCAACAAAAACAAGGAATGTTGGTGCGGGATCTTCTGCTGTTGCTGCATTGTATTGTCCTTGAATATAGGACTTAATTTGAGCAGTAGTAGTTCCAATAACATCAGTATAAGCAACAGTAACTTTAATACCTTTTTGTGTTTTCCATGCAACAAATGGGGCAAGAGAAGTTTCGAACATTCTGTTACTGATGATCAACATTTTAACAGGATATTTAGTCAAGTCGGGATGCTGATCATAAACCGTTTCCGTTGTATTGAGTGCCGATTTAGTTAAAATATTGAAATATGGGCTACTAATGGCTTTTAAATCTGTAGCGCTTTTTGTCGATCCCGTTATGTCTACCTCAATATCTAAATCGTTGTAAACTTTAATACTGCCCAATGCAGGATTGTAATCAACCGGAGTAACAACAATGCGCGCCACAGTGTAGGAACGCATATTGCCTAAAACCTCTAGCTTAACTATAGAATTTTGGATGTATGCTTTGTTTAAGTATGCTTCTTTCTTAAATTGAAAGGGAACACTGCTTGAATCCTGATCCTTCCGAATGGATGGCTGAACCGGAACGAGTTGATTTTTAACGCCCAGATCGTTAAAAGTAAACTCCGCTTGGGTATAGCTTTTAACTTTGGCTGTTGCCGTAGCGCCGTAAGGCAATAATATCAACTTTTTATAGGCTGGTAACTGAGGAGTCCCAACCTCACCCACCGCGTTGCTCTTATCGAACCAGAGTTCGGTGTAAACCTCACCATTCTTTTCCTTCTTAACTTTCCAATTCAACTTATCCAAACTAACCTTGAGTTGATAGCTGTTATTGCTTTTAGGTACAAATTTTACATTTTTGGTACTCTTTGTACCTTTAAGGGGAAACTGGTTGATTTGCGAATTAGCACCAGTAAAAATCAACAAAGCCGTTGATAACAGGAGTAGTTTCTTTATCATATTCATCTTTTACATTTAACCGTGCAAGATACAAAACCTTTGCCAAGATATAATTAATTATATTTCTAAAAACTTATAAGTTAGCCTCAGCAATACGAGAAATCAAGTAAAATTTGATGATTAATGAAAGATGAATATTCAAATAATCATTCAACATAGATTAAAATTTGAAAACCTATGCAGCAAAACATACCTTAAAGAGTCTTTACTGGATAAATTCGGAGTATCGTTGTTGACACATTAGTACTTAATAGGACTATTTAGCTTTGTTTAAGCTTTTCAAATTAAAAATAGATTTAACTTGGACTCGATTTAAACTTTTAATGCGCGGAATTATCATAATATAAAAATTTAAAAGATGAAAAAAACTCTTTTAGTATTAATATTCTCTTTACCAATGGCATTATTGGCCCAGGAACCATGGAGTTTAGAGCAATGTATTCAATACGCATTGCAGAATAACCTGCAGGTAAAGCAGCAGGAGCTAAATGTAAAGTTAAGTGAAAGTCAACTAAAACAATCGAAACTCAGTGCTTTCCCTAGTTTAAATATTTCAGGAGATCACGCATACAGCTATGGTTTAGTAACTAGCTATAGTACAAACCAAAAGGTAACTGAAAATGAAACATCTCAATCTACAAGTCTTTCTGTGAATTCCAGCGTCACATTATTCAAAGGCTTACAGATAACAAATACAAAAAAGCAGAATAAGTATGACCTTCAAGCATCTGTTTATGATGTAGATAAAATCAAAAACAACATAGCTCTTTCTGTTGCTTCCTCATACTTACAAATATTATATCAATTAGAACTTGTTGATGTAGCTAAAAGACAAGTTGAACAATCTCAACTGCAAGTTGAACGAACACAAAAACTTTATAATGCGGGGAGTGTTCCCGAGGGGACACTGCTTGAGGTAGAAGCATTGCTAGCATCAGATGAACTTCAACTGATAAGTGCCCAAAATCAACTCGATTTAAACTATCTTAGTTTGGCACAGCTTTTAGAGATTCAAAACCCTTCGGAATTTAGTATTGCAAAACCTGTTATTCCTGAAACAGATAGCACTAATTTGCTTATTAGTACGATTGATGTATATACCTCGGCAGAGTCTGCAATGCCTCAAATTCTTAGTTCTCAGTACAAAGTGAAAAGTGCAGAAGTCGGTTTGAAAATTGCAAAGGGGTCGTACTGCCCTAGCTTAACTCTTAGCGGAAATTATAATACAGGCGCACAACGCTACATCAACCCCAGCAATGCACTATTAGCATCGGATCCTTTCATGACACAAATAAAAAACAATGCCACCACAACTGTTGCCCTAAGCCTCAACATTCCGATCCTGAATGGAGGTGCTAATAGATATAAAGTTTCCTCAGCCAAAATATCCTTGGACAATGCACAACTAGCCCTTGAAGTTGAAAAAAACACTCTTTACAAGGACATTCAACAGGCATACACCGATGCTGTTGGTGCTCAAAAGAAATTACTGGCAAATTTAAAAAACAAAAAAGCCAATGAAGAGTCCTTTAGATACTCTGAAAACAAATTCAACGTTGGGCTCATTAACGCATTCGATTATACAACAGCGCGAAACAACTTTTCTAAAGCCGAAACTGACTTGCTGCAAGCCAAGTACGAGTTGATTTTTAAGTTAAAGATTCTTGATTTCTACAAAGGAATTCCGCTCAAACTATAAACTAATTCGAAATAGTAATAACAGTAAAATATCATTCTGATGAAAAAAGGATTATTAAAATATTTAATTGGCGCTGTAATAGTGCTGATAATTATTGCCGTTGTTGGAAAGAAAAAAGGCTGGTTTGGTAAACCCGACAGCATATCGGTTTATGTTGAAAAGCCTGAACGTAAAACAATCACCGAAACAATTAACGCCAACGGTAAAATTCAACCCGAAGTAGAGATTAAGATCAGCTCCGAGGTTTCCGGCGAAGTTATTGAACTACCTGTAAAAGAGGGTAACTGGGTTGAAAAAGGTACCCTGTTGGTTAGAATAAAACCCGACACTTACATATCGCTTAAAGAACGGGCTATTGCAGCAGTTAATTCTGCCAACGCCAGGTTGGCTCAATCCAAAGCTCAGCTTACCCAAAGCGAACTTGCCTTTAAACGTAGCAAGCAGTTGTTCGATCAAAAAGCTATTTCGGAATCGGAATTCGAAACAGCAAAAACAAACTACGAGGTAGCTCAGTCGGAATTAAATGCAGCCAACTTCAACGTGGAAAGCGCACAAGCATCGCTAAAGGAAGCCGAAGAAAATCTTCGCAAAACATCTATCTACTCTCCCATTTCGGGGACTGTTTCTAAGTTAAATGTGGAACTGGGCGAAAGGGTGCTTGGTACTATTCAGATGGCTGGTACAGAAATTATGCGAATCGCCAACCTTAACCGCATGGAAGCGCGCATAAGCGTTAATGAAAATGATATTGTAAAAGTAAATATTGGCGATACGGCTCTTATCGAGGTTGATGCTTTTATCGATCGTAAATTTAAGGGTATTGTCACTCAAATCGCAAACACAGCAGATGTTTCTGGCACAACCACCGATCAGGTTACCAGTTTCGAGGTTCGCACATTTATTCTTGAAGATTCCTACAAGGATCTGATATCCGACAAACTTCAAAGCCCATTCCGTCCGGGAATGTCAACTACAGTTGATATCCTCACCGAAACGCGCAAGGATGTTTTGGCTGTGCCAATTCAGGCTGTTACCGTTCGTGCGGATTCCTCGAAGGTTGCTCAGGCTGGATTCCAAAAGGATGGCGAACAAAAAGTGGAGCAAGATCAGTCCAAGGTAAAAAGCGAAAAACCAAAAGAGATTGTATACATAACTAAAGGCGATACAGCCCGCGTGGTAGAGGTAAAAACTGGCATACAGGATAATCAGTATATCGAGATTACAGAAGGGCTTACGGGCGATGAAGATGTTGTTACCGCACCATACAGCGCAATATCGAGGCGTTTAAAGGATAAGACCATCATCAAAAAAGTTAAAACCAAGGAAGATCTATTTAAGGAAGAAGGAAAGAAATAACACAACATGATTCATATACTTTGCATTGAAACAGGAACCACTACGTGTTCCGTTGCCTTAGGAAACGAAAAGGGGGTTATTGGCTATAAAGAAGTGTCCGATGCTAAAGCACATGCCTCGCAGTTATCAGTATTGATCAACGAGTTGATGGCTGAGCATGCATTTGATATTTCAAAAATAGACGCTGTTGCCGTTAGCAAAGGTCCAGGATCGTACACCGGTTTACGCATTGGGGTTTCGCTTGCCAAGGGAATTTGCTACTCCCTTGGCAAACCGCTCCTCGCAATTGGAAGTTTAGACTCAATGGTATATGGTATTAATGGTATGCCAAGCGATCTGTATTGCCCCATGATTGATGCCCGAAGAATGGAAGTGTACACCGCATTGTTCAACAATTCTTTGAATAAGATAAGCGAGGTTGAAGCAATTATTGTAGATGTCAACTCCTTTGCGGAGCAACTTCAAAGCAACAAAATCCTATTCTTTGGAAGTGGAGCACCAAAGTGCAGATCAGTTATATCAAATCAAAATGCTATCTTTATCGATAATTTTGAGCCATCGGCACGCTTTATGCTCCCCTTGGCATTAAAAGCCTATAAAGATGAAATATTTGAAGATATTGCCTACTTTGAGCCATTCTATCTTAAGGATTTTGTGGCAACAGTTGCTAAGAATAAAGTCATTCCAGAAAAATAATCGTTTTCAAATATTTTCCTATAGTTTGGTTTTTCTGCTGGTCTGCTTAAGCCTTTTGCATAGTAATTCAGCATACTCACAAACCAAAAAATCGTTTACCGCTGGGGAAAAACTTAAGTATAAAGTTTACTACGGGTTTATAAACGGAGGAGAGGCAGTACTAGAAGTCCGCAAGGGAACATACGAGGGAAAGCAAGCAAACCATCTGTACCTTAATGGCAAAACTGTAGGAATTGCCAATAGCCTTTACAATGTCGACGACACCTACGAAAGCTATACTGACCCTGAAACAGACTGGCCCTACTATTCAATCCGCAATATTCACGAAAACCGTTACCGCCACTATAGTACTCAAAAATGGGATCATTGGAGCCGAAAGGACTCCTCTATTGTAATTAGTTCAAAAAGTGGAACTTTCGTGGTAGTCAAGGGGTGTCAGGATATCCTTTCATCCTTTTACTATTTTCGGCATATTCTTCTTAAAAAGCCACCTCAGAAGGATCAACTAATTGTGGTGGACGCGTACTTTACCGATGAAAAATTTCCTCTAATGCTCCGATTTAAGGGCTACGAAAATGTAAAAACTAACTTTGGTGAAGTTCAATGCATGAAGTTTATGCCCGTTGTACAAACTGGGAGGGTTTTTAAATCAAAGGATGATATGACTATATGGTTCTCCAACGATGAAAACTGCATTCCTATACGCATTCGATTCGAAATTTTTGTTGGATCGGTTTACTGCGATTTATACGAATACTCAGGATTACTCAATCCATTTAAATCGCTCAAAAAGAAAGAATAATAAAAGAGATAAGCCCTGCATTTAGCAGGGCTTATCTCTTTTATAGCAAAGCAGGTTACTCTATAACAACCCTAATATTCTCAACTCTACCATCTGCAGAAACCTTCAGCAAATAAATGCCTCTTGAAAGTCCAGATGTATTAACCGCTGCGTTATCCGAGTTGTGGTATGAATTAGAGTAAACAATTCTTCCAGAGATATCATGTAACTCTAATAGCAATGTTTTAAAACCTTCGGTAGATTTTACTGTAAAATTACCATCGGTTGGGTTCGGGTATACAGATACTTTATCAGCATCAACATCCCCAATAGATGTTGCTACTCCGGTTATTTTAACATTATCGAGATAGCAGTTGTAACCGTATGCTGATGTAAATAAGAACCCTATCTTTATATTTTCTTGTCCCAATGCTTCAGATGGTAAATTGTAGGTTTGCTGCGTCCATCCTATGGTTGTGCTGTAACGTTGATAAGTATCTCCATTGTTCCAGGTTGTTCCATCCAAGGACCATTGCAGTGTCATATAATCAGGGTAGTTTGGCCATTGAGAATCTTTGTGCCACGAGAAACTAATGGGAACCTGAGTTTTCCCAACGCTAGAAAATGAGGGGCTTTCTAATCTCATAGAATTACCAGCTCCGCACATTGCAGAGTTAAACTTAACCATGTGTGTTCCTTCATAAGGATTGACATCGGGTAACGTAGATACGCTTACCTGTGTAATAGATGCTGATTCATCCTGAGTTGTCCCTTGGGCAACATTTACTATAGTCCAACAAGGAGATATTTCCGTTCCGTTAAAACCTTGTGTTATTGGTAATGCCGGTGTTCCACAATCTGTTGATGTGCTTACAGAAACTCCCGGGGAGTACTCATTATTTGATGTTTTTGACCAAATACAATATGTGTAATTTGTTCCAGGGGTCAATGATGTGTGACTAAGAGAAGTCGCATTCCCCGAATAGATAACAGTTCCTCCATTGGGAATTGATGCTCCAACAGCATATGTTGTTCCTTTTGCAGGAGAACCAATTATTCCGGTAGAGGCGTATGCTACAACAACATCGTTTCCGTCGGTATTAAGGCTCCACGATAGGTCTATTTGGTTTTCTGAAACACTGCTAGCGGTAAAATTTGTGGGCGATTTAATATCAGAAATATAGACTTTAAACGAAATGGTTGATCCAGCAGTCCCAACTTCGCTGATGTCTAGTCCTCCAGGCATCCCATCATGTAGAAAACATTTAGGATTTGTGGCATCGTTAATGCTGGTTCTGCTAGCTTCTGAAGAAAAATATGCCGATGAAACGTAACCGTTCACAAGATTTGTCCCGTTGGGTCGATAGATGTAGACCTCATCAAACACTGAAGCGTTATCAAAATCAGCATTTCCTTCAAAATCTGTATTTATACGGTAAACTATAAGGCCACTACCGGGAATATTGCTCTCAAGAGTTCCTTCTTTTTTTCTGTACTCAAGAATAAAAAATTCTTTATCAGAATTAGGAGAGCCTATTTTATAGCAATTATTTGTTGAAGATGTTAAAGGATTTAATGTATATGTTCCAGAGGAAGTTATTTCTGGAATTGAGGTTATCCATTTAGCATCTGCATACTTCCATTTCATATAAGCCCCCATGTGGCCCTCGCCCGATTCCATAATATCCCAATCGCCCACTGGAGAAAAATCGTTTTCGTTGTAGTGATACAAATCGGGAGCGCCTAGTGCGTGAAACATTTCATGGCAAAGAACACTTGCCGCAACCTGATTTTCGGGTTGGAATGTATAATCATAAACTCTCTTACTATTTATATAAACTTCTTTTGTATAAAGTACCCATCTGTGAGCCCAAAGCAAATCGGACCAACCATCGCAATTGCCTTTAATCATAAAGCAAACATTATCTACGTACCCATCAGCATCAGCATCAATGTTTAAACTTTGATCTACTGGAGAGTTTGCATTTATCCAAGTTACGGCATCATAAAGCAACTGATGCTCTCGTTGAGCCGCTTCGCTATCTCCATTATAACCTATTGGGTTGGTTGTAGCATTGTATGGGCGGAAATAGTTTCTTTGATGCGAGTCTTTGTAAGAGGCATTGCTTGTTGAAGGAGATGTACATGTTGGATAATGCGTACTGCTTATTGTAAAATTGTTGTACGAAACCTCGTTATAGTAAGTCTTCAAACTATACCCAGTAGTTGAGTTCATAATGTTATCATAACTATCTCGAGTAGTTGCAATTTCGGCATCATCGGCAAAGCGAATGTATATCACAATATTGTTCAAAGTTCCAGTATGAGGGGCTTTGTTTGAGCCAATAGCCTTTTGAGAAGATGGCACCTGATACCTTAATTTCCTTTTTTCGTACTCCTGTTTAGACACCTTTATCCATTTCTTAATTCCTATTTTATCAGGATTTACCGAATTTACTCGGTACGATGAAGATGCTATTTTACTATCAGTTTGTGTAGCATAATAGTAATACCCATCAGCATTCTGAATAATTGTATAGCCCTCCTTATCGTGAATCCAGTTATAGAATTCATCACCAGAAACAAAACAATCTATAACCTCACCATTGGGCTGGGTTACTTTGTAAGGCAAAAATTTAAAGGGAGCAGCATTTAAAAAAAATGCGCTTACACTAAATAATGCCAGAAATAGTAATTTTTTCATAAAATAATTAATTGGTTTATAAATTATATCTATCCTTGATAGCACAAAATACTATAAAAAAATTTCCTCCTAAAATAGTTCGCAATTTAGTAAAATCTTGAATATTAAATTATCACATGGCCAACATTAAATAAATGATTTATTGCCAATTGATACATAAACCAAGCCCCATAAGGGTATGACAAATAAACATTGTTAGTTTCACAAATAAAATTCAATCAATGTTTCTAATTATCTGTATGCTATATTTTTTGAATTATTAACGTTTTACTATTTTTGCAAAAAATTAGTTAACAATTCAATTATGGCAACTACTGCAGATTTTAAGAACGGAATGTGCATTATATTTAACGGGAAGATATATACTATAGTGCAGTTTCAACATGTTAAACCAGGAAAAGGGGGCGCGTTTGTTCGTACAAAACTCAAAAGTTTAGAAACAGGTAAGGTTATCGAGAATACTTTTAATTCCGGGGTAAAGATTGATACCGTTAGAGTTGAACGCAGACCTTATCAATTCCTTTACAAGGATGATTTAGGACATCATTTTATGCATCAAGAAACCTTTGAGCAGGTTAGCCTCGATGGCGATTTAATTGAAAACAACGACCTACTCAAGGAAGGACAATATGTAGAAATGATGGTTGACGCCGAAAAGGAAAACATTCTAACCTGCGAACTTCCACCTTTTGTTGAAATGGAAATTACCTATACCGAACCTGGTTTAAAAGGTGACACTGCCTCGTCAACAGCACTTAAAGCGGCTACCGTTGAAACCGGAGCAACCATTCAAGTTCCTTTATTCATAAACATTGGCGATAGAATTAAAGTTGATACCAGAACACGTGAGTATCACGAGCGAATAAAATAGTTTCAAAACGCAAGTTTGGAACTTTAACACAATTGTGTTGCATTCCCCATTATTTTTAATTAACTTATTCCTCTTTTGGAGTAAGTTAATTTTTTAAATTGTAACAGTCCGAGACATGTCTATAGCTGCTTCGCAAAATCGTCTTAAGTTAAGTACCTTTAAACTAAATGCACTGTTGGGCATGGCGCAAGCCATTAGCGCAGAACTAAAAACCGAGGAGATCCTCGATCGGTTTAGAGTTATCCTTAACGACGATTTGGGCATCGATAGAATTTTACTATTTAAAAAGGAAGAAAGTTCGTGGGAACTACTTTTGAATAGTAATTGTCCGGAAAAAACAGTAGAGCAAATAGTTGTTGAACGCGATTTGCTTCCTTTCCAGGAAATAACCTTTGTGGGCGCAGCAGAAAATCCGGCTCTTCTTGAACTTGATATTATAATCCCTGTGATTCAAAATAATGCACCAGTCGGCTATGTTCTGATTGGCGATACCAATGAGTACGAAAAGGGTGTTAGCGCAACAATCCGACATCTAAACTTTGTGCAAACCCTCTCAATAATAATATTTGTTGCGATTGAGAACTTAAGATTATTCCATAAAAGTTTGCGACAAGAAGCCATGCGTAAGGAGTTGGAACTTGCATCAAAAATGCAAAGCATGCTTATTCCATCCCCCGAAAGTATGCCCAAATACACAGACATAAACATTGCATCGTACTACAACCCTCATTATGAAGTTGGCGGCGACTACTACGATGTAATTCATTTAAGTGACAGCGAATTGGGATTCTGCATTGCCGATGTATCTGGCAAGGGTATCTCTGCGGCTCTACTGATGTCAAATTTTCAGGCAAACCTTCGGGCTCTTTTCTCCGCCGAAATTCCACTAACAACTCTTATTGAGAAACTCAATGAGCGAGTAATGACCACTGCTAAGGGAGAAAAGTTTATTACAATGTTTGTTGGTCGATATAATGTAGAAAAGCGCCACTTGGAATACGTTAACGCTGGCCATAACCCCCCGGTGCTATTCAACAAGTCTTCCAAGCAGATAAACTTTTTAACAACAGGTTGTGTTGGATTAGGAATGCTCGATGAAATTCCGGTTATGAACCTTGGCTCAATCATAATAAATCAACCCACTAAACTTATATGCTATACGGATGGTCTGGTTGAAAGTATAAAAGATGACAAGGTAGAATACAACACAAGAATACTTGAAGATTATATTGTTACTGCTGACTCAATTGACGAAAGCATTAAAAAGATTGCCGAGGCAAGAGGAGGTAATGGCAAAGCCGACTCTCAAATTTTCGATGATATCTCAATATTAGGATTCGAATTCAAGTAATTCCTATATTTTATATCCATAGCAATAATAAGGGCTATGCTCCCCCAAAAGATTGCCGCAATTTTATCCATATCTAAGAAATTGTTCATTGTACCATGTACAACATAGGTAAAAAGGCCAATTAAAACACTTACCACCATAATTCTATCATCGCGAATTGGACTTCGGGTTGAAACAATAAAGCCTCTATATAAAACTATGATCAATATTAGAATATAACCTATTGGAGCAATAACACCAGCCTCGGCCAACAAGCCCAAATACTCACTATGCGCATTACCCTTTTTCCCTAAATTGGAACTCTCCAATGTTTTTAGGTACGATGCCTGAAATGGGGCATACTGAAACATGTATGTTCCCGGACCCCATCCAAAGATTGGACGCTCACGGAACATTCTAATTGCAGAAGTCCAACGGTTTATCCGTTCAACATTCGAATCATCCGTTTTTATGTTTGTAACCGACCTGAAATGCTGTCTAAGATCACCACTCGATGCGGTTTGGTTACTATTGAGCCATCTTCCAATCTCTTCCTGAAATACTAAAATAGAAACTGTTGAAATTATCGAAACAAGAAATATTGTTCTGAGCCGAATCCTTAAAAACCAGAGTAACCAAACTCCTGCTGCCACAATAAGACTCAGCCATGCGGCTCGTGAGTATGAAAGTATTAACGCACCTAAAAAGAACACTGTGACTACTAATAATCCCACCTTCGCTTTACGCGATTTCGCCGTAGCGAAAAAACCCAGTATAACAGGGATTACAAAGGCCAATGCAGCCCCATACGAAGTGTGATCTGTAAAAAATGGATTACACGATCCATGAGCCGCAAACTTATCGAATAGTCCTCGGCCGATTTGCTTACTTAAACTGATCAGCACAACAACCGACAACCCAATTAAAAATAATGAAAAATATCGCCTAAAGTTTTTTTCTGATCTGCGGAAAAATAAATATGACAGGTAAAAAAACACTGTAATAAACCAGAATCGAACTAGAACATATTTTATCGATACAACTGGCATTTCGCTAGAGACTGTTGCTATAATCAGCCAACCCAAGTAAAAAAGTAATGCCCAAAAAATTGGATGGGCAATAAGATCCCGATTGAAAAACCTATCGTGTAAGGATTTCAAGATTGTTAGAGCCAGGAGCGCTACTAAAATAGGTTCCGTAGGAAACCAAAAATCAAAATCTAATCCAGGAATAAATTCACTTAAAGGAACAGAAAGAGGAACAAACAAAACTAGCAGGAAAAAGGTCTTTTCTGGGGCAAATAGTATCAATAGCAATACCGCTAAAGCAAAGGGTATAAGATTTAGCGTAAGAATATCTTTACTGATCAGCACAGAGTTAACAGCAACAAACAGCAGCGAAATTCCTAAAACAAAAATGCTATAGGATTTACCATCTATTCTATTACGAAGCCAATCTATCATTTAAAAGTACTCCTAGCCTACCTTGCACTAGCGGCAGAATGTTTAATGAACTCTGCAACTACAATTGCAAAAACAGCAAAGAAAAGTGCAGATAAAGTAGATAAAACAATAACGATTGAGCGTTTTGGGTAAGCCTTTTTATCGGGAGCAACAGCTCTATCAATCACAAATTGGCTCGGTATCGACTGTTCGGCCTCAACCCTTAGCACCTTAAGGCTAAGCTTAAGTTCGGTGAGCTGCAATGCCATATCCTGTACTTCGTTTCTATAGCGCTCATAACGACTACCGTATTCCTGCAATGGCTTTATCTGTTTCTCCAAAATACCGATGGCTTTCTTATCGTTGGTTAATAGTGCTTTTGTGTAATCCTTGTAGTACTGTTCGGTTTGCTTTTTTAGGTGAACGACTCCTTGTTGCATTACAAATGTCAAAGAATCTTCGGCTGTTTTCATCTCCTCTAAGCCCTTATTGTACTGTTCCTCAAGCGCCGCAAGCGCTTTCTTTGCTACTTGCGATTTTGCCGATCGCATTAATGTATCGGAAATATCTACCACCGCATTGGCAATTCTTGCAGCCATCTCTGGATCGCTATCCATCACTTCTATTATTACGCTCTGGTACTGAGTTGGCTTAGTTCTTATATTCTGATCGAACTTGGAGTACACCTCGTGCATCTTATGTATATTCGATGGCTTAATATCCCAGTGATCCATTAGGTTCAACCGGGCAATTACGGAATCCTTCAGCGTTCGGGATGATAGTATCTGAAGAAACTGCTCGGCCTCCTCTGTTTCCCCGAAAACAGTTAACCCCTCCTGTTTGTTCTCTGTGATAAGTTCCTTTGATGCCTGATTTGCTACCGGTGGATATATAATTGCAGTGGCTTTAAACTTAGGAGTAATTAAAAAAGCTGCTAATGCTGATACAATAAAAGCCACCACACCAACTATAAGTATAATTTTTCGGTACGACCATAAAGATCGTAGCAAGGCGGTAGAGTTCAACTCAAAGTTTTTGTTCTCGTCCATATTCTATGCTGGAATAGATTAAAAAACCTCTCATACGAGAGGGTTCTACTATAACGTATTATTTATACTGCTAGTATAATGTTATAACTTTTTTTGCCTTTCTGAATAAGCAGGTACTTTCCGTTAATCAAATGCTCTGACGTTATTACCTCATCGGGATTGTTAACCTTCTCCTTGTTGATGCTTAAACCACCACCCTGAACCAAGCGGCGCAATTCACCTTTTGATGGGAATACCTTAGAATGTTCAACGGTTAATGATGACAGCGAAACGCCTGCATTGAGCATACTTTTATCAACCTCAAAGGTTGGAACACCCTCAAAAACCGACAGGAACGTTTCCTCATCAAGGCGTTTAAGGGAATCGGTTGTAGCATTACCAAAAAGCATTTCAGATGCTTCAACGGCAGCGTTATAATCATCCTCGGAGTGAACCATAACAGTTATTTCGCGAGCTAATTTTTTCTGCAACCTACGTTCATGCGGTGCTGGCCTATGGTCCTCAATAAGTTTCTCAATCTCGCCCCGCGATAGCATAGTAAAGATCTTGATGTACTTCTCGGCATCCTCATCAGAAGTATTCAACCAGAACTGGTAAAACTTATAAGGCGATGTTAGTTTCTTATCCAGCCATACATTTCCCTGCTCAGTTTTGCCAAATTTTCCTCCATCGGCCTTAGTTATAAGCGGACAAGTTAACGCAAATGCTTCGCCTCCCAATTTCCTGCGGATTAATTCAGTTCCTGTGGTAATGTTTCCCCATTGATCCGATCCACCCATTTGCAACTTACAGCCCAATGCTTGGTATAGATGTAGAAAATCGGTTCCCTGAACCAGTTGGTAGGTAAACTCTGTGAACGACATCCCAGAAGACGATTCAGCGCTAAGCCTCTTTTTTACCGAATCCTTACTCATCATGTAATTTACGGTGATATGCTTGCCAATATCACGAATAAAAGATAGGAATGAGAATTCCTTCATCCAATCGTAATTGTTTACCATAACGGCAGCGTTAGCTTCCTTCGACTCAAAATCGAGGAAATGCGACAGCTGATTCTTCAAACACTCCTGGTTGTGACGTAAAGTTGATTCATCCAGGAGATTCCTTTCCTGCGATTTTCCGGATGGATCGCCAATCATTCCAGTTGCGCCACCAACAAGTACAACCGGTCTGTGACCACATCGCTGGAAATGGATAAGCATCATTACCGATACCAGGTGGCCAATATGTAAAGAGTCTGCTGTTGGATCTATTCCAACATAAGCAGTGGTCATTTCTTTTGCTAATTGTTCCTCTGTTCCAGGCATGATATCGTGAATCATACCTCGCCATTTAAGTTCCTCAATAAAATTCATTGCTAGTAACAATTATTTAAACCTTCTATATTATTTTTTGTAGCCCCAAAGATATGAGTTTTCAACCTTATTATGCCATAAGGTTTTAGAATAAATTTGGCTAAAAATGATTATTCCTTACTATCCGGGTTGAACTGTTCTCTGAAAGAATCTCTAATCGATTCAAAATGTAAATACGGAAATACCGCGGGGGCTAATTTAGATAATGGCCTATAAACATATGATTTCTCCATCGTTTCTTTGGAGTATAATTTCATTCGAACATTTACCTTTTCGGCTATAACAATTAGTATGCTGAGAATGAAAGCATACTTTATAAAGCCGAAAACAAGCCCTGATACCTTATTTACTACTCCCAAAACAGTTAAGTCAAAAAAACCTTCGATTAACTTTCCCAAAAAATGAACTGCAATAACAATCAGCGTAAAGGTTATAGCAAATGCAATCAACGCTATGTATTGGTTGCTAAGATGAAATTTTTCTATCAAAAAAGTTGCCGTATAATCCGAAAAGCGAATTGCTCCCCAAACTCCAAGCAACAGGGCTGCCAACGAAAAAAGTTGAGCAATCAGCCCCTTGGTGAAACCTCTTACCGCACCAAGAATTAGAAGACCAACAAGAATAATATCTACAATATACATCGACAAAAAGATTGTTTTTGAACGCTACACAGCGCAACGGCCCACACAATCAAGAATCTTCCCTAAATTCTCATTTCGCAAAAAGTAGTACGTATTTTTTCCATCACGCTTGCAGGAAAGTACTCCCTTATCCTTAAGAATTCCCAAGTGATGCGATGCGGTAGATTGCTCTATTTTAAGCGTTTCGTGAATCTCCGTTACTGTTAGTTTCTTACTATCTTCTAGCAAACTTATAATTGCAATTCTCATTGGATGAGCAATAGCTTTAAGCATATTAGCCGCTTGCTCCAGCTGTTCAATTTTCAACTCTTTAATCTGTACCATTATAACTACGTGTTAATCAGAAAATATTTAATGCATGCAAATATATTAATAATTTATTTTGTCTGGGTGTCGACAATATATTTTTTGGTTTGATTTAAAACAATTTGTAATTAGAATTTGTTGATCTTAAGTTTTCGAAAAATTATGGTTATTTTGCTTTAAAATTTGATAAACCTAAACCCTGATGCTCGATTCAATTAAACAGCCAATTGATGAAGACCTAAAACGCTTTGAACCTTACTTCAAGGAACACATGAGCACAAAGGTTTCGCTCCTTGATGTGATTACAAACTACATTTTTAGGCGAAAAGGGAAACAGTTAAGGCCAATGATTGTTTTTCTTTCTGCGGGACTTAACGGGAAGATTGGCAATGAAACATACGTGGGGGCAGGAATGATTGAGTTGCTCCACACCGCCACGCTAATTCACGATGATGTTGTGGACGAGGCATATGAGCGACGTGGATTCTTCTCGGTAAATGCTATTTGGCGATCGAAAATTGCAGTTCTTGTTGGAGACTATCTCCTATCGCGCGGTCTACTTGTGGCAATAGAAAATAATCAATTTGAACTATTGCGAGTTATGAGCGAGGCCGTAAAGGATATGAGCGAAGGCGAATTGTTGCAAATTGAACGCTCGAGAAAAATGAATATTGATGAAGAAACATACTACGAAATAATTAAGAAAAAAACAGCATCGCTAATTGCATCGTGCTGCGCCAACGGCGCAATATCGGCAGGAGCATCGGCGGAAAATGTTGCGTTAATGAAGGAATTTGGCACCAATTTAGGTATCGCCTTCCAAATCCGCGACGATTTGTTCGATTATCAACCTAGCGGGATAATTGGGAAACCAACGGGCAATGATATAAAGGAGAAAAAATTAACCTTACCTTTAATTCATTCGTTATCGGTTGCTGAACCGAAAGAAAGTAAACGAATCCTCAACCTTATTCGCCATAATAGCAAAAAAAGCAGCACAATATCCGCAGTAGTTGATTTTGTGAATAAAAATGGAGGTTTGGATTATACAATAGAGCAGATGAACTCCTTCCGGGATAAATCCCTTGAGATTCTAAAATTGTTTCCTGAATCGGAGTACCGAAAATCGATGGAATTGCTAACCAACTTTGTAGTAGAGCGGAAAAAATAGTAACCCTAAAGTGCAGGTAGATTTATTCCTTTAATTAATCGGTATGTTTCCAACGCATAAACGTCTGTCATTCCAGATACAAAATCTAGAACCGAAAGAATTTTCTCGTAGTTAGAACCATCTATATTAAATTGCTCAGGAATCAACTGAATAACTTTTTTTGAGTGACCTGACTTAGGGTTAAGAACTGCTTGACAGAAAATGTCTAGCAAAGAACTTAGTATCTGAAAACCGGCAATCTCAATCTCAACAACTTTTCTGTGGTTATAGACTTTGCTAATGGCCAAGTTTTTAATAGTTTCCATAGCACCCTGCGATGCTCCAGACAAACTATCTACGAGTGGTTTTATGGGTTCTCCACTCATTATTCTACGATAGTTGCTTGCAAAAATCTGTGAGCAGTTTTCCACCAACTTACTGATTACTATTGCCCGTAAGTACGCAACCTGTTCGTTAGGGTCTATCACCTCATTCAGCGTTGCATCTATTGATTTCGCTTTACCAGAGGCGTCGTCATTAAAGAATACTCTATATAATTCAATTGTTTTTTCGGTTGATAGAATTCCCAACTTGTGAGCATCCTCAATGTCCATTATTTGGTAACAAATATCATCCGCAGCCTCAACAAGATAAACTAAAGGATGACGGCAGAACTCTCCATTAGAATTCTTAATCAATCCAGTAGCCTCAACAATACTCTCGAAAACAGAAGCCTCCGACCTAAAAAAACCATACTTCTTTTTTCCCAATGTTGATGGATAAGGATACTTTAGGATCGATGCTAAAACAGCATTGCTAAGCCTGTATCCTCCAACCCGTCGTCCATTAAACTGGTGTGTCAGCAATCGAAGTGCATTAGCATTCCCCTCGAATCGGGTTAAATCATTCCACTCCCACTCATCCACTAAATTTCGATAAATATTTTCGTTATCAGCAAAGTACTTTCGGATAGCCTCCTCGCCGCTATGGCCAAACGGAGGATTTCCTAAATCGTGTGCCAAGCAGGCGGCCGATACAACCGTTGGAATTTGGCTTACAACCATCCGTTCAGCCTCTTTCAGATCTTCCTCGATCAATGTTAATACTTTATTTCCCAACGACCGTCCAACGCTAGAAACCTCAAGGCTATGGGTTAATCGGTTATGCACGAATATTACACCTGGCAAAGGAAATACCTGTGTTTTATTCTGTAATCGGCGAAAAGGCGACGAGAAGATTATTCTATCGTAATCGCGCTGAAAATCGGTTCTAGTTTGATCCGGCATTACCTGATTCGAAATCTCAGCGCCAAATCTATTTGAATTAAGGAGTTGATTCCAGTTCATCGTTTCTCTAAAAATTTAGGCTCAGTAATTCTGAGCCTAATTATACTTCAAACAAACCCTATTACTCAGTAAGTAAATGGCTTATGTTAACTGCTATCTTAATTATTTTATAAACCTTCCCTTCGTCATCCTTTAGGGGCGAGTAGGTTTCATAGAAAAGAAATGCCCTATCGTTGATACTAAACTTTTGAGTTTCCTTTTTAACTATACCATTATTCAAGTCTTCCCAGAATTGCTTATAGTTTTTGCGCTGCTCATCGGTGAACTCCATTTGGTAGGAATGATGCTTGCCAATAACCTCATCTGCGTTATATCCCATTAAATCGAGATATGCTTTATTTACATTTGTGATATAACCCTCGATATTGTACTCCATCACAAAACTTGAGTTGCTTATGGCCTCATAAAGACTATCGGCCTCCTTGTTCTTCTTCGACAAAGTTTTATGGATATTCGCGGTCTCCTCGGATTGCTTTGTAATTTCTTCCTCCATCAACTTTGAATGGGTAATATCCCTCGTAATCCCAAAAGTACCAACTGTTTCTCCTTGCTCATTTTTTAATGGCATCTTTGAAGTTTCAGCCCATGTAACCCGACCGTCAGACATAACCTCTTTCTCAACAATCCCAATTATTGGGGTATCGGTTCTGATTATCTTTTGTTCATCCTCAAAGGCAGGACGAGCATGCTCTTCATCAAAGAAATCGAAATCGGATTTTCCAGTTAAATCTTCAGCATTTTCGAGTCCAAAGAATCTTAAGGTAGACTTGCTTGCCTTTACAAACTGGCTCTTTAAATCCTTGAAATAGATTTTATCAGGAAGATAACTTAACAGCGCATCCAAAAGCGTTTTTTCCCACTCTAACGATTTCTGATTTTGGTAGAATTCTTCGTTACGCTTCTCCAACTCCTCCTTTATTGTGGCCAGTTCCTCTAAGTTTTGACGAACCTCCTCCTCCTGAGCTTTCATTTCTTCAGCCTGTTGCTGAGTTCGTTCAAGCAATTCAGAAGTACGAATATTATTTCGGACAGAAGTAAGCGTTTGGGCTATGCTCTGTGCAACTTTTTCAACAAAATCGATATGATAATCCTCAAATTTCTCGAATGATGCCAACTCCACAATACCTAAAACGTTCTCCTCAATTTTTAGAGGAACAATGAGTAGAGTTCTAGGCTTAGCTTCTCCTAATCCCGATGATATTGAAATATAGTTCTCGGGAATATTCATTAAATGGATGGTTTGCTTTTCGAGCGCGCAAGTTCCAATTAAACCTTCGCCCAGGAGAATCCGCTTTGCTATAAATTTTTGTCGGTTATAGGCGTAAGCAGCAAGCAAATCGAAGGATGGGTTGTGTGGATCATCATCGTTAAAAATAAACAAGCCTCCTTGATTGGCATTTAGATAGCCTATTAAATTTCGAATGATGTTTGCAGATAAAGTCTCTATCTTATCGTTATCCTGACGTAAAATATCTCCGAACTGGGCTAGACCCTCGTTTATCCATTGTCTCTTTTCATCCTCAAGTTTACGTTTTTGCTCCTCCTCCTGAGCCACCCGTAGGTTCTCTCCCATCTCAATAAGAGACTGTCCAAGAACATCTTCATTGCTTAACAAACTCAAACTTGCATGGTAGTTTCCATGGCCAATTTCCTCCGCAAATTTCACCTTTTGCGACAACCCCTCAACGGTACTATTCAAATGGTTTACCATTGTACCAATTTCATCATGGTCTTCGGTGGTAAATACCATATCGTCACTCACGTGACCCTTAGAAAGTTTATCTAAGGATTTTATTATGGTATTAATAGGACTAATTACATACCGTTTCGAAGCGTAGTATATGAATGCAGATAGGATTAGAACTCCAATAATTCCAACAATTATGGTTATCCAAAAGGTTCTAACAGACTCTTTAACAATTACACTTTTGGGAACAACAATTACCATCGACCAACGATGATTGCAATTGCCCACGACAATAGGTCGAATTGTAAAGTATGATTTCTGACCCGTTATATCCACATCTTCAAAAAAAGCAGGGTTTCCATTGTTTATGCGATCAATAGCCCCATTCTTCAAGAACAAGGTTTCGTACTCATTCAGGGAGCTCTCTCCAATTAAATCTTTATCGGGACAAGCTATATATTTTAATGTGTTTGATAGCAAAAAGGCATAACTCCCATCGTAAGGCTTGATCTGCTTAAAAATCTCAAAGTAATGAGTTAATGGGACATCAACACCAACAAAACCAGCCAACTTCCCATCAACAATATTGGGGGTAATAATGCTGGTCATTAAAATTTGGTTATTCTTGTTACTATCGTACGTGTCGAAATAAGGCTCTTCAAGGCTCTCCCTCTTTTCTTTTTTCAGGTTAGCATAATCATTGGAATCGCCTGTTAAACTTGCTAATTCCGTTTTAGTTTTGATTATGCCGGACTCTCTCCAAACAACAGTTTTATACCTTCCAAAATCCTTTTGATAGGTAGAATCGAGATACTTTAATTCCCAACTATCCCAAACCGCAATTATATCAGAATTTTCGGAAAGTACATTCTTGTATATGTTTGCATATACTTCAAACTTATTATTGTTTGTAAGTTGCTTGTGATTTTGAATTGTACTTGATAGAGTTTTTACTATATAGTAATCCTTTTCGAGAAGCGCCTGAACAATTTCTGCATGCTTATCGGCAGTCGCGCCCATTTGAGCGTAGGCATTCTCTATGGAATTCCTTTTTGCCTTTGAGCCAATATAGTAAACCGTGAGAAGAAGGATTAGAATTGAGGCTCCAACAAATATTGCTAATATCTTATGTTGAAGTGACAAGCTACCGATTATTCGAGTCCGAATATGCTGAAACTTCAAATATATGTTCATAACAAATAAGATAAGGGTTAATTGAAGCTTTGGTACTTTTTCACCCTTGGGTTAACACACATTACTGGAATATCGAGAGATTTTTCTCGTTTAGCATCTACAAAGTAATCGTACTTATCGGTCATGATTAAAATTAGGTCGGCTTCGATGATTTGACCGAACTTAAATACTTCATCCCCGAATGTTCCCTTCTTTTTGGCTGTTTTTATACCGTATACAATACCAACGCCATCAAGCATCTTTTTGGTGAAGTAAATATTGTTGGCCATCTGTTTCTTTTGGCCGTCATCAGTCAGGTAAGGTTTTATTAAGTTGATATTACACTTATAGTACTTGGCTAAGTATATGATCCAGTGCACTGCCTCCTTGAACTTCCTGTCATAATCAACCGGAATTACTATTTCGATGTAGTGCGAGTGTTTAGGAGGTTTATTTATTACAATGAATGGCAGTGTAATATCCTTGAATATTAAATCTTTTAAAAAGTTAGAGGCTCTGAATATTTTGCCGTTGAACAAATAGGAGTGGTAGGCTACAATAAGGTTAACATTGGCAGTAGTTATTAACTGCCTAATTAATCGTTTTGGAGCACCCTCCATTACTAATGTTTGAGGACGAATTCCATATTTTTGAAAAGTAGATTCGGCTACAGCATCAAATTTTTTATTGTAGGTTTCAATTGCCTTGATATTTACTTTTTTCACAAAAAAATCATAAATAGTGCTGCGTGGTATTATATGAAATAGCATAATTTCATTTTCACCGGCTTCAGCGAGCTGAATCGCATGCTGAAGTGCAAACTCGGACCCCTCTGTAAAGTCCCATGGAACAAGAACAACCTTTTTAATACTTTCCATAATCGGAAAATTAGTTATTGATCAACAGTAAATCAAACTTAGCAAAAAATGAATAAATCTGAGCATTTCTGAATTTATTCTAAAAAAACACACCTAAAAAACCTGATAAATATAGTAAAATTAAAAATAATCTCAATACAAAGCTAATTAAAACTCATTTTTCTCCAATTCCTCCATCCATTTTCGAATATTCGCAAGCTGATTATTCTTATTAACGTTTCTAAGTCGCCTTGCAGTATTTGTGAAGTACTGATGTTTTTCAATAAATTTTATTTGCATCAAATTCCAATCGTGCAGGGTTCCCACCATACCATGCTCGTGCAGTTCCTTATACAGCATGTTTGATACCGGAATAAAATCTGTTCGACCAAGGTAATCTAAATCGGCATCACAAATAATTTGCTCAAGCAAACTCGTGGGTTCCGGAGGAAGCTTGGTGGACATAATCACCTTGGCTATGGATTCTATCTGAGAGGAGGAATAACCGTATTCGGGAAGAATTTCGTAAGCAAGTTTTACGCTCATCTCCTCGTGCGTGGCATAATCAATTAAATGGCCAGAATCGTGAAATAGTGCAGCGGTTCTAAGAATGAGCAACTCTTCCGTTGAAACACTCTCTGACCGCCCAATTAGCTCAACCTCTGTATAAACATCGACAGTGTGTTTTAGGTTGTGGTAGTAAAGATTCTTTGGTAATCCTACCTCCAATTTTTCAAGAACAAACTCTTCCAAATCGCCCAACCGGATAAGTTGAAGTTCTACTCTGAAATCATCATTAGGCTCAATCCCTTTTAAATTAACAGAAAGATTGGGAATTATACCCTCCACAAAATACATCTTAATATCACCTTTATTCTTTACTGGCATTTTTCCACGGTAAGTACACTGAAAAAAATCCTTGACCAAGATATACGTGTTTTCCGAAATGTTTATTTTACCAGCCTCACCAGCAGATTCCATTCTACTAGCAGTGTTTACAGTACTTCCCAAGATATCGTATGACAACTTGTTTCGCCCAACCACTCCTGCTATTACTGGTCCGGTATCAATTCCTATCCTCAACTCCCAGATTGCTTCGTCAGGGTTGTGCTGACTATTCAAATCGCGCATGTGATTCATCATTTCAATGGCTGCGGCAACCACTTCAATAGGGTTCGTTCTATTTTTCTTGGGAATTCCTCCCGCACACATGTAGGCATCGCCAATTGTTTTTATTTTCTCGATATGGTATTTTTCAACAACAGTATCGAATTTGTAAAAAAATCTATCGAGCTGGTCAATCAATTCTTCCGCTTTAATCTCATCTGTGATCTTGGTAAATCCTTGAATATCGGAAAAAAGAACTGTAACCATTTTGAACTTTTGGGCATTCACCCTACCGTGTTCTTTGAGTTCATCGGCAGTATTGCGGGGAAGAACCCTTGTCAAAAGATTATCGGCTTTTGACTTTTCTTTTAAAAGTTCTTCGGTTCTCTGGCAGATTAGCCCTTCGAGTTTATTAATGATTTTTGTGTGCGAATATGCTGAAAAACTATATACAAGAATTACAGTGACCAGCATGAAGATGCTTATGATCAAAAACGAAAAACCTTGAAGGTGTAGTAATAAATTGTAATCAACAAACATTTCAATCGCCATTCGGTTATAGTAATATTAACACATTAAAATTGAACTATGCTAAATAGATTATAACTTAAAACTTAAAAAAAGTAATTCGATTTTAATAATAAAAGTAATAAAATTCATACATTAGTCCAATTTTATTAGTCATTGTTAATCCTTAATGCTATTCGGTAAACTGTTAGTTTAAGGACACTTTGCGCAAAGCAATCGTCTTTTAGGTTGCTCAAGATATGATAAAATTTGTCAAATTTCAACATTTATGAAGGGAACAAATAAAACAATCCTGGTTCCAACCGATTTTTCAAAAGTAGCAGAGTATGCCCTGCAGCACGCTGTGAGGGTTTCGAATGTAGTGAAGGAACCAATATCAATTTTACACATTGTTCAATCGGAGAACGAAGTTGAGGTTGCCAAGGAAAAATTAAATGTGTTAATTGCTACAACTAAGGAAAAGTACGGAATAGAAATTACCCCAATAGTACGTATTGGAAGTATTTTTATTGATATTGCCAAGGTTGCAAATGAAATTAATGCAAGCATAGTAATTATGGGATCGTCCACTATTAAGGATATGGACGAAAGTCGTGTATCGTGGACCCTTAAAGTAATTACCAGCTGTAAGGTTCCTTTCGTTACCATTCAGGAGCCCCCAGTTAACAAGCGGTACGATGACGTTGTTTTTCCCATAGATTTCACTACCGAAAACCGAGAAAAACACCAATGGATTTCGTACTTCTGCGATTACTACCTATCGAGGTTCCACTTAATAAAACCTAACACGACAGACCCTGAATTGCTTGCCAAAATTGATATTAACATGGCATCGGCGCGTAAGTTCTTGGATCAAAAAGGAGCAAAATACATTGAGTACACTGTTCCTGGCATTAAGTCATACGACCAAGAAATCCTTGAAATGGCTGTAAATATCAGAGCCGATTTAATTGTGTTGATGACAACACCATTGGATAAAGAGGGCGAATTCATTGTTGATCCCTTGGAGCAGCATATCCTTGCCAATGCACGGCACATTCCGGTGATGAGCATTAACCCTCTTTAGCATTTATATGCAGAACAGTCCATTGGAGTTGGTGTTTGCCACAAACAATCAACACAAATTAAAGGAAGTTCAAGCACTTCTGGGCGATCATTTTAAGTTGTTATCGCTGACCGACATCAATTTTTACGATGAAATCCCAGAGGATTACGACACCCTTGAGGATAATGCGCGGCAAAAAGCCCGACATATTTTTTCACACTCAGGATATAACTGCTTTGCCGATGATACGGGACTCGAAGTTGAAGCGCTTAACGGAGAACCGGGTGTATACAGTGCCCGTTATGCAGGAGAATCGAAAAATCCAAAGGACAACATTATAAAGTTGCTTGGTAACCTTGCCGGCATAAAAAACAGAAACGCTCAGTTCAGAACAGTTATTGCACTTATAGTTGACGGGAAAGAGTTCTTGTTTGAAGGAGATGTGAAGGGTGTAATTATTGACAACGAAAGAGGTTGCGATGGTTTTGGCTACGATCCCATTTTTTTACCCAATGGATACCAACAAACCTTTGCCGAAATGCCCCTAGAACTTAAAAACAAAATTAGCCATAGGGGATTGGCAGTTTCTAAGCTAGTCGGTTTTCTAAAGAGTTTATAAAAAATAAATCTCTACAAAATAATTCCATCATTTGCGAGTTTATCCCTAAAACAATCAATCATGTTTAGGATCATCCTATTATTCCCGATACTAATAATTGGCCTAAAAGGGTTTGGCCAGATTCCTCATTATACCTGGCGCGATCATTTCTCCTACAATGAATCGGAACTCGTAACTATAGGCAACAACAAAGTTTACTGCGCAACATCAACAGGAATATTTACCTACAACCAGAGTAATGGAGAGATTGATAAACTAACCAAAGTAAATGGGCTCTCGGAAGTGGGAATATCGGCAATGGTATATCTTAACTCAAAAAACATTCTTGCTGTTGGGTACGAAAGCGGAAATATTGATCTTGTTTACCCTGATAAAATTGTCAACATCCCTGATATCAAAGAGAAATCCCTAACGGGGACTAAAATCATTAACGATTTTCTCCTATATCAAGATAAAATATACACCTCAACAGACTTTGGTATTGTGGTGATTGATCCCGACAAAAAAGAAGTTAAAGACACCTATTTTCTGGGAGATGGTGGAAACAACCTAAAAATTAACAACCTTACTGTATTCAACAATCAGTTTTGGGCAGCTACCGAAAATGGCCTGATGAGCGCTTCTGTTTCAGACCCTCTGCTTGTAAACTACGCAAGATGGAGCCATGCAACAAACTTTACCAATCCAAGTAACAACTGTATAGGGGTTACAGCAACATCGGATGTTCTATTTGCAATGGAAAGCGTAGAGGCCTCTAACGACGTTGTTTGGCGTTACGATGGAAATGCTTGGAGCGAAATAGACAGACCTTACGCCGAGGCTTTATCTATAAACATGAACAGCAGCAAGGTGATTGTAACATCAACCGCTGGAATATCTTTCTACAACACTTCTGGCGTAAAAGGAATAACCCTAACAGGCTATACCTGTACAGGATCGTTTAAACCCAAAGTTACAAAGTCCATAGATGCGGATAGATTTGCAGTTGCTGATAATGATGCTGGTTTAGTAGTGGGCACCACCTCGAGCCAACTCGCCGCGAAACCCGGTGGACCATTCAATAACAATTGCTTTTCCGTTGGATTAAGCAAGGATAGAGTTATTGTGGCATCGGGAGGCTACGATGCAACGTACTCAAACCTTTGGCATAACTTTATCATCCATGATTTTGCAAACGAAGAATGGAATTACCATGCCGATTGGGGCGGACACGATGCCGCCGTTGTTGAGTTTAACCCGCAAAATCCATCATCCTATTTTGTGGGAAGCTGGGGTGATGGTGTGTACCAATTTGAGGATGATAACTTAGTGGCACACTTTACTCCCGAAAATAGCACGCTTCAAACCATTCTGCCCAACTCTCCGTTTTGCAGGATTAGCGGCCTTGCTTTTGATGGCAAAGGAAACCTTTGGGTTGCTAATACAGCTGTGGCAAATCCGATATCAGTACGGAAAACCGATGGCACCTGGGTTTCGTTCCCTTATTCATCAACAATAAATGCAGATAAAACGTCTACTCTACGCTATTCGGAATACGGTTCATTGTGGTTGATATTGCCCCGCAACAACGGTTTATTTGTTTTAAATCCAGGAAGTAACATAGACAGTAAGGATGACGATAAGTATAAAAAATTTCTTCCCTATGATAGGGATGGAAATATTATCAATGTCGACATATACTCCCTCGCTTTCGATAAGGATAACTATCTCTGGCTTGGGACTTCGGAAGGTGTTTTGCTGAGCTACAACCCCGAGAAGGTTTTTGATGGAAGTTTTTACCTGCAAAAAATAAAGATTCCCGATGTGGTTGAAGGACTCGCTGTTTACCTTTTAGCAACCGAATCGGTAACTTCAGTTACCGTTGATGGAGGCAACCGCAAATGGTTTGGGACCGCTAAATCGGGGTTATACCTTTTTAACTCCGACGGAACCAAGGAACTCCTACACTTTACTGCCGAAAACAGTCCGCTACCATCAAACAACATACTTGATGTAAAGATTCATCCTACATCCGGAGAAGTTTTTATTGCTACAGATAAAGGAATGGTATCATACCGCGGCGATGCCAACGAACCATCCGAAAAATTCGGGAAGGTTTACTCGTATCCAAATCCAGTACCTCCGGGTTATTCTGGGAAAATAACAATTGTTGGGCTAGTTGAAGAAACCATAGTAAAAATAACCGACATAAACGGAAACCTGATCTACGAAACAAAATCGGAAGGAGGAATGGCAACCTGGGATGGAAACAGTTTACGTGGGAATAAAGTTGCCACAGGGGTATACCTAGTTTTCTGCGCCGATAGCAAAGGAGAGCAAACCGCTGTTACCAAAATTCTATTTATAAAATAGCACACATGCTGCAAAAATCGAAAGCAATTGTTCTGCATACAATAAGGTATAAAGATAACAGCCTAATAGCCTACTGTTACTCCGAAGCCTTTGGAAGGATCTCTTTTTTGGTAAATAGCGCATATAGTAAAGGAAAATCGCCCGGAAAGGCTGTTTACTTTCAGCCATTTGCAATTTTGGATGTTGTTTTTTACAAAAAGGAAGGAAGCGATTTGTGTCGGTTGAAAGAAGTTTCATTTGCTATTAATCAAAATACAATTCCTTTTGATCCAGTAAAAAGGAGTATCGCTCTTTTCCTGAGCGAAGTAGTATACCGAACGGTTAAGGAGGAGGAACCCAACGATTTATTCTATACCTTTTTAGAGAACTCAATTCATCTGTTGGATATTATGCATAGCGGAGTGGCAAACTTTCACCTGATATTCATGATGCAACACTCCAGGCATCTTGGTTTTTTCCCCTCAAATACATGGTCGGAACCAACCAAGTATTTTGACTATAAAAATGGAACGTTTGTGTCGCAGCCACCACAACATAATTTCTACCTTGAGCCAGAACCAAGTAAACTGTTAAGCACCGTAATCGCTACACCATTTCATAAAACGGAGCAACTGGTGCTGAATCATCATCAACGGTTACAAATAATAAATGGAATCCTGAGTTACTATAAATTTCATCTTGGTAGTTCGTTAGAATTTAACTCTCTATCGGTTCTAACCCAACTTTTTGACTAGGATATCCGCATTTCATCCTTTTTTAAATGATTTACGTCAAAATATCACTTTGAGAAATGCCATATTTTGTTATCTTTACATAATAGAATAAAATAGTATGACCAAGCAGACAAATTCAGAAGTTGATTTTTCGTTCGTGGGCAACCTGTCTAAGTTGGCCGAGGATTATAATGCAATAGATCTATCGGGAAATTATTCATCCTTTCCTTTTCCCGAAATTATTGAAGAGAAAATATTAGCCTACTTCAAATCAGTAACCGGATATTCCCCGTCGGAGGGAGCGCTGCAGCTAAGAACAGTTCTTAGCGAGTATATCGGCAAAAAGTACTTTAGGACATACTGTCCTATGAACGAAATTACAATTACAGCCGGTGCTACTCAGGCTATATTTACAGCAATAGCCTCAACCGTTAAAGAGGGAGACGAAGCAATCATTCTTGAACCTTCGTACGAAAGCCTTTCCACTTCAATTGAAATGTGCGGTGCCCGTCCAATCTTTATAAAGATTAAGGATTCGGAAAACCTTATTGACTGGAACGAGGTTCAAAAAGCCATAACAACCCGAACTAAACTTATAATTGTTTCTACGCCACATAACATTCTTGGCAGAGTGTTTACGGCTGATGATATGGAAAATCTGCAAAAATTAATAAACGGAACAAAAATCAGGGTTATTAGCGATGAATCTCTCTCGGAAATAGTTTACTCCGACTCGTTAGCTGCCAGCGCAACTTTCTACCCCAAACTAGCCGACAACTGTTACATAGTTGGCTCCTTAAGCCAATCGCTTGGCGTTCCGGGATGGAAAATTGGATACTGTCTCGCGCCTAAGGCTTTGATGGAAAAATTCCGAAAAGTTCAAAGAGCCGTCGTAAACTCGGTAAACCATCCCATTCAGCTGGCCATGGCTGATTACATTGCACGCAATAGTTCGCTCTTCCCCAACATGGTATTGCTCGAAAGGAACCGTAATGCTTTTCTGCAAATACTTAAGGATTCAAAATTTAAAATTCTCCCGAATGCCGGAGGATACTACCAAATGTTAAACTACTCGTCAATCTCAAACCTGAAAGACATTGAGTTTGCAGAAACACTAATAAAAGAGCAGCAAATTGCCACAACTCCATTATCTATCTTTTATCACGACAAAACCTGTAAACAGCAAATTAGAGTTAACCTGGCAGCCAACTACGATGATATAGTTGAAGCCGCTAACCGTTTAGCCAAACTATAAGGATCAATATATTCCTATTTCAATAAGCAGTTCTGTAGAGCTGCTTATTTTTTGATATTTTGGATATCGAAAGTAATTTTTAAAAATATTCTTGTAGATTTGGATTGATTTGAAAAAATTTATGAAGTATGCCATTTATCAATTCAATTCTAGGCTGGTTAAACACAAAACGACTGCATCAGATTGATCTTTTCCGGAAATATCCAGCCGAGGTGCAATTCGACACATTTACCACATTGCTTAACAAGGCAAAGGACACTGAATATGGACGAAACTATGGCTTTGATTCTATCAAATCTATTCAGGAATTTCAAAAACGAGTACCAATAGTTGACTATGAAGGAATAAAACCCTACATCGATAGACTTAGACAAGGGGAACAAAATCTGCTATGGCCAGCAGAAATAAAATGGTTTGCAAAATCATCTGGTACCACACAGAATAAAAGCAAGTTCATCCCGGTCAGTGTTGACGCATTGGAAGATTGCCACTTCAGGGGTGGGCGCGATATCATTGCCATATATACCGACCTACACCCCAACAACAATCTTCTATCGGGGAAAGGATTTACGCTAGGCGGAAGTCATCAAATAGACAACTTCTCGATGAACTCATACTTTGGCGACTTGTCAGCAATTCTGATTGAGAACCAACCATGGTGGGCTGATTTTATCCGCACACCTAGTCAGAAAGTTGCACTAATCCCCGACTGGGAGGAAAAACTCGATAAAATCACCCACGAAACCTTAAAGGAAAATGTAACCAGTATAGCCGGCGTCCCATCGTGGAATTTAGTCATGATAAAGCATATCCTAAACCACACCGGAAAATCGAACCTCCTTGAGGTATGGCCCAACCTAGAACTATTCATGCATGGGGGTGTAAGTTTTATTCCTTACCGCGAACAGTTTAAGCAGGTTATTCCATCGCCTAAAATGAACTACATGGAGGCTTACAACGCCAGCGAGGGATTCTTTGCCCTTCAGGACAATCCAAGCTCCGATGACATGCTACTTATGCTCGATTATGGAATATTCTATGAGTTTATTCCTGCCGAGGATATTTCAATGGAAAAACCACGAGTTCTAACTATCGGCGATGTTGAGGTTGGAAAAAACTATGCCATGGTTATAAGCACCAACTCCGGATTATGGCGTTACCTAATTGGCGATACAGTTACATTCACATCCAAAACACCCCATAAAATAAAGATTACAGGACGTACCCGTCACTTTATAAATGTATTTGGCGAAGAAGTTATTGTTGACAATGCAGAAAAAGCGCTTAAGATAGCCTGTGAGAAAACAGGTGCTCAAATTCAGGAATATACCGCAGCTCCCATTTTTATGGATCGAAATAAAACTGGTGCACACGAATGGATCATTGAGTTTGTGGTTGAGCCCAATAACTTATCTCTATTCACACAAGAACTCGACTCGGCACTGTGCTCAATCAACTCGGATTACGAGGCAAAGCGTTACAAGGGCGTAACTCTTTCCGCCCCCACAGTACGTAGCGTTACCAAACAAACCTACTTTGAATGGATGCGGCAGCGTGGTAAACTTGGTGGACAGAATAAGGTTCCCCGCCTGTCGAACTCGCGCGAATATGTTGAGCAACTTGTTGAGATTGATGAGCAACTGAAGAAAAAGGAACTGGAAAGCTAGGCCTCCAATATTCTATTGCCCAGCAATTAAAAAATCAATTGTTAATAAAATCTGCAAATTGTCTCCCGACAGATTAAAAACTATTTGTACTTTTAAAAAGTAAGTATCGGTATTTCTTAAATCTGTTTAATACGAAAAACTTTAGATATGCACATTGCAATTGCAGGAAACATTGGCTCAGGGAAAACAACCCTTACGAGTTTACTAGCTAAACATTATAAGTGGAATCCACAGTACGAGGATGTTGATGACAATCCTTACCTGAATGATTTTTACGAGGATATGCAACGTTGGAGCTTCAACTTGCAAATTTATTTTCTGAATAGCCGTTTTAGTCAAATTGTAGATATACACCGCAAGGGAGAAGACGTAATTCAGGATAGAACCATATATGAGGATGCCAACATATTTGCGCCTAACCTTCACCAAATGGGATTGATGTCGACAAGGGATTTCAACAACTACCTAAAATTATTTAACCTGATGACTTCACTTATAAATCCTCCGGATTTATTGATTTATCTCAGAGCAACGGTTCCTACATTGGTAAGGCAAATCCAAAAACGTGGACGTGACTACGAGAAAAATATTCGCTTGGATTACCTACAAAGACTAAATGAGCGTTACGAGGCTTGGATTGAGAGTTATAAGATTGGAAAATTACTAATTGTTGATGTAGACAACCTCAACTTCCCCGAAAAACCAGAGGACTTAGGGCTAATTATCAACAAAATCGATGCTGAGATACATGGGTTATTTTAACACGATTTAGAAACATAAAACGCCAATCTTTTGATTGGCGTTTTATTTATTTTATCTGATGTCCTCTGTCTAACATCTTGTATCTGCCACTAAATTACCCCTAGTTTCTTTCCAACCTTGGTAAATTTCTCAATGGCAAATAGAATGTTCTCCTTACTGTGAGCAGCGCTAATTTGAACACGGATACGTGCCTTGCCCTTGGGAACAACTGGATAGTAGAAACCGGTTACATAAATACCCTCTTCTAACAACGCAGCAGCAAACTCCTGCGAAAGTTTAGCATCGTTTGGTAGGTGACCGAATAGTACCGGGGTAATTGGGTGAACACCATCAACAATTCTAAACCCAGCATCTTTCATTCCCTTACGGAAAAGTTCAGTGTTAGCCCAAAGCTTATCGCGAAGCTCTGTGGTTTCCGATAGCATATTTAACACGGCTAACGTTGCTCCGGTAATTGAAGGCATTAATGAGTTTGAAAACAAATAAGGACGTGAGCGTTGACGAAGCATATCTACAATCTCTTTACGTCCAGAAATACATCCACCCGATGCTCCTCCTAGTGCTTTACCAAATGTGGTTGATATAATATCAACACGACCCATTGCGTTGCAGTACTCGTGTGTACCACGACCAGTTTTGCCTACAAAACCAGTAGCGTGTGAATCGTCAACCATTACCATGGCATCGTACTTATCGGCCAAGTCGCAGATTTTATCAACCTGAGCAATAATACCATCCATTGAGAATACACCATCGGTAACAATCATCTTGTAACGGCACATTGAAGCCTCCTTGAGAACACGCTCCAAATCGGCCATATCATTGTTTTTGTAACGGAAACGTTGAGCCTTGCAAAGTCTAACGCCATCAATAATAGATGCATGGTTTAACTCATCGGAAATAATAGCATCCTCTTCGCCAAGGATTGGCTCAAAAATACCACCGTTAGCATCGAAAGCCGAAGAGTAAAGAATGGTATCCTCGGTTCCAAGGAACTGGCTAATCTTACTTTCAAGTTCCTTGTGCAAACCCTGAGTTCCGCAGATGAAGCGAACTGAAGACATACCAAAACCCCATTCATCCAAGGCTTTTTTACCAGCCGCCATCACTACAGGATGCGATGAAAGCCCAAGGTAGTTGTTTGCACAAAAATTGAGAACCTTTTTGCCGTTAGCCATAATCTCAACTCCCTGTGGAGTGCTAATGATGCGCTCGGTCTTATAAAGACCGTCGTTCTTTATAGATTCGATCTGCTTTTGCAAATCCTCTTTTATTTTACCGTACATGATTTAGATTTTTTTGTCAGATGCACACAAAGGTAAAAGAAATATGCTATCGCTGTAATTTTTTTTTTGTATTCTACAACATTATGAAAATCAATAAAAATAAGCGTTTTAGAGTTTATGTAGGTTAACTAACTAGCAATCAGAGAACAAATTTTAAAAGTAAATTGCGAATAGAGTTGTATTTTTAATATTATTACTTATATTCGCAAGTTGTAAGCCTTTAATAAACAAGATATAAACTCTCTAAACCAGATATAGTATGCCTTACCGTCGTTTACCCAACACCGATAGCGCCAGGATAAGAGCACTAAAGGCTGCTTACGATAAGGGAAAATCGATACCTCCCTTTCAGTTAGCATACTCGCAAAGTACCTTTGCTAAAGTTGAACTTTTTATCAACTCGTTCGAGAAAGCAATGGCCCACTACAAAGCGGCCTACAACCATCAGGTTGAGCGGGGAAAGGATTACCTCCAACTAATGAAAAAAGCCAAACTCTACCTATCCCATTTCATTCAGGTTCTAAACATGGCCATTAGCCGAGGAGAACTTCAGCCATCCGTAAGGGAAATTTATGGAATGGACTTAGACGAGAACCGAATCCCATCGTTAAACACCGAGAAGGACTTAATTGAATGGGGTAAGAAGATTATTGATGGCGAAATGGCTAGAATGCGAAAAAATCAAGCCCCTATAACAAACCCAACAATTGCAGTGGTAAAAGTTCGATACGAACAATTCATTGAAGCATACAATTACCAAAAAATACTTCAGCAGAACACACAGCGTACGCTTAAAGAGTTAAATACTCTTAGAACCAGAGCTGATGAAATTATTTTAAGTATCTGGAACGAAGTGGAGGAATCGTACACAGAACTTCCCGATGATGAAAGAAGAGAAAAAGCCACTGAATACGGATTAGCTTACGTTTACCGCAAAAACGAGATTAAAGGGCTAAAACTGCTCGACAGATCGCTACCCAGCCTTTTTAGTTGATGGTTGTTAGTTGACAGTTGATAGTATAAAAATCCTTGCCTAACTATTCTGAATTCTGTCTCCTGAATTCTGCTCCTTCAATTTCATCAGTAAAATTGATACTGCAATAATGCTAACCAGTCCAACGGGCCAAAGGTAGGTTAAACCACCAACCTCTTCAACCTTTGAATCAACTGCTCCTGCTCCCATTAATGTGTAGCCAACCGTTGCAATAGTGTTATTGGTAAAATGAGCCGCCATGGGCAACCAAATGCTGCCGCTCCAAGCATACATAAAGCCAAACATCGCGCCTAATGCAAACCGAGGAATAAAACCCTTGAACTGAAAATGAAATGCGCTAAAAATTAAAGCCGAAATTACAATTCCCCACACCTGACTTTTAGTAATATTGGTAAGATGCTTCTGGATTATCCCCCTAAAAATTAACTCCTCGCCAATAGCTGGCAAGACAGCAATCATAAATAAATTCAATACAAATACCGCAAAGCTATTGGTTGTAAGGAATGCTTTGGTTAGCAACTCGGCGTTGGTCTCCATTTGAACCATCCAATCGGCCAAAGGTATTTGCTCGTTCAGCGATGAAAGAAAGTTAATACCCGGGAGAGCAACCAGCATTGCACCAATGGCTAAAAAAAAGTTTTTCCCGTGCTGAGGTCTAAAACCTAGGTAATCCTTAGGATTATCAGAAAATAGGTATGCCATCAAAAATCCGGGGAGTATAAACATCCCGATGGTTTGCATAATCTGAACAATTTTTAACGCAGCAATTGATTCGGGGTTAATACTAATGGTCGATATCCAACTCCAAGCCTCGGTTCCATAGATAAGCATTACCAGCAGATAACCAATAAGTGAGAAAATGAGGGCACTGAACAACGCAAAAAAAATCAAGAAGAGCAACTTCTTTCCGTCAGATAATGCTGCAAACATCGCTTTTACCATAACCTATGATTTAGTGCTACAAACCTAATTTTTTATTTTTTGGGAACAAAATCTATTTATTGAAGTTGTTTCTATTTTTATAATTTTGCGGCATAAATTCATAGTATGAAGATCGGTTCGGTTGATTTAGGAGATATGCCTTTACTTTTGGCACCAATGGAGGATGTTACAGATCCTTCGTTCCGATATATGTGCAAGCATTTTGGGGCCGATATGATGTACACCGAATTTATTAATGCCGATGGATTAATTCGCGATGCGGGCAGCAGCGTAGCCAAACTCAACATCTACGATTACGAGCGCCCCATAGGGATTCAACTTTACGGCCATATCATCGAGAGTATGGTTGAGGCAGCCAGAGTGGCCACCGCTGCAAACCCCGATATTATCGACATTAACTTTGGCTGCCCGGTTAAGAAAATTGCCAACCGCGGCGCAGGTTCCGGGATGATGCGCGATGTGCCCAAAATGGTTGAGATGACCAGACAGATTGTCAATGCAACGCACTTGCCTGTAACCGTAAAAACCAGACTTGGCTGGGACGAGGAGTCCAAGAATATAGTTGATATTGCCGAACGGTTGCAGGATGTCGGCATAAAAGCATTAACCATACACGGCCGAACCAGAGCGCAACTCTACACCGGCAAAGCCGACTGGACATTGATTGGCGAGGTGAAGAACAACCCCCGAATGAATATCCCAATTATAGGCAACGGAGATATTGACAGCCCCGAGGTTGCAAAAGAGAACTTTGAAAAGTATGGGGTTGACGCAATAATGATTGGCCGGGCAACCTACGGCCGACCCTGGATTTTTAAGGAGATAAAAGATTACCTCAGAACTGGCGAAAAGATGGCGCCGCTAACCACCCTGAAAAAGGTTGATATTGCCAAGCAGCACTTCGGCAAGTCGATGGAGATAAAAGGAGCCCGAACAGGAATCCTAGAAATGCGCAGGCATTTCTCGTGCTACTTTAAGGGACTGCCGCACTTCAAGGAAATACGGCTTAAACTGGTAACATCAAACGATCCCGATGAGATTGTTGGATTATTGAACGAAGTTGCCATCCGTTATGGCGACATTACTGTAGATGAAAGCATAAATCCATCGCCATGGAGCAAAAGTGAATAATTCTTACTGCGAATTTGTTACTATCCTACTAAAATAAACGGACTCCAGTAGAATGGGTTGGAATACGTTCCCCCGTTAATCATTTTGAGCTTAGCCTTTCGGAGCCAAACCGAGTAATTCTCCGATCGTTTTCCCCTGAGCAGGTTGCTGTAGAAATATGCAAACGATCGGATAATTAAAGGAAAAGAACCTTAATGTTTCCCTACAAATGTACGAGACTTTTCCACTTCAAGATTTATTCCACTAGCCATATTGCTTGAATCTTCTCCACCTTTAATTTTACCGAGCATTTCTTTGCTAAGTGCAACTAATTTTATTTTTTTCAATTTTTTCATAAGATTAAGTTTACTGGATTATTAACAAATATAATAATTTACTAATTGCAATATAAACAATTAAACATCAAAATGACAACAAAAGGAATTGAGTGGTTTTTAAAATCCATTATCATTCAAAAGGTATATAAGATTATGGAAATAAACAACAAGAATACTGTCACATCTTCATCATTTCATCACGTTTGGTTCTATAAGGAATACCTTTGTGCCAATTGGGAAATTTATCGGTACTACTTAATGCATATCCAAGTTCAAAGTAAATATTTAAATCCTCAACCATTCCGTCGAACCTCCAACTCGCCGGATCATAGTTGTCCGATGGTTTGTGGTAGTTCTCCATCACCCATTTCATTATAAATTCTTGTGCCCATTGCTTACCATGCTCAACGTTATCCTCACCGAATGACAGGTTAATTGAAGGAACTCCAACCTTAGCAAAGCTAAAATGATCGGAACGGAAGTAACCACCCTGCTCAGGATCGGAATCACCAGTAACATACCTTCCGTGGCTTTTAAGAATATCAATTGCATAATCGTCTAGTTCGGAATAGCCCAAACCCGCAATCGACATATCGTTAGTACGGCCAAAAATATTAAGGGCATCAATATTTATAACGGCAACCGTTCTGTTGAGCGGATAAATAGGATTCTCGGCATAATAGCCACTGCCCAGCAAGCCTTGCTCCTCGCAGGTAACAGCCATAAATAGTATCGATCGGCTTTGGGTTTTCTTAAGCGATTTATACGCCTCGGCAATTTCTAGTAATGCGGCTGTTCCTGTAGCATTATCCAACGCACCATTGAGAATTGAATCGCCCTTGAATTTTGGATTAATCCCGAAATGATCCCAGTGAGCCGTGTAAATAACGTATTCATCCTTTCGATCGGAGCCTGAGAGAAGCGCTACAACATTGTTGGATCGGATATTCTCCACCTTGTTCGTAAAAGCAACCGATGCCTTTAATTTCAAATCAATAGGCTTAAAACCCCGATTGGCCGCCGATCTGGTTATTTTTTCATAATTGTATCCAGCCTGAGCAAATAGCCTACGAGCATTCTCGTTCGAAATCCAACTCTGGAAATTTAGGCTTGAACTGGTAATTGGATTGGTTGCGAGGTAAAACTTAGAGCCAGTCCAACTGTTCTGAACCACACCCCAAGGATACGATGCTGCGGCTGTCTCGTGAATTATTATAGCACCAGCAGCTCCTTGGCGGGCAGCCTCCTCGTACTTGTAATCCCACCGACCATATATAGTCATTGCATTGCCTGTAAATAATGCTGTATCCTTTGTTACATAACCCGGATCATTTACCAAAATAAGAACTGTTTTACCTTTTACATCTATTCCATCATAATCGTTCCAACTGTACTCAGGTGCATTAATTCCGTAACCAACAAAAACTATATCAGAGTTTGAAATGTTGATGCTTTCCTTCGGCAATGGAGTGCTCCCAATAAAATCAACACCATTGTTCAATGTCATTGTACTATTGCATCCATCTATTTTAAGAGCAAACTGGGGTTCTGGAGTTATCTTGATTAAAGGAACTCTCTGAAAGTAACTATCTCCATTCCCGGGAAGCAACCCTATTTGTTTGAATTGGTTGGCCAAGAAAAAGATTGTTTTTTCCTCACCAAAAGTTCCGGGGAATCGGCCCTGAAAATCATCGGAAGCCAATACAGATATTCGGTTCTTCATATCATCCTCATTAATAGTACTTGCGGCTTTGTTCAAATCGTTATTTGAATTGCAAGCAATTAATGCAAATAGAGCAACAATAGACAAAATAGATTTCTGCTTTCTCATCGGATTAGATATTAGTAAAAGTTTAGCAATTAGATTCATAAATATCCTTTAAGTTTAACCAAGGTTTAAAATGGCAGAAAACAATTTTCGTCATCAAAAAGATGTTATTCATAAAAAATGGGAACTTCAACTATTGTTGTTTTCTAAATTGCATTTGCAAATCTGTAAAAAATCTAATATGATTATCCGCAATTATACCTTATTTTACCATACCAAGTATCTTCTACAGCAGCAACCATAAGTCGTTCAAACAACTCTTTGCCAAAATATCTTCGATTGGTTTTATAACAAAACTCGTCCAGATAGTTTTGCAGGTACACGTCTTTTATTTTGTGATTGACTCCTAAGAAGTTTCTCTTTGCATTGCTAATCATGGTATGCACCCATGGGAGTACTCTTGAAGCCTCCTCGGGTGGTACTATCTTTTTGATATGTCTGGAGCTTATCTCTTTGATTTTGTTAAAACCACGCCAGCCATCACTCTTAATCACCGATGAAGAGCTGGTGCTCGCTGAGACTACTTTGTTCATCGTTTTCGACGAAGAGTCCGGAATGACAACCATCTTTACGTATCGGAATGCTGATGGCTTTTTGTTCCTGCGAGGTCGCCCCCGCCTGGGATCAACTTTGGCCATAACTAGAACTTTGCTTTGCCGCTGACTGCCTCTTCCTCTTTTGGTCAGCTCGTCATTTTCGTCCTCTGCATGGGTTCTGAAAAAGGCATCGTCCAGCTCGACAACGCCCTCCAATTCATACCGCTCATCGCGCAATCCCATGACCGATCTGATCTTGTGCATCATGGCCCAAATCGGTTCGTAGCGCTTATGGCCAAGCTGCCGCTGAACCTCAGCAGCAGAGATCCCTTTTTTGGTCATGGTCATCAGGTAAATGGCGTACAACCAGTACTGAAAAGGTAGCTTCGATGACTCCATAACGGTGCCGCTTCGTAAGGTGGTTCTGTATCCACAGCTGCTGCAATCGTGCGAATTGTAGGTTTTGTTCCAGTAATGATGCGTATTGCCACACTTCTTGCAGACGACTCCTTTTCGCTCCTTAACGGTTCGAAAGTGTCTTATGCAGCTGGCTTCATCTGGATATTTCTTTACAAAATCGATAAAATTCATCTCAAGTGTTTTTGTAAAGATAATTATTTTGGTACATTAGCGGATATGCATAAAATCTAAATATGAAAAAATTAGTTATTCTAGTTGCATTTATAGCGACAAGTATGGCAACATTTACCAGTTGCGAGGATTTATTCAATAACGATGACGAAAAGGATACGCTATACGTAAAATTCGAAAATGATCCATCGTCAGCATACACTATTACCAACATCCAAATAAGAAGCAGAGGAAAAGTTGATGCAGAAAACCAGCCTATTGGCGAGTGGAGCAGCAATTTACTCGGTACTGGCGAAACGCTTTCACCCGGAGCACACACCTTTTTCACCCTTGAAATCCCATCGGGTGAATGGGCAGAATACCGGTTAGGAGTAAACAATGGGAATGGAACAGAGGTAATGCTCTACGACCAGCCAAACTACGATGGTATGGCCGATTTACCGATAACCCATTGGGGTGGCGACGATAGAACCGTGTCGGTTCTGGTTACATTTGATAATGATACACAAACCATCACCGTGAATGGGTGGTCGGACTGGGTTGGGATTGACGAGTAGATTTAGCAAGATACTAAAAAGAAAGCCGCGTTAAAAATACATCAACGCGGCTTTTTACAAACCTTTATTATTAATGTTGTTCAATAATCATCTCGATCCTTCGATTCTTCGCTCTGTTTTCCTCGCTGGTATTTGGGACCAAGGGCTCGTCGAACGCTTTACTCTCGAGTATGATCTGCGACTCGGGAACACCCATCTCCATCAGTTTGGCCTTTCCCACCTCGGCTCTGGCCAAACCAACCGTAAGATTATACTCGCGGCTAGCAATGTTACAGGTATGACCCTTAATTCGAACTTTGAGCGTTGGATTAGCAATCAGTGTTTTGGCCAGCTCCTTAAACGGGTTATCAAACTCATCGTTCAGCGGAACATCCGAGTTCAACGGGAATTTAAGATCGATCTGCTTGGCAATTTCCTGCGATTTCACAACGGTATCAGCAATCGATACTACTGGTTCGGGTTCAACCTTAGCCTCCTCAACTATTTCAACGGACATCGGTTCTATATTCACTATTGGCTGAACCGTAAATTCTGGCTCGTACGAAGTTGTATCCACGGCAACAGGAACAACAATCTCGGAAGTTTTCTTTCTATGCCCTGCATGCAAGCGTACGCCCAGCTTTAAGCCCACTGTAAACAATTTTACCTTATCGGTGCTACTCGATGCCAGCATGCTACTGTAAGTACCATCACTTTGGTAAACATCATCCTTGTCGACACTTATAAGATTATTAAAACCATAGCTGAAGTATCCACCCACATACAAATCGTACTGCTCTGTTAATTTATGTATCCAGCCCAAATCAGCAAATGCAGAGTAAGCTGGTTTTAGGGTGATACTCCCCGATGGTCGGGAGGTAATTGTTGAGAACCCATGCTGAGGCAAATCCCTTAACTCCACATTCCACTGCTCGTAATACCCTGCTGTGATTAAGGATCCAGAAGTTACTTTGTAAGATGAGCTAATCGGAATAAAAACCATCAAGCCGACACTTGCCAAAATGCCATTCTTCCCGTTAAACCAACGCTGATAGTGAATGCCAAGGGGAATATCGAGGAGTACAGATTTTTGTTTCTCCTCCCAATCGTTAAAGTATGTTCGAAACATATAGCCATCACCATCCTGATCTACAGCGGCCATCTCACTAACATAGTTAAGCTTTCCCTTTGCCTGAGCCGAATAAAAACCAAGTCCTGAACTTAGTCCCCAACTAGGGTTGAAAAAATAGCTATAGTCCAGATTAAAGGTACCACCAATCCCTCCTTTTACACTCCCATTCTGAAGATCATATTTAAGGGTGTGCGCACCACCGCCAAGGTTCACATTGAAATATGCACTTCTATCTTGAGCGTGCGTTGTAATTGCTGCAATAAGTCCTATTGCTGTAATATATCGTTTCATTTTCAAATCTTATAATTCATTTTACTTTGTCAAAACAACCTTACCTTCCACCATTTTACCTTTTGCCGTGGTTATGCGGACTATATAGTTTCCGGGTAAATTATTGAGATTTACATGATTTAAAATCTCCACCTTGCTGGTTTTGTACAACACCAATCCCTGAATACTATATATTTGAAGTGTAGCGCCGGTTATATCTTCATCGGAAACGCCATTAACCTGTACAGTAAATGTTTGACCAGATACGGCGGGATTAGGATAAACAATCAGTGTAATTATTTTCTTGGTCACCATGTTGTAAACAGCAGGACATGTTTCTAGTGTTTTTCCATCGGTTGTTGTTACCTGCACAAAGTAGGAACCCGATAAACCACTAGGATCGCAATAGTATTGATTTGTGGCTCCATTAACAAGATTATCATTTTTATACCATTGGTATGCCGTAAACATGTTCGAACTATTATCGCAAAGAATTACATCATCAAATTTTCCAATCAGATAATCCGAGGATAGGTTAATGGTAAAAGAAAAAGGATATAGTTCACTCTCCGCACCAAGGTTATTACGCAATTGCAATTGAGCCATATATGCTCCATAACGGAGCCCTTCGGGCACAGCTATAGTAATAGTTCCAGTACCAGATGAAGCAGGTAAAGAGGAGTAGCCAATATTTACAAATCCTGCAGCAACAGCATCATCTCCGAACAATACCTGGTATTCAACAGGCTCTCCGGTTAGGATAGTATAGGAAAGAGCAAGCGTGCCTCCTTCGCATCCTGCCTTAGGCGATTGTAACACTTCTATTGTTGTTTTATCGCAAATAATGCCATTGTTAACCACGAAATCTGAGGGTTTCAAATAGTTACCTGAAGCCGAACCGCTAAGCGTATACGATACGGTGATGGTTTTATCCTCACCAATCGAAGCATTATCGTAGTATGCCTGAGCGCTAACGGATATGTTACTTTCATCTGAAGCGATAATATTCAATAGGGTGCCTGCTTGAACATTAGCAACAGTTGTTCCGTCATACTGTTTAGCCGTTGTCAAAGTTGGATCGGTGATTGTAAGAGGCTTAGGTGTAATCTCAAGGCTTGCCGCAGTAAAAGAAATGCTGTAATTTGAACCAGCCGAAAGACTACCTATAGTAATGGCGTACAAACCGACACTTTCGCCAGATTGTCTATCCAAAACACCAGTAAAGGTGTTGCCACTTAGCAATTGAGTACCTGCAGTATATGTCAACTCTGGATCAGCATCCCCGTAAGTTTTTGACTTAAATTCAGCAAATACTTCAACTGACTTGGGAGTAATGCTTAAATCTGAACTAACGAAAACTATTGTATAGTTAGAGCCAGCACCCAAGGTTCCTGAATTGATTGGGTAAGTTCCAACATTCTCGCCAATAGATCTTACCAAGAATCCTGTAAAGGCATCCCCAGCGAATAAAGCAGGATATGTAGTATAGGTTAAACCGGGATCATCTTCGCCGTAAACCTTTGATTGGGGGTTGGCCGTTACCGTGATGGCCAGCGGGGTTATGGTCAGGTTGTCGCTCACAAAACTCAACGTGTAGTTTGAGCTCAACGACAGCGTATTCTGATTGATGGCGTATGTACCCACATTCTCGCCAACTACCCTAGATAGAGATCCTGTAAAAGCATCAGCACCCGCTAAGGAAGGGGAAACAGAGTAGGTCAGATCCGGGTCGGTACCCCCGTAAACCTTTGATTGGGGGTTGGCCGTTACCGTGATGGCCAGCGGGGTTATGGTCAGGTTGTCGCTCACAAAACTCAACGTGTAGTTTGAGCTCAACGACAGCGTATTCTGATTGATGGCGTATGTACCCACATTCTCGCCAACTACCCTAGATAGAGATCCTGTAAAAGCATCAGCACCCGCTAAGGAAGGGGAAACAGAGTAGGTCAGATCCGGGTCGGTACCACCGTAAACCTTTGATTGGGGGTTGGCCGTTACCGTGATGGCCAGCGGGGTTATGGTCAGGTTGTCGCTCACAAAACTCAACGTGTAGTTTGAGCTCAACGACAGCGTATTCTGATTGATGGCGTATGTACCCACATTCTCGCCAACTACCCTAGATAGAGATCCTGTAAAAGCATCAGCACCCGCTAAGGAAGGGGAAACAGAGTAGGTCAGATCCGGGTCGGTACCACCGTAAACCTTTGATTGGGGGTTGGCCGTTACTGTAACGGGTTTTGGAGTAATAGTAAAATCAGCATCGGATAGCGTAATTGCATAGTTATTGCCAGCACTCAATGTTCCAATAGCAATGCCGTAACTTTCCACATTCTCGCCCATCTCTCGTGATAACTCCCCGGAAAAAGAGTCCCCTACAAGCAACTCCGGAGTATGGGTATATGTTAGAATTGGATCCAAATCTCCATAGACCTTCGACTGCAAGGCATCGGGAATCACCGTTATTGGCTTGGGGGTTATTGAAAATTCCGCATCGAATAGATCTATCAAATAGTTATCACCCGAACTCAATGTTCCAATAGTAATACTGTAACTTCCCACATTATTGCCTGATTCTCGGGATAGTTGTCCCGAAAAAGAATTGCCTGCCAGCAAATCCGGAGTATAGTCATAACCTAGGATTGGATCCAAATCTCCATAAACCTTTGATTGCGATGCGTTGGGTGTAACAGTAACTCTCTTAGGGATTATTGAGAATTCTGCATCGGACAATGTAAGCGTATAATTATTTCCTGCACTTAGAGTTCCCATGGAAATAGCATAGTTCCCAACATTTTCACCATCAACACGCGCTAATGTTCCGCTTAAAGCATTCCCAGATGCCAACTCAGGAGTATAGGTGTAGGAAATTATTGGGTCATCATCACCATAAATTTTCGATTGCGATGCAATGGGTGTAACAATTAAATCGGCTTTATTTATAGTAAGACTAATAGGTGTGAACTCGTCTATCGCACAGCCATAATTAACATTCGCAACAACTGGATATAGTGAATATGTACCAACATTCGTCCCCGACAAGTTGGTGTAGAAATTAAAATCATCATCGTACCACTCAATGGTTTCATCATCCTTAATATTTACCACCACGGTTTTAACAGAACCATCGTAGGTAACCGAATTGTTTTCGACAGCCAAATACGGATTGGTAACTTCAACAACCTCAACAGCAATCACGTTCGATTCGGCAGCGCCAGTCCAATCATCCATACAGTTCACCCGAGCCAACCGTTTATACCAAGTGGTAGCGGTTAGCTTACCGGGGGCGTAGGTTTCGGCATTAGCCGATGCAATATCGCTAAACCCCTCGGCTTCACTAGTTGTCGAAGATTGCCACTGGTACTCAAGCGTGCCTTTATATCCAGTCGGAATCGATTTGCTATTAAGAGCTTTGGGTGTAGCACCCTCGCAAATATGCTGATTTGATGATATTTCGCCACCTGAGGTTGGATTGGTACAGATAAAATCAAGCCCATTGGTCCATTCGTACGCACCAATATCAATAGTTGAGTTCTGAACCCTTGCTTGCCCTCTAATATCGGTACTGGTAGAGTTGTAGATATTGTTCCCTTTGTCGATACAGGAAGAACCATCGCTAATGCGACAATCACCTATTGCTGGATTAACAAATAAAGGGTCTGTAGTAATGGTGTTATCATCAATAGTAAACGATGACCCGTTCTCTTCATAGAGGGCATTATCGGTGTTCTGGAAACAACAATAATTTAAATAGGTGGTACTGTTTCCTTTTATGTAAAGTTCATGGCCAAAATCAGTTGAAATATTACCCCAGAGAATACAGTTGTTAAGAATAGGTGTGTTTCCAATAAGATAAATTCCACCTCCTTTTACAGCCTCGTTTAAACTAAACGTAACATTATTAAGTATCGATGAACCATCGTAATGGTACATACCACCACCACCACCAATACTCAAAGCGGCAACATTTTTTATAAAGGTGCAATTGGTAAGGGTTACCGATGATTCAGTACTATATAAACCACCCCCGTTAAGATATGCATAGTTGTCGGTAAATGAAACATTCGTAAGGGAAACAACCGACTGGGCATTATACATTCCACCTCCCTGGCACGAATGGTTTTCAGTAAATGCCACATTGGTGAGGGTTGGTGATGATTTTTCGTTATACATACCCCCACCGCAACCATACTCATTTGTTGTATTATCAAAAAATATAACGTTTGATATAGTTGGCGAACAAGCATTATTGTACATACCTGCACCAAATTTGTGCGGATAATTACCATTGGCATAGCCACCAGTAACGGTAAAACCATCGAGAACAGCTGTGCCGGCAAGGGCGCTGCTCGCAGGGTTATATATAACATGTAAGCAATTATCGGAGAAATCTTTTTCAGTTCCAACATCCCCGCTTAAAATGGTCTCATTAGTTGTAAAATCGCGAAGCGACAGGTCGTAGGCTCTGGCTTCATTTCCTGCAAATCCTCCATAGATAGCCACATCTGCTTTCATCCTGAAGTGGTAATAACGTGTTGGATCGATTGTTGGATCCAATACATGGGTTGGATTGGGTAAATCGTAAGCTGAACTTGGCTTATACGTACCCTTGGCCACCCATATTTGATCGCCAGGGCTGGCGTTTTCGAGTGCTGTTTGCAGCGAGGTGTAGGCGTTATCCCAGGTAGTACCGTCGTAGCTTCCAGTGGTAAGATTAGCGTTAACGTATTTAATAACAACATCAACATCGGTATCAACGGTGCTGTTGTACTCGTAAGCACCCATATCGATAGTTCCAATTTTACGGACATAGCCGGTACCTCGAATATCGGTAGTCAGGCTGTTATAATCATCGTATCCGGCATTAACACAGGGCGAAACTTTTTTAATACGAAAATCGCCATGTTCTGCATCGGCAAACACAGGATTGGTAGTTACATTGTGGTTGGTTGTAGTAAAAGTTCCACCGTTGCCAATATTTTCAGCAACATTTGAATGGCACGAATAGTTCATCGTTACTGTGTTTCCGCTGAAGATATCCATATCTTGGAATAATTTTTGGGAAGTATTGCCCCAAAGGATACAGTTGTTGAAAGTTGCCGATGAATTGCAGTATACGCCTCCGGCATCGTCAGTGGCCGTATTCGCAGCAATGGTAACATTGGTGAGGGCAAGGGGCGACGAACTTTGACAATGAATTCCCCCACCTGTTACAGCGGTGTTCGATGCAATTATACCATTGGTGATTGTTACCTGTGCTCCAGAAAAACTTGATATTGCGCCACCCTCGCCCAACGATATATTCGAGAGGAATTTGGCATTGGTAATAACCGGGGAGCTGTTTTTCCAGTTGTACATGCCCCCGCCATGCTTTGAACTATTGCCGATGAACGAAACATTGTTCAACGTTGGCGATGAGCCATTGTAATTAAACATACCTCCGCCGTTGTTTCCATAGTTGGCAATAAATACAACATTGCTGATAATTGGTGATCCATTTGAATTGTTGCACATACCACCACCATGATAATGTGTTAAATCATTGGCATTGCCTCCAGTAATAGTAAAACCATCGATAATTGCGGCATTTGTAAGCGAACTAGGGTTATAGATAACATGATAACAGTTGTCGGTACTGGAACCAACTGTTCCAACATCACCACTTAAAATGGTTTCGTTGGTTTGGCCATATCCAAAGTCGATTCGTTCGGAGGTTGAGGTTTCAGTTCCAGCAAAACCACCGTAAATGGCAACGCCTTCCTTCATCTCGAAGTGGTAGTAGCGTGAAGTATTGGTTAAGCAGTATGCCGATGTTGGTTTATAGGTTCCATTGGCCACCCAGATAACATCGCCAAAGTTTGCATTAACAATAGCTGTTTGCAGCGAGGTGTAGGCATTGCCCCAGGTGGTTCCGTTATTGCTACCGCTTGCCGATGCGTTAACGTATATTTTTTTTGTGGTACACTCTCCGGACTGGTATTCATAAGCCCCCATATCGATTGCTCCTGCCGCTGAAGCATTGCTTTTTAGCAGTTTGCGGCTGTAACCTTTTCCTCTTATATCGTATGTTTGGCTGTTGTAGCTGTCCAGACCAGCATCAAGGCAGGGCGAGTTGGCCGTAAGCCGGCAATCACTGGCCATTGCATTGTAAAACAGCGGATTTGAAGTAGTATTATTATTGGTTGCCGTTAACGTACCTGTATTGGTTATATCGCCTGGGGCATTTGCGTAACACGAGTAGTTCAGTGCGATGGTTCCACTTTCGTTATATATCTGGTTTGCAGTACCCGCCAGGTTGCCCCATATAATGCTATTTTTGAAAACAGGAGAAGATGATTTATTGTAGATACCACCACCATTACCAGCAGCAGTATTTGCAGCTATGGTAACATTGTTTAGTATTGGTGATGAACTGAGATTATACATTCCACTACCATGCCCCGCATTGTTCGATACAATGGAAACGTTGATAAGTACCGGCGATGAATTCAAATTGCTTATAGCTCCACCATAGGTTGCCGAATTCGAAACGAATGTAATGTTTACAAGAGTTGGCGATGATGAACAATTGTACATTCCTCCACCGTAAGTATAACTTGGCGATGTATACGCATACCCACCGGTAATGGTAAAACCATCAATAACAGCAGAATTGGTAAGAGCCAGAGTGGCTGGATTGTAGATAACGTGGTAGCAGTTATCGGTGTTTTTACCCACTGTGCCGATATCGCCGCTCAGGATGGTTTCGTTGGTTTGTCCCACTCCAAAGCTGGTGCGGTCAGTAGTTGTTGTTTCGGTACCATAAAAGCCGCCGTAGATAGCTACGCCCTCCTTCATCTCAAAGTGAAAATCACGGTCGCCCGAAACCGTTAGTGTATACGCGGAACTGGGGTAGTAAGTCCCCCTAGCCACCCAGATCTGATCGCCCGAAGCAGCCGCATCGAGTGCTGATTGCAGCGATTTGTAAGCATTTAACCAACTGGTTCCATTGTTGCTTCCGGTTGCTGCATGGTTTACATAGATGACATAGGCATTACTTCGAAGGCCAAAACCAGCCATCAGAACGAATAGGATCAGGTAAGATTTCTTTGTAAAAAGTTTCATGGGTTTGATATTAAAATGAATACGAGTAGAGCTATTCCAAGAATTAACCGCGAAACTATTGTGTAAAAATGGAGATTGCTAAAATTAACAGGAAGCAAAAAGGAAACAATGATAGAGTAACGACCGTTGTAACTTATCCGAGTTGAGAGTTTAAAGCCTTTTTGAAAGAGAACTCGGCAAGAATAGATTATTGGATTGGGTCAATAGCCGAATAAAAACTAACATTTAAAGATGCAATGATTAGCATCTTTAAAACCGAATCGTTTCAGAATATAATACTGGAAATACTATTGATTATTTAGGGTCTGTTCAATAAACTGTGTCAAGTGGTTAAACTTATATAAGTTTAACCCATAAAACAAGACGCATGAGTATTGACGAACAGTTTAGCTACGATGCATTTGAAAAAGAAGCCCTTGCCAAATTGAAGAAGGGCGTTTCGCTAGAAGGTAAAGACGGCGTTCTAGCGCCATTGCTTAAACGCCTCCTAGAGGCGAGCCTGCAGGGTGAAATGGAAACCCACCTGCAGGAAGAAAGAGCCTCAGGGGCAGAAAGGAAGAACCGTCGCAATGGGCAAACCACCAAGAAGGTTAAAACGCACTACGGGAGTATTGCGATCAGCACTCCGCGTGACCGTGAGGGAACGTTTGAGCCCGAGATACTCCCCAAAAGGCAAACCACCCTTGGCGATGGGCTTGACCATAAGATTATCAGCTTATACGCGATTGGGATGAGCTACAGCGATATATGCGACCATCTAAGCCAGCTGTACCAGCTCACGCTTTCCCCGGCAACCATAACCGCTATTACCGATAAGATACTGCCAGCAATAGAGCAATGGCAAACCCGCTCCTTGGAGAGCGTTTACCCTATTCTGTGGCTCGATGCCATCCACTATAAGGTACGCGAGGACAACGCCATTAAAACAAAGGCCGTTTACTGCCTGATCGGGCTAAACCGGGAAGGGGTAAAAGACCTACTAGGCATGTACATCGGAGAAAGCGAAAGCGCACGCTTCTGGCTCTCTGTGCTCAACGATATTCATCGCAGGGGGGTACAGGATATACTGATTGCCAGTATCGACAACTTAAAGGGCTTTGCTCAGGCCATCGAGGCCGTTTTCCCTAAAACTAAAGTACAGCTATGCATTGTCCATCAAATCCGGAACTCCCTAAGGTATGTGGCCATAAAAGACCGAAAAGAAGTAGTTGCCTCACTAAAGGAAGTCTACCAGGCCAACGGCCTAAAACAAGCGGAGAAAGCCCTTTTCCAGTTGGATTTGCGATGGCAGTCAAAATACCCCTCAATGGTCAAGTCCTGGCTTGAAAACTGGAACAGGCTCGCTCAAATGTTTGAGTTCCCTGACATGGTAAGAAAGCTAATGTATACTACCAATGTAATCGAAAGCTTTAATAGCCAATTACGTAAGGTGACTAAATCGAAGCGAGTATTCACAAACGATCAAGCCCTGATGAAGCTTCTATTCCTGGTACAGCAAAGGATATATGAAAAAGCAGGACCGATTAATGGTTGGAGGCAGGTAATGGCGCAATTAATTATTATTTTTGAGGACAGATTAAATGTTCAGTAATTACCTACTTTGACACAGTTTATTGAACAGACCCATTATTACAAAAAATTATATAGATATGACTGCAAACTATCCCCATTGCTTAGCCCCAACTTCTTGCGTAACCGAGTTCGTGATACCCTGATGCTGTCATAGCTTTGAATCATAATGTTGGCTATATCCTTAGTGCTAAGCTGCAACGATAGAAGTGTAGCCAATTTCATCTCTGCCGGCGTTATCGATGGATGTTTTCTTTTTAGATTTTTAGCAAAAGCCGGGTGGGTTCTTATAAAATGTTCGTCCAGCGTTTCCCAAAAACTCGATTTATGGTAAAATTCCACATCACAAATAATTTCATTTAAATCGGGGAGCAAAGACTTGTTTTCGTCCGTTAATTGATCGCAAATCCGCTTCAACTTCAAGCATATCTGCTCTCCCAACTTATTGTTATTCACAATTTTTAAAAGGTAGTTAGTAATCTCGATATCTTTCATAGCGACCTCTCTCTGCAACATTAAAGATCGCTCCTCAATTTCCTTCAACAATTTTTTCTGCTTGGTAGTTGGCAGAAATCCCAATAATCTTTTTTTGAACAATGGAAGAAAAGTTACAGCCACCTGAGCATACTGTTTTTCTCCTTGCTTATCGTAAAAAGTTATCTCGTAATCATCAGGGAAACCCTTCGGATTATCTATTCGTTTCTCATTTTTTTCCAACAGTGAATCTACAATATCCTCGGTCACAAGTTGAGGCCATTTCATCCCCATCAACTCCTCTCGGGTGTACCCTGTTGCATTGCAAAAGGCCTCGTTTACCTTGTCAAAACTGGTATCCTGATTAACAACGGCAGCAACGGTTGAATTGTTGTAAAACATGCCGTCAAACCTTGGCTCTGATAGTCCATTGTAAATGGACTGCTCGGTTGTTATGTCTAATTTTGCTTTTTTACTATCCATCAATAATACCGAAATCAAATTCTTCCCAATCAAACTTTGTCTTAAAATTGATAATAACAAGCACTTGCTGAATTCGCGGAGCAACTCCGCTGAATAAAACCTAGATTTGCAAAAATATTATAATTGGTCAATAAACCTTAATTTGCAAAGTTTTGCTTATGGCGACTTGACGAATAAAACCTATCCTTTGGTATTCGAACAATAACGCTTGACAAAAGCGTGTTTTGAAGCAGTAAAGGGTTTTGCCCATAAATTCAAAAACTCCGACATAAAAGAGTATAACAACAAGAACTTTCGCAATTGCAACTAAGAGCATCTGCAAGTCTATAGTAGTATAGTAGTATTTAACTGACAATCACATAAACGAAATCCGTCAATCGTATTAATTAACGGACTTTAGGTCAAAGGACAAACACTAACAGGAGTTATATATGCCGTGTCATGAAGTATTTCTCGTAATTCTCGGAGGCGTTTCCGAACGTTTCGATCTTGTGCTCAGATATCTTGTAGGTGCAAAACTCGCCTTCGATTCTCGAAAAGTAAACATCATGCTTCTCGGAGAGTTCATCTATCATTACCAGATGAACAATATTTTCATGAATATCTGTGGCTGTAAGACTCATCCTACACATAGGACAGAAGAAATCTATTTTACTTCCATCATTAATTTTAAAGGAGGGGTGCAAGATTTTGGAATAATCTCCAAGATGAGGACTCAAAAGAACTATCCCCGCTTCTCCCTTATCATTGATAGCGGATAATATAACAGATCCACCAACCGATAAATGTCCTCCACATTTTGGACAAATAAAATCTGTTTTCATGGCCTAAACTTGTTGGTTACTATTTGTAAGTTACAAAATTTAAAAACCAAAGTAAAATTTTTGGTCAATGAATACAGAAAAATGAATTAATATCGGAATTACATCGACTTAAGCAGTTTGATTTCCTCTATCCATTTACTTTCGTCAGGTGTTTCAAGAATTAAAGGGATTTCGTCGAAACGGGAATCGGCCATTATAAAGCGGAAGGTATCTATCCCCAACAAACCTTCACCTAAACTTTCGTGACGGTCAACCCGGCTTCCTAGTCCCTTTTTGGTATCGTTAAGGTGCATCCCCTTGAGGTACTTAAAGTCAACAATCCTTTCGAAATCGCTGAAGGTTTTGGAAAAACCCTCCTTGCTCTGCAAATCGTAACCTGCAGTAAAAGCATGGCAGGTATCAATGCATACACCAACACGGGCTTTATCGTCAACTAAATCAATAATATATTTCAAATGTTCAAACTTAAAACCAAGATTACTTCCTTGCCCGGATGTATTCTCGATTACCGCTATTACCGAAGATGTTTCCTGTAAAGCAAGGTTAATAGACTCAGCAATTAACCTCAAACTTTCCTCTTCGGAAATTTTTCCCAAATGGCTTCCTGGATGGAAATTCAACCTATCTAGGCCGAGTTGTTCACAACGTTTCATCTCATCAACAAATGCATTCCTGGATTTCTGCAATGCCTCTTTATCGGGATTTCCAAGATTGATAAGATAACTATCATGCGGAAGTATCGCGTTGGGCATATAGCCATACTCCTCGCATCGTTTTTTGAAAAGATCGATACTTTTTTCTGTTAATGGTGGCGCAATCCATTGACGTTGATTTTTAGTAAAAAGTGCAAAGGCTGAGGCTCCAATTGCATGGGCATTAGCTGGAGCATTCTCTACTCCGCCTGCTGCGCTAACGTGTGCTCCAATGAATTTCATAGTAGATACCTGATTTTTGTTTAACTAAAGTAAAATTATTAATAAAGCAGAGAAAACAATTCTTGTTACAACCCAAAATTTTCAATATGTTATTAAACACAGCTTATCGGCAAGTCTTTCTTAACATAAGTTTTTTATATTCGATGAAATTTATGAACATAAAACCGTGCTTATGAAAAAATTTTTTACTCTTCTTCTCATTTTCTCTCTGTCCTTAAATATGTTGGCCCAACCAACTGTTATCACAATTAGACCAGGAGCAGAAGGCAAAAATGCCATTCTAGAATCAAGAAACCCGGATGCAAATAGGGCTGATCATCCAAACTTTACTTCAATTGCATGGACTGCATCAAGTTCGGCTATTTATATTCGATCTTTAATTGAATTTGATCTATCCACCATTCCCGCTGACGCAAATATAGTTGAAGCAAAACTAAACCTATACTACGTACCTCTCACTACAAATCAGCATGCAAACACTAGCGGTTCAAACGAGAGTTATTTATTGAGAATAACCGAAAGTTGGGATAAAACCACAGTAACATGGAATAACCAACCAGCAACAACCGATGCAAACAGGGTTACACTGCCCAACAGTTTAAATCCCACTCAGGATTACCTAGGGGTAGATGTAAGCCAACTAGTTAGGGATATAAGGCAGTACGGAAATTATGGGTTCATGTTAAAACTCGCAACAGAGGAATACTATAGATGCTTGACCTTTGCCTCAGGGGATTACACAGACAATACAAAGCATCCTGAATTAATCGTTAAATATACAACCGCATCAGGAACTCCTCCTACAGCACCAACCAATTTTACTGGTATAGAAGAGTCTCCTCTAAACATAAAATTAATGTGGACAGATAATGCCAGCAATGAGGCAAACTACATTGTTGAACAATCTACTGAAACCCCCACTAATTTTCAGGAAATATCTACACTAGCATCAAATACCGCCACAACAACAATATCTAGTGGCCTTAGCAATAAAACACGTTATTTTTTTAGATTAAAAGCAGTCGATGCCAATGGCTATTACAGTTATAGTGATATTATTTCTGTAATAACTGGAGGTATTGCGATTAACGATGGTGACAAAACTGTTTGTAACACTTACCATTTCGATTCGGGAGTTAACAACCCTTACCGATCGCTCGAGAACTTTACTCAAACACTAACCCCGGCAACCCCGGGCAAGCAAATTAGATTTGCCCTCAATAGTTTAAACCTTTCTGATGGAGATGTTCTTTCTATTTATGATGGGAGTAACACAGCGGCAACTAAACTATACGATTTAACTAGTAATACCATTCCAAACGATCCTATTATAGCCACCAATAGTGAAGGTAAATTGACCCTTAAGTTCACTTCGGACGATGATGTTTTAAAGGCTACGGGTTGGGAAGCATTCGTTTCCTGCGAAACACCGTTGAATGCTCCTCATAACTTTACAGCGAATCAATCCTCGGCATCCAGCATAGTATTAACATGGACTGATACAATTTCGAACGAAACAGGATTCGAAATACAGCGCTCTGTTGGAGGATCTTCTTTTACAACAATTACTACAACTGCAGCAAATACTACAACGTATACCGATAATAGTGAGATATATTCAGGGCTACAATATACCTATAGAATTAGAACTAAAAGCACAGGGAATATCTCTGCTTGGTCCAATAGTGTATCGCTAACATCCCAAGGACCAATTGCTCCATCTAATTTGACTGCGATATCAAATGCACTTACTTCCATTTCCCTAACATGGGCTGATAACTCTAATAATGAAAATAAATTTGTTTTAGAACGTGCAACCACTTCAAATTCTGCAGATTTTACAACTCTCGCAGAGTTATCTGCAAATACAACAACATATCTTGATGAGGGTTTAACCACAGGAACCACATATTACTACAGGGCTAAAGCGGTAAGTGGCGAATACTCTTCAAACTTCACAAGCATTGCTAATTCAATTGCCGGAGCAATAACAATGTCCAACAGCACACAAAGTATTTGCGGATTCTTATTGCTCGATCCAGGAGGAACTGGAAATTATTCGAATAACGAGGATAAAACAATGGTTCTAACCCCGTCGGAGTCCGGCAAGAAAGTTAAGTTAACCTTCGATCAGTTTAGTACAGAAAACAATTTCGATTTCCTCTATATCTACGATGGGGCAAATACATCATCGCCACTAATTGAAAAAATTGGAGGGTCAAAAACAACACCATTTTCGTACAACGCCACAAACGCTGATGGAATAATTACCTTACGTTTCACATCAGATGGAAGTGGTATAAGTAGCGGGTTTAAAGCTGCTGTTTCTTGCGTATCTGTCCCCAATGCTCCCTCGTCGCTTAGTCTAGTTTCAGTCTCGGCAAATTCAATAACAGTAAGTTGGACCGATAACTCAACCGACGAAACTAAATTTGAGATTTTTAGTGCATCATCCTCCAATGGAACCTACTCCCTGATTGGAGAGGTAAACACCAATGTTACCCAGTTTACTCACAGCGGTTTATTAGCCGGGACAACGTACTATTACAAAGTTAGAACTGTCGGTAGCGAAGCCTCCTCGAGCTTCTCAGAATCATTTGAAGCCAAAACAGGGGGAATTACTGCACCAACCCTAACATCGCTATCATCCCCTGATAATCAAATCATAACAATTAACTGGCAGGATAATGACGCTACAGAAACAGGTTTCAAAATTGAGCGCTCATTGGAGGCAAACGCCAATTTCACCGAGATTGGTACAGTGGGAACAAATGTAACAACATACAGTGACAACACGGTGCAATTTGGAACTACTTACTATTACAGAGTTTATGCGGTAAACAGCACAGAGCAATCAAGCAGAAGTAATGTTTCATACTTTGTTGCGGGATCCGTTCTGATGAGCAACACAGAGGTTACGCGTTGCGATTATATTATTTTCGACTCAGGGAATAGCCAGGGAAACTATTCCGACAATGAGAATAGCACCATGATTCTAACACCATCAACTGATGCAACAATTATGTTAACCGTTGAGTCGTTTTCTACAGAATCTAATTATGATAAACTTTATGTGTATGACGGCAATTCAACAAGTTCAACATTAGTAGCCACATTAACAGGAACACAAACCGTTGAACCAATTTACGCAACAAATGCAGCAGGGCAATTAACCATTAAGTTTACCAGTGATAACAGCAGTACTTATGCCGGGTTCAAACTTAGAGTTAACTGCATTTACCAACTTGAAGCACCATCGGATCTTTCGGTACAAAGTGTTACAAGTAATAGCATAAGTTTATTCTGGAGAGACAATACAGATTATGAATCGGGATACAAAATTTATCGGTCCACTTCGTTGGATGGGGAATTCACTCAAATTGGTGCTGTAACTCAGGATGTCACAACATTTACAGATAATAATTTGGATGTAGAGACAACCTACTATTACAGGGTTAAAGCATGGAACGATAATTATAATTCAGATGTATCGAACACCGTTTCGTCAACAACACAAGGAGTAAAAGCACCTTCTGCATTGACAGCACAGGCAATTGGGGAAAATTCAATTATGCTAAATTGGATTGATAACTCGAATACTGAAACGGGCTATACAATTGAACGCTCGCTTTCGGCCAGCACCGGGTTTGAGCCAATAATGACTATTGGACAAAATGCAACTTCGTACATTGATTTTGGAAACGTAGGCACAACCTATTACTATCAAGTAAAGGCAATTGCCAATGCAACAGAGTCTGCACCTTCGAATGTGACCTCGGTAAAAGCAGGTTATGTGTTTATTTATAATGGTACTGCAGATGGCTGCAACTATTACTTACTCGATTCTGGCGGAGAAGGAGACTATGCCAACAACGAGGAGAAAACTATAACACTCTTATCTCAAGCACCAAATCAGAAGGTTAAGCTTGTATTTCAGTCATTTAATCTTGAGAACAACTTCGATTTTCTATACATTTATGACGGAGAATCAACAAGTGATCCTCTTATTGCGTCATTAACAGGGACTACTTTACCCGACTCCGTTTGGGCAACAAACTCAACTGGCTCTCTTACCCTTCGCTTTGATTCCGACGATAGAAATGCTAAACCCGGGTTCATTGCAAAGGTTTCTTGTACATATATACCGCAAGGGCCAACTAGTATAAGCCTTGTTAATGCAACATCTAGTTCTATTGAAATGACTTGGAATAATACCGAAACTACAATAAGTGAATTCCTGGTTTACAGATCGTTAACCGAAAATGGCAACTACGAACTAATTGCTCGCTTACCCCGATTAACTATTAATTATAAAGACGAAAACTTAGAATCAGGCACTCAATACTTTTACAAGGTTTATTCAAGTTATTTCGGACATCTTTCCATTAACTCAGCAAACCTAGCAACCGAAACAACAGGTTGCAAGGCGCCAAGTGATCTATCCGTAAAATCAACATCAAGCAACAACGCTGTTTTAACATGGACCGACAACTCAGCCAACGAAACAGGTTTTGCCATTGAACGCTCGCTCCAAGCCAATACCGGGTTTGAAGTAATTGCAACTACCAGCGTTAATGCCACTTCTTATAACGATGCTAGCCTTAATACAGACCAAACTTACTACTATAGAATAAAAGCAACATCAAGCACTGAACCGTCGAATTACACCTCAGTAGTTTCAGTTCTTGTTGGTTCAGAAGTTGTTGATAACAAAGAGATTGTTCGTTGCAACTATACTCTTTTAGATAATGGAGGACTAGAAAACTATCTAAACAACACAACTTCATGGTCAATATTAACTCCTAGTGAAACTGGCAAAACCATAAAACTTAGTATCAGTGAGTTTAACTTAGAAACAAGCAAGGACTTCCTTAACTTGTATAATGGATCAACGGCGCAATCACCAATAGTTGATTCATACACAGGAACAAGTATCCCTGATTCCCTTTGGGCAACTAATTCGGATGGCAAACTTTACCTTCGACTTACTGCCGATGCCTCTAACAACGCTTCTGGTTTTAGAATTTATGTAGGCTGTGTAGATAAATTACTGGCACCATCTAATCTAGTACAGGTTAGTGCAACCAAAGGAATAGTTAACCTTCAATGGACGGATAATTCTCAGAATGAGGTTGGATTTAAAGTTTATCGCTCAAGTGTAAGCGACTCTGGATTTGAAGAGGTAACCAGTCTTTCCGCTAATACAACGAACTATGCTGACAACAGCACTGTGGATGGTAATACCTACTACTACAAGGTGCTAGCTTTTAACAATGAAATAACCTCAGATTATAGCAACACACTTAGTGCTACAGCCAATCCAAACGCAATTTCCGAAGATCAGTGGTTCGGCGAACTTATACTTTATCCAAACCCAACAAAGGACTTTGCAAAATTGATGTTTAATTCCCATAAAATGGGTGCGGTTAAAGTTGAAATCTACTCGGTTATTGGCAATCTGTTTTTAACAATGGTTTTCGAAAAACAAACAACCACCTTCACCGAAAAAATAGGAGTAGAAAATCTTCCTAAAGGTTTATACTTCGTAAAAGTCACCATGAATGATAAAACCGTCACTTTAAAACTTAATAAAAACTAGTATCATAATAACTAGATAGAACTAAAAAGGGGCATTAGCCCCTTTTTTTGCATTCAACAACCGCACCTACGCTTACGCATAAAACTTCAACTAAAAATAACTTCTCCTAAACAATCTCTAACTCTTTACGTTCACTATCTTTGTAAAAAAGTTTGATATGGCTACAGATATCTCAGGAAAATGGATTTTTAATGAGGAGTTTGAGTGTGGAACTGACAAGGGTTTTGCCTTTCTGACACAAAATGGAACTCAAATTTCAGGATACCTTGAATATGAAGAAACCATTGAGGATGAAGAGTCTTTTATGGTGAAGCAGGAGGTGGTTGGAACATTCAAAAGGAATAAACTCAAACTCGAAGGCAAAAAGGCTACAAATCCTAATGGTGAAGAACTGGTTGGCTATAACCTTGATGTTCTGGAAGGAACTTTTACCCATGAGGGGAAAATTGTTGGACACAGCTACGATTGCGACGATATTTGCGGCGTTTTTGTCATGAATAGATGCTAAAACAAGTATCGGACGAAAACACAATTCTTTTAACTATTCACATTTAACGTCTCACAACAATGTCACAAATACGATTAACCAAGGAATTCCGTTTTGAGATGGCTCACGTGTTGGAGGGCTACGACGGACTTTGTGCCAATATGCACGGACATTCATATATTCTTTCGGTTACAGTTATCGGAAAACCCATTCAGCAAACTGGCAATCCTAAACTGGGAATGGTAATGGATTTTGGCGATTTGAAGAGGATTGTTAATCCGCTTATCATCAATAGATTCGATCACGCTGTTGCTGTTATGACCGATACTGGCATGCATAAACGGCTGGTTGATGCAAAATTTGCCCGGATTGAGGCTTTACCTTTTCAACCCACCTGCGAGAATATGCTGGAATACTTTGCCGAAATGATTATTGCACAACTCCCTGAAGGGGTAAAACTACATCACCTCAAAATGCATGAAACAGCCACATCGTTCGCCGAGTGGTATGCGTCCGACAACTCATAAAACGTAAACATGAACAATCGTCTCCTCCTGCTCGATGCCTATGCCCTTATTTACAGGGCATACTATGCTTTCATCAATCGGCCAATGAAGAATAGCAAGGGTTTGAACACATCGGCTGTTTATGGTTTTACACGCGCCACTCTCGATGCCATCAAAAAGTTCAACCCAACACACGTTGCTGTGGGGTTCGATTTGTCAGGGCCAACATTTAGAAGCGAAATGTACCCAGAATATAAGGCTCAACGTGAGGCAACTCCAGAAGACATTAGGGCTGCGATTCCATATATAAAGGACATTCTGCGTGCAATGCAAATTCCTATTGTTGAGTTGAAAGGGTACGAGGCCGATGATGTTATTGGAACGCTTGCTGTAAAAGCAAACCCCCATGAGTTTGAGGTTTATATGATGACGCCAGATAAGGACTACGGTCAGTTACTTTCCAAAAACATCAAAATTGCTAAACCTGGGCGTGGTGGAAACGAGATGGAGATTGTTACCGAGGAGGAATTCTGTAAGGGTTACGATATTCAGTCGCCCAAGCAGTTTGTTGATATCTTGTCACTTTGGGGCGATGCATCGGATAACATTAAAGGCGTAAATAAAATTGGAGAGAAAACGGCCGCAAAGCTTATCGCGGAGTACGGAAGTATTGAGAATATACTTCACAATACCGATAAGTTAAGTCCAGCAATGCGACAAAATCTGGATTCATCCCACGATCTGCTCGCACTAAACCGTAAGTTGGTTACCATTAAAACCGACCTTGAACTTGGCGTAACTTACGACGATTTAAAAATAAAGGAGGCCGATTTAAAGCAGCTAATTCCGTTGCTAGAGGAGATGGAGTTCCGTACGTTGATACGTGAATTTAAACCACAGGAAACCGCCCCTGTAAAGCAGGAGTATGTTCAAGGTTCTCTTTTCGGAGATATGCCAGTTGCAAAAACCCAACCCCAATCAAATCTTCTAACATATAAAGATTTTGAGGTTGATTATAGGGTTGCTGCAACTACCGATGAGCGTAAGGCTCTCATCGATTTGCTTAAGTTGTGCGGCGAGTTTGCGTTCGATACTGAAACAACAGGTCTCGACCCTATCCAATCAACCTTGGTGGGAATATCAATCGCTATAAACCCTAGGCAGGCTTGGTGGATTCCTGTTCCTGCAAACAGAGATGAAGCTCAGTTGGTTGTTGATGAGTTCAAAGAAATTTTCGAAAATCCAGAAATCGATAAAATTGGACAGAACATCAAGTTTGACCTTCAGATGCTGCTTAACTACGGTATCGCTCTAAAGGGAAAACTTTACGATACAATGTTGGCGCACTATCTGCTTGAGCCAGACTCGCGCCATAACCTCGATTTATTAGCCGAAAATCTGCTTGGCTATAAAACAATATCGATAGAAGAGCTTATTGGCAAAAAGGGTGCAAACCAAATAAATATGCGGGCTGTTCCGCTTGAAAAAATTAAGGATTACGCCTGCGAGGATGCCGATATTGCACTGCAACTGAAGTTGATTCTTTTCCCCAGACTCGAAAATCAAGGGTTAACAGAACTATATTTTCAGCTAGAAGAACCATTGATAGAGGTTCTTGCGCACATTGAGCGCAACGGTGTTAGGCTCGATTCCAGCAGTTTGAACGAGTACGGAAAGGTTCTTAATGCCGATTTAATTAAACTAGATGAAGAAATTAAGACCTTAGCGGGTGTACCTGACTTAAACATCTCTTCCCCGAAACAACTGGGCGAAGTGCTGTTCGAAAAGTTAAAAATATCGCCCGACGCAAAGCTTACAAAAACCAAACAGTACTCTACCAGCGAGGAGGAACTAACGAAGTACATCAACTCGCATCCTATTGTTGGAAAGATACTGGAATTCAGGTCGCTAAAGAAACTCTTATCCACATACATTGAAACCCTTCCAACTTTGGTTAACTCCAAGAGTGGAAAAATTCATACATCATTCAATCAGGCCGTTGCATCGACAGGCAGGTTAAGCTCCAACAATCCAAACCTGCAAAACATTCCTATTCGCGATGAGAATGGGCGCGAAATTCGCAAAGCATTCATCCCGTCGCAGGGTGATTTCGTGATTCTATCGGCCGACTATTCGCAAATAGAGTTGCGCCTTATGGCGCACGTTAGTGGCGATGAGCAAATGCTCGATGCATTCCAGCACGGAGCCGATATTCACGCAGCAACAGCGGCGAAAATATTCAAAGTTCCTTTGAGCGAGGTTTCGCGCGAGCAACGTAGCCGAGCTAAAACTGCTAACTTTGGTATGATTTACGGGATATCAGCCTTCGGACTATCCCAACGATTGGGCATTTCAAGAACCGAAGCAAAGGATTTAATTGATGGTTACTTTGCCACATACACTGGAGTAAAAAAATATATGGATAGTTGCGTTACCGAAGCACGTGAAAAGGGTTATGTTTCCACAATATTTGGTCGTAAACGCTACTTGGCCGATATCAACTCAAATAATGGAACCGTTCGTGGCATAGCAGAGCGAAACGCAATTAACGCTCCAATTCAGGGTTCCGCCGCCGATATTATTAAGTTGGCCATGATTAATATTCACCGTGAATTTGAAAAGGAAAATCTACGATCGAAAATGATTATTCAGGTTCACGACGAATTGGTGTTCGACGTTTACAAACCCGAATTGGATAAAGTAAAAGCAATTGTAAAGACATGTATGGAGGGAGCGATTAAACTCCAAATTCCTTTAGAGGTAGAAATGGGTATTGGTAATAACTGGTTGGAGGCGCATTAATACGAGTGTTAATCTTATAAAAAGGCGTTGATATGAATAATTTATAGCGGGTATTTATACTCTTTAAGTTTCTTGATATCTAAGTATTCTGCAAGGAGTCGATTTTTATCTTTATAGTAATCTTCAATCCAAACATGAATATCATCCTTAAATCTGAATGGCTTTCTCTGTGCAAACTTCAACTTATCCACCCTGTTACTTAATAATATTAAATAGGGGTATAAGGATGGACATTTAGTAAAATAATTTTTAAAAGGAGTGTTGCGCTGTGTAAAATGATTCAAAAAGCGTAAAACAAACACCGATGTGCTTGTTAATCTGATATTTTTTCTTTTTTCCACATCAAATGATTCTGACTTTGGGATATTAAATTTCAAACAATAATTATCAATAAAGTGATTGGGATTTGAACAAAAATCTTCATATAAAAAAACATAAACATTCTCTTTTCCATAAAGGTTAACGTATAAATTTATGATATTGGTATAATCAAAAAGAATAGGATTGAACAAATGATAATTCTGAAATCTTCTGTTAAATCTCTCTCCTAAACCTAAATATTTTTCAACGGAATAGGTTCCGCCAGATTTAATGTATTGACTATAAGCAGACTCAAGCACATCGTGTTGATTGCGAATAAAAACAACTATTTCTGCATCACCAATTACGCTCTTAACTTTATTTGCAGTTTGCAAAATAAACTCACCAGAGCCATAGCCAATATCCAATCCTCCTAATAACAGTTCCTCACAAATAAAGATTCTTTTGCCCAATGATTGCTCAATAAAATATTTTTTAGTTTCAAAAGGATTAAACCTAAGAGCATCTTTAAAAATAAGATGATCACTTAAAGTATTTCTATCAATAAAATATATATTTTTTAGTTTTGGATAAAAAACTTTTTGAAACCAAGTAGTTGCAGTTCTAGGATATCCAATATGTATTATGGGATTGTCCATTATTCTATAAAATATTTATATTCTTTAAGATCAACACCAATTCGCTGAGATAATTCTTTGTTCGAATTCGCATAAAAAGTTTTAATATAATCAATGTCCTTTGGATCTAACAGATTTTCATCGGACAAAAATTCACCAAAAACAGAGAACCTATTTAATCTCTTCATTGTTTGTCTAGCAATTATGCCCATACCTGGCAAATGAATTAAATAATGCTTCATTCCTAATGGTTCTCTATAAAACAAATTCATAAATTTTTGAATGATAGCAACTCTTTTACGCAAAGCTCTATTTACTGGTTCAAGAGATACCTCATCTAAATCAATATCAAATCCAAGATCTTCGTTAAAACGGGATAAAAACAATAATGGATTTTTTTTGAATTCTTCGAATAAATACACTTTAACGTTATCTTCTCCGAACAACGAATCGTATAATTGAATCAACCGACTAAAAATCAAATGTTCGAAAGAAAAAACTTTCCCAGAATATAACCATTTCCTAAAACCAAATGTACCTCCATTCTTAATATACTGTAAATAAGCAGAACAGATTAAAGATTGTTGTCTTCTAACAAAGATAACAATTTTGGCATTAGGGTATATAGCCTTAATTTTATAAGCATTAGCGAACGAATAAACTCCATAATGCCATCCAAAATTAATGGCTGTAGAAAGATGTTCAGAACTTAAAAGAAGACTTTTTCCCGAGGTAACAAAATTATCCCGTACTCGTTGTGAATCAAAGAGAAAACAATCAGTAAATAATAATGAATTGTTAACAGTTGGCCAAGATATAAAATGAAAATTTTTTACTTTTGGAAAGTATTCATTCTGCAACCATGTAGATGCAGTTTTTGGATACCCAATATGTACTATTTCAAACATAATTTTGATTAAAAGCATATTATTGGGTATAAAATTACTATTAATAATCTATCTTTAAACATAAAAATACGTATCTAATAAAAACTGTACGAAAATGGTCGTATTTTTGAACTCTTTCAGAATTTAAAATTGCATAGAATTTTCACAATCATTTCTTTAGGGTAAATGGCTCAATAATTGTAATATAAATAAAAATTTTACATATGAAAAAGTTAGCAGTAATTGTCCTGATGGTAATGTCTCAGATTACCTATGGACAAAATTGGCAATGGGCTAAACATTTTTCACAATCGCCCAATCCAAATCAATCAAATGAACTTGATATATATGACGTAAAAATTTCCAGCACGGGAAACGTATATGTTACAGGCTTATTTCTTTCAAACTTTATTTTAAACGGTGTTGAATACGATATATATTCAGGATCTCCTGCTGACCAACCCGATATTTTTACCGTAAAATTCAACTCTGACGGGGAAGTTGTATGGGTAAAAACAATTGGGGGCATTGGAGGTGATTTGCCAGAAGCAATTGTAATTGACAATGATGAAAATATATATTTAGCAGGAAGATTTAAATCTTCGTGTGATTTTGGAGATGGATTCACACTAACATCAAATGGAGGTTTTGACGGGTTCATCCTCAAATATAACTCGTCCGGAACTGTTCAATGGGTAAAAAATATAGCCTATGGTACCGATAACGAAAGAGTCACCGGCATTACGTTAGGCACCGATGGTAACTTATACATTGCTGGATTTGCAAAAAGTAGCTCTTTTACAGTTGGCGATGGAACAACAGGAGACACATACACCAATGCCGATGCCAATGCCGATTTATTTATAGCAAGCTACACATCATCAGGAACTAGAATTTGGTCGAAACAAATAGCAACAAACAACAATAGCAATATACTACGGGCGATTGTTTGCAATGGCGATAATGATTTGTATGTTGGAGGCGCGCTGTTTGGCACTGTAACTATTGACGGTTCAGACTACACATCATCTGGAAGTGGAGATATTATATTTTTCAAGGCAAGTTCAACGGATGGATCCTCAGAGTGGGTTAGAAAAGGCGGCAGTACATTAGATGATCAACTTAATAGTATTGCGATTTACGATGACTTTACCTATTTAATTGGCTATATACAAGGAACAGGCACCATCGATAGCACAAGCACATCGAAATCAAGCAACTTTACAACGGTGGGGTCGAACGATATTTTTCTCGCCAAGTACAACCTTGAAGGGCGTTTGCTATGGAAAAAAACCGTTGGTAGCGCAGGCGATGATGCTGGTTACGGTCTAAATATCTTAAATAATGTATTGGTTGCAACAGGTTACTTCGCAAATACCTTAAACTTTAACTTGAGTTCAATAACCTCAGGAGGAGGAACCGATGCCGCTTTTTTTGTATTTGACGTGGAATCAAATGCTGTACTGGCCAAAAGTGCTTCAGGAAATGGCAATGACCGTGGACAAGGAGTAGCCCTTGACGAAGATTACAATGTTTACATGGGAGGATTCTTTAAATCTGCATCGCTTACAGTTGGAACAAACACTCTTACGAACTCTAGTTCCCCCTCAACAACATATAAAGATCTTTTCTTTGCCAAGTATCATAATGAATACACCGCAGCCTTTACCTACAAAAAAAATGTCTCCTGTAATGGCGGAACCGATGGAGCGTTAACGGTTACTCCGTACTTTGGAACCCCTCCCTACACTTACGCGTGGGAGAGAAACGATGTTCCAATTACTCCCACGGATTCGGCAATAACAAATCTGGATGCAGGAAAATATGATGTTACAGTTACCGATGGTGATCTAAATGCAGTAACCCTTACCTATACAGTAACACAATCGTCTGCTTTATCTATTGGAAATACATCAACAAATGTATCGTGCTATGGATTAATGGATGGGGCAATTAATATTTCGGTTAGCGGAGGATCATCCCCATATACTTATTTCTGGACAACAAGCAACGGTTGTGGACACGATATTGATTCCGAAGATCAAACAGGTCTTGCCAAAGGAACTTATACGGTTGAGGTGACCGATAAAAATAGTTGTTCTACTACTAAAGACATTACAATAACCCAGCCTACAGAAATAAGCATTACTGGAGCAATAACCAACATTTCTGGAGCAGGAAGCAATGGTGCCGTTGATGCAACGATTTCAGGTGGTTCGGGAACATACTCTAACTATTCATGGAAATTAAACAACATTGAAGTAGAAACTACAGAAGATATCACCGGATTAAATACAGGTGGAGACTATACACTTGTTGTTACTGACAACACCTCTTGTGTTGACTCCAGCACGTTTACTGTTCTTGACGAGAGGCAATTCCACGCATGGATTTCAGCAAGAACAAACATTAACTGCAGAGGCGATGCAACTGGATCTGCAACCGTATCCTATGCCGAAAACACGGGACCTGTAACAATACTTTGGAACACATCTGAGGTTGATTTCACAATAAGTGGAAAATCAGCAGGAACTTATACCGCTGTTTTAACCGATGATAATGTTTTAATTGGAGATCCCAGCGATGATTTAACAGCAAATATTTCTGTCACACTAACTCAACCCTCCGCAGTTCTAGATGGAAGCATTTCAAGCACCCCAACAACTTGCTATGGAGGAACAAATGGAATGTTGGATTTAGCTCCATCAGGAGGTACTACCCCTTACACTTATTCCTGGGATACATCACCAGTTAAAACCACACAGGATGTTAATAATTTATCTGCGGGAACCTATCACGTTACAATAACGGATTCCAAAGGATGCTCAACTATTATTCCAGGAACCGTTTCACAACCCGATGATATTACGTTTGGGTTTAGCGCTGTTGAACCAAGCTGTTACGGCAGTTCTAATGGTTCGCTTTCTGTTTCAGGGTTAGCAGGAGGTACGCCAGGCTATTCTTACTTATGGTCAAATACGCTTACATCCACAACAATTAGCAACCTAAAAACAGGAAATTATTGGTTAAAGGTTACGGATAGTAAGGGCTGTTACAAAACCCAGTCAACAATATTAACACAACCCACAGAAATCGCAATCAGCCATTTATCAAATAATCCAACTTGTCCTGAATCCAAAGATGGAAGTATAGGTTTAACTGTTAGCGGAGGAACGGGCACTAAGACATACTTCTGGACTGGACCAGATATCGTTAATGCTACAGATAAAGATCAGATAAATCTTGGGGTTGGAACTTATAATGTTACTGTTACCGATGCCAACAGCTGTACAAAATCGCACCAAGTAGTTTTGACCAACGAAAATCCATCGCCAACAGTAGGGATATCTAGTTCTGAAACTGACAATGCTATATGCATTGGCGATAATATAATTTTTACTGCAACAGGAGGTAGCACCTATGAATTTTTCCTTAACGGAGGGTCAATTCAAGGCCCGTCAACCGATGCAACATACAATACAACTGGGCTTGCTAGTGGTGATGAAGTTTATGCAATTGTTACCTCATCCTATGGATGCTCTGCAACAACCGATATAATTACTACAACCGTCAATCCGTTACCAACTGTTACATTGTCGAATTTCTCAGACATTTGTGTAAATGCATCCCCAATAACCTTAAGCGGGGGATCGCCCGCTGACGGAACCTATTCTCTTGGTGGTGTTGATATCGCAACTTTTGATCCTGCCGATGCAGGGGTTGGTTCTCACACCATTACATATACCTTTACCAATTCGAATGGCTGTATAAACTCTGCTTCTAAAAGCATCAAAGTAAACGATTTACCGGTGGTTACGCTGGGCAGCTTTGCGCCTATCTGTGTAGACGCATCTCCAATTACATTAACTGGAGGATCGCCTGTAGATGGAACTTACTCCTTAAACAGTATTGACATCACCACTTTCGACCCATCAACTGCTGGAGTTGGCACACACACCATCACATACACTTACACCGATGGTAATGGATGCACAAACTCAGCATCCAAAAACATTGTAGTAAATGATTTACCCGTGGTTACGTTGGTCGACTTCTCACCAATCTGTGTAGACGCCTCTCCAATTACATTAACGGGAGGATTGCCTGTAGATGGAACTTACTCTTTTAACAGCGTTAACGTCACAACTTTCGACCCATCAACCGCTGGAGTTGGTACGCACTCCATCACATACACCTATACTGATGGTAATGGGTGTACAAACTCAGCATCCAAAAATATTATAGTTAATGCTCTACCAACCGTTGTGGCAAACGCAACACAAACGGTAATATGCGAAGGTGATCCACTAACGTTAACAGGTAGCGGAGCAACATCTTACACCTGGGATCAGGGGGTTGATGATGGAGTAGAGTTTTATCCTTCCTCAACACAAACATACACAGTAACCGGAACTGATGCTAATGGTTGTATTAATACCGACCAAATAGATGTCACTGTTAATCCAGTGCCCGTTGCATCTGTTAGCACAACAGATCCTATAGCATATTGTCAAGGAGATGCTATTAGCACCCTGTTTGAAGCAACCCCTGCAGACGGGTCTTCTTATCAATGGATCAGAAATGGATTGAATATTTCAGGTGCTCTATTAAATGCATACACAGCAACTCAATCCGGACTATATTCAGTATTTGTGATAAAAAATGGGTGCTGGGCAATAAGTGACGATGTAGAAATCATTGTGAACCCCTTGCCTACCGTTTCATTATCAGATTTATCGCCCATATGTGTTAATGCTTCACCAATAACCCTTGATGGTGGTATACCTACTGGTGGAACATACTCGGGTGCAGGAGTAACCGGAACAACCTTCGATCCTGCAGCCGCTGGAGCAGGCTTACAAACCATAACCTATACCTATACCGATGATAAGACTTGTACAAATTCGGCATCAAAGGATATCGTGGTGAATGCTCTAACAGACGTTACCCTTGCAGACTTTGCTCCTATTTGCGTAAATGCCTCACCTCTCACACTAACTGGCGGACTGCCCGATGGTGGAATATACTCCTTGAATGGCATTGACATCACAACGTTCGATCCCGCTTCTGCTGGAGTTGGCACTCATACTATCACCTATACCTACACCGATGGGAATTCTTGCACCAACTCTGCAACCAAGGATATCGTGGTGAATGCTCTAACAGATGTTACCCTTGCCGATTTTGCTCCAATCTGCGTGAACGCTTCACCCCTTACGCTAACTGGTGGACTACCTGCCGGTGGAACATACTCCTTGAATGGCATTGATATCACTACGTTCGATCCTGCTTCTGCTGGAGTTGGCACTCATACTATCACCTATACCTACACCGATGGGAATTCTTGCACCAACTCTGCATCAAAGGATATCGTGGTGAATGCACTAACAGATGTTACCCTTGCCGATTTTGCTCCCGTTTGCGTGAACGCATCACCCCTTACCCTAACTGGCGGACTTCCCGACGGTGGAACATACTCCTTGAATGGCATTGATATCACTACGTTCGATCCTGCTTCTGCTGGAGTAGGCGCTCATACTATCACCTATACCTACACCGATGAGAATTCTTGCACCAACTCTGCATCAAAGGATATCGTGGTGAATGCACTAACAGATGTTACCCTTGCCGATTTTGCTCCCGTTTGCGTGAACGCATCACCCCTTACCCTAACTGGCGGACTGCCTGACGGTGGAACATACTCCTTGAATGGCATTGATATCACTACGTTCGATCCCGCTTCTGCTGGAGTAGGCACTCATACTATCACCTATACCTACACCGATGGGAATTCTTGCACCAACTCTGCAACCAAGGATATCGTGGTGAATGCTTTAACAGATGTTACCCTTGCCGATTTTGCTCCAACCTGCGTGAACGCTTCACCTCTTACACTAACTGGCGGACTGCCTGACGGTGGAACATACTCCTTTAATGGAATTGATATCACAACTTTCGATCCCGCTTCTGCTGGAATAGGCACTCATACTATCACCTATACCTACACCGATGGGAATTCTTGCACCAACTCTGCAACCAAGGATATCGTGGTAAATGCTTTAACAGAAGTTACTCTTGCAGACTTTACACCTGTTTGCGTGAATGCATCGCCAGTAACGCTAACCGGAGGACTTCCAGAGGGAGGAACATACTCCCTAAATGGCGTTGATATCACTGAATTTGATCCAACAGTTGCAGGCGTAGGAACCCACTCCATTACATACACCATAACCGACGCAAACAGCTGTTCGAACTCAGCCTCAAAGGATATCGTGGTGAATGCTTTACCAGACGTTACCCTTGCGGACTTTGCCCCGGTTTGCGCTAACGCATCACCAATAACTCTCGCAGGAGGACTTCCTGAAGGAGGTACCTACTCCCTAAATGGTGTTGATGTAACTGAGTTTGATCCAACAACCTCGGGGGTAGGAACTCATACCATTGTATACACACTGATCAATGGAAATTCTTGTACTAATTCAGCATCCAAAGACATTACTGTAAATGCTCTTCCAACGCCAACAGTAATCACTACTGATCCAACAATTTGGTGTGAGGGAACTACAATAAGCGTTAATCTATCGACAGAGACAGCCGATGAATATCAATGGATTTTGGATGGAACAGATATCTCCGGAGAAACGTCTCAAACATATACTGCAACATCTGTAGGAAACTATAGCATTAGGGTAATGTATGGTGGATGTTCTGGCTCAAGCATAGCAACTACCATAAGTTCAATTACGCCTGCTGTAACAGCAACCACAGAAGGCCCCGAAACTTGGTGTTCAAACCAAGAAGTTAGTGTTGTACTACAGGCAAATCCTTCTGGTGGACAAAGTTACCAGTGGTCAAAGGACGGAACTACAATTGATGGAGCTACACTATTTGAATACACCACAGCTGAACCTGGCGTATACTCTGTAAAGGCTATATTTGGAGGTGGTTGCGAAGCAACGTCTGAGAACCTTACCCTTACTGAAAATCCAGCACCCGTAATTGATATTGCAACAGACACGGTTAGAATTTACACCAATTCATCGGATACATTAGATGCCGGGGCTGGCTTTACATCCTATCTGTGGAGCGACAACTCCACAGAGCAAACCTTAATAGTTGATGGAGCTGTGCTGGGTGAAGGAATCTTTACATACTGGGTTGTAGTAACAAACGAATACACATGCTCCGCATCGGACACCGCTGTTGTGAAGGTCACTCTTTGGGATGATATTGATACTGAAAATGGATGGGAAGTAAAACTATATCCAAATCCAACAACAGGAGAGTTTAAACTTCATATTACCGGTTTAAAAGATGGAGAGTACAGGGTTGCTATTTACAGTTCAACAGGAGGCATTGTATATAATAAGTTGGAACAAGTAAAGGGTGGAGAAATGCTTGATCCTATTAATATTGAAAAACTATCCAAAGGAATTTACTTAATTCGGTTTGGAAAAGACAATAGTTGGATAACGAAAAAAGTAGTTCTTGAATAGTATAATATGGAAAGAAAGAAAGGCGCTTCGATTTTGAAGCGCCTTTCTTTTTAGTATCATCCCTATAATTGATAAAAAACTTTAAGATACCTATCGGCTGCCGTTTTCCATGTGAACTCGTTTAAAATCCTTTCGTGGTTTTGCTGTCTTGATGCTTGTATTTTTTCCGAATTCATTTCCATAAAAAGTTTCAAACTATTTTCCAAACTCTTGGAATTGTTGAAGTATAATCCGCGATTATCCATCACAAAGCGATTATACGGATTATCGTGAGCTATAACAAAGCACTTACAAGCCATTGATTCGAGCAACGATGGATTTGTTCCCCCAACACTATGCCCATGAATATAGGCTCTTGTATAAAACCTCAAAGAATCTAGATCGTCCTGGTTATAAATGCCTCCTAAAAACTGAATATTGGAGTAGTTACTATATTTCTTGAAACAAATCTTCCCATAGTGATTGTTATAATCACCAACAACCACAACCAATAAACCATTCTTGCTAAAGCAATCCAGAATTGAATCGATACTGTTTTCAGGAGTGAAGCGCGAGATTACTAAAAAATAATCATCCGGAATCCCATAATAAGCTAGGACCGATTTTAGCGGAGATCTGTCTATTGCAAACGCCCCGTAGGGAATTACAGCAGGAACAATACTATACTTTGACTCGTAATGGTTGACCAACTCTGGACTATCGCAAACAATGAACCGAGAAAAACGAATGGCTGATTTTTCGCAAATCCTTAAAAAAGTTTTGGCAACAAAACTCCATTTTTTTCTATTAAACTCAAGCCCATCGGGGTTTGTAATAATTTTTTGTCGAAATTTACTCGAAAAGAAAAGTAACCAAATTGCATAGGAGTAACCGCACTCGAGAACAACATCAACGTTATTTTTTGATGCCCAGGCAAGCGACTTAAAATCGTAAATTAGTGTTTGAACATTATTTGGAATCCAACCAGGAACAGCAATAGACACAACCTTGACAGAACCAAAATCTTCGCAATTGGTCTCGGGCGAAAGCACAAAAACCTCATTGCCCGCATCGACGAAATATGTTGATATTACCTCGGCAAATCTTTCGAAACCACCATATCGATTAGGAATACCTCGGGTTCCAAGTATGGCAATACGCATTGCTATTGCATTTCAACTTTAGGAACAGTGAAGTAGAAGGTTGAGCCCTTGCCTAATTCACTGTCAACGGCAATTTCTCCGCCATTTTTTTCGACAAATTCTTTGCAAAGAATCAAACCCAAACCGGTTCCTCGCTCCTGCGAAGTACCAATGGTAGATGGATTGGTATCTATCCTAAAAAGTTTAGCCAGATCATCGGGAGAAATTCCAACGCCATTGTCTCGAACAGAAATTCTATAGCTATCATGCAAAACCTCAACCACCACAAGGATGCTACCGTTCTCGGGGGTGAACTTAATTGCATTGGTAATAAGATTTCGAATAACCGTGGTTATCATATTCTGATCGAAATAGGCATAACAATCCATGGGGTTAACCCACTTAAGTTCAATTTTTTTCTGAATGGCATTTCCCCTCAGTAACTCTATATTTTCGTTGATAAGATCTGCAATATTCCCATTTTTTGATCGTAAAACAGTACGGCCAGTTTGGAGCAAAGACCATTGAAGGAGATTTTCGAGAAGATTGAAAGTATTGTTCGAATACTTGTAAATCTGCTCAATAAACATCTGCATCTTATCCGGCTCAAAACTATCAAACTCCTTGGCAAGTAATTCCGACAGGTTAAGTACGGTGCTAAAGGGATTTCGTAAATCGTGAGCAATAATTGCAAAAAATTTATCCTTAGTTTGATTCAACGACTCCAACTCCTTGCGCTGAATCTCAAGTTCTTCCTTCTGTTTCTGGATCTCAAGATTCTTCTTGGTCAACTCTGCCTCCAAAACATTATAGTCGCGAAGCCGCCATACCAAGCCTTTTAGCATTGCACGGGAAAGAGTAGGAATGGTATCGAGAAATTTAAAAAACAGTTTCTGGTCAAGACGCAAAAGGAGTGTGGTTTCCACAGCGGTAACGGCAGTTGATCGAGCCGATGAATCCAACAAAGAATACTCGCCAAAATATTGAAGCGAACCAAAAGTAGCAAAAGTATGCCCGCCTACATGTGCTTTAACCCTACCATCCACAACTATGTACAAAGCATAGTCGTGATCGCCATTGTTAAAAAGAATCTCTTCTTTCTCCAATTTCTTCACCGATAATTCTTTGGCCATTTTCACTAAAACAGCCTTATCTACCTCCTTAAAAAGTTGTATCGACTTGAGAATCTCAACCCGCTGGTCTATCTCCGAATTATTTCTATTAAGCATACAAAAGGCTAAATTCAAATTGCTCAAATATACAACGTTATCGGTCAACAATGCCATTGTTTTGCATTTTTTTGTCCCGTTTTGATATAAAGTTGATGCCTAACTATATTTTTTATTCCGTTTTTTCTTAAGTTTATGACTTGATTACTCCACCAAATTAGAACTCGCGGTTATGAAAATAAAGATGAATATCCGGCAAAAAATATTGCTATACATTCTTGGTGTAGCCGTTTTGCTCCTTGCAACAATATTCTACTTCATAAGTTCTTCGGCACGGAATATTGCATACAACCAATCCGTTAAGTTAACCGATAGTTACGCAAAGCAGTATGCGCTGAATATAGAGGGGTGGATGAATCAAGACTTTGCTGTTACCCGAACGCTGGCCACAGCATTTCTGGAGTACAAGCAAATGCCATTTGAAAAATGGCAAGACCTTATTTATCCCATGTACAATCGGATCATTCAAACCAACCCGCATATAGATGCCTATTGGGACAGTTGGGAATTAAGTAATTTAGATCCCAAATGGGACAAACCATTTGGTCGTTACTTCTATATTGCCTACAAACGGAACGGGGTTTATACCAGTAAAAGGGAGATTCGAAGTTTAGCCGGTGATCCCCCAACTTATGGGCATATGAAAAAGATGGCAAAGGAAATCATTGCCGAACCATACATTTCAGAACTTCAAGGAAAACAAATGATGACAACCCTCTCGTCGCCTTTTCTTGAGAATGGAAAATTTATTGGTCTATTAGGAGCCGACATGGTATTAACCCGATTCCAGCAACTCGTTGGCGAAATTAAACCTTATCCGAATAGTTACGCCTTCTTAATGTCGTACGAGGGAACTTTTATTGCTCACCCCGATACCGCTTTATTTAAGAATAAAATCACCGATAAGTGCCCAGAGTTAATTTTGCAATTCGATGTTCTAAATAAAGTACAAAAGGGAAAAACATTCAGTTTTACCACCCGCAACGCCAAAGGAGAAAAGACATACTACTCGATTGCACCCATTAATATTGGAAATACTGGAACTCCTTGGGCTATCGGAATCGTTGTTCCCTTAAACGATATTATGGCTGAAGCAAACCGCAGCTATAATATCAGTATGCTTATTGGCTTAATTGGACTTATACTTCTAATTGCAATAACTTTCTTTGTAACCAATACAATTACCAACCCAATTAAACAAATCACCTCGCTTTTACAGGAAGTTGCTAAAGGCAAAATTGATAAATCGATGAGCATTAAGCTCAACACGGGAGATGAAATTGCGGTTATGGCTGATGCTCTAACGGAATCAATCAAAGGGATTAATGCCAAAACCGAATTTGCTCGCGAAATTGGATCGGGAAACCTTGATGCACGCGTTGATCTTTTAAGCAAAGAAGATCTTTTAGGAAAATCGCTTATTGAAATGCGCGATAATCTAAAGACCGCAAGAGAAGAAGAAGAGTTCAGAAAATTAGAGGAGGAAAAGAAAAAATGGGTTAACGAAGGGTTGGCCAAATTTGGTGAAATTCTTCGCCAAAACAACGACAATCTTAGCCTCTTATGCGATGAGATCATTAAGAATCTGGTTTGGTACCTCAACGCTTCGCTTGGAGGGATTTTCATCCTGAATGAAAACAAGGAAACAGGAGATAAATCCTTCGACATGGTTTCGGCTTTTGCGTATGATAGAAAACGCTTCCTTAATAAATCTTACCACTTTGCCGAAGGGCTTATTGGTGCATGCGCCGCAGAAAAAGATGTTATAATGCTTTCGGAAGTACCCCAGGAGTATATAGAAATTACTTCAGGGTTAGGAGGTTCTAATCCTAACTACCTATTCTTAGTTCCTCTTATAACCGAGGATCAGGTTATGGGGGTGATAGAGATTGCATCGCTTAGCAAGTTTAAGGTACATGAGGTTGATTTTATTAAAGAATTAGCAAAGAGCATTGCAACCACCCTTCATTCGGTAAAAGTAAATGCCCTTACCGCAGAACTCTTCATGAAATCGAAGGAGCAAGCTGAAATGATGGCAGCCCAAGAGGAAGAAATGCGACAAAACATGGAAGAATTGCAAGCCACACAGGAGGAAGCCGCTCGAAAAACCTTTGAACTGGAGGGGCTGGTTAGCGCGTTGAATGCTTCCTCTTATGTCATGGAATACGATATCAGCGGTTTTGTTACAAGCATCAACGAAGGATACCTAAAACTTCTGGGAATAAAACGCGAAGAGGTTATTGGTATGCATCATACGGATGGTATTATCATGTCGGATCACGATAAGGAGGATTACACCAAATTCTGGGGCGAACTTCAAAAAGGTTTTATCAAGAAAAGGAAAACCAAACTCAAAGCAAGGAACGAAACAGTTATGCTTCTCGAAACTTACACCCCAATTCTTGATCAACACGGCGAAGTATCTAAAATTCTAAAAATTGCCATTGATATTACCAATATCTAGATGAAACAATGAAAAGCCGACCACGAAAAGAGTCGGCTTTTTTATCTCAATCTACCATTTTAGTTCGACCCTATATCCTGAATGATTTCTCACGTTGAATACTTTGTTGCTATCCAAAATAAGGTACTGCCCTTTCACACCAACTAATTTGCCTTCAAAAACAGGCTCTTTATCTAAATTAACCGAGGCCACTTTTTGTGGATATTGCACCACTGGAAATTCTATCCTATACAGACTATCGGTTTCGGGAATATAACTTAAGTTTTTTACATTTATGAATTCCAGAGCCTTGGCCTTTTCTTCCTGCAATATCACACTATCATTTTCTGTTCCCTTAAGCATAGCCTGCCACGGCGTTTTATCGCCAAATATATTTTTCAGTTCCACCTCTACCAAACCTGATTCGAATCTGTTCTGAGTGCGGCAAACCTTAATTGCCCGTGTCGCACCTTGATCAATCCATCGGGTTGGAATTTGATGGAATCGAGTAACACCAACCTTTAAGCCACCCGACCACGCTAGGTAAACATAATGATCAACTAAACAGTTTGCCTTAGCAAACTCCATATCGCGGGCAATGCCCTCATGTGCTCTACATAGTTCTGGCCGAAGAACACACTCCTCCGCTTCGGGAGCACTAATTAAGCAAGGATAGCAAAACCCCTGACCAAACGATTTTTTAGTTTTTCTTCCGCATTTAATACAAAAAATTTCGCCGGTAAATTCTATCCTGATTTTGCTACCAACAAGTTTGTTCACGATGATTAAATCGTCTTCAAGTTTTAATGCATACTCTGGAATAACATTAAACTCGTCGCCGATATTGTTGGCAATCATTTTCTCCAAGACTCCCTTTGCCATAATTTTACATTTAGTACCTAAATATACTGATTTTAGATTGAAAACAAGAATAGCCGCAAAAGCCTAAATGTCAATATTTTTAATTAAAACCAAATTCAGGTAACACTTTTTAACATATTATTCGCAAAATTTTAGTAGTTTGCATTGCATAGTAGTAAATCGCGATATATACTTGTAAATATTTACTACCCGTATTAGCATAGTATAAAATAAATTAAAAATGAAAAGGACAATCTCAGTAAACCTAAGCGGCAGCATGTTCATTCTTGATGAAGATGCGTACCAAGTACTCGACAATTACCTTAAACAGCTTAATAGACATTTTGCCAACGAAGAAGGCAAGCAGGAAATTATAGCTGACATTGAAGCCAGAATTGCAGATCATCTTAAGGCTGGAATCAAGTTAGAAAATCAGGTAATTAACCTCGAAGAGGTTAATCGGGTTATCAGTATCATGGGCAAGCCCGGTGATATTGATGACGAAAAACCTAGCGCTGAGCCCAACACCAACTATCACAGCTATCGGAAAATGTACCGCGACTTAGACGATAAAATCTTAGGTGGCGTATGCTCTGGTATGGGTCACTACTGGAGGGTTGAACCGCTCCTATTCCGTCTCATTTTTATTCTCACTCTTTTCTGGGGTGGACTGGGATTGCTTATCTACATCGTGATGTGGATAGTTGTTCCTGCGGCTATTACTACTGCTCAGAAACTCGAAATGAGAGGGGAGCCTGTAACTGCAGAAAATATTGGTAAATCGTTCGACAAAAAATAAAAATATATAAAAAATGGAAATAGAAAATGCAAAGGCACAAATGCGAAAGGGAGTTTTGGAGTTGTGCATACTATCGGTTTTGTCGCGGGGCGATGCTTACGCAAATGACTTAATCACAAAACTAAAAGAAGCAAGAATGATTGTGGTGGAAGGAACCCTGTACCCGCTCCTAACAAGGCAAAAAAACGCAGGATTACTCAGCTATCGCTGGGAGGAGTCTCCTCAAGGACCTCCCAGAAAATACTACTCGCTCACCGAGCAGGGTCGGATTTACCTCGATGACCTGCTTGGCAGCTGGGACGAATTGGTTAAAACCGTGGATACAATAAGAAATAACGCCTAATCTTCTTATAAAAACTACTATGAAAAAGACAGTAAAGGTAAATATTGGAGGATTCTCCTATAATATTGATGAGGATGCCTACAGTAAACTAAATAATTACATCGAAGAACTAAAAGGTCGATTGGGAAGCGGAAATGAGGCAATTGAGACTTTAAATGATATCGAAGAGCGCATATCGGAACTATTTGCCATGAAAATGGGTCAACAAAACGTTGTAACAATCGAAATGGTTAACGAAGTAATAAACCAACTAGGCAATCCAGAAGAAATTACTGGCAACAGTGATCAGGATCAGAAACCCCGTGGAGGAAAACAACAAAAAAGACTTTACAGAAATCCTGAGAATTCTATTATTGGAGGCGTTTGCTCTGGATTATCAGAATATTTTTCGGTTGATCCAATTGTAATCCGGCTCGTTTTTGTTTTGCTCCTATTTGCCAAAGGCTTTGGCTTAATCCTTTATATCGTACTATGGATTGCTACCCATAAAGCTATAACACCCAGACAAAAACTGGAAATGAAAGGAGAGCCCATAACGTTTTCGAATATCGAGAAAAACATCAAGGAGGAACTGCACGCCGTTTCCAAAAATGTTGCAAAAGCAAATCCTAAAAATTTCTTTGAAAAAGTACTAAGCATTATCGGACAAATTACGCTGGGATTTCTTAAGGTTCTACTTGTAATTATAAAGATTTTTGCAATTGTTATCGGTGTAACAATTGTATTATCCATGATATTTGCATTTCTTGCAGTAATAGGAGCGCTATTCTTCGGACAATTCATGCTAGGCTGGATTTCGCCAGAACTCGGAGGATTCTCACTTAATGAGTTCATTACATCGATGTTCGATATAAGTAGCAGTTTATGGGTTACCATTCCTGTCTTTTTAATCCTAATTATTCCGGTAATTGCATTAATTTATGGCGGATTAAGAATCATTTTTAGGTTCAAAGCTCGTGATGGTGCAATTGGTATTGCGGCTGCAGTTATTTGGGTTGCCTCGGTTGTTGCTTTAGTTATTACTGTTTTTCTACAAGCTCGTAGCTTAACTATCAGGGAAAGCGTGGTCAATACCATTACACTGAACGAGGTAAACCAAGCAAAGGAAAATAAAATCATATTAAAATCATACGATTTAAGCAACGATTCCACGGGGATCAGCACCAATGTTCGGTATGAGTTTTTTGATTTATCATTCAGCTCGCAAAATGGCAAAAAAAGCATAACAGGAAAGCCGGAACTTATAATTGAAAAATCTGATGATAATACAGCAAACATCACTTTGATCAAAAAAGCAAGAGGTGGCAGCAAAATTTTAGCAAAACAGAATGCTTCGGAAATTATATATAACTATACAATCAAAGATTCAATAGTAACATTAGATCCAGTGTTTACTTTACCTGAAAATTGCAAGTGGAAAAATCAAGACATTTCTCTTGTATTAAACCTACCAGAAGGTTGCAATGTTTACATTGATTCCACATTGACAGATCTACTGGATTACAATCAACCCTACTGCAACTACTGGCCCGACGAGATGGTGGGTAAAACCTGGACAATGACCAAAAATGGACTAAGGGTGAAAAGATAATAGAAATTATAGCCAAAACTTTGAATAAAAAATTTGCATATAGAAAATTTAGTGTTATTTTTGCCCTGCTTTTCGCAAAGCAGAGATGATTGACCTATGGTGTAATGGCAGCACAGCAGATTTTGGTTCTGTTAGTCTAGGTTCGAGTCCTGGTAGGTCAACAAGATTGCACTAAGTCCGCAAGACGAAATTTAACCGACATTAGACAAAATGCCCTTTACGTGAGGGATACGGCTAATGTCGGTTTTAATTTTTTAAGGCTTTTTTCCATAGTTTTTGGCGAAATGTTTCCCAAAAATTTCCCAAAAGTTTAGATTATGGAAAACGCTTCAGCAAAAATTTACCTCCGCGATGATTTCACAAGAAAGGATGGAACGAAACCCGTTTACCTAAGGCTTACCATTGGTAGTAAGGTTAGAAAATATTCCTTGGGCGTTTCGGCAAAGGAGGATAACTGGGATAAAAAGAATTCCCGAGTTAAAAGGGGTGACATTAAACACCTCAATAAGAATCTTACCATTGAGAGTAATCTTAAAAAGGCCGAGGATATAATCTTTCAGTTTAAAATTGAGAGAAAGGCTATATCATTCCACGAATTCGAGACCCTTTACAATGTTGTTGGCGATAAAAGCACGAAATCTTTTATAGAATTTGCCCTAAAAGAAATTGAAACGGATTATTCCAATAAAGGATCGTACGATACGTATAGAACCCGAAAGTCGGCTATTAAAAAGGTTAAAGATTTTGCCAATAAAGATTTGAATTTTGAGGATATTACTTATGACTTCCTGAAAAAACTGGATAGTTATATGATTGGTCAGGGTAATAGCCAAACCTCCAGAGTTCGGATCCTTAAAACGATTAAAACATTTATCAATAGGGCAATTACTCATGGACTGGCAAAGGAAAATGCTGTAAACTCATATAAGTATAAGGATAAATGTGGTGTTCGAGAATATTTAACAGCAGAAGAAGTGAAAAGGTTAAATGAACTTCTAGGCAAACCTGAAACTGAGAGCACAATAAAAAGAGCATTGATACCTTTTCTTTTCTCTTGCTATACAGGAATAAGATATAAGGATATCTGCAACTTAAGGCATAAAAATATATTGAAGGTTGAGGGTGATGGCAAAATCCACACCTTTATAAGGTTTACTATGCATAAAACGAAAGAGGTTCAAGAAATACCATTAAACAGCAAAGCCGTAAATCTTCTCCCACGAAAAACATTTGACGAGGATAGAGTTTTTAGAGTTTACACCAATCAACCCCAGAACAGATATTTAAAGGATGCCGCTAAACTGGCCGAGATTAAGAAAAGAATAACCTTTCATTGTTCAAGGCATACATTTGCAACCTTACTTTTAGGTTCAAGTGTTCCTGTTGAGACTGTAAGCAAACTTTTGGGTCATCAAGACTTACAAACGACACTAATTTATGCTAAGGTTTTGCCTGAAAGTAAAATAAATGCAGTCACTTTACTTGATAATCTCTAGAAAAAGAAACTTACATTGGTTTGTTATTGAGAAATATCAATAACTTTATCTCATTGAATCATAGGAGTGTGTCGTGCAGTAAATTACATACAGAATAATTAGTCAAATACATAAATAGCATTAAAACATTCACTAAAATAGTGAAGATTTTTCAAAACATTTTTATATTTGTTGCGTTATAATTATGGAAATCGAATTTGAACAATCATACCTAGAAGAACTTTATTCTGAAGGAAAAACAAGGAATAAAAAGTATAAATTCCAACAAACTGTTGTAAAACAATACATTAAGACTGTCAACAAGTTAAGGAGTGTCCAAAATACTGAGCTCTTATACAATTTAAAAAGTTTGCATTACGAGAAGAAATCTGGCAATTTAGGGGGTGTTGAGGCTGTTTGGGTTAATGACCAGTATAGATTAGAATTCAGAAGTAGAACGGAAGGTGACGAGCCGAATAAGATTACTATATGTTCGCTAATTGATCTAAGTAACCACTACAAAAAATAAAAGATTTATGAGTAAAGTAATAATTCCACATATAGCAACTCACCCTGGAGAGGTTCTAAAAGATGAAATTGATGCTCGAGAAATGAACTATAAAGATTTTGCTTTTCAAATTGGGATGCAGCCAACAATGCTTAGTGAAATAATGAATGGTAAGCGATCGGTTACCGCCGATATTGCCATTTTACTCGAGAAGGCATTAGATATTTCTGCCAAGTACTGGATGGACTTACAATCCCAATTTGAAATTGATGAAGCAAGAATCAAAGAAAAAAATATTGTTAAGTTAAGGTCCATTGAACAATGGAAACTGATTACAGAGTTAGTACCCTATAAGATTTTAACAAAACTAGGTTACTTGGTCGAATCAGTTGTTGATGATATTCAAACTGTAAAGGAAATTTACAATGTTTCGGATGTAAAAGAGCTGCAAGTCAGTTTTGCAACATATAAGTTAAATTCAAAATTTAACTTTCGAAAATCAAGTAAGCTGCAGGTTGATGATGTTAATTTATTTTGCTGGAGCAATCTAGTAATGTGGAAAGCACGTAATGAGAAAGTAAATGAATTCAGATTAGATTCTATAGATAACCTCATTTTTGAACTCAATCAGATATTTTATCAGAATAGGGATGTGGTTAATAGAACTAAAGACACACTGACAAAGTATGGGATAAAGTTTGTAATTCTTGAAAAATTGGACAAAACACCCGTTGACGGTTTTTCTTTCTGGAGTAATGAAAATCCTGCTATTGGTGTATCGATGAGATATAGAAATATTGACAATTTCGCTTTCACGGTTTTGCATGAGTTAGGACATATAGTTAAGCATATTGTTAACGATAAATCCAACCAGTTTATTGATGTCAATGAAGAAAAGGAAAAATCTTCATGCCAAAAAGAAGTTGAAGCCGACGAATTCTCTCAAAACAAATTAATTCCATTAAATCAATGGGTAGAAATCAAAGACGAAGTACCAATAACTAAACCAAGAATTCTTTCGTTCTCTCAAAAGCACAGAATTAATCCAGCAATAGTGAGAGGAAGGTTTTGTTGGGAACTGGGTCGATACAATATACATACTGACATTGAAAGGGAAATACATTAAAGGTATACCTTGTATGCCATAAGGATTGTAGGACTATGTTCTGTTCTCCTATGCAAAAAATAGAAAGGACTACATACTCAATAAAATATCGTCAAAAGTTTTTCCTTCATAATTAAATTCGCGAGAAATATCTTGTTTTGTCGGCAGACCAAACCTATTACACATTTCATCATAAACTTCTCGTAATGTGTCAAAATTTTCCTCATTAGTCGTAATTACTCCGTTATTGCTATAACTACTTACTTTGCATTTTGTAAAAACCGAAATCCGAAGCGGTTTTGAATTTTCAGTTAAGAGAAGTATCTGTTCTTTAGTTTTCATTCTTACTGAAAAAAAATCCCCGTTCGGTTTATTTAGTGTAAAATTACAGTTGCGATTAGGATTATGAACAATTTTTGCTCTCTGAATTTTTTCAAGGCGTTCAATAACTTCAATTATACTTTTCAGTTCTGAACGATAAAAAGGAGCATCTATGTCGTTATGAGCCAAAGGATTTAATAAAGCATCCTTGTAAATTTTAATTTCTTTTAAACCAGTATAATCAATATCCTCAATTGTACAATAATTTTCTAATTCCAAAATAAGACCATTCAATGTTTTATCTACAAGCACATTTGGGTCGTCACGTGAAGGTTCTTTCCGAAATTTCAAAGGAAGTAAACTCGTTAATAACTCTTCGGTTCTTCTTCTCAGATAAATACCACAAGCAGGATAATCATGTTGATTGAGATAGTCTTTTGCTGTTTGCAAGCTTGTGCTTAGTGGTTTAAAATAAGGCTGTGGAAATTTTGCAAGACTGTCTTCAAACATTTCTAAATTCAACCAATCATTACTTTTGCCCTTAATTGCAATTTTTCTTTTAGCGAATTCGTAAAAAGAACGGTCATGTGTCATTAAAATAAGCTGATAATTATTCACATATCTGTCAAGCAGCAAATTAAGAACAATATCCCTGTTGCACATATCTAAGCTCAAAAGCATATCGTCAATTATCAGTGCTTTTAGTTCGGCTGTATTAGGTCTGTTTGTCCAATCTTCGATAATTGCAAAGCGAACTGCCAAACCAATGGCGCTCCATTTGGCTTCATTTAGAAATGAATGTGCACGTTTTACTACATTCTTTTTCCCTTCGTATTTTGGAACTTGCAACTCAATGAATGGTTCTTTCCAATCAAATTTTTCAGCTGTAATTTCGTGGTTTGCCCCCGTGTATTTCAGCACAAATTCAAAGTTCTGCTTAAAGTCGTCTTTGAGGATTTCATTAGCCCTTTTGGTTATGCTTTTCAAGTATTTCTCAATCTTAGTATTCCATGTTTTAACCGATTTGATATATCGTTGGTAAATAGCATAATCTTTTCTAACAGCTTCCTGCGGGTGTTCACGCATAGAAGCATTGGGGTAAATCATTTTATCGATTTCTTCGAAATCTTTTACCTTTTTGGGGCCTTGTTTCAGGTTTTTATAATTGTCCTCAACGCTTTCGGTACGGCTTATTGTATTGATTAAAAGGTAGGGGAAAATCTCATCTTCGAACCAACCAAAAAGATTGTTTTCTTTTGAGTGTTTTATGTGGTGCAACCTGAAGATAACCCTGTAATTCAGAAAATCGCTTGCCATGCCACTTTCTCTGATTGACGAATCTCTCATATTCGCAACAATCTGGTGCAGGTTTGGATTTACTTCATACTCTTTTGGATTATTTCCATTATTATCCTTTAAAATAGCTTTAATGTAAGGCGGTGAAGTTTTGGTTGCATGTATATTTACTAACCCAAACTCGCCATTTTTCTTAAAATATTTTTCAACTTCAAATTCATTCTTTTTAAACGCACATTCCATAAGCGTGTACAATGCCCAGTAAATCGTCGATTTGCCGCTTCCATTTTCTCCATAAATCAGCAGGTTTTTGCCGTCAATTTTTAGTAACGGACTGTTTGGGTCTTGCTTGGGAAAGAACTTAAAGTTATTGATATGTAATTCGTGTAACCTCATACATTAATGGGTGCTTTGATTAATGCGTTTTATTATCCAGCTGCGGCTTTCCGAAACCAAAATCCTGTTTCTAATCGGGTTATCCTTTTCTTTCAGCCAGTAGTAAATTTTTTGAATGGCATCGCGCTTTTCTTCAAAGGTTTGCATTTTTGAAATGTAGGGGAAGTTGATAAACTGCAATACATCAATTTCTTTTCCTTTCATGTGTTCTTCAAAGTACAACTCGTAAACCATCATATTCAACACTTCTTCAAATTGTTGGCTAATCATTTCGTTTGAAGCATGTTCCAATATGCTCGGTGTGTTTGGGTCGTTTAGCAGAATTAAATAGTCGGCTAAAACTTCAAATGGCTTTCGTTTTTCTTCTGAAAGTTGCGGAATAGGTAGTTGCTCAACAAACATTTTGCTCCATTGGTTTGTTCCTTGACCTGTGGACGAAGAAACCTTGTCTAAATACCATTCCATTACTTTTGAATTAAGCATTGTAAGAAGATATTTATTACAATCACTCGTTAAAATATAAGCTGGGGCAGTTACATACATACCTTTATCATCATATGCAAATGCAGGTTTATCTGTAATTGAAAGCCAAATGATTTTATCTTTCTCAAAAGAATCAGCATAAGCACAATCTCTTAAGTTAGTCCAATGGAAACCTTGGTCTGCTCTATCAATCAATGTTTGAATTACACCTTTTGAATTAGGCCTAACTAATTCAGAATTTTTGTCTTTATATTTTAATAAGTGCTGATAGATTGCTTTATAATTATTTGGAACATCAATCCTAACTTTTGATTTTGTACCATTGTGAGAAAATATTACATATTTGTTTTGAAAATTATATGCATATTTTTTTATTTCCCGACCTCTCACCAGGGGCTTAATAATCTCTTTACTACTATCATCAATATCAATTAGTTCTTTTCTTTTTTCTTCATCAATAAAGAACGGCTCATTGAAACCCGTTTTGAAACCATAGTTTATTTCAATATCCCAATCTTTAAGTAATTTTCCTTTAGCAACAATTTGATTTTTAATTTCAAAATCTTGACTATCTACAATTACCCAAGCTTCTTTATCTAAATCGTAAAGAACAATTTTTTTCGCCTTTAAATAATCATTTATTGAATTACCAGGCACATAATCGCCTTTGATTGCTACTGCCTGAAGGTTTTTATTCCATTTTTCTTTTTTTGTAACCATAATATTTACCTCAACAGTGGCAGTAGGAAATATTTTTGTATCCTCAAAATTGAGTAATATTTCAGGATTTGATTTAGTAACAAAAAATTCCCTGAGATCTTCGCCAAAATTGGTACGCATCCATGTATTCGAGGTAATAAATGTCAAAGTCCCTTTGTCTTTTAATATATCAATTCCTTTTTCGTAAAACAGCGTGTAAATATCACCAGTTCGTTTAAATGTTTTAAAACCTGCATCTTGCAGTATATCGGCATCTTTGCCCATTTTCTGCAATTGAATATAGGGCGGATTGCCAATGATTACATCGAAACCTCCTTTATCAAACACGTCCGTAAAAAACAAATGCCAAAGGAAATAGGGACGTTCATCGGTATGCTCAAAAGCAAGAAGTTTTTTGCGGGCTTCACCTTTCTGCTCCAATTGCTTTTTTCGCTTTTCAATTTCCTTTTCTGTTTTATCTGACTTACGCAAAAACTCTTTATGGCGTTTTAAGGTTTCTTCCAAACCTGCAATCTCAATCAAAAGTTGGTTTTCGTAACCTTCCAGCGATTTATCAATATGTTCGGTAACAATTTTATCAATTCGCTTCCGGATTTCAGCCTTTTCGTTTTTATCTTCCACTTTAAAGTACGTGGAAACAAGCTCTTTTATATCATTCCTGTTTTTGTCGGTAAAACCATAAACTGTTTCAGGTTCGCGGAATAAATCGGGTTCAATAATCCGAACTTTCGGTTCTTCAAAAAGGGCTGCCTTACTTAAATCAATCCCTTCAAAACTTTCGAGGAGGCTGTTCCCCTGCATAATTTTATAATCAAGGTTGGGCAGTGGGTGCGGATTTTCCTCGTCAACCACCAAAGCCAGCCAAAAGCGAAGTTGAGCTATGTCAACCGCTCCTTTTTCCAAATCAACCCCGTAAATGGATTTTTGAATAATGTCTTTTTTAACTTGTGCAGGGTTAAACTCTTTGTTGGTTTTAAGGTAAGGATAAATGAACTTTTTGGCTTCAAAGATTTCCTGCAAAATACCAATTGGGAAAGCACCCGAACCAATGGCGGGGTCACAAACCTTAATATTGTCCAACAACTCGTTTAATAAAACGGCATTGTCTTTTACTGCCAATTTTTCGGAAACAATATGGTTGCGGATAAACAAGGAAACATTTACCGCTTCATCGAAACTATTGATCAGATATTGAATCAGGCTTTCCTTGCACATGTAATGAACCACCTCTTTGGGGGTGTAAAAAGCTCCTTTTTCTCGGTTTTCTTCCAGCAGGTTTTCAAAAATATGCCCGAGCATTTCAGGGTCAATCCCCACTTCGTGGTCGTCGGGACTGTTCTCGTCAATGGTAAAATTGTATTGTTCGAAGAAGTCGAGCAGTTCAGCAAAATATTTTTCAGGAAAATCTATCGTTAGAACCGATTCGGGTTTATCGGTATCGAACAATCCACCGTTTAAGTAGGGAACACGCGAATCGTTTAGTTTGCCTGTTAATCCTGCTATTTTAAAAATATCGTTGCTGCGTCGTGTGTTTAATGTATTGAAAAATAGTTTTGTCAGGCATTTACTATGGAAATGGGCTTTATCGGAAAAATCACTGAACAACATTTGCATAAACTGTTTTTCGCCATTTTCCCATTTGGTGTTTTTTGCATCGCAACCCATCCAACCTTTCTTTTGCAGGAAATGAAGGAAGACAATACGACCTAAGAGTTTCTTAGCAAAATCGCGAATTGGTTTTTCCTGCTGTTCAGGTTTTTCTTTGGTTTTATCTAATAGTATTTCGCGACACCCATTTTCAGGATTGGCAATAAATCGCCAAAACCTTTCATAATGCTCTTTGTAGGTTTTGAAAAATTCCTTGTTGAGCGATTCAACCGAGAAGGTATCAATAATGTCTTGAATGCCTATTTCCTGATTATCGCGTTTGGCAGCCAGCATTAACAATCGTTTTGCGGCAGTTGTGCATGCTTCGTTGTCGCCAAGCAAATAAGTGTAACGTTTTGGTTTGGTTTCACCTTTTTTAAATTCGCCTGTTTCAAGGTCAAGTTCCGACCAACGGGCAATAAACGAAAAACGATAATCTTTTTGGTACTTCGAGTAGAAGAAAACAAAGGCACCATGTGTAATATTCTGGTCGATATGCTTTATGGCTATTTCCCTTAGGCCTTGCCGGTTTTTATCAATGCGGATACTGTCGTCAACTTCAACTTCAAATATTGCCAGTTGTTTGCCGTCGTCAAGTTTTACAACACCCGTTTGTTTGCCTGAAACAACCTTTGCACTCTCTGAGAATGGATTTGAAGGATTGCTGAAATACTGTACTTTGCTAAATAGCATTGAGAACAATGGTTTCCAGTTTTCTTCGAAGTTGAAATCCCTACGGAGTATATCTTTGAGTTCTTTTTCTTTCATATCAACTAATTGCTAAAACTTTCGGTAATAATAATTTCAGGATTAAAAACTCTTGGTTTTATAACCTGAACTTCCTGATATATCTCTTCTTCCTCTTGCTTTAATGGATAACTATTCAGTATTCCAATAATTTTTTCGAGAATAATAACAGGTTTTAAAGGTGCTTTTTTCACTGCCTTGTGCAGTTTATTTATGTCACGCTGTAAGTTTTGAAACCTGCCTTTTCGTATGGCTTCTTTTGCTATAATGATAAGTTGAGTTTCTTTGTCATTGATAAAAGGCAAATGAAGCATGGCATCGAGGTAGGCAATGGCGTTTTTCTCATTTGGCCCTTGCGTGGTGTCCACTTTTTTATCTTTTGCTTTTTCATCTTCAATTTTGTCGGCAAAAACCTGTATTGCTTTTTGAACCTGCTCGTGGTGCAATGCATGTAACGGAACACCCTTTTCGTGTTGAAATGCTTCAAACTGCCGAACAGTTTCGAGGAATGTTAGTTCTTCCGTTTCATTATTTGGTTTAACATAGATAAAAGCATCACGTTTTTCGTCTTTAATGAAGCAAATCGTTCCGTTTTTCAAAATGGCATTTTTCCTGCCAACCCTTGCCCGTAAAGGCATATTTTTAATTTGTTTGAAAAGTGTAGGATTTTTCTCTTTTATATCCCGAATCATCATCAGGTAAGTTAACTTTTCGTCTTTTTCTTCCTCCATTTGTTTGTCGAAAAGACCAAAGGTTTCGGTTTCTTCATCAGGCGAATATATTTGGCTATCCTCACCTAAAGCAGCATGAAAAGCCTGTAACTTCATGATTGCTTTTTTCTCCAGTTCAATATCGTTGTTTACTTTCGCTGTCGGATAGAAATTATAAACAAACACTTCATCTGCTGTAGAACCAATTCTATTCACCCTGCCGATTCGTTGCATTAATCGTGTTGAGTTCCAAGGGGTGTCATAATTTACTATCACATTTGAACGGTGCAAATTGATACCCTCGGCTAATACTTCAGTGGAAAGAATAATATCGAAATCGTCTTTTTGTTCTGCCTTTAAAAGATTTGCATCAAAATTCTGCCGAATAATTGGCATTTTGTCTTTGCGAGAATCACTATCAACTGAAAGAATGCGATAATTAACCTGTTTTGTTAATTCTTTGAACAGGTAGTCGGTTGTTTCTTTGCTTTCGGAAAAAACGACCAGTTTTGACTGAGGATTTATTTTTTTACTAAGCAAAGTGTTTTTCAAATACCCAACAAATACTTCAAGCTTAGGGTCTTCAGTAATCTTTTTCCAGTCATTGTTCAAGTCCTTCAATAATTCGTAGTCATTTTTAAGCCCTGGCAAAAAGTTATACTCAAAATCATCGGGTTCACAAATTTCAATAGTTGGGTCTTCCATTGATTTTTCAATAATGAGGTTAAGCAGTTCTTCTTCTTTACCATCATTAATCATGTCCGACACAGGCAGGTTTGGTGCAATGTAAATCTTTCCATTCTCGAACATTGTAACCATTGCCTTTGTTGCAAGCATAAAACGTTCAAGGGATTGTTTAAATGCAAAAAAACTACTGTCAATCCGTTTTACAAGTAACGTTTTCATGATTCGGGCAAGTTGTCCCGAAATCATATCGGCTTGCTTGTATTTGCTTTTCTTAGGTTGCTTTAAAAACCCGATTGCTCTGTAACGATTATAAGTTAAGCCTTGAGTCTCGTCACTTAAAACGAATATCGTTTTGTCGTAAAGAGTTTCAAGGTGTGGTTCTAATTGATAAAATATTTTTTTAGGCTCTTTCACTATTGGGAATTTTATTCCCTGATTCTCCAAATCTTCGGAATATTGCTTATGTACAAGCAAGTCGGTTCTTGTTCTTCTTACTATTAAAGGTTCAATTACCTTTGTGCGGATTCTCTCATAAATTTTCTTTACACCTGCTTGTACTGCCTTTAAATCGTTTTCATTTTTTAGTTTACGGTACGCATCAATTTGATTTCTGAAAAAGTTTTGAAGATTTCCAATTTCAAGTGTTGAATTTTTACTGTCTTGAAACAAATAAACCAAGTTGGCAATATCTTCGGGGCGGTTATTCAATGGCGTTGCAGAAACTAACATTATTTTTTTCTGAACAACAGTACCATTAGGCAAAACTCGTCTGGTTGGAGTTTTACAAATTTTCTGCAATTCATTATACATGGTTGCAGTATCAGTCCTGAACTTATGTGCCTCGTCAACAATAATTAAATCGTATTTTGCGGGGTCTGTAACTTTATGCAAACTGCCATTGGTAACGATTTTGACATTATCCAATCTAAATTTATCAACAGTTTCCGACCAGTTTTCTTTTAATGCTGGTGGCACAATTATTAAGGTTCTTGAACGGTGGGTTGGAAATCCATTCGTGTAGAAATATTTTTTGGCAATAATTGTAGCAACAATTGTTTTACCTAATCCAACAACGTCAGCCAAAATGAAACCATTGTGTTTCATCATTTTGGCAAAGCCATCGTTTACAGCATCAATCTGATATGAAAGCCGTTTAAAGCCTTTTGGCAAATCGGTTATTGAGTTGGGGTCAAAATCAATACTTCTACCGAAGTATTCAACCAAAAATTTCAAATAAACTTCATAAGGTGTATAAGTGTCATTTAAATAGGTTTCTTTTTGAAGTTTTTCAATGTATTCTTCTGCAATTGGAACCGATTCTTCCCATAACTTGTTAAAGGTTTCTGTTGCAAAGTCAATATCAGTATTCTCTCTAAGTTCAACATTAAATTCAAAGTTTCTGGAAAGTCCAGCGTCTGTTAAGTTGCTTGAACCAGTAATAACTGAGCCGTAACCGTGGTCATGTTTTTCCTTTTCTCTGAAAATATAAATTTTCGCGTGAATATTCTGCTTGGGGTGAACTTTAATTTTTACTTTACCACTAACAATATCGGAAATTAGTTGAAGCATTCCATTCTCCACATCCTTGTCGTATTCAGCCTCTTGAATGCTTTTCTTAACTTCTAAGAAAAATTCATCTTGTGCCCTTTCTGCATTACTGTCAAATAACAATCCCTGTAGACTTGCTTCATGTATTAAGTTATCTATGTTAATTCCTACGAGAATCCTTATTTCATCTGCTTTTTCAACAAATTTTCTTATTCTGAAATAACCTGATGCCCTAAAATAGCCAACCAAAGCATCAAAAAAATGGATATTCCTGTACTTAAAAATCCCTTCAATCTTACTGATTAAAGTATTATCCGCTTCGTTGGTAAAAAATTTACTGCTCATAAAGTTTTCAATATTTCTTTAAGTCCATCTTTCAAATATTTCAAGTCGCCAAGATTACTTTCAACAACGGACTGTATAAATTCAATCTCAATTTCTTTTTCTGGTCTTTCTAATGTTTCAGCAAGAATAGGAATCATTTCTTTGGTTGCAACTCTCTCGTTTCTTTCAATTTTACTTAAAATCGAAGTGTCAATATCAAGAGCCGCTGCAACTTTTCTGAGTGGCAATTCCTTTTCTTCTCTTATCCTCCGTATGTATTCTCCAAAAGATTTCATTTTGTTTTAATAGTTTTGTTGATTATGTCCAAATGTAAACAATTTTATGTAGCAGTTTCTGGTTTTTATTCAAATATTGTCCAATTCGAATTTTCAATGAAGATTGCATTTAAATGTTCTTAATGGGCTATTTTTTAAAAGCATTCTTTGCTTCATTTGCTTGGTTATAAGACAACTAATTTGTTTTTTGGCATCTTATTTGAATGTTTTGGATTATAACCTAAACATTTTTTGTTATGGCATCTTCAAATAATTATTCGCAGGATGAGTTAGATAACCATGCTAACCAACTAAATCCCAATAATGATGCCTATTGGCAATCTAGAGGGTATGAAGAGCGTTCTGATGACTGGGACGATGATTCAATTGATGGTGGTATATCTGATGATTATGACGGTCCTTATTTTGATGATTAATCGGATATGCTTTTTTTGATTTAGACTTTTGAATTTATTAATAAAACAGCCAGAATATAAATTCTGGCTGTTTTACTTTCAGATTAAGAATTGCATTTTAAAACTCAATATTTCCCTCTGGATAAACCGATCTTACCAAGTCTAACGAAACATACCCTTCTCTAATCAACTGTTTTACGGGTTGTTCAACTCTGTATATGCTTCCATTGCTTACTAAATCGTAAGTTGGCCTAAATAAGTTATAATCTAAGTGATATATGATCCTCTCATCAATCTTCATGGTCCTCATATTAGAACCCTCATCATCGGGATCTTCTTGCACCATTTTATTAAGTAAAAAAGACTCATATATCTTTTGTTTTTCAAGTGACACATAAACAGTTAGATTGCCTTGATTTTGTAGTTCTCGTGTTGGTAAACCGAATGAAACTTTAACTTTCAAATCCTTATTCTCTTCCTTGAGTTTGGTGTTTTCATTGATTAACTGTTCAAAGAACTTTTCCTCTGCAGCGGCTTTTCTCCTTATGAAATCAGAAAGAGATAGCCCTGTTTCATCGGCCATTCTTTGTAAGAGTTCCTTCTCATCATTTGTAACTTTTAGGGTTATAGTTAAATCCCTATTCTCATTTTTCTCTATAGTATCCATATAATCGTTTATTAATTAATTGGTAATATTTTAGTAATAACTATATACTAATTGTGTAGTATTTCCGTATTTTTAGGAATAACTGCTGTTATAAAGGCTCGTCTCTTACCTTGTTTTTACCCTTTTCTTCCTGTTCTCGGATTAGGTAATCTGCAATATCTTCGCCTTTTTGACGACTTTCGTGGTTAGCTTTTCTTTCAAGAAAATCAGACACAATACACTTTACCCCAAGGTCCCGAAGTATTTCTGCTTTTCGAGACCATTCCTCATAAGGCGTCTCTATTCCTTTTTTCTTAAGCGCTAGATCGGGATAGATAATAACGGTTTTGTCCTTAAGTATATTAAACCGTTCTGGGCTAGAATTTGGATTGAAAAGGCTCTTACCTCCAGTTGCCAGCCAAACCAAGTCTCCAACAAAACAACTAGCAATCACAGCCGTTTTTTCCGACTCAACCAAGCCAACCTTATTGTCTTTCCATCGTTCAAAAAAAAGATGCTCCCCGAAAAGGCATTGCGATAAGTTAAAGTCCTTTTCTTTTAGAATAGCGTGAACCCAATTCTGTTTTCCATGTATTCTTTTCCCCGTTTCAGGGTTAAAGAGCATAACTTTTCCTGTTCTTATATTGTGATTATGATCCTCCTGCCAGAATATTGATGAACCATACCAGTATGCGCTTGTTCCAATATTGTATTCAATCATTTTGTTTCTTGCCATATCTTCGCCTAAAAGGTTTCTTAGGAACAGGTAAAAATTATTCTGCTCAAATTTTTTCATTGACTGGTACATATATACAGAATCGATGAAAGAAGTTGTTTTTGGCGGTTCTGGTAATAGTTTCACAGGCTTTATCCTTTTCCTTTCATCAGGATTATCATTGAAGTATTCCCACGCAGTGTATTTATAGCCGCAGTTATCTCTTCTATTGCATATCCCAACGTGTTCTGGAAGCCGTTCCCCTGTTGATTGGTTTATGTAGCGAGTAAATTCGTGTGACTTGCCACAACTTGGACAGGTAAATCTTGAATTTCTACCTCTATACTTTTCAAGAATGTATATGTTTTTTGTCTCCATAATTATATTTTTTGGTTTGTATGTGCTGATCATTTTGAACATTTTGATCGTATGCAATAATTTCAAGGGTTTAGAACCCTTTAAAAGTGTTCATTTGAATGAACATATTGATCATATCCATTTTCAATATGTTCAATGTGTTCATGCCAATGATCATATTTTTAACCATTCGAAGCCACTCAAAATCGAGATGTGTTCAAAATGTTCAATTTGATCACTACTATTAATTTTATTTTTAAAAAATCTTCTCATAATTTCCATGTGAAAGTTTTTCGAAAATTCTTCTATTGGCAAGCAATCTTCGAAGCGTCACTTCCGAAAAACGATATCCTTTTGCCGTATCAACAGCCTGTTTGTAGGAGAACTTTTCAGGTAAGGCTTCATAGAATTTTTTCTTATCCTTCGGTAATGCATCGATGGGAGATGAATTGTTCAGGATATAAAGAACTTTTAATGCATTTTTTCTAAAGTAATCCGCAAGGATTATTCCTGCAGTTATCGAGTTTGTATCTATCACCTCTGCATCTGCTTTCCCTAAAACACAATTTAACCGATGTATTATCAAAGAAAAGCGAACAGCATATACCTCAAGTTTTGCATATATTGCTTTTCGCTGGTCGTTATCTGTTGAATTACTAAGCTCTGTGTTTACAGCCTGCCAATCCCAAAGTATTTTCTTAGCATTTGCTGATATTGGAAGAATTAGTGGCTTCACAACACCTGCATCTTCAATGCCTGGTTCCTCAATCAGAAGTCTATCTATAATCTGTTCATATTTTGATCGCTGATTGACAGACCAACATGAATTTGACCAAGGAAGTTTCTTAAGATTATCTGGGAATACAAATAGAAGTCGTTCAATAAAACCATTCTTTCCTTTGCTTCCCTTTGCAAGGTCTCTGATTAACGCTGTTTGTATAGTACCTCCGACTGAAATGAATGGCACTTTGACATGAAAAGAGCCAGAACCTCTCCGATCCGTAATAAGTGGCTTTCCACTCCATGCGGAAAGCCAAAATTGCTCCTCATTACCCTTGTTATACCTATTAAAATTATTAATCCAGCCAGCCAACTCATCACTATAAACACCCATTCCTCTTAAGTTTTTTTGATGATGAAACACTAAAGCCTCAGGTGTGTAGTCTGAAAGAAGATATTTTTTTATAGTGGGCTTATCCATGCCTGTTTTTCCAATACGTTCTCTTTCATCTTTCGGCATTTGCAACCATTCTTCGTACTCGGTCAAGCAGCGCTGATACTTGTCGAATTCAGATGATTGTTTTTTAAAGACTGGATCGAGCGCAAGAGTTAGGGGATGTGACTTACTTGTTCCAGAATTACCAACAAGAGCAATCCATAATGCAGCGGTTTCATTCCAACCTTGTTTAATTTCAACTTGAAAAGAGTTTCCAATCGCTATTGATGCAGCAAAAAGAATGGAACCAGCAAAGAAATCAATGGGCAGGTTGAGCCCATCACATGCAGAAATAATAATTTCTTGTATCTCAGTAGGAAATACTTTTATGGGGAATGGATCAACTAAAGGTATCTCATCTCCTATAAACTGAATATTTTGGGTGATGTCGTTTTGTAGTTCATCATTGAATTCCATTGCTAAATAATTAATACTAGATAATTCCCGAGACTCCCCCTCGGGTTGGGTGGGAAAAACAGGGAGGGGGAACTTATTTGCTTAGATTCATTTTGAATTTGACGAACTTTAGAAAATCATTATAGACATTCATGTAAGGAATGGGATCTTTAACTTCATCATTAGTTAAGCCACACATTAAAGAATTGGCCAGTACTTGAAGTTCATCTATATAATGAACATGATCAACGGCTATATTATCCATGTCATCATCAGTGATGAGTTCTGATTTTAGAGCAGCCTCAAAAACTTTTTCTGGGGTTAATTGCTCATTTTCTTGAATATTCATATCTTTGTAATTATTAGACTATTAATACTTTTGATACTATTTATTTCTTTGAGGATTGCTGGCGGCAATCCTTTTTTGCTTTTAATTGCATCCCATTGTCCGCAGGGCTTTTTTCTCATAGGCATTTGGTTTAAGCGTTTCTTAAGTAATCATTGATTGATTTTTCTGAGATTAGTCCATCAGATGTAGTTTTTAGAACTCCTTCTGCGACTAACTTCTTGATAGTGTTATGTGCTCGCCCTAATCGACGAGCAACTTGGTTGATTGTAAACAGCGTTTCTTGCTCTTTACGTTCTTTTTCTTTATCTGCCCGAATATTCTCCATTTCGGACAATGCCTCCAGAATAATTGCCTTAACTTCACTTGCAGGCACTACGATTAATTTTGTTTCCATATCGTTTAAATTTTGTAACTTAGTGCAATAAATAGAATTTACAACTACAAATATATAGTTAAGAACTAAATATATTTAGTTTTACACTAAATATATTAATTAACATTTTATTAACAGGGTATGGATTATGAATTAATAAAAGAGTTGGCCAAGAAAAAAGGACTCTCTATAAAGAAAATAGGGGAAAAAATTGGTATGACAGATTCTGGTCTATACACTGCCTTTATTAATAACACTCTTAAAGTTGATGCTTTAGAAAAAATAGCAGAAGTTTTAGAGGTTAAGCCAACTTATTTCTTTGGTGAAAGTTCTAACGAAAGAATAAGAGGTTTAATTAAAAGGAATGTCATTATAGACTGCAGATACTATTTTATGCTTGTAATTATCGAAAACATAGATATTATTGGGCATTCTGTTTTTGAATTATGGGATAAAGGTCCTAAAGAAGAAACCTCGAAATTTTGGAAGGAAAGAACAAATAATTTAAGAAACAACGATTCTGAAATAGTATTTGTAGACAAGGAATCTCGTTTAAATATCTGTATTGATTATTTAATAAGTAAACCTGAGTATATAAAAAAATATGATGAGTCAGTTGAAATTTCGGCAAGACAGTTTTCTTCGTATATAACAACTGATGATGGTATAAATTATCTTATAGACGAAGAATTAGTAACAGAACATGATGTAATAGATGATGCTATTGAAGCGTTTGTGAATTGCTTCAGAAAAAAACCTGACAATTTTCAAAGGATTCTCTTAGCTAAACTGAAAGCCGCAAGACTCATAAATCTTCAAAATAAAGTGTTATGATATTTCCCAAAAATTTCCCAATCAAGACAAAAGTGAATTCATAATTAACTGAATGATAATGATAAAAGCAATAAACAGTGTGAATCTGGTAGGTCAACAAAAAGGCCCTGTAAATATTTACAGGGCCTTTTTGTTGTTGCTAATTTCTTAAATTAAATTAAATGGCCTGCAAAAAAAGTGATTGCAGACCATTTACGAAAAATTTGTTCTTTTAGAACTTTAAATCCAGCCCCAAGGCCAATACGTACGATGAGTTCTTTATATCTACAGGCACTCCGGCACTACTTCCATATTTAATGGTTTTATCCTTCCAGAATGTACGTCCAACACCAAGGTCAATTTGAATGTTATCGGTTACATCATATCCAGCCCCAAGGCCTACGTTAAAATTATCGTACTTAACCGATTCGTACACGCCCATTTGGGTGTAATAGAGTTCCTGGTTTGAGTAATCGAAATGAATATACTTGCAACCCGCGCTGAGTTGAAGTTTAGGTAAAAGTTGATAGTATGCACCTAATGCAATATGGTAGCAATTTCCAGCAGCATCAGACTTTTCTGTTCCATCACTAAATTTGTCCCAATCTGCTTCTTTTTGGAAGTAATAGTTGAAATCTATGGCTGCGGAAAACTTATCTGTGAATTTATACGATGCACCAGTATATAGAACTGCGGGTAAATCCCGGTCAGATTTTGTTCCATCAGGCTCCAACTCCGTATTTCCCTTGTTATCTTCGGCTTCAAATTCAAGTTTTACCTTAGTTTCATAATGAATGGCTAGATTCAACTTGTCGTTTGGACTGTAGTTTAATCAAACAATACCACCAAAGCCTGTTGCATTTTTATTGTAATCGATAGTAGTATTGCTAGCAATCTCAGGAAGATTAAGTTCTGCTTTGGTGTGATTTTTTGCAATGATATACCTACCACCAAGTGATAAGGCTAACTTATCTGTAATAGAATATGAAAAATTAACGGGAACTGCAATATAGTAGGAAGATGCTTTAAGAGACCCATTAATTACGCTATAATTTGTACCATAAGTTGCATTAACAGTTTGTAAGTTAAGGTAACCCAACAAATAAGTATTAACAGAGCCATCAGGATAATCCGCAGAAGCTCCACCACCGGTAACATAAACACCACTGGAAACAGCCCACTTATCCTTTTTATATGCTGCATATAGAGCGGGTAAGAACGGGTCTGCTCCATCTTGTTCAAAGGACTTTTTGCCAAATTGAAGAGTAAACGAATGCTGTGGTTTGCGGAAAAGAGTTTGATTGTTTAGGCTGATGTGAATTCCGTCGCTCATTTTTACAAGCCCAGCAGGATTGTAGTTTACGACATCGGCTCCATCCAACGCTGCGTTGCGGGCATTAGCACGAATCCACTTTGCGCTCATATTCGCCAAATTGTCCATTTGTGCGTTTACTCCAAAAGGAATAAGCATTACCATTAGGAGTATTGATAGTTGTAGAAGTTTTTTCATATTCAAAATTGATTTAAAATGAGGTTTACTATTTAAAAATTCGAAGTTCTTTAAATTAATTGTGAAAATATAAAAAAACTAAATACTCAATACTTTATTATAATTTAATTTATTCTAAGACCTCGAAAGGTTCATTATATATCAAGTTTATATCTTTTTAATATTTTTTTAACATTTTTATGGTAAATAAAAAGCCCTGGTCAAGAAAGGCCAGGGCTATATTAAATATCAACAGAACTATATTATTAGCATGGCATCGCCATAAGTGCCAAAACGGTACTTTTCTTTAATGGCAACCTTGTATGCATCAAAAAGCAAGTCGTAACCGGCAAAAGCGGAAACCATCATCAGCAAAGTTGAAAGAGGAAGATGAAAGTTAGTGATAAGCATATTGGGTACTGCAAAATCGTACGGTGGAAAAATGAACTTGTTAGTCCAGCCGCTGTATGGCTTTAGGTAACCATCGGTAGTTACAGAGCTTTCGAGTGTGCGTAGCACCGTTGTTCCAACAGCGCAAATGTTTTTTCGGTTTTGTTTTGCCGAATTTATTGTGTCAACAGCATCTGTAGGAATATTTATCTGCTCGGAGTCCATCTTGTGCTTAGTTAAATCCTCTACATCAACCGTGCGGAAGTTTCCTAAACCAACATGAAGCGTAATTTCAGCAAAGTTCAACCCTTTAATTTCGAGTCGTTTTAAAAGCTGCTTACTAAAATGTAAGCCTGCGGTTGGGGCTGCAACTGCTCCCTCATGTTTAGCATAAACAGTTTGATAGCGTTCACGATCCTCATCAACAACCTCTCTGCGAATAAATTTAGGTAGCGGTGTTTCACCTAAACGGTATAGAGTATCCTTAAACTCATCGTACGAGCCATCAAATAAAAAGCGCAGAGTTCTACCACGGCTTGTGGTATTATCGATTACCTCAGCAACCAGCACGTCATCCTCACCAAAATAGAGTTTGTTACCAATGCGAATTTTTCGGGCAGGATCAACCAGAACATCCCAAAGGCGTTGCTCGTGGTTTAATTCTCGGAGCAGGAATACCTCAATTTCAGCACCAGTTTTTTCTTTGTTACCATAAAGGCGAGCAGGAAAAACCTTTGTGTTGTTAAACACCAGCACATCGTCCTCGCTAAAGTATTCGATAATGTCCTTAAAAATACGATGTTCAATCTGCTTGGTTTTTCTGTTAATCACCATCAATCTGGATTCATCCCGGTTTTCGGCAGGAAACTTTGCGATAAGTTCCTGGGGCAGATTGTACTTGTACTGCGATAGCTTCATTTTATTTTAAGTATTAAGTATTCTTTCTAAAACCACAATAAAATCTATTCTTCAACATCGAAGAAGCCTATAATCGAAATAAAATTAAGAGGTTGCAAATTTAGTGTATAATTTTAAAGACTGCCCATCTTATACGTGGTATTTTACGGTTGGTTACAAAGTGGTAAAAAAATATTTTCAATTTCTTCAATGGTAAGAGCATCTGCAATTTTAAAGTCTCCACTAGCGGTTCTTCGGAGTTGGGTTAAATGCGCTCCCGATTCCAATAATTTCCCAAAATCGTTTGCAATGGATCTGATGTAGGTGCCTTTGCTACAGGTTATTTTTAACTCTAGATATGGCATTTCGAAACTTAGCACCTCCATGCTATAAATTTCGATAGGAACGGGTTTTAGCTCCATTTCAACCCCCTTACGAGCAAATTCATACGCACGTTTCCCATCAATAAATTTTGCTGAATATAACGGAGGAATTTGATTTTGTGGTCCAATGAATTTTTTTGCAACTTCATCAATAAGGTCTCTCGTAATGTGCTCGGTTGGGTATTGCTTATCGGGGTTTGTTTCCAAATCGAAAGATGGAGTTGTTTCTCCAATTTTTATGGTGGCAAGGTATTCTTTTTGTTGAGCCATCAGCTCATTAACCTTCTTTGTGGCTTTTCCCGTACAAACTATCAGCAACCCTGTGGCTAATGGATCGAGAGTACCTGCATGCCCAACTTTGATAGTTTTATCGCTTGTTGCTTTACGGATGAGAACCTTAAACTTCCCGACAACGTTGAACGAAGTCCATGTATAAGGTTTATCAACAAGGAAAACACTACCTTCCTTGAGAGTGTTTATATTGTTTATTTCCATTATAAACTAAAAATGATTGCTGCAAGTCCTATAATGGCACAGTATATTGCAAACCAAATAAGGTTTCCCTTACGAACAAGTTTAACCATCCAACTGCAGGCCAAATAGCCTGATACGAAAGCCGCGATAAATCCTGCAATAATAGGTTGAATGCTGAATGTACCAAACTCACCCTTTGCTACATCCAGAAATGCAGCACCCAGTATGGGTATGATTACCATTAAAAACGAAAATTTTGCTACCTCATCACGATGATTGCCTAGTATTAATCCAGTTGATATGGTTGAGCCAGAACGGCTAAGTCCAGGTAAAACAGCAATGGCTTGAGCAATGCCAATTATTAAAGAATCGCGGTAGCTGATTGGGCGAGTGTTTGCCCGTTGTAAGTATTTGCTTAACGTTAGTAGTATGGCGGTAACAAGAAGCATTGCTCCAACAATAAGCAAATTTCCCTCGAACAAGGTTTCAACTTCATCCTTGAAGAATAGGCCAATGAATAGAACGGGAATGGTTGAAAGTAAAATCTTTAGAACAAATTTTGTTTCATCATTCATTCTAAATTTAAAGAAACCAGCAAAAAGATTTACGATATCCTTACGGAATACTACCAGCGTGCTTAAAACCGTTGCAGCATGGACAGCCACAGTAAATTCTAAACTATCTTTAACCTCAACTCCAAGTATTGCTTTTCCTATTTCTATATGGCCGCTACTACTTACAGGTAAAAACTCTGTTAGTCCCTGAATTAATCCAAGGATTATTGCTTCTATTATTGACATTTTAATGGTATTTAGTCTTTTTTACTTCTTGGGCTTTTTCATAATCGCGTAGATTTCAAAGGCAAATCCAAACAGGACAACAACTGGAGCCAGCGTTATTCTACGGAAACTAAAAATGTCGTAATTAAATACATTGGGATCCTTCGATCCTCCTCCAGCCATTAAAATGAACCCAAGTACGATTATCCCAAAACCAATGAGAAGAAGTTTGTAGTTTTCTTTTCCTAGAGCAAACTTCCCTTCGTTTTGAGTAGTTGCGGTTGATTTGTTTTCTTGTTTCGCCATAGCTATATCGAGTTTTCTTTTTTTAGTAGTATAAATTGTCGGTTGACAGGCGAAGGAATTTGTTTACAGCAAACAATGTTGCCAACAAATTTATAAATACGCCAACAACAGTAATCCCTGCAAATATTGCAATTATGTATATTGGTTCGACTATAATAAGGATATCTGCAATTTCTTTTTTTATTCCATAGATTAATGCAATTAGCATAGCAATGGCAATTATGGATGCGTACAACCCGTGCAGTATGCTTTTAAGCAAAAACGGTTTGCGAATAAATCCCCATGTTGCACCAACAAGTTTCATGGTGTTAATAATAAACCGCTTGGAGTATACCGATAATCGAATAGTGTTATTGATAAGCACCAGCGCAATAAACAGTAAGAGTAAGTTGAAAACCAGAATGATGAAGCTAACCCGTCTAACATTTTCGTTAACCAAGTTAACCAGGGGTCTCTGATAATCGATTTCCTTGATCTGGTTGAATTGCTTTAACCAGGTTTCAATTTTAGCAATGCTATCGGTATTGGCATAATCGGCTTTTAGTCTCATATCAATGTAAGCCGAAAGCGGATTGTAGCCTATATAATCGATAAAATCCTCGCCAAGTTCTTCCTCCATTAATTTGGCGGCATCGTCCTTGCTTATATACTCGGTTTGCTTAACATAACTAGAGGCATCTAAAACCTTACGGAGATAGTTTGCTTCAGCATCGCTAATTCCATCGTTTAGGTATATTGAGAAGCCTATGTTCTCCTTAACATAGTCGGAAAGTTTTTTTGCACTAACAAACAAGATCCCCAGCATTCCCAGCATAAATAAAACCAACGATATGCTTATGATCGATGAAAGGTAAGAACTCCTGAGCCTTTGCCTACTTATTTTAGATTCTTGCTTCTCCATAGCTATTTTAACTTTCACCGTGGTTTACTACAACAGGTTCTCCTTTTTGTAGCTCCAGCCAATCCATCCTACAAATATAAGAAGTATTAATAGCGATGATGCTAAATCGATATTTCTTCCTACATACCACATTTCGGGATCGAAAGTAAACTCAATTTTATGTCCTCCCTGTGGAATATCCATAGCTCGGAGCACATAGTTTGCTCTGAAATGATTGGCGGGCTTTCCATCAATGGTGACCTTCCAACCCTTTGCGTAGTATATTTCGGAGAAAACGGCAATCCGATTATGCTTGCTGCTGCTGCTGTAAATAAGTTTATTGGGCTTATAAACATCCAATTTAATGTTATCGGTTGAGTCGACTACAGTAGAATAATCCTTAACCATCGATTCAAAACGCTTGTCAACAATAGCCGTTGTTTTGGGATTAAATCCGTTTAATGCAGCAATTTCCTGATCTGCGTTATCAACCATCTTGATTGTGTCGACAAACCAAACGTTACCCAATGCGTTTGGATTTTCAACCGCAACAGGTCCATTCTTGCCCTGCTGAATTAAATACTTAGTATTAAGCATGTTCAGTACGGCCATATTTCCTGTAGCCAAATGCTTTTCGATTAAATCCTGATACCGGCGCATTTTTGCTCCATGGTATCCACCTATAGATTTATGGAAATACGATGTTGAAGCATCGTTGAATGGGCTAACGGTAAGATTAAAAACTCTAAAGTTTGGATCGTTATCGGCTAAAATCATCCTATCGGCATCCGATGGATTGAATGGTTCAGCAGCCATTGTTGGTGTTACAAAGTTGCGATTATCGATATAACGCTTATTCACAACCCACATATCAACAGTAATGAAAAAACCTAGGGCAATTATAAAGTAGGCTGGTTTCAACTTCTTTTTGAATAGAGCAAACACTAAACCCGCTCCAATTAGCACGAAGATTAGGGAGCGTAACGAATCGCTCCATAGCATATGCTGACGATCTTTCTGTATTGCATTAAGCAGTTCTTGAGGCCATCCGGATGATAGTAATTGTTGATCGATTTTCCCGGTAAAATTAAACATCGCACCACCCAGCAACATGAAAAGCAAGCATATTCCACCCACGATTCCAACGGACCATTTAAATGCTTTCATAAAATCAGCACTACTTACCTTTCCTTCGTAAATATCTTTAAGCGCCCAAAATCCAAGAAATGGCATGGTAAATTCTACAACAACCAATATCATTGAAACCGTACGGAATTTATTGTAGGCTGGAAAGTAATTGAGGAATAAATCGGTTAAAAAGTTGAAATGATCGCCCCACGAAAGGAAAATTGCCAGAGCAGTAACTGCAAGAATAGCCCATTTTGTTGTGTTTTTAATAAGAAATAGTCCCATTACAAATAGGAATATCACAATTGCTCCAATGTAAACAGGCCCTGATGTGGATGGCTGAGGGCCCCAGTATGTTGGGAGTTGGCTAACAATAGCTTGAGTTTGATTCATTGGAACACCATTTTGGCGAAGGAACGTGAAGGTTTCCGATTTCTCGCCCATATTCATTGAACTTGCTCCGCCCATAAGGTTTGGAATAAGCAGGTTGAAAGTTTCGGCAGGGCCATAGCTCCACTGTGTTGCGTAGTCCTTATCTAAACCACTGGTTTTATTATGTTGGTCGTCGGTTAGTTCAGATTTTCCTCTAATAGAGTCCTTGCCGTAATCGTAGGTAAACCATAAGTTACTAAAATTTGCACCAACGGCTAAGACTCCTGCAATGGCAAATACTGCAATAACCTTTCCGAGGCTTTTAATAGTATTGTTTATATATGCATCAATCACATAGGCAATAAAAAGAGCGCCCATGATGAATGCCGCGTAATATGTTATTTGTGGGTGCCCCGAGTAAATATTTAATCCTAGAAATAGAGAGAAAAGCGCAAGTCCACTGATAAGTTTTCCCCTAAAAGTCAAAAGCATTCCTGCAATCATTGGCGCTACATACCCCAATGCCCGTATTTTGGCATTATGGCCAGCTCCAATAACAATTATAAAGTATGCCGATAGTCCATACGCAATAGATCCTACAATGCTGAGCCATGGGTTAACTTCCATTACAAGCATCAGGATGTAAAAGCCTAACATTGCAATGAAAATAAAACTTGCAGGAATTGTTATAAGGTTTAATGCCTTATCAACATAGCGAAGCAAATTATTTGTGTAAGTTGTTGAGATTAAATATGCAGGCATTCCACCAAACATGCTGTTGGTCCATAGGGTAACCTCTCCTGTTTTTTCCTTATAGTCTAAAACTTCCTTAGCTCCACCTTTCCACATGGCAATATCATGCTGAGCAAGTCGTTTTCCCTCCAATAGTGGTGAGAAAAAGGCTAATGATATAACTATGAAAATTACAGGAGCAACAATGTGTGGGAGAATTCTAAGAAGTTTTTCTTTGTTCATAGGATTGTGTTTTGTGTTGAACGGTGTAAAAATCAAACTTCAAATATATTAAAAAAGAAGATTGAAAGATTAATAAAAAAAGCAAGGTCTTGATTATCTCCTTGCTTTTTAAATTATTTAAGAGTTGTCCTAAATTTTTTTGAGTAGGGTTGCAATTGAAACTTTTTCGCTCATAATCTCACGCAACTTCGATGCAGGAACTCTCTCCTGTTCCATAGTATCGCGGTAGCGAATGGTAACCGTTTCGTCCTCCAAGGTTTGGTGATCAATGGTGATGCAGAAAGGCGTTCCAATTGCATCGTGACGGCGGTAACGTTTTCCAATGGTATCCTTCTCCTCGTACTGGCAGGCGAAATCGAATTTAAGATCATCCATAATCTTACGAGCCATTTCTGGAAGCCCGTCTTTTTTAACAAGAGGGAAGATTGCCAGTTTAACAGGCGCAATCGCTGCTGGGATTTTTAGCACAACCCTTTCGTCAACCGTTCCATCCTCTTTGGTCAATTTTTCCTCGGTATAGGCCGATGAAAGAACCAATAAGAACGTTCTATCCAAACCAATTGAGGTTTCAACAACATAAGGAACATAACTTTCGTTGGTTTCCGGATCGAAGTACTGCAATTTCTTTCCTGAATATTTTTGATGATTGCTTAAGTCGAAATCGGTTCTGGAGTGAATCCCCTCAACTTCCTTAAATCCAAAGGGAAACTCAAACTCTATGTCCGATGCAGCGTTTGCATAATGAGCCAATTTTTCGTGTTTATGGAAACGATACTTTTTATCGCCCAGCCCCATGGCTTTATGCCAACGCATGCGGGTTTCCTTCCAGAATTCATACCATTTCATTTCCTCGCCGGGGCGAACAAAGAACTGCATCTCCATTTGCTCAAACTCGCGCATACGGAAAATAAACTGACGCGCTACAATCTCGTTGCGGAATGCTTTTCCCACCTGTGCAATTCCAAACGGAATTTTCATACGACCAGTTTTCTGAACATTGAGGTAGTTCACGAATATTCCCTGTGCGGTTTCGGGACGGAGATAAATTGTATTAGCCTCATCGCTAATCGACCCCAATTTTGTATCGAACATAAGGTTAAACTGACGAACATCGGTCCAGTTGCGCGAACCCGAAATGGGGCAAACAATCTCGCAATCTTCAATGATTTTCTTAACCTCAACCAAATCGTTAGCCTCAAGAGCTGTAACCATTCGTTTATTTACCTCGTCAATTTTTGCTTGATTTTCTAAAATCCTAGGATTGGTTTGGCGAAACATTGTTTCATCGAAGGACTCACCAAAACGCTTTGCAGCCTTTTCAACTTCCTTGTTGATTTTATCTTCAATTTTGGCAATCCAGTCCTCTATAAGCACATCGGCACGGTAGCGTTTCTTGCTATCCTTGTTGTCGATGAGAGGATCGTTAAAAGCCCCAACGTGACCCGATGCAACCCACGTTTGAGGGTGCATAAATATTGCGGCATCAATCCCCACAATGTTCTCGTTAAGACGGGTCATAGCCTCCCACCAGTAGCGGCGTATATTATTTTTTAACTCAACACCATTCTGTCCGTAATCGTAAACCGCGCTAAGTCCATCGTAAATTTCGCTTGACTGAAAAACGAACCCATACTCCTTGCAGTGCGCAATCAACTTTTTAAATAATTCTTCTTGTGTCATAAGTTAGTATTCAAAGTATATCAGAAATTGAGGTAGCAAAAATAAATCAAATAATTAACCCCACAAAAGGAAATGCTAAATCATAAAACCGTATGAGTTGATTTTGAAATAATCTTTTGTATATTGCATGGTATAGAGTGGACCTGTATGCGATTTAAAACAATCCTTTTATCGGTTTTATTTTTTGTGCGTTTTGTGTTCTCTGCATTCTCAACAGATACACCTTTGAGCAAGCAGGTGTCCGAAGCAAAAATCAAAGCAGCACTTGTTATTAACTTTGCTCAGAATATTCAGTGGGCTAACGAGTCTGCCATTTCGGTTTACAAAATTGGGGTTATGGATCAGGACTCAAGCGTATACAACGAACTCCTTGCCGTAAGAAATACTCAAAAAATAAAAGAAAAATCTTTTAGTATTGATTATTTGAATCAACAATCCAATTATTCTAATTATAACATACTCTACTTTGGCGAAAAAACAGGCAGAACCCTCTCGAATATTTATCGCGAAATAAACCGAAAAGGTGTACTAGTTATCACCGACAGAAGCGTTGATCGGGTATTAACAATGATCAACATAATATTCAACAAGGATAAAAAAACTTTTTCGTTCGAAATAAATAAGGAAAACCTAGATGCAAATGGTTTTATTGTCAACTCTAAAATATTATTACTCGGCGGAAGCTATGTTGATATAAAGGAGCTGTACCTTCAAACCTCCGAACTGCTCCATAAGGAAACTGAACGAATAAACCAGTATAAAGCAGAACTTGATAGGATAAGCAAGGAAAAGGAAGAGTATCAGTCTGAGATAAATGAGTTGAATAAAAAAATTGGAAACCTGGCTTCGAGTATTAAACAGTCGGAAGAGGAGTATGCACAGCTAACAGGAAAACTTAAAGGTAGAGATAGTCTACTTTCCATGCGAACGCTTGAGCTACAGAAAAAAGTTGAAGAGAGTCGTGCTCTGCAAAGTCTTATAAAGTCTCAACTAAATTCAATTAAGAATGCATCTAGCAAATTGGACTCGTTGGACTCCGAAATTGATGTAAAACAAAGAGCTCTTGATACAAAGCAAACTCAAATTGAAAGGCAGAACAAGCAAATTAATCAACAGGATTTAGTGATTATTTACCAGCAAAGGCGATTCTTGGTAGTTATGCTAATTGTCCTTGGCCTCTTGCTGGGTTTATTTTTTGCGTATTGGGCGTATCGAATGAAACTAAACCTAAATCAAAAGTTGGAAAGGTTGGTTGATGAAAGAACCTTTGAGTTACAAAAGAGTAGAGAATACTATGCGAACCTTTTTGAAAATTCGCCAATAGCAATGTTCGAACTCGACCTTTCCGCATTGAATTCGTTTGTAGAAAAGATAGACTATATCAATAAATTACCAAATATAAAAAGCCAAGAGGCATTAAAGTTGATCAGCGAAGGATTAAGTCTAATCAAAGTGATCAACACAAATCAATCGGGGATTGAACTTTTTGGATTCAAAAGCAAGGCCGAAGCCGAAAAACATTATATCAAAACATACAACGCGGATTTCTCCCCCGAAAGTTTCAAGAATGTTTTGTTTGCAATGGTTGAGAAGAAATCTTCGTGTGCATACGAAGGTGTTCGACAAACGATTAATGGCGATATACTATACGTGCATCTCAAATGGATGGTACTCCCAGGCTATGAGGAAAATTATGAAAAAGTTCTACTAACTGTTTCTGACATTACTAAACTTAAAAACTATCAAAAAGAGTTGAACCGGCACAAAGATCATCTGGAAGATATTGTTTTTGAGCGCACCAACGAAATAATTAAACTTAACCAAGAGCTTACATCCACAAATGCTGAGTTGCAGAAGAAAACCGAGGAGCTCTCTCAAATAATTCAAATGCTAGAGAGTACTCAGGATCAACTTATTCAATCGGAAAAGATGGCTTCGCTGGGTATGCTCACCGCAGGAATTGCCCATGAAATAAATAACCCCGTAAACTTTATTAGCGGGAGCTACCAGGCACTTCAAACCCAAATAGACGAGATGTGGAATTTGCTTAATGAATTCCGTGATGGCGTTTCTTCGCCCAACTCAAGCAGTATACTCTCGGAGATTGAAGCAAAGCACAAAATTACTGTTAACGATTTGTTCCAATCCATGAAATTCTTGCTGATGAACATTGAGACTGGAATAACCAGAACAACCGAAATTATTCGCAGCTTAATGACCTTTTCTCGAAATGAAAGCCAAGAGTTTTCTGTCTTTGATATTAAAACCGGGGTTCGTGATGTTTTAGTGATTCTAAAATCGAGGTACTCCGGAAAAATCGATATTATTGAAGATTACGATTCGAATTTGCCAGAAATAGTTTGCAATAGCAACGGCATTAGTCAGGTGTTAATGAATTTGATATCGAATGCAATAGATTCAATTCACGATCGGGGCAAAATTAAAATTACAGCCAAGTATAAACCTACGACGGATGAGGTGCTAATTCGAATAACGGATTCGGGGGTTGGTATTCCAGAGGAAATTATCGATAAGATTTTCGACCCGTTCTTTACGACTAAGGAGGTAGGAAAAGGAACCGGTTTAGGGCTGTACATTTCGTATAACATGGTTAAGGCCCATCAAGGAACTATAGATGTGGACTCAACCCTGGGGAAGGGGACAACTTTTACAGTTTGCTTGCCTAAGAATGCTAAGAAATAAATTTATTGCGTTTGTTCTGAATGCTTTTTAATTGCCAACTCAAGAATATCTTTGAGCTCGTTTCTTCTCCAAGGCTTCATTATATATCGGAAAACTAACTCGTTGTTAATTGCTTTGAGCATTACATCGGATTCCATAAATGCGGTAAGAAGAATGCAAACCTTTGCTGGAGAGTCGGATTTAACTTTTTCAATGAATTCTAAACCATTCATTTGAGGCATTTTTAAATCCGAAACAATTATATTGATATTTTCTTGATTCTGTATTTCTAATCCTTTTAATGCAGAGTCTGCCACGAAGATCTCAAAGTCATTGCGAAAATTAATCTTGAATAATTCAAGGTTAATATGTTCGTCATCTACGTAAAGAATTTTTCTGTCAATATCCATAAAACAAATCATTTAATACCTCTCAAATATAGAAGTATTTATTAATGAATAATAACTTTTGAAGATACTTTTTAGAGTTGCAACTGTAAGATTCAAATAAGCAATGTATTATTCGAACTTATTAGTAACAATAATCATTACTTTTTGTTTGTTTTAAAGTATGCTACAAGTTCGGCTAAGGTTTTTGCTCTAGCGTTTAATTCCTCAGAGTTAGCAGCAACTTCTTCCGAAAGTGCAGCATTTTTTTGTGTCACGCTGTTTAACATCTGCACCGATGTATTTATTTGTTCTGTACCAGAGCGCTGTTCGAACGAAGCGGCCGAAATTTCCCGGATCAGGTCTGTTGTTTTCACTATTTCACCCATGTTTTGGTTCATCAGATCCTTGGCCTTGCCTGAGATTTGAGCCCCTCGGGTTGATACTGAAATAATCTCGTTGGCAGCATCACGGCTTCGCTCTGCGAGTCTACGAACCTCTGCTGCAACTACGGCAAAACCTCTACCATGCTCGCCTGCACGTGCCGCCTCAACGGCAGCATTCAACGCAAGGAGGTTTGTTTGAAATGCAATATCGTTAATAATGCTGATCTTTTGCGCAATTTCATTCATCGAATCTAGCGCTATGTTTGTAGAGGAGACACCTTCTTCAAGGTTTTTAGTAGTGGAAACTGCAATTTTTTCGGTCTGAACGGCGTTGTCGGCATTTTGCTGAATACTGGAAAGTATTTCCTCCATGGAACTCGATATTTCTTCGAGCGAAGAGGCCTGCTCAGAGGTTGCTTCCGATAAACTGTTGGCACTGGCGCTTAGATGATCTCCAGAGGATTCTAATTCGTTGGCAGCAATTGAAATTTCCGACATAACATGGTTAAGCTTATCGGTTAAGTTTTGAATGGCTACAGTTAGTCTACCCAGTTCATCATTACGGTATGTGTCTGCCTTGTTTATGGTTACAGATAAATCTCCGTTGCTAATTTTTTGTACATTATCTATAGAATTTTCAAGTGGCATTTTGACCTTTTTGGCGATGGCTCTAATCATCAAGATACCCATTACAATAATTGCGGGTGTTGTAATGTAGGCCTTAACATAATCGGGGTAAATGTGTTTTAGATTAACAGTAGCATCTATTGCTACCCAAGAAATTAACATTAAGGACCCCATGTAGTATAGTATTGAACCCTTGAAGTAGTATCGGATGGTGACAATACCAACAGGAATAGCTACTATCATAATTAAAATCACTTCTAATAATCCCTTTGACATGGCCGTAGTTTTAAATTAAACATTTGATAAGGCAATATATTGATGTTATAAACAATAATCAATAAATTGTTAATTTATTTCAAATGAAATTTTTCCAGCAATTATATCACTGTAAACGATGTTGCTTTGATTTAGGTTTTGTCTTTCTAGCAATTTGTTGATACCAAGAATTCTATGCACTCTAAATCGATTCTTAAGCGATAATCTTCTTAAAATGAAATCTAACAATTTGCCCCAAAATTTACTCCCAACCACTGTACCCAAAGGCTTTATTCTGTCATATCCTGACATGGGAGCGCGAAACCCTGCTCCATGGTGGTAGATTAAATTCTCATAAATTCCAAACATAACGGGGTGATTTGTTATTTGTCCTGTACGTAGTAGAGGTTTCCAGTTCATAGAGTTGGCGAGTAGTATTTTTAAAAGATTTCCGCCAACATCTGTTCTTGGCGTTCCCTGCTCGGTAATCCATTCGTAGCCTTCTTTCCAATCACCATTTATTTTTTTCCAAAACCCAACGGTGGTAATACAAAATGATGGATGGGGCTGAATATCGCCTACATTTTCCAACCGCTGAATTGCCGAAATGGGGTTTTCGTCCAACGTTTTTTTGATAAAATCATCCATAGGATTTACGGGAAATGCATCACCATCAATAAAAATCAACGGGTCATTATCCGACTCGGCACACAACTCAATGGTCTTTGCAAGTAGATTAAGCTTTATGGCATGCTCCTTAATAGGTTCGTCGCAAGAATAAAAAAACTTTGATTTATGCTTAGCTGCATCGCCACTTAAAAAAGCATACACACGGAAAGGCTGATTGATGTTTTGATTTATATACTTAAGCTGGGTGTCTATCCATTTATCGGTTTCCCAGTGGACTGTAGCAATATGAATCATTCTATCGTTATTAATTTCTGTTAGTTTTTCAAACTAATACCAAAGTGTTCCAACAAATATAGGCAATTGTAATCGCGTTGCAGCTCTAATCGAAATTAAGTTTTGCAAATCAATTGATGAAACATATCGAATAAAGTAGTTAATTTGGTATTAATATGGCAAAACAATCAACATTTCTACTTTTCACAACCGAAACCTACCCTGCGTATGCCGGCGATGGTCTTAATGCGCTTTTATTTGCCCGAACACTTGTAAGGAAAGGATACAATACATCCATTGTTTGTCTTAATCCTAATGGATCACTTCCTAATGCTGACCTGATAGATGGGGTTAGAATTATAAGAATTCCATATAAAATTAAAACGAAAGTTGGACGGGCATTCTTGAGAATAAAAATGATTCTAAGTCTTTTTAGAATCGGAATGCATTATTCTCACTGGTTAATATATGGGGCGATGCCTGCTCATCGGTTAATAATTTTATTTGGACGACTGTTTAATTCCGATGTTCTTTTCCGTTCAACTCTTTATGGTTTCGATAATGCCAATAAACTAATTAGTTCCGAAAATAGATTGGCAAATTTTTTCAACCGCAAGATTTACAAAAAGGTATCGGCTTACTACGCGCTAAATAGTGTTTTCAAAAGTGAGTGGGAGGCTTCATTTAAAAACCATAATTGTATTTTTCTTTCCCCCCAAGGTGTTGATGTAGACAGGTATGAAAAAGTTGATGCTTCAAAGTCCGAGTTACGTGATCGCTTGAATCTACCTGTTAACAGACCAATCGTTCTAATGGTCGGTCATTTGATAAATAGAAAGGGTTTCCCCGAAATTTTTGAATGGCTGTGTGGGATTGAGGAAGATTTTCTGTTAGTCCATGTTGGTCGCAGTTCTGCTCCAAGTTGGGATGCCATTTCAACTAGAAACGCTGAAATGATAAGCACAAAATCTGTTGGTGAAAAGATGTTGGGAAATAGAATTCTATTTGCTGGCGAAACTCTAAATCCCGAGACATACTTCCTCTCAGCCGATATATTCCTTTTAGCATCGTACTCCGAGGGCTTCCCTTCGAATTCAATAAATGAAGCAATGGCTGCAGGGTTGCCAATACTTTCAAGAAAAATTGTTGGCTCAATGGATTATATTGTAGATGGCTCAACTGGAATATTATTTGAAAGCGAAACGGAATTTATAGAGAAGTTTAGGATATTACTACTAAATCAGAAACAAAGACAAGCATTAGGAGTTAATGCTAAAAACTTTGTTTTAAAAAACAATAAGGTTGATGATGTAGTATCTAACTTTTTGAAATTCCTAAACGTTTAGCCATTAAGTACTCCAAAGCACATCCTCAAAGACTTTTCGCATTGATGATGAAAACTCTGCTATAATTTGATTGGCCTTTTGTTTTCCGTTAATACCAATTTGAACTCTTAACTCATTATTGTATAGTAAAAGTTCCATTTTCTCTTTTAGAACGGTTTCCTCAAGTTCATCAATAAAGATCATTTCTTTTCCGTCATCAAAAATGGTTTTTAACCCGCCAGAGTTGCTTGTAATTACAGGCGTTCCAAAATGCAATGCTTCAAGAATTACTAGCGGAAAACAATCGTTGGAAGATGGCAAGACAAATATAGTAGAACTAGCCAGTAATTTGCTTTTCTCTTCTCCCCAAATACCGCCCGTAAATACCACAGCATTGCTCAGGTTTAGCCTTTTTACTTTTACCTGTAGTTCTTTTATTATGTGATTAGACGGGGTTTCTCCCGCAATTATCAGCTTTAATTTTGGATCGTTACGGTGTATTTGTTTAAACGCATCTATCAATAGATCAGCACCTTTTTCTGGGAAAAGATGGGAGAGGAAAAGAATTTGCTTGCAGTCATGATTTTCGATTCTTTCAATCTCTATTTGTGGAGCAATAGTGTTATTTACAAAGTTAAGTTTAGTATTTTTTACCGAAAGAGTTGCAAACTCTTTTTTCAACAACCATTCGTTTACATGAATTATGCTACAATTCTTAAATGCAACCTGGTACATTTTCCGGTAAAGAAACCGTTTACAATTTTGGGCAATGCCCTGATTATCTAAATGGAGTATTGGTTTTACACCAAACGCCTTTATGGTTAGTAGATAAAAAAAATCGCGCCAAAAAGCTATTCCCAATGGCATGAACGAAAAGTATACCGCGGTCGGTCTGAAAAAAATAAGTTGATACAATATCCTGATGTATAGAATTGCAGCAATGCCAATCTTCTTTAAACGAAACGATCTGAGTTCGTTCAACTGCTTCGCAAATCTTATTGGGAGAATCCTTTTTTCGATATTTTGATTTATTATTGGATCTTCCCAAACAATTTTATTGAGTGCGCTTACACCATGAACCGGTGGTGGAAATTGAATAAGATATAGTACCCGCTTTGTTTTCAAATCAGTCCGTTTTATCCTCTATAACGATTGGCTTAAACGTTAACCCTTTGGCCGCAATTCCTTCGAGCACCCTTGGTAAGGCATACTTTAGGTTGCGCTGGGCTTTAACCGAATCGTGAAATACTATTATTGCTCCAGGATGAACATTGTGCAGTACGTAATTTACTACTTTTTTGGGAGAAACTCGTCGGCTGTAATCCATGCTAAGCACATCCCATAGAATTATTTTATAACGATGTCTCAGCAGAAATAGCTGACGAGGCTTTATTCGCCCGTACGGAGGCCGAAATAAATTGCTTTTAATAAACGAGTTTGCATAAATAATATCCTGAATATACTGCGAAGTATCAGTACGAAAGCCCCTGATGTGACTATAGGAATGATTGCCAACAGCATGTCCATCGGCTAGTATTTGACTGTAAATATCGGGGTTCATCTCCACATTCTTAGCCAGACAAAAGAATGTGGCCTTTGCATTATACTTTTTTAGTTGCTCCAAAACCCACGGGGTTATATCGCGCGTTGGGCCATCGTCGAAAGTAAGGAATACCCCATCGGTTTCGTTGGGAAAATTCCATATTACTGTTTTAACAAAGCGCTGTAAAAAACGTGGAGGGCTAAGGTTTATCATTCCAAAAAACTATTGCAACATAGAAATATACCTTTCGAATTCCTTGCTAACCTGTTTCAAATAATCGCCCTTTTCGTATTTTTCAGCCATCCTATAGAGCTCCTGCAAAATAGCCATGTTAATTTGCAAATCGTTGTAAAGATATTTCTGGGCATCTTTATCCGCATTAATCAAAATAAAGTTCAACTGCTCTACCGATTGATTCATAAGCAGATTTGAATATTTAACCGCATTTGTAATATCGCCAGCCCGGTAGTACCCTTCAATCATCATTGCCACAAAGTAGTTGGCAGGTACGGTGCTGGTGGGGATAATCTCCATGCATTTGTTTAGAACGGTTAGTGCCGAGTCTTTTTTTCCTTCGTCAATTAGTGCATTGGCAAGCCTAGCGAAAAGATTTCGGTAGTTCGATATGATGCGCGATTTATTCTCATCGATATAAACCTTTGGATTGCTTATGCTCCTAAACCGGTATTTATTCATTAGGTTATTGTAGGTTTCCGATGTATTTACATTGCCAATACCCCATTGACGGCTTGCTTGGATTGGTGCAATCCGAAACATTAACCCCTCGAGCTGGAAATATCCGTCAAGACCGTGATATGTTTCGCCGCTTACTGTTGTTCCGTAATACATTGGACGATTCCAGTTGTTTGTTCCTATCATATCAAGTATCACCTGTCCATCCTTCATGATCATTCGCTTATTAATCGACCATTTCATGGTATCGACAATTTTACTGTATTTGTCGGGGTCTACAGTTTGTGTCTTAATCACCTGATTCTTATCGATGGGGAAGAATAGCTTTGACGATGGAAGGTAGTTTATCTTTTCGGTTTGATCGAATGGAGATTGCAACTCTGCCCCCGGCTCATCGCTAAGCATGAAGTTAACCGCCTGATTAACATCGATTGGCTCTTTTATTCTATCGTAAACAAGCACTACGTCGCGCTTGCCAGAGTAGTATTGATTGTGAGTCATCCTAAGTGGAAGAGGATCGCTTTCGTAAGCTTTACGCTTCATTTGCTCAATGTACCAATCGCCACGAAGGTAGCTGAGGTTTGCAACCCGAACATCGGTTCTAACGCCTTCCACTTCCTGGTTGTACCAAAGCGGGAAGGTGTCGTTATCGCCGTAGGTGAATAGTATTGAGTTAGGTTTACAGCCTATAAGCATATTGTAGCCAAAATCGGCTGGGATATAACAATTCGATCTGTCATGATCGTTCCAGTTTTGCGATGCCATTACGCCGGGTACTAGTAGTGTACAAAGTCCTGCCGTTGTTAGTGCTGTTGATGGATGATCTTTTAGTTTACTTACTAATTCGTACAAGGCCAAAACGCCTAAACCAATCCAAATGCTGAATGCATAAAAGCTTCCTGCATAAGCGTAGTCCCTTTCCCTGGGTTGGAATGGCGTTTGATTTAAGTAAACCACAATGGCAATTCCTGTAAGAACAAAAAGAGCCGTAACAACCCAAAAATCGTGCTTACGCCGATAGTAATGGAATATTACACCTGCAATTCCTAGTAGTAAAGGAAGCAAATAGTATTTATTGTTAGCCTTGTTGTTTTTGTATATCGCAGGTAACTTGTCCTGAGGGCCAAGCCGTGCATCGTCAATGAATGGGATTCCCGAAATCCAGTTGCCTTTGGTTACCTCGCCATGACCCTGAATATCGTTCTGTCTTCCGGCAAAGTTCCACATGAAATACCGAAAGTACATATACCCCAATTGATACTTGAAAAAGAACTTAAGATTTTCGCCAAATGTAGGAACATATATAGTTTGCTGCTCCCTGTTTTGGTTATATACCGTGATCGGCTTTCCTTTAAAGTCGGTCCAACTTTTGTAGGCGCTAATATGCTGTTCATCGGTACTGCTATACATTCTTGGAAAAACCATTTCGAATCGAGGATCATACACGTACTTGGAATTTTTTCTTACAACCACATACTTCCCGTTCTTAGGTGCATAGGAAACCGATTCATCTTCCTTATCTATTGGTTGAGCGCTAAAGCTTGGACCATAAAGGAGTGGTCTATCGCCATACTGCTCGCGGTTCAAGTAGTACAGTAACGAGAACATGTTATCGGGACTATTCTGATCCATAGGTGGATTTGCCGATGATCGAATAACTATTGCCGCGTAGGAACCATATCCAATTAGAATAACTGTTAGACCCAAAAGAATTGTGTTTAAAACGTACTTTCCTTTTCGATATGTGTACCTTAATCCCACAATGATTAAAAAGATGATTAACGCCGTGTAGAAAAGAACACCCGACATTAACGGAAGCCCAAAGCCATTTACGAATAGCAGTTCAAATTTTGATGCAAACACAACAACTCCGTGAATAATACCATACATCACGATAAGAAGTAATGCTCCAGAAACTAGCAATGCAGCGATAACGCCTCTATGAGAGTATGTGTATTTCTTGAAGTAGTAAACAAGAACAATGGCAGGTATTGCTAAAAGGTTGAGAAGGTGAACACCTATTGAGATTCCCATCAAAAAAGCAATGAGAATAAGCCATCGATTGGAGTATGCTTCGTCGGCGGAGTATTCCCATTTAAGTATAGCCCAGAAAACTAATGCTGTAAATAACGATGATGTGGCATAAACCTCACCCTCAACGGCAGAGAACCAAAAAGTATCGGAAAAGGTGTAGGCAAGAGCACCAACAACTCCAGCCGAGATAATCAGAATAAATTGAGTAGGGTTAAACTCTTTATTTTCGCCAATAACAAGTTTGCGAGCCAAATGGGTAATACTCCAGAATAAAAAGAGGATTGTAAATGCACTTGCTAAAGCAGAAAACGCATTGGCAAATACCGGAACTAGTTCCTTGGTTGGCGCTAGCATGGTAAAGAATCTCACCATCAACATAAAGAATGGAGCTCCGGGTGGATGACCAACTTCAAGTTTATATCCGCTTGAAATAAATTCACCGCAATCCCAAAAACTTGCGGTAGGCTCTATGGTGGCAAGATAAACCAGCGATGCAATTGCAAACACTATCCAGCCAGCAATATTATTGTATTTTCTGAAGGAATTTAAGTCGATACTGCTCATGTTATCCCTTTTTGATTCAACCCCAAAGGTATAATTTTTTTGATGTTTAAGGTTAATTTATGTCGTTTGTCTATATTTACACTATTAATCATTGTAAAATCAATTTAATATGACCATTAAAAATTGCTTGTTAAAATTTGCTTTTGGGGCAATTGCTGTTGCGGTAATCCTTCAATCGTGCTCAAAGGATGATGATCCTTCTAACCCAATAATTGATGATCCAGAACCCGATCCTGAAATTGTATCGATAATCCAAAATATAAAATCGGATAGCATACAGAGCTACGTCCAGATGCTGGAGGATATGGGTACTCGATTTGCGCTAGCATCCAACAGGCGGGATGTTGCAGTGGCTATTATGCATAAATTCGAAAGCTTCGGTATAGATAATGTAGCGTTGGATTCTTTTCAACTTCAGGAGTATTACGAAAGGGAACTGTATACAACTTGGCAATATAACGTAGTTGCAACCATTACAGGAACAGTAACTCCCGATAGTGTTTACATAATTGGGGGCCATCACGATTGTATAGTTTCCTCGATTGATGACCCCTTTACCATAGTTCCAGGTGCTAACGATAACGCTAGTGGCGTTGCTACAACTCTTGAAATTGCTAGGGTTTTGAAGTTGGTGGACTTCACACCTAAATCAACAATCAAGTTTATCACTTTTGCAGCCGAAGAGCTGGGCCTTTACGGCAGTTGGCACTATGCAGGGAATGCTTCTAGTTCTAATGAAAAGATAAAAATGATGCTCAACAATGATATGGTGGCTTACTGGTCCTTACCCGATACATCAAACTGGTGTGTTAATATTATAGATTATTCAAATTCTATGGCATTAAGAGTTCAGGCTCAGCAAGCTTGCTCTACCTATACTTCTCTAAAAACAAATAACGACAATACATACAGAGCCTATAGTGATAGTTATCCATTTGCAGAGTATAATTACAAAGCGCTGTTTTTCATATCAAATGATGATGACGTAAACTATCACACCCTAACCGATTTGACAACGGCCTGTAACTTTAAGTTCTGCCGGGAGGTTGCAAAGGTCAACTGTGTATTGTTGGTTCAGAATAATTCAGCAAATTAATTTATCTGAGTCGCAAATGCTATGGAATCAGTTTTGTGCTATATTTATGGCTCTTTTCTCAAGCGATTTTGTTGATACTATTAATCATATAAACTTAAGCAGATGAAATCAAATAAAATTACTTACACCATAGTTGCTGTGGTTGTTATTTTGGTTGCAGGATACTTTGTTTTAAAGCCAAAGTTTGCTCAAAATAATTACAATCAAGGTTTAGCATTACTCGATTCTGCAAAGTATCAGGAGGCTTACGAGAAATTCAATAAAGCCGTTAAGTTAAACCCGAGAGTTGCAGACTACTACTTCAAACGAGCATTTTCGTTAACCGCATTAAACAAGGATTCGCTGGCCATTGCTGATTATAGCAAGGCTATAAGTATTGATTCCTCGCGTTTCGATTACTTTTTATATCGCGGAGTATCATCAAGAAAAGTAAGTCATTACGATTTTGCATTGAATGATTTAAACAAAGCGTTGGCTTTGAACGATTCTAGCTCAAAAGCTTACTACGAGCGTGGCTTAGTTAAGGCAGCCACAATGGAGTATGATGCTGCTATTGCAGACTATAACAAGAGTATCCAGCTCGATGGAACCAACCTTGAAGCATTCTATAGCCGAGGCGAGTCGCTCGGAAACGTTGCTGATTTTAAAGGGGCCATTGCCGATTACGATAAAATGATTGAGGGCGCAAATGCAACTCCCGAAGCATACAAGAAACGTGGCCTATTCAAGGCTAAAATTCAGGATTACGAGGGTGCGGTAAAAGATTTATTGGTGGCCTACGAAAAAAATCAGCAGGATAAAGAACTTTTGTACAACATTGGTGATGCGTACTCCAATTTAAAGGATTTTCAAAATGCGGTTAAGTATTTAGACAAGGCCTTGTCTATCGATCCAAAGTATGATGTAGCCTATGGTTCAAAAGGCGGTGCGTTGTTGCGTAAGGGAGATTTTAAGGGTGCTATCTCAACATTCGACAAGGCTATTTCTCTTAAACCCGACTACATGAAAGCTATTTATGGGCGTGGTATTGCAAAAGCGTTTATGAAGGATTATAAAGGTTCAATTGCAGATTTTACAAAGGTGATTAGTTTGGACAAAAACTATTCGCAGGCATACTACAATAGAGCAGTTTCTAAAGCAATTATGGGTAACCATAAGGAGGCTCTTCCCGATTACGATGAAGCAATAAACGCAGATCCTAAAAACTACGAAGCATACTATAACCGTGGAATATCACGAATGAATATTCAGGACGCCAAGGGCGCTTGCGAGGATTTTCATAAATCTTTAGAGCTTGGCTATAAGCCTGCTGAGCAGATGGTAAATATCTATTGCCCAAAAACTAAATAGGATATAGAACAATCAAAAGATTAAGCGACGCGTAAAGCGTCGCTTTTTTATTGTGGAAGATTTATTTTAAACCTACTTCCCTTGTCAACTTCGGATTCTACTGTTATTGATCCCCCCATTTTTTCGACAAAATCCTTACACAAAAGCAAACCTAAACCCGAACTCGGTTCATGATTGGTTCCAAGTCTATTAGCTTCGTTATTCAGTGTAAACAGTTTGCCAATCATTTCTGAATCCATGCCAATACCCGTATCCTCAACGCTAATCACAACAAGCTTTTCTTTTGACTCGGCAGCTATTCTTACCATTCCTCCTTCGTGTGTAAACTTTATTGCATTGGTTGTTAAATTTCTTACAATAGTTTGAAGCATGTGGGGATCTGTTTTGATTACAATGTTTTCGGGAATATGGTATTCTATTTTAACTTTTTTGTTTAATGCACTATCAAGCATAATCATTGTAGAATCTTGTATAAACCTTAGCAGATCTATATCTCTAGGGGTATAGATTATGGCATTCCTTTGAATTTTTGACCAGTCCAAAAGATTTTCGAGCAAGCCGTAGAGATGATAGGCCACTATTTGTAGATTATCGGCCAGCAACTGAACCTTGTCAATTCTATTCTTCCTAAGCTCCTCGGTCATTATGTCCATGATGCTAACAAAAGTTCCGAGTGGCCCTCTTAGATCGTGAGCTATTATCGAGAAAAATTTATCCTTTTCAGCATTAAGAGTCACCAATTCTGAATTTTGTATTGATATTGTATGACTTTTCCGTTCGAGTTGGAGGTTTAGTTTTTTAAGCTTCTTATTCTTTATATAGATAACTATTGTGAACAGAGCAAATAGCGTCAAAATGTAAGCAAAGAAATATACAAGATATCTAGTTTTTGTAGCCTGGAGTAGTAGATTTGCTTTGTGTTTATCTAGTTCGTGCTGGTACTGAAGAGCACTTACCCTTAAACCTAAATCGTTTTTATAGAAATAAGATATTTCATTCTGCGAGATATTCATGAATTTGATGGCATCAAGCGGTTTATTTACTTTTTGGTAAAGCTCGCCTAGCAATTGCGATGTAATTAACTTGTATATCTTGGTGTCCGTTTTTTTTGCTAAACCATAAGCCTTCAGCAAATACTCAATGGCTTCATCGTACTTAACCTGATTCAATTTAAGCCTACCATAGTTGTAAAGGATTAACGATTCCTCCGCATCGTTTTTTGTTGATCTTGCCTGCAGCAAAGCTAAGTTTAGCGTAGAGTCTGCTTTTTCAAAATCAAAAATTGCAGAATAAAGTGCTCCCCTGATTATTCTGTTAGATAAGATTGTTTCTCTTTGGTTGAGTTTCTGTGCGTAGCTATCCGATAAATCGATGTATTGTATTGTGGAATCTATACAGCTTTTTAACTCGGTATCCCTTTCAATTACATTTTTAACCGCTGTAACGGTTGGATTATTAGATTTTGTAATTTTCAGATAGTCATCCCTGTAGAATATAACTTCGTAATTTACAGCTGCAAGCCGATTATAGGTTTTCGATAATTCAGCAGAATCATCCAATTCAATCTGTACTTGTAATGCCGTTTTTAAGAATTCAAGTGAATTTAAATGATTGCCGTTAGCCCGATAGGTCTCTCCAACCTCCCGAAGAGCACTGGCGTATTTGTTTTGTTGCTTCATCTCGTTGAAAATGTCAGCAGCATTAAACAATCTAATTATGGAGGTTGAGTTGTCGCCGCAAAGTCTCCATGCGAGCCCGCTTAGGTATTTCGATTCGGCTATTTTCTCGCGGAAATTTAAAGAATCGGCAAGAACTATGGCCCTTTCGGTATAATTGATACAGTTATGGTCACCCCTAATTAGTTTCCGTTCCCCAATTTTGAGTAGTATTTCAAGTTGATGTTCTGGGTTTGATGTTTTTAGAAGAAGGTATTCCAGGCTATCCTCATAATCGGCAAAGCAAAAGGTTCCTTGCAGTATTGCAAATAATAGTAACAGAGATATATTGCAATATTTTCGTTTCCCCATGCTACGGTTTTTCTAATACTTTGCCGTCGAAAATCATTCTAAATGCGTATGAATACTCAGTTGTGCCGTTTTTTGTATCGATATATGCGTTAAAGCCAGTGTTAACGGTAAATTGGTTGTGAAGTTTTTTGTTAAGGGATAGTTGAAAGGTAATCAATTTTCGGTTTCTTTCATCAAAACTCTCATTAATTGTTGAGGTAGAACCGAAAAGTTCTTCGCCCCTAGGATTTACAAAGGTATTGGCATACCAGTAGCCCAATTCTAAATGTACAATAGGCCAGTCCATCAGAAATTTTGGGTGCAAAGCGGTTCCATTCTTATACTTGGTATGGGGCGATGGAGATTTATCCGACGATAGATAGCCGCTGATTTCAATCCCTGCAATAGCATTTCCAACGGGTAAACTAAATTTATGCCCAACAATTTTCCCAAGGTTAATCAGAGTGGTAACTGGCAAATTGGTGCTATCTATTTGTCCGCCCTGATGGGTTGCCAAAGCAATGGTAGATGCATAAAGTCCCGTTTTCTGCTCAAAGGTTGATGGTTTTATTTGGGTGACAAAACCTACCGTAAACTGTTCCTGAAAAGGACTACCACTCTTTATGTATCGCTCCCAGTTGATCCAAAGGTCGCTCTTAAACTTAGGTTTGTTCAATTTGAATTGAACTCCTAGTTCAGGTTGATTCAAGTAACTCCGTTCGGTTTTAAATATTGGTTCAGGAAGTTCATGACTGTCCTTCGAGTCGATATTCCCAACTATCATTTTAAACGATTGCGTTATGTCGTACGATAACGATAGGTAGGGAACAAATTTTTCCAAACTATCAGTTCCCGCAATGTAAAGCATATGAAAGCCCGCATCAACCTTGAATCTATCCGATTCAAGTCGTAATGTGGGTTGAATAAAAAAACCTGGATTTGTATACCCTTTTTTGATATTTCCGGTAAATTCCTTATTGTCGAAAAATGCTGATGAGTATAAGTTATAACTTAGTCCTGTGCTATCGGGTTGGGCGATTAGCAATGAACTAAAACAAAAAAGAGAGAAAACAATCAAAAAGCCTTTCTGAAAATATTGCATCGTTGTAATTTTTAATAAAGTTAAGACATTAAGGCATAATCCTCAAAGTAAGGAATATATATTTATTTGTGGTAAAGTTAATTCATCTAAATTGCACCAAATATAAAACAAACCATTCTAAATTAATGGCCATGGGTTTGATCCGTGGCTAAAAGATGAGTGGTAGTTAATAAATTTTGCTAGGTATAGTTTAATTTATGCGCATGGAATGCTCGGACAATATATATTTGTAGTTCCTGTTTAAAATGTAGTTAGAGATCGATTAGGGAGAAAAAATTGGCAATACGTCAGAGGATTGGCGCTTTTACTTAAATTTTGGGATAGATAATTAATAGCAAAACAAAAAATAGCAATGAACAATAACTTACTTTTAAATCTTGAGCGGTTGAGAGTTAAACTGCTTGCATTCCCTGCCGCGGAAATTTCTGTTTTCGACAAGGCTAAGAAGAAATACATGGGTTTGTTCAACCCCGAACAGGTTGAGTTTGCAAATGACAAGCCGGATGTTTTAATGTTTTTAACCGGAGGATCGGAGCGTATAGCCATTGAGTTGGTTCAGGAGTATCGCTTTTATTTGATGCTGGCATCAAAGGAGGGTAATTCTTGGGCTGCGGCTACCGAGGTTAAAGCATGGATGAATCAACATAACATTTCATCCATACTTATTAATGCCGATAGCCCTGAAGCACCAAGTATGGTTGAGAATTTTTACCATGCGCTGAATGGTATTCGTCGCTTACACGGACAACGCCTTGGAGTTGTGGGCAACTCCTCCGAGTGGTTAGTGTCCTCCACGGTAAGCCCGTTTTTATTACAAAGCAGGATGGGTATTGAACAAGTTGACATCTCTTGGTCCGATATAGTGTTTGATGAGGTAAAACAGATTGCCCCAGATTTTACATCACTTTTTAGCTGTGCTGAAAATAAGGGTGAACTGATTGAAAGCGGCAAGATCTATGAAGGATTGGCTTCGCTGATTCCTTTCTATAAACTCAATGCATTATCGGTTGAGTGCTTTCCACTAGTAAATCAAACGGGTCACACCGCTTGCTTGGCATTGGCAAAATTAAACATGGATGATATACCTTCCGCTTGCGAGGCCGATAATTGTAGCGCAGCTGGGTTAATGTTTGCAAGCGAAGTATGTGGTACAATCCCATGGATGGCTAACACCATTTTTGTTGAAGGAAACAAGGGGCTATTTGCCCACTGTACAGTGCCGGTTAATCTACTGAACACATTTAAGGTTGATACTCATTACGAAACAAATAAGGGACAAGCCATTGCAGGAGATTTAAAGGCCGAGGAGGTTACTATTTTCCGTTTCGACAATACATTGGGAAAAGTTTTCATTACATGCGCAAAAGTAATTTCACACCCTAAGCTAAAAACGGCGTGTAGAACTCAGCTGGAGGTTGAAATTTCTGATTCTGCAAACCGATATTTTACCAGCAACCCATTCGGGAACCATCATCTTTTCGTTCCGGGCAATAAGGTTGAAGTGCTAAAACTTGCGGCATCTCTTTTAAGAATGGAAGTAACCGAATAGTTTTTGTTATTCGTTAAAATTCGAACCTTAACTCATGCAATTAATATTGTTTTATATTGATTAATGTTATTAACTTAAAATAAAAGCCATGATAAAAAAAATTACACTTTTTGTTGTTGTTTTGTTTATTGCGTTTTCCGTAAACGCTCAAATTCAGAAAGGAAGGTTTTTAGTTGGAGGAACCTCTAATCTATCTTTTCTTTCGAGTAAAAGTACCTACAGATATGATGGCACAACTACTAAAAAAATTAAAATATCATCATTTGAGTTTTCTCCTGAAGTTGGATATTTTATAATGGATAAATTAGCAATAGGATTAGATTTGTCATACTCCTCCGAAAAGGAAAAAGTTGACAATGAAGCCTGGTCCGATCCTTCCCGAACTTTTGGAATGGCTTTCTTTGGAAAATACTACTTTGAAGCAGGAAGTTTTAAACCTTTTGGCAAAGCACAGTTAGGTTATCTACATATTGCAGGATCGGATAATGATGTGAATAAGTTCAATGGAGTTGCTTTAGGAGTAGCAGCCGGTGCCGCTTATTTTATAAATGACCTTGTGGCATTCGAGGCTAGTCTAGGATATGACTACGCAAAAGTTAAAAATGTGAAAGACAATAAGTATGAAGACAAGGTAGGTGGATTTGGATTAAACATAGGCATAGTAGTTACATTATAGCATATTAAAGCAAGATCATAGTTAAAGAGAGAGGTTAACCCTCTCTCTTTTTTATGAAACATTGAAAATTGATCACATAACATATTTAAACACAAGAAGAATAGGCCATTTTATTTGTCAACATATTTTGCGATATAATTTAATATCTTTATGCCTTCAAACTAAAATAATTATAATGTTAAAATATAAACGAATTCTCCTAAAACTCAGCGGCGAAGCGCTCATGGGCGATGATAAATACGGTATTAATACTTCTATTTTGAATTCCTATGGGGAGCAAATAAAAGAGATTGCCGAGATGGGCGTTGAGATAGGAATTGTAATTGGTGGAGGAAATATATTCCGTGGCCTTACTGGAGTTTCTAAGGGTTTCGATAGGGTAAAGGGCGATCAAATGGGAATGCTTGCTACTGTTATCAATAGTTTGGCAATTCAATCGGCCATTGAGGGTGCTGGTGGTAAAGCAAAGGTTTTTACTGCAACCAAGATGGAGCCAGTTGGCGAGCTTTACTCAAAGGCTAAAGTTTTGGATGCATTCAAGCAGGGATTTGTCTGCATAATTGCAGGAGGAACAGGAAACCCTTTCTTTACAACCGATACTGCATCAGCGTTGCGGGGTGTTGAGATTGAAGCCGACGTTTTACTGAAAGGAACCCGCGTGGATGGCGTCTATACAGCCGATCCTGAAAAGGATAAAACTGCCACGAAGTTCGATGAAATTACATTTACCGAGGCATACGAGAAAAAATTAAAAGTGATGGATTTAACTGCATTCACCATGTGCAGCGAAAATAATCTTTCTATTTATGTTTTCGACATGAACACCAATGGAAACCTAAAAAAGGTTGTTTTGGGAGAAAAAATTGGTACATTAGTTAAAAATTAAATATTTTTATTCCCGAATTTAAATAGATAAGAATATGACTCCCGATGATGCAAAGAAAGTTATAAATACAGCCGAAGGACTAATGTCTAAAGCTGTTGATCACCTCGAAAACGAACTTAGAGTAATCCGTGCCGGAAAAGCGAATCCAAACGTACTCTCTGGTGTTATGGTGGATTACTACGGTACAATGACTCCTTTGGCTCAGGTTGCAAGCGTTGGTAGCCCCGATGCTAGAACCATTGTTATTCAACCATGGGAAAAAAAGATGATAGATCCTATTGAGCGTGCAATCATGGCAGCTAACCTTGGTTTCAATCCTCAAAATAATGGAGAAACTGTTCGAATAATGGTTCCTCCTTTAACAGAGGAGCGTCGTAAGGACTTGGTTAAGCAAGTTAAGCACGAAGGAGAAAATGCCCGCGTAAGTATCCGCAATGCAAGGCGCGATGCTCTTGAGGAAATCAAAAAAATGCAGAAAAACGGCTTAGCCGAAGATGTTGCAAAGGATTCCGAAACCAAAGTTCAAAAAATAACGGATACTTACAACAAAAAGGTTGATGAGCATCTGGATAAAAAGGAAAAAGAGATAATGACTGTATAGAAGAAAAGGGCTGAATCATCAGCCCTTTTTACTCAACAATACCTACCTCGCTATGGGCACATTGCGGAATCGCAGAGTACCAAGTAACGAATTATTTCGCCCAATTACTTTTATCTCAATAACGTTCATGCTCTGCGCTTTTCCAATATTATCGCCCCTAAAGGATATGGTTCCTTTAATTGGTACTTTCTCTATTAAATCTCTATCCCTAAAAGAACTGCCAGCATAACCACTCTCAAACTCATTGCCTTCCTCATCAATAAAACGACACTCCAAATAGTTAATTTTATCGTCGGATTGATTATTCACCACTTTTAGACCAACCTCTACTCTATCACCCTTAAAAGTAACATCAGTCATCTCAAACTCCATATCACCTAAATTTTGAACGTATCCTTTGGTTACTGATGCTGACTCAGCCTCTTTTTTCTCAACATAAACAGGTTTTTCGATATAAACAGGTTTTTCAACAACCACCTCTTTCACAACTTCTTTCTCTACAACAACCGGTTTTTCAACTATAACAACCGTTGGTTCTTCCTTTTTAGGCTGACGTATTTGTTTCCCGAAAAGTTTGTCGGTGACAGCGCTTGAATTGAAGATTCGGGTTGATGATATATTGGTGCTTTTTATACCATTAGGGACAATATATGCTGTTAGGGTGATCGTTTCGTCATTATCGTTAATTTGACCGTAAATAAAGGCGCTTGGAACAACTCCAATTTTCCTGAAAATAATTTCGCTCAATTCGGAGTAACTCTTAAAATCGGTACACTTGTCTAAAGACCAACCGTACTCATCAATAATTTTATTGATTTCATTCTGATCGATAACATCAAACCGACTGTTTTGGTAATTCATTAGAAGCTGATCCTGGATGTAAGTATTAAAGAGGGTTGTTTTATTCTGCCCGGTTCTGAACTGTAGAATAGCGATTTTTGCCTTTGAACTGCCTGGATACTTCGAAATTAATTCTTTGGCTATTGCTCCTATATCTTGTTTTAGTAAATCATCGTCACTGCCAGAAACTGCAAATGATACGATGAGAATGCAAAAGAGAGTGGAAATTATACGTTTCATATTATTAGAATTAGTTTAGTTAAATCAACCTAAATTTAAAAATATTCAAAATCATAAAGCAATGAAAATTAGTTTTTTTGATGATCAAATACCGTGCCTAATATAAAAACCACGAAAACTGTGATAAATACTCAAACAAAAAGCCGAGGTATAAAATCCTCGGCTCAAAAAAATGCTTATAATATAATTATTTCTTTACCTTATCTCCGTCATAGGCCCACTTTACATAGATGGCCCCCCAAGTAAACCCTGCACCAAAAGTTGCAATAATAATATTATCTCCTTTTCTTAATTTAGTCTCCCACTCCCAAAGGCACAACGGAATGGTTGCGCTTGTTGTGTTACCATATTTTTGGATATTGATCATTACCTGCTCCTTGCTAATTCCCATTCTATGAGCGGTTGCCTCAATAATGCGCATGTTAGCCTGATGAGGCACTAACCATGCCAATGTCTCAGGGGTAATGTTATTGCGCTGCATCATCTCAACAGAAACATCGGCCATATTTGAAACCGCAGCCTTAAAAACAGGCTGTCCTTCTTGGTAGATATAGTGTTGACGTTTAGTAACGGTTTCTATTGAAGCGGGGTAGCACGACCCCCCTGCAACCTGATGCAAGTGCTTACGGCCAGAACCGTCAACCTGCATTTTGGAATCAATAACTCCATAGCCATCCTCGCAAGGCTCAAGCAAAACAGCACCAGCGCCATCGCCAAAGATAGGACATGTTGCACGATCCGTATAATCGGTAATTGAAGACATCTTATCGGCTCCAACTACAATAACTTTTTTATGTGAACCTGTTTCAACAAATTTAGATGCAGTTACCAACGCATAAAGAAAACTGGAACAACCTGCATTCATATCGTATCCAAAGGCGTTTTTAATGCCGCATTTATCGCTTATAATGTTTGCCGTGGCAGGAAACTGCATATCGGGTGTAACCACGCCGCAAATCAACATATCCACCTCTTCGGGCTTAGTGTTGGTTTTACGGAGCAACTCGTTCACAGCATGAACGGCCATGTCCGAAGTTCCTAATCCTTCGCCCTTTAAAATGTGACGTTCTTTAATACCAATTCGAGTCATAATCCACTCATCAGTGGTATCAACCATTCTGCTGAGTTCTTCATTGGTAAGAATGTAGTCGGGGACAAATCCCCCAACACCGGTGATTGCGGCAGTAATTTTTCCCATTAGCTGAATGCTTGTTTAATTTTCTCGCATAGTTCCGATGATATAACCTCGCGAGTTTGAATAATCATATTCATTATTGCTTTGGGGCTCGATGCTCCATGAGCTATTATTACAGGCTTGTTAACCCCAAGCACTGGTGTACCACCATAATTCTCGGAGTTAAAGCGCTCAATAAAACTATTCTCAGGGGTAAATTTCTTTAGCAAGTGGTAGAATGCTTCGGCCTCCTTAAGTACAATGTTTCCTACAAAACCATCGCATACTACAACATCAGCCTTTTTGTCGTGGAATAAATGATGACCCTCAACATTTCCAACAAAGTTAAAATCGGGGGAATCCTTCATCAACTCAAAGGCTCCTTTTGAAACCAAATTTCCCTTTTCGTCCTCTTCGCCAATGTTTAATAGCGAGATTCTAGGATTTTCGACGCCTAAAACCCGTTTTGCGTAGATTGAACCAAGAATTCCATACTGGTACAGTACATCAGGACGACAATCGGGATTTAATCCCACATCGAGTAAAAGATTCACCTTTTTATCCGATACCGGAATAAATCCAGCAATTGCAGGACGAATAACTCCAGGAATTTGCTTTATAACCATCATTGCGCCCACCATCATAGCGCCGGTACTACCTGCGCTTGCAAAGCCATCAATTTTACCAGCAGCTAAAGCCATAAAGCCTTTAACAATACTAGAATCGGGCTTTTTTGCAAATGATTTTGATGGGTTATCGCCCATCTCAATTACCTCGGTGGTATGAATAATATCAAATTTATCAGGACTTACATTTTCCTTTTGGAGAAGATTGATAATAACATCCTGATTGCCAAAGAGAACTATTCTCTCGCCAGCATTGAGATGGTTTAGGGCTAAAACGGCACCCGACACAACTGCATCGGGTGCGAAATCTCCTCCCATCGCATCAACGCCAATTCTCATCACTAATTTTGTAAATTAATGGTTGATATTACTAGGCGTTAACAGCCTTTTCGATTGCTTGTTTTCCACGGTAGAAACCACACTCGGGGCAAACCCTGTGATACTCAACAGCTGAACCACAATTTGAGCAAGTTGATAATGTAGGAACGCTAGCTTTGTAGTGAGTTCTTCGCTTATTTCTTCTCTGCTTGGAAATCTTTGATTTTGGATGTGCCATTTTTCAAATTATTAATAGTAAAACTTAGTTATTCTTTAGTTTTCGTAATTTTTCCCACCTTGGATCGATTTCAGAAGTGTTGCTATCAGAAACAATATTCATCTTTGCAAGCATCTCCTTATCGCAATCGTTAATATTTGTTCCATTTATCCCATGATACCGGGTTAATGGTAAACTTAAACAAACACTTTCGTAAAGGTACTGCGCCAAATTCACCTCATGATCCTCTTCCGAAAGGAATATTATTTCATCATTAGTTTGCTCCTCATCAGTTGATCCAATCTTAGCAAACAACTCTCCTTTGTAAGTTATCGGCAACTCAAAAAGTTCTAGACACCTATCGCACACAACCTGCACGGAACCCTTTATGCTTATCTTAAATTCCAGCAAATGATTCTGCCTATTAAGATTGACAACCGCCTTTAGGTGTCCCCGGCTAATTTCACCCTCCTCATACTCACGGAAAAAGGCATCGTTTAATTCGAATTCAAACGAGTGTTTTCCAAGTTTAAGTCCCTTGAAATTAATTGAATATGCATCAAATGTATTACCCACAACTATCCAAAAAACAAAGTGCAAAGTTATAAAAATTACATAGAATCAAAAAAATGAGCTAAAAATATATAAAAGAAACATTGAAAGTTAAAGATTGACCGACAAGTGAACCGTTTAGCATTAACCATTTTTTGATCGGCGCTTACGTTCATTTTCATCGAGATAAATCTTACGCAATCGCATCGATTTTGGTGTTATTTCAACGTATTCATCCTCCTGAATATACTCAAGGGCTTCTTCTAAACTAAACTTTCGTGGTGGTGCCAAAAAGGCTTTTTCGTCGGAACCAGAGGCGCGCATATTGGTTAATTTTTTGGATTTAGTAACATTAACCACAATATCGCCCGCACGCGAATTTTCTCCGATAACCTGCCCAGCATAAACATCCTCGTGCTCGTCGATAAAGAAAGACCCACGATCCTGCAACTTGTTTATAGCATAAGCATAGGATGTTCCGCTCTCCATGGCAATAAGCGATCCATTAACACGAGTTTCTATTTCACCACGGTATGGTTCAAAATCCTTAAAGCGGTGCGCAATTACAGCCTCACCTGCAGTGGCAGTAAGCAATATATTACGCAACCCAATAATTCCCCTCGATGGAATTTCAAACTCAAGGTGAATTCTGTCGCCACGGCGCTCCATGGTTAACAATGTTCCACGACGACGGGTAACCTGCTCTATGGCTTTTCCTGAAACTTCTTCAGGTAAATCGACTGTTAAGAATTCTATTGGCTCGCACCTTTCGCCTCCAACCATTTTAATGATAACCTTTGGCTGGCCAACCTGCAACTCATAGCCCTCGCGTCGCATTGTTTCAATCAGCACCGATAAATGAAGTACACCTCGGCCATATACCATGAAAGAATCAGCAGAATCTGTAGATTCAACACGCAACGCAAGATTCTTTTCCAGCTCTTTATCAAGCCGATCCTTAATGTGGCGTGATGTCACATATTTACCGTCCTTGCCAAAGAAAGGTGAATCGTTAATGGTGAAAAGCATGCTCATGGTTGGCTCGTCAACAGCAATTGTTGGTAATGGTTCTGGATTCTCCAAATCGGCTATAGTATCGCCAATTTCAAAATCCTCAATACCAACCAGTGCACAAATATCACCGGAAACAACGGTATCAACTTTTCGCTTTTCTAATCCTTCAAAAACAAGGAGCTCTTTAATTTTGGTGCGAATAACCTGGCCATTATGCTTTGCCAACGATACCGACTGACCCGAGGTTAGTGTTCCCCTATGCAAACGACCAATAGCAATTCGTCCAACATAGCTAGAGTAATCGAGCGAGGTAATTAGGAGCTGTGGCGTTCCCTTTAGTTGTTTTGGTGCGGGAACGTATTCAATAATTTTATCGAGAAGGGGAGTGATATCTCCTGATGGTTTCCGCCAATCATCGGACATCCAGTTGTGCTTAGCGCTACCATATATTGTTGGGAAATTCAACTGCTCCTCGGTTGCATCAAGATTGAACATCAATTCAAACACTTGCTCCTGCACTTCCTCTGGGCGACAATTTGGCTTATCAACCTTGTTGATGACCACAATCGGCTTTAGTCCTAAAGCAAGCGCTTTTTGAAGCACAAAGCGAGTTTGAGGCATAGTGCCCTCAAAGGCATCAACAAGGAGTAAAACTCCATCGGCCATATTTAGCACACGCTCCACCTCACCACCAAAGTCGGAGTGGCCAGGGGTGTCTATGATGTTGATTTTGTAACCCTTATAGTTAACAGAAACGTTCTTAGCAAGAATGGTTATGCCTCTTTCACGTTCTAAATCATTGCTATCGAGAATTAATTCGCCGGGCTTTTCGTGATCCTTGAAAAGTTTACCCTGTATAATCATTTTGTCCACCAATGTGGTCTTCCCATGATCCACGTGCGCAATTATCGCAATATTTCTTATCCCCTGCATTTTTGGAATTTTTTTTGAGCCCGCAAAGGTACAGCTAAATATTTACTTTTGGGTACTAGTTAACAGCTTTTAAGAAAACTTTTAGTGTAAAATATTTTGAGAATAAACAGATTAACTGTTTTATATGTGATAAGTGCGTAAATTTGAAAGAAAATATATGGACAAAATACGGCTTACTGGTATCGCGTTAATGCTTTGTGGAAGCGTGTTCTCTCAAAATAGGTTCTTACAAAATCCAGCATCAGCATACTCAAAATTTCTTGGATATCCCTCAAAATACAAAGTCGATAGTCTTGGAAATCAAATAAAAGTATGTATTCTGCCCGATGGCAGCGAATGCGACGAGTGGAAATTCTTCAGAGGATTGTGCGGAAAAGAATTTTCATACTGTGCAATTAAAGGATACCAAACCGAAAATCATACCGATTCTGCCTCCTCTTACGCGGTTTGCTCTTGCAAAGACTCCTCAGGAAAAGAGATAAAAATACCACTTCTAGAATTCATGGAAATGAATGGCGACACGCTGCTAAGCAATCTAAATCATAAAAAAAGGAGAGAGGCCAAAAATTAACCTCTCTCACATTCTTAAATCTAACTCTAACTACTTCTTCACAAATCTTGCAGTGAAGGGTTCTTTTGGATCATCAACTGAGATGATATAAAGTCCATTAGGAAGTTCTGAGATATTGATTTCTTTCACATCCGAATCCATTCTCTCGGTTTTAACAAGAGCGCCAGTTGTGTTGTAAATGTTAACCAAATTGTTATTCATTTGGCAATTAACCTTAACATTTATCGTAGTATTAGCTGGGTTTGGATATAATGAGATGCTTGTTGGCATTTCGTTTCCAAGTTCTTCAGCATCTATACCTTCAGCCTTGTAAGATGAAGCTGTGCCAAGAATATTAACAGTATAGTCCTCAACCTCTCCGTAGCTGAATGTTTCGCAAGCAGTAGGAGCAGCGTTATACTTCATGGTTACACGCATTCTGGTTGAACCAAGAGTTGCAGTTGAAGGTACTGTAAAGGTTTTGCTTAGAGTTGAAGCAGAACTTGATGAACCAGAGCTGATAAGCTCAGTGCTTTCGAATGTACCATCTTGATCATAGTCAATCCAGATATACCAGTATTCTGTATACTTAGTGCTCTTGAATCCAGCGCTGAAGTAAATTGTATAACTTGTACCACGGCCTAAATCAGTTGATAGACTTGTGAAATTACCATATCCACCATTAGCTGTAGTAACATTGTTGATAGTGTTCAATTGAACAAGATCAATCCATTCATAGGTTACATTGCTACCCTTTGAGGTACAGTAAGTAATAGTAGCATTAGATGTTGTTACGCTAAGTGCGCTGCTAGCTGCAGAAACATTTCCAGCAGCATCGTAAGCAGTTACATAGAATGAATAGGCTGTAGAGGCGGTTAATCCACTTACACTATAAGATGTGCTTGCTGTTGTTCCTAGCAATGAGCCATCTTTATATACATTGTAACCTGTAACACCAACATTATCGGTTGATGCTGTCCAACTTAATATTGCAGATGATGATGTTACGCTAGAAGCTGCTAGACTGGTTGGTGCGGTTGGAGCTTGAGTATCTGGTGTACCAGCAGAAATAACAGCGGTATAATCCTCAACTTCACCATAACTGAAAGTTTCACAAGCGGTTTGTGAACCATTGTACTTCATAGAAACTCTCATTCTGGTTGTAATAGCAGCAGTTCCAGAAGGAATTGTAATGGTACCGGTAACGGTTGTTTTGCTAACTGCGCCAGCATCAAAAACATTTTCGTTAGTATCATCAAAATCACCATCACCATTAAGGTCTATCCAAATCTTCCAGTACTCATTATATGTTGAACTTGCAAAACTAGGTACCAATGAAACGCTATAGCTGCTACCTGCGGTTGCATTAAAAGTAACACTTGTGAAATCGGTATAACCAGCTGCAGTTGAAGTTTTGGTCATAGAGCCAACGGTTACGCTCGAAATCCACTCATACGAATAGTTGCTTCCAGCAGATGTACAATAGGTTATTGTAACGACTGGCGTAGTTACACTAATTGTGCTACTTGCAGTTGAAACATTACCAGCAGCATCAATTGCTTGAACATAGAATGTATATGTTGTAGAAGCAGAAAGACCTGTTACGCTGTACGATGTACTAGTTGTAGTAGTTAACAATGAACCATTTCTGTAAATCTTATATCCTGTAACACCAACATTGTCGGTTGAAGCAGTCCAACTTAATGTTGCTGAAGATGAAGTTACATTTGAAGATGTAAGATTAGTTGGTGCGGTTGGAGCTTGAGTATCAACAACGCTTGAAGTTGTGAACGAAACTTGGCTACCGTAAGCAGTACCTGCACTATTTGTAGCATACGCTCTTACATAGTAAGTTGTTCCTGCTGTTAATCCGCTCATAGTTAAACTGTATGAGCCAGAAGTTGTAACAGGAGATGTTGATAATACAGTACCTGTAGATGTTGTTGGATTGCTTGATGTTGAATAAACAATACCACTTGCAGTAACAGTTGCACCACCATTAGCAGAGATGTTACCACCACTAATTGCAGAAGTTGTGCTGATTGAAGAAACACTATTTGTTGTAAGTGTAGGAACGGTAACAGTGCTACTGGTATAGGTCATATAGCAAACTTCGCAAGCAACGCGAGCCGAAGTGGCTTTAATTCTCATATAACCACTTTCGCCCCATGAACTACCCCAAGAGTTACGTAGAATCCAGTAATCACCGTAAGTTGCATCGTTACCCCAACCAACAAGAGCAATTGCATGGTTTGTAGGAGTATTGTAGCAAGGACTGCTTGAACAGGTTGTATAGCTGTCGGTATAAATACCACCTGTATAGTTCTGGAAAGAAGTAGTTACATAAACAGCTGCATCAACAACACCGTAAGTCATAATCGCGGTTTTAATGGCAGCAATATCAGAACAAGTTACGCGGTACCAACTTGAGAATTTGGTTTTAGGCGCAGATGAAGCTGCAGATGGACACGATTGATTATCGGTTTCGGTGTATGGGAAATATGATTCATTAATAGTTCCTATATCACAAAGAGCTTGTAACTCAGAGTATGTGTAGTCAGCACCATCGCAACCACCAAAATTTCCGCTATATGCAGACATTGATCCTAAACACCATACAATATATGATTCAGCAAAATCGGCAGTATTACTATCATAACTTCCTGTAGCAAAATTATATGTACCTTCAGCACAGGCGCTTGCTCCAAAAGAGTAGCAAGAACCGCAACCACCTTGATCGCGAACAGCACCTATGTATGCATGTCCATTGTAACTTCTCCAGTCAAAAGATGTTGGAGTACTTTTTGCAACTTTAAAGTTAGGGTTTTCCTTGGCCATCTCATATGCACTTGGAACGTTTCTTTCAACCTCAACTTGAAGTTTGTCCCCATTTCTTTCCATTAGTTCTTCCAAGGAAATTCTTTCCTCAATACCCTTGTTTGAACGAACACAAACAGCCTTCTCAACGGTAAAACCATCATTCTTTTCGATCACGGTTTGGATCTCGTAACCCTTTAAGGCAGCATACGAATACTCAGGAGCAACTTTACCTTTATAAAAATCCCAAGCATTAACTTTTCTTCCATCAGGAAGAATAGCCGTTCCAACCTGATTTCCAGCCTTGTCGGCCTCAATTACATAACGATACCCAAGCACATCGCAATAAGCAGCTGCTGGGTTCTTAAAACCTTTCTGTGCAAACAATGATACGGATATCATCATAGCCAGTAAAATAGTAGAAATTTTTCTCATTTGTATAAATTTTAGGTTAGTTTTTAGTTAAGGAAAAACTTGGCTCAAGTTATGGTATTTTAAAACTAGCTATTCCAATTATCGACAGACGACGAATAACTCCAAATAAATTACACGCATTAATGCACAAGCAACCAATTGCAAATTATATTAGGGCAATGGTAAAATTCATGTGGCTAAAGTACAATATAACAACCTAACACAAGGATTGGAATCCTCATGCTTATTATTAAACATGGTATTATTGATTAAAATGCTTCGTGTTCTGTTCTTCGAATTATCTCGTTCTGCAAAGCCATTCCCAAATCATTGAAATAATCGGAGTACCCAGCCACACGCACAATCAAGTCCTGATACTTTTCTGGATGTTTTTGTGCATCACGCAGTGTATCTGCATTTACAACGTTAAACTGAATATGATGTCCATCTAACTTAAAGTATGCTCTAACCAAACTTACAATCTTATCCAAACTTTCCTCGCTATTGAAAAACGATGGCGAGAATTTCTGGTTAAGTAGCGTTCCGCCAGTTTTGATATGGTCTATTTTAGCAGCCGATTGAATTACTGCTGTTGGGCCTTTTTTATCGGCTCCTTGAACAGGGCTGATGCCTTCACTCAATGGCTCTTTGGCCAAACGACCATCGGGCATTGTGCCAATCTTGCTTCCAAAGTAAACGTGGCTAGTTGTGGGCAGCATATTTATTCGGAAAACACCACCACGCGAAGTTGGGCGACCATTTACCGCATTGTAGAAACTGTTGAAAACCATCACAGCATTCCTGTCGGCACAATCATCATTATTGCCCCACTTTGGCATTTCGTAAATTACATCGTGACGCAACTGGTCAAAACCTACAAAGTTCGATTGTAAAGCCTTCAGCATTTCGCCCATGCCTATTGTTTTATCATCGAAAATATGCTTGCGGATTACTGTTAAGTTATCGGTAATACTTCCCAATCCAACACCCTGAATGTAACTGGTATTGTAACGAGCTCCACCCGCATTGTAATCCTTCCCATTCTTTATACAATCCTCGGTGATTAATGATAGCAAAGGCACAGGCATATACGTTGCCCAAAGTTTCTCTATAATATTATTCCCCTCAATTTTTATATCGATAAAATGATTGAGTTGCTTTTCGTAAGCGGCATACAGTTCATTGAACGATTTAAAATCCTCGGGATTTCCGGTTTTGAGACCAATTGTTTTACCAGTCATAGGATCAACCCCATTGTTTAGGGTGATTTCCAAAACCTTATTCAGGTTGAAGTATCCAGTAAGGATATACGCCTCAGTTCCAAATGCGCCAGTCTCAACACAGCCGCTTGCCCCGCCATTACGTGCATCGACTATGGATTTTCCCTGGCTCAGTAACTGCTGAACTATAGCGTCGGTATTGAAGAACGATGGTTGCCCAAAACCAGTTTTTGCAATGCGAACGGCACGTTTCACAAACCTATCGGGATTTTTCTTGCTGATCTGAACCATTGAGCTGGGCTGCAAAATGCGCATCTCCTCAATAACATTGAGCAGAACGTAGGTAAGATCATTAACTGCATCGCTGCCATCCTCCTTAACACCACCAAGATTGATGAGCGAAAAGTCAGTGTAGGTATTGCTCTCCTCGGCGGTAACTCCCATTTTTGGTGGCGATGGATGGTTGTTGAACTTCACCCAAAACGATTGAAGAAGTTCAACTGCACGTTCCTCCGTTAATACACCCAAATCCAACTCACGTTTGTAGAATGGATACAAATGCTGATCCAACCTTCCGGGATTGAACGAATCCCAAGGGTTCAACTCTGTAATCACTCCAAGATGTATAAACCAGTAATGCTGGAGCATCTCGTGGAAAGTTGATGGAGCGTTTGCCGGAACTTTTCGGCAAATCCTTGCCATTTCAGCTAATTCTTCCTTTCTAACTGTATCCTTTTCCTTTGATGCTAGTTTTTCTAACTCATCGGCATAGCGATTGGCGAAAATAATAAGCGTATCGGCAGCAATATCCATTGCCCTTAGCTCCTCGCGACGCTCAATGACCTGTGGATCATTCTTAAAATCAAGTTTTGCTAATGTTTGCTTAACATCAGCCTTAAAGTCGGTTAATCCTTTTACAAATATTTTTTTACTGGCAACAGTATGCCCTGGTGCTCGTTGCTCCTGAAACTCTGTAAAAACGCCAGCCTCGTAGGCTTGTTTCCATTCATCGCTAAGATTTTCAAATATTCTGTCACGTTGAGTTCTCCCTTTCCAGAAAGGAATTATTGTTTCCTCGTAAATTTTACGGGTATCATCATCAACCCTAAATGAAACCTTGGGTCTGGAGTTAATAATCTCCAAATCGGGCAGTGTATGTAGGCTCACCTCTGGGTATGTTGATGTAGCCTTTGGCGCAGGGCCTCTTTCGCCAACAATTAACTCCCCTTCGTTAATGCAAATGGTCTTATTCGACATAATATACTTAAAGCACAACGCCCTTTGAACAGGGATTGAATGCTTTTCGGCCTCGCCCGATGCATAGAATTCTGTTACGAGTTTAGCCCTTTCGGCCGAGAATGTATTGGTTGCCCGAAGGCTCTGCTCTCTTAATCTTTTTATTCTTTCTTTCATTTGATACGTTGTTTGTTGTTCGTGAAATACAACATAAAACAGTCATATAGTCACAATAATGAAATAAGAGTTTTATCCTCCCAATGTTACAACAGGAACCATCTCTGTAAAGTAATTCCTTATTTGTTCGGCCTTAACACTATCGTAAGCATCGGCATTGCTTAACCTGTATTCCTTTCCAAATCGCTCGTACTTACTTCTGGCAATGTTATGGAATGGGAGCAAATCGACCCTTTCGATGCTTGGATACCTATTAATAATATATCTCAAGGCTTTAAGGTTAATATCTGTATCGGTGATATTCTGAATCAGTGGAATACGGATTATAACTTTTTTTCTTGAGTTGTTTATCAAATCCAAGTTTTCAAGGATTGGTTTATTCGACACTCCGGTGTATTTCCGGTGCTCTTCGTCGTTGGCTATCTTCAAATCGAACAGGAATAGATTTGCATATGGAATGATACTTTCAACCACTGTTTTCGAGGCATAACCGCTGGTGTCAACAGCAGAGTGAATCTCCTTTGACTTGCAAGCAATCAGCAAAGCTTTCAAAAAATCGTGCTGCGAAAGCGGCTCTCCACCCGAGAATGTTACACCTCCGTTCGATTCGTCGAAAATGGAAATATCCTTAGCAACCTCACCCATAACTTCCTCAACGCTCATTGGCTTACCAATGGTTTCGGTTATAGGGAACTCTTTATCATCGATCCTTCGAATTCTAACACAGGCTTCAGGTTCAAAAAGTTGACTCTCGGGGTTATGACACCAAGCACAGCTTAATGGACAGCCCTTTAAGAAAACCGTAGTGCGAATTCCAGGTCCATCGTGCACGGAGAAATGGCGTATATCGAATACTAAACCAGATTTTTCAGACATTAGATACTAGATTCAAATATTGACTAAAAACTGTTTGACGATTAGGCTATAGTGATTCTGGCTTTAGATTATGGGGTTTGTCACCAATCACTCGTCACCTGTCATTTGAAAAAACTACAAACCCTTAATTCTTTAAAAGAATCAAATCGGTTTTAGCAAATGGAATAATTTAAAAATCAGCAAATCCAGCAGGAGAATAAACCTTTGCCGTTTAGGTGGTACAATGTAGACGTGAATAAATCTATCATCTGCTGATGTGTTTCTGCAAATATACGATTTTAAAGACAAAATGTTCAATGATATAAGTCAGTGTGATTTACGCTTATAACTTGTCAAACTAGATTATAGTTCTCGGTAATGTAAATGAAAACGTACTGCCGATGCCAACTTGGCTTTCAACCCAAATCCTTCCTTTATGATAATCAACAAATTCTTTGCAAAGTATTAATCCTAATCCGGTTCCTTGTTCACTGGCCGTTCCTTCTGTCTTAATATTCTCACTGATAAGAAACAATTTTGCAATTGTTGTTTCATCGATTCCAACGCCTGTATCGGAAACACTAATAGTATAAAATTCTTTGTCTTCATCCACCGATATGGTTATCGTATCTCCTTTTCTTGAAAATTTAATGGCATTGGTAATTAAATTTCGCAAAATAGTTAATACCATGTTTTTATCGGCAAAAGCCAAAGCTTTATGATTCAAGTTAGACAACAAACCTATGCCTTTCTTTTCTGCCAAATTATTCAATAATAAAACATTGGTATCAATTAAACTCTTAATATCAATATTTTCGGGATTAAAGGAGATTTTGCCAGTTTGAGCACGACTCCAATTGAGCAAATTCTCAAGCAAATCATAGGATACCGACGATGTTTTATGAATGATCTTTGCAAACTCATAGCTCTTATCAAAATCCTTCGAATTAATCTGATCTATAAGCAAATCGGAGAAACCTAAAAGGGTATTAAATGGATTACGTAAATCGTGTGCTATAATACTAAAAAACTTGTCCTTGGTAGCGTTGGCAATTGCAAGTTCATCTCTCTGCGACTGTATTTTTTCTTTCTGTAGTACAATTTCGGCAGTGCGAGTTTGTACAATTTGTTCCAAATGTTCTTTCTGCCGAACCAATTTCAAAGTAAAAAGTTTAACCATCGCAAAGATAAACAAGCCGAACAGAATGATGTAAATACAATATGCCCACCATGTAAGATAAAACGGGGAAAGAATTGTAATTTCAAATTTGCTCAACTTGCTCTCCACGTCATATAAATTTCTTGCTTTTACCTGAAATGTGTAAGTTCCCCGGCTCAGATTAGTGTATTCCTTGTCCGCATTTCTTGTCCAATCGCTCCAACCTTTATCAAATCCAACAAGTTGATAGCTATAGAGTGTTTTTTCCTCGTGATCGAAAAATGGCGCTGCAAACTCAAATTTTAAAGTATTGTATTCAAAGGGCAAACTTATAGGCTTAATTTTAGAAGTATCACCTCCAAAAACTAAACTATCTTTTCCGGCAATTATTCTTCGAATCAAACAGCTGAATGCTTGGGTATAATTCTTCTTATCCACGCGCATATCGTAACGATACACCCCATCGCTTCCACCAACCCACGCAACGCCATTGGGCTCAACATAAAATGCAGTTAAAAACATGCTAGGAATCCTCCGAAATGGGGCAAACACCCAGTTGTAAAAACCTTTCCCATAGGGCTGTAGGTAACCTACATCGGCTTTCTTATTCTCCAGCGGACAAATCCAGACTTTCCCATCGGGGGTCTCCTGCAACGAAAACACATCTGAACTGCCATTGCAAAATTTCAAGCCTAATTCACAAAAGGGCTCAAATCTATCCAAACTAGCATTGTACGTGTAAAGCCCCTTTTCGGTACCCCAAACAATCTTGTCCTTGTAATTAAAGGGTAAAATGTTTTTCAGTGATTTGAATCCATCCTTCTGCACGTAATAACGTACACTTTTAGGATGTAAAACATTTCTATAATCAGGAGTAATCTTAACCACGCCATTTCTAAAGGTTCCAAGCCAAATGGTTCCGTTTTCATCTTCAATTATTCCCCGAATGTCATCAATTGGCCCCGCCCATTCCCCCTCGTAAATCCATTTTCCATCATCATATTTTACTGAAAAAAGATAACTATCGCCACCGCACAGTATTCTATTTGGGTTTTTAATAGACTCATATAACTTAATGGTTTGCCCACCATAAAATACGGGAATAGCCTGATCTCCGTTTATCTCGTAAATACCCTGAGAGGTGCCCACCCAAAGAGATTTTCCCCCAAGAACGGGCAAAAAGCACCAATTCTGACCAACTGGAATGTTTTTAACATTATGAATTCGATTATCGCCATCAATGAAAAATACACCAACACTCGTGGCAACATAAACGGTGTCGCGAAATCGAATTATACTTAGTACACTTCCTTTTAAACCATTATTCTTATCCCAGTAAGTCAAATCCAGGCCAGACTCAACCTTGCTAATACCATTGGACAAACCAAACCATATATTTTTATTCTGATCCTGAATAACTCTATAAATTTCATTACTCTGTAGAAGATTGCTCTCCTGATACCGTTGTATAACCTTCCCCTTTTTGTCTACTAGTAATGCACCTTTAACTATTGATCCTAAAACATAGTAATCGGACAGGTAGGATGTTGCATCGTAAATATCATTATCAATCACAAAGTTTTTATCAGAGATTTCGAAGAATTGAGGGGTCAAATCGCTATCTGGAAAATATTTATAGAGTCCTTCAATACGAGTAGAAATTATCAATGTGGAATCGTTGAAAGACAATGCTGAAACAAGGCTTTTATTGCTGAAATATTCTGATTGAGGTAATGACTTCATCTCATTGTTTTCAATTTTTATTAGGCCGCGCCCCCCCAAATGAGTATAGTAAAAATCGTTATATACAAAACCTCCGGAGAATGCTCGGTTGGGCTTTGCACTAAAAATCTTAAGATATTTAGAATCTGGAGAGTACTGGAGTATTGCATCGTAAGTTTGAAAATATACAAACTTAGAAGTAGACCTTAACGACCAAACTGTCCCCAAAGTAAAGGTATCGGGAAGCAGGTATAGTAGACTTTGATACATCGGATTTCCTCTATCGTCGGAAAACAAATAACCAAAATCACCATTGGCCGCAACATAAATATTATTATCTCTATTAATTGCGAAATCGTATATTCGTAGATCTTTACCAGTTGAAATGTTTCTCCATCGTACTCCGTCGTACTCCATAATCCAGTCAGCCGCACTAAAGTAAAGTATACCACTTTTGTCTTGAATCGCAGCAAAAACCTGTGGTTCGTTATTGTACTCGCTAGTGGTATAATTTCTAATGATGGGAAAGCCACCTTCCTGAGATTGGGAAATCAACGGGATGAAAAGAAACAAAATATATAGGCTTATAGACTTCATGTGTTTGTCTCCATTGCTTTTTTGCAAAAGCAAACCTAAATGTAAGGCCAAGCTCAACTAAGGCGATGATGTAATAATAGTGAATTTTTGTTAAATATACCAATGAAATAAAATAGAAGCCAATCAACTATTGATAAAATGAATATAAGTAATTTTACTGATTTAAAAGAAAATACTTACTTTTACATTGAAATTAGTTTTAATTAAAAATTTAAACTTATCGCATGAAAAAATTTATTTTACTACTCCTGCTTATTCCTGTATTAGCCTATGCTCAGGACGACAAAAAGCATTTTCAGGTAGGTGCTGGATATTCCTTTGGTTTCTTCAGCCCATCAGATGTTAACGATTATATCAATTACCGAATAGACGAAGAAGGTGTCACAATCATTGAAGGAACTTCCGATATGGTGCTAAACATTGGAGGTAGGCTTTTTGTTGGTTACAAAACCAACTTCAACCTGGGTTTTGAGGCCTTTTTGGAGGGAGCTCTTGGGCCAAAGTCCATTCAGGTAAGCGGTGGCGACGATATGACCTTTATGTTCAATAGACTTTCACCAGGATTAAAACTCACCTACGATCTTGAACTGGGACGGAGAAGCAGCCTAATATTTGGAGCAGGCATTATGCATAACCGTTTAAAACTTAAGGATGATGGAGAAGAAAAATATAGAGCTTCTTCGTGGGGTACTAAATTCAGCGTAGCTTACCAGCTCAATTTCAGACATATTGCTCCACGGGTATTTGTTGATGTTGATTTAGCCAAAGCTAAAGACCAAGGATTTGAAATGAACTATTCTGGCGTTCAAATAGGAATGGCATTTTCGGGTGTTTGGTAATATTCAACTGGGAATATGTATGCTATAAAAGCCGAATCGTTGATTCGGCTTTCGTTTTATATGAAATTTCACCATTGATATTGTAATTTTTACACGTTTCGTGTAACTAAACAAATACCTTTACAAAAAAATTTTATGCGAGCAAAGGGAGTTGGTTACGCCATTATATCATCGGCCACGTTTGGCCTTATTCCATTATTTTCGGTAACTGCAATGAATGGTGGACAAAGTCCATACTCGGTTCTTTTCTATCGCTTTTTAATCTCTGTTATTCTTTTCAGATTAGTCCTATTTATCCGAAAAACATCCCTCAAAATTTCGCTACGACAACTCATTGAAGTTGTCATTCTTGGTGGGCTGTGTTATGGAGGGACTGCTCTATTTCTGATCCTATCGTACAAATATATTCCAACAGGAATATCAACCACTATTGGATTTCTATATCCAGTTATGGTCGCCTTAATAATGCTAGTAATTTTTAAGCAACGTCCCAACATCGGTATTGTATTAGCAATCATACTTAGTCTTGCCGGTGTACTGTTGATGACTTGGAGCCACGACGCCTCATTTAACGCAAAGGGGGTGATTTTTGCCACAGTAACAGTTGTAACGTATAGCATATACATTGTAGGATTAAACAAATCGAGTTTAACACGCCTTCCGGGAAGCGTTGTGACTTTTTATGTCCTCTCTGTTTCGACTATCTTTTTCTTTGCAGCAGCAATGCTTTCCTGTGGAATTCCAACTATCCAAAATATCAACGTTGGGATAAACCTTGTTTGTTTGGCCATTTTTGCCACAATCATTTCAAACCTTACTCTAGTGCTGGCCGTTAACGAAATTGGATCAACAGCAGCATCGGTACTCGGCTCCGCCGAACCGCTTACAGCCTTACTAATTGGAGTTTTCTGGTTTGATGAACAACTAAATATGCTCCAAATTATTGGCGTTGCACTTGTTATTTGCTCTGTAATTTTGGTTGTGATACGAACCGATCAGATTGTTCTGCTCCTAAAAAAATGGAGAGGAAAATTCTAATCTCAATCAAAAATAATTTGGTATATTACTTAGCATTTTTTTGCGGAAATGCAGGCAAATCCTCAATCACCAGTTCCGATTTTTTCCCAATCTTGATCGTTTCGTTGGCAAAAGTTTCGGTATCAACCAAAACAGCCTGAAAACGACCCAAGGAACAGGTTCCGCAGTTAAGGTATTGCTTCCGTTGATTTATATAGTACATCTTGTGGGTCTCCAGCTTATGGGTATGACCAAGGATTACCAAATCGTACTTTCGCAACAGTTTAAGCCCGTAAAGTAGATATTTGTACGAGTTGTACTTACGCGAAACTCGATTTACCTCATCATCGTACTCCACCATTTTAAAGTAGAGCCGCTCAGCCCAATGCATCTTTACAATAAGTTTAAGAATGTAGAAACCCATTTTCCCAATAAATCGACCTAAGGATGTACCATTAAGAAAATCGGCATTATGGCCGTGCTCGATATGAATTATACGTCCATGAGAATTATGGATATTTAAATGATCCTTTGCTTTTGGATTCCATAAATCATGATTTCCCCGAATATAAATGAACCCTTTGCTATCGAAATACTCTATTAACTCTCTGTTCCTAGCAACAACATCGGAATACGAGTACTTGTAGAGTTCAAAAACATCGCCATTTAAAACAACCCGGTCAATTCCGTAATGCTGTATGATTGCATCAAGCGTTTTGATAAATCGCTTTGGTTTCCATCCAAAAGTTCCAAACTTATCGCCAGTATCGATATGTAAATCCGATAGAACTAAAAGCCTCATACAATAATTCTAATATAAAGTTAAGTCAATATTAAGTTTCGGGTTCTAAACATCAGGGGTTAGACCTAAGGCATTAACACAACTATACCCTAAAACCCATCACCAAAATATCGTCAACCTGTTTCTGATTGCCTTTAAAATCTTCAAAATTCTGCTCAATAATTCGTTGTTGCTCACTTAATGGTTTTGTCTGAATATCGAGCAGTAATTTTTTGAAATTGATCAACATGTACTTTTGATTAGAAGGCCCACCAAACTGATCGGTATAACCATCGGAAAACATGTAGAACACATCGTTGGGATGATACTTAATTCGATGAGTTGTGAACGGTTTTTCGCCAATTACATGAAAACCTATTGGCATTTTATTCCCCTTGAACTCGTATAGAGAATATCCATCTTGATTTTCCACTGGCACATCGTCATTAAATCCGCCAATTTCTGTTTTTCGAACAACCAGCATGGGCAAATATGCTCCTGCATACTCTATTTCATTACGATCTTTTTCAATTATGGTCAAACTCATATCCATTCCATCATGAGAATCACCTTCTTTCCCTGTCTGATTAAGCGATGCAATAACCAACTGCCTAAGTTTAAAAAGAATGTCCCCTGCATTTTCTTTCTTATGCAACGATGTTAACTCCTTAAGAAGCGTAATTCCAAGCATACTCATAAAAGCACCAGGAACGCCATGTCCAGTACAATCGGCAACCGCTACAGCAATCCGTCCATCATACAAAGGTGTTACCCAGTAAAAATCACCACTCACAATATTCTTGGGTTGGTAAAAAACAAAGTACTCGCTCAGATACTCGTTTAACCATTGGGTTCGTGGTAAAACTGCCGACTGAATTCTACTGGCATAGCGAATACTATCGGTAATCTGTTTCTGCTGATCGGCAATCTGATCGCGCTGGCGTTCCGCCAAATCTCGTTGACGCTCAATTTCCTGTTTTTGATCCTCAATCTCCTGATTCTGTGCCACCAAGAGTTTATTTATTTTCTGCTTTTCGCGTAAGAAATAGAAAACCACAGAGGCCAAAGCCATGGTTAAAAGTAACGCAATAGAAATTAGCAGCGTAAACAAACGCTGCCGCTCCAACTTTGCCTGCTGAACGGCCTCGCGCTGTTTCGTGATTAACTCCTGCTCGCGCTCCCGTTTATCGAAATCGTACTGCATTTCTAAGCGCGATATTTCGCCAGCATTTATGCTATCCTTAATTACGGAATGGTATACATAATGCTCTAAGGCCTTTTGAAAATCGCCTTTTAGTCTGTACGCCTGCGACAAACTTATGTAAGCATCCCGAACATCGGACATTAATTTCTGTTTCCGGGCGATGCTCATAGCCGAACTTAGATATTTTAAGCCAACAAGGTAATTGCCAGACTTTACCTGAACATCACCCAGATATCTATTCAACTTTGATATATCGATACTATCGTTGATAGTTTGTTTGAGGTTGAGCGCTTTTAAAAGATTCTGGTTAGCCTTATCGAGATTGTTCAACTCGTAGTAAATAATTCCTATTAAGAGGTAGTTTGCCGCCTGACCATGAATGTTCTGTGTTTGAATATTCGAGGCAAGAACCTCCTTGGCAATCTCAAGCGCCTTCTCGTTTTTCCCTGAATGGTAATTAATGTTAGCCAATTCTGTTAACGAAAGTATAACCCCGTTCTGATTATTTAAGCTCCGGTAAAGATTTAAAGACAACTCGTTATACTGAAGCGCTTTGTCATAAATTTCTATTCTACTAAAAAGCCTTGCAATGCTAAGCGAAGTCCAAGCCATGCCTTCCTTATCGCCCTCTTTTTCGTAAGTTTCCAACGCTTGAAGCATGTGTTCAATGGCCTTAGAAAAGGCACCGGTTAGACTGTAAACAGTTCCAATGTTAACCTGCGTTCGGGCAATTTGTACTTTATCCGCTAACTTTTCGTTAATTTCCAATGCGCCTCGGTAATAGCTTAATGCTTGGGAGTAATCAATTTTAAGTTGATAAACATTTCCAATTCTATTTAAATTCAGTGCAATCCAGGAGTCTTGATTTAACTCCTGCGCAATTGATAGGGATCTCTGTAGATGGTTTAGGGCTAACTCAAAATCGTTTCTGCTATAGTAGCAGTAACCCAGTGTATGCTCAGCCTTAAGCATGTAAATCTTATCACTAAGATCGGATGCTATATTTAATGCCTTTTGGGCAAGAACAATGGCAGTATCGGGATTTGACGTGCGAAATTTTTCCGCATTCAGCACTAAGCTATCAAACCTAGAGATTTCATCCTGTGCCAGCAAATTAACTTTAGCAAGCAGGAATGCTAATGCGAGAATAAAATAAACCTTAAAACTTTTCCGATGCATAGTTAACGGTATATTTAATCCAATAAAGATATTTCTTTTGATCAAACCGGAAACTTTTTACAATTAAAATTTTACGGGTTAATTGATTAATGCCTGTTTGTTTTGTTCTATTAAAACATTTCGTATTTTTAACGCAATTTGGGTTTATAATAGAAACGTAGGTTTTTCACAATTAAAATATTTTGCAATGAAGTGGAAAATGAAGATCGGCGCAAAGATTTTACTCTATGTAATGATCACTTCTGTATCCAGTATGATAGTTATTGGACTTTTCGTTGGATTTAGAATTAACAAAATTGCTCACGACAATGCTATTAAACTTGCACAAGCCGAAGCACAAAAAACAGCCAATCAAATCAAATCGGAACTGGAACTCGACATGGGTTTCTCTAGAGCTCTTGCGCAATCGCTATGCATATACCCAAAGTTCGATACAGCCACTCTCGATTCAATATTTTTCAATGTATTGAACAACCAAGTACTAAACAATCCGCGCTACCTAACCATTTGGTATACCGTAGAGCTATCGGCATACAAAAAAGGCTATGCTAAAGATTATGGGAGACGATCCACAACGGCTTACCTCAGAAATGGTATACCCGCAAGGGATGTTGAATACAAAAACCTCACTGGCGACAACACATCAAGTAATTACTACGCTTCGAAAACGTGCGGCCTCGAAATGTTGCTCGATCCTTACAACTTTGAATATGGAGGAAACGAAGTGTTTGCAACAACCCTTAGCGCTCCTATAAAAATAAATGGAAGGTTTGCGGGACTTGGTGGTGTTGATATCTCTCTGGAAAAATTCCAAGAACAAGTCGAAAAAATTAAACCGTATGCCAATACGGTTGTGGCCATAGTTTCCAATAACGGAACAATTATAGCCCACACCAACCAAGAATATGCCCGGTTAACATTTGCTGACTTTAACCCCACGGATGACTCGCAATTCAAAATATCTGAAAAAATAAAGAAAGGATCTGATTTTGTATACTTCTCTAATAATGAAAGAAACCTAAATATAATTTCCACAATAAAAGTTGGGGAATCGCCCACAACTTGGTCAATATTTCTCTCTATCCCTATGAGCGAAATTGTGATTGAAGCCCGCAAATCTGTCTACTATCTTTTCTTTGTGTTTTTTATTGGTATAGTCCTACAGGGTGCAATAATATGGTACATTTCGCGGAGCATAACCCAACCTATCAAAAAAACAACGGCTGTACTAAACGATATCTCTGAGGGAGATATTGATATCAACAAAAAGATATTCATTCATACCGGAGATGAACTTGAAGACATGGCTCATTCTGCCAATAAACTGATGGATGGATTAAACCTCACCGAAAAATTCGCTCGGGAAATAGGAATGGGAAAACTCGATGCTCAGTTCAATCTTTTGGGCGATAAGGACATTCTAGGAAAGGCATTGCTTGAAATGCAAAAAAGCCTTATCGATGCTAAAGAAAATGAAGCTAAGCGCAAAGAGGAGGAAAAACAACAGATTTGGGCTACACAAGGAATGGCTATGTTTGGTGAAGTTTTACGTCAGCATAACGACAATCTTAACGAACTGTCCTACCTAATAATTAAAAACTTAGTTACCTATACCAAATCTGTACAGGGTGGCATTTTCATCCTAAACGATATAGATCCGCAAAATCCAATGCTCGATATGTCTGCATGTTTTGCCTACGATCGCAGAAAATTCATGGAAAAATCCATCATGCCTAACGAAGGGCTGGTTGGACGGTGCTACATCGAAGGAAAAACGATTTTCATGGCCGAAGTTCCTAAAAATTACATAAAAATAACCTCGGGGCTTGGCGAGGAAAATCCACGAAATATACTACTAGTACCTCTTAAGGTAAATGATGATGTTTTGGGTGTAATTGAAATGGCAACCTTCAACTCATACGAAAAATATCATATCGAATTCATCGAAAAAATAGCAACAAGCATAGCCTCAACTCTGTCTAGCGTAAGGATCAACATTCGTACTGCAGAACTTCTTGCTCGTACCCAGCAGCAGGCCGAAGAAATGAAAGCTCAGGAAGAAGAGATGCGCCAGAACATGGAGGAACTCCACGCCACACAGGAAGAAATGGAGCGAAAGCGCCAGGAGCAAGAAACAATTCAGGCTCAACTTCGCGAGGATAAGTCTATTCTTAACAGTTTGCTGCAAAATTCACCCGACCTAATCTTTCAGAAAGATACAGATGGTAGGTATGTTCGGTTGAGCAATTCGATGTTGAGTTTGCTAAATGTAGCCTCCATAGAGGAGGCGATTGGGTTTTCCGATTTTGATCTTTTAACCGGCGATCAGGCAAGAATGATTGCAAGTTTCGACAACGAGGTAATGCGAAGTAAATCCCCAATTATCAACAAGATGACATTGTTACTTTTGGCCGATGGGGAAATGCACAACGTAGTGCTAACCGTGATGCCTTTAATTGAAGACAATGGTGAAATGATAGGTGTTTTGGGAATTATTAAGATTATGACCGATGTAAAATAATCTCGATTAGAAACGAACAAAAAAGCCGTGATAATCACGGCTTTTTATATATATCAAATTTCTATCTAGTCTTTAATACATCTAATGGATGCTGCCGACATATTTGAACTCTCGGCGATTGATGTATTGCCCTGATAACTATCAATTTTTACCATTTCGGGAATCGTAGTATCATTAACCCAGAACGAGGCACCGGTTCCCATTTCCGAAGAATACCACATACCACTATAACTAGCATAACCGCCTGGTCGAGCAGTAAACCCTGTTGTATTGGTGGGGTAGAAACCCATCCCCTGATCATACCAATATCCTCCACTTCCAATAAATCCTGCTTCAGATATTTTTTCTCCGATATCTGCAGTATTGGTTTGATAGTAAACTCCTCCCACAAACGAGAATAAAGTTTGCCAGTCTAAAGCTGTTGGCACATGCCATCCGGTAGGACAAACACTTGCTCCCATTTGTATAAGTCCATAAGCATATAAACGGCCATAGACATTCAAGGTATCTGCGTTTGCCGAGTTATTATATACCAATACTGAATCGACAGGAATAGATGTGCTATCTGCAAATCGAGTTGCTATCAAATTCTCAGCCATCCAAACCTGATTTCCTATTTTTACTGTTTTATACACATTGCCCTCGCGATCCTTTAGCGAAGTATCACTAATACCAACGGTAGAAGAAATATTTCCTGTAACCAATATATCTCCTTCTGTTAAAATGGTATTTGTAAAATAGGTTGAATCCTTGGTTACACTAAAATAATTTGCTGGCGTCCCTTTAGTCTGTGTACTTAGCCCGCCTACGGCAAATCCTCCTTTTGCTCCTTTTGCGCTATCGTTTATATAAATCCTTGTGCTATCTGGCGTAACCCTTAAGTATTCAACTGAAGAACCCTTTGTTTGAGTACTTAGACCTCCAACGGCAAAGCCACCCTTTGCTCCTTTCCCTGCTGTTGTGCTATTATTAATGTATATTCGAGTGCTATCCGCTGTTACCCTAAAGTATTCTGCACTTCCCTTTGTTTGAGTGCTAAGACCGCCAACAGCAAACCCTCCTTTAGATCCCTTAGTAGGCTCTCCTCCAACAAAAAACCTAGCACCAGTCTCATAAATAGCAAAAACTGTTTGACCGGCAGAGTTTAAAACGCAAAATATTGGATCGGTTGAAACATGTCCAACTTTAGGAGATACATTTACAGAACTATCAGTAACCATAATAGTTCCATTAGCTACCCAACTTGTTCCATCGTTAGCGAGAGTTTGTCCAACCGTTCCTGCAACTAAAGGACCAGTTTCTCCCTGTAATCCATCCTTTGCTAGAATTTCCCACGAATCTCCATCATAAACATAAGAAATCTTGTCTACTGTATTATAGTAAGCTTTATTCTTAACGGGGTCTGGCGCCGCAGCTAAAGAGCCAACCCAGTCTATTGAAATTCCATCTGCCCCGGCAGGGCCTTGTGGGCCAACCTCACCCTGAACGCCTTGTAACCCCTGAATGCCTTGTGGTCCTATGGCTCCTTGAGGACCAGTGGCTCCCTGAGCGCCGGGTGTTCCGTCCTGAGCAAGTATTTCCCAAGAATCGCCATCGTATATGTATGATTTCTTGTCGAAAGTATTGTAGTATGCGTAGTTTTTTTGTGCCGGGGTTGGAGCTGCTGTTAAAGATCCTTGCCACTCAAGGTTTATTCCGCTAGCTGCAAACAAAGCATAAGGAACAGCCAGTAATTGCTGTCTTTCAAATTGAACAAAATCTGCTGCACCATCAAGCTTTAGTTCAACACTTAAGTAAATACCGGCATCTTTCCAAGGAATATCATTGTATGTTCCAACTATACTTGTACCCGAACCTGCGCCTATTGCTAAATTAATTAAGCCGAATGCATTTGTAGTCTTTGTTTGATTCTCGGAATAATAAACAGTACTACCATCGCTGTTTGTTAACTGCAGCTTTAAAGTAACAGCTTGGTTTGATAATACTTGCCCCTCTGCATTTCTTATCACCGCCTGATAATTAATCCCGGTTTGGGCTTGAACTATTAATCCATCTATAATTAGTAGTAGGATCAATAAAAAACGATTTAAGGTTTTCATATTTTTGAAATTAATTGAATAATAAATCTTCACTCAAATTATTATGGATATAAAGAGCAAATTACAACTTTTTAGAACAATGTGTTACAAAAACTTTATAAACTTTTAATTTAAAAAATTAAATGCATTGAAAGCAGCAAGAAGAACTCCTTGATTGTCTTTTAAATATCAAATTACTTATTTTTCTATAATTTTACCTGTAACTTTTCATTCTTTAGTTCGTCTCACAGAAAAATTTAGACCGGTCAATGACAGTTGAAGAGTATAACAAATGCGTGGATTTATACTCGGATGGAATCTACAGATTTGCCTTGAAAATGCTCAAAAATACAGAGTTGGCGCAAGACAACGTCCAGGATTCATACGAGAAACTTTGGGTTAAACATGCCGAAGTAGATTCTACGAAGGTGAAATCGTACCTATTCACCACATCGTACAATGCATCCGTTGATACGCTAAGGAAAGAAAAAAGAAAAATGGAATACTCCAATCAACTTTCCGACGATAGTGCAACATCAAACATCCACTTTGATGTTAGCGAAGTTCTTAATAAAGCGGTGGATCTACTTCCCGAGATTCAGAAATCGGTTTTGCTGCTACGCGATTACGAAGGTTATTCATACGAAGAAATTGGTGAGATTACTAGTCTGAATGAATCGCAAGTGAAGGTTTACATATATAGAGCAAGACTTAGCTTGAAAAATTACTTAGTAAGCATTGAGAATTTAATATAAATAGCCATGAGTATTAACCGCCAAAACTACGAATCCATTCTGGTAGACTACCTCGATGGTAAGCTGAGTAAGAAAGATGAGGCAGAACTCATGCTGTTTTTGCTTAAGAATCCCGATATAGCCGAAGAATTTGATGGTGTAAAAGAAGTTTCAATAAATCCCAACAACACTTATTTTCCAAACAAGAATTTGCTAAAAAAGTCCAACTTTCAGGGTTTGGGAATTAATAACGAAATAGACTACTTATGCATAGCAGATCTAGAAGGGGACATCAATTCTAATGAAAAGGAAAAACTCAATGAACAAATGGAGAACGATGAAAGCATTCGTCGCATACAAACTATTTTTTCGAATACAAAACTTACCGTTCCTCACGAAATAGTATATCCTCATAAATCGAACTTAAAAAGACTGCAAGTAATTCCTATTCGTAGAACTACTTATAGAATTGCCATGGGAGTTGCAGCCACTGTTGCCATTACGCTTGCCATTTACACCACTATCGATTTAAATACCCCGCTAAGTATTATCCCCAAAGAGGAGATATCGTTAAACACTCCCCAAAAGGATAATAAGTATGAGCAAACAAAAACGCAACCTACAGAGTCTGTAAAAATTAATAGCACGCAGGGCTTAACAGTTAAAAAAACCTCAACTAATATCAATCCCAAAAAGGGAAAAAAACAGGAATCGAATGCCGATCAAAAGCAAGAGACAATCATTGCCTCTATTGAACCATTACCTGCTAGATTAGAACAAATTGCTCAGATTGGTTCTACTAAACTTGAAATTCCAAAAACAAGTTCCAGCCTAAATCAAAGAATCGAGCAGCACGATGCGGAAAAAATACAACATGCTGGCTCTACAAAAGAATACTCACTTTCCGATTTGGCTCAGGCAGGCTTAAAGCGCATCGCAAACTCTCTAGGCGTTGAGTACAATGTAAAGAAAAACCATAACGGAAAAATTGAAAAACTCTCCATCGAGAGCAACTTACTTGCATTTTCGACTACGCGAGGAGAAAAAAATGAGTAGCCCTGTAACAAACTACTGAGCTAATCGTCTTACGGGAAACAAATGCAAGTAGAAACCATTTAAAAATTATAGCTATGAAGAATTTATTACTTACCGGACTATTTCTAATGGGTTATATCGGAATGATGGCCCAAGATCAGGAATCGCTTTTGAGAAACCTAGAAACAAAAGACACCTTGAAAAAAGATTCTCAAATTGTACTTAAAGTTGAAGACACTATCACAGTAACCACTCGTGATACAATAGCAAAAATAAAAACGGATACTATAAAGTCGGAAAAAAGCGATACTTCAATTATTAGAATCGGCAAAAAAAGAATTGTAGTGGTTGACTCGAATAACAAAACTACAATTGAATTTCCTGAAAAAGATGAGTATAACTACGAATTTAAGGAGAAAGAAAGATTCGAAGGGCATTGGGCTGGCCTCGAATTCGGGATTAACGGTTTCATGGATAAAAACCAATCGATAAACTTAAAAGGTGATTTAGAACCACTCGACCTAAAGCAGGCACGCTCATGGAACTTCAACATCAACTTTATGCAATATAGTTTAGGTTTTGGAACCGATAAGGCAGGGTTGGTAACTGGTATGGGATTAGAGTTTAACAACTACCATTTCTCAAACCCTATTTCCTTAAAAGTTGAGAATGGAATTACTTCTATTGATAGTTCATACATTATCGCAGGATATGATGTACAAAAAACCAAGTTAAGCACAACGAACCTTACCGTACCGCTCCTACTCGAATTCCAAATTCCAACTGGCGATGAGAATCACAGGATTTACCTATCGGCTGGTGTTATTGGAGGATTAAGGCTTGGATCGCACACAAAGGTTGTATACGATGATGGCGATAAGAAAAAAGACAAGAATCATGGAGACTTCAACATTGCAACATTCCGCTACGGACTTACCGCACGCGTTGGATACAGAGGATTAAGGCTGTTTGCAAACTACTACCCAGTTCAACTCTTCGAAAAAGGAAAGACCAATGGATTGGAGGTTTATCCATTCTCCGTTGGCCTTGTGCTAATACCATTTAACGATTAATAAAATTGATAGTAAATCAAAAACCGAGGGAAAATCCTTCGGTTTTTTTTATGGTTTTATTTTCTTACATTTGAAAAGAGCTTCGTTGAATCTGGATGAAAGGGTCTCTAAAAATATTGCTTCTCTCTTTAATCCTCCTCAAAAATATCTTGGGGTATTCTGACAGCATAGACAGTTTGATTCAAAACATTGCAACGGTAAGTAACGACTCAACCCGCTACAACTTACTCTCTCAAATAGCATCGGCTTATGCCGACAGCAACTACTCAAAAAGTTTAGAATACTACCAAAAGGCGTTGGAAATTGCAGAAAAAACCAACATGCGAAACCTTGTGGCCGATTCGTACCATAAAATTGGATACTGCTACGAGAGAATGGGAGAATTCTCCTCGGCTTTAAAGAACTTTAGCAATTCTGCCGATATATACTCATATCTCAATGACAAGAAAAACCTTGCTGGAGTTTTTAACGATATCGGTTTAATATACCGTAGCTGGGGAAAGTACGACAAAGCGCTTGAAAATTATATAAAGGCTCAAAAGTTATACGATGAACTGCAGGATGTAGAAGGGTCGGCAATAATCTCGAACAGCATTGGGCAGATATACTTTTACCAAGAAAATCATCCAAAGGCAATTGAGTACTTTATCAAGTACTTCGAGATTAACACAAAACTTGGGAAACCAAGAGCGGTTGCCGCTGCTGCAAATAATATTGCAAGCGCCTACCTCGAATTAAAAAAATACGACAACGCACTTCAGTACTACCTTAAGGCACTTAAGATATACGACTCGCTAAATGTAAAAATAGGCGTTGCAATAATCCGCGACAATATTGGATCGCTTTTTTATTTGAAGGAACAATATGACGACGCCTTGCTTTACCACAATAATGCTCTCAATATTTTTACTGAAATAAATAGTCCTCTAAGAATCAGTAGTACTCTCAAGAACATTGGGATGGTATACATTAAGCAGGGAAAACTAAACTCTGCAATTTCTGTTCTAAACGAATCGCTAAAGCTTGCCGAAAAATCCGACCAGAAAGCAGCCATTCAGGATATCTACCAAATTTTATCCGAGGCATACTACAGCAACCAGAACTATATGCAGGCATATGATTTTTTAAAACTTCACAATGCCTTAAAGGATTCCATCCTAAATGCTGAATCAATTGAAAAAATTGAAAAACTACAAGCTGAGTACGAGGCCGAACGTAGGGAAAACGAAATTGCATCGATTAATCACCAACTCGAAATTCAACGTAAAATACTATTCGCTTTTGTTGGATTCCTCGCTATTTTAATTGGTTTATCGCTATTGCTAATAAAAGAAAATATCGCCAAGAAAAACGCCATTAAAAACATTGAAACTATAAAATCGAAAATTCTCGATCGGCTTTCGTCAACTTGTAATAGCATGGATATTTTTAGCCATAATAGTTCACTAAGTGAATATTTCTCCGAATCATGGGAGGTCTCCACGTTACACGACGGAAAGCCAAAGGCCTGCATGCTGCACTTCAAAATTGATGACATGGTTTTTGCTTATCTTCTAATCGCTAAGGATGCCAGAATAAGCAAAGAGTTAATAAATTTAACCCTATACAACTTTGTCAAGGAATTCCTAAAAAAGAGTCCAGGAGAAATCAATATCCTAAAGGGTGCTATTGAAAAACTGCTAAGCAACGATCCGCTCACATACAGTTACGACCCACAACAATACCAAATAATTCCAATTATTCTGAACGGAAGTAGGGTTTTAAACATTGCAGAAGAATCCTTTGCAATAAAACAGCAAGGAGCACTACTGGCGATTACCGATATTCAATGGTTCAATCTCAAAAAAGGAGATATTGTTTACCTATACACCTCGGTAAACGATCAGCATTTTTTGGAAGAGAAAAAGGCTATTCGAAAAATATTCAAAAATCTTATTCATTCTGATTTCCAAGAACAAAGGGATATTGCAAAGAACTATCTGCAATCGATGGAAATAGATGAATCTGCAATTATTTTTGCTTTAAAAGTTTGAGGGTAATACCCTAAATATTACTTTTGATGTTATCAACAAAAATTTATATCCAATAATTCAAGGTACTATGGTAAAGTTACTTTTGATAAGCAACTCAACGAATGCAGGCGAGGCTTACTTAGAGCATCCAAAAGAAGAAATCAGAAAGTTTTTAGGTGGAGTAAAAAAAGTTCTTTTTCTACCATGGGCTGCAGTTACTTTCAGCTACGATGAGTACGAACGCAAGGTTCAGGAGCGTTTTAGCGAATTCGGCATAGAGGTTGATTCTATCCATCACTACCGAAACACCAAGGCTGCAATACAGGAGGCAGATGCAATTGTTGTTGGCGGAGGAAACACATTTAAATTGCTTAAAACTATTCAGCAACACGATATTATTGAAACCGTTCGCAATAAAGTTCTTAGCGGAACGCCATACGTTGGATGGAGCGCCGGCGCAAATGTAGCATGCCCAACCATCTGTACTACCAACGATATGCCCATTACAGAACCCGACAATTTTAACGCATTTAGTTTGGTTCGCTTTCAAATTAACCCACACTACCTCGATTCTAATCCTACTGGACATGCCGGGGAAACGAGGGAACAGCGTATTATGGAATTCATCGAAATGGATCCATACTCTTATGTTGTTGGGCTACGTGAGGGTACAATGCTTTTGCTCGAAAATGTTACCCTATCATTACTTGGTCCAAAACCTGCCAGAATATTCAAGAAAGGAATTGTTCCCAAAGAATTTTACGCAGGCGATGATTTAGATTTTTTATTTGAATAGTTTACTCCGAACTATTAACATAAAAAGGCGGGAAATCCCGCCTTTCTGTTTATCTGTAAATTCTCATCTACCATCCAAGAATATATCCAAACATTAGTGGTGCAACAATAGTTGCATCGGATTCGATGATGAACTTTGGAGTATCTATATTCAACTTGCCCCAAGTAATTTTCTCGTTGGGTACAGCGCCCGAGTATGAGCCATAGCTGGTAGTTGAATCGCTAATTTGGCAGAAATAGCTCCAGAAAGGAACTCCCTCGCGCTCCAAGTCTTGGTGCAACATCGGAACCACGCAAATAGGGAAATCACCAGAAATACCTCCACCGATTTGGAAGAAGCCCAACCCTGCAGGGCCTGAATACTTTGTGTACCAATCGGCTAGGAACATCATGTACTCAATGCCCGACTTCATGGTAGATGGCTTTAAGTCGCCAGTTATACAATACGATGCAAAAATATTACCCAGTGTTGAATCCTCCCATCCAGGAACAATAATAGGTAGGTTCTTTTCGGCAGCAGCAAGCATCCACGAATTTTTAGGATCAATCTCGTAGTATTGCTCTAACACTCCGCTCCTAATGACCTTGTACATGAACTCGTATGGAAAATAACGTTCTCCCTTAACTTCGGCATCCTTCCATACATCAAACATGTGTTTTTGAAGTCTCCGGAACGCCTCCTCCTCAGGAATACAGGTATCGGTTACACGATTTAGGTGATTTTGTAGTAAGTCCCACTCCTGCTGAGGTGTTAAATCGCGGTAGTTGGGCACTCGCCTGTAATGGCTATGAGCCACTAAATTCATCAAATCCTCCTCAAGGTTGGCACCAGTACAGGTGATAATCTGAACCTTGTCCTGACGGATCATCTCGGCTAAACTAATGCCAAGCTCAGCAGTACTCATTGCTCCGCCAAGGGTGATCATCATTTTTTTACCACTTTCGATATGGGTTTTGTAAGCCTTAGCTGCATCAACTAATGCAGCAGCATTAAAGTGTAAATAATGCTTCTCAATAAACGATGTTATTGGTTTGTTCTGACTCATTGCTTATTATTTTTACATGAAACGTTAATAGATACTTTACTTTACGGGGATTTTGTCAACTCTATTTTGATGACGGCCTCCTTCAAATTTGGCATCAAGAAATGCCCTCACAATTTGATGTGCTTCGGATGTAGACACAAAACGAGCGGGTATTGCACATACATTTGCATTATTATGCTGGCGCGCAAGACTTGCGATTTCGGCATTCCAGCACAACGCCGAACGAATTCCCTGATGCTTATTGGCAGTTATTGACACCCCGTTACCGCTGCCGCAAAAAAGAAATCCTAAAGTATACTCGCCTCGCTCAACTGCAATTGCAAGGGGATGTGCAAAATCAGGATAATCTACACTCTCTTCGCTGTGTGTTCCAAAATCCCACACCTGATGACCCAACCCTTCGAGGTATCGCTTTATATCTTCCTTGGTTGTATAGCCTGCATGGTCCGAGGCCAATGCAATTTTTATAGGTGTCATTTGATTTAAGTATGTTTAGTAATAGTTTATAAACTTAGTATTAACCAGGATTTGCTCTGTTTATCTGTATCAACAAATACCTTAATTCTACTTCTTTAAACATTAAAATTATCTTTGCAAAGATAATGGCTTTTAATGTAATGTTGTACCCATTTAACCGAAACAAACCACCACATGTCAGGAATTTATATACATGTTCCATTCTGCCACAAAAAATGCGCTTACTGTGATTTTTATTCGGTTGGCAAAAATGAATTGTCGTATGATTTTCCCAAACTAATTGTTCGGGAATTAGAATTAAGACGCGATTATTTAGAGGATAAAAATATCGAAACAATATATTTTGGCGGAGGAACGCCTTCGCTTCTGCCAGTTACTTACATAGAAGAAATCCTGAATGCAATTAAAAAAAACTTTTCAGTTTCAACAAATCCCGAAATTACGCTTGAAGCAAACCCCGATGACCTTTGTTTAGAACTACTAAAAGATTACAAAATTGCTGGCGTTAACAGAATTAGCATTGGTGTTCAATCTTTTATCGACGAGGAGCTTAGATTTCTTGGGCGAAGGCATGATTCACTAAAAGCCGTTGATAGCATAGCGCAGATCAAGGCCGTAGGATTCTCGAATATTAGCCTCGATTTAATTTACGGCTTACCCAACTCAACCATGGAAAGCTGGGAGTTCAGCCTAAATAAGGCGATTGATCTTGATGTTCAACATCTATCGTGCTACCACCTGACCTACGAGGAATCAACACCTATAACCAGAAAACTTAAGAAGGGTCAAATTAATGCAATCAACGAAGAGTTAAGCATTCAGCAATACGATTTATTAAGACAAAAAACACAAGGAGCAGGATTCATCCATTACGAAATATCCAACTTTGCGAAGCAAGGTTTTATATCGCGCCATAACAGTTCATACTGGCGCAATGTTCCGTATTTAGGGGTTGGCCCATCGGCACACTCGTTCAACATCAATACGCGTCAATGGAATCCAAATTCAATAGTGCTATGGAGCAATGGAATCAAGGAAAATAAGTGTGAGTTTCAATCTGAAACAATTGATGAAACCAATAAATTCAACGAATTGTTGCTAACCCGATTAAGAACTATCTGGGGTGTCGATTTAAATTACATAGCGAATGGCTTTTCTGAAAAATATATCAACCACATTCGCAAGACTTCTGAGAAACATTTTAAGACTGGAAATTTAATACTCGAAAACTTCACCATAAAAATTCCAGCAGAAAAATTTATGATTAGCGACTCGGTGATGGAGGATCTTTTTTTTACGGAATAACCCATGAACGCTAAAAAACTATTCTACAATCATTGCTTTACACTAAGGCCTTTCCCGAGGATTTAAGTAGTTCGCCGGAATTAGCGATAAACTTTTTTTGACTTTGAATTTTAAGAGAAAAAAATAAGCCTTACTTTTGCACCGAAATCATTCTAAAAATCTATATGGACGATTATCACCCTGATTGTTGAACTTGAATAGAGGCTTTAATGCAGATCCTCTATTCATAAATTTATGGAGGTTATTGCATGAAGACCTATTGGAAGAACGGCAAAGGAATAGTATCCTGTCCACAATGGGAACCTAATTGCTGGGTAAACATTGAAATTCCCACCGAAGAAGAAAAAAAGTATTTAATTGATGAGCTTGGTGTTCCCGATGCTTTCTATAACGATATTGAAGACGTTGATGAACGTCCACGTATTGAGTACGACGAAGGCTGGTTCTTTATACTTCTTCGCGTTCCGTATAAGAACACCGATGTTAGCATACCATTTTCCACCGTTCCACTTGGTATCATTTTTAAGGACGATATATTCGTGACCATCTGCTTCTACCAAACCGATGTTCTCCCCGATTTCATCCAATTTTCGGTAAAAAAGAGCATCAATAAACGCGATCACTTCGACCTAGTTCTACGGTTAATGCTTTCGTCGAGTGTGTGGTTCCTAAAATACCTAAAGCAGATTAACCAAAGCATTAAGTTGGCAGAAACAGAGCTGGAGCAATCCATCAAAAATGAAGATCTGCAGGCCTTGCTGAGAATAGAGAAAAGTCTTGTTTTCTTTACCACCTCGCTTAAAGGGAATGACATCCTTCTTCATAGGATCAAAAATCTTAGGAACTACAAGGATTCATACGACCCCGAGCTAATTGAAGACGTTGAAATCGAGCTGCGTCAGGCGCAGGAAACCACCAACGTTCATTCCGATATCTTAAGCGGGATGATGGATGCATACGCATCGGTTATATCCAATAACCTAAACGTGATAATGAAGCAACTCACATCGATCTCAATTATACTGATGATCCCCACATTGATTGCCAGCTTATACGGGATGAATGTTCCCAACGGATTCGAAAATACTCCATGGGGGTTTTGGATAATTCTCTTAGTATCTTTCTTGTTCTCAATGTTTGGCATTGTAATGTTTATGCGGAGGAGATGGTTTTAACTGATACGATTTAAAAAGAAAGAGCCTCAAAGATGAGGCTCTTTCTTTTACAAACAAATCAAACGAGACTAAAAGAATAGCAAATAGTTCCGAATAAAATTAATTATACCAAAGAATAGTATACAAACTCCAATTATAATAAGGGCAAGTAGGGCTAGTGCAACTACCATGAAAAATTCACTGGTTCCCTCCTCCGATTTTGTGGTGGATCCATCGCTCCATTTTGTAACCACAGTGTAGGCCACTGGAGTTGCAGCAACAATGGCCAATACCGTTTTAATAAGTCCGCTTGAGAATTTTTTTCCTCCAAACCACTCCATTCTCTTTTCAATCAAAAACTGCGGTGCATAACTGGCCATTATATAAAAAATCATCGAACCCCATAACCACCATAAACTTAAAATCTTTTTGAAGAATCCGCCCGATGGGCCTATAAAGAAAAAAAGCAGAAGAACTAAACCCGACACCGCCAACAACGACCAACTACCAGCAAACGACCGTGCTGTACGCTCATTAACAATACCACCAAGTTCATTCATCCTGCTAATTACGGTTTCGCTTGTGGGCATAAACTGTTTGGCCTGATTAATTAACGCAACAGATCGCTTTACCTGAGCCATTCTCCTAGGGATATAGTACGTTTCTCCATCCTCGCCTTTGTAGTTTGACCATTGAACTAGGGCTGTTTCCAGCAACTCCGATGCTTTTTCGTTTTCCTCGTCGGTTGAATTTTCCGATAAACCTTGCGTTCTGCGTTGCTCTCGCATTTGCTCAACGCTGGTTTCTGTATAGTATTTCTTACGCAAAATGATGAACATGTAGGCAAGCCCACCAAAGAATGCACCGAGGAGCAATAGTGCAACAATAGTATTAACAACTTTCGATCCGGTATTCTCGGAAGAATCGGTTGATGCTGCTTGCTCGGTCTGAACGGTTGCTTTATCGTCCTGTGCCGAATAAGATACTGCACCATACGCGCATGGTGTTGCAGCTAGTATTAACAATGCCCCAAAGAAAATTAAAAATAGTTTTTTCATAGTTAATTTGGTTTAGATTTGAATTAGAAATTGAAATTATACAAAAACCACGCTTAAAGCAAATTATAGGCGTTTTGATTTATAAATCAAAACATAATCAAAATGTAACTATCAGATTAGTCGATTAGTTTAATTTTTCACGCCATTGCGTAGGAGTCAATCCTTTTTGCTTCTTAAAAGCAACGTTAAAGGTTGATTTGGACTTAAAACCGGCATCCTGAGCCAAGGCCTCTATCTTGAGATTATCGAGGTTGTTATCCTTCATTAGCATACAGGCCTTCTCCACTCTAAACTGATTAAGAAGTTGCGAAAAGTTGATTTTATACTCATCGTTAATGTATCGCGAAAGATACGTGGTGTTAGTATCAAGCTGTTCGGCTAGTTTTTGTAAGGTTAACTCAGGATCGGTGTAACCCTCCTGATCAATAAATATTCTACTAAAATTTGCTTTCAACGAAGTGGGAATATCCGGTTCTTTCCTTCGAGCACTTTTAAAAATCTGACTATTAGCAAAGAATTTGTTCGACTTGCTAAGTTTGAATATATATAAACCAAAAGAAACTACGGTTAAAACAAATAAAATTAGAATGGTGAAAATTACCGTTCGATATGCTCCTATCCTATTCCCTAACTTTTCGATGATATTTTGTTTGCCTTCCAGCTGATATTTTGCGTTCACCTCGGCAACCTGAATATTCGTTTTTTCGTTAACTAGAATTTGCTGCGCCTGGTTATACTTATCGTTGTAGTAAAAACTGCTATCAATGTTATTTCTTAACCGAAAAGCCTGCGACAGGGTCTGGTAAATATCTGGCAAGTAGTAAATACAGGGCTCGCTTTCGGCTATTTGCCTTGCAGAGTGGAGCAGGTTAATGGCTTCTGTTACTTTTTTCTCCTTAATGCTGATTCTTGCTAATGCCATGTATATATGTGCTCGTTGGATCTTTTCATCACCTTCAATAGCCTTGTTTAGCGCTTGCATTAGGTACTCCTCTGCTTTCCGTAGACTATCCACCGATATTAAAATTTCGGCAGCCTGAACCCTAGATACAGGTATGCGGTAACGCTACCACAATTTATCGATTCAGCAACGGCTTTGTTTAGGTAAGTCAACCCAAGCGCTTTATCAAACCCCGCCTTATAGGAACCATAATTCGTATTCGCAACAATTATTGTGTTCGAATCTCCGCTCAGTAAAGCATAATGGTAACACGAATCCATTAACCCACTAGCAGCATTGGTATCAAGGTTTGTAATTAATAGAGTATTTAGCGCTCTGAAATTATCCGATAATGATCTGTAGTTCTTTTGGATCTTGTTAAGGTTAAGCCTTTTATAGCAGACAATAATCGCCGAATCGTACTGACCCAGCTTAGAATAAATCTCCTCAATTGCAGTAAGGCTTTTAAGTAACCCAAAGGTGTCCTTGGCCTGCTCGCTGATATAAATAGCCTCAATTAATTGCTGTTTAGATTGATTGTCCTCTCGATTTTCTACGCCCTTTTTTGAGGCTGCAATGTTGCAATTAGCCTCAACAACTCCAATAGGTAAAATAAACACAAAGGCAAAAAGAAATCTGATCATACATTAAACAAGACTAAAAATCAAAAATAACTAAAATGATTTGAATTTTACAACAGGCCTATAGATACACATTAATTGTATTCACAAAAACTTTTATTAGTATCTTGGCATTGTTTTTATTTAATCGTAATTTCTTAAATCATTTAAAATGAAACCTACACTTATTATACTTGCAGCTGGAATGGGAAGTCGCTATGGCGGACTAAAACAGGTTGATGGCTTAGGGCCTAACGGCGAAACAATTATTGATTACTCCGTATACGATGCCTTTCGTGCTGGATTTGGAAAAGTTGTTTTTGTAATTAGAAAAAGTATTGAGAAGGATTTCCTAGAGGTTTTTGGAAATCGGTTTAGCAAGGATGTTCATTTTGAAATTGCTTATCAAGAGTTAGATATGTTACCCAAAGGATTCACCTGTCCTGCCGACAGGACAAAGCCCTGGGGAACTGCACATGCCATATGGGTTACAAAGCATTTAGTTAATGAGCCCTTTGCGGTTATTAATGCCGATGATTTTTATGGCTACGATACATTCCGTGTTTTAGCCCAGGAACTATCCAAGCCGAACCTACCTAAAGGCAGTTACTATATGGTTGGGTTTAAATTGGGCAAAACTCTTTCGGAAGAAGGTGCTGTATCGCGTGGTGTATGTACAACCAATAGCCAGATGCTTTTACAAAACGTTGTTGAGCATACCCAAATTGAACGAATTAACGGAAAGGTTTGCTTTAAGGATGAACACGGCAATTCAGTTGAACTCGATGAAAACCTTCAGGTATCTATGAACTTTTGGGGATTTACTCCCGATTTTTATGACTATACCGAAAAGTTAATGGTCGATTTCTTCAGTGGCTCCATAGGAAATGCTAAGGCTGAATTCTACATTCCAACCGTTGTGAATAAATCAATTCAAGAAAAAATTGCAACCTGTAAGGTTTTAAGCACAAATGCCGAATGGTTTGGGGTAACTTATCCCGGAGATAGACCTTTGGTTGTTAATAGATTAAGCAAACTGATTGAGGCGGGAGAGTACCCTTCGCCTTTGTGGAATAAATGATGACTTTTTTACGGTTGTATAGTTTTTGATGTACCTAAATTTTTGAATGTATTCCTATAAGCAATTTATATTTGCCTTATTAGAATTACTTTAACCTAAACTCAAACATCATGTCATTTGCAACTATCGACTACATCATTTTTGCTGCTTACGCAGTAATAATTGTTGGATTAGGGCTTTGGATTTCGTTCCGAAAGCGCGACTCAGAAACCAACTCCGGTGACTACTTCCTTGCTGGACGCGCATTGCCCTGGTGGGCAATTGGAGCATCGTTAATTGCCTCAAATATATCCGCGGAGCAGTTTATAGGGATGTCCGGCTCTGGTTTTGCCATAGGCCTTGGAATTGCTTCCTACGAATGGATGGCAGCTCTTACGCTTATCATTGTGGCTATGTTTTTCCTTCCAATTTTCTTGGAGAAAAAGATTTTTACCATGCCACAATTCCTTGAGGCTCGTTTCGACAAACGGGTAAAAACGGTAATGGCCGGATTCTGGTTATTGGTTTTTGTTTTTGTCAACCTAACCTCAATTATATACTTAGGCGCACTTGCCATGGAAAAAATCATGGGAATTCCTATGATTTATAGTATTCTTGGGCTAGCGCTTTTCGCAGCAATATATTCAATCTACGGTGGGTTAAAAGCTGTTGCTTGGACCGATGTTATTCAAGTTGTTTTCCTTGTTGGTGGAGGTTTGGTTACAACATACTTTGCCCTGGATTATTTAAGTGGAGGCGAAGGGTTTATTGCTGGTTTCAAAATATTGCTCCAGAAAGCTCCTGAGAAATTTGATATGATTCTGGAAAAAGGACAACTTCTGATTCCGGATGGGAAAGGTGGCCAAAAAGATGCCTATATCGATTTACCTGGAATTAGCGTTTTGATTGGAGGGATGTGGGTGGCAAATCTATACTACTGGGGATGTAATCAGTATATAATTCAAAGGGCTCTTGCAGCAAAGAGTGTTAAGGAGGCCCAAAGCGGATTGGTATTTGCTGCATTTCTGAAATTGATACTTCCATTAATAGTTGTTATTCCCGGCATAGTTGCCTTTGCGCTCAATGCTGATATAGCAAAATCCGATGAGGCCTATCCTTGGTTGCTGCACAACTTTGTTCCAACAGGTGTTAAGGGACTTGCCTTTGCAGCTTTAGTTGCAGCTATTGTTAGCTCACTGGCCTCAATGATGAATAGTGTCTCAACAATATTCACAATGGATTTCTATAAAGAGTATATAAACAAGGATGCATCGGAACATAAACTGGTTAACATTGGACGTATTGCTGCCTTTATCGCATTACTTATTGCCGTTTTTATTGCACCAATGCTCTCGAACCTCGATCAGGCCTTCCAGTACATACAGGAATTCACCGGTTTTATAAGCCCTGGCGCATTAGCCATTTTCCTTGCAGGATTCTTCTACAAAAAGGCCACAGCAAATGGTGCATTGGGTGCTGCAATTGGGACATTCGTATTCTCGCTGCTTTTCAAACTATTACTTCCAAGCCTACCATTTATGGATAGAATGGGAGTTGTGTTCCTAATTTGCTTGGCAATAATTTGGGTGTTTGCGATTATTGAAGGCAATAAGGATCATATTAAAGCTATTACTATATCAAGAGGTCTTTTTGCAACTGGAAAAGGTTTTAAAATTGGATCACTGATTGTTATTGCAATCCTAATAGTTCTTTACACTATTTGGTGGTAATACTGATAATAGACTCATTTGAAGAGGTTGATATAAAGTCAACCTCTTTTTTTATTTAAAATATAACTATCACTGATAAACCCTTGCTTGTCAGGTAAAAATAATTATTCATCACAAATTTAAACAGTAGTTTAAACACTCCTTGACTTATGCTGTTTTATTACCGTAACTTGTACTAAAATATAACTCTAACAAGTATGAATAAAACAATGACTACAAGCAAACTGCTTGGATTAGCAGTGCTTATTTTTGCGACATTATCCTGCCAAAAGCAGGATGATCAGGTTGTGGCACCCTTAACAGCCACAAGTGAAGCAATTACTCCACTTAAAGTAATGGCTCAAGCCCCAATTGCTTACTGCGGAACGCCAACAGTAGTAATGTTAACTGCCGGTCAGCATATAGATGCTGGAACAGTTACTGTAGGTAATGATGCCGATTATCTTTATGTAACCTACACCGCAACTAATGGTTACCTACTTAACGAAACTCACTTGTATGTTGGTCCAAGAAGCGGAGTTCCTGTAAACAAGAAAGGAAATCCTCAGATTGGACATTTCCCGTATGGAGAAACATTTACTACGCCAGTAAGCGAAGTAACCTATCAGTTCAACCTTGCCGACTTTGAAGAATGCTTTATTGTTGCAGCACACGCGGTAGTTACTAAGTATGATGGAGCTACAATTGTTGACCAGCAAACCGCATGGGGAGCAGGAACACAGTTCATCACAAGTGGCAGTTGGGCAATGTATTTCAATTATTGCAAACAAGAATGTACCGAAGATCCAAATCCTGATCCAGTTTATGCATCAGAAACAGCATTTGCATATGGGGACAACTATGCGACTTGCTTCCTAGATTGGGGATTCAACCGCTGGGGATGGTCGAATGGACCTTTGGCTGAAGGAACCTATTCATTCGAAATTTGGGCTGCTGCAGGACAATGCGATACCGACAAAGGAACATTGACCGGAACCCTTACCGTTAACTATGCAAATGGATCTGCTACTGTTACCTATACAATGTATAGTGGATTTATGATGACACAAAACCATTTGTATGTAGGATCAGACAGACTTCCAAAGAAAAATGGTGTGGAAACCGTAGCTCCGGGTCAATATCCATTAGTGTATGGTGATATTTACAGCGGACAAACAACCTACACGGTAAATAATTTATCGGGACCAATTTACGTAGTGGCTCACGCAGTTGTTGAATGGGAAATTGAAGGAGGCTCTCAGAAATAAGTTGTGATATGTTTTAAATAAAAAAGAGGGCTTTGACCCTCTTTTTTTTCTGTCTTCAAAATAAATTAATACTTAGCGGTTGAAGACTGGCTAAAGTATTTTACCTCTTTACCCAAGATATCGGATAATAGAATATCGGCGAGTTTACTGGTTCCAAAACGGAACAAACCTGGGTAAAGCCACTCCTGCCCAAGAGTTTGCTCTACAATGGTGTAAAAGAAAAGGGCATCGCTTGAGTTAGAAACACCACCAGCAGGTTTGATACCAATCTTCTTTCCTGTTTTTTCATAGTACTCCTTTATGGCTAAACACATCACATATACAGCCTCGGGAGTTGCAGCTGGCTCAAGTTTCCCGGTTGATGTCTTAATAAAATCTGCACCAGCCTCCATCGCCAAGAATGATGCCAACTTAATATCATTCAACGTAGGTAAAACTCCGGTTTCTAGAATTACCTTTACATGAGTATCTTCGGCAACCTCCTTAATTTGCTGGAGTTCGCTGAAAACGGTATAGTAATCTCCCTCAAGGAACGATCCTACTGAAATTACAACGTCAATTTCATCGGCTCCCTGCTCAATTGTCATTTCGCATTCCGAGAGTTTAATGTCGATAAATGTTTGCGATGCCGGAAATCCTGCAGCAACTGATGCAATCTTAACATTCTCGGCAGTTAAATTTTCCTTAACAACAGGAACTAATGTTGGATAAACGCAAATAGCAGCAACATTTGGCATTCCGGGAAAATCGGTGGGGAATTTGCTAACATTATCGGCAAATTGTTTCCCTTTTTCGTACCCATCGGTTGCGTTTAATGTGGTTAGATCGATAAGACTAAAACACTTCTTTAGCGTCTCAACCTCGCCCTTGCGACCACTCGCAATATCTTTAAATTTATTCAAAGCAGCCTTTACTGCAGCTGGATCAACCTCCAAGTTAAATTTTTCTTCCAACGATAGTTCCATAAGTGAAAAGTTTAAAGTTGAAGGTTAAATGTTGAAAGTTGAAAGTAAAATGAGAATTGAAATCAAGTTAGAACAATCTATCACTATCAATACTCAAACACCATCAACCATCAACGAACAACCATCAACGAATTAAGTGTTCAAAGTTACAACAATTTAGGATTCTGATGATGCCTGTTAATATCTCGCTTGGTCTTTTTATCAATATTTAGAAAAAACGCCTGTGTAAGGTCAATTCCGGTTTGATTTGCTAGACAAATTAGCACAAAAAGTATATCGGCCATTTCTTCTGATAGCGCATCGGGATTCTCACCAGCCTTAAACGACTGCTCTCCATACTTTCGAGCAACAATCCGGGCCAACTCGCCAACCTCTTCCATTAGCAAGGACATATTTGTTAACTCGTTGAAATAGCGGACTCCATTCTTTTGAATCCATTCATCAACTATTTGTTGAGCCCGGCTTAAAGTTATATCCTCCATTACTCACGGTTTTTAGAATCAATAAAAATTGTTACAGGGCCATCGTTTACCAACGAAACATCCATCTTCGCACCAAATCTACCAGTCTGTACCTTTTTGTTTATCTCAGTTTCAAGCTTTTTTACAAATTTCTCATACAACGGTATTGCAATATCGGGCGGAGCGGCTTGAATGTACGATGGACGATTGCCCTTTTTGGTTTTTGCATGTAGCGTAAATTGGCTTACAGCCAAAATATCGCCATTGATATCGGTAACCGATAGGTTCATTACACCCTCACCATCGTCAAAAATTCTCAGTTTAGCAATCTTTGCAGCAGTCCATTCGAGGTCATCCTGCGTATCAGCACTCTCGAATCCTGCCAGAACAAGCAACCCTAAACCAATACTAGCAACGGTTACACCATCAATATCAACCCTTGAACTACTAACCCTTTGAATTACAACTCTCATAGTAAAAATCTTATTTTGTAACGATAATCATTAAAAAATACAAATCTAAAACGAATTTGCTTACTGCCAAGAACAAAAATTGCTATTTATCTGTTTATCATTCAATAAACAAAACATATAAAAATTATGAATGCACCAAGATTTTTTTTCCTGTCAACTATATTTTTATTGAGTATGGGAGTGTACTCGCAGGAACTTAGTGTCGATGTCAGTAAATCCACCCTGAAATGGAATGCCAAAAAGGTAACCGGAGAACACTATGGAACCATAAAGCTGAAAGAAGGTAAATTTACTGTAAAAGACAATCAAATAGTATCAGGAAACTTCGTTATTGATATGCAAACAATTGTTAACGAAGATGTTGAAAATGCGGAGTGGAATAAGAAGTTGGTTGATCATCTAAACTCCGACGATTTTTTTAGCACAAGCGCCTTTAAGACATCGCTCCTGAGCAATATAAAATCAACAAAATTTGCGAATGGCAAGGCTATGGCCGAAGCCGATCTGACAATTAAAGGGCAAACATATCCTATTAAGTTTGAAGTGACCCAAGAGGGAAAAACTTACAAAACATTAATCACTGTTGATAGAACAAAGTACAACATCAAGTACGGATCGGGTAAATTCTTCGATAATTTAGGCGATAAAGCCATCAACGACGAATTCTCCCTTGTCGTTACGATAATGGCTAATTAGGGGTCTATTTTTAAAATTTTCAACTGATACTGTGCGGGAGACTCCCTCACTTTTTATTTGAAGATATAGGTCAGAAAAGTACAGATCAACGGAAGGGTAATTATACTTAGCAAAGTTGTTATAAATAGATTACCAGCGGCTAACTTATAGTTCCCTCCGTACCGTCGGGACATAACCACCACTATGGTTTGGGCTGGCATACTAACCTGCATAACCAATACAACAAACGCCTCGAGCGAAAAATTCAGATTGAGAATTCTGTTTATCCAGAAATAGGCAAACCCAAGAATTATTGGCGCAAGAATGAGCTTATTAAAACTGAGAATATAGATACTCAAAGTTTTAAACGAACTTTTCACGCCCATACCCGCCAGCAAAGCGCCAATGTAAACCATCGACAGTGGACTTGTGCATTTTCCTAGTCCACTCAGGGCATCGACAACGGGCCTTGGAATGGCAATTTCCAAAATCATAATAGTAAAGCCAATCAGAAGAGCACCCGTGTTTACATTCAGCAAACTTTTAAGACCCGATTTCTGGGTTCCTGAGCTTAAACGGTAAATTCCATAGGTGAAGGTGATAGTGTTTGATGCCAACTGATACGATGCTGCATAAAAAACACCAACCCCTCCTGGAAATAAAGCATCGAAAAGCGGGAATCCAAGAAAAACAATGTTCCCAAACATTGTATGCAGAGTGTGAACCGTGCTATCGCCAACATTCATGCGCTGCAACCGCGATGAGGTTGTTCCTATAAGGTAAAGAAACCCAAGGTTCAAGAAAGCAAAACCAAAAATCTTTAGTCCATTCCACAGCAATGCAGGGTTACTATCGAGCTTAAGGAAGGTGCTTAGAATAAGAAACGGAAGGGTGATATCGATAATTACTCGGGCCAGCAAATCCTTGCCGTCATCGGTTATAAACTTAAACCACGATGCCAATGCTCCAATAAACATTAGAATACCGAAAGTCAGCAGTTGGTTTAGGATAATCTCTGTACCCATAGCGCTAGTTTACAACAGTCAAAAGTAGAGATAATTTTAGATATTTCAACTGTTTACTTTCCTTGGTGCTCGTTTGTAAAATACTCACCAGCAAATTGGTTAAAGTTAGGTTTAACGCGTATAATTTACTGTAAATTTGGATATTGATTTTATTATACCTTCCTTTGCATCGATTTTAGCATATTTTAGATCTGTATAGTTAGTATATCTCTCGAATCACCTCTCAAGACGACATCCTTTCTACTTCACTAGTTTACGCTGAATAATATTTACGCCAAAGAAACATTACCCCTTTGAACAGATACGCGGTTAATGTTTGCTTCAGCGACATTAACTAACAAATTTCAAATGAGAAACAGAAAACCTCTGAATAACAGGGGACAACGTAATTTTGATTCTAAAAGAACATCAAGATTTAAATCATCGGGTAATGGACAGAGCAAAGCAAACTCGATCGACCCAAAACTATTCGTAAAAAAAGCAGTTGCACAAGAAGTAATTAAGCATACACCTACGCAGCTAATTGAGGAGTTGCCGGTTAATCCTAAAATAGTTAGCAACCTGCTAAAAAAAGGATTTAAAACCCCAACCGAGATTCAGGAGAAAACCCTCAATGCAATTCTTGAGGGTAGAAACTTACTGGGTTTGGCACAAACAGGAACTGGCAAAACAGCTGCATTTTTAGTGCCAATTATCCATAATCTGATTAACCAAAAGCCTAACTTTCAGGTTCTGATTGTATCGCCAACCCGAGAGCTTGCCCTCCAGATTGATGAGGAGTTTAAAAGTATTGGCAACGGCCTCAACCTTTCTTGCACAAGCCTTATTGGCGGTACAAATGTTGGCCGTGATATTAACAATTTAAGACGTCCTAGCCATCTAATAATTGGAACACCCGGACGTATTTCCGATATGGTTCGCCAAAGAGCATTGAATCTTAAAAACTTCTCGGTTCTTGTACTTGATGAGTTTGATAGATTGCTGGACATGGGATTCTCCCGTGATATTCAGTTCTTTGTTGATGGCATGAGCAATCGTAAGCAAACTGTGCTTTTCTCGGCAACCGAGGAGAAAAGTCAAAAAGATATAATCAACAACCTACTGGAAAATCCGGTTGAAATTCGCGTTCACACAGGAAACGTAAGCGCCGATTCTATTGAGCAGGATGTGGTTGTGGTTAAGAATGGCGAAAACAAGATGAATGTGCTTATCAATATGGTTCGCGACGAATCGTTCGAGAAGGTACTTGTGTTTGCCGAAACAAAACGTTGGGTTAGCAGAATTTGCAGAGACCTTAGAGTAGCGGGAATCAAAGCCGATGAGATACATGGCAACAAGTCGCAGAATTACCGTATTAACGCCTTAAACTCGTTTAAGAACAAAAAGATACAGGTACTTGTAGCTACCGACGTTGCCGCACGAGGTCTTGATATTTCCAATGTTTCGCACGTTATTAACTACCAGCAGCCTAAAAATATCGACAGCTATATTCACCGCATTGGCAGAACTGGCCGTGCTGGCGAGAGCGGAAAGGCTTTTACTTTTATCAACTAATAATGAGCTTTGCGTTGGCCAATTAGCAAACGCGAAAAGGTCTATAACTAAGAACCCTGACAGAGTTTGGAACTCTGTCAGGGTTTTTTACAGTCTCGGCCGAACCTAGTTTAAAGAATGCCTTTTAAATCTTGCATTCCTACAATTGCCATTATCTCAACAGTATCACCATTAATTTTGTAGTAAATACTATCAGAACCGCAGACACATCTACGGTATCCTGCTTTAATGTAATCAACCGATTCAAATGATAATGGTCGTTGAGCAATGATATTGAAGTATTCAAAAAAAGAACTATAGTATTTGTCAGCTTGAGACATTCCGAATTTTCGGACGCCGTACTGATGAATTCGTATCAAATCCTCTTTAGCTTCATTGCTCAATCTATATTTACTCATTAAGTAAAGATTTTGATTGACTTAAAATTTCTTCTTTACTATCATTCGTAAATCCACTGTTTTCAGCTTTCTCTAATTTTGCTTTAATCCAGTCTGTTTGCGCTTGTTGTTTACGTGCTTGCCTAATTAAATCGTTAACAACTTCGCTCTTGCTGGAATACTCATTGTTCTCCACCTGATTTTTCAACCACTCATCGTTTGGTTTGGTGAATGATATACTTTGACGTACCATAACTTACATTTTGGTGCAAATTTACACCAAATACGAACCGAATGCAAGTGTTCTTCAATATTGTTGCCAAAATTGGATGTGAATACAGACTAAGCCTGTAAAATACAACGACGGCGGTAAAACCGCCACCGAACAACAATCGTTTATTACATTTTACAGCCTCGGCTCAACTGGGGATTTCGTAAATGTGTAATGTTTGCTCTCCGTCAATTAAATAAATTTTATTGTTATTGATTTCTGGTTTTTGGTATTCGCTTCGCCTTTCAGAAGTATTACCAACCTTTTCTATCCATTCTATTTCGTGAGTTTGTAAATTGATACAGCCCAAATGTGTAATTCTTTCGCTCTTTGTTCCTGTGCCATCTCCAAAAACATTACTGATAAAATAATAATGGGTTTCTGTAATACAAGCCTTGTTTGGTGTTGTTTCGTAAAAGAAGTTTTCAAACTTCTTATCTATTATCTTCTTTCCACATATCGGGTCTATTACTTGATAAAAATTATTTCCAAAAGAGTTTGCCGATAAGCCTACTAAATAGTTAGTGTTGGGTTGCTGTTGATGATGCAAATTACAATTTGATAATCGCCATAACTCTTTGCCTGTTTCTATTTCAACTCCGATTAAATCTTGATTGGTGGTTGAGAAAACTAATTTATCATTTATTAAAAGAACCAAACCATTAACTCTATTCTCTGAAAAATCTAGAGACCAGATTTCAAGGCCATTATATATGTTTCGTTTCTTGAAAACATTCCCTAAAAAATCAGTAAATAATAGTAATTCGTTAGATTTAGAATAAAAGCGTATCATTGAAACATCTGACCACAGTACCTTATTTTCTTTTATTGATAAAAAATCGAATTTATATTCACGTCTATTTTCTGTTCTTTCGGCTTCAAAAATATAATTTTCATTGAATATCCAAATATCTTTATTAGCAGTTGTTGTATAAAAAATACTTACAGATAAATCTGAAAAAATTAATTTATATATTATGTTTTCTACTTGAAAGAATAATTGATTTTCTTCAATTTTCTTCAATTGATTTTCCATTATTCTTATTGTCAACTCTTTAATCTGATAGTCATTGTCTAATAACTTAATTTCATTGTCTAAACCTATTAAACTAAAAGTTGAATTTGTCTTTATAAGATTATAAGTAACTTTCTCAATTTCTTTAAGCTTCATCATAAACTAATCACTTTAAAAATATTGTTAAACTCCCTAACTCGGCGAAATCTAGGACTTCGTCGAATTTAAGTTGCGGTCTTCTGACCGCGCAATTAAAATTAATACTTTTACTCTTTCGTAAATATATTCAAATTTAAGAAACCTATCATTTCTTATAAACAACAAACCCTGACAGAGTTCCAAACTCCATCAGGGTTACAGTAAACTACTTTATAGAAAACTACTTCTTATTTCTACGCACAAATTCCTGCGCTATGAACGATGCTACATCGTCGGCGTAGGAGTTCATTCCAAAGCCAGCGTCGTAGCCTAGCTCCTTGGCCAACTCGTGGTTAATACGTGGACCACCACAGCAAAGGATAACTTTGCTACGTAGGCCTTCGGCCTCGAGCATCTCAACCAGCTCAACTAGGTTCTGAATGTGAACATCCTTCTGGGTAACGGTTTGCGAAACCAAAAGGGCATCGGCTTTTAGCTCAATTGCCTTGGCAATAAACTCGTCGTTGGGAACTTGGCTACCAAGGTTGTAGGCCTCAAATCCCTCGTAACGCTCCAAGCCATAATGGCCTGCGTAGCCTTTCATATTCATAATAGCATCAATACCTACTGTGTGGGCATCGGTTCCAGTGCTTGCGCCAACCACAACCAACTTACGACCAATATTCTCCTTAACGTACTCGTCGGTTTGGTGCATATCCCAAGTTGTAGCCTCAACCTTTGGAACGTGAATGGTGGTGAAATCGACAGTGTGAACGCAGCTACCGTAGCAGTTGAAGAATGTAAAACCAGCAGTCAGCTCCTTGTAGAATACAACCTGTGGATTTTCAAATCCCATCTTCTTCATTAGCTGTTTTGCCGCTTCAATGGCCTCGTTTCCGCAAGGTATAGGTAGAGTAAAACTAACCTGAGTTTTACCATCGTTCATTGTATCGCCGTAAGGCTTTATTTTTTTGAGGTCGAGCGTTGTATCGAAATCGCGCGCCTCCATTGAGTATAATCCTCCGCTCATATTGTGTATCTCTTTAATGCGTTTTACTTACGTTGTTTCATCAAATCAACAAATGGATTGCTGTAGTTTGCGCCACGCTCAACTACACCTGCAAGACCTTTACCGCCTGTTTTTGGACGCTTAACTGCGGCAAACTTTCCTTGCTCCAGCGCGTTGAAAAGTCCATCGTTCTGAAGTACCTCAAGTAGTTCAACAGCATTGTTCAGTACTTCCTTGGCACGATTGCGGATAATTCCATTCTCCTTGTACTCCACCTCATCGCCAATGCTCTTCATATTCTTGAAGATATACTTAGCATTCTCGATGGCAAGGTAGCGGTCCGACATAAATGGCGTGTGAATTGCCTCGGTCATCATACCCAAAAGTTGAAGCCCCTGGCCAGTCCAAATGGCAATTTGGTTGAAAAGAGCATCCTGAATATGACCACGGAAAACGTTACCTGTCATAAACTTGGTAGGAGGCATATACTTAAGCGGTGCATCGGGGAAAATTTCGCGGGTCATTTGTGCTTGTGCCAACTCGTAAAGGAAACCGTTCTCCAGTTCTGGATCCATTTCGAATGCGTGACCAAGTCCCATTTGCTCGGCAGGAATTCCTGCAATAAACGCTAGCTGTTCGTTGATAAGGTCAGATGCTAACACCGTGTGAGCCTCGTCGAACGCATCGGCGGTGGTTAGGTAATTATCTTCACCAGTATTGATGATTACACCAGCATACCCGTTGATGATACGAGAGAAGTACTGGTCAACCATTGTACGTTGCATATTGATATCACGGAAAAGGATTCCGTAAAGGGCGTCGTTAAGCATAACATCGAGTCCCTCAAACGCACCCATAACGGCAATCTCGGGCATACACAATCCTGAACAGTAATTACAAAGACGAATATAGCGACCAATTTCCTCGCCAACCTCATCCAATGCTTTACGCATAATGCGGAAGTTCTCCTGTGTTGCGTAAGTTCCACCGAAACCTTCGGTTGTAGCACCGTAAGGAACATAGTCGAGCAAACTTTGACCAGTTGTACGGATAACCGCAATGATATCGGCGCCTTGACGTGCTGCAGCTTGCGCCTGCACAACATCCTCGTAAATGTTACCGGTAGCAACAATCACGTAAAGGTAAGGTTTTGAACCCTCGCCAATTGTTTTCAAATAGTTCTCGCGGCGAGCCCTACGTGATTTAATCCTATCGAGGCTAGCGTTTACGATTGGCATAATAGCCGCATCAATCTTCTCCTTTGGATGAATTGTTAGAGTGGTTAAATCCAGTTTACCTTCAGCAACCTGCTCGGCAATTTGCTGTGGATTTAAACCTGTTTCAACAATGGCGTTTCCGATGTAGAAAATAACGCCTTGTCCAAGTACACCTTTCTCCTTTAGGGAGTCAACAAGCACATTGGGGAGAGGAACTGCATTGGCATCAATTCCATCAATTCCCAACAAACGGCAGAGCGTACGCTCCACGGCCACAGTTGTGTAATTCTCCACAAAGCTTTGAACATCGCCTGCAATTTTCTTTGCGATGTTTTTAGCATAGCCAACTTTCTCAAAATCGAGACCTAACTTGCTCTTCTGCATAACTGTATTCGAAGTTTATAGTTTTTATGTTGTTATTTCTGTCTTTTAAGTTTGAGATTCCTGCTTTCGCAGGAATGACTTCTAGGTGGGTTTGAACCTCTTTGTCATTCCGAACTTGTTGAGGAATCTATTTATTAAAATGTTTCAACTAGTAAAATCCAATTGTTTTGCCGCCTCGGATATTATGTCGATATCAACACCGAGTATCTGCGCAATTCGCAATGCCTCGTGCGGAACGTTGGTTCCATCATCGTCAATTAGCGAGTAATCGATATAATCGCCAATGTTCTTAACGGTGATTGTGGCATCCTTGCTATCCTCAATAAAACCCTTAACCCTTAACTTACGGCATTGGGTGCTTAAACCGCTATAGTGCGTTGTGATAACCGCTTTTACGTTGCAATCGTTCAGTAGGTTTGCCACAGCGCTAACAATGGCTCGTCCCTCTGTTGGGTTGGTGGTACGAGCCAACTCATCAATCAGCACCAAAAGCGGATGCTGCTTTTTGGCCATCTGCACAATTTGGTTCACTTTCAGCATCTCGGCCGCATAGGACGATAACCCTGATAGCTCCGATTGCTCGTCGGCAATGCTGAAAAGAATCTGCTCCACCAAGGCAATTTTTGCGCTTGCAGCAGGTACAAAAAAACCGTACTGGCACAGAGCCTGACTCAACGCAAGTGTTTTGAGCAGAACCGTTTTACCAGCCATATTGGCGCCTGTAATTAAACAGGTTCCTTTGTGAATTTCAACATCAATGGGTTGATACCTTCTTTTCTCCAGTTCAAGCAACTCCTTAAGTTGAGGGTAGAATAGTCCGCTGTACGATGTTGTATCGGCAACAATCTCAGGCATAATCAACCTCTCGTAGATAGCCTGCTTTGCCTTTGCAATAAGTATATCGATATTGGCAACTGCAACCAAAGCCTCGTTCAGCTCCGATGCAAAACCATGCAGGTGTTCCGATAGGTTTTGCCTAACACCATCCTCAATCTCCGTTATTTTGGCTCTGATTTCTTCTGATTGCTGATATTGCTTATTGCTATCAGCATTCGTTTTCTCCAAATCTTCAATGGAGAATTCAACGCTAGCCAACTTTTTGCGCAGCGCAGTAAGTTCGGGTGCAAAAGCACTATTGATGTAGAACGAAGGAATTCGAGTATTCTCTGGGTCGAGAGTTGCAATAACCTTATTGAGGTTGGGTAGTTTGCTGTGAAGGAACTCTACCGACGAGGTTAAATCTCGAATCTCATTGGCCAGCAGGGCAAAACTTTTCACCTCGAAAAGTTCAATATCGTTCAGCGTTAGGTGCTTCTGAATATTCTTGATTGTTCCGGCAATATCGCGAACCTGCGATAGCTTTATGGCAACCTTATCGAAAGTTTCCTTGTGCTCACTTCTGTTGAAAGCATCAACCGCTTGTGCAACCTGTTGCAGCTGGTAAAGCACATCCTTTTGGCTAACCCAAAATGGCGATGCCAGCAACACGCGATGACCTAAACCCGATTTAATATCGAGTTTATCCACCATGTAGCGTAGTCCTGAAATCTCGGTTAGCGCACTTTTCAGCTGCATCACTTTAACTTTTTTACATCGTACACTGGCATCTGCAAGGCATCCTGCATAGCCGCCTTGAGCTCATCGGAGCTCAACCTATAACCCTGAGGCGATGTTGGATTTATGCAAACCGCCGCAAGTTTTGTTTTGGTTGCCACCCTAACTTTTCCTCCTTTTTTGACGAAGGAGTAGTACACATCGGGAGTAGCAAATATCTTGGTAAAATCCTTAACTATCAACTCTATGTTGGCTACATTTTTCTGCATCCGCAGAAATTCGAATAGGTTATTACTTGTAGCGCCTGCAACAAACAGCCTATTCCCGTAGCTGAAAATTTTATCCTTTGCTTTTTCAAGCATAAAAACCGACTGCACTTTAAGGTCGTGCAGGTTACTTTCGGCATCAACCGCAAATATTCCCGATTCCACAAAATCGAGTTTTCGCTTCAATTCTGGCTCAACCTCAGGTAGATTTATTAAATCCACCACGTACTTGGTTTTGCGAACCAACTCTGGGATATTTGCAGAGTAAGCCGCACCCGTGGCAAGCACCATTCCCTCGGTCACCGCTGGCGATGCAAGGCTTAACCTTGATAAGGCTCCGTCAACAATGGTTAAATCGACATTGTACCTATTCATCTCCGCAATTATTGCTTTTAGGCAATGTGTATCGGGTGGACCTGAAAGTAAAACCTTGTCGGAACTTATTGCCTTTGCAATTACAAGTCTACCCAGCGAAGTATAAATATTACTTACGTCTAAAATCTCGGATGTTATTCGGCGTTGCAGGTAATGCTTCTCCGCCGATATAAAAATCATTCCCTTGTAGATGCGAATTTCTGGTTTTTGAGTGTTTGTGACTATATCGCGACTCTCGCCATCAATCCCAATTGACGTAAGAGCAATCCGCTTATCCATATCCTTTAACCTACCAAGAACATAGTTAAGACACTCCGTTTTGCCAGTATTCTTCTCGAGTCCTACAATTGAAAGGCTTTTGTAGGTGAGCACATCATCAATGAATGGCATCCTATTTCGCCCTCATTTTTACTTATAAAAAACACGAAGACGCATTTTTCTAATCTAAAATCGGTAAAAAAACCAAAAAAGAGTAGCAATGCGTCTTCGCGCTAGAACTTATTAATGAATATTCCTCATTTTACGGGTCAACTTCTCTGGCTCAATTGATAGTTGATCGCTGTGCATTAGGCCAGCAATACCATCCTCAAATTTATGGCTTTTGCAATCCTCACATTCGCACTCGTTCTTGTAGTCGGTAGGCTCAGTGTAGGTTGTAATAACTCCCTCAAAGTTACGAAGGATAACCTTGCCCGGCATTTGCGAAATAACGTACTGAGGCATAACTGGTGTTTTACCACCGCCGCCTGGAGCATCAACCACAAATGTTGGAACAGCGTAACCAGAGGTGTGACCACGTAAACTCTCAATAATCTCGATACCCTTAGAAACCGGTGTTCTGAAATGCTCAAGACCCATTGAAAGGTCGCATTGGTAAATGTAGTATGGACGAACACGCATCATAACCAAGTTGTGAACCAACTTTTTCATCACGTTTGGACAATCGTTAACTCCACGAAGAAGAACCGATTGGTTTCCTAGAGGTACACCTGCATTGGCCAACTTTGCGCAAGCCTCAACGCTCTCGGGAGTTACCTCGTTAGAATGGTTGAAGTGAGTATTTAACCAAATTGGATGATACTTCTTAAGCATATTCACCAAATCGTCGGTAATACGCTGTGGAAGAACAACTGGTGTACGACTACCAATACGGATGATTTCCACGTGAGGAATTGCACGAAGGCGAGCAATAATATCTTCTAAAATACTATCGCTAACTAGCAATGCATCACCACCAGAAAGTAGAACGTCGCGCACCTCTGGGTGATTTGCAATATACTCAATTCCTTTAGTGATATTATCTTTTGGAGTTGCAGCATCCTTTTGACCTGCAAACCTACGGCGAGTACAGTGACGGCAATACATTGAGCACATATCGGTGATAAGGAAAAGAACCCTATCAGGATATCTGTGTGTTAGGCCAGGAACTGGTGAATCGCCATCCTCGTGCAATGGGTCCAACAAATCGGCTGCCGAAGTGTGAGTTTCTGCTGCAGAAGGAATTGCCTGCTTACGAACTGGGCAGTTTGGGTTATTTGGATCAACCAACGACAGGTAGTATGGAGTGATAGCCATACGAAGGGTTTGTAACGATTTACGAATACCCTCTTCCTCCTCAGCGGTTAAGTTGATGTACTTTTTTAACTCCTCAAGTGTCTCTATGCGATTGCGAACCTGCCACTTCCAGTCGTTCCAATCGTTGTCCGATACGTTAGGAAAAAACTCCTGACGTCTGCTTTTATTCTGAAAATTAAACATACAGTTTATTAAATAAATTACGTATATCCTCTGATTCCCTAATTATGCTAAGAGTAAGGTCGGCGTGACCTTTTGCATAACCATTTCCTACAATTAAGTTGATGTCCTTACCAACACCTTCTGCACCAAGAGCAGCCTTTGTAAACGAGGTAGCCATTGAGAAGAAGTAAACGCATCCGTTACCCTTGGTAATCAAAATAGATGTCATCTCGGTGTTAGGAACGTTCACGTTATTGATAACCACATCGCAGCCCCTTGGACCAGTAATCGCTGTAACCTTACGGTAAACATCCATTACATTTGTTGCATCGGCAACTATAACGTGGTCGGCCAATTTCATTTCAGAAATTCGGCGAGCGTTTTCCTCCGAATACTCCACTACAATAACCTTTCCTGTACGTGTAGCATTCTGCATTGCTTGATAGCAACAAAGAACACCCGATTTACCACCACCGCCAATGATACACACAGTGTCGCCCTCTTTAACCAAACGGTCTACCTGCGCTGGTGCACCAGCAACATCGAGTGCTGCAAGAGCAAGTTTCTCGGGTATATCATTGGGAAGGACAGCGTAAATACCGCTCTCAAAAAGAATAGCTTCAGCCTCAACATCCACCTGGTCGTTTTTGGGGTTGACGCTGATAATTTTATTAATCTTCAGTGGAGTTAGCGAAAGTGAAACCAGCGTAGCAATTGTATCTCCTACTTTTACTCCTGCAGCGGGAAAATTTGGACCAATGGCTTTAACTGTACCAATAAGCATTCCGCCAGAACCAGTAACAGGATTCTGCATTTTTCCACGCTCAGCCACAATGTCGGTAATCATTTTAGCCATACGGTCTGTATCACCATCGCAAGCCTTTTTGATTTGAGTAAAACTAGCGGAATCGATATTCAGCGTTTTTACCGAAATCAGCATCTCATTATCGTAAAGCTCCATGGTGTTATCGAGCTTTTGAGCTGGCTGGGGTAAAGTTCCCTTTGGCTCTAAAACTCTATGTGTTCCGTATCTACATCCTTGCTTCATACAATTTGCCTAATATGAATATCAGTTAAATGAGAGTTTGATGTAAGAGTCCTCTGAAAAAACATCCTTGGTTTGTCATGCTGAGCGTAGGCGAAGCATCTGTTTTTTAAAAGAGATCCCTCGATAGACTCGGGATGACAACTTACATCCAACTCACGGAAATATTATGCGTATAGCTCAGTAAACACCTTACGTAGCGATTCACTCTCGCGAAGAATTTGCAAGGTGATTTCGGCATGACCCTTAGTGTAACCGTTACCAACAATCATAGTAACATCGCTACCAACACCTTCTGCACCAAGAGCAGCTTTAGTAAAACTTGTTGCCATGGAGAAGAAGTAAACAATTCCGTCGTTCTTTGTGCAAAGTACGCTGGTCATCTCGGTATCGGGGATATTAACATTGTTGATGGTGATATCGGCCATTTTACCATTGGTCAATCCTTCAATTTTTTCTATCATAGCAACAGGATCATTAGCATTTCCAGCAAATACAACGTCGCAGAAACCTAACTTCTCCAAACGCTCTGTTGATTTTTGGCTATGGCACATGCCAATAACCTTACCAGTTACACCAACACGTTTTTTAGCCTCGTAACAGCAAAGCATACCCGATTTTCCACCAGCACCAATAATTAGAACAGTATCGCCAGGTTTGCAGAGCTTTGCAGTTTGAGCAGGAGCACCAGCCACGTCTAAAGCAGAAAGCGCTAATTTTTCTGGCATATCAGAAGGAATCTTTGCATAAATACCGCTTTCGAAAAGGATAGCTTTACCATCAATATCAACCTGATCTACATCAGCACGAATTTCTTTGATTTTGTCGATACGAAGTGGAGTTAATGAAAGAGAAACCAAAGTAGCAATCTTATCACCAACTTTTAGGTCGATTTTACCAGCAAGAGCATCACCAATTTTCTCAACTGTACCAAGTAGCATACCACCTGAACCAGTCCAAGGATTACGGTGCTTTCCCTGCTTTGCAACGATATCTAACATAATCTCAGCGATTTTCTTATGATCGCCATTAGCGCGAGCCTCGATATCGGTAAATGATGCTGAGTCGATATTAAGAGTTTGAACATCGATAAGAATTTCGTTATCGTAAATCTCATCCATGTTATTATCAATCTTATTAGCTGGTTGTGGCAAAACACCTTTTGGTTCAATAACCCTGTGGGTTCCGTACTTGTTCCCTTTTTTCATTTTACTTAATATTATTTATTGATTATTAATTACTTCTTCAGACCGAGAATTACTCTTGCTTCGGCAGAGGTTGCAACCTCGCGGCCTAGTTCTTTGGCCAAACGAACAACTTTAGCAACCAATTCGCCATTCGACTTTGCTAGCACACCTTTCTCGATGTACAAATTATCCTCGAAACCAACCCTTACATTTCCACCCATAACAATTGCAGGCGCAGCAAGCGTAAAGGCATTTCGACCAATGCCTGTTGCTGTCCATGTTGAACCAGCAGGAATAGCATTAACCATCCAAACAAGATTACCAACCGTTGCAGGGGTACAACCCGGAACACCAAGAACAAAGTTGAACTGCATTGGAGCACCAGGAACTTGTCCTTTTTTAGCCATATTGGCAATTGTATCGATATGACCCATTTCAAAGCATTCGTATTCGGGCTTGATATTATTATCGATCATGCGCTTGCCAAAAGCACGCATCATTGGCATGGTATTTTCAAATACCTCATCGCCAAAGTTGCAGGTTCCGCAATCGAGCGTAGCCATTTCCAATGGCAACTCTGTTGGTTGTAAACGCTCCTCAGCTGTCATTCCAACAGCACCACCAGTTGATGGAATAAGAATCACATCGGGGCAAACCTTTAGAATCGCATCAATACACTCCTTAAAACGAGCCTTATCCTGAGTTGGAGTACCATCGTCGCGACGAACGTGAAGGTGAACAATAGCAGCACCTGCATCAACAGCCGATTTAGCCTCTCTAACAATCTCCTCAACAGTGTAAGGAACGGCAGGATTCTGCTCCTTGGTTACCTCTGCGCCACAAATAGCAGCGGTGATAATTAGTTTTTCCATAACTAGGGTGGTTATTTACGTTGACAATTCTTTGGAACAACACAAGTACCACTTGCGCGACAAACAACGATAGGTTCAGCAAGAAGATCGCAAGCAGAATCGGAAATATCAGGACGAGGAACAATTACCTTACGCGCCTCGAAGGTCATTTTACGTGAAGTGTTTCCAACGTTGGTTATCTCGCCAACAGCCTCGATATAATCGCCAGCATAAACAGGAGCAATGAATTCTACATTATCGTATGCTTTGAAAAGCCCCTCGTCACCATCCTGTCTAATTAAAAGTTCAGTAGCCACATCTCCAAAAAGTTGAAGCATCTTTGCGCCATCAACTAAATTTCCGCCGTAATGAGCATCGTGCGAGCTCATCCTAACTCTAATCATCACTTTACTATCCATGGTATGAGTATTTTTAAATTACTTTTTTACAATATGTGTTACAAAAATAGATTGAGTTCTAACATTCTCAGGATTGATTTGTCCCACCTCAACAATCTCATCGGGGTCGGCAATAACCACATCGGCAGCCGTAGCCATAATTGGGTTAAAGTTTTGCGAAGAACCCTTATAAACAAGGTTACCCACTTTATCGGAAATACTTGCGCCTAGCAACGCGATATCGGCATGTAAGGGCTTTTCCAAAAGGTAATCGATACCGTCAACATTGATTTTTTGCTTTCCTTCTTCAACAATGGTTCCAATGCCCGTTGGGGTTAAAAAGCCACCCAAACCAGCACCAGCAGCTCTAATTCTTTCAGCTAGCGTTCCCTGTGGAACAAACTCAACAACTATTTCTCCATTATTCAACTGCTCTATTGTTGACGGATTTGTTCCTATATGAGAAACAATAACCTTTTTTACCTGCTTGTTCACGATCAACAATCCAATTCCTTTATCGGGGAAAGCGGTGTCATTACAAATGATAGTAAGATTCTTCACGCCGGATTCCACAATTTTATCTATAATTCTGGCGGGGCTACCAACGGCCATGAAGCCGCCAATCATAACAGACATTCCATCCTTTACCATGGAAGCAGCCTGTTCAACTGATATAAATTTATCTTTCATATAAGTTTAGTTTTTCGATTATTTCAAAAGTAAAATTTACAACTAATTAAAAGCTAAGGCACCTGCCATATCTTAGTGTTATCTTATTATTTGTTACTGACAAAACCAATTTCCCGACAATTTGAATATAATATGGCATCAAAACTTACAAATGTACAATATTATTGATAATTATCGTTAAATTTTGATGCTCAAAAATATATGTCAAATAGCAGGTTCAACAGAATAAAATAAAACGTATAGATTGATAATAAAAATCAATTAAACCGAATTAAATTAAGCAAAAGAAAACCCCGAAGTTGCCTTCGGGGTTTTTCAATCATATTAGGTATTTTACTTTTTTAGCCGTTCGTTAAGCAGCTTAACTATTTGCTTTGCATCGCCTACAACTCCTATATCGGCAACTTGGAAGATTGGTGCAAATTTATCCTTGTTGATTGCAACAATATAGCCCGATTCCTCCATCCCCGCAAGGTGCTGAATCGCTCCCGATATTCCCACAGCAAAATATAAATCGGGACGAACAGTTCTTCCTGTTTGACCAACCTGTCGATCGTGCGATATCAGTCCCGCATCAACTACGGCACGCGATGCCGAAACTTGAGCGTTTAAAGTGTTTGCTAAATCCCCAACAACTTTTAAGCCCTCTACGTTAGCCATCCCCCTGCCACAAGAAATAAGAATTTTAGCATTGCTAATATCAACCATTTCTGCCTTCTCTTTAACACTACTAATCATCCTTACTTTGAACTTTTCCTTTTTGAAAGGAACAGAAATCATAAGCACTTCTCCTTTCCTTGAAGAATCAGCAGGAAGAGAAAGCATAACACCAGGACGAACGGTGCTCATTTGTGGACGATGATCCTTGCAAACAATCGTTGCCATAAGGTTTCCACCAAATGCTGGTCGAGTCATCAGTAATTCCTTCGCCTCCGAGATTTCTAGTTTTGTACAATCAGCGGTAAGACCTGTTTCAAGGCGAGCTGATAAACGTGGACCTAAATCGCGCCCAATTGTGGTTGCACCAAGCATTAAGATGTTTGGTTTGTACTCATTCACAATATGGCACACAGCCTGAGTGTATGGTTCGGTTAAGTAATCGCACAACTCTTGAGCGTCAACGCATAGAACAACATCGGCTCCATGAGCAATAAGCGAATTGGCCTTATCCTTAATATTGCTTCCAAGAAGCATAGCATAAACCTTATCGTTAAGTGCATCGGCTAAATCGCGAGCTTTTCCGAGTAATTCGAGTGAAACATTTTGAATTTCGCCTTGGCGTTGTTCAACAAAAACAAATACGCCTTTATATGCTGATATTTCCATTTTTGTCAGGGTTAGATTATAAATTTTTCTTTCAGTTTACTGATAATAATACCAACAGCCTCGTTGGTATCTACCTCATAAAGTTCGCCCGGTGCTTTTACACCCCTAGAGAATGCCTTGTATACACGGGTAGGTGAACCTTTTAGCCCAAGTTTATTTTCTTCAACATCAATTTGCTCGTAGCCCCAGAACTCAACCTCTTTATCGTATGCTCCCACAATTCCATTAACGCTCATATACCTAGGTTTATATGCTCCTGAAAGAACAGTAACCACGCAAGGGCCATCAACCTGAAGCATCTCGTAACCATCTTCAACTCTACGTTTGATTGTGAAGGTGTTTTTTCCATCGAAATCCAGATGCTCCAAGTACGATACCTGTGGCAAGTCCAAGTGTTCTGCTATTTGAGGGCCAACCTGAGCGGTATCGCCATCAATGGCTTGTCGGCCAGTTATAAGCAAATCGAACTCAAGTTTTCTCAACGCGCCTGCCAATGCATGCGATGTTGCAAGAGTATCGGCACCCGCAAATTTTCTATCGGTAAGCAGGATAGCCCTGTCAACTCCCATTGCGTAAGCTTCGCGTAGAACATCTTCGGCTTGTGCTGGCCCCATTGTTATAACTGTGATATGAGCATTGAACTTATCCTTTAAGCTCAACGCCAACTCAAGTCCCGCTTTATCATCGGGGTTAATAATGCTTGGAACACCATCGCGTATTAATGTTCCTGTTGTAGGATTTATCTTGATTTCAGTTGTATCTGGAACTTGCTTTATGCAAACAACAATTTTCATATTATTTTCTTTAAAACGTTAACCATAATTGCTTAACCATAAAACTTCTTTCATTAACCATTCCTGCGAAAACAGGAATCCAGAATTATGGATTCCGCATCAAGTGTGGAATGATAAAACTCGTCTCCATGACGATTATAGTGTGGGGTATGGCTTTTGCATTAACTATTTTAGCAATGCCGCTGAAATTACCATACGCTGCACCTCCGATGTTCCCTCGTAAATCTCGGTGATTTTTGCATCGCGGAACATCCGCTCTACAGGATATTCACGGGTGTAGCCGTATCCTCCATGCATTTGTATGGCTTTGTTGGTGACCTCCATTGCTGTTTCCGCAGCATATAGCTTTGCCATTGCTGCATCGGTGGAGTAGTTCTGTCCTTTATCCTTTTTGAATGCAGCCTGACGAACCAGCAATCTGGATGCAACAACTCGCGTTTGTAAATCGGCAAGCTGAAATTGGGTATTTTGGAATGCTGAAATTGGCTTCCCGAATTGCTTACGCTCCTTCACATACTTTACGGTTTCGTTAATTGCACCCTGTGCAATCCCAAGTGCTTGAGCAGCAATTCCTATTCGTCCACCATCAAGGGTTTTCATTGCAACGGAAAAGCCCTCGTTAACTTTTCCAAGTAGATTGGCTTTTGGAACAATGCAATTCTCCATAATAAGTTCGCAGGTTGCTGAACCGCGAATACCCATCTTCTTCTCCTTCTTACCAACGGAGAATCCGGGGAAATCTTTCTCGACAATAAAAGCAGATATCCCTTTTACACCTTTCGTTTTGTCGGTCATTGCAAAGATGATGTAAACTTGACCGTACTCGGCATTGGTAATAAAAATCTTGCTTCCGTTCAGGATATAGTTGTCGCCATCCTCAACGGCAATTGTTTGCTGCGATGATGCGTCGGTACCTGCGTTTGGTTCGGTTAATCCGAACGCCCCAAGCCATTCGCCCGAGGCGAGTTTGGGCAGATACTTTGCTTTTTGCTCTTTACTTCCAAACTCCAAAATTGGAGCCGCACATAGCGACGTATGCGCCGATACTATTACACCGGTGGTGGCGCAAGCGGCTGAAAGTTCCTCAACGGCCATTGAGTACAATACATTGTTTCCCCCAGCACCACCATACTCAACAGGAACAGGGATTCCCATGATTCCTAGTTTGGTCATCTTCTCAACTGTTTCAATGGGGAAACGCTCTGCCTCATCCACTTCAGCGGCAAGAGGCTTAACCTCTTTCTCGGCAAACTCTCTAATCATTTGCAAGAAAAGGGTTTCTGTTTTTGTTAAACTAAAATCCATCTATTGTTATATTTTTAATGTAACCCTATAAAAAGCAAGAATTCACACCCTTTCGGATATGAATTCTTGTGATTTTTCTACCTCACAAGATCATAACATCAAGATCTCAAAGGTAGTATGAATTGTTAGTCAATTAACAATAAGATAGTGTTAAAAAAGGTAAAACATGTTTTATATTATATTGTCATTCCGCCATCAACGCTAAGGGTTGCTCCGTTAATGTAGGCTGCCTCATCGGATGCGAGGAAAAGGTAAGCAGATGCAATTTCTTCGGGCATGCCCAAACGTCCAGCAGGTACCTTGGCCTTCATTCCATCAATAACATTCTCTGGCATTTTAGCAACCATCTCAGTGGCAATAAAACCAGGAGCGACGGCGTTTACCGTAATACCCTTACGACCCAATTCGCGAGCCCAAGTCTTGGTCATGCCTATAAGACCTGATTTAGTAGCCACATAATTTGTTTGCCCAAAGTTTCCGTAAAGTGCAACTACTGATGATGCATTGATTATTCGGCCATAGTTCTTTTCGACCATATACTCAGACACAATCTTTGTACAGTAGAAAACACCTGTTAAATTAACATCGATAACCTGTTGCCATAACTCTGGGGTCATTTTTTTTAGGGTACTATCGCGAGTAATTCCAGCGTTGTTGATCAGAATGTCTATCTTGCCATACTTTTCAACTACAGCCTTAGCGGCAGCCTCAATTTCGTTGTATTTTGAGGTATTAACTTTTGCAAAAACAGCTGTTTTGCCTTCGGCAGACAGTTTTGCAGCCAATTCGTTACCACGTGTTTCATCCAAATCCCAGATAACAGTAACAGCGCCCTCGGCAGCAAATTTGATGGAAGTTGCAGCACCTATACCTGCTGCACCGCCTGTTATAATGGCAACTTTATTCTCAAGTCTTTTCATTATTTCTGATTTTTAATGATTAAACAAACTGGGTATTGTGCTTAAGCTTAGCAACACCGGTAATACAAGGAGCACCCTCGGAGTTAACGAGTGAGCAACTAATGATACCGATATGTTTTTCAGTATTCACTTCTACCACTTCAAAACGAGCCTCGTACTGTTCCTCAACAAAAATTGGGGCAAGAAATTTCATCTCCTGTGACAGATAAATAGTTCCTTCGCCAGGAAATAGTGTTCCAAAAACTTTAGAAAACACTGCACCTGAAAGGAAACCATGAACTATAGGTTTCTTAAACATAGTTTTGGCAGCATACTCTTCGTCTAAATGAATTGGATTAAAATCGCCTGTTACCTCTGCAAATTTAACCACATCGGCTTGCTTAAACTTTACGCTATGCGTGTAAACATCGCCTTGCTTTACCATAACTAAATGTTTTTAAGAATAATGGCAGTTCCCATACCACCGCCGATACAAAGTGAGGCCATACCTAACTTTTTACCGCTACGTTTCATCTCGTGAATTAAACTAACAGTAATTCTATTGCCCGATGCGCCAATTGGGTGACCAAGAGCAATAGCGCCTCCATTAACATTGCAGAACTTATTAAACCAATCGGTAGTTACACCGTGATCCTGACAAAGCTGCTTGATAACGCCAAGTGACTGGGCTGCAAAAGCCTCGTTTAACTCAAGAACTTCTATATCGGTTAATTTTAAACCTGCTTTCTTTAGAGCATTTCCAATAGCAGGCACTGGCCCCATTCCCATAATTGCGGGATCAACGCCACCTTGGCCAGTTGCAACAACCTCAGCAAGAGGTTTTAGGCCATACATGGCAACAGCCTCCTCCGATGCAACCAAAACAAACGAAGCCCCATCGTTAATACCCGAAGCATTACCCGCAGTAACAGTGCCATCCTTCTTAAAGGCAGGACGTAGTCCGGCTAACTTCTCTGGGTTTGTTGAACGGTTTACAAATTCATCGGTATCGAAAATAATTGTCTCCTTTTTGCTTGGAATCTCAACAGGAACAATTTCTCCTTTAAACCTGCCAGCATCGATAGCTGCAGCAGCTTTCTGTTGCGATGCAAAAGAGAAAGTATCCTGTTCCTCACGAGTAATACCGTACTTAGTAGCAATATTTTCGGCAGTTATACCCATGTGATATCCTTGGAAAGCATCTGTTAATCCATCGGTAACCATATGGTCAACCATGCTGATATCGCCCATCTTATACCCATTACGAACTGTTCCCGGCAAAACAAACCCAGCACTCGACATCGACTCGGTTCCGCCAGCAAGAATCAAATTAGCCTCACCAGCTTTAATGTTTGCAACTGCATTAAGAATGGCTTTCATACCACTTCCGCAAATCATATTTACGCCATAAGCGGGCACTTCCTGAGGAATTCCACCTTTAATGGATGCCTGACGGGCAATACCTTGTTTTTGTCCAGCCATTAAAATATTACCAACAATCACTTCGTCAATTTTGGCTGGATCAACTTTTGTTTCGGCTATAATATTTTTGATAACCGTAGCTGCTAAATCGGCAGCCGATACATTTGCGATAGTTCCTAAAAATTTGCCTATAGCGGTGCGCTTAGCGGCAACAATGTAAACTTTACTCATAGAATTTTATTTTTTCATTGGTACTAAATCTGTGGGAATAATTAGCCTTGCACCTGTAGCATTATGTACTTCTTCCAAGGTAAATTCAGGATTTATCTCTTTAAGAACAATACCCTCAGGGGTAATTTCCATAACACCCATTTCTGTAATAATCATATTTACCTGTCCTGCAGCAGTTAATGGCAAGGTGCAATGTGTTAAAATTTTATGTGATCCTTTTGCGGTATGCTCCATTGCCAGGATGACCTTCTTCGCACCAATCAACAAATCCATGGCGCCGCCCATCCCAGGGGTTAATTTTCCAGGAATCATCCAGTTTGCTAAATTTCCTTTTTCATCAACCTGAAGAGCGCCAAGTATAGTAACATCAACGTGGCCACCACGAATAATTCCAAAAGAAGTTGCGCTATCGAAACTTGACCCACCGGGCATAATCGTAACATAACCACCACCAGCATTCGAAAGATTTTTGTCCTCTTGCCCAGGAGCCGGGCTTGGACCTAGGCCAATTAGCCCATTTTCACTTTGCAAAATAACGTTTACACCTTCAGGAATATATTCAGGAATAACGGTAGGCAATCCTATTCCTAAGTTTACCAAATCACCATCCTTCAACTCTAAAGCCGCTCTGCGAGCAATAGTCTCGCGTATTTGATTCTTGTCCATATTAAAATGTTCCTATAGTTTATAATGTTAATTATGTGAATTATATCAGAATGACTCACTAAGGTAAAGAATTTATCGGCACAGAAAACACAAATCTACTCCTTCTTTTTTAACAATTTTAAATTAGTTTTATGTTATTTAAAAGAAAATCGCAAAAAAACATAAGTAAATATTATAAACTGCAAGTAAAGTTTCAGATTTTAAAATACCGAACATAGGGTAACACATCCATAAAATGTACTTAAAAAAATCCACCGGTTCAAATTGTTGGTTATTCAGAAAAATAATATATTTGCTTAATCTCAATAGCCGAATAAAGATCGAACTTAATGTAGTATTTTTAACCTTTGATAAAAATTTTTACCCCACAAATCATTTTGCTATACTACCAATCAAAAAATTAACTAAAATTGCACAAATTGCAACTGTTAATTCAATCAAATTAATTATCAACCAAAAATTTAAGGAGAACAATTTTTAATTACTCTCGTGATGAAGTCAAAGAATGATTTTCGGAAGCCCGTAAAGAACGACTCTTACGAATCCGATGAGTTGAAAAAGGCGAAAAAGCTTAAACCTGTCAAAAAGGACAAAAATGTAAAGCGTTCCCTCTTTCATGAAATTGACGAAGATGAAGACCTTGATTTAAATATAAGGGATTCTTTTATGGATGATGAAATTTATGACGATGAAGCCTATGATGAAGACGAAGAAGACTATTAACTACTAGCCTATTGGCATATAAAAAGCCCCAATTTGGGGCTTTTTCCTTTTAACCTGCTTGATATTTACTTAACTACACTCTTATCCTTAACATAAACAGGGCGTTCTATTGCTTGATCGAGCGAAATAAAAGTTTCGGTTCTTGAAATACCAGGAATATTCTGAATAGTATTTACTAGCACATCCATTAAATGCTCATTATCGCGGCAAAACAACTTGAGAAGTAAAGCATATTCGCCCGTAATAAAATGGCACTCTACAACTTCGGGCATAAATTTTAAGGCTTCAATTACACCTACATACTGATTAGTTGAAACAAGCTGAACTCCAACAAATGCACATACATCAAAACCCAAAGCCTTTGGCTTTACAATCATGCGCGATCCTGCAATTATACCGGCATCTTCCATCTTTTTAACGCGTTGATGGATTGCCGCACCAGAAATTCCACATTCTCGGGCAATCTCTAAAAACGGCATACGGGCATTTTTTACTAAGTATGAAAGTATTTTTTGATCGATAGCATCAACCTTTAACTTCTCTGACATATTGTTACAATTTAATGTAAATTTGATGCTAAAAATAATAAAATATTATAAAACAGACCGAATAAATTAGTTTTATTTAAAAATTGTTCATAAAACGAAAATGCATCCTTTAAAAGATGCATCATTCAAAAACCATAACTAATGTCTTAAAAGTAGAAGTCTAATCATCATATACCTACTTAAGAAATTTTGTATAGATCAATTTATCATCATTGATATCGTAAAAGTCTTTCAGAATGGCCTCAATTTTATAACCGCATTTCTCGTAGAACTTCTGTGTAGGCAGGTATAATGGTTTTGATGAGGTTTCAATATATACTCCCCGCCCACCTAACTTTGCAATTTCCTTTTCGATTTCCTCCAGAACAACTTTACCTATTCCTTTTCCCCTAAATTCGTTGTGAGTTGCAATCCAATAAAGGTCAAAACTATTTTTAGTGCATGCTATAGGTCCAAAACATGCATACGAAACCGTTCTTCCCTCAAAATCGGCAAACACAAAAAAATACTCGCTGGCTATACCTTTCTCTATTCTCTCCTTAATTAATTCAACAGCCACAGGTATTTCGTAATCGTAAAAAAAACCTGTTGAAATTACAATTTCTCTTACGCTCTCAATATCTTCAAATTTAGGCTCGGTTCTAAGTGTAATTCCTTGCATAATCTTTTATTACTGATTTTTTAGATTTGGAATATCGTTCAAAATTCTAACTACTGCATCGCTAAAATGAATACCGGTCTGCTCGCAAGCAGCGTAAAATCCACTGCCAGGAGTAATGCAAGGATTTACATTGAGCTCCAGCACTAAAGGATTGCCATTGGGGTCAACCCTAAAATCTACCCGTGAGTAACCATTAACATTAAAAGCCTCCCAACAATCAAGGCAAATCTTCCTCAATTTTTCTAGCAAAGGTTTATCGGATTCGGGCAAATCGAAAGTTCTTGTAGTATTATTATACTCAAAAGAATCCTCTGTCCACTTTGCCTTGTAGCCCATAACCCTTGGTTTTCCTTCGGCGTAGTTATGGAATATCATCTCGGGGATTGGTAAAACCTGTGGTTTTGGTTTACCGGCAAGTATTGAGATGTTGAATTCGCGACCATCGATATACTCCTCAACAAAATGTATGTTGAAGTTGAGCTTCTTAACACGATTAATTAGCTCTGAGTCGCCTCCGTAGTAAACAGAATCCTCATCTAAACCCAGCGATCCGTCTTCCCAAATAGGCTTAATTATATATTGTTTCCCCTTTTCAGGAATAAACTCACCCTTCCCCTCGTACCAGTATGCAGTAGGAATTCCTGCTTCTTTCATCTTATGCTTGCAGAGTGTTTTGGATGAAGTCAGAAAAATTGTCTCCAATGAACCTCCTGTATATGGAATGTTCATCGAATTCAACAATGCTGGAGCAAGAAAAATAAGATTTCCACTATTGTTAACGGATTCAACCAAGTTGAATACAAAATCGGGCTTTAGTTGCTCAAGCGCCTCCTTGTTTTTTTGAAGATTAAGCGAAAACTCTAGGGTTTGATGTTTAATGCCTAATTGCTCAAGCATGTTGGCAATAAGTTTAACCTGATCGAGCACATCGGCCTCGTCGGGGCCGGGATTGGCCGATAATTCATTATAAAGAATAACTGCTTTCAAAGACTTTTCCATCATACCCTACATTGTTTATACGACTAATTGCAGAATCCATTATCATTCCAATCAATGTTACATAATCAACTCCTTTAAAACGCGCCAGCATCGGAAAATCAGAATGCTCGGGATTGATTCCTGCTAAAGGATTTACTTCAATAAAATTAGGAACCCCATTGGCATCCATTTTCAAATCAATTCTGCCACCATCTCTGCAACCGAGAGCTCGCCAAGCATTTAGTGCCGTTTCGGCACAAACCCTCTCTATTTCTCCAGTGGCTAACTTGTAATCAACAATGCCTCTCCAGTTTTCTTTTGTGTGTAAGGAGTAGGTTTGCTCCTTTGCACGCGGAGTGATGATTATCTCCATAACACCAACGGCACGGGCCTCATCACCAGAACCAACGATTCCAACTGTAAATTCACGGCCGGGTAAATAGGTTTCAACCAACACCGGCTGATTGAACTTAATTAAAAGTTTCTCGCAGGTAGGCACCAAATCCTTCGGCGATGATATTCTTGATTTTCCATCTATCCCCTTTCCAGTTCCTTCGGCAATTGGTTTGGCAAAAAGAGGAAATGGCAGATTAACCCGCATAATATCCGCCAGTGTTTCCACCACCGCGAAATCGGCAGTGGGAATTCCTTGGTCTCGGACAATTCGCTTAGTTTGTCCTTTATGAAGGGTCAATGCTAAAACCAGTGCATCGGAAAAAACGTAAGGAATTCGGTAGGCATCGAGAATTGCGGGCACCTGTGCCTCGCGACCAATACCGTATAGTCCCTCGCAAATATTGAAAACCAAATCCCACTTTTCGCCTTTGTTCAGTTTTTCGATTAGTGAGTAAACATTGCCAATTCGCTGGGTTCGGTATCCAAGCTGCTGTAATGTGCTTTCTATGGCTCGTATTGTAACTTCTGAGTCAAACTCGGCTGTATCTTCCTCGGTGTATCCTAACTTTAAGTAATCGCTACGCAAATCGTAGGCTATGCCCACATTCAACATATTAGTTAGTTTTATAAGTAAATGATATTTTTTTTTGCATCAATTGTAGCCCAATGATTGCGAAGAATATACTTTGTGTTACTATTTAAAATATATATTGGGCTGCATTCCACCATTTTGTTTGAGTGGAACAATAGAGAAACCAACGATAAAGGCAATAAACCTTTAATCTTTTGGATTAGGCACAACAACTTTACAGCAGAGAATAGTTCCCTACCATAAAAACTCAATATTTTTCCAATTGAGGAAATAGTAGAATTTAGTTTCAACACACTAATCCGATAGCAACCAAAAGCGAAAGTAAACATCTTACTTTCGCATCTACTCGGAGGTTCCTCATCCTCCGAAAAATCGATAAAATCAACAAAAAAGATAATTTTCTCTCTTTCCATTTATGTAACAACCTGTTAGTGTGTTGTTTGGTTGATTTTTTTTTAATAAAATATGATGTAAATATTGTAATTTATTTCACTCCACAATAGCATTTAGCTTTTTTTTTATCAACAGCACAAATTCAACATTTTGATTAAACTTAACACTAAGTTATCTCGACTTGAAATATAATAGCAATAGGCCACCCCAATTTAAATTAACAGCAAAGCAATAGTTATTAACAGTTACACTTTGACACAGGAATAAATGCAATGTTTTTGCGGATTGACAAGATTTTGTAGTTGCCGTAAATTTTTTTATATCTTTGCGAAGAATTTTTGGCCCTATAGTTCAAGGGATACCTGCCTGCCGGTAGGCAGGGAACGGAAGTTTATTAAATGTTATGGCATATACTGTTTACGCCATAAGAAGTAAAATAGATGGCAGAATATATGTTGGTTTTACCCAAGATGTTCAAAGAAGATTATTAGAACATAACCGAGGGGAAACAAAATCAACTAAAGGTTATAGACCGTGGGAACTAATATATACTGAATAGGTTGAAACTAGAGAAGAAGCAAGAAACCTTGAAAAGTACTATAAAGGCGGTAGCGGTAAAGAGAAACTAAAAAGATTAATGGCCCTATAGTTCAAGGGATAGAACGGAAGTTTCCTAAACTTCAAATTCAGGTTCGAGTCCTGGTGGGGCTACAAAAAGCCTCGGAAAATTCCCGAGGTTTTTTGTTTAAAACTCCATCCCCTTTTGCTTTGGGTAATCTATTGAGTAATGAAGTCCCCTACTCTCTCGCATCTTTTGTGCATCGCGAATTATTAAGTACCCTACATTAATCAGGTTTCGTAACTCACAAAGGTTCTGAGTAAGGATTGATTTTTTATACAATTCTTCTGTTTCTCGGTATATAATCTCCAGGCGTACCCGCGCTCTTTCCAATCGCAAATTTGATCGAACAATGCCAACATAGTTGGTCATGATCTGTTGCATTTCTTTATAGTTCTGAGTAATAAGCACCATTTCTTCGTTATGCGTGGTTCCTTCATAATCCCAATCTGGAATGCTCTCGGTTAACTCGATGTCTTTAAAACAATCGATAGAATGCCTTGCTGCTCTATCAGCATAAACAATAGCCTCTATAAGCGAGTTGGACGCCAACCTGTTTGCTCCATGCAACCCAGTTGAAGAGCACTCCCCTACAGCATATAAACGATGTATTGAACTTTGACCGTTTGTATCTACTTTTATTCCTCCACACAAAAAATGCGCAGCAGGAACAACAGGAATCATATCCTTGGTGATGTCAATTCCTTCGGATAAGCATTTGTCATAAATGTTGGGAAAATGATTCTTAATTTCCACAGGATCCTTAAACGTTGCATCTAAGTAAACATAATCATCACCACGTGTCTTCATTTCATTATCAATAGCACGGGCAACAATATCGCGAGGAGCCAATGAACCTCGCTTATCGTATTTACTCATCAAATCCTTGCCGTCCCTAGTTTTAAGAATAGCACCAAAACCACGCATTGCTTCAGTTATCAAAAAAGAGGGGCGTTCGCCAGGATTATACAACGAGGTTGGATGAAATTGAATAAATTCCATATTCTCTATCACGCCCTTTGCTCGATAAACCATTGCGATTCCATCGCCAGTTGCTATCAGCGGATTGGTTGTTGTGTGATAGATATTACCAGTTCCCCCGGTAGCAATGACGGTTGATTTTGCAAGGAATGTGCTAACCTTCTGGGTTTTTAAATCGAGAACATAAGCCCCATAGCAGGTTATATTTGTACTACCCTTTCGTACTTGCTTTCCAAGATGATGCTGGGTAATAATTTCAACTGCAAAATGATTCTCAAAGACCTGAATATTTGGATGTTGGCGCACCTTAACGCTCAGTGCACGCTGAATCTCAAAGCCTGTATTATCCTTATGGTGCAAAATTCGATGTTCGGAATGCCCTCCCTCGCGGGCTAAATCGTACTGTCCGTTAGACTTACGATCAAACTTGACACCCCATTGAATAAGCTGGCTGATTTGCGAAGGCGCTTCCTCGGCAACCATTCTAACAATATTCTCGTCACATAATCCATCTCCACATATTAGGGTATCCTGAATATGTTTTTCGATAGTATCGGGCTCATAGGTAACCGCAGCAATTCCTCCCTGCGCAAAAGAGGTGTTTGTATCGTTTAAGCTTGCCTTTGTAACAATAATAACATTCCCGTGTTCAGCAACCTTTAAGGCATAACTTAGCCCTCCAATTCCGGATCCAATAACAAGAAAATCGCAATTAAATGTAGACATATAGTAGAATTTGTGCAAAGCTATAAAATATCTTGTGGGCAACAAAGCAATATTAAAGTTTAAGTAGAACTCTTTTTCGATGCAAAAAAGTGGACAATTCCTTATAGCCAACAAGTTTTAACAACGAAACCGCTTCTTGAAAGTACTGCCCGATATTTTGTTCAACGTGAGCATCGGAACCAAGAGTAACAGGAACCTTATAATGGTGAAGGATTTCAACAAACTTGATAGAAGGATAAAACTCCGCACAGGGTTTATTTTTTCCGCTTGTATTTAATTCATAGGTTATTCCATAATCGCTAAACACCTTAGCAGTCTCTTCGTAAAGCTTATCGAGTTTTAAGCTGGGGTAGTACGCAAACTTTTTAGCTAAATCGCAATGACCCATAATATCATACAAGCCCGATTTTGCGGAACGTTGAACCAAATCGAAATAGTTCCGGTAAAACGCATTGATATTAATTTGGTCGTATGGGGCAATATCGGTATCGAAATTCCAATCATCAACAAAATGGACTGAGCCTATACAATAATCAAGGGGTATTTGCTTAAGCAATTCGGCTATCTGCTTTTCTTTTCCTGCAATATAATCTACCTCTGCACCCAATTTTACAGCAATATTACTCGATTTTTCCTTTAACTGTCCAACCGTTTCAATCATCAAAGGAATTGAAAATAAATCCATAGACCAGCCAATGGGCTTAACACTGATATGATCGGTAAAACCAATCTCTGATATACCCTTCATCTGCGCTGACGCTAGCATATCCTCATGGGTATCGCGACCATCGGAAAAGTTTGTGTGCATGTGGTAATCGGGGTACATATCTTCAAATTTTATGAATCAACAAATTATTTCAAAAGTAGTTTATCCAGCAATAGCAAATTAACAATAAGTTAAAATTACAATTTTATCCGATTTCAGAGGAATCAATATCAAATTATTGCTTTGAAAAAGTATATTTACAAAAAAACGAACACCAATGTTAACCGTTGTAATAATAATGACCTCCGGAATTATTGTGGGTTTTATAATAAAATCGCGCAAACGCATTATACAGACAAACGACAAACTTACAACCTGGTCTATATATGTGCTCCTGTTCCTAATGGGAATAGGCATTGGTGCCAATAAAACAATCATGAGTTCGCTTCACACCCTAGGTCTAAAGGCTCTTATTATTTCGTTGGGAGGTGTTGCCGGAAGTATTTTACTTGGATGGCTCACCTACAAAATGTTTTTTAAAAAGAATCAAAATGAAGGGTAGCCTAATTATTCTTGGATTTTTTTCGTTAGGAATTTTAATTGGTGCAAGTAATATTGTACCAGAATGGATGACAAGCACTGATTACAGCCAGTACGCTTTGTATGTGCTGATGTTTTTAGTGGGAGTAGGAATTGGTTCCGATGACAAAGCATTGCAGGCTATACGAACCATGAACTTTAAGATACTGCTAATCCCAATAACAACAATTCTGGGAACAACTCTCGGTATTGCTATCATAATTCCTCTGATAAAAGGAATAAATATTAAAGAGGCAATGGCCGTAGGAGCTGGATATGGATACTACAGCTTATCGAGCATAATAATCAAGGAACTGCATAGCGAATGGCTTGGTGTGGTTGCACTACTTTCGAACGTAATTCGCGAGGTGATAACTTTACTCCTGGCACCAATCTTTGCAATTTACTTTGGAAAAATAGCACCAATCTGCTCTGGAGGCGCAACCAGCATGGATACAACATTACCAATAATATCAAAGGCTTCAGGCAAGGATTATGCTATTGCATCGTTAATTCATGGAATAATACTAACCGTACTGGTTCCTTTCATTGTTTCCATGATACTTACGCTCTAAGTTATCCTAATTTTTGGCAGCAAATTTGTAATTGTTTGATTGACAATAAAATTTAAACTTTATCTAAAAAGAATTCATTATCTTTAATTGCTGACAAAACCATTTAGCCATGAAAAAACTAAAATTATTGCTAGGATTTTTTCTTGTTTCTCTTCTCATTACAGAAACTTCAGCACAGGACGGAGGGAAAAAGAAATTGGAACAAGATTTTGAAAAATACAAGCAAGATCGGGAGTTTGATTTTCAGAAATTCAAAAAGCAGCGCGAGGAAGAACTGAAAAAAATGCAGGAAGAGTATCAAGATTACTACAATAGCATGATGGGCTTAAAAAAATACTATGTCGAAAAAAAGGATACAGCCAAAGCCAATGCCGTTGATGATATCATCTCGTTCGAAAAGAATGTAAGCACCGCGCTTGGCAAACCAATTAAAGTTACCGAACAAGTAGTTATAACGCCGGCCAATGAGGAAAAAGTTGAAGTTGTTGAAACCCCGCAGCAACAAACAATAATCTCTAAAGATGATGAAAAAATAGTGCAGCAGAACAACCAAAATGAGGCTAAAAATAAACCAGTGGTCGCAAACGAGGAGATAAAAACCGAAACAACATTTACCCCACTTCCAACAGACGGAAATACAATACCAATTCTTACGCCTGTCCCAAAAGCGAAATCCAAGATAACATCGCCGTTTGGAGTAAGAATGCATCCAACATTACATCGACCAATAAAGCACAATGGTGTTGACTTTGGGTCTGGCAGAAGCGCAGACGTTTACGCATCGGCAAACGGAAAAGTAATCCTTGCCGAGTATAATAGGAGCTTTGGTAATTATATCATTGTTGAACATAAAGATGGGACATCGTCATTATACGCCCATCTCGAAAAAATTACAACAGCCAAAGGGCAACAAATTAAAAAAGGAGACTTGATTGGTTATACAGGAAGTACTGGGCGCAGCTCTGGCCCTCACCTACACTATGAAGTAAGAGTTTCGGGAATACCTGTTAATCCACAGGGATACCTAAAAGAGATAAAGTGAGTAGATAATAAAAGTTCTATTGTTTTTTAGTTTGGCTCGCGGTAGAAATCGGCTAACGATGAAGTGTATTCGCAATAGTTAATTGGGTATTTCTTCTGAAATACTGTAGGCTTTTTGGTATTTGCAGGAACCAACATCAATTTAGATTTTCCATCTATATTCTCTCGTTTAATATCATTCGCAACTCGTTGGTCGAACATGATGTCAAGGTAGAAAATATACTTTATTACAAACTTTAAGTAGCATTCCTTTTGCTCATCGGTTGCAACGCCGGCTAAACTAACAATTTGTAGATCGTTACATTTTTCCATAAATGCTTTTTTGAACTCAATGGCATTCAAAGGAATATTATTAAGCATTGGAATAGCATTAAACTGACCGTCGATAAAAACCCATTTTTGGTAATCGAAAAGGTATACCTCAGCAGCAACATGTCCTGCTCCGTACTTAATTTTTTCTACATCCCGAGTTTTTAAAGCCAGTACTCTGGCAGGTATTCCAATACTATTAAGCGCAGCAGAACAGACTATTCCATACTCAACGCATCGAAAACTTTTTCCGGTTTTTGCTTCCTCTAGAATCGATATTGCATCGGATTTTGCTGGCTGATTGCTCCCGCTATGCTTCCACTGTTTATTTGTCCAGTCCAAAATTATTTTAACCTTTTCGAATTGATCACTGACATTTGCCGTTAATGAATCTAACCTATAGGTTTTACGCAAGTTTCGCAAATAGTCATTGCCCAAAGTATCGGAATAAAAAAATTGATACCTAGTATTAAAATCATCGGTATACTCCGAACCAACAATTTTTGTTGAAGGACTATACCTAATTAAGGTAAAAAACGAGGAACATCCCGCTAGGAATGGAAGAATTGCAAGAGATATTAAGAACCGAATTGATTTCATACTGTTTGAAAAAAGGTTATTTTGAATATTTGGAGAATTTAAACTTTTGCAATTTAGCTATCTTTATCAAAAATCAAACCGGAATGAATTCCTTGCTCTCATATATCTACATACTGATACTTAACTTGCTTATCAGTATTTCGATACCGCAAGGGATTAGTTTTAAGAGCAAAAAAAATATTGTCAATAAATCGGGAGAAAATCTCATAGTAAATATTCCATTAATTAGAGCAGGGAAACTACTTCTTATAGAAGCAAGAATAGATGATCAAATTGGAAATTTAGTTTTTGATACAGGAGCAGAGGGTATAGTTCTGAACTCAACCTATTTCCGCGATTATGTAAAAAATGAGAGCCATTCCTCACAAGGTGTTAACGGCTCTGTTGGATCGGTACAGAATATAACCGTGGACTGTATTGATATTGGAGATCTATCATTTAAAGGGATTCGGGCGGACTTGATTGAACTAGGACATATAGAAAACAGCAAAGGGATTAAAATACTTGGCCTATTTGGCTTTAGATACCTTCGTGACTATGAAGTTGTGATTGATGTTAACCAAAATCAACTCACACTTATAAAAGTTGACAAAAAAGGAAACAGACTGCTGAACGATGGAAAACTATTTACACCTCAGAAGGTTGAGCCAATTTCAGAATCGAACAGCATTGTTTTCTTTACTGGGCTAATGGCCAAAAAAAAGGTAAAGTTCTGCCTGGATACGGGTGCAGAGATCAGTTCCATTAGCAGCAGCTTATCCAAAGAAATTCTGAGCACAGTCTCAATCACACGAAGAACAAAATTGATGGGTTCTGGATCAACTAAAAAAGAAGTGCTTTTCGGAGTTATGAACGAATTTAGATTTGCAGACAAAGATTATTCCGGCATGGAAACCATACTAACTAACCTTTCATCGCTAGAAACTGTTTATAACACACAGTTCGGAGGAATTGTTGGTTTCGACTTTTTAAAGAAAGGCGTTTTTAGCATTAATATTCGAAAAAAGCAGATGGGTATTTGTTTCACCAATACCAAAGAGATATGATAAATAGAGCAAAAACGACTGTATTGCTAATGCTTATCACGGTAATTTCCTGGGGTCAGGTAACACCTAAGAACGCATGCAGCATTGCGAATGAACGATTAGTGTTTACGTATAACACGAGTTGGACCAATACGCAGAAAAAGGAATTTGTAGAACTTTTCGATATTGATAGCATAGTCCTCCAAAACGCGGTTAAAGGAATTGCAGAATTTAGTGTTGATGGCATTGTCTGGAAATCGAAAAAAACATCACCATCCATCATTGAATTTTCAAAAGCACTCAACCAGGAAACCACCATTCAAAAAAGCATCGATTACCTGATGCTAACATTAAGTAATATAAATAAAACGACAGAAAATGCCGATGCTGTATCGGCAAATTATGGTGTTAACAAATTTAAATCATCCAATTGTTTTCAGTACCGAAACGGTATTGCACAATTTTTTCTACCGAACAATATTGATGCTCAAAAGGTATATATTTCAGGGACATTCAATGGTTGGAGCACAATGAAAACCCCAATGCAAAAAATCGAAACAGGATGGGTGATAAATCTTAAACTTCAACCAGGGAAACATCTCTATAAATATATAATTGATGGTCGTTGGACTCACGACACAAATAACGAATTAACGGAAAGAAATGAGCATGGTAGTTACAACTCTGTGGTATTCTGCTACAACTATAAGTTTACATTAAACTCTTACGCTAATGCAAAGAAAGTATTTTTGGCAGGTAGTTTTAACAATTGGAATCCAAAGGAACTTGCAATGGTTAAAACCTCAACAGGATGGGAACTCCCCATGTTTCTTAGGGAGGGTTCTCATACCTACAAATTTATTGTTGATAACAATTGGATTTTAGACCCCGACAATAAAATAAGCAGACCTGATGGAAGGGGTAATGTAAATTCGTTTATAGGAATTGGAAGTGAATACACTTTTAAACTAAAAGGGTATCCTAATGCAAGTAAGGTTTATGTTGCGGGAACTTTTAATGGATGGAATGGTGGAGAACTTTTGATGCAAAAAGCAACCGATGGATGGATATTACCCTATAACCTCGGAAACGGGAACTACGAGTATAAATATATAGTTGATGGCAAATGGATTACGGACCCAAATAACGAAGTAACAATTGGTTCGGGGGATCTTACAAACTCAATTTTATCAATCAATCCTAATTATACATTTAAAGTTAATAGGTATAATCAGGCCCAATCGGTTATCGTTAGCGGCAGTTTTAATGGCTGGAGCCACGATGGGTATAGAATGATAAAAACTAAGGAGGGATGGATTCTTCCTATTTACCTTAAGCCTGGGAAATATACATACAAACTGATTGTTGATGGGGAATGGATGATTGATCCCGACAATAGTCTATGGGAACAAAATGAGTATGGAAATGGAAACTCCGTGCTCTGGGTGAATTACTAATATGTCTAACTATTCTTTATTTCTCTTGAAAAATGTAACTGTAACGAATGCTGTTTGATAACATAAAAATTATAATTGCTTTGCAAATCAATATTTTAAACAGATCGTTTTAATCGGAGCAAAAGTATAAATATCACATTCTATTAGGATTTATGCTATTTTTGATAAAAATTTTTGATTGTGATTTTTGACTTTGCCGATATTATAACTTTTACTATAGTATTTGAACTGATTTTTTTCATACTATTCATATTCTTCAAATCATTCAAGCCTTACCATAATAAAATCCTTGCATTAGTTTTTCTAACTCAAATGCTTGGCATTATATCCTGGATACTTCACAAGCACCAATTAAGCCCATCCTTATCGATACTTTTAAATGTATTTACCTTGCTGTGGGCACCAAGTTTATTCCTTTATGCCGAAGCTTTAACAAAGAAAAAGAACAAAACAGACATCTACACATTCCTCCATGCAATTCCATTCCTCCTTCTTTTTTTATACACAATAGCCAGAATTATATATAAACTACCAAAAACACCATTAGGTAATATAGTCTTCCAAACTCAGGTAATCGTCTATAACATCGTTGGCATTATTATTTTAGTTCGTTACCACCGGAAAGTAAAGGAGAATTTCTCCAACGATGAATCCAAAATACGAAACTGGGTTGCTATAGCTCTCATTGGCTATATAATTTCATGTTTTTTACCTTTAATCTTAAATCTTTTGGATGTTATACAGAGTTCTTCTCTTGTAGTAAAAAATGTAATTGAATTCTTTCCATTTCTAATCTTTTTTAATGTTCTATTCTTGAATGCCATTGAGAATCCTGTGCTGGTGCATGAAATTCCCAAAGAGGAACGCTATAAAGGGTCGAGTCTAACCGAAAATATGGCACAGGAATTTCTTAAAAAAATCGATGTTCTTATCGATGAAAAAAAATGCTACTTAGAGCCTGAATTAACGCTTGGAGACCTATCTAACATGTCGGGTGTTCCTAGTAGATACCTTTCGCAGATCATTAATCAGTATAAAAACAAGTCCTTCTTTGATTACATTAACGGACTACGAGTAAATTATGCTTGCAACCTATTAATAAATGACAACAAAAAGACAGTGCTTGAAATTCTTTATGAATCAGGGTTCAATTCTAAAACATCATTCAACACTTCGTTTAAAAAGCATACAGGGTTAAACCCCTCGGAGTACAAAGCACGATTCAAAAAGAGCATTCCCTCTAAAAAATAACCAATATAAACTATAAATATAGCTCTGCCTCATGATTCAGAACATTGTATTGAACAATGTTCTTTTTATTTGTAGTATAAAACTCAAAATAAGAATTCCCATAGTTCTATAAGATAAAGGGAGACAACAAAGTTGATATTTTGAGTTAATTAATTAAAGGGTAGAGGATATTTAGAGGGTGTAAAAACCCTCTATGTATTCTCAATTTTTTTGGATACACGTACACCAAAATTCAGAACCCGATCTTCACAACAAAAGCAATCCGACACCAAAATTATGTTCCCCTTACTTCTGCTATGCGCATAAAAAGAAAAACAACCTAGAGTAAATCACAACTTTCTTAGAATCAACTCTTAGAACGTTCCGGTTCACGTTTCGGAACGTAGAGCAAAATAAAATTTAGCTCCGGTTCATACAGCAGAACAAAATCAGCTAACACAATAATTTTATTTGTAAAATTCTGAAAGACTAAAGGCATAGCAACCAAAATCTTATGAACATGAAAAGAATTATTTTGATCGTGTTAACAGCAACAACTTTTCTAAATCTTGTTAGAGGAAACGACAATATTGAAAAATGGACGATTAACTTGGAAGGTGCAATATTCGGAACACCTCTGATACATAAAAACACAATTATTGCTGGAACCGAAAGTGGAAAACTGTTTTGGATTAATGCAGAAACCGGAAAAATTATTCGAACAAGTACCGTTGAGGGTTCAATACGCTCATCAGCTCTAGTTCTAAACAATAAACTTTTTATTGAAGCCAATGGATCCCTATTCTGTTTCAATGCCGAAACAGCAAAACTATTATATAGGATAAGATCCACAGGTAAGCAATTGGATATGCTGGATCCGTGGGATTACTTTCATACAAGTCCTGTAGAACATAACGGATGTGTTTACTTTGCTGGCAACGATAACAAAATATATGCAGTTGATACCACAAGCGGAAATGTAGTCCGAAAAATTAAAACGCCGGAAGGCGCTCCTATCAGAAGTAGCCTTACTTTTCATAATGGAAATCTCTATTTCGGAGATAACAACGGGATTGTGTACGAATACAACCTTGCAACCAACAAGTACACGATGAAATACAAAACGTATATCAAAAAACCATATTCCACTTATGGAATGATAACAGGAGGGCCATTCATTTATAACGACAAAATTATTTTTAGCAACAGGCACGAAACCTTTACGCTACTTAACCTCAACACTAAAAGTATTGCTTGGAGTAGAACCGATAAAAATGGCTCATGGTGGCCTCTTATTCCAGTTGTTGCTGGTAACAAAATTATTATTGGTGGTTCCGACAACTATATCTTATCGGCATTAAACATAGATACCGGAGAAATTCTTTGGGATTTTGGAACCGACCTCAATATGTTCTGCAAACCGCTAGTTGTTGGCAAATCAATAATCGTAGGTACAGGAGACGCCTATTCTAATATAAAAGGACAAGCCTCGGTTTATTCCGTAAACCTAGAAACAGGGCTTCTTATCAATAAGTATAACCCGAATGGAAATGTATTTGCATCGCCAGTTAAATGTGGAAAAAATATAATTATTTGTACTACATCAGGCTATATACATAGCATTCCCGAAAAATTTTTCACTAATCCCAGCATTGATAGCGTTTACGTTGAAGGTGATTTTGAAGTTGAATTCAAAAATGAATGTTCATCGATAAACACATTGAATTGTCTGCTTAACAATACTGGAGAAAAGGTCGCTAAACTAAACTACAGGGTAGAAACCCATAATCTTATCCCCGATACCCTCCTTAGAATTGATTTACTAAAAGATAGCATTTACTCCAGCGGGGTTACAAAACTATGCCTTCAAATTAATAGAGGAAATCTTAAACCTGGACAATATCAAGGAGAAATAGCCTTTGAGGTTAATAAAGAATATTCTATAGTTAAACCATTTTCTATAACTGTTGAAGGAGCCCCAAACAAAAACCAACCTGAATTTGAAGTAAAAAACTTTACGGCTAATGCAACGGATCTATCGGCCTCATACAACCTAACGGTTAATAGAAATACTAAAATAATTGGGCTGCTAACTCTTCCTAACTCAGATAGCATTGTCGGCTATATCCCTAAGACCCAATTAAAATGGGGTAATTACAGTTTCGAAAAAGAAATTATTGCATTAAACGGAAAAAAAATCCGCCCTGGTAAATACTGCCTCAAATTGAAATCGAAAGGGCTGGAAATCAAATACGAGTACCACATACACTAAGCCTCAACAAAAATTTATTCATTAACAGATAGAGCTTTAAGCACATACCGGAAAGTAAACTTGATTAGAAATCAATTATTAATGAACTAATGTTTAACCTAAATCTTTCACTTAAATTTTTATTTATGAGACGATTATGTTTATTTTTTGTATCATTACTGCTACTCGGACTTAACCCTCTGCTTAGCCAAAATGTACAAATTACAGGAACAGTAACTAGTTCCGAAAATGGGGAACCAATAATTGGCGCCTCTGTTATTGTAAAAGGAACAACCATTGGAGCCGCTACAGATGTAGATGGCAAATACTCCATTAGTATTCCTCAAAATTCTAACTCTTTGATTTTTAGTTCCATTGGTTACAAAAACCAAGAGGTTTCCATTGAAAAACGAGCAATCATTGATGTTATTCTCGATCCTGCAACACAGGAAATAGATGAAGTGATGGTTGTTGCCTACGGAACCGTAAAAAAATCATCGTACACCGGTTCTGCATCGGTAGTAGAAAGCAAAAGTATTGAGAAAATCAACACGTTGTCGGTGAATCAAGCGCTAATGGGCAGCACTCCAGGCCTTCAAATAAATACGTCATCGGGGCAACCTGGCGCACAATCAACTGTACGTATCCGAGGTACAGGATCACTTAAGGCATCAAGTTCTCCATTGTATGTTATAGATGGAATTCCAATTAAAACGGGGAATATGAGCGATGTTGCCGATGAAATGATGTTTGGAACTTCATCGGATGTATTATCCTCAATTAATCCCAATGACATTGAATCTATTACAGTGCTTAAAGATGCTTCAGCAGCATCGCTTTATGGATCGGCTGCAGCAAATGGCGTTATTATTATAACAACCAAAAAGGGTAAAGCAGGAAAATCTAATATTAGTTTTAGCGCAAAGTATGGTGTCTCTAGTTTACCTAAAATGAGGTATAAACTAATGAATTCTGAGCAAATATACGGGTTTTACTTTAATACATACTTACAAGATGAATTGGAATCCGACCCCAATAATGTAGATAACGCTGTAGAAAATGCAAATCAACTTACAATTCAAGCATTAACCCACAATCCATACAATGTAAGCCAACCGCTCAATGCAAATGGAAATCCAGTTAATGGGGCAAAAATAGTTGTTAACACAGACTGGATAGATGCCGTTTACAGAACTGCCATTACAAAGGACTATACCCTACAAGCATCAGGAGGAACCGATAATCTTACCTACTACTTATCTGGAGCATACTCCGATTTTGAAGGCATAACTGTTGGGCAAGATTTTGAACGCTATTCGGCAAAATTCAATCTATCATCCAAAATAAACAGATACTTAACGATTGGAACAGAGAATACGCTTTCGCGTACTACTCAAAACACACCTCCAGGGGCTACCGGTGGTGCATCGCCAATGCGCATGGCCATGCTGTTTAGCAATGCTATTCCTATATACGAAGTTGATGCGAACGGAAAGCCAATTCTTACCAACGGCAAAAAATCGTACAATTGGCACAATCCAGTTAGTTTAGATTTTAACCCACTCGGTTTAAATGAATTAGATATTTACAAAACTACAACAAACCGAGTTATATCTTCATTCTGGGGAGAAATTGCGCTGCTTAAAGATTTAAAACTAAAATCTACCTTTAACGCTGATTTTTTAAATATGGGAGAATTTATTTACTATAACCCATATCACGGTGATGGACAGCCTGTTGCAGGAAGAGGAAGAAAGTATGCTAAATCGGATCTCGGATGGGTTTCATCAACTACCTTAACCTATAACAAACAACTTGGGGAACATAATTTTTCTGGATTATTAGGCTTTGAAGCATACAGTGATAAATTTGAGTATGCACATAGCGAGGCAACGGGCTACCCGAATCTTGGAGATGTAGCATTGCCAGAACTCGACAACGCATCAAGGGCAAGCTCTGCAAGCAGTTACTATACCGAATCGTCAAAACTATCCGCATTCGGGCAAATCATGTATAACTATAAAAATCGCTACTACCTACAAACAAGCATAAGACGTGACGGATCCTCAAAATTTGGATCAGAAAAACGCTTTGGTACATTTTACGCGATTGGCGCATCTTGGCGAGTTAGCGACGAGGCCTTTTTGTCATCAATAAAAAACCTTAATAACCTAACCTTAAAGGCTAGCTTTGGAACATCGGGAAATGATGATATCGATAACTACGCATATCTAGGACTGTATGCCTCTCAACCCTATAACGATTTACCCGGATTTATTCACTCCCAACTCCCCAATAAAAGTATACACTGGGAGGAAAATAGAAACCTCAACATCGGGTTTGATCTAAGATTATTTAACAGGATAAATATCGCATACGAGTACTATAACCGGTTATCGTATAATCTTCTTTACGAAAAACCGCTCCCCTTAAGTACTGGTTTTCCAAGCATTATGTCAAACCTAGCCGATATGAAAAATTCCGGCCATGAGTTTCTTGTAAACGCAACAGTTCTTGCCGCTAAAAACTTCCAATGGAATATCAACGCAAATGCATCGATGAACAAAAACGAACTAATTTCAATAACTCAGGGGAAACAGATAGAAGGAACCAAAATCTGGGAAGAAGGCGGTAGCATATACGAATTTTACCTTGAAGAATGGGCGGGTGTTAGTGCCGAAGGTAAACCCATGTGGTACACCCTCGACAACAATGGCAATAAAGTTACAACATCAAACTACTCACAGGCAGTAAGATTTAAGCAAGGGGTTTCAACTCCAAAACTTTTCGGAACAGTTGGAACATCTATGACATATAAGAACTTCGAGCTCAGCATAGATTTCTATTACAGCATGGGAGGAAAAATTTATGATGGTGTAGAGGCCGAATTGCTAAACGATGGTAGCAAAAAGGGATATCAGATGTTAACAGATATGCTTGACTGCTGGACACCCACAAATACAAGCGCCAAATTACCCCGATTTACAATTAACAGCTCCGACAAGTCGTACTCACGATCAACACTCTTCCTTCACGACGCCACTTATGTTAAACTGCGTTCATTAAATCTTTCATATACACTTCCAGAAGAATTTATCCGTAAAGTCGGTATTAACTCAGCAAAAGTATATGTAAGTGGAAACAATCTATTTACTTGGGTTAAAGACAAAAATCTTAAAAGTTGGGATCCAGAAATGGATCTTAATGGGATAGATTTCATGAGAACACCTAACCCAAGAGTATTTAGCATAGGTCTTAATATTAGTTTGTAAAACTTAACAATAAAAAACGATGAAAAGTAGAATATATATTTCAGCCCTTCTTTTAGGCCTATCACTAATGGCTTGTGAAGATGACTTTTTAGATAAAGAACCAAGTAATCAAATATCAGAGAAAATAATTACGAGCAACGATGTAACTATTGAGATTGGAATTAACGGAACGTATAGAACCCTAGCATCCTACCGATTCGATGGATTATTTATCCCTGCTATTGTTGAAGTTACTTCAGGTGATGCACTTATATGCCAAGCAAATAACTACACATGGTTTGTTACTACTTATCAGTTTAACGAGCAAAGCACAAGTGTTTTCCCAAATTATATTTGGCAACGAGCTTACGGAGTTATTGACAATGCCAATGTTATTGTTGCTGGTATCGATAAAGCATCGGGAGATATAGATAAACTCAACAATCTTAAAGGAGAAGCTTTAGCGCTTAGAGCCTACTGCTACATGTTGCTATCTAACATGTTCCAGGCCGAAACCTATTCAGCAAATCCGCAGGCTCAATGCGTTCCTCTACGAGTAGAACCCTACACTGCAGTTGGAAGCGCTGATTTACCAAGGGCTACCAATGAACAAGTTTTCGACCAAATAGAAAAGGATCTTTTAGCTGCCGTTGAAATCATTAGAGACAACAACAGGCAAGGTAGATTTTCCAAAAGAGCAGTACAAGGGTTATTAGCTCGGCTGTATTTACAAATGGAACAATGGAATGATGCCGCAACATGGGCCCTAGCCTGCCATAGAAATCAAACCCTTAATCCAAGTCTAATTACTGATGGATTTTACGATTACAATGCAGAAACAATATTCGGATTTGACTATACTGAAACTGATAACGGTGGTTATGCCAGCCAGCCATCATTTTGGTATTTCTCCAGACCTGGGTATGACGGTGTAATTTACGGCTACAGTTCAATTCGCTATACTCCAGAATTTGTGAATCTGTTTTCCGATGACGATGCAAGAAAAATGTTCTTTGTAGACGATCTTGGTTTCTTTGGTTCTGATGGAACATTCTTCACCTACAAGTTTCAACACAGAAACGACCAACTAAGCGTAGCGAGAATGATAAAAATGCGTGTTTCTGAAATGTACTTAATTGAAGCTGAGGCCAAAGCCCATTTCGATGAAAATGGCGCCAGAAATGCTCTTTTTACTGTTCAGAAACGATCTATTCCTTCTGCAAATCTTTCAACAAATACGGGAAACAATCTTATAAATGAAATATTCATTGAAAGAAAGAAAGAACTATACGGCGAAGGATTTGGTGTACTCGACAATAAAAGAATGAAAATTGACGTGGATAGAAGTTCTTCGTATCACTGGGGGTACCCCGAAACCTCAATAAAATGGGATAATCCAATTCTCACCATGCCAATTCCGCAAGCAGAAATTGATGCCAATGAATTAATAACTCCTAGCGATCAAAATGAGGCATATCAATAGAAATCTATTCCAAGTAAAAAAGCGAAAACCTCCTTAGGGAGGTTTTCTTATTTATGAATTTCTAATCAATTTTTTGAACTACATACTCTTTAGGTAATGTGACCAACAAGGAATGGCTTACATGGTCAATCTTTACAACTACTTTTTTCTTTCCTAAATGTTCAACAAGTTCTCCAATAATTCCCTTTAAACTCCCGAACTTTATCTCAACACTTGTTCCTGGTTCAATGGCCTCATCCAGTAATTCTATCTCAACGTCTTGAACCAGTAACTGCTTAACCTGATCAATCTGGCGTTCGGGAATTGGCGCCGCTTTCCCTCCAAATGTAACATATCGTACTACTCCCGGGGTGTTAAGAACATTGTAATAATCTTTAACCTCGATACGAACAAAAATATAGGAACGGAATAAGGGCTCTTCCACTATCTTTTTCCTATCGCTCCACTGCTTCAACTTTTTCTGAAGTGGCAGAAATGTTTCTATACCCTTCTCCAACAAACGCACATATACCTTCTTCTCGTTGCGAGGTTTTGTATATGCCGCATACCAAGTATAGTTCCCTTCTCTACTGACCACAATTTTACATTTTTGTATCACTGCAAATTTACTCAAATTATTGCACTCTTCTTTGCAAAAGGTCATTACTGTACTACTGCCTTAATATCAAATAAATCCAAGAAAAAATAAACCAAAAAAACATAACTTTGTTACTTAAATAAAAAAATTACAGATAGTTATAAATTTTTTATCAAAAACTTGATTAACGCTGTTAATTATATTAACATTGTTTTAGAAATGGTGGTTTTCAAAAAGCAAACTCATTCATGAAAAATAAAATAATCCAAGAAAAAAGAATGAGAGGATACTTTATCCAAGCCGCAAAGGAAATTCTTAAAGGAGAGGGGTTGGAAAGTATGAGCGTTAGAAATATCGCCGATCAGGCTGGTTACTCTTACGCGACTCTATACAACTATTTTAAAGACGTAAAGGATCTAATTTTTGAATGTATAAAGGATTTTCAGGAAGAATGCGAAGAATTTGTTGCAAAAGAAACGAGTAATTCCCCTCGAGGAATCGAAAAGATTAAGGATATAAATAAGGCCTTTGTAAAGTATTTCGTTGAGTATCCAGGAGTCTTTGAATTATTCTTTCTCGAAAAAATATCGGAAATTGAACATAAACAGCCTACGTCAGAGCTAATTTGTACTTTTTTGGATAGGCTCTGCGAAGAAGAATGGAAGTATTGCATAAGTAATGACATTACAACAATCAGTGCTTCTAACAAAATGAGAAATATACTAAAATACCAAATCCCAGGAATTCTACTCTTTTATATCAATAGGCATTATCCATCTGGCTATATTGATTTTACAAATCTAGTTGATAAACAAATTGAATTCATTGTTAAAGCCGAAACGGCTGTCAAAACATCAAATCTGTTTGAACCCGATATAATGAATTTTATTTTTGAAGAGGAGGATAACCGATTAATCTTTATGCACTATACTAAAGAGGAAACAATCGCTCGCAAAATAATTCAGGAAGGATTCAGGTATACTGAAACGTTCTATAACACCGCCGAACAGGTGGTAAACGACAAACTTGACTTAATGTACAAGCACAACATGTATAAATACTATGGTAACTATGTTGTGATAATTGCTATCGAAAAAGGCCTATTTAATCAATATTCCGATGAAATAAAATCAAAAGGAATCAATATATATATTGAAAATGTTTTCAGCGAATTACCTCCAGTTTTCAACGAAAACGATGATAAGGTTTATACTCTACCAAATCAGTTCATTAAGGGCTATGTAAACTACGAAATCGGCAACGTTGTATTCAACTCAAACTTCAATCCTTCGTACAACTCGCCGGCTTTCAAAAAAAATTTGGAGTAGTTCAATTAATTTAATTTGCTGAAGAACATGGTTATGGTCATCCAATAATCCTTGCTAGATGGATTTGATTTCCATAAGGCTTTTGAGCCATGTTTGCCTGCATCGGAAGGGCAATAAAATGTTTTGAGAGATGGTTTTACATTTTGACAAACCTCTTTTACCATTTCACATTCTTCCTTGGAGGATAATACCAATACAGGTACTGATATTTTCGAAATCTGAGATTTTATAAAATCATCCTTTCCAAAGTATTCACCCGGAGAAAAAGCTATTGCAGCCTTTATTCGTAAATTATTTGAAGCCACAATGAGTGCCAACGATGCGGAATATGAACTGCCCCAAATAACGATGGGCAAATCGGTTTTTGTTTTAATATAATCAAGGGCAGCCTCAATATCCTGAAATGCATCTAAATACTCAGAGGCCAAGCCTTTTTCCTTGGCTCGTATAGCGGTCTCATTTTTTATGTAGTTGACCTCGTAACCCGATCGCTGATCGATAGCCAAACAGTTATACCCAAGCTTGGTTAGTCGTGGTGCAATTTCTCTATATTCACCACGGCTATATCCTGCTTGATGCAATAGTAAAATATACGGTTTATGAATATCGGTTAAATATAAATCGGCAGTAATGATCAATCCATCTTTTGAAGGGAAAGTAATTGTCTGCTGAGCAACCCCATTAGAAAATCCAAATGGAACAAAGAGCAACGTAACAATCCTTATAAAAATTCTCATCTGCAAAACTAGTACGTTTGAGAAATAACCTCTGCAATGATGGTGACTACATTATCATTCATCTCAACAAATCCTCCGGCAGGGATATTAAAAAGTAACTCAGCATTATCGTTTCTGATGACCCTTACTATGCCAGATTCCAACGATGAAACAATGGGAGCATGTTTATGTAAAATACCAAACAATCCCTTTGTTCCAGGAACCTGAACATAGTATACGTCTTCAATTTGATAGGAAACCTCCGGTGATATTAGATCACAGATCATATTTTACCTATTTTTTTGCTTCGGCAAGTAAACGTTCGCCTTTTTCAATGGCATCCTCAATAGTTCCAACAAGGTTGAATGCGGCTTCGGGATATTTGTCAACCTCGCCATCCATAATCATGTTGAAACCCTTAATTGTATCCTTGATGTTTACCATTACACCTTTGATACCTGTAAAGGCCTCGGCAACGTGGAATGGCTGAGATAGGAATCGCTGAACGCGCCTTGCTCTATGAACCACCAACTTGTCGTCCTCCGAAAGTTCATCCATACCAAGAATTGCAATAATGTCCTGCAACTCCTTATAGCGTTGAAGCAAGTTCTTAACCCGTTGCGCCGTATTGTAATGCTCCTCGCCAACAACATCAGGGGTAAGAATACGTGATGTTGAATCAAGAGGGCTAACCGCAGGGTAAATCCCTAACTCTGAAATCTTTCTATCCAAAACGGTTGTGGCATCCAAGTGAGCAAAGGTTGTTGCTGGAGCCGGGTCTGTTAGGTCATCGGCAGGTACATAGATTGCCTGTACCGAAGTGATAGATCCCTTCTTTGTTGATGTAATACGTTCCTGCATCAAGCCCATTTCGGTTGCCAGTGTTGGCTGATAACCCACAGCCGAAGGCATACGACCCAACAATGCCGAAACTTCAGATCCTGCCTGAGTAAAACGGAAAATATTATCAATAAAGAATAGAATATCACGACCCTGTCCATCCTCTCCTCCATCGCGGAATGACTCAGCGACTGTAAGTCCTGATAATGCAACTGAAGCACGTGCTCCGGGTGGTTCATTCATCTGACCGAAAATCAATGTGGCCTGAGAGTTCCCCATTTCATTGTTATCAACTTTATCGAGATCCCAACTTCCTTTTAGCATGCTCTGCTTAAACTCTTCGCCATAACGTATTACATCCGACTCAATCATCTCGCGAAGCAAATCGTTTCCCTCGCGGGTACGCTCACCAACACCAGCAAACACAGACATACCGCTATAACCCTTTGCTATGTTATTGATAAGTTCCATGATGATAACCGTTTTTCCAACACCAGCACCACCAAATAAACCAATCTTTCCTCCCTTTGAGTAGGGTTCCAACAGGTCAATCACCTTAATACCAGTAAAAAGAACTTCTTTCTCAGTACTAAGTTGATCAAACTTCGGCGGTTTATTGTGGATTTGGTAATTACTCTGCCTATTCAATGACGAAAGGCCATCGATAGGTTCTCCAATTACGTTAAGTAGGCGACCTTTAATCTGATCGCCAACAGGCATTGTGATGGATTTTCCTGTAGCATGAACTTTCATTCCTCGGCACAATCCATCGGTTGAATCCATTGCAATTGCACGAACAGTACTCTCTCCAATATGTTGTTGACACTCGAGAATTAACTTAGAACCGTCTTCGCGGGTTAATTCTAGAGCATCATAAATGGCAGGAAGTTTAACATTAGCCTCTTTAAAAGCAACGTCAACAACCGGGCCAATAATCTGAACTACTTCTCCGTATATCTCAGGCATAATAGAAATTTATCAGTATATCCAAAGTTAAGAACTATTACAAAAAAACGCACTAAATAAACACTATTTTGAATTATAGTCCAATAATTTTTCAAAATTATTTTTGCGATGAGTATTTTCCTAGGAATAAGTTAATTCCATTATCGATACTAGTCTTCAGGTCTGTTTGACCGTAAGTTCCAGCCAAACTACTCAACTCGCTTAATGTTTGAATATTAACCCTAAAGTCGTAATCGAAGTAACCCTCGAAACGAGGCCCTAGGCTGGTTATATACTTCATCTTTTGAAGCATAATTGAACTGTACTTTTTCACAATTTGATTGGCTTTGTCGGTTTCATTTAACTTGTAGTAGCTTTCCGCAATACCAATCATAAAGAAATCGTAAGGATATTTCTCATGGGGCATTAAATCGCAGACTTTGTCGAGTACTTTTATTGCAGAATCTTTCTTGTTTTCCTGAATTAAGATTTCGGCAAGCCTGTTAAATGTGTTACGAAGTCTCAAAACCATTGCGGTTCGCTGATTATTATGATCAATAAACACATCAGGTTGATTCATTCGGCCCCACTTAAACGTATTCATTAACTTATCGTAAAGAATATCGCTATCAATTCTACCTACCGAAAGGAAATCGTCAGCATGCGATTTTATAGGAACCAATCGGTAAGCAAAACCATCGTGCTGTAGGTAATCAACCAAACCAACGTCACTATCACCGTAGGGTGAAACAAAATAGATTGGCCGATCCCAGTTGTTATTGGCAATAATTTCGAGAATCATCATTGCACTCTTCTGCAAGTAACTGCCCTTAACCGACCACTCCATGGTTGGTACAATTAACGATTCATCTTTTGCCTTAACGGTTCCGGAGGATAGTGCTTTACTCTTATCAACCGTTATCTTTATTTTGTTTGTTGGCAAGTAATCAACAGGTGCTTCACCGGGAATCTGCAAGCGAGTATTGATATCATCACTGGCAACAAAATTCATTAAGTTCTTTAACTCAACAGCCTCGTTAATTCTACTATAGATGTAAACGATATCACGGGTTCCTTGTATATATTGACTGTGATTCATCGTTATTGGTAACGGAGCAGATTCATAGCATTTAGCCTTCATCTGGTCGATATACCAATCGGTTCCGAGCAAACTTAGGTTTACGATTCGCACATCAGTTCTTATACCCTCAACCTCCTGAGCATACCAAAGAGGGAATGTATCGTTATCGCCATTGGTGAAAATAATTGCATTGGGGGCGCAAGAGTTCAAATAATTATAGGCAAAATCGCGTGCGGTATACCGACCTGATCTATCATGATCGTCCCAGTTCTCTGAAGCCAAAATCAATGGAACAACCATGCACAAGATTCCTGCAGAACCAGCAGCAGTTGTTTCACTCATAATTTTCTTAAACCATTCGTATACGGCTAAAACACCCAAGCCAATCCAAATTGTAAATGCATAGAACGATCCAGCGTACGCATAGTCCCGTTCGCGAGGTTGAAGTGGGTACTGATTTAAGTATATAACAATTGCTAATCCGGTAAGAATGAAAAGCATGAAAACAACGAAAAAGTTTCGTTTATCGCGCTTAACAATGAGTTGATAGTATATTCCTATCAGACCAAGAATTAATGGCAAGAAATAGTATGTATTCCGCGATGGATGATTTTTTGCATCATCAGTAAGGCTATTCTGATTGCCAAGGAATATTGCATCGATGGGCTTTATGCCACTAATCCAGTTCCCGTTTTCTATACCACCTTGGCTCTGAACATCATCTTGTCGTCCAACAAAATTCCACATGAAGTATCGGATGTACATGTGCCCAATTTGGAAACGGAAAAAGTAAAGAAGATTTTCACCGAAAGTAGGAACATAACGGGTTTCGTTTTCGCCATTACGACCACTTACGCTTACTGGCTTACCCTCAATCATCCCCCACTTCTTATACTCCTCAACATGATCCTCGGCAGGGCTATACATTCTTGGGAAAAATGTTTTAAACCGATCGTCAAAATCATACTCAGTTTTAAGCCAAGTTTCTACATACTTTCCATTTTGGGGAATTCTAGTGGTTAAATCTTTTGATCCCGTTACTGGAGCATTATAATACTGACCATAAAAGAGAGGTCGATCGCCATACTGCTCACGGTTCAGGTAACTAATCATTGAAAAAACTTGGGATGGGTTATTTTCGTTAATTGGAGTATTTACCTGTGCCCTTACTAAAATCATAGTGTAAGAAGAGTAACCAATAAGGATGACAGTAACACCAAGCAGCACCGTATTAAAGATTGCATGATTTTTTTTATGCGTGTAGAGTATTCCAAACCCCAAAGCACCAAAAAGTGCAACAATATAAAACACAAAACCACTAAAATATGGTAAACCAAAACCGTTAACAAACATCAACTCAAAAAGAGAACCAACCTTGAAAAGACCAGGGATTATAATATAGAGAATTGAAACGAGAATTACTGAAGAAATCAGAAAAGTCATCAGAATTCCATTTCGAGTGGTCTTGTACTTTTTGAAATAGTAAACAAACGCAATTGCCGGGATGGTTAATAGGTTCAGCAAGTGTACGCCGATTGAAAGTCCCATCATGTATGCTATAAATATTAGCCAGCGATTCGAGTGGGGCTCATCGGCAACATCCTCCCACTTAAGAATTGCCCATACAACTATGGCAGTAAAAAACGATGACATGGCATATACCTCACCCTCAACGGCCGAGAACCAGAATGTGTCGGAAAAGGTATAGGCTAAAGCACCAACTGCTCCGCTCGCCATAATAGCAATCAACTGAGCCATTGATGGATTTTCTTCGCCTTTTAAAATCAACTTTCTGGAAAGATGTGTTATAGTCCAAAACAGAAATAGAATGGTAAACCCGCTTAACAAGGCAGACATTGCATTTACCATCATTGCAACATGTACAGGATTGCTTGCAAAAAGCGAGAAAAATTTTGCAATCAACAAGAATAGGGGAGCTCCTGGAGGATGTCCCACCTCTAACTTAAATGCCGTAGCAATAAATTCGCCACAATCCCAAAAACTTGCTGTGGGCTCAATTGTTAAAAGATAGACCAATGCTGAAATTGCAAAAACAATCCATCCTGTAATGTTGTTAATCTTCTTGAATGTCGTCATCTGTATTGGACTTAAAGTGAAAAAGATTTTTTGATTAGTTCTATAATAAACGCCAAAAGGCAAAAGTAGAACATTTTAAACATTATAGCGTTGACGAACAATAAATCTTTGTTAAATTCTAATGGATGGCATTTGTAAATTTTGAATAATTCTCAATTGAGGTTAGAAAATAGATGGCCATTTATTGAGTACTGTAGAATGAAAGTATCGATTAGGCTTAGCTGTAGAATATCTCTTCTATAATTCGAAACTAGAATATGATGGCATCGTAAAATTATTTTAATTTGAATTTTTGTAATCTAATTGATTTTGAAATTTGTAACGATAACTTTGCAGCCCACTAACAAATTTACACGACAATAAAATGACAAACGAGCAGGACTGGAAGCAAAAATTAAATTTTGCTTACTCTACTAATCCAGATTTCAACCCCAACACAGAAAATGAGCCTCAGAAAAAATTGCTTCCTAATCAGCAAAATCTTTTGGTTACATTCGAAAGAAAGCATCGTGGGGGAAAATCGGTCACGTTAATAAAAAATTTCATGGGAAATTCCAATGAAATGGAAGATCTGTGTAAAAAAATCAAAACTAAATGTGGCGTAGGTGGATCAGTAAAAGAGGGAGAAATTCTCATTCAGGGCGAAATAAAACATAAAGTTGCTGATTTATTAAAAGAATGGGGCTATCGAGTTAAAGTTTCGGGTTAACATTCCATAACTTAAAGTACTTCTAATTGAAACGAATTCTATTCATAGCACTTCTGATATTTGTTACTAACAAAATATTCGCACAATACTACGAAACTGGTGTTGAGCCGTTTTCTGTTAAATGGAGACAAATCTCCAATGGTCAAATTAGACTTATATATCCATCAACCGCAGAAAATATAGCATCAAAGTACCTTAATGTTCTTTTTTTAACCGATTCAATTATCGGTTCAGACTACGGTATTAGTAAATCAAAAATTGATATTGTACTTCATAACCACTCTTCCCTTGCCAACGGTTTTGTTACTTGGGCTCCACGAAGAATGGAACTTATTACACATCCACCATTTGATGGGTATGCGCAGCCCTGGAATTACCAACTTGCCATTCATGAAATGCGGCATGTTAAGCAGATGTATGCGTTGAACCACCACACAGTTAAAGTTTTTTCTTACTTTTTAGGACAGCAGGCAACAGGGTTGGCCGCAGGTTTTGTCCCATTATGGTTTTTAGAAGGAGATGCGGTTGCCTCGGAAACTAAATTCTCTAATACGGGAAGAGGCAGAACAGCCGAGTTCTATCAACACTATAGAGCTCATTATTTATCGAATTCGAAACCTTTTACTTACGATAAATGGTTGCTGGGGTCGTATAAAGATTATATTCCAGATCATTATAGTTTTGGTTATCAAATCATCTCGTATGGAAATCTGAAGTATGGGTCAAATATATGGTCAAATACGATTGATTATGTAACACGAAAACCTTTTACAATTTTTCCATTTTACTTTGGGCTAAAAAACCAAACAGAACTTTCACGTAAGCAATTAACAGAAGAAATGTTTAGCTATAAGGATAGTGTTTGGACTGCATATCTTAATAGTCAAAGCCTTACAACATCAAAAATTATTTTGAAAGATTCGGAGGAATGCTCAAACTACCAATACCCTCATCAAATAAACGACTCAACAATTATTGTATATAAAACAACACTAACAGACATTCCGTCCTTTACAATAATCAACACAAAAAATCAAAAGGAAACAATCATTACTCACCCAGGAATCCTAATTGGAAAACCTTACATGAACGACAGTCTTATAATTTGGTCGGAGTATAAACCTCATTTGTTCTGGGATTACAAAGATTATGGCCAAATCATAAAACTTAACTTTATTACTAAGCAAAAAAGTATTTACAATGCAAAAAAGATGCTTGGCGCACCTGTGTACAATTCACTTACTAACGAAATATATTGCATAGAATACTCTGAAACAGGTAATTGCATATTTTTATCACTCAATGGATTAGATAAACTAAATTATAGTTTCTATTTTCCAGATAGTTCTGAACCATTTGAATTGGCAATAGATGAAAAAAAAGGGAGATTGTTTGTTGCCACCGTAACTAACAATGGTAAAGAAATCTATACTATTAGCCCTGACAGTTCCTTAAATAGAGTATATGGTCCAACATTTAAAGATATAAACTCTATAGACGTAAATGGAGACAGCCTATTTTTTTCCTATTCAACAGATCAAACAGAAGAAATATTCTTATATAATATACAGAATGATAAACTATTTCAAATAACGAATTCCTGTTTTGGTTCAAAATACGCGAACCCGCAAAATGATGGTTCTTTACTATTTTCAAATTACACAACCAATGGCTACAAGTTGAGCAAAATTGATTCTATTGATTTAACTAAAGAAATTGTAGAAAATAATTTACAACAAAACCCATTGGTTATAAATCCTAGCAATAAATCATATATAAACATCGATACCGTTAAAATTCCAAATATCTCTTATAAGTCTAAACCCTATCGGGGGATTGGCTCTCTTCTAAATTTCCATAGCTGGGCTCCGCTATACTTTAATCCTTACTCTATTAGCGAAGAATCAACAGTGAATCCGGGAGTAACAGTACTATCGCAAAATCTAACGGGAAGTACCGTTTTGGTTTTAGGTTATGGGTATGGGAAATCCCACTTGTTCAGGGCAAATCTTAGATATTATGGCCTATGGCCAAAGTTTTCGTTAGGTTACGAATTATTAGACACTTATTCCTACCTATACCGTGTTGGTCAAAATTATTATACTCCAACATCAAAACGAAACAAAATTAAACTATACACTTTCTTACCTTTTACTTTATGTAATAATAGTTTAATTTCTTATTTACAATTATTTAATAGCATAGAAAGAACAAATGACTATATGTTCGAGGAATCAATCAATCGGTACAGATCTGGATTGTTCCAAATGAATAATGGAATATACTTTTATACCATCAGAAAGCTGTCTCATAGAGATTTGTTGCCAAAATATGGAGTTTCATTGACAGCAATGTATATTAATGCTCCTTACAACAAAGATAACCTTGGATCGTTACAGGCATATAATACAACTTTATATTTACCAGGATTTTTAACCAATAATCACATTAAAGTATCTGGATACTCTCAAATTCAGAACCTTAAAAATTTTTACTACTCTAATAAGGTTGATCCACCAAGAGGATACTCTTTATACCAGTCAGAAAAAATATATGGCTTTACGATAGACTACTTATTCCCCCTTGCCTACCCCGACTGGGCGGTTGGCTCCCTAACTTACATTAAGCGCTTTTCGGTTGACTTCTTTTTCGACTATGCAAAAAATTCATATCCTATCTTTAAATACAATCAGATTACAACCCAAACATATCATTTACAATCTATTGGATTGGAACTAAATATGGATTTTCATCTATTAAGGACAAGGTATCCATTCCGGCTAAAATTTCAACAAGCCTTTACGGGAAATAACTTTAGTCCTTACGCCAAATTTAGTCTGACGTATGATATCTACGGAAATTCTGGAAGTGTAATTAAGAATGTAGAACTTTAGTTTGTTAAAAATCGTAAGAGTGCTCAATATGGAAAATATATCGGATTTTAAGAATCAACTCAGAAAATTAATTCGACAGAGGAAAAAACTGGTCAGTACAGACGAAGCCAAAACTAAGTCCGACATAGTTTTTGCTGAAGTTGAAACCATGGAGGAGTTTAAGGCTGCAAATACCGTTCTTGCTTTTTGGTCGTTGCCCGACGAAATTACAACTCATGAATTTGTAATGAAATGGAGCAAGACAAAAAGAATGATTTTACCTGTTGTTGTGGGTGATAATCTTGAACTAAGACTTTATACTGGAACAGAGAAGTTGACGCAAAGCAACAGTTTTGGAATTATGGAACCAACCACTGGACCAATAGTCAATCCATCGGAGATTGAGTTTGCAATTATTCCAGGAGTTGCTTTCGATAAAAAAGGGAATAGGCTTGGGCGCGGAAAAGGATTTTACGATAGGCTGATGACCCAACTTGCTAAAGTTCTAAAAATAGGTGTTGGCTATGAATTTCAATTGGTAGATTCCGTTCCTGTTGCAGAATTTGATTTGCCTGTTGATATAGTAATATGTAACTAACAGTATATTATAAATATAAATTTTATTACATGAGAAATTTTGAGAATTTTATAGGAAAGAATTTGGGACGACTAAAGAGCAGGAAATTTTTTCTTGTAACACTTTTTGTTTTGTCATCTTTTATTTTCTCGTTTGCACAGGCTCCTGATGGCTACTATGATGCAGCCAATGGAAAAACTGGCAATGAACTAAAATCAGCGCTATATGATATAATTAAAGGGCACACATCGCTGTCATACAGCGCTCTATGGACAGCATTTCAGTACACCGACAAAAAAAGTAATGGGAAGGTTTGGGATATGTACTCAGATATTCCTGGAGGAACTACCCCATACGAGTTTACTTTCAGTTCCGATCAATGTGGAACATACAGCATCGAAGGTGATTGCTATAATAGAGAGCACTCATTCCCCAAAAGTTGGTTTAGTGATGCTACGCCAATGTATACCGACTTATTCCACCTATACCCAACCGATGGAAAAGTAAACGGGATGAGAAGTAATTATCCTTTCGGAGAAGTATCCAGCCCAACATGGACATCGCTAAACGGTAGCAAATTGGGGCCTTGTTCGTATTCTGGATATACTGGAACTGTTTTTGAACCTATCGATAGTTTCAAAGGAGACTTTGCTCGCTCATATTTTTACATGGTAACTCGTTATCACGATATTGTTGCGAATTGGAGTTCAGACATGTTAGATGGAACACAATTCCCCGCTTTTTCAGAATGGGCAAAAAACATGCTGTTAGAATGGAATGAGTTGGATCCTGTAAGCCAAAAGGAAATAGATCGAAACAATGTTGTTTACAATAACTACCAGCATAATCGTAACCCATTTATCGACCACCCTGAGTATGCAGAGCAAATTTGGGGAGATGGTACAGTAAACGTTTCGTTTACAAGTTCAGCTATCACAACGGCACAGGCAGGCTCTGCTTATACTTACAATATCACCGTTACGGGAAGTTCCGGCGCAACCTTTACAATTACAGCACCAACAAATCCAAGCTGGTTAACATTAACATCAACAGGAAATGGAACGGCTACTCTCTCAGGAACACCTGCCGAAGCAAATGTTGGCGCAAATAGCGTAGTTCTCAATGTTACGGATGGTACATCTAGCGCAAATCAAAGTTTTACTATAACTGTTGCTTCTTCAATTGTTCCTTTGCAATTCACAAGTACACCTGTAACAACAGGACTGGTTAGAACGGAGTATAACTATAATGTTTTCGTGACAGGAAACGCTGGGTCGACATTTACAATTAATGCTACAACCAAACCCGATTGGCTAACGCTAACCTCAACAGGAAACGGAATAGCAACTCTTTCCGGTACACCAACGGCAAGCGGAACAAGCAATGTTGTATTAACAGCAGGAGATGGTACAAGTTCTGTTGATCAATCCTTCTCTATCAATGTGACCGCAGCAAGCACAGGAAGTTGGGCTACTGAAACTTTTGAGAATATGCCCGCGAGCGCAACATCATACTCAAGCATAAGTTGGACTGGAGATAACAAAATAGATTGGAACGCAACATCAGCAAGAACTGATCAAACTATTAATACCAGAGCGATTTGCTTTAAAGATATCACAAGCACGCTACCCTCTGTTCAATCTCAAACCATAACCGGTGGATGTACTCAAATTAGGTTTAAACATCAACAAAAATTTTCAGGTAGCGGTGGAATAATCACCCTTTATATTAATAATAATTCCATTGGAACGGCTAACGTTACCACTGCTGTTGAAACATCAACATTTACAGTGAACGTTTCGGGCGATTTCGTAATAAAATTGGTCAGCAATGGCGCTGCCCGAATTGCCATAGACGATTTAGAGTGGACACAACCCGAATCAATCCCAAATGAGTTGCCCAATATTTCATCATTTAATTCAACACCATTGTCCCCTGCAGTAGGACAAACCATAGCCATTTCAGCAACCATTACTGATGCAGATGGAACTGTTGAGAACGCCGTTCTTGGCTGGGGAACAACAGAAGAGGCTACCGATTTTTCTACTAATATGACAGCAAATGGAGATGTTTACTCCACAACAGTTCCTGCTCAAAATCAGGTTGGTACGCTTTATTTCAAAATATCTGCAACCGATAATTCAGGTGATATTTCGTACTCGTATCATTCATTAACAATTACCGAGAATCAGTTACCAACAATAAACAACATCGGTCAAAATCCATCCAATCCGACCTCAACAAGCGAAGTGATGATAAGTGCAAATATTGTTGATCCAGAAGGAAGTTTGAGTTCGGCCATTCTCTACTGGGGATTATCGGATGTAAGCCTAAGTAACCAAATAACGATGAGCGCATCCTCATCAACATACACCGCAACTATTCCTGTCCAAACCGGGGAACAAACCATTTACTATAGAATTATTGCAAGCGATACGGAAGGCAATCAATCTCAGAGCAGTATACTTAGTTATTATGTAGAAAATAGTACCGGAAATATCCTTCCAGTGATTTCAGCAATCGAAATTAATCCTACCAATCCAGTTACTGGTCTATCAATCTCCGTTTCCGCTAACATAACTGATTCCGATGGAACGGTAACAAAAGTTCTATTAAACTGGGGAACAACCGCTGAGGCCAGCGATTCCAATATCGAAATGTCAGCAAATGGAAACGATTACTCTGCATCGATTTCTGCACAAAGTATTGCCGGAACATTGTACTATAGAATTGAGGCTATAGACAATTCTGATGATACGGCAAAATACAACAGCAGTATTACCATTGGAGTGAACGAATTGCCCTCAATTTCTGATATTAGTATTGAGCCAATAACCCCAAGATTTATTGATAATGTGGTTATTTCAACTCAAGTTATTGATCCCGAGGGAAGATTGGACAATGTAAAACTTTACTGGGGACTTACAAATGACAACTTGTCGAACGAACTTACAATGACGGGCGTGTCATCTACATACTCGGCAACAATTCCTGCCCAGACCGCCAATCAAATTGTTTACTACAGAATTATTGCTAATGATCAGGAAAATAATCAAAATCAAAGCGGTATTTTCAACTATACTGTTCTGGCTAACGAGAGCCCAGCAATCACAAACATCAACATAAATCCAACAAGTCCGACCTTTGCAGATAATGTTACAATTTCAGCAGAAATAGAAGATCCAGAAGGACATCTGGTTAATGTAAAACTATTATGGGGATTAACCAAAGGCAATTTGACCAATGAGATTACTATGACTAGCGCTGCGTTAATCTACTCAGCAACAATTCCCGCACAGGCCTCCAGCCAGACTGTTTACTACAAAATCGTTGCAACAGATCTGGAAGCAACTCAAGGTCAGAGCGATATTTTAAGTTACACCGTTCTAGCAAACGGGATTCCAACAATTTCAAATATCACAATTAATCCTGAAACACCTGCATTTACAGATAACGTAACCATTACCGCCGAAGTTGTAGATCCAGAAAATCGCTTAGGCAACGTAAAATTATACTGGGGGTTAACCGAGAGTGAATTGACCAATGAACTTTCCATGACAAATGTTTCTGCTACATTTTCTGCTACAATCCCCGCTCAGGCAGCCAGTCAAACCATATATTTCAGAATTATTGCTAGCGATCAGGAGAGCAACCAAAGCCAAAGCGATGTTCTGAACTACACAATTTTGGTAAATATGGCTCCTTCTATTTCGAACATCACAATCAATCCGGCAAGTCCTACATCTACGGATAATGTAAATGTTTCAGCGCAGGTAGTTGATCCAGAGGGGAGATTAGATAACGTAAAATTATTCTGGGGACTAACAGCAACCGGTTTGACCAACGAGCTTATCATGACTAATTCTTCATCTACTTTCTCTGCGGTAATACCATCGCAAACAGGAGGACAAACCGTTTATTACAGAATCATCGCAAAGGATCAGGAAAACAGTCAAACCCAAAGCGATATTTTAAGTTATTCTGTAACTCTAAACAACGATTTACCAATTATTAGTTCTGTCATTCTGGATCCAACAAATCCTGTTACGGGTCAGTCAATTACAATTTCAGCAAATATCGTGGATAACGATGGAGTCGTTGAAAAAGCATTGTTAAGCTGGGGCATAACACCTGAAGCAAATGACAACTCCGTTGAGATGGACGGTGACAATAGCACATACTCCGCCATAATTCCTTCGCAAGCACAGGCAAAAACTCTATACTATAAGATTTCGGCAATTGATAATGCAGAGGACACTGCTTACTATTCGCAATCTTTCACAGTAGCAACAAACCAAAATCCTGTCATAGACAACTTAAGCCGCGATCCTGAAAATCCAACATCTGCTGATAACGTTAGCATTTCGGCACAGGTTAGTGATCCTGAAGGAAGATTGGGAACCGTTTTAATTCAATGGGGTTACGCTAATAATACTCTGAATTATCAGGTTACAATGGCAAATTCAACATCTAGTTACACTGGAACTATTCCCGTTCAAACTACAGGAACAACGGTTTACTATAGAATTAAAGCCTATGATATGGAAGGTTATCAGGCCTACAGCGATATTTTGAGTTATACGGTTAGCCCAGCATCAAGCATTAGTGATAATACTTCTGAAAGTGTTAGATTATATCCTAATCCGTTTACCGACGCAATAAATATCGAAGTTGATAAATCTGGTAAGACAAATGTTATGGTTATGGATATTATTGGAAAAGTTGTCTATCAAACTGAATTTTCCGATAAAACATACCCAATAAATGCGAGCAATCTAAAAACGGGTATTTATATTATTAAAATAACCAATAACAATAGAACAACGGTTTTGAGAGTAATAAAACAATAATGATTTAACTATAATTAAAAAACCTCCAGATTTTCTGGAGGTTTTTTATGCCTATTTTTTAGGTGTTGGGCTCATCTCTAAAACCAACTCCCCGCCTTCCATTAAATCGGAATGCTTTAGTTGATTGCTTAAAATTGGTTTACCATTGAGCAGAACCTTTTTAACGTAAACATTCTGGGGTGATTGATTTTTGGCGATAATCTTCAATGTTTTGCCATTTTCAAAATGTAATACAGCAGATTTTACCAAAGGGCTACCCAGTGAGTAAAAATCCGATGCAGGTGCTACAGGGTAAAATCCCAATGAACTGAATATATACCAAGCACTCATTTGACCACAATCGTCGTTACCGCAAAGTCCATCGGGTTTGGGTTTGTACATCATCTCGCAAATCATTCGAACGGTTTGCTGGGTTTTCCAAGGTTTATTTGTCCAGTTATAGAGATAAGCCACATGATGCGATGGCTCATTGCCGTGAACATAATTACCTATTAGTCCATCGCGGGTAATGTCCTCGGTGCCCTCAAAGTACTTGTCGGGCAGGTGCATTGTAAAAAGGGAATCGAGATAAATTCCAAATTTCTTTTTACCTCCATACAGTTCAACCAACGATTCAGGATTGTGCGGAACATACAAACTGTAATTCCAAGAATTTCCCTCAATAAAACCCTGTCCGTGAGTGCTCAGCATATCGAAATCTGACTTAAAGGTTCCATCGGAAAGGCGTGGACGAGTAAACCCTATTGACTTATCGAAAATATTTATGTAATTCGATGAGCGCTTTCTGAACTCATCGTAAATATCCATTCTATTTAATTTTTTTGCTAACTGCGCAATACACCAGTCGTCATAAGCATATTCCAGTGTTTTGGAAACAGAACTACCCGATTTATCCTCGGGAACATAACCCAGATTCATATAATCGGCCAGTCCATCGTACCAGCCATTCTTTGCACTACGAACCGATGCCTCAAGCGCATAGTTTAAATCGAAGTTATCGTTTCCCTTTATTGCGGCATCGGCAATCACAGAAACGGAATGGTAGCCAATCATACACCAGTTCTCATTGGCATAGTGCGACCAAATTGGCAGCATAGAGTGAACGCTTTGGCTGTAATGCGCCAGCATCGATTTTATCATACTAGCATTTCGGCTAGGTTGAATAATGTTGAATAGCGGATGCAAAGCGCGGTAGGTATCCCAAAGCGAGAAGGTTGTGTAATTATCGAAATCGGAAGCCGTGTGAATATTCTGATCTAATCCACGATACTTTCTATCAGTATCCATATAAATAGTTGGCCCTAAATAGGTGTGATATAACGATGTGTAAAAGTTAATTTTATCGTCGTTAGTAAGTGTCTCCACGTCAATTTTACCAAGTTCATTGTTCCACTGCTGCTGACCTTGAAGCTTGATTGCATCGAAATTATTGTGTGGTGTTTCGGCAATCATATTGGCCAAAGCTCCACTGGTACTAACGGGCGATATGGCTACCTTAAGCATAATCTTCTCTCCTTCTGTGGTAGCAAAATCGAAATGGCAACGAATTTGTCGGCCTGCATTCTCGGGAAAGTTGCTATTTTGGTTGAATTTTCTCCAGAATCCACGGTAAACTAAAGTTTCGCCATTTACAATTCCGTAAGTTTTGAAAGGTTTGGAAAACGCAATGGCAAAGTAAACTGTGCGGGTTCTTGCCCAACCGTGTGTTTGGCGATACCCAGTGATCAACGTATCGTTCTCAACACGGATAAATGTCCAAACATTCTTATCGGGGTAGTTGTAAATTCCGTGAATTAAATCGAGAATGATATGCGCTGAATCGGATTTTGGGAATGTGTACTGATGAACCCCGACCCTTGCTGTTGTGGTAAGTTCAGCATTTATATTGTGATCGAGTAGGTTCACTCTATAGTAGTTTGGCTCAGCAAATTCCTGCTTATGGGAGAATTTGGATCGATATCCTGAACTTGGATTTGATGCTGTACCGGGGTTCAACTGCAACTCGCCCAAGGTTGGCATTATTAGAATATCACCTAAATCCGAATGACCTGTACCGCTGAAATGGGTATGGCTAAAACCAACAATTGTGCTATCGACGTACTGGTAACCTGCGCAATACTTGTAAGCATCGGGGTTGTACTTACCGTTATTGGCATAGGGAATTGTGTCGGTATCGGGACTTAGCTGAACAGCCCCAAACGGAACAGTTGCCCCAGGAAAGGTGTGACCCATACGCTCAGTTCCGATAAATGGGTTTACCCATTGGATGAAATTTTTAGTGGTTTGCGAATGGCTAACTAAACTAAAAACTAGGAAAACGATTGTTAAATTTAGGTACCTCATATTGTTTGGAATTTTGACTTTATGACCATTAGGCTTTAGGTAATGTTTTCCTTCACTATCAACGAACAACCATCAACCATCAACTTTTTTCATCTCGGAGAACCAAAAACCCAATCTCATTGGGATGATCCTGTATTAAATACTTTTTATCAACCTTAACCAACTTGAAGAGAACCATTAAATCGCCTCCGGCTGCACCAATAAAAAAGATACCTAGCAATAGCAACCAACCTATACCAAATATTAGGGCAACTATCACTGGAAGTAATCCCAGAACCAAGCCCGGCATTATTCCACCAAGTAAATAGTGATTTCGCAATAGCGGTTCGCAGCAATGACAATAAGGGGTTAAATAAGCCCACTTAATTCCATATTGAATGGATTTCAAACGGTATTTGGCAAATAGTCCCCAAGTTAATCCGTGTAGACCTTCATGCAGAACAATTCCCACAATCAAAATTAATAGCAGAAATATTTGATGGGAGCGTAGAAATGAAAAACCATCAATAAGTGATTGTCCACCCCAGATTAGAGCATAAGGGATAATACAGATAATTGCTATTGGGAATAGCAAGGCAAAGGCAATTATATTAGCAGTGGTCACTCTTATTGTAATTGTTTGAATAATGTTATTTTGCTCCATTATGTTTTAAGTTTAGGCATTGTAAAATAAGCAGAATAACTAATTAAATGATAATGATTTTATTCATTTTGTGGTTTGTGGTTTTACTCTAATAAATTATCAGGCTTTTTTGTAACTTGTCAAAAAATATTTTCTATCGTTTTTCAAATAATACTATAAATTATACATTTATGGTTAGAACTTACGCAACTAATTATCGTTTAAAAAGAAACTAGATAAAAACATAAAAATCAATTTATGAAAGAGAAACTATTTAAGGCAATCCTCATTTTACTCACTTTAGGGTTAATTTTTCAGGGATGTTCGGAGGATGATGGAGGACAATACACCAATTCAAATGAGTTTAACTACGATGGCTCAAGTTACTCTTTATCAAAGGGAGCAATAATAAAATATGTATCAAACAAGAAAAGCGGACCATTTCAATTAGATCTATGCTTGGCTTCGTCCAACGTGAATTTTGATTCATTAACCGGAACAGGAAACTTCATCTTCTTCGAAATGTTCTCAACTCTAAATACAGCATTAGCCAGTGGAGAGTATTTCCCGGCTGAAACGGGCGAGACCTTCACATTTGACAGCGCAGCAATATTTATTAACTATAATTTGACCACAGAGGAAGGAACATGCGTTGGTATAACAAACGGATCCGTTACCATATCCAATAACGGCAGTTCCTACACAGTAACAATTAACTGTCAGGATGCCAATGGCAAAAAGGTTTCCGGATCATACACGGGTGCACTACAATTCTACACCAAGGAAATTGAAAAAATTGAAAATGCATTCACCTATCTTGGAACTGAATACCCTCTAAGCCAAGGCTTAGTTGTATACCATGGAGACACAACTGATAATGGTGCATACAAACTGAATTTTTTCTTAGCTTCCCATGAAATTAATTTTGAATCGAGCACAGGAACAGGGGAATGCGTTTACTTTGAAATATTATCAAGCTCAAGTACAACCATAAGCAGTGGTCAATACAATTTTAATGAAACAGAAGAAACGTTCTCATTCGATAGCGCCAGAGTATTTATCGATTACAATGTGGCAACACGAGAGGGAACTGAGATTGATATTGTTAACGGATCTATTACAGTAGATTACACCGACAATTCGTACATCATCGATTTTGAATGTAAGGATTCCAACGGTAAAAAAATTATCGGTAACTACACCGGAACATTACAGTATGCAGAAGACATTGAGCAAACCCCAAATTCTTTCTCTTACCTTGGTACTGAATATGAATTAAACCAAGTGGCTAGCCTTTATGAAGGAGAATTCACTCCAGGTGTTTACACTCATGTTTTTGTTTTATCCTCTTCCGGTCTTAATTTTGAAGAAATGACAGGAACTGACAATGCCGTGGTTTTTAATGTTCACTCATCCTCTAAAACCGATTTGCCTGTTGGTGAGTATACCTTTGAAGACCCATCTACATCAATATTTCATTTTTTTGTGGGGTCTGTAATTCTTGATTGGAATATTGAAAATGATAGAGGCAATTTTTTCCCATTTAGCGAAGGATCTTTTTCAGTTTCTAAAACTCCAGAAAACATCTACACCATAATTGTAAACTGCAAGGATGAACAAGGAAATACCGCTGTAGCAAATTATACCGGTGAAATTAAATTTTATGATAAATCAGGAAAAAAGGCAAAGTCACTTTATAAATAATAACACAATTTCTACAATAAAGAAGGTGCTAGAAAAACTAGCACCTTTTTTATTCACCTGAACAACCTATCTTTGCAGAATCAAAAAATTTCAGGAAGAAATGATTAATCGTTCGGAGATTGAGGTAATGGCGCCTGCTGGCAACTTTGAGTCGCTAATGGCTGCCATTCAGGGAGGTGCAAATTCGGTGTATTTTGGTGTTGGTCATCTCAATATGAGGGCAAAGTCAACCGTTAACTTTACGGCCAACGACCTTGTCGAGATCGTAAATATTTGCTCGCAGCACAACGTAAAAACTTACTTAACGGTTAACACTGTACTATACGACCACGACATAGAGCCAATGCACAACATTATTGATGCTGCTGCAAAGGCAGGCATTACAGCAATTATAGCATCAGACCAAGCGGCAATGCTTTACGCTCGTGAAAAGGGTGTAGAGGTTCACCTATCAACCCAACTAAATATAAGCAACACACAGGCATTGCAATTCTATTCTCAGTGGGCCGATGTGGTTGTACTTGCACGCGAACTTTCGATGGATCAGGTTAAAGTTATTTCCCAAAATATCGACAAATGCAATATCAAGGGACCATCGGGTAAGCGAATAAAAATTGAGATGTTTGCTCACGGTGCACTTTGTATGGCAATATCAGGTAAATGCTACCTAAGCCTTCACGAGGCTAACGCATCGGCAAACAGGGGTGCATGCATTCAAATTTGTCGCCGTTCGTATACCGTCACCGACAACGAAACTGGTGCTCAACTTGAGATTGACAATGAGTACGTAATGTCACCCAAGGATTTGTGTACAATCAACTTTTTGGATAAAGTCATTGGTGCTGGAGTTCGTGTTCTGAAAATTGAAGGACGAGCCCGTTCGGCCGAGTATGTTAAGACAGTTGTAAAATGCTACGACGAGGCGGTGAATTCAATTGTCGATGGAACCTACAATCAACAAAAAATTGATGGTTGGATGGAACGTCTTTCAACAGTATTTAACCGTGGTTTTTGGGATGGCTACTACCTAGGCAGAAAACTAGGCGAGTGGAGCAATGTTTATGGAAGTAAAGCAACCGAAAAAAAGCAGTATGTTGGAAAAATTACCAACTACTTCTCCAACCTTGGCGTTGCTGAGATCTTGGTGGAAGCATCGGAACTTTACCTCAACGATAAAATACTAATCCTCGGCCCAACAACTGGAGTTATTGAGGATACCGTACGGGAAATTCAGGTCAATGAAAAACCAGCAGAGTTCTCGCCTAAGGGAATTAAGTGTTCCATTCCTGTTAAGGAAAAGGTTCGTCGATCTGACAAACTTTATAGGATAATTAAGACAGAATAGGAAGGAAGGTAAAGGAGTTAGAAAAGAGTTGTTGCCCGAAACACCTTCTCGAACAACTATCAACTATCAACCATCAACTAAAAAGTATATATTTGCATAACTAAAATCATAAACGATATGACTTTCAGCGAACTTTGCAATAAGATTTTTTGGGATTGCACAACCCATTACCACACAATGGACAATGTAGATGCTACCCCAACAATTCCTTACAACCAAGGAACAATTGAGTTTTCACTTTTCACCAAAAACTGGATTGATGCTGTTCAGTGGCATTTGGAGGATATTATCCGCGATCCAAATATAAACCCAGTTGATGCACTTGCACTAAAACGCAGAATTGACTCATCGAATCAGGATCGTACCGATTTAGTTGAGATGATTGATAGTTACTTCCTCGAAAAACACAAAGATGCAAAGCCATTGGCCAATGCTACTATCAATACCGAAAGTCCTGCTTGGGCAGTTGATCGACTTTCAATTCTTGCGCTGAAGATTTACCACATGCAACAGGAAGTCATTCGTAATGATGTATCAAAAGATCATTTGGATAAGTGTAAGACTAAACTCAACATTTTACTTGAGCAGAAAAAAGACCTTTCATCTGCTATCGATCAACTTTTAAGCGACATCGAATCAGGTAAAAAGTATATGAAGGTTTACAAGCAGATGAAGATGTATAACGATCCCGCTTTAAACCCAGTGCTCTATGCCCAGCAAAACAAAAAATAGCATACCTCAAAAACTTCTGGTAATTCGCCTAAGCGCAATTGGCGATGTTGCTATGACTGTGCCATCTCTTTGGTCCATCTCGCAAAACTATCCAGATGTTCAGGTAACATTGGTATCACAAGGTTTTGCCCGCGATATTGTGGATCAAATTCCCGGCATTCTATTCTTTGAGGCCGACACAAAAAAAAGGCATAAAGGATTAAGAGGGCTTATTCGGCTATTTAACGATCTGAAAAGACTTGATAGTTTTGATGCTGTGGCCGATTTACACGATGTTATCCGCAGTAAGTTTGTCAGAATGTTATTTCGCCTCAAAGGAGTTCGCGTTGTAAAAATTGATAAGGGTCGCAAGGAAAAACAGGATCTCTGCCGCGAAAAGAATAAACAGTTAGTTGAACTAAAACCAACATCTGAGCGCTACGCCGATGTTTTTCGCAAACTAAACCTAAGGATCGACGATAGCTTTGATTACTTTTTCCGAGAGGCTCGATTATCGAATGAAATATCTATTGATTTAGGATATAAGGAAGGCAATTGGATTGGCATTGCTCCTTTTGCCAAGCACAAAGGCAAAATATACCCATTGGAGTTGATGGAGAAAGTTCTAGAGAAATTATCATCTATCAAAACAAACAAGGTAATCCTTATTGGTGGCGGTGGTGAGGAAAAGAAATTGCTTGAGAACTGGGCAAATAAATACCCAAACACCATTTCCATAGCACGCAAGTATAGCATTTCAGAAGAACTTCAAATAATTTCCAATCTAGATGTACTGGTTTGCATGGACTCGGCCAATATGCATTTTGCATCGCTGGTGAATACTCCTGTAGTTAGTGTTTGGGGAGCAACTCACCCCTACGCTGGATTTTACGGGTGGAAACAAAATCCTGAGAATGCCGTGCAGATTGACCTAAACTGCCGGCCATGTTCTGTATATGGGAACAAGCCCTGCTTCCGCAAAGATTATGCTTGTTTGAATAGAATAACACCAGAGTTTGTTCTGAATAAAATCAATACTCTGTTAAATCAACACGTTGGTTGATGGACTATACCGGAAAACCAAGGGTTATAACAGTACACCGCAACCGATGCATTGGTTGCGGTTATTGTTTATCAGTGGAACAAAACTTTTGGATTATATCACCAAACGATGGAAAAATAAACACAAAGGAATCTATCAATACAAAAGAACAAACCCTAAAAGTGTCCGTTCCTATAGAAATTTCGGATAATGTAATAGAATCGTGCGGTAACTGTCCCGCAAATGTGTTTAAACTCCAGTAAACAAAGTTCAATTATTCCTTTTGATTTCGGCTTACAGTTTGAACATACAAATCTTCAACCTTCTTTCGAGCCCAAGGGGTTTTACGCAAAAATGTAAGGCTCGATTTTACGCTCGGGTTATTGCTAAAGCAGTTAATTCGAATTAAACCGTAAAGTTTTTCCCATCCATAATAATCAACCAAATAGGTAATTACCACTTCAAGGGTTTTGCCATGCAGCAAATTGTTGGGCTGAGTAACCATAAAAACGTATTTGATCTGTTGGGTATAAAGATAATGGATATTTAGTTCGATGTTACATTTTTCCTAGGGACATATTGCTGGCGTGATCTTGTTTTCGGAGACAGTTATTTGGTCAACTAAGAACACAAAATTTATCATAGTATTAGGCTTATTAAAAAATGCGAAATAGATTTTCGCACAAATTGGAAGAAAAAAACTTACTATTGTACCAATTGAAATTACAGAAAGATGATTGAATAGAGCCATGCTTGCCCTGCAATTGTGTTTAAGATCATTTAAGTAGATGCTATAATTTGTCTAATTTTGCATCAAAATAAATATCAATCACTATGACATACGTTACGAAGGAGAAACTATTCAGCAAGGAATGGTTTAAGGCCTATGCGCTTATTACCCTTGGGGCATTTATTTTAGCGGCAGGATTTGTGCTATTTGTTGATCCTCACAGAATAGCGCCTGGTGGAGTATATGGCATCGGTATTATTACGCATTACCTAACTAAAGGAATGTTCGCCTGGGCACCGGAAGGATTACCTATCGGTACTATAGGGCTAATACTAAATATTCCATTAACAATAATCGGTATTAAAATTTTAGGCCCTAAGTTCGGAGTTAAAACCGTTATTGGGTTTGTGCTATCGTCGGCTTTTATCGATTTTCAGCACATAATGTTTGGCTACGAACCGCTGGTTGACGATATGCTTCTCTCATCAATTTTTGGTGGCGTTCTGATTGGGTTTGGTTTAGGTCTGATATTCCGATCGAAGGCAACCAGTGGAGGTTCCGATATTATTGCCATGATTATTGCAAAGTACACCCGATTGCCCCTTGGCCAATTAATGATTTATGTTGATTCAATAATTGTTCTCCTTGCCGTGGTTGCATTTAAGGATTGGAAAATTCCATTATACTCCTGGGTTGTCATTTACATCTCGGGCAAAGTTATCGATATGACCATTCAAGGGATTAGCTACGATAAGGCACTCTTCATTATCACCGATAAGTATGATGAAGTAAAAGATAAGATAATCCACGATCTAGAACGAGGCGGAACAATGATCAATATAAAAGGAATGTACAGCGGACATGACAAAAAAATGATTTTTACCAACGTTTCGCGCCGCGAAGTTTATATGCTAAAAGATTTCATTCATAGCATCGACCCAAATGCATTTATAACGGTTATTGACGCCAATGAAATTCTGGGAAATGGATTCAAGTCAATTCAAGAGTCACTTTAAATAGATGATTATTGGACAAAAGCCCTAGTTAAAACTGGGGCTTTTTTGCAGACTTTAATGGTTCGCTTAATTGATGAAATCACAATTAGTTTATTTTTGTAGATAGATAATTTTGAAATGGAAACGGGATTAGTACTAAAAACAACAGGAAGTCATTACAGGGTTAAAATTCCCAATGGCAATATTCTTGATTGTACCATACGCGGAAAACTTCGGTTAAAGGGCGTAAAAACCACAAATCCCATCACCGTGGGCGATTATGTTCGGGTGGAGCAAAACGATCAAAATTCGGGGGTAATAATTGCCGTAAACGAACGCAGGAATTATATCATTCGTAAATCAACCAATCTTTCGCGCGAGTCGCATATAATTGCAGCAAACCTCGATCAAGCCGTTTTGGTTATTACTATTGACTTTCCCGAAACGCAACTAGGTTTTATTGACCGCTACTTGGTTACAGCCGAAGCATACTCTGTTCCAGCAGTTCTTGTATTTAACAAGGTTGATCTGTTAAACGATGCCGGAATAGATAAACTAAATCAATTCATCTCTATCTATGAGCCAATTGGATACAGATGCCTTATGGTATCTGCCCAAACCGGCTACAATATGAACCCGTTCAAGGAGTTGATACAGAATAAAACCAGTTTGATTTCCGGAAACTCTGGCGTAGGCAAATCAACCCTTGTAAACATTGTTGAGCCAATGCTGAAACTTAGAACCAACGATATTTCATCAGCTCACCTAACGGGCAAGCATACTACAACTTTCAGCGAAATGTTTGAGTTAAGTTTTGGTGGATATATAATTGACACACCTGGCATTAAAGGTTTTGGTTTAATTGATATTGAGAAGGATGAACTGTACCATTTCTTCCCCGAAATTTTTAAGCTTTCATCATCATGCAAGTACTATAACTGCACTCACGTCCACGAACCGGGCTGTGCCGTTATTGAGGCCGCAAAGAATGGAAATATTAGTCCTTCGCGATACTTAAACTACTTAAGCATTTTTGAGGATGAAAACGAAAAGTATAGGTAACTAAATTTATATTTATCAGATGTTTTGTGTCTAACTTCTAATATCTTAAAAATGAAATCACACGAAATTGACTACAAAATTATAGGTGAATCCATTCAACTTGTAGAAGTTGAACTAGATCCTTCCGAGACTGTAATTGCCGAAGCTGGTGCAATGGTATACATGGAGGATGGAATTGCTTTTGAAACAAAACTAGGCGATGGCTCTGAGCCTAATGCTGGATTCTTGGGAAAATTGCTATCGGCAGGAGCAAGAGCTCTTACCGGGGAGTCTATATTTATGACCCACTTTACAAATCGTGGTTATGGGAAACGAAAAGTTTCATTTTCAGCACCCTACCCCGGAACTGTTTTACCCATCGATTTAAGTAAACTTGGTGGAACGCTTATAGTTCAGAAAGATGGATTCCTTTGCGCCGCATTGGGTACTAAGGTATCGATGCAATTTAACCGCAAAATTGGTGCTGGTTTAGTTGGTGGCGAAGGATTTATCCTACAGAAACTAGAGGGTGATGGTTTGTCCTTTGTCCATGCTGGCGGTACTGTTATTGAACGGTACTTAAACAACGAAACCTTAAGAATAGATACAGGCTGCATTGTTGCGTTTGAACCATCTATTGATTTTGATGTGGAAACATCTGGCAGTTTGAAAAGTATGATTTTTGGTGGTGAAGGTTTATTCTTGGCAACATTACGCGGTACTGGCCGCGTTTGGCTACAATCGATGCCAATTCGTAAACTCGTTCAGGCGCTTTCTCCTTATGGTAGAAATTCTGGCAAGGAAAGCCGTTCTGTTTTAGGTGGATTTTTAGAGGACTAGCAAACTATGAGGGATACAATCAGCATCGAAGAATTTTTGGAAAAACGACACTATTGCCCTGTAATTGATGTACGTTCACCGGCCGAATATGATAAAGCCCATATTCCCGGCGCCATAAACATACCATTGTTCTCTGATGATGAAAGAGCATTGGTTGGTACAAAGTATGTTCGCGAAAGTCGTTATAACGCAGTAATTGCAGGTCTCGATGCTGTTGGTCCAAAATTATCCTCATTTGTAAACACGCTCCAAGGTATAACATCGCAAAAAGACGTGCTTGTGTACTGCTGGCGAGGGGGAATGCGAAGCAAAAGCATGACATGGCTCTTTAACCTTGCTGGTTTTAAAGCCAAGGCTTTGGTTGGTGGCTACAAATCGTACCGACGAAAAGCGCAAGAATTCTTTGAATCGCCATTCAACCTTATTGTACTTGGTGGAATGACAGGCAGCGGAAAAACAGAACTGCTACAACACTTAAAATCAAAAGGAGAACAGGTGGTTGATCTTGAAGGATTGGCCAACCATAAAGGTTCTGCTTTTGGCTGGATTGGACAGCAAAAACAACCCTCGACAGAATTTTTTGAGAATATGCTTTTTGAAGAATTACTAAAACTCGATCCACAAAAACCTACCTGGGTTGAAGATGAAAGCAAAAGTATAGGTACCGTTTTCGTTCCACAGCAGTTTTATCAACAAATGAGTTCTAGTAATGTTATATCAATAGAAGTTCCATTTGAGGTTAGAGTTAAACGTTTAGTGGTTGATTATACGAACTGTAATCCTGACGACTTGATTCAATCCGTCAATAGAATATCAAAACGACTTGGCTTGGATAAAGCCAAACAATGCATCGAATTAATCAACCAGAAAAAGTTTGACGAAGCTGTTGCTATTTCTTTAGCCTATTACGATAAAACCTATCGGTACGGTCTCGAAAATAAAATCAACTCACCTACAATTGTTGAATTGACAGAGGATATCGATAAAAACACAGAGAACCTTCTTGCTCAGAAGGTTCTCCTTAAGAATTTATAGAACAAAAGTGTCTTATCTGTTAATTGTTCCTGGATTTACACACATCACAGGAATTTTAGAGTTATTCGCAATAATGTACTGCTCCTGTGCGCCAAAAACGTAATCAGTAAAATCAAGGTTTGGCGTGGTCATAATCAAAATTAAATCGGCCTCAATATCAACCGCTAGATTAACTATTTCTTCCTGAAAACTCTTTCCCTTGGCAGCATTGTGAATTTCGGAATCGATATTGTAATTTTCCATATGCTTTTTGGCAAAAGCAAGATTAAAGTTAATCTTCTTCTGAACGCCAGAATCGAAAGCATTAGGAACAATTATATGAATTTTGGTATTATACCTTGATGCAACCTGAATGGCCCACTGGATTTTTTCTTTCTCCTCATCACGGAAATCAATAGGCATGACCATATGCTCAAAAACTTTCTCACGTAAAGGTTCGTCCTGAACCACAAGAAAAGGAACCTCAGAACCAGCAATAACTTTAAGAGCCCAACTGCCCGTTAATTTCTGAACACCTTTAATTCCATGAGTCCCCATTATGACCATACTTGCCTGAACCTCACCAGCATATTCACTTATAGAGTCAAAAATATTTCCTTCCAACAAGGTTGTTTTAACCTCAATGTTATACTGCTCTTTTATTCGTTGCTGATCGGTCTTAAATTTCTCGCGAGCCTCTTCCTCTGTAATTTTTCCCTTTGTAAACAACCCGCCTGTTTGAACAACATGCACCAACTCAACCAAACTGCAAACTTCCCCTACTCTACAAAATTTAACAGCATATTTCAATGCGTTTTCTGCTACTGGAGTAAAATCCCATGGAATTACGTACTTAAAAGGTTTGGTTTCCATAACTGATCTTTTTTCGGTTTAAAGAGATAATATTTTATATAAAATTAGTAAAGTTTATCAACAATTAATATTTACAAGTAATCTTTTTACAGATAACACCTTAACTATTTCTATTCATAAGCTTTTCGGCAATTTCATATAAAACAACTTTTCGCTCAGATGAAACGCTAATACTATTAAGAGAGGTCATTGCGCTGTCAAAGTAATTTTTTATCAACACGTTTACCAGTTCCTTAACCTTAACCCGATCGTAGATTTTAATCACAGCGTCAATTTTTGCTGTTTTTTCCAATTTATAATCGGACATCAGGTTAATAAATTCTTCTTTATCTGATGATTTAAGTAGGTTCATTGTTTCGATTGTTAGGATCGTTTTTTTGTTTGCAACAATATCTCCACCTATCTTTTTACCAAAAGTTTCAACATTTCCATAAGTATCTAAAAGATCATCCTGTAATTGGAATGCAACTCCCAAGCATCTACCAAACTCTCCTATTCTTTCAATATCGCTATCTTTAGCATCGCCAATTACTGCTCCAATTTGTAATGCCCCCTTCAGGAGTACCGCTGTTTTTAACTCAATCATTTTGAGATATTCATTGCGAGTAACATCAGATCGCTTTTCAAAATCCATATCGTACTGTTGTCCTTCGCAAATGCCCAAAGCAAAAGAATTGAAAATATGCAAAACTCGAGATAGGTATTTATAATCGACATTTGTCAAAAACTGGTATGCCAAAATAGTCATCGCATCGCCAGAAAGAATCGCACTATTATTATCCCATCTTTTGTGAATAGTGGGCTGGCCTCGCCTAATATCGGCATTGTCCATAATATCGTCGTGGACAAGAGTGAAATTGTGGAATATTTCTACCGCAACAGAAGGACTTTGAGCCTTTTCAATTGAATCAGAAAAAACATTACACCCGGCAAGTGTCAGAATAGGTCTAATGCGTTTACCGCCAATTCCCAAGATATATTCAACTGGAGAATAAAGACTTATTGGCTCTTTACTGAACTTTAAATTTACAAAAGTACTTGCAACAAGATCGTTCAATTCATGGAACGTGTACATATCAGTGTTGTTTTTCAATTTCTTCATCCTCTTCAAATCCAGTAGATAATTCTAAGGCAGGTTCCTCTGATGGTTCAAGTTCTTCTCTATCGAATTTTAAAAGCACGGAAGGCAATATAAATAGATTGGATAGTACCGCAAAGAAAAGGGTTACAGCAACAAGCATCCCTAAAGCCTGTGTTCCACCAAAATCTGATGCGGCAAATACTCCAAAACCGAAAAATAGAACTGTAGAGGTGTATATTAAGCTAATTCCCGTTTCCCGAATGGCATAAACAACCGATTCCTTTGTGTTGTTGTTGGTTCGTCTTTGCTCCTGCCTATATTTTGATAAAAACTGAATAGAGTTGTCAACCCCAATACCAAAAGCAATACTAAAAACAATCACGGTACTGGGCTTAAGGTTAATTCCCAAAAAGCCCATTGCTGCTCCTGTTAAAATAAGAGGAATGAGATTTACAGAAACTGCATACAGAACCATTTTCATCCTACGGAATAACCACCAAATTGAGATCGATATAAAAAGAACCGCAAATGCCAAACTTGAAAAAAGACCATCAATAAGGTATTGTATTCCTTTTGTAGAAATTACGCTTGAGCCTGTAATAACAACTCGTGAGGCCTGATCACCAAAGGTTTCGTCTATTTGATCCTGAATATTTTTAAAAAGTTCGTTCATTTTAACCGATCCCACATCGGCAACATTATACATCACTCGTACATATTGACCAGTAGAGTCGACCATCTGCGCAAACATATCGCTACCGCCTATACTCTTAGGCATATACGATAGAATAAAGGCCCTCTCGAATGCTCCAGGAATTTTATACTGATTTTCGTTACCATTAAAGTAGGCCTGACGGGCAAATTTTGAAAACTCAACAATTGAAAGGGGTTTAGATAACTCTCCATAAACCGTTAGACTATCCTGCAAAGCATTAATCTTTGTAAACGTCGACATGCTGATATAGCCATTGGGTTTTCCTGTATCGTAAATAATTTCTAATGGCATAACTCCAGCAAAATTCTTTTCAAAAAATTTTAAATCTTTGTAAACAGGATTGTTTTTAGGAATATCATCAACCATGTATCCCTTCGCTCTAATTAACGATACACCCAATGCACCAACAATAACAAACAAGATAGCCGTAGTAAAAATAAATTTCCGCTTATATAGGGTTGTTGTAACAATTCTTGTAATGGCAATTTTAATACCGGCGCTCGATAAATGCTTTAAATGGCGCTCCTTGGGACTTGGCAAAAAACTAAATATAATGGGAACCATGATTAACGTATTCAAAAATATACCCACTACATTAACCGAGGCAATTAGACCAAACTCCTGTAATACCTGTGTTTTAGTTATAATAAACGTGGCAAAACCTGCCGCCGCAGTAATATTTGTAAGCAATGTAGCGCTTCCAATCCTAATGATTACTCGATATAAGGCCTTCGCTTTATTTCCATGATAATTATACTCATGGTGGAATTTATTAATCAGGTATATACAATTAGGAACGCCAATGATTATCAAAAGCGTAGGCACCACACCAGTTAGTAGAGTTAACTCATATCCAAACAAAGTGATTGATCCTAACGACCAAATCACAGATATTCCAACCACAAACATCGAAATAACAACAATCTTAATAGATCGAAATAGAATCAACAGTATTAACGAGGTAACAATAACCGCCAGCGCAACAAAAAGAAACATCTCGAACTTTATCATTTCGCCAACCTTTACCCTTACATAAGGTAATCCGGAGTACTTTAATGAAGTACCTGTTTGTTTCTCGTAAATTTTACACTCATTTAATATTGAATCGATCAGGGGAACTCGTTCCTTAGTGGTAATCTTTTCACGATTCAAGGTGAGCAGCATAAGGTATGCATGCGTATCGGGGTTATAAAGCAATCCTTTATATATTGTTTGGGAACTAAATATTCGAGAAGAACTATCCACGCTTTCCTCGGAATCTACAATGTCAAAGATTTTTTTGGATTCAAATTTCTTGATGGTCGTATTCTTAACAAGATTTACGGCATCGGTAGCCGAAAAAACTTGCTCAACACCATCTATCCTTAAAAGTCTTTTTTCTAAGTCTATCCAGTTTTGAATATGTGACTTTGTAAAAAAGCAAGAATCCTGTAATCCAATAACCATAGTATTCTCACCTTTGCCAAAGAGTTTACTTATTCGGTCATTAATTATATAAGCACTATCGGTCTTTGGCAACAATGGTGCAGGTTTATAGGACAATTTTACAAATTGTGCCTCCCATGCCATAAACGCAGTAAACCCAAAAACTACAGTAAGCAGTAGTATCCTGAATCTCAAAATAATTTTAGCAACTCTATGAAACATACCTCTGATTTAGCATTTATTTAAAAACTAGCGAATATAGCCCTAATTTGAAAAAATCACAATTATATATTTCCCTATCAATGTAAGATATAAAGCATTAAAAAGATAATATTTTATATATCAATTAGTTTGTACTTCTTGTTTATACCAAAAAACAAATCATTTTAATCTTTATAAAAAGTTGACTGCAAAATATAATAATAGACTAAATGTTAAAAAGATTTTTTTTATTTTAAGTCATAGACTTACATTTGCAAAATTAAACTTGATAATTTTTTGGTATGAATTACGGCCTACTCGAATTTTTAAATCTAATCGGATCGTTAGGATTATTCCTGTACGGAATGAAACTAATGAGCGAATCATTACAAAAAGTAGCAGGCGACAAGATGCGATCCATCTTGGCCTCCATAACCTCCAACAAGTTTATGGGAGTTGCAGTCGGGTTGTTGGTAACAACAATTATCCAATCGTCATCAGCAACCACCGTTATGGTGGTAAGTTTTGTTAATGCAGGACTTCTTTCGCTGGTTCAATCAATTGGAGTAATAATGGGAGCCAATATCGGAACCACCGTTACTGCGTGGATAATATCGCTGCTCGGTTTTAATTTTAGCATTGCTTTAATTGCTATCCCGTTAATTGGTATTGGCTTTCCTTTAATGTTTTCTAAAAAATCATCAATAAAATCATGGGGTGAGTTTATTGTTGGTTTTTCTCTACTTTTCTTAGGACTAGAATATCTGAAAAATTCAGTTCCGAGAATTGATCAGAATCCCGGAATGTTTGAGTTTTTGGCAAGATATGCCAGTATGGGTTTTCCATCGGTATTGCTATTCTTGCTTATTGGTACGCTGCTAACACTAATAATACAATCCTCCAGCGCAACCATGGCTCTTACGCTTGTTATGTGTAACCAGGGTTGGATTTCATTCGAACTGGGAGCGGCAATGGTTCTTGGTGAAAATATTGGAACAACGGTAACTGCAAACATTGCTGCGTTAATAGGAAATGTATCGGCAAAAAGGGCAGCAAGAGCACATTTTATTTTCAATATGCTTGGCGTTACATGGATGCTGTTGCTGTTTTATCCATTTACTAATTTAATTGCCAAGATTATGGTACACAATACAGGAAGTTCTCCGTTTGAAAATCCGGCAAGCATTCCTGTTGCGTTAAGTATTTTCCATACAAGTTTTAATTTTATAAATACTACGTTACTTATATGGTTCATCCCACTAATTGTAAAAATAGTTACATGGATGGTGCCAACTAAAAAAGAAGAAGAGGAAGAGTTCAGATTGGTACATATCAATATTGGATTGCTTTCAACGGCTGAACTATCTTTGGTGCAAGCACACAAGGAAGTAATAATTTTTGCCAAAAGAACCTCAAAAATGTTTGGTTTTGTAAAGCAACTCTTCAATGAAACCAACGATAAGGAATTTGATTCTATATATGAACGCATAGAAAAATATGAAGGAATCAGCGATAGGGTTGAAGTAGAAATTGCTACCTATCTAAACAAGGTTTCTACTTATGAACTTGGAGATGAAAGTTCCAAGAAACTTCAAGCAATGTTCCGAATTATTAGTGAAATAGAATCGGTTGCTGATAGCAACTACGCTTTGGCTCGAACAATGAAAAGAAAACGAGATTCGAAAATCTGGTTCAGCCAAGAGATAAGAAACAACATGAACAAGATGTTTGAACTGCTTGATGAAGCACTTTTAACTATGATTCAAAACCTTGAGCAAGGTCAAAAAAATCCGAATATCAACATGGGGCCAGCCTACGACGCGGAAGAAAGAGTTAATAAATTAAGAGAATTGCTGAAGGAAGATCATATTAAGAATGTTGAAGCAAATAAATATAAATATCAAGCAGGTGTTATTTATAGCGATTTATTCAATGATTGTGAAAAGATGGGAGATTATATCATAAACGTTTCGGAAGCCATTGCAGAGATTGAGAAACCAGTTAAAGCCAAAGGCTATCTTCCGAAATGATAAATACTCTAAAGAAAAAGGCGGTTAAAACCGCCTTTTTTTATTTTATTCCTTAAGCGCATTGGCACCAGAAACGATTTCCAGAATTTCATTAGTAATTGCTGCCTGCCGAGCCTTGTTGTAGTCAAGAACAAGGTTGTTTAGCAATGTGGTTGCATTTTCTGTTGCCTGATGCATCGCAGTCATCCTAGCACCATGTTCAGCAGCAGAACTTTCTAGTATTGCAGAATGAAGTTTATTGAGCAAATAGTAAGGTAAAAGTCGACTTAACAAGTACTCAGAACTTGGTTCAATAATAGGTTTATTCTCAACCTGCTTTTTATCTGTTTTTTTGGTGCTTATAATAGGTAAAAGTGTTTCGGTAATCTGTAATTGTGAGGCTGCATTCTTAAATCTATTGTACACTAATTCAACTCTATCTATCGCCCCAGATTTAAATAAACCAAAAATTTCATCAAAAATGATTTTGGTTGAGTCAATTTTAGGTTTATCTATAAATGCATGATCTACTGATTTAAGTGAATACTTACCTCTTTTAAGTACATCTTCCCCTTTTCTCCCTAAACAGTAAAAGGAAATAGTAGCATTAGGATTTTCTTCCTTAATAGCATTATATGTATGGACTGCAGCCTTTATAACATTAGCATTAAAAGCACCACACATACTATTATTTGATGTTACAACAAGAATCGCTACATTTTTAATTTCCTTACGCCAAGATAGATAATTAATGCCGTTTAAATCCTTAGTTGACGATAGACTATTCACCAGCATTAATACTTTCTCATTAAAAGGTCGAAATTTCATGAGATTGTTCTGCGCTTTTTTAAACTTAGCAGCAGAAACCATTTTCATGGCACTCGTTATCTTCTTAGTTGAAGAAACAGAAGAAATCCTTGTTCGTATTTCCTTAAGATTGGCCATTTTTACTTATAATTCTTTGCTACCTCTTCTGCTAATAGTGTTAATGCTTCTGCTATATCATCGTTGAACTCCCCGGCTGCAATTTTTTCCAATTCAGTTTTTAACTTAATTTGGCATCTGTGCAAGAAATCCTTTTCAAAGTCTCTGACTTTACGTACGGAAACATTTTTCAATAATCCTTTTGTTCCACAGAATATTATTGCAACCTGTTGTTCAACTGGTAGTGGTTGATACTGTCCTTGCTTAAGAATCTCAACATTTTTTGATCCTTTATCCAAAACGGCAAGTGTTGCCGCATCGAGATCGGAACCAAATTTCGCAAATGCTTCGAGTTCTCTGTACTGGGCTTGATCTAACTTTAGGGTACCCGCAACTTTACGCATCGACTTAATTTGCGCTTTTCCACCTACCCTAGATACAGAAATACCCACGTTAATAGCAGGTCTAACACCATTGTTGAACAAGTTAGACTCTAGGAAAATTTGTCCATCTGTAATAGAAATTACATTTGTTGGAATATATGCGGAAACGTCTCCTGCCTGTGTTTCAATAATAGGCAATGCTGTTAAGGAACCACCTCCCTTTACAATGGATTTCAGTGCAATCGGTAAATCGTTCATTTTCGCAGCAATTTCATCGGAGGCAATAACTTTAGCGGCTCGCTCCAACAATCTTGAGTGCAAATAGAATACATCACCAGGGTACGCTTCACGTCCGGGTGGTCTACGGAGTAGCAGAGAAACTTCACGATACGATACAGCCTGTTTTGAAAGATCATCGTAAACAACTAAGGCATGTCGTCCTGTATCCCTAAAGTATTCTCCAATTGTTGCTCCGGCAAAAGGTGCATAAAATTGCATTGCTGCTGGATCCGATGCTGTAGAAACAACTATCGTTGTATAATCCATTGCACCATGCTGCTCCAATGTCTTGGCAATACTTGCTACAGTGGAACCTTTTTGCCCAATAGCAACATAAATACAATAAACAGGATCTCCTTTCAGAAAATTATTACGCTGATTTATTATAGTATCAATTGCTATTGCAGTCTTTCCTGTTTGTCTATCACCAATAATAAGTTCTCGCTGACCGCGTCCAATAGGAATCATTGAATCGATAGCCTTAATACCGGTTTGCAACGGCTCGGTAACAGGTTGGCGATATATTACTCCAGGGGCTTTTCGCTCCAACGATAAGTTATAGAGTTTTCCTTCAATTGGACCCTTGCCATCAATCGGTTCTCCTAGCGTATTTACAACTCTTCCCAAGAGTCCATCGCCCACATTGATTGAAGCGATTTCTCCCAAACTTCTAACCCTGTCGCCTTCTTTTACTTTCTCGGTATCACCCAGTAAAACGGCACCAACGTTATCCTCCTCGAGGTTAAGAATAATTCCTTTGATACCAGAATCAAATTCAACCAACTCATTCGATTTCACATTATTCAAACCATAAATACGAGCAATTCCATCACTAACCTGAAGTACAAAACCAACCTCTTCGAACTTGGCCTGTTGGTTAATGTGGGCTAACTCGTTTTTAATCAGTTCGGAAATCTCCGATGGTTTTATTTCTGCCATAATAGTTACTTTTAATTTGAAAAAGACAATCCAAGCGATTTTTTGTACTGAGCAAGTTGACCGGATACACTATAATCAAGAATTTTTCCTTCAACAATTATGATATAACCGGCAATAAGTTCTGGTTTATGAACAATGGTTAACTCAATACTTTTGCTGTATTTTTGTCTTATAAAGTCTTCGACTTCCTTGAGTTCTTTATCACTTAAACTGGTAGCAGTCTCTATCTGAACCTCAAGGATGTTATTTTCTCTACGGTATAAATCGCGGAAAAGCAGTAATGAGTTTAAAAGATACTCAACTCTTCTTCTTCGAACAATCATAGATAAATACTCTAAAAGTTGGGGTTCAATTGAAGAAAATGCCTTATTGAGAACATCAATCTTTCTATCTAGGTCGATAGATGGATTCCCCATTACAGTATTCAATGATTGTGATTCTCTAACTGTATTAATAACCTTTAAAGTATCTAAATACAACGGTTTAGCAATTCCCTTTTCGTTGCCAAATTTCAACAACCCCTTAGCGTATCGTATAGCAACCTTTCCACTATTCATGGTAAATTAGTACTTAAAATGGCTATTTAATTTTTAGACATCTCCTTGATCAACTCATCAACATAGTCCTTTTGCGTTTCTCTATCGGAGAATTGCTTACGGAGTATTTTCTCTGAAAGATCAATTGCGAGCGATGCTACCGTAACGTATAATTCCTTCTTTGCAGCCTCTTTTTCTTGCTTAATTAATTCTCGTGCCTTCTCAATCATTTTTTGCGCTTCAGCACGAGCCTCTTCTTTAGCCTCATCAATCAACTTCGCCCTGAAAGCCTTGGCCTCAAGCAAATCCTTCTCCCTATCAAGCCGAGCTTTTTCTGCTAGTTCTAGGTTTTGTTCATGAACCTTGGCCAATTCCAACTTGGCCTCTTCGGCTTGCCTTAGTGCTTTTGCAATGTTATCTTCTCTATTCTTCAATCCCTGAAGAATTGGTTTCCACGCAAATTTCTTTAAAATGAAAAGTACGATGGAGAAAAATAATAACATCCAGAAAAGCAGCCCATAATCAGGTGTAACCAAGCCCATAGTTATTCTTTTTTATAGGAATAGAACTAATGCACAAATAATAATTGCGAAGAAGGCAACCCCTTCAATAAGAGCGGCAGCAACAATCATATTCGACCGAATATCTCCAGCAGCCTCGGGTTGACGAGCAATAGATTTCAGAGCAGAGGCACCTATTTGACCAATTCCAATACCTGCTGCTAAAGCAGCAATACCTGCACCTATTGCAGCACCTAATTTTGCGATAGCCATTCCACTTTCAGGAGATTGAAGAATTGATAATAATGTTGTCATAATTTTATAATTTAGTAATTAATGATGTTCTGAAGTTGCCATGCCAATGTATATTGCTGAAAGCAACGTAAAAACGTACGCCTGAATTAAAGCAACCAAAAGTTCTAGACATAGCATAAATACTGAAAAAACTAAAGAAACAGGAGCGGCTACAAAACCAAGCCATATTTTTATTGCTCCGAATATAAATATTAGACTTACAAACACAATTCCCACCATATGACCCGCTAAAATATTGGCAAACAATCGGATCATTAACACTATAGGCTTTGTAAAAAGTCCGGTAAATTCAACAACGGGCATTATAGGAATAGGAAATTTTAAGAACCAAGGAACTCCAGGGGCATTAACTATTTCTTGCCAGTAATGCTTATTTGCGCTGGTATTTACAATGATAAAGGTAAATAATGCCAGTATCATGGTTACGGCAATGTTTCCCGTTACATTTGCTCCTCCTGGAAAAATAGGAATCAACCCCAACATGTTTGTGAACCAAATAAAAAAGAAAGCAGTAAGGAGAAACGGCATGTAACGCAAATATTTTTTCTCTCCAATCGATGGTTTTGCTATTTCGTCTCTTACAAAAAGAATAATTGGTTCAAACAAGTTCTGAATACCTGTGGGTGCTGAATTTGGAGTTTTCTTGTATCTATTTGCGATGGATACAAAAACTAAGCAAAGTATTGTACAGATAAAAATAATTGAAACTACATTCTTTGTTAAAGAAAAGTTTAGAGGCAAAGGGTTTAATTCGTTAATCACACCGTTTTCTGCTAACTCTACAATTTTTCCTTTGTATTTGCCCTCGGACTCAATCTTGAATCCTTTATAAACACCATTCGGATTGTGGAATTTATTCGACAAGAAAATATTTAACCCGCTATTGCTGCTGTACAAAATAATGGGTAAAGGTATGCTAATATGATGGTGATTAACAGTTAGAATATGCCATTCGTAGGAATCGCCTATGTGTTCAAAAATAAACTCTGTTGGATTAAATTGTTTTGTAGGGCTTTCTTCCGAAGCAATATCAGAAGAAATATCATTTGGACTCGAAGCCCAAACACCAGCAACAAGTGCTAAAAAAAGTAAAACCAATATCCCTCTTCTCATCATTGGTTATTTCATTTTTCGATTCAAAACTTGAATCTCTATTATTTCGAGTATAAAAAAAACTAAGTAAGTTAGTAAATATACTACAATAATCGGTAAAGGATTGCTCCTAAACAAGAAAATTAGAACAACAAACAAAATTATATTTATCAAAAATTTTAATCCACTATTCAATAAATATTTGCGGAAAAACACATTCTGTTGATGTTTAAATAATCCTGCTAACTTTAACAAAAACAAAAAATTAATTGTTGCTGGCAAAAAAGGAACTACTAGCAATATTACACTAAACGATGTTAAATTATAATGATAAGTTGATATGAATATAGCCAATTGAACAATCACTAAAAAAGTGATTGTTCGTAAGAGTATTGGCCATAATACCTTATTCATTTGATCTATTTGAGCGAAGAGGAAGAATCAACAATAGCGGTTTGTTCAGAACTTCCCATATCGCAATAACCTGTGAATTTTGAACCTGGCTCAATGGCAAGTTTGCCAACATGTAAATCTCCCGAAATTTTTGCAGTCGATTTAATTGAAAGCAATTCAGTAACAGTAACCTTACCTTCAATTATTCCGGAGATATCCGAATTCTTGCAGAAGATTTCGCCCTTAATTTTTCCAGTTTCACCTACTACAACTTTTCCCTTAACGGTAAGATTTCCAATTAATGTTCCATCAATTCTTAAATCGCCATTGCTATTGACATCACCATTAATTTCTGTTCCTAGACCAACAAGGTTAATGTTGTTGGTGGAAAGTTCATTCTCGTTAATTTTTGCCATTGTATTATATTTTTAGGTTGAATTCAACTTTTGAAGAGGGCAAATTTATAAAATTCAAATTGCTATCAAAACTTTTGTGAGTTTTCATTCATCAGTTCCTCGGAATATTCATCATGAGATTCTATATCAGTGCCTTCTTCTTCATATTCCCAACTCCACTTTTTCTTTTCGGGACCCTGTTTTCTGTAAAAATAGGCTGCGATTAATCCGCATATGCTTCCAAAAAGATGATATTCCCAAGAAATTCGAGGGAAAATTGGGAAAACACCCCATATTAATCCTCCATACAAGAAAACGACTAGCATGGATATTGACATTAGCCTAACGTCCTTGCGAATGATTCCGCTAAAAAAAAGGAACGAAGCAATTCCGTATATGAGACCACTAGCCCCAATATGATAACTCTCGCGAGCACCAAGCCAAACCATGATGCCACTCGTTATCCAAATAAATAGAATTACTTTATATGAAAGATCCCGGTAAAAGTAAATTAGCCCGCTAAAAAGAATTACAAGAGATATTGAGTTAGACAACAAGTGATTAAAGTCGGAATGAATAAATATAGCAAATACAACTCCCCATAATCCTTCTATCCTTCGGGGATAAACGCCTAATTCATGAAAACTGGTATTGTTAGAGATTTCCACAACCTTTACTGCCCAAATCAGAACAAGAAAAAAAATTGGAGGCAGTAAACTATACTTAAATCTAAGCATTTCGTTATATGATTCTTTTTCCATTTATTCAGAGCGACAATTATCGATAAACTCTCGTTGTACTAACTTATGATCTTTAATTACTTTGTAAAACTCATCAATGTATTTTAAAGCAGCCTTTCTGTTTTGTGGTGTTAAGAGAGTATCATCAATTATTAAACTATAAATTTCCGTCTGCTTATCAATAAAAAACTGAAAAGTGGGTGCTAATTCCTCTCTAGTACGGCAAAATCCCCTATAATAACGGTCTGTTACATGTTTAATAGGAATAATTTCTGGCGGTTTAGTGTAAGGAGGATTAACAAATCCACAAAAATCGAAATCATAAGGAATAGCAATCGGAATTAAACAAGAATCATTAACAACCAATTTTATGTTATGTTGCTTAAGTACAGACCAATCTGTATTTCCAATTAAATACTGATAAACTGTAGCAATGTCTATCATTTTTCTATCAGTTGCATCTTGAATAATTCCAAGTGTTTTTAAGTGCTTCGTGTTAGTTCTAGAATTCAGAGTATTAATATCTTCAATAAGAAAGCCAAAGGATTCGAATGGATGTATCGAATTATTAATATCAACATAAACTATCTTCACCATTCTCACCCTAAAACTGTAATCGGTTAAAACATTGTAAATGCGATAGGCCAAATACTCTTTTATAACATATTGCTTATAGATGTCTCGTTTTCTGTAACATGCATTTACCAATTTCAGTTTATCTTGGTTCATGAAAATAGAACTATCAAGACTTTCATCATTAAATTTAATAGTTAAAGGGGGCAGATTACAATTCTCCCGGCTTCGCCGAAATATTCCTCTAGTTTTTAATTTTACGTTGATCGTTATAGAGTTACCATTATTATCTATATACGAAATAAAACCAGGATGGTACTTAGCCGTTTCGGGGTTGATGTCTCTAAAGAGGGCTCTAAGATCTGTTACTATATCAATTGTAACAATTTCATTAGAATCAAAAAAATTTTCTTGTGCCTTTAAATCACTGATAAAAAGGTATGTTAATATAAATAATATAATTCTTCGAATTAACAAAACATTACCATGTTAATGTATAATAACCTCACATTATCAATTCTTTTGATCCATCAGAGTTACATCTAAAATATTTTCCATTTACAATTAAAAGAGCCTGCTTAGGAATCCCGACTCTGTCAAAAGGAACATTAACCGGGATTAAGCCGCCATTATAAAGAGCATCTATCCTATTAACTTCAGTATGCCCCACAACCATTGTCTTTACTGCATAATAATTTAGTACACTATTTAACTCATCCTGGCTTGCCTTCGACACGATAGGGCTTTCTGCCAAATATCCTCTATACCAAAAAATTCCTTTATCAGAAAAAGCATCTGTAAAAATTGAAATGGTTCTTTCTGAAATCAAATCATTATCTTTTCTATTCAAAATTTGATAAACCGATCTGTTTAATTCAGTAATAGAAATAGATTTATTGACAATAAAATAAGTCAAACCAGCATGTACAAATAATATATTATCAATTTTTATAGCAGCACTAAAACTTCGAACAAAATCGCCCAATAGTGTATTTGTAGAGAATAGATCGGCATATTCAATATTTTTTCCTCTGGTCAAGTACGTGTACTTTTCGTTGACATACCGATAATCCTTATTCAGAATCAATAATTCATGGTTACCCAAAAGTAAATGAACTTTTCCGTGATATTTTGGTGCTTGGTTCCAGAGCCTGTATGCTAACCATAGTACTTCGGTTACTTTATCACCCCTATCAAAAAGATCTCCAATGAAAACAACGTGTCCATTTCCAAAAGTCCAATTTTGATCATGATCAATAATTTCATTATTAATCAGCACCTTTAATAAACTATCATAGGATCCATGAACATCACCAATTGCAAAAATTTTTTCTACATTGTTAAATGTATCGTTGTTATTACGCTTATTTTCTGGCTTATAAATTATATGATCTAAAGTATCCAATGGATATATGCCTGTAATAACAAGAGAATCTTTAATTCTAAAAATTTTACTTTTCTTGTAAATCTTTCCAGATGTGCTGTCATTAATTATATAATAGGCCTTTAATCTTTTTAGTCCGATCCAATCTACATGTGGACCATCGTAGGTTGATGGAAATGCCCCCTTGGCATAACGCACCATGTATGTTTTCAAGTATTCCACCACATCATCCTTATGATTCTCCCGTGCATAATCCAAACTATTATACCCTATAAAATTTTTAAAAAAGGGGTTTGCTCTTTGCTGGGTCAGAACTTTTACAGTGTTGATATTTCCATACCTAGATGCATATAGTAAAGCCGTGTTCCTGTGCTTGTTATAAAGATCGACTTTCGCTCCAAATTTAATCAGTGATGATGCGATGTTGGATCTGTCGTGAATAGCACAAAGCATTAAAGGGCTTGTATTACTATGGATTAAATTAATATCTGCTCCTTTATTTAGAATGTACAGAACAACGGTAACGTTGTTTTTGATTATTGCATAGGATAATATCGTTTGTTCTCCATCTAAGAACCTAAAATCTGGGCCATATCGATCTACATAACTATTTAAAGCATTTATGTTGTTCGCTCTTATGTTGTTTATAATTGCACTATCGCGAATCAAATCATCTTGAGCAAAACCTGATCTAAAAGAATGATTGAGAATTATAAAAAAAGAAATAAATACTATTAATTTTCTATTCACTTTGTAGTTTATTTAATTTTTATCCCCCAAACCAGGACATCATCAATTTGCTCGTTTTTTCCCATCCACTGCAAAAATTCTTTTTCTATCATTTCGCGTTGCTCATTACCCGGAAGATGGTTAACCCGAGAAATAGTTTCGCGGAATCTGCTTCGCATAAACTTTTTATTTTGAGGCCCTCCAAGTTGATCGAAGTACCCATCGGTTGCAAGATAAATCCAATCACCTGCTATTAATTTAAAGGAATTAATGGTAAACACTTTGGTTTCCTTTTCGAAGGAAGTTCCAAGAGTAATGTAGTCCGGTTTAATTTCATTGAGAACGCCATTGGACTGGATGAAAAGAGGAATTAGGGCTCCTGTATAATCAAGTTTGTATGTTTCCCTATCAAAAATGCAAACGGCAATGTCCATGCTATCCTTAAGCACTTGCTCCATTTCAGATTTTCGAAGCCTTTTCATTAGTTCTTCATTTAAAAAGGATACTATTTGATCGGGCTTGTAAAAATGATGCAAATTCACCGCTTGATTTAACAAATCGATACCAATGATACTCATGAATGCGCCAGGAACACCATGTCCGGTACAATCAGCAAGTGCAATGTAAACCTTCTTTCCAGAATTGACCATCCAGTAGAAGTCTCCACTAACAATATCTTTAGGTTTATTGTATATTAGAGTATCGCTGAAAATTTCCTTGATAATATCACAGCCTGGCTGAATTGATTCCTGAATTCGTTCGGCATACCTTATGCTATCGGTAATTTTTTCGATATATCCTTCAATGATTTTATAGGCCTCCTCTAAGTTTTTATTCTTTTGCTCTATAAAATCTTTATTATGTTCAATCTCTTCCTTTTGAATCTGAATTTCTTGTTTTTGCTCCTCCAGAACAATATTTTGTTTTTCTATTTCCTCGATTTGTCTGGACAATAACCGATTGCTATTTCGCTTAGTAATAAATGCTTGATATATCGATATGATTATAATAATTGTAAAAAACAATCCTATTAGCAAACCATTTTTAAGAATATTTTGTCGCTTTAACTCTTTTTGCCTCAATTCTTGCGATTGGGTTAAAAGTTTAATTTCGTTTTCCTTTTTCTCAGTTTCATAAATTGTTTGGATGGTAGATATGTGTCGAGTATTTTTTTCATTCAAAACGCTATCCTTAAAATTAGATGCAAGAATATAGTAATGTAATGCAGAGTCGTATCTTCCTTTTTTACTGTAGTAATTGCTATAGGCTTCATAGGACCATTGCTGATGGGTTAAACTCTTTATTTCTTTTGCAACGGATATGCTTAAACTTATATTCTTTTGAGCCTCGTCTAAACGGTTCATGGCCAATAAAACTTTTGATAAGTTCACATAACTATCGGCGATGAATTTCTTATCACCTATTTTTAGGTCGATATCTAATGCTTTTAAAAAGTATTCATAAGCAGAGGTATAATTACCCGTATACAAATCAATCTTTCCCAGTGCATTATAGCTAATTCCTATTCCCTTTAAGTTGTTTATCGTAATATTTATATCCAATGACTTTTGATAAAACTCTCTTGCCTTTGCATAGTTGCCCTTGAACTCATATACTTCTCCAATATTATTATTGTTCATAGCCTGACCAAGACTATTGTTCATTTTTTCGGAGATACCAAGAGCTCTGGTAAAATAGTCGATAGCCTCATCGTACCTACCGTTTAACGAAAAAATATTGCCCAAGCTATTGCAAGCAACAGAAACATTAAAACTATCCTTAATTTGCTCGGCAAGTTGAAGTGCTTTTATGTGGTACTCAGTGGCAAAGGCATGATTGTCTATTCGTCTGTAGACAACCCCAAGATTATTCAAAGAAGTTACCTGCATTTTTAAATTGCCAGCTTCCTTTGCTAACGAATAAGTTTCATTGTGGTATCGTAGGGCTTCATTATACTTTGATTGATTTCTATAAAAAATACCCAACTTATTATATACTTGCGTTTTTAAATATTGATTATTGATGCTCTCACATAGTTTTTTACTTTCGAGCAAATAATTTTCGGTCAAAACAAAATTACCCTCTACTTGATCATAGTAATTCGATATTTTGAAAAGGATTTCTACTCTAGCGCTGTCGTTGGGCTCTTGATATAACTGGAAAAGTAATGAATCTACTTTTTGAGATCGCACAGTTCCCAATACCGAAATAAAAGAAAGTATGAGAAGAAATACCTTTCGATTTTTTATCATAAAATCATTATTTTATCAAGACCAATATCAAAGTTAATGAGTTACAATTAAAAACACTAACAAATTTTAGAGCTTTTCATTTATTACCTCCATCTTTTTGTTTTGAATAGTAATAGTTAAGTTTGCGATTTAAATCTTTTTGTGAAAAAAATGAAACTTATTCGCTATTTTCTGAAATTTCTTGCATTAATAATTGCTCTATTAATAGTGACAATTGTTTCAACGGGAATATACATCGCCTTTAATCAAAAAAAAATAGCAGAAAATTTTCTTTCCATTGTTGAAAAGGACGTTAAACTAGACATAAACTATTCCGATTTCAATATCAATCTTTTTAGCCACTTTCCTTTTGTTGCTCTAACTTTCGATAATTTATCGATTAATCTTCCTAAAAGTGAATTATCAACAAACATCCTTTCCGCTCGATCTTTAAGTTTAACAGTGAATTCTATAAATCTTATACAAGGTAAGTTTAATTTACGAAACTGTATTGTAGAATCCGGAACAGCAAATTATTATCCTAAAATAGTGGACTCTTTGATAAATGAGTATTCGTGTCAGGAGCGCAATACCAATAATCCCCAAAATATATCTATCAATAAGTTTCGTTTAAATAACTATGATATAAATATTTATGATATTAAAAATAAACTATCAACGAAATTATCAATAGATAAATCTCTTATATCTATTGATTTTAAAAATAATAAATTGATTACATCTATTAAAAGTAGTTATAAAAAAATTGAGGCAGGCGAGTTTGAGTTTGAACATCCCTTTAAAATTGATTTGTATATAAGCAAAACGGATAATATCTGTAATATTAATGGTCTTGAAATAAATTGTAACAATATCAAGATACTAGCCTCTGGGGGTTATAATATCGAAAATGGCAAAATTTTGCTAAGATTCTCCAGTAATAATTTTGCCACCAATAATTTAATAGAATTGCTCCCCGTTAAAACCAATAACTTTAGAGTAGAAGGACGATCAAATGTTTCTGGATCTGTTGATTACAATATAAATACTGGCATCCTCCATGAACTTACAATAAATCATAAAACGAAAGGAATATTAAGCCTCAATAATCACAAAGTAAAAATAAATGATCTTTCTGTCAAAACACAGCTTTTCGATAACTTCTCGTCTCATAACTCAACGATTAGCAAAGCAGATATCGAATTTAATGAGATGAGTGCAATTTTTTCAGCTAGAGTTAAAGGCATAAATAATCCTATAGTTTTAGCAGAAGGTTTAATCAAACTCAACAACTCGAAGTTTAATATTGCCAATATCTCTGGAGCAATAAACTCGTTGGGAAATATAAAGGTCTTGGGTAGAATTAATACGAGCAATGATGATTTCAGGCTAACTTATCAAAACATTAAAGGTTCCGCTGATTTTAGCATCGGAAATTTAATGGGAATTGATCGAATCAACGATATTTCAGGAAAAATTACCTTTGACAAAAATGTATCAATTGTATCATCTGGTAAATTTGACAACATGCCTTTCAGTATAACCATCAATCAGGATAACATAATAAATCTGTTGAACGATAATTATAATTTAAACCCCGAAATTAAAATCAAGGCCGAATCAATTAATGTTGATTATTTTACTGAATATATTGCAAAATTGCCGGAATCTAAAGACTCTTCTAAAGTAAATGATACCTATACGATAACAGTTGATTCTAAGAATTTACAGTTTATGGACTACAACTTTAAAAGCGTTAACTGTAAAATGCAGTATTCCGATAATATATTCGAAATCAAAAACTTTTCGGGTAATGGTTTTGATGGCATGCTAAGTGGATCGATGAAAAATATTGATAATAAATATTTTATTTCAACCGATTTTAACGGCATGAGTATTTCAAAATTATTTAACCATTACGATAATTTTAAACAGAGTTATATTACCGGTAATAATTTAAGTGGGAATCTCTCGGGATCTGTTATTCTAAATTTTATTACTGATAATGGCGGCCAAATAGTAATGCCTTCAATAAAAATGGAAACGGACGTTACAATCAGCGATGGAAAACTTATGGGAATGAATAAAATTGATAAGCTATCAAAATGGTTAAAATTGGATCAGGTTAAATCTATCGATTTTAAAACACTTCATAATAGGATTGAAATATCCGATCAATGCGTTCGTATTCCAAGAATGGATGTTTTTTCGAACGTAATCAACATGGAACTTTCTGGGGAGCATTATTTTGCGGGAAATTATACATACTGGATGAAGATTAACTTCAGCCAAGTGTTATCCAGAAGGTTTTTAAATTCGTCGTCAATTGACGATACTGAAAATACAAGTAATGGTGCAATAAACCTATACCTAAAACTTATAGGGGACAGCAATGATTACAATGTCAGTTTAGATAAAAAATCATCGTTCGAAAAAATCAAGGGCAATCTTAATACAGAGGGGAATACAATTAAAGAAATGTTAAAGGATGAGTACAAAACGATAGTGAAAAAGGATACTTCAAAGAATCCAGAGAAAGACAGTTCTTTACAAAATAAAACAAAATTCAACATAGAGTGGGACGAGTACGACACTCTTAACGTTGATAATAATTAGATTTTTGAATTATGGTGTTTACTAGGGTAAAAACAAACTTTATACTGTTGATTCTTGCTGGTTTTATTGGCCTTTCAACAATTGTTATTACAAACAGGTTTGTACGTCAACTCTCGTTTGAGGAAAAGAAAAAAATTGATTTGTGGGTTGCTGGTATAAGAGAACTAATTAACCTTACCGATAACGAAAAGGATTTCACTTTTGTTTTTGAGGTTATCCAAAATAATAGCACGGTGCCTGTTCTTCTGACTGACGAAGAGGGAAATGTTCTATCGTACAGAAATATTGACAAAGAGCAGTTTAAGGATTCAATATCAACAGCAAGGCTAATTGAAAGAATGAGAGCGGAGCACGAGCCTATTGAAATTAACCTACTTCACGATGTAAAAAATTACGTTTACTATACGGATAGTACTACTTTAAAAAAGTTATCGTACTACCCTTATATTCAACTACTAATAATCATTCTTTTTGTAGTGATTTCTTACTACGCCTTTAGTCAATCACGCAAGGCTGAGCGCAACGGTATCTGGGTTGGTATGGCAAAGGAAACAGCGCATCAACTTGGAACCCCAACATCATCGTTAATGGCTTGTTTAACAATGCTTAGGGAAAATTCGCCCAACGATTTAGTTTTAAATGAACTGGAAAAGGATATTCATCGCTTAGAGGTTATAACCGATAGGTTCTCAAAAATTGGCTCCGCTCCTAGTTTGAACAAGAATAACCTAGTTGAAATGATCGACAAATCAGTTGAATATTTACAAACAAGGGTATCTAAGAATGTTGCTTTCCAAAAGGAGTACGCTATTAAAGAGGCCATAAACGTTCCGCTGAATATTACACTTATGGAGTGGGTTATCGAAAATATTGTAAAAAATAGCGTGGATGCTATGAACGGTGTTGGAACGCTTACCTTCAATATAATAGATAATACTCAGGTTGTTTTCATTGATATTGTTGATACTGGCCGAGGTATTCCAAAATCAAAGTTTAAGGATGTTTTCCGACCTGGTTACACTACAAAATCCAGAGGTTGGGGACTTGGATTAACCCTATCTAAAAGAATTGTGGAGGAGTACCATAATGGTAAAATCTTTATAAAATCATCGGAAATAAATAAGGGAACTGCTTTTAGAATAGTTTTACCAAAAAAATAGTTAAGGTACAGGGTCGTGACCATGACCACCCCAAGGGTGACAGCGCGATACTCGTTTTATTGTTAACCATAATCCTTTGAAAAATCCATGCTTCTTTAACGCTTCTAATGAGTAAGAGGAACAAGTCGGTGTGTATCTGCAACTATTAGGAAAGTAAGGGGATATGAATATCTGGTAGATTTTTACCAGTAAAATTGGTATATAGGCTAAAATCCAAGTAATAAATCTCCATATATCTTCTATATATTTCACTATATATCAAATTATTAAACTACTCTACCTTTAATTTTGTATTCAACTTTTGGAGCAGTTCGTTTAAAGATTTTTCAATCACAGGCGTTTCAACAATATCCTTCGATACAAAAATTAACGCAACATCTACCCTTTTGTTCTCTGGAATATTATCGAAAATGGTATGAACATTTAGCCTGAACGCCTCACGCATCCGCCTACGAATAAGGTTTCGCTTAACGGCTCGCTTAAAACTCCTTTTGGACACAACAAACATCACCTTATAAATGGCTTCATCGGTTGATATATCGGTTAAACGGTAGGCCATCTTAATAGGATAACAGAATAGAGAACTTCCACCATTGAATAGCGCAGAAATATCCTTTTCGTGTGATAGTATATTATGTTTCCTAAGAAAAAATCTCATAAAAAAACAGGGGATTAATTATCCCCTGATATTATTTTGTTTTTTTGGTATATTCCTTCAAGAAAACATCGATTGCGTGGGTCATACTCGGACAGGCTGGCGTGGGTGCAGTTACATCAAGTCTTAAACCTGCATCCTTAACGGCTTTGGCTGTGCTGGCACCAAAAGCACCAATAACAATCTCCCGTTGGTCAAAGTTGGGAAAATTATCATGAAGCGATTTTATTCCGTTTGGACTGTAAAAAACTATCATCTCATAGGGAAAATCATCCCTTAAATCGGATAAATCACTACTAACGGTTTTATAGAAAATAGCCTTAGTGTACTTAATCTTGGCCTTATCTAGAGATTTTGGTATTTCGGGCTTATGAACATCCGATAGGGAAAGTAAATACTTTTCCTCTTTATGCTTTTGCATAATCTCGAGCAAATCGGCAAATGTGTTGTTTCCGTAAAAGATTTTTCGTTTCCTATAAACAATATACTTCTGCAGGTAAAGAGCAACAGACTCTGTAATACAGAAATACTTCATTGTTTCGGGAACAGTAACTCTTACCTCCTCACAAATTCTAAAGAAATGATCCACCGCGGTTTTGCTAGTAAAAATAACAGCAGTGTGATCCAAAATGTTAATTTTTTGCTGCCTAAATTCCTTAGAAGAAACACCCTCTACATGAATAAAGGGTCGGAAATCAATCTTCAAACCATACTTCTGAGCTAACTCCATATAAGGAGATTTCTCGTTCTGTGGCTCGGGTTGCGAAATTACTATTTTTTTGATTTTCAAGGCCCTAAAGTTTTATTTCAATCTCTCTCTACATCCTTTGTATCTGTATGTAAAGTATAATTACAGGTACAATTTCAAGGCCACAAAGGTATAAAATGAAATACAAAAATGAAACACTGTTTTTAAGAAACAATGAAAGTAATCTTAAAAATCTGTATATCAATACAATAGCAAACAGGCCGAATGAACCGTAAAGTAAATAACCTGACATTGGAGCATTGATATAGAACACAAATAGCGATAAAGGGAAGAGAACAAAACCTCCTCCACGAATAGCAATTAAAGTGTCAAAGTAAAGTTTTTGTGAAAATGATTTATCTGAAATAATTAGTTCAATTGACTTATGCAGCAAGTAATAATATACTCGATAAGCAAACAGCGCCCCAAGTATTATTAAAAATAATATTATGCTAGCCCAACCAGTTGTGCTTTGTGCACCCAATTCACATATAAAACTAAACGTTAAAAACGATAACGTGATGATGGCAATGGTATCGAGAAGCAAGAGTAAACGTTTGGTGGGAACGTTTAGGTCAGCAACAAATTTCTCTACAACATAGGCGTAGATTAAGCCTTCGAAAAACTTTCCAAGGTACTTTGAATAACGGACAAGAATGGCGACAAACGAAACAAGACCTATTAAAAAAGGGATAATAAATAAATCGTTGGTTGGATTTTGCTTTAACTCTTTGGGATGAATCCAGTCCTTGGAATTCTGAACCTCGGTTGATGATTTAAAAACTGTTTTAACATCAACTACTGGTTTCACAACTTGTTTGTCGATAATATAACACTCGTAATTTAAAGTATTAAGTGAATTATACTGATATATAAAATTATCGTACAAATTATTATGCACATTATCTTTTGAGTTATTGGAATAACTTGTGGGTAAATAATTTACCTGCAACAATGATTCCTGCGAAACGGAAGTGCTATCCTTTAATACTGAAGACGAAGTAAGTGCCATAAACCAAAAATTGATACACAAAAGTATCTATTATTTGCTAAAATTTGATAGTAGTATATCGGCTTTCTTCGCACCGATAAGCGAAATTAATTCTTCGCGTGTTGCTTTCCTAATGCCATCTATAGATTTAAAGGTGGCAAAAAGTTGCTCAACTGTTTTAGGGCCAATACCGTTAATACCATCCAACGAAGATGAAATTGCGCCTTTGCTACGTCTTGAGGTGTGATGCTTTACGCCAAAGCGGTGAGCCTCGTCGCGGGCTTGTTGAATTACTTTTAGCGTTTCGGAACGCTTATCGAGGTACAAGGGAACCGAGTCGCCAGGGAAGTATATTTCCTCCAAACGTTTGGCAATACCAATTAACTTTACCTTATCGGATAAACCCAATTCATGAATACTTTCAAATGCAGCACCAAGTTGCCCTTTGCCGCCATCAATAATAACTAGCTGGGGTAACGATTGGTTCTCCTCCAACAACCTTGAGTAACGCCTATGAACAACCTCACGCATGGAGGCGAAATCGTCTGGTCCTTCAACAGTTTTTATACTGAAGTGTCTGTAATCGCGCTTTGATGGTTTTGCATTCTTAAAAACCACACAGGCCGCAACAGGGTTTGTACCCTGTAGGTTAGAATTATCGAAACATTCAATATGTAAAGGAAACTCCAAGAGGTTTAGGTCGTCCTTAATTTTTTGGAGTAACCGGTCAACCTTATTCTGTGGATTTTTTAAATCGTCGCGTTTAATTAACTCATCAATGTACGCAGCGCAATTCCTCAAACTTAAATCCACCAAGTTTCGCTTCTCCCCTCTTTGTGGAGCTGAATAATTGAGACTATCGATAAGAAAATCAGGCATAATATTCACAATAACATTCTTTGAAGTACTTCGCAAACGACTTCTTATTTCTGTTATTGCATAAGATAAAAGTTCCGGCAACTCCTCTTCGAGTTGGTTTTTTAACTCCAAATTGTACGATTGAATTATAACACCAGAACTCACATTGAGGTAATTCACAACATTAATACCGTCTTTCTGCAAAATTGTATAAACCTCAATATCTTTTAATTGCGGGTTAATAATTGTAGTTCTACTTTGAAATCGATGCAAAATATCGATTTTATTCTTGAGCATCTGTGCACGTTCAAACTGATACTCATCGGAAAAGCGTTTCATCTCTTGATTCAACCATTTCAGAACATCGGAAAGATTTCCTTGCAGGATTTTTTTGATTGCATCGATATTAACTCGGTAGTCAGACTCTTCCTGTAATCCAATGCAAGGTGCCAAGCAATTACCAATTTGATACTCAAGACAGGGCTTGTACTTTCCCTTTACAATCATCGGTTGCGATAAATTAAGGCTACAGGTACGTAAAGGAAAAAGGTTTTTTGTTAAATCGAGCAGGGTTTTAACCAACCTGCCCGAGGTATAAGGACCGAAATAGATACTTCCATCCTCAATATAATTCCTTGTACTGAAAACACGGGGGAAAGGTTCGTTCTTAATACAAATCCAGGGATATGTTTTATCGTCCTTTAAAAGAATATTGTACTTGGGCTGATGTTTCTTAATAAGAACATTTTCTAGTAAAAGAGCATCTGATTCAGAATCAACAACTACAAACTTAATAGATGCGATTTTGCGAACAAGTGTTCGCAGTTTGTTATTGGTATGATTGGTTTTATTGAAGTACGACGAAACTCGCTTCTTTAAACTCTTAGCTTTACCAATATAAAGCAAACTACCCTCGGTGTCGTAAAACTGATACACCCCAGGTAATTCTGGCATAACCCGTACCGAGTCCTGAACGGATTCCATAATCAAAAATATTATCCTTTTGTAAAGGTAAGTGCTAATTAAAATTTATATATCAACTAAATAAAAAGTTCAGTATAGTTAAATTTATCTACATCAAACAATCCTGCTGGAGTAATTTTTAGATGTGGAATTACCGATAACGACATAAACGACATAGTCATAAACGGTGCTTTAAGCTTGCATCCATCAGCAATTACCTTGGAGTTAATTTTCTCGTAAGCGGCGGCTGCAACCTCGGCTGTAGAATCAGTCATTAAACCATAAACAGGAAGAGGAAGACCGTGTAGTTGTTCTCCATCAAAATAGCAAACTCCTCCTCTATTCTTAATAATGAATTCCAAGCATTTTTCAATGGATGCATTATCGCAACCAACGGAAATAATATGATGGCTATCGTGAGCAATACTAGCAGCAATAGCACCTTTCTTCATTCCAAAACCCTTAATCAAACCTACAGATAATTCATTCTCCTTGTATCGACTTAACACAGCAATCTTCAAAACATCTTCTTTAAGATTACAACTTAAAGTTTCAGTTTCATTAGTAACTACTACTGTATTAGTTATCAATTCATCATTGATAACCTCAATTGCCTTTACTTTATCAGATTTCACTTTTAAATCTAAATTTGAATTGTGGAAACTTGATGGAAAAACATAGTTTAAAGCGGTGTAGGTTTTCTGACCATTAGATTGTGAAGACAAAACATCAACACCATTAATAAATGTACTCTGAATGTTGAGATTTTGCAGATTATCTACTACCAAAAAATCAGCGGAATCGCCCTCCTGTAGTAATCCAACATTTAACTTGTAATGAGTAACAGGGTTAACCGACGACACCTGCAAAACATCAAAAACATTGTATCCTATTGCTAGAGATTGCTTCACCTTAAGGTTGATGTGCCCGTGAAGCAACTCATCGGGGTGACAATCGTCGGTGCAGAACATTAAATGTTTGCTATGCTCTTTAATTAACGGATGAAGAGAGCCAAAATTTTTGGCAGCGCTACCATCGCGAATAAGAATTTTCATCCCTAACTTTATTTTTTCCAAGGCCTCATCGAGAGTAAAACACTCGTGGTCGGTTGTAATTCCAGCTGAAACATAAGATTTCAAAGCATCAGAACCAAGCCCTGGTGCGTGACCATCTACAGGTTTATTCACAGAATGTGCCTTTTCTAAAATTCGCATCACACTCTCCGATTTATATATCACACCTGGGAAATTCATCATCTCAGCAAGAAAATGTATGTCGTCCCTTTTCATCAAACCATCAATTATTTCGGGTGTGAATGGCTCAAAACACTCATCGAATGGCGAAGCGGGAACACACGATGGAGCTCCGAAGTAAAATTTCAAGTCCGAATCTTTTGAATCTTTTATCATAAACTCCACCCCCTTCACACCTGCAACATTTGCTATCTCATGAGGGTCGGTCACAACGGCAACCGTTCCGTGCTTTACTGCTGCCTTGCCAAAATTTGCAGGGGTCAACATCGAGCTCTCGATGTGAACGTGAGAGTCGATAAAACCTGGTAAAATCAAAGGATGAATCACACTATCATTCCTAACGATCTTCCTGATTTTTCCATCCCGAATGCTCAATTCAGCACCAAAAGATTCCCTTTTAATTGGGTCGAAAACAACCCCCGAAACAGTAAAACTCGAACTCATACCTTAAATTTTTGATTGAATAAAAAACTATATTTCAGCTAAATATCTAAAATCACCTATACAGATAAACAAAACGTTCCACGTGGAACATTTAAATAAAAAATTCCAAAACCCACAATGTTCCACGTGGAACATTTAAACATTTACTTTAGCTATCGACCAAAGTAAACAAGGAGAACGTTTATATCACTGGGCGATATTCCAGGTATTCTCTTGGCTTCCCCAATTGATTGTGGTTTGTGCTTTGTGAGTTTTTGGCGTGCCTCGGTGCTTAACGACTCAAGCGTAGTGAAATTAAAGTTGAGCGGTATGGGTACGTGTTCTAATCGAGTAATCTTTTCTGCAATTAACTTCTCCTTATCTATATATCCTTGATACTTGATTTTAATTTCAACTGCCTCTAATATGTCGTCGGTAATATCTAATGTGTCAAAATTGATGATGTTGAGTTTAGATTGTATATCCTGTAAACTAATTTCGGGTCGAATAACCACATCGAATAGTTTCTTTTTTTGAGTTAATGGAGAACTATTGTTGCTCTCCAGATATTGATTAACTAGTGTTGGTTCAATGGAGGTATCCTGAATGTACTTAAAAATTTTATTTATGATGTCGTATTTATGCTGAAACAAGGAAAAATCATCCTCCTTTATCATCCCTAACTTATATCCTAAAGGCATCAATCGCTCATCGGCGTTATCCTGACGTATTAAAATTCTAAATTCCGCCCTACTTGTGAATACCCTATAAGGCTCATCAACTCCTTTTGTAATTAGGTCGTCAATCATCACACCAATATAAGCCTGGTCGCGATTTAAAACGAATGGCTCCTGATTGGTTATAATAAGGTGAGCATTAATTCCAGCAACTAAACCCTGTCCTGCGGCTTCCTCATATCCTGTTGTGCCATTAATTTGTCCAGCAAAAAATAAATTACTTATTAATTTGGACTCAAGAGTGTGTTTTAATTGCGTTGGTGGAAAATAATCGTATTCAATAGCGTAACCTGGACGAAGAATATTCACATTTTCAAAGCCAGGAATTAATCGTAATGCCTTAAACTGAACATCCCAAGGTAGCGATGAGCTAAAACCATTGAGGTACATCTCATAGGTAAACACTCCTTCGGGTTCTAAAAATAATTGATGCGAATCCTTACTTGAAAAAGTATTCACTTTATCCTCAATGCTTGGACAATATCTTGGACCAATTCCCTTAATGCGACCCGAGAAAAGTGGAGAATCATCAAATCCCTCCTTTAAAACTTCATGGACTTTTTTATCGGTATGAACAATGTAGCAATGCTTAATTGGTAAACCTGTTTTAACATTTGGGTCGAATGAGAACTTTCCTAATGATTCACTCTCCTGAATAATCATTTTGGAATAATCAACAGTGCGTCCATCAATACGAACAGGTGTTCCTGTTTTCATTCTTCCAGATTCAATTCCTAAATCTTTTAAGCGCTCAGTAAGTCCAACCGAATTACTCTCCCCTATTCTACCTCCGGTAACATTAGTTCGCCCAATATGAATAAGTCCGTTTAAAAAAGTTCCGTTTGTGAGAATTACAGATTTGCATGAAAATGTTATTCCATTTCTAGTTACAACACCATTTACAGAATTAGAATCCTTATCGATTAAAACATCTATAACATCATCTTGCCACAACGAAAGATTTGGAATTGATTCTAAAAATTTACGCCACTCAATGGTAAACAAAAATCTATCGCACTGAGCTCGGGGACTCCACATTGCAGGTCCCTTTGATTGATTTAACATTCGAAAGTGAATAGTTGTAAGGTCTGTTACCTTCCCTGTGTATCCACCGAGCGCATCAATCTCTCGAACAATTTGTCCTTTACCAATTCCACCAATGGCTGGGTTACAACTCATTTGAGCTAATTTGGTTAAGTCCATAGAAATTAAAAGGGTTTTAGAACCCATATTTGCAGCTGCTGCTGCCGCCTCGCACCCTGAGTGCCCTCCTCCAACAACTATAATGTCGTAACTAATCTGCATAGCTATAAAAAATACTTAAAGCCTCATCCTCCAAAACTCGCATCTGCTTTTGTTGCTTAGCAGTCTTATCGGAAAAACCAACCAAATGTAAAACACCATGAATTATTACCCTTAACAATTCATCGGAGAAATTTGTTTTAAAACGATGTGAATTATCTAAAACTGTATCGATAGAAATAAAAATATCACCTTCTACTATATTGTCGGAACAATAATCAAAAGTGATAATATCGGTAAAATAATTATGATTTAAATATTGCTTATTTAAGTCGAGAATGTAATCGTTAGAACAAAAAATGTAACTTACGTTACCTAACTTTCTCTGATGGGATTTAATTACATCGTTTATCCACCTGCTAATTTTTCTCTTTTCCTTTAAAACAAACTTTATATCTTGACTCTGATATTTAATAGGCATTTTAAATGTTAAAGATTAGTTCTACTTTAGTTCCTTTATCGTTGTAAACAATATCATCCGTTAGTTTACGCATCAAAAATACACCACGTCCAGAAATATTCTCAATATTCTCTGGCATGGTTGGATCAGGAATCGAATTGAAATCGAAACCAGGACCTTCGTCCTCAATAGCAATTGTAAGTTTTCCGTTTACAACTGTAAAATCAATCTTAACTTTTTTATTGATATCCAATTTATTTCCATGAACCATAGCGTTATTAACGCCTTCAATTGTTGCAATTAATATTTTTCCGTACAGATCGGAATGTATTGAATTTAATTCTGAAATTTCATCGATAATTTTTTCAACTTGATTTATATTATCGAGTTTACTCTGAAGTATTAATGATTTATTCATTACAGAATTTTTAATGTTAATCTTTATACTATAAAAAGGAAAAAAAGTTTCACATTACTTCCCCTTAAAACTAGAAATCCAATTAGCAGGATTCTCGCTCGATCTCTCATTCCAAACTTCTAAATGAAGCACTCCTACTTTATCGCTCATTTTTAAAACTTCACCAATCTTTTGACCAATTTTAATTTTATCTCCTACTTTTACTTCTAATTTATCTAAATTAGAATATACACTCAAGTAAGTACCATGTCGAACAATTACAGCTACTCCACTCATGGGAACAGAAAAAATTCTTGTCACACTTCCATCAAAAATACAATATACATTAGAATTTTTAGAAACGGTAATATCTATTCCATTATTTTTAATCTTAACTCCTTTTAAAAAAGGATGATTAGATTCACCATAAGTGGCTGTGATAACTCCATCTTTTACTGGAGAGGGTAATTTTCCTAAATTTTCCTTAAACTGTTTACTTAAAGAATAGTTAATTTCTTTTGTTTTGGTATCGTTACTTTTCTTTCGTCGTGCTTCCTCCTCAATTATCTTCTTGATTTGTTCTGCAATAGCTTCAGATTTCTTTTTCTCATTTAGTAAATCTCGCCTTAATTCTTTCTCCTTTCGTTTAATTTCATTAACCTTTAGTTGATAAGATTTAGAGTCTTTAACTAATTTAGATAATTCATTCTCTTTTTCAACTTGTTTTAATTTAAATAATTTATAACTATTTTGAAGATTAAGTTTATTAGTATGAACAATAGAGATGAGTTGCTTCAAATCGTCTAATCTCTTCTCCTGATATCTCATTAAGTTTTTGTAAAACTTTACCCGTACGTAAGCCTGATTAAAAGAACTGGAAGAAAGAACAAACATAATCAACTCAACACGATCTCTATTTCTAAACTTTGTATTAAGTATAAAAGCTAATTCTTCTTTTACATTTCCTATTAAAATTTCCAAACTGTCAATCTGATTCTGACTATAAATAATTTTATCATTCAAAAAAGCAATTTCAGACTCAATCTGCTTAATTAATTCATTTTTCAGTTTTATTCGCTGATCAATAAGTTTAAGATTATTTACAGTAAGGCTCTTACTCTTGGAGGTTTCCTCAATTAAACTAGAGATTTTAGAAATATTATCCTCAATAGATTTCCTTTTTTTATTTAAATCATCAATAGTTTGACAATTCACTGAAAAAAAAGAAGTCAGCAAAAAAAATAATAAAAAGTATCTAAAAGAAAATCTTATCATTTAACACCAGTATGTCCAAACCCACCAGCACCCCGAATGGTATCGGAAACAAATTGAACATTATCAAAAATAGCTTTTTCGTACTTAGCAAATACCATCTGACAAATACGCTCGCCTGGTTCTATAACAAAAGGTTCAGAACTAAGGTTGATCAATATAACACCAACCTCTCCCCTATAATCGGCATCAATGGTTCCTGGAGTATTTAGGACAGTTATTCCTTTTTTCAAAGCTAACCCGCTACGAGGACGAATTTGCGCTTCGAATCCTTCAGGAATTTCGAGATATAATCCTGTTTTAACCAAAACTCTTTCGAGTGGTTTAATGGTAATACTTTCTGAAATATTGGCTCGTAGATCCATTCCACTACTATGCTCAGTAGAATATGACGGATTTGGATAAAGTGATTCGTTCTTAATTTTTACAGTTATCATATTAAATCTTAATAAACCTATTTAAATAGGGAACATTAATTTTTTCAGTCTTGATAAAAATATAAACAAAAAACAACAATGCTAAATTTATGAATACAACTGCAAAAATAGGTTTTGTGAAAATTAGAATGGTTGAAATAACAAGTATAGTTATAAACAAAATGACATATTTTTTTAAGTTGGTTGTATCGAACGAGATTAAACCAGATTTTTTTCCATCGCGATAACTCAAAAAGTTCATAAAACCATAGGTAAAAACCCTAGACAAGGCTGCTCCATAAATCCCAATTATAGGTATAAGTATAAAATTGGAAAGAATAGTAATGGAAGCTCCTATAACAGTGTACTTTATACCATATACAGTTTTATCTGTCAACTTATACCAAAAGGATAGATTAAAAAAAGTTCCATTTAAAATATTGGCAATCAGCAAAATAGGAACAATAAGTAAACCAGAGCGATACGAAGGTCCAATGTAATATTTGAAAATCGGAAGATTGAATGTAACGAATAGAAAAATAAGAGAACAGAATATTACAAAATACTTCATTGCCTTGCCAAAAACCTGTACCGAATCTTCCTTATCTTGATTATTAAAGAAAAAAGGCTCTGCTGCAAAACGATACATTTGAGTAAAGAGAACAAGGAGAACGGCTAACTTGAAATTGGCACTATAAATACCGATCTGATAAAGGGGGTTGCTCTCTTCGGGTAAAATATACTTAAGAAAAATTCTATCGAAGGACTCATTTGCTGTACCTGCCATTCCTGCAATCAACAATGGAAAAGAGTATCTTAAAATAGTCTTAAGCAAAGAAAAATCGAATTGAAACTTAGGAACTCGAGTGAAAACTAACAAAACAACAAGAGTTAAAACATTCTGAACAAGGTTAGAGAAAAAGATAAAGTAAATAGGATTGATATTGGGAAACAATTGCTGATGTTGCTCAGGTGTGAGAATGACATAGAAGAAAACATTCAGTAGGATATTAACAAAAACACCAAAAAGTTTTATCGAGGAAAACAGAATAGGACGATTCTCAATTCTAAGTTTGGCAAAGGGTATAGCCATTAAGGCATCAAGAGAAATGATCAACCCTAATGTATAAATGTAGGAAGAGTCATAAACACTACCTAGAGCATTGGCTATTCTGCTTGAGAATACAAAGAAAATGGAAGAGGCTAATATTGATGTAAAAAGTAAAAAGTAAAATAACGTAGAGTAAACCTTCTCCTTATCGTAACTTTTTGAAACAAAACGGAAAAATCCTGTTTCAAGCCCAAAAGTTAAAATGATAAGCAAAATAGTTAAGTAAGCATACAATTCATTGACAATTCCATAATTGGAGGCATCCTTAAAAAAATAAGTATGAACAAAAACGAGTAAAAAATTAAGAAGTTTTGGTAAGACTGTACTTAATCCATAAAACACAGATTGCGAAAAAAGTTGCTTAACTGACGACATTCAACAAGAATTAATATTCAACAATAAGTCTATCAAAAAAATATGACAATGGTCAATATTCAATAATTGTTCATATTTTTGCGTTGTTAAAACTACAAATTATGAAAAGATTAGTCGCAATAGTTCTAATAGCTTTTCTTGCAAGCTGTTCAAAATACGATAAAAATTTTCATCACGCGAAAATAGAAACTGAATACGGAAATATCGTTGTAAAATTATACAATTCTACTCCTAATCACACAAATAATTTTGTTAAACTAGTTGACGAAAAGTTCTACGACGGAATTATTTTCCATAGGGTTATAAAAGACTTCGTTATACAGGGAGGCGATCCTGACACAAAGAACGCTGAAGCCGGAAAACTTTATGGTGAGGCTGATGCTGGTTACTTAGTGGATGCTGAATTTGTTGATACTATTATTCACAAGAAAGGTGTTATTGCTATGGCCCGCGAAGGGGATGATGTTAACCCAGAGAAGAAATCTTCAAGTTCACAATTCTATATTGTTGTTGGAAAGATATTTACAAACGAACAATTAGATTCTCTTGAAATTAAACTATATAATAAAAAGGTATCTAAGTTTGAGAGTAAAATTTTTGCTGATCTTATTAAGGAGAAAGGCGATACTTTGAATAATCCAAAGTTGATTAAAGAAATAAGCAAAATAGTAAATACCAAAGTTGATTCGTTTAAACTAGCAACACCAATTGTTAAGTTCAACGAACTTCAACGTAAAACATATACGACAATTGGAGGTATTCCTCATTTAGATGGAAACTACACAATTTTTGGTGAAGTTATTGAAGGCTACGATGCAGTAGAAAAAATATCATTAGTGGAACGCGATGAGAACGATAGGCCACTAAAAGACATTAAAATGAAAATTAGTTTAATTAACTAGATATGTTACAAAGAATAGAGAGCATTAGGGAAGAGATAAAGAAGTTAAATCCTGTAAACCAGGACGATGTTGAAAAAATAAGAATTTTTCTTTTAGGAAAAAAGGGACTTATAACTTTGCTTTTCGAAGACTTTAGGAATGTTAGTAAGGAAGAAAAGAAAAATCTAGGACAAGTAATCAATACCCTTAAGAACGAGGCTCAAGAAAAAATTGACAATTGGAAACAATCGCTTGGCTCTTCTTCAAAAAGGGAAACTAATATTGACTTAACGCTTAACGAACCAAATCAAGAGTTTGGAACTCGTCATCCAATTTCTCTGATAAAGAATGAACTTTACGAAACCTTCAAAAAACTAGGTTTTACTATATATGAAGGACCAGAAATTGAGGATGATTGGCACGTATTCTCTGCTTTAAACTTTCCGGAAGAACATCCCGCAAGAGATATGCAGGATACATTCTTCATTGAAAAGAATCCAGACATATTACTTAGAACTCATACTTCTTCTGTTCAGGTTAGAAGTATGGAACGTGAAAAACTTCCTATTAGGGTGGTTTGTCCTGGTAGAGTTTTCAGAAACGAAGCAATTTCTGCTAGAGCACACTGTATATTCCATCAAATTGAAGGGCTTTACATTGATAAGAATGTTTCTTTCGCCGATTTAAAACAAACCTTACTGTACTTCGCAAGAGAGATTTTTGGTGAAGAAACACAAATAAGACTTCGTCCTTCGTTCTTTCCTTTCACAGAACCTTCAGCTGAAATGGATGTAAGCTGCAAACTTTGCGGTGGTAAAGGATGCTCAGTTTGTAAGTATACAGGATGGCTTGAGGTTTTGGGTTGCGGAATGGTTGACCCTAATGTTTTGGAATTAAACAATATAGACAGTAAAGTTTACTCAGGCTTTGCTTTTGGCATGGGATTAGAAAGAATAGCAATGCTTAAATATGGAGTAAAAGACTTACGACTTTACTTTGAGAATGATGTTAGATTTTTGAATCAATTCAAAAAATACTAACAGGTAAACTTTAAATCAGATTTTTTGTTCTACAATTAAAATAATTAGTATGAGAGAAGGTAATACATTTCAATGTAAAACCTGTGCTTGTTCTTCAATATCGGTTTTCAGATCTCTTAAAAGTGAAGAACTCGAATTGTTGGAAGCTAAGCTAAAGTGTAATTCATACAAAAAGGGCGACATTCTATACAGAGAAGGAAGCAGAATAACCGGTTGCTACTGCATTCAAAGTGGGGTACTAAAAATATATAAAACAGGAATCGACGAAAAACCTCAAATTGTTGCTTTTGCCATTCCGGGAGATATTACCGGTTACAGATCGGTACTAAGTAATGAAGCTGCATGTACAACTGTAGAAGTATTGGAAGACGCTGAAATATGCTTTATTCCATCGGAAATAATATTTTCGCTCATAAAGAATAATTCAGATTTTGCACTATCATTAATTCAACTGACCTGCAAAGAACTAGACCAAGCTAACATCTATATTAAGGATATTGCTCAAAAAACTGTTAGAGAAAGACTAGCCGAAATGCTTCTTATGCTTTTCGATACTTTTAAAATAGATAGTGAAGGCTATATCAAAATTAACCTAACACGAGAAGATCTATCAAGTTTAGTTGGAACAGCAACAGAATCTGTGATAAGAATCCTTAGTGAATTCAAATCTGAAGGTTTAATAGAACTAAAAGGGAAAAAAATTAAAATAATAAACATCAAAAAAATGAAGTTAATTTCCGACTCGATATTCTAATCAAAATAAGGATCCTTGTTCTGGAAATCTATCAATTTTTAAATGTTTATAAGTTAAATCCGTTACTTCACGTCCGCGAGGGGTTCTTTTCAAGAATCCCTCTTTAATTAAGAAAGGTTCATAAACGTCTTCAATAGTTCCTGAATCCTCTCCTATTGCAGTTGCAATTGTATTAATACCAACAGGTCCTCCTTTAAACTTATTGATTAATGTTCGAAGAATTTTATTATCCATTTCATCTAACCCACGAGAATCGATCTTTAAAGAATCTAAGGCATGAACAGCTATTAAATGATCGATATTTCCATCACCTATAACCTGAGCAAAATCTCTCACTCTTCTTAACAATGCATTAGCAATTCGGGGAGTGCCTCTACTTCTTAACGAAATTTCAATGGCAGCATCTTCATCTATTGAAATACCTAAAATTTTAGAAGATCGTTTAATTATATTAACAATAACCTCTGAATTATAGTATTCCAAATGAAAATTAATGCCAAATCGTGCCCGCAAAGGACTTGTCAGTAAACCGCTACGTGTAGTAGCACCAATTAATGTAAAAGGATTCAACTCAATTTGAATGCTTCGCGCACTAGGTCCTTTATCAATAATGATGTCAATCTTATAATCCTCCATTGCTGAGTATAAATACTCTTCAACAACAGGACTTAGCCGATGAATTTCATCAATAAAAAGAATATCAAACTTATCAAGGTTAGTTAATAAACCGGCTAAATCGCCTGGTTTTTCTAATATTGGTCCAGATGTAGTTTTAATATTTACCGATAACTCATTAGAGATAATGTTAGCCAGGGTTGTTTTTCCTAATCCAGGAGGTCCATGAAGCAAAACATGATCTAAAGCTTCGCCTCTTAACTTAGCAGCTTGTACAAAAATTGAAAGATTCTTTACAATATCTTCCTGACCCTTGAATTGCTCAAATTGTGAAGGTCTTATCTTTCCTTCAAACTCATTATCCCTTAACTCTCTATCGTTTCTTAAAAAATCAGATTGACTCATTTCAACTCAAGCATTCTTTCTATTGGTAACCTAGCTAAATCGATTAAACTCTTTTCTACATTGATTTCAGGTAATTCATATTTGAGTGTCAAATATAACTTTTTTAAAGTTATTAATTTCATGTATGAACACTCATTACAAGCACATGTTGAATCGTTTGGTGGAGCAGGAATAAATGTTTTTAAGGGATTAGACCTAACCATTTGATGTAATATTCCAACCTCTGTGGCAACTATATATTCAGAAGAGAGATCTTTTTCAGTAAATGCTAGCAAATCCTGAGTTGATCCTATAAAATCGGCAATTGTAAGAATGGGTTTAGGAGACTCAGGATGAGCAATAAATTTTGCATTGGGATACTCTTCCTTTAACTTTAGTATCCTTTCTAAAGAAAACTGATCGTGTACATGGCAAGCACCATCCCAAACAATCATATTATCTCGTTTGGTTAATGCTTTTAGGTAATTACCTAAATTTCTATCTGGAGCAAAAATTATTGGTTCATTAAGAGGAATACTTTTGATAACCTTAACTGCATTAGACGATGTACAGCAGATATACGATAAACTCTTAATATCAGCAGTTGTATTTACGTAAGTAACAACCTTATGGTTAGGATACAGATCAATAAACTTTTTAAAATCATCAAACTTGCAACCTTCAGCAAGGCTACAACCCGCATTCAAATCCGGCAAAAGAACTTTACTTTTTGGCGAAAGTATTTTTGCTGTTTCGGCCATAAATTTTACTCCAGCAAAAACAATAATCTTAGCATCTACTTCTGCAGCCTTTTGCGATAAAGCTAAACTATCACCAACAAAATCAGCAATATCTTGTATTTCTGGGTTCTGATAGTAGTGAGCTAGAATAACAGCATTCTTCTCCTTCCGCAGTTTGTTAATCTCATCAACTAAATTTAGGCTACCATCTAAATTTTCGTCAACATAACCTAAGTTATTAACAATACTATTATTCATTTTCTTTTTAAATTTTTAAATAAATAAAAAAGTATGATTATTAATACCTGTTAATTCAGTTCAAAACAAAATTAAGATTTGCTTGCAAAAATGCTTATTAAAATTGGGATAACAAATTGTTAACATCAAAAAGGAAATAATGTTTGCTGAAACACAGGTATATTCAAACTTTATTAACAACTGTTGAAATAGGAAAGTGTTGAATTTTTTTCTACTATTAACATCCCTCTTGAATGTTAATAACGGCGGTGAAAAGTTCTACGAAAAAGTTGATTCTACCTATTGCGAATCCGAGTAATGTTTATATATCATGTTTAATGCATTCACTCCAAAAATATTTACTGAAAACAATCAACCAAAATTTCAACAATAATTAAACATCAATTTTGCAGTTACTAACAGGCACAAAATTTGAGTTAAATTGAAACGACAACAAGGTTATTATACAGTAAAACATTGATAGGTTCCTATAAAAACAGCTATTTTTGACTAACTAAAAATATTTACAAATGCGATTTTACAACCATACTATCCGATTTTTTTACTTGTTACCTATAGTCTTGATATTTGCTAAGAATACTCAAGCTCAGATTGATTCAACCAAAACGGAAAAGGATACAGCCAAAAGATATTTTGTTGTTTTACCTATTGCATTTTATGGCGAGGAAACTAACGTTGGTTTTGGAGCATCGGGAGGTTATTACTATAAAAATGGTGATAATAAGATTTCGAGCATTCAGGGCAGTGCGGTTTATACCTTAAAAAATCAAGTTAGTCTGTCGGTGCTTCCCAAAATATACACATCAACAAGGGACTTTTACTATTCGGGACATTTAAAGTTGAACTACTATCCCGATAAATTTTTTGGAATAGGAAGAAATACTAACGATTCTTTAGAGGAAAACTTCACCTCGAAAGACTTTTCATTATTGCTGCAACGACAGAGAATGCTATTTGGGGTTATAATGATGGGAGCACAGGCGCAAGTTAATTACTACCATGTGGCAGATATCCAAAAAGATGGCCTTCTTGCCAAGGGGGTGGTTGGGATGAACGATAAGTTGACAACGGGGCTGGGGCTTTTGTTAACATGGGATAACCGAGATAATATGTTTTATCCAACCGATGGGGAGTTTTACAAAGCCTCGCTTTTGGTTTACAGCAAAATATTCGGTAGTGATCTTGATTTTACCAAGTTAACAATTGACCTAAGAAATTTCTATGCGCTTGGAGCAAAACACGTATTTGCATTGCAGGTATACGGAGATTTATCGTGGGGTGATACTCCTTTTCAGATGATGCCAGCGTTGGGCGGTAGCGATATTCTTAGGGGATACTACAAAGGCCGGTACAGAGATAAAATGATGATTTGCGCTCAGGCAGAATATCGTTTTCCTATATATAAATGGTTAAAAGGAGCGGCATTTGCATCGGCAGGAGACGTTGCGCCCGATATTGAAACTTTCGATATATCCAAATCAAAAGTTTCATACGGAGCAGGTTTGCGAGCACGAGTAAACCCCGTGAATGTTCACCTGCGCTTTGATGTTGCTTTTACACGGGATAGAGAACCTGCGTTTTACTTTACAGCGTCGGAGGCGTTTTAGGACTGATGCAAGATTAAAGACATTAGACGCTAGATAAAAAGAGACCTCCGATTGGAGGTCTTTTTGTTTACTGACAATTATTTTAGATTTCTCACTTCGCCTGCCGACTGGCAGGCCGGTTCGAAAAGACAAAAAAACTTACATCATAGTCGATTCAACTTCGTCAACGGTGATAGGAATGCGTTGTCCTAGAATTCTGCAACCCTTATCGGTGATTAGAATGTCGTCCTCCAGGCGAATTCCTCCAAAGTTGGCGTAATCGGCTAGTTTGGCGTAGTTAATGAACGACTCGTTAATTTTCTCCGATTTCCACTTTTCGATAAGCGCTGGGATAAAGTAGATGCCAGGCTCTACAGTGAGAACAAATCCTGGTTGCAGGCGACGGGCACAACGGAGGTAGGCTGTACCGAATTGATCGGAACGGGAGACCTCGTCATCGTAGCCAACAAAGTTTTCGCCTAAATCTTCCATATCGTGTACATCTAATCCCATCATATGACCAAGACCGTGAGGGTAGAAAAGAGCATGGGCACCATTTTCAACAGCGTCATCAATGTTGCCTTTCATTATTCCTAATGCCGACAATCCTTCCACTACAGCGCGAGCCGAGGCTTTATGAACATCGAGGTAAAGCATACCGGGCTTCGATATTTCTATTGCCTTGTTATTGGCTGCCAAAACAATGTTGTAGATGTCTTTTTGTTGCTGAGTGAACTTACCTCCTACGGGCATGGTTCGGGTGTTATCCGAAGCATAGTGTGAAACGGATTCTGCTCCGGCATCAACCAACAACAAACGACCTTGCTGGAGAATTTGAGAGTGATCATGATTGTGAAGGGTTTCGCCATTCTGCGAAAGAATTATCGGGAACGAAGGCATTGTTCCATTGCCAATTGCAATTCCCTCTATCGCTCCTGCAATTTCACGTTCAAGTGCACTAATCTTAGCCATTTTCATTGCAGTGGTGTGCATCTTATACCCAATGGCGCATGCCTTTTCAATTTCCTCAATCTCGCAGGCCTCCTTAATAGATCTCAGGCTAACAATAGCCTTTATAAGCTCTACTGAGGTGTAGGTTTTTATGAAGGATTGGTTGATACCCAGTAAACGCTCAAGTGTTAAGATATTCTCGGCGCGATAAGGAGGAATGATATGAATTCTTCTCCCATGTCGAATTGCCCTTGAAATGGTAGTGTTTAACTCTTTAAGAGGATGTGTTGAGAGAACACCAACTTTTTCGCCCAGTTCTTTAAGCTTTGGCTGAGGGCCCATCCAAATAATATCATCGATATCGAAATCATCGCCGTAAAGGCAATCTTTACCATCCTCGATATCAATGATACCAATGAGATTAGGAACATCAAGCCCGAAGAAGTAAAGGAAACTACTATCCTGACGGAAACGAAAAGTATTTCCTGGGTAGTTCATCGGACTTTCGGTATTGCCCATAATAATGGCAATTCCCGATTTAATTTTCTTTCGTAGTTTTAATCTACGGTCGATATAAATTTGCTTTTCAAACATGATTGAAAAATTAATTTTAGTTTTGCTGCTCTAAAGGTAATGCCAAAAGAGGAGAATTTCAAATGATAAAATTCATAAAACAGCATATTAATTCAATTCTGTGGGCTTTAATAATACTAATTCTATGTGGTGCTCCCTCATCGGAGTTCCCGAGTATGAGTTTTTTACACATACCTCATTTAGATAAAATTGTTCACTTTGGGTTGTATGCGGTGTTTACTGTACTTCTGATATCGGAATGTAATATTGAGCGTAAATCTGGAGGAATTACCAAGCAATCTATATTAATAGGTGTATCGGTTGCTGTTCTTTTTGGATTGCTTATAGAGATCTTACAGATGTTGGTTTTTATATCTCGGAGTGCCGAACTATATGATTATTTGGCTAATATCTTGGGATCAGTTACCGCTGTTTTTTTCTATAGATTATTAAATAGGTTAAGTAATAGAATCATTTAAATATGTCACATCAGAATACCTCCATAAAATCAATACTTTTTGCCTTTTTGGCAAATTTTGGAATAGCAGTAACAAAAACAATTGCCGCAATTATTACCGGATCTGGAGCTTTATTGGCAGAATCAATCCACTCCTTTGCCGATTGTGGAAATCAAGTATTACTTTTCTTGGGACTAAGGGCAGCAAAGAGGAAACCTAATACGGAACATCCTTTGGGCTATGGCAAGGAGATTTACTTTTGGTCGTTCATTGTAGCCCTTATACTATTTAGCATGGGTGGGCTGTTTTCGGTTTACGAAGGAATTCACAAGATTAACTCACATGAAGGATTGAACAATCCTACAATTGCCATAGTTGTTTTAGCCATTAGTATGGTACTGGAAGGAGCCTCGCTTTTCGGCTGTATTTCTCAGATTAATAAGGGTAGACACAATGAATCGCTTTGGAAATGGTTCAAGAATAGCCGTCAGAGCGAGTTGGTTGTAGTTCTTGGTGAGGATGTTGCTGCCCTGCTCGGGTTAAGCTTTGCCATGTTGTCGGTAATACTATCGATTGTTACCGGAAATCCAGTCTTTGATGCAATAGGAAGTATAGGCATAGGTGCTTTACTAATTGTAATTTCTCTTTTTATTGCTGTTAAGGTTAAAGGCTTACTGATAGGCCAAAGTGCAGACGAAGAAACCAACGAGCAAATACGAAATTTTCTGGAAACAAGGCCAGAGATTGAGAGGGTTTTAAACTTGATTACTCTGCAGTTGGGATCGCAGTTGATGGTGGCCGTTAAGGTAAAAATGCTGAATGTGGATTCAGTGGATCAGTTGATTGACAATATTAACACTTGCGAACGGGAGTTGAAAAAAGAAGTTTCTACTATTCAATGGATATTCTTTGAACCCGATGTAAAATGATTGGGTTGATCGATATCATAGTTTGATACCTGAACTATTTTGAAAAATTTTCATGGGTCTTTATACTTTTTATTTACCTTTGTGGCTCGAATGTGGAAAGATTTGTCTGATTGCAACCACAATAAATAAGTGCTAAAACAGAATATATCTGGCAATCACCCAAACCTTCCCCTCGATTTTTTGTTAATCAATCAAAACATTAAATAAGATGGGATATTTATTTACATCCGAAAGCGTATCCGAAGGGCATCCCGATAAGATTGCTGATCAAATTTCAGATGCATTACTCGATGAGTTTTTACGCAGAGACCCTGATTCTAAGGTGGCTTGCGAAACACTTGTAACAACCGGGTTGGCTGTTCTTAGTGGAGAAGTTCGAACAAAGGGTTATGTTGACGTTCAGGAAGTTGCCCGTAGGGTCATCAAGAGGATAGGCTATACTAAGCAGGAGTACCGTTTTGATTCCGAGTCGTGTGGTGTGATTTCATCAATTCATGAGCAATCGCCCGACATTAATCGTGGCGTCGTGCGCGATACAGAGGAGAATCAAGGAGCCGGCGATCAGGGAATGATGTTTGGCTATGCCAGTCGCGAAACCGACGACTATATGCCTCTTTCATTAGTGCTTTCGCACGTATTGTTGATGGAGCTTGCAAAGATTCGTCGTGAGGGCAAGGAAATGACATACTTACGTCCCGATGCAAAATCGCAGGTGACACTAGAATACGATGACAACAACCAACCTGTAAGGATTCATACCATTGTGGTTTCAACTCAGCACGATGAGTTTGATGCTGACGATAACAGAATGCTCGAAAAAATCCGGATGGATGTTAAAAACATCTTAATACCAAGAGCAAAGTCGAAATTTCCTGAGCGAGTTCAAAAACTTTTCAAGGATGATTTTATTCTACATGTTAACCCAACTGGAAAGTTTGTAATTGGCGGTCCACACGGCGATACAGGCCTAACAGGACGTAAGATTATTGTTGATACCTACGGTGGTAAAGGTGCTCACGGTGGTGGTGCTTTCTCGGGTAAGGATTCATCGAAGGTTGACCGCTCTGCCGCCTATGCAGCCCGTCATATTGCTAAGAATATGGTTGCAGCCGGCATTGCCGATGAGGTTCTGATTCAGGTTGCTTACGCAATTGGCGTGGCACAACCGGTAGGTCTTTACGTGAATACCTACGGAACATCGAAGGTAAAACTCACCGATGGTGAAATTGCTCAGAAAGTTCAAAAAGTATTCGATATGCGCCCAGCAGCAATTGTTAAGCGCTTTGGATTGAAAAATCCAATTTTTGAGGAAACAGCAGCCTATGGCCACTTTGGTCGCGATTACTATAAACGTGAGGTTGAATTTGTGGTTAATGCGAATGGAAGTGGAGAAAAAACAGAGAAACGGGTTGTGGAATTTTTCACCTGGGAAAAACTCGACTATGTTGATATCTTAAAGAAAGAGTTTGGATTATAATAATCATTCTGAAATATATGAGCCCGGCTAAACTTAGTCGGGTTTTTTTATTTTGAAGAAGATAAAACCACAAAGGGCTCAAAGTACATCACAAAGAGCACAAAGTGCTGCTTGTCCTCTAAATTCCTTTGTGGACTTCGAGTATCCTTAGTTTCACTTTGTGGTAAAAATCAAAATATATTATTTCATCAAACTAGTGGTATCTTAACATAAAGTTGTCATTAATTAAACACAATAAATCGGCAGCATTATGTTATTATTTATCTTTACTTCCCAGATAAGTCCTAGTTGGAGCTATTGGATAAAAATATTGTGGATGCATTGCGACAGGGCGATGAGCAGGTTTTTGAGACAATTTTCAGAACCTACTACGAGCGTCTTTGCAATTACGCCAACACAATACTGAGCGATATGGATGAGGCCGAGGAGATGGTACAGAGCGCATTCCTTACTGTTTGGGAAAAGCACGATACACTAGAGATTCATACTTCGGTTAAATCGTACCTATACCGGGCAGTTCATAACAGCTGCTTGAACAGGGTTAAGCACTATAAAGTGCGAAAAACATACGGGGATTCTGTTAAAAACCAAACGGAATTGCTGCACGACGATGCTTCGCAGGATTTGATAGGAAGTGAGTTAGATGCGATTGTGGCCAATGCCATTGATTCGTTACCCGACCAGTGCAGGTTGGTGTTTAAGTTGAGTAGATTCGAAAATTTGACTTACGCCGAAATTGCAGAACAGTTGGGAATCTCCCTAAAAACAGTGGAGAACCATATGGTAAAAGCACTGAAAGTGCTGCGGGAAAAGTTGAAGGACTATTTACCTGTTTTAATTTGGTTACTATTTATGAGGAACTAAAATTTTGGTTGAGGAGAACAAACATATTGACCTGATAATTGCGCGGTACATTGCTGGTGAAGCAACCGAGCAGGAGATTACTTTGCTTAACCAATGGCTCAGCGAGTCGGAGGTTAACCGCAAGTACTTTGGCGATATAGAGTTTGTTAACCAAAAAGCGGTTGCATCGCATACAGTTAATAAGGTTGATATTGATAAAGCTTGGGGCAAGGTTCATCAGCAGATGAAGAAAAAAACCGTTCAGCCAGAGCCAGTAGCAAAAATGGTTACCTTCCAAATTCCTATATGGCTAAGAGTTGCGGCGGTGCTGGTTATTGTGTCGGGCATATCATTTGGGCTTTACAGGTACTACACTTCTGCTTTGCTTTACCCCACCGAAATGGTTGCAGCAGCAAGCGAGGATAGTGTTATTACCAAGAGTTTGGCCGATAGTTCAACTGTTGCGCTGAACAAGAACAGTAAAATTACCTACGCCAAGAATTATGGCAAAAAGGAGCGTAGGCTGAAACTAGAAGGCGAAGCCTTCTTCGATGTAAAGCATATCGACGATAAACCGTTTATTGTAGAGGCCGAGGGAACACTAATTGAGGATATTGGAACATCGTTCAACATAAAGGCGGTTGATACCGACACTATAGTTGAGGTAATTGTAAAATCGGGCGAGGTTGTATTCTTTACTAAGGATAATAAGGGCATAAGTCTTACCGCAGGGGAAATGGGGATTTATAATAAGAATACAAAAACATTTACAAAGATTTCATCACCCGATGTTAACGCAACATCGTATGTTAATAAGGTTTTCCTTTTCCAAAACGTTCGCCTTGCCGATGTGGTTCAGCAGTTAAATATGGTTTATGGTATCAACATTCGTTTTGGTAACGAGCAACTAAAGGATTGCACAATATCAGTTAAGTTCGAGAACGAGGATATAGAGTTGATTCTAAGTATTATTAGCGAAACGCTCGAATTAACTGTTACAAAGGATACAGATGGATATATAATTAACGGAGATGCCTGTAAAAAGGAGTAAGCAGAATGAAGAAGATACTTTTACTATTCCTGATATCAACCCTAACTATCAACCTAAAATCGCAGAATAGTTCAGTACCGCCGCTTGAGCGTGAGGTAACACTATCCATATCGAACGAATCTGTTCCCTTTGTACTTAATGCAATTTCGCAACAAACAGCCGTGGTGTTTTCCTACAGCCCAAACGTTATAAGCACAACGAATAAAATTAGTATTGATGTAAATGCAAAATCGGTTAGGCACACGCTCAACACAATTTTTACAGGAACGGTAAAGTATAAGGTACGCGGCAAGTACATAATTCTGCAAAAGAATGATGCTATAGCACAGGAGGAGGTTGTGGTTGAGGGATATCTGTACGATTCCCAAACTGGCGATAAATTAACCAATGCCACTGTTTACAACAAGGAGCAAAAGGTATCGACCCTAACCGATGAGTATGGCTACTTTAAGCTCCAAGTTCCTACCGATAATCCCAATCCTGAGTTAACAGTAAGTAAAGAGGGTTATGCCGATACATTACTTACCACGCAGGAGAAACAGAGTTACATGAATGTGGAATTATCCACTAAACCGGCAGAGTTGGAAGCTCAACTTTTAGTGGAGCCAAAGGACGATCGTGGAAAGAGAAAAATAAGAATACCGGAGTGGTTAATTGCCCGGAAACTATTGATCAATACCAAAAACATTTCCGATACGCTGTTTAGTAAGTTTCAATTCTCGGTTATTCCATTTGTAAGCACCAATAAACTATTGTCGGGCCGGACAATTAACGATTACTCATTAAACATGACCGTTGGTTATGTGCAGGGCGTAAGGAAATTTGAGGTTGGTGGAATTGCCAATATTGTGCGCGAGGATGCTGGTGTGTGTCAACTTGCCGGTGTTGCTAACGTTGTTGGAGGATTATCGTATGGATTTCAGGGAGCAGGAACATTTAATGCTACAAGGAAGTTGAGCGGTATTCAAGCGGCAGGTGCAATAAACTTTGTTTTGGAGGATGCTGGTTTTGTACAAATTGGAGGAACAGGAAACATTGTTGGTGGTAAATTTTACGGAGTACAGGCTGCAGGAACATTTAATATGAGTAATGCTTTAAAAGGTGTTCAGGTTGCAGGAGTTATAAACTTATCGGGCGAGTCCGAGGGAGTTCAAATTGCGGGTGTATTAAGCCATGCATCAAGGATAGTGGGTACGCAAATCTCTGGGGTTATTAATAATACAGATAGTTTAGATGGTCTGCAGGTTACAAGTATATTAAACAGGGCATCATATTTTAAGGGATATCAAATAGCCCTGATAAACTATGCCGATTCTTGCGATGGTATTACTTTCGGATTATTCAACTTTGTTAGAAAAGGGTATCACAAAATAGAACTATCGGCCGACGAGGTATTTTACACAAACTTAGCCTTTCGTAGTGGCGTTAAAAAATTCCATACAATAATTAATGCAGGAATCCGACCCGAAAAAACTAGCGATCCGCTTTGGATGTTTGGCTATGGAATTGGTACCAGTTTGGGTAAATCGGAAAAATATCTATTCGATATTGATGTTACCGCACACCAGGTGATGAGGGGAAATTATTTTGCATCGACCAATTCGCTTTACAAGCTTACGCTCGGAATAGATCGAAAAATATCGACTAAAACTTCCATTACTTTTGGAGTTACCTATAATATATATGTAACGGATACACAATCGAAGTACTACAGCGATACATTTTCTTCGTTAGCACCTTACTCCATAACAAACAGCACAAACAGCAGTGGAATTAATGTAAAGACTTGGGTTGGTGGAAAGATTGGGATAAGGTTTTTGTAGTTGATAGTCAGAAGATTTACACTAACTTTTTTTATTAACGCTTCCAAGTCCTACGGACCTTGGAAGGTCTGCCCTACACTTCAAAAATCATCATTCATTAATCGTGATTCAAATTTTTTTTAAAAATATCACTTTAGTAATAGGGGTATAGTTGAAAAAGGTTGTCATAGGTTTGAATTATAAATAAAAAACCATGAAAACAACCATTAAACTTATCGCAAAACTCTTTATTTATCTGGCGCTTTACGCGTTTAGTTTAGTATCATTTAAAATTGCAAACTCCCAAAATTTAACCCAAGTTATAAAGGGTAATATTGTAGATGTTGAAACGCAAACCATGCTTCCAGGAGCAACAGTGGTGGTACTTGGTACCAATCCAACATTAGGAACATCAACCGATATTAGTGGTAACTACCGAATAGAAAATGCGCCACTTGGCCGTTACAGTATTCAAGTTGCCTTTGTGGGTTACGAGCAAGTTGTAATCCCCGAAGTGCTTATTACATCGAGCAAGGAGGTTGTGCTTAATGTTGGTCTTAAGCAGAGCATCAACCATATTCAGGAGGTGGTGGTAAAGGCCCATACACGTAAGGATAAGCCAATGAACCCAATGGCAACAATCAGCGCAAAGTCGTTTACTGTTGAGGAAACCCGCCGATACGCTGGCGGTTTGGACGATCCTGCTCGAATGGTATCGGCATTTGCGGGTGTTACCGTTGGAAACATTCAGGATAATGCCATTATTATTCGAGGAAACTCTCCAAAGGGCGTTTCGTGGCGATTGGAGGGGGTTGAGATTCCTAACCCAAATCACTTTGCAGGCGGAAATGTTGCTGGGGGCGGTGTGGTAACTGTTTTCAGCAGTCAACTCTTGGCCAACTCCGATTTCTTTACAGGTGCCTTTCCTGCTGAATATGGTAACGCGCTTGCAGGGGTGTTTGACATGAAACTGCGAAGCGGTAATAGCGAAAAGCGCGAGAGTACGTTTCAGGCAGGGCTTATGGGAATTGATTTTGCCTCGGAAGGACCCTTTGTGAAAGGGGGGAAATCGAGCTACCTCTTCAATTACCGATACTCAACCCTCGATATAATGAGCAAAATGGGTCTTATACCCTCCGAGCAAATACCTCGATATCAGGATTTGTCATTTAAGTTAAATTTTCCTACCAGCAAGGCGGGAACATTTTCGATATGGGGCGTTGGAGCAATTGATAACAATAGCGAGCCCGAGGATAAGGATTCTATTAAATGGGAAAGCGATTGGGATAGAATATCCTACGATTGGGATTTAAGCATGGGTGCTGCAGGTATTACCCACAAAATTTTGTTGGGAAAGCAATCGTATCTAAACTCATCTATTACGGCGTCGGGAACAGTTAACACTATGTACGGAGAACGATACGATGACTTGCTTGCACTTCGTCCAAATTGGGACTTTACCGATAAGTCGGGTAGGATAGGGGTAAACACTTTCTTCAACCATAAATTCAGCGCAAAGCACACCGTTAGAACAGGAGTAAACTTTAGTAGAATACTGTATAATATCGATTTAAGTAGCACTATTAACGATAAACCCGAAACCTTCCAGAATTTTGCAAATCAAAAAGGAAGTAGCAATTATGCTGAGTTCTATATACAGTCGAAGTACAGTGTAACGCAAAATTTAACTGTCAACGCAGGCGTTAACTTTAACTATTTTGAATTGAATGGAAACTACTCCATTGATCCCCGATTCAGCCTAAAATGGGATTTTTTCCAAAACCAATCGGTTTCGTTTGGCTATGGAAAACATAGCCAGTTGGAGGAATTAAAAATTTACCTTATAAAAAAAGAAGTCGGTGGAGAAGATTTTTTCCCCAACAAAAACCTAGAATTATCAAAAGCACATCACTTTATACTTGCTTACGATTGGTTAATCAACAGCAACTTAAGGTTGAAGGTAGAACCTTACTATCAATACCTATATGATGTTCCAGGAATTGCCGATAGTTCCTACTCTTTAATCAACTTTAAGCAGGACTGGTCGTTTATGAATGCCTTGGAGAACAACAGTGTTGGCAGAAACATTGGAGTTGACATAACCTTTGAGCGGTTCTTGAATAACAATTACTACTATTTGGTTACGGCATCAATATTTGATTCCAAGTACAAAGGCGACGATAATGTGTGGCGCGATACCCGGTACGACAAGGGTTTTGCGATGAACATACTATTTGGAAAGGAATTTATGCTAAGCAAAAACAGAATGATGGGTGTAAACATAAGGGCAAATATAATGGGAGGGGAGCGCTATAGTCCTGTAAACTATGCACAATCAATGCAAGATAGGATGATAGTTTACGATGAATCCCGCGCGTTTGAAAAGCAAAATCCAACAATCTACAATATGGATATTTCCATAACCTACAGGGTCAATAAAAGCAGATATTCTGGGGTTTGGGCGCTGCAGGTAAAGAATGTGCTAGGATCGCCAATGGAAGAGGGTTATATGTATAACTATAGAACCAATAGGATTGAGAAATCATCATCAGTGGTGATGCTTCCTGTGCTTAGCTATAAGGTGGAGTTTTAAGTTTGTATTTTGATTAGAGGATTTATCAAAAGATAAAACCACAAAGGACTCAATGTGCTTCACAAAGAGCACAAAGTCCTTTGTGGGCTTTGTGTATCCTTAGTGTTTAAAAACCACTTTTGATACACCTTTTTATTACTATTTACAAGGATCTCCATGATTGTGCCCTTTTTACGTTCACATTTATTAACGGTATAATATTCAATAAATATTTCTTGTTAGCGTTTATCATTTCAAACCATATTTCCTATTCATTAAATGATTACTTTTGTTAACCAATTTACTAGGAAACATTTAGCAAATTTGTCTTTTATTTTTTATCGATGTCGATTGTAGTTAATAGCGTTACAAAACTTTATAATCAGCAAAAAGCGCTCGATTCTGTAAGTTTCTCCATACCTACTGGCGAGGTGGTTGGCTTGCTTGGCCCGAATGGTGCAGGCAAATCCACATTGATGAAAATTATTACCGGTTACATTAAGCAAACCAATGGTACTGTTGATGTTAATGGTCGTAATACTCTAAATACTGATTTCGACTTTAGAGCCGACATTGGATACCTTCCGGAGAACAACCCTCTTTACGTTGATATGTACGTGAAAGAGTATTTGCTTTGGGTGGCCAGTATTTACAAATTAGGAAGAACATCGGAGGGTAGAGTCAAAGAGTTGATTGATATTACAGGGATAGGTTACGAGCAGAACAAGAAAATTGGTTCTCTGTCCAAAGGTTACAGGCAAAGGGTTGGACTAGCTCAGGCGTTGATTCATAATCCCAGCGTGCTTATCCTTGATGAACCTACCAGTGGTTTAGATCCAAACCAGATAATTGAAATTCGGAATCTTATCACCGAAATTGGGAAGGATAAAACGGTAATTCTCTCAACACACATAATGCAAGAGGTTGAGGCTATTTGTAAGCGGATTATTATCATAAACCGAGGTAAACTAGTTGCCGATGGTTCAACCAACGAGGTTAGAGCATTATCTTCAGGTTCGGGAAATCAAATATTGGTTGAATTTGTAGAAGAGATTTTTGAGGATAAACTAATTAATATTGCTGGAGTGCAAAGTATTACTCGGGTCGATAATACCAGTTGGATTTTAGTTTCAAAGGATTCTACCGATATCAGAGCGAATGTCTTTAATTTTGCGAAGGATAGTGGTTATACACTTTTAACTTTGAACAGGAAAAGCCCTCAGCTGGAAGATGTATTCCAAAACCTTACACAGCCAAATAGTTATTAATAAATTTAACAATTATACCAATATGGAAGAAAACGTAAAACCATCAAAAGCAGTACCTGTATTAACATTCTTTGTTGTTATTCTATTAGTTGTGCTAGCCGGATTAACCTATGTTTACTATCAGCAAAAACAAGCTGCGAAGGAAAACGAAACGCAACTACTCGCCGAAAAGGACTCTATCTCGAATAATCTGCTTAATCTGATGACAGATTATAAAGAGCTTGAGACAGATAATGATTCTCTTAATCAAAAATTAACTCGCGAGCAGCAGCACGCTAAGAAACTTTACGATGAGTTGCAAAGCGTAAAGCAAGTTAGCTATGCTAAAATTAAGGAGTATCAGAAGGAGTTGGGAACATTACGCTCTATCATGAAGGATATGCTTCATGATATTGATTCTCTCAATGCAATGAATAAAGAGTTGATTGCTGAGAATATAAAGGTTAAGGAGGAAGCTGCCACGGCAAAGCAGAATGTTAAGGAATTAGAGCAAAAAACCGAGGAGTTGAACACTCAGGTTGCAAAAGGATCTGTAATTAAGGCTCGCGAAATTGTTGCAATGGCAGTTAACAGTCGGGGTAAAGAAGTAACTCGTGCTCGTCGTGTTGAGAAGATCCGCGCTTGCTTTACGCTAAATGAGAATGCAATTGCCAAAGCTGGAAACAGATTGGTTTACATGCGTATTGTTGGCCCAGATGATTATGTTCTAGCAAAGGCTGAAACCGATGTTTTCGATTTTGAGGGCGAAAAGATTGTTTTCTCAGCGAATCGCGAGGTTGATTATCAGAACAAGGATGTGGAGATGTGTATTTTCTACGATAACAATGGAGAACTTTTAAAGGGAACCTACAAGGTGACTCTTTATATGGATGGTTTCATGATAGGTTATACCGAATTTACTTTGAAATAGTTTTGTAATACTAAAACATTGAAGCGCGGATATTTTCCGCGCTTTTTTTGTTTAATTTCTTGACATTGATAAGAACTCGCTTTAGTTTTGATTAAATCACAATTCATAAACATATTTACTTTCATATGAATTCAAAAAGGTTTTTAATTATTAGCCTTTTGTTGTCAGCATCGCTTGGTGTTTTTTCGCAGAATGCTACTGAGATTGTAAAACGTGCCGACGATAAAATGCGTGGCGAGAAATCGAGCTACAGCGAGATGACAATGAAGATTGTCCGCCCAGCCTGGGAGCGTTCCGTGTCATTCAAGAGTTGGGGAAAAGGCACGGAACTATCGTTGGTTTATATCACCGCACCAGCACGGGATAAGGGACAATCTTTCCTGAAAATAAAGCGCGAGATGTGGAGTTGGAATCCGCAGATAAACCGTACGGTTAAGTTGCCCGCATCAATGCTATCGCAGGGTTGGATGGGCTCCGATTTTACTAACGACGATTTGTTGAACCAACGTTCAGTGGTTGTTGACTATACTCATAAAATTGTAGGAGAGGAAAAGGTAGATAATGTCGTTTGCTTTAAAATAGAGTTGCTCCCAAAGCCCGAAGCTCCGGTTGTTTGGGGTAAAATGAACTTATGGATATCCAAGGAGCACGACTTAGTTCTAAAAACAGAATATTATGATGAGGATGGCTACTTGGTTAAAACAGAGCTGGGGCATACGCTTAAGACAATGGATGGTAGGTTAATGCCAACGGTTTACGAGTTGATTCCTGCTGACGAGCAAGGCAATAAAACCATAGTAACAATGGACAAGATTCAGTTCAATATACCTATCGAGGATAAGTTCTTCTCGATTCAAAATATGACTAAAATACGATAAATTATGTTGATCGTTGTTGGTTGATCGTTGATGGTATTTCAAACGAACAACTAACAACAGTCAACGATCAACTTTACAATTATGAATTTATTAAAGGTTGCCCAACGTAACCTCTGGCGGAATAAGCGACGTACAATTATAACCATTGCGTCCATTCTATTTGCGGTTTTTTTTGCCGTCATTATGCGGTCGTTCCAGTTAGGTTCATATTCGCTGATGATTAAGAATGGGATTGAATCCTACTCGGGGTTTATCCACATTCAGCATCCCGACTATGCCGACGATCCTTCGTTGGAGAATACTGTTGAGTATAACGATTCAATAAACAATGCGCTATCCCATTTTCCTAATGTTAAAGCCATATCAACAAGGCTCGAGACTTTTGCATTGGCCTCGTCGGGTAATATTACAAAAGGAGTGTTAGTTCTGGGAATAAATCCAGAGGCCGAGCAAAAATTCTCCAATCCCGAGAAATTTTTAGTTCGTTATTTCATATCGGAAAAAGGGTTACTTGAATTGGACAATATCGATATCCCTGCTGATCTTAAAAGCAAACTGAAAGGTTTAAAAGGCGAGGGCTATATCGATTCTTTAAAGTTAAAAACCTCGTTGGAGTTGTTGCCTGAACAGCATCAGTATTTCAGTAAAATTTGCGTCATATTTCAGTTTGGAGGTGATTTTCTGCAAGAAAACGATAGCGATGTAGTTATATCGTTTCGTCTTTTTAAATTCTTAAATCTTAATGTTGGAGACTCTTTAATTCTGTTAAGTCAAGGATACCAGGGATCTTCTGCTGCTGGAGTTTATAGAGTTAGAGGAATTGTTAAGCTATCAAACCCAGAGTTAGATAACAAGGTTGTTTTTATGCCGTTGGGTGTTGCACAGAATTTTACAGGAACAGAGAATAGGGTTTCGTATTGGGCTGTCAACTTGAATAATTCCGATGATGATGCAATGATTCAAACACAGAACGAGTTAAAAAATCAATTTAATACTGATGGAATTGATGTGAAGAACTGGAAGGAGTTGAATAAAATTCTTGTACAACAGATAAACAGTGATAATCAGAGCGGAAAGGCTTTTCTTGTCTTGCTCTACTTTGTGGTTTTCTTTGGAATTTTTGGAACAGTAATAATGATGGTACATGAGCGTATCCACGAGTTTGGTGTCCTTATCTCGGTTGGTATGCAGCGTGTAAAACTTGCTATACTTACCTTTCTCGAAATGGTCTTAATGTCCCTGATTGGGGTTGTATTAGGGTTAGGTTTTAGTATACCTATTATATATTACTACTATTTCAACCCTGTTCGGTTAACCGGAGAAATGGCCAAAATGATGATGGATATGGGATTTGAACCACTTATGCCTATGGAGCCGTTTGGTGCATTTGTGGTTTGGCAGGGCTTGGTTGTGCTGATTATGGTACTAATAGCGAGCATTTACCCTTTGCGAAGAATTTACAGATTGGTTGAGGTTGAGGCTATTCGCAAATAAAATATTTAGTTAAATGTGAGATGTTAAAAGTGAAATGAATTAGATGTGAAGCTATAGATTCCAATTTTATTTCATTCCTGCGAAAGTAGGAATCCACTATTAGGTAAAATTATAAAAATCACTAAAAATGATATTATCCCTAGGTTGGCGAAATGTATGGCGAAACAAAACCCGAAGTATGGTTGTTGTTGTAACCCTTGCCGTGGGATTGTTGGGTGGTGTAATGTTTATGGGTTTAATTAATGGCTGGGTTAAACAGCGTGTTCACGATAGCATATACAATGAGATTGCCCACGTTCAAATTCATAATCCAAAGTACTTGTTGAACGAGGAAACCCAGAATTATATTACCGATTATCCTTCTGTTGCTGCAGTTTTGGATACCATTAAAAATGTTAAGGGCTATAGCGGAAGAATAAAAATATTTGGAATGGCTCAATCCGACAGAGCTTCGGGTGGAATCGTTGTTATGGGGGTTAATCCAAAGGAGGAGAAAACTGTTAGCGAAATATATAAAAATATGCTTGTTGGCGATTTTTTGGATGGAGATCATAGAATACCCTCCATTATTATTGGCAGCAAGGTGGCTGAAACCCTAAAATTGATAAACTTCAACATTTCAAAGGAAAAAATCGATTCTATGGATGTTTCGTTAATTCCCTTAGAGATCAAGGAAAAGTTAACGCAATTGTCTGATCAACGATTCCGATCGAAAATTTTGTTTCAAAAAGAGTTGAAGAAAGTTCTTTCGCAGAAAGAATATGATTCTTATGTTGATTTTCTGGTGAAACAATTCTCCGAATTTCGATTAAATAGTTCATTGATCCTTACACTTCAAACACCTCAAGGTGAATTGCATAATCAACTATTTAAAGTAAGGGGTATTTACAAAACAACAAACACTTCATTCGATGCTCGTTTTGCTTATGTCCATCGGAATGTTTTGGCTGCAACTGCAGGGTTGGATGAATCGCAAGTACACGAGGTTGCGATAATTTCCTCTGGGATGGAAGAGGCTAAGGCGCTATCATCTCAACTCTCAAAGAATTTGAAAGATCTGACCGTTCAAAATTGGAGCGAGGTCTCGCCCGAAATAGCTATGTATGCTGAGTTTGGTGATTTTATGGGTCTCATCTATGTATCTATAATCCTTTTTGCACTTGCCTTTGGTATCGTTAATACAATGATGATGTCTGTTCTTGAGCGTATTAGAGAGTTGGGAATGCTTATGGCTATAGGAATGAACAAAATCAGGGTTTTCGGTATGATTATGGTTGAATCAATTATGCTTTCCATAACAGGGGGGGCTGTTGGTATGATACTTAGTGCTGGAATTTTGGCGATACTAAGCAGAACAGGAATTGATTTTAGTATGTGGGCTGAGGGTTTTGAGGCTCTTGGGTATGCATCGGTAATTTATCCTGATGCTTCGGTTCAAGACTATGTTCTTATTACAATTCTGGTGATTTTGACTGGAATGATAGCATCGCTTTGGCCTGCCCGAAGGGCATTAAAGTTAAAGACCGTTGAGGCATTGAGACACGAGTAAGTTAAGAGTTAAACGATATAAGTTAAAAGTGAGAAGAAATATAAATTTATAGTATTGTTATATAGTCATTTAACCTTTAATTTTTCACTTTTAACGAACCAAACACTATATACAAATAATTAAATACGAATAGATATGGCAATTATAGAAGTAGTAAACGTCGAAAAAATATATAACGATTCCGAGGCTAAGGTTAGCGCACTAAAAGGAATCAACCTACAGTTCAATCAGGGTGAATTTACCACAATAGTTGGACCTTCTGGTTCGGGAAAGACAACCCTGCTTAATTTGCTGGGAGGTTTAGACAAACCATCGAATGGACGAATCTGTGTTGATGGCGTTTGGGTTGATACGCTTTCTGGATCAAAGTTGATAGATTTTCGCTTGCATCACATTGGCTTTGTATTTCAGGCATACAATCTGATTCCTGTGTTGACTGCCAGTGAGAATGTTGAATTGATTATGCAACTGCAGGGCATTCCTTCAAATATTCGTAGAAAGGTTGCTCACGATTTGTTAGATCAAGTTGGATTGGCCGATAGGTACGATAGTCGTCCATCACAACTCTCCGGAGGACAGCAACAGCGGGTTGCTGTTGCAAGGGCTTTGGCCTCTAAGCCAAAATTTATCCTTGCCGATGAGCCTACAGCAAATCTTGATGGAAAATCAGCAGAGAATTTACTCGAAATAATGGAGCATCTAAATCACGAGCACGGTGTTACGTTTATCTTCTCAACACACGATCAACGTGTGGTTAGTAAGGCGCATCGCGTAGTTTTGCTAGAGGACGGAGTGGTTAAGTCTGACGAATTTCAAGTATAGTTGATGGTTGATGGTTGATGGTTGTTGGTTGATGTGGTAGTATATTTTTATCCCGAACTTGTTGAGGGATCAAGATTATCAAAAGTTGTTCGTTGTTACAGAAAAATGTAGTGTATAGACATACTCGGCAAAGTGAAAGATTATAAGATTTTATAATGAAAAACAACATTATTAGAGATCAAGTAAAATATGGATTACACAAGTTTTTCTTGATTTGTAAATATCTTTATTATCGGTTATTGAGACTAACAAGATGTGAGAATATTCTATGCAATTTAGGTCACCGGTCACTCGTCATTTGTCACAAAATATTAAGAATATCCTTCTTTATAACTATGCTTTTCACAGGAATCAATCTACATGCTCAGGATTCATCAAAGATAGAATTTAAGGGCTACATCAAAGATTTACAAAACGTATTCATTCCAAACCCCGATACTTCCGTTTGGCTATCGGACAATACTCTCGATAATCGCTTGCAGTTAAGTTATTATCCACTTAAGTGGTTAAAGTTCGATGTACAATCGCGTACACGTTTTATTTATGGCGATTTTGTGGAGATGATTCCCAATTACGATAATTACATCGATAAGGATATGGGCTATTTCGACTTATCGTTCCTCTGGGGTAGTGGTAACTCCTACATTGCACATACAGCATTCGACAGGCTCAATGCAACTATCAATTTCAACTCTTGGCAAATAACCCTTGGTAGGCAACGGGTAAACTGGGGAATGGATTTGGCTTGGAACCCCAATGATATTTTCAACACATACTCATATTTCAACCTTGAATATCCCGAGCGCCCGGGAACCGATGCCGTAAGCGTAAAGTACTACACGGGAATAGCCTCGTTTGCCGAAGGAGTATACCAGTTGGCAGAAACTTGGGATAGCACATCTCTTGGTTTTCTTTACCGCTTTAACACCCACGAGTTCGATATTCAGTTTTTAGGCGGAAAAATGCGTACCGATATGGTTGCAGGATTAGGTTGGTCGGGCAATCTACTCAACGCCGCGCTGAGGGGAGAGGTAACCTACTTTAAGCCTTACTTAGATAAGGCAAACGAAACCGATGGAGTTATAGCATCGCTCTCAGCTGATTACTCTTTTAGCGGATCGTGGTATGCGCAGATTGGTGGGTTGTACAATTCGTTTGGTAAAACAAAGAACACCGGGAGCATAAGTATGCTGGAGCCAACTGTTCCGAGCCCTAAGATGCTAAGCAAGGGCAAGTACAACCTCTTTGCGAGCATAAGTGGACAGCTTGGGCCGTTGGTAACGCCAACCTTATCGGCAATTGAAAACCCCACCGATGGATCGTTAATTATTATTCCCTCTGTTTCTGTATCAGCAGCCGACAACATTACTGTAGCAATTACTGGAATGTTACTCACCGGCAAATCCGATACCGAATATCAGAATATAGGCCAAATGGCGTACTTAAAGTTTCAGTGGAATTTCTAATTGAAAGATAGAACACAAATGAAACAGGTTTTTGCAAATTTGTGTTCTTTACATACCTGCGTAAGCAGGTATCCACCTTTGGGAGTAATCAGAATTTAAATATAGATTAGTGTTTATCTGTAAAATTTGTGTCATCGGTGTTTTAATTATCTAAGGACAGTGGAGTGTCCGTGCAACAACCCTTTCTCCTAATCATGTACTTTATTTTCACTATCAACTATCAACTATCAACTAAATTTTATTAATTTGCCATTTGTTTAAAATTCAATCACTATGAAAAAGTCTCTATTCATTCTATTTCTAGCCATAGTTTTATCTTCAAATTATCTACTTGCTCAGAATAGGCCGCCGCAGGATGTTCGTAGGGTAATTGTTACCAGTAAGTACGAAATTAAGAATGGGCAGCGAACCAGCAAGAGTATGGCCGTAAAGCAGGAAATAAAAGATTCGTTGGATAGGGTACACACAATTTTAAATAGGGATTACACAACTCAGCAGGTGATTAGTCATACCTGGCATACTTTTAATGGTAAGCAGATTGTTAGAACCGATGAGTTTGCAAACGAAAAACTCAAGTACTATAAACTTTTTACCTATAATGCCGATTCAACCATCGCAACCGAGTCCATCTATATGGTTAATCCTACTGATACGGCACTATATATAAAGCTTACCTATAAGTACAATAATTTCAGAAAGCCAATTCAAATTAATGCTACCGATCTTAAAGGTAAAAAAGCGTTTCAGACTAAATCTGTTTACAATGCCAAAGGAACTGAGGTTAAGCGTACCGTTAAGTTGAAAAAAAACTATGTGCCTCTCGATTCTGTGATCAGTTTAGTTAATGTGCCTGTTTACGATTCCGTTGGAAGAATCTCTGCTGAGGTTATAACCCGTAAATTTTCTAACGGAAAAACATTAACCGAATCCTTTAGGTATGGCTATGATAAGGCAGGCTTGCTATCTTCTGTTGAAACTTTAGATGGAACAGGAAAAACGCTTACAAAGAAGACCTTGGAGTATAACAATAAGGGAATGCTAAAATTTATATCGGTTTTTGATGCCAATAATACTTTAACCGAATATTACGCAAACCGATACGAATTGTACCCTACGCGCGATAGGCGGAATCAAATCATTGAATATTGATTTCGATGAAAGCCCAAACCGCGATATATGACCCTATTCCAAAATAAATACCGTGTAGAGTCGAATCGGTTGAGGGGGTATGATTATTCATCCATTGGGGCATATTTTATAACAATTTGCACAATCGGTCGCGGGCATTTTTTCGGAGAAATTTTTGATGCCGAAATGGTTTTAAACCCATTGGGAAAATACACCCATCAATGTTGGACAGATATTCCACAACATTTCCCGTTTGTAACCATCGACGAATTTGTGGTAATGCCAAACCATGTTCATGGAATCATAATAATAACCGAAGAGACGAATAATCATTCGTCTCGAACCATGGCGAATCCCGATGCGATAACCAAAGAGACGAATAATGAAGAGACGAATGATCATTCGTCTCTTCAATCGTCCACATCATTGTCGTTTCCAATGTCATTACCATCCCCGTCCCCCGTTCCATTTCGTTCCCCATCCAAAACCGTGGGTTCCATTGTGCGTGGGTTTAAAATTGGCGTAACCAAATGGGCCCGCCAAAATTCCAATATTCACGATATTTGGCAACCCAATTACCACGACCGCATAATAAAAAACGAACGTGCATTAAACACCATTCGAAATTACATCCGCAATAATCCCCGGAAATGGAGAGACGAATAATGGATGGGCGAATAATGAAGAGACGAATAATCATTCGTCTCGAACCATGGCGCATCCCGATGCGATAACCGAAGAGACGAATAATGAAGAGACGAATAATCATTCGTCTCTTCACACCACACCCCCATTCCCACCCCACCCCACCACGTATCCGTTCCATTTCCCATATTCGGACACCACAATTAATCCTCCATTGCCGATATCGGACAAAAAAATATGGTTGGTATACATGTATATATTTAAAAATGAGAAATATAAAACCGATGGCATTATTGTTGATTAAAACATTTAGGTTTTTTATGTTCTTTGTGTTTTACTGATGGCTATTGATGGTGTAGAGCATTCGTCCTTTAAAATTGATTGTTGGTCAATTAATCTCGTTATAGATCCTTTTATATAAAAACCTTTTAAACAACCCACCGTAATAGTTTGTTGGTAACCAGTTAAAAGTAACTTTGCAAACCATTAAACGATGCTAAATCGTACGAAAAATAAGAAAAGGAACAACGATCACAACAAACAGCCACCCTAGGGGTGGGGTTTGTAAAGAGATATATCCGACGGATATCCTCCGTCAGTAGAGAGTAAAGACGAGTAAAGACGAATAATAATTCGTCTCAATCAAAGAAAAGACGAATAATGATTCGTTTCAACCGAAAAAAACATTTTTTAATTATAAACTTTAATTTTTAACACTATGAGAAAATCGACACTTTTAAAATTGGCGCTTGTTTTCATCGCCATGATTATGTTTGCAGGTGCTTATGCGCAGACTAATGTTACAGTACTGAATTTTGATGGTACTGCCGCTACCAACCCAACTATATTCACTGTTGCTTCTGGAGTTGAAACTGCAGTTGCAGGTACAAGTGTTGCTGGCAATGTAATAACTGTTGCTGCTCCTGGTTTGACAAATGGTACAACCTATGTTGTTTATAATAATGCTGCAGCACAACGTACTACATTCATATGGCTTACTGCTGATGGTAATGTTACCGTTCGTACGCATACAATTGCATTTTCGCGAAACGCTGATTATAAGCAATCCGCTCAGGATGTTTACCAAACAGCAGGTTCAACATTCGGACTTTACGCTGATCCAGACCCAATTTATAACCCATCATATGCTGGTTCTGGTACAATAGATGCAGCAGCAAGATGGGTATGGAATTTTCCAGCAGGCTTAGGAACAGGAACACCTGCGTCTGAAGTTCTTGCAACAGGAGTAGGAACTAATTCCAATTATGTACAGTTTGTAAACCCAACAGTAGGTTCATATGACGTTATGGTTGTTGAAAAAAGCACTGCTGTTAGTTGCTTCGACAATGGTCAATCTATACATGTAAATGTTATTGCTGCTCCTACAGCTGTAGTTACAACACTTAATCCCGCTACGGCTTGTGGCGATCAGGCTGCTGCTACAGTAGAAATAAAGTTTACTGAAAGTGTTCCTGCATCTCTTGCTGGTTATGCTTTTTCAGTTCAACAGACTGTTGATAATTTATCTGATCTTGCTGCTACTACTGTTACTAATATACCAGCACTCACAAATGCAACTTTTGTTGACTATCCATTACTTACGAAATGTAAAATGGGAAATGGCTTAACAGGAGCCGCTGCTGCTGTTTTAACTGGTACAGAATCAAGTCCATTTTACACTACTTTTACTACTTCTGCACTTACTGTTCAGAATAATAAGATAACCAGATATACCTATACTTTAAAAAAGGCTTCTACTGCCGCTGGTGCTGACGGTATAATTTCTGCAATAAGTCAGAAATCAGAATACGTTAAGGGTGCTCCTTTTACAACATATGTTTTTGGTTCAGGTGCGGATGGCGCAGATGCAGTATATGTTGCTATTGTTATGCCAAAGCCACAAACTGGCCCAGTTTATTTTATTCCTAACAATTACGCTTACTAAGTTTATAAAGTGGTTTAAATTTTCCAACCCTGACAGGCCTAAACCCCTGTCAGGGTTTAAATAGAAAAGCACAGATTTTGAAAGGTATTTACTGAACAAATAGCAACAACTTGAAGAAATTTACTCCTATACTACTCTTATTAGTTTTACTTATAAACCTTGGTAGTTTAAAACCAGTTGAAGGGCAAGATTTGCCCTATGCTTGTATTGGAACTACCGAGAAGTATGGGGTAAAAGGTTTTAATGGCATTTCGGATTTTGATTGGGTAATAACCGATCCCGACGGCAATGTTCTTCCGGCATCAAGCTATCAGCTCTTTGCTCGAGGCGATTCTATTGCAATTACCTGGAGCGAGGATATGAAGGGTGGAATTTACACCATTGATGTTACCGAGCATACCGACTATGGTTGTACCGGTGCTCCTTTCAGAGCGTATATTACCCTGAATACCCCTGAAATTTTTGTTCCCATTTCGAATAATTTGGATGACGATATGGGTGTTTGCTTCGGCAAGATTGCCGAGTTAGATCCAGGCTCAGGATTTATTAGTTACTTATGGCAAGACAATAGCACAAATCAGGTTTACTACACCGGCGATGCCGGAACATATACAGTGCGCTTGGTTAATGCCGATAACTATAGCTGCTCGTACGATTCCACACGGCTTGTGGTGTACGATTTACCCACAGTATCGTTGGGTCCCGATACATTCCTGTTTGCCAACCAAACATTACTGCTCGATGTGTATAATCCCAATTTTAGTTTTTACAACTGGAGCACGGGTGCAATTACATCAAGTATCACGGTTGATGGAATAAATGGCGATCAAACCATTTCGGTACTTGTTACCGATATTCATGGATGTGAGAATTCGGATACTGTTAACATAAAGGCAACCGATTACAGCAAGCTAAAGATTCCTGCAGCGTTTACACCTAACGGCGATGGTTTCAACGATACATGGATTTTCCCAGCCGCAAAGGCCTCGGATGGTTCGTACATAGATGTTAGTGCGTATATCGAAAATATCGATGTTAAGGTTTTCAACCGTTGGGGAAAACTGGTATGGCAGCATAGCGGTTTAAGCAAGGCTTGGAATGGTAAGGATTTAAGTGGTAAAGAACTTCCAATGGATTCGTATCACTACATCATAGTAATAAAGGTAGGTGACGAGAAGTTTGAGTACAAGGGAAGTATAACCATTTTGAGATAGAAAGAAATACTTAAAGTATTTAGATTACTTCAAGTACTTAGAGTTGAAAGAAAAGATATTTGTTTGAAAAGTATTTTATGCACAAGAAGTACTTTGGGCATTTATAAATAGTATTGGGTCAATGGATTTTATCTATGGACTAAAAGAAGTAAAATGAGAACATTAAGGCACATATGGTTGGTTGGAATAGTGTTGTTATTGTGCTTAACCTTAAAGGTTAAGGCTCAGCAGCAGCCTTTATATAGCCAGTATATGCTCGATGCATACTTGGTGAATCCTGCAGTAGCAGGAGCCGAGGGTGTTACATCGTTCAATCTCACAGCACGTAAGCAGTGGGCAGGATATGCCGATGCGCCTAGCACATACGCTTTAAGCGCTCAAACGCGTATTTTAAAGACAAGTTTTAGAAATAGAAGCCGATTAATAAAATCACGTGTACGCCGCCGTCGCCCTAGCGGTAGGGTTGGTTTGGGTGCATTTGTTTTCAACGATAACAACGGACGCATTCACCGTACAGGATTCCAGGGAACCTATGCGTATCATATCTATATGCGCGATTACCAGATTAGTTTTGGCGCATCAATCTCAGCATTCCAGTTTAAGGCCAATGTAACACAGGATGATGTTATACAAACCGATGATCCAATGCTGCAGGGAAAAATATCAAAATTTGCTCCCGATGCCAATGTGGGGTTTTTGCTAAGCAAGGATAATTTCTATGCAGGGCTATCGGCCACATCGCTATTCCAGAGTGCAATTCAATTTGGATCGGGCAATTCGGATGTGGCTTACCGGTTGTTAAGGCAGTATTACCTTGTTGGAGGTTATCGTTACCAACCGTATAGAAGCGATTTTGCCATTGAGCCATCATTCCTGTTCACCACCAATGAGCGATTCCAGAAAGGATTTGACTTTAACATTAAGGGTTACTATAAGAATGATTACTGGGTAGGTGTTTCGTTTCGGTCTACTGGAGCGGTTATTACAATGCTTGGTGTGAAGTATCAGCAGTTTTACTTTGGGTATGCTTTCGACTACAGTTTCAGCGATGTATCCAACCTCTCCAAGAATGGATCGCACGAGTTGATGATTGGAATGAAGATTGGCGATAGCGCCCGTAGGTACCGCTGGTTGAATAGATTCTAGAATAAATCGATAAAGAAATTCAAGAGACGAGCGTTCGTCTCTTTTTTTATGATTATCAGACTAATCTTATGAATTATTAAAATATCTTTTCGAGCAACGAACAACCATCAACGAACAACTAAAAATCCTTATCTTTACAAAATATCAAAACTACGAGTTATGTTAGCATATATTCATTGGAATGTAAATCCCGAAATCTTCAGCCTTGGTCCTTTTGCGGTTAGGTATTACGGATTAATGTGGGCAATGGCTTTTTATTTGGGATATGTAGTTTTCAATAAGTTTGTTAAGCGCGAGGGTCTTCCTGAAGGATTTTTGGATTCGCTAACCATGTATATGGTAATTGGAACCGTTATTGGTGCTCGACTTGGGCATTGCTTGTTCTATGAGCCCGATTATTACTTGAGCCATCCTTTGGAGATAATCAAGATATGGAAGGGCGGTTTGGCTAGTCATGGTGCAGCAATTGGAATTCTTATATCGCTGTACTTCTTTGCCCGTAAGCAAAAAGTTCTGATGATTTACGTTGTGGATCGGGTTGTTATTACTGTTGCTTTAGGTGGAGCATTTATAAGGTTGGGAAATTTAATGAATTCAGAAATATATGGAGTTGAAACAAATTTACCCTGGGGGTTTTTATTTGAGCGCAATAACGAGATTTTCCCAAAACATCCAACTCAACTTTACGAAGCGTTATCGTATTTTCTGATATTCTTTATTCTTTACTTCTACTACCGTAAACAGGAAGGAAAAACCAAAACAGGTTTCATCTTTGGGGTCTTTCTTATTCTGCTTTTTGCAGCCCGCTTCTTGATAGAGTATGTAAAAGAACCACAGGTTGATTTTGAAAAGGCTATGGTTTTGAATATGGGACAGTGGCTAAGCGTTCCGTTTATCCTTGCAGGTGTTTTCTTTGTGGTTTACTCCTACCTAAAGCCAAACATTTTTATTCCAGTTCAGGAAAAGATTAATAAGAAGGGAAAGTAGAGAAATAGAAGACCACACCTGCCTGCCGGTAGGCAGGGATAACACAGATTCAGCGAATTTTCACAGATTTTTGTTTATCTGTACTAGTTGTTTCATTTGTGTTCCAAATCTTTCAGATAAATACTGCTCACAAACTCAATGGTTTTAGAAATAGGAGTGAAGTTAAATCCTATTTTACTTGTAATCTTTTCGGAAGAGTAGAATGTTTTGCTGAACGCCGATTTTAGGTTCGCCTTCGAAATGGCATTTCCTTTACCACTGATTATCCCCGCAAAGAATATAAAGGGATAAATAGCATTAACAATCCACGGATCAACTTTTAAGCGCGGCGGCTTTTTGCCAAGACCATCGGCCATCATGCTAAAAACCTCATTGTAGGAAAGATTCTGGGCATTTAGCACAAACCGTTCCCCATTAATGTTCGGATTATCCAAAAGAAGAATCATTGCACGCGCAACATCGCGGACATCAACATAGCCTGTAATGCCAGTGGTGTAGAATGGCATACCTTTCCTTACCTGCTTAAAGAGTTGCCCACTTCCGCTATCCCATCGGCCAGGGCCAAGAATAACCGAAGGGTTAACAATAATCACCCTTAAGCCTTGCTCAAATCCCCGCCAAACCTCGTTTTCGCCCATGAATTTGCTTTTAGCGTATGCGCTTTGCCCCTTGCTTTTTTCCCATTTACAGGATTCATCAATGGCTCCATTTTTAGAATCGCCAAGTGCAGCAACCGAACTTACATGGCAGAAGTTTTTAACACCACTCTCTAGGCAGGCATCAACTAAATTGGCTGTTCCAATAACATTTGTGGTGTTTATGGTTTTTGCCTGCGAGGGATTGAAAGATACAACGGCTCCGGTATGGTAAACTGTTTCGATATTTTTTGTTGCAGCAATAAGTGATTCATAATCGAGCAAGTCGGCATCAACCCACTCAATTTGCTGGAATAAACTATCAACACTGGAATTGTAAAGTTCAAATACCCACCGAACGAAGTTGGTGTTTGAGTTTGCCCGTTTAATGGCTCGAATTGATTCCCCTTTCCGGGCAAGTTCGTAAAGCAGGTGAGACCCCACAAGACCCGTTCCGCCAGTTACTAGTATCATTTTAGTTGATAGTTGATAGTTGATAGTTGATAGTTGACAGGTGTGTGCTATGAAATAATAATTTGGGGAGTATTAAAATCTTAACTAACGCTCTTTTTCTTATTATTAAGCACTTTGCAAAGACGAGTGTCTCTTTTAACCTTTAACTTTTCACGTCTCACGCTTTCCGATTAACTATTTACGTTACGGAACAGAAGATCCTTACTCCAAATCAACTTTTTGCCAAAGCCCAAACGGTTATCGGTCATTTTGATATAGGTTAAATCAACCACCCAAAGATGCGTTTCCATTAGCATGGCAATAGGAAATTTCTTTAGATAAGCCTTTCGGGCTTTTTCGTGAAGTTCATCTTGCGGTTGGCTAATGATCCCTTGGAATTGTATGCCCTGTATTTTCCCAATAATACTTGTTTCGAGAACAATGGTGCCGGCAACATAAATATTGTGGCTTGCCTGTTGAATGTGCTTAGTATCGAAATCGGAAGTAAATATCAGACTGTTTTCTTCCTCCATGTACACGTAAAAACAGTTTGCGCACCAGGGTTCCTCGTTAAAACTGGTGGCTAGGGTAAGCACATGATGCTCATTTATAAAATCAACAACACGTTTTTCGGGCAAATTGCTCATCGTAATGCTTTAAGTCATACAAAAGTAAAAAAAGTTGGGAATAATGTGTTAAGAATTTACTAACTAGATGATGAAAAAGGATTAGACGGGAGAAGAGAGATGTTAAAAGTTAAAAGTTAATCGTGAAACGTGAAACGTGAGGCGAGAAATATAACCTTTGATGATATTTTTCTTCACGAAAAACCAACAACGAACAACGAACAACCAAAGATGTTACATTTGCAATATGGCCAAGAATTCAAATACCCAATGGATACTCTTTGCAGCAATTGCATTGCTCTGGATTGTGATAATTCAGGTAGCACCACGCTTTTTGCCGTTCAATTTCAGTAAAGTTGTTATTTCAGGAATTCGAATCCATACAGATTATTTTACCCATATAGTGCTATTTGTTGTTATTGTGATAGTCATAGATCTCCTTCGGGTTAAATTAAACCCTACGCTGGTTTTCCTCGCACTGCTGTGCATTGCAGTTATTGCTGAGGTGGTTCAGCTGTATATTCCAAAACGAACATTTAACTACTGGGATTTGGTATCGAACATTGCCGGGGTGATGATTGGGGGAATTCTGGTTTGGATATGGAAAAAGCGGAGAGTTGAGAAGTTGAAAGTAAAAAGTTAAAAGTAAAAAGAGAATATTCCTGACGGAGAGTAGCGAAGATCTGGAATGATGTGGTAGGAGACGCCACTCTCTTCAACATACCTGTGCAAGCAGGTATCCATCTTTTAGTCGTATTTAACGATCACAACATTGGACTGTTGGTTTTTCTAAAGTTTGCATTTTTGGATTCCTGATCTTCGCTACGCTGCGTCAGGAATGTTTTGGTATGGGTTGTCTCACGCCTCAACATTCCTGCGCACGCAGGAATCCATCTTTAAATCACGAACAACCGTCAACTATCAACAACCGAGCATCTTTTTGCGAGTTCACCGAAGGTAAACAACCAAAATAGATCCTTCAACTTCGCTCAAGATGATAAGATGCAATGGTTTGGATGCCTTGAATTTCATTTTCTCCATTACAAATCAACCATTCTACACTAAAAATGTTACTTTTGTATTACAAACACTATGGAGATGCAAAAACTTAATAGTAAAATATTCCTGTTAATTGTAATTATCCTTTCACTTTATTCGTGCAACCGAAAGTCTCAGTTACTTTACATGAGCGATGTGCAGAATGAAGTGCTACAAACCGCAAAGGCTCAACCATACCTATTGAAGCCTGGCGATGTGTTAAGTGTTCAGATACTTACTCAGGATCAAAATGTAAGTCGTTTGTTTAATATAAGTGCCGTTGGTACAAATTATAATACGTATGCAACAGAGGCATCAACCTATGTGAATGGTTTTTCGGTTAACGATTCCGGTTTTATACAGTTACCGGTATTGGGTAAAATAAAAATTGATAGTTTATCAACCCGCGAGGCACAGTCCAGAATTCAAACCGAAACCGAAAAATACCTAAAGGATGGCTTAGCCATTGTAAAACTTTTAAGTTTTAAGGTAACAGTAATTGGCGAAGTTAAACGCCCAGGAACCTATACAAACTATAACGATAACCTAAATATCTTTGAAGCCATAGGGCTAGCTGGGGATCTGTCCGATTACGGACAACGCTCCAATGTACTTGTGTTAAGAAGAACTCCAAATGGAGTGAAGACCATTCGTTTAAACCTGCACGATAAATCAATTATAACATCCGAGGGATTTTACCTACTACCCAATGATACAATTATTGTTGAACCCCGGAATGGAAAAATTATGGCGTTGAATACACCCAATATATCCATATTCCTATCTATTGTTACAACAGCATTGCTGATGATGAATTACTTGAAATAATTTGTAATTGATAATTATTAATTTATAATGAATAATTGTAAACAGTTCCCAACTTTTTTCATTCCTGCGCAAGCAGGAATCCAGAAATTAATATCATTTTAGGGATGTATAATTGAACGTAATACTACTCGAAAAAGAATGGAAAACGATATAAACCGCAATATAAATCAGCAGCAACCGGGATATCCCGAGGAGGAACAGTTGGATATAAAGCAACTACTCTTTAGAATGTTGGCTAACTGGTACTGGTTTGCCATTTCTGTTTTTATAACCCTTTTTATTGCATACCTGGTAAACCGTTACTCGGAACAAATTTATGGTGTTACTTCCAGTGTGATTGTTCGTGATGATGATCAAACAAAATCGTTTGTTGGTGCTGAGCAGCTAATACAGGGTTTACGTTTAACCAAGAATACTAAGAGTGTTCAGAATGAAATAGGAATCCTTCAGTCTTACTCATTGGCTCGGCAAACCATTGAGGAGCTGGATGAATTTAAGGTTACTTATGTTGCCGTTGGACGCAGGGGAATAAAGGAGCAAAAACTTTACAATAGAGCACCCTTCATGGTAGATATAGATAGCGCATCGGTTAATCAGATTAACTATCCTGTTTTTGTTAATATTCTTAGTAAGGATGAGTATAGGTTGGAATCAGATGATGGAAAGGTAATTGGTAAAAAGTTAAAGTTTGGTGAGCGATATAAAGATGACTCTTTTAATTTTACGATTATACTTCGAGAACCCGCAAGCTATACCGATGATCTTGTAGGCAGAAAGTACTATTTTACAGTTAACGATCCCAATGCCTTGGCCTTGGCCTACAAGTCGAAGGTTACGGTTACCCTTAATGATAAAAAGGGATCGATACTTACCCTTAATAGCAATGGATTTGTTGCTGAGCAGGAGGCCGATTATCTGAATAAGTTAATGGAGGTTTATATCCTCCGTGGATTGCAGGAGAAAAATCTTATTGCTGCCAACACTGTTACATTTATCGATCAGCAGCTTGCTAATATGACAGATTCTCTTCGGAAAGCTGAGCAGAGTTTGCAGGATTTCAGAACCACCAACAACGTGTTGGATATTTCGCGCGAGGGCAATATGCTTTTCGATAGGGTAAAGCAGCTGCAAACCGACCAGAGCAGTATTGAACTTAGTGGAAGGTACTATGCCTATTTAAAGAAATACCTTGACGAACGAAAAGACCTTAATACCATTGTAGCCCCTTCGGCAATGGGGGTCGATGACGCTCAGTTAAGTTTACTACTTAACGAAATTAATAAATCATTTATAGAGAGGGAAGAGTTGCGTTCAACAATAAAGGAGGGAAGCCCAGGCTTGAATCAGATTGAGATCAGAATAGAGAATCTTAGGAATACTCTTTACGAAAAGGTTGGTAGTTTAATAGAATCGAACCATATTGCGCAGCAAGAGCTAAAAGGAAAGCTTAGCCAGATTGAGTCCGAAATGCGAAAGTTACCTGTTAACGAAAGGCTGCTAATTGGCTTTGAGCGCGATTTTGGGTTGATTGATAAGATGTACACCTACCTTCAGGAGAAACGTGCCGAGGCTGCTATTGCCCAGGCCTCTAATATTGCTGACAACAAGATACTCGATTACGCTTTAGCCCAGAATGCTAAAATGCTAAAACCTAAAAAATCGATGAATTATCTGATTGGCTTAATGGCTGGGCTGGGAATTCCTTTTATTATTTTACTCCTATTCGATTTTCTTAATGACAAAATTTTTGACCTTAAGGAGATATCGAAGAAAACTAGGGTACCTGTAATTGGAACTTTAGGGCATAATCGATACCAATCGGAGCTGGTGGTTCTAGATAAACCTAAATCAACGCTTACCGAATCGTTCCGGGGATTACGAACCAATCTTCAGTATTTATTAAGGGAGCCTGATCAAAAGGTTATTTCAGTTTCCTCCACCATTGTGGGCGAGGGTAAAACCTTTACGGCTGTTAACCTAGCGGCAATTATTGCGGTAACAGGTAAAAAAGTATTATTAATAGGTTTAGATTTACGAAAACCCCGACTCCACAGATTGGTAGGTTATACGGGAACAATTGGGGTTAGTACATACTTAATTGGACAAAATAGAGAGGAGGAAATTATTTTTCCATCACAAGTAGATAATCTTTACTTTGCGCCTAGTGGACCAATTCCACCTAATCCCGCAGAACTATTAGGATCAAAACGAATGGAGGAGTTTATTGTATGGGCAAAAAACAACTTTGATTTTATTGTGATTGACAGCCCTCCAGTAGCCATTGTCTCCGATGCTTTTCTGATTGCTCGCTTTACCGATGCAAACCTGTTTGTTATGCGCTTTGGGTATTCCTCCAAGGAGGTTCTTTCCTTGATAAATGATATATATAAGCATCATGAGATAAAGAATTTAGCCTTGGTAATCAATGATTTTCAGCCTAAGAGGGGATATGGTTATTCCTATGGCTATACCTACAGCTATGGCTACAGTTATGGCTATGGCTATAAGCATGGTTACGGTTATGGTACATATACTGGTAGTGGGTATTACTCCGATGAGGATGAACCACGTTTAACATGGAAGGAGCGGATTAAAAGATTGTTTTAGAAATTATTTATATAGAGGTTTAGTGCTCTTTTTGTTTTTTGATTGCAGATATTATCTGTAAGTGACGGGGCGAAGTTGTAAAGAATTCCATAGAATATTGATGATACGGATTGATAATTTTTTCAAAAATAAGAGTTATCCGGAGTATCAAAGTATGTCACGATATTATCGGGAATGTTCGCACCTTGGAGAAGGGCAGTAACATAGAAAATATTTTTGAATCAGCAGGTTTTCATTTGCTAGATTCGAAAGAAACAAACACACCTGAGATCTGTAGTCATCTGTCGAACAAAGAATATTGGACATTTGGAATAAAAAGTTAAATACATAAATCTACAAAAGAATATACTTTATAGACAATTCAAACAAGATTGGTATGACATTAAACAACGTTAAGTTAATTGATCTTCCCAAATTTCTTGATAGTCGAGGAAATCTTTCTTTTATTGAGGGAGAAAAACACGTACCTTTTAAAATTGAACGTGTTTATTGGATTTATGATGTACCTGGTGGAGAGGTGCGAGGTGGGCATGCTTTTAAAAAACAGCAGGAACTAATTATTGCACTTTCGGGCAGTTTTGATGTTGTGATTGATGATGGAAAACAAAAGGAAAAATTTTCACTAAACAGATCCTATTTTGGATTATTTATACCAGCTGGGCTTTGGCGACAGATGCAAAATTTCTCTACTAATTCTATAGCATTGGTGCTAAGTTCAACAATTTATAATGAGCAGGATTATATTCGGGATTATAATGTTTATATTAAAACGGTAAAATCATGAGAAGAACAACCGTTTTTGATTGTAGTATAATTGAGTTACCTCGAACTCAAAATAGAGCAGGAAATATTACTCCAATTACTAATAGTGAGCAAATTCCTTTTGACATAGCAAGGGTTTTTTATATTTACGATATACCTGGGGGGGAGGATAGAGGAGCACATGCGCATAAAGAATGCCATCAATTTTTAATTGCAGCTAGTGGTAGTTTTGAGGTAGAACTGGATGATGGAAAGGTTAAGAGAACAATTACCTTAAACAGACCGTATTTTGGACTTCATATACCTCCCGGTATCTGGGCAGCAGAGAAAGGGTTCTCGTCGGGCTCTGTTTGTTTAGTATTGACATCTCACAAGTATCAGGAAGATGATTATATAAGGAATTACGAAGATTTTTTATCGTATTCAAATTATAAATAAGTTTACCTATGATACATCCATTAGCCGATGTTCATTCAGAGAATATTGGCAAAGACACAGATATTTGGCAATTTGCTGTTGTTCTAAAAGGTGCTTGTATAGGAAATTATTGTAATATCAATTGCCATACATTTATTGAGAATGATGTAGTAATTGGCAATTATGTTACCATTAAAGCAGGAGTATACGTTTGGGATGGAATAACTATAGAGGATAATGTTTTTGTTGGCCCGAATGTTACGCTTAATAATGATCCTACACCACGTTCGAAACGGTACCCAAAGGAATTTCAAAGAACGCTTATAAAAAAAAATGCAAGCATAGGATCCTGCGTGAATGTTTTAGGGGGAATTACCATTGGAGAGTATTCAATGATTGGAGCAAGTTCCTTAGTAACAAAAGATGTACCTGCATTTCAGCTTTGGTTTGGAGCGCCTGCTAAACACCAAGGATATGTAACTAAGGAGGGTGTAATTATAACAAAGGATCTTAAGGATACTTTGGGAAATAGGTATAAACTAATTAATAACGAGCCCGTTATTTGCAAATAAACCGATAATCCGATTTTATATGGTTACACGAAAAGAAATTCTATATAGATACAGCGAATATTCAGTTAATCATAGAATTGAAAAAGATTTAGTTGTAGGCGATATGCTTAAATCTTTAAATGGTTATAAGGTTTTTGTTGATAATATATCTGGCACAAGAGTAAAATACTACTATGTTTTAAATACCTGGGAAACAGATTTTTTTGGAATTAATTCTGTTTTCTTAAGGTTCATCGATTTTGATTTGGAAGATATAAATATTCTTCAGGAAAGCATAAAAAGATTCCTAAGGAAGCTTTATGAGGATTATGGAAAACAAAATATTACCATTGAAATACCCTCCGAGGACAATAAAGTCATTCAGGTTTTAAATTGTGCAAAATTCCGATTGATAGAAACCCGAATACATTTTTATAACTCTAATTTAGAGTGCTATAATGGTGTAAGAGCTAATGTAAGAGTTGCAAAACAAGCAGATATTGAAAATCTTAAGAGAGTTGCTTCGTTTATGAGAAACAATTACGATCGGTTTCATTCTGACTTTAGTTTCAAAAAAGCCGATGCCGATCGTTATTTGTCAACCTACATTGAGAACTCAATAAATGGCTTTACTGATTTAGTAATGGTACCAAATGAACCCAATTTACCATCCGATTCATTTCTTACTGCAAATATTTTGAGAGATAAGTGGGCGGTGTTGAATCATAATATTTCTAAAATGGTGTTATCCGCTGTATCATCGGAAACGAACAAGGGATGGTATGTTAAATTAATTTCGGAAATGACCTATCTTTTAAAAGAAATTGGTGCCGAAACAATTTTTATGAATACACAATCTACAAATATTGCGGTATTACACACCTGGGAAAAATTAGGTTACCATATTGGAAGAACAACCCATATTCTATCAAAACATGTTGAATAGTATAAAATTTCTTGATCTTCAGAATATTAATGCTCGATATGCTGAAGAATTAAAACAGGCAGTTGCCAAAGTAATTGATTCTGGTTGGTATTTACTTGGCGAGGAGGTTAAGGCTTTTGAAAAGGAGTATGCCGAGTTTATTGGTACAAAACATTGTATAGGTGTTGCCAATGGGCTAGATGCTTTACGTTTGATTTTAAAAGCCTATATTGAGATGGGCTTTATGTCCGAAGGCGATGAGATAATAGTACCAGCTAATACTTATATTGCCACAATTCTTGCTATTACGGATAACAGGCTAAAGCCAATACTTGTTGAACCCGATATAAATACCTATAATATAGATCCCTACTTAATAGAAAAAAATATTACCGAGCGAACCAAAGGAATAATGATTGTCCATCTTTATGGACAAAATGCAATGCATCCAGAGATTCAACGATTAGTCGAAACATATAAGCTGAAATTAATAGAAGATAACGCGCAAGCGCACGGATGTTTTTATGGTGATAAACGTACAGGATCGGTAGGCGATGCTGCGGGGCATAGTTTTTATCCCGGTAAAAACCTTGGTGCTTTAGGCGATTCTGGCGCTGTAACAACAAATAGTGATGAGCTGGCCGGGACAATTAGAGCATTAGCCAACTATGGCAGTAAAACTAAATATGTAAATGAATACCAGGGATTAAATAGCCGCATGGACGAAATACAGGCCGCTTTCTTAAGCGTAAAGCTAAAGTATATCGATGCAGAAAACCAACGCCGACGCGAAGTTGCTCAATACTATTGCCAACACATAAAAAACTCCAATATTGTATTACCAACCGCAAACCCAAAACAAATAACAGACAACCTACAACACGTTTGGCATTTATTTGTAATCCGACACCCAAAACGTGATGATTTACAGAAATATTTAACAGAAAAAGGAATTCAAACCCTTATACACTACCCCATTCCGCCACATAAGCAAATTGCTTACAAAGAGTGGAATAACTTTATTTTTCCTATAACAGAGAAAATACACTCAGAGGTTTTGAGCTTGCCTATTAGCCCTGTGCATACCAATAATGAAATACAGGGAATTATTGATACTTTGAACCGTTTCTAAACGCTTTTCCCCAGTAAATGACCGAACAGCAAACCTCGTATCGCCAAATAATGAAGGCCACATCAATCTTTGGTGGTGTTCAGATGGTAAAGATTCTAATATTGATAATTCGTTCAAAGGTTATAGCTATCTTGCTTGGACCTGTTGGTATTGGTATTATGGGGTTATTGACTACTACTATAGGTATTATTGGAAGCCTTACCAATTCGGGTTTAGGAACCAGTTCGGTAAAGAATGTTGCTGAGGCTAATGTTACTGATGATTCTCATAGAATAGCCTTGATTATTACGGTGCTCAGAAGATGGGTTTGGGTTACCGGTTTATTGGGTTTATTTACAACCCTAATATTTTCACCTTGGCTTAGTCAAATTACATTCGGCAACAGTAATTATACATTAGCGTTTGTATGGATTTCAATTACTTTGTTGTTCAATCAGATTAGCACGGGCCAACTTGTAATAATGCAAGGCATGCGCAAGCATAAATACCTGGCTAAAGCCAATTTATTTGGTGCTTTTTTAGGATTATTTGTTTCAGTGCCTATCTATTACCTCTGGCGTATCGATGGCATTGTACCTGCCATTATCTTTACTTCGCTCGTCTCAATGCTCTGCTCGTGGTACTTTGCAGGTAAAGTAGAAATTGAGAAGGTAAATGTTTCTTACCATCATACATGGATAGAAGGTAAAGAGATGCTTCGCATGGGTTTTATGCTTAGTTTGAGTGGCTTGATTACGCTTGGAGCGTCTTATTTAGTTAGGATTTACATTGGGCGCACCAGCGGATTAGCTGATGTTGGATTCTATACAGCAGGCTTTGCTATTATTAATACTTATGTTGGTTTAGTTTTCACGGCCATGGGAACCGATTTTTATCCACGACTTTCAGGTGTGGCTCATGATAATATAAAAGCAACATTCATGATTAATCAGCAAGCTGAAATTGCCGTTTTAGTGTTGGCTCCAATTTTAGCTATCTTTTTAATTTTTATAAATTGGGTTGTTGTATTGTTGTATTCCACGCAATTTATCCCAGTTAACGGGATGATACAATGGGCTGCACTGGGCATGTATTTTAGGGCAGCAAGTTGGTGTATTGCCTTTATAATGTTAGCAAAAGGTGCTTCGAAGTTGTTTTTTTGGAATGAATTGATTGCGAATATATATATTTTTGGATTGAATATTTTGGGGTATAAACTTTATGGTTTAAATGGACTAGGAATCTCATTTTTAGTTGCCTATATTTTGTATTTGTGTCAAGTGTTTTTTTTAAGCAAGCATTTGTATAGGTTTTATTTTAATTATGAGTTCGTTAAAATATTTGGAATACAATTTATACTTGGGCTTGCTTGCTTTTTTATAATTAGATTCATTCCTGCCCCAATTTCATATATTGTAGGAATGCTCTTTATTTGTGCATCTGCATGGTTTTCATTTAAAGAGTTAGATAAGCGATTAGGAATTAGAAAATTGTTTTCTAACTCTAACCGGGTTTAATAATCGCAATAATGAATGTTTTATTTAATTAGATGTTTAATCATATAAAAATCCTTAACAATTTTAGAAATGAAAATATTACTTGTAGGTGAGTTTAGTGGGTTTTTTAATAATCTTGCTGATGGTTTAAGAGTCTTAGGACATGAAGTTTTTTTGGCAAATACAGGTGATGGACTAAGAAAATTTAATGCTGATTATAATTGGAAAAAATGGGGCAATGGATATACAGGAAAAGTATATGGTTATTTTGATTTGTGGAGTAATAGAAGATTATTTAAAGGTTATGATGTAGTTCAATTTATTAGTCCATATTTTATACCAACGTTATTTCTCAATAAAAGGTTTATTCGTTATGTTAAGCATAATAATAGTAAAGTATTTTGGGCGGCATGTGGCTCAAGCGATTTAATTGCTAAGTATTGGACTGAAAGTGTTGAGTTACGATGCGGTGTGTATGATTATTTAAGGAAGATTACACATGATTCAGGACAGATGTTGAGATGTGAAAGAACTGAAATTGTTGATTATGAAAATTGGTTTATTGATCAGATAGATGGGGTTATTCCAACGATGTTTGAATATGCTGAACCATTTAGAAATCATCCAAAAAATATAGGGACAATACCTTTTCCTATAAATATTGATAAAATAGAGTATAAGGAGAATATCGTAGAGGATAAGGTCGTTTTCTATCATGGTATTACTCGACCTGAAAAAGGAACAATATATATTCAAGAAGCCTTTGGTCTAATGAGAGATAAGTATTTTAATGAGGCTGAATTTATATGTAATAATCAACTTCCATACGACCAATATATAGAATTAGTTAATAAGACAAATGTTATTCTTGATCAGACTAACAGTTTTTCGTCCGGAATGAATGGTTTAATTACAATGGCTAAGGGGAAAATATTAATGGGTGGTGGTGACGATCATAGTATTAATGAATTGGGATATGTTTTTTGTCCTATAATAAATATCACTTCTAATTCTAAACAAATATGTGAATCAATAGAATATGTTATGGCCAGACGTAATGAAATTTTGCATATTGGCGCCGAATCACGTAGATTTATCGAAATGCATCATAATTACATTGATATTGCTCGAAAATATATTGAGAAGTGGTCAATTACTAATTAGATTCTGATTTTAGTATTATTAACTTACAAAAGGTGAGATTTTGTGGTTTTTTTATTGAAATTTGATTAAAACACATTCGTTTTACATAAGGAAAAAAAGAAATTTGATTTTTAAGTTACATTTTGCTATTTTTTATTTCTCCGTTAATAATAAAGAATTGATCACTCCCATTTTATAATTACTATTGAGATTTTTTATATAAAACACTTTTTCAACATCGATGCTAAGATCTATTAATATTAGGTATTTTATTTTTAGTATACTGCTAATGTTTATTTTTCTATTTAATGTAGAAGAGCAATTTTTACCTATTTACATTTTAAATATATTAACATCAATCATATTTTTTTTGGTTTTGAATTCTCAATTAGCTAAAAGTGAAAAATATTATACAGAAAAAAGATTAGTGCTGCTTGTATTTATTTATTCTTTTATATCAGTTGCTATTTATAATATTATATCATATTACTATAGAGGTAATTTATTTGTTTTTAGCGAGGCGGATGCTCTTTTCTATGACCGAGAATCACGAATAATGGCGGGAATGAGTTTTTCGGATGGGATTAAAAATTATTTGAACAATATGCTCTTGGAAGATTTAGGCGCTGTCCTTGTTATTAGTTCATTATATCGCATAATTGAGTCAAACTTATTGTTGAACTTTGTTTATATAATTATTGGTGCTTTTACTGCATTATGTATTTTTAGGATTTCGAAGAAATTCATGTCTATAAAATACGCTTTTTTGTGTGCACTAACATATTCTGTATCTTCTTTTGTATTATGGTATCACGCTTCAGGTTTAAAAGAAAGTTTTATGGTAATGCTGGTAGTTGTTTTTTTTGATCAGTTTTATCAATTTTACATAAACAAAAAGTATATAGCAGTTTTATATTGTATTATTTCACTTCTAGCCCTTTTACTTTTCAGGCCGGTAATTGTTTTTTTATGCATTGGAGCTCTTAGTATTGGGGTTTTGCTTTCGAAAAAGGTTAATACCTTTTCGTTAGTTATTTTAGTTCTTTTTTTTATCATTACCATTTACTTGTCGAATTACATTTCGACCGAATCGAGTCGTTTCATATATAATAGTAATGACGAATTGATTGATATAAAAGAAAAATCTGGAATGGTTAAGGGAGGAGTATTATTTACTTATATTACGAATATTGTCGCAGCAACTATCGGTCCAATGCCTACATTACAACCAAATGAAAAAATCATACTATCGCTCTTTTCTCCTGGACTAATATTTAGAGTGCTAATAGGGGCTGTTTTATGGTTTGGAGTTTTTTATATTATTAAAACAAGAGAAGGGGATATTTTTCCACTTGTTTTATTTTATCTTCTTGAAGCAGCATCCTTAGTATACATAATGGAATCCTTGGAATTGCGAAAATCCTTGCCTCATTTTCCTATGATATACATAATATCATTTTGGTTTTTAGATAAATACAATAATTTGAATCATTTAAACAGTAATGTTAAGCAAAGAATCAGAATCATTATTAATCTCTCTTCTTTTTTATTTGCATTGCTTATTATTTACTGGAACTATAGATAATATTGTTGTAATATAGAAAATGTGTCTACTTTGATTCTTTCAATAAATAACAAAATTATTTAAAATATCTTTATTTTATGAAAGTATTAGTCGTTTGTAGTGGAAACCATAAATCAATTAGTCCCTTTGTTAAGGAACAAACTGATTCTTTAATGAAAATTAAAGTAACAGTTGATTTTTTTTTTGTAACTGGTCATGGGATAATTGGTTACTTAAGGAATTATTCATTATTGAGGGAAACAATTAAAGAGAGGAAACCAGATATAGTTCATGCTCATTTTGGACTTAGTGGCTTGTTAGCAACATTACAACGGTTAGTTCCCGTGATTGTAACCTTTCATGGCACAGACATAAGTAATAAAAAAAACCGTAAATATTCAATTTTTGCCAATAAATTGGCTAGATATTCAATTTTTGTCTCTGAAAAATTAGCTAGAACTATACATTCAAAGAAGTATTCAATAATTCCTTGTGGTGTAGATTTAAACGTATTTAAATTAACAGATCAGATTGCTGCGAGAACGGAGTTGGGCTTATCAAATGAATTTATTTATATACTTTTTTCATCATCCTTTGATAACTCAATAAAGAACTACCCATTAGCTAAAGATGCGATCGAATTGCACAATAATCCTAAAATTAAGTTATTAGAGTTAAAAAACTATAGTAGGCAGCAAGTTAGTCTTTTACTTAATGCCGTTAATTGCGCACTATTAACTTCTTATAGCGAAGGGTCGCCTCAATTCATTAAGGAAGCAATGGCCTGTAATTGCCCTATTGTTTCGACAGATGTTGGAGATGTAAAAGATAATCTTTTGGGATTAGATGGTTGTTATATTACTACATATGATCCACATGATGTTGCATACAAAATACAACTCTCTTTAAACTTTGCTAAAAGAACAGATGGAAGAGATAGAATTATAAAACTTGGTCTTGATTCGGATTCTATAGCTAATAAATTAGTTAGTATATATAAGCAAGTATTAAATGGATAAAATTAATATTAATAAGTGGGCTAATTTTATTTTACAACATCCTAATGGAAATGCATTCCAATCTCCAGAATTTTATAAATTATATAGAAATTATTCAAAATATGAACCAATAATTGTCTATACAGAAGAGAATGATTCTATCACAGGAATACTTTTGGCGGTCATTCAAAAAGAGCATTCTGGAATTATCGGGAGATTTTCTGCTCGTTCGATAATTATTGGAGGTCCTATAATAAAAAATAACGACCCTCTGTATTTGCATGAGATTATGGCAAAATACTTTAATGCTATAAAAGGAAAGGTAATCTATACACAGTTCCGAAATTTATGGGATTGGACAGATTTAAAATCTGTTTTTGAAACACATAAATTTAAATATGATGAACATTTAGATATTCTAATTGATTTAACCGATGTTAATAAACTAGAGCAAGGTATTTCAAAAAACAAAAAACGGAATATAATAAAAGGTCAAAATAAAGGACTGATATTCCGAGAAATTCAGACAGAAAAAGAATATTATGAAGGAATAATGCTTATTTTAAATACGTATAAAAAAATTGGCTTGCCTTGCCCTTCTCGAGAATATTTCGAATTATCATACAAAGAGTTTTTTCCTTCTGCCCTTTTAAAAACATTTGGAGCATTCATTGAAGATAGGTTAATTGGTGTTAGGATGGAGTTAATCTTTAAAGATATAATTTACGACTGGTATGCAGGAGCCGATGAGAAAATGAACAATAAATATCCTAACGATTTTTTAATTTACAACATCTTACTTTGGGGGCATGAACATAATTATAAAACATTCGATTTTGGAGGGGCTGGAAAGCCTAATAAACCGTATGGTGTAAGAGACCACAAATTAAAGTTTAGCAATAATCTTGTTGAATTTGGACGATTTGAATACATCCATAAGCCTTGTTTATTTATATTTGGAAAAATTGGTTTAAAATTTTATAAGTTGATTAATGACATACGCAAATAATAGCGATATAGAACAAGTTTCAGTTTTTTTGAAAATAAAACGAAAATTTGGGAAGTTTTTAGCCAAGTCTTTTCCATATAACGGAGTGAGAGTTTATGGACTTAGACTTTGTAATTTTACAATTGGAGAAAAAGTTTATATTGGTAATGATCTGATTGTGGCAAGTATTATTTCTGAAAACACGTGTAATCTTATAATTAAGGATCGCGTTGCAATTGGTCCTAGAGTTACTTTAATACTATCGTCAGATGCCAATTGGTCTAATCTTATGAACCAGATAGAACCAATTAAAGGAACTATAATCCTTGAAGATGATTGCTGGATTGGTGCAGGTGTAATAATACTACCAAATATAATAGTTGGAAAGGGTTCTATTGTTGGGGCTGGTTCTGTGGTAACAAAAGATGTTCCTCCTAATTCTATCGTTGCAGGTGTTCCGGCTAAAATTATAAGAACGTTATAAATTTTTCATATGAAAATAGCATTTGGTCTTGGGCATCCTGCGCACTTTCATTTATATAAGAACGCAATGCAAATTCTTAAAAAGGATCATGAAATTTTAATATTTATTAGTGATAAGGATATATTAAAGAAGTTGCTCGATTCTTATAATTTCAAGTACACAATTATTGCACAAACAAAACCCAATGAAGGATTACTTGCAAAAGCAAACAAATTATTCTTTTCAACCAATAGGATTTATAGAGAACTTAAAAATAATAAGCCAGACCTATTTGTAACGTGCTTGTCGCAATTGAGTTGGGTTAGTTTTCTGTTAAATAGAAAGTGCATTTTTAATGCTGAAGACGATATAACATATACATATCTTCAAGGAATAATAACTTACCCTTTCGTAAGTACTATCCTTTCTGCTAAAGTTGTTAAAACGTGGCCTTTTTCATTTAAAAAGATTGGTTATGCTGGTTATCACAAATTAGCCTACTTACACCCAAATTGGTTTACTCCCGATGAAAGCGTAAAGAATTTTTATATAAAAGATAAAAAATATTTTATTATTCGAACGGTAAATCAAAATGCTTATCATGATATCAATGCTAGAGGGTTAGATTTAGTTACATTAAGGAACATTGTTGATTATTTAAACAAATTGGGTATGGTATATATTTCAACAGAAAAGGCTTTACCCAAAGAATTTGAAAGACATATTCTTAATATTAAAGAAAAAGATATACATCATATTCTTTACTTTGCAGATCTTTTTATTGGCGATAGCCAATCAATGGCAGTAGAATGTGCAATGCTAGGAACGCCTTCAATTAGAATTAATAATTTCGCAAATAAAATTAGTATAATTAATGAACTTGAATATAGATATCAATTAACACATAGTTTATCTCCAAAATCAAAAGAGAAAATAGTTCCTTTAATCCAAGATATTTTTAAGATAAATAGAGACGTTTATAGAGACAGACGAAATAATATGTTAAAAGAAAAAATTGATGTTACCGCATTTTATGTTTGGTTTATTGAAAACTATCCTCAAAGCGTTAAAATAATGAAGAATAATCCGGATTACCAGAATAATTTCAAATAATGGATTTTACTTTAGTTAATTATAATTTTTTTCTAGAATCAATTTTTGAAAAGTGTTATAGTTTTCAAACTTTTGAGCAGTTTCTGAAAAGCCCCGATTCTAGAGCAATTCTTCTTCGTCACGATGTCGACCTTAAACCCCAAAACTCTCTTGCAACTGCAATAATTGAAAATAAGCTGGGAATACAGGGAAGTTATTACTTCCGTATGGTTCCAGAGAGTTATGATATTGATATTATTAAGCAAATTGCCGATTTGGGTCACGAGGTTGGGTATCATTATGAAACGATGGACTCATCGAGTGAAAAGTTAAAAGTTAGAAGTAAAAAATTAAAGGAGAAAGAATTTGAAAAACTGATAGATGTAGCATATAATGAGTTTTGTGAGAATTTGGAAGAATTACGTAAAATATACCCAGTTAAAACCATATGTATGCATGGTAGTCCGAAATCGGCATTTGACAATAGAGACATCTGGAAGAAGTACGATTATAGACAATTAGGAATTACCGGGGAACCATACTTCGACATTGATTTCGATAAGTTCTTTTATTTAACAGACACGGGCCGTTGTTGGAATGGATATAAATACTCTGTACGAGATAAGATGCCCCAGCAGGAGCAATGGATAAAGCAAGGGTTAGTCTTTCGCACAACTAACGATATAATAAAAGCCGTCAAGGAGGATAGACTTCCCAATCAGATTATGATTACAGTGCATCCGCAGCGTTGGACCAATAATTATGTTGAGTGGTCAACAGAGCTAATTTCCCAGCGGATAAAGAATATGGTAAAGTGGGGGTTAATTCAGATGGAGCTCAAATAAAATAGGGAGGATAGTTCTCGTAGATTTGAAATTTCCTGGTTAATCAGCGTAATAGCGATCTAAAGTAGAGAGATAAATATTACCATCAATCATCCTAAACCTAGGAGGTTGGTGGTAATTTCTTTTTATGCCTTTCCCAAAAAATGGAATGCCACCAAAACTTTTTGTAGTGCCTTTCCCAAAATTGAGAGCACCATAAATTCTTTTTAAAGTGCCATTCCCAAAAAATGGAAAGCCACAAAACCTTTTTGCGATGGCCTTCCAAAAATTTTGAAGGCCATAAAAACTTATTAAGGTGCCATTCCCAAAATTAGGAATACCATAATAACCTCATAAAGTGCCATTCTAAAAATTCGGAATGCCTCCGAAACTTTTTGCGATGGCTTTCCCAAAATTGAGAAGCTAATAAAAACTTTTTATGGTAACGTTCCTAAAAGCTGGAATGTAACCGAAATTAATTTTTACAGCATTCCACAAAACAAGTATGCTTATGGAATAGAAATATGTTTAATTAAATAAATATCACTTAATGTTTATAAAAACAATCAATAATTAAACAGTCGTGTGAAAATGCAAATATATTAAACAATCGTACTGTGATTATAATATTGTATAATAATTTATTATAAAAAATATTGACTTTTTGTGATATTCTATTTAATTTTATTATGTATAACTAAAATCATAAAAAGTATTTACAATGATTAATTTAATTACATTATTCAGGAATCACTTTGGTGCAAAGAGCATCAGTGACGACAAGTTAAAGGTCTTCTCCGAGGATCACATTCAGCGATTAACCGCCAATAACGAGGGCGGCGTATTTACTACGCTGATTACCGAAACAACCACAGCCCATAATCAGTACTTTGGGCAGATAAGTAGCGAGGCCACCAGCCGTGCGCTCCAAAAATCGCATACCAAGATGGTTGACGATATTATGGTGAGCTTTAAGGATGAGGTTAGCCGCCGCGAGGGGTTAATTAAGAGCTTGTTTGGTAAGGATTCGTCCAACTACATCGAGTTTTTCCCCAACGGGATTAGCGAGTACCGTAGTGCCAAAAAGTCGAATATTGAGACATTGATTGTTCGAATGGCCAGGGTGGCCGCCAATCATGCAGGCGAGGTGGGCGATGAGTTTGTTCGGGTTTTTACCGATTTTCAAACAAGTTACACCGCGGCTCGTAGCAACCAGATGAACCAAAAAGGGACTGTATCGGTAATTAAAAGTAATACAAAATCTACCCGAACAGCGCTGGAGCTTCAGTTAATTAAGAATCTACACTTTATAGCCTATACTTATCCGGGCGATGACGATAGGTGCAACTCGTTCTTCGATCAGAGCATAATACACTTCAAGCAAAGTAGCGCCACCGATGGGTTAGGTCGCTTATCGGGATTAATAACCCACTCTATAACAAAAGAAGCTCTTGCTAATGTTGGGGTAGAGATTTTAGATGCAGGGGTTCCCGTTTGCTACACCAATACCGAGGGCAAATTCCGTAGCCGGAATGTGGATATTGGGAATTACCAGGTGCGGATTGATAAGTCGGGATTTCAGCCGGTAACCATGTCGGTTGAGGTAATGGACGATGGGGATACATTAAAGAATATTGAGTTGATGCCCAACTAGAATTCTTTTTTGTAAGTAATACTGCGGGTCGTTTGGTGTTGGTAGCGCTGGACGATCCGTTTTTTGTGAAAGTTTTCATTGCAGGTGTTTATTACTATAAAACCATCCTGTAGTAGCACATTTTTCGAAGATGGATGCCTGCGTGCGCAGGTATGATTAACAGAGCAATTGCCCATACCTAACCATTCCTGACGCAGCGTAGCGGAGATCAGGAATCCAAAAATGCAAACTTACCAACAGTCCAATGTTGTGATCGTTAAATACTCTTTGCTGGCGCGCGTTTCTAACGCGTACTCTTTCCATTCACTATCTTCAACCTGTAAACATCTGTTATGCTTCGTTAAATCATCTTTCTTGTCTTGATACAAGAAAGATGCAAAGAAGATCAAGGCCGGAAAGGGATGCCCGACGGGTACCCCGGGTGCAGTTCTGCCGCGCGATGCAACTCGCCCCGACCCTTCGGGTGGGGCTCAAACAGCATCGCTCCGAGAACCCATGCCCCGAACCGCACCCGACCCATTCTCGGGCATCCCTTTTATGCCAAGCGTTTTGGTGCGGTATGGTTTCTACATTAATGCATAAGCCCCCATGGGGTTAATTGAGAATAGTGTCGGGTTTTAACCCGGGGGTTTAGTGCGGAGCATTAAAAGGCGATGCACGCATTGGCCCTTTGTTACATGGAGTTGGTTTGTTAGCATCGCAAGGGATTCCGATTGTAGATACTGTGCATCAGCAGAGAATTTGTAGTTCAGGCTAAAAGATGGATACCTGCTTACGCAGGTATGTTGAGTAGAGCGATTGCCCATACCGAAACATTCCTGACGCAGCGTAGCGGAGATCAGGAATCCAAAAATGCAAACTTTAGAAAAACCAACAGTCCAATGTTGTGATCGTTAAATACTCTTTGCTGGCGCGCGTTTCTAACGCGTGCTCTTTCCATTTACTATCTTCAACCTGTAAACATCTGTTATGCTTCGTTAAATCATCTTTCTTGTCTTGATACAAGAAAGATGCAAAGAAGATCAAGGCCGGAAAGGGATGCCCGACGGGTGCCCCGGGTGCAGTTCTGCCGCGCGATGCAACTCGCCCCGACCCTTCGGGTGGGGCTCAAACAGCATCGCTCCGAGAACCCCCGCCCCGAACCGCCTCCGACCCATTCTCGGGCATCCCTTTTATGCCAAGCGTTTTGGTGCGGTATGGTTTCTACATTAATGCATAAGCCCCAAGGGAGTTTAACATGAATAGTGCCGGGTTTCAACCCGGGGGTTTAGTGCGGAGCATTAAAAGGCGATGCTGCATTTGCCCTTTGTTACATGGAGTTGGTTTGTTAGCATCGCAAGGGATGAGGATTGTAAATTTTACGCGTTGGCAACGAGTATGCATTACGGTTAAAAAGATGCATGCCTGCTTACGCAGGAATGTTGAATAGAGCAATTACCCATACCAAAACATTCCTGACGCAGCATAGCGGAGATCAGAAACTGGAATTCGACGAAGATAATCCATGAAGGAATTCCTATCTTGCATAAAATCGGGTATTTTCATATATTTGTTAAGTATAAATTATGACAAGGTCTAAAAACATATTGCCCCCACTCAATCCTCAATACTTTTGGGATATCGACATTAGTTCGTTAGACCCAATAAAGTCTAAAAGACTAATAGTAGATCGCATTATATCTTTGGGTACAGTTAAGGAGATACATGGTCTTATAAAATATTTTGGTAAAAAAGAATTTATCGAAGTTATTACGACTTTAAACTACCTGGATCCAAAAACATTAAACTTCGTTTCGCTTTATTTCGGAATTCCCTTGGAATCATTCAAATGTTACACACGCAAACAGTTGAGTCCACAACACTGGAACTCATAGAGTCACTTCAAACTAAGGCATATCTTAGCAACTTCTACCTTGTGGGAGGTACAGCCCTTGCTCTTATATATGGGCATCGGAAGTCGGTTGATATAGATTTGTTTACAAACACTGATTTTGATGCCTTGGGGCTGCTCGAGCAGATACAGCATGACTTTCCGTTTCAAGTTAACTTCACGGCACAGAATACAATTAAGGGTAGTATTAATTCAATTAAGGTGGATTTAATTGCCCACAGATACCCCTATTTATTTCCAATATTGCAGCAGGGCGGAATTCGATTGCTGTCGGTGCAGGATATCATAGCCATGAAACTAAATGCAATATCGGTGAGCGGACAACGATCCAAGGATTATATAGATATATACTATGCACTTGCCAACTATAGTATAGAGCAGATGCTTACTTTTTATCAGAAAAAATACTCGCAGAGAAACGATACTCATATACTTAAGAGCCTTGTTTATTTTGATGATGTTGATCTTGCCGATTGGCCAATCTTGTTGGAAAATACTAAGATAACCTGGAAGCAAGTAAAAAAAAGAATTGAATCTGCCGTTTTGAATTACCTGGATAACCACGCTGAGTAGTATTTTTCAAGGAAGAGAAAAATTTTATAGATAATACGATTTTTCCAAACCATTTCCGAATGAAACATAGATCAGGAGTCCTGCGTTATTGAATGCGCAAGATGGATTCCTGCTTGCGCAGGAATGTTGAATAGAGCAATTACCCATACCCAAACATTCCTGACGCAGCGTAGCGGAGATCAGGAATCTAAAAAAGCAAACTTACCAACAGTCCAATGTTGTGATCGTTAAATACTCTTTGCTGGCGCGCGTTTCTAACGCGTGCTCTTTCCATTTACTATCTTCAACCTGTAAACATCTGTTATGCTTCGTTAAATCATCTTTCTTGTCTTGATACAAGAAAGATGCAAAGAAGATCAAGGCCGGAAAGGGGTACCCATCGGGTATCCCTTTTATGCCAAGCGTTTTGGTGCGGTATGGTTTCTATATTAATGCATAATCCCCAATGGGGTTAATTGAGAATAGCACCGGGTTTCAACCCGGGGGTTTAGTGCGGAGCATTGAAAGGCGATGCACGCATTGGCCATTTGTTACATGGAGTTGGTTTGTTCGCATCGCAAGGGATGGGGATTGTAAATGTTACGCGTTGGCAATGAGAATGCATTACGGTTAAAAAGATGGATTCCTGCGTGCGCAGGTATGTTTTCTTTGTCTTTCATTCCTGGCACAGCGGACATCAGGAAACGGTCTTTTAGGGTAGTATTGTGGACTTTGTATTTTGTGTGTCACTTGTCACCAATCACATGTCACTCAATATTACCAATATTATATTACATTTGTTTTAATCTGTTCTATTTGTGTTATCGGTGTTCTAAAGGATTAAATTTATGCGAAGAGTTGTATTGCTTTTATTGCTTGTTAGTATAATTACGCTGACAAAGGCGCAGGACATTCCTGTCCATTTCAACAATTCAGGGATATATGAGTTTCTGGACGAGATGTCCGCCTATGGGTATATCAATACCAATGCTGCGGTTAAGCCTTACTCAGCTAAGTTTATATATACCTGCCTGGAGGAAGCAAACAAGAATATCGACTTGCTTACAAAACGCCAGAGGAAGGAGTTGAACTTTTACCTTAGGCAGTACTCCATTTTTGCCGATGGTAACCAGAACCCTTACACAAAGGATAGAAAAGGAAACATTATTATCCGCGATAGGTTGAATCTTGGATTTTTACCCTATGGTCTCCATTATAAGGATTCGCTTTTCACATTTTCAATCCGTCCAATATGGGGAATTCGTGAGTATGCTGGTGGTGCCAATAATATCAGGCATACCTGGGGTGGGGCAGAGGCTTGGGGTTATGTTGGAAAGTTTGCCATTTACGGTAGTTTGCGCGATAACTACCAAACCGAGATACTTGCCAAACCTACCTATTTTACCCAAATCGAAGGGGGAAACTATAAGGTAAATGTTCAGGGGCGCGAGGGGGGCGATTACTCCGAGATGAGGGGTGGTGTTACCTATAATTGGCGTTGGGGATCGTTTGGGTTGGTGAAGGATCATATTCAGTGGGGAACAAACTACCACGGAGCAACCATACTCTCGGGTCGAACGCCATCGTTTGGCATGATTAAGCTGCAGTTAAAGCCTGTGGATTGGTTTGAACTGAACTATATTCATGGCTGGTTAGTATCGGAGGTGGTGGATAGTAGCCGTTCTTACACTACATCCAATGGCGATTACCGTGCGGTTTACCGCGACAAGTACATTGCTGCAAATCTTTTAACCTTTTATCCTTTTCGGGGTATTGGCTTCTCGGTGGGAAATTCGATTGTTTACTCCGATTTGCATATACAGCCCGCCTACTTAATTCCTATAATGTTTTATAAATCGATAGACCATACCCTAAACCATAATATCGATAACCAAAACTCGCAGATGTTTATCGATTTAAGTATTAGGCGAATTAAATATCTTCATTTGTACGGATCGCTTTTTATTGATGAATTTTCTGTTACAAGGGTTAACGATCCCGATCGTCATAACTTTTTATCCTATAAGGGCGGGGCTCGATTATCGAATTGGCCAATTCCTAATGTTGCATTAACTGTTGAGTACACAAGGGTAAACCCAATTGTTTATAAGCATAGGGTGGAAACCACCACGTTCGAGACCAATAAGTTTAACTTAGGATATTACTTGCGCGATAATTCAGAGGAAATTTATTTTGCTGCGGAAGCAAAACCATTTAGAGGTCTTACCATTAAGGGTGAGTTTTTTATTGCAAAGCATGGCAACGAGTATGCCTATACCGATGGTAGTACCGTTGATCTGCTCCCCTATATGCAGGATGTTACCTGGAAGAATACAACCATGAGTTTAACTACCCGTTGGGAGTTTATTCACGATTCGTGGCTTTTCCTTAGTGTTACACAGAGCGATATTAAGGGATATGATGTGGATGGAAAAACAGCGCAGTATTACTTGGATTTATACACGCCAAAATCGTTCCAGGGAAAGAATACAATTATTTGTGCTGGGTTGAATTTTGGATTCTAGTATGGATAGAACACCGATTGAATCGTGAGACGTTAAGCGTTAAAAGGAAGAATGTTCTATAATGTTAATAGTGAAAAGTTAAAGGTTAAAAGGAAGAATGCATTTGACTATTTTTTACGAATAACGGACAACTTCCAATGAATAACGTTAATCGTGAGACGTTAAACGTTAGAAGGAAGAATGTTCTATAATGTTAATAGTGAAAAGTTGAAGGTTAAAAGGAAGATGGCATTTGACTATTTTTTACGAATAACGGACAACCTCCAATGAATAACGTTAATCGTGAGACGTTAAACGTTAGAAGGAAGAATATTCTATAATGTTAATAGTGAAAAGTTAAAGGTTAAAAGGAAGATGGCATTTAATCATCAACAAAAAAATCTACGTTACCGAAACATGTAGTTCCAATAACGTAGACTATATTCTTACTATCAACTATCAATTACCAACCATCAACTAAATATGAATAGCCTCGCTGTATGCTGCGGCAGCTGCTTCCATAACAGCTTCACTCATGGTTGGGTGTGGGTGAATGCTCTTTATTAGTTCATGTCCAGTTGTCTCTAAATGACGGGCTACTACAAGTTCGGCAATCATTTCGGTTACATTTCCTCCTATCATGTGTGCTCCGAGTAGCTCGCCGTACTTAGCATCGAAAACAAGTTTCACAAAACCATCGCGCATACCAGCGGCAGTTGCCTTACCCGATGCGGTGAATGGGAATTTACCTACCTTAATTTCATAACCGGCTTCTTTTGCTGCTTTCTCCGACATCCCTACCGATGACACTTCGGGAGTTGTGTATGTACATCCTGGAATATTCTTATAATCGACAGGCTTAGTGTCTTGTCCTGCAATCTTTTCAACACAGGCAATTCCTTCGGCCGAGGCAACGTGTGCCAATGCAGGGCCTTGTACAATATCGCCAATGGAATAAACACCTTCAACATTGGTACGGTAGAACTCATCAACCTTAACTCTGCCTTTCTCTATGGTAATACCCAGTTCCTCTAAACCGATATTTTCGATATTGGGAGTGATGCCAACAGCCGAAAGAACAACCTCGGCTTCAACAACCTCAACTCCCTTTTTGGTTTGAATGGTAACCTTGCAGAGTTCGCCAGTGGTATCAACCGATTCAACCGATGCTTCTGTTTTTACAGCGATGCCCGCTTTTTTAAAGGCTCGCTCAAGGGTTTTGCTAACCTCTTCATCCTCCAAAGGAACAACATTGGGCAGATACTCTACCAAAGTAACCTTTGTTCCAATTGCATTGTAGAAGTATGCAAACTCACTACCAATAGCACCCGATCCAACAACTACCATCGATGTGGGTTGTTTGGGAAGGGTAAGAGCCTGGCGGTAACCAATAACCTTAACACCATCCTGTTTCAGGTTGGGCAGTTCGCGCGAGCGTGCGCCGGTTGCCAAAATAATATGACTGGCAGTGTATTCCGATGTTGAGCCATCGATGCCATTAACCGTAACGGTGTGGTTATCCTTAAGCTTACCAGAACCATTTATTACGGTTATGTTATTCTTCTTGAAAAGGAACTGAATGCCCTTACTCATGGCATCGGCAACGCCACGGCTGCGTGCAACCATTTTCTCGAAATCGGGTTTTACGTCGGGAGCAACCACGCCGTAATCGGCAGCATGCGAAGCATACTCAAAAACCTGAGCGCTTTTAAGAAGAGCCTTAGTGGGAATGCAACCCCAGTTAAGACAAATACCCCCGAGGTTTTCGCGTTCAACAACAGCTACCTTCATGCCAAGTTGGCTGGCTCTTATTGCAGCCACATAGCCTCCAGGGCCACTTCCAATTACTATAAGATCGAAGTTCATAGTTTTCAATTTTTTCTTCAAAAATAGTACAACAATATTGGATGCCAAAATGTTTAAACTTCAAAATAAAAAACAGGCTTTCACAACTATATTCGTGAAAACCTGTTTTTCTTTATTATTTGTGAGCGATCGCTTTCTGCTTTTAAAAACCGTAAGTGTTAGGAACGTGGTACTGTGGTCCTGTTTCGGGAATTTTCCATACCTTAAAAGTAACAGGCGTAACCAAGGTTGAAGCACATCCATTTTTATCTGTAACTATTACTGTAAAGCTATGCGTGTCGTCAGCGGCAGGCCCACTCCACGCAAAATTATCGCTATACACATACGGGTTGTTTGAACTGGTAAACGGAGAACCAGTAACGGGTGTTCCATCCAGCACTATCGCTATATGGTAGTCTGGATTTATCGATGTAAAGGTTGTGGTAAGATCAAACAAATCCTCATCACACAAATCGGTTTCAGAGCCGGTAACTGTAAATACAGGTAATGTATTAACGGTAACAGCCAGGGTAAGCGGTGCGCTATCGCCACAACCATTTGTAGTATAAACTTCAACAGTGCCAGAGGTTGCGGTTACAGCGTAATCAATTTGAATTGCATAACCAGAGCCCGATATTGTTGCTCCCAAACCGCCAGTATAGCTCCAATTGTAAGTTAGGGACGGATTGTTGGCTACAGAATAATCAACATCATTATCGCCCTGGCAAACAGTATTATCGGAAAGTATAAATGCCGCTGGTTTCTCGGGGAGTAATGGGAAGGATATGTTAACATCATCTGAAGATGTGCATCCGCCATTGGTTATTGTCCAACGAAGTGTATAGTTGGTTCCGTTTGTTCCATCAAAATCACTATTGTTAACCGTTGGGAATTCAACGGTACCTCCTGTACCAGAAATAATAGTCCACAAACCACTTCCTACAACGGGTGAATTGCCATTAAGAGTCACAGTTGTTCCACCGCAAATAGATTGGTCATCATCATCGAGACCTCCGTCAGAGCCAATATCAGCTGTTGTGGGCAAAGTATAGCTTGTTACTATGGCTGGGTCAACAACACCAGTTGTAGGGCTGGTCGGGCTATTATACGTAAAGCTTATTAGTTGATATGTAGTACCCGTGGCATCTGTTGGTAAAGTATAGGGGATGTCTGCTGATGTTATATTAACGGCAGGTTGAAGAACACCTCCTTTTTTGTAAGTAATAATATAGTTGTAGGCTAATCCTGATCCAGAAAATACAATTGGAATACCCTCGTCTCCACAAACTGCACCCGAAGGATTAAGTCGTGCTCTGGGTTTTGTTACATTTACACATGCTGTTGCGAAGTTCGAAGAACCAGCAGCGGGTATGGTAATTCGGCTATTTGTATACACTGTACCATAGTTATTATCTCCGGTAGCGGTAGATGCTAATTCCTCCCAGCTTGTTGTTCCACTGTTGTACTGGGCAACGCGCATATCACTTAAGCCATTTTGGGTCATCAATGGGGTTAAATCACTCATTGGATCCCATTTTAAATTAATAATCGCCTGACTACCCGACGGTGCAGTAACCGTCCAGTACTCTTTGGAATTAACATAGGTAAGCGGCGAGGTCATGCTTGTATAGGTTGCGTTGGGAGTAAAGAACTCAACAGTCCAAAGAATTGTACCTGTTTGGGTTGACGAAAGAGTAATTTTGTTGCCAAGAGAAGAACCCTTTCCTACAGGAAATAAGAAATTATCACCCTGATTAATTCTTTTTGATAAAGGACCATCAACATAGGAAGAAGAACTTCCGCCACTTGGGGTTACACAATTTATGGCAGTATTGGTAATGGTGAGTGTTGCGGTTGATGAGGTAGTAATGTTTCCTGAGGTCAACAGCAAGTTTCCGGCCACTTCAATTGCACCAGCATTATTAACGGTTAGGCCTAAAGGATTATTAATTTCGAAATTATTGAAGGCATTTGCTCCCGTAAAGTTACCCAAAGTTCCACCAATAGTTTGTGCAGTTGACCCGGCAAAACTTACCGTAGCTCCGGCGCCGCTTCCACTATTAAACGATCCCGATAATCTTTCCATGGTACCTCTAATTGTGAGTTTCTTGTTGTAGGCACTATTGTTCAGAGTAGGTCCATTGATTAATAGGCGTTTACAAATCGTTAAATCTTTGTTGGGTAATGTTTTTGTGCCACTACCAGTAAAATATAATTTTGCTAACTCATCGTATAAATCGGCTACAACCGTATAGCTCGATGTACCACCATATTCAAGTGTCGAATTTTCTGAACAGCTAAAGAAGTCGGTATAACGTCCTGCGGGAAGAGTTGAGTTCTCTAGGTATAGTGTTCCATTCCCGTATACCGTTCCTAAATTATGACCATAGGTAGAAGCATTAACCTCTAAACGTCCATTTATTGTTGTTCTATACGAAGAAACATAGTTGATATCGGTCTTGACAGTATGAGCCGCATCAATTACCATTATAAAGCCCCTAGGCGCTCCGGTAAGAACATATCCTGTAGATGTTGTTTCAACCCAAGTGGTTGGGTCGGACCAATCGCCATCCTTAACGCTTATAAATTCGGGCACTAAATCGGGTAAAGCCGGATCTATTCCTGCTGTGTACTCGCCGCTAATACTATTTTCGCCTGAAAAAGTAAACTTAATCTCATTAGTCCCTTCATAAACAAAGTCTGTTGCATCGTCACCTCCGGGTCCGGCTTTTTGCCAAGATGAACCGGGTATTCGCAATGCTGCGGCAATATAAAGAGCCTCTGTGTTAGTTCCAGTAACACTAACATCATCCTGATTGTAATTTAAGGATAAATTACCATTAAAATTAGCGATACCGCTACTTTCAACCTCCCAGTAGTACTGTAGCACGTTATTTTCATCAAACACCGCCGGGTGATTATCGTTAATATTATTAATCCGAACATAACCAACGTTTGAGTTATTGCTGTAGGTAAGCAACGCTGGGGTATATTTGCCCGATGTGCCTATAGGAAAAGTAAATAATTTATCGGCACCACTGTATATGCTAAAATATTTTCGTACGCCCACATTACTAAACACACCATCGGATGTTATCATTTTTGTTTGTCCAAAACCACTTCCTTCAATCGCACTTGTAGTTTCTAGAGTAAGCAAATGCTCGTTAATGTCAAATATACCATTGGTTAACTTTAAATTCTTTTTCAAGGTAATACTTGATTCAGCTCTAACACCGTAAAAATTTGCTATTTCCAAACGACCATAAGTACCTGTACCCGAGATTTGCTGAGCCGATGTCCCATTCATAATAACACCTCCGAGAGTAGCATCTCCATCGTAGTTGGCATTATTATAAAAATCGCCTTTTAGGTTTACGTTATATGTATTAATAAGGAATTGACCTCTACTCAATGTAAGGTCATTAAACACATTAATATCGCGAATCAACGACAGAGATGTTACAGGATTCACTATCAAATTATAAAAATCGGTAGCACTTGTTCCTGCAATTGTTTGTGCACCACCATTAAATGTTGTTGTATTGTTATAGTGCCTGTATGTTCCATTATTTGTAAACCCACCCTTAACGGTTAAATTTATGTCGTAACTGCTATTCATATCTAATATGCTGTATGAATTGCTCAGCGTTAGATTTCCGTTAAGTGTCAGAGGGCTAATAAGAACCGAAACTGTGGCATTAAGCGCAGTGGCAGTTCTACCTGTTATTGTAAGATTGTTTAGGGCAACAATAGCATCGAGTGTATAGTTTTGAACAGCATCAACCCCCGGTCCTATAGTTGGGCTCTGAGTAAAAATAATTTCTCCTCCGGTAACACTACTCGATTCTGCCCGGATATACAAATCGCCATAAGTGGTTCCTCCTCCCCGTACAACAGTTATTGTACCACCAGACATATTGAAAACACTTCCAGCATTTACAACCTCCAGCTTTGCCTTTCCAGGTATTGATGCCTGACCATTAACCACTAAATTGCCACCACTCTGGAAATACTTTAACACGCCATTTGTTGTTGCTGCATTACGGCGAATTTGTCCATTAACCATTAAGTTTCCACCCTGAATGTCGATTGTAGAAGCACCTCCACCTGAATATTCTATATCGTTATTGTTATTTGTGGTTCCATTCGTTGGACCAATATATACATTACCATTAACCACGGTAAGTTTTCCTTCTAAGAACAAATCATTATCGTTTACTGCCGCATTTGCTATTAAAATATTCCTGTTACCTGAGTTGTTAGGGTAATCGATATATAAACCAGCAGTAGATGGTATTGTAAACCTTGTTGCTGCTGAAATTGTAAAATCGCTCGATGGATTGTTTCTCATATACCTAAGAGTCCCATTTTGCAATGTTAACCAATCGTCTGTGAGAGTTGTAAGTGTACCAGCAATATCTATTGTTAATGTACTATCTTTTGTTGAACCTTTGTTTACTATTACTTTATTAAATACTGTATTAGGGTTACCTGCCGTATTTGAAATAGATGCAGAGTGAAAACCATTAAAAGTTATATCACAATATCTTGTATTATTTCTTAACCTAAACAGATTATTATTGATAATTGTACCCCCAACAGCTAGAGTATTTGCCATTACACCTCCCCCAACCCATGCATTTCCGCGAACATCAAGTGCTGCCTCTATATTATTGGCAATAGTAATATTCCCATCTATGATTAAATGCTGAGGAGCATAATCATCTGTATAAATTAATGATCCTCCTAAAATGTTTACATTCCCTTTAATATAAACAGTTTTTTCGATTGTAGGGTAAAGAGCTGCATTATAGTAACTAATTGCTATCCAAGAATTTATATCAGTACCTTGACATGTTAAATCTCCATAAATAGTAACATCAGTATTGGGCAATGCCAAATTATCCTGATTAAAAGGTGTAAGCATTAAGTTACCATACGATCTAACTGTAGATGGTAAGAAAGATAATGCAGTAGACCTACCATCAGTTGAATAAAACTCTGTAGTCCCTTTATTAACATTAAAATCAGAGAAATCACCACCAGGAAATGAATACACCCTAACAAGTGCAGCATTTGAACTAGTTACCCTTATTTTGCCATTTTTACCACTGGGATGGTTTAAAACCATTCCAAAGTTTCCACCAGTAAAGGTTTGAACATTTAAAATTGAATTTTCTTCTATTTGCAAACTAGCAGAGCTAGCATTTGCCGTCAATGTTACAGTATGTCCATTACCTATAATAACAACATCATTAACGCCTGGTGCAGCTGCTGGCACATTATCCGTATTGTGATCCGTTAGTGACCAAGTGTTTGTTGTTGACCAATTGCCTGTTCGTCTGCTGTAATACCTTGTTGGTGCAGCAAAAGGGTTTTGTCCTATATTATCGCCTGCCGTATAATCACCATCAATAAACGAAACATTTTCTAAAAACGATCCAGCACCAGGCTCTCCAATTATTCGATTTGTTTCATCAACATCATTAATATTACCTACAAACCAGGCATAACTAGGAGGATTGTAACGAGCTGTCACGCATTCTGCGGTTGTTATACCTGTCATGTCCGCAGCACCATAAGTATAACCATGAGTAACGGTAGCAGCACCAAGTGTAAATCCTGATGATTTTACACGCCAAAAATATGTTAAAGAAAATCCATTCAATTTTGTGGCTGGGTGCTCATAACCAACAGGTATTATAGTTATAGAACCATAAGCAGTGGGTGTCCCATTCACGGCTATAGTTGCAGGTGTATATTTAACAGCCCTTGCAGGTATAATTGTAGGCGCCCCAACCGGGAATGTAAAACTTGTTGATGCTGCTGAGTATTCCTTAGTTATACCTCCATCTCCCGCATTTCCTGCTGTTTGGATATAACGTGCAGAACCTGCATTTGCAACCGTTGCTGTAGGTCCTAGTTTCAAGTTATTTGCGCCTATATTAAATAGCTTATCCTGCGATAACGTTAAGGTTCCATTAATGGTAATATTTGCACCTAAAGAAATTGGGGCCGTTCCAGTATTATTGTTTAACTCTAGGTTCTGAAAAACTCCATTTCCATCGCCTGTAATTAGTTGGGGAACATTATCGTTTAGAACTATTTTTCCTGCACCAGTATGCAAACCCGAATTATATAGGTAGGAAGCCGTTGCAATGGTTCCTGCAAGGCTAATTGTTTTTCCTCCATCGGCGAACGTTGCCTTCGCAATAATTAAAGAGTCATTTACAGTAACATTACTTTGACTCCCTGCTAGTGTTAATGTGGTTCCTGCCGGTTTATCAATCTTAAATTTGTTTAAAGCTAGAGCAGCACCCAAATTAACAGTCATTGTTTGAATTGACGACCCGTTGAGAATTGTCCAGTTTGAGCCGGGCGTATAGGTTGTCCCCGAAGCTATTGTAAAATTACCCCCTACCGTTACATCTAAATTGTTAGCATTAAAATCGCCAGACATTAAGTTAAAAGTATTTAAAACTGTAAGAGGATATGTATTAAGCAAAACAACGCTTGCACTGCTCGCTCTATTTACAGTCAAATTGCCCAGAGATGCATTTGAGATTATTATTTGATTTGGAGAATTAGTTCCAGTACCAGTTGTAGGTATCAACTCAAGGGTACCACCTGTTACATTTATGTTGCCTGTTGAAGAAAGGACTTCAAATACTTTTTGCCGAGCAGCAACTGATCCATCTCCGCAAACATCATAAATACGGATAGTACCCCCAGACATAGTAAAAACATTGGCTGGTTCGTTTAGGTTAAACGTACCCAATGCACCATTCAAACCACTAATTGCCCGAGTGGTATTTATTGGAGCATTAATAAGATCGCTTACACTTGTGTATGCAATTGGTATACGCTGAAACCGCCCTCTAAGTATCAACTCCCCACCGGCTTGAGTATATGAGGCTAAACCACCTCCACCCCCTGCGGATCTGAATTGCTTAGCATCAATTGTTCCTCCATTTATTACAAACTGCCCTGATGAAACATTCCAAGTAATTAACCCTCCAGATTCGCGGGTAGAAAAATATCCACTATTAACTTGAAACTTACCATACACAGAGAACGATTGAGCACCACCGCTGCTGGCTACTCCAATAGTGTTTGGGGCAGATAATCCCCAAGCTGCATTAATTTCCTGATAGCTATCGGCTGTTGAAAGCACTACCACCTCTGACCCATCTAGAACAAGAGCACCATTGGCGGGTATATAATAATCACCATTAGGAGAACCCGCACCAACACCTTCAGTCAATGATGGTATTACTGTTAATCCCTGCAAAATTAAAGTGCCATTCCGAATCCATAACGCCTTTCTTAAATCGGGATTTGCTCCTCCATTCTCACCACCTAAATCATTTCGGCCAAATAATTTGAAGTTTGGATATGCTGTAGAGTGAATGGTTAATGAAAACGATTGATCGATCCCCTTGTCCAAAACTAAGTTATAGAAATTAGTAACCCCGTTGCAAGAAAGAGTATTATTACTTGTTCCTCTAAAATAAACCGTTGCAGCACCATCAGTTGGGAACGAATCAAAGTCAGGGTAATCCTGATTTGTAAATTTAACAGTACCACTGTTGGTAAAATTTCCGTAAACAACAAATCTATGGGTATTAAGATCGTAATAATCGGTAAAGGGTGTAGGTGTTGTCGCCCCATTTGTATCGCCCGAGGATGTATTGCCTGTTCCCACAGTAATGTTGGCTCCTGTATCAACAGTAACATCGCCATTTATAGTTAGTTGGCGTCGTGCAACAGTGTTATCATTAATCCTATATGTACCCTGCTTTACATGCAGGTTTCCGTTAAGTGTTAAATTGTTCAACTGGGTAGCAGTAACCCCAACACTAGTATTAATTACCAGATTATTATAAGTTAGCTGAGCTGCCTTTAGTGTAAAGCTAGCAATATTATAGTATTCTGTAGTACCTCCACCAATATCAACAAAACTATTGATGGTAACAGTTGGAAAATTTGCCGATGCTAGTTTTAAAAATCCTTGACCGGATAATGAACTAATTGTGTTCGTAAACTGGTAGGTTGCCATATCTAAAACACCACCATCGTTAATAATAACTTTAAGACCCCCAGTAGTAATATCTGCCGGAAGTGTTACAACTCTATTGCTGAGTATAACAACCTCGTCGTTAATTGCGGGAATAGCAGAACCAACCAAAGTTGTACCACTTGGATCGGTTGTCCACGTAGTCGCTGTATTCCAACTTCCCGATTGATATGAATAGTATTTTTTTGGGGGAGCAGAAGCCCCTGCAGTCCACCAACCAGCAATTTGTGCTGTTGATGTTGAGCCAAAAGGATTTACCCCGGCTGCGGTAGGATTGGGCGGATTAACCCATGTACTCCCTGATTTGTACCAAGGAATGTAAGATGCTTGGCTAGCATCGGCCTCGTTTATATTATATGTGAACAACGGATAACCACTTGTAATGGACATGTTTGTTGTATTTACATCCCAGTATTTACTCAGGATGCCAGTTGCTATAAACGCCGAAACAGCTCTAACGGAAAGAGTCGCTGTGCCAGTATAGGTAGCAGTTAAACCTCCCGTTAAGCTCATTGGAGTATAGTATCCACCCGAACCAACTGGATAAACAATTGCAAAGGATGCGTTGCTATTCCCCTGCTTTACCAACACACCCGAAGAGTTGGTTTCAATCATATTGGTGGCCGAGTATGTTCCGGTTATTGCTCCCGCAGCGGTGTTGGCAAGGGTTAAGTTATAATCGCCTAGTTGAACAACCCCACTTGTAAGTGTTAACACATTCTGTACCGCTACATTACCCTGTAAGGTTTTTGTGCCTCCACCTGCAATTATTAAGTTCTGATAGCCATTACTTCCAAAAACAGTCTGGCTTAACCCATTATACCGGATAGTGCTAGTGCTTTGTGCAGTAAGGGTTCCTGTAAACGTACTGTTTGCGCCACCAATATTTAAGGTATGCGCAGCACCTGTCATGTCCAATGTCCCCGATCCTGTAACATTACCTGCAACGGTAATAGTTCTGGCAGTATTGCTAAAAATTAAGGCACCATTAATAATATTAAGGTTACCGTTAATAGTCTGTATTGATGTAGTATTTAAAGTAACCCCACTGGCATTGTTTATGGTTAGGTTATTTATTTGACCCGCCGTGGTGGCTGCAAATGTGCCAATATTTTGGGCAACAGCACCATTAAAAACCAAACTTGCTCCTGAGTTAAATATTCGGCCTCCTGTGGTTTGTATGTTTCCTGTAATATCTAAACCATTTGCATGAGCGGTGGTTAGGGTTGCTCCAGAGTTTAGGGTAAAAAGTCCTGCTCCATTTATTATACTTGTACCAACATCCAAATTTGTACCACTGTTCACAGTAAATCTTATATTATTACTAATTGTACCTCCAGACCTTGTATAGGTCTGTGTTTTGTTCCCATTAAAATAAATAGTACTTGTAGTACTGCTTGAAGTTTCTGTAATAGTCCCTCCAGAAAAAGAAAAATTTCCTCCTACATAATAAGTTCCCACTTTATTATTAGTAGCTAAAGTAAAAGTACCTGCAGAAATAGAAAAATCACCAGATATGGTCATCGTTATAGACGCATTGGTTGGTGTAAGGTTTGCTCCTATAACCAATGCTCCTATTGGATTTGCTGGTGTTTCGTTTAATGAAATATTATTGAGAATGGTTACTACACCTGTACCAGCATTTTGTCCCGGATAACCCTGACCTGCAGTAGGTATTTCCCAAGAATCGCCATCCCAACGCTGCCAATCAGTTCTGTCAGTCCAATCACCAGCCTGTCGCGTTTTGTAATCTCCAACAGTTTGACCAAACGAAAAACTATGCAAACCAAGCATAAGCAGAAGTACGGCAAAATACTTTAGCCCTCTAAATTGCATTGCTGAATTAGATTTGGTAAGTTCTAATTGCCCAGAAGTGTTACTTCCCAACAAGGCATATTTGCCACGAATATTCGTATTACGCATATATTATAATATTACAAGAGACCAATTTTGTTTTGTAAAAAATCAAAAGCAATTTTATTTTAATCAAAAATCATTCCTATTACTATATATAATTAATTATCAGTTATTAATAATGATTTTATGAATGGTTTATTTGTCCGATTTTGGACAAACAATTTTAGTCAATAAAACAGAGACTTTTATATGCTTTTTTAAATCATTAAAAATATTAATTTCTAAGAGCCTGTTTAAATATTTTTAATCATCATAGCGATGGAAGCCACGAGTACCCAAGCCTCGCTTGACTCCGTATTCATCTCATAATCCTTGCAGAGCCGTCTTGACCACATCAACCACGATATGGAACGCTCTACAATCCAACGCTTTGGGATAACCTTGAATTTCGCCTCATCGCTACGGGTGACCACTTCAAATTCTATCCCCAATTCGCTATGAGCCAACTTTGCCAGCCGCTCACCCGAATAGCCTCCATCCGCCAGGATTCTTTTCAGCCTGGGGTATTTCCCCGCCAACCGCTTTAATGCCTGTTCCGCCGCCACGCTGTCATGCACATTTGCGGCTGTTACCACAATGCACATCAGGATTCCCATGGTGTCCATCACGATATGACGCTTACGCCCCTTTATCTTTTTGTTCCCATCGTACCCCTTGTCGGGAACACCCCGCTCGCTGTTCTTCACCGACTGGGAGTCAATAATCCCAAGACTGGGGGATGGTTTGCGGGAGTGCATCTCCCGCACCAGCATATGGAGTCTCGCCTGCACCCGCTGCCAAGTCCCGCTAATCAACCATTTGCGGAAGTAGTAGTACACCGTACTCCAAGCCCCGAACTCCTTCGGAAGCATTCGCCACTGGCAGCCCGTCTTCAGCTGGTAGAGCACGGCATCCCATACCTTACGCAGGTTTACTTTGCGCTTTCGATTGTCGTTCAGAATTTTCTTTATACATTGCCATTGGCTATTGGTTAAGCTGGTTGGGTATTTAATCATCGCTTGCTCGAATTGGTGTTTGTGCAAGCTCAGAAAAAACTATCAGATTAGCTAATCAATAGCCTTATTTCTAGGAAACTAAATTTAAACAGGCTCTAACAAGCTTAAATTCAACATAATATTGAATCAGTTTGTCAATTTCCTTAACTTTAATAGGTTTTTTGCGTTTATTAAAATGGTCTGTCCGTTTTCGGATGATTTTGACACTGTGTTTTAACGAATAACAAACCACAACAACCTGTTTATCTGACACATAAATGGTATGGTTTAATTGTTGTTATAATATAGGCTATTAAACGGCATTATTTGATTTAAGTTATTATGATTTTCTGCTATTATACCGTAAAGGAATTCTCTGGTAGACTCCTCCAGATCTAATAACTCTGTCTGAAAGGTTATTACTGACCAAAGAATAACTGACAGAGTTGGAAGAACATGTAAAAGTATGCTGGCAGTAAATGCAAGTACAGTAGGTATAATAACGGACATTTAAATAAGATATAAAACTGAACATTATGAATAACACAGCAGCTAAGGAAACTCTAAAAAATGAATTTGGTGTTGTATTTCCTTAATGCCGGTTTTCTTCATCAAACAGGTTATACTAACAAAGTTTACAAACGAATGATAATAATATTTAGTGCAAAATTTGCTTACACCGCTCCTCCAACAGAAAACAATTGAGAATATGAAAAATATAGCCGTAAATAGAGTTAATCCGAGAAACCTAACCATTAATTTTCAGATAACTAATGGTTTTGCTTCACTTTTACACACAAGGATTTTGCAGTTTGGGATAGCACTGCTTTTCATTCTTTTTATAGGAAAAACTTCGTTTGGCCAAGCAGTGGGTGATTATAGGTCAAATGCTGCAACCATGAATTGGAGTACCGATGCAAGTTGGGAAATATACAACGGCTCGGCATGGGTAGCAGTAAGCACAGAAGGTTATCCCGGCGAATTAGGTGTTTCGGGTACGGTTACAATTCAAAGCGGACACACAGTTACATTAAATGTAAGTCCGGCCAATAACATTGGCTCTTTTGATATTATAGGAAGTTTAAACTTAAGTACCGGAAGTATTAATATTAATGGAACTACAATAATTTCAGGCTCACTAACAGATAACAGCAATACAGGCACAAATACTTTTACAGGTAAAGTTACTATAAACGTAGGAGGTAGTTTTTCTACTGGAAACACTTCTCCTTTAAATTTCGGAGGAGGAATTGAAAATAACGGAACTTTCTCCCAAACCGCAGCAGGTGTCATAACTTTTACCGCCGACCAAACACTAAGCGGAACAAACGTAATTACCACAACAGGTAATATTAATATTACTGCAGGAAGAACATTAACAAACTCAGGTTCGGTATCAATATCGGGAGTTTTAAATAATGGAAATTCAGCATCAACATGGATAAATTCAGATAATTCTACCTTGACCTACCTTAGCGGAACACTTCCAATGAACACCAACGGAACGCTCACAGCTTCGGCAACCGGGAACACAGTAATTTATAACAGGAACAATGCTCAAACAGTAAAAATAACCGATTATTACAATCTGAATATAGCCAACGGAAACACAAAAACATTGGCTTCAAATACAAGTTTTACTATTTTCAATAACCTGAATGTAGCATTGGCTACAACGTTTCAAGCACTAAATGTAAACGGAACAGGTGTTTTAACTATAGACGGAGATTTAGTTAATGACGGAACGATAAATATGCGTCTTTCTGCAACACGATATATGAATGTTGTATTAACAAAAAGCACTAATGCCATTTCAGCAAACGGAGCGTATACATTTAATACTCTTACCATAGGTGGAGATGCTGTAACCTGGTCATCGGCTTCGATAATTAATATGTATGGCGATTTTCTGAATAACACTATAACTTCATTGAATATTACAGCAGGTACATTTTATTTTAACAGCGGAGGAAATCAATCTATCGGGGGAACAAGCCCAACGACATTTAATGATTTAACGATTAATAATGCCGATATAACATTAAACAACGATGTGACAGTAACAGGTGTTTATACAATGAATAACGGGGGAACAACTTTCAATTTAAACGCTTATAATTTAACCATAAATGGCTCTTATGTAAGAACTAACGGGTCTTTTATTGGGAATGCAGCTTCGAACCTTGTTTTAAATTGTACTGCAAGCGACCAGAATCTTTCATTTACTACATCTTTAAGTTTAAATGATTTAACTATTAATAATTCATCTGCATCTTATTTCTTATTAAGTGCCATAACGACATCGAACTACAATGCAACAGATGGCGTCTTGACTTTAAGTGCAAACTTAACGACTTCAAATTTCAATAGTGTAGCCGGAGTTTTACAAAATAACAATGCCGACCGAACCTTCACCGTAAACAACGACATTACAATTGCTCCGGGTTTTACATTACGAACAAACCAAACTGTAACGGCAAACCGAATTTTTACAGTAAGAACAACCGGAAATTTTACAAATAACGGAACCGTCGATTTATACCACTTCACCGGAACCTTTCACTCTATGGGTGAACTTCAATTCAATGGAGCAACAGATGTAACATTGGGAGGTACTTCAACTTCGGAAATCGGAAGAATTAGAGTTGATAAAGGAACAGGGCAAGCGGCAATTGTAGATGTTATTAGCCCAATTACTCTTTACAATGCCGATGTCACTTACAACCAAAATATCATTTTAACAAACGGTACACTTAAAATTTCGAGTGCAAGTACCTTGCTTCCTTATTACGGCGACAGAACTATTTTCAATAATTCGGGGCGTTTATGGTTGAACAATGCATCTGCTTCTATTGGCTGGAATTCACTTTTTGGATTCTGTAATTTTAGCGGAACACTTAAAATTGACCAAGGAACTTTCACCATGGGCGATGGAAATGATTATTTTCAAATCGATAATTCCGGGGTATTGGATATGACGGGTGGTTTACTGAATATTTATGGAAGATTAACCTTAAATACCGGAGCTACTCCAACAAATGCAACGTTTACAATGTCCGGTGGAGAAATAAAAGTTGACCCGCAACATACTTTTAATATCCCTAACAATCAACAGATTGTTACCTTTTCGTCAAATTCGGTAGTTAACTTTACCGGTGGAACATTAACTGTTGTTGATCCGCTTTTCGACCGACAAGATTTAAATCAAAATTCAATCGACATCACAGGCTATGTGGGAGCAAAAAACTTTATCGGTTCCACAATTCAATTTGGTGATGGGATATCAGTATCGAATGGAGACGCGGGATTCCCCGGATTTTGTATTTGGACACCTAGTGCCGTACAACTCGGGAATATCATACTAAATAATCCCGGCGGAACTTCAAGAGCGTTTGTAAACCGAACTGGAGTTGATATTTATTGCAACAATTTAACAATCACAACTCTAAACGATCAATACATCACCTCCGGACGAATTCTTGATATCAAAGGCAATTTCATTAACAACGGTGTTCTCAATGCATCTTCTGCAGGGTCACATCTTCGTTTTACAGGTTTAAACGCCCAAGCCTTTTCTGGCACAGGTTCCATTACGGCAACAATCCCAACTCTAACTTTCAATAATACCTCTGCAACCGGAGTTACCTTAAACGCCCCACTTGGAGCAACAACCGTAAACCTTACCGACGGAAATGTTTACACATCATCAGCAAATCTTTTAACCGTTTACGGGACTTCTCCAACTACAAGTTTAGTTGGAGGTGGAGTTAACAGTTTTGTTGTGGGACCAATCCGCAGAACTATTGCTCCCGGAGCTTCATCCGATTATATCTTCCCGATTGGCGAAGGCACAAATTATCGCTCTTTCGAAATGATTGGAACTGTTACCGGTGGAAGCGGAACAGGTTATATTACCGCTGAAGCCATTGTTGGTTCAACCGGTGGAACCGGCGGAGTTGGTATTGTTAGCTCATTGAATGCCGAAAATACATACTGGGAGATTCAGAATGCACTGAATACGGTAAGTATAACATCGGTTGATAACATACAGCTTTACTATACAAAACCTCCAACACCAACAAAAACTATTGGACAGTCAAATACCGGTTTAACAGGAGTTTACAATCCAATTGGAGGCACACAAACAGGTGGTTACGTTGCTTCCGACCCTGGCAAATACAATTTAACAGGAATTAATCCCAACGGAACAACTTATTTAGTAATTGCCGAGGAAACACCCGACAATACATGGTATTCGCTTATTTCAGGCGACTGGGATAACTGGGAAACATGGACCCTCGATCCTTCAGGTGCTCTCCCCATAAACCCTGGCCACCTAACACCATCAACATCACCAACTTCTACACTCGACGATGTGGTTATTATTAATGGAAAAACGGTAACAGTTAACTCAGATACCAAAATTAATGATATTATTACGGTCAACGGTCGTTTGGATATTAACACTACCACGGGACATTCATTCAATAAAATAAGAGGGACTGGCAGAATATTACTCCAGGGTGATAACTTCCCTGCAGGAGATGCCACACATTTTGTAACCGAAGGTCAGGGCGAAGGAACGGTGGTTTACCAAACAAAATCAGGTTTAACTTCCTATAATCTTGCTACAGCACGAACATTTTTTAATGTCGAAGTTGAATTGTTTCAAAGTACCGATATTATCACTCAACTTGCAGATTATACAATTAACGGCAGTTTGACAATAAATAAGGGTGTTTTTCAAATTAACGATAACACAGCAACAACAATTCTAAATTTAACTGTTGCAAAAGATGTTTTAGTCGAAAGTATTGGTTCTATTACAGTTGGAACAGGTAATACAATAGGAACTTATGTTATTCCAACCAGTGTTCCTACGTATTTTCACAGCATATTTCATCAATTTAAAGTATCAGGAAATTTTACAAATAATGGTATTGTAAAACTAACCAACCTGACAGCCCCTGACTATAATAGTTTTGCAACTAACGGAGCTGTTACGCTGACCATGCAGGGAGCTGCAAATAATAGTATGACTTTAAATAATACAAGCTGGTTATACAATTTGATTATTGATAAAGGAATCGACAAATCGTATATTTTAGATTTGTATTCGGCAAATACTTCATACTTTGTACTTTTTGGACCAAACAGTGTTGGTCGTTCAGAAACAGCACCTTTCTCAGCCGCAAATCCTCAGGTACGTAAAGCCCTTTGGGTTAAAAACGGTACATTAAAATTAACCGGAAATATTTTAATTCCTTCTCTTTCAGAAGGTCAAGATGCCGGTGGAAACGGCGATTATGCCATTGGACAAAACGCTCGTTTTTGGATTGCGGGAGCCAATGTTACGGTTTATTCAACGGCAAGTAATGTTAGCCAAATTACTGGTTTTCCAGCTACAGACGGTGTGCAAACAAATACTACAAACCAAGCCATGTCGGTTTACGGGGAATATAAAATTACGGATGGCTTTTTTAGTACTCGAAACAGTGCAGGTTTCATTTTCTGGGCTGCTGCCGATGCTCAGGTGAAAATTGAAGGCGGTGTTTCCGATGTTGCCCAATTTAGAGCAGGTGGTGGAGCCGGAGTAGCATCCTATATTCAAACAGGCGGTCAGCTGATTGTTCGCGGAAATCAAACGGAAGCAGGTGAAGTTTCAGGTGCTTATCCCTTATTTGGGTTTGATGATGCAACAGGCGTTTTTAACATGTCGGGCGGTGAAATTCTAATGAGAGATATTTCTGTTACCAGCGTGCCTTTAACAACAACAATAACAAACGGATTTTATGTTCCTTCTGCTGAAGGTAATTACAGTGTAACCGGTGGTACTGTTACTATTGAAACAGCAAGCGGAAACGATTTTGAAATAAGTTCAACAGCACCAATTTACAATTTAGTAATCAAAAGACTTTCGGGTGCAGGAGTTTCAATTATTCGACAAAATTCAAACATTAACGTGTTGAACGATTTCACACTCGGCTCGAATACGCAACTCGATGTGATGGATGATTTTGATAATGCTATACACAATCTTTCGGTAGGAAGAAACTTTACAATTGAAGATAATGCTCTTTACCAATTCCGCACAAATACTACCACCTTTAATGGAACAGAAGATGCAACATTATATATCGGAGATATTACAGCACTTACAAATCCAAGCTATGTTGACCCAGAAGGAGCTGCTGCTTATGCCGATTGGGAACATCCTTTTTATAAATTCGTTGTTAATAAACCCTCCGATAAAACATTGTTTTTTGCTTCTAAAGACCCGGGCGATAATGGAAGTACAGCACTTGTAAAAACTCCGACTGGAGGTAAAAACATTAATGATTGGAGGAGCAATTTGGTTAAAGTTATCGATGATTTTGAATTATTGAGCGGAAGAGTCGATCTAACCTTGTATAGTCTTCGTTTGTATGATGATATAACTAACTATGGTATTCTTGCTGTTGATGCAATACCTACAAATTCTATCGTCAGAACAAGAAAAGAAGCGGTTCCATCTACCCGTATAGTAAAAACTACCGACAATGCCTATTTTGGTAATTTACGCTTGAATTGTGATAATACTATTCTGCAATTTACCAGCAATGTTTACATAGGCCGTATGGAATACAAGCACGGCAGAATGTATATATCAAAGTATAATTTAAAAATAGACGATCTTGTTGTTTCTCATGAAAACGAAGCTCGTTTCGACTTCGATGGTGATGGAAACGCTAATGAAGCTGGTGAAAGACAAAAATTCAGTGTTGCCGATATGATTATTACCGATGGGAATGCTTCCGATGGAGGTTTATCACTTCTGGTAAATTCAGCTAAAACATACTATTTCCCGATTGGAGTTGGTACTGATGCTACCGAATTGTTACGAAATAATTCAAAATTTACTCCTGTTGAACTCACAATCAGCTCAGCCCCAAGTTCAGGATATATTACTATTCGTCCTGTTGATGCAGTTTTACAAACAACAAATTTAACCGGAGGAAACGTATTGGATTATTACTGGAGAATCAGTTGCTCGGGTTTCACAACAAACCCTGCTTTCAGCAGTATGTATATGTTAGCAGATGATAGAGATATTCCAACAGGAACTTTTGCAGGTTTAAATTTTTATACCGGTTGGGTTGAAGACGGTATTGATGCGAATGCAAACGGATTCAAATTCGACCGTTTTTATGAAGCCCTTGACGATGTCGATTTTACTCGTACATTTAATAATTATACTTACAGTACAAATAAATGGATTCGCTTTAATAATACAGGAACTGATGTTCCCCCAACCGCTACACTTGTTGGAGGAAACTTTACCGCAGGTGTTGCTGGCAGGTTTACCGGAAGTCCAAGGGTTTTCTACACAAGAACCAGGGGAGACGGATATACCATAAAATGGAACAATGGCAATAACTGGACTTTTGCCCCAACCGATTTGGATTTAAACGGCCAGGTAGATCCTTATGAATATCATGATAGAAATCAACCTGTAGCAGGAACATGGCCTGTTGCAGGAGATATTGCTGTGATTGGATGGATTCCCTGGGGTGATGGGACCGGAACTGGCGATTTAGCTGATGGAGCTCCTCACGGAATAACGGCTGATGATTATACAGTGCAATGTGCTTCTCTTATATTTAATCAGATGCTTGATGCCAGCGGCAATCCAACTTCCCGCTATTATTCACGGAATTTTCAGTTCAGACCAACTCTTTGTATCAACAGTGATAATGGAGGGATTAACACTGGTACGATAAGTGGAGAGGGTATGTTCTGGATACGATCGGATGGTAATCAGGCTGACCCAAGCTTTGCTGGGATTGATATTGGAGATTTTGTAAGTAACGATTCATCTTATTTTGTATATGAAAGCACCTCAAATGCTTTTGTTTATAATAATATTCCGGCCGAAGTTCCTAATTTACTAATTGCCGGAAATGGATGGGGTAGCATAGACCGGGATTTTACTATCTCAACAGATTTGAATGTAAGACAAAATTTTGAGTTATTAGGCGATGTTAATCTGGTGCTGAGTTCTGGTGCCACCGGAAATATTTCTGTGGGAAAAAACCTTCGTGTTTTCAGAAGTACTGCTTCCGGAAATGATAGCGGCGGAGATGGCGAAATTGCTTTCCCAAATAATGCATCCCGAACCGTTGAAGTATTTGGTGATGTAGAGTTGGTTAACAGTAATGCCATTTTAAGAGTACGGACTCCCAATGCTGCCGGTATACCCAGCAACCTTATTGTTCATGGAAATCTTTTACAAAATAATACAACAGGTGGTGGATTCCAGCTTTATACTGTGGCAGGACAGGATTATATTAATTTAACACTTAAAGGTTCAGGTAATCATAGTTATACTGTAAGTAGTGGAACCACCGGAAACTTTTATAATTTAACGTTGGACAAAGGCACTGATCAAACAAACTCCTTTACACTAAACAGCAATTGTACTATTAACGGGCCAACCAGTGGAGTAGGCGTTTCCAAGGCAATTACTTTGATAAACGGGAAACTTATCTTGAACAATCCATTACTTAATCTTAATTTAACAACAGGGAATGACAATTTTGTTATACCTGCTACTGCCGCCGTGGAAATCCGACAAGGAAGGGCCAATGCAACAGGTAATAGCGGAATTTTTCTTAACGGTTTGTTAGAGATTACTGGTGGAACCCTAGATATGAGTGGCGGGAATAACTTTATTGAGTACACTTCTGATGGAAATTCTACAATAAATATAACATCAGGTTCATTAACTGTTGGTTCACAAATAAGACGGCAAACAACTACAGAGGAAGGCATCCTTAAATTTACCCAAACCGGAGGTACTGTCATTTTAAGTCAGTTTTCAGCACCACAAAATAACCGAGGAGTATTAGAAATATTAAATGCTGGAAGTAGCTTTACACAAGCCGCCGGAGCAAAAATAACTATCGCCAATGCCCAAACAGCGGCAACATTTCCTGCTGTATATCTTGCACCCGAAAACTACTCGCTTGGTTTAGGTTCCGAAATTCAATTTGGAAATGCCAATACCAACGCATCACAAACAATTGGTTTGTATTCAAATATTCCTTTACAGAATATTTCGACAAATGAGGCAAGTGCGTTAAGCCCCAAAGTGAAGGTTAAAGTTTGGTATCAGGATATTACCTTTAACGAGAATGTTTCTATTGCAGCAAATACCGAACTCAATTCTGATGGTTGGAATATTACTGTAAAGGGAAATTGGACCAACAATGGAACATACACGCCGGCCGGAAACATTACATCTTTCAGCGGTAATTCAACCCAAGAGATCACCGGTGCAACAACCTTTTACGATTTCAAGAAGACCGCAAACAATACAGTAAATATTAACAGTAATATAACTGTATTAAACGAATTTCATCTACTCAACGGAACTCTCGCCGATAGAGGAAACGAAATTATGGTGTATGGAAATCTTTTCAACAATGGTATTCACGACTGGGGCAATGCTGGAAATGGAATATCAATGCTGGGAACACAGCAGCAAGTGTTAGAATCAACCGGTACTTGGGGTAAAATTTCAATAAATAATCCTAATGGTGTTTTGGTTAATACCACCTCTGCATCCATTTTTGTTGATGATGCAGTAAACTTGATTGCCGGTGTTTTCGATATCGGCAAAAACTTACTCGTTATGAAGGAGAATGCTGTTTTCATACCTGGAAATCCTTTCTCGGAAAACAACATGGTTCAACCTAACTTATCATTTACTGATAACGGAATAAAAAAATATTTTCTCAGTTCGTATTCGGGCATATTAACGTTCCCAATCGGTTCCCAGAGTAAATACACTCCGGTTATTATGAATATAGCATCAACAGGTGCCGGAAGTATTCGGGTGAAAGCGGCAAACGAAATACACCCAACAATAATTGAAGATACAGAAACATGCACCGATAATATTGTTGATCAATCCAATGTACTTAAATACCACTGGACTCTAGATGCTAAGGATGGTTTGAGTGGATTTAACGCCGATGTTTCCATGAAATACTACTCCGCCGACGCTGGAGTGGTTGCCCCTTATACATTAGCCGATTACATTACAGCAAAACTAATTCTTGGAACAACTTTCTGGAACAAATATTCCTATGATGATTTTGATGAGGCAAATAATCTTTTGCTATATAGTTTTATCAATGCCGATGCCACAAGTATTAACGGTGATTATACCGCAGGAGTTCAAGCGACTTGCGGTGGAGCAATCCCTGATATTATCCCTGCTTACATATCGATGGCAACAGGGAACTGGACGGATATAATGAACTGGGCTGTTTATAATACTGTTACACATGCTACAGGTGCTGCTGGTGTTAATATTCCTACCGGAGGACCAAGGGGTGCTATTGCTATTATTGATACACCGCATAGAATCGTTATGAATCAGAATTATTTGTCGAATTACAGAACCACAATCAATGGAATACTTGATGCCGGTCTCTCTTTTGGACAAAGGCTTGGTGTGGTTGATGGAATAGGTGAACTTTACATTGAAAGCGGTGACTTGCCCGCAGCCGTTTACGACGATTTTATTCTTCCAAATACCGGTACTTTCCATTTTGGAGGCGCTACGAATTATGATATTTTAAGCAATTTTCCGCAAATAAATAATCTTAAAGTTTCTGGTATAGGCCAGCGTCGTTTCCCGAATATAGACCTAACAATGGTTGGAGCGCTTGTAATTGATGGAACAGACAATACGTTGTTATTGAAAAATGAACACAACCAAAGAGTTGAAGTCCAAAAGAATATCACATTCAATGCTGGTAGTTTTGATGCCGGAACCGGAATTAACGCTGTTTTTGTTATAGGAGGAACAGCCGCCCAAACCATTTCAGGCACAGGCTCATTCACAGGTTCCAATGCATTTAATCATTTTGTAATGAACAATTCAGCAGGTTTAACGCTGCTAAAACCTGCTGAAATTGACCAAACGCTATCATTTACCAATGGAATTATTTACACCGACGCTACAAATACGCTTACATTAAACAACTCTTCCGAAACCATTGTTACCGGTGCAGGAAGCACGAACTTTGTTGATGGCCCACTAAAAAAGAATATGTTAAGCGGAGGTAGTTTTAATTTCCCTACTGGCGATGATACACGTTATGGCTTTGTAAGTCTATCGTCCGCCGATGCAGGCATTTGGACTGCAGAATACTTTAGCACAGGTCACTCGGGAATGGCCTCGCCGCCAATAACTTCGCCCCTAACTCTGGCAAGCGCATTCGAGTACTGGACCGTGAGTGGGCCTGGAGCAGGCACAATGGCAAACGTTACACTCCGTTGGGATAACTTGAGCGATATTAAACCGCCAGTTACAACACTCGGAGCAGCCGGAATAAGGGTTGCCCAGCTTAATACAGGAACCAGCAAGTGGGAGGAAACCGCTTCAACCGGAACAGGTAATAATACGGATGGAACAGTATCCACCTCAAGTCGTTTGACCCTTGGTACTCATGATTATACCTTAGCTTGTGTAGGCCCACTAAATTATAGAGCGCGCTTTGCCATAAATACTGCGGTTTGTATTGGCACCGATATCCCCATTGAATTTTTGGGTGGAGCCCCACTAAACTATTCCATTAAATATACCGATGGAGTAACCACCTATAGTATAACCGGTATTACCGCAACCACAACCACTATTCCAACAGCTACCGCGGGTGTTTACCAAATCACGGAATTCAAATACAACAATGATTTAGGAGTAGGAGAAGCCGATGCAAGCACCATAACCGTTAGGGATAACCCCTCCACTGCCGATGCAGGACTTGATCAAACAGATGCAAGCATGTGTGGAAAAACGGCCACCAACCTTAATGCAGTGGCACCTACCTCGGGAACTGGAACTTGGAGTATTGTTTCGGGTTTGGGTGGTTTTATTACCTCACCCAACACCCCATCAAGTTTGTTTAGCGGTGTTGCTGGCGAAACTTACACCTTGCGTTGGACGGTAAGAAACTCCCCTTGCGTAGCCTCAACCGATGAGGTTACCATCTCATTCCTTCAAAACCCTGTTGTAGCAATTATTCAGGGTAATACATCTGCCTGTGCAAGCTATACCGATCCATTCGAAGTAACCTCTGGATACAGTGGCTACAGCTGGGTGGTTGAAGATGGTCTAGGAACTGTTACAGGAACAGGCAATTCTGTAAATATAAGTTGGCTGCCAAACTCCGGAATATTTTTTGGAGCCCTAGCCGGTGCAACTAGTGTAGTGAAAAAGGTAACAGTAACAGTAACCAACGGAGGATGCTCTACAGATGTAGTTTGGGATGTAACCATCCACCGAACACCCGAAACTGGGTCGCAATATCACGTTCCCAATAACTTTGGACTATAAGTGAGAAACAGGGCTAAAAGCCCTGTTTCTTCTTTATAATAAATGCCTAATTATCCGAAAACTGATACAAAAACCTCTTTATGCTTTTCTTGGGTGTTTTCTCAAACTCCTGATTGAAGATTTGAAGTTTTACAACCTGGCTATATTGGGGTAAATGCTTATTCAGTTCCACCCTGTGCTGCTCCAGAACGGGTTCAATGTCATTATCCTTGAGTCCCTCCTGCTGCATCGATTCGTAATCGGGGTAAACAAGGCCAACCAGTTTCCCTTTTTGCTCCACAATAAGCGATTCCTGAATGTAGGGTAGGTTGTTGAGGCGTGCCTCAATTTCCTCGGGGTAAATATTCTGCCCACTTGGACCAAGAATCATGCTTTTGCTGCGTCCCCTGATGTGTACAAATCCTTTTTTATCGATTATTCCCAAATCGCCGCTTCGCAACCATCCATCAACCAGCGCTTTGGATGTTGCTTCGGGGTTTTTGTAGTAGCCATCCATAACATTCTCGCCACGGATAAGAATTTCGCCAGCCTCATTGCTAGGATCGGAGGAATCAATTTTTATTTCAACGTAGTTTATGGCTAGTCCGCACGATCCTTTGGGATTTGTTTTCCATCCCGAATACGAAATAAGCGGTCCGCACTCTGTCATTCCGTAACCCACGGTATAGCGGAATTTTATTTTATGAAGGAAATTTTCCACATCGGGATTTAGCGCAGCTCCGCCAATCACAATTTCAAGGAAATTACCACCAAAAACGTTGGATAGGGTTTTATTGATTTTTTTGAATATAAACAAATTGAGCAATGGAATATTCATGAGAATCTTCATCGCGGGGGTACTTATTTTGGGCAATAGCTGCTTCTTGTAGATTTTTTCGATGATAAGGGGAACCGAAAGAATCAACCGGGGTTTCAGTTCTCCAAACGCTTTCAGAATGATATTTGGCGAAGGAATTTTTGTGAGGAAAGTAATGTGGCAACCCTTTGCAAAAGGCATTAGAAACTCAAAAGCGCACCCAAAGGCATGGGCTAACGGAAGGAACGATACAATATTATCTCCGGCCACTATGCCAATATTTTTTCGTCCATAGTCCACATTTGCGGCCAGACTATTAAGTGATAGCATTACTCCTTTCGAGAATCCGGTGGTTCCAGAGGTGTAACTTATAACGCCAAGTTTACTATTGGGTATTTCGGCGTAGTTAACCTGGGAGATATCCAACCTTGAAATTTCGTCCTCGATGGTTGCTTTTTGCCGATTATAATTGTCGTTAGCTTGAATGTCGCGGTTTACCAGGATGTTAAAATCTTTGACAGAGATTATCGCTCTTAGGTTTGGCATAGCCGCTTCGTTAAGGTTGGGCCAAATCATTTCGCCGGCAAAAAGAACCACCGAATCGGAGTGGTTCACAATGTTGTGAACATCGGTAGGCGAGAAATCCGGAAGGATTGGTACAATTACAGCACCGTACGAAATTGCAGCCAGGTAAACTATTCCCCAGTTGGAGTTATTACGCCCAATAAGGGCAACCTTATCGTCCTGTTTAACGCCCCAAACTTCCAGTAATCGATGTATCCTGTGAATTTGCTTTGCAACATCCCCGTATGTGTGGGTTTCTCCCTGATAATCCGAAAGAGCGGGTAACGACCAGTGATCCTTAATGCTCTTCTCCACAAATTCTTTTACATAGTTATACTCAACCATGGCATTCAAATTAAATTATACGATTATCCGCTAATAATCCTAAAAAGTCTCTTCATTCCGCGCTTGATGCGGAATCCATCAATCTAAAGGGTGGATTCCTGCTTGCGCAGGAACCGAGCTTGCGAGTTCTCCAAAGGCAATGATAAGAGGTTTGAAGATATTTGTAGGCATCGTTGCGGATAATCATTTTAAATTATATAAAAGCCAGCAATAGCCTTTATATTGTAAAATAAACACAGTATTTATAGATAAAATCCATGCATCCCTCGGCAAATATCAATAATAATTATTTAAAAATCAAATCAAAAACTGTAAAAATAACTCCTGTTTAGCGTTGACAGTCAGGTAGTAAACACTTGATAAATCTTTTGTATAGAACAACCAATGATACGATTTTGTTTCGAAAAAGGTTTGTTGAAAATCGATTTACAAATTTTGTAACTTTCGGCAATTCATGTTTAACTAGTATTTGTATGCCAGAAAAACGCTACGTAATTATAGTTGCCGGAGGATCGGGAGTAAGAATGGGCGGCGATATTCCAAAGCAGTTCATTGAACTCTGCGGAAGACCTATCCTGATGAGGACTATTGAGGTTTTTAGCAAACTGCCGATTTCTCCCGAAATTATTGTTGTTTTACCACAGTTGCAGATAGAAAAATGGAAGATTTTATGCACAGAGCATAATTTTGGAATTAAGCATACCGTGGTAGTTGGAGGAACTGAACGCTTTTATTCTGTTCAAAATGGATTACAGGCAATTGACGATGATGATTCTATTGTAGCCATACACGACGGCGTTCGACCACTGGTAAGTTCCACGGTGATTGAGGAGTGCTACAGAGTTGCCGAAATCAAAGGGAATGCCATCCCTGTTATCCCGCCGGTTGAGTCTGTTCGATTAATTGAGAATGATAGTTCTATTGCATTTCTACGCAGTAACGTAATACTGGTTCAAACGCCGCAAGTTTTTAAAACGGGTTTGATTAAGCAATGCTATCGGCAACCTTATAGCATAAACTTTACCGATGATGCCTCGGTTGTTGAGGCTCGGGGTGAAAATATTTTTACCGTTGAGGGTAATCGCGAAAACATTAAAATAACAAATCAGGTGGATTTGCTTATTGCTGAAGCGCTGCTCCAAAAAGACAAACTATAAGAAACTTGCTATGAATTTCGATTTAGCGGTTGTTTCGGATAGTAAGACCAAGCGCGATTTTCTGGAATTACCCGTTAGGCTGTATGGACTGTTTCCGAATTGGATTCGACCCCTCGATAAAGATATAGAAACAATCTTTAATTCAAAGGAGAACAAGCAATTTAGGCACGGAGAGGCCATTCGTTGGATCCTTTACAGGGATGGCATTACTGTTGGAAGAATTGCTGCTTTTGTTGATTATGAGGTTGCCAAAACAACCGAGCAGCCAACTGGCGGCGTTGGTTTTTTTGAGTGCATAAACGATATAGATATTGCAACCGCATTGTTTAACGCAGCCAAGCATTGGTTGAAGGAGCGAGGGATGGAAGCAATGGATGGACCAATCAATTTTGGCGATCGGGATCGTTGGTGGGGGTTACTGGTTGAGGGCGATTATGAGCCCAACTACTGTATGGATTACCATTTACCGTACTATCGGAATTTATTCGAAAGCTATGGGTTTCGGGTTTACTTCAATCAGTATACATATTCTCGGCCTGTAAATTTGAGCAACGTTAACCCTGTAATTTGGGAAAAGGCTCTGCGAATTGCTCAAAATCCATCGTATACCATAAAAACAATATCGAGGTGGAGACTAAAAACGTTTGCCAACGATTTTAGGGAAATCTATAATAATGCATGGGGACGGTACACCGGTGTAAAAAAAATGAGCAATGCCCATGCGGTGGCTCTCATGAAAACGCTTAGGCCAATTATCGATCCAAGGTTGATGTATTTTGCATATTACGAAGGGGAGCCTATTGGTTTTTTGATTATGGTTCCCGATATAAATCAGGTGGTTAAATATTTAGATGGAAAATTCGATTTTTGGGCTAAACTAAAGTTTCTTTACCTGCTCAAAGTAAAAAAGATATGCACAAAAGCCGTTGGCCTGATTTTTGGTATAGTTCCGCAGCATCAGGGAAAGGGTTTGGAAGGAGCAATGGTTAACGAGCTGGCTAAACGAGCCCTTAATCCAAACTTTCAGTACTCGGAGATTGAGCTAAACTGGATTGGCGATTTTAATCCAACCATGCGGCGGGTTGCCGAACAAATTGGTGCAACGGTTCGTAAAACCCATGTCACTTACCGTTACATGTTCGATAGATCCAAGGAGGTTACCCCTCCGCGAAGGGTGAGTTGATTGTATAAGTTAAGAATAGAAAGAAGTTAGATGAAGTTAAAGGAATATTCGAAGAGAGAACTTTAGTCTAGCATCTTATGTCTGAAATCTAATGTTTAAGTCTTTAAGTTATGGTTAAAAGGTATTTGTTTTTGTTCGCAGTAATTCTTGTAAGCATTAGCAGTTTTGCGCAGCGCGATATTGAGCCCAAGCTAATTTATAGTGATACATCAAATTACTCCTTTACGGGTGAATGGCAGTACCTTTCTACCGATATTTTTCTTTATAATGGCGATAAGTTCAGCAACCTTATTAACGATTTGGATTTTGCCAGAGTTGAGCCAAAGAAGAGTTGGCGAAAAAAAACTACACTGGAGCAGGAACAGTTGGAGTATCTTTTCATTACGGCAAGTCTTAAAAACGTTAAATTCTTTGGTGATAATGATGTAACCTATCCGCTCTACAACTTTCAAATCTCAAAGGATAAGGATAGCAAGTACCAAACCTTTGTAAGCGATAATATTGATCACGTAAGAATTATCGATAATTTACCGTTGTACTCTGCCAAGGATTACATTGATGCCGAAATACAGGTAAAAGCCATAACCAATAACGATCGCGATCAGGTGCTATCGCTGGTTGCATTACAGCTAAAAAATCTATCCAAAATACTCACCCCTACAGATGCTGTAATGGGCATTATAGGCGAGTTTGGCAATTTTATTGAAGCTAATACCAAAAAGAAGGAGTACAAGTTTAGTTCTACCATTCGACTTTTCGAGCAGAAGAACTTCGATACCAGAATTCACTCCATTAAGGTTTATGCCTTGTCTACCGCCAATAGTAAACCAATTTCAATTAGTACAGATTCTTTCAAAAACTTTCTCGATACCGTTAGTCATGGCAATGTGAATAGGGAGGTTTTAAAGCAGTTACTCTCATACAAGGGTTATCCGGTTATTGTTGTGGTGAACTATAAATCTCTTTATAGGATGGATCCCATAAGTGGCGATGAGGTGACATTTGCCAACATCGAGAAACGTAAGCTAAAGGTTGAAAACGATTACAAGCAAGGTTTGATAAACGCGGAAACGTATCGGCAGGAAAGGGATTTTTCTAACTTTCTAACAGTTTTCGCCAATTTTAAGAATCATCTCGATGTGTATAACCTTAACTACCGCACGGGGAATACCGATGCTGTTGCTGGTAGTTTGTTCAGAGTGATGCAGTACTATCGTCAGTTAATAAAAACATTCGAGGAGATGAAGTTTAAGTATCGGGGGAACAATACATTCATTACAGTTTTCAACCCCGAGTACGAGTCAATACTTGGATTTGCATCGTTATATCTCGATGACGATCACAACCTAAAAACAACAAAAGATCTTGTAAGTACATTGATTAGGCTGGAGAATTCGTCAACGGTGCACCCTGGCGAGTTGGAACAAGATATTTCGGCGTTGCGTTTCTCGGGGATTTTTAAAACAGAGTTGATGAATCAAAACCTCGAAGGGCAGCTAATTAATTCGCAGATTTCTAGTCTGGAAGAGTCTCTATACAAAGCCACATTCGAGGCCGAAGTGCAAAAGTTGAACGAAACACAGGCCTCAGTTAAGAACAGGAATGAATCGTCAAAACTTCTTGCACTTATCAAGAATACTTCCTGCGGATTATGCCGTGAGCGATCTATTGCTGCAATAAACTCCTTTGGTCAGCGAATGGACGAGTTTTCCCGAAAGTCAGAACTATCCCGAAACGATAGCATTGTTAAATCGCTAGAGCCTTGGATGTTTAAAAAACTGGAGCAATTGCAGCTTATTAAGAAAAATTATCAGGATACATATTTGATGGATTCAAGCCTTGAGAGCACTAAATATATTGGAACTAAAATTCAGGAAGTTGAGCGCGATATCAACAATACTAAGGATTTTATGAAGGCCGATGTTTCCGAGAGGGATTTATCAACAATAATCAACCTTAACCAGAAACTATTGAATTATCGGAAACGGGTTGAGGAGACAATTAAGTTAATTTGCGATTTGAAACCTGAGCTTTGCAATGTAATTAAAGTAAAAGTAACTGAAACGCCTTCGCTAGAAGTAGCTTTTAGTAAAGCCGATTCTGTTATCAGGCAAGCTAATATTTTTGTGGCAATCTTCGATTTTCAGATAAAACAGATGACCACAATAGTAGATTCATCTGCCAATGCATCGCGTTGGCAAGTTCTGGATACAACTAAGGTTCAGCTTAGCAAGTTGAAAACAACGATTGATCTTATGGAGACAAAAGGATTAAGTACCGAGACCTATCAAAAGCTCAAAAAGGAGGTCGATCAACATATCCTTGAGATAAGCAACAGCCTCACAGAATTAAACGACTAGATTTGTAAAACAATGAATAGAAAAGCGCCCATTTACGATAGGCGCTTGCTTTATATTGCTCACTGGTAGTGCCTTTTTTCTTATTTTTTTTCTCCAAACAGAGTATTTCTGTGGAAGATAAGCAAATAGAAAACGCCTGTAGTTATTGCCGAATCGGCTATGTTGAAAACTGGACGGAAAAAGACAAAATGTTCGCCGCCCCAGATTGGCATCCATGATGGTATAACAGTATCAACAACGGGAAAATATAGCATATCAACAACACATCCTTTTAGGAGTCCGGCATAACCATCAAAATTTAGTTTTGAAACGCCGGGATACGATATCCATTCATTAATTTGGCTATTGTAAATGGTTCCACTATCGAATAAAAAACCGTACAACGCGCTATCTATAAGGTTTCCTATTGCGCCAGAGAGGATTAGAGATACACCAATAACGATTCCTGTTTTTGTATTTTTAAGGATTAATTTATTCAGGTACCAAGCAATTGCAATTATTGCGCCCAGGCGGAATAAACCGAGAAGAATTTTCCCCCAGATTCCCCAAAACTTCATCCCGAATGCCATTCCTGGATTTTCGGTGAAATGGAGTACAAACCAGTTCCCCATAATCCTCATTTCGTCACCAATGGCGAAGTTTGTTTTAATCCAGATTTTTAGGACTTGATCAACTAAAAGAATAAGTAAGATTACTAGAATAGATTTATTGCGAATGGACATTTGCATTGAGATATTTTTTTGGTTGTGCATGCAAAGCTACAAAAAAAAAGAAAGTGGCCTTATAGCCACTTTCAAATTCGGTTGCAATATTTTAACGTTGACTATTTTTTGCATCAATGCTAAGCGTTGCGTGAGGTACAGCGCGTAAGCGCTCTTTTGAAATCAACTTACCCGTTTCGCGGCAAATACCGTAGGTTTTGTTCTCAATTCGAACAAGGGCAGCTTCGAGGTGCTGTATGAATTTTTGCTGACGTTGTGCCAATTTACCGGCTTCCTCTTTCGATAGAGTTGAAGCGCCTTCTTCCAAAACTTTAAAAGTAGGGGATGTATCCTCGGTGTCGTTGCTTCCGCTCATGGTAATAGCACTTTTAAGGATTTCGTAATCCTTCCGTGCCTTTTCGAGTTTTTGCAGTATTAATTCCTTGAATTCTGCCAACTCCTCATCGGAATATCTTGTTTTTTCTCCCATGGCAATAAATTTTGATAAAGATATAAAAATAATTTACTTATTTTCAATATCGCTAGTCAATCTTTTCAACATTGATTGATGTTTTAAGATCGTCATCCAGTTCTATTACGATTGAATTGCCATTAAGGTCCGAATCAACCAGGTTAATTTCCTTGGCTAAAGTCTGACCCGCAATGTAATCCTTATGCGCATGTACAGCGTTGTTCAGCCCTTGGTGCTTCTTAATGGTGATTTTAATCTTATCGGTTACCTCAAAGCCCGAATCCTTGCGGATATTCTGTACACGGTTAATAAGTTCGCGGGCAATGCCTTCCATTCGGAGTTCCTCGCTAACCTTTATATCCAAAGCAACGGTGTAACGACCCTCGTTGGCAACCAGCCAGCCGGGAATATCCTCCGATAGAATTTCAACATCCTCAAGGGTTATGTTAATAGGTTCATCGGTTTGTTCAATTGTAAAACTGTTGTTGCGCTCAATTACGTTGATATCAACTTGAGTCATTTTGCCAATTGCCTCGGAGATTGCTTTCATCGATTTTCCGAAACGTGGACCTAGGGTTTTGAAGTTTGGTTTGATCTTCTTAACCAAAATTCCCGACGAATCGGTTAAATACTCAAGTTCTTTAACGTTAACCTCGCTTAGAATTAGATTTTCCACAGCGCTTAGCTGAGTGCGGAATTTTTCATCCAGGATTGGAATCATAATCTTACTCAAAGGTTGACGCACCTTGATGTTAACCTTACGACGAAGGCCAAGTACCAACGAGCAGATACTTTGCGCAATTTCCATCCTTTCCTCAAGGTTCTTATCAATTAACGCAGCGTTATATTTTGGGAACTGGGTTAAGTGAACGCTCTCATCGTTATGTTTTCCGGTCACGTTATTCAAATCGGTGAACAGCTGATCCATAAAGAACGGAGCAATTGGTGCTGCAAGAATTGCAACGGTTTCCAAACAGGTGTAAAGGGTTTGGTAGGCGGCAATTTTATCGGTATTGAACTCGCCACCCCAAAAACGCTTACGGTTTAAGCGAACGTACCAGTTACTTAGCTGCTCGTTCACAAAGTCCTGAATTGCGCGTCCTGCGCGTGTTGGCTCGTAGCTCTCGTAAGCATCCTCAACCTCCTTAATCAACGAGTTAAGCAACGATAGTATCCAACGGTCAATTTCGGGACGTTTCTCAACAGGTACTTCAGCATCGCTGTAGTTGAACCCATCAACGTTTGCGTAAAGCGCAAAGAAAGAGTATGTGTTGTAAAGTGTTCCAAAGAATTTACGCTTAACCTCGTCAACACCCTCGATATCGAATTTTAGGTTATCCCAGGGCTGTGAGTTGGTAATCATGTACCAACGAGTAGGATCGGAACCGTACTTCTCTATCACCTCGAATGGATCAACGCCATTACCCAAGCGTTTACTCATTTTGTTACCATTCTTATCCAGAACTAACCCGTTTGAGATAATATTTTTGTAGGCAACAGAATCGAAAAGAAGTGTTGATAATGCATGAAGTGTGTAGAACCAACCACGGGTTTGGTCAACGCCTTCGGCTATAAAATCGGCAGGATAAACATCGCCAAAATTTTCCTTATGCTCAAAAGGATAGTGAACCTGAGCGTATGGCATTGCTCCAGAATCGAACCAAACGTCGATTAGGTCGGGCTCGCGGAACATCTTCTTGCCTGTTGATGAAACTAGCACAACGTTATCCACAAACGGACGATGCAAATCAAACGATTCGTAGTTTGTTGAAGAATAATCGCCCTCCTTGTAGTTTTCCAGAGGATTCTTCTGCATAAATCCGGCTTTGACAGACTTTTCACACTCGGCCTTCATTTGTGCCACAGATCCTATGCAAATCATCTCGGAACGATCCTCGGTAGCCCAAATTGGAAGAGGAGTTCCCCAGAAACGAGAACGTGAAAGGTTCCAATCCAATAGGTTTTCCAGCCACTTTCCGAAACGTCCAGTACCTGTGCTTGCAGGTTTCCAGTTAATGGTGTTGTTTAGTTCTATCATTCTATCCTTAAGGGCAGTAACCTTAATAAACCAGCTATCCAGCGGATAGTAAAGGATTGGTTTATCGGTACGCCAGCAGTGTGGATAGTTGTGAACGTGTTTCTCGATACGGAATGCTTTGTTCTCCTTCTTAAGAGCAACAGCCAAATCAACATCAAGCGAAGAGTCGCTTTCGGTTAGGGCTGGATCGTAATCGTTTTTAACGAATCTACCCGCAAACTCTTTATATAGATCAACACTGACATTGTTCTTTACGAAGTCGGGGTTCAAATCCTCAATAGCATAAAACCTTCCTCTGCGATCGACCATTGGTTCAGGATTGTTACCCTTATCGCGCAGGATAAGCGGCGATATTCCTGCAACTTTTGCAGCACGATCATCGTCGGCTCCAAAGGTTGGAGCAATATGAACAACACCAGTTCCATCCTCGGTGGTAACAAAGTCACCAGCAATTACTCTGAATGCTTCACCCTCAGGTTTAATCCAAGGGAATAGCTGCTCGTAGTTGATTCCTACAAGTTGATTTCCTGTAAACTCGGCAATTACTTTAAAAGGTACTTTCTTGTCGCCAGCTCGGTATTCTTCAAAGGATAATTCAGCGTTTGCTGATGGAAAATAAACTTCTCGACGATCTTTAGCAAGTAAAACTGTGATAGGATCGCCACTATATGGATTGAACGATTTTACTAACTCGTAACGAATATTAGCGTTGATTGCCAATGCGGTGTTCGATGGTAAAGTCCAAGGTGTGGTTGTCCAAGCCAGAACGTAAACATCGCTATCGGCCTTGTCGAAAAGCAATTTGCTCTTATCGTTGCGGATTACCTTAAACTGCGCAACAATGGTGGTATCCTTAACATCGCGGTAGCAACCTGGTTGGTTCAACTCGTGAGTACTAAGACCTGTACCTGCAGCAGGAGAATAAGGCTGAATGGTTTTACCTTTGTAGAGCAAACCCTTCTCGTATAATTTCTGAAGTAAGTACCAGAGGGTTTCAATGTAGCGGTTATCGTAGGTTATGTATGGATGTTCCATATCAACCCAGTAACCCATCTTATGGGTAAGATCCTCCCACAGGTCGGTGTATTTCATTACCTCCTTACGGCAGGTTTGGTTATACTCTTCAACCGAAATTTTAGTACCAATATCCTCCTTGGTAATGCCAAGCATTTTCTCCACACCAAGTTCAACGGGTAGACCGTGAGTATCCCAACCAGCCTTACGCTCAACTAGGAATCCTTTTTGAGTTTTATAGCGGCAAAAAATATCCTTAATAGAACGAGCCATTACGTGGTGAATGCCAGGAATTCCGTTTGCTGAAGGGGGCCCTTCATAAAATACGAATGTAGGATGACCTTTGCGGGTTTCTAAACTTTTATGAAAAGTATCGTTTTTATCCCAGGTTTTTAGCACATCCTTGTTTACCTGCGATAAATCTAAACCCTTGTACTCTTTAAATTTCGACTGTTTCATTTAATAAACATTAATAATCACCACAAAATTCACTCATCTTATTGACGCTTCCAAGTTTTATGGACGTTGGAAGGTATTCAAAACGCCGTAAATAAAAATCCTTACCCAGTTTATTTGATTGATATTTAGACGAATATCAAAACATAACTTTTCTGAAAAATCTCACAAAGATATAGCATAATTTGAATAAAATCAAATAGAAAAGGGAGGGCTAATTTGTTGATTTTTAATGGCAATTTGGGTACTTACTTTTTAGCCCTACCAAGAGTAAATATAAACGATGTTCCCTGATTCAAACTGCTACGTACGCTAATGCTCTGTTTGTGACCCTCAATAATATGCTTAACTATGGCAAGGCCTAAACCGGTTCCGCCTTGTTCGCGCGAACGACTTTTGTCTACTCTATAGAAACGTTCAAAAATTCTAGGAATATCTTTTTGGTCTATTCCAACGCCGTTATCGTTTACTTCAACGGCGATTTTGTTCTCTAGGTCGGTGAAAGAAACAGTGGTTTTTCCACCCATATTTCCGTAGTTAATTGAATTAAGAACAAGATTGTAAATTACTTGGTTGATTTTCTTTTTATCCGCATTAACCCAAATTGGTTTTTCGTAATCCTTATCGAAGCTAAGTGTGATGGATTTCTTTTTGGCTCGGTCGTCGAGCGCTTCAAAAACATCTTCAACCAATCCAACAATGCTGAATTTTTCGTTGTTAAGTTTAAGTTCTCCGGCTTCAAGTTTTGAAATTGTCTCTAAATCATCAACAATTCCTATAAGCCGGTTAATACTTTTTTCGGTTCGTTCGAGGTATTTCTTATTAATGGTTGGATCATCTAAACCCCCATCGAGAAGCGTTAGGACGTAACCTTGAATGTTAAATATAGGTGTTTTTAACTCGTGCGAAACGTTACCTAAAAATTCTTTGCGGTAGCGTTCCATTTCCTTTAGTCGGCCAATTTCCTGAGTTTTATTATTAGCCCATGCGGCGATATCGGTTTTAATTTTACCCATTACCTTTCCTTCGTCAATGTTTTCGACTAATTGCGATGTACTAATGTCAACCTGGTAAAGAGTTTTGTAAAGAGGGGATATCTTTTTGGCTAAAAAAAGGTTGATAAGAAGGTTTGAAACTATAAGGATTATTGTAAATATTGCTAAGGCCGATGCAATGGATAGTATTATTGTGGTTTCGGTGTTGAAACCGTAGAAAATGGCTGTAATTATTCCAACAACCATTCCAGCAATTAAGGCTATTATAACCGAAATGCTCTTTGGCGATTCAACTAGGTTTTCCGAGTTCACAATGATGTTCGTTTAAATAAACTAGAGATTTTAGCCGAATGCAAGAATCATAATTAACGTTTCTACTTACTTTATCAATCTGTCAATTTGCCCAGACTCTAGGTACTGTTTAAGCATCTTGGTGATGTATTTTCCTACGATATCGAACTCCAGGTTAACAACGGTTCCAACCTTGAATTGATGGAAATTAGTGTGCTCATAGGTGTAGGGAATAATCGCAACCTGAAAAGATTTCTCTTTTGAATTTACAACCGTCAAGCTAACTCCATTTACAGATACCGAACCTTTTTCAACGGTGATATTTCCTTTTGATGGATCGTACTCAAAGGTGAAATACCAGCTGCCATCGGCCTCCTCAATTTTTGTGCAAACTGCAGTTTGATCAACATGCCCCTGAACAAGGTGCCCATCAAGCAAACTATCAATCTTCATGCTGCGTTCAAGGTTAACTTTGTCGCCAACTTTAAGTAAACCAAGGTTTGTTTTATCGAGGGTTTCCTTAATTGCTGTAACGGTATAGTTATCGCCAGTTTTTTTAACAACAGTTAGGCAAACACCATTGTGCGCAATGCTTTGGTCTATTTTTAAATTATCGGTAAACGAACATTGAAGGGTGATGTGCAAGTTTTCCTTTTCTCTTTCAAGAGCAACCACTTTTGCGGGTTCTTCCACTATTCCTGAAAACATACTATGATTGTTTTATGGTTAAACATGTTATTGAATCCTTTACAAAGATATAAAAAGAGCCACTAACAAAATATTGCAGTGGCTTTAAGTTTATGTTATTAGTTGTGTAAATTTTACCTAAAATTCTTGCCACATTAGTGCAGCAGCACCAAGCACTGCTGCATTTTTGTCCTGCAAGCCAGAGGTTAGCAATTTAACTTTTCCCTTGAATACCGGGAACATGTACTCTTCCATATATCGGCGGGTTGGATCGAAAAGAAGTTCGCCTGCGTTTGCCAGTCCTCCAAAGAAGAAAATTGCTTCGGGATTTAGTATGGCAACCAGATCGGCCAGTCGAGTTCCAAGTATCAACCCAGTGTATTCAAATGCTGCACGGGCAAGAGGATCGCCAGTTTTAGCTGCTTCGGTTACCATTTTAGCCGAAAGTTTTTCGAAGGTAATATTGCGTAAAATGCTGGGTTGATTTATATCTGCCAGCATTTTAAATGCGGTACGGCGAATTCCTGTCGCCGATGCGTAGGTTTCCAGGCATCCCCGTTTTCCGCATCCGCACTGTCGACCATTAATTTTTGCAACAACATGACCGAATTCTCCTGCAAAACCATCGTGCCCAACTACAAGTTTTCCATCAACCACAATGCCGCTTCCTAAACCTGTTCCGAGTGTAATAACCACAAAGTTTTTCATTCCTTTTGCCGCGCCAAACAAAAGTTCGCCTAGGGCAGCGGCATTTGCATCGTTGGTAACAACAGCGGGGACGCCTGTATTCATGGTGATTTCCTTGCAAAGCGGCAGAATTCCTTTCCAACCTAAGTTGGGGGCATCTACAATTGCCCCAAGATTGTAAGAACCATTGGGTGCACCAATGCCAACCCCTTTGAGGGTGTACGCATGTTCCAACTCCGATAGCAATCTTTCTATTTCAACCGAAATGGTTTTAACAAAACCATCGAAAGTTTCTTGGCCCTTGGTTGAGATTGTGCATTCTTTTAATATTTCCCCATTTGGGGTTACAATACCAATTACGGTGTTGGTTCCGCCAATATCTATTCCCGCTACAACTTCCTGCATTGTTACAATGTTGTTGGATGAAATTTACTTTACTTCTTCATAGTCAACGTAATCGCCCTCGTTTCGGTCAATTATCTTTTTCTTCGGCTGGGGATTATTGTTGCTTTGGCTATTATCCTGATAATAATTCTTATCATTTTGATTAATTTTTCGGAAAACCCTTCTCAACCATAATTTTAAAAGAATTCGAGAGATAAATCCTAGAATAATCAACGACAAGAAAAAATAGAACAAAAAGGTGAAAAATGCTATCATATTCTGTGTTAAAACTTAATTCATTAGCTGCAAAGATAGCTATTAAATAAGATTCTAGAAATGAGTTTTGATTCCATCAATAAATAATGCATTTGCAATAGTATTGTGAATTATTGAGTATGGCTTTAATGAAATAAATATTAGCGTACTTTTGTGATATATCGTAAACTTTTGTTATTTTGCTGGTTACAATCTAAACAATCATGTCACTCAGAGCCAAGGTAGTTTTATTCATTGTTTTAATTGCTTTTTCAGCCAATGGATTTTCGCAGTCCACTGAAAAAGATAGTCTTGTAAACTTGCTTTCCAGGGTAAAAGGCGATGAAAAGTTAAGGATTCTATACAAATTGTCCGATATTACCTCCGATTCCGATGAGGCAATAAAATATGCAGATGAAGCAATAGGCGTTGCTAAAAAAATTAATGAGAATGCGCTTGTTGACGCTTACGACAATTTGGGATTTGTTTATTATAATCAGAATAATGACGAAAAAGCGTTAGAAAATTTTAATAAATCACTAGACCTTAGCCGAAAAATTGGGTATAACAAAGGATCGCTCAATGCTCTTAATCGCTTAATGCAAATATATTTTAATATTGATTCCTTAGATAAATCTAAATCATTTGCAAATCAATTACTTATAAAGGCTGAGGAGGTAGATAGTTTTCGATATCAGGCATCGGCATTGTTGCAGATTGGAATGATTCACAGAACAGCAGGAACAGTAGATTCGGCTCTATTATGTATTAACAAGGCGTTATTGTTGTATCAAAAGATTGACAGCAAGAAGGATATAGCGCAAACCTACAACCAACTGGGTCAACTTTACTTTAACGCGGCCGATTACAATAAATCTATAGAGTTTTACAAAAAGGAAATTGAGATAAAGCAAACCTTTGACGATCCTGAAGGACTTGCTATTGCATACTATAACTTTGGAAATACTCATACTAGCATTGGCAATTATCAGCAAGCCCTGGAGCAGTATCAGAAAGCATTAAAAATATTTGAGGAGATAAACTATACCAGTGGAATTGCCCTATCCTGTTCGGGCATTGGAGCAACCTACGAAAATCTCTCGCAAAGCGCATTGGCAACTAAGGAAAACGAGAGTAACTATAACAAGGCGTTGGAGTACCATAATAGAGCTTTGACGATTTTTAGACAGATGGGGGCAAAGAACGAAGAAGGCCAGACGCTTCAGAATATTGGGAATGCATACTCACGGCTTGTAACCAACAAGTTTGTTGAACAGTATGGCGAGGCATGGGAGGATTCTCTTTACAAAATTAAGCAACGCGACATTTTTACAACCTTTTCTAATTCTTTAGATTTTTACAATCAGGCACTTAAAATATTGACAGAGACGAAGAATGAGGCCGAAATAGCCAAAGTGAATATAAACTTAGGAAGTACATATAGTTGGGCAAGGGATTGGGTAAAGGCCGAGTCGTATATTAATAAGGGGTTGCAACTTGCTCGGAAGAATAGTCTCCAATATGAGATTACAGCTGCGCTCTATGCTTTAGGCGAGAGTCAATACCGACAAAGGAATCTTAACTCTGCCGAGTCTACTTTCCTTGAGTGCGCTAAGCTCTCCTCTGAGTTGGGGTTGAAGGAAACGTTGAGATTCTGCTATGAGAAGCTATCGTTACTTTACGAGCAAAAGGACAACGTGGGCACAGCCTTTTTTTACCACAAAATGGCTACCAAAATTAAGGACGAAATATTCTCGGAGAAAAGCCAAAAGATAATCACCGAGATGCAAACTAAGTATGAAACGGATAAAAAGGAGCAGGAAAATAAACTTTTGAAGAACGAGGCAGACCTCAGGGAGTCGGTTATTCAGCGTCAGAGGTTGATGATTATTGCAGCAATTGTTGGGGTAATCCTCATTCTGATGGTTGCCTTGCTGATGTTTAAGATGTTCCGCGACAAACAGAGGGCGAATCAAATTCTGGAGGAAAAGAATCTTCTTATTACTAAGCAAAAGCAAGAAATTACCGATAGTATTAAGTATGCTAGCCGAATCCAGAAAGCCGTTCTCCCTTCGTCGAATTTAATTAGCGATTCGCTCCCCGAGCACTTTGTGCTATTTATGCCGCGCGATATTGTGAGCGGTGATTTCTACTGGATGACCCGCAAAAACGATAAAATTATCTTAGTTGCCGCCGATTGTACAGGTCACGGTGTTCCAGGAGCATTCATGAGCATGCTCGGAGTTTCGTTCCTCTATGAGATTGTGAATAAGGAAAATGTGCTTCAACCTTCAGAAATTTTGAATCATCTTAGGAATCACATTAAGACAACACTCTCCCAAACCGGAAAGTTCGATGAGCAAAAGGATGGTATGGATATATCGCTTTGTGTTATTGATAAGCAGAGCATGAGGTTGGAGTGGGCTGGGGCATACAATCCTCTGTATCAGATTCGTAATGGCGAGTTAATCGAGTACAAGGCCGATAAGATGCCGGTTGCGGTTCACCTAAACGATCATATGTCGTTTACTAACCACGAGGTGGCGGTGCAAAGTGGCGATACTTTTTACATGTTCTCCGATGGATATTCCGATCAGTTTGGAGGATCCGATGGGCGTAAGTTTATGTCCAAAAAGTTCAAGGAACTACTTACCACAATTTACGATAAACCCATGGAGGATCAGCGAGATATCATTCAATCCGCTCATTTTGATTGGAAAGGCGAGCACGAACAGGTTGACGATATCTTAGTGGTGGGCTTTAGATTATAGGACTCCACTCCTCTGCATCTTTTTTTCGGTATATATCTAGCAGTTCAATCGTATATGCATTACTTACAGGAAGATCAATTAATCTGGCCAGTCTAATGGATTCATCTCGCACGGGCTGTCTTGTGTAAAAATTTTCGTTTACATAGTTCAGGTATTTTAACAGCATAAAGGCATCGAACCAGAGGAAGATTCGTTTATAGAACGATTGCTTGTTTGCAGTATTCTGTTTTACCCGGATAATTTCTGTTGAGGCGTGATTTTCGTTTAGAAAAATGTTTAGGGGTTTTGGGAATGTTCCTATTGCAACTTTAATTTGGGTTTCGTTCATGTCCCAGAAATCCCCTATGATCTTAAAAAAAGGAATTAAATCGAGAAAAGAATTAAGGTTGTAGGTTGTTATGCCCTCCTCTTTATTTTCGAGGTACTTAAGCATGGCGCGGCCCGTTCCAAAGGGTACACGATTCGATGGCCGTGGCGATGGAAATATACAGGTAGAGTTGAGTTCCCTAAAATTTCCGTGTGGAATTATTTTTTGAAGGAAGTAAAAATCTTCTCCTGCCTGATGCCTGTTCATGCCACCGAACTTTATATAAGTCTTTGCGGAACTCGCCATGGATGATCCTATGGTGTGGTACGAGAAAGGAAATCCAATGTGCCGAGATGCTTGATTATAGTACCTAAGGTGAAGTTCGTAGCCAGCAATCCCAGAATATATCTCATCGGTAAAATCTGCACCATTGGTTGGGTGAGCATATTTTATAGAACAGGCGGTAGTTTTCGGGTATTGCATCCAGAGATTCTCCAGTTCAACAAGATAATTCTCCATACAGATGGCGTCAGCATCAAAACAAGCAATGATCCCATTGGGATTGTTGATCTGCAGCAATCTATATGCAGCCTCGTCCATCCCAATTTGACGGGCTAGTCCAACACCCGCACATTTACGGGGAAGATCGTATGCCTTTACTCCAAAAAATTGTATTCTATCATTGCTGTATCTAAGGCTGATATCTTTTACGGTTTTTATAGATTGCTCTGATAATCCTATTGTTTCTTGATCAGATCCTTCGGGATGGTTTACAACCACAACCACCTCTACGCATCGTTTGGGCATTTTGCACCTGGTTAAGGCAAAAAGAGATTTTTCAAGATTAGGCTCGTTGTAGGAAGGTATAACAACGCAGATATTGAGTTCTTCCGATGGTTTTACCTCAATTCTTGGAACAAAATCTTTCTTTGAAAAATACTCTGCAATCTGCATATCTAAAAGAATGTGATGATTATTGCCTGCGATCTGAATTCTAATTTACAAAAATAGCGAAACCCTTTCAGTTGGTTAACCAAAAGAAAGGGTTCCGGGTTGGTTTAGGTTTAGTATAGGCGGGTTTTCCTATTTTTTCTCGGGTCTATTGGCAGAGTATTCTGCATTTAAACCTTTAAGTACATCGCTGGTAATGTCTAATGCTGGATGTCCGTAAAGTAGTGGGCCACCAAATGTGTTACTTAGAATGATATGGTAACCCTTGTCAACATTATATCCTTTTAAGAATTCGGTGATACTGTTCTGGATTTTACGAAGCTTTACTTGTTCTTCATCGGCAAGTTGCATGCGCATTTCATCGCGTAAGCGGTAAAGTTCTTGCTCCTTGTTGGCCAAAGTATTTTGGAGTTGCTGAGCTTCGGAGCGGGTTACCAACCCTTTTTGAACTTTATCCTGAAAATCCATGGCCTCTTTTTCGAATGCTTTAGATTTTGCGTTTAGTTCAGCCTCAAGCTTGCGACTATTCTCCTCTAGTTCCTTACGCATATCAAAGTACATATCGTAATTGTTGAGAATGGTATCAACATTAACCCATGCTGCGGAGAATTGAGCAGAAAGTGCTGCTGATGTTTCAACTTTGCCATTTTTAGCAACGATTTTACCCGATTTTTGAGTAAAATGCAGTATAAATAGAGCAACTACGGCTAAAGCCAAAACAATATTAAAAATTAGAGTAAATTTTTTCATTATCTATTTAGTTTAAATTGTTTTCAAAAATCAATACTAATGTACTCAATAAAACCAATAAAATCCAAAGGTTGAGTTCAAACATTCGCAAATATATATGAAATTAACACACTTTAAACTTTTTTAGAAAATATTTTGATACGCCTACTTATTCAAAAAGCCCTTCATCTCTAAAAAGTAGTAGAATTGATGAAAAAGGAACGATAACGTACTTTTCATTGTTGAATTCTACCTCTATGGCGCTATCGTGAAGGTAAACAGCTAAATCGCCGATGTGCGCTTGCAGCGGAAAATATCGTGCATCATTTTTTCTGCTTTTCCATGATTCTTCCGTATCGCTTATTGATGGTATTGGGTAACCCGGACCAACCTTTACAACATAACCGCTTTGAGCTTTTTGTTTTTCCTGAACACCTGGAGGTAAGAGCAATCCTGTTTTGGTTCTTTCTTCCGGATTTTTGGGTTTAATCAAAACTCTATCGCCTACTACAATCAGGCTATCAAAGTCGTTTGGATCGAATGACAGAGACATAGTTTATTCCTTTTATGTTGGCAAATATAGAGGTATTTGTCGATAAAAATTGTTGTCTGTCGACACTTCACGTATTTCTGTTATTTGCTATTGACAATGATTGTGTATTAAACTATTTTTCGAAAAAGTATTTTTATGAATTCTGTCGACGTCTTTAGTTCTACGTACGCAAGGGTTTCGTACCTCGAAGAGTACAAGACCATTATGGTGGTTTGGACTGGAGTTCACACCATTGAGGAGTACAAGAAAGCAATAAATGCAAGTTTTGAGTTTCAGGAAAGGCTCAAATTGCCCATCGAAAATTATATTTCGGATATTAGAGATCAGGGAATTGTGAATCCGGAGAGTAGGAGATGGTTCGAAAGTACGGCGATTCCTAAAGCAATTGATCAAGGTTTAAAGCGGGCTGCGGTAGTTTTCGATGGTAGTATTTTTAAAAATTACTACCTAAATATGATACTTCAGGTTGCGAATGCTTACCATTTGCCTTTTAAGTTTTTTAATACTCCCGAGGAGGCCTTTGGGTGGTTTTTATCTTTTGAGAATTAGATTCGGTTTTGAATTACGCTAAAGGGTTTCAAGAATCCGATCAAGGTAAAGTTCCATATTTGTAGTGTTTAAATATCTTTTTGGGTGTGTTCTTTTAACTAAAACAACATTGTTATTTTTCTTAATATCAAATTTAAATACATAGGCATCAGGATAGGCTGGGGCAAGGCTTGCAAAGCGTAAATCGTATATAAACCAACCGTCATCAGTTTTTTCAACGGTATATAGTCCCTTGGTAAAATTCTTGATTCTACTTATTTCGTAGTAACTTAGTGAGTCTAATAGCTGATGATTCTTTGCTAAGTTAGCCCGCAGAACGGGTTTGCTTGTATTTAAAATATTTCGTTGTTCAACGTTAAAGCTGTTGCTATCCTCTACAACAATCATCCAAACTAAGTTTGACAGAGGAAGCGGGGCTGTTTGGAGCCGAACGTACTCTTTTTTACTGTCAGCCAGTTCTTGTTTTACTTTTGATTCAAGATTTTCCTTGATAACTACTGATAATGAGAAGTAAACAGCCACAAAAGAGATAGATGACCAAGCAATAATTCTTCGTTTAGGATTCTTTTTATTGAAGAACCAGATTGTGCTTACCGCAGGAATAAGGTAAACCAACAGAAAAATATCGATAATGGCCATCGAATCGTACGAAACGCGGATACTGCTAAACGGTTCAAGGATTCCGGTTCCGTATGTGTTGAATATATCAACTATCAGGTGCGAAAGCCATGGAAGACCAATTAACCAAATCCAGTCGACATATTTTAATCGGGAGTCCATGTCAATTTTGCTTAGAGCAAAAGCTATCAATGGGGACAGTAGCGCAAGAACGAATAGGGAGTGGCTGATTCCTCGGTGAAAAAATAACGCATCAACAGGGCTAAAAAGCAACGAGAATATCGAATCAAAATCGGGAATATTGCCAGCAATCGCCCCAATTAGCAGCGCTTTATTTCCAATTTTTTTGCCAACGGCGGTTTCTGCAACTGCTGCTCCTAAAACGATATGTGTTATTGAGTCCATTTCTTTTGCTAACTTTGCACTAAAATTAGTTGATGGTTGTTCGTTGATGATTGTTCGTTTTCACAATATCAAACTCAAAACATCAACACAAAACAATTTGTTCAAAGATAAGGAATAATATGGGGAGACGAGGAAAATATCCTGTACTAGAGAATATCAAAATTGAGGATGTTGCAGCGGAGGGCAAGGCGCTTGCTCGTGTAAACGACAAGGTGCTATTTACAGCTTTTGCAGTGCCTGGAGATGTTGTGGATATTCAGATTACCAATAAGCGCAAGAGTTACCTTGAGGGTTATGTGGTAAATTATCGCGAGTATTCTTCATTAAGAACAAAACCTTTCTGTGAGCATTTTGGGATGTGCGGTGGATGCAAGTGGCAGAATCTCCCGTACAGTGAGCAACTAAAGTTTAAACAAAAACAGGTGGTTGATCAGCTAACAAGGATTGCCAAGGTTGATTTACCTGAGATTTCTCCAATATTGGGTTCTGCAAAAACAACTCACTACAGGAATAAACTGGAATTTACCTTTTCGGAATCGCGATGGCTGAGTCAGGAAGAGATTGCATCGGGAGCAAATTTTGAGCAGGAACCGGCGTTAGGCTATCATATTCCGGGAAAGTTCGACAAGGTTTTTGATGTGAAGAATTGCTACCTCCAGCCTGAGCCATCAAACTCAATTCGTCTTTCCATTAAAAAGTATGCAATTGAGAATAACCTTCCGTTCTTGAACCTGCGAAGCAAAGATGGATTACTTCGCAATATTATTGTTCGCACCGCATCTACCGGCGATGTAATGGTGATTGTTGTGGTTAAAGAGTTTAACGATACGGTTAAGGGATTGCTCAACCATGTAAAGAATGGATTTCCACAGGTAACCTCGTTATTTTACGTTGAAAATCAAAAGGTGAACGATACCATTAACGATTTGAATTTGGTTTTTTTCCATGGAAAGGATCATATTTTGGAGGAGATGGAGGGTATTAAATTTAAGGTAGGACCAAAATCGTTTTATCAAACCAATTCCGATCAGGCTTACGAGTTATATAAGGTTGCCAGAGAATTTGCCGATATCAAACCCGAAGATCATGTTTATGACCTATACACAGGAACTGGGACAATTGCAAACTTTGTTGCCGCAAGGGCAAAGCATGTTGTGGGGATTGAGTACGTTCCCGAGGCTATTGAGGATGCAAAAGTGAATTCGGAAATCAATGGGATTATAAATACCAGTTTTTTTGCTGGCGATATAAAAGATTTGCTCACCGAGAGTTTTATGCAGGATCAGGGCTATCCCGATGTGGTGATTCTGGATCCACCCCGAGCAGGGGTTCATCCTGATGTGCTGGAGGCAATTTTGCATGCAAATCCTAAGCGAATAGTTTATGTTAGCTGTAATCCATCAACTCAGGCACGCGATATTGCAATTCTTGATAAAGGTTTCAGTGTATCTCGCATTCAGCCAGTTGATATGTTTCCCCATACGCACCATGTGGAGAATGTAGTGTTGATGGAGAAACGCGATTAGCCGGCCGATAAATCTATTTCGACAGAGTAAAAAAGTCTATTTGCTCCCTTAGTTCCTCGGTATTATCGACCAAGGCGTTGGCTGTAACCGACATCTTTTCCGAGAAGGCCGCATTTTGCTGTATAACGTTATCGATATCGATAATGGCTTTATTAATTTCAGTTACGCTTCGCGTTTGGTCAAACACACTTGAGTTAACCTCCTCCATCAAACGAACCGATTTATTTGAATTTTCCATTAGTTCACCAAGCATAACTTCGGCTTTTGAACCAACAGAGGAACTTCTGGCAGATAGTTGTGCAATTGAATCGGCGGCGGCTTGACTTCTTTCTGCCAGTTTTTTTACCTCATTTGCCACCACCGAGAAACCTTTACCGCTTACACCAACCCTTGCAGCCTCTATTGCTGCGTTAATTGCAAGAATATTTGTTTGTTTGGCAATATCCTGAATTATGGAGATCTGCTCAGTTATTTCACGTAAAACCTTAACGGTTTGCTTAACAACATCGCTGGTTTCGTTGGCAAACTGAGCAGTGGTTTTAGTAATTTTCATGGTTTCCAAAGCATTGCCTGAAATTTGCCTAGCCTGCTCCTCAATTTGTGACATGGTTCCCGATATCTCCTCCATGGTGGCAGCTTGTTTGTTGGCACCAACGGCAATATCCTCAAGTTCGCCAAACATCTCTTTGCTCTTCACCTTAACGGTATCAATTGTTTCTTTAGTTTTTATGAGCGTTTGAGATAACCGTTGTTTCATTGAGTTTAGTTCCGATAGAAGATTTCCGATTTCATCGGAAAAACCATCATGGATTGGTACAGAAAGGTTTCCGTGTCCAACTTCGTAGGAAACATCAATAGCGGTTTTTAGTGGAGCAATGATGCTGTGCCGTATAGCACCAATCATTGGGATAAACAAAATGATAATAACCGCGAAAACAACTCCAAGCAGAATGAACATTATCCTGTTAATCATTCTGTTTACAGAGGAATTTATGGCCTGCTGGGTTCTTGCTATATTGTCGAGGTAAACACCCGTTGCAATCCAGTAGTTAGTGTTGGGAATTGCCTCGGCGTAAACAACCTTGGGCTGATCGCCTTGCCCTGGTTTGTTGAATATTAATCGGTTGTATCCTCCGCCTTTGAGCGAGTTGGAATAAGCTTCTTTTATAAAGTAGGTATTGTTAACATCCTTGAGGTTAGACAAATCTTTGCCAATGTACTGATGGTCCGGATGGGCGATGTTTACTGTTCCTTCGTATACAAAGTAGTACCCCGATTTGTCATCCTCGTACTTTATGGCGTCAATTACATTTCGTATGATTATTTTTTGTTGCTCCTTATCCTGAGTTCCGTTGAGAACTACACTAAGGGAAATGGCCATGGAATGTGTTCCAACCTTTATTTTATCTTTTTGGTCGGCAAACATTTGCTCCTCAATGTGACTTAAATAGTATTTATTGATTTTTGTGATACCTGCATAAACAATGAAACCCACCAAAACTATTGAGAATAGCATTGTTGCACCGAATAGCAAAAGCCGTGTAGATATTTTGATTTTACGTAACATATTGCGAGTATTTTAGCATACAATAAATGAATGCAAATAACTCGTCTAATGTAATAATTTGCAACCAAATTTAAATTTGGCAGCCAATTAATTTTGAAAGTGTATTCCGATATTTTTTGGAATAAAGATGTGGATAGAGTTTCGGATGAATTTCACTTTACTTTTTGATAATAAATCTGTAGCCTTTTTCGGAAAACCCTATCGTTGGCCTCGTTGATGTTCTTGATAAGACCTTCAATCATTGCGGTTCTTCCGGCAAGATCTGCGCCCGAAACAGTTTCTCCGTCGGAGTAAACTATATAATCAATTTCGTATCCTTTTGAACCCAAACTCATGGCCACTGCCGCATTGTAATCATCGAAGATGATAACCGATGGCATTGTGTTTATGTTGTACTTAACAACAGCGGCAAGAATCTTTCCGCTGATATGTCGGATTTGATCTTCGCCCAGATATTTTGAGCCAAGGAGTAACCGAACCAAATCGATTTGCGCAACAAGATTAGCTTTGCGGTTGCTGATCAATTTTTCGTACTCCGATTGTGAGGTTTCCAGGAAAAGTTCAATAAAGCGAGAGGGGACTCCCTGTAGGTCGCGTAAATCGTTCTCTTTCAGGCGCTGTTTATATTCCTTTTTAGCTAGACGCTGTGTGGACGGATAGTAGTACTCCCATTTATGGGTTCTTTTGTATGTATCGGTCATTGGATTGGGCTTCCAGTCGGTAATGGGGCGTTTGAATATTGGATCGGTTAGTTTTAGTTGTTGCGACTCTAGTGAGTAAACCAAACAATTCACAAAGTGGATGTAACTACCGCCAATATTAGTATGCGTAGCCGACCAGAGCGTTTTATAGCTTGTTTTTAAAGAGTCTGTTTTTACAGTATCGCCCTGCTCTTCTATCTTTTTATTTTTGATGTAATCAATGAATTCTTTGTCGAGAGATACGGGATAATATGTGGCAGATTTATCGGTTGAGTCGATGAATAAGTTTTTACCTGTATGATAAAGCCCCTTAACATCCATAACGAAGGCCGAATCGTTGGATAGTTTTACGTGTAGTTTGTAATCGGAGCCCCATCTCATAGCAGATATGGTTGGCTGAAGGGTTTGTGAGTAACACGTAAATACAACGACAACAAACAGAAATGATAGGCTTATTCTTTTCATTTGGGTAAGTTTTTCTAATTTCAAATTTACTGAAAAATAAATTCCGGGACTAAGCCCGGAATGATAAAAACAGATTTGTTTCTGTTAAATAGTAACTATTCAAGAAACTTGATATCCTTCACCCTAATTTGAATGGTTGTAATTCCACGGAAAACATTCTCGTAAAGCGAGAAACAAATATTGAATGGTTTATGCTCGTGAATTCCTTTATAATTTTCGGCTAACTGGAAAGCAATACCCGGGTAAACGGTTGGGTTATTCTCCTCAATAATCGAAAGTTTCAGGTGTTCCTTCTCGTTACCAACCAAACGTCCTTCGCCATTATCGTAAACATTCTTAGTGCTGAAAACTGGAGCCATATTACCCGGTCCAAATGGCTGGAACTGCTTAAGAATCCTGTAAAACTTATCGCTTATTTCGCTAAGTTTTATTTTGGCATCAACATCAACTTGAGGAGTAAGCAAATCGGGAGTAATATTCTTGCTTACGTATTCTTCAAATCGTGTTTTGAACTCATCTACCTTGTCAGCTTTCATTGTTAACCCCGCGGCATACATATGTCCGCCAAAGTTCTCCAGTAAATCGGAGCAGGCCTCAACCGCTTGGTAAAGGTCGAACCCAGGAACCGAACGGGCGGAACCTGTAGCTAAATCGCCTGTCTGAGTAAGCACTACGGTTGGTTTGTAGTATGTTTCTATTAAGCGCGACGCAACAATCCCCACAACACCCTTATGCCACGATGGGTTGAATATTACTGTTGAATATCGGTGTTGCATCCTTGAATCCCCAGCAATCATCCTTAGTGCCTCGTGGGTTATATTGCGGTCAACGCTTTTACGGTCGTTGTTGCAAGAATCTATAAGCGAACCCACCTCGTTGGCAATGGTATCGTCATCAGCACAAAGAAGGTCAACCGCAGTTTTACCCGACTCCATCCTCCCAGCAGCATTGATTCTTGGACCAATACGGAAAACAATATCATCAATAGCTAGTTGCTGTTTCTCTATGTTGGCTATTTTGATAATTGACTTGAGCCCTTTGGATGGATTGGAGTTTAACTTTTCCAATCCGAAGTAAGCCAAAACTCTATTCTCATCAATAATTGGAACTATATCCGAGGCAATACTTACAGCAACCAAATCGATATGGCTATAAAGCTCCGAGGGATCAATCCCAACCTTGCGGGAGTAACCCTGAAGGAGCTTAAATCCTACGCCACAGCCTGATAGTTCCTTAAAGGGGTAAGGACAATCAACCCGTTTTGGATCCAACACTGCTACGGCCTCAGGAATTTGATCGCCGGGCAAGTGGTGATCGCAAATAATGAAATCGATTTTACGTTGTGTGGCGTACCTAATCTTCTCTATCGCCTTAATTCCACAATCTAATGCTACAATTAACGAGTAGCCGTTGTCGAAAGCAAAATCAATTCCTTTGAGGGAGATTCCATAACCCTCGTTATACCTATCGGGAATATAATAGCCAATTTTTGAGTAACGACTGCGGAAAAAGGAGTACATCAGCGCAACGGCCGTTGTTCCATCCACATCGTAATCGCCATAGAACAGAATTCTTTCTCCCTTACGGATTGCCTGCTCAATGCGATCGACAGCGTTGTGCATATCCTTCATCAGAAAGGGATCGTACAAATCGTCCAACGATGGGCGGAAAAACCGCTTTGCCTCATCGTACGTTTTTACTCCACGCTGTACCAATAGCGATGCTAAAACTGGTTCAATGCTTAGCTCCGATGCTAAGCGGTTGACCAATTCCGGATCGCCCTGATCCTTATATACCCATCTTTTTTCCATCATTCAAATCTCCAATTGTTATTTTATGAGCCATTTGAATGACTACTGGTTATACTCAAAATTGAAACGAGCAGCAAAATGCTTCTTTAGATTTTGCTTCACCTCGTTGTAATCAACCTCTCTGCCTAGCTCCTTCTGCATGGATGTTACGCCCTTATCGATAAATCCACAAGGGTTGATGTAGTTGAAATAGTCTAGATTTGTGTTGATGTTGAAAGCCAAACCGTGCATTGTCACAAATCGACTAGCACGCACGCCAATGGCGCAGATTTTACGCTCTTTACCTTTAACTCCAACATCGAGCCAAACGCCTGTGGCGCCTTCGAGTCTGTCAGATTTTATTCCATAATCGGACAAGCAGTCAATAATAACCTGCTCCATTTCGTGGATGTAGGATTTAAGAGTTAGGCCTAAAGCCTCCAGGTTGAGAATTGGATAGACCACAATTTGGCCAGGACCGTGGTACGTAATATCGCCTCCTCGATTTATGTGATAGTACGTAGCATTGATGCGTTTAAGCATCTCATCGGAAATAAGCAGGTTTGTGTTTTCACCGCTTTTCCCTAAGGTGTAAACATGTGGATGCTCGCAAAAGAGCAAATAGTGTAACGTTCCGTCACCCTTTAATTTTCTCTCTGTTACCTCTTCAAACAGTTGCTCCTGATAATCCCATGCCTCCTTATAGTCAATTAGTCCAAGATCACTAAAACTTACGTTGTGCATTATATGTTTTTTTTCTTTTTTGCATAGCAAGTTCAGCTTAGCTGTTACAACATTTGCCCTTCACCAGCTCCTGAGCCTTATCCGCGTGGTACGACGAACGCACCAATGGTCCACACTCGGCAAATGTAAATCCCTTTTGCCGGGCAATTTGTTTATACTCATCAAACTCCTCTGGTGATATATAACGTTCAACAGGGAGATTTGTTGGGCGGGGCTGAAGGTATTGTCCAAGGGTAATCATTCGGCAGTTAACCGCAATTAAATCATCCATTGTTTTGATGACTTCGTCGCGGGTTTCGCCAAGACCTAGCATAATTCCCGATTTTGCTCTATATCCTCGTTTTGAAACGTACTCAAGCGTTTTAAGGCTACTCTCGTAGTTTGCCCTTGAGCGAACAAGTTTGGATAGGCGCTCAACCGTCTCAAGGTTATGTCCCACTACATCGGGATTCGATTCTAGAAAAATATCAATTAACTCTGCGCGTCCATCAAAATCAGGAATCAACACCTCAATGGTGGTGTTTGGATTCAGCTCGCGAATGGCCTTCACGGTTTCGCGCCAATGCGCTGCACCCTGATCTGGCAAATCGTCCCTATCCACCGATGTTATTACGCAATACTTCAGGTTCATTAACTGTACCGAACGGGCAACGTTATGTGGCTCGTTGGGATTGGGAGGTAAGGGCTTTCCTGTGGCTGTTGCGCAGAACTTACAGGAACGAGTGCAGATATCGCCTAAAATCATAAAAGTTGCCACACCATTGCCCCAGCACTCCCCAATGTTTGGGCACATTCCGCTGCTGCATATAGTGTGCAATTGGTGTTTCTTAACTATCCCGCTCACCTGAGCATATCCTTCGCCTCCGGGTAGTTTTATTTTAAGCCACGATGGTTTTCGAACCTCACTCATCTCCCAAATAGAATATTTTTACAAAAGAACAAAAAAAAAGGCAGATTATCGGTGTATAGGTTTTAGTATTTAGTCTATTGTTTAAAAGATAAGGTTTTCTGTGGTCTATGGACTATCGGCTATTCTCATTATTCAATCCACAAAAAATACTCATCTTCAATATTTCCCGAAAACTTTATCATCCCCAAAACCGTAAGGTTTACAAGTGTACGTTCAGCTTCTATAGTGGACATAAACCCAATTTTGCTGAATTGCAGAACGGTTATCCGCTTATGTTGCTTCAAATAATCAAAAAGATTATTCTCCACATCGCTTAAATTCAAACTGATGGATTTCCTGTGGTGTTCGGCTTTCCATATTTTCAGTTGAATTGGCGAAGCCATAATATTCTCATCGTTTACCCTAACGTACGCCTTATACGCCCCAGATTTGTCGGGTGCTTTGTGCGGTTTCTTTTTCGATGGCTTGACCTTGACCTCAAGAACTGTTTTGCCATTGATATCCCATCTAACCACCTCGAACGGAACTTCGGGCTTACAGTACATCTGCGATGCGGCCTCAACCATATAGTACTCCTCATCGGAGTTTACCCCAGCAATGTTACCATTATCCTTAACTCCAATAAGCAGTATTCCGCCCAAGGTGTTGGCAAAGGCCACTAGGGAGCGAGCAATTTTTTTGGAATCGGTTATGGAATGCTTAAAATCGAGCGTTTGGTGCTCGCCCTGACTAATCAGGTTAACTATATGGCGACTCACAGGTTTTTATAATATTTGTCCACTAAATTATATGCTGTAAGGTTTACACCTACAGCATATAATCTAAAAATATATCATCTACTTATTGGGATTCTCCACCTTGCCCATAAACAGAATGGTATTGCTTCCGTTATGTTTTAGTATGTAGATAAATGGGCGGTTAACAATAAATTCAGTCTTTCGTACAAAAGATTTCATTGCAATTACAACAGCAGTTGCAGCGGCAGCGGTTGTTCCCTCCTCCGATACCTCGATGAATGCTTTATGGAACGCATCGGATATTTTTAAATCGTTTTTACCAGAAATACCCGATAAATCAGCAGCATCGGAAAAAGCAATGGGCATCCCCATGTCGCTAAGTGTCTTCTTTAGCGATAGGCCTGTCTCTATTTTGAACTTGGGCAAAAGAACGGCCACTTTCTCCCGCTCTAATCCAGCCAATGTTTGGTTATAAAGGTCGATATTTAGGCCTTTTTCAAATTCCGACATCTTTACGCTTTCGTTGGGTAAAAGAACCAACATTGAAAGTTTTCCTCCTTTATAGTTTAACTGAATGGCATCGTAATTTTCGCTTGTAAAGTAACCCATCGAATCCTCCACAAACATTGTAGCGCACTTAATAGTCTCACCAGTTGAAAGGGTGAACTCACGCTGAGTTGTTTTCTTCGGGTCGAACTCCTTTTCCCATTTTCCTTTAAAGTAGATGGCATTGGTTAACACCAAACGGGTTAAATCAGTAATACTCCCTTCAGGTAATAAATCCTTGATATAGTTCTTTGTGTCGGCTTCAATGGCCTTGTTAATTTTTACCCTCGATGGATCAGGCTGAGCAATAAAACTTGTTAAGGCAACCTTTGCGTTATACGATTTTTGCAACAATTTTTTGTACTGACGGTTAACCTTAAAGGTTTCCTCCATCCAAACTCGGTTAGTTATACAAATATCAACAGCACTCCCGGCATCCTTTTGGATTTTGCTTTGAAGTTTTCCCATCGCAGTGTGAAACGATGGCTCATTCACAGGAAAATAAAACACCTGCGACATTTGTTTCTCGGTCTCGGCCTTTGCCCCAAGTGCAACCATACCAAATGCGGGGGTAAGGCTAAATGGCGCAAATACTACATTTTCGCTTTTATCCTTGGAAACGTATTTATAAAAATCGAATGCAAATTTCGATACCGACTCCGATGGTTGTTGTGCCTTGCAAGCAACTGTAACTATCAGAAAAACTGAAAGGAAAGTAATTTTCTTCATAGCCGTAATTTTTTACTAAGATACAATTAAAGCGTGAAAAGTTAAACGTTTAAGGTTAAACGATATTCGTGAAGAATTTATGTGAAAAAAACAAAAGATTATTTTTTTCAATAAGTGCTTTTGTGGATAGAAGCCCACAAGCGGCCTGTATATCCTGTCCACGCGATGATCGAATGGTTGTAAAAATCCCTTTCGAGGTTAATGCATCCCTAAACTCTAGCATTTTTGCATCAGAAGTTCCTCGTAGGGGCGAGTCAGGGATTGTATGAAAACGTATCAGATTTACCCGGCACTCTAATCCACTCAAGAGTTTAGCCATTTCCTTGACATGCTTTGGGGTATCGTTAATACCATCGAACATTATGTACTCAAAGGAAACCCTGCGCTGACCACCTTTGAAAACTTTTCGGATTTCAGCCACTACATCTGCGATTGGATAAACATTCTGTATTGGCATTAGCATTTTACGCTCCTCTTCGAACGGCGTGTGCAAACTAATTGCTAGGTGGCAATTGCTTTGCTCCATAAACTTTCGTAGTGCAGGGATTAGCCCAACCGATGAAACTGTAATACGCTTAGGGCTCCAGCCCATTCCCCAATCCGATGTTAGAATCTCAGTGCTTTTTAGCACACTATCTAGGTTATCGAACGGCTCTCCCATTCCCATGTATACAATGTTGGTAACATTCCTAAACTCAGGAATACTTCGCAGTTGGTTGAGAATTTCGCCGGATGTGAGTTGACCCTGAAACCCTTGCTTACCTGTCATGCAGAACAAACAGCCCATTTTACAGCCTGCCTGTGACGAAACGCAAAGTGTTGCCCTGTCGGATTCGGGAATGTAAGCTGCCTCAACAAACTTGTTATTTCCAGTAGGGAATAAATACTTCTTTGTTCCATCTGTCGATTCCGATACCTGATCAGGAGCAATCAACCCGAGGGTGTACTTTTCCGAAAGTTGTTCGCGTACCTTCTTCGACAAATTTGACATTTGATCGATAGAATCCACGTCCTTACGGTATAGCCAATCGGCGATTTGGGTTGCTGAAAATTTTGGGAGTCCTTCAGCAATAACTAATTCTGCTAATTCGGTTCGTGTTTTTCCGTAAAGTGGGATTAATGACATGTCTTCAGATATCAGATGTTAGATATTAGATTCAAGACCAATATCTACGTTAATAATTAAAAATAGATTTCCGAATTGATTTTTGCAGTAGATACACCTCTAGATATGAGAATATCACGAGTTTCAACAACCATTTCGGCACTGCCACAAAGATAGTAATTTTTATTGGGGCTAAGGGCATCCCATTCTTTCAAGAACTTAGTAACCCGGCCTACATATAAACATCCCGGCATGCAACGCGAACAACATCTAATGTATCTTTCACCAAGAGTAGAATGTAAATATTCCGAAAAGTAAAAGAATTCCGGATATGATGCGCCATGAATAACTGTGGCGTGATTTACTTTATTGGACAGTAACATCGACATAAATGGAGCAATGCCTGTTCCGGTGGCAACAAATACGGCATTGTCCTTGACAGCTGTGAATGTTCCAAAAGGTTTGGAAACTAGCAATGTGTCGCCAGTTTTAAGATTGGATAGCATGGGGGTTAATGCTCCTTCTGCTTTTTCGCTGTAAAGAATTGTTATTAAATCGTCGTTTTCGGCCGATGCAATGCTGTACAAGCGAGGCTCTATTTCAGCGCTGATACCTAAAGCAATAACCTGTCCTGCTATAAATTTATGGTTACGATGGAGTTTTAAAAGATGCGAACCCGGAGCAATTCTTTCGTTAGAAATTACTCGTTGTTTGCTGTGCTCAATATCGGACCAACTCTTCATTGTTTTTTAATTGAACGAACAGAAAATTAAGCGGATTTGTTCAAAAATAAAAATGAAGGCTGATGATAAAGATCATTTATCAGATCTATTTTTTTGAATCTAAACTCCCAAACCTATAGAAGTATCCAATATTTATCTGTTGAGTTATGGATTTCGATTCCTTGGGCATATCGGTATAGGTGTGATCGTATAAATCGGCAAAGCCGTAGCTTACTCTCGCTTCTGCCTGAATTGTTCCCCACCTAAAATCGTAACTTAGGCCAACGCCACCCATCAAGCCGTAGTCGAATCTATTATCGCGCAAAACATTAAAATCTACTTTTTCGAGTTTATAGGAACCCGATGTGTTGTCACCTTCCTTTGCCGACATTAGGTAGGCGATATATGGTCCCGCATTTACATAAATGTATGCAACTTTGAGGTTTAAGCGGAACTGAATGAACATAGGAAGTTCAATATAGGTATTTACCCTTTTAAAAGTAGCGTTGTTTGTTTCGTCTGTTGGTGCTCTGTAGCCTCGTTTTGTGGTGTAAAGTTCGGCCTGAAAACCCACATACTTGGCATTATAGTGCTTAAAGGTTAGTCCATAGTCAAACCCTTCGCCAAAAAGCATTTTAGTATCTTCAACAACAGGATCGAAAGATATGGTTGACATAGTATAACCCGCCTTTAGACCAACATAAGTTTGACCAGAAACATTCGAAAAAAGAATCGACGAAAATGCTATTAACCAGAGTTTTCTCATTATATAGATTGTGATATTGTTAGGATTTTAGTTTTTCCTTAACCGATTTTACTTTGGCCTCCATTCTTCCCATTGCTCCTTTTTTTACATCAAAGTTGACCGATATGTAAACCCTATCGCAATCTGATTCAAGCGTTCTGTAAGCATCGTTGATTACAGTCAGGGCTTCGTCAAGGGTGTTGGTTTCAACAAGAGTTCCCATGGCGGTTAATTGAGCTGGAAATCCTTTTGACTGGATATTTTCAATAACCTTTGCAACGTAAGGACTAACGCTTATTCCCTTATCGGTTGGAAATATTGCAAGATTCATCAATACCGACATGTTTTTCTTATTTAAGGTTTTGGAATAGAAAAAGATATCTCGCTTTCCCAGTTAGCCCGAATATTTATTTCTCCCTTATTCTTTCCTTCGGTGAATTCGAAGATTCTTTCGGGTTGAATTTTCTTCAGGTAATTTCCGGTATCCCATGTTCCGTTCTGGTTTAAATCCTCAACAAATCGTAATTTATATTTTCCCGGGGTTATGTAGGTAAAGGTTATCGTCTTGTTTCCTATGGCAGATTTTCTAATAACCAAATCACCTTTATCAGTAAGCAACTCGGCCACAATTCCTTTTGCCACATTGCTGGTTTTGATAATTAGCGTTCCAAATTTTTCGGGATCCGCTCCATAAAACTGAAGCTTTAGCGTGTCGTTCAGGAGCGACGAAAGATCCTGAAATGTGCCAGGAAGTATAAGCATTTTGTACGATGCATTTGCCTTCCAATCCTTGTTGAACCGATAAATTCGAGGATTTAAGGAATCAATTGATAGTTTTATTGATGGCTCCATAATACTATCGGTCTCGTTGAAGATTAACACCTTTGATGCGTCTGTTTTTTTTGCAGGCAACGGTAACGTAAATTCAACAGGAATATCCGGAATAACAGGCTGTCCACCTTTGATCGATGTCTTTAATTCAAAACCACTGGTTTTTACTTCTTCATCTTTACCCTTGTCTTTCTTTTTAGATTTTGAAGGTTTTTCGTTGTTATCAATATTATAGTAAACAAATTTCAAGGTATCAGTTTGTGGATTAAGTACATTCAACGAGTCTGTTTTTTTGTACTCTGCAATAATCCTTAAAGTATCCAGTGATGTTAATTTATCGGAGGCTAACCAAACCTTAACGGTATCGCCTTGAGCATCGGGCTCCAAAATAAACCAGTCCTTTGCAGTTGGCTCATCAAGCGATTTAAGTTTGAATCCACCGTGGGGTTTACGCGAGAAGTTGAGTTGAAGAAGACGCTTATCGGGGCGATCGTACCCAGTAATAATTTGGTTGGGAAGTTCCTCCGTAAATGTTCGGAGAGCGATTTTAGAGCTGGCAAGATCTTCCTTTTTCAATGGTTTATCAAGGAATGCAATTTCCTCTGCTCCCTGGTTATACTTATAGTTTGAGTTTGCATCGGTGATTGCAACAAGTTTGTAGTTGTTATATTTCAAGTTATTTACCTTGAACTCCCCTTTTTTATTGGTTTTTGCGATATGAACAGGCAAACTGTTATAGGGGAGGGAATCGGCAAAGGAGCTGTATAGCATTATGAGAGCCCCCTCTACTGGCTTTTGCGTAAAGGAGTTTACAACGCTCCCTTTTAAGGTTAAAGTATCAATTGTAGAACCTGTGGAGAATGCAAATTCAAAGCTGTTTATAGGGTTTCCTTCGTTATTATCGGAAATTGCATCGCCAAGGTAAACGGTGTAGGTGGTATTTTCCTTTAAAGTGTCAGATATCTCAAGCAAAATTTTTTTCCCTTTTAGGTTAACCTGGGGTTGGGTTTTTAAGGGTGGCGAAACAAGTAATTTCTGCTGAATATCTTTTACTTGGATATACTCGTTGAATTCGAAAGTAATTTTATTTCCTGTAAAATTGGTTGCATTGATTTTTGGCGTACTATTTACCATTACGGGGGCTAAAGTATCTTTAGGCCCGCCTGTAGGCGATACTACTTTTGCACAACGAGGGAAAAGGGCCAAAACGAATAGCCCAGCGGCAGCAAGAATTATTATACGTTTCAACGCGATAATTATTATTTGATTATAATCGGCTGCTAAGTTAACCCAAACTAACGTATCTTTGACCAAATTTTCTAAAAATTGAATCGCAGAGCTGGATTTAGCTTATTTTAAGGTGAAAGTAGATGTAGTTTTTGGGTTAAAATGAGTTAGATTAAACTTTTACAAAACTATTTAAAGAAGAATTATGCTGCATAGTTCTGTTTTTATTCTTATTGGGCTTTTGCTATTAATATTAGGCGCCAATTGGTCTCAATATTTATTCTGTATACTTTGTATTTGATATATAATGCTTAATTACTATGGATATCGATAGAAACCACAGGGAATCTATTATTTCATATTGGACAAAAAATCTTGTTGAATCACCTGCTACATTTGCATTCAATTTGCTAATCTCTTTATTGGCAGGGATTCTATACTCATTTAAGGTTGTTCCGTCCGATTACATACTCTTTGTTTTTGGAGTAGTTTCTCCGATTATTTTCACTATTTGCTTGTACGACCTTCTCCTTAATAGTAACGGTGAAATCATGGGGCAGCCTCTTCCAAAAGTATTTCATAAGACTCATTTAAGCCGGATGGTGATGATTTTTGATTGCTCAATCATTGTTCTGTTCGCGGCTTTAATTCACTTTGATCTTCTGAACTTCTTTATTTTTAGGTTTTTGCAAACCATATTTTTCCCGATTTTGTTACTAGTAATGCTGAAGGGCTTTTATTTTTTGATTAATCAGCAACAAGGGTAGATTTGCTTTTGGGCGTTTTCATCACCCAAATTGCTATACAGGCAATTATAACAATTACCGTTACCACAATACTTCCTTCAAGACCAAAATCGCCACCATATACAATAGGATTACCTTCAAAAAAGGTTTTCATTAAAGTTTCGCCTTGTAGGCTTGTTCCGCTAACGCTCACTCCCAGAATGCTATTCATAGTAAAATTCCATGCGGAATGAAATCCGCATGCGCCCCAAAGGTTGCCATCATACAATGCTATTAATGCTAGCAAAAACCCAATGAGAAAGATATTTAACGCGGCTATAATACTGAAATTAGGGTTTGCGGTGTGTAGCAAAGCAAAAATCAATGTCGATAACAAAATTCCTAACCAGGGCCAATGTCTAACTGCGATACTCTTCATAAACCAGCCTCGCATAACAATTTCTTCGGATGCTCCTTGTATGATAAAAAATCCCAGTACGCTAAGTATCGACAAAAAAGAGTTGAAATTAAAATTGAAGGTGTATGCAACTATAGGTTTTGCAAAAAACGAAATTACTGCAAACGAGATTACTAGCAGTAATACTCCAATAAACATTCCTTTTAGATAATCATTGAGCTTTTTGTTTCCAAAGAATCCTAACGATTTAAACGATCTTTTTTCAACAAAGCTAATATACAGCCAAACAAATAGGATGAAGAATATGAATTGGAGTAAATTGGTAATCATTTGGGGCAACTCAAACTGTATTGCTATGCAGATAGCCGTAATTAAACCCAATGGAATAATTGAAAAAACAATGATTCCAATTAACCCCAAGAAAGTAATTCCTCCGTGGTATTTCTCCATTGATTCGGCATGGGAGTAAAACTCATTGTCCTTGGCGAATGGCCACATCATCGATTTAATCATTTTGACAAACTTGTTTAATTGAACTACTTTTGTGAATAGAAGTGTAATATAGCCATAAAGTTACATAACCCTGTTAACTAAGCGGCAAACTTTTTTGTTATATCATCTTAAATTGGAGTAAATGCCACAAAAAACAATAATTGCAGTTACTGGAGCAAGTGGTGCAGTATACGCTAAGAGGTTAATTGAGACTCTACAGCAGCGGTCGGATCAATTTGCTGAAATTGCCCTAATTTTTTCTGAAAATGGCAGTAAGGTTTGGGAGTACGAGTTGGGTTCTCCTGGATTGTTCTCCAAGCCAGTAATGGTTTACGACAATGCTGATATGTTTGCACCAGTGGCTTCGGGCTCTGCTGCATATAGTACCATGATTGTTGTTCCGTGTACTATGGGGACACTTGGCCGAATTGCAGCCGGAACAAGTCCCGATTTGATTTGCCGTGCAGCAGATGTAATGCTAAAGGAACGTCGGAAATTGATTCTTGTACCTCGGGAACTTCCGTATAGTTTGATACATATTGAAAATATGCGAACGGTTACACTTGCTGGTGGAATAATTTTACCCGCCAGCCCCTCATTTTATAGCATTCCTAAATGTATTGATGATTTGGTTTTAACAGTGGTGAATAGAATTCTAGACATTGCAGGGATTGAAACTGAGCATTATCGATGGGGAGATGAATAGTTTGACTTAGATATTATAAGCGTAGGCTAGGGTTCCAATGCTAACTTTCGATGAGGTTTTATCAAGTAATGTGTTGGCACAAACCTCTAAAGTGGCACCGGTGGTTACAACATCGTCCACTAGTAAGATATGCTTATTCGCAACTTTTTCCGCATTTGTTATTGTGAAGGCATCCGAAACATTTTTAACCCTTTCCTCTCGGGTTTTCTTGGTTTGGGTTTGTGTGTACTGTCTACGAATTAGCACATCGGTAATTACAGGGATTTTCATGCTTTTTGAAAGGCCGTTGGCAATCATCTCGGCCTGATTATAACCGCGTTGTTTTAGTCGTTTGGGGTGAAGCGGAACTGGAATAATGGCGTCGATGCTGCTATAGTTTGGGATGTTGTGTAGCTCTCTGCCAAATTCTTCGCCCAGCTTAACGCCAATGTCAGATCGACCGTTGTATTTTAGTTGGTGCAGGAGTTTGCGATACTTACTTCCTTTTGTAAAAAAGAAGTAGGAGCAGGCGTTTTCAATGTTTACCCTGCCCCAAAATATTTTGGCAACCGGATTATCTACGGATTCCCAGTATCGTGTTCGTGGAATATGGTATAGACATGCAGTACAAACAACCGCCTCGCCCCGAGCAAGCCCATCGTGACAGACTAAGCAAATGTTGGGGTAAAAAAGATTTATAAAATCCGATAGCACCCTTTGGATGCCCATATCATACTATTTATCGCGAGTCCAAACAACCTCTTTCCCAATCAGCGAGAAGCCAATGTATCCTTTTACATGTAGTTTTCCAAAATCCTTTTCCTCGAACCACATCAGACATTTATAGGTTTTTCCCTCCTTGGGATCATATATTTTCCCATCAATCCACTCTTCATCCTTAAAAATAAAACCTTCCAAGAGGCGTAAACCCATAATTGGCCGGGATTGAAATTTTACCTCGGGATTTTTATCATCAACCTTTGGTTTACCATTTTTGTTGGGTTCGCGTAACCACGATATTTCACCGTTGAATTTTCCTTTGGAATCTTTGCTGATTGTTACTTTGGAATCGCCATACTGGGTTAACCATGTTCCAATAATTTTGGTTTCGCTCTGACCCAAAACCGCAAATGCAAAAAGCATTGTAATAGTAAACACAAATAGTTTTCTCATAAACAATTAGTAGTTTAGTTGAACAGTAGTTCAATATTACAAAAAAATTGGATTGATAGCTATCTTAACTATTCTTTTAGCTCTACAATAAAGCAGTCTTTATAGATTTTAGAGATTTTTTCTTTTAGAATTTCTGCATCTTTCCTATTGTTGAACGATCCAACCAGTAATTTGTATATTTTTTCTCCATTATTGGTTATAACCTGAATTCTTGTGTTATTCTTGGTAGATTTTTGAATGTCGGCGGCAATTCTTAATACATTGACCAACTCTTTGTAACTCCCAATTTGAACAGAGAATCCATTGAGGTTAACAGACTCGATGCTTAAGTTGAAGAGCTCGCTTTTTGGTTGCTTGATTATCTCGAAATTTTTATCTGTTTTAGTTGGTAGGTCTATTTTTTCCTGCGTAGACTTTTGTTCTTCCTTTTTTAGAGTATCAACCTTGGGAAGAGCCTGGTGGATTGTTTCGTTTTTTTGCATGGAGTAGCCGTTGCTATCTACCACTTCAATTTTAACCGGAAAAAGTTTTTTCCCAGTCATTCCTAAACGCTGAGCAACCGATTGGCTAACGTCTACAATTCTATCCGAGGCAAAAGGACCGCGATCGTTTACGCGAACAATTGCCGTTAGGTTGTTATCGAGGTTGGTTATCTTAACCAAAGCACCAAATGGAATCGACATGTGCGCGCATGTTGCTTTTTTGTGGCTATATCGTTCGCCCGAAGCCGTTGTTCTACCCTCATAATCATCGGCATAGTACGATGCTTGGCCTTCCTGTGTAAAGCCAACTTGGGCAAATGCATTCTGTGTGAGAAATAGTAAAATAGCAAAGCCCGCAAATATTTTCATTTTAAACATATCTTATATTATTAAGAAATAATACATTTATTCTATTGATCTATTGATAAATTCAACTAATGGTCTCATCTTTTTGTATATACTCAATGAGTATTCAAGGATGTTTGGGTTAAGCAAGTCCTCGTTGGATAGTTGATGGTATGGTGTTATGTGTTTCATCTTGATATACTCATCAACCCTAGACCCTGCCTCAAATCCGCGGGGAAGTTTTTTCATTTTATCGGCATCCGATAAATCGAAATGCTTTTTAAAATCCGAGGAATCAATAATTGCAAGGAAATCTTCTTCGTAATCAGAGATGTCCTCCCGAATTTTTTTCATTATATCAGGAGGAGCCATGTATATTCCTCCGGATATGAACGATTCATTGGGTTCTATATGAAAATAGTATCCTGCAAAAGAACTCTTTCGGCCACCTGGAGCCATGTATGCGCCAAAGTTCTTTTTGTAAGGCTCTTTATTGGGTGAAAACCTAACATCGCGATAAATTCTGAATAGGCAGTCCGATGGATCCAGCGAGCCTATACTTTTATCGAATTCATTGATTCCGATGATCAGTGCACTTACAAATTGTTTAAAATTTTCGGTAGCATCAATGTACCTAGTTTTATTTTCCTGAAACCATTCGCGGTAGTTGTTATCCTTTAGATCATTAAGAAATTCTAAGGTTGATGGCTTAATTTGTATACTCATAATTTCAGTTTTTCCAAAATTAGTATAAATTGATAAGTTCTGTAGGCATAAAAACAAAAAAGCCACCTTTCGGTGGCTTTTTGTCGGCTCGGAGAGGATCGAACTCTCGACCCCATGATTAAGAGTCACGTGCTCTACCAGCTGAGCTACGAGCCGCTCCTTTTTGGTGGGTGCAAATTTAACCCTTATTTTTTTATTACAATAGAAAATCGTATTTTTTATTGCAGGAAATAATTATTCTACTGTAACAGACTTTGCTAAGTTTCTAGGTTGGTCAACATTACATCCACGAAGCAATGCAATGTGATAAGCCAAAAGTTGAAGTGGAATTACGGAAAGCAGAGCTCCAATAACCTCGCCCGCTTCAGGAATTTCAATCACATAATCGGCTAGTTGCTTAATTACAGTGTCACCCTCGGTTACAATTGCGATGATAACACCTTTACGAGCTTTAACCTCTTGGATGTTGCTTACAATTTTCTCATAGCTGTTATCCTTGGTAGCAATAACCACTACGGGCATAGTATCGTCAATTAAAGCAATTGGGCCATGTTTCATCTCAGCGGCAGCATAACCTTCGGCGTGGATGTATGATATTTCTTTAAGTTTAAGCGCACCTTCAAGGGCAACGGGGAAATAGTATCCGCGGCCTAGATATAAGAAGTTTGTGGCATCTTTGAATCGTTCGGCAATACTTTGAACCAATTGATCGGTTTGGAGAATATGCTCAATTTTATCGGGAACCTCATAAAATTCGTTGATTAGATGGTTGAATCTGTCATCGTCAATTGTTCCTCTTTTCCGGCCTAAAAGAATTGCCATCATTGCAAGCACAGTTACCTGCGCGGTAAATGCTTTTGTGGAAGCAACTCCAATTTCTGGACCAGCATGTGTGTAAACTCCAGCATGGGTTTCGCGGGGGATACTTGACCCTACCACATTGCAAATACCAAGTACCAATGCTCCTGCCTCCTTAGCAAGCCTTATTGCTGCCAGCGTGTCTGCGGTTTCTCCACTTTGACTAATTGCAATAACAATATCGTCTTTATATATAATTGGGTTACGGTATCTAAACTCAGAAGCATACTCTACTTCAACGGGGATTCTTGCTAGATCTTCCAGCAGATATTCTCCAACCAGAGCAGCATGCCAGGATGTTCCGCAACCAATTAGTATTATACGTTTGGCATCTATCAGGTTTGGCATCACCTTATAAAGCCCACCCAGATGAACATCTATTGGATTTGTCGATACCCTTCCCCTAAATGTGTCGTGAATACTTCTTGGTTGTTCGTATATTTCTTTTAGCATGAAGTGATCGAAACCGCCCTTTTCAATTGATTCAATATCTAAATCAAGTGTTTGGATGTTTGGTTCTAATGCTTCGTTGTAGATGGTTTTTAAAATCATCTCATCCTTGCGGAGAATAGCAACATCATTATCGTTTAAAAATATTACACTATTTGTATACTCGATAATGGGTGTTGCATCTGACGCTACAAAATATTCTCCATCGCCAACGCCAACAACAAGTGGACTTCCTTTTCGTGCTGCAATTAGAGTGTTTGGTTCATCTCGGCTAATAACAACAATTCCATATGCACCAACAACCTTGGCAAGAGCTAATCTTACCGCTATTTCGGCAGTTACATTTCCTTTGAGGTAGATATACTCTATTAAGTTAACGAGGACTTCAGTATCGGTTTCGGATTTAAATGTGTAACCCCTTTTCTCGAGCTTGCACTTTAAATTGCTGTAATTTTCTATTATTCCATTATGAATGAGGATGAAATTTCCATTCATTGACTCATGGGGGTGAGCATTAGTATCGTTTGGTTCTCCATGCGTTGCCCAACGGGTATGACCAATTCCTATTGTTCCTTTAACAGGATTTGCTCCAATAAAATTTTCAAGATCGGAGACTTTTCCTTTACACTTTGCCATAAAGGGTTCTCTATCTATAACACATACACCGGCAGAATCGTATCCCCTATACTCTAGACGCTTTAAACCATTTATAATTATTGGATAAGCTTGCTTATTTCCAATGTATCCAACTATTCCACACATAGTTTATATTTTTTGTGTTTAATACTAATGTTTGCTTTTTGGCATAAATTTTTACAAGAGTGAAAATCACTTCATCATAAAGAACCCTTAAAAGATGATTTTGTTGTGTAACGCCAACCTCCCAGATTTCCTGAGGAAAAAGGATTATACCTTATTAGGAATGAATATTCAATTATCTTCGTTTCGTTAAATTGTTTTAGTTCTATTCGAGAAAAGCAATTTATATGGTTTATACTGTTTCTGTCTTTAGAGTTATTCATAAAAAAAGATATAAATACTTAAAACAATATGTATGTTAAGTGCTTTTCTTAATGTTTTTTCTTTATTTCGTTGCCACCTATTACCGTATCGTAAAAATCATTATAAGCATCAACATACTTATCTTCGTCGTGATACTGAAGAACTGGTTTTTTTAGTGTTCCAAGATGTTCGTTCAATTCTGCATTAATTTCTCCACTCCCAATGATAATTCCATCGGAGAAATGCATTGCCAATTTGCTTAAATTGCTGTATGTTGGTTCCTTTAGAATTTCAACATCTTTTTTTGCAATGCCATCCATCAGTATTTTTTTGCGAACATTTGTATCAAGAGGTGTGCCAAATTCATCGTTGTAAACCGAGTAAATAACCTTTGACTTTGCAAAAAGAGGATCATCGGCGTAGGCTTTCTTTATCATTATAGGCGCAAAAGCGGTTAGCCAGCCATGACAGTGAATAATATCGGGCGACCAACGCAATTTCTTAACTGTTTCAATAACACCCTTGCTAAAGAAAATAGCTCGCTCGTCGTTATCGCCAAAGTATGAGCCTTTTTCGTCTGTCAGGACAAATTTCCTTTGAAAATAATCCTCATTATCAATAAAGTAAACCTGCATTCTTGCGCTCTGAATGGAGGCAACTTTAATAATTAAAGGATGGTCTGTATCGTCAATTACAAGATTCATCCCCGAGAGCCTGATTACCTCGTGGAGTTGGTTTCTTCGCTCATTTACGCAACCAAATCGGGGCATAAAAGTACGGATCTCCTTACCTTTATCCTGGATTCCTTGGGGTAAAAACCTTCCAATTTTAGATATCTCGCTTTCCGGCAAATAAGGGGTTATTTCCTGCGAGATATACAATACCTTGGTGCTTTTCACTATTTTTAGTTTTTAGATTTATTTTTTAACTGCTCAATACCTAACGATTCTTTATTTTTAGGTTTGCCAACAATCAAAAATTAAAATGAGCATTGGCATAAAACCCGGATTTTCGAAAAAAATTTCGAATCCGGGCTACTTCCAATCCAACCACAAAAATATAAAAAATTTTTCACTTTATTCTTCGCCTTTCTTCTTGATTTTCAACTAATCATTTTTAACCGTGTTTTTAAGCATCATTTATGGCATCTTTTTTTCAATTGATTTAAAAATTTACAACCTTTGCAAGCTTATTATGTTAGTGATAAATTAATCATTATTATGATCAAAACATTGAGCACCATTGAGCAGACAAACCAAACCCTTAATGGGTTAAGAGGTAATGGTAAAACAATAGGGTTTGTTCCTACCATGGGTGCACTTCATGAGGGGCATGCATCCCTTGTAAAAAAAGCTGTAGAAGAGAATGACTTTGTTGTAGTTAGCATTTTTGTTAATCCCACCCAGTTCAACGATAAGAATGATCTTAGAAATTACCCCCGAACACCCGAGAAGGATATTGCGTTGCTCAATAATTTAGGGGTTCATTATGTTTTTATGCCCACCGAAAGTGAAATTTACCCAGTACCGGACACACGACAGTTTGATTTTGGATTGTTAGATAAGGTGATGGAAGGCGAACATCGTCCCGGCCATTTCAATGGGGTTGCGCAAATTGTCAGCAAACTTTTCGAAATAGTTAAGCCGCATAGGGCTTATTTTGGCCAAAAGGATTTTCAGCAGTTGGCTATTATTCGAAAATTAGTCAAAATGTTAAACTTTAATATTGAAATTGTTGCATGCCCTATTCTTAGAGAAAAGGATGGACTAGCAATGAGTAGCCGAAATTTGCTTTTGGATCCAGAGAAAAGGGCAAGCGCTCCGCTTATCTCTAAAACACTTTTTGATGCTCGTAACAAAATGTTGGAAATGAGCGTAAAAAATCTGATTGATTGGGTAGTGAATTCAATCAATGGGGATTCGCATTTATCTGTTGAGTATTTCGAGCTTTCAAATGCGATAACTTTAGAACCGATAAAAGACTGGAACGATGCTGAACACATTGTGGGATGCATTGCCGTTAGCGCGGGTAACGTTAGGTTGATTGATAATGTAATTTTTAAATAACCCATTAAGGGACAAATTTCACCAAAATGTTTATAGAAGTTGTAAAGTCAAAGATACACCGGGTAACACTAACCGAGGCAAATCTTAACTACATTGGGAGTATCACTGTTGATGAGGATTTGCTAGATGCTGCCAATATGATTGAGAATGAAAAAGTTCAGGTTGTAAACATCAACAATGGGGAACGCTTAGAAACTTACATTATTAAGGGAGAGCGTGGATCGGGTCAAATATGTTTAAATGGACCTGCTGCACGAAAATGTGTTGTCGGAGATATTGTTGTGATTATGTCTTACGCATCGATGGATTTTGAGGAAGCCAAAAAGTTCAAACCAACAGTTATTTTCCCCGATACTGCTACCAACCGACTTGTTTAACACAATCAGAAACTACCATTGAAAAAGGCCATAGGCAAATACATCAATTTTACTATTTTTTTAGCCTTAGCTATCCTTTTGCTTTACTATGCTTTTCGTAGTGTAGACTTTAAACATATAATTAAAGGATTCCAGAGCGTTAATTATTTTTGGATTTTTGCAGCAATTATTGCGGGTCTTTTTGCTCATATCCTAAGGGCAATCCGTTGGGGAATTCTGGTAGAGCCGCTGGGAAAGAAAGTTCCTCTCTCAAATTTATTCAGTGCAGTTATGATTGGCTATTTGGCTAATGTGGCATTTCCACGTTTTGGCGAGGTTGCTAAGTGTGGTAGTATTCGCAAAACCGATGGAGTAAAATTTGAGTCGTTAGTTGGTACTGTAGTTGTTGAGCGAGCAATGGACTTAATGATGTTGATGATTTCAACATTTGTGGTTATTGCTATTAAAATAGACCTTTTTGGAGGATTCATATACAACAAAATTGTACTTCCATTACGGAACAAAGCATTGCAAATAGAAGGGTATCAACTTATAATTATTCTATTGGTATTATTGGCCTTTGGGTTACTGTTTATTTATATTGTGAAGAGTGGCTTGCTTGGACATAAGGTAAGCGAGAAGCTAAAATCGATGTATAGAGGGGTAATTGATGGATTAAAGTCAATTACAAAAACACATAAGTTGACACAGTTTCTGTTACTCTCAGTTTTAATCTGGGTGTTCTACTGGATGATGACTTGGATACTGTTTTATTCAACACCTATAACATCAAATCTTACACTTTGGGATGCTCTTTTTATCATGGTTATAGGTTCATACGGAATGGTAGTTCCTGTTCAAGGAGGGTTTGGTGCCTTTCATATTATAACTTCAGTGGCGCTGGGTGTTTTCGGCATTGCATACGACGATGGATTAATCTTTGCCATAATCTCGCATGAGTCGCAAACACTTTTCCTTATTATTGCTGGACTAGTAGCTCTTGCTTACCTTTACATTAAGCAAAGGAAGCATCGCAGTATCGATGCAGAAAAAACTGCTTAGTAGATTTTTCAGAATTAGCTTTTTAATAACTATGTTTGCATTAGTATGCAATATATGTAGTCGATGGCCAAAACCAAAAGCGTTTACGTTTGTCAGAATTGCGGAGCCGAAGCGGTAAAGTGGCTTGGCAAGTGCCCTGCTTGCGGCGAATGGAATACATACGTTGAGGAACGTATTGCCAAGGATACATCAAAGCGTCCGGGTTTGGTAGATGTTTCGCGCAATGCCACGCCAAAGCCATTGAACGAGATTGAATCGACCAGCGAGCGTAGAATTGATACCCGAATGGGTGAGCTAAACCGAATTCTTGGAGGTGGACTTGTACCCGGCTCCATCATCCTTTTGGGTGGAGAACCCGGAATTGGTAAATCGACATTGGCGTTGCAAGTTGCATTGGGGTTAGACAACCTAAAGGTGCTTTACATCTCGGGCGAGGAAAGTGCGCGTCAGGTAAAAATTCGTGCCGATAGGATAAATCCAAAGAATCAAACCTGTTTGATTCTTAACGAAACGTTGCTGGAGAATATCCTTACCCAATCCGAAAATATTGTCCCAGATTTAATTGTAATCGACTCTATTCAAACATTATATTCCGACACTATAGAATCATCTCCCGGAAGTGTTTCGCAGGTTAGAGAAACCGCTGCAGCACTTTTGCGTTACGCCAAAACGAGCGGAACGCCCATTATTCTGATAGGTCACATTACAAAGGATGGAAGTATTGCTGGCCCCAAGGTTTTGGAGCATATTGTTGATGTGGTTTTACAGTTTGAGGGCGACCAGAATTACCTTTACCGAATTCTCCGCTCGGGTAAGAATAGGTTTGGTTCCACATCGGAGATTGGGATTTTTGAGATGCAGAATTCTGGGCTAGTTGAGGTTACCAATCCTTCTGAGATATTGCTTTCGCATCGCGATGAGATGCTAAGCGGTGTTTGTGTTGCTGCCACAATTGATGGTGCAAGACCATTCCTTATTGAGACTCAATCGCTGGTTAGTTCCGCAGTTTACGGAACACCGCAACGCGCCACAACAGGATTCGATACTCGCAGGTTGAATATGCTACTAGCAGTTTTGGAGCGTAGGGCTGGCTTTAGGCTTTCGCAGAAGGATGTTTTTTTGAACATTGCGGGAGGAATAAAGGTAAGCGATCCGGCCATTGACCTCGCTGTGATTTCTGCGATTCTTTCGTCAACCTTCGATACTCCAATTCAGGGTACAACCTGTTTTGCAGCGGAGGTTGGTCTTTCAGGCGAAATTCGTCCCGTGAATAGGCTCGACCAGCGAATTACCGAAGCAAAAAAATTGGGAATGGATAGAATTTTTGTCTCCAAGTATAACATTAAAGGGATAGATTTGAACGGTGGCGGTATAAAGGTCATCCCAATTGGACGGATTGAGGAGTTGGTAAAGTTGTTGTTTGGGAAGAATTAGATTTGCTTATGGGAGTTAGAAGAATATTAGGAAGTTAAAGGAATCAAATTCCTCGAACTTTCTCATCTTCATTATATTCATTTAAAAAAATTATGCGCGAATTTTCAATCTACACCGTTGTTGCTCTTACTTTATATATTTTAATTCGATACTGTTGGTTGCTCTACAAAAAGGAAATTAAGCCAGCCCTGGCAATGTGGCTGTTTTTTTCCATTGCAGTTACTATGAGTTTGGTAACCTATATGGCCGATGGTAATCACGGATTCCTCGACAACATTCTTAATACTGCCGATATAGTTTATGTTACTTCTGTAACATTGGCAATTTTTATTTGGGGCGATAAGAGCTCAAAATTCACGACCTTCGACAAGGGCTGCCTGGTTGCCGTGCTATTGATAGTTCTTTTTTGGATTATTACGCAGGATCATATCATTACAAATTTCTGTATTCAGGGCATAATGGTAATCTCTTATTTTCCGGTAGTGAAGCGTCTTGTAGAATCGAAAGAAAATACGGAGCCATTTTCTGTTTGGTTTATAATGATGTTGAATCCAGCCCTATCTCTATTATCGAGCAAGGGGACTCTTGCAACGGTTTACTCGGTTAGAGCAATTATTTGTGTTGCGGTATTGATGATTTTAATGTTCAGAGTGGAATATCTTTCGAAGAAATCGGCAAAGAGTTTACCCATACAATAGTTATCAACATCGCTGTTTTTTCTGCATTAAAAGTTTTAATATTACTGGAAAGTTCACTGTAGTTTTTAGTGAACTTTACTTTCTGTTGTTTAATGTTTTGAATCGAACAGTATGAAAATAGCAGTAATAGGATTTGGTGCAGCAGCAATTGGTTTGTTGGAGCGAATGAAGGATACCGAACACGAAATTCATGTGTTTGAGAAAAGCCCCGATATATACTCATCAAGTATCTCCGGGATTAGAGCCGATGGAAAACTATTTGTCTCTACCGAAATGGGCGGTGAATTATTTATCGATCCTATGCTGCAACGCAAATTGGTCGATTTTTACATCAACTTCACCGAGCGCAAACACGTAGAAACAGGAAAGTCATTCAGTTCGCAAACCTACTACAAGCAATTCTACGAGAAAGGTTTTATGCCCATCTCCTCGGAATTTTTCCATATTGGAACCGATCAACTCAAGGAGGTGCTTTTCAATATATATGCGATGTTTGGTAAATCATCAAACATCCATTTTCACTTCGATGCGGAGATTAAAAGTGTAGATTCCAACAATGGCGGCATTGTTATAAACGATTCCGATTATTTCGATATGGCTGTGGTGGCTGTTGGGCGTAGTGGCCATAAACTTATCAATAAGTTAATCGGGGAAGATTCAAGTTTAGTTCAGAATAACACAAAGGTCGATTTGGGCATCCGTTACGAAGTTCCAAACCACATTGTCGAGGAGCTTAACAAGGAGATGTACGAGTTCAAGGTGAAGTACAAGAGTCGTACCGGCTATATGGTTCGCACCTTCTGTAACAATCCTTCGGGCTTTGTGGTTACTGAGAATTATGGTGATTTTACAACCGTGAACGGTCACGCTAAGATGCGCGAGAAGAGCACTAATACGAACTTTGCCATTTTAGCATCATTAGTTTTAACTGAACCATTTAAGGATCCAATTGGGTATGGCTCTTATATAGCAAAACTATCCAATTTACTGGCAGGAGATGGAAAGGTGATTTTGCAAACGTATAGTCACTTTAAGGAATCGAAACGTACAAAGAATTTGTATAGGGTTTTACCTACACTCGAACACGATAAATATATTTTAGGTGATGTAAACCTTGCATTTCCTAGGCGAATAATTGAGAGCATTATTGACTTTATTGAAAATCTCGATACCGTTATTCCGGGAATTGCCAACAACGACAACTTGGTGTATGCACCAGAAATTAAGTTTTACTCCAATAGGTTGAACAACCTTTCGAATCCGAAGTTAAAGTTCATTGGCGATTGCTCTGGTGCAACACGTTCAATTATTTATGCAACCGCTCACGGTTACCTGATGGGCGATGCAATTCTGAATAATCAGTACTCAAATACATCGCTTTAATGCTGAGTGTTGAGAATTTAACCGTTGCATTTGGCAGCAATGAGGTGGTAAAGGGCATTAGTTTTCATCTTAATTCGGGTGAAATACTTGGTATTGTTGGAGAATCGGGTTCTGGAAAATCCATTTCATCGCTTTGCATTATGGGTTTGTTGCCAAACAATGCGATAGTTAAATCGGGTTCTATTCTTTTTACGAAAGACAATTCCAGTTCGGTTGATTTAGTAAAAATTTCCGATGAAGAACATCGGCAATTGCGCGGGAAGGATATTGCGATGATTTTTCAGGAGCCGCAGACATCGCTGAATCCATCGATGCGATGTGGTAAGCAGCTGCTGGAATCTGTTGAGTTAAACTTGGGTTTGAAAGGAAAGTCTGCTGAGAACCGATGTTTGGAGTTGCTTTCGGAGATGCAATTGCCCTATCCTATTAAGATTTATAAGAGTTATCCGCACCAACTTAGTGGTGGACAAAAACAACGGGTGATGATTGCCCTTGCCCTTGCGGGCAATCCAAAACTGCTTATTGCCGATGAGCCCACCACAGCGCTCGACGTGACAGTTCAGAAAAGCATTCTGTCGTTGCTAAGTGATATTAGAGATAAGCACCACGTTGGAATTATTTTTATTTCCCACGATTTAAGTGTAGTTGAAGAAGTTGCTGATAAAGTTATAGTGATGAAACTTGGCGAAATTGTTGAGAGTGGAAATGCAAAGGAGGTGTTTAACTCACCAAATCATCAATATACACAGGCATTAATCAATTTCCGAAAATCACTTAACTCTCCAAATAGTTCATTTTCGACAGAACTCGCTAAGCCTAAAATTTTTAGTGTAAGCAATCTTGAGGTGCTGTATGGCAAGCAAAACAAGTTTTTTAAGCGATTATTGAATCTGTTTATTGCAGTAAACAAGGTAAGTTTCGATTTGCTTGAAGGAGAAACTCTCGGATTGGTTGGCGAGTCCGGTTCTGGAAAAAGCACAATAGGGAGGTCAATACTCAGATTGATAAAGAAAAACTCGGGCAATGTACTCTACAAAGGGAAACCCATTGAAGAATTTTCGAGGACCGAAATGCTGAAATTTAGACGAGAGGTTCAGTTGATTTTTCAGGATCCTTACTCATCGTTAAATCCGCGCTTAACTGTTGGGCAGGCTCTTATGGAGCCAATGCTTTATCACGGATTGGTTACAAAAACGGAGGATGCCAAGCGGATTGTTTTAAATCTTCTGGATAAGGTAAAGTTGCCCGAAAGCAGTTTTTATCGTTATCCTCACGAGTTCTCTGGCGGACAGCGTCAGCGTATTGTAATTGCAAGGGCGTTAACCCTCCAACCCAAAGTGTTAATCTGCGATGAGATTATTTCGGCACTCGATGTTGCTATACAGGCACAGATTCTGGACTTACTTGACGAACTAAAACGGGATTTCAACCTCACCTATCTATTCATTTCGCACGATTTGGGCGTTGTGCGCCACATCAGCGATAGAGTTATTGTTCTCCAACACGGTAACATTATAGAATTAGGGCCTGTGAATGAAATCTTCGACAGGCCCCAAAGCGATTATACTAAGAATTTGATTGATTCTGTTCCAGGATTAAAGAGTTAGAAGAATTCTATCTCGTTAATTTCATCATCGTATTTTTTATCACAGTTCAGGTCGATATATTTTTGTAAAACAGGCTTATCCCAATCGTCATCGGGGGAAATCCCCAGCGATTTGTCGGCGTAAACCTTTTGCAGAAACAATCCAAAAATTGGGAGAGACATGCTAGCACCTTGTCCCATCTTTAGGTTATCAAAGTGAACGGCTCTGTCCTCAGCGCCAGTCCAAGCACCCGCAACTAAATTTGGAGTAATTCCCATAAACCAACCATCGGAATGGTTTTGGGTTGTACCGGTTTTACCTCCAATTTTACCCGGAAGTTGATACTTGTAGCGTAATCGAACTCCAGTACCTTGATTAACTACTCCTTCTAACAGATTTACCATTAAAAAAGCAGTTTGGTCGCTGATCGCCTCTGTTTTGGTTGTGTTGAATTGTGCAAGTACATTCCCATTTCTATCTTCAATTCTGGTTACAAAAATTGGTTCAACGTGCACCCCTTTGTTGGCAAAAGTTCCATACGCTCCAACCATTTCGTATAAACTAAAATCGAATGTTCCTAGGAATATTGAGTATACTGGATCTACTCTGCTATGAATGCCTAATTGTTTTATCATTTCTGTTACAGCATCAGGAGTAAACTGTTTCATAACCCAAGCCGAAATGTTGTTAACAGAATTGGCTAACCCCCACTTTAGGGTAACCATTTTGCCATCGTACTTTGTGCTACCTGAGTTTTTTGGAGTCCATGTAGAATCTCCAACTATAAATGTTTGTGGAACATTTGGAACTTCTTGGCAGGGGGAATAGCCCTCCTGCATTGCAAGAGTGTATAGGAATGGCTTTATGGTTGAACCAACCTGACGTTTCCCTTGCTTAACCATATCGTACTTGAAGTGTCTGAAGTCAGGACCGCCAACATAAGCTTTAATGTGACCGTTGTGTGGATCCATTGCCATGAAGCTGGAACGTAGGAACCTTTTGTAGTATCTAATTGAATCTAACGGAGACATTATTGTATCCCGATCCCCTTTCCAGGTAAATACAGTCATCGGTGTTTTTGTGTTGAAGTTAGCAAAAATGCTATCCTTGGCAACGCCGTTATTCCGTAATATCCTGTAACGTTCGGTTTGCCTCATGGCAAAATATATAATATCACTCGCCTGTTCTGGGGAAATGTTTGAGGAGAAAGGGCTACCTCTTCGAGCCTTAATCTCAACATCCAGCGCAGGTTGAAGTTCATTTTTTAGATGTTCTTTTAAAGACTCTTCGGCGTATTGCTGCATTTTGGAGTTTACCGTGGTGTAAATTTTTAAGCCATCGCGGTAAATATTGTAAGGGGTTCCGTCGGGTTTGAGGTTTTTGGAGCACCATCCGTATAATGCATTGGTTTCCCAAAGTGAAGAATCCTCTTTATACATATCTTCTGAATAATAATGACGACGTTCTGGCTGTTTTGCCGTCATGAACAGGCGGATCATTTCGCGGAAATAAGTTGCTAATCCCGCATTGTGGTCTTGTTCTTTAAAATTAAGGTTGATGGAAATTTTTGAGATGGAATCGTATTGCTGCTCTGTTATGTATCCATACTTTTCCATTTGTTTTAGGACAACATTCCTTCGCTGTACCGATCGTTCTGGATTTCGGGTTGGACTATACCTTGTTGGTGCATTAACTACGCCAATTAACAATGCTGCTTGTTCAACTTTAAGGGAATCTGGAGTAGTATCGAAAAACGTTTTTGCGGCCGATTTTATGCCATAGGAATTGCTGCCAAACTCAACAACATTTAAGTACATGGCAATAATCTCTTCTTTGGTGTAGTTTCTTTCAAGTTTTACGGCGGTAATCCATTCCTTAAACTTGGTGATGACCAGTTTTGTTTTCCGGGCAATAGCCGATCTATTTCCAGCGGTATCGCGCGGGAATAGGTTTTTTGCTAATTGTTGAGTGATTGTGCTGCCACCTCCGGCATTCTTTTTCCCAATCAGCAAGGTTTTAAACATTACTCGACCCAGCCCCCTGAAATCAATTCCACTATGAGAGTGATATCTGGCGTCCTCTGTGGCAATTAAAGCATTAATCACGTTGGGCGAAATTTCATTGTAATCAACAAAGGTCCTATTCTGAACAAAAAAGTTTCCCAGAACAACATTATCCTCAGAGATGATCTCGGTGGCTATATTGCTTTTAGGGTTTTCCAACTCCTCGAAGGTTGGCATGGGGCCAAAGAACTCAATGCCAATCAGAAAGAATATTGTGATTAGGAATAGCCCCACGAATGCAAATATTCCCCAGAACCAAAAGCGAAATTTTTCAACCGATACAAAGCTTTTTACTTTCATAAGTTAAGGTTTCGTAATGAGCCGTAAAGTTAAGAAATATTTAAGCGAATGTTTTCCTTAATTTACTTTATAGTAAAATACAGCATAATAATCAAAATATCAGAGTAATACAATGGTTAAAGTCATAATTTATTTCACAATAATTTCTCATTTTGTTGTTGTTGATCGGCCAAATGTTTTACTTTGTGCCAAATTTTGAACGCAATATAATTAAGGTATGATAGAGAATCTTGTTATAGTAGAGTCTCCTGCTAAGGCTAAAACAATTGAAAAGTTTCTTGGTAAACAGTTTGTTGTGAAGTCTAGTTTTGGTCATATTCGGGATCTTTCCAAAAAAAATTTAGGAGTTATTGTAGAAAAGAACTATAAGCCTGAATACATAATAAGTGATGACAAGAAGAAACTGGTTGACGAGTTGAAAAAAGCCTCAGCGGAAGCCGAAATGGTTTGGCTTGCATCCGATGAGGATCGCGAGGGAGAAGCTATTGCGTGGCACTTGGCCGAGGTTCTTAAACTTGATTCAAAAAAGACAAAACGAATTGTTTTTCACGAGATAACCAAGGATGCCATTTTAAATGCAATTGAAAATCCCCGGAGCATCGATATAAATTTAGTTAACTCCCAGCAAGCCCGTAGAATTCTGGATCGCATGGTGGGATTTGAATTATCGCCAATTCTTTGGAAAAAGGTTAAGCCTGCATTGTCCGCCGGTCGAGTTCAATCTGTTGCGGTAAGGCTTATTGTAGAGAAAGAAAGAGAAATTATTGCGTTCAGTTCAACTTCGTTTTTCAAGGTAACAGGAATTTTTAAGGGTGATATCGATATTAAGGCAGAATTATCAAGTAAGTTACCAAACCTTAAGGAGGCTCTAAACTTTGTCGATCATTGCAAAAATGCAACATTTAAGGTTCTTGATGTAACCAAAAAGCCTACTAAAAAATCACCAGCTCCTCCATTTACTACCTCCACCCTTCAGCAGGAGGCAAGCCGTAAGTATAATTTTTCGGTGTCGCAGACTATGACAATTGCTCAGAAGTTATACGAATCGGGGTACATCACCTACATGAGAACAGACTCTGTTAACCTTTCATCAACAGCCATTGAAGCAGCACAGCAAATCATTGTTAAGGAGTTTGGTGGCAAGTATCATCATGCCCGTCAATACAAAACTAAATCGAAAGGGGCACAGGAAGCGCATGAGGCAATTAGACCAACTTACTTCGATAAGGTTAAAATCACAGGAAGCGCTGCAGAACAGAAGTTGTATGATTTGATCTGGAAAAGAACTCTTGCGTCGCAAATGAGCGATGCTCAATTAGAAAAAACCACTATAAATATCGAGGTTTCTAAGTCTGAGCATCAGTTTATAGCTTCGGGCGAGGTAGTTGTTTTCGATGGTTTCCTTAAAGTTTACTTCGAATCAACCGATGACGATTCAGAAGAAGGGGGTAAAGAGTTATTACCTTCGGTAAAGGTAGGGCAGCTGTTAGAGCATAAGGAAATTGTGGCTAACGAAAGGTTTACCCAACGCCCTCCACGCTACACCGAGGCTAGTTTAGTTAAAAAACTTGAAGAGTTGGGAATTGGACGTCCATCTACTTACGCACCAACAATTTCCACTATCTTAGCTCGTGGTTATGTTCTCAAGGAAGACAGGCCAGGAGTAGAGCGGAAATACAGCTCAATCATTCTAAAAAATGGTAAAATATCTCAACTCGAGAAAACTGAAATAACAGGGGCCGAAAAGTCAAAGCTTTTCCCTAGTGATATAGGAATGGTTGTTAACGATTTTCTTCTCGAGTATTTTAAGGAGATTATCAGTTTTAACTTTACGGCCAATGTAGAAAAGGAGTTCGATGAAATTGCCTTGGGCAATTTGGAGTGGACAGAAATGATAGATCGGTTCTACAAACCTTTCCATAAACTGGTTGATAAAACTACAAAGGAATCGGACTATACAAAGGGAGAGCGTATCTTGGGAGTTGATCCAGTAAGCGGAAAGCCTGTAAGTGTTCGTATCGGAAGATTTGGCCCTGTGGTTCAGATTGGCGAGAATGATACTGCAAACAAGATAAAACCACAGTTTGCAAGTTTACTAAAGGGTCAACTTATTGAAACAATCACTCTTGAGGAGGCACTTTCACTATTCAAACTTCCTAGAATCATTGGAAACTATGAGGAGAAAGAGGTTGTAATAGGGGTAGGTCGTTTTGGCCCCTACGTTCGTCATAATTCTAAGTTCTACTCATTGAAGAAGGATGATAACCCAATGACCATCGAACTTGATAGGGCTATAGAGTTGATTGAGGAAGGAAGAAAGAAAGAGCGCGAAAAAGTTATCAAGATATTCGATCAGGAGGAAAAGATCCAGGTGCTGAATGGCCGTTGGGGTCCATACATAGCATCCAATGGAGAAAATTATAAAATTCCCAAGGGAACCGATGCACATGCATTAACCTACGAGGAGTGTTTAAAAATTATTAAAACACAAGGGAAGGGAACAACCCCAAAGAGATTTACCAAAAAAGGTAAAAAATAGTTAATCAATTATGGAAGAATTGCTTGCCTATCTAGAACCAGCACAAGTTAACCCGATGAATATAGGGGTTGGTAAGCAGTCTTCTTTATATAGTAAAGTAGTTTCACTTCATCAGGCAGGAACAGAAATTCTGGCTGAAGATATTGTTATTATTGGAGTTAACGAGAGTAGAAATTCGTCACAGCCGGCGGTGGAAAATGCGCCTAATATAATTCGTCAGTATCTTTATGGCTTGTCTGCAATTAACGTTAAGGGCAGAATTATTGATGCTGGAAATATTGTGCAAACCGATACCCCATCCCAGACCTACAAAGCGTTGTCCGATGTTGTAAGTTTAATGCTAAAACATGAGGTAAATTTATTAGTGTTAGGGGGGACCCAGGAGTTAACCGAGAGCATTTACTGTGGGTACAAACTATCCAATAAGGAATTGACAACCATATCTGTTATCGACTCTCATATTGATGCCGATGATGAACTAGAAGACTTCCATTCCTTGAATTATTTGAATAGGTTATTTCGGGAAGATTCAAGATTACTTTTCGATATAAGTTTAATAGGTTATCAGGGCTATTTTGTTGATTCCGAAAAAATTGATAGAATCCGTAACCAGAATTTTGAATTATTAAGGCTTGGTTTTGTTCGAGGGAATTATAGGGAGGTTGAACCGACCCTGAGAAGTTCAGATATAGTTAGTTTTGACATGGGAGCAATTCGATCTTCCGATTCGCCTAGCAACACATTTCCTTCTCCTAATGGTCTATACGCCGAGGAAGCGTGTCAACTTGCGCGTTATGCAGGAACGAGCGATAGAACATCATGTTTTGGAATTTTTGAGTATAACCCCGATAAAGATCAAGTTAAGCAGTCGGCACTACTAGCGGCTCAGTTGGCTTGGCATTTTATTGAGGGGATAATGTTACGAAAGGGAGAGATTCCGAATGCCCAATCCGATAAATTCAAAAAGTTTATAGTAAACTCCGGAACACCAGGGATGGATCTCGTTTTTTACAGAAGCGAATTATCGGACAATTGGTGGTTCGAGATCCCGTATTCAACGCAGGGTAAACGCATCGAAAAATTCATGATCCCATGCTCTCCATCGGATTATGTCCTTGCAAGTAAACAGGATATACCTGAGCGCTGGCTTCGCTTCTTTCAGAAAGTTCAATTTCTTACTAATAGTGGAAAGTAAAAGTTTTTTTGCCAAAAAAGAAACCAATAATTTTTTTTAAGGTATAAGACTTTACGGTTTTTTATTTATCAACACATATTTGTTAATAAATTTGTAGGTATTCAAATTTTTTATTTACTTTACTTTTCCGTTTAAAGGGTAAAGCAGTTTATGTGTTATTTGTTTTAAATATGTCGATAATAAAAAGATATATACTTTTTTTAGGCCTTTTATTTATTTCTTTTGCTGCTAAAAGCCAGCAAGATCCACAATTTAGTCAAATACTCTTTAATCCTATGAGCATCAATCCCGGTTATGCAGGAAGTTTAAATATGATAGGATTCGGAGCAATTAACAAATTGCAATGGACTGGTTTTGGAGATGGTGCACCCGTGAGCACTGCGGTTAGCATTAATGCACCCATTGCTCCTTTTGGATTTAAAAGTGGAATTGGTTTGAGCATACTTAATGATAAGTACGGATTTAATAGTGATTTAGGTATTAGTTTTGCGTATGCTGCTCGTTTTAAATTTAAGGTGGTTGATGGAACATTAGGAGTTGGTATTAATGGTGGAGTGGTAAATAATACCTTGAATCCAACGTGGACATATCCAGATGGGACTGCCGATAACTCTATACCACAAGAAAAAGAAAGTTCAATCAATTTTGATTTAGGCCTTGGGTTGTTCTATAATACAGAAAACATGTTCTTTGGTGTATCCGCAACACACTTAAACGAAGCAAAGACAACAAAGAGCACAGATGCTAGGTATACACGCCAATTTTATGTTACAGGTGGTTATCTTTTAAATTTGAGTCAGGCGTGGCAGTTTGAACCATCGGTATTAATAACTACTGATATAGCAAGTTCCAGATATTCTATCAATTCTATTGTTAAGTACAATAAAAAGATATGGGGAGGCGTTTCTTATCGTATTGGGGAGGCGATTACAGGAATGGTAGGAGTGGAGTTATTTAATGGAATAAAAATCGGGTATGCCTATGATTATAGTACTAGCAGAATTAGTAAGTATAACAATGGCTCTCATGAGTTTATGCTAGGGTACAATTTCCAGCTGAAAAAGGAAAAACCACCCCAGCAATATAAAAGCATAAGATTTTTATAATCAAAGTTGATAATCTAAAGAAAAAAATTACGTTATTTGCTAAATAAACGGAGTAGTATGAAAAAGTTTCTTTTCATAATTTTTGCAACAGCGTCCCTATACAGCTGTGCGCCAAGCGGGAATGGCGAACTTACAGGGGTTCCAGGCCGAAGAGGATACGCGGAACCCACACCTTACGGAATGGTTTTTGTTCCTATGGGATCCTTCACAATGGGTAGTAATGACCAAGATGTTGCGTGGGCAATCAATGCCCCAACTAAAACGGTTTCGGTTGATGCGTTTTGGATGGATCAAACTGAGATAACCAATAATCAGTATAGACAATTTGTTGAATACGTAAGGGATTCCATAGCTAGAAGATTGATAGGTGAACAAAACGATGAGTTTGTTATTGCTGAGGATGAATTTGGCAATCCTATTGAGCCACCAGTATTAAACTGGGAGGTTCCTATTGATCCAGAAGATGAAGAGCAACGTGAAATTCTTAATTCCATGTACTACTCCAAGGAAGATGCTTTTTATGGAAAGAAGGAACTCGATACACGTAAACTTTTTTATGAGTACTACTGGATAGATTTAAAACAAGCAGCACAAAAACGCAATCGTTATAACTTCGAGACTTTAAGTTACGATCAGGGTGAAGTTATCAATAGCCTTGGAGAAAAGGTAAAAGTTGATAATAGACAAAGTTTTATCATGCGTGATAAGGTTAATGTTTATCCCGATACGCTATGCTGGATAGCTGATTTTTCTTATTCTTTTAATGAGCCGTATACTGCAAGTTACTTTTGGCACCCAGCATTTGATAACTATCCTGTAGTTGGTGTTAACTGGAAACAGGCAACCGCTTTTTGTATATGGAGAACACAGTTGCTCAATAAGTATTTATCAGCGGATGGTACCACTATTCAGGATTATCGTCTTCCATTGGAGGCTGAATGGGAATATGCTGCTCGCGGAAATCTCGATCACAGTATGTATCCATGGGGCGGACCATATCCACGTAACATAGAGGGATGCTTCTTAGCAAACTTTAAGCCTTTGCGCGGGAACTATATTGATGACGGCGGCCTTATTCCTATTGCCGTAGGAAGTTATGAACCTAATGATTATGGATTGTACGATATGGCTGGCAACGTTGCTGAATGGACTGCAAATGCATACGATGAAAGTGCATACTCTTTTATGCACGACATGAACCCAGACTATAAGTATAATGCAAAACCTAACGATTTACCGGCTATGAAACGCAAAGTTATTAGAGGTGGATCGTGGAAGGATATAAGTTTCTTCCTTCAGGTTGGAACGCGCTCCTACGAATATCAGGATACAGCAAAATCTTATATTGGATTTAGGTGTGTTCGTGGTTATTTGGGAGCAAAATAATGTAGTATATTACTCAGTGTCCGAATCAATAAAAAATCTGACGCATGAAAATCAATATTGAAGAAATTGTAACTTCCAAGAAATGGAAAAACTTTATGAAATACCTATACGGATGGGGTGCATCCGTGGTAATTCTTGGAGCTTTATTTAAAATCCTTCACTTACCCGGTGCAGGTATGATGCTTATGGCAGGAATGGGAACTGAAACTGTGATTTTCTTTTTCTCGGCGTTTGAGCCTATTCATGAAGAGTTGGATTGGACTTTGGTTTATCCTGAACTTACAGGAATGACGGAGGAGGATGAGATTAAAGGTTATAGAAGTAGTCGTAAGCAGGGAATAGGACCAGAGGAGATTCAGGAAATAATTACAGGAATTTTAGCATCAATGCCTGCGGGAGGAGGTGGTGCTCCTGCTATTGCTAGTCAACAGGTAACTCAAGCCGCTCCAGTTGTGGCAGGAGGAGGAAGTGCTCCTGCTATTGCTAGTCAACAGGTAACTCAAGCCGCTCCAGTTGTGGCAGGAGGAGGAAGTGCAGCTGGTGCTTTGATTTTCACAGAAAAGTTTAATAAAATGCTGGAGAGCGCTGAAATAAGTCCTGCTTTATTTGATAAAGTTAGCCAAGGTTTAAACAAACTTGGAGATGCTTCTAGTAAGATAGCAGACATTTCAAACTCAACAGTAGTTGTAAAAGATTTTTCAGATAAATTATCAAAGGCTTCTGAATCTGTTAATAACTTCAATCAGAACTATAGCCAAAGTGGACAAGCCCTTAATGATTCAATGAATTTGTTAAAGGATAATGTCCAGAAAACTGCTGGAGTTATGTCTGAATCTGGACAGAATTTCTTAGATGGTGTTAACCAATCAGTAAAGGGTTTAGAGAATGAGTTAACTACTGCTGGTCAAAAGGTAAGTAATAGAATAACTGAATCTGTAGAGCAAGTTGCAAGTAAGTTGGGTTCTGCCTCTGATAATCTAGCATCAACGTATGTTCAGTTATCAGAAACCATGAATGCAAATGGTAAGAATATTACTGATGGTAATACTAATTATAAGGAACAGTTAGAGAAGTTGAACAAGAACATGGCGGCTTTAAATGCTGCCCATGAATTGCACTTACAGGAAACAACTCAACGATTAAAAGAGGCGGAGAAGGTTTATGCAGGTGTTGATGGTATGGTAAAGAAATTAAATACAACAATAGCTGAAACGGAAAAATTCTCGGGAGCAGTTGAAACGCTTAATAAGAATATTGCATCCCTAAATACTGTTTACGGAAATATGCTTTCAGCAATCAATGCAATGTCTAACGGTAAATAGGTAAGGACTCATATAAAAGTCTATGTCACACGGAAAAGAAACCCCCAGGCAAAAGATGATCGGCATGATGTACCTCGTGCTGACAGCGATGCTTGCTTTAAATGTATCTTCCGAAGTACTCGAAGCTTTTGTTTTGGTTGATAATGGGCTTTCAAGAACAACTGATAACTATAGGGTTAAGAACGATAAGTTGTATACTGAGTTCGAAAATGCAATGCTTGTTAATCCCGTAAAGGTTGGCCCATTTAAACAGAAGTCTGATGAGATTAAGGCAAAATCAAGGGAAATATACGATTATGTGCAAGATCTAAAAATTGAGGTTGTTAAGGCATCAGAAGGGGAGGAGACTCCTGCAATTGAGGGAAGAACTGTTATAAGTGAAAAAATTGAGGCAAAGAGTGATCTTGACAAAGCGGCGAAGATATTGATAGGACTTGAAGGGAATGGTAAAGCCTTTGAATTAAAACGAAAAATTGTCGATTTTAGGGAGTATGTAGTTAAGCAAATTGATCCTGATAAAGGTGCAGAATTAATTAAATCTATTAATGGAATTTTAAATACAGATCCTCCTCCTGTAAAAGAAGATGGAACACACAATTCATGGGAAAGCGCTCGTTTTGAGCATATTCCTTTAATTTCTGTAATACCCCAGTTAACAAAGGTACAGGTTGATATTTTAAATACTGAGGCAGAAATTTTAAACTACTTGTTGCAGCAGATTGGGGCTTCGGATTTTAAATTTAATGTTCTTGCTGCAACTGTGATTCCTAATTCGAGTATTGTTTTTCAAGGAACTGATTTTAAAGCGCAGGTATTCCTTGCCGCTTCTGATACAACCCAGCAACCTAAAATCTATTTGTGTAGATATGACTCTACCTTTAATCAGACATCTGGTGATTATGACTATAAACCAATTGGTGGTGAAGAAAGCATTCCAGTTGATAAATATGGTAAAGGACAATTTGTTAGAAAGGCGAGTAATTTAGGTCAAATATCGTGGGGTGGGCTAATCGAAATGACAGCACCTGACGGGTCAATTGTGAGAAAGCCATTTAAACATAGTTATGCTGTTGTTCCGCCAAACGTAGTAATTGCTGCCGTTAAAATGAATGTTCTTTATCTTGGAGTTGATAACCCATTAGAGATATCTATACCAGGCATTTCTCCCGATAAAACATCTGCCACTATTAGTAAGGGATCAATTAAGCCAGTTGGTAGTGGAAGTTATGTAGCACAGCCAGGAGCAGGTGTTGCTACCTGTGAGATTACTGTATATGCAGAGATGGAAGGAAAGAGAAAGCAAGCAATGGGAACTAAAACTTTTCGTGTAAAGAAGGTTCCACCTCCATCACCAAAAGTTATTGGTGTGACAGGAAAGTCAGTAGAAAAGAATATATTAGTTGCTTCTTTAGGTGTTCTTGCAGAAATGCCACCAGATTTTGACTTCGAATTAAAGTATAAAGTTGTTGGGTTTAAGTTATCGTCAACTGTAGGTGGCTTTTTACAGGAAAAAGAATCTACTACTTCAAGATTCACTGACGAGCAAAAGAAGATAATTAATAGTTTAAGAACTGGTAATCAGGTTGCAATTACAGATGTAAAAGCTGTAGGACCAAGTGGTGAGGTTGTTGAACTTAGTGACATGGTGTTAAAGATAAGATAAGCATATAGATATGAAAAGATTAAGTATCTTAATTTCTGGAATAGCAGTTCTTGCAAGTTCATACTATGCACCTGCGCAGGATCGCAAGGAAAGTCTAGTTAATGATGGGTTTTATACTCGTGAGACAATACCTGCAAGACAACCAATTCCTTATCCTTACGTAAGGGAATCGGATGTAATGTATTCAAAACGTGTTTGGAGGATCATTGATCTGAGGCAAAAGGTTAATTATCCACTGTACTTTCCAACCCAGCTTATGCTTGATAGGGAAAGTTTAATGCAACGTTTGGTTAGAGCGATTAAGTTTAATGAGATTACCGCTTATGAGAATGACCTTGATGGAGAATTCACAACTCGCTTATCGTACGATCAGGTTTTAGCTAATATGGAAGCCGTTGATAAGGTTCAAAAGCAAACCGATGAAAATGGCCAAGAAGTTGAGGTAACCATTAAAGGTGAGATTAAGTGGAATTCGATCAAGGAACTACTCGTAAAAGAGGAATGGTTTTTTGACAAACAGCACTCAACCTTGCAGGTTCGAATTATCGGAATTTGCCCTATTATGCATTCAATGAGGATTCTTGATACTGGCGGAGAAGAGGAACAGGCTGGAGAAATTAATAGAATCCAATTATTTTGGGTATATTTTCCTGAGGCAAGAAGTGTATTGGCTAATACCGATGTTTTCAACTCTTTCAACGATGCTCAAAGAATATCTTTTGATGATATTTTCTTTAAACGTAGGTTTTCTTCCTATATAATTAAGGAATCTAACGTTTATGATAACAGAAGAATTAGCGAGTATACTTTTGGAGGAATAAATACCATGCAGGAATCCGATAGGATTAAGAATGAAATATTCAACTTGGAGCACGACCTTTGGGAATACTAGAATATTTAATAATAAAAGGCTGCCAAAAGCAGCCTTTTTTATTTAACGAAACAAATTATGAAAACCTTTCTCCTTGCTCTAATTGAATTTCATTGACAAAATTCTTTATTTGCTGCTCGTCTTGCATTTTGCAGATCAGTAGAACATCGTCGGTGTCTACAACTATGTAATCATTTAATCCATGAACAACAACAAGTTTGTCATTTTTAGCGCTTACAATAGTGTTTTCGGTTTGATAGAATTTAATGTTCTTTGATAAACCTGCATTACCATTGCTGTTGTGAGGGACGTGGGTATAAAGGGAACCCCATGTGCCCAAATCGGACCATCCAAACTCTGAACAAACCACATACACATTATCTGCTTTTTCCATTATACCGTAATCAATTGATATATTTCGGCATTCGGAGTATGTTTTTTCTACAGTAGAAGTTTCTTCTTTTGTGCCAAAACTAGATGTAGCGTCTTTGAATATGGAGTTAACTTCGGGTAGGTAACTTTCAAAAGCGTTTTCTATTGACTGTAAGTTCCATACAAATAGGCCAGAGTTCCAGAAAAACTCACCACTTTCCATGAATACCTTTGCCAGCTCTAAATTTGGTTTTTCAGTAAAGGTTTTAACCTTATGTAGGGTTGAATATTCTTTAACTGGTTTATCTATTTGAATATAGCCGTAACCTGTTTCTGGACGACTAGGTTTTATTCCCAAAGTTAGTAAAGCGTTATTTGCACTTGCAAATTTTGTGGCCTCATTAATCGTTTCAATGAATTTATCTTCATTAAGTATTAAGTGATCACTTGGCGCAACAATTGCAATTGCATTAGGATTTTTCTGATGAATTTTATATGTAGCATATGCTATGCAGGGGGCTGTGTTGCGTCGCATGGGTTCTAGCAGAACCTGTTCTGGATTAATCTGAGGAAGTTGCTCAAGAACTAGATTTCGGTATATTGTGCTTGTTACAACGAATATATTCTCAGGAGGGCAAATCTTAGACATTCTATCAAATGTTTGTTGAAGAAGAGATTTGCCGGTACCAAGTATATCAATAAACTGTTTTGGGCGCGATGCTCGGCTCAGTGGCCAGAATCTACTTCCAATGCCTCCTGCCATAACAATGCAGTAGAGATTATTTTTTTCAACCATTTTCATTTTTTTTGGGAATACAAACGTAGTTAAAATATTCTAAAGCGAAAAGCAACCTACATTGCTCAGATATTTCTCATAAAAAATCTTTAATGTAGTTTAATACATGGCAAATAGAGTAAATTTGTGATGATAAAAATATGAAGTAACTTTGGTTTTAGTATGAGAGTTTTTCATTCATTTGGCGAATATATATTACTCCTTAAAAAGGTTTTCTCTAAGCCTGAGAAAGGAAAGGTATACTATATCCAAACTGTTAAGGAGATAGATAAGTTGGGTATTAAATCAATTGGGATTGTTGCCATTATATCATTTTTTATGGGGGCAGTAATTACGCTCCAAACTGCATATAACACTGAAAATCCTTTTTTACCCGATTACTTAATCGGACTAGGAACCAGAGATAGCATCCTGCTAGAATTCTCTTCAACTATTATTGCCTTAATTTTAGCAGGTAAGGTCGGCTCGAATATAGCCTCCGAGCTTGGAACGATGAGGGTTACCGAACAGATTGATGCTTTAGAAATCATGGGTGTAAACTCCGCCAGCTATTTAATTTTACCAAAGGTTTTTGCAACTATGCTTTTTAACCCGTTTTTAACGATGTTGAGCATAAATGTTGGGATTATTGGAGGTTGGGCTGCGGGTATTAGTGCTGGTGTAATTTCATCGCAGTCGTACATCGAAGGAATTAGATATGGGTTTGTTCCTTTTTACATTACCTATTCATTAATAAAGACCGTGGTTTTCGCTTTTCTTATCACAACCATATCTGCTTTTTATGGTTATAACGTTCAGGGTGGTTCTTTGGAGGTTGGCCGTGCGAGCACAAAGGCCGTGGTTGTTAGTAGCGTATTTATTCTTCTTTTCAATTTAATTTTAACACAATTGTTATTATCATGATTACCCTAAATCATGTTAGCAAATCGTTCGAGGGACGAACTGTTTTAAGCGATATCAGTGCAGTTTTTGAGAAGGGAAAAACGAATCTTATTATAGGCCAAAGCGGATCGGGGAAAACTGTTTTGCTTAAAAGCATTGTTGGTTTGCACGATGTTGATGAGGGTGAGATATACTTCAACGACATACTTTTTAGCAAGTTGAATTTCAGCGGGAAAAAGGAGATCCGAAAAAAGATGGGAATGCTTTTCCAGGGTGCGGCTCTATTTGATTCTTCCACGGTTGAGGAAAATGTGATGTTTCCCTTGGATATGTTTACCGAACAGAGTAAAGAGGAGAAATTGGACAGGGTAAATTTTTGCCTTCAGAGAGTCAATATCATAAATTCCAACAATTTATATCCAGCAGAGATTAGCGGTGGAATGAAGAAAAGAGTGGCAATTGCCCGGGCAATTGCATTAAATCCAGAGTTCCTGTTTTGCGATGAGCCAAACTCCGGCCTTGATCCTAGAACATCCATAGTAATTGATCAACTAATAAAGGAGATAACCCAGGAGTATAACATAACGACTATTGTTAACACTCACGACATGAACTCGGTGATGAGCATGGGCGATAAAGTTATTTTCATACATGAGGGGCAAAAATGGTGGGAAGGAACTAGTGTAGATGTTCTGGATAGCGATAATAAGGAGTTAAATGATTTTGTATTCTCGTCCGAATTAACTAAGAAAATTAAGGGTATACTCTAGATTATCCGTGAACCTTTATCCATTTTAGTTTTGCCTGGTCTATTATTTCTATTGTTGTTCCCTCAATTTTGATAATGTTATCGCGGCGAAGTTCGGAAAGGATTCTAACCACATTCTCAACCCGCATATCTATAAGTTCAGCTATTTCTTTGCGCGAAATTGGGAGATTGAATTTTGTCGAATTGTAAACCTCGTTAGCAAAGTAGCAAATTATAAAAGCAACCCTGCCTCTTAGTTGTCTCAAATCTAAATCGAGGCGAGTATTGATCAGCGTGTCGGAAACGCTACATATTTTTTCGAGCAAACTTTTGGCGAAAATTCCATTATTGCTTATTAGGTCTATTATAGTATTGTAGTTAACGCTACAGAACTCGGAGTCTTCAATTGCTATAATTGAATATTGGTAGGTTTTAGAAGAGAAAGCGCTCAGAAGTCCAACAAAATCTTTGGGAGTTGCAATTCCCACAATTTGTTCGCGGCCATCAGCGGTGGTTCTTGTTAACTTAGCGAGGCCAACCCTCAGAAAAATAAAATTTTCAATAACTTCATCTTGCTTTGCAATTACTGTCCCCTTTTTAGCAACATTGAAAGTTTTTCCTTCGGTAAGCATATCAAGTTGATTATCGCTGAGTGATTCAAAAACTGTAGAGCGAAAACCACAATCAGTACATTTTGAGCTGGGGCAAACATCTCTCATCGTATCTATATATTTTGATATTTATCAAACTTGATTTTTAACAATACCTGTAAAGCTATAATAATTAATTATAAAACAGATATATGTTAAAAGAAAATAACGAGTAATCTAAAAATCAAAAATAATGAAAAAGATTGTAATTCTTGGTGCAGGAACGGGCGGTTCAATAATGGCCAATAAATTAAAAAAAGCCCTTAACCTCAATGCTTGGAATATAACCGTTGTGGATAAAGAGCCAACCCATTACTACCAGCCAGGCTTCTTATTTATCCCTTTTGGAATCTATAAGAAGAATACAGTTAGCAAGCTAAAGAAGAAATTTATACCAAAGGGTGTAGATTTTATACTTGCAGAAATTGATAGAGTAGAGCCAGACTTAAAAAAAGTCTTCTTAAGTAATGGAAAAACACTAGAGTATGACTACTTAATTATTGCAACTGGAACAGATATTAAACCATCTGAAACCCCTGGATTACAGGGCAGAGAATGGCATAAAAGTATTTTTGACTTTTATACTTACGAAGGGGCTGTTGCATTTCACGACTATCTAAAGAATTGGACAGGTGGAAACTTGGTGATAAATATAGCCGAACTACCCTTAAAGTGCCCGGTTGCTCCATTGGAGTTTGCTTTTTTGGCCGATGCGTACTTTACAAAGAAGGGAATTCGCGATAAGGTTAACATTTTTTACACAACTCCACTATCTGGAGCATTTACCAAGCCCAAGGCAACGGCCATGTTAGGCGAACTATTAAAACAGAAAAATATCGAAATTGTACCTGATTTCTACTTAGAGCGCGTTGACGATGAGAATAAAAAGTTGATTTCCTACGATGGTAGAGAAATTTCTTTTGACGTTCTTGCTTCAATTCCTGTAAACATGGGTGCAGATTATGTTGCCCGAAGTGGAATGGGGGACGATTTGAATTTCATCCCTACTGACAAATTTACGCTACGTTCTGAGAAATGGGATAATATATTTGTGCTAGGCGATGCCAGCAATATTCCCACCTCAAAAGCGGGTTCTGTAGTCCATTTTGCAGCTGACGTTGTATATGAAAATATTCTATCGGCAATTAATGGTAAGCCATTGGAAGCTAAATTTGATGGGCACTCAAATTGCTTTATTGAAACGGGCTTTGGTAAGGGATCGTTAATTGATTTTAATTATGACACGGAGCCTCTACCCGGCTCGTATCCAGTTCCCGTTGTGGGGCCAATGAAACTTTTAAAGAATACACGCTTAAATCATTTTGGGAAGTTGGCATTTAAATATATTTACTGGTATATTCTAATCAAAGGGAAGCATTTGCCGGTTAGCTCAGCAATGAGTATGAGCGGAAAAAAGGCAGATTAATCCAAATGTTCCATATAATCAATAAACTAATTAATAAAACTATAGGTTATGGCAGAAAAAGTTTATGCAGGAAAATCGGTAAATGTAACCGAGGATGGTTATTTAACCGATGCTAGTCAATGGACTAAGGAAATTGCAGCAGAAATTGCTAAAGAGGAAGGTATCGAAATTACCGACAAGCACTATGCTGTAATTGATTACATTCGAGAAAAAGTACTTAAGGGTGAGGCTTTAACTATTCGTACCATCGGAAAATCTGGAGTTATAGATACAAAAGGATTTTACGAATTGTTCCCTGGCGCTCCTCTTAAAAAAGCGAGCAGAATTGCCGGTGTGGCAAAACCAACGAGTTGTGTTTAGTATAAGACACAAGAGATAAGATATCACATTGGATAATAATTTGTAAAGCAATAATTATGGCAAATACAATTGATCATCCCATAAAGAAGGTAATGATAATATGCGCAAAGGCAAGCATCGAGGATGTTTATGCTGCGCTTGTAATGGCTAATGGTGCCGTTATGGAAGGAATTGAGGCAAAGGTATTCTTTACTTTCTTTGGCCTTGATGCAATTACCAAGAAACAGATGAAGAAATTACATACCGGAACAGTTGGAAATCCTGGCTTAAGAATGCCCGGGGGGCTTCCTTTCCCAACAATTTTGGGTATGATACCTGGGGTAGAGGCTGGTGTTTCTGCTATGATGAAAAGTCAAATGGAGAAACTAGATATTCCTCCGGTTGATGAATTTCTAGAACTTATAACTGCAGGCGGTGGCGAAATATATGCCTGCAAACTAGCGGTTGAAATGTTCGGGTTGAAGAAGGAAGATTTCAGCGAACACGTAAAGGATATAATCACCATTGGCCAGTTCTACGAGTTGGCTGCTGGTGAGGGAACCCAGATTATTTTTACTTAGATTTTTGTTGCTTAGTTGTCATTTTGAGCGAAGCGAAGAATCTATTGTATAGATTTCTCACTTCGTTCGAAATGACATTCTTTTTTAATGGTTGCATACATGACCGTCAGAACCGTGGTGATGGTCGTGGTGAGAGCACGATACCCCAGAGTCGGAAATATTACCGGTTAAGTAATGGTTTACAACTTCGTCAACATTGCCAGAGCAGCCACGAATTACGTTTATACCGTGCATGCCTAGCACATTCTGTGCGCCTGCGCCCATGTTCCCGGCTAACATTGTGGTGACATTCATTTCTTTTAGGATTGATGCAATGTTTGATTTGCATCCGCAACCCTGAGGTGAGTCTAGGATCTCCTTGTTTTGGATTTTACCATCTTCGATGCTGAAAACGGTATAGTACTCGCAATGGCCAAAATGTTCATCCACATAGTTGCCTCGTGTTGGAACTGCTATTTTCATATTAAATCCTCCTTATGTTTAAGTGATATTATGTGTTTTCCTCAGTGAATGGATTGCTCAGTGAATTTATTTTGATAGCCTTGCCATTTATAAGAGCACTGGCAATTTTACCTCTCGCAGACTCAACTATCCGTCCAAATGTTTGACGCGATATACCCATATGCTTGGCTGCATCCTCGTGGTACAATCCTTCAGCATCGGCCAAGCGAATTGCTTCTAGCTCATCAATTTCTATAACAACTTCATCGAGGAGCCTTAACGGAATGCCTGTTGGCTTGTAGTAGAGCGCTTCTGGGCTTATACAGGTTTTTCGTAAACACTTCTTTCTGGGCATATGCTTAATATTGTGATGACAAAAATAAGCATATGCCCAAAATAAACAAGCGAATATTTAATTTTTAACAGAAGGGACTAGTTAATTCTAATAAAATCAGGCTCGTTCAGCTTAATAACCCCAAGAGGAACTTTCTCTATGGTTACGTTGCTGGTATCGAGTCCATAGGCTTTTACGCTGGTAATGCTAAAGTTTTTGATAACTTCGTAGAAATTCATGACAAAGCGTTCAAAATTTGAGAATTGAATATCCACCGTGGGAATTCTATCAATAATTATGAATTTAAAGTCACCCGGTATTTGATGCTTTTTGAGCGATTGGTAGTTACTTACAATATCAATTTCACCTTTTTGAACCATCTCGGATATTACATGGTTAAAGTAGCGATTTATTCTTGCATCAACCTTGAAGCCAAGATAGAAGTCGACTCTATAGAGAATGTCTGGAATTATTGTGTTAACCTTGTAGTGTTTTGTGAATGGTTCATCGGTAATGTTTATGCGTATAAACCAGTATCTATCGGCTCTTTTGGGTTGTTTGCTGAGTATGGAGTAGATTATTTTCGATTCAACATCAGAGCATTTATCGGCTCTGGTTATATAAACAAGGTTGGAGGCAAACTTTGGAATCTCAATATCATTCCTCAGATCTTTCAACACCTCTCCGTAGCTCGAAATTGGAAGAAACTCGGTGAAGCGCTTTTTAGTTTCGCGCCCTCTATTCCATATAAACATCATAAAAAATATAATGCCGGCGAGGAGTATGGTTAACCAACCTCCGTAGGGGAACTTGTGTAAGTTAGCAACCAGGAATGTTAGTTCAATAATAAGGTAGGCTGAAAGAAAACCCCATTTAATGTACCAGCTGTAATGTTTTTTATCCAGATAGTAGAATAACAAAAGGGTTGTCATTAACATGGTAATAGATATAGATAAACCGTAGGCTGCTTCCATGTTACTGGAACTTTGAAAAAGCACAACAACCAAGGAACAGGCAAAGAATAAAAGCCAGTTTACGCTGGGAATGTATAGTTGACCTTTAATTTTAGTAGGGTATTTTATCATCACCTTGGGCCAAAAGTTTAGTGTAATAGCCTCGCTTATTATGGTGTATGAGCCCGATATTAATGCTTGGCTCGCAATTACTGCCGCTGTAGTGGCTAAAACTACCCCTGGAATTATGAACCAGGTGGGCATTATTGCATAGAATGGGTTTGGCAAGTCGTTGGTTTTTTGTGCTATAATCCAAGCCCCTTGTCCAAGGTAGTTTAGGATTAGCGTGATTTTTACGAATAACCAGCTAATTCGAATATTTTTTAGCCCACAATGTCCTAGGTCGGAGTAAAGGGCTTCGGCTCCAGTTGTGCAAAGAAAAACTGCACCAAGAATTAATATTCCTTTCGGATTTTCCGACAGTACTTTTATGGCGTAAATCGGGTTGAATGCTTTTAGAACCTCGGGATGATTAACAAACTGGCTTATTCCAAGAATCCCCAGAACCGAAAACCATGCAAACATTATTGGCCCAAAGGATTTACCAATAAAACTTGTTCCGAATTGCTGTAAGGAGAATATTATAAGGAGAATGATTAGTACAATTGGTATAATTGATATGTGAGGGTATATTACGTTAAGACCCTCAACAGCCGATGTTACCGTGATAGATGGGGTAATTACTCCATCGGCTAAAAGTGCGCTAGCCCCAATTAAGGCAATTATATATAGAGTGGTTTTCTTTTTTCGGAGAAGTGCAAATAGGGCTAGAATTCCACCCTCGCCCTTATTGTCGGCACGCAGGGTTATGAAAACGTACTTAATTGTGGTTTGTAGGGTTAGTGTCCAGATTATGCACGATATTGCTCCAATAACAAAGTCTGGACTTGTAATTCCGTCGGATATTATGGCTTTCATCACGTACAAGGGCGAAGTTCCAATATCGCCAAATACAATTCCTAGGGTTATCAACAGTCCTGCAATGCTAACCTTTTTAATGCTACTCTTACTCGACATATAAATCAACGGAAGTGTTTAAAATACAGTTTGTAATGCAAAATATATTATGAATATTCAGAAAAAAACGCGGCAAAGGTATATCAGGATTTGCAATATTGTTCTGAATACCAAATATTTTTTTCGGATGACTTTTTATTGGAGATGATGCTCTGTATAAAAGAGTTGAACCGATAAAATTCGATAGTTAAAAAAATAAAACACCCTCGAGTAAAGATCGAGGGCATGATAGTGTGTCAGCTTTGTTATTTTTTCTTTTTAGCCAAGCGGTAGTAGTAGCTTGCCTTTTCCTTGTTTTCGAATCTAGTATAAATATTTCCAAGGAAGTTTGCATATTTTGGATCGGGGTTCAGCTTGTAGAGCCGTTCAAAGTAATCGCGCGCAGTTTTATAGTCCTGATTCACCTTTTTTAGCGCCTCGGTAAGCTGATTATACTGCTTCATGGTTTTGTTTTTCTCGTAAGCCTTCATTTCCTTAACATAGATATCATCGGCTAGGTTGTAATGCTTTTCAGCCATAGTTTCCAAAGCCTCTATGTTATTTTTATCCATTTTTAGCAGTTGTTTTGCAAGTGCATCACCATCATCAGTTTTTTCAAGTTTACGTTTAATGCGAAGATAACCGGTTAAATACTGAATGTTATTGTGTGATGTAGAGTCGAGTTGTGGCCACAGCTGTTCGCCCGATTCCCAATTCTCACTTCTCACGTAGGCGTCGAATAGTTGGCTACGAACGGGATTTATTTCCTTTCCTTGAGGATAGCGTTGAACATACTCCTCAAGGTTAGATATTTCTCTTGACAGGTTATCAATCTTTTTGTATGCTTTTGCAATAGTTGAAAAGGTTTCGTCGGTTGATGCCGATAGTTTCTTCGCCGTTTCTAAATAGTCAATACTTTTATCAGCCTGCTGTAAATTCCAAGCCGCAATACCCGCGCTATTATATATCGATCCAGGAGTTTCCTTGTTATTCGCTTTGTTGTTGGTAATTATGCTTTCGTAGGAGGCCAGAGCCTTTTCATAGTCGCCGTTAGCAAGTGCTGAATTTGCATCGTTATGGAGTTGCTTGGCTTGCTTGCTTGCGGTACAACCACTCAGGAGTAGCAGTAGAACAATAGATCTAACGTTGAATACAAGTTTAAAATTCATCACACAATACATTACTTAGTTGAGCTCGTAAAGTTAGGCTTTTAATTTAATAAATGAGCAAGTTGATTCTTGGCAATCAACGGAGGTGGTGAGTAGTTATAATACAAAAAGGAATTCCTCCATGATATGTAGAAGAACTCCTTTTTGTATGAAGAAAGGTTATATCTTGACAAGCTTAAAAGATTTTATATTACCTTTTTCGTCATCAACGATAACTATATATACTCCTGCCTTAAGATACTCTGTTTTTATTGATTGATTTTCACAATCTACCAGTTGAGTTCTTATGCATTTCCCAAGTATATCAAGCAAGCGAACTTTTACGGTTTGATTAAACCCTCTGATTTTCAGTTCATCCTTAAAAGGATTTGGATATACCCCAACCAATTGGTCTAAATCGCCATCTATTCCCGATGGTATAATGTGTATGGTTAAGGATAAAGGTTCTTCGTTAACCGTAAAACTATCTGTATCTTGGTATTTATTGGGAACGGTTATGGTGTAGCTATAGTTACCGTTGGGGAGAGAAATAGATGTTGTACCATTGGAATCAGTAATAAGTGGGTTTACCACTCCATTTATTTCAATCGTTGCGTTCTCTACCATTGTTTCATTATGCATTACTGTAAAATTTACAGCATAAGTGGTGTTTGTTAAAACTTCCGGATCAACAAGAATAGGAATAGAGTACGTTGTATAAGGGGTGTAAATCTTGATAGAATCCGATATCAAGTTTGAACTTTTTGTAGAACTTGACTTCAACTTAACGATCAACAAAACATCATCGTTGGGGTTTAGTGTTAACTGTTTCGTAGTTGTATTATCGATATACCAGTAATTTCCATTTGTTTTTACAGAATCAATTTGCACATTTTGCAAGCACGAGTTATGAATGGTAATGGTTTTTCCAACTGTAAACGGATCGGCTTCCATAGGATTTTGGAATAGTAACTGGGTTGGATTAACCTCAATCGATGGCTCGGATTGGAGCGAAATGGTTTGCGTGCTATAAATGTTTTTTTGATCAGTGGCTTTTACCTTGATATCCCAATGGCCATCTCCTGTTTTAGTTGTAAAAGATATTTTTCCATCTTCGGATAGTTTGAATCCTTCTGGGGTTTCTGTAGTGTTTAATGTAATACAAGTATTTCCTGAAATGGTTTGCATACCTGCAACTGTTGCTTTAAGGTAATTATCCTTATCGCCGTTGGAAATTCCTGCAACCCAATCGTTCGATGGAGTAATATTTGGTCCATATAGCAGTTTTATTTTTCCGGACGGGAAAATTGTAGCATAGAAATCGGCATTGAATGAAGGGTTGTTGTATTTTGAGGTTTTCCAATGCACTGTTAAGCTGTCACGAGTGGAGTGATACCAAATTCCATCATTATCAGATTCGTAAAGCATTAAGTCGGTGCCATACACAGTAATGGCCTTGGAGTCAATCAGGTTGGCCTCGTTTCTAACATATTCAAAATTATTGCTAAAAAGTATAGACCCATCGGTGCTTATCAAAACCTTACTGTACAACTCGCCATAAAAAGGGAATTGGAATGGCAGATTGAGTTCGGCAAAACCATCATCATCGCTGGAGGGTTCTAATTTTTTTGTATTGTATGTAGTAACAGGTTGTGCTGATTCATTTTGATCATAATTAATCAACCAAGTCCATTTATATGGAGCAGTTCCTCCGTTTGCAGTAAGGGTATATTCAAAGGGGAAACCAGCCGTTATGGTAGATGGTGTTTGCTGGGGAATACTTACTTTGTCGAAACTTATACTTTTATTTAGATGCAGATAGGTTGTTGAGTTGTTTGCTATTTCAACGTTTGCTGATGAACATACTGTTTCGGTATTGCCATTTGCCGAGTCGAACACCGAAAATGAAACAACTTCTCCCGAAGCGGTATTGCTAGGGTCATTTTCGTTTACCGCAAGAAAAAATCGAGCATCTTGATCGCTTTCAATCTCACTCAATAAAGGCGTAATATCTATTCCTATTTCTATTGTTTTGGCATTTTCAGTAGTGGTTCCTTGCATATAGTAATTACCACCCTGATAGTTGAACAAGGGAAGACTTAGCGTATAGTCCGGGATTGCTGCATTGGGGTTAGATGAAACACCCGCGGTTATTCTAAGTTTATTTCTTGATGTGTGTTTGATGGTAGCTTTAAGCGTAACAAGCGGGTTGTATTGTGCCTTTGCCCTGATAACATGAACTAGTCCATTAAGAATTCCTCCATTAGTAGATGGTTCTGCCAGTAAACGGTACATTACATAAGCCTTTCCATCATCGCCCCAGCCAGTTCCCCAGCTATTTGCCATGATTAATCCGCCAATTTCCCAATCACGCATATCAACAATATTGTCGTTATTGATATCAATATTATTGGTGTATTTTCCGTCGTTGTTGAAATCGTAGCGGATGCTATCGTTATAGCCTACAAAGGTCATGGCATGATTTACATCTGAGTCCCAGCGAGTAATTACACTTTTGTATGCTTCGGGAGTTCCTGTGGGTAAATACATCATAGTGAAAGTCCCTGAAACACCAGCTGCAAAATTTGCTAATCCACCAACAGCTGAACCATCCAGCTGATCATTCATCCACGATTTTAATACTTGTAAACCTTCAAGGGTGGAGACATCTATTGTAAAAACATCCAATGTTCTATTTTGCATTCCAGATACATAACTATTGTAACCACTCATCCAGCGGGTATCACCACCTTCCCAGGGTGTTCCTCCGTATGTTTCAATATTCGGGCATCCGTTGGCCCTAATTATCTCCCAACCGTCAAAGTAAAAGGAACCGTTGCCAACACCATCATTCAGAAAATTCCATGTGTAGTGCGAGGGGTACTGCGTTTGAACCGTGTTTGCTGCTAAGTCGCGTGCATAGTCAATAGCATAGGTAAAGTTGTATGCAACACCACTTGCCTGCCCACAGCTGCCTCCTTCCTGATTAAATATTGGACGGAAATATTTGTTGAGTGAATTGTCCACAAAACTGGGTAATTCCCCTTTTGTTCTTATGCTCTGCAATGTCAGCTTTGGAGTATGCTCAATGTTGAAAGAATCAACCTTGGTAAGTTTTCTTAGCCCCCCAACATACCAAGGTTCTCCATTGGGATCGGGGTTAAGATTAACTAGTTTTTGTGAATAGATTTGTAATGAAACAAAAGAGAGCGTAAGTAATAATGCATAAAATTTTTTCATAAGAACATTGTGTGTTGTTAGTTATATTTTAAATGAATCTGAAGTAGGATTACGTTTGTTACTATTAGAGAGTTACTTGCTCCTGTATTTCCGGAATACAATGTTATATACGGCTAAAAAGAAGTAACGTATATCGGTTAGGAGAGGATGCTTGTCGTAGGCGTCGAAGTATTTCATTTCCGAGGCCATAATTTCATCAATGGTATTTGGCTTATCTACGTAAAAAGGAGGAATAAGCCCAGGTTTGTACTTTACTCTGCGTTCTTGAAGTTCCTTGGAGTACAAGCCAAAATAATGTCGGCTTAAGGGACGAACGCCCACAATTTTTAAATCGCCACGGAGAAGGTTTATTATCATTGGCAGTTCATCAATCCAAAATTTCCGCATGAATTTACCGGCTGTAGATACCCTGAAATCGTTCCGGAATTTGCCTCCCTCCTGTAAACTATGCTTGTTGTAGATATACTCCTGCAAGTATTCCGAGTAAGGGTGCATTGTTCGGAATTTATACACCCTTATAATTTTTCCGCCCTTACCAATTCTTTGCAGTTTAATTAGTGGGCCGTATGTGGGTTCTAAATCAAAGTACGGACGTTTTATCTTTTTTGCTACAACATAGTAATGCTTGTTTATCTCTACTTCGTTCATAACATCAAAGCCGCAGGAGTAAAGCCTACCAAGTAGTTCTGCACGACTTAGTACTCTGTTTTCGCCACGGGTTAGGAAGAAGTATATTCCCATGGTTAGCGAAAACTTTGGGAAAACGCGTTTAATTATGTAGTCAAAAAAGTAGTAGATACCATTCAGTACCGGCGGAAATTTTTTAAAAATACGTTTCTTTCGCTGTTCCTGGGTTTCGGCGAGGCAAATAAATGTACCACCCTTGGGGAGTTTCTGGTTGATTGCTTCGAAAAACTTGTTAATCCTTCGGATATCGTTTATACGTTTTAGGTTAATAATGGTATCGAAGTATCCGTCGGGTTGATTAAGGATGTTGAAGGATGTAGTGGTTGCAACAATCAGTGTTTTATCCGAGAATAGCGAAGAATTTGCCTCGAGGTAGTTTAGTACTTCCTTATCGAATTCGGAGAGAATTGCCTTCTGTATGGAATGAATTCTTTTCGGGTCAACATCTTGATTTATATTAACCGTTTTGGGATCTCTGCGTACGCTACGCTCAATTTTCCCGAGTAGATCTTCCGGAATAACCTGCGTGCGTTTTAGTATCACCCAAAGATTAAAGATAAACAGCTCAAATGCCGAAATGAATCCTATTGTGCTGAAAACAACAAATCGGGAATAGTAAACGGTTCGGGTAATAAAAATGATACTTGTGACTACAGCCAGTGCAATAAGATTCGATTTTACGATGTTCACCGATATTTTTGTTGGTGAATATTCGGTAAAAACATACTTGCGGTAAAGCAGCGATGTTAAAATCCAAATTCCTGTAAAAGTTAAAATTCCATAAAAGTAGTTCCAAAAATACGAGACAAAACTAACGCCCTTAAAGAGCGTTGAGATGTAAAACGAAAGTACAATTAGTAGTAAATCAAGAAGAACTAGTATGAAAATGCGTTTGTTCATTGTGGGGGTGTATCGTTGAATTTTAATACTAAGATAGATGTATTTTTCTTTATAAGAAAAAACATTACGCGTATAACTTATCGTTGCAATTTGTAGCATTTGATAATTCGGTAAAAATCTTGCAGTTTTGCAGTCATAAAATTACACCAAATGCTTTCGATTAAGGAGATATACAAGGAGGGTTATGGTCCATCGAGTAGTCACACCATTGGGCCAGTTAGAGCAGCAGAGATATTTTTGGCCAAACATCCCGATATCCAAAATTTCAGGGTGTTGCTCTATGGAAGTTTGGCACTAACCGGGAAAGGGCACCATACCGATAGTGCTATCCGGAAAAGTTTTTTGCCCAAATCGGTAGATATTGTATGGAAGCCAGAGGAGAGTCTACCGCTTCATCCCAACGGACTAATTTTTGAAGCGCTTAACGAGTCCAACGATGTGATTGATTCGTGGGAAGTATACAGCATTGGTGGTGGTGATTTGAAGGATAAAAGTGGGATTTTAAATAGCCATCAGGTTTACGAACTGGAAACAATGACAGATATTCTTGCTTGGTGCAAGAAGGAGGGAAAGGCATTGTGGGAGTTTGTAGAGGATAACGAAGGGAAAGAAATCTGGGAATTCCTTCATGAGATTTGGTATACAATGAAGGATACTGTTAAGCGTGGAATCGATAACGAAGGCGTTCTTCCCGGTCCAATAAAGCTAGCACGCAGGGCGTCGTCGCAGTACACCAAGGCGTTGAATAGCCATGGCACCATGAAGAATGTTGGTCTGCTATTTGCCTTTGCGCTTGCCGTGGCGGAGGAGAATGCTTCGGGTGGACGAATTGTTACCGCGCCAACCTGTGGATCGTCGGGAGTTCTTCCTGCTGTGCTTTTTTATCTAAACAGCGAGGAACATTTAACCGAGCCAAAAATTCTGAGGGCGCTAGCAACTGCTGGGCTTATTGGCAACTTAGTTAAACATAATGCATCTATTTCCGGAGCCGAGGTTGGTTGCCAAGGAGAAATTGGAACAGCATGTGCAATGGCTGCTGCCGCAATGGCACAAATTCTTGGGGGGTCTCCAACTCAAATTGAGTATGCCGCCGAGATGGGCATGGAGCACAATCTCGGTTTAACCTGCGATCCCGTTTTAGGTTACGTACAAATTCCTTGTATCGAGCGTAATGCAATTGCCGCATCTAAGGCATATTCCTGCGGAGTTTACGCATTATCGTCCGATGGAGGGCATAAAGTTTCGTTCGATCAGGCGGTGGAAACCATGGCCGAAACGGGTCGTGATATTCAGGTAGCTTACCGTGAAACAGGAATTGGTGGATTAGCCAAGAATTGGGAGCCTTTTTTGTAATGAAGATGGTTTGGTGATTTGTTGGTTGACTGTTGTCCGTTGATGGTAACCGTAATGTTTGTTTTGATTACGCGATTCTCGGATTTAAGTTAGCAGGCAAATCGCCATAAAACTTTTCAGTTTACTTCATAAACGTTAACTTTATCCACCAAAGGAAATAGCTCTGCTTTATGAAGAAATATGTAGTTCTGATAGTTGTCTCATTTATACTTATTGCTACGCTTGCTGTGGGTGCATACCTATGGTTAAACCCAAGGAACGGAAAAACCTCCGATGCCATTCAGGCGATACCAATTAATGCTTCTGTTATTGTAAAGGTTGACGATTTTGTTCGGTTAAAGGAGTCGCTTAATCAGAACAAAGTTTGGGAATCCTCCTTGAGTGTAAGGGGTGCTTCAAGTATTTCCGATGCTATAAATTTTATTGATAGCCTGCGAAATTCCAACTCATCGGTTAGAAGTTTACTAAGCAACAATCCGCTTTGTGCATCGCTTTGTGCGTTAGAAAATGGTGGATCGGCCTACCTGTTCTCGATAAAGTTGCCCGAAGGTGTTAATCCTTCTGATCTGTATTCGTTATCAAAACTCCAAGCTATTGGGCTGTACTGCGACGAGGAGAAGTTCTATAATCGAACATCAATAATAACATTTAAGCAGGAAAATTCGGAATTTGCAAGCATTTCGGTGGCATGCCATAATGGTATTTTGCTGGTTGGTAATTCTTTGGTCCTGCTAGAGGAATCTATTGCGCAGCTCGATGGCGATGTTTCGCTCCAAAAAAATCCGCAGTTTGTGGCTATAGACAAAACATCAGGTTCAAAGGTCGATGCAAATATTTACATCAACCTAAAGTTTCTTCCGCAGATACTTAAATCCTCGCTGAGCAAAACATACCAGAATGGTGCAAGCACGTTGAGCGATATTGCCCAATGGATTGAGTTGGATTTAAATCTATCGGGTAATAGTTTGATTATGTCGGGGTTGTCAACCGTTTCGGACTCAACTAACTCATTCCTCAGAATTCTGTCGAGCCAAAAACCAGTAGATATCAAAATGCCATCGACTCTACCGGTTGAAACAGGTTTACTGGTATGGCTTGGTATATCGGATTTGGATGAGTATTTAGAGGGTTACCGCTCATATCTCGATAGAAAAAATGTAATTTTCGATTACACGCAGAACCTTAGCAATTGTATGAATGTGCTGGGTATGCAGGTGCAGGACTACTTTAAATCGATTATTGATGAAGAGGTGGGAATTGCGTTTTTTCCTTCGAGCAGCAATAGGCCAAGCGATTGGTATATTGTTGCCAGAACCAAAAGCGCAAGTAGCACACGCCAACATCTGCAGGATATTGCTTCAAAATATCAGAAACAGAAGAACCAAGAGGGTATAAATAGCCAAATCGCTATAAAAATTGATAATCAAAAATCGGTTACGGTTTACCATTACCCAATAAAAGGCTTGCATAGTCTTTTGCTGGGAAGCCTGTTTTCAACGGTATCGGATGAGTACTACTGCTTTGTCGATAACTGGATTATCTGGGGAGCATCGCCCGAATCGTTGGAGCGGTATATAAATGCCAACATTCATAATAATGTTTTAAAGAATAGCGATTCGTTCAAGCAGTTTAGCCAGCAAATACCCAATAAGGCCAATTACCTTATCTATATAAACCCAAGTTTGATTGATAAACTTGCGAAGGAGTTTTTATCTGCTGATAAACCTTTACGTCAACCATTGCTGGGTTTACAGGGCATCAGCTATGAGTTAATTGGAGGAAATAGTTTAATCTTTAATACGCTAACGGTGACATCGGGACAGGAGGTTGCTAGCATCACAAAATCCAATGTATGGGAAACCAAGCTGGATGCCGCGCCAATTACCAAGCCGTTTGTTGTTTTAAATCACACCAATAGGGAGAAAGAGATTCTTATTCAGGATTCCGACAACAATATTTACCTCATCAACAACATTGGTCGTATCCTCTGGAAGCGCAAGGTTGATGGAGCCATAATGGGCGATGTGGTACAGGTTGATATTTTCAGGAACAAAAAGTTGCAGTATACCTTTAATACAGCGCTTAAACTGTACGTGGTTGATCGTAACGGAAAGGATGTGGATGGGTTTCCAGTACTTTACGCTAAAACCGCCACAAACCCCGTGTCGGTTATCGATTACGATGGGAACCGCGATTACCGATTCTTTCAGGCCTGTTCCGATCGGAAAATTTACGTTTACGATATTATGGGAAAACTGGTTAAGGGCTGGAGTTTTGGCAAAACCGAGACCATGGTAACTGATAGGGTTGGCTTTGTTCGGTCGAGTGGTTTGGATTACCTAATTGTATTCGATGCAAACCGTCCGTACCTGCTTAATCGAAAAGGCGAGGAGCGAGTACACCTAAAGCAGTACTTCGCCAAGGCTCCTAACAGTACATTTTCGTTAGGATCGGATAATGGTAACCTGTTCGTTGTAACCACCGATACAATTGGTTTGGTTCATCGTATTTACCTGAACGGAACGGTTGAGGATATTGCTTTGCAGTCGTTCTCCAAATGGCATGGATTTATCTATCAGGATTTGAATGGCGATGGAGTAAAGGACTACATTTTCTCCGATAACAGTACCGTATACGCATTCGACTCGTCACAAAAATTGATCTTTCAGCTAAAAGTTAAGGACGATATAAAGCCCGAAATATTGTTTTTCGATTTTGGAGGCGATAATAAGATTGGCGTGGTTTCGGAGAAATCGAATAAGATTTACCTGATCAACAGTAAAGGTAGACTGGAGAACTCTTTTCTTTACGCTGGCTCTACATCGTTTAGCATCTCAAGAATTGCCGCAAAGGGTAATGCAATGAGTTTAATTGTGGGCTCGGCACAGGGCACCGTAGTAAACTATGAATTAAAATAGTTTGGTAACACTTCAGCCTAAACAAAATCGCTTCGCAATGGTTACTCTATGATGGTATTTATATAACTTTATCATCGAAAATTTTACTGGATTATGATAAAACAATATTTTGTTTTTCCTTTTATTCTTGTGGGGCTTTTTTTTGCCGGAGGATGTAATAGAAATGCCGAGATTAAGAGTAAACCCACCGTGGTGGTGAGTATTCTGCCCCTAAAATACTTTGTGGAGAGAATTGCCGATTCAACCGTTCAGGTTAAGGTGCTTGTGCCTCCGGGCAGCAGTCCCGAGATGTATGAGCCTACACCAAGCCAACTGGTCGATTTTAGTACAGCGGATATATACTTTGCCATAGGACTGCTCGATTTCGAGAGGGGTTTGGAGCCTAAGCTAAAGGATGGATATAAGGCTAAATACATCAACCTTTCCGATGGTGCAAACCTAATGGAGGGTAGTTGCACACATCATGAGGAGGAGCATGCCGATCAGAACCATAACCACGGCATTGATCCTCATATCTGGGTGTCGGTTAACGAGGCAAAGCATATTGCCAATGTAATGCTTAACAAGTTATCTGAGGTTTACCCCGAGCAAAAGGATTTCTTTTCCGCGAATCACTCAAAATTGCTGGCCACTATTGATAGCGTTAATGCAGAGATTCAGTCCACACTCACAAAGACAGGAGCAAAAGCGTTTTTGATATATCACCCTGCATTAGGTTACTTTGCCCGCGATTATGGAATTACGCAGATGAGCATTGAGGAGGAAGGTAAAAATCCTTCGGCTGGTGGAATTATAAATACTATTAAGGAGTCAAAAAAACAAGGCATTAAATCAGTACTTTCGCAGAGCCAGTTCGATGTTCACAACGCACAGGCTATTGCCAATGAAATTGGAGGGACTGTTGTAAAGGTCGATCCTTTGGCCGAAGAATGGGATAAAAGTATGGTTCAAATCGCCAAAGCAATATCGGGAGAATAGATGAGTCAGAATTCAAAGTTGATATTAAAGGTTAGCAATGTTACCGTTGGATACGGCAAGGAGGTTGTTCTTAGGAATGTATCGTTAGATATTTTCGAGAACGACTTTATTGGTATCATCGGCCCTAATGGTGGAGGGAAAACAACATTTCTAAAGTTACTGATAGGCCAACTAAAGCCTTTCGCGGGCGAGGTTAACTATTATACTAAGGGTGGCGGGTCGTTTTTTGGCTATCTTCCTCAGGCCGGGCAAATCGATAAGAATTTTCCGATTACTGTTATGGAGGTTGTGCTATCGGGATTGCTGGCCAGCGAGGGTCTGTTTGGCCGCTATGGGCGGAAGCATAAGCGTAGTGCCATTGAGTATATGCGAATGGCTGGGGTTGAGCATCTGAAAAGCAAAAGTATTGGAGAACTTTCGGGCGGACAGCTTCAACGGACACTGCTTTGCCGTGCATTGATCTCGAATCCAAAGTTGCTAATTCTCGATGAGCCAAATACGTATGTTGATAATAAGTTTGAGGGTGAGCTGTACGAGTTGCTCCGCAAGCTTAACGAGAGGATGGCAATTGTAATGGTATCGCACGATATAGGTACAATTACATCGTATGTTAAAACAATAGCCTGTGTGAATCGTTCGTTGTTTTACCATAGATCGAATCAAATTTCCACGGAGCAACTGGCGGCCTACAATTGCCCTATCCAGATTATTGCGCATGGGCCTGTGCCGCATACGGTGTTGCTGGATCACAACCACGATCATCATGCGGAATAACGAATGCGGAGTTATAAATTTTGATTTTTGAAATTGAACAACCATCAACGAACAACTAACTAAGCCAATGCTAGATTTCTTTAGTTACCAGTTTATACAGAATGCCTTTTGGGCATCGCTATTAATTTCCGTAATAGCAGGATTTATAGGAACGTACATTGTTGCTCGAAGGTTGGTTTTCCTGAGTGGCGGTATTACGCATGCATCGTTCGGAGGGATTGGTATTGCTTGGTATTTTGGCATTAACCCAATACTGGGAGCATCTATCTTTTCAATACTTACGGCTATAGGTTTGGAGTCTTTAACTAAAGGTAAAGTGCTACGCGAGGATTCTGCCATTGGAATGCTATGGTCGATTGGTATGGCTATTGGGATTTTCTTTGTATTCCTAACACCGGGCTATGCACCTAATTTGATGTCGTACCTATTTGGGAATATTCTCACCATTTCGATGGTTGATATTCAGCTGTTGCTTGCCTTGTCGGTTGTTGTAACTTTATTCTTTTCAGTTTTTTACAGCCCTATTCTGTTTATCTCTTTCGATCAGGACTATGCCCAAACGCAACATGTACCCGCCAAGTTTATCAGCTATATGCTTAAGATTTTAGTAGCGATGGCCATTGTTTTCTCCATAAGGGCTATCGGAATAATTCTGCTGATATCGCTTTTAACCATTCCCGCTAATATTGCGAATTTGTTTACAAAACGGTTTAATAGGATAATCACCCTGTCGGGTATTATTAGTTTTCTCTCAATTACCTTTGGAATTATATTATCCTATCGGCTTAATGTGCCCTCTGGCGCTACCATTATTATAGCATTGATGTTTTTTTATCTTTTTGCCAAACTCGTAGCGTGGGCTAGGTTGACAATATTTATGGAGTCCCTTAAAGTTAATGGGTAATCCTACTGTCGATGTATTTAAGTACAAGTAGGTTGCTTGACCAGTAAATAACAAACGCGATAAAACCTGTTAGAAATACAGCCACCAGTTCTCCGTATCCCAAATCGCGCTCCCAGAATGCTACTGAAAACAGCGTTCCGCCTAACAAACATACAATAAGGGTAAAGTGGATTATTGTTAATCCCCACACAGTATTTGTCTTATTAAACTTTTCCCAAATGGGTATTACTATAAAATGTTGAATAATTACAGCAATTGTTGCTGATACTGGTACAAAATATCTTAACATATATGCATCGGCTGTAAATGAGAAATTTTTATAAACCCCTATATGAACCAATACCAGCAAAAAAAGAACATTAAAAATTCCTATAAAAACAGGAAGAGTTGATTTAAGAATTATCGTTTTCATGAAAAGTTTTTAGTAGAACGATACTATTTAACTGTTATTATGTGGGTTGCGGTGAAAATTAAACTCCTATTTTAATCGATATATTCGCTAAATTTGTACCTTAATAATAATGTAGGTTATGAAAATAGGAGTAATCATTGAAACTAAAGAGTACGAAAAAGCTTGGAATGCTTTTCGTTTTGCAGTTACTGCAAAAAAACAGGGTCACGAGGTTAAGGTTTTTCTAATGGGAGAGGCCGTAGAGTGCGAAGGACTTATACATGCCAAGTATAATGTAGATGAACAGTTGAAAGCATTTGTGAAAATTGGGGGCGAAATTTTGGCCTGTGGAACATGCCTTAAATCGAGGAATTTGGAAGGTACAGAATCTTGCCCGCTTTCTACAATGATAGATTGTGTAAACCTTGTTGCTTGGGCCGATAAAACGGTCACTTTTTAGCTGGTTGTTGTAGTAGTGATGTAGTAACGTTCTAAAAATCAATTTGAACAACAATCAACAAATCACGATCAATAAATTTTTGTAACCAAAATTCCACTTGCTGCATCATAGTATTGTAAACTAAAAATTAAAACTATGGAAAGTATTCTAGCTATCTTTATTCCAATTGTAGCAATCATTGTATCGGGTGGTGCGTTAATTTATGCATTGTGGGCACAGAATCGTGAACGTATGGCCATGATTGAAAAGGGTATGGACGTTACAAGTATTTACAAAAAACGTTCGAATCCAACGGCTGTAGCCAAATGGGGTTTTTTATTGGTTGGTGTTGCTTTGGGATTAATAATCGGTGCATTGTTAATTCATTTTACAGCGCTTTCGGAGCCTGCGGTTATGTTTTCGTCGATATTCCTTTTCGGAGGATTGGGATTATTGATCTACTATTTTACCATTGGTAAAAAGAATGGCAAAACCGAGTAGTTCTATTGCTAAGGAAGATCAACAGGAGGTTTTGGAATACCCATCGTTCGATGCGATTTTTAAGGAGTATCAGAGCTTGGTGTATTCCATTGCTTTTCGTTTTATGGGTAATAGGGATGATGCCCTTGAGGTTGCGCAGGAAACCTTTATTCGAATATATAAAGGGTTGCCAAATTTTCGGGGCGAGAGCAAGTTGTCTACATGGATATATAGGATTGCCGTAAATCAGGCTTTAATGCAGAAACGATCCGCGAGGAAGTTTGAGGATTTGCAAGAAATTCCTGATGATCAGGTTTTCTTTGGAGGCATTGCAAATGCAATTGAGCAGTTGAGTATTGAGGATAGAAAACGTTATGTAAATAAAGCTATGGAGAAACTTAACCCCGACGATAGCACTATCCTTTTGCTTTACTACATTGAGGAGCAGAGTGTTGATGAGATTGCGCAAATCATGCAGATATCGCAATCGAATGTTAAGGTTAAGCTTTTTAGAGGGCGAAATAAACTTCACGAGAAGTTGACCAATATGTTAGATGTAGAAGTAAAAAACTTACTATGAGCACCGAAAACAATAAAGACATCGCAAAAGTACTTTCTTATGGAGTGCTTGATGTACCTGCGGAGTTGGAACTATTGGTAAAAAGTAAAATAACCCAAACTGATGCCTTGCCGCAAAAAAGCAATTTGGGAATAATTGCAGGATGGGTTCCTTTAACAATTAGCGTTTTAGGCTTAATAGTTGGGATTTTTACCTCCCTAATAATGTTTTTCCCAGAACTGTCGTCTGCGTTGCAGCTCCTCGACAAAATTTTCAGATTTATACTTAGCCCATCAGTAATGGTGGTTGTACTATCTGTTCTAGTATTGATTCTGCTTGATTCAATTTTTGAGAAAACAATTCGAAACGCGATTCTCAGATTAGGGTAAGATTCAATTAACTGTATTGTAATTATGCCAGCAAAACCATGTCTGGCTTTTTTGCTATTTGTTCCACACTGCTTATCAATTAGCAATAATTAACATATCAACAAATTTTTTTTTGTGCCTATCGGTACAACATTTAAATTGATATTATACTTTTGCGGAAACTAAAAACACTAAAAAAGTGTAAATAGGTTTCTGCAATGAAAACAAGATTATTACAGGTTTCAAGGGAGATGTTTCTGCGTCATGGGTACAGTAAAATTCGTATCGATGAGATTGCTGCTGAACTAAACATCAGTAAAAAAACAATCTACAATCACTTTGGAAGTAAGGAGGAACTTTTGTTTGAGGTGATTGAGGCCAGTAAGCAGGAAATAGCGCGAGATTTTGCCGCCATTGAGGATAATCCAGAAATGCAATTTGAGGAGAAAATAAAGGCAAGCCTTTCGTTGCTTGGTTTGTGGGTGTCTAAAGTTCAGGTGCTAATTCAAGATTTAAAACGAAATTTGCCCGAAGCTTACGATACTATTGCCAAGTTTAATAAAGAGATAATTGTAAAGCAGGGTATGCAGATTTTGAACGAGGGCGTTCATCTGGGCAAGTTAAAGGAAGGATGGACGTTGAACATGGCGCTATACATTTTTATGGCGGCCTCGGAGAAGTTGTTCACCGACTCCTTCCGCGATACAATGCCAGATGAATTGGCTTCGGGTTTTCCGCTTTCGGTTGAGGAGCGGCTTTACTCTGTAATTGAGATTATCTATTCCGGAATTTCAAAATAAATGGTGTAATATAACTTAAGATATAGTATGAAAAGAGTGAGATTTATATTTTTCATGTTTTCCGGTCTGATGCTGGTTTCTCCTTTTTTGGGAGCACAGAACGCCTCGGATACGCTAAGGCTAGACTTAAAGCAGAGCCTCGATCTTTTGATGGGTCAGAACCCGGCTATAGCTGCGGCAAATCAGGCCAATGAGCAGATGGAGTACGAGTTTAAGGCTGCACATGGTTTATACATGCCTAAGATTGGTTTAAGTGCTGATTTTGGGATTATCAGTCAATCAGTAACAATAGACCATTCTCCTATTGGAAAAGCATTGGAAGGTCTCTATTCTTTATCTGCAGGACAAATACAGATGCTTGGTGCAATAAATCCTGCCATTACAGCAACAACAGAGTATCAGCAGTTGCTACAGGGTGCGCAGCAGGGGCTTGCTAAGGTGCAAGCGGCTGAATGGGAGCAGGATCTTCTTGGCGATAAAACCGGTATGATTTCGGCAAATGTTAGTTGGCCAATATTTACTGGCGGTAAAATTATGGCTGCGAATAACGCTGCTAAGGCTAAGGTTGCGGAGAGTGAGGAAAAGGCCCGTATGGTTACAAATGGTGAGATCACCTCTTTGGTGCAACGTTACTATGGACTTCAGTTGACAATTGAGGTGGCCAAGGTTCGCGAGTCGGTTGTGGAAGGTATGCTTGAGCATCTTGACAATGCTAAGAAACTAGAGAAAAATGGAATGATTTCGGAGGCCGAACGGTTGCATGCAGAGGTGGCCTATGCCGAGGCAAACCGTGAGTATAAAAAGGCTTTGGGGGATGTTGAGTTGATGCAAACAGCCCTTAAATGCGTGCTTAATACAGATAAGCCTATTGTTCCAACAGGGGATTTATTTATAGTAGCAAACGTACAATCGGTTGATGATTACGTGAACAAGTCGAAAGAGTTGAACCCCATATTTGGTCAACTTGAGCAAAAGAGAGTTCAGGCAAATCAGGCCATTCGAAAGGAACGTTCGGCTTATTTACCCGATGTTGCAATAATGGGATCGTACGATATATACCGTTATCAGGTTTCGGAGATGCTTGTTCCCGATTGGTTTGTTGGAGTTGGATTAAAGCTTAATATTTTTGATGGTCTCTCAAAAAATAATAAAATACAAGCTGCCAAAATCCAACGAAGTCAGGTAGAAACCTATCAGGAGAAGGCCGCGTTGGATATATCTACCGGAATAACCAAGGTTTACCAGCAAATGCTTCAGGCAAAGGAACAGTACGAGAGTAGTGCCGTAAGCCTTAAGTTTGCCGAAGAGTACCTAAGGGTTCGCCGAAAGGCTTTTGGCGAAGGGTTTGCCACATCAACCGAGGTTGTTGATGCCAATATGAACTTATCGAAAGTGAAGGTGGAGCAGCTAAAGGCAATGTACGATTTTGATGTTGCACTAGCATCGCTACTTGAACTTACTGGCGATAGTCAGTCGTTCACACAGTATGCGCTATCGGATAAATAGAAGTTAAAATATTAAACATAGATTATTATGAAAATGAAAAACAGTACCATTGTAGTAGGTGTAGTAATTATTGCATTTGTACTTTTACTATCCATTATTGGTTGGATTGCCTTTAGGCCAGCGCCTATTATTATTCAAGGACAAGTGGAGGCAACCGAGGTTAGGGTGGCCACTAAAATTGCAGGTCGTATATCGGAAAGTAATTTTGATGAGGGTCAAACGGTTAAGGTTGGCGATAGGTTGATAGTTTTGAACAGCCCAGAAATTGACGCAAAATTGCAGCAGGTTATGGCTTTGAGCGATGCGGCTAAAGCACAGAAAAGCAAAGCCGACAAGGGTGCTCGCGACGAGCAAATTGCGCAAGCTTACAGTGTGTACCAAAATGCAATAGCAGCGAAAGATTTAATGGAGAAGACTTTCGATCGAATTCAGAATCTATATAACGAGGGTGTTATACCTGCACAAAAAAGAGACGAAGCCGAAACCCAGTTGAAAGTTGCCAAAATGAACGAGGAGGCTGCAAAGGCCACCTACCAAATGGCGCTTAATGCAACCCGCACAGAGGATAAGGATGCCGCACGTGCGCTGGTTAATCAGGCTCAAGGTGCCGTTTTGGAGGTACAGTCATATTTGGGCGAAACAGTTCTGCTATCGCCTATTAATGGTGAAATATCGCAGATTAATGCAGAGGTAGGAGAGTTGGTAACACCCGGTTTCCCTGTAGTTCAAATTGTAGATTTAACCGATTGCTGGATTACTTTCTATGTTCGCGAGGATCTGCTTTCAAAATTCACCATGGGAAAGGAGTTTGAGGCTAATATTCCTGCATTAAAAATTGAGGATGTAAAGTTTAAGGTAAACTATATTAAGGCAGAGGCCGATTTTGCCACTTGGCGCGCAACCAAGGCTAGTGGTTCGTTTGATTTAAAATCGTTTGAGGTTAGAGCGTTGCCCGTTCAAAAGATTGAGAATTTACGTCCTGGTATGAGCGTAATTATTGAGTGGGATAAAATTTAACAGCAGCAAAGCATGAGCAGGTATAATCCAAAGGGTTGGTGGAATGTAATAAAGCGCGAATTTGCCTTGATGATAGGTCGGCGAACTTATTTAATGGTAACGCTGATCCTCCCGGTTATTGCCATAGGCGTGATGACGCTTGTGTTTATTAAGGGAGTTCCTCGCGATTTACCAATCGGATTAGTTGACTTGAATCGGTCCGCTACCTCTAGGAAGTTGGCCAGAATGGTTGATGCTGTGCCTTCGGCAAAAATAGTTTCTACTTACGCTAACCTTAGCGAGGCCAAGGAGGCGATGGAGCGTGGAGATGTATACGGAATATTTATAATCCCCGAGGATTTTGAGCAAAGTCTATTCAAAAGCGAACAGCCTCAGGTGGCCTTTTTCTTCAACAATGCCTATATGATTGTTGGTGGATTCATTAATAAGGATGTAACAACCGTTGTTTCTACTTTTTCGGCCGGCGTGGATTTGAATTTGAGACTAAAAAAAGGTCAATACTACAAACAGGCAATGGTTTCGGTTATGCCGGTTAAGGTTGATACGCACATGCTATTTAACCCTTACACCAACTATTTCTACTATTTAACCACAGCGTTTCTTCCGGTAATGCTCCTGATGTTTATTCTAAGCGGAACTGTATATGCAATAGGATCCGAGTTTAAGTATCATCGCGCGGGAGAATGGCTTAAAACTGCACACGGAAGCATTGTTAGGGCGCTATCGGCAAAAATGGCTCCATACCTTTTTATCTATTCTATTTTGATGCTATTTGTGAATGTTTTGCTGATAAAATATTTTGGGACTCCATTTAAAGGGAACGTCTGGATTTTGATATATAATGCCTTTTTATTCGTATTGGCCTACATATCCATGGGAATTGTAATTGTTTCCATATTTACCAGTTTACGAATGGCTTTAAGTATTTCATCGGTATATGCGGCGTTGGCATTCACCATGTCTGGTTTAACTTTTCCGCATATAGCAATGTATAAACCGGTTATGATTCTTGGCTTCCTGTTTCCGTTTACCCATTACCACGAGGTATTTATAAATCAGGCGTTACAGGGTGCACCTACATACAGTTCTCTTAAGTCGTTGCTCATTCTGAACCTGTTTTTGTTGCTGCCATTCTTTTTTCTCAAAAGACTTAAAAAGATTTGTAATACTCCAAAATTATGGGGGAAGAACTAAAAGTGATTTGTAATGATACGTCTATTTAAATATGTAAAAGGAGCTTTTAGAGAAACTGGAACTCTTTGGCTGTTTGAGTTAAAAAGGATTTTCGGCGATGGAGGTGTGATGCTACTTTTCTTTGGGGCAACTATTATTTATCCATTGCTCTATAGCATCAGTTATAATCCTGAGCTGCTCCGTGAAACAAGGATTGCTGTAGTTGATTTAGACAATTCTAAGACATCAAGGGAGTTGGTTCGAAAGATTGATGCTACCGAGCAGGTTTTGGTGTATTTAACGCCCACCAGTTTGGCCGAGGCTACCGATGAGTTTAATAGGGGTGAGGTAAATGGAATTGTTGTTATTCCGGAGGATTTTTCGAAGAATACTCTTACTGGAGCTCAAGCGTATGTTGCACTATATGCCGATGCCAGTTACATGCTAATTTACAAGCAGGCATTGCAGGGAGTGGTTTCTGCATCCATGGCGTTGGGCACCGAGTTAAAAATTAACCGTTATGTTATGCAGGGTGTAAATCCCGAAATGGCAAAAAATTATGCTACACCTGTGGAGTTTATCAGTGAACCATTGTATAATCCGGTGTCTGGATATGGAACCTATGCTATGCCACCATTGATTCTGCTTATCATTCAACAGAGTTTGCTTATGGGAATAGGCATGCTTGCCGGATCGGCAAGGGAACGGGGGGCCGAAAGTTACTTGGGTATACTTGCCAAATTGAAAGGGAGTGCCGTTCGGCTTATAATAGGTAAAGTTTTGGCTTACCTAACCGTATATATACCGGTGGTTATTTATTTACTGTTGCTGGTTATAAGGGGCTTTAATTTTCCGCATTATGGCAACGTATTGGTAATACTTGGTTTTTTACTTCCATTTTTACTCGCATCTATGTTGCTGGGGATGTTGCTGTCTACCATGTTTAAAAGTCGGGAACAGTCACTGATAACATTGCTTTTTACTTCTGTGCCGTTGTTATTTTTGTCGGGCTTTTCGTGGCCAGAAGAGGCTCTTCCTAAAGGCCTTAACTTTTTAGCGCAGGTATTTCCAGTAGTTCCTGCTATCAAAGGTTTTATAAAGATAAACTCAATGGGAACTGCTTTTGATGCGGCGATATCAAACTGGTTACATCTTTGGATTCTTGTGGTGATATTCTTTTTTGCCAACTGGATTATTTTACACCGGACATACTTAAGGCATAAAGACGATATTGAGCAAATACGTATTGATTTATAGAAATTTAGCGAGATAGAAATTAAAAACCCCCAGCGTTAATCTGGGGGTTTTGGTTTGACTTTATTATTGTAAGGGTTTTACTACTTCAATAAGTTCAGGTAAATCCATTCCTATTTCCTTCAGATGCTCAATAGTAGGAACCCCATTACTGTTCCAACCACGGCGTTTGTAAACAGCATCTAGCAGTTGTTCATATCTATTTTCACGATACTTACGAGTTGCTGCCATTTTTTCCTCAAGTGTCATATTGGTAGGATCAACGCCTACCAGTTCTTTAAGTTGCTTATCGTAACGTTCCTGACGACTCAGGTATTCCTCCTTGGTTACAGGTCCACACGCACGGTATGGCTGGGCATCGTGTTTACGTAAACCATACCCACGACGAATATTAAATATGCGCTGGAAGTTGTATACACGCTCGCTTTGGCGTATAAGACCATCTATATCGATATTATTACCTGTTACACCATTATATACGGCTATGTAATTATCAACGTGTTCAGGAATTTTGTGAGGTTCTTTTGTTTGCGAATTTCCTTTAGGAACAACATCGTTCCAGGGCAACTTACAGAAACCTTGTAAACCAAACCATGTGCGGAACATTGGGAAGTAGTGTAGTGCTTCTGCTTTTGCTTCGAACGTTGGGAGCTGGTTGTTAACCATGTCCATGAAAATCAGCCAAGCTTCATCGTGCTGTGGTCCTTTGTTAGTCATGGCGTATCCGCCTTGCTGTGCCAGTGATTCCTTAGAAACGTACTGCGAGTATTCCAATCCTTTATTCTCCATCCCTATGTCTTGTAGGAAGGCAGGATCGGCACCGTATTCTTTAACGAATTTTTCCTTCATTTTACGAACACCCTGTCCAACCACTAAACCAAAACCTTCGCCACGGGCAAGTTGGTGCATCACCTCCATCATATTCTCGAATTGGCCAAAGCTAAGGTCAAGTCCACCCGTACGCTCCTTGTTTAGAACTCCATTCTCGTAGCATTCCATAACAAAAGCCATACATGTTCCCCATGTAATGGTGCAAATCCCGTATGTGTCGCAGTAGAAGTTTGCCTCAATTATGCCGTCATAGTTAAAAATGCCAAGATTTGAACCAAGTCCTGCGGCGGTTTCGTACTCTGGTCCATCCACAATAACCTTGGTGCCTTTGTAAGGACCAGTTTTTGGGATAAAGTCATCAACCCCTTTTGAGCAGCTCATTGCGCAACCAATCCAGCAGCCATCGGGAACACCTAGGGTAAAGTACTTATCGCGGAGCAAATCGCTATGGATCTTTATGCCATCAGCAGTATTGCCGAACTTAAAATTGTGAGTGGGTAAAAGGTCGTAATCGTTCATTACGTTTACAATGTTGGCTGTACCCTTCTTTCGCATTTGGTTTTGAACATCATCTAGTTCTCGCATTTCGGTTTGATACCGGCGACCTCTTTCTACAATTGCATCAAGGTTTGCAACATTATTTAGATTTCCTTTAACACCTTCAACTCGCGCAACAATGGCCTTAATTTTCTTATCGCGCATAACGGTTCCAAGACCGCCTCTTCCTGCCTGTTTTAGCCTTACTTTTTTACGTTTAGGGTCGTAGAACGTGAAGTTAATCATACCGATCAAAGAGTTCTCTGCGGCGGCTCCTGTTGAAACAATACCAATGTTTTTATAATCTTTTTCCTCTTCGGCAAAAACCTCGGTTAGTTCTTCCCCTAGAATGTGAGAATCCTTTGCAAAACCGGGATCTTCGTATATTTCAATCGTGTGGTTAATTCCATCGATATATATAATGATATCCTTTTCGGCTTTTCCCTGTAGCTCTAAAGCATCGTAACCTGAGAATTTTAGAAAGGGACCAAAGAAACCACCCACGTTGGAATCCATTACGGAATTGGTTTGTGGAGAAATGCTTACGATTAACGATTTTCCTGTTCCGGAGTATTGTGTTATACCCCCCACCGGACCAGAACTAATGTTGAGTTCGTTTTCGGGATCGTTCCATTTTGTTGTGGGCTTTGTAGCATCCCACAGTAGCCGAAGCCCATAACCTTTTCCCCCAATAAATTTTTCTTTCATTTGTGGAGGAACTGCTTTTTCTTTTACCTCGTTGCTACCCACGTTTATGTATAAAATCTTGTCGGTATAGCCTCTGTAAAGCGGTTTCCATTCGTAGTTCCACTTTTTCAGCAGTTTCATGTTTTTGGCTAATTCTTGGACATTCATATTATTGATATTATGGTTTGATCAAATTAAAATATGCACTAAAGTATTTGTAAAGTTAAAAATAAAACATGACTATTATCAATATGAAAATCTTTACATATCGTGAAAATATGCGCTTTACAAGAGATTTGTTAGGAGAAATTATTCCCCTAAGTCAAAACTAAAAATTGTGGTGTGATTATATTCCTCGTTTGGCATTAAAAGGGTTGAGGGAAAATTAGAACAATTGGGAGTATTGGGAAAATGCTGTGGCTCGAGACAAACAGCCCAGTTGCCAGATCGGGGAATATTAATACTGTTATTGAGTATTTGTGGCTTTTTTAGCGGGGTGTAAAGTTGCAGCCCCGGTTGGGTGGTAAAAATACTTAGTTTTAAATCGAGTTTTGGATTTCGAAGTATAACGGAGGGCTCATCGAGGGTTGGATTTTTAAGTACGAAACAATGGTCGTACAATCCATCCACTAGGTCTATATCGGCTCCAATTGCTTTTGGATGCCTAAAGTCAAAAGGAGTTCCTTCCAGTTCTCGTATTTCACCGGTGGGTATTAGTTCATCATTAACGGGAAGGTAATGGTTTGCATTGATTTTTAGAACATGATCAAGCACATCGGTGAAGAAACCGCTAAGGCTGAAGTAGCTGTGTGATGTTAGGTTGATATGGGTTGGAGCGTCGGTTTTTGCTGAGTAGTTAATACTGATTTGGTTATCATCGGTGATTTGGTATGTAACCCAAACATCAACATTTCCAGGAAAACCCTCTTCGTTATTCAAGCTTCGGAGGTAAAATTTTAAAGTGCAGATTCCGTTAACTTGCTCAAAGAGCAATGTATCCCAAATTTTCCTGTTGAAACCAGCAGAACCGCCATGGAGATGGTTGTTGCCGTCGTTTTTGCTGATGTTGTGGAGATTACCGTTGATTCTAAATTTAGCCTCTGCAATTCTATTGGCATACCTACCAACTATGGCGCCAGCATATATCTCGCTTTTTAGGTATGGATCAAGATTATCGAAACCATACGCCAACCTTATGCTGCCATCCTCTTGAAGAAGATTTATGGCAGTAATTATTGCTCCGTAGTTAGTAATGGATATTTCCAATCCATTTTCTGTGATAAACGTGTAAAGAAAAACTTTATCATTGTCAATTTTTCCGAAAGGGCTAATGATACAATCCATAAACAGCAGTTTCTAAGTAACTAAATTTGGGTTTGGTTGAAGTGCGTGTTGATTGTTTATAGGTGTAAATGATCCTTAAAGGTCATTCTCGTCGATGATAAAGATTTCCTCATTTGGTTTTTTCATAAGGTACTGTTCTCGGGCAAATTTTTCGAGGTTTTTCTTATTGGTTCTTAACTCCTTTATCTTTCGCTTATCGTCGGCAATCTTTTTTACATAGTATGCCTTATCATCCTCCATTTGGTTGATTTTCCTTCGAGTATTTATCATCGAAATCCAGTTGCTATTATCAAAAATGAGCATCCACAGGATAAATATAAATCCGGTAATAAAGAACTTGTTCTTTAACCTTACTAGCAACCATTGCCAAATAGTCTGAGAGTCAAATGTCATATCAACCTCCTGTGATTAAATGAATAACTTGCACATTGTCGCCCTTAACAACCCTTGATATGGGGTAATCCTCTTTTTTGATTAGTATGTCGTTTATTTTAACAACAAGCAGTTTGTAGCTAAATTTTTTAATTCTAAGAAGATTCTCAACTGTGATACTATCCTCAGCAGTTTCAATTACATCGGGGTTATTGTTTAAAATTATTTCCATCAAAATTTCGCGTTTTGCCACAAATTTAAGCTAAAAATTAAAAGTTAAAGGATAAGAGAAAAATCTTTAGCAGGTATTTTTCAAAACTAGGGATTTACTTTAGTGCTGGTTGCTTTATTGAGTAGTATACTTAAAACCACATTGGCTTCCATGGCTGCACAAATGGTAACTCTGGGGGCTAATGGGGGAAAATCGTTGGTTACTTCGGATGTTCCATCACCACAGACATATAGATTCCCAAATTGTTGTACTTTCATAGAGTTGGACTCACCCCACCCTGCCATTCCGTTTCCAACAACTAATGGAATGTTCGGTTTTTCGAAATGAAACTTTTCAATAATAATTTGTTTCATATCGGCCTTATCAAATGCTTCAACCATTACATCAACGTTGGTAAAGTGCCTAAGAATGTTGCTTTCATCTAGTTTAACATCGTGGGTGATTATGTTTAAGTCGGGATTGATGCTTAATAGATTTGTTTTTAGGACATCAACTTTTTTAAATCCAACTTGATGCTTAAAGTAAAATTGTCGGTTTAGATTGCTTTCGGAAACCCTATCGAAATCGGCAATTATTAGGTTTCCAACACCGGTGCGGGTAAGAGCCATTGCCACGTTGCTCCCTAATCCACCTGCGCCGGCAATGCCTACGGTGTAATCTTTTAGGATGGATTTTATTTGATTGAAGTTGAGCATAGGGCTTCCTCGCAAGTTATTCTGAATATTTTTTAAAGTAAAGATCGAGCAGGTGCTGGGCTGCAACAAACGAGCTAATCTTATTTTTAGTTACTTCATCTTCGGTTTTTCGAATGTGACTGTGAATATCCTTGCTATGGTAAAAGTGGCTTTTAAGGGCTTCGTTGATGCTCTCGTACATCCAGTACTTGGCTTGCTGGCTCCGTCGATTACTAAAATAGCCATTGCCTTTGGTAAACTCCACGTACGATTTAATGGTTTCCCAGATATCACTCAGTCCGGACCTTTCCACCGATGAGCAGGTCATTGCATTTATTGTCCAACCCGATTCGGCTGGAGGAAATAGATGCAACGCATTCTGGTATTCGGCTTGCGCTAGTTTTGCTTTATCCCTGTTTGAACCATCGGCTTTGGTAATAGCAATTAAATCGGCCATTTCCATAATGCCACGTTTTATGCCTTGCAACTCATCACCAGCTCCGGCAAGCATTAGTAGTAGGAAAAAATCGACCATGGAATGAACTGCGGTTTCACTCTGTCCAACACCAACAGTTTCAATAAATATTGTATCAAAACCCGCAGCTTCGCACAGTATGATTGTTTCGCGGGTTTTACGTGCAACTCCGCCTAGCGATCCTGCAGATGGAGAAGGACGGATGAATGCGTTAGGATCTGCACTAAGTGTTTCCATGCGTGTTTTATCACCTAGTATGCTACCCTTGCTACGCTCGCTACTTGGATCTATTGCTAGTACGGCAAGTCGATGCCCCTGCGATGTGATAGTTGAGCCCAGCGCTTCAATAAATGTACTTTTACCAACACCTGGAACTCCTGTTATTCCAATTCGGATTGAGTTACCTGAGTAAGGCAAGCATTTCTCAATAAGTTTTTGGCCAAGTTCGTGATGGTGGGGCAACGAACTTTCTATTAAAGTAATGGCTTGACTTAGAATGGTTATGTTTTTGTTGAGAATGCCATCCATGTATTCTTCAACCGAGAGCAGTTTACGCCTTTTTTCCTTAAAACGGCGAATGGCATCCTCGTTTACAGATGGAGGCTGCTCAATGCCTGGATTTACTGTTAGAGCACTTTTATTTTCTTTGTATTTCATCAAATTCTTTCTTTATGCATTGCGAATTTATTCAATGGTATTTAACAAACCTAATTTAAACCAATATTGTTTAGCATAAGATTGATGAAGAAACAAAAAGGACGGTGATTGACCGTCCTTTTCGAAATATATATTGGAGAGAATTTACTGCTGTTTTTTTACCACATTGCCGCTTATGCGAAGCACCGATGTAGATTTCTTGGGATCGTTGGTAATAACTGTTATTGATTTACTCTGTTGACCAGAGTACCCGTTGGTTCTGAACATTGCCTTAATAGTGCTCGATTCTTCTGGTTTTAATACCTTTTTGGTAGGTTCTGCAGTAGTGCATCCGCAACTAGCTTTAACCTTTCGGATTATTAAATCGCTTTTGCCGCTATTTTTCACAACAAATTCAAACTCCACGGGCTCTCCCTCGTTCTTGCTTCCAAAATCATACAGGGTTGTGTTGTACTCAACCTGGGGAGCATTTTCCAGTTCCTTTTGCGAAATGCCTGAGTAGTCCTCTTCAATGCTACCCGTGATGGTAACAGGGGTGTTGTTTTGAGGCTGATCGTTAAGGAGAAGTACAAATCGGTCAACAACAAAACCCCAATCATCCTTTAGTTTTGGGTCGTATGATAAGATAATTTTTCCAAACTCATTGGGCTTTACAGTTTCAGGAACAATCTTAATTGACAGATATTTTAGGTTGTTAACATTTGTTGAAACTTTTACAGGATCCGAACCTTTGTTAATGAATACCAAGGTGTCTGTCACGGGTTTATTTATGAACATTCTTCCTAGTGCGAAATGATTTCTTTCGAAGCGTAAATCGCCAACGGTAATTTTATAAATTTCATCAACGGTTTTAACATGGGGGGTTACATCCCCTTTTATCTGAAGAACAACAACGTTGGGATCTCCATTTGTGTATACCGAAATAGTTTTAGCGAAGGGACCATTAACGCTTTTGGGGTTGTAGCCCACTTTTATTTTTCCGCTTTTACTCGGTGCAATCGGCTCTTTTGGCCACTCAGGAGTTGTGCAACCACAAGACGATGAAACTCTTTGAATAATCAATGGGCTTGTCCCGTTATTGCTAAACTCAAATTCGTAGTAAGCAATGCCATCGTCCTCTTTGATGCTACCGTAGTTGTACTGAGTATTTTTGAATGCAATTTTTGCTCCATCTTGTTGTGCAGAAACAACCGAAACTGCAAAAAGCAACATTGCGCTTAGAATAATTCTTTTCATTGCTTTATGAATTAATTCAACAATTAGTCAGATAGGTTTTACTAACATATAGTGTTTTCAAAAGTATAAAAGTTTATTGGTAACACCAATTATTTTGATTCAACAACTATACCATAATAAAGAAAACAATTTTATTTTTGTTGAATATTAATATGATGTATGAGTTATTTTCAGGTAATCATGCTTATACTTATCGGACTCTTTGCGGGGTTTGTGGGTGGTTCGTTGGGTTTAGGTGGAGGAGTTATTATAGTACCGGCCTTGGTTTTTTTGATGGGTTTTTCGCAGCATTTTGCTCAGGGAACAAGCTTGGTTGTTTTGCTTTTTCCTGTCGGAATATTTGCAGTATACAATTACTATAAGGCAGGAATGATTGATTGGAGGGTTGCGTGGATTTTAATGATTACTGTTGTTGTGGGAAGTTATTTTGGCTCCTTAATATCTATTCATTTGCCGGATAACTTGTTAAAGAAAGCATTTGGAGTTTTTATGTTTCTTATTTCAATTAAAATGATATTTGGAAAATAATGGATAGTTTAAAGGATACTGTTGCTACTCTTGTTCAGAATCATTTACAGGGTGTGATCAATTGCTATAGGCATATTCATCAAAATCCAGAATTGTCATTTAATGAGGTAAACACTTCAAATTATCTCAAGGAGATTTTGTTGAAAGAAGGAATTAACATAATTCCAATTGAAGGGAGGTACAGTTTTATTGCGGTAATTGAGGGGAATGAAAGCGGGAAAACAATTGGACTACGTGCCGAACTGGATGCCTTGCCTGTTAACGAAGAGACAACCCTTGATCTTAGGTCTCAAAACCATGGAATAATGCATGCCTGTGGTCATGATATCCATATGGCATCGTTGATTGGGGTGGGCCTTATTTTGAATGAGTTGAAGGCTTATATTAAGGGTACAGTTTTGTTGATTTTTGAGTCGGGCGAAGAGCAGTTGCCCGGCGGGGCTAAAGCAATAATGGAATCGTCGGAGTTTAAACGTTTAAATCCTGACTGTATCATTGGGATGCATGTTTTACCCGAGTTAAATACTGGAGAGATTGGCGTTTGCTCCGGTCGTTACATGGCCTCTGGCGATGAGGTTTATTTAACCGTGAAAGGCAAAGGTGGTCATGCGGCCTTGCCGCATACGCTAGTCGATCCTATCGTTATTTCGTCGAATATATTGTTGAACCTACAAACAATTGTTAGTCGCAATGCCCCTGCGCTGATCCCAACCGTTTTATCGTTTGGTCGGGTTGAGGCAATGGGCGCTACAAATGTTATTCCTAACGAGGTGAAAATTGCAGGCACCTTCCGAACTATGGATGAGAGTTGGAGAACCAAGGCTCATAGTCTTATTGTTGCAAATGCAAAAGGTATTGCTCAGTCTATGGGGGGCGATTGTACTGTTGAAATCAGGAATGGCTATCCATCGGTCTATAATAATCCTGAGTTAACCAATAAAGCCAGAACTCTTGCCGTTGAACTCATTGGAGAGAGTAAGGTGATAGGCCTTGAACCAAGAATGACTACCGATGATTTTGCCTATTTTAGTCAGGTTGTGCCTTCTGTTTTTTTGCGATTAGGTGTTGGTTTCGATAATGCCGAAAAAACACAACTTCATTCTCCCAATTTTGTTGCAAACGAAAAGTCATTATTTACAGCAACTTCGCTTTTGTGTTGGTTGGTTTTGAAACTTGCTGACTAATATTCAAGGTTTTTATTAGCGCGTCTAAAATTAAATTGTCAAAACAAAGCATTGACGAACAGATCAATTCTGTTCATCAATGGTTGCGTTAGTTTTGTAACAATTGTGATTATCCGCACTTGCTATTTTAAAAATTGTTGTAACTTGTTTCCTGTTATGGGAATACGTGAATCATTGTCAATTCCGCGTCGGTATTAGGATTTATTAAAACAAATGATGTAAAAAATTTGCTATTTAACGATGTTTTTGTGTGTTGGTTACATGAGATTGGCTGAATTTATATATTTTAACAGAAAACGATTGTTGTAAACAGAAAGTGAAGTTAAGGGACTATTTGCCAGTCTTTTAACTTATTTTATTTTAAAAAGATTATCAATTAGTTTAAAAATCAATATGAGAAAAGTATTACTCAAACTACTGGTACTATTTGCGTTAAGTAGTAATGTCTGGGCCCAGGAGGGAACTAAGCAGTTTATGCCAAACTCCAGCGATAGGCTTTGGTTGGAGTTTAATGTGTTTGATAATGTGAATTTTGGTATTTATGGATGTCCTGAGTCGGAACGAATTAATATTAGGCTTAACGAGGGAGAGAACCTTTATTTTGGTATGAAGATGAATACACTAGAGTATTCATCGGATGTTTACACAGATTATAAGAATGTTTCTTTTAGAATTAAGGATCCAGCAGGCAACGTGGTTTTTGCTGAAAGAAGAATGGTTAAATCAGGAGAAGCTGGCTATATAAGTACTTACACTCAAGCTATTACTGGGCCTAATGGCGTTAAGTTAAATGGAACTACTATTAGTGGAGGATATACCCCATTGTCATTTACAGCAGAGACATCAGGAGATTTTTACATTGAGTTTCAGTACTGGCGGTACGATTATGGTGATCCAGGAAACTCTGCGAGAACAAGACGTTTTGCTTTGCAGTACTTTGATATGACGGTTACCGATGCTAGCAACAATATTATTACAAATCCGGGTTCCCCGAACGTATCGGCTGGTAGATTGTGGTCCAAAGCATGGCAGATGACCACAACTAGTTTTACCCAGTATCCTGTAAACTCATACTTTTATGTATTCACCTCCGATGAGTTTATCAATAAAATAAACTTTCAGTTTTATCCATTTTCTTTTGTTTTTCAATCAAATTCATACGGGTTGATCACACCTTCCTCTGAAAGCAATTACATCAAAAGGGCTCAAAGTAAGGATAACGATCAAACAGAAAATGCTTCGGAGTATAGAATTTTTGTAAATGATCCGGACAGAAGGGTTTGGCCTAATACAAGGCTGGTGCCTCCTAAAGTTCAGGTTTGGGCTGATGATACACTTTTTTACGATTACAGTTATACCCGAACACCTCAGGAACTCTCATTTTCAGATAGGGATATATTTCTTGAGCAAAACCGTGATGGTTGTGAGTATAGCTCTATCGCAATATTCAAAATCTATTCAAGCATAAATGGATTCACGGCTATTCTTATTGACGTTGATGGAGATGGTAGTTATTCAACAACTGGTAGCGATAGGGTTATATACTGGGATATGCTTAAGGGTAATAACTATATACTATGGAATTTTAAAACAGATGCGGGGTCTGATGTTCCTCCAGGAACCTATAACGCTTCAGCTACATTTCTGGGAAGAGGCCCAACCAATTTCCCGGTTTACGATGTGGAACAGCTGGATGGTGTACAGACCTCGGCTATTCGTCCTTTTAAAAAGTTGAACACTTCGCTGTACTGGGATGATACCTACATTAGTCGCTGGGGCGATGAAACAGATCAGGGATTGATGGATGAAACCCAGCAAAAGCAATTGGTAATTAACACTAAAGTTCCTCGTATTTGGTCATGGAATTCTGCCTTGGAAACGGTAAACTTTAATGGGAATAAGAATACCATGAATACATGGTTTAATGCTATTGATTTAGGGTATTCTAACATTACGTTGAATGTGAGCATAAGTGATAAGTGTGTTGATGGTTTGGCTCCGTACGTTGGAGATATTTACAAGGACACACTTCCGAATAGAACATTGTTATTTAAGCAAACCGATTTTACAAAGAAGTTTTTTGATCCCACGGAACAAGCATTATCGAGTATTAAAGTTATATCGCTACCAGAGCATGGCGTTCTTAGGGTAGGAACAACCCCTGTATCTGCAGGTAATACAATTACTTATGCCAACTTGGCAAATTTGAATTTTGTTCCCACTACCGATTGGGTGGGACGGACATCGTTTGATTATTCGGCTACAAATGCAGCAGGCAAGGTCTCGGTAAATAGCGATAAGGTATATATCACAATAAACACCCGTCCAACAATATCTACAATTGCCGATCAGAATTTATGTACGAATACCCCATCTCCTGCAATTCCGTTTACGGTTGGAGATGGTGCTTCAGAAACGCCTGTTGATAATCTTGTGGTAATGGCATATTCTGCCGACCCAACATTTGTGCCTAATAGTTCAATTGTTGTGGGCGGAAGTGGTGCAAATAGGACAGTAACTGTTACTCCTGTCGCCAATAAATCGGGGAGTGCAATAATTTATGTAATGGTTGAAGATGAATATTCGGAAGCCATTCAGGAATTTGCTGTGTATGTGGGTCCCGATTTGGAGTTTACTGGCGATACTACAGTTTGTTATGGACAGGATTTGTATTTGGTAGCTCAGGAGGTAGGTGCAACCTCATATACATGGAAGCGTGGTACAACCATCATGGGAACTGCCAAAACCCTTTCCCTATCGTGGGGTAGCTATAGTGCTGGAGATTGGTCTTTAACAGTGGTAAAGGATGGTTGTACTTCAACCCGCAACTTTGAGGTGGCAATTTCGCCATTAACCGATGTCACTGGCGATAAATATGTGTGTGTTAATGAAGAGATATCTTTAAGTGCAGTAGAAAATAACGCTTCCTATATTTGGAGAAAAGGAACCTTAACCGTTTCAACCACAAAACAATTCTATAAGAATAGCGCAACATTAACCGATTCGGGAACAGATTACACACTCGAAGTAACTAAGGGTGGGTGTAATGCTAAATCGGATCCTTTTACAATATCTGTTATAAATCAACCCAATATAGGCTTGACCATTACAGGTAGCACGGTTGACCCGGGCAAGAGCGGAACAATAACGGTATCATCTGCCCAAAGCGGTGTTACCTATAATGTATATAAGAATAATGTATACATAACTTCGGGGGCTGGTGCTGATGCAGATTTAACAATCACAGTAGCCTCTTCAAATCTTGAAATTGGCACAAACACATTTGTTGTTAAGGCCGATAATAATAATTGCGAGGTAGATATGAGCACTTCAGCGGTTATTACTGTTAGAGAGCCTGGAATAACAGTTTCTTCTATCTCCGGAAACACTTCGGAACCGAATGTCGCAAGAACATTTACTATAGTTCTTAATACAGAGCCCTCGGCCGATGTTACAATTAACTTTAGTAGTTCCGATATAACCGAAGGAACGGTTTCTCCGGCAAGTGTAACATTTACTTCGTCGAATTGGAGTGCAGCACGAACAATAACTGTTACGGGTGCTGATGATTTTGTAAAGGATGGAGATATCTCCTATTCTGTTGTTATTGGGGCGGCGTCGAGTTCGGATTTGAACTATAACGGTAAGGATCTTGCTGATATTTCATTGGTTAACCTTGATAATGATGTTGTAGGTATAACTGTATCCCCGCAAACAGGCTTAATAACAACCGAAGCTGGCGGAACAGCAACATTCACCATTAGGCTAACAAGCCAGCCCGTTTCGGCGGTAAGTATATCTATTAGTTCAAATAATACAGCCGAAGGAACGGTTTCTCCAGTTACAATCAATTTGGATGATACAAACTGGAATACGCCACAAACAATTACCATTACAGGTGTAAATGATTATGTTGATGATGGTGATGTTGCATATACAATTGTTACTTCCAGTACTACAAGTTCCGATCCTCTGTATAATAGTTTGGCTGTGCCAGATGTTTCGGTTACAAATACCGACAACGATGAGGCTGGTGTGCTTGTGAGCCCAACCTCTGGCTTAATAACAACCGAAGCAGGAGGTACTGCAACATTTACAATTACACTTAATAGTCAACCAACGCAGAATGTATCCATTAGTTTGAGTTCGAGCAATACTAACGAGGGGAACGTATCGCCCACAAGCGTTACTTTTACTTCTGCAAATTGGAGTACTCCGCAAACTATAACTATTACGGGGGTGAATGACGATGTAGATGATGGAAATATCAGTTACACAATCATTACATCCAACGCATCGAGCACCGATACCAAGTATAGCAACATGAATGTTGCGGATGTATCCGTGGTTAACAATAACGATGATGTGGCTGGAGTAACCGTTAATCCATTGTCCGGCTTAGTGACAACCGAGTTGGGAGGTACCGCAACATTTACAGTAGTTTTGAATAGTAAGCCCACTGCAGATGTAACAATTGGGCTAAGTTCAAGCAGAGCAGCAGAAGGTTCGGTTTCTCCAACAAGCATTGTATTTACTTCATCAAACTGGAATACTGCTCAAACAGTTACAGTTACGGGGGTAAATGATTATGTTGACGATGGTGATCAAGCATATACTATTGTTACTGCAAACGCATCGAGTACCGATACCAAGTACAATAATCTAAATGTTGCAGATGTTTCTGTTACCAATCAGGATAATGATGCAGTGGGAATAACTGTTAGTCCTACATCTGGACTAATCACAACGGAATCGGGAGGAACCGCAACTTTTAGTGTTGTACTTGCAAGTCAACCTACGGCTAATGTAACAATAGGTTTATCATCGAGCAATACAGCGGAGGGAACAGTATCGCCAGCAAGCGTTACTTTTATTCCTGCAAACTGGAATAGCGCACAGGTAATTACAATTACCGGAGTAAACGATGCTGTGGCCGATGGCGCTCAGCCCTATAATATTATTACCGCTGCGGCAACTAGTACCGATCCTCTTTATGGCGGTTTTAACCCTGCTGATGTATCCGTTACTAATAATGACAATGACGTGGCTGGCGTTACAGTGTCGCCAACATCATTAACAACAAATGAAAATGGAAGTAGCGTTACCTTTACGGTTGTACTGAATACTCAACCTACTGCGAATGTGACAATCAGTTTAACATCGAGCAATACAGCAGAGGGGAATGTTTCCCCATCGAGTATAACATTTACCACCGCAAACTGGAGCACCTCGCAACCAGTAACCGTTATGCCAGTCAATGATGATATTGATGATGGCGATGTGTCCTACTCAATTGTTACTGGTAATGCCGTTAGTTCCGATTCTAAATACTCTAACATGGCTGTTGCCGATGTTGCCGTAACCAATGTCGATGATGATGTTGCAGGCGTAACGGTTACTCCGACTACCGGTTTGATAACAACAGAAGCGGGCGGAACTGCAACCTTTACGGTTAAGTTAGATAGTAAGCCTACCGCTAGTGTAACCATTAACTTGAGTTCAAGTAACACTGCAGAGGCAACTGTTTCTCCTGCTTCGATTACATTTAATACAACAAACTGGGCTTCCGCTCAAACGGTTACAGTTACTGGGGTAAATGATGATGTTGATGATAATGATGTTGCATACACAATTATAACATCCACCGCATCAAGTACCGATACTAAGTATAATGGAATGACGGTTGCCGATGTTTCTGTAACAAATACTGATAACGATGACGCTGGTGTTACGGTTACGCCAACAACAGGATTAACTACAACAGAAGCAGAAGGAACAGCATCATTCACAATAGTATTAAATACTAAACCAACGACCGGTGTCACCATTAACCTAAGTTCAAATAATACAAACGAGGGAACGGTTTCTCCATCCAGTGTAACATTCACTGTAGATAATTGGAATACTGCTCAATCTTTAACAATTACAGGGGTTGATGACAATGTCGACGATGATAATATCCCTTATTCAATTGTAACATCCAATGCGATTAGCACGGATTCAAAGTATAATGGAATTAATGTGGCAGATGTTAGCGTTACCAATACTGATAACGATGTTGCTGGAATAACTGTTACTCCAACCACAGGTTTAACCACAACCGAAGCTGGAGGAACTGCAACTTTTACGATTGTTTTAAATACTCAACCAACGGCAAATGTTACAATTGGGTTAAGTTCGAGCAATACTGCCGAAGGAACAGTCTCTCCGGCAAACATTACTTTCAACTCATCGAACTGGAATACTCCGCAAACAGTTACAATAATTGGCGTTGATGATGATTTGGACGATGACAACATTGCATACACAATTGTAACGACAGTTGCTGTAAGTACTGATACCAAGTATAACGGGTTGAATCCTTCTGATGTTAGCATTACCAATATCGATAACGATACTGCTGGAGTTAACATTACGCCAACAACAGGGTTAACCACAACCGAGGCGGGCGGAACAGCAACATTTACAATAAGTTTGGCAACTCGTCCAACGGCAAATGTTATTATTGCTATCAGTTCATCAAATACTGCCGAAGGAACAGTCTCAACTGCTTCTGTAACAATTACATCGGCAAATTGGAACGTACCACAAACAGTTACAATTACAGGCGTTGATGATAATGTGGTTGATGGAAACATTGCTTACTCTATTGTTACTGTAACGGCCGTGAGTTCCGATACTAAGTACAATGGAATAAATCCTTTGGATGTTTCAGTAACCAATACCGATAACGATATTGTAGGAGTTGTAGTGAGTCCTGTTAGCGGACTTTCTACATCGGAATGGGGTGGTCAGGCAACATTTACCATGCGGTTAAGTAGCCAACCATTGTCTAATGTTTCAATATCTCTATCATCAACAAACAACTTAGAGGGAGTGCCAAGTCCTACCTCTGTAACATTCACATCATCCAACTGGAACACAAATCAAACCATAACCATTACTGGGGTCAATGATGATATAGATGACGACGACGTAGCGTATTCAATTAGCACACAACAGGCCGTTAGTGCCGATCCTGCTTACGATCATTTTGATGCGATGGATGTTTCGGTAATCAATAGAGATGATGATGAGGCTGGCTATACGTTGTCAACAACATCCTTAACCTACAGAGAATCCGATGCTCCAATAGAATTTACGGTTGTCCTTAAGTCAAAACCATTGAATAATGTTCAGTTTAACATAACTTCTGGAAATATCGATAAAGGCACCGTTAACCCTGCATCATTAACATTCACATCGTCTAACTGGAATACTCTACAAGCGGTAACAGTTACTCCAGTAGATAACTACGTAGTGGATGGAAATGTTGGATTTAACATTGTCACCTCGGTTGCAATAAGCTCCGACAACAAATACAATGGGTTAAATCCTCCTGATGTTACTGTTACTTCTGCCGATGATGACGTTGCTGGTATAACAGTATCTACTATTAGTGGAAATACAAGCGAGGATGGAGTTTCGGCTACATTTACTGTTGTGTTAACCAGTGAGCCAACCGATGATGTAACTATAGATATTTCATCGAACAATACTGCCGAAGGTACAGTTTTGTCAACAAGCATTATTTTTACTCCAACCGATTGGAATGTAGCACAAACTGTTACGGTTACAGGAGTTGATGATGCAGCAGCCGATGGCAATCAGGCATACACAATAGTTTTGGATCCAGCAAGCAGCGCCGACTCTTACTACAATGGATTAGATCCCGATGATGTATTGGTGGTTAATACCGATAACGATTCACCTGGTGTTAGTACATTCCCATCTTCGGGAATTACCACAACTGAGGCAGGCGGAACAGCAACATTCACAATTTGGTTAAATACCTTGCCGGTTGGTGATGTTCCCATAAACTTTACTTCGAACGACACTGGTGAGGGAACTGTATCGCCAAGCACTTTTATATTCAACGCAGCAAACTGGAACACCCCTCAAACAATAACACTTACAGGCGTTGACGATTTGTTGGCTGATGGTAATCAAGCTTACTCAATACAAATGGTGGTTGATGCATCGTGTGCAGAGCCTAGCTATAGTGGATTAACAATATCCGATGTTACGGCAATTAACCTCGACGATGTAGCCCCACGCGCGGTGAACGATAACTCAACAACAGATGAAGATACTCCTGTTACAATTGACGTTCTTGCAAACGATTTGGGTCTTGATAAAGGCGGTTTGGTTGTTACAGCTAGAACGCAACCAACCTATGGAACTGTAACTGTAGAGTCCGATAACAGAATCACATATCAACCAAGTGGTTTATACAATGGTAACGATACGTTTACCTATCGTGTTACCGATGGAAATGGAGGATACGGCGAAGCAACTGTTACGGTTTCAGTAACTTTTGTTAACGATACTCCTGTGGCAGTAAACGATAGCCGAGGAACAAGTATCAATACGCCTGTTGTGGTTGATGTTTTATTCAACGACTATGGATTGGAAGATGGGGGTATTGTTGTTTCAATATCGGAAGATGCTGATGCTTTAAAGGGTAGTGCTATTGCAAATGCCGATAATACAGTAACATTCACTCCTGCTACTGGTTATTTAGGCGAAGTCACATTTAAGTATAAGATTACCGATGCAAATGCTGATGAATCGGAGGCTACTGTTACTATCAATGTAAGAACAGTTAATCATGTTCCCGATGCAGTTAACGACAATGCAACTACAGTTGTTAATACTGCAAAAACAATCAACGTACTTGCAAATGATTATGGATTAAACGATGGATTTGGCAGTTTAACTATCTATTCCAGTCCAGGTCATGGAGCTACGGTTGTTAATGCAAATCGTACTGTAACATACACCCCAAGTACAGGATTTACCGGAACCGATACTTTCCGTTATCTATTGCAGGATGTTGATGGCGATTATGATATCGCAACCGTAACTGTAACCGTAACTCCAAAACCCGATTATCAACCGGTTGCTAATGACGATTCACGAGGAACTTCAAAGAATACCGCGGTTAAGGTAGATGTTCTATTTAACGATACAGGCCTTGAGGATGGTGTTGCTGGGATTACAATTACCGCTACACCGGTTCATGGTACTGCGGTTGTAAATGCAGATTTCACAGTAACATACACTCCTAGTCCCGATTTTGTAGGTACCGAAATCTTTGGGTATCAGGTTTGCGATTCCGATGGCGATTGTTCGGCAGCAAATGTCAAGATAACAGTAAAGGATGGAGTTAACATAGTTCCTGATGCCAATGACGATAATGCAACCACAGTGGTTAACGCTCCAGTTGATATTAATGTCTTAGCCAACGATACTGGTTTGGACGATGGATTTGGCAAACTAACAATTCATACAACACCGTTGTTTGGAAGTCTAACAGTAAATGCTAACAGAACCGTTACTTACACCCCAAGCTACATGTTTATGGGAACCGAAACATTCCAGTATGTAATTGAGGATGTGGATGGCGATTACTCCATGGCAACAGTTACAGTAACTGTAACCGAACGCCCCGATTATCAACCCGTAGCCAACGATGATCGTCGTGGATGTTCGTTCAATCAACCGGTGATTATTGATGTGCTATTCAACGATACGGGCTTGAACGATGAACCCGTGGCTGTTACAATTTCACAGGATCCAACTCAAGGGACAGCATCAGTTAATGCCAATAACACTGTTACGTTTACTCCTGAGCCAGACTTTGTAGGAACAATGACATTCCGCTATACTGTTACCGATGCCGATGGCGATAGCGATGACGCACAGGTAACCATAACTGTAAAGGCGGGTGTGAATATAGTACCTACAGCTAAGGACGATTATGCATCAACAATAATCAATACTCCGGTTGAGATTAATGTGCTAGCAAACGATTTGGGGTTAGATGATGGTTTTGGTAGTATATACGTACACAGTAATCCTGCATATGGAACAGTAGTGGTAAATGCCAATAGAACCATTACATACACTCCAAGTTACATGTTTGTTGGAACGGAAACATTCCGGTATGTAATTGAGGATGTTGATGGCGATTACTCCATGGCAACCGTTACTGTAACAGTAACTGAGCGACCCGATTACAAGCCCGTTGCCAACGACGATCGCCGTGGATGTAGTTTCAATACACCGGTAATAGTAGATGTGCTGGTTAACGATACTGGTTTAAATGATGAGCCTGTAACCGTTACAATTAGCCAAAATCCGGAACAGGGCTCTGCATTTGCAAATACCGATAACACTGTTACGTTTACTCCTGAGCCAGACTTTATAGGAACAATGACATTCCGCTATACCGTAACCGATGCCGATGGCGATAGCGATGACGCATTGGTCACAATTAATGTAAAGGCAGGTGTCAACTTCGTTCCTGTTGCAGTTGATGATAACTCCACAACAATAGTGAATACTGCTGTTGACATCAATGTTTTGGCCAACGATAGCGATCTTGATGATGGCTTTGGCGCATTGACAATAAAAACGTTACCAACCCACGGCACGGTGGTGGTTAACGATAACAGAACAATCACCTATACTCCAAGCTATATGTTTATTGGGGTTGAAACCTTCCAGTATATGATTGAGGATGTTGATGGAGATTATTCTATTGCAACAGTAGCAGTAACAGTAACCGATCGTCCAGACTACCAACCCGTGGCCAACGATGATCGTAGAGGATGTTCATTCAATCAACTAGTGATTGTTGATGTGCTATTCAACGATACTGGACTGGATGATGTACCGCTAGTAGTTGCAGTTAGCCAAGTTCCAACACAAGGAACTGCTATTGTGAATGCCGATAATACAATCACATTTACCCCTGCAACGGGATTTATTGGAACCATGACTTTCCGCTACACTGTGACCGATGCCGATGGCGATAGCGATGATGCTCTTGTTACAATTAGCGTGAAGGCGGGTGTTAACAACACACCGCAGGCAGTAAACGATAACGCTACAACTATTATCAATACACCTGTCGATATCAATGTACTTTCTAACGATAGTGGTTTAGACGATGGATTTGGAAACTTGGCAATCTATCAAGCACCTGCTTTTGGAACCGTAGTGGTTAACGCAAACAGAACTATTACCTACACTCCAAGTTACATGTTTGTGGGAACCGAAACCTTTATGTACATAGTTGAGGATATTGATGGCGATTACTCCGTTGCTACCGTAACGGTAAATGTAACCGAGCGTCCCGATTATCAACCCATAGCAAACGATGATCGCCGTGGATGCAGTTTCAACACCCCGGTATTTGTAGATGTGTTGTTCAACGATACAGGGTTGAATGATACCCCAATCACGGTTAGCATAAGTCAGGCTCCTTCCAATGGTACTGCTGTACCAAATGCAGACGGATCGTTGACCTATACTCCTGCAACCGATTTTATTGGCGAAGTAACATTCCGTTACACCGTAACCGATGCGGATGGCGATAGCGATGATGCACAAGTTACAATTCGTGTTAAGGAGGGCGTAAACCTTGTTCCTTCCGCAGCAGACGATAATGCCAATACAACCGTAAACACTTCTGTTACAATCAATGTGCTAGCTAACGATACAAACCTAGACGATGGTTTTGGCAGTTTAACCATACACCAAGCACCTGCGTTTGGAACCGTAGTGGTTAACGCCAATAGAACTATTACCTACACTCCAAGTTACATGTTTATTGGAACAGAGACCTTCCAGTATATGGTGGAAGATGTCGATGGCGATTATTCCGTTGCAACGGTAACGGTAACGGTAACAGAGCGTCCCGATTATCAGCCGGTGGCAAACGACGATTATAGAGGTGCAACCTACAACGAGCCTCGAATAGTTGACGTGCTTATTAACGATACAGGGTTAGAGGATACCCCCATTACCGTTGCGGTAACATCAAATCCTGCATATGGAACAGTAGCTGTAAATGCTGACAATACTGTTACCTATACACCAAATGGGTCGTACATTGGTATGGTTGAGTTTGGCTATTCGGTTACCGATGTCGATGGCGATTCCGACGATGCTACGGTTCATGTTAACGTGAAGGTTAAAAACATGATTCCTGTTGCGGTTGATGATATTGCATCAACAACAGTAAATACTCCAGTTGCAATTAATGTTTTGGATAACGATTCCTTGCTGTACGAGGGCATTAAGGGGCTTTATGTTCATATTGCTCCGTTGTGGGGAACAGCTACAGTAAATGCTGACAATACAATCACCTACACACCCAGCAACTGGTTCATAGGAAACGATGAGTTTGTTTACTACATCGAGGATGTTGATGGCGATTATGATATAGCAACTGTTCGGGTAACCGTTCTCGATTATCAGAATTCAATTCCTGTAGCAAACGACGATCGACGTGGTACATCAAAGAATACTTCTGTTGATATTGATGTTCTAATAAACGATGATGGCCTAGACGATGGTTGGATTAGGGTTCATATCGATGAAAATCCCAATCCATTAACGGGTTCTGTTGCAGTAGGGACAGACAACACGGTAACTTTTACTCCGGCAACCGATTATTTGGGCGATGCTACCTTTAAGTATTACATCACCGATAGAAATAACGATACAAGTAATGTTGCTACTGTAACCGTTGCGGTTAAGGAAATTAATTACGTTCCTACAGCGAACCCCGACACAATTTCAACTGAAATGAATATCCCTATTTTAGCTGATGTGATTTCGAATGATACCGGATTGGAGGATGGATTAGACTATATTAAACTGATGGATAGGCCGCAGCATGGCTTTGCTTATGTGTTTGATGATAGAAATATCAAGTATTTCCCATCGAGTTGGTTTATTGGTACCGATTCGTTAAGTTACATGGTGGTTGATGCCGATGGCGATTATGGCATCGCTAAGGTAATTATTACCGTTAAGGAGAGGGAGGATCATAAACCTAAGGCAAATCCCGATGGACGTGGTACTTCAATCAATCAACCGGTTACTGTTGATGTTTTATTTAACGATACAGGTCTTGAAGATGGTGGTTTAACGCTTATCCTCAACAATATGCCGGCGCATGGAACTGCTGTTATCGATAGCGATAATACTATTACCTATACACCAGCAACCGATTACCTTGGTGAGGATGTATTCTACTATCAGGTTTGCGATTTCGACAGCGATTGTTCCTCTGCGGCGGTCACTATCAATGTAAAGAGCACCAACCTTGTGCCGATTGCTGTTAACGATACAATTACAACCTATAAGAATAGAGCGGTTGTAGCATCAGTACTATTCAACGATAGAAACCTAAACGATGGCGGAATATCGGTTAAAGTTCATGTTAATCCAGGGTTTGGAACGGCAGCGGTTAATCCCGATAAGTCAATAACGTATACCCCTGCAACCGATTTCTTCGGCATTGATTCGCTCCAGTACTTAGTTTCCGACATCGATGGTGACTATGCTTTAGCAAAGATGGTAGTTGAGGTTTTGAATCGCGAGAATGTTGTTCCGGAAGCAGTGGATGATCAAGTGGAAACTTACATTAATACCTCGGTAACAATAGAGGTTTTGGCCAACGATAATTACCTTACCGATGGTGTTAAATCCGTGGCTATAGTTACAATGCCGATGAATGGAAATTGTACGGTAGATGCCTATAACAGAATAGTGTATACCCCGCTGAACGATTATAAGGGCGATGATAGTTTCACTTATAGGGTTTGCGACATTGATGATGATTGCGACGAGGCCTTGGTAAGCGTTTCTATTATTGCCGATGAGACTAAAAAGATTGATATTCCTGATGCATTCTCGCCCAATGGCGACCGAATAAACGACACCTTCGAGGTTGTTAACCTGGTTAACTTCGGACGCGTTACCTTGAAGGTCTACAACCGATGGGGAAATTTGGTTTACAAGAGCGATAGGTACAAGAACGATTGGGATGGAACTTCGAATGTTTCAATGGCAATAGGCTCTAAACTTCCCGATGGTACTTACTACTATATTATCGAGATAGTTGAATTGGGCAAGATGTATAAGGGTGCCGTATTTATTAAGAGGTAGGTTAAAAATTTAAGAATTGATTATATGCGAGTTCAGAAAATTTTGGTTTTGGGTGTGGTTGCGTTAATTGCAACCACGCTAAAAGCGCAGCAAGAGCCAATTTTTACTCATTACATGCAAAGTCCAATTTCTATAAACCCAGCTATTGCAGGTACTGTGCGAAATTTAAACATTAACCTACTTTCACGTTTGCAGTGGGTTGGACTTGAGGGTGCTCCAAAATCCTTCAGTCTATCGGCACATACACCTTGGGCTGCAAAGAAAATTGGTGTGGGAGTAAATATCATGAACGATAATACTTGGCCTATCAGCAATACGCATATTTCGGGTTGTTATGCCTATCGGTTAAGGGTTAACGATGAAATAACGCTCTCGATGGGGATTAAGGGAGGCTTTACTTATTATAGCGCATCGCTAACAAGTTTACACGTAATTAACCCCGATGATCCAGAATTTTTGCAGAACGAAAAGAAATTTTACCCCAATATTGGTGTTGGATTTTATATGTATTCGCAAAAATTCTTTGCCGGAATATCTATGCCGAGGCTAATTCAAACTGCATTTGATAAGCAGTTCGATAAAAACCTTAGACGTCCATTATATTTAATGGGAGGTTATAATTTAAACATCACTGAAGAATGGATATTCATGCCATCGGCTTTGGCTGGTGCGATGGTGGGAGTTCCAATGTCGTGCGATATTACCGCACAATTCCTTTATCAGGGGCGATTCTTTTTTGGAACCCATTATCGGATTGGCGATGCCATGGGGCTCTTCTTTGATATGAAGGTAAACAAGGAACTTTCAATTGGCTATGCATTCGATTACTCTTTGAGTAAGCTCTCAAAGGTTAATTCTGGAACCCATGAGTTAATGGTTACCTACCTTCTTGTTCCTAAATGGAAATTCTAGGTTTTTCTTAATTAGACAAATTATGATTTACGCTCTTTTTTTGGGAAACAAAATTTTAGTGTTTAATTTTGCAGAAATTCATTCAGAATTTATCTTTACAAAGAATAAAGTTTAACTAAAAACCATTAGCAATGGCATACAAAATTTCCGACGATTGCACCGCTTGCGGTACTTGCATTGATGAATGTCCTGTTGAGGCAATTTCTGAGGGCGATATCTACAAGATTAACCCAGACATTTGCACCGAATGCGGTTCATGTGCAGATGTTTGCCCAGTTGAAGCAATTCATCCTGCATAACAAAAAGAATTTGTTATTAAAATCCGTGGTAACCCCACGGATTTTTTATTTCTACACGTCCTTAAAATATTATACCTTTACATGCATTTAATAATGAATACCCTATGGCAAAAATTGGTGAGTACAATAGTTTACGAGTAAAGAAGTTGGTTCCTTTTGGTGTCTACCTCGATGGTGGAGAACATGGCGAAATACTTATGCCTGTAAGGTATGTTCCTCAAGGATGTAAGGAGGACGATATTGTAGATGTATTTGTATATCTCGATTCAGAGGATAGAATTATTGCAACTACCGAGAAACCGTATGCTACTGTTGGAGAGTTTGCACTACTAAAAGTTGTTGCCATTAGTAGAATGGGGGCGTTTATGGATTGGGGTTTACCCAAGGATTTACTTGTACCATATCGCGAGCAAAAGAAGGAAATGAAAGAGGGTGAAGAGTATATTGTTTTTATATACTTTGATTTTGAGTCCAAAAGACTTGCCGCCTCTGCAAAAATTGAAAGGTTCCTCGATAATACTCTTCCTGAGTATGTTATTGGGCAGGAGGTCGATTTAATCATTATTAATGAATCAGATCTTGGTTTCAATGCTATTATCGATCAAACTCATACTGGCGTTTTGTATAAGAATGAGGTTTTTCAGCCCTTGAAAAAGGGCGATAGACTTAAAGGCTACATCAAAAAGGTTCGTGAGGATGAGAAGATTGATCTTATTCTTCAGAAACCAGGATATGAAAAAGTTGATTCAGTATCGCAGGCAATTCTCGATAAATTGAATCAGAATAACGGCTACATTGCAATAACCGATAAGAGCGATCCGGATGATATTTACAATCTTTTTCAGATCAGCAAAAAAACATTCAAGAAAGCCATCGGAAACCTTTACCGCGAACGGTTAGTTTCTTTAGAGGATGAAGGAATAAGACTAATCAAAAAAAAGTGATTTTGGTAAATATCTGAAAATAATAGCACAGTGTTTTTATTTTTAATATTTTTATACACAATTGCTATTATTTAGGTGTTTATGATCGATTACGGCTTGGTAAATAGTTTTAATGATTTGCAGTTGCTCTCCCCTTGTAGAATTGGTTTTTTAGGAGGATCGTTTAATCCTATACATAGTGGACATATTGCTTTGCTTGAGCATGCTTTGAAAAACTATACGGATTACGTTGTTCTTTGTCCGCACTCGCTCCATCCCGATAAAAAAAATATTCTTGCGCCAATTGAGCATCGGATTAATATGTTCATGATACTGAAGGAACATTCGTTATTTTCAAATCGCATGTTTGCTTTAGAGCCATCATTTATTGAGGGAACTCACAAAAAAGAATTTGTTGATTTATGCAAGTCGCTTCAGGCTATTGGTTCTCATCCTTCAATCCTTTGTGGTATAGATTGCTTTTCGCGTCCTTACTACGAAGACCTATGTCAATTCGATCACTTTGTTGGAATTCGTGATACTCTGTTTGACAAGGTGCGAATAGAGGGAATGATAAAGGGGAAGATTGTTTTCTTTGAAACTCCATTCACTTCACTATCATCTACCGGCATACGAAATAAGTTAACTACCAATATGCTGGACGATTTGCACATCGATTTACTTAACTACATTGCCACCAATTCTCTTTACGGATTTAATTAGTTTAACCGTATTCCTCACCCCTAAGGGTTTTTTGAAGTTAAACCAGCAGAAATCTTTCCCTATTATTTTCAATTGTTAAGGACATACTCCAAAAGTTATTATTTTTGTGAGATTGTTGACTTATTGTCGGCATAGATATTTTACCGATAAATTATAGGATATGAGAAATAGCGAAAGAACTAAGGTTAAGCATTTGCTGGAAAGTGGTGTGGCTGGTACCGAAGTAACCGCCATGGGTTGGGTTCGTACCAAGCGAGGAAATAAAAGTGTAGCATTCATTGCACTTAACGATGGCTCAACGATAAATAATATACAGGTTGTGTTAGATATGACAGTGTTCACCGAGGATCAACTTAAGGATATTACAACTGGTGCTTGCATTGGCGTAAAGGGAAAGTTGGTGGAATCTCCAGGATCAGGACAACGGGTGGAAATTCAGGGAAGTTATATCGAACTATTCGGAGTTGCAGATGCTGCATCATACCCATTGCAGAAAAAGGGGCATAGCCTAGAGTTTTTGAGAGAGATTGCACACCTGCGTCCGCGCACCAATACATTTAGCGCCGTATTGCGAATTCGCCATGCAATGGCCTTTGCTATTCACAAGTACTTCAACGATAAAGGCTTTTTCTACATTCATACTCCGGTTATTACCGCATCCGATGCCGAAGGTGCTGGTGCAATGTTCCGGGTAACCACTCTCGATATTGATAATCTGCCCAAAACAGAAGATGGAAGGATTAACTGGACAGAGGATTTCTTCGGGAAAGAAGCAAAGCTAACCGTTTCTGGACAGCTTGAAGGGGAGTTGGCGGCAATGGCTCTATCGGAGATTTATACGTTTGGCCCAACATTCCGCGCCGAAAATTCAAATACACCTCGTCACCTTGCTGAGTTTTGGATGATTGAACCAGAGATGGCATTCTACGATATTCAGGATAACATGGATTTGGCCGAGGATTTCCTTAAGTATCTTATTCGCTATGCACTCGAGAACTGCAAGGATGATTTGGAATTCCTAAACAGCATGTACGATAAGGAACTGATTGATCGCCTAAAGTTTGTTGTGGAAAATAGGTTTGAACGATTGCCATATACCAAGGCAATTGAGATTCTTGAAAAAGTTGATCAGAAATGGGAGTTCCCAGTATTTTGGGGTGCCGATTTGCAATCGGAGCACGAGCGTTACCTTGTAGAGAAGCATTTTCAAAAACCAGTAATTCTTACTGATTATCCAAGAGATATTAAGGCATTCTACATGAAGCAGAACGACGATGGTAAAACCGTTCGAGCCATGGATGTTCTTTTCCCAAAAATTGGAGAGATTATAGGTGGATCGCAGAGAGAGGAAGTTTACGATAAGTTAATAAAAAGAATTCACGAGCTTCGCATCCCCGAAAAGGATGTGTGGTGGTATTTAGAGACCCGCAAGTTTGGTTCTGCACCTCACAGTGGTTTTGGCCTAGGATTTGAGCGGTTATTGCTTTTTGTTACAGGAATGGGTAACATCCGCGATGTTATTCCTTTCCCACGTACGCCTAAAAACTGCGAATTTTAGTTATTTATGCTCAAACAGCGATTACAGCAGAAACTCCTGCAGAAATTATCTCCGCAGCAAATCCAGGTGATTAAGCTGTTGGAGATTCCAACCATGCTGCTTGAGCAACGAATCAAAAAGGAACTAGAGGAGAATCCTATACTCGAGGAAGGTGATAATGATAATGCAGAGCCTGAGGTAGAAAATGAGGTTTCCGAGGATGATGTGGATAAGAATGACGATGAGTTCACTTTGGAGGACTATTTAAATGACGAAGATGTTCCATCTTACAAACTTTCTACTAATAATGCCTCTAAGGATGATAAGCGCGAAGACATACCTTTTTCGGTTGGTGTAACTTTCCATGAAAGTTTAGAGAATCAGCTTGGTATGCTTCCTCTTTCGGAGCAGGAGCATCAGCTTGCTTTATACTTAATAGGCAATATCGATGAGGATGGTTATTTACGACGTAAATTAAGTGCAATTACCGATGACATTGCTTTTGCGCTAGGAATCGAAACTAATGAGGATGAACTCGAAAAGATTCTGTACATAATTCAGGATTTAGAACCCGCCGGCGTTGGTGCAAGGGACTTACAGGAGTGCTTGTTAATTCAGCTAAAGGCTAAGGGAAAATCATCAAGCACCGCAGCAACAGCCTACAAGATTTTAAAGTATCATTTTGAAGAGTTTACTAAGAAGCACTACGATAAAATTGCTGGGAAGTTGGGATTAAGCGATGATGATTTGCGCGATGCGATAAACGAGATTATCAAGTTAAACCCAAAGCCGGGCGGAGCATTTAACGATCCTTACAATCAATCGGCTCAGCATATTATTCCCGATTTTATTCTGGAGTATGTCGATGGCGATTTTCAGCTCAATTTAAACTCAAGGAACGTTCCCGACCTACGAATAAGCAGGGAATATTCCGAAATGCTGGAATCATACTCGAACAATAAAGAATCGGTTTCGAGGCAGGAAAAGGACGCCATGGCGTTTGTACGCCAAAAAATAGAATCAGCCAAATGGTTTATCGATGCATTAAAGCAACGGCAAAACACGCTTTTGGGAACAATGGAGGCAATTCTAGAGTACCAAAAGGAATTTTTTCGCGATGGAGATGAAACAAGACTTCGTCCGATGATTCTTAAGGACATTGCCGATAAGACGGGGCTCGATATTTCAACAATATCGAGGGTTGCAAATAGCAAGTACATTCAAACCCACTTTGGAATATACCCTCTTAAGTATTTCTTTAGCGAAGGAATGCAAACCGATTCTGGCGAAGAAGTATCAACAAAAGAGATCAAAAAAATACTTCAGGAGTGCGTTGATAACGAAGAGAAGCGCAAGCCTCTCACCGATGAGCAGTTAATGGCAATACTTCAGGATAAAGGTTACCCAATTGCTCGTAGAACGGTTGCAAAGTACAGAGAGCAACTAGGGATTCCTGTTGCTCGGCTGCGAAAGGAGTTGAAGTAAGATTTGTGTCGATGTGGTTTTAATTTAAAAGCAAAACAATGACAAAAAAGTTAGCGAGTATACTTTCAGTTATATTTCATCCGTTTTTAATCACTCTGTATAGCTTTCTATTAATCTTTATATCAGGTTCCTATGTTGCGTATCTTCCTAATTCCATTAAGTTGATTATATTGATGGTTGTTCTGCTGAATACGCTGATTATACCAATTATATCGTTGCTAATATTAAAACGGCTTGGATTGATAAAGAGTTTTTACCTCGAGAAGCATCGTGAAAGGATTATACCCATAGTAATTACATCGATTCCGTATTTTTTTACATTGTACCTAATGGCTAAGTTGCCTGTTCCTCAGGTTTTGGTTAGAATTATTGAAGGGGGTGTTGTTGTTTTAATAGTTGCAGCAATAGTCTCATACTGGTGGAAAATCAGTTTGCATTTAATGGGAATAGGCGGTTTAACAGGGTTTCTACTTGCCTGCTCTCTCAATAATTATTTCAATGCAATTCCTTTTTTAGTAGTAACATTTATAGTGGCAGGCCTGTTAGCATCTGCTCGGTTAAAAAATGGCGATCACAACCCATTACAGGTTTATATTGGCTATATGGCGGGTATTTGTTTGGTTTTCACTCTATTTATTATTTGATTTCTGACCATTTTCGGACATTCAATTTATTTTTATTTCCTCTAAAAAACAGTTGGTCAAAACAGTATTAACTCTGGCAAGAAAATTGTTAGATTTATTTTAATATTTGCAAAGTATTAGTTTTTGGCCAGTTTATTCGAATTTATTAGGGATTGTAAAAAATCATTTCAAACATTTTTTGTTAATAGTCGTAAAACGTATTATTGATCAATATTCTTCTTTAAAAACCACTGAAATAGGGCAAGAACAAATGTTTTGAATTAGAAATGTTGATGTATTATTTTAAGTAAATCTTTGCAACATGCTTATTTTGAGGACAATTTTTTTGCATATAAACTAAAAATATTTACTTTCGCCTATAATTTTGGGTTATTTGTCAAAAATAGAATTATTTATTAACCGGAAATTAGCATTAAATGATAAAAAAAACACTCAATATTCTGCTATCCGTATTTCTATTAGTGATTCCAAGCATTTACTGTTTCGGTCAAAAAATCTTTGTGACATTTGAAACTACTAATAATTCATATGTTGCTTGCCAGGGCGGGGTGCTAGGAATAATTGCAAATATAAATCCAGAGTATGCAAATTATAAAAAGTACGAGTGGCGTTTTAACAAGGAGAATTTTAGTAAGATTAAGGACGAGATAGCCACAGTAAACACATCTTTACCAGGCGATAAAAAATTAGTTTTTTCCATAACACTCAATAACAATCAACAGTTAGATACTGCCATATATGTGAAAGTACTTCCAAGGCCAGCTGTTAGAATCTATTTGCTGGATAATAGCATAAGAGTAGATGAAACGGTTATTAATATTGAGAGTTATAAGTGGATGTTAAATAATGGGTTAGTTAATGAGTTTGTCAGTCAACCATATAATAAGCCTCAAGTTGGATTATATAAGGTTATTGTAAAGGATAAAAATGGTTGCATAGGAATCTCAGATCCAATTCAAGTAAAATAAAAATTTAAATACCAATGAGAAGGGTTCGTAAATATATCACTCGCATATTGGCATTATTTACCATATATGCCCTTTCTTCCTTTAGCACGCTTAGTGGACAATCTTTGAATGTATATATTCTTAGTGGGGAAAATCCAGTTACTTATATGGAGTCATGCCAAGGACAAACAGTAGCCTTGACGGTTCTAGTAACAGGTGGAACTGGCTCAGGGCAAACATTTACTTGGTCCGGCGATACTAATCCTCTTTATTTCATAGATCTTGGAGATTTGGTTTCATACAAAAAAACAACACCATCTGGAACGTATAACTTAACAGTTGATGTAACTGATGATGGAGGATTTTCGGGTTCTGCAAGTGTAACAGTAGTTATTAAGCCAAGTCCGCTTGCAACAGCAGTAGCAAACGGATCTACAACATTCTGTAGTGGCGGTTCTGTTGAGTTAGAGGAAACCAACGGACAAACAGATGTCACCTATCAATGGCAAAAAGGTTTTACCAATATTACAGGGGCAACAGACTATATATATAATGCCTCTGTAGGGGGCGATTATCGAGTAAAGGTTACGGGGACTAATGGTTGCTATACCTATTCTACTCCATTAATCACAGTAACTGTAAATTCACTACCAGCAGCACCCACGGGAAGTGATGTTGAGGTGTGCTACGATGGAGCATCTCACAGCGCATCGGCCACGGCTCCTGCAGGAGCATCGGTTGTTTGGTACACTGCTTCAACAGGGGGAAGTGTTACTGCGGCACCCTCGGGAACTGCCGCGGGAACTTATACTGCATGGGCAGAATCTGTTGATGATATAACTGGTTGTGTAAGTTCAACTCGAACACTGATTACCCTTACAATCAATGCACTGCCTGCAGTCCCCACAGGAAGTAATGTGGTGGTATGCTATGATGGGGCATCGCATAGCGCTTCGGCCACAGCGCCAGCCGGGGCATCGGTAGCTTGGTACACTGCATCAACTGGGGGGAGTGTAACAACTGTACCCACAGGTACAGCTGTAGGAACATATACTGCATGGGCAGAATCAGTAAATAGCACAACTGGCTGTGTAAGTTCGACTCGAACACAGGTTACCCTAACAATAAATGCATTGCCTACAGCACCTACAGGGAGCAATGTTGTGGCGTGTTACGATGGCGCATCTCACAGTGCATCAGCTACGGCTCCTGCAGGAGCATCGGTCGTTTGGTACACTGCATCAACAGGGGGAAGTGTTACTGCGGCACCCTCGGGCACTGCGGCGGGAACATATACTGCATGGGCAGAATCAGTAAATAGCACAACTGGTTGCATAAGTTCGACTCGTACTCAGGTTACCTTAACAATCAATGCATTGCCTGCTGCACCCACAGGAAGCAATGTAGTGGTTTGTTACGATGGGGCATCACATAGCGCATCGGCCACTGCACCTGCAGGAGCATCTGTAGTATGGTACACTGCTTCTGCAGGTGGGAGTGTGACTACAGCACCTACAGCCACAGCGGTGGGAACATATTCCGCGTGGGCGGAATCTGTGGGTGATGCAACAGGTTGCGTTAGTTCTACGCGTACGCAAGTTACTTTAACTATAAACTCATTACCAGCGGCACCAACAGGAAGTGACTTAGTAGTATGTTACGATGATGCATCGCATAGTGCTTTGGCCACAGCACCTGCAGGCGCTTCTGTGGTATGGTATGATGCAGCAACGGGAGGGAATGTAACCACTGTTCCTACTGGTACTGCTGTTGGGACTTATACTGCTTGGGCTGAATCAGTAAATAATATAACAGGATGTGCAAGTTCAACTCGCACTCAGGTTACATTAACAATAAATACGCTTCCTGCCGCACCTACAGGAACCGATGTTGAAGTATGTTTTGATGGTGCATCGCACAGTGCATCGGCCACAGCACCAGCCGGGGCATCAGTGGTATGGTATGATGCTGCAATAGGAGGAAGCATAACGACAGCCCCAACTGCTACGGTTATTGGTACCTATACTGCTTGGGCTGAGTCGGTTTATGGGGCTAGCAGCTGTGTGAGTGAAACTAGAACCCTAGTAACATTAACAATTAACCCACTTCCTACTCAGTATTCAGTAACTGGAGGTGGTTCCTATTGTGCTGGCGATGCTGGCGCCTTAGTTGGTCTAAGTGATTCAGAATCGGGGGTAACCTATATATTGTATAAGGATGGAGCTCCAACAACAACTACCGTGGCCGGAACGGGCAATGCTATCAGTTTTGGACCTCAAACAACAGGAACCTATACCGTTTATGCAGAGGTTGATGCGACAGGCTGTACGAATGCCATGAGCGGATCGGCAGTAGTTTCTCAGATCCCTGCAATTACTGGAAATACTGTAAGTGCTAGTCAAACCATATGTTCGGGAACGGCTCCGGCACAGTTAACTGGTCCGGTTCCAACGGGAGGTTCTGGCTCTTACTCGTACCGTTGGCAAATAAGTACAACAGCTGTAAGTGGTCCATTTACAAACATAACTGGTGCAACCAGTCGAAACTATACACCTCCAACATTAACACAAACCTCGTATTACAGAAGAGTTGTAACTTCAGGAGCATGTATAAGCATTAGCAATGTTTTAACAATTACGGTTAATCCTGTAATCGCAAACAATACAATTACTGCAGATCAGTCTATTTGCTATAATACCGCTCCGAGCCAGTTTACAGGAAGTACTCCAATTGGTGGAAACGGAACTTATAGTTACATTTGGCAAAGTAGTACAGCTGGGGCTGCTGGTCCGTTTAGTGACATTGCTGGTGCAACTAGTATTAATTATCAACCTGGAAGTTTAACACAGGATACTTGGTTTCGGAGAATCGTTCTTAGCCCGCCTTGTAGCGATAATACTAGCAATGTAGTGGCAATTACGGTTAGTCCCGAGTTTACTGTAAGTAGCTTTACAACAATAGATCCAACGTGTAATGGCTATTCCGATGGCTCTGCTACTGCAAATCTAACAGGAGGAATTGCCCCTTACGCATTTAGTTGGAATACAAGTCCAGTACAAACAAATCAAACCGCAGATGGTTTATCTGCTGGTGTTACATACACTGTTACTGTTACGGATGCTAACCTTTGCGTGGCAACCGGAGATGTTACATTAACAGAGCCGGCAGCAATTGCTTTGTCTTCTGTAACGCCAACCGATGTTACTGGTTGTTATGGTGATACGAATGGCTCGATTCAAATTGAGGGAACAGGTGGAACTCCAGATTACACATATACACTGTTCGAAGGGACAACCCAAATAGGTGCATCACAAACACCAGCTTTCCCTGCTGGTGCCAATTTTACAGGATTAGGTGCTGGTTCCTATAGCGTAGTTATTACTGATGCTAACTCTTGTCCTGCGCATACAGAAAACAACATAGTAGTATCAGAGCCTGCAGAATTGGTGATATCCGATGTTCAAACTACCTCTATTTCTTGTGCAGGATATACCGATGGAACAATCACCATTATAGCAAGTGGAGGAACTGGAGCATTGGAGTACACTATTGATGGTTTAACATATCAGGCAAGCAACGCATTTACGGTAGGAGAAGGTTACTATGATATCTCTGTAAGAGATGCCAATGGTTGTACTACATCGTGGCCAGTTCAAATAGAGATGGTTGAACCTTCAGCAATTTCATTTAATTACGAAATCACCAATATTACTTCGTGCAACGGCGATAGTGCAGGAAAAATATCTATTAGCAATGTTTCTGGGGGTTCTGGAACAGGATACGAGTATTCGATCTACATTCCTGAGGTTTGGGGAACTAATCCTTTATTTGAGAATCTTCCTGGAGGAATTACAAATCCATATTATATTGAGGTTAAAGACTCTTATGGTTGTATTGAGGTTGGGAATAATGGTAATCCAATATATATCAATCAGCCTTCACCAATTACATTTAATGTTGTTACAACCGATGTAACTACATGTTGGTATAATACCAATGGTACAATTAGAATTAACACCGTTGCGGGAGGTACAGGAAGCAAACAAGTATCTATTGATGGAGTGACCTATTATCCTACAACAAAAGTGTTCAATGTAGGAGTTGGAACCTACACGGTATATGTTCGTGATGTCAATGGATGTATTGCAACAAAACCTGCGGTTATTTCAGGTCCTCCAGCCATTGTTGTGGATGCGGTTACCGTTACTGATGCTACCTGTTTTGGTGCGGCTAATGGTGAATTCACTGCAACTGCATCGGGTGGAAATCCTCCTTTGGAGTATTCGATTGATGGAATAAACTATTATGCAGTAGGCTCTTTTACTGGATTAACCGGTGGAACGTATACATTGAGTGTTCGCGACGCTAATGGTTGTATTCTAGAGCAAGACGTAATTGTTGGACAACCACCTGTGCTATACTTTACACAGCAAGACGTTGCCCCTATCACTTGTAATGGAGCAAATGATGGTGAGATAACCCTTGCGGCAGCCGGCGGTAGCGCTCCTTATAGCTATAGCATTACTGGAGGTGCCCCTTATGTAAACACAACTGGATCGTTTACTGGTTTATCTGCTGCCACGTATACCGTTGCAGTTTTAGATAATAGTGGTTGTGAGGTGATTGGCGATGATCTTACCGTAACAGAACCAGATCCAATCACAATTACAGCGCAATCGTCTACAGATATACTTTGCTTTGGAGAGTCAAATGGCACAATTTCGGTTACCGCCGAAGGGGGAACAAATCCTTTGGTTTATAATTTAATTGATGCAGGTTCAAATGTAGTTGCAACCAATGCCGATGGAAACTTTACAGGAGTTGCTCTTGGCACATATACTGTAGAAGTAGACGATGCCCACAATTGTGGACCTGTAGTTGCTGGACCTTTCACTATTTCGCAACCAGCGTTACTTGATTTTACTTATACAACTGTTGATTTAACCTGCTATAATGATGGTACTGGTCAAATTACGGTTAATGCCACAGGCGGAATTGCACCATACGAGTACTCGTTCGATGGAGGTACAACCTTTGGATCCAACAATGTTCAAGGCGGATTGAATGGCGGAGATTTTACAGTAGTAGTTCGCGATGCCAATGGTTGTCAAACATCTAAAGTAGTTACTATAGTTGCTCCTGCTGAGTTGATTTTGACTCTCGATGTAACAAATATTACTTGTAATGGTTTGAGTGATGGTCAAATTATTGCAAATGCTTCAGGAGGCGATACTGCAACCCCATATCAATATAGAATTGATGGAGGTGCTTGGCAGTTGAGCAATACATTTACACCATTAGCAGAGAATTCCTATTTTGTTGAGGTGATAGATGCCAGCGGATGTATTGATGGTGCAAATGCCGATATTGTTGCACCTACGGCAATAAGCATAGATAATATTACTCCGGTTAATCCAACCTGTACATCAAAGGGAAGCATAACCGTTGCGGCGAGTGGAGGAACGGGAACATTATCATATACTCTTAATCCTGGAGTTATTACAAATACTAGTGGAGTATTTAATGATTTAGACATAGGAACCTATACAGTTGATGTAACCGATGGAAATGGCTGCGGGCCAATAACCTCAACTCCTATTATTCTATCTGCACCGCCAGCAATTTCGCTTAACGATGTTATTGTTGCCAATGTAGGTAGTTGCTATGGTAACAGCGACGGATCAATTACTATTGATGCTACAGGGGGCACTGCTCCGTTGCAGTATTCAATTGATAATGGCGCAAATTTCTCAACAAACAATGTATTTAGTGGGTTGCCCGCTGGAACCTATGATATCGTAGTTAATGATATTAATAACTGTCCACAGGATTCTACAGTAACTATTACAGAGCCCACAGAGTTGATTATAACTAGTGAAACTGTAACACAGGAAACCGCTGCGGGATCAGGAGATGGTTCAATAACCGTTGTGGCTAGTGGAGGAACAGGCATTTTAACCTATACATTACAACCAACCGGAACTGTAAACAATACGGGAATTTTCAGCGGTTTAGGAGCAGGAACGTATCAGGTAGTTGTAACCGATGCCAATGGCTGCAGTAAACAAACAGGCGATTTAGTTATTAGTGGAGTCTCAATCACGGTTACCTCAGATTCGGTTAGTTGTTACGGACTATCCGATGGTAAAATTCAAGTAACAATAGCAGGGGGATTTCCACCGTTCACGGTTGCTTGTACTCAGATATCCGAAATGCAAAGCATGTCGGTAACTAATCCAAATCCAGGAGAGTACTTGATTGAAGGTTTGCCAGCCGACACCTTTATGATTACCATTACCGATGCTACATTTCACGCATTTCCAAGCCGGCAGGTAATTATAACTCAACCAGATACTTTAGTCGTAACATATATACAAAGAATTAATCCTTTGTGCAATGGAGGTACAGGTAGTATAGTCTTCGATATTGATGGAGGAACCCCAATTATTAGCGGAACAGATTCTCTGTATACTATAGACTTAATTACAGGAGGTGTTGTGGTTGGAACAGTTACCGATACTGTAGCAACAGGTGTTTTACCGAATGTCAAGTACGATTTCAAAATATCTGATGCCAATGGCTGTTCTGTGATTGTTGATACAATACAACCGTTAACTGAACCTGAAGCAATTCTTGTTACTGATATTGTTACAAGCAATATAAATTGTAATGGAGATTCAACTGGTAGTATCGTTGTTACACTAACCGGAGGTGTTCAGCCCTATGAATATGTTGTAACTACTGGTGTATTTACCGATACAGTAAACGATGGAAACTTCAGTAATCTGCCAGCGGGCTCATACACACTAAGTATTACCGATGGCAATGGATGCTCGGCAGTTGTTACTCAAAATCCAATTGAACTAACCGAGCCTACTCCAATTTTAATTACTGGCGGGGATTTCCCTGTTGATTCGTTAACTTGTCCTTATGATAGCACTGGTTATGTTCATAACATTGTTGTCACGGGAGGAACACCTAACCCTACAGCTCCAGAATATACCTATTTGTGGTCAAACGGAGCAACAACCTTAGATGTAGAAAAGTTAACTATTGGAACGCATACTTTTACCGTGACCGATGCCAATGGTTGTCAGCAGGATACTTCCTATGAGATAATAGGTCCAAAGCCTTTTAATTTGGTTTGTGAAATTGATTCAGCTTTATGTAGAATAAGTAACGGTGGATTTAATAATATAGGAGAAATTAGGATAATCAATTCATCGGGCGGAAATGGTTCTTTCAGCGATTATGATGACTCAAAATTTGTGTGGAACTATCCTATCGGGAATCCTACAGTTGGTAAAATTCTTTCTAACCTTACAAGTGGTAATTATTTAGTAACTGTTCAGGATACAAAAGGCTGTACTTACGATTCGCTAATTAATGTCCCCATTAAGCCCCGCTATGATTACATTGCAGATGCTGGTTCCGATACAACTGTTTGTTACGATAATCCTGTGACGTTACATGCTAATGTAGATGGTGGTGATTCCGATTTAACATTTGCTTATGAGTGGTATTTATACCCAGATTTAACTAATATAATATCTACCGAACCAGATGTTCAAATTGTAACAACCGGAGAAAGACGTTACTTCTTAAAGGTTGTTGATAGTGATGGTGCATGTCAGGACACTTCATCTATATATGTTACCGCATTCCCAGATATTGGGCTTGAGGTACCTCTGTATATTTCGGCGGTTCAGGATACCATAATATCTGTTTTGATGGGTAAGGAGTTCAATATGGATGTTATTGTGAAGGATGTATCGTCCGATATAGAATTCCAATGGAAGCCTGCGGAGATGTTTATCCCATCAAATAGTTGGAATTCAACATTAATCTTAAACGATGAGATAATGGGTCAGATTCCAGCCGATAGGATAGTTACGCTTCAGGATCCAATCACTCGACGTAGAACTGAGTATATATTGGTTGATGTGATAGCCAAAACGGTTGATAATGGCTGTACTGATTCTATAAGACTATATACTAGAGTGGTGGATGATTTGGCGTTTGGAAATGTATTTTCTCCCAATGGTGATGGAATAAACGACAGATGGAGTGTTCCTAAGAGTTACCTATTCCCTGATTTGGAGATAGAGATATTTAATCGCTGGGGATCATTGGTATGGTCGGCTAAGGGCGATGAGGCTGCTAAGGGATGGAATGGAAAAACCAACAATGGACAAGAGTTACCAATTGGCACATACTACTACGTAGTTAAGTTCAATGCAAAGGCACAAGGGTCGAGTTGGAAGCCAATAACAGGCTCTGTTACAATTGTTAAGTAGAAACGAATGCGTGATAATATTTGGGTTATGATATGTAAAAAAACAAAACGAGGATTACCATTACTGTTAATGCTAGTATTTGGAATAGCTGTTTCGTTGCCAGGGCATTCGCAACAGATTCCTCAGTATACCCAGTACATGTTCAACACCTTTCTTACAAACCCTGCGGTTGCAGGAACCTATAAGTATTACCAAATGCGATTGAATAATCGTTACCAATGGGTTGGCATTAACGATGCTCCTTACACCGTGAACATGAGTTTTTATGGACCATTTGAGAAACGCGACATGGGCTGGGGAGTTAGTATTGGAAACGATGCAACTGGTCCTACCAGCAAAACCAATGTTATGGGAACCTATGCTTACAATATGCAGGTTGGAGGATCCGATATGCGTATTTCTGGCGGTCTATCGTTTGGTATGATGATGTACAGGGTGGATGGATCTAAGTTAACTACTGGCGAAGAAAGTGATCCTCGCTATGACCCTGCAATCCCTCAGACTATTGTTTCAAAATTTACGCCCGATGCTTCGGTGGGATTTTACCTCTGGAGTTCATCGTTTAATGTAGGAATAGCAGCACATCAACTTTTTGGTCAACGCTTAAAATTTTATTCGCAGCCTATAGAGGTTAGCCGTCTTAAACAGCATTATATGCTTAGTGGGGGTTATTGGGTAAATCTTAATAGATATGTAGAGTTCGAAACGGCTCTTCTATTAAAGTATATGGTTTCCAGTCCTATGCAGGCTGAATGGAATGGGAAACTTACCTATCGCCAGAAAACCTATCAGGTTTGGGGTGGTCTGTCTGTTCGTTGGAAAGATGCCGTAGGAGTATTAATTGGCGGTACCTATAAGAATAAATATATGTTCGGCTACTCTTTTGACTGGAGTTTGCTTGGCATTAGTAAGTACAATTCAGGCTCTCATGAAATTATGGTTGGCTATATGTTCGACAAAATTAAGTAGGCAATCATAAGTAATATTATTAACCGGGATTCATTGTCCCGGTTTTTTTTTGGTTAAAAATCATGTAGATTTGCATTGTGAATTGCCATTATGCTTAATATTAAAATGATGATAAGGGAAAAAATTTTTGCATATACATCTATTATTGGACTTTTGCTCATTGTTGGCTGCAGTAAAAATGAGATTATTCCAGAAAAGGACATGGTTAAGATTTTAAAAAAAATATACCTTACCGATGGAGCTTTGAGCAGTGTAGAAATGAAGTCGTTATGCGGTAAGGATTCAATAGAATACTATGAGCCTATAATTGAATCACTAGGATATACAAGGAGCCAGTTTGATAGTTCAATAAAATACTATTCTCAAAGAACCGAGAAATTTGACGAGATTTTGGATAGAGTAATCATAGAACTTTCTAAGATGGAGTTGAAGCAAGAAGAAATCAAAGAAAAAATTGACAGTTCCGGAAATCATATTATTGATACGGCCTTAAATTTATGGCCACACAAAACATACTGGGATATGGCCATTGATTATCCTCAAAACGAATATCTTGGATTTGAAGTTCCTGTAAAAGGCTTTGGGACATATTCTATATCTTTTGATGCACAAGTTTATCAAGATGATCAATCCGAATACACATATTTACACATACAATTTTATATTGATGATAAAACTATCGGTGAAAATAAATCATGTATAACTTACCCTAAGGATTCAGTAAAACATCATTATAATTATTCTTTGATTTTAAAAGACTCCTTGGTTACCCATTTTAAGGGATGGCTTTACGATCATGGAGGAGAACGAAAGGATTTAAAGCGTCATGCAATTTTCAGCAACATTAAGGTTACCTATAAACCGCAAGTTGTTAAAGATTCTTTAGTAATAATAAAGCCTGGAGTAAAGCCTAGGGACATTAAAAGGATTGTCAAACCTCAAAGATTGGAAAAATTACAACGGGCAAAAACATAATTTATGCGTCGTTATTCTGCAAATTATGTGTGTACAGTAAGTCAACCTCCAATAAAGAATGGCATTGTTGAAGTTGATGAAACTGGAGTTGTTCTGAATGTAATAAATCCTGGAAAAGAGTTTCAAGAGATTCATAGTACTGAGTTCTATAACGGTGTTATAGTACCTGGATTTATTAATACCCACTGCCATCTAGAACTTTCTCATCTTTTAAATCAATTTAGTAAAGGCTTAGGAATTGCGGAGTTTATAAAAGCAGTCTCGGAGCAAAGAATCATTGAGCAGAGAGATGTTTTGGAAGCAATTAAAAAATCAATCTCAGAATTAGAGCGAACGGGAACCGTAGTGGTGGGCGATATTTGTAATACAATTGATACTGTTTTTTTTAAGGCTGCATCAAAAATTCATTTTCATAATTTTATCGAGATATTTGGGATAAATCCTAATGATGCCCGGCAAACGTTGGATAAATCATTGCGTGTTGAGAATGAATTTAAAAAGTTTTTTCCAAACTCAACATCTTTAACGCCTCACTCGACATATTCATTGTCTAATGCTCTTTGGACGCTTTTGCAGGAGGCTATAATGAATTATGAATTTCCAATCAGCATTCATTTTGCCGAAAGTCAACCTGAGTATGAGTTTTTGCAGCATGGAACTGGTCCAATTCTCGATCGTTATAAGTTGTTAAAAGTTCCTTTTGATATACCATTGGGATTATCGCCAGTCAAGATTATTTTTAATTATATCGATAGGAATCAGGATCTCCTTTTAATCCATGATACATTTGCCTCAATTGAGGAGCTAAAAAAGGTAAACGATTACTTTCGCAAAGTAACTTTTGTAACTTGTCCAGAATCAAATCTATTCATCGAGGGGCAATTGCCCGATTTATTAGCAATGCACCAAAATAGTTTACGTATTGCGGTTGGTACGGATAGTTTGGCCAGTGCATCAACCCTGTCAATGCTTAATCAGATCAATTTGATACTTAATAACTACCCGGAAATTCCCTTTCACGAGGTACTTAAATGGGCAACGCTGAATGGGGCTGAGGCGCTAAATGTTTCAGATATTTATGGTAGCATTGATACTGGGAAACGACCCGGTTTAAATCTTATAACAAATTTTGATTTTGCCAATATGCGGCCACAAAGCACTAGCGGGGTAAAACGTTTGGTTTAGCAGTTAATTTAGGTCAGCAATCAACTAATTTAAGGTATCTTTGTTGTCTCAATTACTCAATTTTAAATTTATCATGGCAACCTTTCTTTTCGATAGTATTGTTTTTGGACCAGTTCGGAGTCGTAGGTTAGGCGTTTCTCTTGGCATCAACTTGTTGCCGACAAATAGTAAGGTTTGCTCGTTCGATTGTATATACTGCGAATGTGGATGGACTAACTCTATGATAAGCGGAAGTTTGCCTGCACGGGAGCAAGTACGATGGGCCTTGGATAAAAAGTTGAGCGAAATGCAGTATATGGGTGAAAATCTGGATGTCATTACCTTTGCTGGTAATGGCGAACCAACCTTGCATCCCGATTTTGCTGGAATTATAGATGACACTATTGAGATTCGTGGAAAATATTTTCCCGATGCAAGAATCGCTGTTCTTTCAAATTCAACAATGCTTAACAGGCCCGAAGTTATTGCTGCGCTTAAGCGCGTCGATCAGAATATATTGAAGTTAGATTCTGCATTCGATAGGACAATTCAACTATTGAATCAGCCCTTAATGAAGTTCGATGTCAAAACCTTAGTGGAACGGTTAAAGGAATTTGATGGCAATTTAATAATTCAAACTCTTTTTGTGCGCGGTATAATTAAGGATCAAGTTATTGATAATACTACTGTTGATGAGGTTGATGCGTGGTTGAAACTTTTGTTGGAGATAAAGCCAAAGGAGGTGATGGTATACACCATTGCCCGTGATACTCCTGCGCACGATCTAACGAAAGTTAGTGTTGACGAGTTAAACAGTATTGCCAGCAGGATTAAAGCCTTGGGTTTTCCTGTTCAAGTGTCATCTTAAATGGTCAATAGAAACAATTTGAATGTTCTGGTTTGCCCATTGGGATGGGGACTTGGTCATGCTAGCCGAGATATTCCAATTATAAATCAGTTACTCAGGCAAGGACATTCTGTTTATGTTGCTGGCGATAGACCCCAGCTCGATTATCTTAAGCAGTTTTTCCCCGATTTAAGAACCATACATTTTCCCTCCTTAAAAGTTAATTACACTGGATTTTCCACTCAATTTTTCTCACTCCTTCTGGTGGCGTTGCGTTTGCCTTTTTTCAATATTTGGGAGCATTATAGGTTAAAAAAAATAGTTACCGAATATTCCATTGATTTGGTTATTTCCGATAACCGTTATGGATTGTGGAGTAGGCAGGTTAAATCGGTTATGGTAACACATCAGGTAAGGGTGATTCCTCCATTTCCTTTTAAGTGGACACAACGCTTGATTGAACTATCAACCAAGCATTGGCTCAAGCGCTTCCATCAGGTTTGGATTCCTGATTATTCTAATGGTAGAAGCATTGCTGGTTTCCTTTCAAAGCAGAATGGACTAAAAAATCTTCACTACATAGGAATTTTATCTCGATTTTCCGATATCAGTATTGATGGAATTTTAGGTGGCTTTGAACTTGTTGTTGTGGCCTCTGGGCCAGAACCTCAGCGAAGTATTTTTGCCGATTTATCCGCACAACTTGCGCAGAAATTGAATTTAAGTTGCCTGATTATTGAAGGCAAAATAGATAATGGCATAATTCCTAGAAATGCTAACGGCGTTTGGCATGTTGGTCATCTGCCCGATCTGCAGTTTGCTCTAGCCGTTAAACATTCGAAATATTTGATTGTACGGGGAGGCTATAGTACCATAATGGATTTGATTACTTTAGGCGTTTCGGGATTGCTTGTTCCAACACCCGGGCAAACAGAGCAAGAGTATTTGGCTGAGCACTTATCGCTAAAAGGCTTGTTCCCGTTTGTTGAACAGCACAATCTGCTCAATGTTGACAAAAAAAACATGGAGGTAGAGAGTATAAAAAATATCAATACAGCTGATGATACCTTAGGAAAATTAATCTCTGCTTTATATCCTTTTAGATAGGCTAAACCTTGTGAATGTTTCCATCACATTTTGAACGTATGATTTGGATACTGGCAGTGAAATTGCCGATGGAACATCCAGCTCTAGGCTCAACTCATCCTTGTCTTTTCTGAGGATTTTAACTTTTTCAAAATTCACCATATACGATCGGTGGCAACGAATAATCTCTGTGCCTTTAAAAGATTCCTCTATCCGTTTAATGGTATTGCGTAGCGTAAATCGAGCAGTCTTTTCCTTATCAGTATAGTAGACATTAACGTAATTGTCAGCCGATTCTATGTATAAGAGATTTTCGGCTTTAACAGAGAAGCGGAGTTCCTCTTTTTCGTCGTAAAAGGGGATCATATTCTTTGATGGGTCAACAGGATTTGGGTTTTCTGTTAGGGTCAAGAGTTGGTGCTTCTTTTCCATCCACGAAAAGTAAAGCCACAGAACCGAGTAGGGAAGGAGCAATACTAGTGCCGTGTTTTTTGCCGACACTTTGAAGATATCAAGAATAAAGCGGGTGTCATGAAGAATAACCTTTTCAAAAAAAGTGTAGAATAATGCCATGAAAAATACCTCGGCAATTACCCATACTAAGTAGTGCCAGATTAAAAGAGCATTCCGTTTCGCAGCCTGGTACATTATGATCCTGCTGATAACAACAACTAGTACTCCGGTTAGAATAACCAAACTGGAATAGGCAAAGAATTCCCAAGGCGTAACATTGTACCATGTTTCGGAGCCAAAAGGAGCATAAATGTTGATAAACACTAATGCAAATGTAGCCGTTAGTATTATTAACCTAACAATGTTGCCCTTCTCGGTCAAGTACTTTGGTAGTGGATTCTGAAAGTCTGCCATGTTTGTTTTATCAATCATCAAATTTAGTTAAAACAACATCAAAAAATCTATTCTTTAAAAAATGGATATCTTTTTTGAAATAAAATTCATCCCGGCATTTTAGAATTCACCCCATATTTCGATTTTTAATCCCTTTAATCGAGTCTGCAACCCTTTAATTTGCCTTGCATCGTGTTTGTGATGTTTTTTGTAGTGAACTTAAAGTTGAGGCAGATGGAATTTACAAAATCTTACAACGAGTTGAAATTAGCATTTTCGTTGAATAACACGAATACGGTTCTTGCTGGTAAGGGATTAGAAATTAGAGTTATGCAGTTTACAAGTAATTCTAGTTTAGTTTTACCATCCAACGGGGTTGAAGAACAAACCGCTTATCACCAAACTATTGCAAGTGAGGATGGCGATATTATGGAGAACAAAACATTCAGTTATCCGGTGTTTGTACCATCTTCTTCCGAGCCCCATGGTAAAGCAATTATACTGCTTCACGGATTGAATGAAAGGAGTTGGTTAAAATATTTGCCTTGGGCTTACTATCTGGCAGAGAGAACTAATCGCCCGGTTATACTTTTCCCAATAGCTTTTCATATGAATCGTAGTCCAGAACTGTGGGCAAACCCAAGGGCCATGATGCCATTACTGAATAGTAGACAGCAGATTAATGAACTAGATAAATCTACATTTGCAAATGTAGCGCTGAGTCAGCGTTTGAGTGATGATCCTTTGCGTTTTTTTTCATCGGGACGGCAGAGCGCTGAAGATTTGATTCAACTGATTGAAACGATTAAGACCGGAAATTACCCTTTGCTGAAGTCGAATGCTCAGATCGATTTTTTTGCTTACTCAATTGGAGCATTCTTAGCGCAAATAATGTTTATTGCCAATCCCAAGAGTTTACTATCGGCTTCTCGGTTATTTTTGTTCTGTGGTGGTGCGCATTTTAGCGAAATGTTCGGGACATCTCGCTTGATAATGGATAGCGATGCTTATGCTCGCTTAAGAAAGTATTATTTGGATGATTTTTTAAAAGAGCTGCAGGTTTCTACGCCGTTTTCATCCTATATGCGTGGTACCCAATTAGGCGAAGCTTTTGTGTCTATGGTTTCACCAGAATGTAATAAGAAGTTTCGTCAGGAACGATTAGTTGGGCTTAGAGATCGGGTTCGTATTGTTTCTTTAAAAAAGGACAAGGTGATTCCTTCAAATTACATCCAATCAACTTTTGCTTGTATCAAAAATCAGGTTAAGGGTATGGTTCAGGAGCTCGATTTTCCCTACGAATACTCCCATGAGACTCCTTTTCCTGTTTTGAACAGTTCTAACGCGGTTTTGGTTGATCGTTATTTTAACAGAGTATTTGAGCCAGCGGTGGAATTTTTGATGTAAGGCTAGACATGAAGGGGAGGCTTAACTTGTTGATCTATCTTCGGGGCTTTTAAGAGTATTGTATCTGGGAAATACTTTTAAAAATTGGTGGTTACCGGAATAGGTCGAGAATAGTTTCCCCTTCTTTAGGTTTGATATGGTAGGCTAAAAGTCCTATTTTTCTTGCCGATTCAATATGCTCAAGGGTATCATCAATAAAAAGGGTATTCTCTGTCGATAATCCATTCTCGTCTAGTACAATTTTAAAAATTTCAGGATTAGGTTTTCTTAGGCCTGCTTCGTAGGAATAGTAAACTTTATCGAAGTAATTCTTTAGATTCTTGCCACCGCTTAAACTCATGAGTTGCTCGTTGTATATTTTGCTGTGTATAATATTTGTATTGCTTAGCAGGTATATTCTATAATCGTTTCTGAGGTGTTCAAGGAGTTTTATTCTTTTGGGATTCCACTCTAGGAGTAAGGCGTTCCATGCATTATCAATTTCGGAATCCGATAAGTTTTTGTTTAAATGATTACGAAGTTCATTCCTAAAATCCTCTGGGGATATAAGTCCGCAATCGAGTTGGTTGAAAAGTTCAACCTGCGAAGAGAGGGTAAACGTGTTTTCAGGGTTATGCACACCCAGTTTTTTGAACTCATTTAGCGTTTTTTGGTAGTCAATATCCAGAACTACGCCGCCTAAATCAAAAATAATATTTTTGATATTTGCCTGATTATAAGGGATGAAACACAATCTCGACATAAATAATTTTGGTTGAGTATTGAAAAATTGATTGCAAATATGTAATATTGCACTCCAATTTAAAAATTGTTGATCAATTTTTTGGGCCCATAGCTCAGCAGGTTAGAGCATCTGACTCATAATCAGAGGGTCGCTGGTTCGAGCCCAGCTGGGCCCACAAAAAGCCATCGGTAGGTGGCTTTTCTGCTTTTATACAGCCCTCTATCGTAGTTGATTGTCGTGATATTACAGTTTTAGATTGCGAATAATATCTTTCTCCTTATCCATAAATTATGCTTTAAAATATTAATCAAAACACACAATAATCATAAAAAATTCGAATCAAAAACTATACTTTTGTTTTCAAATCAATTTTTCAAAATCATCCTTTTAATATATTGATACTATGAAGAATATTCTTGTAGTTGGTGCTGGTGGACAAATAGGTTCAGAGCTTGTTCCTCATTTTCAAAAAATATACGGCAATGATCACGTAGTTGCAACAGATATTAATTGCAACTCTTGCGTAAAACTTGCGCAAAATGGGCCATTTGAAGAACTGGATGCCCTTAATTCGGGAAAATTTATTGAGATTGTTAAGAAGTACAAGATCGATACCATTTTCAATCTTGTAGCACTTCTTTCGGCTACTGGAGAGAAGAATCCTCAGCTTGCTTGGAAAATTAATATGGGTGCCTTGCTGAATTCGTTGGAGATTGCTCGTGAGTATAACTGTGCTGTCTTCACACCAAGTTCAATAGGTGCATTTGGCCCATCTTCACCACACGATAACACTCCGCAGGATACCGTTATGCGTCCTACCACAATTTACGGGGTTTGTAAGGTGACTGGCGAGATGCTTAGCGATTATTACTTCCATCGTTTTGGTGTAGATGCTCGAAGCGTACGTTTCCCCGGTATAATTTCGAATGTAACCTTACCTGGTGGTGGAACAACCGATTACGCTGTAGAAATTTATTATGGAGCAATTCAGCAGAAAAAATTTGTGTGCCCACTGCCACAGGGTACATACCTTGATATGATGTATATGCCCGATGCATTGAATGCTTGCGTACAGCTTATGGAGGCTGATCCTAGTAAGTTGAAACATCGCAATAGCTTTAACATAACCGCGATGAGCTTTGAACCATCGCAGATTTATGCTGCTATTAAGAAACGTATTCCTGACTTTACCATGGATTACAACGTTGATCCAATTAAGAAGGCAATAGCCGATAGTTGGCCAAACTACATGGACGATTCCTGCGCACGCGAGGAGTGGGGCTGGAACCCAACCTGGAATCTCGAAACCATGACCGATGATATGCTAAAGGTTATTGGCGATAAATTTGCAAAGGGTCTATTGAAATAGATAATATTTATGTTGATTAAAAAAGAGGCTTACAGCCTCTTTTTTATTTTGACACTAAAACCGGATACCCATCACTAGTATATCGTCAAGTTGATCATGCGGTCCAATCCATTGATCGATGGTGTCATCCAGAATGAGTTTCTGTTCCTCCATCTCTTTTGGAGAGACTCTCAACAGTAGTTCTTTAAAGTTCTTGCTCATGAACTTACGGTTGTCGTTACCGCCAAACTGATCAATGTAGCCATCGGAGAACATGTAAATACAGTCGTTCTTTTGTATTGGTATTTCGTGGAGCGTAAACGTATCTTTTTCGTTAATATGAACACCTACGGGCATTTTATCTGCTTTATACTCTATTAGTTCAGAATTTCGTACTATGTACAAAGGATTATATGCACCGGCATACATTAGTTTATTGTTATTGGTGTCAATAACGCATAAGGCAATGTCCATACCATCTTTTGATTCGTGCTCGCGTCCAACCTGCGAAAGAGTTCGCTTGATATTTGCCCTAAGGCTATTAAGGATTGTGTGAGGTCGAAGATCCTCCGTAGTTTTAACAATTTCAGTGAGCAAAGTAATCCCCATTAAGCTCATAAATGCACCAGGAACACCATGCCCAGTACAATCAGCAGCGGTTACAACTATTTTTCCATCCTTTCTGGTCATCCAGAAAAAGTCGCCACTAACAATATCGCGAGGTTTGAGCAGAATAAAGTAATCCTTTAGAATGCTATCCGTAACCTCTTTGCTAGGCATTACTGCGGTTTGAATTCTGCGGGCGTAAGAAATGCTCTTTATTATATCCTGATTTTGAGATATAATCTGGTCGCGCTGGGCAGTTATTTCATCGCGTTGTGCTTCAATTTCCTCTTTTTGTTGAAGTATCTCCGAATTGCGAATTTTCAGTTCATCTCTTTGTTGCTCAATAGCCTCTTTCTGCTCCTCAATAGTTTTTGTTCTTTCCTTTACTTTTTGCTCAAGGAGTTGCTTTTCTTTTATTAGATTTTGTTCTCGAATTCGAACCAAAACAACAACAGCGGCAATAGCAAATGCAGTTACTAGTATATAAAACCATATTGTTTGATAGAATGGCGGTTTTATGTAGAAAGGATACTCGTGAATTTCGCTAATGTTACCCATTGCATCGCGAGCTCTGAATTGTAGAGTATGATTTCCGGGAGGAAAGAAAGGAAAGTCTCTTTCTGGAGTATTGCCCCAATCGCTCCATTCCGACATAACTCCTTCGAGTTTATACTGGTACTCTACAGCCTTTTCTTTAAGGTAAAATGGAGCCGAAAGTTTTATTTTAAAGGTGTTGTTGTTCGATTCTAGTTTAACATAGTTAGTATTCAGACTATTTCCGGCCTTATCAATTACTTGTTTCACATATAGATTGATGTTGGTAATTGTGTCGTTCGTTTTTGTTGGGAATAGCTTATAAATTTGATTGTAGTTATTAATAACCCAAACCTCGTTACTGTCGGTGTAGTTTACATAGTTCACCCTATCGAGTAATCCTAAGTATTTTCCAATTCGCTTATTAGAAACGGTGCTTGGATAGTTTTGCCACTGTTGCCCAACTCTAATCCACGTTTGGTTGGGGTTGGAGTAAAAAGCTTTGTAGTTATCCTGTTTCGGGAGATCGTTGTATTGACCAATGCTGTCGCCTTCTTGGTAATACTGGTAAACTTGAGTGGGAGTAATTATCAAAAATTTATCATTTATGTTACGAACAATAGGTGATACAAGTTTGCCATCTCCTCCGGCTGCAACTTTTACTGTAGGATTAGAACTATTTATTTGATCAACTTTAAACACCCTGTAGTCGGTTGTAATAAGTAGGCAGTTTGATGATAGTTCTGCAATTGAGGTAATTTTTTCGTTACTAATAGTAACCAGATCCTTTGTATTCCACTGATTATTTTTACTTGTAATTAAGTATAGAGTTTCGAGCGTTCCTACATAAATGGAGTTTTTGTCAGTAACGCTTGGATTTAGACAGAATATGTAGGTTCCGCCAATGATTGGTTTTGGTTGATTTAGATAGACGTTGTAAAGACCGGTGCTTGATGCCACAAGTAGATTTCCATTCCAGTTTACAAGTTGGTTTACTTTGCCGCTGATTCCGGGTATCTTCTCGTAGGAATAGTTAATGGATAGAAGTTGATTCACACGCCTACGCGTTGTTGCCTTTTGCGCTGATAGTTGTTCTTGTTTTTCGTTAATGGTTCCACCGCCGTCTTGGACTACCTCTGCGGTTGCTTGCTCCGCTTTTTCTCTTCCAAAAATTCTAGCAAAAAGCCCTTTCTTTGTTTTCCCGGGTTGCTTTTGGGTGCTTGGTAATTCCGACTCTACTTTAGGCTGTTCTTTATGTTCAATCGGTTTTTGCACTTCAAGTGTTGGCTTCGTGGCGTAGTTTCTCGATTCTACAAGTTTGTATAGGCCATCACTTGTTCCAACGTATAGATCTGATGACGACTTGGCAACCGATAGTATATTTCCATTTAACCCGTCTATATGGTGATATGAGTTAATAGGCACGCTTAAATCCACTCTCGATATTCCCATTCCATGAATAAGCCATAATCCGCCAAGATTATCCTTACCCATCGATGAGATTTCATCATCGGGCAGACCGCAAGAGTAATTGATAATCTGTTTGGTTTCGCCATTATCACTATTAACAATAATACATCCGCCAATTAGCGTTGAGAAAGCAAAAGTCTTATTGTTTAACGATATCCCATTGGTCAAATAGCTGGCGCTTAAATAATTTTGATCTTTTATGAAGATCTGGGTAAATTCTTTGCCATTGAAGCGGTAGATTTTATTGGCACTTGTGCCAATTATTTGCTCGTTATTATGGCTAAAGCTAAAAATAAACTCTTCGTTATTGCCTATATTTACAATTATTGGAGAGGCATCCTGCTTATGAATTTGGTATAGCGAGGTTTTATTTTTTATAATGAAGAAAGCATCGCCGATGTTAAACATATCGGTAATAATCTGATTGCTATCTTTTTCGGTGTAGTACGGCTCAACCTGATGGGGCTCTGCCCGTTTTATTCTGTAAATGCCATTTACCCCAGCAACATAAAGGTTATTGTTGAAATGATGGAAAAGGTAAAAAAGTTCGCCATTAGAATCCTCAATGGGGGTGTATACATTTAAACCTTTAAGGTTCTTTTTAAATGAGCCCAGAACCTGATCGCCTCCAATAAAGAGTTTATCAATATATGTTATAGCAATTGGATGTCCAGCAATGGGCATTCGCTCCCAGCTGTAGCCATCGAAACAGAACACTCCATTCTGATTTAGGACATGCATGGTATTGTTTCCACCCTGAATAATTTGGTAATTCTGAGTGCTCATATTTATAGGAAGGGAGTAGTTGGTTATAAATGGTATCCCTTTTTGGGCATAACCAGATATACTGAATGCTAAAAGTGTAATAAACACTAAGCAATTCATCAATTTAATTTTAGGGTGTTTCATAGAAATTAGGTGTTAAAAAAGACTATTAAGTTAATAATTTATAGGGAATTAATAGTGAATTGATAAGTTTTTTTCATTTTGAGGACAGATCTATAAGTTCACCGCAATAATTTCAATTCAAATTATTTACTTTTGTGCTGAAATTATGATAGCAAAGCAATATATCCCATCTCTATTTTATCGATGTTGCCTTTAAACTAGGCAATTTGATATCTTTTTGTATTTTACATTCATCTTTCACTCAATTATAATTGTAAATTATTAAGTCATGGACAATAAAATATTTATCTATAATACATTAACTCGTAAGAAGGAGGAGTTCCAACCAATTAATCCGCAACACGTGGGATTATATGTTTGCGGGCCTACCGTTTATGGCGACCCACATTTAGGCCATGCCCGACCAGCCATTACGTTCGATTTACTTTTCCGATATCTTCAGCATCTTGGCTATAGGGTTCGTTATGTGCGTAACATCACCGATGTTGGCCATTTGGAGAATGATGCCGATGAAGGAGATGACAAGATTGCAAAGAAAGCAAGGCTCGAGCAACTGGAGCCCATGGAGGTTGTTCAGTACTACACCATTCGCTATCAGGATGCGATGCGACAACTCAACGTAAAATCACCAAGTATCGAGCCGCGCGCATCGGGCCATATCATTGAGCAAATAGAGTTGATAAAAAAGATTCTTAACAACGGTTTTGCGTACGAAAGGAATGGTTCTGTTTACTTTGATATAGAAAAGTATAATGCGAAGTATAGGTATGGAAAACTATCGGGGCGAGTTTTGGATGATATGATGGCCAACACCCGCACGCTCGATGGTCAGGAAGAGAAGCAGAATCCTTTCGATTTTGCGCTGTGGAAGGCTGCAAGCCCAGAGCATATCATGCGATGGCCTTCGCCATGGAGTGATGGTTTCCCTGGTTGGCACTTGGAATGCTCGGCTATGAGTACAAAATACCTCGGAGAGCCGTTCGATATACATGGCGGTGGAATGGATTTGCTATTCCCCCATCATGAATGCGAAATAGCACAAAGCGTCGCTGCAAATGGTAAAGAGGCCGTTCGCTATTGGATGCATAACAATATGATCACTATTAATGGTCAGAAAATGGGAAAGTCGTTAGGTAATTTCATTACACTTGAAGAGTTCTTTACCGGATCCCATAAATTGCTTCAACAGGCATATAGTCCAATGACTATAAGGTTTTTTATTCTATCGGCACAGTATCGTTCTACGGTCGATTTTTCGAACGAAGCTCTTCAATCGGCCGAGAAGGGATTGGCTCGACTGATGGCTGCAAATAGGATATTGGATAAGGTTAAGGCATCCGATAAATCTACCGTTGATGTAAATGATCTCCCAAACAGGGTTTATGAGGCAATGAGCGATGATTTGAACAGTCCAATAGCCATTGCTGCTCTGTTCGATTGGGTTCGTATCATTAACTCTCTTTCCGAGGGAAAAGAAAGTATTGCACAGGCTGACCTTGATTTGTTGAAGCAAATTTTCCGAACCACTATTTTTGATGTTCTGGGTCTTACCGATGAGCAGTCTGGTGGATCAAAACATGCAGATTTGACGGCGAATTTAATTGATATGTTGTTAAATATGCGATTGGAAGCTAAGGCTCGTAAAGACTTCGCAAGTTCAGATAAAATCCGCGACGAATTGGCTAAACTTGGGGTTGTTGTGCGTGATCGGAAAGATGGATTCGATTGGGAGATTAGTTAGTCCATTATAAATTATAAAAAAGCCGATTTTTCAATCGGGCTTTTTTATTTCGGAATTCCGTTGTTCTTCCTAATTGCATCAATGAAGTATTGCTTGTCGGGAAGTGATGATTTTTCTAATTGATCGAACCAGTACTTGGCCGTTGGGTTATCATTTTTATTCTGATATATTACCACTAAATGGTAGAACGAGTATCCGTAAACATGAGTTGGGAAAGGAGGGATTTCTTCAATTACTTTTGTAAAACAAGTAACAGCTTCGTCTATTTTATTGTTGGTATACTGCTCCATTCCTTGGTTGAATGTTCTTATATCGGTATTTAGTTTTTCATCGAGGATTATTCCCTTGAAATTGAAACAGGATTGATTGCAGTCCTCCACTAGATTTAGTGTTCGTGAGCCTTGCTGTATATAAGGGAATACCAATGAAAACAACAACGTTTCACCTTTCTTTTTGAAACTATATACATCAGGGCAATTTGGAATTCCTACCGAATGTATAATTTGATAGCGTTGATGGGTTGATGGATTTTCTACGTAAATATTCTTATCGGCGCAAAACCACCCTCCATTATCTAATTTATTGGTTACAGACAGGTTAAAAACAGTAGAATCTCCATAGAATGTAATTCTGTCTATGTTAAGTTCCCCATGTGATTGTTCTGCGGCAAAAGGCTTAATTACTTCAAGTTGTGCCTTTGTACTAAATGGGATTAAGGCAAGAAGAACTAGAGTGCAAATTATTTTAGCCATAGCATTTAAATAGTTCGGGGCTAGGAATTCCCTAACCCCGAACAAGATAGTAAATTATTTATTAAAAGTGATAGCCTATTCCAATAGAGAAGTCTATATTGGTACGATTATAGGTTTCCTTGTAGTTTACAACCTGAGTGGTTGCCATGGTGTAAGAACCATTCTTAGCATCAGAGGTGTACATAGTGTAAAGCATTCCGAGGTTAAGGTCTAGTTTATCGGTAACCTTAAATTCGCCTCCAAAACCAACAGTGCTAGAGGTTAAACTATGGCTTAGATCGGTTTGATATCCTTGTCCAACACCTGTTTTTGCATAAAGATACCCTGCAGAGATGAGGATCTTATCAGTAATATCGTATTCGCCGCCAACGGATAATTCGTACATATTGCCATCAATCTCCTTTTTTACACCTGGGGCTTTTTCAATAGTAGCATCTTTATCGAAGAAATAATGCATACCTCCGCTAATACGAAGTTGAGGAAGAACTGCGTACCTAGCACCCACTGAAAGTAGAGCAGGTATATCACTTCTGGTTTTTGCACCATCTGTAAATTGAGGAACCACTAAGTCTTCCTTTGTATCGTTTTCAAGTTCAAGTTTAGTCCTAAACTCGTACTTCAACCCAATATTAAGTTTATCCTTTAAGTTTAAGTTAACGCCAAGAATTGGGGTGTAACCGGTTCCTGTTTGGGTAACATCAACTTCCTGATCGGATGTCATTGCAGCGTATGCAGCATTTCCTGCGAGTGTAAAAAATTGCGATGCAGACATTAGCCCTCCGGATGGATTGATCACTGGGTGTTGAGGGTTAATCATAATATCTTTGATATGCCCTTTATAGGTGTTTTTTGCAAGTATCATTCTTGCACCAAGTGACGCTGATATAATTTCGGTTACGGCATAGCTGGCATTTAGTTGAGCGCCCCAGAAAACGCTTGATCCTTCAAATTGGATATCAGCAGAGTACTCTGTGCAGAATCCTGCACCATACATTGCAGAGAGCGTTGCAGGTAATGAGGCGTAGGGGATTTCAAAGCTGGGCAATCCAGTATCATATTTTGCGGATCCGCCGCCAGCATTTGGCTGGAAACCAAAACCTATGGCAAGTTTTTCTTTCTTATACGCAAAATAAAAATCTGGATAAGCGGGAACCACAACGTCTCCAACATATTTTTTCTCGTTTAAGTATGGATACGTGTTTTCTATGGTTTTTTTCTGGAAGACAGATTGGTTACTTAGGTAAACATGAAAACCGTCGGCCAATTTTGTTAAACCGGCAGGGTTGTAGTACACCGCATCAATGCTTGTTGATGCATCGCGAGCCAACATCCGAACGTATTGTGTACTTTGGTTTGAGTTGGTAACAATACCTCCTGCAAATGCCATGCTGCTCAACGAAATCATGAGCATAGTAATTGATAGTTTTTGTCTCATAGTACTTTTGTTAGGTTAATATTTATGAAATAACTAGATAAACGTTTGTATAGTACGAGCGTTTGTTGTTTCTAACAAATACTCGTAAAAAGCAAATGAATTAATAATCAATTTCTCAGAAAACGAACAAGGTAGCCTGCTTGTAATCCCATACTGAGTGGATTACAAAAAAACACGAATCGGGTAGATGATTGAATAAAGTAATTTAGAGTATTGCTTTTGAATAGCGCAATTTTTAACCGATATTTTCTTTTAATACGGCGTAAGAACTTAAGCAGAGGCTTCGAAAAAAGCTTCCTAACTAAGGTAACGTATGCAATAATTGCCAGATAGACTTTCGCCCTGTGCATCGATTCAGGGTTAGTTTCAAAAATGATTTAACAATGCAAATATGTGAAAAATTATATTAATCGAACGTTTTATATAAAAAATTGTTTGATCAATATAGTTGGATTTTGTCAAATGAGTTGTAATTCAATAATTTTTCTTAATTTTCCATTATTTAACAAAACACTACAATATGAGTAAAATAGGCTCTATTTTATTGACAACATTGTTCTTGTCAATAAGTATTGTAAGCAATGTACAAGCGCAAGGCTTTCAGTTCAACATGGTGAAAGAGGTAAAAACATCACCGGTTAAGGATCAGTATCACACAGGAACATGCTGGAGTTTCGCAACCACTTCGTTCATCGAAACGGAGCTTTTGAGAATGGGAAAACCTTTATTTGATATCTCCGAGATGTTTTTTGTAAATCATGCCTATACGAGTAAAGCAGTTGATTACGTGAGATATCAGGGGAAAAATAATTTTGGACAGGGAGGACAAGCTCACGATGTAATGGATGTTATTCGAACGAGTGGAATGGTTACCGAACAGGAGTATTCTGGACTAAATTATGGAACAGACAAACATGTGCATTCGGAACTGGCCGCGGTTCTTGAAGCGTTTTTAAAAGCGATAACCGACGATCCAAATAATAAGTTATCAACGGCGTGGTTACCTGCATTCAACTCAATTCTTGAGGCATATTTGGGCAAATTGCCGGATGCTAAAACAACTTCAATGGCCAACGTTGGTTTCAACCCTGATGAGTATGTAGAGATTACCTCATTTAACCATCATCCGTATTATTCACAGTTTATACTCGAAATTCCCGATAACTGGGCACATCGTACATACTATAATGTTCCTTTGGAAGAGTTTGCCAAAGTAATGAAAAATGCTTTGATGAATGGTTACTCTGTTTGTTGGGATGGGGATGTTAGCGAGAAAAGTTTTGCCTATAGTAAGGGTGTTGCTGTACTGCCAGAGGAACGAGTTGAGGAAATGTCGGGAAGCGATAAGGAAAAGTGGATTGGCCTCTCGGATAAAGATAGAAAGGCTAAATTATTCAGTTTTGAGAATCCCGTTCCTGAGATTAATGTTGATCAGGTAAAAAGGCAATTGAATTTTGACAATCTAACATCAACCGACGACCACTTAATGCATCTTGTAGGTTTGGCTACCGATCAAAATGGAACAGTTTATTTTTATACAAAGAATAGTTGGGGAACCGATGGCGTTTATAATGGATATCTATACATGTCGGAAGCGTTTGTTAGGATGAAAACTATTGCGATAATGGTTCATAAAAATGCGTTACCTGAAGATATCGTAAAGAAATTAGGGATAAAATAAAACTATATGTTATGAATATTTTGAACTGTAGTTCTTAAGTTGGCATTAGTAAGGTATTCCATATTGCTTCATCTTGTTGTAAAGAGTTTTCCTGTCGATATTGAGGAGTTGTGCTGCTTTGCTTTTGTTATATCTAACTTTTTCGAGCGTGGCCATTATTAGTTCATATTCGGCCCTTTCCTTCATATCCTTAAGATTTTCGGTTTCATTCCTTTTAGTATCGGATAGAGGATTCTCTTTTTTTATTATTTCGATGGGGAGGCTAATCAAGGAAATCATTGTACTTTGTTCAAGAAGAACAGCACGACGGATAACATTTTTGAGCTCGCGCAGATTGCCTGGCCAGGTGTAATTCATTAATACATCCATAACCTCGGGACTAAATCCGTTAATGCTTTTCCCTAGTTCCCTATTTGCTTGATCTAAAAATGATTTTGCAAATATTAGAAGATCCGATTTGCGCTCGTGTAATGGGGCTACTCGAATTGAAAATTCGTTTAAACGATGGTATAGATCCTCGCGGAAACTTCCACGATTTACCATATCAAGTAAATTCTCGTTGGTGGCAACAATAATGCGAACATCAACAGGGATCTCTTTGCTACTGCCAATGCGTTTTATTTTACGCTCCTGAATGGCGCGTAGCAGGTTTACCTGAACGTCGTAGGGTAGATTCCCAATTTCATCGAGGAATAGCGTGCCTCCGTTAGCAACCTCAAACTGTCCTATTTTATCGGAAATAGCTCCGGTGAACGAACCTTTAATGTGACCAAAGAATTCGCTGGCTGCAAGCTCTTTAGGTAAAGCACCGCAATCAATCGCCACAAAAGGTTTATTGTTTCGTTTGCTTTCGCGATGAATTTGACGGGCAATATACTCCTTCCCTGTACCGCTATCGCCAAGAATAATTACTGATAGATTGGTTGGCGCAACAATGCTAATGTATTTATTTACTTGTTGGCTGTAATCGCTATCGCCTTTTATAAAATTGGAACTATCGGTAGAGGGCGTTTCCGGTTTACTTGATGAATCTAATGCCAATGCGTTGTTGATAGCAGCGAGGATTTCATCGGGATTGATTGGTTTAGTTACATAATCGTAAGCACCCTGTTTAATAGCTTTTACGGCTAATCGGATATCGGCATATCCCGTCATGAGGATTACAACTGTTGATTGTTGTTTTCGTTTGGCTTCAATCAACACATCCATTCCGTTGTGTTCCGGCAGCCTGTAATCCGATAAAACTACATCATATTTATTAGCACGAATTAATCGCGAGGCCTCATCGAACGAGAAGGCTTCGTTTACTTGATGTCCCTGCTTGGAGAGGTATGTCTTTAGCATTAAACAGAAGGTGGAATCATCGTCCACAACCAGAATCCTAGCCATTTATTCCAACTTATTGTAAAACCAATTGCTAAGGTAGATACTTTTTACAAAACAATTTCGCTATCCTAATATTTTTTAACCAAATATATACCTTTGGGGTTCGATTTAGACTTGAGTTGAGGAATTGATTCACCTTGGGGAGAGCATCATGGTTGGATTTGATAACATTTACCCTTTCTTTTTGTTAGTATGATTAAGTTGATTTTAACGGTTTAGAAATGCAGGAAAAATCGGTTAGCAAGAATTTAGTGTTGGTTTTGGTGATGATAACCTCATTTATCACCCCATTTATTGGAGCCTCCGTAAATTTAGCTCTTCCATTGATTAGTGAGGATTTTGGATTGAATGCCATTGGCATGAGTTGGGTGGCAATGTCGTATTTGCTTTCATCGGCAGTATTTCTTGTACCAATGGGCAAGTTGGCCGATATTGTTGGCCGTAAGCGAATCTTTTTCTGGGGCAATATTATTTTGGTGATTAGTTCATTCCTTTGTGCAATTTCACCATCGGGGTCACTGCTAATTGTATTCCGGGTAATTCAAGGCTTAGGCAGCTCGATGGTTTTTGCAACAGGGATAGCATTGGTTACGTCTGTTTTCCCACCATCAGAAAGAGGAAAGGCCATTGGCTTAAATGTTACCGCTGTATACGTTGGGCTTTCATCAGCGCCCATAATCGGTGGTTTTATGATTTCGCTGTTCGATTGGCATAGCCTGTTCTTTGTGCCAATTCTTATCGGACTTCCTGCTGCCATAGCAACCCGAATATCGATTAGAACTGAATGGGCCGAAGATAAGAATGAGAGTTTTGACTATCTCGGAACACTGATCTATATTCCATCCATGAGCATTTTTATGTATGGTTTTTCGCAGTTGCCCGATCTATTGGCCATAGGTTTTACGGTGATAGGTTTTATTGGGTTATTGTTGTTTGTCCGGGTAGAATTAAGGCTTGAGTCGCCTGTTTTGAATATCAATCTATTTAAAACCAATAAACTCTTTGCTTTTGCAAACTTAGCTGCGCTAATTAACTATGCAACAACCTTTGCAGTTACGTTTGTGCTCAGCTTATACTTGCAGTATATTAAAGGTTTATCGCCACGTGATGCGGGAATGATTTTGGTGATTCAACCCCTTATTATGGCAGCTGTTGCATCGTGGTCGGGGAAACAATCCGATAAGGTTGATCCACGATTCCTTGCATCTTCCGGAATGGCAATTTCAGCAATAGGATTACTAATGCTAACCCCAATAAATCAGGAAACATCAACTGTTTACTTATTATCAACATTAGGTGTGTTAGGGCTTGGCTTTGGGCTTTTCTCATCGCCCAATACAAATTCAATTATGGGTTCGGTTGAGAAAAAATATTTAGGCCTTGCCTCTGGTACGGTTGGAACAATGCGCCTTACCGGACAAATGATTAGTATGGGAATTGCTGCTCTTATTTTGCATCTATATGTAGGTAAAGAAGCCATAAATACCACAAACCACAAGCAGTTTATTTGGGCTATTAGTTCAACGTTTTTAGTATTTGCAGTGATGAGCGTTTTGGGAATATGGGCATCTCTGAAAAGAGGAAAGAGCAATGGTGAAAACAATATTAATACGCATTAATCAATGCTACTCCTTCCAATCCCTGTTTTCTTTGATTATATTGATTAATTCCTCAATTGCATTTTCTTCAGGAATATTTTTCTTTATCACCTCTTTTCCTTTGTAAAGATTAATACGTCCAGGACCAGCGCCAACATAACCGTAATTGGCGTCGGCCATTTCGCCGGGGCCATTTACAATGCAGCCCATTACGCCTATTTTCAGACCCTTTAGTTGCGATGTGCTTGCTTTAACTTTTTGTAAGGTTTGCTGTAGGCTAAATAGCGTTCGTCCACAGCCCGGACACGATATATATTCGGTTTTGGATACTCTTGTTCTTGCTGCTTGAAGTATTGTATATGCAGTTGAGCAAATATCATTACTGGGGATAGATGGCGCTGTAATCATAACGCCATCGCCTAAACCATCGATAAGTAACGCACCAAAATCTGATGCGGCTTTTAGCTGGAAGTCTTCCTTGTTGGAATCGGAATAGCTGCGGTGAATAATCACGGGTAAATTAACTCCAGCCTCCATTAACTGAATAAAGGCGGCACGTTGCTCGGCAAATCCGTTTTTGTTATCGGATTCTAAAACAAGAATGGATTTAGAATCTTTTTTTAAGTGATTCAATAATTCTGTATTTGCCAAATTGCTGTAGTTAATTCGTATGAAATTTGAGATAATTGCTAGACCATCGGTATTTATTGATGAGTTGAATTGAGCATTATCAACCCAAAAATAGTCGGCAGCAATATCGTTTCTTTTCCAATTTTTCTCTTTTGCATTGTAGTTCCAGCCCCATTGGCTAAGAGTTGATTCATCAATTTTACGCTGATTTGTTAAATCGGCAATCACAACCGGAGGATTCGAAGAACCAATATTGTTAACATTGATGGTTTCTCGGCGCGAGTAGCTGTAAGGGCTGTATGGCAGGTTCTCTATTGGATTGATAGTTGGTTTTGTTTGTCGATTATGGAAATATGACACCAGTTTCTGTGCAACAGGAATCTCGTTTTCGGGTTCTTCGGTAAGCGAAACCCTTATAGTATCTCCAATTCCATCGGAAAGAAGCGTTCCAATACCCACCGCCGATTTAATTCTTCCATCCTCGCCATCACCGGCCTCTGTTACACCAAGGTGCAAAGGGTAATGCATATCCTCTTGGTTCATCATGCTAACTAGTAAACGAACAGCATGAGCCATTACTCTGGTATTGCTCGATTTCATTGAAATTACAATATCATCGAACTTATGTTTTCTGCAGATCCTTAGGAACTCTAGTGCCGATTCCACCATTCCTTCAGGGGTATCGCCATAACGGCTCATAACTCTATCGGAAAGCGAACCATGGTTTACGCCAATTCTTATGGCAACCTTGCGCATTTTACATGTTTCGAGCAATGGAATTAATTTCTCCTCAATCCTATTTAATTCCAGAGAGTACTCCTCGTCGGTGTAGTTTATATTCTCAAATTTAGCCCTTGGATCAACAAAATTTCCTGGATTAATCCTAACTTTTTCCACATGTTTTGCAGCCTCAAGCGCAGCGGCAGGGTTAAAATGCACATCGGCAACAAGAGGAATGTTGAACCCTCGACTTATCAGTTCACGTTTAATATTTTCCAAATTTGAAGCTTCCTTCACGCCTTGCGTCGTGATTCGAACGTATTCGGCACCAGCCTTAGCGGCCCTTATGCACTGTTCAACGGTTGCAAGTGTATCGTTGGTATTTGTGGTGGTCATGGTTTGAACCCGAACAGGATTAATACCGCCCATAGGAGTTCCGCCAATATTCACCTCAATGCTTTTGCGTCGGATGTAATCACTAAACGTGATGCAGTATTTATTATTGGTCATCGAATTGTCAATTTTTTACAAAAATAATGGAATTTAGTTGAAAGTTGGTGGTTGAATGTTGATAGAAATTCTTCAGGAACAACCAACAACTAACAACAATCAACGAACTTCTTACTGTTCACTAATCTCTTTTTCGCTATTAAAGAGTATCTTTGCAAAAAAGATTAGAAAACTATGGAAGGAACAAGACTGCAAAAGGTTGCGCGGTTGATTCAAAAAGACCTTGGAGAGATTTTTCAGAGAGAGGGAGCAGCGTTATTCCCCGGTAAAATGATAACCGTTACGTCGGTTAGGGTTAGTCCCGATCTTGGATTGGCAAAAATTTACGTTAGCATATTCCCAACACAGGGCACCGAGGCTACCTTGGAGTTAATTCGTCATCATGTTAAAACCTTAAGAATGGAGCTTGGTAAGCGAGTAAGGCACCAACTTCGTGTTATTCCCGAGTTGGCCTTTTTTGTTGATGACTCCTTGGATTACATTGAAAATATTGACCGTTTATTAAATCAATAATTCGCCGATGATTAAGTTTCTTATTTCTTTTACCACAAGATTTATTCCCCGACATTACCTTCAACTTTTCGCGGCGTTTGCACTCAGAACTTTGGGTTTCTTTTATCTTGGAAAAAAGTTCGAGGATCCAATTTCGGGTAAAAAATATCGCAAATTGTTGCCATACGGTAGAACTAATGTGCGAGAAAACGCCCTTGCGCCGCATTCCATGTCGTTGGAACGGCATCGGTTAATTTGGCTTTACCTACGAGAGAAAACAAATTTCTTTACGGAACCTCAAAGAGTATTACACATTGCCCCAGAGTATTGCTTTCTGAAACTTTTCAAAAAGCAGAAGAATTTGGAATACATCACGGCCGATTTAATTTCGCCGTGGGCCGATGTGAAAATGGATGTGCAGGCAATTCCATTTCCCGATTCACAGTTTGATGTAGTTATTTGTAACCATGTACTTGAGCACGTAGATTCCGATCATAAGGCAATGCAGGAAATACATAGAGTTCTAAAACCTAATGGTTTTGCAATCCTTCAGGTTCCAATGGATTTATCGATGGAAAAGACGCTTGAAGATCCATCTATCAACACCCCCGAATTACGTGAAAAGCACTACCAACAACGCGATCATTTGCGCTTGTATGGAAGGGATTATGGCGATAGATTGCGCAACGCTGGGTTTGTTGTGGAGGAGAACGACTTTGTGAAAACCTTTTCTGCACAATTGGTTGAGCGCTATGCGTTACCCAAGGACGAAATTCTTTATGTTTGTAGAAAATCCTAGGGAATAACGAACAAGAAATGTTGATTTTTGAATTTTCTGGAAAAATGCCTTGCAGTAAATTTTAGCAGAATAAAACTAACCCATGCGATTACCCTTCTACATAGCCCGTCGATACCTATTTGCGAAGAAATCGCATAACATCATCAATATTATTTCGATAATATCGTTGGTGGGTGTTGCTACTGGGGTTATGGCTTTGGTTATAGTGCTTTCGGTATTTAACGGATTCGATTCGCTTATTGGACGCCTTTACTCAAGTATCGACTCCGATGTTCGTATTTTACCACGTGTGGGCAAAACCTTTAGCGTTACAACTGCTGAGTTCGATAAGATTCGTCATCACAATGGAGTTGCTGTATTTGCCGAAATTCTTGAGGAGAATGCATTGTTCCGTTATCGGAGCAAGCAGCACATTGGAATTATCAAAGGTGTTAGCCGTAATTATGTCGATTTAACAGGAGTTGATTCAATGCTGGTTGATGGAGAATTTAAGCTTTGGAATGGAAGTCAACCAATGGCAATAATGGGGCAGGGGGTTGCATACTATCTGAATGCGAGTTTGGCACATTTTGATCCATTGGCCATATATGTTCCCAAACGGGGAAAGACAACATTGTCAGTAGAATCGGCATTTGGGAGGAAGAATATAATGCCATCGGGAGTATTTGCGGTTGAGCAGGATTTCGATACGCAGTATGTTATAGCGCCGGTTGAGGTTGTACGCGATTTGCTTAATTACGATTCAACAACGGTAACCTCGGTAGAATTGAAAGCCACAAAAGAATATAAGCCTGAGAAGTTGAAGCATGAAGTTGAGCAAATTCTTGGCAGTAATTTTAAGGTACAGAACCGTTATCAGCAGAACGAATCGCTTTACCGAACCATGAAATCGGAAAAGTTTGCTATTGGGATGATTCTTACATTAATCTTGATAATTGCCTCTTTCAACATTGTTGGTTCACTATCGATGTTGATAATTGAAAAACGCAAGGATGTTGAGACTCTTCGTAGCCTTGGTGCCGACAACGATTTAATCCGCAAAATATTCATGGCGGAGGGATTGCTGATTTCCATTGGCGGAACAATAATTGGAACTATCCTTGGATTGATTGTTTGCTGGGCACAAATTACCTTTAAGTTGATTAAGCTCGAAGGACGAGGTAACTTTATCATAGATGCTTACCCTGTAGATATTCAGTTTGGTGATATCGGACTAATACTCTTGGTTGTTTTAATTATCGGGTTTGTTGCCGCTCGTTTTCCTGTGAGGATGATAACAAAGCGTATTCTCAATTCGAACGATAGGGAAAGTTTATAGTTTAAACTCTCTGACATTTGATTTATCTAATATCTGATGTCTGACATCTTGCTTCTGCATTAGTAAACCAACAAATTACACCCTCTAATCGGAGCATTATCCATCCTTCCCATCACCTCAAAGCTGCCATCGGCAAAGAGTTTTCCCATATCCTGCGTTTGAATAAATGAGCAGGAGTTTACGTTGGCTAAATCTATAACATTTATTGCTCCACTACTTGCGGTGGTTTTGGAATGTAGCGGGTCGTAAGGGTTTCTTACAAGAATTTTCATCCACGGTGGGCAACGGAAAATTCCATTTCCGTTGGAGTACGCTTGCGAAAGCAACTCAGTCATTCCATACTCGGAGTGTATTGCTTCAACACCAAACGATTTGCAAAGAATGGAGTGTAGCTCCTCGCGTATCATCTCCTTGCGGCGGCCTTTCATTCCGCCTGTTTCCATTACAATGGTATGGCTTAGGTTGAGGTTAAACTTCTCTGCCAAATCGAGCAAAGCAAATGTTACGCCTATCAGCAAGCATTTTTGTCCGCTGGTGTTTAGTTTTACCAACAAATCAACCAATTCGTCGTACTGGTTTAGGAAAAAGCCACTATTGGGGTTATTGCTTTGCTTTATCAACTCATCAACCATATACACCAGCGATGAGCCCGTACGTTCAAGGTAAGCTGGGAGCAATGCAAGAATGCAGTAATCGCTAGGTTTTCCGTAAAACAGTTCAAATCCTTTGGTAAAGCTATCAACATAAAGCGATACATCTGAAACTTGATGCCTGCTGGTTTCGTTACCAGTTGTGCCGCTACTGGTGAATACAATCTCAAGCGAAAGGTTGTTGCCAATTACATCGTGAGTTTTGAAGAATTGTATGGGTAAAAAAGGAATCTTCTCAATGGTGTCAACACTATTTGGGTTAATTCCCAAAAGGGTTACATACTCGTTGTAAACCTTGATATTATTGAATTGATGACGAAAAACCTCAAGCGCAATCTCCTGAAATTCCTCGTTACTGGATATGTTAAATATTTTGGATTTGAAGTCCATACGTAATAAAAGAAATAACCCTGTCAGGGTTTTAAACCCTGACAGGGTTGGTTGCAAAAAATTATCCTCTAATAGCCTTAATGCCTGGAAGTTCTTTACCCTCCATGTACTCCAACATAGCGCCACCGCCAGTTGAAACGTACGATATTTTATCGGCTAGTTTGTTCTTGTTAACAGCGGCAACGGAATCGCCACCGCCCACAAGGCTGAAAGCACCTTTTTCGGTAGCAGCAGCAATTGCCTTCGCAATTTCGGAAGTACCGTTGGCAAATTTCTCCATCTCAAATACACCCATTGGGCCATTCCAAAGGATTGTTTTGGACTCAGAAATAACTTTTGAAAGTATTTTAACTGATTCTGAGGCAATATCCAATCCCATCCAACCATCGGGTGTTTGGTCAATTGCAGTGATTTTGGTGTTTGCGTTAGCATCAAAGGCATCGGCATTAACCGCATCAACAGGAAGGTAAACCTTTACACCTTTTGCTTTGGCTTTCTCCAATAGTTGCTTTGCAAGGTCGAGTTTATCCTCCTCGCAGATAGATTTACCAATCTTTCCACCCTGAGCCTTAATGAAGGTGTAGGTCATACCACCACCAATAATAAGGTTATCAACTCTATCTAAAAGATTTTCGATAATTAGAATCTTATCGGAAACCTTTGCTCCACCCATAATTGCAGTGAAAGGTTTTTCAGCAGCCTTAAGTACCTTGTCCATAGCATTTAGCTCACTATTGATTAGGTAGCCAAACATACTATCGTTTGGAAAATGTGCAGCAATAAGAGCTGTGGAAGCGTGAGCACGGTGAGCAGTTCCAAAAGCATCGTTTACATAGCAATTTGCATAACCAGCAAGCTGCTTAACAAAGTTTTTTTGGCTCTCCTTAATTCTTGCTTTAGCTTCTTTCTTTTGCTCCTCACTAGCATCTTCGGGTAAACTGTAGGCTTTTCCCTCCTCTTCTTCGTAGTATCTTAGGTTTTCAAGCACAAGGACTTCGCCTGCTTTAAGTTCTGCTGCAAGTTTCTTTGCTTCATCGCCCATACAGTCGTCAGCAAACTTAACCTTCATTCCAAGGTTTTTCTCAATTGCAGGTAAAACGTGCTTTAGAGAGTATTTGTCTTGTGGTTTTCCATCTGGACGGCCAAGGTGCGACATCAGAATAGCCGAACCACCATCTTTTAAAATCTTCTTAATTGTTGGAAGTGCGCCGCGGATGCGGGTATCGTCGGTAACCTCAAAGGTTTTTTTGTCGAGGGGAACATTGAAGTCAACCCTAACAATGGCTTTCTTGCCATTAAAGTTGTAGTTGTCAATCAGTATCATAATCCTTATCATATTTAGTTTCGCAAACAAAATTACGAAATTGGTTTTGAATAGAGGCTTCAATTTAACTACTTTTCACGCAATCGATTGATTTCGGAATATACACTAGCCATTTGATTCCATTGGCAGAAAAATTGAATATTTGGGATTCCTCTAACTCCCCCCAACTTCCTTTAACTTCTTCTAACTTCATTCAACTTCGTATCATCCTCGTGCGAAAAAATAATATTTTTAATGTAAGTTTGACATCTGGAATAAAAAGAAGGATAATAATGCAATTCAAGGATATTGTTGGTCAGGAAAAGGTTAAGCAACGTCTTATTATAGCTACCAAGGAGAGCCGCATTCCTCACGCACAGCTTTTTGTTGGGCCTGCAGGAACAGGAAAGTTGGCTCTAGCCATTGCCTATGCTCAGTACATTATGTGCGATAATAAGGGCGATGATGATTCCTGCGGAGTTTGCCCATCGTGTAAAAAGTTATCGAAACTAATTCACCCCGATTTACACTTCGTGTACCCGGCAAAAGCCAAAGCTGAAGGTAGTAGCGATGATGATTCCGATAAGGCTGAGGATACGCTTACCGTTTGGCGTGAGGCGTTGATTTCTAATCCCTACTTTGGCGAGAACGATTGGTACGAGATGATTGGGATGGAGAACAAGCAGGGCATTATCAGTACCGCTGCGGCTTCCGATGTAATCCGTAAGTTAAACCTTAAAAGTTTTGAAAACGATTATAAGGTGATGATAATTTGGCTGCCCGAGCGTATGAATAATCAGGCATCCAATAAGTTACTGAAAATGATTGAGGAGCCACCAGCCAAGACTGTTTTTTTGATGGTTAGCGAGAATCCGAATTTGATTATAAAAACCATTCTTTCACGAACACAGCAAATAATGGTTCCGCCTATTGCTCGTGAGAGCATTGCAACTGTGCTGCTTGAGAAGTTCAACCTTGAACCAGAAAGGGCTCACGATATTAGCCGTATTGCCAATGGAAATTTCTACACTGCATTGCAACTTATTGATAGTAATGTGAGTGAGTATTTTGATCTTTACCGGAGATTGATGCGCCTTAGCTATGCCAAGGATGTAGTTGGGCTATTGGATTGGGTTGACGATGCTGCTGGGCTGGGTCGCGAGAATCAGAAGGAGTTTTTAAATTACTCATTGCGCTTAACCCGCGAAAGTTTAATGCTTAATGCGGGGTTAGATGATATTTCATACTTGATGGGCGATGAGGCTGATTTTGGGCAGAAATTCTCACCATTCATTGGGGTCGAAAATATCTTTAACATTACCAACGAGTTTACACAGGCTTATGAGTGCATTATGCAGAATGGAAACCCTGCGATAGTGTTTACACATTTTGCAATGCGGATGATAAAATTAGTGCCCAACAAGCCTTTAAAGTGATTAAAATAGTTAAAAGATTTCACCATCAACGAACAACAAACAACAACCGAGCTTTTTTCGCGAGTTCACTGAAGGTTATCAACTAATTTTGCTAACTTTGCAAATTCTACAAAGCAATTAAAATGGAAAAAAGTACCAGCTCAAGGGGTGTAATTCTATCGGGAACCGAGGCTACTGAGCATACCGTATGCCATTCGCAGGGGTGTGCTAAGCTTAGCATTTACGATTGGGTTTCCGATCTACCCAAAACGCTGCAAACTTACGATATAGTTGAGGTTCAGTTTAAGAATACCCGTAAGGGATTTTACCGCAACGCCAATTTGTTGAACTTAACCAAGGGCGATATTATTGCCGTTGAGGCATCGCCCGGTCACGATATTGGTGTAGTTTCGCTAACCGGTTGGTTAGTTGAACGACAAATGAAGCGCGTTGGCTACAACCAACAAACCACTGAATTCAAGAAGGTTTACCGTAAGGCAAAGCAGGTTGATATAGAGAAGTGGCTTGAGGCTATTGCACTTGAGCACGAGACTATGATTAAGGCGCGGAGAATTGCCGAGGATCTGAAGTTGAATATGAAGATTGGCGATGTGGAGTATCAGGGCGATAAAACCAAGGCCATATTCTACTACATTGCCGACGACAGGGTAGATTTCCGCGAGTTAATCAAAGTATTGGCCGAGGAATTCAAGGTGAGGATTGAGATGCGCCAGATTGGTGCACGACAGGAGGCTGGCCGTATTGGTGGAATTGGCTCGTGCGGACGTGAACTTTGCTGCTCATCGTGGATCTCTCACTTCGATTCTGTAAGCACTAATGCCGCCAAGGTTCAGGAGATATCGTTGAATCCGCAAAAGTTGGCGGGTCAGTGCGGTAAGTTGAAGTGCTGCCTAAACTACGAGTTGGACAGTTACGTTGATGCCCGTAAAGACTTCCCCGATGTTACGGTTCCAATCGAAACAAAGGAGGCAACCTACTTCCATTTTAAAACCGATATTTTTAAGCGGATAATGTGGTTCACTAGCGACCAAGGTTCATCCGTAAATTTGGCCGAGGTTTCTGTTGATAGGGTTAAGGAGATAATTACACTCAATAAAAAAGGGTTAAAGCCCAACAAACTTATAGAGAGTCGCGATGTGGAGGAAAAACGTACTCAACCGCTAGGTTTTACCGATGGTTTGGAGGAGGACAGCCTTACCCGTTTCGATGCTAAGGCTCAGCAAAACCGTAAGAAAAAGAAGAAAAGTCGTTATAAAGGAAATCAAAACCAGCGGAATGAATAGGATTTTTGTCATTCTGATATTTGCCTCGGCAGCATTTGTTGCCTGCGATAGAGGTGCTGTTTACGATCAATCAGTTACTATACCAAACGAGAGGTGGAATGTGGACAGCTTGGCGGTTTTTTCAATGCCAGTTGCCGATACTGTATCGGCATACAACCTTTACATCAACCTGCGTAACACATCCGACTATCAGTTCCAGAACCTCTACCTTTTTATCGATGTAGTTGCTCCTAACGGAGCATCAATCCGCGACACCTTTGAGTGCTACCTAGCCGATGATCACGGAAAATGGCTTGGTAAGGGCAAGGGTAAAATATACGATAGCAGATTCCTTTACCGCCAATCGGTAAAATTCTCCACCAAGGGCGATTACCGCATACAGTTACAGCAGGCAATGCGCGTTGACGATTTAAGTGGCCTTGCGAATATTGGAGTAAGAATGGAGCATGAGGGGGCTTCAAAGTAAAATTTCGAGTAATAAATAATTATTTTTTGTGGGAAAGAACAAACTAAGGCGATTCGCTGAGAACGAGACTTTTGATAATCTTTTTCAGCCAACCATGTCCGATGTAATGAATGGCGATTTTCATTTAAAGGGCAAATGGCGTAGTGATTACTTCAAAAACGACAACCCAATAGTTTTGGAACTAGGATGCGGAAAAGGAGAGTACTCTGTTGGCTTGGCTAAAATGTTTCCAGAGAAGAATTTTATTGGAGCAGATATTAAAGGTGCACGTCTATGGCGTGGCGCTAAAACTGCAGTTGAGGAAAAAATGGGTAATGTTGCATTTATCCGTACTAGGATTGAGCATATAGCATCTTTTTTTGCACCCGGAGAGGTGGATGAGATTTGGGTTACCTTCCCCGATCCACAGCCTCGTGAGAAAAAATCGAAAAAAAGGCTAACATCGAGCCGATTCCTTAACCACTACGCAAAATTCCTTAAGCCAAACGGAATAGTTCATCTTAAAACCGATAGCCAGGCTTTACACACCTACACAAAGGCAGTAATAGAGTACAATAACCTAAAGGTTAATGTTTGTACCAACGATTTGTACGCTACCGTAAAGGGCGATCCAATTTTGGGTATTAGAACGCACTACGAGCAGTTATTTATGGAAAAAGGCTTTACCATAACATATATCAACTTCCAACTGAACCACGCTGGACCATTCAATGAACCTGAACTCCAAGACGAATAACGATAACTTTTTTGAGAAAGTTTACGAGGTAACTCTCCTTGTTCCTATGGGTAGGGTAACATCTTACGGAGCCATTGCAAGTTATTTAGGTTCTGCGCAGTCGGCTAGGATGGTTGGTTGGGCGCTAAACGTTTGTCACACCTACCATAAATGGGTTCCTGCGCACAGAGTTGTTAACAAGGCTGGTCAACTAACCGGCAAAATACACTTCCTCGGAAGCAATACAATGCAGGAGATGCTAGAGTCGGAAGGTGTTAAGGTTGAAGATAATGCTATAGTAAATTTCGAAAAACTTTTCTGGGATCCGAACATTGAGTTGGAATAGGTGTTTATTTAGTTGATAGTTGAGCGTTGTTAGTTGATGGTGAAATCATTTAACGTTTAACTTTTAACGTTTCACGAATTAATCTATCTTTGTGCATTAATTTAAACTAAATCAAAACAATGAATTTGAATGTTGATGGGGTAATGCAGGTTTTGCGAAAGGTTATTCACCCCGAAACAGGCAAGGATATTGTAACCATGGAAATGGTTCAAGGGTTAAGCGCTGAAAATGAGAAAGTTTCATTCACGCTTAAACTCACCAAAAAGAACGATCCATTTGCCTCATCCATTAAAAAATCGGCCACAAAGGCTTTAACCGATGAGTTTGGAGCAGATTTGCAGGTTGATATCACCATTATGGCCGATGTAATCCCAAAAGTTTCGCCATTAAAGGAGAAGGCCTCTGTTAGTAAGGTTAAAAATATTATTGCTGTTGCCTCGGGCAAGGGCGGTGTTGGCAAATCGACAGTTGCAGTAAATCTTGCTGTGGCAGTTGCAAAAACTGGTGCAAAGGTTGGATTGATTGATGCCGATATTTACGGTCCATCAATACCGAAGATGTTCAATATGGAGCACGCCCAGCCTGAAGTTAAAAAAGAGGATGGAATGGACTTGATTGTCCCTATTGAGAACTATGGAGTAAAACTACTCTCAATTGGTTTCTTTGTCGATCCAAACAACGCACTTATATGGCGAGGTCCAATGGCTACCAGTGCACTGAAACAGTTAATTCATCAAGGGGCTTGGGGAGAATTGGATTACCTTTTCATAGATATGCCTCCCGGTACAAGCGACATCCACCTTACTTTGGTTCAGGAATTAGCCATAACTGGAGCGGTAATTGTAAGTACTCCACAGGAGGTTGCCTTAGCCGATGCTGTTAAGGGAATAAGTATGTTTACAAGCGAAAACATTAAAGTTCCAGTACTTGGTTTAGTAGAGAATATGGCTTGGTTTACCCCGGAGGAACTTCCAAATAACAAGTACTACATCTTTGGAAAAGAAGGTTGTAAAAAGTTAGCCGAACGTATGAAATTGCCCTTGCTGGGTCAAATTCCAATAGTACAAAGTATCCGCGAAGGTGGCGATTACGGCGAGCCAGTTGCACTACACACTTCAATAGTTGCCGATGCTTTCGATAGGCTGGCTAGCAATGTAATGGAGCAGGTTGCTATACGAAATAGAAACCTTCCTCCAACAAGCATCGTAAACGTTCAATATAAATAATTAACCATTAATAATTTACACAATGTCAACAAAAGAAGAAATGTTCAAAAAAGTCAATGCTTCTATAGAAGTAATTCGTCCATTCCTACAGAACGATGGTGGAGATATTTCTTTGGTTGAAGTAACCGACGATAATATTGTAAAAGTAAAGCTTCACGGAGCTTGCGGTAGTTGTCCTTACAGCATTATGACTCTAAAGAATGGGGTAGAGCAGGCTATTAAGCGCGATGTTCCAGAAATTAAAGAGGTGGTTGCTGTTAATCTGAATTTTTAGTGATATTCTATTAATAAGTTTTATTAGGAGGGTTGCAATGTCAACCCTTTTTTGTTTTACTTTTGAGTAAACAATTTATTTCAATGGCAGTAGGAATTGAGAAAACTAATGGTCCATGGATAAAACCTAAAGTCTTAAGTGGGTTTGCCATTATTATAATCTTTTCCATTGTGTCAATTGTGATAACCTACCAAGGATTCATGGAGTTAAATTTAACCCGGCAAGGGTTAAGTGAACCTGGTCAAAAGTTATCCATCATAAATGCAATTATCACTGAAATATATGGCGAAGAAACGGATATAAGAACTTATGTTCTTACTAATGATCCTTCGTATTTGCAGAAATATAACGCTAAGCAAAAGAAGATTAATGCTGCAATTCGCTCTTTGGAACGATTAACTAGTAATAACACAGATCAGCAGAAGAAGGTTGATCAAATTTCGAAACTTCTGAAGGGGAAACGAGAGATTATTAATGAGTTAATAACGCTTAGGCAAACTGAGAACGGCGAGCAATTCTACGATGAAGCCTTAAGGCAGATATCGGCTGCCGGGAGGTCGGTAAAAAAATCGAAGGCGATAACTAAAACTACAACAGTAACAACCTCCGAACACGATACCGTATTAACCCGAAAATCATCTGAAAGTGGAATTTTTGGGAAGATTAAGAATTTTTTTGTCGGGCCAAGTACTGTTGATACTGTTGCTACAAAAGTTAAGGTTGAAACTCGCCACGATACTATTCCCTATGGCACCTATATTCCCGATTCGGTTATAAATGGACTGGTCGATATTCTTAATCGCATTAGGGTTGAGCAGCGTGAGTATAGGGTAGATCTTAGTGCTAAGGAACTGGAACTACTTGATAAGGATCGGGACGTAATGGAAAGGATCCGTTCTGTTACAGCAATGCTGGAAAAGCAAGAACTGTCAGCATCCATGCGTCAATCGATGGAACTGGAACAGGTTGTTGGAAAATCCATAATAAAAGTACTGGCATTAGGGGCAATAACCTTTATACTTCTCATTTTATTATTAGCAGTAATTTTTAGAGATATTTCAAGGGGAAACCAGTATCGACTGCAGCTGATTGAGGCAAAGCAATATGCCGAAAGACTGTTGCGGGTTAAGGAGCAATTCCTTGCCAATATGAGCCATGAAATTAGGACGCCTCTTAGCGCAATCATAGGTTTAACAAGACAGCTGCAGAAAACGGATTTAGACGATAAACAAAGGAGTTATGCTAGCACGCTCAGTTCGTCTGCCGATCACCTTTTATCTGTTATAAATGATATTTTGGACTACTCCAAGCTTGAATCGGGGCAGCTAAAGCTGGAGAACATACGTTTTGAACCTCAGCGCGTAATTAACGAAGTGGTATTGTTTTTTACTCCACGGGCAAACGAAAAGAATTTAAACCTGATGGTAAACATCGATTCGTCGGTTCAGCCGGAACTCTGGGGCGATACGTTTAGGCTTCGCCAAATATTGATGAATCTACTTAGCAATGCTATTAAGTTTACCGAGAGTGGAAGCATTATAGTTGGACTTACACTGGTTAAGCAAACCGATGAGTTTGCCAAGATTCAACTTACCGTGGCCGATTCTGGTGTGGGAATTCCGGAGGAACAGCAAGCCTCAATATTTGAAGAATTCACACAGGCCGATAGCGGTGTGGCAAGAAAGTATGGAGGAACAGGCTTAGGGCTAACGATTGTAAAAAAACTTACAGAGTTACAGGGCGGAGAAATTTCTCTTGTTAGCACGCATCAGGAGGGAACCACTGTTAAGGTAACCATTCCTTACCGGTTGCAAGGAAACCCCGATGTTGAAAAACCGACATTGGTTGACTATAGTATTCCAGCAAACACGAACATCCTTTTGATAGATGACGATGAGGTTAACCGACTGATTGTGGTTGAAATGGCAAAAAGTATAGGGCTATGTGTTGATTCTATGGCAAATGCCGAAAAGCTAGAGGAGTTTCTCGATCAAAAAGATTACAAGGCAATACTTACCGATATTCAAATGCCCGGGATTAGCGGGTATGATGTTGTAAAAATAATTGAGAAGTTTGATAATGGAATACCAGTGTTTGCCATTACGGCAAATAGCATGATTGATAACCCAGAGCATTATATATCTATGGGATTTTCTGGCTATCTAATAAAACCATTTGTTGAAGATGATCTTTTTAATACGTTGGCACCACTGGTGGGCATTGAAAAACGGGTTAAAGTTGTAGATTCGAGAGGTAAAGTGGCGAAGCGGGGTGTTGATCAGGTTGATCTGTCGGATATATATAGATTTGCTGGGGGTGATAGTGTATCGGTGAGACTTATATTATCTTCGTTTTTAGATAATACATACAAAAATATTGATGATCTGAATAAGTACATTCGGGCAAAAGAAATGGAGCAGGCATCTGCCGTTGCCCATAAAATGAAATCTGCATTTAACCAGTTTAAGATATATCATATTGCTGGGTTGCTCCAGAAGATAGAAATGCTTGATTCCTCTAGGTTGAGGGCGGCCAATGCTTATTTAAACGAATTGAATAGTCAGATTAAACCCATTCTAAAAGAAATTAGGGATAAGATCGAGAGTATGTAAAAATGGCATTCCGGTAAGGAATGCCATGATTGTATTATCAATTTCTGTTTTAAATTCTCATTCCCATAACCACAACGTCATCGATTCGAGGAGTATCTCCATGCCAGTTGAGTAAGGTTTTATCTAGGATATCGCGTTGTTCCTCCATCGGCTTTTGGTGAATTTCCAGTAACAGTTCCTTTAAGTTCTTAATCATGAACTTGCGGGCATCGTCTCCCCCAAACTGATCGGCATAACCATCTGAGAAAGTGTAAAGAACATCACCCTTTTTCACGTCAATTTCGAAATTGGTAAACGGGGTATCTCCACGTAGGTGAATACCTATTGGCATTTTATCGCTCTTGATATGGTTTAACTGGCCATCGCTAATATGGATAAGTGGATTATTGGCACCCGCAAACTCTAATCTCATGGTTTGCTCGTCAAGTATATATAGAGCTAAGTCCATACCATCCTTGCTACCACCAATCTCTCCGGTTTGATGGAGCGCCGTAATAACCTGCTGGCGTAATTTGTTTAGAATTGTAGCTGCATGCAGCTCTTCGGTTTGAGAAATGATTTGGGTTAGGAAAGAAACCCCAAGCATACTCATAAACCCTCCAGGAACTCCATGTCCGGTACAGTCGGCAACTACACTAATTTTTTTACTTCCAATTTGAGTGATATAGTAGAAATCTCCGCTCACAATATCCCTTGGTAAGTAAAGGATAAAGTTATTGGGGAATATTCTATTAACCTGTTCAGCAGGAGTTAATATTGCACCTTGAATTCGGCTTGCGTAATGGATGCTACTTTTTATTTCTTCGTTTTGAGCGGCAATCTTTTCTTTTTGAACCTCAATTTCCTCTTTTTGGGCTACAACCTCTGCGGTACGCTCTTTAACTAATTGCTCAAGGTGCTCTTTTTCTGCAATTAGTCTACGCGTATTCCATTTGACTATTCCCCAAACAAGAGCAATAAATAGGATTACATAAAGTATGTAGGCAAGAATTGTTCGGTACCAAGGAGGCCTGATCTCAAACGAGTATGATGCCACAATACTTTCGTTATCATAAATATTCTTAGCTTTTACATAAAAGGTGTATTCCCCTTCGCGTAAGTTGGTATAGGTGGTTTCTGTTCGGCTATCCCATTTACTCCAGATTTTTTCATCCGAACCTTCAAGGTAATGGCTGTAGTGAATATCGCTTTCCTTTTCGAAAAATGGCGCGGCATAACTTATAACTACACCATTATATTTATATGAAAGTTTGTAGGTTTGAATTGACTGTTGCTCGATTGACTGGAGTTTTTTCCCATTCTCGTTAACCGAGTAGTAATATCCATCAAAAAGCAAAGAGTCTTTAGCGATTACTTTGCGAATTATAGCATAGTATGGTTTGTTGTAATTGCGCTCTATGGAAGGGTTGTAGCTATAAAGTTCTTTAGACATACCAATCCAAATAATCCCATCGTTGTCGACATAGAATCCATCGGATTGTTTTGTCGGTAACCTTTTGAAAGCGGTTGAGTTTACAAACCATTTGCCAGTGTTATCTTTTTCTATAAGTTCAGCCCAGTATTTTCCAGTACTTTCATCGTTACAAACAAGGGCATAACCTTTTTTTGTTTTTTGAATTCGAAAAACGCCCTTTGTGTTGGAGTATGGCTTAGGCATTCCTCCAGGTAAGAAGCTGCTATCCTTGTAGTTATACTCGTAAATTCCCTTGGAAGAGATTAAAATTAAACTATCATTTTTATCAAAGAAATAAATGTCTTTAAGCCCTTCTAAATACTTAGAGTTAGAAAAATTGATGATTTTTTGGTTGGAATTAATAACCCTTATCCCTTTGGATGGTATAGATAGCCATAGATTTCCATATTTATCTTCAGAAATGCTTTTAATTTCTCCGTTAATCTCTTCTTTAAAGAGATTAACGGTTTTAACCCATTTACCCGATTTCCAAATTAAGTTAGATAATCCATGGTTTTTCCCAATAAACAATGTTTCTGGGTGCTGTTTTGATTGGTATAGGCAGAATACATTGTGTTGAACATCCGGGAATTCCTTTTTTAAGGGATCGCTAATCGAAACTCCCTTATTCCCTTTAATTTCATAGATGCCATTTGTGTATGTCCCTGCCAACAGAATGGGCCTGGAATTCGGAGGGTAGAAGATAGTTAAATCCCAAGTTAGACCATTAATATTTTCAGCCGGCTTAAATGTTGGAGTGCTATTTTTTTCACTAGAGAGATAGTATACGCCATTAAACGTTGCTATGTAAATGGTCCCTTCAAAACTAACTATATCGTTAATAATTTCGTCGATACCGCTTTCTTTGGCAAATCTACGGATGTTAGAGTTGATCTCTGCTTTGGCAATACCACCATCAAAGAGCGCTAACCAAAGAGGATCCTCTTTTTCTTTAAACAAAAAGGGGACTTGGCTTCCATGAAGTCCTATTCCTTTGTTAATGATGTTTTGTGGACTTCCATTTTTGTTTAACTCAATAAAACTGAACATATCGGATTGCACCATTCCTATGCCTATTTTGTTGTCAAATAAAATAGAATGGTAGGGTAACCCGAGTTGGTCGGTCATTTTCTTAAAGAAACCATCGGGGTCATCAAAAACTGCAGTAGCACCATTTTTGAAATTATACTTGTAATAGCCATCACTGGTTATTACCAATAAATGGGATTCGTCAAGTTTAAGTATATTGTAAATATCTTTTCCCTCAAAACTTTTTGAACCGGGAGCTAGTTTGTGCGTGCCATCTTCGTTGTAAATAGCCAATCCTTTTAGGTAGCTTCCCACATAAATTGTATTATCAATGAGGAAGGTGAAGAAGTTTCCAGTTTCTCTTCTATCTCCTAGAAAAATAGGAAAAATTTCTTTTCCATCGTATTTAAATATATAGGCAAATGTGCAGAAGTAAATGTTCTCCTTATAAGAGTATGTTTTAAATACGTGTGTAAACCCTTGCCTGATTGAATCGGGGAGGTTTTGGGCTAATGAAACATATTCTAGTTTCCCTTGGGCATTTGGCTCTAAGTAACCAAAATCTCCTGATGTTCCTACATATATGGTTCCATTATTCCCTTTAACCATCGAGTATACAGGCTTCCCGTCGGTCACGTTTATTTTTCTCCAGCTATTGCCATCGTACTCCAAAACGCCGTTGGTTTCGGTTCCAAAGTACATTACGCCTCTATTGTCCTGAACTATACTCCAGGTTTGTTCCGCACCGTTGTAACTTTCGGGTGGAAAGTTTGTAATAAGAGGATGACCCAATTTGTTTAAATGCTGAGCATTAGACAGCGCTGATATTGTTAGTAGAAGGAATAATGTAAGATTAAATTGCCTCATAGCCCAAATGATTGAATCATAAAAGTATAAAAAATAAATAAAAGTTACAGTTAATTTGTTGTAAAAACAAAACTTAATACTAATCCTAGAATAGATAAAAAGGACAGATAACTGCCGATTGCAAATCCTTTGTGGAATAGTTATGTTATATTACTTGGTCGTTGCTTGAAGTATCTCCTCAATTTTAATCTTCAAAAGATCAACTTCCTGCTTTAAATTGTCTATGGTTTCCTCCTGTGCTTTAATGGTGTTTTCTAATTTTTGGTTAAGTTCAATAATTGATTGTATGGATAGAACTGCAAAATCGTTATACGATAGCCCTTTATAAACGATTCCGTTTTCTTCCTTAAAAGTATTCACTAGATTGGGAAATAGTTCTTCTACATCTTGGGCAATAAATCCTATCGATTTTTTGTTTGGATTGCCAGTGTTTTTGAAGTAAAAACTTGATGGTTTAAGCATTAAAACTTTTGATAGAACAGAGCCAAGCGGCCGTATGTCTTCTTTTAAACGCATGTCGGATGCTTGATCCCACGACCCATCGGCATCATCAATGTAACCTTTAACTGTTCCGTTATATGCAAACACCAAATCATCATTATCTGTACCCGCAACTCTTACTCCAAAACCCCAGTAATTTGATGATGTTGCCTTTGTAATTCTTATCGGAAGGGATCCTGTAGCTTGATTTATATGAAGCCTTGCGTCTGGGGTCGTTTCTCCAATCCCTAGGTAACTGTTGGTGTTATCCCAATGCAAATTGGAATTTGATGTAATTGTGCTAGATCCATTCCAAAAGGCAATTTTATTTGTAGTGCCACTTCCTGTTACAGTTGATGCGGTTGTTCGCATTACTTGCCCGGTTGAGGAAACGTAAACATTCGGGGCATCTGTTGATGTTGCATTATATACACCCTTTACGATAAAACTAGTAACGGAGGCATTTCCAATAACAACTTGATCGGACGCATTAACAACCGCTTCATATCCTATTGCTGTGGTATTGTTGTAGGTACCCATTAATACGGCCACATTTGCCTTCTTTCCAATTGCTGTATTGTTTATCCCATTTCTCAAATAACCAAGGGCATAAGGGCCAACTGCAACGTTTGCACTATCAAGAGATAAAATAAGTGCACCCTCTCCAACTGCAACACTATGATCGGATGCAGTCACAGAACCTAATGCTCCCGACCCCACGGCAACATTCCCTTTTCCTGTTTGGTTGTAAAACAACGCGGTATTTCCTACTGCAATGTTGAATATTCCACTTATATTGCTGATAAGAGGTCTACGGCCAATGGCAACATTGCCATAACCCGTTGTGTTGGATTTTAAGGCTTGTTCCCCCAGTGCCGTGTTGGCATACCCAATGGTGTTAGTCAATCCGGCCTCGGAACCAATAAAAACATTCACAGATCCCTCGTTGTCAACTCCGGCATACGTATTCATCCCTGCCTGGTATCCTAGAAAAACATTTCTGAACACTAAGTTACCTGCTCTCCCTGCTTGATAGCCTAAATATACATTATAGCTACCTTTGTCGGTAATGCTTGCATCTCCGGTGGTGCTCAATCCGGCTTCATAACCTATAAAAACGTTGGCTTTGCCGTATGTTGTGCTTAATCCAGTAGATTCGCCAATGTAAACATTCTGTGTTCCATTAGTTGCATCTCTACCAGCTTTGCTTCCAATATAAACATTTCCGCCTTGACTTTGCTGTGATTTTCCTGCACGATAGCCAATGAAGGTATTATCGCTGCCATTATTATTCAACCCAGCTTCAAACCCCAGTATAGTATTGTAAAATCCTGTTGTATTAACAAAACCAGCCTGAGTTCCAAGGAACACATTATCGCCTCCTTCAGTATTATTTGCTCCACTTTGGTTGCCTATAAACACATTGCTTGATCCAATTGTGTTTGCTTTTCCTGCATTATTGCCTAAGAATGCATTGTTATTACCGGAAGAAGTGTGCCTACCGGCTTCGTTGCCAAGGAAGATGTTATTACTTGCATTGCTATTCAACCCTGCCAAGTTTCCAAGAAAAACATTGTTTGATCCGGCGATGTTGGCTTGCCCTGAGGCATTTCCAATGAATATATTACTGCTCCCCGATTGGTTTGACAGACCTGCGTTATATCCCATAAAAGAGTTGTACTGACCATTAGTATTTGCTTTGCCAGCCTGATAGCCTAAAAAAGTATTGTAACTATACGTGTTGGAATAGCCAGCCCTGTAGCCTAGGAACACGTTGAAACTACCTGTCTTATTTGATAATCCAGCTTCGTTTCCAATGAATACATTGTTGCTTCCCGAAATGTTTGAAAGTCCCGCGTGGTACCCCATGAAGGAGTTGTACTGCCCGGTGTTGGCCTTCCCGCTGCCCTTCCCGAGGAATACGTTGTAGCTGCTGGTGTTCCCAAACCCCGCAGAATCGCCCAGGAACACGTTGCTGGAGCCGGTGGCGCCGAGGTATCCGGCAAGATTCCCCACAACAACGTTGTTCCCGCCCGTCTGGTTCATTCTACCGGAGAGGTACCCCAGGAACACGTTGCTGGAGCCGGTGGTGTTGGCCTTCCCGCTTTGATACCCCATGAACGAGTTGTAGAGCCCCCCGTTGATGCTATCGCCGGCCTGGTGGCCGATGAAGTAGTTGTCGGGGGTGATATTCATGAACTGGGAGGCTGGGGTCTTGGTCTGGGTGCTGAGCCCGCCCACGGCGAACCCCCCGCGGGCACCCTTGGTCACGCTCTCGTTGACGTATATGCGGGTGCTATCCCTGGTTACGCGGAGCAAATCGTAGGAGGTATTCTTGGTCTGGGTGCTGAGCCCGCCCACGGCAAACCCCCCGCGGGCGCCCTTGGTGGAGTTGTCGCCGATGTATATCCGGGTGCTATCCTTGGTAACCCTCATCAGCTCGTAGGCGCCGCCCTTGGTCTGGGTGCTGAGGCCGCCGATGGCGAATCCGCCCTTGGCGCCCTTGGCGGAGCTGGTGTCGATGTATATCCGGGCGCTATCCGGGGTGATCCTGAAGTACTCCACCTCGCCCTTGGTCTGGGTGCTGAGTCCCCCTACGGCGAATCCGCCCCTGGCGCCCTTGGCCCCGCTATCGTCAACATACACCCTAACGCCTTCGTTGTAAACCCCCAGAACCACCTTGCCGTCCTTGTTCTTTACCTCAAATATGGGATCCGATGGTAGTGCCGATGCATCACCCTGAACAATTAGCCTCGATACGGGGGCGTTCAGGCCAATACCAAGCGTGTCGGACTTCAACGTAATGGCGCTGGTCGCCGCCCAGGTTGTACCATCATGAACGAGCATCTGCCCATTTGCTCCAGAAACCATGGGGCCGGTTTCCCCTTCAGCACCATCCATTGCTATAATCTCCCAGGAATCGCCATCCCACACGTAGGACTTTTTGTCAGAAGAGTTGTAGTATGCCCAATTCAACGAAGGCGATGAGGGTGCAGATGCTAGACTTCCTTTCCATATGATTGAAATTCCATTTGTTCCCGAAGGCCCTTGTGGCCCAGTAAGGCCCTGTGTCCCTTGTGCTCCATCCTGAGTTAATATTTCCCAGGAATCGCCATCCCAGATATGTGATTTAAAGAGCGTTGTGTTGTAGTATGCTTGATTTAGGCTTGGGCTTATAGGTGCTGTTGCTAAATTTCCTAACCAGATAATAGAAATGCCATTAGCACCAGTGGCTCCAATAGGACCAGTGGCTCCTGTGTCGCCTTTTGGTCCGGTGGCTCCATCCTGAGCAATAATTTCCCAGGAATCACCATCCCATACATATGATTTAAGAAGAACAGAGTTATAGTATGCTTGATTCAAACTAGGTGTTGTAGGAGCACTTGTTTTTGTTCCAAGCCAAATTAACGATATTCCATTAGCACCCGTAGGCCCAGCAGGACCTGTATCACCGATATCTCCTTCAAGACCTTGTGGTCCGATTTGTCCAATAGGGCCTTGCGACCCATCTTGCGCAATTATATTCCATGAACTTCCGTTCCAGACATAAGATTTTTTATCTGTAGAATTATAGTATGCATTATTCAACGAAGGGGAGTCGGGGTTTGTTGTTCTTGTGCCTAGCCACAGCAGTGATGTTCCATCCGCTCCTGTAGCGCCTTGTGGCCCTGTTGAACCTTGAGGGCCCTGAGGACCTTCGGGACCCGTTGGACCAGCCGGGGCCTCGAATTCAACCCAGTGCGTTGCATCATCTTTGGGCTGCGTAGCAATAGGCCCAACATTGGATTGGCAAATCCACATTGAGTTTATGAGAGGATCACTGGTGGATTCATCAAAGACATAATCCCCCTCCACATAGGTTGAGTCCAAGCTCCATTCTCCCCTTAAGGTTAATCCAACGCCAGCAGGTCCTTGTGGTCCGGTTGGCCCAGTTGGACCTTGTTCCCCTTGTGGCCCAGTAGCACCTTGAGGCCCTGTTTCTCCTTGAATTCCCTGAGCACCTTGCGGACCAGTTTCCCCCGGTAATCCTTGTAAACCCTGCAGTCCTTTTTCGCCTTGAATTCCTTGTTCCCCCTGCGCTCCATCCTGAACTACTATTTCCCAAGAATCACCATCCCATATGTAGGATTTTTTTTCAGCTGAATTGTAGTACGCTTGATTTGCTCCGGTTGGGGTTGGTGCTACAGAATAACTTCCAAGCCACACCAGAGAAATTCCATCGGCTCCAGCCGAGCCCGATTCACCCTGAGGGCCTGCGCTTCCAGTTTCACCTTGAGGACCTATCGGGCCATCCTTAACAAGAATTTCCCATGAGTTTCCATCCCAGATATAAGAGATTTTATCTGTTGAGTTATAGTATGCTTGATTACTTGAAGAAGGAGTAGGGGTTACGTCAAAGGATCCCAACCAGAGTAAGGATATGCCATCAATTCCGGGATTACCTTGTATTCCTTGTACCCCTTGAACACCCGTTTCACCCTGAGGTCCTACGCTTCCAGTTTCACCTTGAGGCCCAATTTCACCATCCTGGGAAAGAATTTCCCACGAATTTCCATCCCATATATATGACTTCTTATCCGTTGTATTGTAGTATGCCTGGTTTTTAGCTGGTGATGCTGGCTCAATCGATAAAGAGCCTAGCCATTGAACACTAATTCCATCGGCAGCAAACAGCGCATAGGGTACAGATTGCAGTTGTTGCCTTCCAAGTTGAGTGTAAGCACTAGCTCCACTAAGCATTATCTCTATGTTGATATAGATAGGCTGTGAGCCCCATGGTGTATCTAAAAAACTTCCCGTTTTATTCTGCCCATCGCCTACAGTTAATGAAACAATACCTTGTGCTGTGGATGTTACGATATGAGTTTCGGAATAGTATGCAATTGATCCATCGTTGTTGGTAAGGCTAATACGCAGCGTTGCGTTTTGGTTGGCTAACACCTGACCTTCTGAGTCTCTTAGTACAGATTGGTAGCTGAATCCCGTTGGTGTTTGGGCTATGATTGTTTCAGAAAACAACAGTCCAATTAGAATTACAAGGAACTTTTTCATGGTCGTATTGTTTTAGTGATTTTTCAGAGAACCAAATAAAACAATTTACCATTTATCTGGGTTAATGTCAACTAATTGCAATGAGTTTTGATGAGTAGGTGGATTGAGTATTTAAAAAGAGAAACCGAACCTGAAAAGATTCGGTTTCTCTTTAAATTTAGTTGAAACATTACTTTTTAAGCAATGCTTTTATAGCATCGAGTTCGGCCTTAAGTTCATCTATTTCTTTTACTTTTTGCTTTAGGCTGACATTTTCATCTTTTAAATTATTTATCTCTTTTTGTTGTTCTTTTAAGCCCTCAAGTAGAATTGCACTGAATTTATCGTATTCAAGTGTCTTGAATCCATCAGCGCCAGTAAGAACTAGCTCCGGGAACAATGTTTCAACTTCCTGTGCAATGAACCCGATGTGGACATTGTTATCAAAATTCATCTTTGGAAATTCGCTAGCCCTCCATTCATATGTAACACCCCTTAGTTTTAATAATCTATTTAATGCATTATCTAAAGTGGTAATATTTTTCTTCCACCTTACATCGGATAAATTAGTCCACGAGGTTCCTGCGGCAGCCCCATATACCCTGAGTTTATAAGCTGCATCATTTACAGTACTTCCAATCCCTACATAGCCATTAATAACCGTGCCTGCAGTATATTCAGCATCATAGTTTAGATACAATTTATCACCTGAAGCATCTCCTACAACCGCTAGATTTCTGGTTTCCCCGGTAGTTGTACTTCCTCCCTGAATCCATACATCCCATGACGAATCATGAGTAATTCTCATTTCACCGTTTATCTCTAGGTAATTTGCACTAAAATCTCCATAAATCAACGGATTAGTAGATGAATTAGCAATATAAAGTTTATTAGAAACAGCTCCAGAATTATATCCGGCATAATATCCAATCATCACATTATTGGAGCCTGTATTCAAATTTCCGCTGTAAAAACCCAGAAAAGTATTGTTTTGTCCTGAAACATTTCCATCCCCTGCCGCGCCGCCAATCATTGTGTTCTTTCCGGTTGTGTTGGTGTTTGCATAACCTGAGTATGCTCCTAAATATGTATTTCCACCCCCAGTAGTGTTAGCTTTACCAGACCATCTTCCAATAAATGTATTATCATAGGCACTTGTGTTATTCTCTCCAGCATACTCTCCAATAAATACATTGCGTTGTCCATAATTTTTATAACCTGCGTAAGCACCAATTATGACGGATGATGCTTGACTTAAGGTTGTGTTATATGCAGCCTGGTATCCAATGACAACATTGTTGGTACTATTTGTACCTGAACCTGTGTAATTACCAATAAATACATTTCGGTATCCTGTTGTATTTTTTGCTCCAGCACTATCACCCACAAATACATTACTATAACCACCTGTATTTTTAACACCCGCTTGATTGCCAATCATTACATTTCGGCTTCCATTGTAATTAAGAACTCCGGCTAAATAACCAATAAAAACATTCCTTGTTCCATTATAGTTTGTCTTTCCCGCTTCATTCCCAATAAACACATTATAATGTGCATCTACTGAGTTCTGACCAGAAAGGTATCCAATGAAAACATTTTTTGCCCCCGATGCATTGCTATATCCACTTTGAGTACCTAAAAAAACGTTATCGCTTCCTGAAGTATTCCCTCTACCAGCATAGTAGCCAAGAAAAGTATTATTAGTCCCCGAGTTGCTAAGTTTTCCGCTTTCGTTTCCAATAAATACATTATTGTCAGCATTACTGTTAAGTCCCGCTTCAAACCCAAGAAAAACATTATAACTTCCAGTGGTGTTATAGAATCCGCTTTTGTTACCAAGGAATACGTTGTTAGAGCCACCAACATTTCTAAGCCCTGCCTGATGCCCCATAAAGGCATTATACTGGCCAGTATTCGATTTTCCACTACCCTTACCTAGGAATACGTTATAGTTGCTGGTATTCTCAAACCCAGCCGAGTCGCCTAGAAAAACGTTGCTCGAAATTGAAAACCCAGATTTTCCATATCCAGCTACATTTCCAATTATCACATTATTTGCTCCTGTTTGGTTAAAATAGCCCGTCAGATAACCAAGTAATACATTGCTTGTTCCAGATGTGTTCTGATTTCCTGTTTGGTACCCAATAAACAGGTTGTAATTGGCTGTGGTTGAAATCCCGGTTTCATAACCAAGAAAAGTGTTGTAACTAGAATTGCTCGACAATCCTGCCTTGTACCCTAAAAAAGTGTTGTAGCTCCCGCTTGTGTTATTCCGTCCTGTTTCATTACCAATAAATACGTTATTGCTTCCGCTTGTGTTCATTAAACCAGCCCTAAATCCCATGAATGTGTTATACTCTCCTGAATTAACTTTACCGCTTCCTTTTCCAATGAAAACATTATAGCTGTTGGTGTTACCATGACCCGATGAGTCGCCTATGAAAACATTGCTATGTCCATTGGTTCCCAAAAATCCAGAGAGGTTCCCAATAATTACATTATACGAGCCGTTTTGGTTTGAGTATCCCGATTGATACCCTAAGAACACATTGTTTGCCCCAACTGTATTCATGTTCCCGGCTTGATAACCAATAAACGAGTTGTAATTGGCTGTAGTTGAAACACCTGTTTCGTATCCAAGAAATGTATTATAGCTGGAGTTGCTCGACAATCCTGCCTTATACCCTAAATAAGTATTGAAACTACCAGTTGTGCTATTCCGTCCTGTTTCATTACCAATAAATACGTTATTGCTTCCGCTTGTGTTCATCAAACCAGCCCTAAATCCCATGAATGAGTTATACTCTCCTGAATTAACTTTACCGCTTCCTTTTCCAATGAAAACATTATAGCTGTTGGTGTTACCATGACCCGATGAGTCGCCTAAGAATACATTGCTATGTCCATTGGTTCCCAAAAATCCAGAGAGGTTCCCAATAATTACATTATACGAGCCGTTTTGGTTTGAGTATCCCGATTGATACCCTAAGAACACATTGTTTGCCCCAGTTGTATTCATATTTCCCGCTTGATAACCAATAAACGAGTTGTAATTGGCTGTAGTTGAGACACCTGTTTCGTATCCAAGAAATGTATTATAACTGGAGTTGCTCAAAAAACCAGATTTATATCCAAGAAATGTGTTAAAACTACCATTTGTACTATTCCTACTTGTTTCGTTACCAATAACAACGTTGTTGCTTCCAGTTTTATTAAGATATCCTGATTGATAACCCAAAAACACATTGTTTGATCCTGTGGTATTTGATATCCCACTTTGATACCCCATGAACGAGTTGTAGAGCCCCCCGTTGATGCTATCGCCGGCCTGGTGGCCGATGAAGTAGTTGTCGGGGGTGATATTCATGAACTGGGAGGCTGGGGTCTTGGTCTGGGTGCTGAGCCCGCCCACGGCGAACCCCCCGCGGGCACCCTTGGTCACGCTCTCGTTGACGTATATGCGGGTGCTATCCCTGGTTACGCGGAGCAAATCGTAGGAGGTATTCTTGGTCTGGGTGCTGAGCCCGCCCACGGCAAACCCCCCGCGGGCGCCCTTGGTGGAGTTGTCGCCGATGTATATCCGGGTGCTATCCTTGGTAACCCTCATCAGCTCGTAGGCGCCGCCCTTGGTCTGGGTGCTGAGGCCGCCGATGGCGAATCCGCCCTTGGCGCCCTTGGCGGAGCTGGTGTCGATGTATATCCGGGCGCTATCCGGGGTGATCCTGAAGTACTCCACCTCGCCCTTGGTCTGGGTGCTGAGTCCCCCTACGGCGAATCCGCCCCTGGCGCCCTTGGCCCCGCTATCGTCAACATACACCCTAACGCCTTCGTTGTAAACCCCCAGAACCACCTTGCCGTCCTTGTTCTTTACCTCAAATATGGGATCCGATGGTAGTGCCGATGCATCACCCTGAACAATTAGCCTCGATACGGGGGCGTTCAGGCCAATACCAAGCGTGTCGGACTTCAACGTAATGGCGCTGGTCGCCGCCCAGGTTGTACCATCATGAACGAGCATCTGCCCATTTGCTCCAGAAACCATGGGGCCGGTTTCCCCTTCAGCACCATCCATTGCTATAATCTCCCAGGAATCGCCATCCCACACGTAGGACTTTTTGTCAGAAGAGTTGTAGTATGCCCAGTTTGGTTGAGGAGAGTCAATTTCAGTGGCAGATATTCCTTTCCATACTAAAGATATGCCATTTTCTCCGCTTGAACCTTGAGGCCCCACAATACCTTGAGGACCAGTTGGCCCTTGTTCGCCGGTTATTCCCTGAGGTCCAATTGGACCTTCCGCTCCTGTCTGCCCTTGAGGTCCAGCAGGGCCTTGAGGGCCTTGAGGACCTTCGGGCCCTTGTGGTGCTTCAAATTCAACCCAGCTGGTAAGATCATCTTTAGGTTGGGTGCTTGATGGGCCAACTGGTGCTTGGCATATCCACATAGAATTAACCAGAACATTCGTTGAGGAGGCATTAAAAACGTAGTCTCCTTCGATGTAAGTTGAGTCGGCACTCCAACTCCCTCTAAGATTTAAACCAATACCTGCAGGGCCTTGAGGTCCCTGCGGTCCTGTTGCCCCCTGTAATCCCTGAGGACCTTGTGGTCCCGTTGCTCCTTGTGCTCCTTGTGCTCCTTGAGAACCCGTTGCTCCTTGAATCCCTTGTACTCCTTGAAGTCCCGTTTCGCCTTGTGGACCAACAGGCCCAACTTCTCCTTGAGGCCCAGTTGCTCCGTCTACACAAAGTGCTTCCCACGAATCACCGTCCCAGATGTATGATTTTTTATCAGTGGAGTTGTAGTAAGCTTGATTTTTTGTGGGAGATGATGGTGCGCTTGTTAAGGCTCCCATCCATTGAATTGTTATACCATCAGCCGCAAATAGCGCATAGGGAACGAACTGCAAAAGTTGACTACCCATGTTGGAGTATGTTGAAGCACCGTCAAGTTTCACTTCAATTTTAAGATAGATTTCTCCATTGCTCCAAGGTATGCTGCTAAAAAGAGAGCTTGCTTCTGTTCCATTTCCAATAACGAGATTGAACAGTCCGAATGAATTGGTGGTAATGGAATGTAACTCGGAGTAGTGAGTAATGGTGCCATCGTTGTTTAATAAACTAATCCTCAGGGTTGCATTCTGATTTGCAGCAACTTGTCCTTCGGTATTACGAAGCACTCCCTGATAGTTGAACCCATGAGGCGTTTGGGCTATTACAAATGAACATATAATTAGGCCCAAACTTAGTGATAACAAATTTTTCATAGCAGTAGTTTTAATAGTTCGCGAAAGTGCAAGTCATTTTTACAAGTTACTAGATATTGAACTGTTTTACAATTTATTCTGGTATAATTTGACCAGATTTTAAACATGTGTATAAATACAGGGGCTTTCCAGAAAGTGCATTAGGATCATCCAGAACGAGTTTTGCTTCCTCGGACTTACCATCTTTACCTTCATTTAACACTATAATCAGAATGATTGAATTTTCTTCTAAGAACACGTAACCTCGACTTTTGGGAAACCTTCCTTTTTATAATGAATATTTTTTATTGGATTATAGTTACGTACCAATTCCTTGAGTTTGTTAAAGAAATGTCGGAACCCGTAGTGTTTAGAATTTTAAATTCCACGGTATTCGTTCCAGAAATCCTTGCATAGCTGATTATCAAACCGTCTTCCAGCTCTTCTTCAGGTGAAATTATAACATTGGCACCGGGCAGCGCGCCGCCTATGGAAAATGTATATTTATTAGAACTGTTGGCTGAAACCAAATCGTTTGGTACGGTGGTAAAAACACCTCGAATAATATTGTTTATAGCGGTACCATTCTCTCCAAGTTTCATTGTCCCGTTTACGTTAAGGGCATAGCTGCCCAATAGGTATTTGGTTACATTTATTCCAAGTTGTTTATTTATTAAAACATATTCATTGGCAAAATCACCATATATTAGATTTTTAGATTCTGAACAAGCAATAACTAGCGTACTATCGATATTTAATGAACGTCCAGCCTCGTAACCAATAAAAACGTTACCACTTCCAGTTGTATTGAATTCGCCGCATCGGGTTCCTAGGAATGTGTTGTTATTTCCTGTTTGGTTATCTGCGGCAGTGGCCCAGCCAATAAAAATATTATTATTTCCTTCGGTGTTCTTCCATCCCGAGGCTCGTCCAACAAATACATTTCCATATCCAGTAGAGTTTGTTTGACCCGATTCTGTTCCTAAAAAAATGTTGGAATGCCCATTGATATTGCTAAGCCCTGAAGAGTTTCCTAGAAAAATATTCTGATGACCATCGATATTATTATAGCCAGCCTGATTCCCAATAAAGAGATTTCCTATCCCTGTCTGGTTGGAATAGCCTGCTTCAGTACCAATAAAGTTATTTTGATGGCCCGTTGTGTTGTTGTATCCCGAAGAATTACCAATGAATACGTTGCTATATCCCGAAGAATTGGTTCTGCCGGTTTTGTAGCCCATAAATACATTGGTTGCTCCGGTTGAGTTACTATAGCCGCTTTCGTATCCTAGGAATAGATTATAATCTGCTGTGTTTTGGTACCCAGTTTTATTACCAATGAATAGATTATAGGATCCGGTTGTGTTTCCCAATCCAGCTTCGGAACCGATAAAAATATTGTAATTTCCAGTGGTATTTTCATAACCAGCCTTGTAGCCAATATAGTTAGAGTAAGAGCCATCGGTATTTTTCATCCCAGCGGCTTGACCCATAAATACATTCGAGGTACCATTGTAGTTTTTTAATCCCGTTGATGCGCCAATGAATACGTTGTAGTTTGCGTTGTTCGATACGCCCGTGGACGATCCAATAAAAACATTCTGATTCCCTGAGAAACTTGCATATCCCGTACTGTCACCTATAAGAACATTTTGGGAGAAATTGGTGCTGCTATAGCCTGCTTTATACCCCAGGATAGTATTTTTATTTCCAGTCATATTTTGTCTACCGCTGTAATTGCCAATAAACACATTGTTCTCTCCAATATTGTTATTGTATCCACTTTCGTTGCCAATGTAGATATTGTTATTCCCGGTTGTGTTATTATACCCGCTATAGTATCCCATAAATACGTTAGAAGCCCCGCTAGTATTGTATTTCCCACTCATAAATCCCATAAACGTGTTAAAAAAAGCATCGGAATTGCTATAGCCAGCCTGATATCCAATAAAGCAGTTGAATTGACCGGTAAGATTTTCGTAGCCAGCTTCGTTTCCTATAAAAACATTCCATGAACCGTTATTATGATATCCTGATAGATATCCTAGAAATGTATTCATCCCTCCATTATAGTTGTTCAATCCGCTATTATGCCCAATGAAGATATTGTAATTTCCTAGATAGTTGGTAAATCCTGTCTTGGAACCAATAAAAACATTGTTACTTCCAGAATAGTTTGAGAATCCAGAGGAATCACCAATAAATACGTTACCTATTCCTGTGATATTCGAAGAGCCCGGACTGTATCCAATAAAAGTGTTGCTGCTACCACTATCATTCAGTTTTCCAGCATAGCTGCCTAAAAAAGTATTTGCTTTACCCGTTGTGTTGGAGTATCCCGATTGGTATCCCAAAAAAGAGTTATAATTTCCAACAGTATTGCTATATCCGCTTTGATATCCCATGAATAGGTTGTTGGATCCCTCGGTATTGTTGTACCCTGTTTGATATCCCATTAGCGAATTGCTCGAACCCGTTGTGTTAAGCATCCCGGTTTGATAGCCTAGAAAAGAATTATAAAGCCCCGTAGTGACAGATTTGCCAGACTCATGGCCAATAAAATAGTTGCCCGGCGTTAAATTCAGAAACTGAGATGTTGCTTTTGTTTGAGTACTAAGTCCACCAACTGCAAAACCACCCTTAGCCCTTTTTGCGACATCATTTACGTATATTCTTGTACTATCTTTAGTTACTCTAAGCAAATCGTATGAGGTTAGTTTGGTTTGTGTACTAAGCCCGCCAATGGCAAAACCTCCTCTTGCTCCTTTTGCAGGAGAATCGCTAACATAAATTCTTGTGCTATCCTTGGTTACCCTGAATAGTTCGTATGGATTTCCTTTCGTTTGAGTACTTAATCCCCCAATGGCAAATCCACCCTTTGCCCTTTTAGCAGAGCTAGTGTCAATGTATATTCTTGCGCTGTCGGGTGTAATTCGGAAATATTCTATCTCTTCTTTGGTTTGTGTGCTTAGCCCACCTATGGCAAATCCGCCTCTGTCGCCTTTTGTGATTCCATCGGCAATGTAAATCCTAACACCCTCATTGTATACACCTAAAACCACCTTGCCATCTTTATTTCTAACTTCAAAAATTGGATCTTCGGGTAGTGCGTTGGTATCGCTTTGCACAACCAACTTTGAAATTGGGGTGCGAGTTCCAATGCCTACAGTGTCTGCGTTAATATTAATTTTATCGTTGGCAACCCAGTCTGTGCCATTGTGGGTTAGGAATTGTCCATCTGCTCCAGGAATACTTAATTCACTTGAACCAGAAATGCCATCTTTGGCCAGAATTTCCCAAGAATCCCCATCCCACACATATGAGATTTTGTCGGTTGAGTTGTAGTACGCTTGATTTGCAGAAGGAGCATCTGGTGCTGTTGCTAAGGTTCCAATCCATTGTAACGAAATTCCATTCAACCCCGATGGTCCTTGAGGCCCTGCCGGTGCTTCAAATTCAACCCAATGTTCCAAATCGTCCTTTGGGTGAGAAGCCGTTGGGCCAACCCCAACCTGACAAATCCACATGGAGTTTACTCCTGCAGTGGACGAAGATTCATCGAAAACGTAATCTCCTTCAACATAGGCTTCAACAGAGTTCCAACTACCCTTAAGAGTTAATCCAACACCCGCAGGACCTTGAAGGCCATCCATGGCTATAACTTCCCAGGAATCGCCATCCCATATGTAGGATTTTTTGTCGCTAGTACTGTAAAATGCTTGGTTTTTTGTTGGAGAAAGCGGGGCAGTGGCGAGTTCTCCTAGCCATTGGATATTTAGTCCTTCGGAAGCGTAGAGTGCATACGGAACAGCTTGCAATGGTTGAATTCCTATTGTGGTGAAATTAGTTGCACCTGCAATTTTGACTTCAATTTTAAGGTTGATTTGATTGCTACCCCAGGGTATTGTCGAAATAGTTCCCGAAGGATTATTTCCATTTCCAATGATTATGTTTATTAGACCTAACTCTGTGGTGGTTAAATTATGCTCTTCGCTATAGTAAGTGGAGGTTTCGTTGCTATTTATTAGACTTAGCCTGAGTGCTAAACTTTGATTTGCTAGCGCATTTCCCTGATTATCTCTTAGTACTGCTTGATATGAGAATCCTTCGGGAGTTTGAGCTAACGATACACAGTTCATTACCGTTACAATCAGTAGAGCAATAATCTTTTTCATAGGATTACTTATGTTAGTGTGTATTTTGGATACTAACAATATACCAAAAGCAAGGCTGATTGTCAATTGATTGTGCCGTATTTTTGACGAAGCAAAAATAAAAAAGGAGGAAAAATTCCTCCCTTGATATATCACAGAAATCTATTGCTATTCAGCAACATTTGAGATCTTCTTAAGCAGCGCGCTTAGAGCATCGATTTGCTTTTGCATTTCGTTTAACCTTGCATCTTGAGTTGAGATTATTTGCTGCTGTTCCTTAATAGCCTCAATAAGGACCGGAACTAATTTGGTGTAATCCACTGATTTTAGTCCATCCTCATCTGTTACTACTAATTCAGGTAGGACTTCTTCTACTTCTTGAGCTATAACACCGATTTGCCGACCTTGAGGAAAATTAAATTTAATAGCCGTTTCCCTTTCATCTGTATTAAGTTTTGTAATTACCTCGCTTATCTCATTTTCCGATTTCCAATCATAATTTACTCCGTTTAATTGCAATACTTTTTTTAGAGAACCTTCTAGAGGAGTGATATTTTTCTTCAATTTCTTGTCAGAGGTTTGAGTCACAGTTCCATTTACGTAAACGTTTCCATTAAAATACCCTGCATAAGTTGTTCCATATCCATAAATACCATAGTTTGTTGCACCTCCCGAGGCATACCCATATACTCCATAACGAGTTCCTGCTCCTGAAAGAGTTGAGTATCCCTCAACACCTTTCCAAGCTCCAATTCCCTTTACTCCAATTCCATAGTTGGCTGTTATGCTATGTTCTCCAAGAACTGCGGGGTAATCACTTGAAGTTGTTGCATCATATGAATAAAGTTTAGATGTATTTGGTTCAGCATTTATGCCAACATTGGCATTAAATTTTAACTTTTTATTATCAAATTCTCCATAAATCAATGATGTTGTTGCATTGTTAGCGATGTAAAGTTTATCGCTTCCACTTTCATTCTTTCCCGCATTGTATCCTATAAAAACGTTACGGTTTCCCGTTTGACTTTGATTACCAGCATCAACTCCTAAGTATACATTGTAAGAACCAGTAATAACTGTTCCGCCAAATGGTGATTGTGCTCCAATAATAACATTATCAGTTGCTCCAGACGCTTTATAACCGGAATACCAACCAATAAAAGTGTTTCGAGCGCCAGTTAATGCAACAAAAGGAGAATCGTTTGATCCTGCAGCTCCTGCACCAATGGCAACATTATCCTGTCCTGTTGTAAATCCTCTCCCTGCGTTGCTACCAATGAAAACATTCGTTCTCCCTGTATTAAACTTTCCGGCTTCGTAACCCACATATGTTCCAGCCTGCCAATCTGTAAGTGAATACCCTGCCTGGTAGCCAATTGCGGTTGTATAGCTCGAGCCTCCAATGCTATATCCTGCTTGATATCCGTAAAGAGTATTGTAATTTCCCGACGTATTTCCATATCCAGCCTGATAACCCACAAATGCATTATAATCTCCTGTAGTGTTTGCAAATCCTGTTGAGTCACCAATAAATACGTTACTCTTACCATCTATATTTGCTTTTCCCGAATTACCTCCTATAAAAATATTGCTATAGCCTATAGTATTGGCAACACCTGCAGAATTTCCAAGAAATATGTTGTTTGATCCTGTCGTATTTGCACGACCAGCATAGTATCCAATTAAGACATTGTTTGTGCCAGTAGAGTTGTACCGACCAGTTTCATTACCAACGAAAATGTTGTTGTTAGCTGTTGAATTAGTATATCCTGCTAAATATCCAATAAATATATTTTCAGATCCGGTAGTATTGGTATATCCTGTTCGATAACCCAAAAATGTATTGTGTTGACCGGTTGTATTATATCTACCCGATTGGTATCCCACTAAACAGTTGTAACTAGCATTACTTGCATAACCAGCTTGATACCCAAGAAATGTATTATAATCTCCGGTAGTGTTGGATAAACCGCTACTTGTTCCCAAAAAAACATTATTCGAACCACTTGTATTGCTAAAACCACTACCAATACCTATGAAAACATTTTGGGAACCAGATATATTTGCCCTGCCAGATGTTGTTCCTAAAAAGACATTGTAGTTGCCATAGCTAGTATTGTATCCCGACTCAAATCCAATAAAAACATTTTTTAAACCTGATGTAACGTTATATCCGGCCGATTCTCCTATAAGAACATTGCGTTCCCCGTTTTGAGCATTTCCGCCGGCCTTACTTCCAATGTAAACATTTCCCCCTTTACTCTGGTGTACCATTCCTGCTTGGTAACCAATAAATGTATTGTCGCTACCTGTATTATTCATTCCTGCCTGGTATCCAAGGAATGTGTTCCAACTTCCTGTTGAATTGGTTTTCCCAGCTTGATATCCAAGAAAAGAGTTGTATACTCCTGTAGATGTATTCATCCCTGATTCAAATCCGATGAAATAATTCTTGGGGGTTAGCTGAATAAAACTAGTTGAAGTTCCTTTAGTTTGGGTGGATAGTCCGCCAACTGCGAATCCCCCTTTAGCCCCTTTTGTTACAGATGCCGTATCTACATAGATTCTAGCGCTATCTGGAGCGATAAAAAGAAGATCGCGAGTAACTAATGCTTTTGTTTGGGTTGAAAGCCCTCCAACAGCAAAACCACCTTTTGCCCCTTTTGCCAAGGCATCCTCCTTTACGTAAATTCTTGCACTGTCCGGGGTTATTCTAAAATATTCGGCTGGGCCTGCTTTGGTTTGGGTTGAAAGGCCACCAACGGCAAAGCCTCCTTTTGATCCTTTACTTATAACGGCATCTTTAATATTAATTCTTACTCCTTCCTGATAAACGCCAAAAATTACTTCTCCTGCACTATTTTTAACTTCAAAAATAGGATCATCGGGATTCGCAGTGGGATTTCCAACAACAACCAAACTGTTGCTAAAGGATAGATTGGGCAATGTGGTAAGGCTAGATGTTCCATTCCAGAGCGCCAAATTGCCTGATGTTCCGCTCCCAGTCAACCAACTGGGAGTTTGCCAAATTACTCCCGCAGTTCCACGACTTAGGTATTGTCCCGAACTCCCCGCCGAGTTGTTGTAATCATATAAATAATTTCTAAGTCTAATATTTCCATTGATATCAAGCCGTTGGGTTGGAGCGGCATTATTTATTCCTATGTATGTTCCACTATTGTAAAGTAAACTATTTGCAATCCATGAGGTTCCGTTGTGTCTTAATGTTTGTCCGATTGTTCCTGATACAACGGGGCCTTCTGGTCCTTGAACACCGTCTTTTGAAAGGATTTCCCAAGAGTCACCATCCCATACGTATGATATTTTATCGGTGGAATTATAGTAGGCTTGGTTTAAAGCGGGGGATGATGGCGCAGAGGGAAGAGTGCCTAACCATTGAATCGAAACTCCATTTGTACCAGCAGGCCCTTGGGTGCCAGTTTCACCCTGAGCGCCAGTGGGGCCTTGTAGACCCTGAGGCCCAGCAGGGGCTTCGAATTCAACCCAGTATGTTGGGTCGTCTTTAGGTTGTGTAGCGGTAGGCCCCACTGCTGCTTGGCATATCCACATCGAATTAACTAATGGGTCGGAAGAGGATGCATCAAAAACGTAGTCTCCTTCCGCGTAAGTTGTAGCGGAACTCCAATTTCCCATCAAATTTAATCCGACTCCAGCAGGTCCTTGAGGCCCTTCAGGTCCTTGAATACCTTGAGGTCCTTGATTGCCTTGAGATCCCTGAGGGCCAACCTCTCCTTGTGTTCCTTGAGGACCTTGTATTCCATCTTGGGCAATTATTTCCCATGAATCGCCATCCCAGACATAAGAAATTTTATTAATAGAATTATAGTATGCTTGATTAATTGAGGGAGATGCTGGTTCTGCATCCAGTGTTCCTAACCATTGCAATGAAACACCATTTTCACCAGTAACACCCTGTATCCCTTGTTCACCTTGAATACCCTGTGGTCCGATAGAGCCATCTTTTGAAATAATTTCCCATGATACTCCTGTATAAACATAAGACATCTTATCGGTACTATTGTAGTATGCCTGATTGGTTGATGGACTAATTGGTGCAGTATCAAATGTTCCCAGCCAAATTAAAGATAAACCGGGGGCTCCTGTTACTCCTGTTGCTCCTTGCGGACCGACATCTCCTTGAATTCCCTGAGCCCCTTGTTCTCCATCCTTTGCAATAACACTCCACGATGTACCATTCCAAAGGTACGATGTTTTGTCTGTTGAATTATAGTATGCATCGTTAGTTGTTGGTGAAACGGGTTCTGCTGTAAACGTTCCCAACCATTGGATGGAAATTCCATTAATACCGGGCTCTCCCTGAATTCCTTGTTCTCCCTGGACTCCTTGTTCTCCCTGGACTCCTTGAATTCCTTGGGCTCCATCAATGGCAATTATTTCCCACGAGTCACCATCCCATATGTATGAAGTTTTATCGAAAGTGTTATAGTATGCCTGATTCTTAACGGGAGATGAGGGTGGATTGGGTAGTGCGCCTAACCATTCTAAAGTCAAGCCATCAGCAGCATAAAGTGCATATGGGACGGATTGCAATTTCTGTAAACCAAGATCAGTGTATGTTGATGCTCCACTAATCAAGGCTTCAACTTTTAGGTATATGTCACCAGAGTTCCATGGAATACCAGAAAATGATGTTGATGCATCGTTTCCGTTGCCTATAACAATGGTGAATAATCCAAAGGAGTTGGTTGTTATTGGATGTATTTCGGAGTAATGAATTGTTGAGGCATCAGAATTGGTAAGGCTAATCTTTATTGTTGCAGCCTGATTTGTAAGAACCTGACCTTCGGCATTTCTGAGCACTGCCTGATAGTTAAATCCTTGCGGAGCTTGCGCCATAGCGTAAAACAATGAAAGTAATACGGCTAAGCATGAAAAAATTATCTTTTTCATAGACTAAAATTTTTCATATTAGTAATAAAAGAACGCTTCCTATTCGTTAGGAATTGATAAGAATTTGAAAGAAAGAAAATTAATTATTCTTTGATTAACTTAAAGACCTTTGTTGACTTTGAGTTATCAAAGGTGATTTTTATTAAATAAATACCGGGTTTAAGTGAAGATACTGGCAAGGTGTAGGGTGTACTTTCTTCTAATTTAACAATCCTATGTTCAACCCGTCTGCCAGTAATGTCAAAAAGTTCGATGGTTGAGTTGCCCTTGTTGTTTTCTGATAAGGTTTCAATATATACCTTTTCAGAGGCTGGATTTGGGTATATTTTGATATCCGTGGAAGTAATATCGGGATTTTCAATATCGGTTGAAAATAGATTGCCTTGTTGAAATCCTTGAGTAATGATATATTCCGAGGATGATAACGTTGTGTAGGCAACTTCGCCTAAAGTCCAGCTCATTGAGATACCTGCGTTGGTATTTTCAAAATATCCCCCGGCTGATGCTACTACTTGCATCGCAATGTCTTGAGCCATTGTAGCTGAAACGGATAGTGCAAATATTATGGTAAAGATCTTTTTCATACGCTAAAAATTTAGAAGGTATATTTAAAAAAATAACTTAGCAAAGTTAAAGAAAACTACTTTTGCAATTGCATTATTGCAAATCAATGTACAAGTTAATACCTAAATTAACAAAAAGCATACTTTTTTACGTAAAAAAAAGAAATATTTTGATGAACAACCCAATATAGTATTCCGTTATACTGTATAATTATCATTTACAATGAATAAGGAAAAAGTTTTAAGTTTACAAAGTAAAGTTGTTGGTAAATCAACTTTAGAAGTTTTAGATTGGTTTCTTGGAGAGTTTAAGGGCAAGATAGCGTTGGCATCAAGCATGGGAGCAGAGGATCAGGTTCTAACAGATATGATTGTAAGGATTGATCCTACTGTTAAGATTTTTACCCTTGATACAGGTCGGTTATTTTACGAAACCTATGAGCTGATTGAGAAGACTAATCTAAGATATAAAATCAATATCGATATTTATTTTCCAGATTCAAGTCAGGTACAGCAAATGGTGAATGCTAAAGGGATTAACCTTTTTTTTCAGAGCATTGAAAACCGCAAGAAATGCTGTAATGTTAGAAAAATTGAGCCTCTTAAGCGTGCATTTAAAGGACTTGAGGTTTGGATTTGTGGATTAAGACGGGAGCAATCTTCAACTCGAACTCAGAATCAATTGGTGGAGTGGGATGAGGCTAATGGCTTAATTAAGTTAAACCCTCTGATTGATTGGACTGAACAGCAGGTTTGGGATTATTTGAAGCAAAACAATGTTCCTTATAATATTTTGCACGACAAGGGATTTCCCAGCATTGGGTGTCAACCCTGCACGCGGGCAATTTTTCCAGGAGAGGATGTGCGAGCAGGGCGTTGGTGGTGGGAAGATCCTGAAACCAAGGAATGTGGTCTACATAACAGAAAAAAGAGTTGATTTACAGGAGCGACTCTTTGATCATAAACGAAAAAAGCCCCGAATTGGGGCTTTTCTGTTGAGGTACCTGGCGGAGTCGAACCGCCGTAGCCGGTTTTGCAGACCGATGCCTAGCCACTCGGCCAAGGTACCGTTCAATGTGCCGGCAAAGATACAAAAAAAATTGAATCTCAAAATTTACTGGGCATTCTTCTAAAAATTTCTTGCTAAAGTAACGCTTACCCGCTCTATTTTTCCTCCCATTGGAGGATTCATCTTCGAAACCTTTACCTCTATTCTTTTAATTTCAGGAAAATTTAAGTGAACCGAGGTAACAATTCGTTCAGATACGTGTTCGAGAAGTTTAGACTTTACTTTCATTTCCTCCTTTACCAAGTTATATATCACTTGGTAGTTAACCGTATCGTGTAGCTTATCGGATTGTTGAGCCAGTTGGGTATCAACCTCAACTAAGATATTTACAAGAAATTGGTTCCCTACCACTTGCTCCTCTTGAAAGCATCCGTGGTAGGCGTAGAATTCCATATTTTCGATTTTTATGATTGCCATAATAAAAGGATTTTAGACATTAGACACAAGACATTAGAAAATATCAATATTTATTTACTATAAGAAACAAACAATTGGCAAATAGGCAAAGTACCTCTTTTTAATGTAGACCTTACGCTGCGCTTAAGATGCCAATCTATCAAATACGTAAATTTTTACAAAAAAACTCAAAATTTTCCATATAGTTTCTCGTTTTTAATTTTTATTACAATAAAGGACTAATCACTTGGTTTGGAGTCTGTATTAAAAAATTGTAACCATTAACCATATTATTGTATACAATTTTCTAATTTTGCCTTCTTCATTTAATTGTGAGCAAATGGAAAGCGAAAATTTAAAAATTGGAACTTCGAGCGAAAAGACAAAAAACTTTTTGGAGGAGATTATCGAGGAGGATATCCGAACTGGCAGACACGGAGGAAGAGTATTGACCCGTTTCCCGCCAGAGCCCAACGGATATTTACACATTGGTCACGCAAAATCCATTTGCCTTAACTTTGGTCTGGCCCAAAAGTATAACGGTAAAACCAACCTCCGTTTCGACGATACTAATCCTGTTAAAGAGGATGTGGAGTACGTTAATTCCATTAAGGAGGATATTGAATGGCTTGGCTTTAAGTGGGCTGATGAATTTTATGCATCCGACTACTTTGAGCAGCTTTACCAATGGGCTGAACTTTTGATTCAGAAGCAGCTTGCTTATGTTGATGATCAAACTCAGGAAGAAATTCGCCTTGGGCGAGGAACCGTTACACAGTCTGGGAAGGAAAGCCCATGGCGCAACAGAACGGTGGAAGAGAATCTCGATTTATTCCGTCGTATGCGAGTTGGCGAGTTTAAGGATGGTGAAAAAGTGTTGCGTGCAAAATTAGATATGGCGCATCCCAACATGCTGATGCGCGATCCAATTCTTTACCGTATCATCCACTCAGAGCATCACCGTACAGGCGATAAATGGTGTATTTATCCAATGTATGATTACGCCCATGGACAGTGCGATTCCATTGAAAAAATAACACATTCAATCTGTACCTTGGAGTTTGATGTTCATCGTCCATTGTACGATTGGTTTATCGAGAAACTTGAGATATTTCCTTCGCACCAGTATGAGTTTGCCCGCTTAAACATCAACTATACGGTGATGAGCAAACGAAAACTTTTGCAATTGGTTAAGGAAAAAGTTGTTATGGGATGGGACGACCCTCGCATGCCCACCATTTGCGGATTACGCCGTAGAGGTTATACTCCAGAGTCAATTCGTTACTTTGCCGATAAGGTTGGCGTTGCCAAACGCGACAATGTTATTGACCTTTCGTTGCTCGAGTTTTGTTTACGCGAGGATCTGAATAAACGTGCCGAGCGCCGTATGGCAGTGCTTAATCCTTTAAAGGTTGTTATAACTAACTACCCCGAAGGACAGGTTGAGGAGCTTGAGGCTATAAACAACCCAGAGGATGAATCGGCCGGGAAGCGTATGGTTCCATTTAGTAGAGAGATTTACATTGAGCAAGATGACTTTATGGAGAATCCTCCAAAAAAATATTTCCGATTGGCGCCTGGTCAGGAGGTTCGTTTACGCTACGCTTACTTTGTTAAATGCAACGAGGTTGTTAAGGATGCTCAGGGCAATGTGGTTGAACTCCGTTGCACCTACGATCCAGCATCGCGTGGTGGAAACTCTCCCGATGGGCGTAAGGTACAAGGAACTATTCACTGGGTTTCTGCTCAACATGCTGTGAAGGCAGAGATCCGTTTGTTTGATAGACTTTTTGCAAAAGCCGATCCTGATGATGTACCCGAAGGGGTGGATTGGAAATCATCCATCAATCCAGAATCATTAAAGGTCATTGAAGGATTGCTGGAACCATCACTCAAAAGTGTTAAGCATTTAGATAAGTTCCAATTTGAACGGCTGGGCTATTTCAGCGTAGATTACGATTCAACTTTAAGCAAACTTGTGTTTAACAGAACAGCAACCTTAAAGGACACTTGGGCTAAGATTGCAGGGCAGTAATTAGCATATGTTCGATTCTTAATCCGGGTTTTTGCCCGGATTTTTTATTTTTATAAAGAAAAAAGTGCAAATAGAGAATAACTAAAGTCAAAACAATTTATATTTGCATCGCAAAATTGTCCTGTAGTGTAATTGGCAACACGTCTGACTCTGGATCAGAAGAGTCCAGGTTCGACCCCTGGCAGGACAACTCGAATAAACCGCCGCTATTGGTAAAGCGGCGGTTTTTATTTTGTGGCTTTTGAGGATTTGGTGAAACTTTTCTTTCTTGAATTGGTTTCATAAGATAATTTTCTTCAACAAAATTGTGCTACATTGATTTAACTCAATAATTTTTATACTTTTGTTTGTTAACACTAAACAAGTTATACGTTGGAATTAGAATCTGCTATTCAGGAACTTCTATCCCGATTAGAATTTGTGAGCCTTCCGGGCTTGGGCAGTTTTGTAAAAAAATACGAATCGGCAACGCTATCATCCGATGGCAAATCATTTAATCCTCCTCGGGAATATTTCATTTTTGATACCTCTCGTGTTTTTAATGATGAGGCCATTGAGAATTTTATTTGCGAAATTGCAGGTGTCGACCATAAAAGATCAGCAAAAATTGTCGACAAGTTTGTTGAAAGTTTAAAAGAACGGTTAAGCCGAGGCGAGGATATTTTGTTTGGTGGAATTGGCTCTCTTAAGTTGAATGAGGCTGGTATTGTTGAGTTATTCCCTAGCGAGGATATAATTTCTCAGACTTTTGGGTTGGGGAAACTCCAAGTCAATCAGAAACCTGCTGAGAAAAAGAAAGCAGAACCAGTTGTTGTGGCTACGAAAGTTGAGCCAAAGACGGTTGCTGCACCCAAAAAGGTTCCGGAAATGACAACAAGCAAACCGAGAAAAAGAATTGTTGTTCCAGTTATCATAGCAGTTGCAGTAGTTTCTGTTGTAGCGGTTGCTTTGTTGGTTCCAGCTGTAAGATTTTGGGAAAGCGAAGGGGGTGAAGAGATTGAGCAAGTTTATCAGCCCAATGAGGAACAAGGCAATACAGATGATGTGATTGCATTGGCCGCGGATACGTCTGTAACATCTGTAGATTCATCAACTTTTACTAGTAGTGCAAAATCTCAGGTAGAAACCAAGCCTGTTTCAACCACAACTGATATAAAATCAGCTTTATACTACCAGGAGACAAAGCCTTCGAAAAATAAAACATTTTACATAATTGCGGGAAGTTTTTCCATGGAGGCAAACGCCCAGAGCCTGATTACGGAGCTTTCTTCGAAAGGGTATAAACCCCTGTTGATTCAAAATAACAATATGTATCGGGTGGCACTATATAAATTTACCAATCGCGATAGGGCGTTGCGAGAATTAGAACGATTAAAATCACAAAATATTAGTGGTAAAGTTTGGCTGCTGAGCCTATAAAAATAAAACCCTCAAAACATTGAGGGTTTTATTTTTATTTATAAATCATTGCATCATTTAACAGTAGATCCGCATGCAACCTCTTCCGATGGTTGAACAAATTTCAATTTACCATCAACATCCTCGGCCATTAGAATCATCCCGTGCGACTCAATTCCCTTAATGCTTCGAGGTTCTAGATTAACAAGAATCGCCACTTGACGACCGATAACCTGCTCAGGGGTGAAGTGTTCTGCAATACCAGAAACAAGAGTTCTTGTGTCAATTCCGGTATCAACCTTGAGTTTCATCAACTTTTGTGTTTTAGGAACGCGCTCAGCCTCTAAAACCTTGCCAATTCTGATGTCCATTTTCGAAAATTCATCGTAGGAAACCGGTTCCTTTTGCGGTTGAACATTTACGGGTTGTGCTTGAGCATTTGCTTCTTTTTTCGCCTGTAACTTGCCAAGTTGCGTGTTTATGGCATCATCCTCAATCTTCTCGAAAAGGAGAGATGGCTCGTTTAATCGATGACCAGCCTTAAGCAAATTGATATTTCCAGCATGCTCCCATTTATTATCGGAAAAATCAATCATTTTTCTCATTTTTTCTGCAGTAAACGGAAGGAATGGTTCTAATAAAATAGAAAGGTTTGCCGTAATTTGCATTGATAAGTTGAGTATTGTGGCAACTCTTTCGGGATCCTGCTTAAACATTTTCCAGGGTTCCGTATCGGCCAAATACTTATTGCCAAGTCTGGCTAGATTCATTGCTTCCTTCAATGCCTCGCGGAACTTGAACTCTTCGAGGTTCGATTCGATTGCCTGCTTTATTCTTGGTATTTCTGCAATAGTTTCCTTATCGTAGTCCAAAATTTCGCCAGAGGTGGGGATTTTGCTGTCGAAGTATTTTTGAGTTAAAACCATTGCTCGGTTTACAAAGTTGCCAAGAATTGCTACTAACTCGCTGTTATTTCGGGTTTGAAAATCTTTCCAAGTGAAATCGTTATCCTTTGTTTCTGGCATATTTGCGGTGAGCACATACCTTAAAACATCCTGTTTTCCTGGAAATTCTTCCAGATACTCATGTAGCCAAACCGCCCAATTCCGTGATGTAGATATTTTATCGCCCTCAAGATTGAGGAATTCGTTGGCAGGAACGTTGTCTGGTAGAATATAACTTCCCTCGGCTTTAAGCATTGCCGGGAAAATAATACAATGGAATACGATGTTATCCTTGCCAATGAAGTGAATCATTCGTGTGTCCTGATCCTTCCAGTATTTTTCCCAATCGGGAGTAAGTTCTTTAGTTGCGGAGATATAGCCAATGGGAGCATCGAACCATACGTAAAGCACCTTTCCCTCCGATCCTTCAACGGGAACAGGAACGCCCCAGTCGAGGTCGCGGCTAACGGCACGAGGCTGTAACCCTTGATCCAACCAACTTTTACATTGTCCATAAACATTGGTTTTCCATTCTTTGTGATCCTCTAGGATCCATTTTTCCAGTTCGGGTTGAAACTTATCTAATGGCAGGAACCAATGCTTTGTTGCTTTTAGAACAGGCTTTGAACCACTCAGCGCAGACTTAGGGTTGATGAGGTCTGTTGCGTTAAGGCTTGTCCCGCACTTTTCGCATTGATCGCCGTATGCCTTATCGTTACTGCAATGGGGGCATGTTCCGGTTATGTACCTATCGGCTAGGAATTGTTTTACCTCCTCGTCGTAGTATTGCTCGGTTGTTTTTTCGATAAACGAACCCTTATCGTATAGTTTTCTAAAAAACTCACTGGCGGTTTGATAGTGAACCTTTGAGCTGGTTCTGGAGTATATATCGAACTTAATCCCAAATTTTTCGAACGATTCCTTGATCATTGCATTGTACTTATCTACAATAGCCTGAGGTGTGGTGTTCTCTTGTCGAGCCTTGATGGTTATCGGAACGCCATGTTCGTCGGATCCGCAAACCGAGATTACATCTACTCCCTTTTCCCTTAAATACCGGGTATAAATATCGGAAGGAATATAAACTCCGGCCAGGTGTCCTATGTGTACTGGCCCGTTGGCGTATGGCAGGGCTGAAGTAATAAGGTATCTTTTAAAATTCTTCATATCAATATCTTGTAAGATGTATGGTTGTAGAAAAAACTTACAAATCTACACTAAAAAGTTAGAAGTTCGATCTTAAACGAAATCCGATTTTCAATTTTAACTATTTATGAATTTGCTGCGAAACTTCATATTTTGGGTTTGAACTAACATTAACGAGGAATGATCAAATAAATCAAAATAAAGGCTAGGGATACTCTAAAAAAATGCATAATTTTATGGTCAATTAAGTTTTGTATAGAATTCATGGAAAATATCACTCCTCCATATCTTAAGCCCGGCGATATAATTGGAATTGTTGCTACGGCTCGTTTTGTTACCCGCGATGAAATTCAGCCCGCAATAAGGTTCTTAACAGCCAATGGTTTTATGGTTAAAACCTCGCCGCATCTTTTCTCTCAGCATTATCAATTTGCAGGAACTGATGAGGAGCGAGCCCTTGATTTTATGGAGATGGTAGAGGATCGGTCTGTAAAAGCGATTCTTTGTGCACGAGGTGGTTACGGAACGGTTAGGCTACTCGATTCGATAAATCTTCGAAAATTACAGCTTAATCCAAAGTGGATTATTGGGTATAGCGATATAACAGTATTGCATAGCATCATAAGTAGCTGGTATGGGATGGAAACTTTGCATGCAACAATGCCCATTAATTTCACCAACGACATATTGGGGAGTGAGTCTATAAACAGCCTGATAAAGGTTTTATTGGGCGAGAGTTTGAGTTACAAGGTGGCTCATCATTCCCTAAATCGGTTTGGAAAGGGGTCCGGCTTGTTGATTGGAGGAAATCTTTCTATTCTGAATAGCTTAATTGGCACCGATGCCGATATCTCGGCACAGGATCGTATTCTTTTTATCGAGGATGTTGATGAGTATCTTTACCATATCGATAGGATGATGATGCATCTTAAGCGTAGTGGAAAACTAAAGGCAATATCGGGTCTTGTGGTTGGTTCTTTTTCTGACATGCGCGATAATAAAGTTCCGTTCGGATCTGATGCTTACGAAATAATCTATAGCGTGATTAAAGATTACAACATCCCGGTTTGCTTTGGTTTCCCGGCTGGGCACTCAGAGCCTAACAATCCCTTGATAATTGGACGAAAGGTAAATTTGACTGTTGACGAGGAGGGTGCTGAGCTGGTTTTTGAAAATTCATCTAACCTAACAGTTCTCGATAACCAGGAGGAATAGTAAAGAGATTCTCTGGTAGCTTTGCAGGAACAATATCGATTACCCTTGCGCTCATTTTTACTTTTCTTAGCAATGTCCTTTCCACTGAAAGCAATGGCATATAGCCATTAATTTCTGGAAATTGGCTGAGTATTTCGAAAGGTATATCGCTTCTTCGAAGGATGTTAACCAATGATTTCATAAAACCATAATCGTGTGGTGCTACCCAATACGTTAATTCGGAATTCTTACTTTTGTTTCGAACTCTCCATTGGTAGCAAAGTTCGCCATTAATTTCCATGCAATTTGCAGTTTTAATAAACTCCGTATTTTGGTCTACTTTCGAGGCGGGACGTAAGGGGATTTCGGCATATCGCTTATCCTTGATCGATAAGGCATACATTTTTTCCTTCGCTAAATCTATTAAGTAGCTCTGTTGAGTTTTATTTTGCGAGTTAATTTCATCAATGCGAACAATATTGCCCTTAACACTAACCTCAACTCTGAGCGTATCGTAAATACTTTCTTTAACTATTTTGATTTTACCTTCAAATTTATCTATATTTGAGAATACTCTGCATGGTAGAATAACAGTGATGATGAGTATTTTCAACCAGAGTTTCATTGATGACTTTTTAGGTACGACATCTTCTTTTTCGAGAATCTAGTGGTAAATGTTACACGTATTCTATGCTATACCATTTTTTTTGATGAACGAAAAGAATTTACCGTCATTGTATTTTTATAAAATACTAGCAATGAACATTTTAAAATTAAAAATTTGACATTATTATGAAGGATGATTTTCATCATCGGGAGTTAGGAAATATGGGGGAGGATTTAGCTGCTGAGTACCTTGCGGCCAAGGGTTACCGAATTTTACATAGGAACTGGCATTATGGCCACAAGGAGTTAGATATTGTTGCAAGGGATAAGGAGATGCTTGTTGTTGTTGAGGTAAAAACCCGAACAAGCGATTACTGGGAAGAACCCAAGGATGCCGTTCGATTCAGAAAGCAGAAAACAATTGTTGAGGCTGCCGATGCGTATGTGCAAAACTATGGTATCGATTCTGAGGTTCGATTCGATATTGTTTCGATCCTTTTTCAAGGACAAAAACATACCATCGAGCACATTGAGGATGCTTTTTATCCAACCCTTTAATTGATATGGATATTGTTGAGTTGAGAGATTACTGTATGTCGAAACCCAATGTTACCGAAAGTTTGCCTTTCGACGAGGATACCTTGGTTTTCAAGGTAAACGGGAAAATGTTTGCGCTAACAAACCTTACGGGTGATTTATCCATAAACCTTAAGTGCGATCCGGAAAAGGCAATAAACCTACGCGAGGTTTATCCTGCTGTTGAGCCCGGCTATCACATGAATAAAACGCATTGGAATACAATCTGGATAGATGGATCAGTACCATCAGGTTTAATCAAAGAGTGGATTGATCATTCCTATGAGTTGGTGAGCAAAGTCAAAACGCGAAAGGGGCGACGATGATCTGTAAAATTATTTCTTAACTTTGGTACATAAATTGTTAATCGGTATAATGTAATTTCATTTTATCGCAAAAACTGTATAGAATAGTTACACATAAAAACTAAACACATGAAAGCTACGGTAAATTTTATTGTAATTATCCTCCTAACGGTAGGAACAAGAGCATTTGCTCAGGATAATTACATTGTAACCAGAATTAGCGGAAAAGTAACCAATTACAAAACAGGAACTCAGTTAAAGGCTGGAGATGTTTTGCAACCATCGGATAGGGTTACTTTCGATGCTTTCGACTCGTATGTCATTTCAATTAGTGAAAACATGGGTCGTTTCATGATCAAGATGCACGAACCACCAAGTCCTGATGCTTTACAGCAATTAACTGCTACGGTTAAGGATATTGCTATTCCTACAAAACGAAGGAGTTTAATGGCAGAGCGCTACAAACCTGATGAAACACAGATAAGTGATCTAAGGTCATACTTTGGGAGCGATAAGTTCTCGGTTATTGGAAATAAAGTGTCTATTCCAGTTAATGCTACCACATATCCAATCGATGAGAATAAATTTATCGTTTTCTACTACCGGGTGAACAACAATCCTGTTTCGAAGAAAATTGGCTATGAACAAAATGCGTTGATGGTAGAGAAGGATAAGTTGTTAGCAACAAACGCTGGCGATATAACCTCTAACGAAATCCCTAGTGTATCGGTTTACCTGTACGAAAAAAACACCCGGTCGAGTGAGGAGATTACAAAGTTTGATTTGCTGTTTGTTGATCAGGAGGCGCTAACTAACGAATTCTACACTATTCTCCCAATTTTACGCCGGCAAAACATGGGAAAAGAGGATATCAAAAAGTATTTAATTGAGTACTACTTCGATTTTTATGGAGCAACCGACTCAAAAACAATAAAGCAGTTTGTTGATCAATTGGTTGATAATGCTAAGATTTAATATAGGCATGATTAATAGGAAGGGAGGCTAACAGCCTCCCTTCCTATTTTTGAACTATTCAACCTGTCCAACTATTACCACGTAATTTTTTCCGTATTTTTTTGCGCATTTGGGGCAGGTGGTGTACCACATGTACCATTTCTTGATTGTTAGGCCCTTTTCCGCAACTGTGGCTTTAAAATTTTCGCTCCATTTACCTGTATCGCTGAATGGGCCTTCGTAAACTTTACTGAAGAATTTACCGCTTAGCTTTACATTTTCCGCATTGGGAATTTCTTTATCAACCGCAAGGTAAACATCCATATTCCATTTCGATGTGTGATCCGACAGGCAAAGGTAGTCTGGCATCGAGGCATTAGCATCTTTCACTTTCCTGTCAAGCCGCATCATTGTTTTGCCAAATCCGAACGGCATATAAAAGATGGTGAAAACCTTGTCTTTGATAAATGGTTTGTTGTACCATTCTAGCATTTTGCCATCCCAATTTGTAGGATCGAAAGGGGGACAGCAGGTTGTGTTTTCGTTTTCCATATCGAAGTGTGTTTTATCAACACAAAGTTAAATTCTTTTTATTCTGATATCAAGCAATGGACTAATCAATTCCGTTAAGATTACTTTATCAAATTATAGGTGTATGAGATTTCAACATTCCCTTTAACCATTGAGAGAACTGGGCAGATACCCTCAATCATTTCTAGAATCTTATTCATTTCATCGGAGGTTAGGTTTTCACTTTTAATATTAATCTCCAGCGTAACAGATTTAAAACCCGTTGGATGTTCCTGTTTCCTGATGCCACTGCTTGATATTTCGAAAAAGTGAATTGACTTTTGCATTTTTCTGAGCAATACGAGTATTGCAGTGCCCGCACATGATGAAAGACTGAGCAGAAATAGCTCCAAAGATGTGTAGCCCGCACTATCGCCTATAGGCGGGGTGTAATCAATCATAACGGGATCGTTACCATCGACAGAGCCTTTGAATTGAACCTTCGAATTGACTAGTTGGATAGAACTTTTAAGTTCCTTTGATTTGTCTATTGCGGTTTCCATCTTTTATTAATGATTTAAGTTCATTTCATCAACCAGTTCTTTGATCTTAGTGCTGTCTAATTTTGAGGTAGATTGTGTAACTCCTGAAATCTTTTTCACAAGGAATTTTTCGATAAAATTCATTTTTTCAATAATAAATTCACCTCCAACAACTTTTTTACTTATGGCATGATTCCGGATAATTTCTGGGAATGCTGAGTTTAATTCCTTCTCGAATTCGGGTTCATTCATTGCACATATAAAAAGGCCTACGCGCATTTTCAGAAGTTGAGTTATGTTTTGCTGGCAAAAGTTTTTAACTTTTCGTTGGATACTTCCTGCATGAATTGAACCTCCAATAATTACTTGCTGATATTGGGTTAGATCGACTTTTTTATTTATACTGATATTGAAAAGTTCAGCGTCGGCAATTGAGTTTGCAATCATATTTGCCACTTTTTCGGTAGTACCGTGCGATGTGGCGTAAACTATGGCTGTTTTCATTACTTATATAAAGTTAAGTTATAGAAGTAAAGATAAGTAATATATGGATTTTCTGTAGTTACTTATTAAATTTTGCAAATTCATTTACTGATCTTCTAACACTATAAGATTTTGGAAGGCTGGTTAAGTAGCCAATTCTGGCAACAAATTGAACAACGCCATTATTGTTCTGGAAATATAGGTTAGCCTCATTTTCAAAATTCCGCTCCTCAATCATTTGGTTCATTGGGTGAAAACCTATGCCAAGTTTTGAGCAGGTAATATTCATTTGTTCATAAATACGTCCTGTGTTTATCCAGTTTTCTGGGGTGTCTTCGGTTTGCGAAATAAGTATCCAGCCGGCACAGTTCTCAACTTGGGCTTTTGTTTTGGCTACACCTTTATCAACAAATGATTGTTTTTTTGAATCGTCAGGCTTAAAGAAGTTCCGAACCATAAAGCCACCAAAACCTTTAATTCCAATACCTCCAGTGGTTAACCCGTCGCGGTTGGCTTTCACATCGGCATTTGAGAAACAAATCCAAGCAGCTAGTTCATTCTTTGCATCCTCATTATTTGCTTGCTGTGTGTAGGCCTCAAGGGTTTTGGTTGAAATGTATTTCCCGTTGTCCGAATTGGCAGGAATAAATACCACGTTAGTAAAACTTTCCGTGATAAGTTTTAAGTCGTTTGCATTGATTGGGCTATTCTCAAAAGGCGTTCTTGTGGTTTTTCGATTTTCCAAATCAACTAAGCTGAAGTTTGTCTTTTTGGTTTGGCTTAACTTAATAACTGCAGCAAGCGTATCGGTTGGCTTTTCTGCTTTTATCACTATATCTGCACTGTACCCTAAGCTTCCTGCGGCTAGGTTGATGTTTTCGATAAACGCTCCAAGTGAGATGAATAAACCTCTACGCGTTGGGTCAACAACCTTTAGATGCCTAAGAGTATCGGCGTAAACTTCCATTGTGTAATCGTCAATTACCTTAACCTTCCAGGGCTGTGTGTTATGCGAATTCCCTGCCAGCGATGCGTAGTAAAGAATCCCGTAAACATCGCTCTTATCGTTCAGGTTTTCCTCAAAATCGCTCCTCGATGTTGAGGTGCAAGCACAGCCGAATACGGAGAATACCATAGTTGATAAAATTAAGTGGTTTATTATCCTGTTCATTTTCTATTCAATTTTAAATGAGTAAGTAATCATTAAAAGCAGTGGGTTTTCCTTATAGGTTTCGTAAGCCGAAATATCACCTATAGATGTTTGTTTTTCTATAATATACTTGCGTTTCCCGAATTTTACACCAGCATTCAGGCCAATTTCATTTCGGCCAAAGCTATATGAAACACCGCTGTATAGGCCATAGTTAAAAACAGCGTAGCTATAATCGTAAGTTTTAACCCATTTTACACCAGCCATAAGCCCTAGTGGAAACCTGAAGTTTTTTCTTTGAAGTTGGTAACTTGGCCAAACTTCCACCGAAAAATCGTTGTACTTTTTCTCAATAAAGTTTGAAGATATTCCTATTGAAACGGGTACGTTTACTCTACTTATTGGTTCAAAGCTGTAACCAAACTGTAAACCGCTAATCCCCGCTCTTGTAAATACTGATGAATTCTGTGCAAAAGTTGAGGTTGCAAATAGTAGCAGAATGCTGATTATAATAGATGTTCTTTTCATCTTGGAAATTATTTGCGTTCAACAATCACCTTACTTATAATATTCTTGGCCGAAGTAATCTCCTCAAGATTTGCATATAGATTTCCGTTGGAACCATCGGGGCTTGAGTGCCCAATCAGTTGAAGTTCCCAGTAATCTTGAGCCGAGTTCAAATCTATTCTTGCGCAGTAAACCAATGCTGGTTGTCCGCTCCCTTCGCTTCCGCCAGAGTAGTAGAAACTACCTTGCGGTCTATTTTCCTTGTAGTACGAGTTAAAATCGACAGAGTGATTAAACTCTGCAAAGATTAAGTAGGTTGAATTCTGCGTTGGAGATACTTTTACAAAGTAATCGCCAGTAGGAGTTGCACCTGTAAGCCCATCGACAAGCGGATTACTCTTTGTTGGCAGGTATAATCCGTCGGAGTAAACTACTCCACGGTTGTGGCACCAGAATGGCAAAGCCTCTTTCCGGCGGTTTCCTTTGTTGGCAATCCAACCCTCACGGGCTATTTTGTGGGTACAAAAAATTGTTCCTACATAGTTTGTGTCCAAATCGGTTAGCCAAACTGCAAATTGTGGCGGATTTTTCTTGTTTATCCCGAGGAATAGGGGAAAATCGTGAAGCCAATTATCACCTGCAATAATCTTAATTTTTAGGTCGTTGTTTTGGAATTCAATTTCATCCTTTGAGCACGATGAAACCATTGCTGAAAGCAAAACAGAAATTAACAGTAACTTTCTCATAGCGTTGCGTTTTATTACAGCGCAAAGGTAGAGGAGCTACAAGTTAAAAACACTTGACGATAATCAAGAAAAACATTAGAGAGTTCTACTCCTTATTCTGCTTAACGTTTCGGGTGTTACACCAAGGTACGATGCCAAGTAATGCAAAGGGATGTTTTTAATATACTCTGGGTACTCCTTGCAAAGCCAAAGGTATCGGTCCTGGGGCGAATCGTTTAAAAAACTCAGCAGGTGTTTCTCCGATACTATAAATGCCTGTTCGGAGAGCAATCGACCTAGGCGTTCAATTTTGGGGTAATTATCGTAGAGTTCTATAAGTTTTTTGTGTGGGATTGACAAAACCGACATCTCCTCTAGGCACTGAATGTTAACAATGGAGGGCTTTTGAAGAATAAAACTTGTGAACGATGTTATGAAGCCTGGTGCAAAGTAAAAATCGCTTGTAACCTCACTGCCATCGGGCTTAAAATGGTAAAACCGAACAAATCCCTCAGAAAGAAAGTACATTCTATCGGCAACTTTTCCGTTCTCAACAATTAGCTCCTTCTTTTTAAACTCAACCAGTTCAAGGTTTGTAGAAAACTTTTCGAAAACCTGAGTATCTAGGGCAAGAAACCTAGAAATGAAATTGCGGAGAGTTTGTAAAGAATCTTCCCGTGGCATAGTTTTCAGTATCTGTATACAAATATATCATTACTTGTATTAAAGAATTTATATGATGATTTAAAAAATCAATTATCTCCCAAATTTCCAATATCTTTGGGAATATTATATTGTAAGACTTTCTAATGTCTTCTGTCTGATTTCTAATATCTGTATTAATGAGTAAAAGTAAAAAAAGCAAGGATATTGGTTTTCCAAAGAAACGGATTACCAAAAAGGAGTTAAAGCAGGCCATTGTTGATGTTTTTGCCGATAAGCCCGGCCAAAGTTTTAACTATAAGCAGCTGGCCACAATTCTTGCAATTAAGGATGACCCAACGCGCAGAATGATTACCGATATTCTGTATGAGTTGGTTCAGGAGGAGCGAATTGTAGAGCTGTACCGTGGCAAATTCAAAATGGAGATGCAGAATTTGCTTGCTGTAGGTATCCTTGAGATGAATAACGATGGCACTGCCGATGTAATTACCGAGGATAACCGCGAGATTTTCATTCCTGAGTTTCGTTTGAATCGTGCTCTACACGGCGATAAGGTAGAGATTTCTATTTACCGCCATCGCCGTAGGGGATTGTTTGAGGGTGAGGTTATAAGGGTGGTTGAGCGTGCTAAGCGCAACTTTGTGGGCACAATCACTTTGGGTCGAGATTTTGCCTTTGTAGTGCCCGATAATAGGCTGATGCCTTACGATATATTCATCCCTAAAATTGAACTTAGCGATGTTCAAAATGGTCAAAAGGTAATTGTTCAGATTACCGAGTGGCCTGCAAGGGAGAAAAATCCTATTGGAAAAATTGTTGATATTCTGGGCGACCCAGGCGTTCACGAGGTGGAAATGCACGCAATTCTTGCGGAGTTCGACCTGCCATATAAATTTCCAGAGGAACTTGATAGGGTTGCCGAAAAAATCAGCGAAAAAATTACCGATAAGGATTACAACGAAAGGCGCGATTTCCGAAATATTCCAACGTTTACAATTGACCCATTCGATGCTAAGGACTTTGATGATGCCCTATCGGTTCAAATTCTTAAGAATGGAAATATTGAGGTTGGCGTTCACATTGCCGATGTTACGCACTATGTTACACCCGATACTCCTATAGATGATGAAGCCATTGAGCGTGCAACATCGGTTTATTTAGTCGATAGGTGCGTTCCGATGCTTCCAGAGCGGTTGTCGAACTTTATTTGTTCGCTCCGACCCGATGAGGAGAAGTTATGCTTTTCGGCTGTTTTTGAGATGAACGAGAACGCCGAGTTGCTTTCGCAGTGGTTTGGACGAACTGTAATTTTATCGAAAAGACGATTTACATACGAGGAAGCACAGGAGGTGATTGAGACTGGCAAGGGCGATATGCAGGACCAAATCCTGCTGCTTCATAAACTTGCTCAGATTTTGCGAAAGAACCGATTCAAGCAAGGAGCCATTGCATTTGAGCGCATTGAGGTGAAGTTCGATTTGGACGATAAAGGTAAACCACTTGGCGTTTACTTCAAGGAAAATAAGGAGTCGAATCAACTCATTGAGGAGTTTATGCTTTTGGCAAACAAACGAGTTGCCGAGTATATTGGTAAAGAGCGTTCTGCTAAGCGCGAGTTGCCATTTGTGTACCGTATTCACGATAAGCCAAACCTTGAGAAGTTCGATGCTTTCCGTTCCTTTATTACTCGCTTTGGCTATAACATAACTGGCAATACCGATAAGCAAATCAGCAAAGCTATCAACAAGTTGATGGCCGAGGTAAAAGGTAAGCGCGAGCAGAATCTTATCGAAACACTTGCGCTACGCTCAATGGCGAAGGCACGCTATTCATCTGATAATATTGGTCACTACGGATTGTCATTCCCCCATTACACGCACTTTACCTCTCCAATTCGCCGTTTCCCCGATATGATGGTTCATAGGTTGTTGGCTCACTACCTAAATAGCGATAAACCTAAGAACAAGGAGCAACTAGAGGCTCTATGCAAGCACTCCACCGATATGGAGATTCGGGCAACGGAAGCCGAAAGAGCATCAATCAAGTATAAGCAAGTAGAGTTTCTGCAGGACAAGGTGGGGCAGAAGTTCAACGGAGCAATTTCCGGAGTTACCAGTTTTGGCCTATTTGTTGAACTTGAAGGAACTCAGTGCGAAGGCTTGGTTGCAATGCGCGATTTAAATGATGATTACTATCAGTTCGATGAGGAATCCTACGCACTTGTTGGCGAACGTACTGGCAGAAGATTCCAACTTGGTGATGAGGTTGAGGTTGAGGTTTGGCGCACCAATTTGGTTAAAAAGCAAATAGACTTCAGGCTTGTGGGAATGGAGTATGCCGAAATACCACAACGCAATAGTCGTATCTCCAAACCCAAGCATAGCAGTTCGCATAAGCCCGAGAAAACTAGGGTTCGTGGGGTTGTAAAGTTTGGCGCGGGTTCCAAATCAAAAGGGAAGTCTAAACCGAAAGACAAAGGACGGGGAGGAAAGAAAAGAAGATAGGTTTTTGTTGTTCTTTGATAGTTGTTCGTCGTTCGACTCGGGCAGATGTGATCTTTTAACGTATTGCTTCTAACTTTTAACTTAACATATGAAAAAACTATTGATGTTTGTTGCTGGTGCAATGCTACTTGCATCCTGCACTGGTGGTAAAAAAGAACTTTCTACAGGTCCTTGGCTTGGTGTAATTCAGTTGGATTCGCTTGGTAGTTTTACAGTACCTTTCAACTTTGAGGTAAAGAAGGATGCAGAAAAAGTTGCGCTTATTATTCGCAACGCCGATGAGCTTATTCCGGTTGATGAGGTTGAGGTGAAAGGCGATACAATTCACGCAAAACTTCCTGTTTTTACCAGTGAAATTGTTGCAGTAATTGGCGATTCATTAAAAGGTTTCTACTATCCAAAGGGGTTACAGTTTGGAGTAAAGTATAACTTCTACGCAGTAAAAGGCCAAACCGACCGGTTTCCTTGGTTTACCGAAACCCCAGCCTTTGATGTAACAGGTCGTTGGTGGTTTATTGAGAATCCTGGAACACCAGATTCAACTTTAATGATTGCCGAACTAAAGCAAAATGGTAGCATTGTTACAGGAACAATTCTAAGCACTTCGGGCGATTACCGTTACCTCGAGGGTAAAGTATCGGGCAGTAAATTCTACTTCTCAAAGAACGATGGCGCTCAAACAATCATCATTAAGGGTGATATTGCCGATGCAAACACAATGGTAAACGGCTTAATTTCTGGAAGCCCCAAATGGGTTGCACCATGGAAAGCTGTTCGCGATGATAACGCAAAGCTACCAGAATCCGACAAGTTGGTTTGGGTTAAGAAAGGAATTTCCACATTTGAGTTTGCTGGAAAGGATTTGGATGGAAATATTGTAAAGTCGACCGACCCAAAATTTCAAGGAAAGGTTATTGCAGTTTTGGCTGGTGGAAGTTGGTGTCCAAACTGTTTAGACGAGGGCAGATACTACAAAGCCCTTTACGAAAAGTATGCCGATAAAGGATTAGAGGTTGTATCGCTTTGTTTCGAGGATAAAACCTTTGAGGCTGCTCAGCCTAAAGTTCAACGTTTTGCAAAAAGCATAGGTGCAAATTACACCTGTTTGTATGTAGCACCACGTGGACGTGAGCAACGCGACTCAGTACTTTATGCCCTTGAAGGGCAAATGGCCTACCCAACCAGTATGATTTTGGACAGGAAGGGCAATATTCGCAAGGTTGAGACAGGATTCTCAGGCCCTGGAACAGGAGCACATTACGAGAAATTTGCCAAAGAAACTGAGGAGTTGATAGTAAAACTTCTTGAGGAGAAGTAGGGGATATCGAACAAGGAATGATGAATGTAGATTTTTGAAGTTACATTTTAATTCATTATTCAAAAATCATCATTCCTTGTTCATAATTCAATTATCACTTGCTTTGCCTGCTTTTCTTAAATCCTTCAATTAGTAGAGCTATTCTTCTGATAAAGTTTAGTTGAAGGGTTGCGTAAAGGAACAACGTTCCCAGCCAAATCACCGTTATATTAAACCAAATAGTTTTAACGTAAACACCGTTGAATAATTTTTGTGGTGCATATAAATGTGCTCGGCCCCACGGGTGATCGGGTTGCATGTAGATTGGCTCATATTTTTGAATTACCCTATCCTCGGTTTCTAAATACTTGGTAACCTCGTTGTTTTTTAGCACCCATTCCGCAAGGGTGTTGTTATAGTTTTCTTGTTTTAGTCTATAAAAGCCATCGGTACCTAAGGCTTGTGTCATTCTATCGTAAATGCTATCTCTGCTATGAACCGATTTCTTGTACATTTCCGAAACAGTTTTTTTCAAGAAGAATAGATAGCCATTTAGTTCATCGGAGATTTCATCGGTAAGTTCTCCCTTTTTTATTTCATTTATAAATTCGAACGGAGGAACTCCCGTAGCCTTGACAAGTACATCCAATTCATTGCCAATTAATCTTAGGTGCTTGGCTATTTGCTCATTGTTGGGATTTTCTGTTGAGTTAAGCCTAATGCTTTCCTCTAGTTTAGCCTGTAACCGGGGTAGTAAAAATGATGATCTAAAATTCGATTGGCTAACAGCCTTTTCGTAGTTAAATAAATTTCGTTCAAATTTATTATCGGTGAATTGTTCTACGGCAATTGCCTCGTAGGCCCATCGCGATGGCATTATATCGGCAATAACTGGCACATATACTTTTCGGGTGAGCGATGGATGCAAATTGTCGAAATCTACAACCGTTCCACTTAGTAGAATTTGAGGGACAAGAATGAATGGAATTGTTATATAGATAGAAACTACAGAGTTCATAGCCGAACTTATTATTAATCCGGTTAGGTTTGCAAAACAAGCCGCAGAAAACAGAACCAACCAGTATTGTAAAGTAAGACCCTGAATTTCGATTATTGAGTTGCCTACAAAAACAAAAAGGAACATTTGGAATGCCGATAGAGCAAACAGGTATAGGATTTTTGAATTTAGATAGCTGAATCGGCTTAAATTCAGGAACGATTCACGCTCTAGTATTTTTCTGTCCCCAATTATTTCTTCGGCGCTAACACTCAATCCTAGGAACAGCGATACTATTACGCTCATGAAAATGAATGCGGGGAGATTTTTGTTGTTGGCAAATACATAATCATTTCCAGTGGAATACTTTACGAAGAATGCCAATATGAATGCCAGCACAACTGGCTCAAGTATGTTTAGAAGGATATATTGTTTATTCGACAGTTTAGATAGCAGATTCCGTATGCTGAATATTTTCAACTGCTTAATAACGTTAGGTAATCTAAAGTTGTTTTTTGGAAGAGGTTCCTTATTTCCGTTAATTGGAACATGGTTTTGGATGTTTTCCACGTAATGATTGTACCATATTTCCGGTTCAACCTGACGGATTGTTGAAAATCTTCCATCGTCATCAATTTCCTTACGTTCAATTACCTCCAATATTTGTTCGGGGTTGATATTTCCGCAACTTAAACATCCCCCATCGCTCGACGATAACGGATTAACAATTCGTTTAAAGTACGAAATGGCATCGAGAGGGGCTCCCGAATAAATTGGATAACCACCTTTGTCAAGAACCCATAATTTATCGAATAGGCGGAATACCTTGTCGGCAGGTTGATGTATGTTGGCAATCACCAATTTTCCCTTGTTGGCCTGAGCTTTCAGCAGTTTCATTACCATTAATGAATCGCTTGACGAAAGACCGCTGGTGGGCTCATCAACAAAGAGGATTGTAGGTTCCCGCAAAAGTTCGAGTCCAATATTTAATCGTTTACGCTGACCTCCACTAATAACCTTGTTCAATGGCGATCCAACTTTTAAATCATGAATTTCCCATAGCTCTAAGTCATTAAGGACTTTCTTAACCAGAACATCAATCTGCTTTTTGGTGTAATTGCCAAAGCAGAGTTTGGCATTGTAGTACATATTCTGGTAAACGGTAAGATTTTCGAAAAGCAAATCGTCCTGCGGTACTAACCCAATAATGCCCTGCACTGCGTGTGCTTCTGCATGTAAATCGTAACCGTTTATTAAAACTCGTCCTCTGAGGGGCTTTTGCTTTCCAGTGAGTAGGTTCAACAGAGTTGACTTTCCAACCCCGCTGCTCCCCATTATGCCTATAAGTTGACCAGATTCTTCGGATATTCTAAATTGTTTAATTCCATTTTTGCTATTACGATACTTGTATTCAACATCCTCGGCAGTTAAAACGGCGCGTTGGGAGTTATCCTTGTCTCCAGATATTTTCGATAGAAAACTATAATGAATGGGTGAGAATCCATATCCTTTAATTGTAGAACCGACTTGAAAGAGGTAGATTTTTTCAGGCGTAACCTCCTTGTTGTCTATATAAATCTTAGATTCCCCATAGTATTTCAGTAAATAGCATTGAATATCTGGGATATAGAAAAAACGAATGCAACCCATTAACCCAGCGATTTCAGGTTTATTAACGCCTACAATACTTTGATGGTGAATACTTTGGCCTGATTCTGATTTTTCTGGAGAAGAGCCCTGCGAGCCGCAGAGAGTGGTTAACCGTGTGGGATCTATATTTCCATAATCGCTATAGGAAATAAATCTCTTCATGAATTTGATCTCAGTGCTATCAATGTTTAGGCAGAACGCCACAAGATCTACTAATTCTGAAAACTCATGGTTGTTGTGTCTTCCGTATTTTTCGAGCAAACTCACAACAATTTGAAATCGATCCTCAATGGTTAGGGTTTTACGAAGGTCTATGCAGTTTTTTTTTGTGAACGAATAGCTGTCGGCAACAGTAACCTCGGTATTATAGCTTAATAACGATTTTGCCTTTTGATTTCTGTAGTAAACTACAAAGTCGGGTCTTAGTCGTGTGGAAACATTTTCGTTTAGCAGTTCATTAACGTAAGAGTCAACATGAGAGTCGGAACCATGCGAAGATGCATGGTAGGCCAATATTTGTAAGAGGGTGTAAATGGTTGTTTCGTTCATCGAGAATCAAAACTTTTTGTCAAGTACATTTATTTTGACTCACTAAAGGTAAAAAAGTTACTGTTAATAAGTATGATTTTTGGGTTGATACCTTTAAATGATTTTAAAAAATGGAACAAATTTTATTCCATGCGTTTAATTAAGCCTTGTCAAATCTTTTAAGATGAAAAAAGCGTAGCTTATGCTACGCTTTTATGTTTTATCAACGAGTTTTTAAACCAAAGAGTTTCTGATTTTTGCGATGTTCTCAACAATTGCTTGGAATTGTTCGTTGGTTAAAGTATCACCCTGAACACCGTTGTAAATATCAATAACTGGTTTAAGCGCATTCATTAGTTCAGCAACTTCAGCTTCTGAAGAACGAGCCTGCATCAGTTCCACTAATTTTGATAGGGGAGCCTTTTGGCTAGCTATAATTTTAATAAACTCAGCATTGTTACGGCTTGTTAAAGCTATTTGCGATGTGATGTAAACACCCTCAATCCAGCTACCAGTAATAACCATTAACGAAAGGTTGTCTTTTCCATTTTCCACTAAATACTTATATGAATCGTAGAATGAATCAGTAATGATAAGGATTAATGAATCCTTATTGTCGATGTTTGCATCTACCCGTTCGGCTAACTGGCGGTTGAACCCGGTGCTGATGTTTAGTTCGTCAATCAGTTTTTTGGAGGTTTTAAGGTAGTTCATGGTTTCCTGCTTCATTTGGTAGGTTGTGGAGTAGGCCAAGTCAGCACCATAAATACCTAGGTTGATTGCTTTTGCTTTTTCGGTGAAATACTTGTTTGCGTTATCAACAGGGTTGCAGATGCTTAGAATGTAGCTAGCGCCGGCCTTGTTGATCATTTGAATTACCTCAAACGAGGTTGGAATAGGATAGTTTGTAACACCTTCGAATGCTTGCTCTTTGGTTACGGTTTCAAGCTCTTCAGCTTCTTTAGCTTGTTTTGTGCCACAGCTGTTAAGAACTAAAACTGCCAGGGCGGTCATCGCAACTATGCGCATTGTGTTTTGGGTTTTCATATCGATTTAGTTGATAGTAGTTAACATTTTTTGATTTGGGGTAAAGTTATGAAATTCGCTTTTATTAACCAATATTTGAAAGATTTGTTTTTAACAAACAGATAATAGATTCTAGGCATCAGCCCCGTAGATTTAGCATAGAGAATAGTACTTTACTTTATAAGTCCCATTCTTTATTTAGGCCGAATTCTTGCGTCCGATATCTGATGTCTGAATTAAAGAATCACTCTATCTAAATCTTTCGACATGCGGTTAATTAAATCATTCAGTTGATTTATCTTTTTGAGGATATCATTGATGCTATCCATTTGGTCGCTTTGCAGGCTTGCCAAGTCGTCCATTAGCCGTTTGATGGCAATTTTAAGCACCTTGCTCTTGTAAACCTGAATAGCCTTAGGGATGGCTCGTTGTAGGAAATCGGCATCCTCGTCGCTGGCGGCCTTGTGTTTTTCCCATATTCTACTGAGTTTATGCCTTGATGATAGAATGTCCACCGCGAGTTGACTTATTTGTGGATCGGAGTGATTGATAAAGTGTCGGCTATCGGGGATTTTTTTTTCGGTAATTAGTTTCCCGTACTCATCAAAAATCTTTTTGTAAACTAAATTCTGGAATTCCAACTCATCGTTTAAAATTTCGTCGATAATGTATTGCCCTGCAGTGATTGATATTTCTTGTTCATCCGTATCATCTGTTATGTGATGGAAAATTACATTACTGCCAGAGCTTAGCAAAAATGCAATAATCTCTTTCTCCTGCTCCTCGCAAAAAATTCCGGATACATACGATGGTAGTTTCGGCGTTTCCCTTTCTTTCGCTTCGCTTGGCTCGCGCTGTATTAACTGTTCAAATTTTTTCTTTCGATGGTTTGTAACCTCGGTGTAAAGTACATCCTCCTTGATATCCATCAACCGTGAGCATTCCTTGATATAAACGGAGCGGGTTATGGTTTCGGGGATTACGCTTATGGAGCGTACAATATCGCTTATAAGGTTAGCGCGTTGAATGGGGTCATTTTTAGCCTCGTCTAAAAGAAGTCGAGTTTTAAATTTGATAAAGTCGGTTTCGTTCTTCTCAACATAGTCGAGTAGTTGAGTGGTGCTATGGCTGCGAGCAAAACTATCGGGATCCTCGCCATCGGGAAGTAGCACAACCTTAACGTTTAGTCCTTCCTCCAAAACCAGATCGATTCCACGGAGCGAAGCTTTTATGCCTGCAGCATCGCCATCGTAAAGGATGGTTACGTTTGGAGTGAAGCGTTTAATCAGTTTAATCTGATCGTGTGTCAACGATGTTCCAGAACTGGCTACTACGTTCTCAATTCCTGCCTGGTGCATCGATATAACATCGGTGTAACCCTCCACAAGGAAACACTTGTTTTCCTGAGTGATAGTTTTTTTTGCCTGATAAATTCCGTAGAGAATTTCACTTTTATGGTAAACCTCACTTTCGGGACTGTTGAGGTATTTGGCAATTTTCTTATCGGTTTTTAGGATGCGGCCACCAAAACCAATAACCCTTCCGCTAAGGCTGTGGATGGGGAACATCACGCGTCCCATAAATCTATCGAAGGTGTTTCCATCCTCGCGCAGGACTGTGAGGCCTGTCTTTACAAGATATTCCTGCTTATATCCATCGTGAATTGCCGATTGGGTAAAGGCATCGCGTTGACTGAGGCAGTAACCCAGCTGAAACTTTTCGATTGTGGTATTATGGAATCCTCGTTCCTTGAAGTATGCTAAACCAATATTTTTACCGTCGGAGTGCTTATGCAGAATATCGCTGAAGTATCGTTGAGCAAAAGCGTTAACCACCATTAAACTCTCGCGTTCGTTCTTCTGCTCCAGTTCCTCGGGGGTTGCCTCTTTTTCCACAACCTCAATATTGTACTTTTTGGCAAGGAATTTAAGGGCATCAACGTAACCTAAGTGCTCCAGTTCCATCACAAAATTGACAACACTGCCACCCTTGCCGCATCCAAAGCACTTAAAAATTCCCTTGGATGGGCTTACCGTGAACGATGGCGTTTTCTCGTTGTGGAAAGGACATAGCCCAAGATAGTTCACGCCACGCTTATGAAGCGTAACGTACTCCTGTACAACCTCAAGAATATCCGAGGCGGCAATTATCCTATCAACAGTGTGCTGCTCAATCATTTTAAAACAGAAACTAGACGTTAGATACCTGATATAAGGGATTGTAAAGATAGGAAAACGAAAGGTTATTCTGTAAGAATTTTATGAACAAGAAGGGTGCAGCTATAAATCTAATGGTTTTCAGAAAAGTGAACAGTATTGCAAGTTTTTGTTGCGAATGGATTAAAATTCGAAATAGCGATTAATGTGGAAAAAATTATAATTGGTATAAAGGGCATTGCGAACCTCGATGCACCAAGCGGTCCTGTTGCAAAAGCGACGTATCCTATGATAAAAAGTACTATTAACCTAAATTTAATATCGATTGATTTCTTTATTAGGAAAAAAGATAATCCTAATAGTTTAAATACATTGAAAATTCCGATAACAATTAAACCAATTATTAACCAGATGTTTTGCTCTAATAGGTAACTAATTGCCCCTCGAATTCCTCCATTATTTAGATAATTCAAAAAACCCACATTTCCTTTGTTTTCTAGTCCGAAAAAGTTTGAAAGATCGAACCTCCCTGGATCAATGAAAAATCTAAACATCCCCTTTGTGTGGAACCACATATATCCCAGTATATCATCCTTTATAACTTGGTTTGATGAATTTATTAAAAAGTTCTTTTTTTCTGGATAACTATCAATCGTATTGGACTGGTTTATTTGATTATCAAGAAATGCATCTGCTTTTTCGAATCCGAATCTTTTAACGTTAAAGTAATATGTGTTGTATTGAACCATATTTATTGATTGAATGCTAGAAAAGTTCCAATACTCTGTACGCTTGTAGTTCCAGTAGGAATAAGACTGGATTATTAGTATAGGAATAACCCCTATTAATAAAGGCCTAAAGGATTTATTCTTAAACGAGAAATATATTGTTGCTAAGAATAATGGGTATACAAATAGATACATTACAGGTTTTGTTAGTGCAGACAAGACTATAAGTAAACTGAAAAATCCGAGATATTTTAGTCTACCCTCAACTGAATATCTAACAATGTAATAAAAGGCCAAAGCAAGCATGAACTGAAATATTATTTCGGACATGATTAGATTGGCATAAACCATTTGTACAGGAGAAAAAATTAAGAATAGAAGGAACAACCTGTCATTGTTTGTGTTGTATCCAATCCTTATAAATGCGTTTCTGATTATTAGAATTGAAAATATTGATACGATCGATTGAATAAAAATTATTAGTAGATCTGATTGACTTATTAGTTTAAAAAATACTATAAATAATGGATAAACCGGTGGACGTTTAGTATAAAAATCAGGATTAATTGTGTTTTCTAACTCTCCACAATATAATTTTCCATTGTTAAGTATGTTTTTTGCTTCGCTTAAATATTCAGGGGAATCAACCAAATACAGATTTTTATTGTAAATCTGTATAGTAAAAAATAACCCATGAATTAAAATCAGCAATAGTACAAAACGATTGCTTTTGAAAAGATTCTTCATTTCAAATCTAGTATCCTCCGCCTTGAGTAATGAAGCTTCCCATTACAAAAACCTCTTTAGGTGTTACACTGAGCACAGGGATTGGGCTTTTGCTTAGCATTTGTTGTGCGTAGCTGCCAAGTACAAAATCGCTAAGGGCAATATTCTGTTCGGTCATTATGCTAACCAAATCGGCATTAACGTCCAAGGCGTACTCTATTGTTATGTCTGTAATGTTATCGCCGCGTAAACTGGCGGTTTGAAATCGAATGTCCCGTTCCTTAAGGAAATTGCACACCTGTTTGGTGTAAGCATTAAGCTTAAGGTCAATCTCGTCGGTTTGTAGCGTTGCCACACCAATTACATGCACCTCGGCATTGAAAGCCCTTGCAATTTCTGCTGTTACTGGAACTTTCTGGCGGGTATCGGTTGATATATCTATTGGTAGAACAATTTTCTGAATATCTCGGGGCATTGATCCATGCCTTATTGTAATTACCGGATTATCGGTTGCCGATATTATGCGGAAGGCATTACTGCCAATGAAAAACTCCTCAAATCCCGAGGCGCCATGCGTTGAGCAAACAATGGCGGAATCTTCAAAAGCACTGGCCTGATTTACCACTTCACGGTAAATCTTTCCTTTTTTAATGATATAGGTAAGATTAGCGCTTTCCAGCATTTTTGGCGAGTACTCGGCAACCAATTCTTCAAACATCTTTTCAGCATTGCGGTGTTCTTCTTCGAATCTGCCGGGGGTTAAATCGGATGGGTGCTTTTGAACGTATACCATCTGAATATCGCACTTAAAGTGATTAGCAAATGTTATGGCTAATCGTAGACCATTTGTAGATTCTTTAGAAAAGTCGATGGGAACAATAATATGCTTCATGGCGGTTTGAATTTCTGGTTAGGTGAAAGCAAATCTACATTAATTTTACTGAAATGATTACAAACCGTGATTGTTTTTTAAATGATTAGAAAATCCCTGTTTGTGAAATCTTTTTATTGCTTTGGTTAAGAAATCAATTCAAGTAATTTGCCGATTTGGTTTTGATTGGAGAATCTGGATAGCATTGATACCCGCATATCAACCATTTCATTAGTTAGGTCAACCAACATTAGGTGTTTTATTGCAGATATAAATTCTTGGTTTGTATTTGCGATATAGCATACAGGCTCGAGGCCAGTGTTTTGCACAACATCTTTATTGCAAATGCAATGGCGTCCCTTGTAGAGTACGTGCAATAGTTTTAGCTTGAAGCCTTGAGGGTAAAGCGAGTGAACTATATTGATTTGTGCATTTTCTATTAAATCAGTAATTTTTGAATCGTTTGGGTTGGGTATAATTTCAACATTTTTTAGGCCATACGCTGACCTGTAAATCTGTTTGGATGGTTCTTTGCCTGCTATCTTGAATGGGTATGGGCATTCGGGAATAATATTTTCGAGCAGCCAAATAACGCTTTGAATGTTTTCTGGAACCGACAAGTCGCCATGGATTAGAATATAACTGCCACAACCAATTTTAGACGATGCAGCGCTAAAGGGGTGAAACGGCAATACCAATGATGTTTGTGGGTTTATTGTCTTAAAGTAATCCTTGTCATTTGGAGAGATTGCCGCAATTGTTGTTGCTTTTCTTAGAATAGGTTCATAATGTTTCAGTTTAAATGCTTCAAACCTGAAATAGATTTTTTTTAGTAAATTTTTCTCTGACTTAGCCAATCCTTTGTAGTAGTCGTGTTCTATGTTGTGGGTGCGAATAACTATTTTTCTATCGTCAAATTTATTTATGTAAAGAGGGTATGTGCAATGTAAACCCTCAAAAATTATGGGATAATCATCCCTGTTTAAGTTTTCGATAAGTTCCCTAGAGTTACGGGTGTAAACTATAAATGGTATGAGTGAGATCTGTTTGTAGAATTGAAGTTTGCGTTGGTAGTAATTTACGCTAACGCAGTATTGGCTTATTTCGCTTGCCTTGCCTCGCCCATAGTTAAAGCAGTGCAGATGGATTTTTACGCCAGCATCGTGCAATGCTTTTATTTTGTAAAAAACATCAATTATACCGCCGTAATCTGGCGGATAAGGAACATTGAACGAAACTAAATGTAAGTGCATGGTAATATGGTTACGGCGGGTTATTCCCACGAGAATTCAACAGAATGTTTTAGAAGTTCTGGGCATGTAATTGGTTTAAACCTTACATTCTTACAATTTGCAAGTTCAAGAGCCCGTGAGCACCAACCAATCATGCCGTAATCTATAATTTCTCCCTTATGGTAAAGGCGAGTTGCTGTTATTCTGATTTTATTGTTGGCAATTTTTTCAATTTCAATGTCTACGGGGCGATGGTACATCATAAAAACTCTTTCAGCTGAATTCACTAATGACTCAGGATTTGCATTGATTAGAAAAACCTTGTACACCCCATTCAGTGCAAATTCGGCACTAAATCTGCCAACTTCTATTGCGGCTTTCTTTTCGTTTCCGCCATAGAACATCTCGGCAATATTTCTTAAAGGAATAAGGTAGAACCTTTCGATACTGTACCATTCCGAAGAGTCGATAAATCCATTGTAAAATGATTTAATTTCATCGGGAAGGGAGTTGTGCCATTCTTTGTAGCGTTCGGGATGCCGTTCTTGTACATAGGTTCGGGTTGAAATTAGTCCTGTCCCCTTTATTTCAATGTCAGCCATAATCTATGTTTTAGGTTTGCTAAGGTATGTATTTTGTAACGAAAATTATTGGGTTATGTTGCCAAATTAAAACATTACTTTTATCGGTTCAATTGTTTTACGACACGTAAAGTAGAAATTAGTATTTTTGCATTAAATTATATTGATATGGATATTGTACTTAGCGGAATTCGATCGACTGGCAAGTTGCATTTAGGCAACTATTTTGGAGCATTGCAGAACTTTGTAAAAATGCAACACGAGAATAAGTGCTTCTTTTTTATTGCCGATTACCACTCATTAACAACGCACCCTACTCCAGAGGATTTGCATGGCAACGTAAAGCAAGTGCTGGCCGAGTACATTGCCTGTGGTTTGGATCCAGAGATTTCCACATTATATATTCAGAGTGATGTGCCTGAGATTCCTGAGTTATACCTTTTACTTAATATGAATGCCTACAAGGGAGAGCTTGAGCGTTGCACGTCGTTCAAGGAAAAGATACGCAAGCACCCCGATAATGTTAATGCAGGCTTGCTTACCTACCCAACCCTTATGGCTGCCGATATTCTTATTCATAAAGCACATAAAGTTCCTGTAGGAAAGGATCAAGAGCAACATTTGGAGATGACCCGTACTTTTGCGAATCGGTTTAACAGAATGTACAAGGTGGATTATTTTCCTGAGCCTGTAGCGTATAATTTTGGCAAGGAGTTGGTTAAAATTCCTGGACTAGATGGTTCTGGAAAAATGGGAAAATCGGAGGGAAATGCCATATATCTTTCCGATGATGCCGAAACCATTCGTAAGAAAGTTATGAAAGCGGTTACAGATTCTGGCCCAACTCAGCCTAATCAGGAAAAACCGGAGTCCATTCAAAACCTTTTCACAATAATGAAAGTGGTTTCTACTCCCGACACATATCAATTCTTCGAGGAAAAGTACAACGCATGTGAGATTCGATACGGTGATCTAAAAAAACAATTGGCCGAGGATATTGTCAAAGTTACAGCTCCAATGCGGGAGCGGATTGAGGCAATTTTAGCGGATGATGATTACTTGAGGAAGGTTGCTAGAATGGGTGCCGAAAAAGCCCGAACAAGTGCATCGCAAACCATTAAGGATGTTAGGCATATTATAGGATTTAGGGAGTTCTAAATACAAAAGGAAGTAAAATAAAAAAGCCCCAAGTTTGGGGCTTTTTTAGTAGACAAAGCTGGCAATTTATCTAACTTGATTATTATTCAAGATGTAGCCAAAGTGATTGATTTTCTTGACAATACATATCTTGAAGAGTGTGATTTTTAAATTAACCGAGCACTAAATAAAAACAAGAAGGAAGTTACTGCTGAAGGATTATGTATTAAAAAAATATTGATTCCTCCCCCTTTTCAGTTCAGTTTGTTTTTTGTTTCTTTAACTTTTCAAATAAAGAGGTTAAAAATGACTATTATTGATTTATCTGCACTTGAGCGATGGCTCTGGGCATCAGCTGATATACTGAGGGGTAATATTGATAGCTCCGACTATAAAAATTACATCTTTGGATTACTATTCCTAAAACGTGCCAACGATGTGTTCGAGGAAGAGGTTGATAGAATTGTAAAAGAGGAAGGTGTAAGCAGAGATGAAGCTGAAGAACAACCATACATTATAATTCCAAAACAAGCTCGCTGGAATTACCTAAAAGGAAAAACGGAGAATATTGGCGAGGCACTCGATATAGCATTTGCTGCTATTGAGAGCCAAAATACACAGCTTGAGGGAGTAATGACTGCCACAAAGTTTGGTGATAAGGAAAAACTCAGCGATAATGTTCTACAACGGTTACTTAGCCATTTTAACCAATACTCATTACGTAACGCAGACTTGTATCATCCTGATATACTTGCAGATGCCTACGAATTTTTGATAAAAATGTTCGCTGATGATGCAGGTAAAAAGGGTGGTGAATTTTATAGCCCGAAAGGTGTAGTAAACTTACTGGTTAAACTCGTAAAGCCCGCACCACGCAACAAAATTCTAGACCCCTGTATTGGTAGTGGTGGTATGGATTTAGAGTGTGCACGTTACGTAGCAAAGCTGCCCGATGGTAAGGTTGGAAATAACATTAACATATCGCTATACGGACAGGAGAAAAATCTCGGGACATGGGCTATCTGCAAAATCAATATGATTTTGCACAACTTTATGGATGCCGATATTCGCAAAGGTGATACTCTTGTAAACCCACAGCATAAGGAGGGTGATAACCTGATGCTATTCGACCGTGTAATTTCTAACCCTCCATTCTCTCAGGATAAGTGGTGGGAGCCTCTAGAGATTAACATTAAGAAAAAACTTGACAAGGATGGAAAAGAGGTTGAAATTGCACCCAACTATACCAGTGGTGTAGTTGACCCACATGGACGGTTTAAGTTTGGAATACCACCACGCAGCTATGCCGATATGGCATTTGTACAGCATATGATTGCCGTGCTAAAGCAGGATGGCAGAATGGGAACTGTTCTCCCTCACGGAGTGCTTTTTAGAGGTGGTGCTGAAGGTAAAATACGTCAGAAACTCATTGAACACGATTTGATAGAAGGTGTAGTTGGCTTACCATCTAGTCTTTTTTACAATACAGGGATTCCTGCCTGTCTATTGATAGTGAATAAGAAGAAACCTAAACATCTAAAGAACAAAATAATCATTATTGATGCCAGCAAGGAGTATAAGGAGGGTAAGAATCAGAATACAATTGAGGATGAGCATATCGATAGAATTGTAAAAGCATACGATGCCGAAAAGGATATTGAACGCTTTATGCGTGTGGTGGATTTGGCAGAGCTGGCCGAAAACGACTACAACCTAAATATAACTAGGTACATTGATAACCATGAAGCGGTTGATGATATTGATTTAAAGGTTGTACTTGGTAATATCACTACGTTAAAGGCTAAAGAAGTTGATATTGACCAGAAATTAGCTCAATATTTGAAGGAGTTGGGGTTATGAAAGATGATAATAAAGATTCTTCTTTTGGTTTGATTCCTAGCAATTGGGAAGTAGCAAAACTTGGCGATATATTTGAATCTATTGGCAACTTTTCATATACACGGGCTGACTTAAAAAATGAACTTGATGAAGGATGCGTTTTTTATATCCACTATGGAGATATACATGCAACATATAGTCAAATAATATTAGATTTTTCTAAAGAAAAGAATATTCCTGTTTTAAAAGAAGATATAGTATTGCCCGCTGCTGTTGAGTATTTGAAAAATGGAGATTTAGTAATTGCTGATGCTTCCGAAGACTATGAAGGTATTGGAAAGTGCATTGAACTTACAAATATTGGGAATAAAAAGGTCATTGGGGGGTTGCATACCATAATACTAAGAGATAAGTGTAGAAAAACCTTTGATGGTTATAGAGGTTACTTGCTGAGAAACAATATAGTATCAAAAGAATTAAGAAGAATAGCGACAGGAACTTCTGTATATGGAATTACAAAATCAAATTTATCAAGGGTTAATCTATTATTACCACCTCTCCCCGAACAGAAAAAAATAGCCGATATACTCACCACCGTTGACGATAAACTGGAGAACATAGAATCACAAATTGCTGAGTACACCAACCTAAAAACAGGTTTAATGCAGCTGCTGCTCACCAAGGGCATTGGGCATACGAAGTTTGTGGATTCGGAACTAGGGATGATACCAGAAGGATGGAAAGTGGTAAAACTTGGAGATATTGGAGAGTTTTCAAAAGGAAAAGGCATCTCAAAAAGTGATGTAGTAAGCAATGGAATACCATGCATTAGATATGGTGAAATATACACAGTTCACCATTACGTAGTAAAGAAGTTTTACTCTTATATCACCAAAGAGGTTGCAGCCAATAGTAAACTTTTAAATAAGAATGATATATTATTTGCTGGTTCAGGTGAAACGGTTGAAGACATTGGAAAGGCAATTGCATACATTGGTGATGAAGAGGCATATGCAGGTGGAGATACAATAATTTTCTCGCCAAAAGAAGACGATAGTGTGTTTCTTTCATACTGCCTAAATGATAAAACAGTAACAAGTCAAAGAGTTAAATTTGGACAAGGGAACTCTGTCGTGCATATTTATTCAAAAGACCTATGTAAATTGTTTGTTCCAAAACCACCAATCAAAGAGCAACAAAAAATCTCCAATATTCTAAATGCCGTGGATGATAAAATTGAATCCCTTCAGCAAAAAAAAGAAGAGTTTACTAATTTGAAAAAAGGATTGATGGAACAGCTGCTAACTGGGAGAATAAGGGTAAAAGTTTGAGAAAAGAATTTTTCAGGATTATGCATCATAAGGTTTAATATACTTTTAAAGAAACGTTGATATGGAGTCTAAAAAAAACAAAATTGCTTTTCTTAAAAAGATGGGGTTATACGAATTGTATATAAGTAATAAACTCACTGTGGAAGTATTGTTGAAGGCTAGACGGTTAAGTTTAGTCCACGTTAAGGAAGAATTAAACAAAGAAGGCGTAATTATTGATTTAAAAAGAAGCGCAATTGTTGACGACAATGTCCTTCACATTATTCTAAACATCAATAGTGCATTTGAAAAACTTAACAAAAAGAAATCAAGTAGTGACAAAGAAGTTGGAAATAAATTACCAAAACCTAAAAACCCGATATTAAAAAGAAATTGGTCAAAACGTGATGCTGAACTAAAAGAAAAAGAGCACCCCATCGAAATCAAAATTATTAGCGTTCCTATGGGTGGTAAGGTAAAATAGTATCACAAATTGTTGACGCCACCAATGGCTAATATGTGGAATAGGTGTAAAAGGATAAATTATGACAAAAGAGGATAAGAATGCCCTTTTTATTGCAATTATACTGATTGCTTTTATTATTCTATATGCAATTTCTGCTGGTAGGGTTAACATAATCAACAAAGATGAAGAGTCGGAAGAGGTTAAAAGGGAAAGAGCAAAAAAAGAGCATGAGGAATACACAAAAAAGCTTAACAACGATAAAAAAGAGCTAGCCAAAATTCAGCGAAAAAGGAAAATCATTTTCTTTTTTGTTAGATTTTTTGTGGTTGGAGCTTGGTTTACCATAAATATTTTTCTTTTAGCAACAAAGGTTGTTCCCGATTTAAGTACCCTTGTACTTTACAACGAGGTTCTGATACTAATAATACTAGCGTTACTATTCCTTTTTGCTGGTAGCCTTACCTCTGTAAAAGAAATGCTAGAATACTTAAAAAATACCGTTGACAATAAACTATATCAACGCAGGCTTAGGGAACTGAACACCAACATTCAGAAATCCGAAACAGGGATAAAACTTATAGAGAAAAGTTATCCAGAAATTGCAGAATAGATATACTCCTTATAAATATTTTTAGATATTTTCTTGGGTCATTTGCAAACTTTTTGTTACATTTATCGTTAATTAAAATATATTCTACATATTTGTAACAAATTTTCTAACTATGAAAACCCCCAATATAGTCGGTGTGAATGTTCAGAAATACCGTACTGCTCAGGGTTATACTCAGGAACATTTAGCCAATTTATTAGGAGTAACACGGGAGCAAATATCCAATTACGAGAAAGGTATTCGTAACATTCCTGTAACAAGTTTAAATAAACTTGCCGACCTTTTTGGTATAGAACTAGAAGAACTTTTAGAGGAAAATCCAACCATTGCAAGCACCAACCTTGCATTTGCATTCCGAAGCGAATCATTCAACGATACCGACATTCAGAGTATCGCTGAATTTAAGCGAATCGTTTTCAACTACCTTAAAATGAATAATATTTTAAATGCTGTTAACGATTAGGAAAGAGGCTTCGGAATTTAGAATGAGCATGGGATTTGGTAATACCGAGCCAATCCCTCTAAAAAGTTTATTGATTAAACTTAATATCATCGCAGTTTTTAAGAACCTATCCGAGAACTTCTCTGGTATGGCTATCAAGGCTGGAGATTTTAGGTTTATGCTAATCAATTCGAGTCATTCCATTGGCAGACAAAATTTTTCTATCTGCCACGAGCTGTACCACCTTTATGTCGACAAGAATTTTTTACCTCATCACTGCAACACAGGTTACTTTAATAAAAATGAATCGCACGAATACTTAGCGGATGTATTTGCATCGTACCTGTTAATGCCCGATGATGGAATAAACAACTTGATTCCCGATGCAGAGCAAGCAAAGGATAAGATATCAATTGAAACTATTCTAAAGATTGAGCATTACTTTTCATGCTCAAGGGGTGCGCTACTATATCGATTAAAAGAACTTGGACTAATTCAGAAATCTTACGATAAATTCAATCAGCGAATAAAATTAACTGCCAAACAGTATGGCTATCCTGTCGACTTATACGAATCGGGAAATAACGGTTTAGTCATAGGCGATTATGGAACTATCGCAAAAAATCTTTTTGATAGTGAAAAGATATCAGAGGGTCACTTCGCAACACTGATGCATTCAATCGGTATCGATGTTTTTAATAACGAAGAGAATGACAATCAGGATAGACCACTCTAAAAAGATACTGCTCGATGCTGATGTTATAATCCATTTCATTAAAGGGGAACAAATAGGTATTCTCAACAAAATATTCCCGAATAAGCTCTATATTCTCGATGTTGTATTTAGTGAAGTTTTCCAGGGGGCTCAGCGACCTATGGTTGAAAACTTAATAAGAATGAGAATAATAGAGGAACTATCGTTTGATAATGACCTTGTTGTTCTAAAAGAATACGCCCGATTGAAAAAGATATACGACAATGGTGAAAGTGCGTGTATGGCTTACTGCAAGTGCCACAATGACGTTCTTGCAAGCAGCAACCTAAGTGATGTTAAATTGTACTGCGAAGAGAACAATATTCAATACCTAACCACAATGGATTTTATCCATCAAGCCTATATTGATGAACTGATGGACGAGGCTGAATGCGACTATTTTATTTACAATGTAAAAAGCAAGGGTAGCAAGTTGCCTGTGAATAGCATTAAGGAGTATATCCAGAAGTTTAAGCAGTAAACACCTTTTTGTAATGTGTTTAGAACCAGTTATGTATTGGCTTATAGGTATCCTATAGGAATTTATTCAAACTCTCCACAAGCTGGTACACAGTTGTTGATGACTCTTCATCGGCTGGGCTATGATGGTTTCCAATTTCATTGTACACTCTTGCAGCGTTAGCAATAGCATCGCCTTGTTTGTTCAGCAATTCAGCATACATCCTTTTAGCTGTTTCTTTATCCTTTTCGTATGGGAATGGTAATAGTTCGTCTAGTTTCCGCTTGTAAAGTCTGCGGTGCATTTTGTTTTGAATGTAACCGAAATGTAACAAATACCATAGTTCAAAGGCTTGATTTGAGTATGCTACTTTAAACTTGTTTGTTTTAGCTAATTGAATTGCACGATTGAAATCTTGCTTTGTGTTGGCATCCATATCAAAAACTACCCAATAGTTGTCAAAATCCTTCCCCCTTTTATTCTTTTCTAATATGGCTTCATTTACAAAGTTTATAGCATTCCCCTTGTTAGTATAGGATATGGTTTTTACCCGTGCAGAACTAAGCCTGAACGATTTGAAATATTCTGGCTCAGTATTCTCACCCTCGCATATAATCAAAAATGATTCTTTTTCGAGACGAGTCGGTCTGTTTCGGTTGAAGTTTACAGACTTGTGCGGATTCATTTTACTCATTTGACTCTCGAGTTAGTTGCTCAAACAAGTCATCAAAATCACCCAAGAAAGGAATTGCTCCATACTTCCCAGCAGTGTAACTCTTCTCTAGTTTTTCATCGTTCCGAGGCTTCTTTGTTTTCTTGAAATCGGTTAAAGAATAAAGTTGGGTTGCACCATACCTATCCTTTTCGGTAAACCAAATTTGGTCTCGTCTAAATATTTTTGCATCCAATAGATTTGTATCGTGAGTTGCAAATATTAGTTGAGCGTTGTTTGGGTTGGTTGATTTACTGTTGAATAGTTTAACAATGCGCTGAGTAAGCAATGGGTGCAACTTAGTGTCAAGTTCATCAATAATCAAAACCTTGCCATGTTGTAATGTATCCAAGATTGGGCCTAATAAATGGAAGAATTTCTTTGTACCTTCAGATTCATATTGCTCAAAAGGAAACTCAATATAGTTAATCAATTCACCTTTATCATTCAAAACTTGCTTTACAGTATGAAGATTTTTGATGACGGATTTTTGCTTAGAAATTGTTGGTATTTGATTGTTCATTCCAATGGTTAGAGCAATACTCTCTCCTTCCAAATCATTTACCCTTAAATTAGCAATTCCTAAATCGGCAACTCTAAGCAGCCCTAGTATTATATCCTTTTTTTCAGCATTTTCCAAAAGGTTTAAAGTAAAATTGCTATACAATGCATCGGAAAGCCCCGATATTGAATTAATATTTGCAAACCATCCAAAAACATCCTTAGCAGTTTCATCATTAAATTGAGCAGCCAATGACAAAAGTAGAGCGTTGGGTCGAATCATCTTTTTCAATTTCAACTCTTGTAAAATCTTATACTTTGCCAGAATATCAATATCATCACCATTACGGTAAAAAACTGCTGTTTCACGTAAATCTTTAATGAAGAACCACTCTTCAATCACTTCTGTTTTGTTTAATTTAAAACCATATCGATATATTTTGTTCTTCCAATAAAACGTCACCTCAAATGAACTCGGTTCTTCTTGAGTTTCTTTTGAAAGCATAAATGGAATAACGTTTATGGGTTGATTTGGAGCAAACGATGCCGAGAGTATCGTAAAATTCTGAAAAAAACCAAAAGATTTAATGAAATTACTCTTACCACTTGCGTTAGCTCCATAGATTACAGCTGATTTAAGTAAATCGGGTGCTTTCTCGCTGGAAAATACATTATCATTACAGGATTCAAACTTTTCTTTGATTGGTGCTGCAACCATGCTGAAAACTTGTTCAGTCTTTATTGATAAGTAATTTTGTACAGCAAATCTTATTAGCATATTTTGTGTATTTTTCACAAATATATGATTTATGATTATGCGATGTCAATTTTATATGAACTTTTTTGTAATATTTTCACAAATTTAACATATATTATTTTGAACTGATGTGCAAATAGATGGTTGTTAAGCCTATTGATATTGAATGTAAAATAATTAGTTTTATAGAATAATTTAATAATAATGAATTGACCTTATGTTGTCCCCTGAATACCTCGAATCAGAGTTACCTGCAATACAACTCTTCAAAAAACTTGGATACCTGTATCTTGATGGTTCAACGGTTGATGAGCGGCATAGCATTGATGAAACTGTGCTGAAAAATAGACTGACCAAGGCCTTGGCTTCCATAAACCCTTGGATGAACGAAAAGAGTATAGCAAAAGCATATGACTATATTACCAATATACAGGGTTCATCACAAATGGAGATTAACCAGAGGGTCTGGAATCTGCTTCTGGGAACAGAAAAATCAATTAAGCAAGTTATTAACGGTACAGAGGAGTTTAAGCCAGCAAAGTATATCGATTTTGAGAATATTGAGAACAATGATTTTTTAATAGTAAACCAGATGAGGTTTAAGGGTAAATCCTGTACCTCTATTCCCGACATTGTGGTTTACCTGAATGGATTACCCATTGCAGTTATTGAAAGTAAATCTCCCAGTTCAAAAACCGCTATTGATGATTGTATAAAAGACATACTGTTCTATCAGGAGAATTCACCAAAACTGTTTACTCATAACCAGATTTGTGCAGGAATATTCAAGGTTGGGGCAAAGTATGGTGCTCTGGGCGCAAAGCAAACCCACTACTCCCACTATAAATCAAATGACACATCAGAGTTGGAATCGTTGGTGGAACGAAAGCCAACGGCACAGGATATAATGCTCTACAACCTTTTCAGGAAAGATTTTCTGCTAGATATTATCCGACATTTCATCATTTTTGAGTATCAGGAATCGAATTTGATTAAAAAATTACCTCGATACCAACAGATACAGGCAACCAATAAAGCAATAGCGAAATTACAAGAACACGATAAGGGCGGGGTGATTTGGCATACACAGGGTTCTGGTAAATCAATCACAATGGTTTACATAATGCGTAAGTTAAAATCGGAGGCATATGGCTTTAACAATCCCACCATATTAGTTTTGACTGACCGAAAGGACTTGGACACCCAAATTAATACTACTTTCCAAAATATTAGCATCAAAAACATAAGCCAAGCCACATCTGTTGTTAGTCTTAATAAATTACTTGAGAATGATTATGGTGGCATCATCACTTCAACAATCCAAAAGTTCCAAGAATCTAACGAAACTATCGTTGAACGAGATGTAACGGAGCAAGAAGAAGAGGAAATAATCAAAGTTGAGCGTTATATCGATGGTAACACCATTATCAAAATAACCAAAAGACTTACTAAAGAGGGTAAATATGAGCAAGTGGGCAGGGAGGAAATACCGTTAAAGCAAATTTCAACAAAGGAAAACCTATATGTGCTGGTCGATGAAGCCCACCGCAGTAACTATGGATTTTTAGCTGCCTTTATGAGATGCTCCATTCCAAATGCCAAATTTATTGCGTTTACAGGAACACCAATATCCAAAGAGGAAAAGTCAACTTTAGGTGAATTTAGTGGCGGTGATTACATCGATGTTTACACTATAAAACAATCTGTTGACGATGGTAATACTGTTGAGTTATTCTACGATGCTGGCATTGCACTTTTGGATGTTAAAAAAGAAGAACTCGACCGCCAATTTGAGCAAGAATTTGGGAATTTAACGCTAGAACAAAAAGAGGCTCGGAAGCGTGAAGCATTGAAACGTTATCAGTTCTCGAAGGAGAGAATCGAATCCGTTGCTAAACATATCATCGACCATTATAGCAAAAAGATATACCCTGATGGTCATAAGGCCTTTGTAGTATGTAATGGCAGAGAGGCAGCCATACTTTACAAGAAAGAATTTGAACGGCTAAAGGCCGAAGGTATACATGACTTTAGAACCAAGGTGGTTATCAGCCTAGGTTCACCAAAGAGTGATGATATCGCCAAAGAACTATACACAACAATTGAGTATAATAAGAAGAATCCGAAAAGTCCTAAGCCCATATTTGTAACACCCGATGATGAGGTAAAAGAAACTATTAATGATTTCAAATTGCCTTTCGGTGATGAATCGGAAACAGAAAAGTCGGGTAAGAAAAAACACAATAACGATGCAATAATTGTAGTATCTGACATGCTATTGACTGGTTACGATGTGCCTATTGCATCTTGTATGTATTTAGATAAGCCATTAAAAGAGCATAATCTACTACAGGCAATAGCTAGGGTGAACCGAACAAGAACGGGAAAAGCGGCTGGATATATAATAGATTATTACGGTGTTACACAGGATTTAGTAAAAGCATTGGAAATTTTTTCTGGTGATATTAGACCGTCTGATATTTTGAAAAATTTGTCTGAGGAGATACCTCGGCTTGAAACGAATCATGCCAAATTGGTCGATTTTTTCAAGAGTATTAAAATTGATAGAAAGTATAGACGAGATGAATATATAGATGAAGCCATCCTATTCCTTGAGCCAATTAACATCAGAGATGAGTTTAAAGATTTACTTAAACTATTCAATAAATCAATTGATATAGTCCTACCAGATAGGGCAGCGTTACGATTTGAATACGATTTTAAACTTTTCAATGAGATTAAGCTACAAGCTAGGAATGCATATCCCAATGATGAAGGATTGAAAGTTGACAAGGATGAGTGCTTGAAGATTCAACAACTTATTGATGAGCATTTAACATCACATGGAGTTAAATCATTGTTGAACGAGCCTATTTCCCTTTATGACCGTGATAAATTTAGGAAAGAAATGGAAAAGGCATCGCTAAGTACCAAGGAGCTGAAAATGCGAAACAACCTAAAGCATACAATACAGGTTGGTATAGACAAAGACCCCGATTTCTTTAAACCATTGGCTGAGCGATTGGAAAAACTATTAGAACTTAAAAAAGTAGAGCGTATTTCACAGTTAAAACTTCTAGATGAATATCATCAGATGCAAGATGATATAATCAACAGAAAGAAAAAAGCCGAAGACATTGGACTTACATCTGAAAGTGAGATTGCAATAAATAATACGCTAAAAACAATTTTCGATTCAAAATCGGTGGATATGACCAAGCTTATATTCAATGAAATTGAAGGAGAATTAGGCATAATTGGCTGGACAGAAAAGGGCACGGTTAAAAAGGATATGGAGAATAAGATAGTTAAACTACTGGTTGAAAAGATGGAAAGAGCCGATGCGAGAGTGAAAAGCAAAGAGATTGTGGAACTAATTAGAAAGAACACTAATGCCTAGCGTACAGTATGGTGGTAGGATTATTGAGTATGAGATTGTAGAAAAACCTAACCTTAAATCTCATTATATAACCGTTGAGAAGGACAATGGTGTTATTTTAAAAGGCAGAAGGTTATCAGTGACAGAAGCCAATAAACTTGTTGCTAAAAAGGCACGATGGATTATAAAGAAACTGGAGATTGTTGAATCGTTGACCCAATCTGACATTGTCACTGGTTCTAGGATTCAATATCTTGGTAGAAGATACTACACCCAGATTGTACACGATGATAACGCTAAGAGAAGCACTGTTCATTTCAATGAATCCAAGTTTATTATCACCATACCAGCAAATACCGAAGATATCCAATCAGAGATTCATGGTGCATTAGACTTATTTTTTCGCAAAAGAGCCAAAGAGAAGATTGTACCAAGAGTGTTCAAGTGGTCAAAGCTTACAGGTCTAAATTACAACCAGCTGAAATTTCAGAAATTAGAAAAACGGTGGGGTAGCTGTACCAATACCGATAACATTTTGATTAACTATTTGGCAATTAAACTACCATTTTCACTGATAGACTATCTAATAGTCCACGAGCTATGCCACACAGTTGAAAAGAGCCATTCTAAAAAATTTTATTCAATCCTATCTAAACACCTTCCAAACTGGAAGAGGTTAGATGAAAAAATGTGGGGTATGAAATTGTAATTCTAAAAAAACACTCTTCAGCTTTTTTTGCAGATGTATGCCTGCTATTTTTGTATAAAAAATGATACAAACACAGCGTAATTTCAGCCATTCGGATATCTTTAAATTTATTAGCGAAAACGAACCAGAAAAAGCCCTCGCACTGATAGAAAAGAAAATCAACATAGAAGATGATTTGGAAGAAAAATGTTGGCTTCATATTTACCAGAGTTGGATATATTACGCATTATATATGTATTATCCTTTAGCTCATAACTCAATTAATTTAGTGCTTAAACATAGGGAGGAATTGGGTAATTACATTTTAACCGAAGCATATATTATACGAGCACTCACTCATATTAAGCAAAAAAAATACCTATATGCTTTAGATTCAGCCGAAATATGCCTAAAGATTGATGCAAGCAATACTTCTGCAAAAAAGTTGTATGAGTTAATTTTACTTTTATTAAGAAAATGAATTTTATATATAATGGAAAAAAGTTACCATGCAGCCAATTTACTTTATTGTCTATAAAAACGAAAAGCATCTAGACTTCAACACATTGCTTTATTTGTATACCAATACTGATAAATCTCCTAACAGCAAAAGGACTACCCTATGGAGGCATCTGAATAAAAATAAAAAAATAAAAAAAATAAAAATTCACAATAAAATCATCTACCCATTGGACAATTTATTGGATGATACGAATCTGCTAAGCAATATGGATAATATTATTGCATTACTCCCTATTGTAGAGAATTAAAATAAACAATTCCGAGTTCTATATATATAAATTATTGAGGATGATTCCTCTTTAAAAAAATAATTTATATAATATGAGAAAAATTTCAATTTTTCAGAACATCAAAAATCGTAATGCTATTGAAGTTGATACCATTGATGGAGTCCTTCAATGCATTAAAAATGGTCACACAAAAGAAAAAGTAGAGCTAGCACGAAGTTACGGCAAGGGTACTCATGAATATGGGCTAATAAAGGCTCAAATTTTGACATTTACACCCAACGCATACTTTTACCCTACCCGTAAGCGGGAAAATTTAAATGAACTATCAGGTTTCATCTATCTTGACTTTGACAATTACTACGAAAAGGGTAGAATAACTGAAGCCCCATTTATTTATGCCTGCTGGAAATCGGTTAGTGACAAAGGATATGGAGCATTGGCTATAGTTGATAGTTTATCTGTATCAAATTTTAATAACACTTGGCAATACTTGTATCATTACTTTAAGAATAAAGGGCTTGAAGTAGATACCTTAACAAAGGATATAACACGACAAAATATCATAAGTTACGACCCAAGTATATACATAAATAAAAATGCGATAGCAGTTGATGCACTAACAATAAAAGACTATAGCAATAAAAACAAAAGGATATCGACCGAAGCTAATACCCCAATTAATCAACAATTATTTGATACTAATATTACATTGAACGAATATAATTTTAGCCAATCCAATTTTTCTATAAAAAATATAAAATATAAAACAACTCTAAGTGATTACAATCAAAATGAATACTTAGTTATAGAAAATGGATTACCATACCGTGGGTGTTTTCTACCTAAAACTATTAAAGATGGCAGACGACATAGGTGGTTAACTGCATATATTATCTCTTTAATGTACAACAACCCCTTAATATCTATTGATATTCTTAATCAAATAATTATTAAAGTAAATAATGAGCATTGTTCACCTCCAATGAATCTTAATAAATTAATGAAATTGACAAATTGGTTATATGATAAATGTAATCAACCTGATTTTGACTTTAAACCTCATCTAAAAAAGATTTGGTTTAATCCTTCTAGTTCATTAGACTTAAAAGAAAAAAGAAAAATAATAGGCAAAGAAGTTGGTTCTCTAAGGCGAAAGAAAACATTAAGTGTGCTTCAAAAAGCATATGATGAATTAAGGTTGTACAATGAAATTGTTACTCAAAAAATGGTTAGAGAATGGACAGGTCTATCCCTTCGAACTATCAAGAGCAGATGGAGAGAAATAATTAAATAATTTGAACACTAAGGTGCAATATATTATAGAGAATATATAGAGAGAACATCTGTTACATATTGCACCTATCTCCTAATCTTTTTGCTAAATTTTCAATATCATCCCGCCTTGCTAGTTTGTCTAACCATTCCTCTGGAATGCTATTTAAACCATATAGCAATCCAGCAAGACCTCCTGTTACTGAAGCTGTTGTATCTGTGTCGTCACCTAGGTTTACTGCCTTCAGTACAGCATCTTTATAGTTGTCGGTTGTAAGCAAACACCAAATACTTGCCTCCAAGGTATGAAGAACATAACCACTACTTTCTATCTCGTCTTCATGAAGTTTGTGGATGTCTCCTTTAAGAAGTTTATCAAATATTGAGAATTCATAAGTTTCAATTGATATTGAATTAAGAAACATCGGTATCTCAACTTTAAGTTTATCGTAAATAATAAATTTGTTTTTCCCAGATAGTATTTCTGTAATGCAAATTCCAAGCAATAGAAACAAGCAATTATGGAATGAGTGTGTCCATGCGTGATTGAGGAGACTTGCTTAGTAATTTCAAATCTTTCTCTAATAGGTTTTTCTTTGATGTAGAAAATTAGGGGTAATATTCTCATTAAAGAACCATTTCCATTGTCCGTTTCTTCAAAACCTCCAGATATTTCTGGCGGCACCCCTTTTGCTAACTTGTTGATTGCTTGTCTAGTTGCATTCCCAACATCGTACACCTCTCCTCGTGCCGTCCAGAATCCTTCATCATGCCATTTTACAAAGTTTTGCCCAATGGTGTTTAAATCGAACCCTTCTGTTAATGCTTCAGCCAGACAGAAGGTAAGGGAACTATCGTCTGAGAATGTTCCAGTTGGCTGGTTATGAGTTCCGTAACCAATCATATCCTTGGCTGGATTCTGCTTTAAAGTTTGTCTATTTTTAAACTCAAATGGGACACCCAAGACATCGCCTGTTACAACGCCAAACAATAAAGATTTCGCTATCTCTTTATAGTCAATTGCTTTATTCATACTATAGTATTTAGTTATAAAGGTATTGGTTTGTACTTATAGAAAAAAATCAAACTGAGTGATTTTTTTTGCTCGACAGATGCATTTATTTTTGAAGAAATTTAAAAATGGAAGAGAAAAAACAGACTTTGATTGCCCATCAAGATATTTTCAACGCTGATGGAACTCTTGAATTTATGATAGTTATGGAGTATAAGGAAAGGGAGGGAAAGGTAGAGCATGTTTACCGAGCGAATTATCCTAATCACTATTTTGCTCCAGACCCATTTCTAGAGAGATACAGGATGGTATTTAATTAGTAATCAAATGCTTAATTTTGCGAATTGTATTAACTGAATGCCCAGTAATCACGGCAATTCTTCTTACACTTAACTCACTCCTTTCCAACAATTCTAATACATTTTTATATTTTATAAAGTATTTTTTTTTGTTAGCAATTGCACCCTCTTTTCTTCCTTGGTACTTGCCCTGAAGTTTTGCAACAGCAATGCCTTCTGTTTGTCTGTCTTTTCTAAGTGTATTCTCCATTTCTGCGCCAATTGCCATCATTTGGCATAGAAGTTTGACTGAGGGATTTTCTTTCCCATTTTCAAATGATAACATGTTAAATTGCTGAATATAAAGCGATATTGATTTTTCGTGTATTGACTCAATGGTGGTTAAGATATCAGTAACTTTCCTGCCTAAGCGAGAAATCTCGCTTATAAGTATTATTTTGATGTTTTTCTGTTCGATATACTTTATCATCGAGTTAAACTCTTTGCGAGAATTGGCATGAGTTGTTCCACTCACTGATTCGCAAAATGTTCTAATCACATTCCAATTCCTCTGTTCAGCAATTTCCTTCAAATTGACCAACTGACGCTCCCAGTTCTGGTCATCTGAAGACTTTCTGACATAGCATACCACGTCCATATTCTGTATCATTTTTAGAGTGGTCAAAAATAAGATACAATTGCTGGGAAAAAAAACTGAAACTGGATGTAAAAAGTGTATCAACTTGGGGTATACCCTATATTGGATACAGTAAACTAATCAGAATCAATTATCAACTCAACACGAGTTCCGTTTACACCATCGTAACATAGGTCGGTGTATTGCATTTGGATACTTTTGTGCTTTGTTGAAGAGTTGAAAAGTTCTATTCGCTCCTGATTAATCAATGTGCTTTTGGAACTATGGGTTCTTGTTTGATTCGCATAAATTTCGGAGGCCTTTTGTCTTCCAATACCATTATCATCAATTACACAGAGGAGCATATTTTCATTAGTAATATCAAACGAAATCTTAATCATTCCTTCTCCATCCAAGTGTCTTATTCCATGCATTATGGCATTTTCTACCAAGGGTTGTATTAGCATGGGGGGAATATTGGTGGATTCAATTTCAATGTTATCGCTTATTTCAATCGAATAGTCTAAATTGATAACTCTTTTTTTCTCCAAATCCAGATAGTATCTTAGAAATTCGACTTCCTCGCTCAATCGAACTTGACTCCTTGTCGAGTTGTCTAATGTCATTCTTATAAGTTTAGAAAACTTATTAAGATAATCTAGTGCATTCTTTGTGTCTTGTTTTAAAATATACAACTGAATTGAAGAGAATGCGTTGAATATGAAGTGCGGGTTCATTTGAGCTTTTAATGCCTCTAACTTTAATTCAGCAACTCGTTGTTCTACTTTTGATTTTCTTCTGGCTTCCTTTAATCTTTTCTGAATAAAAGTATATGCAAATAAAATTAAGAATGTAAAAGTAAATAACAAGAACCACCAAGTAAACCACCAAGGAGGTTTTATTGTAAAAGCAAATTCGATAGGCTCATACTCCCTTTGGGTACTTAAATTTTTACACCTTACAATAAGTTTGTAATTTCCATATTTAAGGTTGGTATATGTAAACTCTTGCTTAGTATTCCATTCTGATGGTTCTTTATCAAACCCTTCCAGATAAACAGAATAGACATCTTTGTTAGGATTCTGAATATTAGTGGTGTTCACTTTAAATACCAAGGAGTTCTCATCATAGTTCAATACCACTTTGTCTATTGGTAAATGAGTCCAAGGGTTGGTTGTGAATTTTTTACTCCAATCATATTCACTGTTATTCATAAGTATAGACGAAAGATTGAGTTTGCCGAAGTTGCTCTGATTGTCTAGTAATTTTTTTGATTCAATCTTTACTAGGTAATCCTCTCCACCTAGCCATAAATTACCATATTTATCCTCAACTATACCGCTAACTTCAAATTCAGTATACCCCTCATCATGATTGTAAATACGAATTTCTGTTTTCCCTTCGTCATAAAGTTTATTTAAAGACAATACGTTAATACCAGAGTTTGTCCCAATCCAAAGTAAGTTGTCTGAGGAACAGAATAACCACGATATATTATTGCCTATTATTCCATCATAATTGGACAACGAGTACTTCTCTATTAGACTATCCTTTCTCTCGTAGATTTTTAAAACCCCATCGTTTGTTCCTGCTATAATTCTTTTTTGTTTATCTATACAAATATCATTAATATTGTTAGGAATCCTCTCGTTTTTTCTGTAGGTAGTAAATTTTCCTCTTTTATAGCAGTACAATCCGTTAGCCCAACTTGAAAACCAGACTTCATCTGCTCTTATTATTACCCTGTTTATATCTGTAGGGAAATCAAGTGATTTAATACATGTAGAGTCCCATTTTTCAAAAATATTTGGTATAATACCTAAGTAGTGCCATCCTGTTGCAAGTAATTTTCCTTTTTTGTCCACAAATATTCTTTGTCCAAAATGCGTCCCGTAATTATAGTGTAGGTATGGAGGGTTTGGTTGAGTTAATTTGAATATTGTTTTGTTAGAGCCAATCCATATATTAGCAAGACTATCAATTGCAATATCCATTAATAAAATATCACTTTGAGTTTTGGTGTGATTCTTTCTATTTGGATAACCCGATTTAGAATGCTTGAGCAGATAGTCGCTACTTATCACCTTGAATCCAGTTTCCTGTTTACCAATAATTAGATAGTTATTTGCTGTAAACCAAATATTTTCATCTATATAATCTATGTCATAAATTTCCAGTTTATTCAATCCAAAGAATGAAGCATCAAAGTAGGTAATTCCATTGTTGGGAATAAAATAGAAACCATTGTCGTCTGTTCCAAGGTATTTGTTGTCATTTTCATCGATATAAATACACCATGCCAGTCTATCGTTAATTTTGAATTGAGAGTTTACCTGCAATGGTTGCTTATTTTCTTGGATGCAGTAAAATCCGCCCTTTTCAGGCATATCCATATAACTCCAGGCTGCAACCCATATTACACCAGCCTTATCCTCTTGCATATCAAAGATTTGTCCCATGCCGTCATATCGTTTGACTCCCGAGTTGTTAATTATTTTTAATCCTCTTTTAAAGTCACCGACCAAGGTGTCACCCTTAGAACTAATGAAGCAAGAAGAACTAGATTCGCTGTTGATTGGCGAATCTGTTGGAATAGGAATAATTTTATTTTCGTTAGGGTAATAGGTGTATGCAAAGTGTAGGTAGGTGTAAAAGTTTACTCCTTTTTCTGTTTCAGCAAACCCCATTACTTGAACCCTATTGTCTGGTTTGTTGGGGTCAATTGGATAGTTTTTGAAAATAGAGTCTTTGTAAACACAAAATCCCTGTTCTGTCCCAATTAAAAGACATTTATGCGTTTTAGAGTAATGAATCTTTCGTATATGATTACTAGGAATAATTGGGCTTTGATATCTATCAATTTTTTTTCCATTATACTTGAAAAGTCCACTACCGTACGTTCCGAACCAAATGTTCCCATAATCATCCTCGGTTATAGTCCAAACCTTGTTGCTCTTATTTTCATTTAGAAGTGAAAACTTTCTGAAACTATTCCCATCAAAGGTGCATAATCCTGCATCTGTTCCTATCCACATAACGCCTCTGGAATCTTTAAATATTACACGAATAGAGTTGGATGGCAGCCCATCTCTCATTGTGTAGTGCTTTGAATAGTGGATTTGTCCAAAGGTTGTTTTAAAACTTACTACAGAAAAAAGTAAAATTAATTTAAGACAGCACACTGTGGTACGCATCTGCTTATTTATTTAGTATCTCCATAAACTGTTCTACCCTGCGGGTTGCAATATCCACCTCTTTTCCAGAATCTAGCACAATCTTATCTCTACTTTTGTCGTAGGTTTTGATGTGGTTAATGTTTACCAAAAAAGACTTGTGGCATCTGAAGAAGGATGTTTCGGGAAGTGTTTCCTCCAAGTTTTTTAGCGTGGAAACTATCGTAAAAGAAGTGCCATCAATTAGGTGAATGGTGGAGTAGTTTATGTCAGCTTGACAGAACAGAATATTGCTAACCTTAACAATCTGGTAGCCGTTTTTTGCAGGAAAAACGACTTTCTTATTGATTTCTAAATCGTTGGAGAGATTGTTTACGAAGGTATCGATTTTTATCTTTGAAAAGTTTCTTGTTCTCCTTTTAAATCGCTGAATAGTTTCGCCCAGTTGATTATAGTCTATTGGTTTTAATAGGTAATCCAACGCTGCATACCTGAATGCAGTAATTGCATATTTTTGGTAAGCTGTGGTGAAAACCACCTCAAATTCAATATCCTCGCCAAAATACTCGAATAGTTGCAGGCCATTCTCCTTTGGCATTTCAATATCAAGGAATACCAGCTCTGGTTTCAGTGAAATTATAGATTTAACAGCATCCTTTACGCTGCCAACCGATGCAACTATCTCTACATCGCTGCTAAAGAATTCCGATACAATAAGTTGAAAGGAATCACGAGCATCCTTTTCATCATCAACCAAAATTGCCCTAATCATAGTTTGTTGGTTTAAATACTAGATTAAAAGTAAGCAAATTTATTGAAGTAAAAATTATGATACCAGCATTTTGCCTCTCTTTTAGGCACTTGGATATTGCCGATTTATGGGATTTTTAAGCTTTAAATAAAAAAATACTAGCGATTATCATCAATTACCTTTCGATAAATAAAATCTGTAAAAAACTAATTACCAATAAATTAATTTTGATTTAGGATGTTTATTTTGAAACTGTGGCTGATATAATATTTAAAGTTCATAATGGAGGCACGGGCGACTGTTTCTCAATTCAAAATTGTAATAACCTTTATGTAATAGATGGAGGAAGTACAAAAAACGGAGTTGAAGACTTTAAAGGGAAAATTATTAACCTATGTATAGTAACTCATAATGACAAAGACCATACTTATGGTATTGAAAAAATGCTAAAATCTGAATCAGATTTTAGCATTGATGAAATATGGTTGCCAGGCTTATGGCAACCTATAATCAATTATGTAAAAGAACATCGTCAATGCTTAGAATCGTTAGTTGAATATAATTTTAAACTTATGAAACCATTGGAATGCGTTGAGTTTCCACTAAATTTCATTGAAGAAGGAGGTGGGATTGAGGCATTCTATCGGATATCTGATGAATCTTTCGAATTTGAAGAATTGTATAGATTTCATAAATTATTGATAAAGAATAAGCCTGACAAATATTATACGCCTCCTAATATTGATTTACATAGAATTCTAAAAATCTTTGCGTTGGCTTTGAAAAAGGTCGGAGTGATAAGATTCTTTTATCCAACAAATGAAAAAACAGATACAAGAATAAGCGGATATCCGTTTAGAATTCTTAATGCAAATGAGTTGGTTACTTTGCAAAAAATTAAAGAGACCAATGATTCATTAGCAAACTTCCTTAAACTTCTTTATTTAACAAAAAACAACCAGTATTCTTTAGTGTTTGAATACTTACATCAAAATAACCCCAAAATACTGTTTACCGCTGATTCGAATTTGTTTTTTGCAAAAGAGTACCTTGATTATGATGATAACGAAATTCTTATCACAGCACCACATCATGGGAGTCAATCAAACAAAGATGCATATACCAAAATTAAAAGCACAAGAGCAACATGGGTGAAAAGCGGAGGTTCGTTGCAGTGTCTTACAGGCGATGCATATAAGAGCATTAGTTATTGTAAATCCAAGTTTTGTAATAGATGTATCTCACTAATGAGAGAAAAAGAAACAAAACTTTTCTTGTTCAAGGAAATTCAATTAAAATTAGTTAATAACGAATGGTGCTCTTTAAACGATAATTATTGCTTAACAGACAAGAAGCAAAGTAGGAGATTAAAGTTAAATAAGGTTTTTGAGCATTCGCATCTTAAAATATCATGGGATGTTTTTTGTTGCTTTATCATGACTACTATTAAGTTCAGCAAATCCTAAAGACAAAAAATATATGAAAACAAATTTTAAGAGTACTATTTTACTGATGACAGTTATGCTATTAACGTCATCTTTCTTTGTTTCCTGTGAAAAGGATAACGGTTCTGATGAACCAAAAACAGTTATTACAGTAACGACAGCATCAGTTTCTCAAATTACTCAAACTTCTGCCAAGAGTGGAGGTAGTATGACTATTAAAGGTAATGCAACCATTGATGGTAAGGGTATATGTTGGAGTACAACTCAAAACCCAACTATTAATGATAGTAGAACTGCCGATGGTACAGGGGGGGCATCTTATACTAGCAGTCTAACAGGCTTAACACCAAGTACCACCTACTATGTGAGAGCATACGCAACCTATAGCGAAGGTATTGTTTATGGTAATGAGTTAACATTTACAACTGGGGCTGTGGTTCTACCAACCGTATCAACAAGTAGTATTACTAATATTACTCAAACAACTGCAACCGTAGGTGGAAGTGTGACATCGGATGGTGGTGCAACCATTACCGAAAGAGGTGTGTGTTACTCTACCACTCAGAATCCAACCGTTGATAATAGTAAAGTTCAAATTGGAAGTGGTATAGGAACATTTACTTCAAATATTACTGGATTGACAACCAATACTACTTACTATGTAAGGGCATACGCTAAAAATTCTGTAGGAGTTAATTATGGTAGCCAAATGTCATTTAAAACTCCTGATGCACCATCAATATCCAGCAATGCAGCAAATGTTACATATTTATTAGTTACATTAAGCGGTTTAGTGAATGCAAATGGTTCTAATACTACGGTTAAATTTGAATATGGTACAACAACAAATTACGGTACAACTATCATTTTGGGTAATACTATAAGTGGTAATACACCAACAAATGTTAGTGTTGTAATTAATAACTTAGAACCAAATCAAAAATACTACTATAGAATAGTTGCAACCAATAGTGTTGGGACTACAGTGTCAGAATCTAATTTTACCACATCGGCTTATAAAATTGGTGATGAGTATTTAGGTGGTATCATTGCATATATTGATGCTACTCAGAAACACGGTTTAATTATTGCTAAAACCGACCAAGGTACTGCTGCTTGGAGTAATAATAATAATTCAATAGAAACATTACATACATTTGGAAGTGGGAAGTCGAATACTGATAATATTATTGCAAATCAAGGTGATGGGAACTATGCTGCTAAACTATGTAGGAATCTGGGTTCAGATTGGTTTTTACCTAGTTTTGTTGAGTCACAATACATTTGGTTTAATAGATTATCTTTAAATATGTCTGGATGGTATTGGTCTTCAACTCAATATGATGCAGATGAAGCGCATACAGTAGATTTTTCAGGAACAGATTGGGGTTGGTCTATTCTTATACGAACAAAAGATAGAACAGATAAAAAAGTCCGTGCTGTCAGGTATTTCTAATCAAAATACGTGCTAACCAAAATGGTGTGCTATATAGCACACCATTTTTTATCTCTATTCATCAATAAATAGTTTTTGTAACTTCATTCGTCTGCATAGTTCCTTTGGAGTTGGAGAACTTACTACAATTTTAAACTCGCTGTGCTCTGTTATCAAACTATTTACAAACATGTTGAAGTTTACAGAGGCTTCTGTATAGTTAATTATTTCTTTTGCAGAACTAAAATGAACATTTAATGTGTCAATCTTGCCCATTTGTGTTGTAAAGGTGTATGCTACTTCTTGGCCTTCATAGTAATTCAATATGAAAATACCATGCTCTAAGTTTAATACATAAACTATGTGGTTTATTGTCAATCCATTTTGATTAAAAATTTCAGTAAAATCTCTGAAAATGGGCTGAATTGATTTTGAGGAGTAACCAGTTTTCATAGTTGTGTTGCTTGAGGTGATTAGTATTTTAAACTCCATGCCGTTCCAGCCATAATTCAACCTATACTCAACGTTTTGGTTTGATGCGACAATTGCGATGAAATCAATTGGTTCAATATTAATTGCAATCAATTCTCGGAGAATCTTTTCAGTCATAACTTTTTTTACTTTTATATATTAAAAAGACTTCTCTTAAAAAAAGATGAATTTTGAGATATTTAAGATACAACTGCGCTGTATATATCTGAATTTGTTTGTATTACATTTCGTGATGTGTGCTTGATGTGCTGAAAATAACCTATGAACGAAACGATTCGTTTCAGATTTACTTCAACTTTATTAAGTCCATTGTTGACTCCTTAATTTTTTAAACAGAATCCAAAATCTGTTAAATTATTATTTTTATTTTTATCAACAATCTATTTATCAGGCATATAACGAATTTTTGTTTGGTATAATGGCACTATTAATGACCAAAGTACTAAAAACCCTTCAAACTCACCATCTGTATTAATGTGTTATTAATCAAACACATAGCAAATAAATTCTATCATCCATAAATTTTTTTTTCTGAAAACTAAACTTTTCCTTCACAGTTAGATAAATAAAGTATCTAGTTCGAGCTGGTCATCTTATCCGATTCTAGAGGCGGATAAGACCAAAAAATAATTTAATACCAATGAGTTATGATGCTTTTAAAGAAAATTTCTTAAAAACAAAGTTGAACATTGAGGATATGAGAACTTTTAAAGAGTTCCAAAAATATTCGGATGAAGAACTGCTCTGTATAGCAGAAGAAATGTTTGATTTTGCGGTTTTACTAAAAAAAATAATATGATTATCCGCAATTATACCTTATTTTACCATACCAAGTATCTTCTACAGCAGCAACCATAAGTCGTTCAAACAACTCTTTGCCAAAATATCTTCGATTGGTTTTATAACAAAACTCGTCCAGATAGTTTTGCAGGTACACGTCTTTTATTTTGTGATTGACTCCTAAGAAGTTTCTCTTTGCATTGCTAATCATGGTATGCACCCATGGGAGTACTCTTGAAGCCTCCTCGGGTGGTACTATCTTTTTGATATGTCTGGAGCTTATCTCTTTGATTTTGTTAAAACCACGCCAGCCATCACTCTTAATCACCGATGAAGAGCTGGTGCTCGCTGAGACTACTTTGTTCATCGTTTTCGACGAAGAGTCCGGAATGACAACCATCTTTACGTATCGGAATGCTGATGGCTTTTTGTTCCTGCGAGGTCGCCCCCGCCTGGGATCAACTTTGGCCATAACTAGAACTTTGCTTTGCCGCTGACTGCCTCTTCCTCTTTTGGTCAGCTCGTCATTTTCGTCCTCTGCATGGGTTCTGAAAAAGGCATCGTCCAGCTCGACAACGCCCTCCAATTCATACCGCTCATCGCGCAATCCCATGACCGATCTGATCTTGTGCATCATGGCCCAAATCGGTTCGTAGCGCTTATGGCCAAGCTGCCGCTGAACCTCAGCAGCAGAGATCCCTTTTTTGGTCATGGTCATCAGGTAAATGGCGTACAACCAGTACTGAAAAGGTAGCTTCGATGACTCCATAACGGTGCCGCTTCGTAAGGTGGTTCTGTATCCACAGCTGCTGCAATCGTGCGAATTGTAGGTTTTGTTCCAGTAATGATGCGTATTGCCACACTTCTTGCAGACGACTCCTTTTCGCTCCTTAACGGTTCGAAAGTGTCTTATGCAGCTGGCTTCATCTGGATATTTCTTTACAAAATCGATAAAATTCATCTCAAGTGTTTTTGTAAAGATAATTATTTTGGTACATTAGCGGATATGCATAAAAAATAATTTTAGAAGAAAATGAATAATTTAGACAAGTACAGAAAGTTTGCAAAGGCAAGGCCAAATGCAAACGCTAAAACGAAGAACCTTAATGTGTGGCTGTATACAAGAGTATCCAGTGCTAGCCAAAAAGATAACTATTCGTTAGATTATCAAAGGGATGAAGCGTATGCTTTTGCCCAAAAAAAGGGTCTGACCATAACCCGAGAGTTTGGGAAAAAAAACGAATCGGCAAGTTCTGACTTCACAAGGAAAGAATTCAGTGATTTGATAAATGAGGTTAAAAAAGAAAAAGTGAAACCTTTTGCGATTATGGTTTACATTATGAATCGTTTTTCGAGAAGTGGTGGAGGTGCAGTAGCAATTGCAGATGAATTGATTAACAAAATTGGTGTTCATTTAATAGAGGTCTGCTCTGGTTTGGACACAAGTACTGATGACGGCAGGTTAGAGATATATGACAAGCTGCTAGAAGCCAAAAAGCAAAATAATGACCGACTAAAACACACTATCCCTGGCATGAAGCGTTTATTGAAAGCAGGAAAGTGTCTGGGGAATGTCCCCTTTGGGTATACTCAATATGGCCCACGAGTCAAAGATTTTGAAAGAAGAGCTGTCGAACAAAGAATAATTATTAACGAAGATGGAAAGAAACTAAAATTGGCGTGGGAGTGGAAGGTTAGTGGAATGCCCGACCATGTGATACTCACTAAACTGAGAAGCCTAGGGGTTAATATACGTAAACAAAAACTTAGCGCAATGTGGAATAAGCCCTTCTACTGCGGAATTCAAACTAATAAACTTTTAGATGGAGACTTTGTCCGTGGCAATTGGGAGGTTATGGTATCAGAAGATGTTTTCTGGAAGGTGCAATCCATATTGGAAAAAAATCACAACGGATATTGTATATCGAAGGAAGTTGATGAAAGACCACTAGTCGGGTCTCTTTATTGCTCAAAATGCGGCAAAAAACTGACAGGCTACTTAAACAGACGAAAAAACCTTCATTACTACAAGTGTCAAACTTGCTCTGGCGTTACAATCAATGCTAATACCCCAAGGAGACAATCAAAGAATATTGGCGCACATGATGTTTTTGTAGAATTATTAAACCTATTTTCTTTTAAGAAGGAGCTAGAACCGCTGTTTAATCTCCAACTCAAGAAAATTTTAACAAATCATTCGGATTCTACAAAACAAGAACAGGCAATATTCAAGAAGCGACTCACAGAACTTAATGAAAAACGTGAAAAACTCAACAGAAATTTCGCCTTTGGTGATATTGGTAAAGAAATGTTCGATAAATATATCGTTGAGATTGACACAGAAATTCACTCTCTTCAACAAAAGTATCAAATTCCAGATTTAGAAATATCTAACCTCGATAAAAGTGTAAAAAAGTTATTAGATATCGTTCGAAATATCAGTAAATACTGGAAGTCAGCAAGTGTATCAAACAAAAAGAGATTACAAGAATTGCTATTTCCTCAAGGTTTAGTCCTAGATACTGAGAGAAGGCAATATCTAACTTCTAGAATGAATAGTCTCTTTATGCTAAAGCTAGATTTAATGGGACTTACAGAAGAGGACAAAAAGAAACTCCCCATCGTTTTTGATGGGGAGTCCGATTTAGTAGCGGGGACAGGACTCGAACCTGTGGCCTTTGGGTTATGAGCCCAACGAGCTACCAACTGCTCCACCCCGCAATACAATATTTTTGTGTAACTTGTTATCGTTTTAGCGGGTGCAAATATAATACACTTTTTGTATCCTGCAAAATTTTCTTAGAATTTATTGATAATTCTGTTGGATATTGACCGAGTGCTACGGGTAAAGTCACAATGTTTGCTAAAAATAAATCAAAACCAAATCTTTTAAATAACGTTTTTATAATTCAACTATATTTGTGAGTGATTCAAAAATAAATTTCCCGTGAGCGAGAAGAAAAAAAGAGTTAAAATATTCCGTAATTTGTGGGATAAGTATAGGCTTAGCATATACAACGACCAAACTTTTGAAGAGGTTTGGCAGTTACGCCTTTCGCGGATGAATGTGTTAATATTCTTTGGAGGTTTTGCTATTGCTCTTGTATTGTCTGTAACAGTGCTGATTGCCTTTACTCCTATTCGGGAGTTCATTCCTGGATATCCCGATGGTAAAACCAGAAAAGGATACGTTCAAAATGCGTTAAAGGTCGATTCGCTTGAGCGTGTTCTGGATCAGTGGGAGAAATATCAAGCCAACATCAATATCATACTTAACGGAGGTGAGCCCCATAGCATTGAGAGCAAGCCTGATACATCGAAACGATATAAGTCGATAGAGTTCTCAAAATCCGAGGAGGATTCTTTGCTTCGTTCACAAATAGAGGCCGACGAAATGTATAACCTTTCGTTTAACTACTCCGAAACGCATAAATCGAAAACGATTTACTTTATTCCACCAGTGAAAGGGGTTGTAACCAACCCGTACAATCCTACTGTTGACCATTACGGTATTGATTTGGTAGCTGCGCCCAATGAAGTAGTTCTTGCGGTTGCCAATGGAACCATAGTCTTATCGAACTGGACCTTGGAAACAGGGTACACCATGGCCATTCAGCACGAGAATAACTTCATCTCGGTATATAAGCATAACAGCAAATTGTTGAAGCGACAAGGTGATAGGATTAAGGCTGGCGAAGCAATTGCAATAATTGGAAATTCTGGTGAACTTACTACTGGACCACATCTACACTTTGAGCTGTGGCAAAACGGATACTCTGTCGATCCTGCTAAGTTTATCCATTTCTAGAGGATGAAGAAAATGAGAAATATTGCTATTCTGGGCTCAACAGGATCCATTGGAACTCAGGCGTTACAGGTTGTAGAGGCGCATCCTGATATGTTTCAGGCAGAACTGCTTACCGCTCAGAATAACTGGGAGCTGTTGGTTAGTCAAGCACATAAGTTTCAGCCAAACGCTGTTGTTATCGGAAATACAAAACATTATTTGGCAGTAAAGGAAGCATTGGCTGATACCGATATTAAGGTTTATGCAGGTAAAGAATCGATTATTGAATCGGTTCAGTCAACAAACATTAATATTGTATTAACCGCTTTGGTGGGATTTGCAGGTCTTGAGCCAACAATTTCGGCTATTAAATCGGGAAAAGTAATTGCGCTGGCAAATAAGGAAACATTGGTTGTTGCTGGGGAACTTATTACAAAGTTGGCCGTGGAGCACAATGTGCCAATACTACCAGTAGATTCAGAACACTCTGCTATTTTTCAGTGCTTGGCGGGAGAGCATAGCCCAATTGAGAAAATTATTTTGACAGCATCTGGGGGGCCTTTTAGAAATCTTACTAAGGATCAGTTGAAAAAAGTGACTTCTGCCGAGGCGCTGAATCATCCTAACTGGTGCATGGGAAATAAGATAACCATAGATTCGGCATCGTTGATGAATAAAGGGCTTGAGGTTATTGAGGCTAAATGGCTTTTTGGGCTTAAACCCGAACAAATAGAGGTGGTTATTCATCCTCAGTCAATAATCCACTCGATGGTTCAGTTCGAGGATGGCTCAATTAAAGCCCAAATGGGAATGCCCGATATGCGTGTTCCTATACAGTACGCATTAACATATCCGTATCGCGCAAAGTCGGATTTTCCTAGGCTCGATTTTTTGAACTATTCACAGTTAACCTTCGAGCAGCCCGATACTAAGCGCTTCCCGAATTTGGAGTTAGCCCACGAGGCTCTAATCAAAGGAGGAAATGCTCCTTGTGTTCTAAATGCAGCCAATGAAGTTGTTGTGTCGGCATTTCTGAAAAATCAGGTTGGATTCCTCGAAATGTCCGATATCATTGCTACAGTGCTAAGCAAGGTGCCTTTTATTAAAGATCCAATCATAGAGGATTACGAGCAAACCGACAAACAAACAAGAGAAATAACAGTTGAAATACTATCACATAAACAATAAGAATGGAAATATTAGTTAAAACAGGACAATTTCTGCTAAGCCTCTCGATCCTAGTGATACTCCACGAAATGGGGCATTTTATGTTTGCCAAGCTTTTTAGGACAAGGGTTGAGAAGTTCTATCTCTTTTTTAATCCATGGTTCTCGTTATTTAAATTTAGAAAAGGAGAAACTGAGTATGGTGTAGGATGGCTACCACTAGGAGGGTATGTAAAGATTTCAGGGATGATAGACGAATCGATGGATAAGGAACAGATGAAACTACCACCCCAACCATATGAGTTCCGCTCAAAACCGGCTTGGCAACGATTGTTTATAATGATAGGTGGCGTTTTGGTAAACTTTATTCTTGCCTTACTGATATACAGTGCAATACTCTACACCTGGGGCGAAGAGTACTTACCCACAAAAAGTCTAAAGTATGGCGTTGCATGCGATTCCTTGGGGCTGGAACTCGGTTTTAGGAATGGCGATAAAATCTTAACGGTTAGTGGTGAGAAAATTGAAAATTTCCAGCAGGTTTCACACGATATTCTTCTTAACGAGAATCGGGAGGTTGTTGTTCTTAGAGGCGAAGATACGGTAACGGTGATTGTCGATAAAAGCAAGGTTGCTAAATTGGTAAAGAACCCGATGATATTCATTCCGAGGTTCCCATTTATTGTTGATGAGTTGCGAGCCAAGGATGTTGCGGAGAGGGCTGGTTTTAAAAAGGGAGATAAGTTGGTTGCTATAAATGGAAAGCCCAAGCAGTTTTACGATGAGTTTAAGGAGGCGATGCAACAGAACAAGAACAAATCAGTATCTGTTACGGTGCTTCGCGATACTCAAGAAGTAAACATTTCGGTTGATGTCCCAGAAACAGCAATAATTGGAGTAAGTCCTGTAACCGATTTCAGGCAATTCTTTGAGATCAGTAAGCGGGAGTACAATTTGGCACAGTCATTTCCGGCTGGTATAAAGCGTGGTATTAATACAATTAAAAGTTACTTAAAACAGTTAAAGTTAATATTTAGCCCCGAAACTAAGGCATATGAGTCTCTTGGTGGATTTATCACCATAGGTAAAATTTTCCCTTCAACTTGGGATTGGCAGTCTTTCTGGGGGTTAACGGCATTTCTATCAATCATTCTGGCCATTATGAATATACTACCAATCCCGGCATTGGATGGGGGGCATGTCTTATTCCTGATGTACGAAATGGTTACAGGACGAAAGCCCAGCGATAAGTTTTTAGAGTATGCTCAAATAGCAGGTATGCTAATTCTTTTAGCTTTACTACTTTATGCAAACGCAAACGATGTTATTCGGTTATTTAAACATTAAAAGTAATAGCTATGAATGCATCATTTGTTATAGCAGAAGTAATAGGCGGCTGGGATGCTGCAATAATTTTACTTACAATTCTAATCTTCTTTGGCGGTAAAAAGATTCCCGATCTAATGTCTGGCTTAGGACGGGGTGTAAGCGAGTTCAAAAATGAAATGAGCGAAAGGGTGAAAAATTTTAATGCAAATTAGAAAGGAGTGATTGTGTTGTTGGTGTTTTATTGTGTAGCGAAGAGTAAGTTTAGAATCTTTATCACAGCACTTCTACTATTTTCAAGTTCGATGTTGTTTGGTTCAGGACACGTTAAGTATTCTGGAGGAAATAGGAATTGCTCCGTTATCTCTATGGTTGATAAGTTGAGCGACCTGAAAATATTTCCATCTTCAAAAGCAAGGTACCAACTCGATACCGTAACGGAGGCACAGGATCTGATGTACGAGTGTTACATTGCTGATATTGGAAAACAATCCCCCATAGATTTTGAATATAACTCTTACGTTAGAAAGTACATCGATATATACACTATTGATCGGAGAGAGCAGGTTGCCCAAATGCTCGGTTTGGCCGAGATGTATTTCCCTCTGTTCGACGAATATCTTGATAAGTACCAGTTACCGCATGAACTGAAATATTTAGCGGTTGTAGAATCTGCCTTAAACCCTTTAGCCGTATCGAAAACAGGCGCAGTTGGCTTATGGCAGTTTAAGATAAATACGGCAAGGATGTTCAATTTAAACATTAACTCGTATGTTGATGAAAGAATGGATCCCGAAAAGTCAACCGAAGCAGCATGCCAGTATTTACAGTATCTATATCGAACATTTAATAATTGGCAGTTAGCATTGGCAGCTTACAATGTTGGTCCTGGAGCTATCAATAATGCAATTGCGCGGAGTGGTGGCGAAACAAATTTCTGGAAGCTATACGACAACCTTCCTGAGGCTGCACAGAACTATGTGCCGGCCTTTATTGCTGCTGCCTATGTGATGAAGAATTACACTAACCATAAAATACAACCAATAAATCCGCTTATAGTCTATTCCCAAACCGATACGGTGATGGTTCGTAAGCCATTAAACTTTAACACGCTTTCCAGTAGTATTGATTTATCGATTGACCTGATTCGGTTTTTAAACCCCATATATAGATATGATTACATTCCCGAAGGCAATACCTATCAGACATTGAGACTTCCCACAAATAAAATAGCGATGTTTATTAAGAATGAATCGGAGATTTATGCCAATTCAAAAAAAACGAGCAATTTGGATCAGAGAAATGTGTCTGATAATACAGCAAATATGCAGCGGTTAACTTATACGGTTAAGAGTGGTGATAGTATGCATAGAATTGCAATCCTATACGGATGCACAATTGATGATATTCAAACTTGGAATCCCAAAGCGGATAGCACTTTAAGTGTTGGACAAAACATTATGATTTGGGTTAGTAAAAAACAACTCGAGAAGCTAAACAAATAAGTTCGTACAATACAACCTTGATTTTTACGTTAAAGTTTTTGTAGTATATTTGATCAAATTCAATTAAACATAAAATGAAGCAAGCATTAAATTTCCTGATGATTTCTTTGGCAGTTGTATCATTAGGCTCTTGTAAAAAAGGAAGTAAAGGGAATACCAGTTACCTTCCTAATGTAACAGGTTGCGCGGGAGAGGTGGTTTTAACACTACCCAAAGAGCTCGTAAATGATTCTATTGGGAAAAACTATAAGGCAATTCTAGCGGAGGATTTTCCTTATTTGCCACAATCCGAGCCTATTTTCGATTTAATCACAATACCTCCTCAGGCTTTTACAGATATATTTAAATCGCATAGGAATATTATTATTAATGAGGTTTCTAAGGAATACAAGGAGCCAAAACTTATTCTTAAGCGGGATGTTTGGGCTTCGCCTCAAACTGTGCTTTATGTTGTAGGCCCAACCTATAAGTCTATTGGATCCTATATTATCAAGGAACGAGAAAAGATTGTTGCAATTTTTGAGCAGGCAGAGCGCGACAGGGTGATTCAAAATGCAATTACTTACGAGGATAAAGGAATTGCCCCTATTCTGCAAAAAAAATTCAACATTAGTATTAAAATTCCCAAAGGTTACGAGATTCGCAGGCAAACCGATGATTTTATTTGGTTGTCGCTTGAAACTCCAAAAATTAGTCAAGGATTGATAATTTATAGTTTTCCGTATACCGAAAAGAATACTTTTTCTGCAGATTACTTGATTAAGAAGCGAAATGAATTTGTAAATCAAATCCCTGGCCCTACGGATAGTTCTTACATGATCACATCGATGGTATTTCCTCCTAGTTTCAGCGCAATGATGTTCAAGGATAGGTATTTTGGAATACTTAGAGGATTTTGGGATGTTTATAAGCATCCTATGGGTGGCCCTTTTATTGGTTTTTCGACGCTCGATGAAAAGCGTCAAGTCGTTATTAATGTAGAGGCATATGTGTTCGCTCCAGGTTCTAAGAAAAGAAATTATTTAAGACAGGTTGAATCGTTAATATATACTCTCGAAATCAACTAGATAAATTTTTATGGAAATGAAAAGAGCTGCCAAATGCAGCTCTTTTTTGTTTTAATCTAGCCCCTCGTTTGGATCAGAGCCGGTGTATTCTCGTACAATTCCGCGTTTAGATGCCTTAATAAAATCAACAATAAGATCGCGTTCTGCTGATTGTGCTACATTTTCTGTGATGTAGTTTAAAGCTTGGCTAACATTCATTCCTTTGTTGAAAAGAATGCGGTAAATTTCTTGGATTTCTCCTATTTGTTGGGCAGTGTAGCCTCTGCGGCGGAGTCCTATAATGTTAATTCCTGCAAAGGTAATAGGTTCGCGAGCGGCTATTATGAATGGAGGAATGTCCTTATTCACTTTAGATCCACCCTGAATCATAACATGTGCACCAATTCGTTCAAACTGATGAACAAGTGAGTGTGCGCTAACAATAGCCCAATCGTCCACTTCAACTTCGCCGGCAAGCTGTGTTCCATTGCCAAGAATGATATCGTTGCCAATTATACAATCGTGGCCAACATGAACGTATGCCATTAAAAGACAATTATTACCAATAACAGTTTTTCCCCTTGAGGCAGTTCCCCTGTTTACTGTAACGCATTCGCGCATGGTTGTGTTATCGCCAATTTCTGCAGTAGTTTCTTCGCCGCGGAATTTTAGGTCTTGGGGAATTGCCGATATAACTGCTCCGGGAAATATTCTACAGTTTTTCCCAATTCGGGCTCCATCTAATATTGTAGTATTGGGGCCTACCCAGGTGCCATCGCCAATTACTACGTTTCCAGCAATGTATGCAAATGGGCTAATTGTAACATCCTTACCAATCTTGGCATCGGGATGTATGTATGCGAGTTGATGTGACATTATTCTTTCATTTTTGTTATTTGAGCCATAAGAACACCTTCCATAACCAATTGATCTCCAACAAATGCTTGTCCGGTCATATTGGCAATACCCCTGCGAATTGGTTCGTTGAGTGTGCAACGGAATAGAATTGTATCGCCGGGTACAACTTTTTTCTTGAATCTAACTTGGTCTATCTTAAGGAAGTATGTTAAGTAATTTTCTGGATCGGGAACGGTGTTTAGTACAAGAATTCCGCCAACCTGAGCCATCGCTTCTACCTGTAGTACACCTGGCATAACAGGCTCGTCGGGGAAGTGCCCAACAAAGAACGCTTCATTCATTGTTACGTTCTTCATCCCAACTACCGATGTCCCATCCATTGATATAATTTTATCAATCAGAAGGAAGGGTGGACGGTGGGGGAGAATTTTTTGTATCTGATTAATATCCATCAAAGGGGCTTGGTTGGGATTGTAATCAGGGGCTGCGGGTTTTAGTAATTCCTTTTTATATTGCTTACGAAGCATTTTTGCAAATTCCGTATTTGCCCAATGTCCGGGGCGCATCGCAATAATCTTACCCTTTATTCTTGGGCCAACCAACGACAGATCCCCAACCATATCAAGTAATTTGTGACGAGCGGGTTCATTGTCAAAATGAAGGTCAAGGTTATTTAAGATTCCCTCGGGTTTTACTCTAACGTGAGGTTTGTTGAATAGATCAGCAATTCGATCGAGTTCTTCCTGGGGTACCTCATGCTCCATGATTACGATAGCATTCTCAAGATCTCCACCCTTAATAAGATTATTTTTTAGAAGAATCTCGAGTTCGTGGAAAAAAACGAAGGTACGGCAGGGTGAAATTTCTGCCTGGAAGTCTTCTATTTGTTTCAACTTTGCGAATTGATGCCCAAGTACTTTGGAGTTATAGTCAATCATAACATCAATGCTAAACCCATTGTCGGGATAAGCAACAATTTCGATGTTATTCTTTTCGTCAACGAAAACAGTTTTTTCTTTTATAACGAAATAATTTCGTTCAGCACCCTGTTCAACGGTTCCTACGCTAGCAATTGCATCAACAAAAAGTTTTGAGCCTCCATTCATAATGGGCATTTCGGGTCCATTAACCTTTACAAGGGCATTGTCGATGCCCATGCCGTAAAGGGCAGCCATCATGTGTTCGATGGTGCTAATTTTTATGTTTTTTGTTGCAATGGTAGTTCCTCTTGATGTGTCAACAACATTATCAGCAGTTGCTTCAATTTTCGGTTGTCCTTCGAGGTCGGTTCTCTGAAAAATAACTCCTGTATTAACCTCTGCAGGATAGATGGAAACTTCTACGTTTGCACCGGTGTGTAAACCTTTTCCCGAAAGGGTTACAGGTTGACTAATTGTTCTTTGTTTGTCAGCCATGACAGATATTTGGATTAATATATTTCAACTTAGTTGATATGAAAAACGCCCGAAATTTACTAAAATAAATTTAAACGGGCGTTGTGTTCTTTTTTGATAGTATTAACTATTTGATAGTTTATACTTTAACTCCTCAATGGCTTTTTCGAGTTCGCTAATCTTGGTAACGATATCTGGTAAATTTTTGTAAACGGCCATCGATCTGCGCTGTTTTCCAATTTCACTTGCTGGGCTACCTAACAGAATTGCGCCTTCCTTTTTGATGTCTCCCGATATTCCAGCCTGAGCACCAACCTTAACGCCATTGGCAATTTTAACGTGGGGGCTAATCCCTACCTGACCACCAAACATACAGTTTTTACCAATTTTTGTTGATCCAGCAACGCCACCCTGCGCAGCCATAACTGTATTCTCTCCAACTTCAACGTTGTGCGCAATGTGCACATGATCGTCAATTTTTACACCTTTACGAAGAATCGTCGATCCCATTGTTGCTCTATCAACAGTTGCATTGGCACCTATTTCAACAAAATCTTCAATGATTACATTGCCAATCTGAGGGATTTTCTTGTAGTTGGTGTCTTCCTGCGAAGCAAATCCAAACCCATCGGCTCCAATTATGGCACCCGCATGAACAATGCAATTATTGCCTATTACGCATTCCTCGTAAATAACTACGCCGGGATTTAAAACGGTGTTATCTCCAATTTTTACCTTGTCGCCAACAAAAACCTGAGGGTATATCTTTACATTATTCCCTATGATTGCATTTTCGGAGATGTAACTGAAAGCCCCAACGTAAATATTTTCACCTAGCTTTGCAGTGTTATGGATGAACGAGAGTTCTTCAATTCCTTGTTTTGATTGTTTTGATTGTGCATATAGATCTAACAATGAAGCAAATGCCTCATAAGCATTGTTAACTTTAACCAGAGTGGCTTTAACAGGCTGTTCGGCAACAAAGTCTTTATTGACTAAAACAATCGATGATTCTGTTGAATATATGTAAGGGGTATACTTTGGATTTGCTAAAAATGATAGCGCACCAGCGAATCCTTCTTCAATCTTGGCAATTGTATGAACTTTTGTATTGGGGTCACCCTCAACCGTACCGCCTAAAAATCCTGCAATAATTTGTGCTGTAAATTCCATTTTAAGCTAATGTTAATTTTGTGCAAAACTAAATATTTATATCTACATTTCTCTTAACTCTTTAGGGTAACATGCAAAATAATTTTTCACCTCGTTCGATAGAGCCTTGGCATTAAGCATGTCCGATGCTTCTGCAATATCTAGTAGTTGACCGTTATTGTAAAGTATCTTGATTGATTCGTTTCCGGGTTGATACGCCTTAATGCTCACAGAATTCGAAAATACAAAGTAATCGCTTAGATCCGATAGTTCAGGCATTGCTTTTTTGAACCGCTCACGAAGTTTGGTCATGTAGTTTATATCGAATGGGCTGCTTTTTAAAGTAACGCTAAGCAATTTGCGGTTGGTAACCATTTGAGCCAGTTTGGATAGAGCGGCATCCTTATGACATATCCACATTTTAGCCGCGACAAGAATATCCGAATCATCAAGCCGTGAAAAGTTATAGAGAGCATCATTTTCCAAGGCGCTACTAGGATTTGCAAATTGATAATTGGTTACATCATTCTGCAAGAAATACAGTAAAGAGGGTGTTGCTGAAATATCAATGTTATTTGTAGCCAATTCTTTGGCTCTTTTTAGCATTTTAATAAGGGTTTGCTCTGCGGCAACTACTGTTTTATGCAAGTAAACCTGCCAGTACATTAGCCTACGGGCTATTAAAAACTTTTCGATAGAGTAAATCCCCTTCGCTTCTACAACCAAATCGTCATTTACAACATTCAGCATTTTTATAATTCTATCGGATCCTATAGCACCCTCAATTACACCGGAAAAAAAACTGTCCCTTTTGAGGTAATCCATCCTATCCATATCGAGTTGCCCGGATATTAACTGATGCAGGAATCGCTTTGGGTATTTATCGTCAAATATCTGTATTGCTAACGCAAGCCTTCCCGAAAGTTCCTGATTCATTCGTTCCATAAAGCATCGGCTAATGGTTTCATGGCTTACACCATTTGCTATGCTATACTCCAACGCATGCGAAAAAGGACCATGCCCGATATCGTGGAGTAGGATTGCTGCACATGCGGCCTCTGCCTCCTCGTCGCTAACGTAATACCCTTTAGAGTTCAGCGTATCAATGGCCATGTCGAGTAAATACGTGGCTCCCAATGCATGCTGTAAGCGGCTATGCGTTGCACCAGGATAAACCAAATGGCTTAATCCCAGCTGTTTGATATTCCTCAATCTTTGAAAATATGGATGCTCAATTAGGTCGAATATCAGCGGGTAGTTTATGTTGATAAATCCATGAACAGGATCGTTTACAATTTTTTTCTTGTTGGTGTTGATCATGTGCTGGTTTTTATAAGATATTTAATGCAATAATAGATGAAATTGACGATATAATGAATTTACAAACACGCTTTGGCTTAAAATGTTTGGTTTGATTCAGTGTGATTTTTGACTAAATGATTAAAAAAGTTGCGTAATTGTACATCAAGCAATAACTTTGGGGTCTAATTGAGCACTATGGTATTCCTGTATAACTTAGGCATTCGAATATACCTTTTATTGGTATATATAGCATCTATCTCAAATAAAAAAGCGCAGTTATGGCTCAATGGCCGCAAGAAATGGCAAAAAAAAGTCAAAAGCGTTATTGATCCAAATGTTCAAACCATTTGGGTGCATTGTTCTTCTCTTGGAGAATTCGAACAGGGAAGGCCAGTAATTGAAAACTCAAGGGAGAAATATCCAAATTTAAAAATAGTTTTGACTTTTTTTTCTCCATCAGGATATGAAGTGAGAAAGGACTATAAGGGTGCCGATTATATATTCTACCTTCCCATTGATACAAGAAAAAATGCAAAAGTTTTTATTGATTTAATTAATCCAAAAATTGCCATTTTTGTTAAGTACGAGTTTTGGTATTTTTACTTACGGTACCTGAATAAAAAGGGAATCCCAACGTATGTTATATCCGCAAACTTTAGGGAGAGTCAGGTTTTCTTCAAACCCTACGGTAAGTGGTATAGGCGCTTCCTGCAGAATTTTGATCATCTCTTTGTCCAAAACCAACACTCGCTCGATATTCTTAAATCCATAGGCATTACCAATGTTACTGTTGCCGGTGATACTCGGTTCGATCGGGTTGTAAAAGTTGCGCAGGATGCAAAAAGTTTCCCTTTTATTGAGCAGTTCTGTGGTAGCGAAACGATTATTGTGGCAGGAAGTACATGGCCGAAGGATGAAGAGCTGCTTGTTGAATTTTTTAAGCAAACCCCGGAGAGTGTTAAGCTGATTATTGTGCCGCACGAAATTACCCAAGAACACATTCAGGGAATACAGCAAAGCTATCCGTATAAATCGATTCTTTACACCAATCATGAAAATGAAGACCCTAAAAGTTCAAGGTTGCTTATAATTGACACCATTGGAATGTTGTCTTCAATCTATAGGTATGGGCATATTGCATACGTTGGCGGTGGTTTTGGCGTAGGAATACACAATACGCTAGAGGCAGCCACATTTGGACTTCCTGTAATTTTTGGCCCTAACTATTATAAATTCCAAGAAGCCAAGGATTTGATTGCGCAGAAAGCGGCTTTTTCTATAAACTCCGCAAAAGAGCTCTCAGATTTTCTAAATTCACTTCTAAACGACGAACAAAAGAGGCTATATGTGGGTGCAAATTCGAAAAAGTTTGTACTTTCGGGGGTGGGGGCAACTGAACGAATTCTAATGCAGATTGCCAGTAAAATTAGCCTTTAGCAAATTTCAAACGATTGCGGATATTTAGCTTTAGGTTAATATTGACCACGCACTAAATGTTAATTTGTGTTATATTTTTGGAGCGGAAATTTGATAACTCTTAATCTATATTTTGAATATTTAACTTAACCTAATGTAAACTATGATTAAATTTTTTAACAGAATTCTGTTAACTACAGTGTTAGTAGTAGTTGCTAGCACAGCTTTTTCGCAAGGGATTGTGAAGGGCGTTGTGGTTGATGCAGGGAACAATGAGAAACTCATTGGCGCAACGGTGTTGCTAAAAGGTACAACAGTCGGGGTTTCAACCGATGCCTTTGGTACTTTTTCATTAAATGCTCCTGCTGGCAAAAAAACTATTGTTATCCAGTTTGTTGGCTATGCTAATAAAGAGATGGATGTTGCCGTAAAGGATGGTGAAACTTTAGATTTAGGAAAGGTTTTATTGGATCCTGATCAGATTGGAATTGAGGAGGTAAAAGTTTTTGCCTCCGTGGCCGTGGCACGAAAAACCCCAGTGGCTCTTTCCAAAATTGAGCCTATTCAAATAGAAGAAAAGTTAGGGACACAGGAGTTTCCTGAAATTCTAAAATCAACACCTGGTGTTTATGCAACCAAGCAGGGTGGTGGATTTGGCGATTCTCGTATAAACCTTCGTGGTTTTGAATCGGCCAATATAGCCGTTATGATTAATGGTGTTCCTGTAAATGATATGGAGTGGGGCGGTGTTTATTGGTCAAACTGGGCAGGATTAAGTGATGTTACCCGCTCAATGCAGGTTCAACGTGGTTTAGGAGCATCAAAAGTGGCAGCCCCATCATTGGGAGGTTCAATTAACATTGTTACAAGATCGACTGATGCCCAAAAGGGTGGAACCGTTTCTTACGGAATAGGTAGCGATGGTTTTAGTAAGGTTGCATTTTCTGTTTCTACAGGATTAACTGAGAATAATTGGGCAATTACATTATTAGGGTCTAAATCATCTGGAAATGGATATGTTCAGGGAACCGAATTTGAGTCTTATACATATTTTCTAAACATTTCAAAAAGAATTAACGATGCTCATCAGATTTCTTTGACTGCATTCGGCGCTCCGCAATGGCATAATCAGAGAAATAGTAGTGATAAAATGTTGATTTCGGAATGGCAAAAGCAACGCCTCAAATACCGTTATAATGCATCCTACGGTTTCGATATGAATGGGCAACGTAAGGTGTCTGCATACAATGTTTATCATAAGCCACAGATTTCGTTAAACCATTTTTGGACAATTAGCCCTACAAGTAGTTTGTCTACCGCTCTTTATGTTTCTATTGGTAATGGCTTTGGTTATAGTGGTCAAACCTATGACTCTAACGATCGTTCGAATTGGTACGGAGCTTCAAATGGTGCGCCTACAACAACATTCCGATCTCTTGATGGAACTTTTGATTATGGTGCTATTTACGATGTAAATGCGGCTAGCGAAACTGGCTCAAAGTATGTTATGTCAAAAAGTGTAAACTCTCACAGATGGTACGGTTTACTTTCAACCTACTCCACCCAGATTGCAGATCAGATCGACTTTTATGGAGGTGTTGATTTACGTTATTACAAGGGTATTCATACTAATGAAATTGTTGACCTATATGGTGGACAATTCTTCATTGATCCTACCACTAGGTCTTTGTTGTCCGATCAGTCTTACACAACTAAAAAATTATATGTAGGTGATGTTGTTTATCGCGATTACGATGGCTATGTGATGAATGAAGGTGTTTTTGCACAGGCAGAATACAATAAAATTGAAAACCTTAGTGCGTTTATTTCAGGATCATTATCAAATACCACCTATTGGCGTTATGACCGTTTCTATTATGATAAAGGAAGTAGGGAGTCTGACAAGATTAATTTTCTGGGATGGAGTGCAAAGGGTGGCGCTAACTATAACCTAAATGATTACCATAATGTTTTTGCAAACATAGGCTATATTTCTCGTGCACCATTTTTCTCTGGAGGAGCCTTCCTTCAATCAACAGTAAGCAATAAACAAAATCCAAATGCTGTTAACGAAAAAGCGTTTTCTGTAGAGTTTGGGTATGGTTTTCACTCGCAGTATTTAACCGCTAATTTAAATCTTTATAGGACTAAGTGGATTGATAAAACAATGGTTCGCTCTACCAACATTAACAGTCCTGTTAGTAATTTGGCCAACCTCGAAGGTGTAAATGCAATACACAAAGGTATTGAGTTGGACTTTGTAGCAAAACCATTCAGTTACCTTGAGTTAAACGGTATGATATCATTAGGAGATTGGAACTGGGATAAAGATGTGTCTGGGTATGTTTACAATCAACAGGGACAAGCTGTTAACAGCGCTGGTAACACCGTTGATAGCGATGGAAATCCAATTGTACCAGGGAGTGCACAGCACGACAGGATTGATTGTAAAATTGGAGGAATCCATGTAGGAAACTCTGCGCAAACCACTGCGGCTGTTGGCTTTAAATTGGAGATTGTGAAAGGATTTAAGGTTGGAATGGATGGAAATTACTATGGTCGCAACTATTCAAACTTTAACATTTCATCGGCTACCAGCGGTACTGGCGATATGACATTTGGTCAACCCTGGAGAATTCCTGATGCTACAATATTTGATCTGAACCTAAGCTATCGCTTCAAACTTGGTAATTTTGATGCTTCCTTTATAGGAAATATTCAAAACCTATTTGATGCAGAGTATATAGCAGATGCGCAGGATGATGGTTCTGCTCATACGTGGGACAAGGCCACTGTATTCTATGGTTTTGGACGAACCTATTCTGCTACTTTAAAAATTAAATTCTAAAACTTAACACTACTATGAAAAAGATATTTCAATCATTTGCTGGAATGGCCATTATAGTATTTCTGGCTGTAGCAGGAATGCTCGGGGGTTGTGAAGATGTGAATGATCTATTCGATCAACACACCCTAGATAGCCTAACAAGTTATTATAATACACCAACTTATGCCTATACGCTAACTAGCGGTGACTATGGCAAAATCAGCACGCTGGCTCTTGATGCTGCCAAAAATGCAACAGATTCTACAGCAGCTATAAACATTGCTGCTCATAAATATTTTTCTGAAACAGAACTACCCGATACTGTGGCTTCATTATTATTGAATACAATATCTACATACAAGTATGCAGACAATGGCGCATCGCTATTGCTCACATATAATTACTATGAGGAGTATGATACTGTAAAAATTGCTACTGCAAATAAATATACACTTGTGACTGCAGATTACGATGCCATGGGAACTGCTTCTGGGCAACCCGGTCAGTACGATAACTTTTCTTCAAGCATTAGCCCAACTTTTTACATTCCTATCTGGCTAAAGATAACATACCCTTATGCAAAGTCGGGAGATGTTAAGCTTATAAGATACCAATATTATTCTGGCAGTGCTACTGCAGAGCAAAAACTTGTATTTGTTTACGATGGAAGTACTTGGGCTTCATTTACAACAATTACCGCGCAGGTTGCAAAATATAAATATGCTAATGGAGGATGGAACTTTGTTGATACTGACATAATTGTAGGGTTAAATGCCAATACAGGATTAAGTTCAAACCTTGGTGATTTTGTTGCTGTGAGCGTTTCGGGTGCAGAGGTTTGGGCATGGAACACTTACGGTTATATGAAGATCACTGGTTATGTGTCAGGAGTTTATTATACCAACGAGGATTGGTTGGTATCCCCAGCCATGGATCTTTCTGAGCGGGGAGATTCTACTTTCCTCACTTTTGATCACACCGGCAGATACTTCGGCAATGATTTCTTAGTTGGAATAAAAAAATCGGTAAGCGTATGGGTTTCTACGTCAAATTTTGATGGTGTTACAATAAATCCTGATAATTGGACAGAACTTTCAATTCCAGATACTAATTTCCCGTCAGGAACAAATTGGAATTTTGTCACTGTTAAGATTAACCTTAAGGAGTATGCAGGAAAATCAGGTGTTCGAATTGCTTTAAAATATGTTAGTTCTGCTGAAGATGCATATGCGGGGACATGGGAGGTAAAGAATTTCTATGTATATGAAAAACAATAATATTTTTAGCAATAAAAAAACCTGCCTTAAATGGCAGGTTTTTTTATTTTAGCCTACAACCTCCCTGTTTTTCGGCTAACCAGAATAACTTTCTGTAAATAAGATCGCTTTTTTATATTGCTGAAAATCCGAATCTTATCCTGTTAATAACAAAGAAACCATTGTTAATATTTACAATCGTTTTAGCTTGGCTTAGGTCAAATGGGTTTAATAAATTCGTAATTACATTTTCCAATCAAAAAATGGTTAAAAAATTCCTCAGTATCAACATACTGGTGAAAATGTTTTTGGGATAATGTAAAAAAGAGTAAACAACATATATAGCAATGGATAAAAATAACACCCTAATGGAACAGCAGGTTAAGCAAAAGGTAAAGACATACACTTTTGACGAGGCGTATGAGGCAAGTGTAAAGTATTTTAAGGGCGACGAGATGGCCGCAAAAGTGTGGGTGAGCAAGTATGCCATTAAGGATTCTTTTGGATCCATTTTTGAATTAGATCCTGACGATATGCATCGCAGAATTGCTCGGGAGTTGGCTCGGATTGAAAAAAAGTACCCTAATCCAATGAGCGAAGATGAGATCTATGAGCTGCTTCGCGATTTTAAGTATATCGTACCACAGGGCGGGCCTATGACAGGTATCGGCAATAAGTTTCAGGTTGCGTCGCTATCAAACTGTTTTGTGATAGGAACACCTGGTAATGCCGATTCTTATGGCGGAATTTTAAAGGTAGACGAAGAACAGGTTCAGTTGATGAAACGCAGGGGTGGTGTTGGGCACGACCTTTCTCATATTAGGCCTAAGGGAAGCCCTGTGCTAAATAGCGCGTTAACATCTACAGGAGTTGTGCCGTTCATGGAGCGCTATTCAAACTCAACACGGGAGGTTGCTCAGGATGGTCGCCGTGGAGCGTTGATGCTTAGTATTTCAATTAAGCATCCTGATTCCGAGAAATTCATCGATGCAAAAATGGAAGCTGGTAAAATTACTGGAGCCAATGTTTCGGTGAAACTAGACGATGAGTTCATGCGGGCCGCTATTTCCGAAAAGCCTTATGTTCAGCAGTATCCTATAGACTCAACTAGCCCCAAATATCGTCAGGAGGTTAACGCTGCTGAGATTTGGAAGAAAATTATCCATAATGCATGGAAGTCCGCTGAGCCAGGCGTGCTTTTCTGGGATACAATAATTAGGGAATCGGTTCCTGACTGCTATGCTGATTTAGGGTATAAAACTGTTTCAACAAATCCTTGCGGTGAAATTCCATTGTGCCCTTACGATAGTTGCCGTCTAATAGCTTTGAATTTATATGGTTACGTTGAAAATCCTTTTACATCTCAGGCTAAGTTCAACTTTGATTTATTCAAAAAGCATGCACATGCTGCTCAAAGAATAATGGACGATATAATTGATCTTGAGTTAGAAAAAATTGATGCTATTCAGGAAAAAATATCATCGGATCCCGAGGATGAGGAAATTAAGGCAGTAGAACGCAACCTATGGATGAAGATCCGTCGCAAAACTATTGAAGGGCGCAGGACCGGCATTGGAATAACGGCTGAGGGTGATATGCTTGCTGCGTTGAATCTGGTTTATGGCTCTGACAATGCTGTTGACTTTGCAGTAGAAGTTCATAAGACTCTTGCTGTTGAAGCATACCGTTCATCTGTGTATTTGGCAAAGGATAGGGGTGCTTTCCCGATATATAATGCTCAGCGCGAAAAGAACAATCCATTTATAAATAGGATTAAGTCGGAAGACGAAGAGTTGTATAATGAAATGGTGAAGTATGGACGTAGAAATATTGCGTTGTTGACCATTGCACCAACCGGAACCACAAGTTTGATGACACAAACTACCTCGGGGATAGAGCCTGTATTTATGCCAGTTTACAAGCGCCGTAGGAAGGTAAACCCTAACGACAAGAATGTAAAGGTTACGTTTACCGACAAGGTGGGCGATTCGTGGGAGGAATTCAATGTATTCCATCATAAATTTTTAGTTTGGCTTGAGGTTAATGGTTACAATCCTGATGAGGTGATGAATTATAGCGATGATCAGGTTGAGGAACTTGTTAAAAAATCGCCATACTATGGGGCTACATCCAACGATGTTGATTGGGTTAATAAGGTACGTATGCAGGGAATGATTCAAAAATGGGTTGACCATTCCATTAGTGTTACCGTAAACTTACCCGAAAGTGTAACCGAGGAGGTTGTATCAAAGGTTTACCAAACCGCATGGGAGAGTGGATGTAAGGGCTGTACTGTTTACCGTGAGGGTTCTCGTGAAGGAGTCCTGATCTCGAACAAAAAGGATAAAGCCGATAACCCAGGCGAATTCCCCGGGAAGAGACCGCAGGTGCTTGAGTGCGATGTAATTCGATTTAAGAATAATCATGAGGATTGGGTAGCCTTTGTTGGTCTTTTCGAAAATCGTCCGTATGAGGTATTTACTGGGATGACCGAGGATGATGTGCTACCAATACCTAAAGCCGTTACTAAAGGTAGAATCATCAAAATAAAGGATGAGCATGGAAGTCGTTACGATTTTCAGTATGTCGATAAATACGGATATACAAACACCATTGGTGGACTATCGCACATGTTCAACAAGGAGTTCTGGAACTATGCAAAGTTGATATCGGGTGTTTTACGCAATGGTATGCCAATCCCAGACGTTGTGAATCTTGTGTCGTCGCTTCGACTAGATAGTGAGACCATAAATACATGGAAAGCTGGTGTTGAGAGGGCTCTGCGTAAATATATTCCTGATGGAACAAAGGCAAAAACAGGAAAGAAGTGTACGGAGTGTGGATCAGAGTCGTTGGTTTATCAGGAGGGATGCTTACACTGTAAAAATTGCGGGCATTCTAAGTGTGGATAATTCCTAACACAACTATAACCCTCAATCTCTCTTGGTGTAATGCTGGGGGAGATTTTTTATGATACGTAAATCTTTTATATTATATCAATAAATTCGTAGGTATTCCCAATAAAATGGAGATACTGGAAAAAGTCTGGTGCAGGAATGATGAGCGAAGCCGTATTCAGGTTAGGATGAAAGCTGAGATGGTGCGCATACTTTAGGTTGCTATCGATAAATAGATGTACATGTTTACTGCTGTCGTGGAGCAAACCAAATGGAGATACTGAACCCGGGGTTATTCCAAGGTATTTCATCATTCGTTCGGGAGAGGCGAACGTTAATTTGCCTTGATGCAACAATTTCTCCAGTTCGTGAATGTTTAGTTGACGAGTGTATTCCAGTATAACAAGGTAGTGCTTGTTTCCTTTATGATTTCTGAAAAATAAATTTTTACAATGGGTTGAATTTATTCCTGCCCAATATTTTGATGCTTCCTCCACTGTGGGGGCAGGAGGATGCTCATGGTACTCAAATGAAATATTAAGTTTTTCGAGAGTTTCGTATACAAGTGGATCGCCTCTGTAACTCTTGAGCTCCATTGTATTTACCTTAGAACGATATTCGCTAAGCGAGAGTTAACCACATTAATATCGAAATGTTCCGGATTGTAATCCTCCCCGTACCACTCTGCAATTAAGGGATACTTTCTACGGGCATTATTGTTGTGATGAGAAAGTAAATCCAGGGCATCTTCGTAACCAACCATCCCGCCACAATCTTCCGGGGGCGATTGTCTTTTCCCTTCTATACAAATAGGCCGAATTCGTTTTTCAACATCTTCGCTGTGAATTAAGCCAATGCGGATAGTCCAAGAGTCACCATAATCGTAAACATATACAATGGATTGCTGTTGCATTAGCACATCTTGCAGAGTTATTTGCTCTTCGTTCTTGATTATATTGCCATCAGCATTTCTAAAGTAATGCAAATGTACATTCCCCCAATTAAATAGAGCTTGCATTATTTCGTGAATAATCTGAAGGTTGGTATCCCCGTTAAGTTTTATTTTTCTGTAAATAGGTGGATTCGAACCTATAATAGAAGCATTTATTTCGAAGATTCTGAACATTGGATGCATAAATAATAAAAGCAGGGGTTTAGGCTGCTTTTTTGTTTAAATTACTATGTTACAAAATGGTTTCATTATTAGCGAATCTCAATAAACCTAAAAGGAACTTGTGCCATATCCGATAGCTCTTCACCAGCTTCGCGGAGTTCATCATCATCCTTATCGAAATACCAATTAATTGATACTGGTAAATTTAACTTTTGCATTTCGTTTAGGATAATGACAATGTCGTATAGAAATTTTGCCGACGATGAGTTGAAGTAAACAAATTTGAAATCGAAATTTACTGGCGATAAAGAATTTCCAGAATTCTTAAGTGTAATCAGCTCGTTTTTAAATTCATCTAACCAGTTAACTATTGGGAAATAAAAGTCTCGTACATTTTCAGGACGAGAATACCCGGCTAATATGTAAGTTCCTAAACTTGGGTCAAAGTTTACGAATGGAGAAACATTTGTTTGTTCAATTTTTAGCGGATTCATAGAATCATATATTGATAATAAAGGCCTTTCGGTTAAGAGTTCGGAGATATTGGGATGAAATTAAAGGTATAGTTAATCATATCGGATATTTCCTCACCAGATTCAAGAATTTCATCGTCATCCTCATCGTAAAACCAGTTAATTTCTATAGCGTTTCCTTTGGAGTGAAATTTCATAAACTCTAAGAGTATGTCCAAAAGGAATTTAGAGGAAGCAGAATTAAAGTAGGTCATTTTAAGGTTAACAACCAAATTGCTCTTGTTGAATTCTGTATTGTTGCTTAAAACCATCTCGTTGTACTCCTCTAACCATTTAAGTATTGGTTTGTAGAAACCAACAACATTCTCTGGCCTAGAAAAACCGGATATTTCAAAAACAGAGTTTACAGGATCAAGAAAAACTCTGGGGGTAAATTCGCTGGGTTCTATGTACAGTGATTCCATAACTTTACAATTGAGTTGTGTTATGCAAAACCTTAATTTTTAAGGTAAAATAGGAATACTGTGAGTCTATATCTTCAAAGGCGTACTCTAATTTGTTTTCTGTAACCTTAGCGATATTGACTATTCCTAAACCAGCTCCTCCCTTTTGGGAAACATTCCCGCTAAGGATAATTTCTTTGTAGTAGTCTTTCAATCCGTTTTTGTCAAGTAAATTTACTTTATCTAACCGTTCCTTTAACGATGAGGTTTTGGTTCTGATAACGGAGTTTGAAACTGTTAGGCAGATGTATTTATCGTCGAGTTGTAAGCTAAATTTGGGTAGATAATTAGAGTTTCCTTCAATTAAGTCTTGATGTTTATAGATATTCTCTAAACTCTCTACCATGGCCGCATAAACTTTCTTTTTAACTGTTATGCCAAAAGCATAACGGTCCAAGATTGCTGTCATTTTATTTAGCAGGTAGCCGATCTCTTCGTAGGAGAGCGGTCCGTAATGGCTTATTAATACTTCCTTTTTTTCCACTTGTACAAGTCGTAATTTGGTACCAAATTAAAAAATCAAATTGGAATTGAAGCAAAATTTACAAAAAAAAACTTGCATAAGGCTATCTGACTTATTAAAATCGCTTAGATTTTATTTTATATGATTATCCGCAATTATACCTTATTTTACCATACCAAGTATCTTCTACAGCAGCAACCATAAGTCGTTCAAACAACTCTTTGCCAAAATATCTTCGATTGGTTTTATAACAAAACTCGTCCAGATAGTTTTGCAGGTACACGTCTTTTATTTTGTGATTGACTCCTAAGAAGTTTCTCTTTGCATTGCTAATCATGGTATGCACCCATGGGAGTACTCTTGAAGCCTCCTCGGGTGGTACTATCTTTTTGATATGTCTGGAGCTTATCTCTTTGATTTTGTTAAAACCACGCCAGCCATCACTCTTAATCACCGATGAAGAGCTGGTGCTCGCTGAGACTACTTTGTTCATCGTTTTCGACGAAGAGTCCGGAATGACAACCATCTTTACGTATCGGAATGCTGATGGCTTTTTGTTCCTGCGAGGTCGCCCCCGCCTGGGATCAACTTTGGCCATAACTAGAACTTTGCTTTGCCGCTGACTGCCTCTTCCTCTTTTGGTCAGCTCGTCATTTTCGTCCTCTGCATGGGTTCTGAAAAAGGCATCGTCCAGCTCGACAACGCCCTCCAATTCATACCGCTCATCGCGCAATCCCATGACCGATCTGATCTTGTGCATCATGGCCCAAATCGGTTCGTAGCGCTTATGGCCAAGCTGCCGCTGAACCTCAGCAGCAGAGATCCCTTTTTTGGTCATGGTCATCAGGTAAATGGCGTACAACCAGTACTGAAAAGGTAGCTTCGATGACTCCATAACGGTGCCGCTTCGTAAGGTGGTTCTGTATCCACAGCTGCTGCAATCGTGCGAATTGTAGGTTTTGTTCCAGTAATGATGCGTATTGCCACACTTCTTGCAGACGACTCCTTTTCGCTCCTTAACGGTTCGAAAGTGTCTTATGCAGCTGGCTTCATCTGGATATTTCTTTACAAAATCGATAAAATTCATCTCAAGTGTTTTTGTAAAGATAATTATTTTGGTACATTAGCGGATATGCATATTATTTTATTTTGACGAATAGGTTAAATCAATTCACGAAAATCGATTTGGTTGATGCAAATTCTACAGGCTAAAAATAACAAAGGAGAGCACATGGCTCTCCTTATTATTATGAAGGTTGAAAATGATTAGTTCATAATTTTCATTTCGTCTACCAATCGAGTTGCTCCAGCGTATTTATCTATTATAAAGAGCACATAGCGGATGTCTACGCAAATGGTTCTTTGAAGATTCTTTTCAAAAACGATATCACCGCTCATGGCCTCCCAGTTGCCATCAAAAGCAAGGCCTATGAGTTCCCCATTTCCGTTCATTATAGGACTTCCTGAGTTTCCGCCAGTAATATCGTTGGTGGAAATGAATGCAACTGGCATTTTCCCGTTTTCGGCATATCTACCATAGTCTTTTGCTTGGTATAGGTCTTTTAGCCTTTGAGGAACAACAAATTCCCAGTTGTCGGGATCCTCTTTTTCCATAACACCTTCAAGGGTTGTTAAATAATCGTAGTGAACAGCATCCATCGGAATGTAGTCCTTAACTTCGCCATAGGTTAGTCGCATAGTAAAATTTGCATCGGGGTACATAGCCTTTCCTTGATTCATTTCCAGCGTTCCAGCGATGAATAGTCGTTGTCCGCGCTGAAGCTTCTGGTTATAAGGCTCGAGTTTTGCATAAATTTCTTCGGATTTTGAGTTTATTGATTTGGCTGCTATAAAAGCAGGATCTTTTTCCAAAACTTTTAGACTTGGTTTTGCTAAGAAAGCAAATAGTTTTGTTGAATCAACAAACATTGATTTGTTATACATTTCATCAACAAACTTATCGAAATCGCCTTTGTATTTTGTGCGGATGATAGAGAAAATCTCTGGTTGATATTGCTGTGCAACATTTTCGGAGAAAATTTTGAACATGGCCTTGGCAACCTTCCGATCGGTTTCGGCATTGTAGTTTTTGTAAAAACCAGTAGCCCTATTTTTAATAGCCGAAATAGCCTTTTCTAGGCCTTCTTTGTTTGCCTTGTTGGTGAGTGGATCAACAAGTTGATTGGTAACCCCTGCAATGGACAGTATTTCGGTTGCACCATTAAAGGATTCTGAATAATATAGCGCAGTATGAAGATATTCTTTTCGCTCACTAACGGCTTGGTTGATTAGGTTTAATGCCTCTCCATACTTTTTAACACGCTCTGGATCTGAATTTACCCATTTGGTGAATTCATTCTCATTCGCCTTTTTGTAATCAATAACCTTTAGGCGTTTCAAGGCCTTATTCATACCAATAGCATTTTTCCAGTAGTTGCTTGATCCGGCATACTTCGATGCGTACTTTATGTTAACAGCCTTGTCGGCATGCATATCTTTTAGCAGTATTTCCTGACGAATTCCCCTAATAAATATTCTGTCTGTATTGGTCACCTTGATTCTTTCGTCCACCTCGGCCGATGTCATGTAACGCTGGGTACTTCCTGGATATCCCATAATCATGGTAAAATCACCGTTTTGAACTCCTTTTAACGAGATGGGCAAGTAGTGTTTAGGTTTGTAGGGAACATTGTTTGGAGAATATTTCGCTGGCTTGTTGTCTTTGTCGGCATAAATGCGGAATACTGAGAAATCGCCTGTGTGACGAGGCCACATCCAGTTATCGGTATCAGCACCATATTTCCCAATTGATGATGGGGGTGCACCTACCATGCGGACATCGGTAAACTCTTCGTATACTAATAAAAAGAACTGATTTCCACCAAAGAAACTTTGAACCCTGCCTTTATAGTTTGTTCCATCGGTTGCCTCTTTGGCAATTTTAACGCCCTGTTCTGCAATGGCAACGTTTCTGTCGCCCTCACTCATCGCTGGATTTAATACTTCGTTTATTTTGTCGGTTACATCTTCTATTCTAATCAAGAATGTTGCTGTTAAACCTGGCGTTGGAATTTCATCCTGAAGCGTTTGAGCCCAGAAACCATCTGCGAGGTAATCGTGCTCGGGTGTACTGTGCTGCTGAATTGCGCCGTATCCACAGTGATGGTTGGTGAGAATTAGTCCTTGGTCGGATACGATTTCACCGGTACACCCCCTGCCAAAAATGATTACGGCATCCTTAATGCAGGCCTTATTTACATTATAGATGTCATCGGCAGTTAGTTTAAATCCTTTTTGCTGCATGGCATCAATGTTGAGTTGCTTGAGCAACGGAAGCAACCACATGCCTTCATCGGCTTTGGCAATAGTTCCGAATACAAAAAAGAATCCGGCAACTAGGACTAGTAAGCGTTTTTTCATTTTTCTGGTTTTAAATTTTATTAATTTGAAGTTCGACAATCTTACTAGGTTAAGGTTTAAAATCTATAGGAAGTTTTAGTTGAGTGTCGTTATTGATTAACCTGTACGATAAACGATGGTAAGGCGTAACTCCATATTTTGCAATTGCTTCACGGTGCGCTTTAGTCGGATAACCCATGTTCTCGTTCCATTTATAATAGGGGAATTCTTTGTTAATTTTTACCATGAATTCATCGCGGTAGGTTTTTGCCAAAATTGAAGCAGCAGCAATGGACTGATATATTGCATCGCCGTGAACAATGCAGGTATGGGGAATTCTTTTGTAGAGCTTAAATTTGTTGCCATCGACAAGAAGATGTTCGGGTTTAACTCTTTTTAGCCCATCAATGGCTTTATGCATGGCAAGTATTGAAGCGTTCAGTATGTTGATTTTATCAATCTCAATATTATCTACGCTGGCCACGGCGTAGTCCAATGCGTTATTTTGAATAACATCCCGTAGTTCATTCCGTTTTTTTACTGAAAGCTGCTTGGAGTCGTTTATGAAAGGATTCTCAAAATTCATTGGGAGAACAACGGCGGCGGCAAAAACAGGTCCAGCTAGACAGCCGCGTCCTGCCTCATCGCAGCCTGCTTCAACTACACCTATTTTATAATACGTTTTCATGAACAGGTATTATTGAACGCATTTGATAATACTTTTATATAATTCATTTGCAGAGTTTTCCCAGTTGAACTTTTCTCGTTGAACTCGGGCGTTAGATATTAGTTGGTTTCGCAACAAAGAATTGCTCCACAATTGCTCCATGGCCAATGCTATTGTATTATTGTCCGTAGGATCGAAATATATTGCAGCATCTCCTGCGATTTCAGGCATTGATGTAGTATTTGACACCGCTAGGGGAATATCGCATTTCATTGCCTCAAGAATAGGAATGCCAAAGCCTTCGAATAGCGATGGGTAAATCATGGCCAACGATGCTCCAACAATCTCTCTCAGGGTTTCAACCCCTTTACGACCAGCAAATACTATATCGTTTTTATAGACACTTTTTTTGTAAGCATCTTTAATTGATTGTGTTTTGAACATTGGCTCGCCTACAAGCACGAGTTTTATATCTGCCTTAGTTTTTTGACGAAATATTGAGTATGCATTTATTAACGCCCCAACATTCTTACGAGGATTAAATGCTCCCACAAAAACAAAGTATGGCAATCCACCGGATATTTGGTTGCGAACTTTTGCAATTTCATTTTCAGTAAGAGGGCTAAATGCTTCATTTGCGCCATTGTAAACCACATCAACCTTTTCGGCATTAATGCCATAGCAACTCATAATATCGTTTTTTGAAGCGTGGCTTACAGTTGCAATTCTGTTTGCTTTATGTGCATACCTTGGAAAATACCTATTTAAGTACCATGATGTTAGGAGCGGCAATCCTTTTGGATTGTGATGGAAGTTTATGTCGTGAATTACTGCCATCTGCGGAACTTTGGCATTTAGGGATAGGTATCCATCGGGCGAAACAAAAACATCTATCCTATTTTTATTTAGAAAATTTGATACGGATAATTCAAACCAGATGTACCATAGGAATGGATGCCTTGATTGTGGCGAGAGTATTACAGGCGTGATGTTGGAGGAGAAAATAAATTCTTCAGAATAGGGCCTATCGAAAAGAAAGTAGAAGTGATGCTCTGGGTGTTGCTGGGTGATTCTTCGAAAGTTTTCGTATGTAAACCATCCTATTCCTTCAAGCCTATTTTTAAGTAGTAATCTTGTGTTAACTGCAATTTGCATTTCAAATCATTTTGTTGCTAATTACATCATTTTTCGGGCAAATTGCAAGTGTTTTTGCAATGCGGCTATGTAAACTGTCTAAAAAATTTGGGGAATGCTGCTCACATTTTCTATTGTTGCCGGTTATTTTGAAGGAAATAACTATTAATGGGACTGTTTTATGGCTAAATATTTGAAAATTTAGATTATTTTTAATGGTCAATTAAAATCGATTAGGTTTGACAAATTTCTCTTTCGTGTGAAAAAGATTTTTACCACCAATCTTCTTTTACTTCTTTTATTGAATGTCCTGATTAAGCCGTTCTGGATATTTGGTATAGATCGTACTGTGCAAAATACTGTTGGTGCAAGCGAATACGGGATGTTTTACACGTTGTTCAACTTTTCGCTCTTGCTAAATATTCTCCTAGATGTTGGAATTACAAATTTCAATAATCGTGAAATTAGCCGTCATCCACAACTTTTGGGCAAGTACCTATCCAATATTTTTGGGATCAAGATTCTTTTAGCGCTGGCTTATGCAGTACTTACCATTTTGCTTGCATTTACACTAGGGTATAGCGATCGGCAGTTGGGGTTGTTGTTGCTGCTCGTTTTGAATCAGTTTTTGTCCTCGTTAATTCTTTACTTGAGGTCGAATCTTAGTGGGTTGCAACTTTTTAAGTTAGATAGTTGCCTATCTGTTTTAGATAAAAGTGTAATGATATTGATTTGCAGTTTATTGCTCTGGTCAAATATTTTGTCAATCCAGTTTAATATCGATTTCTTTGTGTTAGCGCAAACATTTTCATATGTGTTGACTGCAATTGTTGTTTTCACAGTTGTGATGAGAAAAGCGGGTTCAATTACTTTTAGAATGGATTTCCCATTTTTAGTATCAACCATTCGTAATAGTTTTCCCTATGCATTGCTAGTTTTGTTGATGACAGTATATGGTCGTGTAGATTCTGTTGTTATCGAAAGAGTTCTGCCAAACGGTGGAGAGGCGGCAGGTATTTATGCTCAAGCATTTCGATTGTTGGATGCAGCCAATATGTTTCCATTTCTATTTGCAGGGTTGCTCTTACCCATTTTTTCAAAAATGATCAAGGAGGGAGCAAGCCTTTCTTCATTTGTGGGCTTTTCAGCAATACTATTAATGGTGCCTGTTATTTCCTTGGCTGTTCCAACATTTGTATTCCGGAACCATGTAATGGACTTGCTGTACCGCGAGCATACTATGATTTCATCGGAAGTGCTTGGTGTGTTGATGGGTTCATTTGTATCTATTGCCCTTGGATATATATTTAGTACACTTTTAACAGCTCAGGGCAATTTGAAGAACCTAAATATAGTATCCGCCATTGCAGTAATAATAAGCGTAAGCGCACAGTTTGTTTTTGTTAATAAATTTGGAGTTGTTGGAGCTGCTTATGGCAATTTAATTACTAATGGATTGGTTGCATTGCTTACCTTGTGGCTGGCTTTTAGGCAATTTAGGTTTGTTGTAGAATCAACATATGTCGCAAAAGTCATTTTGTTCCTTATGCTTTCTTTTATCGTTTCATATGCTGCGTTTTACATTAACGGCAAATCCACATTGGGTTACCTTCTAACTATATTTATTGTTTTTATATCGGCATTCTTTTTAGGGGTGATTAATGTAAAGGAGCTGATATCGTTCTTTAAAAACGATAATTCTTTGGGTTAATAAAAAATGCTATTCGTTGCCACAAAACGCAATTTGGTAAAAAAAAAATGGTAACTTTGATTATTTGCTACTGAAACTATATCTTTAAACGATTAATAAACAATTTTTTCAATGGGTATTCTTATAGATAGAACAGTCGATTGCCCTTATATTAACTTTACCGAGGATGGAACTTTAGAAATTGAGGGACGCTCAATTACCGAAGATCCATTTACTTTTTGGCAACCTCTTTTAGAATGGGTTGAAACTTATGCCCAGAAACCAGCGTCAATCACAACTGTTAACATATACCTAGAATATTCCAATAGCAGTTCCAACAAGTATATCAATGAGTTGCTTAGAAAGTTGGAAGATTTTCATGGGAAAACCACCCAGGTAATTGTTAATTGGAAATACGAAGAGGATGATGAATCCGTTCTTCAGCTGGGAAAGGATTTTGAATCAATGTTGAAACTTCCTTTCTGTTTTTTAGAGTTAGATGTTGAGAAGGAACGTACAAAAAAGATAAAAATTAAGAACAAGAAGAATGGTAATGAAGCCATTATTACAAGCCGTTACTGGGATGCAATTGTAAGGAATGGACATGGAGAGGATTACCAAGTTTTACAAGAATTTTCTTAATACATTTTTTTTTTGCATATTTGTTATAAAAATTGGCTTTAATGGTAAAATTTGAACTTAAAGAAACAGCAACTACTCCCTTTGTTAATTTTGACCATACAACTGGAGTTATTAAAATGGAGGGTCGATCGATTCCTGAGAATGTGATTGACTTTTACCAGCCAATTCTCCGTTGGATTGATGAATATGCTCAAAATCCATTGCCAGAAACATTGGTACACATGAAATTTGAGTATTTCAATACCAGCTCGTCGAAAAGAATTTTCGATATAATGAAAAAACTTGAGAAGATGGCCATAGATTCGGGGAAAAAGGTTACCATTAATTGGTACTTCGAGGAAGATGATGAGGACATCTACTTTGCGGGCAACGATTATAAAGCACTTATCAATAAGGTTGAGTTTAACTTAATTGAACTAAAGCAGAACTGAGATGAAGCAAGTATAAAAAGCACCCCTTGGGGTGCTTTTCTATTTTATGCGTATTCAAATTAATTAGATTTTATTAACCTAGTTTCGTTGTGCTGCTTCACCTTTAAGCATTTCGTACTCTTCTCTAATCGCTTCCAGATCCTCAAGGTTTTGGCGTAGGCGTTCCTCATTTTCCTGCATTTGCTTAGAGCTCTCCTTGAATTGCTGTATCAACTTGATGTTTTCCTCATTTATTTTTACAGTATTGATGTTATTTGCAACAATGTCGGCAATTTTGGATACAAATGTTACCTCGGTTTCGGTTATCTTTTTAAAGCTGGCTAGTTCAATTACTCCTAACACAGCGTCATCGAATGTAAGAGGTATAAGTAGAAGCGATTTTGGTGATGCGCTTCCTAGTCCTGAATTTATTGCCAAATAATCATCGGGAATGTTGGAGATAAGTTGCACCTGATTAAGGGTGTATGTAGCACCAACTAAGCCGCTGTCGGTTTGCAATGTGGCATTTTGCCTTTTCATGTTCTTACTTAACCCGTAATCAGCAATTAGTTTAAGATATTTGCCTTTATTCTCGTCCAACTCTACACCGTAAAAAGCGCCAGCTTTTGCATCTACATATTTGATCAATGCTGAGAGTACATTGGTACAAAGATTTGTGTAGTTGTCTTTGTTTTTGGCAATAACCTCGTTTAGCGACGTTACACCGTGATTTATCCAGTTCTGTAGCTGTTCCTTTTCCTGATGTTTCAGGAGCATGTCGTGTTGCGATTTGAGTTCTCGGGTTCTTTCCTCTATTCTGATCTCGAGGTTTGCTTTCTCCTGCTGCAGTTGAACACCCAGTATCTCGTTGTGGTTGATTGCTCTGGCGGATTTAATGTTGATTGATATCGACTGTAAAATCATAAAGGTAACCAAACCATACGGTGCAACATACGCTGTTTGAATAATTCCCATGCTGCTAAGCACATCATTTATGGCCGTTGTATACAGAATAAACATTCCTATAAAGGTATATACTGCGTAGGGTCTTTTTCTCAGCGTGGCACGTAGTAATATTCCAAATGTTAGGTAAAGTCCACCAATAAGAACATATAGTTCAAATATCATTCTGAATTTTCCGTAGAAGTTGGCATTTGTAAGGATAACTAACGATGAAACTGCAATTCCAACGTACAAATAAGTTCGCATCAACTTTTTGGGAAAATCCTTCTCAAATAAATCGTAAATAAAGAGTGCAAATAGAGGAATGGTGGCAAAACCCGATAGATTATCAAGTTTAAACAGTAGTTCCCAGTTTAGATTTGGGAAGATGTAGGTGATAATTCTGTCGGCTGTTGAAATGTTGCGAAGGATCATCACAAGGCATACAATGCTAAAGTATAAGTTAGATTTGTCCTCTTTTCTGAGCAAGTAAAGGCTTAAATGGTTAATTCCAATTAAGAATATAATGCCAACGATTATTAGGTTGAGAATATCCATCCAGCGTGTATCGGCAATAAGATTCTCGTATTTGCCGAAATAGATTGGGAAATGAAGCCCTCCGCGTTGATGCTTGAAGTTAGATACCTGAATTATGATCTCAAAGGTTCCGTTGGAGGTTGATGGATTAATCACAATCGGAACGTCTTGATACCTAAATGCTGCTTGTGATGTTTCCTGTGTTTTTCCAACCTTTCCAACTTCTGCAACTAAACTTCCATTCACCCATACTTTATAGCTGGAGAAAATGGTTGAAAGTTTCAGTCCATAAATGGTTTGCTCTAAATCTGCATTTTTATGAATAACAATACGGTAGGTAGCATATCCCTTATTGGGGAGTTTATTTTCGTTAATCTTATACGATGTCCACGATTTCGGGATTTTTACATACAGAGGCGTTGGTTTTGCTATGGAGTCTTTAAAATCCTTTGGTTCTAAAAGTTTATTCCAGTAAAATTCACAATCGCCTTGAAGCTTAATATTGTCATTATTGAGGATTGATGAACTGCCAATTTCAATAAGACCATTTCGAGCAATAAAAAGATTCTGGTTATCTGCGTTAACTGTTGAAACAACGCCCAGAAAAATACAGAGTAGAATTTTAAATCTCATAATTCTTTTTTCAAAAATAAAATTAAAGATACAAGTTAATTTTGAATATGAAACAGTTGTTCGTCCCAGAATATGCTTTTAAAATGATACTCCGTATTTGTGGAGTCTTAATCATTTTTTTCGGATGGTTTGAAAACCGTTGCTGCTCATGTATGAGGCAAAATTATCGTAGCCATCTTTTTTTATTAGTTGTATGCACGCGGATCTGTCAGAGCGCAGTATGAACCCAATGGCTTTAGCAAAGAAATTGTTGTATTTTTTGCATTGCATAACATCGGAGAAGTCTTTGCAATCGGCACAACTCTTGATATTTTGATTCATGCAGCATTTGCGAATCTCGCACCAACTGGCCTTTTCGTTTTTTGCACACCCGGGGCATTTCCCTTTAATGTATGATTTGCACGAACCGCAGTATAGGCCACAGTATGCAATAAGATTTGAGTCGTTTTTAATTGTGTTCATAGTTATTGAAAATTAAGTTTTTGCTGTATAGGCTGTTCTGGTTTATAAAAGTTCATTTGAGTTGCAATTCCTTTCTCCTTGCATAGGTCATAGAGAATCTCGTAGAGTTCACTAGCATTTGGAGAGGGGCAGTTGTAATTATTTCCAAATTTTAGTGAGTACTGGCGGCGTAGTTCTGGAAAATGCCTGTCGAACTGTTGGTATAAGTATTCACGTTGACTGTCGCGCATTGTTAGCCCCAAAAAGGGAAGAATGTATTTTGCACCACATTCCGAGGCTTTAATCACCATTTCAGAGATATTTTCCTTGGTGTCATTAATATATGGTAGAACAGGCATAAAGGTAATTCCGCAGTAAATACCAGCATTCGAAATTTGTTTTAAAGCCTCAAACCTTCTGCTCGAAATCGGTGCGTAGGGTTCAATAATACTACTCAAATCATCACTAACTGTTGTTATGGTGATTGAAGCCGCGGCGTATATTTTTGTTATTTCTTTGAGCAAATCGAGGTCTCTAATTACAAGGTCGCTTTTAGTGATTATGTGTACGGGAAATTTGTACTTAATCATTAATTGTAAAGCCTTTCGGGTAAGTTGATATTCGCGTTCAACAGGCATATAGCAATCGTTCATCGATCCAAATCCTACGGTTCCTCTCGTTTTTTTGCTTCGGAGTTCTCGTTCTAAAAGTTGAGTTGCATCTTTCTTTATTCGGATGTCAGACAGGTCGCCAAGTTGATAGCAATCGCTTCTGGAATCGCAGTATATGCAGCTATGCTGACAGCCACGGTAAAGGTTCATGCTGTAGCTAAGCCCGAAGTAAGGATCGGGCTTATTTTTAACGGTGCTTAGTATTGTTTTCGCTTCAAGATACCGTGGCATTGCTTTGTAATAGTGAATAAGGCACTATGAATGTTGATTTTGTTTAAGTTCTATTCGCTCCATATTCCGTTCTTAAATAGTTGAAACCATTTTTCTGTATAAATTTCATCGTAAAGTTTCAATTTTACAAATACTTCCTTGGCAAATTCAATTGGGGAAACTCCGTTGGCCGTAATGATATTACTATCGGTGACCGCAGGCAAATCTATGTAATATTTTTCTCCTGAATAACCTGGTGTAAGCATTTTTAAATAGTCGAGGCAGTTGCTGGTGTGTTTCAGATTGTTTAAAAAACCATGTCGTCCTAAATAGGTGGTTGCCGCGCATATTGCAGCAATTGTCTTCCTTTTTGCGAACAGAGTTTTTACAAGCGGGTCTATTTCGGTGTTTTCACCTTTTTCCCAGGGTATTCCGCCGGGTAGAATCAGCATCTCGATATCATCAACCTGTATCTCTGGTAGTGACATTTCGGGGAGCACTCGCAGTCCGCCCATCGATTGTACGGGCTTGCAATCCTTGGAGAAATAGATCAGATCGAACGCACTGCTTTTCTTTATTTCGGGCGAAAGGTAGGCTATTTCCCAATCCGAGAATCCATCGAAAAGGAATACAAATATTTTTTTCTTCATAGATGATGTGTCTTTTACTTTAAAAGTTTGGCATAAAGCAATGACATGATGTATGTTTGAGCAAAAGCCCCAATTGCCCAGCTGAACGTCATTACAAATGATATTTTGAATGAGCTGATGCTTAACATTAACCCTGGGAATGTTGCTAGTAAGAAGTAGAAACCTGTAAACACAAAGGCCTGCCGCCAGATGTTACCGCTTATCAAAGTCTTTGTTTTGTTCCAAACCCAGGCAAGGATGAATGCAATGTAGAATGGATGAAGGTAGTATAGACTCATCAACGGATCTTCCCATGGCCGGAAAATTACAGTGTTATTATATTCGGCCTCCAATGAAGGAACTATGAAAATAATAAGAAAGCCGATAGTCATGTTTGCTATAAATCCGGCAATGGCTGCTAGTAGCGATGTTAAAATATACTTTTTCATTGTGTTAAGTTTTAATGGTTAAATTTTAGTACAAAGAAAAAAGTCCAAAGTGTCAACCCTATGTCAGTAGGAAATAAAAAATATCGAACAAGAAACGATGATTTTATAATTGCAAACTTGATCATTTATAATAGGAGTAGAGCTCTTTTGCCCTAATTCTCATACTGTCCACAAGTCCTTGAGGCTCTATAATTTCAACATTTTTACCAAGCGATAATAGCCAGTACTCAATCCATTCTAGTGAATCCATTAGGAATGTCATTGTAAATGAATGCTCTTCAATAGTTTCGGTTGTAAATCCATAGTAATATTTATAATCAGAGATTTTTTTGTAAAGGAATTTTGGAAAGCGAAGCGTTACTCGTATGTTGTTAGAACTTTCGGTAAAATGCTCAATAAGTTTATTAATAGGAGGGTGATTGCTCTGAAATACTTCGGTGTTTATGTTTAGATTTTTAATTCTATCAACCCTAAAATCGCGATAATCCTTGCGTAGTCTGCAGAACGCCAGCAAGTGCCATTTCCCACCATAAAAACAAATACCCACAGGTTCAATCTCTCGCTTTGTGGTCTCATTTTTTGAATTAGATAAGTAGTTTAGGGTAATTACATTGTTTTGGGCCAATGCTTTTTGAATTGGAGCTATAAAACAGTTCGGAAACTCCTCCTTCTGGGAGTTTGGGTAAATAACCAGTATTTGTTTGTCGAGTTTTTCCATGAACTCTTTATCGCTGAAACGCATAACGGCTTTTACTTTCTCTAGCGCTGAGTTGTAGTTCTGATTTAGTGATATGTCGGTAAATTTCTCGGCCATTTTTCCCGTGGTAATCATTGCGGCAGCCTCCTCGCGGGTGAACATAATTGGTGGTAGGTGGTAGCCTGTTTCAATAGAGTAGCCCCTGCCAGCCTCGCCTGCAATTGGAATCCCCGATTCCATAAGCGCATTAATATCGCGGTAAACAGTTCGTAGGCTAATTTCAAATCTATCGGCAATTTGTTGAGCTGTGACTAGGCTGCGCGATTGAAGAAAGGTAATTATGGCAGAGAGTCGGTCTATTCTGTTCATGGCTGAATTTGTATAATCTGGAACGAAGGTAAGAAATCGCTCTAAATTATTGGTGGATTATTGTAATTATGCAGACTATTCTGAAGAGTAATACTATTGATGATTCTGGGTGCTTTGTCAAGAATAGTTCCTTTCAAAATAATATTCCTAAATAGCATATTTTCAACGAAATGTTTTGTTTTGTTGATTTATTGATGTATTTTTGCAAAAGTTTTAAGCAGCTATATGGTGCAGGGGACAGTGTCCCCTGTTTTGTTAAACATAAGTGAAATGATTAAGAAGGAGATTGTTGAATCGATTGTGCGACCAAGACTTGAGGAGGAAAATCTTTTCCTTGTTGAAATCAGCATCAGTGCATCTAATTGCATTCTGATCACTATCGATGGAGATAAGGGTGTGGGGATTGATGCTTGCGTTGCAATTAGTCGTTTGGTAGAATCGAGCCTTAACCGCGAAGAGGAGGATTTTGAACTGGAGGTTGCTTCTGCGGGAATTGGCCAGCCCTTAAAAATAGTTCGTCAATATGTTAAGAATATTGGTCGAGAGGTAGAGGTTCTCAAAAAAAATGGTGAAAAGTTGAAAGGCGTTATCACTGCTGCAACCGATAAGGATTTCACCGTTACTTACACCAAAAAGGTTGCTGTAGAGGGTAAAAAAGCGAAGCAAAACATCGAACAGGTGGAAACGCTCGCTTATGGTGACGTTAAAACAACCAAAGAGGTAATTTCATTTAAATAGATAAAAGTTCAAAATATTATACAATGGAAAATCTAAATCTAATCGACACTTTTTCAGAGTTCAAAGAACTAAAGAGTATCGACAGGCCAACCATGATGAGCGTATTGGAAGATGTTTTCCGTAATATGCTGATCAAACTTTACGGTTCCGACGATAATTTCGACATTATTATCAATATAGATAAAGGAGACTTTGAAATATGGCGTAATCGCGAGGTGGTTGAGGATGCTGATTTTGAAGATCCAAATCGTCAGATTTCTCTTACTCAGGCTCGTAAAATAGATGAGGACTACGAGGTTGGCGAAGAGGTAACCGCGGAAGTTAAATTATCGGAGTTTGGCCGTAGGGCCATCTTGGCATTGCGCCAGAATTTAACCTCCCGAATTATGGAGTTGGAAAAGAATAACCTTTACAATAAATATAAGGATAGAATTGGTGAGATTATTACCGGTGAGGTTTACCAAGTTTGGAAAAAGGAAATTCTTGTTCTCGACGATGAGAACAATGAGTTGGTTCTCCCAAAAACCGAGCAAATTGCATCGGATTTTTACCGTAAGGGCGATAGCATCAGGGCTGTTGTTTTCAAAGTTGAGATGAAAAACAATTCACCCCAAATTATCCTTTCGCGTGTGGCGAATGCCTTTTTGGAAAGACTCTTTGAACTTGAAGTTCCCGAAATATTCGATGGACTAATCACCATTAAGAAAATAGTTCGTATTCCTGGTGAACGCGCCAAGGTGGCCGTTGAATCGTACGATGAGCGAATTGACCCAGTTGGAGCATGCGTTGGTATGAAGGGAAGCCGTATTCATGGAATTGTTCGTGAACTACGTAACGAGAACATCGATGTAATTAACTACACAAATAATACTCAGCTTTACATTCAGCGCGCTTTAAGCCCTGCAAAAATCACATCAATAAAAATTGATGAGCCAGGGAAGCGGGCCGAGGTTTACCTTAAACCCAATGAGGTTTCACTAGCAATTGGAAAGGGTGGTTACAATATCAAGTTGGCCAGTCAATTGACGGGATACGAGATTGATGTTTACCGCGAAACTGAAAATGAGGATGAGGAGGATGTTAATCTGGATGAATTTGTTGATGAAATTGATAGCTGGATTATCGATACATTAAAGGGTATAGGTTGCGATACAGCTAAGAGCGTGATTGAGATTCCTTTCAAAGAACTGGTTAAGCGTACCGATTTAGAGGAGGAAACTGTAAAAGAAATTATCAGAATATTGAAATCAGAGTTTGAATAGTATCGGTATTCGTATAGATTTGCATAATATTTTATAACCATCAACGGGGAAAGCCTGTATGACAAATGATAAACTAACAAGGCTTAGTAAGTTAGCCAGAGAATTCAACGTAGGAGTATCAACCTTAGTAGAATTTCTCCACAAAAAAGGACACAATGTTTCAAACGATCCGAATGCAAAGATCGATCAAGATTTGATCGGGTTACTTTCGAAAGAGTTTGGCTCAGAGGTTAACCTTAAAATTGAATCGCAAAAAGTAAGCCTTAAAACCTTAAGGGAAAAGAAGGAGTCAATTTCTATTGATGATGTAGAAAAAGACGTTGAGGATGATTCAGATCTTGATACACCAGATGATGAGGTCATCATTAAAACTACTACGATAGAACATTCAAAATCGCCAGATAGAGACGATGCTGATAGGCCAAAAATTGACCTAAAGCTAAAAGGTAAGATAGATTTGGATGCACTATCTCCTAAGAAAACTCATTCTACCCCTCCCGCTGAGAAGAAAAAAGAGGAGCACAAGGAAGCCGAGAAGCCAAAGGTTCAACCGCAACAACCTCCGAAGGAAGATAAACACAAAGTTCACAAGGAGCATAAAGCCGCCCCTGTTGAGCATATAGATACTCCTAAGGTTCAGGTTGAACAACCAAAGGTTCTTGGCAAGATTGATCTTGATACCGTTCAGAAGCCGACCCGTCCCGCTGTAAAGCCTCACGAAAAACCGAAGCCACATGAGCCACGCCAAGAGAAAAAGGTTGAGACTCCGGCTCCCTCTGTTGTGGATGATAAGGTTGAATCAACCGAGGTTGAAACTACTTCCGTGGAACCTGCAGAGGAAATTTATCGTTCGGAGGTAGAGAAACTTACAGGCCCAACAATCAAAGGAAAAATAGACTTAAGTGCCTTTGAGCCCAAGAAAAAGCCACAGCCTGTTGCCTCATCTTCCGATAATAACAATGCGGGTGGCGATAGGAATAAGAAGAAGAAGAGAAAAAGAATTAAGAAGGAAAATGCTAAGGTTCAGGTTCCAGAGGCAGGTCAACGCGATCAAAAGCAATCACCTCCTCAATTAAAGAAAGCTGATCCTTCTCAAAAGCAAAAAGGTAATAATAAGAAGAAAAAACCAATAAAGCAGGAGGTTGACGAGGAAGCCGTACAACGTCAAATAAAGGAAACTCTTGCACGACTTACCTCAAAAGGAAAAACTAAAGGATCGAAGTATCGCAAGGAAAAACGTGAGTTGTTAAATGCCCGCCAGCAGCAGGAGAATGAACGCCTCGAGCAGGAAATGAAGATTCTTAAGGTTACTGAGTTTGTTTCGGTAAACGAACTTGCAACCATGATGGATGTGGCCGTTACAGATGTTATTGAGGTATGCATGAACTTGGGCTTGATGGTGTCTATCAATCAACGTCTCGATGCAGAAACCATGGCATTGGTTGCCGATGAGTTTGGCTATCAGGTTGAATTTGTTAGCGTTGAACTGCAGGAGGCAATAAGTACAGAAGCAGAGGACACTCCCGATAAGTTGAAACCCCGTTCGCCAATTGTAACCGTGATGGGACATGTGGATCATGGTAAAACATCGTTATTGGACTACATTCGTCATGCTAACGTAATTGCTGGCGAGGCAGGTGGTATTACACAGCACATTGGAGCTTATGGAGTTATTCTGGATGATGGTCGAAAAATTACATTCCTAGATACCCCTGGTCACGAGGCTTTTACCGCTATGCGTGCCCGCGGAGCGAAGTTAACCGATATTGCAATTATTGTGGTTGCTGCCGATGATGCCGTGATGCCCCAAACCATTGAGGCCATAAACCATGCTAGCGCTGCGGGTGTTCCCATAATATTTGCAATTAATAAAATAGATAAACCTTCTGCTGATGCCGAGAAGATTAAAGGCGAACTGGCCAATATGAACTACTTGGTTGAGGATTGGGGCGGAAAATATCAATGTCAGGAAATATCTGCCAAAAAAGGTTTAAATATTGACAAACTACTCGAGAAAGTTTTGCTTGAGGCCGAAATGCTCGATTTAAAAGCCAACCCCGATAAACGAGCACAGGGTGCGGTAGTTGAATCTGCTTTAGATAAGGGTAGAGGCTATGTAGCAACTGTTCTTGTTGAGTCAGGAACTCTTCGTCAGGGAGATATTATGTTGGCGGGGATATACTCTGGCCACGTTAAGGCTATGTTTAATGAACGAGGAACCCGTATTCAGGAAGCAGGACCAGCATCTCCTGTTCAGGTTATTGGTTTGAATGGCGCTCCACAGGCTGGAGACTATTTCAACGTAATGGAAACCGACAAGGAGGCTAAGGAAATTGCGAACAAACGTGAGCAGTTGCAGCGCATGCAGGGGCTTAAGACGAAGAAACACATTACCCTTGATGAAATTGGCCGCCGTATTGCAATTGGCAACTTCCAGGAATTGAATATTGTTGTAAAAGGAGACGTGGATGGTTCAATCGAGGCATTGTCCGATGCATTAATTAAACTTTCAACACCTCAAATTCAGGTAAACGTTATTCACAAAGCCGTTGGTCAGATTTCTGAGTCGGATATTCTATTGGCCGCAGCATCCAACGCAATTGTTATTGGATTCCAGGTACGTCCTTCGGTGAGTGCTCGTAAGTTGGCAGAGAAAGAGGAAATCGATATTCGTCTATACTCAATCATCTACGATGCAACCAATGAGATTAAGGATGCTATGGAAGGAATGCTTTCGCCTGAAATTAAGGAGGAGATTACTGGAACAGCAGAGGTTCTTGATGTATTCAAGATCACCAAGGTGGGGTCTGTTGCCGGATGTATTGTTCGTGAAGGTAAAATTATTAGAAACAACAAGGTGCGCTTAATCCGCGATGGTATTGTGGTTTACACTGGCGATCTTGGTTCTCTAAAACGTTTCAAGGACGATGTTAAGGAGGTAGCCAATGGATTTGAGTGCGGATTGAACATCAATAACTTTAACGACATAAAGGTTGGCGATATTATTGAAGGATTCCAACAAGTGGAAGTAAAACGCAAACTATAATTTGACTTATAACTAGAAGAAGACGCTCCGTTGAGCGTCTTTTTTGTATCGAGCAACTTTAACTCAATCGTTTAATTTGATATCTCTTTCCTTTTTTTTTTTTACGTTTGTATATCAAACGTTAAATTAATGACACTTCCTCCAGGCAAATATACCGCCGAAGAGATATCGTGGTTTAGATCGATATTCGATTTATACTACGAGAGTATTCGGAGTTTTGCCTACTTTAAAACGGGGAATGTCGATTTGGCCGATGATATTGTTCAGGAATCCTTCCTCAAACTTTGGAGCATGAGGGATAGCGTTAGAACTGAAACCGTGAAATCATTGTTATACACCATTGCAGGCAATATCATCAAAAACCATTATAAGCATTTAAAGGTAACATATAACTTTCAGCGTGAGAATTCTGCTGAAAGCCCAAGCGAATCTGCCGATTCTGAAGTTCGGATGCAGGAACTCAGCATTCAACTTCAGCAAGCACTTGCTTCTATTCCGGATGGTTCGCGTGAGGTTTTTTTGATGAATAGGATTGAGGGACTTTCCTATGCCGAAATTGCCGATAGACTTGGGTTAAGCGTTAAAGCCATAGAGAAAAGAATGTCAGAAGCGCTTCGGGTACTAAGGGAAAAATTTAAATATAAGGTATGACTCCGGACGAAAAATATAATGATGAATTGAATCAGCAGGAATTGGAGCATATCCATTCAGCAATGAAGGGAATGACAGTACCGCCTTCGTCATGCTCCAAGGAGGATGCCTGGAATTTGATTATGCAATCGGTGGTTGAACGGGAAAATCAGGCGAAAGTTGTAAAACTTTTTAATGCAAAGTTTTGGCTTGCAGTTGCAGCTTCGGTGTTGATTTTTATTGTTGCTGGATGGGGCTATGCACGGTTTTCTTCCATTGAGCAGTATTGCCCTAAAGGTTATGTCTCTGATGTTTTATTGCCCGATGGTTCACAGATTAAACTTAATGCAGACTCTAAGGTTAAATATCCAAAGTTCTTCAATTTGGTGGGACGAAAAATTAATTTGGAGGGAGAGGCCTTTTTTAAGGTAAATCCTGGCGATAGGTTTACTGTTACCGATTCTAAGAATAGGGTTGTTGAGGTTGTTGGTACTGAGTTTAATGTAAATACCCGAAACCAAAATTATAGCGTTGTTTGCTATCAAGGAACAGTTAATGTAAGCATCCCCAATAACAAAAAAGTCCAGTTAGATAAAGGAAAATCTTTAGAGTTAGAAAATAAACAATTAAAAGTTGAAAATGCCAAGGTTGACTCTATAGCCACTCCCGCGTGGACTAGAGGTGAGTTTTACTTCGATAGGGCTAAGCTATCAGATGTTTTTAAGGAGTTGGAGCGCCAATTTAATATCACAATTCAAACTGATGGTGTTGACCTTAACGATAGAACCTACACTGGTTTTTTTCGTAACGATAGCCTAATAGAAGCGTTGAATCTAGTTGCATTGCCCATGGGGTTTAGCTATCAGTTCAATGCCGATTCAACCGTTGTTAAGCTAAAAAATTAGGGTAAATTATAGTTAAATTGTAGTACTATTGAGTACACAGCTTTAATCTCCATGCGTTGTTCAGGGCTAATATTCTTTAAGTATCGAATTGCCAAATTGTTGCTTGTGTTTTTTTTCACAGCGACGAGTTTTAGTGTTTTTGCACAGGTAAGCGTTACTGAAAAATTTGAGAACGCTCCTTTAATTGAATCGCTCGATTTGATTAGCAAGAAGTATGGTGTTAAGATTGCCTACGACAACGCTTCCGTTCTTGGAGTTACTATTAATGCTAGTTTTAAAAGAGCATCGGCGGATGTTGTATTAAAGAAACTTCTTAGTAATACAGACTTAGAGGTCATCAAAATAAATGATGTTTTTATTATAAAAAAGATTGATCCCTCTAGGATTGCTTTGGAAAAGTCCCAAAAAGTAATGGGAATTGTACGCGATAAGGCGTCTGGCGAGTCGCTTCCCTATGCAACGGTAAAGGTGGAGGGGAAGCGAGTCGGAACAGTTACAAATACCGATGGTTTCTTTTCGATTCAGGAAAATAAAGGGGACTCCATCAGAATAAGTGTTAGCTATATTGGTTTTGAACCAATTGAGATGAAGGTTGCCAGACTCGATATTAATGAATCGCCTGTAGTTGTAGAGTTGGATAGAAAAAGTATTGTGCTTTCGGATGTTCAAGTGGTGAAAGAGTTGCCTGAATTTTTATCGGTTGGTAACAGACCGGGAGAGTTCGTTTGGAACTCAAGCAAAGTTGACCAAATACCAACCTTTTCGGGTATTGATGTAGTTGCCCCGCTTCAAATGCTTCCGGGAATAGATGCTACAACCGAATCACTTTCTGGCCTTATTATTCGGCATTCACCATCAGATCAGAATTTATTTACTTACGATGGTTTTACAATTTATCATATCGATCATTTTTTTGGAGCATTTACAAGTTTTAATAGTAAAGCAATAAAGGACATTCGCGTAATACGAGGAGGTTTCGATGCTCGATGGGGAGAGCGGGCTTCGTCTGTGGTTGAAATAACAGGGAAAACCGGTAATGAGAAAAGTTTTTTGGTTGATGCGGGGGGCGATCAACTCTCGGCCGATGTCGCAATGGAGGGGCCAATTGGTAAAAAAGTAACTTTTGTTCTGGCTGCTCGCCGATCGTTCACCGATTATTATCGTTCCGATCTTTACTACAACTTATTCGAAAGTGCTCGTTCCGATTTGCAATTGGCAAGGTTAAAGGTTGGTGCTTTTTCATCCGATGCGTCGTTACCGAAGTTTTTCTACTACGATGCCAATGGCAAAATTAATTTTAGGCCTACCAGTAAGGACAATATTTCGTTGAGCGCTTACCGCGGAACCGACAGGTTAGACTATTCACAAATAGAGGAAAGTCCGTATGTTGTGGAAGATTCGCATTGGGGAAATCAGGGAGTTGGATTGCGCTGGTCCAGACAATGGGGTGCAAATTTTTATCACAAGCTTACGATTGGAACTTCGGATTACAGCTTGTTTTACAATCATTCCGATAGTACGCTCAGGAAAAGACAGGCATCTTCAGTTCGCGATACTATTTTAAAGGATTATAAAATCGACAATAAGTTATCAGATATTAGTTTTAATCTTTATGGGCAGTTAAAACTTGGCAAAAATAATACTGTAGAGGGAGGCTTTAGTGGGAATATTGTAGATATTAATTCATTTGAATCATACATACAGGCAGCCAATGGTGCAATGTCAATTGATACAACCAAGATTAACGATTCCTATTCTGAAACGCTTACAGGATGGTTGCAAAATACATTATCGTATGGAAGAATCGAGGCATTTACTCTTGGGCTAAGGGTAACCCATCATAACTTAACCTCAAAAGTATACTTTGAGCCTAGATTTCAGTTAGTTTATCGTCCGACAGATAATTTATCATTAAAACTTTCGGCAGGTCTTTATAACCAGTTTGTAAATAGAGTTGTACAGACAGGAAGCAGTTACAGGAATGTGTGGGTTGCCTCCGATGGCATTAAATTTCCTGTTGTAAAATCCAAGCACTTGGTGGCTGGTTTTACATGGAAACTCCTGTCAGGTTTTTTAATTGATTTGGAGGGTTATGCCAAAAATACCGAAGGGATAACTTATGTGCAAAATGTCATAAAAAGAACCAATACAACAAGGATTAGTTTAATATCAAAGTCATACTCGATTGATAGTAGGATTTGGGGTGTTGATGTTCTTGTAAAAAAGAAGTGGAGAAATATTGAGTGCTGGGCTGCATATTCATTAAGTAGAGCATACAATCAGTCGGCAACCTTGAACGGAGGAGATAAATACTTTGCATTAGATGATCATCTGCATGAATTTAAAATAGCAGGGGCGTATACTTTGAGCAAATGGCGATTTACTTTTAGTTGGATTTATGGTTCGCCGAAGCCTTGGGATGAGTTGCTACTAACGTCTACTTTGCAGCTCTCTCCGGATTATGAAAAAAATTCCGAACGACTGATTCCTTACCATAGACTAGATGCGGGCATAACTTACACTCAAGAAATTGCTAACACAGAAATTCAGTTAGGAGTAAAAGGTTTTAATCTCTACAACCGGGAAAATATCCTTTCTAAACCATACTCGCTATCCGACACGCCAGTGCAGGATTATCAGCAGGGAAATCCTGTTATTGTTTATACTGAAAACTATGGTTTGGGCTTTACCCCAACGTTTTTTCTTAACATTAAGTTTTAGGCGTAAATGACTGATACGCTATCCTACTCGTATTAACTTTTCTAAAGCCTTTTTTGGCTAAAAGACAATCACATTTTTAGTTTAAAAATTTCTAACGATTTGGTAGGGAGTTTTACTACTTGGTTGTATAAGTAGTAAAAGCAATCGAAATGCGTTGTCGGGGATTGTATAAAAATGAAGGGAAAGGCAGCAGTGATGCTTTCGGGAAACTTGTAGAGTCATACAAAGTTCCAGACGGGAAATCGAAGGAGCAAGTGTGGCAAGCAATTTTTAACGAGATGAACTTTGACGAGAATCCTAGAGTTGTTTCAATTAACCGACAGTTGTTAAGCATTGCAGCATCGGTTATTCTAGTGATTGGTCTTGCATTTTATACGGTGCTTTTTGGTTTTGGAAATGTTGAAGTTCTTGTTCCTAGAGGATATCAGTTGGTTCATTTTTTACCCGATAGCAGTGAAGTTATTTTGAATGCCGACACTAGGTTGATTTATAACAAGAATCGTTGGCTTTTACAGCGCGATGTGGAGTTGAGCGGTGAGGCAGTGTTTAAGGTAAAGAAAGGAAGCAAGTTTAGGGTTAAAACCCATAATGCTCAAGTATCGGTGCTGGGAACGATATTCAATGTTTATTCGCGCAAAGGATTAACCGCAGTGCGATGCATTGAGGGTAAAGTTAAGGTTGTTGCCATCGAAAGTAAAATGGAAGTTCTACTAACAAAGGGATTAGAAACCAAAACAATGGGATATGCTATGGAAAAGTCAGTTCAGACAAGCAATGGAGAGCAGAAGGTTGCTTGGACTAAAGGTGATTTTTATTTCAACAACACATCTATTAATGCTGTTATTGAGGAGATAGAAAGACAATTCGATGTGGATGTGTTTATTGATGGTGATACTAATAGGTACTACACAGGGTATTTCAGTAACAGAAATTTGGACGAAGCGCTTCAGATGGTTTGTATTCCTATGGATTTTGAATGGACAACAACAGGTAAGATGATAATTCTTAAAGAGAAAAATAAATAAACCAATGTTTAACTTAAAATTTTAAAGCTATGAAACGTACAAGTTTAATTATTGCAACAGGCCTAATGATGATGGCAGCAATCAGTTTTACATCATGTGAGAAGGATGATAACACAGACACAATGGCTAGTACTCTAGAGCAAGACGATGATGCAAGTGCCTATTTGGATGATGTTCAAACGGAAGTAGATGATTTAACTATGATTTCTGATTCTAAATCTGCCGATTATGCATTGTTTAGTGTAGAGGGTCAGGGAACACGCACTCGCAAAACTGCATGGGAGGGCGATTGGAGAGTAGATACTATTACTTATGTGGATTATGTGAACGGAAACTCGCGTTACGAAAGGGTTAAAAATGGTCAAATTGTTATTCGTACATTGGGATCACCATTGCAGGCAACGTTTGAAAGACAGGTTTCATTTGTCAACTTCAACATAAATGGGAATCAAATCGAAGGTCAAAAAAGAATCGTAAAAACCTCTGAATATCAGTATTCTGTTACCCTACAGAACGGAAAAATAACATTTACCGATGGAACAACCTATACTCGAAACTCTGAGAGAACACGTACTTGGGCTGATGGTTATAGTACTCCTTACTATATTTGGGATGATGTTTATACCGTTGAAGGAACCGATACAGGAGTGAATCGCAATGGGTATACCTATACACATCAAATCACCAACGCGTTGATGTATCAAATGACTTGCCGTTGGATTGTTGAAGGTACCATCGAAATGACGGTTAATGGCGATTCTGCAATCCTTGATTATGGTAATGGTGATTGCGATAACAATGCAACAGTTACGCATAATGGAAAATCATACCAAATAAGATTACGGGGAGCAAACTAACGAATAGTTACTTTAATGATGGAGGGGAGTTTTCTCCCCTTTTTTATTTTTAATTGATAAAAATCAACAAAAATTAATATGTAGATATATTAATATGTATTACCTTTGCATCATCAAACAAAAACATATTGAACTTTATGCATACTATTGTTGTTGAAGAAGCGAGATGTCCACAGAATCATCCATGCCCTGTTGTAAATTATTGCCCAACTGGAGCAATTAAGCAGAAAAGTTGGAATTCTGCACCAGAAATAGACAAGGCAAATTGTTTGGAATGTGGACGTTGCGTGAATTTTTGTGGATACGGGGCTTTTCAGTATAAAACCGAAAAGTAATTATCGTAGGTTTTAGGGTTATCACCGTGCCACGGTCATAGCACCTTTGGTTCGGTGATATTTTAAAAAGTAAAAACTATAAATCGACAGATATGAAAAAACTTATTTTAGCTCTTCCTCTGTTTTTACTGATGGGTATATCGTTAGAGGCCTGCAATGGAAATAGTCCGGCCTCCAAAAAAGTTGAAGGACAACCTGTTGTTTCTGCAAAACCAGGGGCAGAGGCAAAGGCAGGCGAGGCCATAAGCATAACCCGTGAGCAGTTCCTTTCCAAAATTATGGATTATACAAAGGGCGAAGAAAACATGAAGTACCTTGGTGATAAGCCTGCTATTGTTGACTTCTGGGCAAGTTGGTGTGGCCCTTGCCGAATAGCGTCTCCAATTCTCGATGAGTTGGCAAAAGAGTACGCTGGTAAGATTTATGTTTATAAGGTTGATACCCAAAAGGAGCAGCAAATATCCGCAGAAATAGGAATTCAAAGTATTCCTACATTTCTGTTTTTTCCTAAGGATGGCAAACCTTTTATAACATCAGGAATAGCTAGAACACCAGAGGAAACAAAGAAGATGTTTAAGGAGATTATTGAAAAACAATTGCTAAAGTCGAAATAACAAATTATATTCTAGTATCTTGTGTTTGAGAGGTCTAGAGTCTGAATTAATATCAATCCGTCATAATTGATTATTAAAAGTAGATCCTTAATGGTTCCTACTAAAATTCCGAGCTTTAACTCGGAATTTTGTTATTGTACATCCGAAGTATTGTGATTGTTTTTTAGCTCTTCAACGGAGTATATCTTGCTAAATTCGCAATCGGGAAGTACGATGTACTCGTAACGCTGATTGCGGAGCTGTGGTTCAAAACCAGCATCAACAATTGCCTTTTGAATTCCATATGCATCGGTTCTATGCTTTGCGCCGGCCGAGGAAACTACGTTCTCTTCAATCATTATCGATCCAAAATCATTTGCGCCTGCATGCAAACAAACCTGTGCGGTTTCAATTCCCACGGTTAACCACGATGCTTGAATATTCTTGATATTATTGAGCATAATTCGGCATATTGCAATGGTTCTGATATACTCCTCGGCGTTTACATTGCTAACAACTCCTTCATCTTCCAGCGCTGTTCCTTTATCCTGAAAAGTCCATACTATAAAGTTGAGGAAACCGGGCACAGCGGAGGGTTTTCTTGCTTGTAAGTCGCGGAGTTTGATTAAGTGCTCCAGTCGCTCCTCCATGGTTTCAATATGACCAATCATCATGGTTGCCGATGTAATCATTCCAAGTTTATGCGCTTCGTGCATAACATCAAGCCAAGCCTGACTGTCGGGTTTTCCTGGGGATATGGACTTTCTAACTCTATCGACTAAAATTTCGGCGCCAGCACCTGGCAAACTATCGAGGCCAGCTTCAATAAGTGCTTCAAGTACTGCGCAATAGTTCATACGTTCCTTACGAGCAATAAATGCCACTTCGGGAGGGCCCAATGCATGCAACTTGATGTTAGGAAACATTTCTTTGAGTTCCCTGAACAGGCTACAGTAGTATTCTAACCCTAATTTCGGATGAAGCCCTCCTTGTAGTAGGAGCTGGTCTCCGCCGTATCGTTCCAACTCTTCAACCTTAAGTTTATATTCAGCAATAGAGGTTATATATGCACTGTCCGAACTTATGTTACAGTGAAAATTGCAGAACTTACAGCCCGATACACAAACATTAGTAATATTAACATTCCTATCTATTTGCCAGGTTACCTTATTGGTTGGAACATGTTTCATGCGAAGTTCGCCCCCAATAAAAATTAAATCGTGGGTAGGAGCATTTTTGTACAGAAACATACCTTCGTCTAAGGTTAGAGGTTCAAGATTTAATGCTTTTGTATATAATTGATTCAAGTCCATTTTATTCGTTTTGGTATGCAAAAGTATCAAATAATTTAAACATATTCGGTTCGTAGTGCTTGCTAGTCTCGTTGGTGTAATTACAAATTATTTGAAAAATTGTTGTGATGGTTTATCAGAATCGGATAAAGATGTTAATTATTTCGGTCTGATCTCTGGGTATGTTAGATTGTTTTCTTAAATTTATTAATTTAAACAATGGTTGAGAGCATGGAAATAAATAAGCACATTTGGCAATTCTCTAGGATAGGGGGTGTTAGTAGAGTTAATCTGGAATCAGGAAACGATTTACTGGCCCTTGAAGCGTTGGATCAGAAGTTGTGGACAGCATTAAGCAGTCCTGTTCATGGGTTAGAGATTGATTCTAAGACTTTAGAGTTGATTGATACTGATGGTGATGGCAAAATAAGAGTTCCTGAAATCATAGCAGCCACTAAGTGGCTAACATCAATCATTAAGAATCCCGATGAGTTGGTTCAGCGGAAAACAGCATTACCATTAACCTCTATTAACGATAGTAATGAGTTGGGAGCGAAATTGTTGGCTTCATCAAAACAAATTTTAGCAAATCTAAGCAAGCCTCAAGAATCATTGTTGACTGTTGAGGACACATCCGATACACTGGCAATTTTTGCCCAAACAAAATTTAATGGTGATGGAATCATAACCGAGGGCTCAACTGAAGACCCAGAGATTATTTCATGCATAAGGAACATTATGCAATGTAATGGCTCTGTAATAGACAGAAGCGGTAAAGATGGGGTTTCGCTTGAAATTGTGGAATCGTTTTTTAAGGATTGCGAAGATTATTCACTGTGGTATTCACACGCGGAGACGAATTCCTCCGAAATATTACCATTTGGAGCATTTACTCAGGAGGCTTTTGAACTTTATGAAGCGCTTAAACTTAAGATTGACGATTATTTTTTGAGGTGTAGAATGGTGGAGTTTGATCCATCCTCTGCCGAAATGCTTAATTCTCTGAACGCAAGGATTGAGCAAATCAATGCCAAAGATTTATCCACTTGTATAGACGAGATTGCTGCATTTCCTTTGGCAAAAATAGAGGCACAAAAACCTTTATCAGTCCATGCAGGAATAAATCCGATGTGGAAGCAAAAATTGTTGAAATTCTTCGATATTGTATTTGAGAATACAAAAAAAGTTGATCTTGCAGAGGAAGAGTGGCGTAATGTAACGAATCGACTCAACGTGTATGGCAAGTGGATGGCGGAGAAATCTGGGGGCAATGTAGATTCGCTGGGAATAAATGTAATCCGCCAGATATTGGCAAGCAACATAAAGGACTTATTATGCGGTTTAATTGTAAAGGACAAGGAGTTGGAGAGCGAGGCCAATAGCATTTTTTTGGTTGATAAACTTGTTCGGTACTACAGAGATTTATATACACTACTCAATAACTTTGTAACATTTTCGGATTTTTACTCTCCGAACCGTAAAGCAATTTTCCAATCGGGGAGTTTATATTTTGATCAGCGTAGCTGCGATTTGTGCATAAAGGTAAGCGATATGCCTAAGCATATTGCGATGGCTGGTTCTAGCGGAATTTGTTTGGTTTACTGCGATTGCTTCTCGAAAGTTAAAAACGAACGGATTACCATTGTGGCCGCGCTAACCGATGGCGATGTGGACAATTTGGTTGTGGGTCGCAATGCGGTTTACTATGATAGAAAGGGTCAGGATTGGGATGCAACAATTATTAAGATTATCGATAATCCAATTAGTATTAGGCAGGCATTTTGGTCGCCATACCGGAAAATATCCCGATTTATATCAAGGCAAATCGAAAAGGTTGCCAGTACAAAAGAGCAGGAGGTACAAAGTGTTGCAAATACGCGAATAGAGAAGACCACGGCAAAGGTTGATAGCGGTATAAGCAGTGCCGTTAAATCTGTGCCAGCAGCAGCACCTGTAGAGCAGGCAAAGCCTGCGCCTTTCGACATTGCCAAATTTGCCGGGATCTTTGCCGCAATTGGTATGGCTATTGGAGCTATTGGGGCCATACTTGCCGATGTTGTTGGTGGCTTGCTATCCCTTGCGTGGTGGAAAATGCCAATCGCTTTATTGGGAATAATTCTGGCCATTTCTGGTCCATCCATGATTATTGCATGGTTAAAGTTGCGAAAAAGGAATTTAGCCCCAGTTCTCGACGCGAATGGCTGGGCAATAAACGCTAAAGCAACTATAAACATTGCATTTGGGAATACTTTAACACATCTTGCAAGTCTCCCAAAAAATTCAAAGCAAAACCTAATAGATCCGTTCAAGGAGAAGAGAAATCCTTGGGTTCCCATAATTATTGTCGTGCTCGTAATCCTTGCAAGTTTATTTCTGCTTTGGCATTTTGGATATTTGTCGAAATGGGGAGTGATGTAAAATGGCTAAAATCCAGTCTTCATTATTCTAACCTTAAAAACTTCTGAAAGAAAATAGTAGAGGGAACAGATTAGTTACCCTCTTTTTTTTACTTTTGTACATTTAACCCAACTAATCTGAACGGATTATCATGAGCGAAGAAAGAATTCGGGTAGGTATTACCCAAGGCGATATAAATGGAATTGGCTACGAGGTAATTATAAAAACCCTTATGGATACAAGGGTAGAGGAGATGTGCACTCCAATTGTGTATGGATCACCCAAGGTTGCTGCATACCATCGCAAGGCGTTGAACGTTGAGCACTTCTCATTTGCTCAGATAAAGGATGCCGATGAGGCTACTACTAGAAAAGCATACATTATCAACTGTATGGACGATAATGTGAGGGTGGAGTTAGGCAAATCTACAGAGTATGGAGGTCAGGGATCGCTACTTGCGTTGCAAGCCGCAATTGCCGATATTAAGGCTGGGAAAATAGATGTTCTTGTGACTGCCCCCATCAATAAGTACAATATCCAGAGTAATGATTTTAAATTTCCTGGGCATACCGAGTACCTAGCAAATGCATTTGATAAAAAGGAAGTGCTGATGCTTCTTGTTAGCGAAACAATGAAAGTTGGTGTAGTTACCGGTCATGTGCCACTATCGCAAGTCCCATCGTTAATAACCAAGGAGGCTATTCTTACCAAGTTAAAGCTGCTAAACAAATCGATGATTGAGGATTTTGGGATTCGTAGGCCAAGAATTGCTGTGATGGGATTGAACCCGCATGCCGGCGATCAAGGTGTAATTGGATTAGAGGAGCGAGATATTATTATTCCTGCAATAAACCAGGCAAACGAGGCAGGTATTGTGGCAATGGGACCATATCCTTCTGATGGATTTTTCGGATCTGACAGTTTTACGAAGTTCGATGCAATTCTTGCAATGTATCACGACCAAGGACTTGCACCATTCAAGGTGATTAACTTTGATACAGGGGTAAACTTCACGTCGGGGTTACCAATAATCCGAACATCTCCCGATCATGGGACGGCGTACGATTTGGCTGGTAAAAACGAAGCCAATCCGAACTCTTTCCGCCAGTCGCTTTATCTGGCTGTCGATTTGTTTAAAAATAGACAACAGCACAGAGATTTAACGGCAAATCCTTTGAAATCGGTTGATCCAGAGAAAATTTAGAATTCAAAACCATACAACAGAATCAATATTAGGTTGAAATAAATCCAGCCCAATTATGTATGAGTATATCGTAGGAAAATTAGAGAGTATATCTCCCACACATGCGGTTGTTGGTAACAATGGCATTGGCTATTTTGTAAGCATTTCGCTTCAAACTTTTTCGGCTATTGATGGCAAGGGTGAGGTGAAACTATTTTTACACCAGGTAGTGAGGGAGGATGCTCATCTTTTTTACGGATTTGCATCGACTCAGGAACGCGATATTTTTAGATTATTGATAAGCGTGTCGGGGGTGGGCGCAAATACCGCACGATTAATTCTTTCGTCGCTTTCGGTGGCTGAAATTCAAGCGGCGATATCAACCGAAAATATCAATATAATAAAGCAAGTAAAAGGCATTGGGCTTAAAACGGCGCAGCGCATTATTGTTGATTTAAAGGATAAAATATCAGGGGTTGATGCTGGATCAATAGAAATAATTAGCTCGGTAAACAATACAACACGACAAGAAGCGTTATCTGCATTGGTGATGTTAGGTTTTGCCAAAGCGGCTGCGGATAAAGTTCTCGACCAGATTATTAAATCGGAAGGAAATTTGCCTGTAGAGGGGCTTATTAAGTCAGCATTAAAAAGATTATAGTTTTTTTGAAAGGTATAGTTACGTTGAGGTTATTTAAAGTTTATATATTTCTGCTGGTAGAATGGGGATTTCTGTCCTTGTTACTATTACTGCCTAATGATGCGTGGAGTATTAGTCCAAATTTAATGGAGGTACTCCAAACTCAGGATACCTCAAAGTTACCATTGCCGATTCCTTATTCAACGGATTCTCAGCAATCGCCGTTGTTTTTATCTCAGCCCTCTAACGTAACCGAAGTTGTTGAGTACGATCCTTTAACAAAACAGTACATTGTATACGAGAAAGTTGGCCAGTACAATATTGTATTGCCCAAGGTGATGAGCGCCGACGAATATCGTCAGTACCGCATAGAGAAGGCCATGCGCGATTACTGGAAGCAAAAACAGACCGGAGAAACTACAGGAAAGGGAGATGGAATACTGCCCCGCATTCAGGTGCAATCCGAAACGTTTGATAGAGTTTTTGGAAATAATACCATTGAAATAATACCTCAGGGTAGCGCTGAACTGATTTTCGGTATTACAAGTGCTAAAACAGAAAACCCACAGGTGGCTGTGGACCAAAGGCGGAACACAACCTTCGACTTTCAGTCGAAAATACAGATGAATGTGGCCGGTAAGATTGGCGATAAGCTCAAAATGGAGGTGAACTATAACACCGAGGCCACCTTCGACTTCGAAAATAATGTAAAGGTTGAGTATAATGGCTACGAGGATGAAATAATACAGCGGATTGAAGCGGGTAATGTTTCGCTGCCCTTGCCAGGGACATTGATTACTGGTAGCCAAAGTTTGTTTGGGGTAAAAACGCAGCTCAAGTTTGGAAAGCTAAACGTTACTAGCGTTTTATCAAAGCAGAATGGCGAAACTCAAGTAATACAGGTGAAAGGTGGTGCTCAGGAGCACGATTTTGAGATAAAAGCCGATGAGTACGATGCCAATAGGCATTTCTTTCTATCGCATTACTTTAGAGATAGCTACAATCAGGCCTTGATGTACCTGCCTGTTATAAATTCTCGGATAAGCATTACTAAAATTGAGGTATGGGTAACCAATAATACTGTTAATTTCGATAATGCCCGAAACATTGTAGCATTTACCGATTTGGGTGAGCCTAGTCATTTTTCATGTCCAAATTTTGTTCATTCAGCAGGCACAGGATTTGCAGCCAATGCGAGTAACGATTTGTATGCAAATTTGACGTCAACCTATGCCGATATAAGGGATATCTCCAAGGTTAATTCAACGCTTTTGCCATTAGAATCCTTAGGATTTAGCGGTAGTAGAGATTATGAAAAAGTTGAGTATGCCCGGAAGCTCTCCAGTAATGACTATACTTTGAATTCAACTCTTGGATATATTTCGTTGAGTTCAGCGCTAAAAACTGATGAGGTTTTGGCTGTTGCGTATGAATATACTTTGGATGGAATAACCTACAAGGTTGGAGAATTTTCAACCGATGGTATTTCGGCTCCTCAAACATTAGTACTAAAGTTGCTAAAGGGCACAAACTTATCCCCATCAATGATGACATGGGATTTAATGATGAAGAATATTTATTCCATGAATGCCTACCAGGTAAGTAAGGACGATTTTATTCTGGATGTTCTTTATCAATCCAACACCAAAGCCACTCCGGTTAATTATATCGATGAAGGTGCAATTGCCAAGAAACCACTTATTCGAGTTCTTAATCTCGATAATATCAATTCAAACGGAGATGCTCAATCCGATGGGGTATATGACTTTATTGATGGAGTAACAATAAATGCGGCGAGTGGTAAAATTATCTTCCCCGTTTTGGAGCCTTTTGGAAGCGATTTGGCTTCTAAGATAGGAAACACCGGTATCGCATCTCGTTATATTTATCAGGAACTGTATGATTCTACTTTAACAAAGGCCCGTCAAATAGCCAATAAGAATAAGTTTACCATGTCCGGATCCTACAAATCCTCTGGTGGTTCGGAAATTTATTTGAATGCCATGAACATTCCTAAGGGCTCGGTAGTGGTTACAGCTGGTGGTGTTAAGTTGGTTGAAGATACCCAGTATATCGTTGATTACAACTTGGGAACAATTCGCATTACTGATGCGGGCATATTGGAGTCTGGTACAACTATTACGGTATCGGTGGAGAGCAATGCTTTGTATAGCATGCAGACCAAATCGTTGGTGGGAACTCACTTCGATTACAATTTTTCCGATAATTTTAATGTTGGCGCTACCATTATGAATTTAACGGAAAGACCTTTAACGCAAAAGGTTAGTTACGGTAGCGAGGCAATTTCGAACACTATTTGGGGGTTAAACACTTCGTTTAAAACCGATTCTAAATTTTTGACAAAGATGGTCGATTTTCTGCCTTTTATAGAGACAAAGGAGAAGTCGACTCTTTCTATTGACGCTGAGTTTGCCCAACTTTTACCCGGAACGGCCAAAGCAACAGGCGGAAAGATCTACCTTGATGATTTTGAAGGAAGTAGTACCGCAATAGATATTCATTCGTGGTCCGATTGGCGATTAGCCAGTACACCACAGGGGCAACCGGGTCTTTTCCCTGAAGGGTCGTATTCCGATGATTTAAGTTACGGTTACAGCAGAGCACGACTGGCATGGTATTACATCAATACTTTATTTTTGCGCAATGGCCAATATACGCCTAGTTACATGCGTAGTAACGACAAATACCAAGGAAGCCATTGGGTTAGAGAAATCTATGAAAAGGAAATTTTTCCTAACAGGGATGCCGCGGAGGGTGAACCTACAAATATTACAGTGCTAAACATGGCCTTTTATCCCGATGAGCGTGGACCCTACAACTACGATTCGGATAATGTTGATGCCAACGGAAAATTATTGAATCCGGCCAATCGGTGGGGTGGTATTATGCGCAACCTATCCACAACCGATTTTGAAACCTCTAACGTAGAGTACGTTGAGTTTTGGTTGATGGATCCTTTCGTATACGATTCCACTGGCAGTGGTGGTGATTTTTACATCAATCTTGGGAATGTGTCGGAGGATGTATTGCGCGATGGACGAAAGTCCTTTGAAAGCGGTATGCCTACTAGTTCGGAAATGGAGATGATTGATACTACTGTTTGGGGTAGAGTGCCAACCAAACAATACCTTCCAGTTGGATTTAGTAATGAGAGCGATGGGATGAGAAAGTATCAGGATATTGGGTTGGATGGTTTATCGGGAGAGGATTTGGATAAGGATGGAGTTCCCGATGAGCAATCGTTTTTTCAGACCTATATAAACCAGATTCGCAATAGGGTTACCAACGAGCAGGTAATCAGCGAAACCGAAAGCGATCCTTCGAGTGATGACTATAAGTATTTCCTTTCCAGTGATTTCGATCAACAGAAAGCCGATATTCTTGATAGGTATAAATATTTCAACAATACCGAAAACAATTCGCCAATAGCCACTTCTACTACTTCGAGCCAGAGCTATTCAACTCCGGATGTGGAGGAGCTGGGTTCTGATATTACAATGAATGAAACCGAGTCGTACTATCAGTATCGGGTTTCGCTTCGTCCGGAGGATATGGTAGTTGGTAAAAACTTTATTACCGATGTGGTTACTGGGGAAAAGGATAAAATTCTGAATAAAGCCGTAAAATGGTATCAGTTTAAAATTCCAATATCTGAGTATGAGAATGTGATTGGGTCGATTGAGGATTTTAAATCCATCCGTTTTATGAGAATGTTCATGAAAGGATTTACCGATACCACCATCCTTCGTTTTGCAACGCTTGAGTTGGTGAGGGGAGAATGGCGGAAGTACAACTACAGTTTGGTTGAAGGACAGGAGGGGATGCCTTCGGCCGATTTGCCAAGTAGCTCTTTCGCAATATCTACAGTAAATATCGAGGAGAACAATAAGCGTACCCCAGTTAACTATGTATTGCCTCCAGGCGTTGACCGAGTTATAGATCCTAGTCAGTCGCAGGTTACTCAGCTCAATGAGCAGTCTATGGAGTATAAGGTTGAAAATTTGGCCGATGGAGATGCTAAGTCGGCGTATAAGACGCTTAACGTTGATGTTCGACACTATAAGTACCTAAAAATGGACATCCATGCCGAAATGATTGAAGGGTATGCTTTGGATGATGATGAGGTAACTGCATTTATTCGATTGGGTAGCGATTATAGCAATAACTATTACGAGTACGAAGTGCCATTAAAGTTAACGCCGTATAAGTCGAACTACAACAATAATAAAGAATCGGATAGAGAGATTGTTTGGCCTCGCGACAATTTAATAGACATTAATTTAGATGATTTAGTAGATGTAAAGTTGGCGCGTAATTCCGAGATGAAGAAGTCTGGCTCAAAGGTAACCCTGACTACGGTTTACTCAATGGCAGATGGAACAAATACCATGAAAGTGGTTGGTAACCCCAATTTAAGTGAGGTTAAGGTTGTTATGATTGGTATTCGGAACCCTGCTAAGTCTTCGGATTCCGAAGACGACGGGATGGCAAAGTCTGTGATTGCTTGGTTTAACGAATTGCGCCTTGCAAATTACGACAATGATGGAGGCTGGGCTGCAAACACTCAGGTAACGGCCAAGTTGGCCGATTTGGGTACGGTTACTGTGGCCGGGAGTATGTATACTCCAGGCTTTGGCTCAATCGACTCAAAGTCGAATGAGCGAAGTACTGATAATCATTACGAATATGATGCAAGTACCTCGTTAGAGCTTGGAAAGTTTTTGCCAGAAAAGGCCAATGTAAAAATTCCAATGTATGCAGGAATTAGCGAATCTGTTTCGAATCCTGAGTACAATCCACTCGATCCTGATGTTACCATGAAGCAGTCGCTGCAGGGATTATCCTTTTCCGAGCAGGACTCTTTGAAAAGATTGGTGCAGGATTATTCTCGACGACGGAGCATAAACTTTACCAACGTTAAGATAGACAAACAATCGGCAAAACCTCACTTCTGGAATATTTCAAATTTTGCATTGAGTTATTCATATAGTGAACTCTACTCCAGAAATGTCAATACCGATCATAAAATACAGCGATCGGTGCGGGGGGCTCTTACCTATAATTTTAACAAGCAGACAAAGTACATTACACCTTTTAAGAATGTTAGTTGGCTTAATTCAAAGTATTTGCGCATTATTAAAGATTTTAATTTTTCTTTATTCCCATCGCAGGTATCGTTTAGAACCGATCTGGATCGGAGCTATTTTGAACAACAATCCAGAAACCTCGATAATCCAAACGAAATTATAAACCCAACCTATTCAAAGGATTTCCAGTGGAATAGGAATTACTCATTAAACTGGGATCTTGCCCAATCCTTAAAGTTGGACTTTACGGCGAGTAACACGGCCCGTATAGATGAGCCCGACGGAATGGTCGATAAGAGACGCGATAGAGATAGCTATGAGCATTGGCGAGATTCTGTTTGGCGAAATATTCTGAAGTTAGGTCGTAATACATTGTATAACCACCAGTTCAACTTAACATATAATTTGCCTTTGAATAAAATACCTATGTTGGATTGGACCTCCACTTCGGCAAGATATACCGGAACTTACAGGTGGGAGGCTGGATCAATATTATCTGATACATCGACTTTTGACCTAGGGAATAAGATTCAGAACTCAAATGCAATCCAGATAAATGGCCAGTTAAATATGACCAACTTATTTAACAAGTCGGGATTTTTGAAACGTATAAATCAACAATTTGATCAACGGGCACGAGGAGCTGCGCCAAAAACCAGAACTGTAAAATACGAGCAGGAGGGGATTAATTTGCGCCCGAATGTTGCTAAGTCTATAACCCACAAGTTAAAGGCTGATAAGGTAACTGTTAAGGTGTATGATGAAAAGGGGAAAGAAATAAAGGTTGCTGTTGAAATTAAGAACGATCAGCGTCTTACCATAAAGGCCGATAAGGAGAACAAGAACTGCAGGGTTGTGGTTGAAGGGAAAGTTCCTGAAAAAATGAGCCCATTGCGTTTTGTTGCCGAGGGTACAGTGAGGTTAATGATGAGCGTAAAAACATTATCGGTAGCTTATACAGAAACGAACGGGACAATCCTTCCGGGATTCAAGCCTGGTTCAAAATTCCTGGGTATGGATAGGTATAACGGATTTGATACTCCAGGATGGGAATTTGTACTTGGTATGCAGAATCCTGACTTCGCCTGGAAGGCCGCACAAAATGGATGGTTAACCCGCGATACAAGTTTTAACACACCAACCCTTTATAATCATACGGAGAATTTAAGTTTCCGTAGTACAATTGAACCGGTCCCTGGCTTTAAAATTGATTTAACAGCCAACAGGGTGTTTGCTCGGAATCGTACCGAAACAATCAGAGCCGATATGAACGGAGCATACTCATCATACAGCCCGGTAACAAGCGGAAGTTTTAGCATAAGCGTTCTTACGCTTGGAACGGCCTTCGAGGGCAAAGATCGGGCAAATCATTCCAAGGCCTTTGAGCGGATGAAGAATATCCGGTTTGATATAGCGCAGCGATTATATAGGCAACGAATTGACAATGGTGCACATGAGATAGTGGATCCTAGCAACCCATACCCTGAATATCCTGTTGGATATGGTCCCTTATCGCAGGACGTTCTTCGTACTTCGTTCCTTGCCGCTTATACCAATACTCCAGCATCAAGGGTAACACTAAGGGATTTCCCGCTTATTCCAGTGCCTAACTGGCAGATAACTTATGATGGAATGGCCAAGATCAAGCCTTTTAAGAACTACTTTAAGACGTTTACCCTGTCACACGGCTACCGATCGTTATATACTATTGGCTCTTATGCAACCAACTTGAGTTACGAGGAGGAAAACGATGGATTCAGCTATGCGAGAAATCTAACCGGAGATTTTTACCCCAAGAACGAGATTACCAATGTATCCATTAATGAGCAGTTTTCTCCATTAATTGGTGTTGATATTGGATGGCAGGGTAATCTGACAACCCGTTTAGAGGTGAAAACATCACGAGTATTAGCGATGAGTTTTTCCAACACCCAGCTAACAGAGACATTCGGCAGCGAGTACATTATTGGTGCGGGCTACAGGTTTGAGAATTTGCCGTTAATTTTCGAATCCGAAACTGGCGATAAAAAAGCGTTAAAGAGCGATCTTAAGATTACCCTAGATTTTTCGCTTCGCGATAACACCACAGTGCTCCGTCAGATTGTGGAGGAAACAAACACCATAACAGCAGGGCAACTTATTAGCACAATTAAATCTTCGGCTGATTACAGGATTAGTGATCAGGTTACTATTCGCTTTTATTTCGATAGGGTTGTAAACTCTCCCAAGGTATCGAAAACGTACAAAACAGCAAACACCAGTTTTGGGTTTAGCGTACGTTTTGAGCTGGTTAAGTAGATATTATTGCTTAATAACACATAGTTAAAATGTAAAAATAATGACGAGGAAGTAATACCAATTCCAAAAATGCGTACTTTTGAAAATCAATACCAAACTAAAATATTAACTGATAAAAATTATAACCATGAACGTTCCATCAAATCTAAAGTACACAAAGGATCACGAATGGATTAAGGTTGACGGTGATACCGCAGTTGTTGGCGTTACCGATTTTGCTCAATCACAGCTAGGCGATATCGTATTTGTTGAGATTGAAACCGTTGGTGAAACCCTTGCTAAAGAAGAAGTTTTTGGTACTATCGAGGCTGTTAAAACCGTGTCGGACATGTTTATGCCTGTAGGCGGTGAAGTTCTTGAAGTTAACCCAAAAATTTCCGATCAACCCGATGTTGTTAACAAGGATCCTTACGGTGAAGGTTGGATGATCAAAATCAAAATAAGCAATCCTGCCGAATTGAATGAATTACTCACACCTGAACAGTACAAAGGAACTATTAACGAATAGTTAAAAAACCCGCGAAAGCGGGTTTTTTGTTAATGATTCTATTCCTTTCTTAGCGCATTCCATCCTTGAGCCGTAAGTTTTATCTCATCCTCTGATGGTGTAACCAAAAACGCTCCAGCATTAGGCTCTGTTATATGTCCAATTATAGAAATCTCTTCAATTCCCGAAATTATTTCGAGGGTTGATATTGGAACTGTGAAAAGTAGTTCATAATCCTCTCCACCGTTCAAGGCCGCTACGCTTGGTTCAATACCAAGTTCCTCGGCCATTTGCGCAGTCTGCTCATCAATGGGAATTCTCTCGAGGTAAATCCTGCAACCTTTGTCGGAATTTTTGCAGATATGTAACAATTCCGATGACAATCCATCGGATATGTCAATCATTGAGGATGGCTTAATGCCCTTTTCTTTTAAGGTTTTAATAATGTTTTTTCGAGTTTCGGGCTTAAGTATCCGTTCAAGAATGTAATCGTATCCTTTGAGTTGAGGTTTTGCTGAGCCGTTGCCTTCGAATACCTTTTTTTCTCGCTCTAAGAGTTGAAGACCCATGTATGCGGCGCCTAAATTTCCGGTAACGCAAATCAGATCATTTACTTGCGCTCCGTTTCGGTAAACTATATCCGATTCATTGGCTTCGCCAATGGCTGTTACGCTAATGGTTAGCCCCGTGTACGATGAAGATGTATCGCCACCTACTAAGTCAACCTCGTACCTTTCGCATGCCAACTTAATTCCAGCGTAGAGTTCCTCAAGGTCTTCAACGCTGAATCGTTTCGAAATACCTATCGACACAACTATTTGTGTTGGGGCTGCATTCATAGCGTAAATATCGCTAAGGTTTACAACCACTGCTTTGTAACCTAGATGTTTTAGCGGGAAATAGGTTAAGTCGAAATGAATTCCTTCAAGCAAAAGGTCGGTTGTAACAACCATGTTTTTTCCTTTGGGTGAGATCACCGCCGCATCATCACCAATTCCCATTTTAGTTGATGGATTCTTTGGGCTAAAGGGTTCGGTTAATCTATCTATCAACCGAAATTCTCCCAGTTCGTAGAGTTCTGTTCTCGTTTTCTTGTTACTCATCGATGATTAAATTTACTGCAAACCTACTGAAAATTGTCAAATGAAAAATATTATTCCAAACACTATAGGGTTTAAAGCGCTGATTGTATCATACCTGAAAACATTGTTGCGATTGCTTTATCAAATATTTTCAAGGCTACGCTAATCATGTAGTATCTTTTTGGTAGTTTTGGGGCAATATTAAGTTTTAGTTTTTAAGCGTATTCTCATGATTAGAAATGTTTTAATTTCATTGGTTATTGTTTTGCTTTCAGTTATTGCTGTCGATTACTTTACTGGTATGAGTGGCGTTACAACATCAAAAAAGGAACCATCCAAAGCGGTGGACACCTCGGCGCTATATGAGTATGGCATTCCGGTTGATTCCTTTGTTATTGTTGAGGGACAAATTCGTTGGGGGCAAACTCTTGGTGACTTGCTTAATAACTTGAATATTAAGAATGAGATTATAAATAAACTATCGTTAATCGGCACCGATACGTTCGATTCTCGTAAGGTTAAGGCAGGTAGCAAGTATAAAGTTTTTTATACCAAGGATACCGTTTCCACACTTGCGTATTTGGTATATGGCCACACTGCTATGGATTTTTATGTATTTGATTTTAGGGATTCGTTACGCATCTATCCATTTCAGAAAGAGGTTAAAGTGATTAGCAAGATTGATGAGGCATGCATAAACTCATCGCTTTGGGAATCGATGAAAAGTTCTGGCATAAATCCCTTGCTTGCGCTAGAGTTATCCGATGTTTTTGCGTGGACTGTGGACTTTTTTGGGTTGTATCCCGGCGATAAATTTAGGGTGATGTACGATGAACTATATATCGATAGCACCTCCATTGGAATAGGAACAATATATGCTGCGTGGTTTGAGCATCGTAGCGAGATGAACTATGCTTTCCGCTTTCAGCAGGATTCGGTGTTCAGTTACTGGGACGAAAAGGGGAATTCGCTTCGAAAATCATTTTTAAAAGCGCCACTCCGATTCTCTAGGATATCCAGTCGTTTTAGCGGTAGCCGCTTCCATCCGGTGTTGAAGATCTATCGTCCGCATACAGGGGTTGATTATGCAGCACCCTCGGGTACTCCAATTATGGCAATTGGCGATGGAACAATTATTGAGAAAGGTTACAATGCTGCGGCTGGGAATTACATTAAAATTAGGCATAATAGTGTATATACAACTGGCTACAACCATTTATCACGATTTGGCAAAGGAATTGAAAGGGGTGCACGTGTTAAACAGAGCGATATTATTGGTTACGTTGGTAGTACTGGCTACGCAACGGGTCCACACTTAGATCTTAGATTTTGGATGAATGGCAAACCTATCGATCCGCTCAAAGTAAAATCCCCTCCAGTAGAACCAGTAAAACAGGAAAATATGCTAAAGTATACCCAGGAAAGGGATAGTTTACTTAATTTACTCGATAGTACTAAAGTGTCGTTAATACATCAGCCGATGAGTAATTAGAAAACAAAAGTTACCCGTTGAATAATTTACTATGATATTGATAGACTCCCATTCCCACTTATTCTTGGAGGAGTTCAACTCCGATAGGGTTGACGTGTTTAAGCGTGCCGATGAGGTTGGGGTGAGGTATCACGTAATGCCCAATGTGGATTCTTCAACATCTAAACAACTAATTGAAGTATCCGAAAAATTTTCACAATGCTTTCCGCTCATGGGTTTGCACCCAACTTCGGTAAAAACTGATTTCGAGTTGGAAATAGACCATGTTGAGCAAATGCTTAACAAGCATACGTTCATTGGAATCGGTGAGATTGGGATAGACCTATACTGGGATAAAACTTACTTTGAGGAGCAAAAGGTTGCATTTAAGCATCAACTCAATTTAGCTAAGAGGTTAAACCTTCCGGTTGTTATACATTCCCGCAATTCCTTTGATGAGATCTTCGAAATTGTCGATCAGGAAATCGATTCGAGTTTGAGAGGTGTTTTCCATTGTTTCTCGGGCACAATTGAACAATACAAGCATATACAGGACTATAAGAGTTTTAAAGTAGGAATAGGTGGAGTTGTTACATATAAAAATGGTGGGCTGGATAATGTTTTAAAGCATGTAGATATAAAAAATATTTTACTTGAAACAGATTCTCCGTACCTTTCGCCAGTTCCTGTACGAGGTAAACGCAACGAGAGCTATAACCTTATATATATAGCAATAAAGATTGCAGAAATACTTGGGATGTCTGTTCAGGATGTTGCTAAGCAGACTTTTGAAAACACGCAGGAGATTTTTAAATTACCTATTCCATGACAGAGGCGCAAAAAAGATCTATACTTATTATATATACGGGTGGAACCATAGGAATGAAGCAAAACCCACAAACAGGAGCATTGTCCCCGTTTAACTTTGAGCAGATAGAGGAGGAGGTGCCAGAATTGCGCAAGTTTGGGTTTAATCTACACACAATTTCCTTCGATCCCCCCATCGATTCATCCGATATTACGCCTGACTTCTGGATTAAACTAGTAGAGATTATAAGTGAAAATTACAACCTTTACAATGGATTTGTTATTCTTCACGGTACCGATACGATGTCGTTTACTGCATCGGCATTGAGTTTTATGCTTGAAGGACTCGACAAGCCTGTTGTTCTTACTGGTTCTCAGTTGCCAATTGGTATGTTGCGCACCGATGGAAAAGAAAACCTTATCAGTGCAGTTGAAATAGCTGCAGCACAGCAAAATGGTCAACCCATGGTGCCCGAGGTTACTATTTTCTTCGAAAATAGATTATACAGGGGGAATCGTACCACTAAGCATAATGCTGAGCATTTTAATGCTTTCCGTTCCGATAATTATCCTTACTTGGCCGAGGCTGGAATTACAATTAAGTATAATTTTCCTTTTATTCATTACCCAATAGGAAAGCAAGAGTTGCGGATTCATACAAGTTTAGATCCCAATATCGGCGTTTTAAAACTTTTTCCAGGAATTACCCCCGAGGTGGTTAAGGCCGTTATCAATACAAAGGGGATAAAAGCAATTATTTTGGAAACATTTGGATCCGGAAACTCGTTAAGCCGAAAGTGGTTTTTGGATTTAGTTGATCAGGCTGTTAAGAATAATATAGTAATCCTAAACGTTACACAATGCAAGGCGGGAAGTGTTAACATGGACAAATACGAAAATGGATTAGTGTTGAAAAACATCGGTGTTATAAGCGGTTTAGACATAACATTCGAGGCAGCAGTTGCCAAGTTGATGTTTCTAATGGGAAAGGGCTTGCAAGGGCAAATGCTGAGTCGGGAGTTCCTAAAATCCATAAGTGGAGAAATTACCCTACATTAGTCATTGTTTTTTTAAATATTTTTTTTGTAATTTGCGCCACGATTTTTGCGTTCTTTGTATATGATATTGTTGGAGAGATGGCCGAGTGGTCGAAGGCGCACGCCTGGAAAGTGTGTAGGCTCCAAAAGGGCCTCATGGGTTCGAATCCCATTCTCTCCGCTGAATTTTAAGTAAATAAGTGTTAATTTTAAAAACAAAACCCTTAGTAATAATTTAACGACAAACAAACCATGAAAAAGCTATTTGCATTAGTAGCAGTTTTAGGAGTGCTCAGTATGGGAGCAACCTATGTATCAGCTCAGCAGGAAACTGCGGCTAAGCCAGATTCAACTGTTGTTGCTCAAGGTTCAACAGCTGCACAGGCTTCCGCTACAGAAACAGCTGCAGCTCCAGCAGAAGAGATGTCTCTTCACAAGCAAATCAAGACCAAATTCATTGAAGGGGGTCCTGGTTTTATGGCTTCAATTCTTATTACTTTAATTTTTGGTTTAGCAGTAGTTATTGAGCGTATTATTTATTTGAACATGGCTACTACTAACACTGATAAATTATTAAAGAAAATTGAAGAAGCACTAGATAAAGGCGGTGTTGATGCTGCAAAAGAAGTTTGCCGCAATACTCGTGGTCCTGTTGCTAGTATTTTCTATCAAGGTTTAGATCGCGCTCACGAAGGTATTGAAGTTGTTGAGAAATCTATCGTTTCTTACGGTTCTGTTCAAATGGGTCAGTTGGAAAGCGGTTTAACTTGGATTGCTCTTTTCATTGCACTTGCTCCTATGTTAGGATTCTTGGGAACAGTTATCGGTATGATCGGTGCATTCGACGCTATTCAGGCTGCTGGTGATATCTCTCCAACCCTTGTTGCTGGTGGTATCAAAATCGCTCTTATCACAACCGTGTTCGGTCTTATAGTTGCTATTATTCTACAGGTATTCTATAACTACCTTTTATCTAAAATTGACAAGATTACTAACGGTATGGAAGATGCTTCTATTAGCCTTCTTGATATTCTTGTTAAGTATAACCTTAAAAAATAGTGAGAAATGTCTGATACCATGATCTCAAAACTAACAAAAGTGTTGTCATGGATAATGATGGGTGTTTCGTTAATTTTAACTGTAGGCTTTTATGCAGGTAAGGTTTCTGAAGGTCCATACATTGTTTGGGCATATATCCTATTCGGAATAGCTGGATTCTTTGCTTTAATTTTTCCTATTTATTTTTTTATCAAGAATCCAAAGGATGCTCTGAAAACACTTTTTGGAATGGCAGTAATGGCAGGTGTAATACTTATTGGTTACTTAATGGCCGATGCAACACCTATCTATTCTCCAACCCCTAATGCTGATCTATCTAATCATTCAGTATTAATTCTTACTGATACAGGATTAATTGCTACCTATGTTTTATTTGGTGTGGCCATGTTCCTATTGCTCTACACAGGAGTAAGAAATGTAATACGTAAGTAGTTTAATAATCGATTTTTCAGAATTTTCGAAAAATCAAAATAAGAATACTGAAATGCCAAGACCAATACCAGAAATCAATGCTAGTTCTACGGCTGATATAGCCTTCTTGCTATTGAGTTTCTTCTTGATGGTTACAACCATGAATGTTGATACTGGACTACCCAGAATGTTACCTCCAATTCCTCAGGATAAAACAGAGAAAACCGATATTGAGGTGAGGAAGAGGAACGTTTTTACAGTGCTTATCAACAAGAGTGATAAACTTCTTGTAAGAGGAGAACCCATGGATGTCACTGTTCTTAGGGAAAAAACCAAGGAATTTGTTATGAATCCAAATAACGATCCAAATTTGTCGGAGATGGAAGAAAAAGAAATTCCTATGGTTGGAAAGTACAACGTTTCAAAGGGAGTTGTATCACTTCAGAACGACCGGGGTACATCTTATCAAATGTACATGAAGGTTCAGAACGAGTTGGTTGCAGCTTACAATGAATTACGTGATGATTTATCGATAAGTATCTTTGGAAAGAAGTACGATAAATTGTCGAAGGAAGAACAGGATGCAGTTGGCAAGGCTATACCACAGCGTATATCCGAAGCAGAACCTAAAAATGTTGGAGGGAAAAAATAGCCATGGCAAAATTTGAACGTAAAGGTAAAGGTGGAATGCCTGCTATCTCAACAGCATCGCTTCCAGATATTGTGTTCATGACTCTTTTCTTTTTCATGATTACCACTACCTTTAGGGAAACTAATCTTATGGTTACGATTAAACCCCCTGAGGCAACGGAACTTGAGAAGTTAAAAAAGAAGTCGCTGATTTCAAATATTTACATTGGACCTCCCCTTCGTCAATTCCAAGCACTTTATGGATCAGAACCACGAATTCAACTGAATGATAGTTTTAAAACATTGGATGATATTCGTGACTTTATTTCTTCTGAACGTGATGCAATGAGCGAAGTTGATAGGCCTTTGCTAACAACTTCTATCAAAGTTGATGAGAACACAAGGATGGGTATCGTAACCGACGTAAAGCAAGAATTACGTAAGGCAAGCGCTTTAAAAATTAGTTATGTTGCCCGACGCACAAATAAGAGTAACTAATAATTATTCGTAGTCATATTTTAAGGGAGGACGAATAGTCCTCCCTTTTTGTGTATTAAATTCACGAAAAACGCTCTGGCAATTGGTTCCATTTGCTAGATTTGCAAAAACTAAATACAATGAAAGTTCGTCAATTATTTATTATTCTGGCACTGTCTCTGACGATTTCTGGATACTCACAGAACAAGCCCGCTAAGTATGTTTTTTTCTTCATTGGCGATGGCATGGGTGTTCAGCAGGTGAATACCGCTAGTGTTTATGCTGATAGTGTTTTGGGAGTCTCCAATGGTGTTGTATTCACCAAGTTTCCCGTTGTTTCTTTGTCAACAACCTATGCCGCAACTCGATATATTACCTGTTCTGCAGCTGCAGGAACTGCATTATCAACGGGAAGCAAAACATCGATTGGAACAATTGGGTTGAATGCTTCGCATACGGATACTCTTTATAGCATTGCTAAACGATTTAAGGATAGCGGTAAAAAAGTTGCAATTCTTACCAGTGTAAGTATCGATCATGCAACCCCTGCTGCGTTTTACGCGCATAAGGGATCCCGAAGTAGTTACTATGAAATCGCAAAGGATTTAATACCCAGCAACTATGACTTTTTCGCGTCGGGAGGATTTGTGGAACCCCAAGGTTCAAAGCGCGACACTAATGCTGTTTCTGTATATCAGTTAGGATCTCAGAACGGTATTGGTTTTACAACTACCTTTTATGGCGTGGATTCGTTAAAGAAAAGAGGTGCAAAAACCATTGTTTATTCTTCACCCAATCCCGCCTCAAGTAGTACCCTTCAGTATGAGATCGACCGATCCGCCTCCGATATCTCGTTAGAAGATATTACCAGAAAGGCGATTGAAGTTGTTGATAATCCAAAAGGTTTCTTCATGATGGTAGAGGGTGGAAAAATAGATTGGGCTTGCCATGATAACGATGCTGCAACTGTTATTCACGAGGTTCTTGCATTCTCAAAAGCAATTAATGCCGCTTTAGAATTTTACAAAAAACATCCGGACGAAACGTTGATTGTTGTTACCGCTGATCATGAAACGGGTGGAATGTCCTTAGGGAATGCTGAAAATGGGTACAAAAATTTTCTAAAAATCTTCCAAAATCAGCATGTTTCTCAGGAAGTTTTACACGATCAGTTTTCTAAATTAAAGGCATCAAAGCCAGAGGCTTCATTTAGTGATGTACTATTATTACTTAATAAGGAAACGGGTTTGTCTACCGAAGGGGAGTTTGCCTTAAATTCTGCTGAATTAGATGAGATCAAAAGGGCCTATGAGGCCTATTTCGGGATTACCAAAACCAGTACAGATAAAAATATGTATAACGAAACAGATTTGATTTCCAAAACAGCACTGTCAATTCTCAATAAGAAGGCTGGGATTGGTTGGACAAGTTCAACGCATACTGGCAGCCCGGTTCCTGTGTTTGTCGTAGGGAGTGGGCAGACGTTTTTTACTTCATTTTTGGATAATACTGATATTCCGAAAAATATACTCAGGGCAGCAGGCATCGATAAATAAAAGAGGGATTTTCCCTCTTTTTTATTTTGATAAACTCAAAGATTCTTTATGTGGAGAGGTGAATTGTGCGGGCTAATGCTTTAAGCAATGATGTGAAAGAAGTTAAGTGTTAATTAAATTTCCATTGTGGTAAAAAAAAAAGTGATAAATTTACTTCTTGGTAAAAATTATAATCAATAGATATTTATATGAAAAATAAATCATTGTTTCTGTTAATCATTGCTTTCTTATGGATTCCCTGTGCCAAATCGCAGGATGTGGAAAGCACTAAAAAAATTCCATCTACGTACGATCGAAGTTCTATCACTTTAATTAATATGCAATTTCCAAACGAGGCTCATGCCTCTGAGGTGCAGGGCAAGGTGGATAAAATTTCCTTTTCTGATAAATACTACAACAATAATCTCGATCAATTAACATTTTCGGTTTCGTTCAGCCGCTCGGCAAATCTCTCCGACGCCATTAAGCAGTATTTGAATGAACAGCAAATTGGTCGTCAAATCATTTCTAAATGGTTTGCCCGTCAAACCGATGGAGCAATGAGCATGGATCTTATTTTCGATCGGGGTATGTTCAATGCAACAGATGCAGCATACATTAAGGCGCAATCAACAAAATTAGGAAATGCAGTTTTGCAGGACTATGGCAATCGTCTAATTGGTCGTAGCTATGTATTGGTTTTAGATTACCAGAGCGTTCAGAATATGAAAGAAGCAAAGGTTTCGGATATGAATGGATGGAAATCAACCGTTACAGGTTATCTATATAAAATTCAGTATAACGAAGAAATTCAAAATGCCATATACGATAGTTGGATTTATCCAGAGGATACCCCTGAAGTAAAGGTCGAAAAAAATAAAAAATTTGAGCAAATTACCATTCCTGTTGAGTTTGTTACCAAAACCACTATCTACGCAACGGCTTTACAGAGTTCTGAAAATTCGCAACTGGGTAAATTTATCAAGCAAAAGTCTGATGACGTTCTACTTACCGAAATGGTGCAGAAAGGTTATGATGAAAACCTATACTCTTTAGAAAAAAATTACGAAGACTTTATGGTTAAAACAACTGTATATCAGGTGCATCCATTACGGGCAAAAATTGGGAAAAAGGAAGGATTAAAATGCGACAATCGGTATTTTGTTTACGAATATGTGTATAACGAGAAAACTAATACCACCAAGCCCGTTCGTCGAGGTGTTATTAGGGCTACCTCAAAGATTGTAGATAATAGACAGGTTGCCACTGGTGATATGGGAACTTCTAAGTTTTATCAAACAGCTGGGCGTAAATTACGGACAGGTTACCTACTCCGCCAGCAGAATGATTTTGGCGCAGAGTTCGGTTTAGGATATGAAATGGGCGAAGTTGGCGGTGCTTATGGTAGATTCGATATTCGTCTCGGACGTTATATTGGAATTAAATCCTTGTTTTTACTTATTGAAGGAGGTGCTCAATTAAAGGATTATGAGGCTGTTGCTGGCACAACAGATATTGATGGAATACTCTTTGCCCATTATGGAGCAGGATTAGCAAAAGGATTTATGATTACTAGAAACATTGAGTTGCGTCCATACATTAGTATTGGTCAAGAAATAGCCAGCAATGATGATCTAAAAGATATGAGTGATAGTAATGGTCATACTTTTGAAGGGTTGAAAGTTCTCTACGGAAAAGGTGGGGCAAATTTGGCATTAAATTTGAGACACAATGTCCAAATCTTTGGTGGAGTTGGTTATTACTCATTTATAAGCAAACCAAAGAATACTGATGATGAAGAAATAAACTTAAATTGGGATGAGATATTTAAGGATAGAGGTGGTGTTTCAACCCTAGTTGGTTTAAGAATTGGATTCTAAAACAAATATTATATGGATATGAAAAACATTCTAAAAGTATCACTGGTTGCTGTCTTGGCATTACTGGTTACAACAGGTACTAACGCTCAGAGCCGCAAGGAGCGAAAAATATTATACAATAGTCAGTACAATTATGAGATAGAACCTGTAGGTGTTGGCCAGGATGGTACAAAAGTCTTCAAGGTTTGGGGGTATGGTAAAGATGTCGGCGCAGCAGTGATGAATGCAAAAGAAGCCGCAGTTGCTGCTTGCATATTCAAAGGTCTGCCCGGGGGCCAGGGGTCTGCTCCGACTCCAGCAATTTGCTCTCAGCCAAATGCTGAGGTTACAAATGCAGAATATTTCGAAAATTTTTTCAAAGTAGGAGGGAAATACCTACAATATATAGCACTAACTAATGATGGAGATCCATCAGGTGAAGATCGTTTAAAAATCAAAAAGGGATATAAAGTTGCTATTTACGTTCAAGTAATGTATGATCAGCTCCGCAAACAACTTGAGGCTGACGGTATTGCACGCAGGCTTGATGCAGGCTTTTAATCAACTTAACATATAAAACATATGAAAAGGATTTTACTATCATCAATATTTTTACTGGCAGCACTAGTCTCGTTTGGACAAGCAAAAAAGCCAATAATAATGATTGTTCCAAGTGATCAGTATTGCATCAGCAGAAATTATAAAATGACATTCCAGAATCAAGGAATGACTCAAACTTTACCTGATTACAAAACTGCATTACAGACGGATCCCGATCTTCGCATGGTAATTACCAAAATGGGTCAGATAATGGCCGACAGAGGTTTTCCATTGAAAGATTTAGAGCAGGAACTAAAGAATCTTGAGCAAGAAAGGGCTGAATCCTCAATGCTTACAAGTTCTTCGTCGGGCTCAGAAATGTCCGAGAGTCCTATTGATGCTCTGAAAAGAGTTGCAAAGGCAGACATCATTATGGATCTCGATTTTGAGATCAAGCGTCAGGGGCCACAAAAGTATATCACATTTACTCTAAAAGGACTTGATGCCTATACGGCAAAGCAGGTTTCAGGAGCGGCAGGAGCAGGGAAACCATCAACAGCTGCATCTCCGGAATTGTTGCTTGAGGAAGCTGTTCTTAGCTACATGGATGGTTTTAATGCAGGTCTTCAGCGTCATTTCGATGATATGTTTGCCAATGGACGCGAGGTAAAGGTTCAGATAAAGGTTTGGAGCAATTGGGGTCAGAATTTAGAATCTGAATTTGGGGACGACTCTAAGGAATTGACCACGATAATTGAGGATTGGTTTGCCGATAACTGTGTAAATAGTCGTTATAATCTATCTGATGCTTCTGAGAATTTTATGAAATTAGAACAGGTTCGTATTCCTACTATGAGAACCGATGAAAAAGGCCGTCCTCGTGCTGTTGATACCCGTTCTTTTATTAGTGACTTAAGAAAGTATCTGAATGGTATGGGTGTCCCATCTAAACTGTACTTGAGAGGCTTGGGTGAGGCTTGGTTAATTCTCGGCGAGAAATAATAAAAAGTTTAAACCATGAGAAAAATAATTATTCTTACAGCCCTTGCATTTATTGGATATTCTACAGTAAGTGCTCAGAATAGTCAAGGTAAAACCGATGATTTAGGACGCATTGCACTGGCAACGGTGGTGCCTGATCAAGCGGAGGGGATTCCCCAGTCTGCTCGTCAACTTATAGCCAATAAAATGGAACAGATTGCGGTTCAGAATGGTCTAGGCGCTTCCGCTGCAAATCCTAGATTTTGCATTGTTCCGTTGGTAAATGTTCTCAGTAAAGAAATCACACCTACCGCACCTCCAATGCAGGCACTAAATCTAGATGTGACTTTTTACATCGTAGATGCTGCTAGTCAAATAATTTTCAGCCAAACTAGTATCCAGGTAAAGGGCGTTGGGCAAACAGAGGACAAGGCCTATATTCAGGCTCTTAAGAATGTCAATGTAAAAGCTGGACAGTTCAAAGGCTTTGTTGAGAAAGGAAAAGAGAAAATTGTTGAGTACTACAATTCGCAATGCGATGTTGTACTTAAGGGAGCGCAAGCGTTAGCCGGACAAAAGAAATACGAAGAATCATTATATACGTTGCTTTCTGTTCCTGATGTTTGTCGTGAGTGCTTCGATAAGAGCATGGATTTATCCATAGAGATTTATAAGCAGTATGCAAATTATAAATGTACCGAGTATATGGCTGGAGCTAAGGCTGCTTGGGCAAATATGAATGTTGATAAGGCAGCTGAGTATCTGGGAAAAATCACTCCCGACATGGAGTGCTATAACGATGCGGTTCAACTTACCGATCAGATTACTCAAAAACAGCTTGCTGATGGAGCTAACGTGTGGCAGTTTAAAATGAAACAATATGACGATTCCATTGAAAAAGATAAAATGATGATACAGGCTGGCAAGGAAGTTGCTGTAGCTTGGGCATACTGGGGACAGGGTCAGTATTTCAACTGGGATTGGAATTGGTTATACAAAAAGTAATATCAATAAAAATATTTACTACATTTAAATTGAAGTTTAATCCTAAAACAAAAAGTTATGAAAGTAAGAAACATGTTTTTATTCGCTGGCGCTTTTGCAGGTGCATTATTGCTAGCTAGTTGTGGTGGTTCAAAACCTGCTGCTTCTGCTGATGGTGGAATGGGTAAAGAGTTAAACATTCCTTGCGGTGATGAAGAATTCCATTCTGATGCTAAATATTTCCGTGGAACAGGTACTGGAACTAGCCAAGATTTAAGTACAGCAAAGAGTAAAGCAAGATTGGATGCAAACACCAACCTTTCTAGGAGTATCAATACAACTCTTAAGGCAGTTGCTGACCGTTACGTAAATGAGCGTCAAATTGGCGAGGCTTCTGAATTTGAGCAAAAATTCGAGCAAATGAGCCGTGAGGTTGTTAATCAACAATTAAATAATGTTGAAACACCTTGCTCTAAGACTTTCACAAAGGACGGTAAATATACTGTTTATACTGCACTTCAAGTTCCAAAAGATCAGGTTCTAAACAACATTAAGGATAAGATTAGCAAAGATCAAAAGCTTCAACTTGACTACGATAAGATGAAATTTGAGCAAGTATTCAACGAGGAAATGGATAAACTTGCAAAAGAACAACAATAACAGGTAGTTATTTCTTAAGATCAGCAACCCTTCGGGGTTGCTGATTGCTATATAACGGTTTTATTTCTATTTCAACCCAAAATGAATTGGGTTATCAAAAATGAAAAAAATGAAAAAATTCCTATTACTATTTGCAGTGCTTTGCTTCGTAGGGCAGACTTTTGCTCAGGATAAAGTGCTTGACAAAAGCGGTAAAAAACCCAAATGGCTTAATGGAATTGAGAAAGATTACATTATTGTTTCTGGAAGTGGTCCCGATGAACAAACTGCTCAGCAAAGTGCTCTTACAATGATCAAGGAGCGTATAGTTACTTCTGTTGCTGAGAATGTAAAGGCTACTTCAGAAATCAGAAAGGAAGAAGCTAATTATAATAACAATGTAAACGTTTTCCTCGAAAAATTTGCATCAACAACCACCTCTCAGTCGGGGAAAGTTCCATTCCTTCAGGGTATTTCGCTTTCTAAAGTGGAAGAGTTCTACTGGGAGAAACTTCAGCGCAAGGATAAAAGCGTGTATGTGAATTATCATTTAAAATACCCTTTTCCGGAATTTGAACTTCAAAAACTGGTCAGTGATTTTAAGATGCGCGATAATGAACTCACCCGCCAAATGGAGGATCTCCTTGCGCAGGTTGAAACCGTTGAATCAGTAGAACAAATAGAAAAAAATATATCAGAATTAAAGACTTTGACCGACTACTTTATGGATGGTAGAGTTGATCAGTGCAATTTGGGGATTACTCGTTACCGTTCGTTGCTTAAGTCAATAGAGTTGGTTGAGCTGGAAGGAAATCTTGGAGAGTTAAAATATTACCTTCGCCTAGGAGACAGGGCTATTTCTACAGTCAAGAAACCTGTAACCAAATCAGAATGCGCTAGGGTGACATCAATTATTAATGAGAAAGAAAGCGTTACCATAAAGTACGATTACGATAATTGTTACGAGGATCCTGAGAATAATATTCTTGTAAAATATAGGTTTGCAAGTGAGGATGTGCAAAAGCCGTTCTACTTTGATGTGGCCGCAAATAAAGCGTCAATCTTTGTAAGCGATCCATTCCATTTTACAGCTACGTCTAAAGATGATGCTAACGTGAATGGTGCTATTCTAGACATAACGATTCGTTCAAAGTACGATGCTTCTTTTACAGTTGATAAAATAGTAATTGAATGGAAGGGGCTTCCTCCGGTTATTATAGATGGAATTGGTCAGAGTTTTAAGGGCAAAGGCAATCATAATATGAAGTTGAACATAAGTCAACCAATAAAGATTAAAGAAACTACTTCTACTGGGAAAACTCTTTCATTGCTTTCTGGCTATATTCATTATAAATCTGATGTAACGGGCGAGGTAAAAACTTTCAGAATTTATAATCACAGCTATACTACCGATTGGTAGACCGTGAAAAGAAAAAAGGCCTTTAGGGCCTTTTTTTATTCTTTGTATGATTCCAGTTTGAAAGGAATCTTTATATGCTCTGCAAGATCCCTTCCGGCATCTTTTATGTCAATATCATCTTCGTTGTAGGCCCAAACTATGGTTATTTTATGTCCCATTGTTGCAATTTTTTCAAAACGTTTTAAAACCTGAAACAGCAACTTTGAACTTGGGGTATTGTAGTAAACCATTTTAAAGCGAACAACGGTTTCTGGGTTTGGCTGTTGGGCATAATTATCAATCCACAGGAGAATTGGATCGTAAAAGGCTTTTGCATCTTCTGGTAATGAATTGCCAGAGAATTCAAACTTTCCAGAATCTTTATCTAAAATAATTTGAGGATATTGACTAGTCCCGTTTACCTTGAAAGGTTCCATATCGCGTATGATTTTGCTAATTCTTAATCCATTAAATATAGTAAAAAAACAAATACTATATGACAGCAAAGGTATGAATATCAATTTTAATTACAATGCCGCTCATCTATTTTTCGGGTGAAATGGCTTTGTTAATTTTCTTTAATTAGATCAATTTATTGATTTAAAGTTATATATAAACGCTAGTGTGTAGTTTTAAATCTCATAAAAACTCCGAGGGGTAATTTTATTAAATTTTTGTCCGATACATAAAGTTCTCCGCATTCGTATTCCTTGGGGTTGAAGATGCTTTTAATCAAACTCTCTGCAATCAAAGCCGAAAACCCCATGGAGTAAAGGTTTAGAATTATAAAGTTGTTTTTATCGGTTAAAAGCAGTTTGCATTGTTCAAGCAGTGGGGTTATGCTTTCTTCAAGAATCCATTTTTCTCCGTCAGGACCTCTTCCATAAGCAGGGGGATCAAGTATGATTCCATTGTATTTGTTTTCTCGCCTTACTTCCCGATTGACAAATTTAATGGCATCATCAACTATCCATCGTATATCTTTTAGGCCTGATAATTCCATGTTCTCTTTCGACCAGGAAACGACTTGTTTTACTGAATCTACATGAGTAACCTCTGCGCCTGCTGCTTTTGCGGCAATTGAAGCAATTCCGGTGTATGCAAATAGGTTAAGGACTTTAATATTTGATGTGTTGAACGATTTTATAGTATCGTAAATAAAATTCCAGTTTGAGGCTTGCTCAGGGAAAATTCCAACGTGTTTAAACGAGGTTAGCCCCAGTCTCATTTTCAGTAGCATATCGTCATGCTTGTAGGAAATTGTCCATTGCTCTTTTGCACTTGATTTTACTTTCCACTCACCCCATTCATCATTATTTTTATTGGCTTTACCTTTTAAAAAGTAAGCATTGGCTAGTTTTTCCCATTCTTGGTTCGACAGACCTTTTCTCCAGAATGCCTGGGGTTCTGGTCGAGCAATTATTTGGGTTCCGAATCGTTCTAACTTCTCACCGTCTCCACTATCAATCAATTCGTAGTCGGGCCAATTCTCGGGGGTAAGCAACTTTATCATTTTTATTTCTTTTGATTATAAAGGTATAAATCTGGTTATAAATTTCGATTTTTATTTGGGCTCATCACCTTCATTTGGCAATTTTTACAGTCAAAAACCAATGGGTAAGTATAGTTATTATCTCTTAGGTATAAAGGTTTTGTTGGTTTTGCATTTTGTTTTAATGGGCATAGGCCTAATTCGTATTTTAAGCAGTACCGAGTAACCATTAGTTCAGCAATATCCTTTGTTTGCTCGAGTTCAAATGCCTTTTCCATTTTCTTTACACCATGCGAAAGTAAAAAATTTTTGCTCAAGGTATTGGCTACATTGCCCTTAAAGTCAATTTCAGTTTGAGGATATTTGGCTTGTTCTTCTGGCTTCCTGATGTTTATTCGGTATGATTTAATTCTATTTTCGCGGTGGATTTCTAGTAAATCTCTACGAATAGCATTTAGTTTTGATATAGGGACGTGCTTTGGGTTTGGCATATTTGAAACGTTGAAGGCTTCTATCCTGAAAATTGTTTCCCCGGTTTTTCCAAGCTGATTTATTAGATTATTGGTGGTAAGCGTTGGGTTCTGTGCATCCTCAAATGCATCATCGATTGATAAACTGCTGGTAATATTGTCTTCATCAATTACAGTAAGGGTAAGTTGATCATTTTTTTGCTCAACACTTAGCGATAAGGATATATATCGGGTAGCGGTTTTTCCTTGCATCTGTTTTTCGAAAGCGTGATCAGCATTACGATATATTGGTATTCCTGGCACCAGATCTTCTTGAGGTTTATTCGGGTAAATTTTTCCTTGGATAGATGAGTTAACAAGAAATCCATTTAATTCTCCATTCTCATTGAAGTAGCATAAACCATCGCCATTATGTATTTTTTCATTGGAGTCAATTGAAAACCAATTTGAATTGACCTCGCCAATTCTTCCAATTAGTTTACCGATAGATTTTTGGCTATGGTACGATGCCTGATTAGTTGTTCTCCCTTCGATAAAATGTTTGCTAAATCCTCTATTAAAACTCTTTTCTGGATCGGGAGTGAAGGTGTATTCGCACTTTCCCGATGAGAGCCTTTTGTATTCATTTCTATTTGAAATGATGCTATTTATTGTGTTGCTATAGCAAGTCACAGTATTTTTCACGTAGGAAATATCCTTCATCCTGCCTTCAATCTTGAATGACGATATTCCTGCATCGATAAGTTGATGAATATGCTGCGAAAGATTAAGATCTTTAAGCGATAGAAGATGCTTGTTTTTTATGAGAACATTACCATCGGCATCAATTAGATCGTAAGCCGATCGGCAGGGTTGAGCGCAAGCGCCCCGGTTTGCGCTACGGTCTGTTATAGCTTGGCTCAGATAGCACTGTCCGCTATAACAAACGCAAAGTGCTCCATGAATAAAAAATTCTAGTTCAGCAGTTGTTGATTGTCTGAATGGCTCAATCTCCTGAATTGATAATTCACGAGGAAGGACTATTCGTTCAATGCCGCAATGCTCTAAAAATTTAACTTTTTCAGGGGATATATTGTGCATTTGCGTGCTTGCATGGATTGCAATGGGTGGAATATCCATAGATAGTATCGCAAAATCCTGGATAATAATTGCATCTACATGGGCATTGTAAAGTGCATGAATCAATTCTTTTGCATCTTCAAGTTCGTTATCGTAAAGAATTGTATTAACGGTAACGTAAACGCGGGCAAAGTACTGATGAGCAAAGTTTACTAATTCCTTAATATTCTCAATTGAGTTGCCGGCCTTTTCCCTTGCGCCAAATTTTTCGGCTGCAATATATACTGCGTCTGCGCCATGGGTTATTGCGGCTATTCCCGTTTGTAAATCTTTTGCTGGCGCAAGTAGTTCAAGCAGTTTCACTGTATGATATTTTACTCAAAAATAGTGCGTATTGTTTGCGCTACTCCGTCCGACAGATTGGATGGAGCAACTCTTTTTGCTACATTTTTTACCTCAGAAGGGGCATTTTCCATGGCTATTCCTAGACCAACATTTTTTATCATTTCAACATCGTTATGGTTGTCTCCAAATGCAATCGCATCATTGCTCGATATATTGAGATGATTCAACAGAAAAGCGCATCCGCTGGCTTTATTTGAGGTTATGGGCGATACCTCAATGTATGTGTCTTTTGATCGGTAGTTGGTGACTTGACTGCCATAATTCTGATTTGAGAAGTTGATAAACGTGTCTATTTTAGATGCATCACCCATAATCATCAACTTATGAATGGGCAATTTCTGATCAATTAATTCAGCAATTAGTTCATCCATATTAGGTTGGATTACGCTTCTAACCCGGGTATTATTCTCCTCCTTTAGCGTCCATTCATCTATTTTATTTGCATACCATTTGTTGTTGCTGAACAATCCAAAGTGTATATCTTTTGATTTTGCCTCTCTGAAAAGTTTTTGGACAATATCATGGTTGATGGATTGGCTATGGAGAATATTTTGAGATTTAAAGCCATTAGTAAGACTGCTCAATATCAGAGCTCCATTATAGCATATTATTGGAGAGTCTATCGAAAGTTGATCGTATAGGTGCTGCATGCCTAAAGGCATTCGTGCAGACACCATTACAAATTTAACGTTGTGATTTTCCACAACCCTTTTGATTTGCTGGACTGTGAGTATAGATAGTTCTCTGTTTTTGTTAAGCAATGTCCCATCAATATCGGAGAATACTATTTTGTAGTTTACGGGTTTGTGCATAGTTTAAAAATAAAAGGGCTGTACGTAATGTACAGCCCAGCAAAGTTAACAAATAAATGTGTTAAACTATTGGCATTTTAGTTGTTGTATCTGATAGTCTGCATTTGGTTTGAATGTGCCGTATGCTGCATTTTTATAAGCTTCACATGCTTTTGCTGTATCATTAATTTTTTGGTAAGCAGTTGCTAGGAGACTATAAAGTTCAGCTTTTTCATCTGCCAATCCAGTCTTCAATTCAATTGCTTTTAATGCAGAAGTTATTGCTTCATTCCACATTTCCATATTTGAATAATTTATCGTAAGAGATCTATATATATCAGGATCAGCATTGTCATATTTTAATACGTTAGTTAGATTTTCGACAATAAGTTTGTAGTCCTTTCCTGCATCCTTGGCCTTTTGTTTAAAAAGGTTTGATGCCTTGAGTTTCATGTCGCTGATAGTTTTCTGATCATTTAATTTATTGGCAACTTCAATTGTTTTATCGATATACTCAAGCATTTTAGTTTCGTTTCCAGTTTTTTCATAGCAAATAACAAGATTGTTGTTTGGTTCTAAATAGTCTGGATTAAAATTTAATGCTTTAATATAGTTTGATATGGCTTCTTCGTATTTATTCTCTTTTAGCATATTTGTTCCCATTGCATTGTAAAGTTTGGGTATGGCTTTTTCAACTCTTGTTTTTGTCGAACCATCATTGTACTTAATAGCGGTTTCCTCTGCTTTTTCAAGGTTGTCAAGAGTTCCCTGAAGATCTTTTTGTTTGTAAAGGGCCATTGCCAGTTCAAAGTATGCTTTAGGTATTAGACTTTCAGAATTAACTTTAATTTCTGTAGCATCTTCGCCAAGCTGATCGCTAATTTCAATAGCCTTTAAAAGGTTATCGATAGCGGCTTTGGGATCTTGCTTATAGGTTGTGGCTGCGCTATTATAAGCATCAACTGCATCTTTTTTTGTTTGTCCAAATCCTGCAAAAGGAATTAACAAACCTAATCCAACAACAAGTAATGCACTTAAAAATAGTTTTCTTTTCATAGCTATTTTGTTTTAATGGTTTTTGTTTGGAATTTTCCCAAAAATATTAATTGAGAATCTAAATCAAAAATTAACTAAAAATTTAGAATCATTCTAAACGATTATCTTTTCCTTTTAAAAAAATTGGTAACCAGTTGAGAGCATTCAGTCCTTAATACATCATCTATTACTTGTGTTTTAGGATGAAGAATTGAATTTCCAAATAATTTGTAACCGCGTTTCGGATCAGTTACACCAAAAACTAAAACGTCTAAATGGGACCAGTATAGAGCACCAGCACACATAATGCACGGCTCTACTGTTACGTACAAGGTGCATTGGTCTAAATATTTTCCTCCAAGGTAATTGGTGGCGGCGGTAATTGCCTGCATTTCGGCATGAGCAGTAGGATCATTAAGTGTCTCGGTTAAATTGTGTGCCCTAGAAATAATTCTACCATTGCAAACCACAACAGCGCCAATAGGTACTTCGTTTTTGTCAAACGCCTTTTTGGCCTCCTTAAGGGCCTCGTTCATGAAGTATTCGTGCGATAACGGAGTCGTCATAATTAGGTTAAATTCAAAATAATCGATTCAAAAAAAGTGCCAATATATTTAAGCCTCATTTTTTCTTTATACATTCGCAAGTTAAAAAATATAACAAAAAATATATGTACAGAACACATACTTGTGGGGAACTAAGAATTGACAATGTAGGCAATTCAGTTACTTTAAGCGGCTGGGTACAGCGTATTAGAAATTTGGGCGGCATGACTTTTATTGATATCCGCGATAGATATGGAATAACTCAGGTGGTGGTGGACGAAAGTTCTGATAAATCTGTTCATGATATAGTTTCCAAACTTGGAAGAGAGTATGTGGTTCAAGTGAAGGGAACAGTTGTAGAGCGTGCCAGCAAGAATCCAAAAATTTCAACAGGTGATATTGAAATTCATGCGAAAGAAATAGTAATTCTAAACACTTCAGAGCTGCCTCCTTTTACAATTGAGGACGAAACCGATGGTGGAGATGAGTTAAGGATGAAATACCGCTATTTGGATTTAAGAAGAAATCCAGTAAAGAATGCGTTGGTACTTAGACATCATATAGCGCAAGAGGTTCGCAAGTATTTAGATGGTCAAGGATTTTTGGAGGTTGAAACTCCATTTCTAATTAAATCAACACCAGAAGGAGCCCGAGACTTTGTGGTTCCCTCTCGTATTCATCATGGTGAGTTTTACGCATTACCTCAATCTCCCCAAACATTCAAGCAATTGCTTATGGTTGCGGGGTTCGATAAGTACTTTCAAATCGTAAAATGTTTTAGGGATGAAGATTTGAGAGCCGATCGTCAACCAGAATTTACTCAGATTGACTGCGAAATGTCATTTGTAGAGCGTGATGATATCCTTGATACTTTTGAAGGACTGACCAAGCATCTGTTTAGTAAGGTAAAGGGAATTAATTTTAAGGAACCTTTCCTGAAAATGTCATACCAGGAAGCGATGAGCAAATATGGTTCCGATAAGCCTGATTTACGATTTGGAATGCCATTCGTAGAGTTGTCGTCGTTGGTTAAAGGTAAGGGGTTTGGAGTATTTGATAATGCTGAATATGTTGGAGGAATATGTGCTACGGGATGTGCAAATTACACACGCAAGCAGCTCGATGAGTTAACCGATTTTGTTAAACGTCCGCAAATTGGAGCCAGTGGATTGGTGTATGCGCGTTATGGTGAGGATGGTTCTATAAAATCGACAATAGATAAATTTTATTCCCCAGAGGATTTACTGCATATTGCAGCGGAAATGGGCGCAAAACCTGGTGATTTATTTCTGATGTTAGCCGGAGGACATAAAAAAACGCTAACGGCCCTTTGTGAGTTGAGACTTGAAATGGGAAGTCGACTAGGCCTAAGATCAAAAGATGCATTTGCCCCGCTTTGGGTGGTAGATTTTCCTTTGTTAGAGTGGGATGAAGAGGCAAAAAGATTCTTTGCAATGCACCATCCATTTACGTCTCCAAATCCTAACGATATGCCACTATTTGACACGAATCCTGGGGTCATTCGTGCTAACGCCTACGATTTAGTCATAAATGGAGTCGAAATAGGTGGTGGCTCAATTAGAATTTTTGACAGATTGCTTCAGCAGAAGATGTTCAAGGCGTTAGGTTTTACTCCTGAGGAGGCCGAAAAACAATTTGGATTCTTGCTGAATGCATTTAAGTATGGTGCACCACCTCACGGAGGAATTGCATTTGGTTTCGATAGGCTTTGCTCCTTATTCGGGGGTGCTGATTCAATTAGAGATTATATTGCTTTCCCTAAGAACAATGCAGCAAGGGATGTTATGATCGATTCGCCTTCAACAATACGGCAAGAACAACTTGATGAATTAAGCATTGATATAAGGCCTGAAACAAAATAGTATCAAATAAAAAAACACCCGAAAGGGTGTTTTTTTATTTGATGTTTTGTAATTATTGTTGCTGAGGAACTACTGGTTTTGTTGTGTCAGCCTCAGTTTCTAAATTTTGAGTAGAATCTGTAACTTGTTCAGTAGCGGGCTGTTCAGCCTCTGTTGCTTCTTGTTTTGGAGCAGATTTACAAGCAACCATCGAAAGCATACCAGCAACCATTAGAAATAAAGCAAATCTTTTCATAGTTTAATTATTTAGTTAGTTTGTTCCATACAAAAATATGACTTTAATCAATAAAATCAAATTAATGTAAATTTTTTTTAAAGGTTGAGTCAGATTATCAGCACTTTTAAACTATATCCTAGTTTTTAATTGTTTCATTTAAAAAAATGAAAAGATCAGTAATAGGATTCGTCTATTAAATATTTTTCTTTCGAAATAATATAATCGTATATTTTAAACTATTGAGATTATTAATAAATTATAAAAAATGAGAACCCTATATAATATCAATTATGTATGCATTTGAGCCATTTTAATAAAAAAGCAAAGACCTAAGTTGAATTTCTTTTATATTGTGAATTTGAATATTAACGCATTGATTGGCAAATTAATGCAAATTATATAATTTTACAGAATTGTTGTTTTATATTATTATTTATTTACATTTGTATTTTCTACAAATTGGTTAAACATTATTTTATAATGTTTTCAATAAAAATAATAATGTTCCTTTTAAAAAATAAGCTAATAACCAATACTAGACCCGATGAAAAAAATTTCCCTAACCCAGAATGAAGTGAACGATTTGATTGATCTTTATCAAACTGAAATTGATAGAGCTCAGCGAAGAGTTGTAAACTTAAAAGCCATTCTCAAGAAATTAATGGAAGGCCAACCTCTTACCGAAGAGGATAGAGGAGATGTGAAAAAAACAGAAAAAAAGGAAGCCGCACCAAAGGCTGGCAAAAGAGGTAGAAAACCCAAAAAGGGAAAAGAAATATCTGAAAAAGAAGTTGTTGAAGAGGTTTCTGCTGCACCTAAAAAGCGAGGCCGTAAGCCCAAGGCCAAAGTTGAAAAAGAGGAGTCTGCTAAAGCCGAAAAAACAGGAAAGAAAAGGGGTCGAAAACCCAAACCAGTAAGAAAGTCGATTAAGAAGGGAAAAGGGGAAGATAAAGTAAAATGGATTGACTTAATATACGATATATTGCGTACGAAGAACTCGTTGATGTTATCAAATTCATTAACGCTTGCAGCTATGGAGCGTTTAGGAATTTCAGATGTTGATAAGGATCGGGTAAGAATGGCTATATCAACGAATCTAACTCGATTAACTAAATATGATAAAACAATAAATAAATATACTCAGGAAGGAACTACAGGTTCGTTTTATGGTCTTGCAGAGTGGTTCGATGGCAAAGGGCGATTGAAGTCTGATTATAAAAACAAACTAATGTAATAGATTAATAATTGGTATTGAAAAAGGACCGCTTAGCGGTCTTTTTCTTTTTATCATTTTTGTGGTAGTTTTGCAAAAAGATAATTTATGATTAGAGTGATTGATGTAATTGCCACGGGAGTTAGAGAAGTTATAAAGGAAGAACGTTCTCTAGACCAGGTTACGTCGTTTTGGTTGAGGCAGAATAGAGGATGGAATAAGGTAGAAAAGGGTTTTTTTGCAGAAACATTGGCAGAAGTTGTTAGGTGGTGGCGACTTTTGAACGAACTTAAATTCGCCAACGAAATTAACTATGGAAGTGAGTACCATAGTGCTGTTGTTAATTATATTGCATTAAACTACAATAGCTGTGTTGCGCATGGAATTATAACTTCGGGTTTGCAAAAAAAAATTAAAGAGGCTTACAATAATTTAAATGCAACAGGTGCTGTAAAAGAATCAATTCCAGATTGGTTGCAGGAATTTGGAAGCAGTGAACTTGGCGAAAGATGGAATTTGGAAATAAAAGCGCTCAATAAATCGCCTGAAATTATTCTTAGAGTAAATAACCTTAAAAGTAATCGCGATGAACTTTTAAGTTGGTTTAAACGCGAAAGGTTTAAAGCAGAACCGATGGATTTGCCTGATGCAATTCATATTACCGAACGTACAAATATATATAGGTCGGAGGCATTTACGTTGGGAATGTTTGAGCAACAGGATCATTCATCGCAGAGGGTTGCTCCTTTTTTGGATGTTGCCTCCGGAATGCGTGTAATTGATGCTTGCGCGGGCAATGGTGGTAAGACGTTGCATTTGGCCAGTATAATGGCCAATAAGGGTCGAATTATTGCAATGGACACTGCGGATTGGAAGTTGGCCGAGCTAAGGAATAGAACTCGACGTGCTGGGGCTTCGATTGTGGAAACTAAAGTGATAGAATCCAGCAAAACAATAAAACGATTAAAGGATAGCGCTGATAGATTGTTGCTTGATGTTCCTTGCTCTGGATTAGGTGTTCTTCGCCGAAATCCGGATTCAAAATGGAAATTAACTCCCGAAAGAATTGACGAGTTGCGACGAATTCAGGAGGATATCCTGAACAGATATTGGGTGATGGTTAAACCCCAGGGGAAATTGGTTTATGCAACTTGTAGCATTCTTCCATCGGAAAACGAACATCAGGTTAAACGATTTATTGATAAGTATGATGGACAATTTGTCCTTGAAGAGGAGCAAAAGATATCGCCAGCGCAAAGCGGTTTTGATGGGTTCTATATGGCGAGGATTCGGAGAGAGTTTTAATATACCAAAGTAAAAGTTGTTTTAATTATAAAGGGTTGCTTTTGCAACCCTTCAACTTTGTCATTATATACTTATTCCTTAACAATATTCCCAATCAAAGTTGCTGGCGTACAGTCCGATACTTGAACAAATACAAAATCGCCTACTTTGTAATTCTCTCTTGGAAAAACAACCACTTTGTTGTGGGTTGTGCGACCATAAAAATGCTCTTTAGATTTTTTGGATTCGCCCTCAATTAGCACCTCGTAACTTTTGCCGATATCTTTACGTTTGCTAATTTCCGAGAGTTTTCCTTGTAGTTCAATGATCTCGGTTAATCTGCGAGTTTTAACATCTTCGGGAACATCGTCCTCAAATTTGTTAGCGGCTTTGGTGTTGGGGCGTTCCGAGTACTTGAACATATAGGCAAAGTCGTAGCCGACCTCTTGCATCAAACTCAATGTTTGATCGTGATCGAGTTCCGTTTCGGTGCAAAAACCTGCAATAATATCGGTAGATATTGAGCAATCGGGAATAATGTTTCGAATTGCATGAATTCTGCCAAGATATGCTTCGCGAGTATATCGGCGGTTCATCAATTTCAGCATTCGTGTTGAGCCCGATTGAACAGGTAGATGAATATGATTGCAGATGTTCTCATACATTGCCATGGTGTGTAAAACATCATCCGATAAATCCTTGGGGTGTGATGTGGAAAAACGAACCCGAAGCCTAGGATCAACCAACGCAACCATTTCCAGCAAGTCGGCAAAATTAGTGGTATGTTTAAGGATGCCTTTTGCTTCTTCCCATTTGTAAGAATTTACGTTTTGTCCAAGCAGAGTAACTTCGCGGTAACCAGCATCAACTAGATCTTTTACTTCGCGAATAATGGTTTCGGGATTACGGCTGCGTTCAACGCCACGGGTGTATGGTACAACGCAGTATGTACACATGTTGTTGCAGCCACGCATAATGGAAACAAAAGCGGAAACCCCATTCTTGTCCAGTCTTACAGGGCTAATATCGGCATAGGTTTCCTCGCGCGATAGGAGAACATTGATTCCTTTTTGGCCATCTTCGGCTGCACGGATAAGTACCGGAAGTTCGCGGTATGCATCGGGACCCACAACGATATCAACTACACGTTTTTCTTCAATAAGTTTATCTTTTAAACGTTCGGCCATGCAGCCAATAACTCCGACCAAAACAGAAGGCTTACTTTTTTTGATTTGTGAAAATACATCCAAACGACCAAAAACCCTTGTTTCCGCATTTTCCCGAATTGAACAGGTGTTAATGAGAATTACATCGCTTTCGTTTATATTGCTTGTAATGGCATAACCATTGGCTATAAGAATTGATGCAACAACCTCGCTGTCGTTAACATTCATCTGACAACCATAGGTTTCAATGTAAACTTTTTGTCTATCCGCACTATTTACGGGCGAAAAGTCCTCGAAAATATTTGCGTCTTCTGCATTAAAATCCATCTGTTCAAATTTTCTACAAAAATAGAAAAATGATTTTAAATGCTTGTAAGGTTGATCAATGTCAATTAATAAATAGAATGATAAATTTTTGTATGGCGATGAATCCAAATAATTAACAATAATTTTGTCAGGAATTTTCTACAAATTACCTTTGCATTTATTAATTCAAAAAACGTAAAAGAATATCTATGTCAGGGCATAATAAATGGTCAACAATTAAGAGGAAAAAAGGTGCTTTGGATGCAAAACGCTCCAAGGAGTTCTCTAGAATTATTAAGGAAATAACCGTTGCTGTGAAGGAGAGTGGAGGCGATCCCGATGGCAATCCTAGGCTACGCATGGCAATTAACAATGCAAAAGGTGTAAATATGCCGAAGGACAACATCCAGCGTGCTATTTCTAAGGCCGAGAAAGATCCGGATAACTTGGCCGAATTAACCTTTGAGGGATATGGCCCTGGTGGAATTGCAATATTTATTGAATGTCTTACAGATAATAATAACCGAACAATTAGCGCCATTCGTTCGACCTTAACCAAAAAAGGAGGAAGCCTTGGTACAAATGGATCATTGGCATTCTTATTCGAGAGGAAGGGAATTTTCACCATAAAGAAGGAAATGGCTAAACTTGAGGATATTGAACTTGACTTAATAGACTCAGGGGCTCAGGATATTGATGATAATGGAGATGCCTATGTGGTAACAACTGCCATGGAAGATTTTGGCAAGATGAATAAGAAGTTGGAGGAACTTAAGGTTGAAGTTGAAAATGCCAGTTTGCAACGTATTCCTAACGATTTTAAAACTACTGATACATCAACTGCTTTAAAATTATTGAGATTAGTTGATGAGATTGAGGATAATGACGATGTTCAGAACGTTTACCATAATTTGGAAATAACCGATGAGGTTATGGCTGCAATGGAAAACGACTAAAACATTTCCGAATAGATTTCGTTAACTGTATTGGCCATTGATAATATTTCAGTGGCCATTTTTTAAATCAAAGTCAATGAGTGCTGAGTATATCCTATCGCTCGACCAAGGAACGTCTAGTTCTAGGGCAATTCTATTTGATAGATTCCAACAACCGCTTGGTATTGAGCAAATGGAATTTACTCAATACTATCCGGCCGATGGCTGGGTGGAGCATAATCCTGAGGAAATATGGGAAACTCAGCTAAAAGTGGCTAATAAACTTATTAAGAGGCTTAAAATCAATTCTGAAAGTATTGCCGCAATTGGCATTACAAACCAGCGTGAAACTACTGTTGTTTGGGATAGAGAAACTGGACGGCCAGTACACAATGCAATAGTATGGCAGGACAGGCGCACTGCCGATATTTGCGAGAAGTTAATGTCGAGCGATTTTGCCGAGTATGTTATGGAAAGTACAGGCTTAGTGATAGACTCATACTTTTCGGCTACAAAGCTTAATTGGATACTAAAGAACGTTCCCGGAGCAATGAACCTAGCGCTTAAAGGCAGGTTAGCCTTTGGAACAATCGATACTTGGTTGCTTTGGAAGCTAACAGGAGGGAAAATTCACGCTACTGATATTTCCAATGCATCGCGCACAATGCTCTTTAATATATCTACTTTAAGTTGGGACGACGAAATTCTTCGATACTTCGGAATTCCTAAAGTAATATTACCAGAGGTTAAGGCATCATCAGGTGTTTTTGGGTATACTGAGCCTGGAGTAATTGGCAGCAAGGAAATTCCGATTGCAGGAATCCTTGGTGATCAGCAAGCCGCATTGTTCGGCCAACGCTGCTTAGAGTCTGGAGATTTGAAGAACACATATGGAACAGGGTGTTTTATGCTGATGAATACGGGCAATAAAATTGTGAGCACCAATTCTGGCCTACTTTCAACTGTTGCGTGGCAAATTGGTAACGATGTAACATATGCACTTGAAGGAAGTGTTTTTATTGCGGGTGCTGCAATTAAATGGTTGCGCGATGGTTTAAAGATAATCAAAACAGCATCTGAAACAGAAAGTATTGCAACGTCTGTTGCGAATAGTCACGGAGTTTATGTTGTTCCGGCTTTCACTGGATTAGGTGCGCCCTACTGGGATATGTACGCTCGCGGAGCCATTGTTGGGATATCGCAGGGAGTTACAGAAAAGCACTTTATACGTGCTACATTAGAATCGTTAGCATACCAAACACGCGATATTGTTGGGCTAATGGAGGAAAATTCGGGAATTGCGCTTAAGAGTCTTAAAGCCGATGGCGGCGCCTCTGCCAATAGTTTTATTATGCAGTTTCAGGCCGATATTCTAAATGTTCCTGTTGAATGCCCTACTTCTACTGAGGCAACTGCGCTTGGAGCAGCATTAATGGCAGGATTGGGCGTTGGTTTTTATATTTGGGACGATATTAAAACTGAGATTCCAGGTAAAAAGGTTTACCGTCCACATATGTCGTTTGAGCTTCGCTCTAAACTCTATAAGGGATGGAAAAAGGCTGTTAAACGTGCTCAGGATTGGGCCGAAGATGGTTTGGAATAATTATTGGTATAAAAAGATAAATACTTTAACGATGAATAAATTACGAAATTTAGTTTTGTTTCTGCTTTTAGGAGTTGTATTCGCAAGTTGCTCTAAATATCAGGGAATCGACATTAAAGGGGTGAAGGATGTTAAATTTAAAGGAATGCAGGATGGTGTGATATTTCTGAACCTTACCTTTGATGTGAATAACCCTAACTCAAAAAAAATTGTAATTAAACATTTTGAGTTTAATGCTTGGTTGAACAATCGTGAGCTAGGGAAGCTGGTAAGTACTGAAAAAATAACATTATCGCCAGGAACAAGAGCAGATTACGATGTTCCTGTTGAGATAAAACTCCGTACAGCTGCCGATGCATTTAAATTGTTGGGTACTGGTAAAAAGTTATTGTCGATGATAACAGTTGAGGGATATGTTAAGGGAGGGCGTTTCCCAATTGTTAAAAAAATTAAAATTCCTAAACAACCGCTCGATAGTTTGATGAAATCACAACAGGATAAGTTAGTTGTAGCCGATACCTTATCGGTAGTCGAAAAAGGTGGTAATAATTAGCATTCAAAACATTTTGCTAAATTTGCAGCACAATTTCAAGGTAAAAATGAAAGGAATTCTATCAATATTATTAGTGCTATTCTCTGCAGCAACGTTGTTTGCTCAGGAAGTTAATGGTGGTAATGAAATTGATAATATAATTAAGCGTCTTCAGAATAATAATCCAAGTCAGGGTAAGATTGTAATAAGGCAGGATGCTCAAATTGCGAACCTGCTCGATTTACACGTATTGCAAAATGCAAAGAATCCCGGAATGCAAGGTTTTAGAATACGAATTTTCTTTGAACTAGGCCAGAACGCAAGACGTAATTCCGAGGAATCGATGCGAGTTTTTATGGAGAAGTACCCGGGCGTGAAGGTTTATCAAAGTTACGATAACCCTTACTGGAAAATATCTGTGGGCGATTTTCGTTCGCGCGAGAGTGCTCAGAAGTTTTACCAACAATTACTTGTTGATTACCCAAAAGCATTCATAATACCCGACTGGGTTAATTTCCCATCGCTGGAGTAGAAGTATGAAAACAACAGATGTTCAGCAGCTAATAGCCGTATCAAAGAGAATCCGAGAGGATGTGATAACGAGTCTGGCTGCCGCTGGCTCTGGACATTTAGGTGGGTCGCTTGGCCTTGCCGATGTATTCACCACACTTTATTTTGATACATTAAACCACCGCTCTAGCGAGCCTTTATGGTCAGAACGGGATAGGTTGATTCTTTCCATTGGTCACGTCGCACCAGTACTTTACGCATCGTTAGCAAATGCAGGTTATTTCTCGCGTAACGAGTTGTCAACCTTACGTAAACTGGGAACTCGTTTGCAGGGACACCCTGGACGCGATCACGGTTTACCCGGAATTGAACTCTCCGCAGGCTCCCTCGGACAAGGTTTGTCTGTTGCTGTGGGAATAGCTTTAACTGCAAAAATTGATAAGGTTAGTTGGCGCGTTTACTCCATTCATGGCGATGGCGAATTACAGGAAGGTTCAATTTGGGAGGCTGCAATGAGTGCATCGCACTATAAACTCGATAATTTAATTGCCATTGTAGATAGAAATTACTGCCAAATTGATGGAAGAACATCCAAGGTGATGGAGTTAGAACCTCTTGCCGATAAATGGAAATCATTTGGATGGAATGCGTTAGAGTGTGATGGAAACAATATAGAGAGTTTAATATCAACGTTAGATTTAGCAAAAAGACATACAGGTTCTCCAACGGTAATAATTGCAAAAACCAAGATGGGTTTTGGAGTTAAATCAATTGAGGATGATTACCGTTGGCACGGAAAAGCACCCAATGCCGAAGAGGCAAAAAGGTTTTTGTTAGAGCTGTATGAGTACTATTCAAATATATTAGGCTAGATGTATATCAATAAAGGCGATAAGTCACCACGGTTTGGTTTTGGCGAGGGCGTTGCTGAGATAGGCAAACTCTCGCAAAATGTAGTTGTGCTTGGAGCGGATATTACATCATCTGTGGGTTTGAGTAGTTTTGCCGAGGCATTTCCCGATAGATTCTTTTCGTTTGGTATTGCAGAACAAAACATTGCAGCGGTAACTGCGGGAATGGCCTTATCTAACAAAATACCTGTGTTTAGCACTTACGGTGTTTTTGCAGCAATTCGCGCTGCCGATCAAATAAGAATATCTATTTGCTACAATAACGTTAAGGTGATAATTGGAGGTGCTCACGCGGGCATTTCGGTTGGTCCTGATGGCGCTACGCATCAAGCGTTAGAGGATATTGCCTATATCCGTTCACTACCAAATATGACTTTAATATCGCCTTGCGATGCAAATCAGGTAAAAACTGCAACCATTGAGGCATTTAAAAATATTGATGGGCCAGTTTACATAAGGTTTGGGCGTGAACCTGTACCTAATTTTACCGAGGAAAGGCAAGAGTTTACAATTGGCAAGGGGCAAATCCTAAGGCAAGGTACAGATATTACCATTGTGGCAACTGGCAATATGGTTTGGGAAGCCCTGCAGGCTGCTCAATCTTTAAAGAAACAGGGCGTTGATGCCCAAGTTGTCAACATACACACCATTAAGCCCATTGATTCGGATTTATTGATTCAAGCCGCTAAAAAAACTGGTGCTGTGGTTACTGTTGAGGAACATCAGGTAAATGGTGGAATGGGAAGTGCTGTTGCTGAGGTTTTAGTGAGGAATTTCCCTGTCCCAATGGAAATAATTGGTATGCCCGATTGCTTTGGAGAATCGGGTACTCCACTAGAACTTCTTCAGAAGTACGGTTTAAATTCGGGCAACATAGCTCAAAAAGTTTTTGAGGTGTATAAACGAAAAAGAACGTAATATTGTAGGTAGACTTAGTGTCTACCTTTTTTATTAAAAGGAAAATAAAATGAGCGAGCAAATCAAACACGAATGCGGAATTGCATTAATTAGGTTGCGTAAACCTTTGGAATACTATCAGCTTAAGTATGGCACTTGGCGATACGGGTTGCACAAGCTTTACCTATTAATGGAAAAGCAACATAACCGTGGGCAGGATGGAGCAGGATTGACTTCTGTAAAGTTTGATTTGGATCCAGGGAAAAAATATATCGATAGGGAGCGCTCAAACTCATCGTCGCCCATCAAGGACATTTTTGATGTGGTTAATAAGGGGATCAACAAATACTCCGAAAAGCCCGATTTAATTAACGATCCTGTTTTTGCAAAGCAAAATATTCCATTTGCCGGTGAACTATACCTAGGACACTTACGCTATGGCACATTTGGCAACAATTCCATTGAGTATGTTCACCCTGTTATGCGCGATAATAATTGGAAATCGCGCACACTGGTGCTCGCTGGTAATTTTAACATGACCAATGTTGATGAGCTTTTCAAAAAGTTGGTTGACCTTGGCCAGCATCCAAGGGACTATTCTGATACTGTTACAGTGCTCGAGAAGATAGGCCATTTCCTTGATGAGGAAAACCAGCAACTTTTCCGTCAGTATAAGAACGAAGGTTTCACCAATACGGAGATTAGCAGGTTAATTGCGGAGAATATTAGTGTTTCAAAAGTATTGCAGGCGGCCACAAAGGATTTTGATGGTGGTTATGCAATGGCGGGCCTAATTGGTCATGGCGATGCTTTTGTGGTGCGCGATCCTTGGGGAATTCGCCCAGCGTTCTACTATGTTGATGATGAGATTGTGGTAGTAGCCTCGGAACGACCAGTTATTCAAACTGTGATGAATATTCCAACCGAAGAGGTAAAGCAAATAAATCCTGGATATGCGCTTATTATGAAGCGCAACGGGGAAGTTTCGCACGAGGAGATTCGTATTCCACAAGCCCGCAAATCCTGCTCATTTGAACGAATATACTTTTCCCGAGGTACCGATAAGGATATTTACAATGAGCGGAAAAAACTTGGAGAATTGTTAACTCCCGCAATTTTAAATGCTGTAAATTATGATCATGCCAACACCGTATTCTCATATATTCCCAACACAGCCGAAACTGCATTTTACGGAATGGTTAAGGGCGTGGAGGATTATCTTAAAACCGAGAAAAAGCGATTAATACTAGAGAAAGGCTCTTCTTTAACCGAAAAGGATTTGGATGAAATTATCTCGCTCCGATTAAGGGTTGAGAAAATGGCTGTAAAGGACGTTAAACTTCGCACATTCATTACCCAGGATAAGGGCCGTGAAGATCTTGTTGGACACGTGTACGACGTTACCTACGGAATAGTTAAAGATGATGTTGATAATCTTGTTGTAATTGACGATTCAATAGTTCGTGGAACGACACTTCGTGAAAGTATTCTGAAAATTCTTGACCGATTGAAGCCAGCAATGATTGTGGTGGTTTCATCGTGTCCGCAAATTCGCTACCCCGATTGCTACGGAATAGATATGGCTAAATTAGGCGACTTTGTAGCATTCCGTGCAGCAATTGAATTGCTTAAGGAAACAGGTCAGGAGAGCATTATAAACCACGTTTACAAGCAATGTAAGGCTCAGCAAAATTTGCCTAAAGAGGAAATAATCAACTACGTAAAGGAAATTTACAAGCCTTTTACAGTGGAGCAAATATCCGATAAGATTGCTCAATTGCTTACCCCTAAGGATATGAAAGCCAAAGTGAAGATTGTTTTCCAATCCATTGAAAACCTACACGAGGCTTGCCCCAGTGATTTAGGTGATTGGTACTTTACTGGAAATTATCCAACCCCAGGAGGTAATAGAGTTGTAAACAATTCATTTATCAACTTTATTGAGGGACGGAATCAAAGGGCGTACTAAAATTTGTAACCAGCATTAATAGTAAACATTCGGCTGTAGCCAAGGGTGCCTTTATCAAAGTAATCCTGACTTCGGGTTACGGGGTAACGTATTTCAGTGTCGAAAAGATTTGAAACGGCGAAGGATGCAAATACTCCTTCCTTAATAATATTATCGGCACGAAAGTTTAGGCCTACAACTGTATAGGCTGGAGCGGTATTGCCAATTCGATACCCATCTCCAATTGCCGATATATTATAGGCGGCATACATTTTATCAACATACCTGAAATTCATGCTTGCAGAGAAATGCTTAAAAAAGTGATATGTAGCTTTTCCATAGCCAAGTATTTTCGGCGAATAGTTTAGGTCCACATCTTCATAGCCTGCTGTTTTATCTGTACTAAACTGGTACATAGCGCTAAGATTTATCACTAATTTTTCGATGGGAATAAGCGTTATAGATCCTTCTGCTCCTGTGGTTCTTAATTTTCCTGAACTATTGTTAATCATTCCCAGGGTTAATGAATTGATGCGTGTTATCAGTTTATCGGCGTAGTTTTGGAAAATACTGAAATTTAATGTGGCAAAGTTTCCAATTGTAGCAATATAGTTAAGTTCTATGGTTTGAATGGTAGACGGTTTCATCTGAGGCCGTTCGGGTTTGCGAACGATATCCATATTTTGTCCGATTGAAGGTGCTTTGACAGCGCTCCCGTACATCAATTTTATGTGATTGCTCCTATTAATATGGAATATAACCCCAACTCTAGGTATTATCTGAACATTGTTGTACTGGTATGTTCCAATTTGCTTAATGTATTCTGGGCTATTAGGGTCAATAGTATCTGTAGGATAATCGAATCTCACTCTATAGTCGATGTTATATTTAGGAGTCTGTTCAAAGCGAATTCCGGCTACAGCCGAGAATTTTTCCGTGGTATACTGAGCCTGAGAGAAAAATGCCCATGTGTACTTTTTATTGTGGCGCGATAGTCCAGCGTCGAGGTTGTAGTAGCCAAGGCTTAGGTTGGGTGCATCAACTGTTAGTTGATCGCGGAGTACCTGTCGGTAATAGGCCGATGTTATTATGTTGAACCTATCGGATGGTGTCCAAACTGCATTTATCTCTAGGTCATAGGATTCGGAGTAGATGTCGTTAAAAGTGTAGGCCGATGAGTCTGAATTGTGTTTATAGTCTAGAAAATTTCTGAAAGTATAGTAACCTGCTTTCAGATTTAACGCGTAATGCTTGTTTAATGAGATATTATGGCCGACCACAAAGTTTGATGCCTGTATTCTGGCTAGGTGACCATCTCCGTAGCCTGGGTAGTAATCAATAACGCCTCTATCCGTTGCAGTTTGTTGATATCTTGCAAAGAAGCCTTTATAGTCCAAAGAGAAGTCGATATACTTTCTGTGATCTTCCAATTGCCCTTTGCTTGTTGCGGGAATGTCGCCCCATTCCCCGTTGGGGTTTACCACGGTATTCATTTTTTCCCAGGGCTCGTTAATCCCATCGTCGCCATATATTCCAGCATTTAGGGTGAAGTTGAAATCATTGGTTTTGGCTGATACTTTACCAAAAACGCGGTATTGTCCATTATTTCCACACCCTGTCGATACCATATTCTTTGAACTGGAGGTTTCGTTAGTGATGATATTAATGGCTCCAAAAAACGCACTATTGCCGTAAATTACCGATAAAGGTCCTCGCACAACCTCAATTCTATCAATGGCTTCTACTGGTACATTGACTTTGGTTGTTGGAAAGGAATTGTACCACTCCTCCATTTGATTAACTCCGTTTACCAGAATTATTATGTTGCTAAAAGTTCCAGAGGTATAGAACCCTCTAACTCCAAAGTTATCAGTACCAAACCAGAGGTATTCGTTCATTTGGTACATGCCGGTTACGTTGGCAAATATTTCCTCGATGGATTGATAACCCTGGGTCTCTATGTCATCACGGGTAATAATAACCGTACTCGCTGGGATATCGGTAATCTTTTCAGCTTTCTTACTAGCCGTAGTAACCTGAACATTAAGTAGATCTTCGAGAGAAAGGTTGAAAATATTATCGTTTTCGGCATTCTGAGAAGATGCAGAAAAGGTTGATAGTAGCGGTAGAATGTAAATAATTAGAAGTCTATAAAGGCGCATCATTTTAATTCTTGAAAATAATTCAAGATACAAATTTAGCCTTCAAGTTTCAATGCTTTCTAATTTTTTCTTAGCCCCAGCGTGTATTTTTCCTTAATCTTTTTTAGGAATGATGCAATGTGCCTTTCCACCTTATGTTGGTATATATCAGGGATGGTAATTAGTATGCCAGTTTCTTCAACCTCGCCAAACTCATGGTTTATAACGGTTCCAAAAACTTTCATGGAAGGGCTGATGTTCATATACGAGTTAATAAGTGGAGGAATTTTCTCCCCGAGTTCCCTAATTTTATGCGAAAGTATTTTATAGTCTTCGACATAGTTTTTACCGTTAAAAACATTAGCAAGCATGTCTCTATCAATATTTACCTCAATTGGGTGTATTGGGGTAACTAAGGCCTCGTTATCGTGAAAATATTTTTCGAAGAAGTAAAATAGCAAATTACGTGCATTAACATTGTAGGCGTTATACATGGTTACTTTACCAAAAAAATATTTGATATGCGGATTTAAAACGATTAATGCACCGAGTCCATCCCAAAGGTTGTCCAGCGCGTAAAGCCCTTTGCCAGACCGACCTTGTGCTTGGTATTTAGGCTGCACAAACGATCTGCCCAGTTCAATCATTTGGGGCATGTACTCATTCTGAAATTTTTCCGAAAAGTTAAATAGGTGTTTGGTGGAAAGATTAATTTCCTCCCCTTTTGTGGGATCAATGCTATGGAAACGATATCCTCCGAGTATCTCGCGTTCCTTTGGATCCCATACAATGAGTTGCTTGTAGCAATTTTTACATAAATCGTACTCATCAATATCAACTTCAGCACCAGTTCCACCGCCTGCAGATCGAAAAGTGAGTTCCCGTAAACGGCCAACCTCGCGCATAAGGTTGGGGGCGTTGTGATGCGTAAATATGTAGAGTTCGTTGTTGGCGTTATTGGTATGTCGGACAAACTTATCGGAAGTAAGTTCCGCCATGATAAGTTTTCGGTCAACGGGTTCAATTATCTGTTTCATTATCAGAAAATATAAAGTGCAAAGTTATTCCAATTATTTTTTTTGAGATTGCATTTGGTAAACAATATTTTTTACCCAATAGGCCCATCCCAAAGGTGTTTTTGAGTTGTTGAAGGTGCTGTATGGTATTGGTTTTCCGAATTTAACGCTGATACGCTTTCCTTTTTGCCTAAACATTTCGTCAACAAGGTAAAGCATTTCAAGATTGGCCTTGATGCCAAGGAAAGTTCTTAAGCGTGCAAGATTATAGAAAAACTTTGAGTTTTGTCCTGTAAAAAAAACGGGAACTACATCGCGGTTGTGCTTCACGGATTTAACAATGAAACTCTTTTTCCACTCAAGATCGCATATTCCTTTGCCTTTTTTACGTGAGCACAAACCTGCTGGAAAGTATAGTATTTGGGTGGACGATGCATACGCATCCTCAATGAGTCGGGCATTTTGTGAGGATTGCGCTCCGTGCTTGTTTACCGGAATGAACACGCTGTGTAGCTGTGTTATATGCATTAAAAGATCGTTCACGGGGAATTTAACCTCGGGAAACTTTTGTCCCAGCAAATGGATTAGTATCATTCCGTCCAATCCCCCAAGTGGGTGGTTTGAGGCAAAAATGTAATGGCCATTTGGATCGATGTTTTCTAGTCCCTCAAAGGTATAGGACACATTCATCATTTTAAGAACCTCATCAATAAAATCAACGCCAGTTTTATCCCCGCGTTTTTCCAGAATTTCATTTATCTCATCCTGATGGATAATTCTTTTTAAGTAGTTGATCAAGAAGCGCGGTAAAACCTTTAGTAAGCGAGGGTTTTTTGATGCAATAACCTTGTCAATATCTATAAATTTCTCTTTTTCCACTTTTTGCTATACTTAATTCATGCAAATATAGCAATCCTCTTAGGTTTTTGTAATGCAGATTATCTGTTTAAATAGATTTACTGAGTTCAGTAACAAAGGTCCAAACTCCGTTAAGAATCATTTGTACGCCAATTGTAGCTACTATTAATCCAAAGATTCGAACCAAAGGATTCATTAGGTTATATTTAGAAAGAAATTTCCCGATATGCCGTGCATAAATCATGAAAACAAGTGTTATTGCTAGAGCTGCGGCAATTGAAACAATGGTGTTGGTACGACCATAGTGAGCTGGGAATGTTACCGCTGCTGTTATGGTTGCAGGCCCTGCTATCATTGGTATTGCAATTGGTACGGCGGTTATGTCTTTGATAGTTATGTTTTTATCCACATGAATAAACATTCCTTTTTGCAATCCGCTAATACCGTTGTAAAAAAGAACTATTCCGCAGGTGATTTGGAAGGCGTACAGTTCTACATGGAACGCGTAGTTAAACACAATCTCGCCTAGCAAGAGGAAAAACACCAGTATTATAAATGCAGTGATTGTGGCCTTAATGGCAATTATTCGGGTACTCGCTTCATCGAATTGATTCTGTAAACTTGTTATAACAAACACCTTTTGTATTGGATTTACCAATGCAATAATTGCAACGAAACAACTTAGAAGTAGTTTTACCTTGAAGGCCAACATATACTTTGGAGTTTACGTGTTCAAAAATAGAATTTAATAAAGTTATTAAAAATTTTTTAGTGATGAATAGGGGTATTGTTAAAGTAGGTTGTCATTGAATCAAAGTGAAAAATTTCACTTCTCGAAAAACTAATTTAAATTACTATGAAAACAACAGTAAAGATTTTATTTGTGTTAGGATTAAGTGCGATTTTTACAAACTATTCACATGCACAGAATGAGGATAATTCATCAAAAAGAGCATTTCAGTTGACACTTGTTACTCCGCTGGGAACAAACGGCCTTGAGGCGCGAAATAAAACAAATAATTTTTCAATCAATATACTTGCGGGCTACAATGGAGGATTGAAGGGTGCTGAGTTTGGGGGATTCGCCAATATTCTAAAAGGCGATATGGACGGTGTTCAATTTGCAGGTTATGCCAATATCGATTTACAAAAGGGGAAAGGATTTCAAGGTGCCGGATTCATTAATTACAACCATCAAAAATTTAGGGGAGTTCAGTTTTCGGGTTATGCCAATGTTGCGTTAGCAAGTAGTTCAGGATTTCAGGGTTCGGGATTTGCCAATGTTGTAAGGGGAAACTACAATGGAGTTCAGCTAACGGGCTTTGTTAATGTTGTAACCGATTCCATCGATGGATTTCAGGGTGCTGGCTTTGCTAATTATTCAAAAAGCAATACCAAGGGACAAATTGCCGGATTTTCGAATTTTAACTTTAGCGATACGAGAGGCCCACAAATTAGCGGGTTTGGAAATATTAACGATGGATGTTTAAAGGGTCTTCAGTTATCTGGTTTTGCGAATATTAATACGAAGGAACTTGATGGTGCTCAGATTTCAGGTTTTTTTAACTACACTAAAAGTTTAAAAGGATTGCAGCTGGGAGTATTCAACTATGTTGATTCTCTTGAAAAGGGCGTTTCCATTGGTCTTGTTAGTTTTGTTCGGAATGGTTACCACAAGTTCGAGATTAGCGGAAATGAGTCGATGTATGGAGTGCTAAGCTACAAAACTGGAACAAATAGTTTTTACAACATAATTGCGGTTGGTGCATCGGTTCGGGATGAGAGAATTTACTGGGGATGGGGATATGGTATTGGAACCATTGTGCCACTTAAAGGTCGAGTTGACTTAAACCTTGAGGCTATTAGTTTTCAGGTTAACGATGATGATAATTGGGATGCTGATCGGTTAAATCTTCATAACAGAGTTAATGCATTAGTAGCAGTAAGGTTAAGCGATAACCTAACGGTGTTCGGTGGACCATCGTGGAATGTTTTGGTGTCCGATGTAACAGATGGCAAAGCCATTAACTCGGACTATGCTCCTTGGCATGTATTTAACAAAACTTACAACAACAAAACAAATGTCAAGATGTATCCTGGATTTAGCGTTGGAGTTCGATTTTAGATACATAAAAAGGTCACCTCAATTTGAGGTGACCTTTTGCTTCCTAAAACTTCTGATTTAGTTTTTCAAGAATTTAGTACTTAGAACCTTTTTGGAGGTTCTAAGTGTTACAATATAAAGTCCATTTTGAACTGTGGAGATGTCAATCCTTTCGTTTGGATTTAAGTTGTGAAGTTGCTTAACAGTTCTTCCATTGATGTCGTTTATCGTAATATCCATTAACTCTACATCGTCATGTTTTACTATGATATAATTACTTGCAGGGTTAGGGTATAGTTCAATATTAAGGTTGTTTGTGTTATTGGTTATTATTCCTGTATTTGGTGAATTGTAAAGTTCCTGTATTTCCGATGGATAAAGGGCTCGACTATATAACCTCACCTCATCAATAGTTCCTTGGTGGTAAAAGTTTGCGCCACCGCTATAGTAGTGCTGAGCCATAATCCAGTAGCCATAGGTGTTCAACCGTTGAATTGCTTTTAGTCTGCAGTTGATATCTGCTCCATCTACATAAAGTTTTAAGGAGTCTCCATTATAGGTACAGGATATTAAATGCCATTGGTTATCGTTAATTTTTGTAGTGGAAACTGTTTCGTTATCATAGGGTGCGTCCAATCCGCTCCATATTCCTATGTAGCCATCATTTGTAATGATTCCAAAGTCAGCATCGGGAGAGCTGGGCGTTGAGTTACCAAATATACAGGGACGATTCCAGTAAGTTCCGTTACTTCTACTTTCGGTTGTTTTAATCCAGCAAGAGAATGTAAATTCTTGTAAGTCGTTTGTTGCCTCGGCTGGCATTTCAATATATTGATCGGTTCCATTGAATTCGTATGCTTTATTATTTTCTCCATCCATATTTTGGACTGAAGTTGCACCGAAAATAATTCCATTAAAGTTGTTACCACTTGTATCGTTTGAATTTCCATTGAGTTTGAGACGGTACACCAATAGGGAGTCTAGGTTTAGCGGTTCCGATTTAACCGTTAAGCGTAATGTGTCGGATATATCATAATCGTTAATTTTGCATACAATATCAACGTTTCCTGTTATGCCATTGAATGAAGTTACTTTTCCTGTAAGGCTATCGACGGAGGCGATATCGCTGTTTAGACTTTTCCACCAGAGTTGATTTTTAGTAGTGTTTGTAGGGAGCGCAGTAGCATTCATTTGAAGCTTATTGCCGGCAACAATGCTGGTTTCTGTATTTATTATTTTAACACCTGATGGATCAATATCCTGATACCCTGCCCATCCATTCTCACGGTACAGCGAGTCAATTTCTTTTTCGTTTAAGCTTCTGCTGTACACCCGAACATCATCAATAAACCCATTGAAGAATTCACCTCCATACCAGTTACTACCATTTCCCCCGATGCTGAACTTAGTGCTAGTTAGGTTTTGGCCAGGGTTTATTTTATTTATACCAGCATAAGTTCCATTTATGTATAGAGTTAATGTGTCGTTGCTTTTTTGCATAGTAACAAATACCCATTTGTTTATTGGTTGGGGTGTGTTAAATCCGCAGTCGTTATAGTGTGCAACGTAAAAAAGTGTACCACCATTCGAAACAACCACGCCCGATCGTTTATTTGATGTATTTTCCCCAGCATTGATCAATACCTTGCCGGTATTGTCAGCTCTGCTTATGAACCAGAAGCAATACGTTGCATTAACATTGCCGGTTGGGTGATTTGAGGACTCTACTATAATTTGATCGTTTCCATCAAAACTAAATGCTTTATTGGGATTTCCAAACCTATCGTAGGTGAGTTTAGCGCCTTTAACTGAACCATTGTTTGTGAATTCGCTTTCGTCATCGGCATTTCCGTTGAATGGGTAGTACATGAGTAGGCCATTCTCTAAATCGGTGATAAGTTCGTTTATTGTGATTTTTATTGTGTCGGTTTTAGTATTATCCGATGCTGCTAAGCAAACAATCTTAACCTCGCCACTTTCCTTCCAGTTAGTTGAAATTATTCCATTGGCATCAACGGTAGCTTTCGATTCGTCTAACGATTTCCATACTATTCCTCTGTTTGTTGTATTTGCTGGATATACGAATGCTTGTGCTGTAATCTTTTTACCGGCATCAATAGCCTGATCTGGGGTTTTAATTTCAACGTTTGTTACCGGAACGTTTGTATAGGGTAACCATCCATTTCTATGGTATAATGAGTCTATCTCGGTTTCGTTTAGGTTCCTGTTGTACAATCTAACATCGCTAATTGCTCCTTTATGAATCTGCATACCTCCGGAGAAATGACGTCCGATGTATATTTTATCGGTAAACTTCAGCTTCCAGGGAATTTCCTCTACAACCCTATAGGTTGAGTCTGGGGCATAAATTACCATTGTTATTTTGTTGTTTTCCTTGGAGTAACTGATGGTTGAGAATACCCATTTGTCGAAATAGTTGGTGCCAATATTGGCGGATACATTGGTTTCGTTGACCCCAGAATTGTTTATTCCTATATTGTTTGTATTATTGATTGAGGTGATTAAAGGGCAACTATAAACGCCAACGTTATTTGAGACAATGCCGCTCCAGGTTACATTTTGCTTTTTGTTGAACCATGCCGATATAGTCCAGTTATTTGAGAAAGTTCCCATATCAACATTTGCCTGAATGTAATCGTCAACACCATCAAACGAGGCTGCTCCGGAGTTATTCCCAAAGCGATCGAGGCCGAACGATACTCCATTGTTGGCGTCTCCATTGTTGGCGTAAGGCCCCATGTCGGTGGTGTTTCCATTTAGCGGATAGTATGCCACCAAGCCAGAATCGGGCAGGGCTGTTTGGGCGTTTATAGTTAGATGGAGTGTATCGGTTTTTGTATTATCCGAGTACGATTTGCAGATAATCTTCACTGAGCCCGATTTATTCCAAAAAGTTTTAACTATTCCGGTAGTATCTACTTGCGCAATTTCATCATTGTTCGATTCCCATATTTTTTTCTGATTTATAGTGTTTATTGGTAGAATCTGTGCGCTTAGCTGGAGTTGATTTCCTGCTATTATAGTTTGATCGGGATTTTTGATTATCACTTCTGATACCGCCAAATCTTGGTAGGCATCCATTCCTCCAATTTTAAATAGGGAGTCAACCTGCGAAGCGTTGATTGATTTATTGTAGAAAAGAATGTCGTCAATGCTTCCATTAAAAGCATTTGCTCCTGTCCAAATACATTTTCCAGCCAAAACCATACTGCTTTGAGTTTGTAGCTCAACAGCAACGCTATCCTGAATGGCTCCATCAAGATACATACGGAGAGTATCTGAATTGTAAGTGTACACAGCATGATGCCATCTGTTGTCGTAAACTGTTTCCTTTGAATATAATGGGTTATTACCCCAACCAGATTCAAAGTAGAGTTTTCCTTCGGTATTTAGCATAATGGTGAAAATTGGTGCGCCTGCTACAGCCTGACCGTAACCCCAAACAACAATTGTTTCACTTGGCTTAACGCTTGTCTTAAACCAGAGAGAGATACTTCTTGGTGCATCGTTTAATGGAAGCTCAGGGGTGTTGAAGTTGAGGTAGGATTTACTGTTACCCTCAAATCGAATAGCATTGTTTAAATTTCCAAATCTATCGTTGGTGTATTTTACGCTCTCGAGGGTTGCCCTTATGGGTTGACCATTTTCTAGATTATTATTTAGTCTGTAATGTGCAATTAATCCATCAGTTGGAATATTTTCGGAATATAGTTGCTCAACTTCTGTTTTTGTTAATGCCCTATTATAAATGCTGGGTTCATCCAATGATCCGTTAAAACCGAATCGATTCTCCCAAACGCATTTTCCTACCCATACTGCAGATGGATCGGTTACAATTGTAGTAGATACGCTGTCATTGGCTACCCCATCAACGTAAAGTATTATCTTACTTCCGTTATATGTAACTGTGGCCATGTGCCAGCTATTGTCATTTACCTCGGTTTTTGAGTAAAGCGCATCGGAACCGCTACCGCTTTCGTAAAATACTTTACCATACCTCAAAAAAATTGGGAATATGGGTTTTCCTGCAGCCGCGGATCCGTAGGCAATCATGCATCTATAATCTGCACCATAGTAGTTGGTTTTGAACCAAATATTCATCGATCGTGGATTGTTGCTTAGCGGGAGGTTGGGTACTGGAATATTCAGGTACGAACTTGACCCGTCAAAACTCATCGCATTGTTGTCGGTGCCCAGTCTATCGGTTGTGTATGTTGCCCCATAGTTTTCGGCAACAATTACTCTTCCACTCGAGTCGGCATTGTTTGTGCTAAACAGGTATTTTGCAATCAAAGGGTTTTGAGCGTTTACCAAACTCGATACAGAGACTAATGCTATTGACATTAGCGCCTTGAAATTTTGTAGTAAAGATTTTCTCATAACATCTCTCATAAAATTGTTAATGGCACAAAATTATTGCATACGAATAACACGCTTTTGCACCATTGTTCCAATCTTTAACACAAATGTTACATGGTTATATGTTACAGTAAGAGAGGTGTTTGTATTAATTATATTCCGATGGATTTATTCCAATGTCTTCCTTAAAGCAGCGGGTAAAATAGGAGAGATTGTTGAATCCAACCATGTAGGCGATATCGGAAACTGTTCCTGCTTTTTGCTTTAGCAGTTGAGCTGCTCTTTTAATTCTGATGCTCCGGATAAATTCTGTTGCAGATTTGTTCGTGATAGCTTTTAGTTTTCGGTGCAGATTGGTTCTACTCATTCCCACCTGATCGCAAAATTCCTCAATATCGAAGTCGGGATTGTCCATATTCTTTTCAACCACCTCCAGCACCTTGGCAATAAACTGTTCATCGAGCGATGAAACCGTTATTTCGCTTGGCGAAATATTTATTGAGTTTCCAAATAGTTCCCTTAGCTTTTGCCGACTCTTTAGAATATTTCCAATTCTAATTTTTAGTTCTTTTATGTAGAATGGCTTAGTAAGGTAATCGTCGGCTTCGGCTTCAAGCCCCGTGATTTTACTTTCGATGGTTGAACGAGCGGTTAGCAGGATTACTGGGATATGGCTGGTTCGTTTATCGTTTTTGAGAGTTCGTGTAACTTCAAAGCCATCCATTTCGGGCATCATTACATCGGAAATAATAATGTCTGGAACTATTTCAAATGCTTTGTCGACACCCACCTTTCCGTTCCTTGCCTCGAAAACCTCGTATTCCGAATTCAAATTGCTGATGATGAATTTCCGCATATCATCATTATCGTCGATGACCAGAACGGAGTAATCGGTTTTTGGCAGTGCTGCTGTGGGCGCGTTGGAGTCTGTAAATTCAATCGATTCGCCAGAAATCGTATTTTCCTGAGCAATATTGTACTCAAATCCATCGTAGTTTAGTGGAATTTCAACGGTGAAGGTTGATCCTTCTCCTGGCTTGCTCTCAACGTTGATTGTTCCTAGATGAATATTCACCAACTCTTTAGTCAATGCTAGCCCAATTCCAGTACTTTCGTATGTTTTTACAACTGTGGAGTCGGCCTGGTAGTACTTGTCGAAAATGTAGGGAAGCTTTTCTTTGGCAATTCCTATCCCGGTGTCCGCAATTGAAAGGATTATTTTATCGGCAATAGTTAGTGTTACCTCAATACTTCCACCATTGGGGGTGTACTTAAAAGCGTTGGAGAGGAGGTTGAAGAATATTTTCTCAACCTTGTCCTTGTCGAACAAGGCAATAAAATTTTTCGTTGATGTTTCGATGGTTAAGTTGATATTTCGATCGGTAGCGTGGGAATGGAACGATGATACCAAGTATCGAATATACTCACAGATATCATCCTTGGTGAGTTTAAGCCCAACAAATCCTTTTTCAATTTTGGAGATATCCAGCAGTTGATTGATTAGCTGTTGTAAACGTACTGCATTCCTTTGTATTAGTTTAAATTGTTCTTTCTGCGATTGATCAATCGATTTTTCCTGTAAACTTTGTAATGGCCCCATTATCAGCGTTAATGGTGTCCTAAATTCGTGTGAGATATTGGAGAAGAAGTTGGTTTTTAGTTCATCCTGAGCCTTAAGCTGTTTTGCCTGATTTTCGAGAGTGATATTCTGCTGCTCAATCGCTTCCTTTTGTTTCTGAATTTCTAGGTTTTGTCCCATCAGAATTTCATTGTTCCGCTTCCTGTTCCTATTCCGGATATATAGTGTCATCACGAGTAGTCCCAGTAAAAGACAGGCTAGGATAATTACCAGAATAGTATAGAACTGATGGTTGATTCTCGATTCTTTCAGTTCATTTTCTTTGTTGAGGAGTTTTATCTGATTTTCCTTCGCTTCAGTTTCGTATAGTGTTTGATAGCTGAGAAGCTTCTCGGACATCTTATTTTCTTGAATGGCATCTATTTTTTTAGAATATTCCTTATAGTACTCAAAAGCCTTTTTGTAATCACCTTTCGACCGATATATCTCGCTAAAAAGGTTGTACGTCTCGGCAAGATATTCATTATTGGTCTTGCGGTCCTGTAAGGCAAGAGATTTATTTAACTCATCAAGAGCCAAATCAGCATTCCCAATTTTATAGTAAACTTCAGCAATGTTGGTGTGATTTATAGCAATTCCGTTGGTGTAGTTAACCTCTTTAAGGGTTGTGTTTGCTTTTTTGTAAAGGTCTAAAGATTTTGGGTAATTTTCTATTTTATAGTATATCCCGGCAAATAAGCTGTACGCGTTGGAAAGGGCATATTTATAGTTAGCCTCTACTAAGGCAGGAATCACAGAATCGGAGTAGGAGAGGGCTTTGTTGTATTCGCCCATATCCATATACATATCGGCAATATTGAGATACGATATGGCTGCATCGTCTGTCTTTTTGTTTTTTAGATCTAATTTGAGGGCCTTTCGCTGATATTCGAGCGATTCCTTGTATCTGTTTTGATTATGGTATATTAATGCAATATTATTGTAGCAGTTGGCTTTCCCTCTTTCTACATTGAGTTCTTCGTATATTTTTAGTGCAAACAGGTAGTTCTCTAATGCTTTATCGTACAATGAGTATGTTTCGTAAATAACTCCGATTGAGTTAGAGGCATTGGCAATTCCTTCTTTCTCGTTAAGTTGGGTATAATCACCGAGAGCCTTTTTCAGTAGTTCTAAAGCTTGAGCGTAGTTTCCCTGGAAGTTTTCTGTAAGCCCTAAATTGTAATTTGCATTGGCAACCCCTTTCTTATAGTTTATATTTTTTGATATTTCGAGGGCTTGCTGAGCATACTTTAAGGCACCAGCATTGTCATCGCCAGAGAGTTCGTACGATATTTTATTTAGGATGTTTACCTCAATGCTATCGGTATTCCCTTTTAGGGAATTCTTTAACGAGTCAACCAGCCTGCTCCCTTGAGCGGAACAGGTAATGCTATAAAGGACTAGAACTATTATTTGAGGTAAATGCTTCACGGCTCAGGAAAATATTCTTAAATCAAATTTACTATTTCAACCCAGATAAACAAACGAAGGTGATAAACTAAATTATCACCTTCGACCAGTATTTTATGGAGTTTTAAATCCCGATAATCGTAAATTCCACTCTTCGGTTTTCGGCTCTTCCCTTTGCTGTAGCATTGGATGCCTTCGGCTTTTTAGAGCTGTATCCTTTCGATACAATTCTATCCTTGTTTATGCCCTGCGAAATAACGTAATCTGCCACGGCTTTTGCACGTTGTTCGGAAATTTTTTGGTTCATAACTTGTGATCCAGTATTGTCCGTATGCCCGCTAATCTCAACGGTTACATTTTGATATTCGTTCAAGAACTCAACCAGGGCATTTAACGATCGGAATGATGTAGGTTTCAGCTTCGATTTTCCGGATTCAAAGTAAATAAAGTCGATATTAACTGTTTGTCCAACCTCAATAGGTGTAACGTAGAAGTTCTTGGCTATTTTACTTCCCTTCTTAACCTTGGTTAAATCAACCTGCTCGTACTTGTTGTAGAAATTTTTAACTGATGGTAGAATATCGTACGAAACACCAACTGGGAGTTTTAATGTATACGAAGCGGTTGTTGAGTCGTATCGGAACCCCTGTGTTTCAACTCCGTTAACCTTCAACTTTACAGGAACATCTGGGGTTACTGGTGCATTAGTCTTAATATTGATAACATTTCCACTAAGCACGGCAAGGTTTGCATCCTTACGTTCAGCGTAAACGCTATGGTTAACTTTTGCATACTCCACATAGCCTGTCAAATCTAAATCATTGTCGAGTGGGGTGTAATCCTTCGATGCTATGGATGTCTTGTATTTCATGCCGTAAGGCAGGCGGATGGTGAATTCCCCGCTAACAGGATCAATCTGTACGCTGTCTGCCGCATTGCCATTAACCATTAGTTTCGGTTGCGAAGCGCCAATAATTGGAGTGAAGGTATTGTTGTCGAGAGCAGTACCTTTAACCTCTATCCAAGGAACTGATGTAACGTAAAGATTAATTTCCTTTTCAGTATATGAAATGTTTGATGTAACGTCAACGGTATCAACTTTTCCAACGAAGTTAGGAACGTTTGCGCTGAATATATACCTAGCGCCTAAAGGTAAAATTGCGCTATACTCAGCAATTTGATTTCCAATTTTCACAGAATCATTTGGTGCATTGTTAACGAATACTCTAGGGCTAGTTTCAAGTGAAATAGGGAGGTTTGTACGTGTATTGATAATTTTTCCGTACACTTTAACGTAAGGAATAGCATCGAAGTACAGGTTGAGGTTCATCTCGGTGTATTCTTTAATGCTATCGGTTCTTAATGTATCCACAACTCCAACCCAATTCTGCATCTCTGGTTTAATTGTATAATTCTGACCAAAAGGTAATAGAACCTCGTACGAAGCGGAGGCTTTATCAATTTTTAGGGAAGGAACTTCTGCGCCATTAAAAGTGATGCGGTAGTTAGTATCGGCAAGCATCAACTTTTGATCAACTTTATTGAGGATTAGTCCAGTTAGCTTGACGTTAGGATTATCCTCGAATATTTTTACTCGGTAAATATCCGATTTTCCTATTGAATTTGTGTTTGAACAGTAGTAAGCCCAATTCTCCTTAGTATTAAGTCTCCAGTAATTCTCCCAGCCAGGTGTGTTGATTGTATCGTTTAAGGGTACGGGAATAGACCAGTTAAAGTAAGAATCGTCAGTTCTGTTACTAACGTAAAGGTTGTAGTTACCATCAATCTTACAGCTGAAGTAAAGAGCCTTTCCATCGGCAGATAGGAATGGCGATTCGTAATCCTTGCTTAGTTTACTCCCTGCTATTTTAATCCGCTTTGGCTTGCTGTACTTATTGTTGCTTTTCTTTGTTGACAGGTAGATACTATTGTTTTTACCGTTTCCTCGCTTACTAAACGATAGTACTATATAATTCTTGTCTGGCGTCATGTATGCTGTGGTGGTTCTTCCTTTGTTCATCTTATCATATCGTCGAACATTTAGTAGTTCAGGTTTTCCCCAACTATCATTGTCGGTACGCTCAATTATTGATAATCCACGATCAATCCATATCTTGCCATTGGGAGAATAATGCCCATTAATTAGGAAGGAATTGCCATTGTCGAGTATGCCAAAGATAGCATTATACCTTCCGATATTAACAGTACGAGGGAGGCGTTTTGCTTCTGTCCAAGTTCCGTCATCGTTAAGTGTAGAATACCAAACATCCTGTGAGTTAACACCACCGTAAGTATTCTCGGGATGGTTTGCCCTTGAGAAGTAGAGGGTTTTTCCATCGGGGTGCATTATAGGGTTAATTTCTGGGTATTCTGAGTTTACGGTTGAGCCGAGGTTTGTAGGCTTAAATGAAGTTTGAGCAAAAGAACTCAAACTTACAATTGAACCAATTATCAGCGAAAGAGCTACTTTTAATACTTCTTTTTTCATCACTGAAATATTTAATTAATTCATTGATTTTGGTGGATTACTTAAAGGGCATACCTTCGGGTTGTTTAACCCTGCCAAATACTAGGTTTATCCCCGCTCTAGCATTAACGTTTGTTGTTGATAGCGGATTAATCAAAGGATATGCATTATCAACAATAGCAAATATTTGTAAAGGACCAGGCTTAATCATTAGGCCCAAGCCGATATTTTTGAATGAGCGTTGGTTTATTGATGCTGTGCCTATTATGCTGAAGAATCGGCCAATTCCCTGTTGTAGTCCAATGGTTAGGGCTGGATAGAATTGCTTATTGTACACGCCGGAGAATGAAAATCCAACGGTAGTTCTTCTAGCGATATCGTAGCTGGCTGTTAGGTTAAATTTAGGGTGCAGCCATGTTCTGTACGATGAGTAAATAGTATCGCGAGTAAAATCATCCTCCATGCTTTGTACCATAGAGTCAATATCAACATCTCCTCCATATAACCATTCTCCCATCATATCAAAGCCATCAAAATCCGATGTGCCCTTCAATGTGTATGTTTGAATGCTATCCTTCCAGTTGATGAACCCTAAATCGTAGAACGAGAATGATAGTTTTGTTTTATCATCGTATTTGTAGGTTACACCACCACTGAGCGCAACACCCTTGTTTTTGAAATTGGTGAGGTAATCGGTAATCCAGCTTCCATCAACGTGATCAAAGCTCGGATCGCCTTCTCCATTTTTAGGTACTCCAGCGGTGTATAGTTTTGCATCGGCCTGTCCAACATGCCTGTACATATCATTATCGATTTGGATATTTAGAGTTTTAGGATCGAATTTGATGTTGCTTAAACCTTGGAGTAAGCTAATTCTTCCACCAAAAACCCAGCGAGGATACTCTTTCATCATTCCAAAGGTGTACTCGTTGTATAGGGTTGCATTGATCTTTAGATTTGAGAAGTCGAGCGAACTGCCAACGTATGCTCCATTACCCTGAATGGCCAATCCCACTAAATCTTTAGGATAGTAAAGGGTAACCTCTGCATTTTGTCTGATGGCAAACCAGTAGTATCCGTTCAGAACTTTGGTTCGTAAATGGAAGAGTTCAGCATTTTCACCTAAATATAGCATATTCTTATCTTTCAGGTCAGCCAAAAAGTCTTCAGGGCTTATGTGCATAGTATCACTTCGAAACTGAAAGAAGTTATCACAAACAAATCCATTTGTTATAAACTGACCATAAACATTTATTGGCAATCCATAGCTAACAGTATGTTCGGGCAAAACAGTAGGATTAATGTACGAGGATTGAAAAATATCGTTCATGAAAGGTAGGGTAAGTTCGGATTGAGCCTTTGCCTGAAATCCTCCTGCAATTAGTAGCAATATATATAGTAATCGTTTCATCTGCTCGGTGTTTTTAAGTGCAAAATATAAGTGTTATTGTTTTAGTCAAAGTTTACCGTTCCTTCGGCAATAACGCTCATCTGGATATCTATATAATTGGTGCTTTCAATTACAATTGATTGATGTGTTTCTCCGCCAGTTTTGAAGCGCACTTGAAGTACAATCTTTGTTGCATCTTTCATTAAGCTATATTTGCTTCGATTTACTATAATTTCGGCATAATCTTGCGTTGGCGATGTGGCTCGTCCTGTAGTTGGACTAACAGTAGCGCTTTTTATAAGCCAAAGCTCATCCTCGAATAGTTTTGTGAGTTCTTGGTTCATATCATTGAGGAAGTATGCTTGGAAATACATGTTGAGCGGTATGTTGTTGTTGAATTTGAACTTGAGGGTAATTTTTAACGAATCGCTTTCATTAAGGTTGAGATCTTCCTCTAGGTCGGGCAGCTCTATGTCTACTATTGTATCGTTTATTTGGTTTGTTTCCACCCAGCCTACAAGCGGGATTTCGATATCCGATAGTATTTTTAGCGTTGCATTTTTATCAACAAAATAATCGTGATTATCAGAGCCATCACCAAGCGTTATTCCTGCGCGAAGGTTGAATTGATTTGGAGCAATATCAAATATATCCTCAATGTTTGAGTTGTCCTTGTTGAGGGCTAGTGAATCTGTAGCAGGATCACTTCCAATTGTTTGTATATAATTAATGCTATTAGGAGTTCCTATTAGCATAGTGCTTTCCGTGGGAACGCCCTCGTTAGCTAGATAAACAACCTCATTTGATGTAGTGTTAGAGGCTTCAAAGTTGTTGATATTGAATGCAAAAGGAATGCCGTAGCCATTTATAAAATTAAATGATAACCTAGGCTCCTCTAAATGTTGATCGGCAATGTAGGTCGATCGGAAAATATCAACCTTGTAGTCGTGATCGGGAACGCCAATGTTTTGGTTGATTTTTCCTACGATGTAAGAGAAATCTAAGTTATTCAAGGAGAGTTGAATTCTAACATTATCACCCGTAGAAATTGGGTTTCCCAGAGAGAAAACAGAAACCGATGCCGAGAATGAGAATGTATTGTACGTATCAAGACTATCGTTATAAAGGGAAATAACGTGATCTGTTAGATCAATAGGGGAGAGGGTTGAAGAATTCCCCGGATTTATATTTGGAATAGTAATAACAACGGAATCTCCTTGTGGGTTTAGAAGTGATTTTAGGATTATTTTTCCACTGATTATATTTTGGAAATTATTGGCAACCTGACAAATTAATGATCCCTGCGTTAGTGTAATACTTTTTAGTTCATTTCCTGATATAGGTTCATAGGTGTTGGTAAAGTTTTCTACAGGGAATGTATAGGTCTCATTCGCGGGCACAGGAATTGGCGGAATGTTACTTGCATTAACCTGAAATGAGTTGTCGAAAGCAACTGATGGTATTGAAAATTCTGATGCAGCAGCACCAATGTCTATTGTATCGCGGTACACTAGGTAAAATTTTGTGTCGCCGGGCTTTTGGATTACAATGGTGTTGGCGTCCTCGCGTTCTGCAAGTTCTTTAAACGAAATTGTAGAGTTTACGACTGGTACAACTAGTTTTGGTGTTGTTGGGTCTATGAAAATGTTATCGAACTTAGAGAAATCATAGCATCCTCCCAATCCTGCAACAAGCATTACTGCTAATGCACTCCATTTAAAATAGGTTCGTTTCATATTTTTTAAATAAAGGTCATTCATAAATAAACAAGACTTTTGCTTTAAGTTCAAACAATCAAAAATGAAAGATAAAAATTTATTTCATTATGGTCAATTTTTGAGCATTTAAATAAAAAATAAAGGGGGATATTTATCCCCCTTTGCTTTTATTGTAAAACTATTAATAGAAGTTGTATCGTTTGTCAGAAATATTTGCATTAGTTTTAAGTGCTTCGAATGCTTCGTAGTAAGCACGGGACTGATACATGTTGCTTAATCTGAACTTTTCAGAATTTAGATCTCCATCTTCTTTTGTTGACGCTGTAACTGCAAGAACGTAAACACCTGCATTACCTTTAATTGGACCAGATAATTTACCTTCAGCAACAGTTGTTGCAGTTCCAATTACAGCGGGTTCAATTCCGGCAGAAGGTAATGTGTATGAACTGAACGAAACCTTTTCTGCACGTTCAACGGTTGAGTTGAGAGATCTTGCAACATCTGCAATGTTTCCAGATTTCATAGCATCCTTAACTTTTTTGGAAAGTATTTCAGCTTTCTTTTCGCGGATAACTTTTACTTTCACGTCATCTGAAACCTGTTTAAGAGGAGCTATACCTTCTTCACGGATATTAGTAATTACACCAACAACGTATAGATCACCAAATTCAAACACGGTTGATACGGTTCCCTTTTCATTTTTGAAAGCCCAACGAATCATTTCTCTTGGAGATTCTAAACCTGCAATGTTTCTGTCGTTTTGCAAAAGGTTGTTGGCATACCTTGTTGTTAGTTTTTGTGCATTTGCCGCCGCAACAAACTTATCGTGAGTTTTATTCATGCCGGCAAATTCAGCAGCTTTAGCATAAATGAGCTGGGTTGTGTGAGAACTGGGAACAACCTTGCGCTCTAGTATCGCCACTTGAGCCTTTTTGCTTTCCTTTCCTCTTTCAGTTACCTCTATGATGTGGAATCCATAGCGAGTTTCTACAACATTAATTTCTCCCTTTTTGTTGCTGAAGCATGCTTCGTCGAAACTTTGTTCCATCACACCGCTGGGGAACCAACCCAAATCACCACCTTTATCTTTGGATCCTGGATCGTTTGAGAAGCGGCTTGCTATATCATTCCAGTTTCCGCCTCTCTTCAGGATAGATAAAAGACTATCGGCCTGAGATTTTGCATTGTTGTAATCTTGTTGAGATTGGCCTTTGGGGCTAACTAAGATATGACGAGCCTTAACTGAGTCTGGCATCATTTTTACATCAACCAAACGAGCCACTTTGTATGAATTTCCATCAAATACTGGGCCTTTAACATCACCAACGCTGGTGTTCAAAGCCCAAGATCCAAATTCTGCAGGAAGTTCACTTTCCTTGTGATACTTAGCATCGAATGGAGTGTCCGATTTTAGATTTACAAACTGCTTTGGCTCTGCCGATGCAACAAACTCATCTTTAGTTTTATTAATCCATTCTCCAGCGGCTTTTGTATCTTCATCTGATGCTTTAATTGGGAATACAACATATTCAACATCGCGTGAGGCTTGTTGCTTGTAGTCGTTTTTGTGCGCATTGTAGTAATCCTTTAAATCACTGCTGCTAACTTTTATTGTTGAATCAGAAACAGACGAATATCTTGCTACTGCGTAGTCAAAATCAACCTTGTTTGTTCTATCAGCAAAGGATCTTTTGGTTTGTAACGAAGTTACGTAAAGGCCTTTTCTTATTAAGTTTAAATATTTAGTGAAAAGACGATCCTTAATAACTTCCTGCTCTATGTACATCCAGTATGCCCTAGCGCGAGGATCGTTATCCAAGTTTTTTAAAAGCATATTGATATACTCTTTATTTACTTGGCCTGTTTGGGGATCCCCAAATTGTTGCTGTATTATTGGATGGATGTTCTGACCCTGAACCATGTCCATCAGTTCGTCTTCGTGAATTTCAAGACCTAGTTTTTCATATTCAGGTTGCATTATGTTGGTACGGAGTAAATCCTGCCATACTCTTTCGCGGATTTGGATTTGGCTTTGCTCATCAAGAGCTGCTTGTTGCGAGAATAATTTCTGTAAATTCTCATTCTCATCAATTTTTGCTTGGTATTGCTCATAGGGAATAGAAGTGCCAGCTATTTCAGCAACTTCCATTTGAGCTCTATTAAACAATGATCCTCCAGAGTTGATGAGGTCTCCAAGTATAAAAGCGAAAAGCGCTAATCCAATTACAACCGCAACAAGTACACCTGCTCGGTTTCTGATTCTCTCTAGTGTTGCCATTTAAATGAAGATTTATTTTATCTTAGTTTTCAATTTTTTTCGAGCTACGAATATAGTAATTTTCAATTTTGCCACATTTATTGATACACTTATTTTTTTAAATTCTTTTAGCTTAAATATCGATCACAAAACCTAAAGTTGAGTTTGTGCCTATGGATATTGATCAAAAGAAGGCCAAGAAGTCTTACTGTTTTGTGAGTTGGATTAGGTCTATTCGGGTTTCGCTCATTTTAATTATTCTGATAGTATAATCGCTAAGAATAATTGTTTCATTGGGTTTGGGGATATTTTGGTACTGATAAAGGATGAAACCTGCCAATGTTTCGTATTCATCGGATTCGGGAATATTTAAATTGTAGGTTTCGTTGATGTGCTTTATCTCCAATCGTCCGGACAGAATAAACTCGTTATCGTTGATTTGCTTTTCTACCAGTTCGTTGCGATCGTGTTCATCGTTAATTTCCCCAATAATTTCCTCAATAATATCCTCGATGGTTACCAAGCCAGCAGTGCCTCCGAATTCATCAACCACGATGGCAATGCTCTTATGTTCTTTTATAAACATTGCCAGCACTTTATTGGCCCTAATGGTTTCGGGGATAAAATCGATATTGATAAGTCTTGACTTTATACTTTGAGGATTTTTGAATAACTCTTTTGAGTTGATATATCCTACTATGTTATCAATGCCTCCTTTGAATACTGGAATTCTTGAGTACTTTGTTTCGATGAAGCGTTGCTTGAGTTCCTGAATATTGGCATCAATATCAATCGCTTCGATATCCGTTCTGGGAATCATGCAATCCCTAATACGAACTTCGGAGAAGTCTAAGGCGTTTTGAAATATCTTGAGTTCTTGCTCGTGCTTGTTATCTTCCTCAATTGATGCTGATTGTCCAATAAGATGGTCAAGATCAATTTTACCAAAAATGGGTTTACTTTTATCTTTTCTGATCTTAGTACGAAGTAAGATTCGGATGATTCCGTAGGATAAGCTTGTCGAAAACTTACTTATTGGGTAGAAGATCAGGTAAAACAAAAAAACGGGCAAGGCAAAAAAGTTCATCAGAGTGTTGGAGTGTAATCTGAATATCGATTTTGGTAGGAATTCGGCGGTGATAAGAATTATAATTGTACTTAGGATGGTTTGCAGTACTAGAATTGATGATGGGGATGGTATATAGTTTTCAAAAATTGGGGTAAGCAATTTTGCCATTTCAATACCGTAAATAACCAGCGCAATATTATTACCAACAAGCATTGTGGCAATGTATTGACTTGGGTTGTCGGTAAAAATTGAAATTAATCCTGACGATATATGCCCTTGCTTTCTGTCGAGTTCCAGCCTTAACTTATTGGCCGAAGTGAAAGCAATCTCCATTCCAGAAAAGAAAGCAGAAAAAATAAGGGTAATGAAAATTATTGACAAACTAGCCCCCATGTGTGGTTTTTATTTGTCCGATTGCAAGCGTCGTCTTCGTCTCATAAGGTACATGACAATCGCTAAAGCACAAAGTATAAAAAACATGTAACTTACAGCAATGCCAGATTTTACGGTGGCGTATATTCCCACACCTAAGCAAAAGATGGCAAGGCCGAGCCAAATAAGTTCTAGTATGTAAGCAAGTTTGTTCATTTTTTTTAGGTTTAAAAGTTTTGTGGATTCGAAGCGTAAAGTTATAAAAAATGCCAAGAATAAACCCGATTCTTTTCAAAATTGGTAAGGTATAAGAATCTAATTGAAAATGGTAAATAAAAAAGGTGGAAGTATCCACTCTCACCTTATAATTTAATATATATTATTCAACAGTGAATTCTCCTCCGTAAGGTTGCTTTACTTCCCAGTTGTCGAATGTTTCATCCGATGTGAGACCTTTACCGTAAATAACTCCATTGACACTGTTTATTTTAACATTTACGTTGGAGTAAATCAACTTTTTTTTCTGATCCCAGAAAAGTTCCTCTGTATTAAGAACTTCGCCTTTCCTGTTCTTGGCAACAACATTGTTTTTAGCCTGCCAAAGATTCTTTTTATCAAAGAAAATGGCTTGCTTTGCGGATAAGGTAGATTCTACACCAAGAGTATCATCGTAAGTGTAAACTGTTATTCCTTCGGGGAAGTCTGTGTATGGTTCTTCCGAGAATTGGTAGTGAATGGTAACTGGGGCAAAAACTTTAATTTTAGCCTTACCATCCTCTGTATATAAAACCTCTGAGTTGTAAGCTGTAATTCCAGGAATGCTCTTTTTGTCTGAAAAGTATTGAATGGCTTCCGTATCGGGTTTACAAGCAAAAAGGAGAATAGCCCCTGCTATTGCAGGGACTAATCTTTTTACCAAAACTCTTAAAAAGTTTATAAATTTCACGGATATGCTATTTGCGTTCTCTAATAATTGTGCGCTCATTAATCCAGCAACCAACTGTGTATGAATCTCCAACTTTTAAATCGTGGAAGAATATATCCTCTTTTGATGGGAAGTATTGGCTGTATTGGCTTATTAATGAATTCATGCTCTCTTCAAGTTCTGGGTCAATCTGTTTTGCTTTGGCGTATTTATCAATGGCAGCCCAGAATACTGTTTTTTTCTCAAAATCATCGGCTCCGCAATTCCTTTCACTAGCATACATATCTCCAAGCAATTTATATGCTTTGCCAAGGTTCGGATTTTCTTCTAATGCTTTATTGGCTAAAGCCTTAGCCTGTGATGGGTTTTTAAGTTCAGTAAAGGTTAAAGATGCTAATTCGTAAAAATATGTAGCGCGTTTAGTTACGTCTGACTCAAGATTAATTGCTTCGTTATAGTACTTTTCTGCTTCCTTAGGTTGCTTTGCTTCGATGTTTAAGTGAGCAATGTCGTAAGCTAAATCTGCACTAGGTTCAGCCTTGTATACATTAACGCTAGCATTCAAGTATAATTCCTGTTTTGTGCACTCCTTTGTTGTTCCCATTAATGCTCTAATTTTCTTGCAGAGGTTAACATCTGCTGGGTTGGCATTAAATTTAGGGGTGAATATTGCTATTATGTTATTACAATCAGCAACACCCATTTGGGCAAACATTGCATCAATACCATCCTTTGCTTGCTTAGCCTTATCGTCGTTGGGATTTTTTGTAATTTGGTTATCGGCATAGTCGCTTATGGAAGAGTAAAATTCAATGACCTTGTCGGCTTCAATTTTTTTATTCTCATACATTGCTTTAATAAGTGTCATGTATGTGAAAAGAACAGAGGCTTCAGAGTTTTCGGCAGTAATTCCAACCGCTTCTTGCGCTATTTTGAAGGCCTCTTCATATCTCTCGGGTGCGATTGTATATAGATCCTGAGCTTTAGATCCTAATACTACACCTTTTTTATCAAAGTTTACAATTCTTGTATCATACATTAACATTAACGAGTCGATAAGAATTGCCTTTTTGTTCGGATCTGCTGTTTCCTCAATTTTTGCTTTAAGAATTCTTGCTCCTCTGATGTAAATATTCAATGAAGATTTTGGGCAAGTATTAAAAACTGCTTGCCATGGTTGGTAAGCATCTTTTAGGTTATTTTGTTTGTAGTATTCTTGGTACATAGATGTTTTTTCTGCACAAAGCTTTCTTGTTTCAACATCTGGTCCAAACTTGGGATCCTCAAGGTATGCTTGCCCCATAACACTAAAGCTTGCAAAAGCGAACATTGCAGCCAAGAATCCTTTTTTACTAATTGTTTTCATTGCTTTCGGTTTTAAGTATTGCGCTATTAACTATTAATTGTTTGTCTGCCAAAATATATGTACTAAATATCTTGTGCTGTTTCTTCCATAATTCATTCAGCCAATATACATTTAATCCATCTAGTTCAAAAGTTATGCCATTGGTTTGCTATCCTAGATTGAACTCAAGTATCTTGTTTAATCCAATTGTCATTAAATTTTGATTTACAAATATGCTATTTTTTAACTTATCGACCAAGAAATTTGAATCACCCCCTGTTAAAACGGTTTCAATTGGATAAATATTTTTCACATTATCAATGTATGCGTCAATTTCTCCAATAACACCATTTAATACTCCCGAAAGAATGCATTCGCTAGTGTTCTGCCCTATTAATGGGTAGTTTTCAACTTTTTCAAGTAGCGGTAGTTTTGCGGTGTGGCTATTCAAAGCATTAAAGCGTAGCGAGATTCCCGGTGAAATAGCACCTCCCAAATACACTGCATCAGAGGTCACAAGTTCATAAGTTATAGCCGTTCCTGCATCGATAATTAGTACATTTCTGTTTGGATATAACGAATTAGCAGCCACTGCTACAGCAATTCTATCGTAACCCAATGTTTCTGGGGTATTATACTGATTTTTTAAAGGAATAGGGGTGTTTTGGTCTAGTATAATTGTTGTTATTCTTGACCGAATGAGGTTAATTAATTCTGGGCGAATTTTTCCTACTATTGATGCGATTGCCTTTTGAGGAGAATAACATGATAAGATAGCATCAAGATTCTTTAAAGTTAATTCTTTGTAACTTTTGGAAAAGAAGATTTCTTTGTCTTGGATCAATGCTACCTTGGCGAATGTGTTACCTATGTCGAGTACTAAGTTCACTAGTTATTTTACAGATATTCAAATTAATATGAGATGATTTAGAGAACTATGCATTTAAACGAACCGCATTGCTAATTTGTTGCAGTTGATTTATAGCTTCATCAATATTTTTTACGTTCGTTACTGTTAACGATAGTTTTTCCTTACCTTCCTTAATTTTGAAACGGCCAGGATTCCTTTGGATGTATTGTATTATTTGCAAAAATGTGTTGGACCGATAAAAAGGCGAAAGTTGGTTGGTTATAAAATACCCGAAGAGAATTTCATTTTTGAGGATTATTTTTTCGAATCCAAGAGAAATTGCAGTCCAACGGAGTTGAACAATATTAAGAAGATCTTCTGCTTGAGGGGGTAAAGAGCCGAACCTATCGCGAAGTTCACCCTTGAACTTTTCTAGATCATCATATTTGTTTATGCTGTCGAGTTCGCGGTAAAGTTTTATTCTTTCGGCGGTATTTGAAACGAACGAATCTGGAAATAATATTTCCATATCGGTTTCAATATGGCAATCGGTAGTTCCTGGTTGCCATTCTTTTGGATGATTTTGACTAGTATCGGCGTAAAGATCTTTGAATTCAGTTTCTCGGAGTTCTTCAAGCGCTTCGTCAAGAATACGATGGTAGGTTTCAAAACCTATATCAGCAATGAATCCGCTTTGTTCGCCTCCAAGTAAATTTCCCGCACCTCTAATGTCTAAATCTTGCATTGCTATGCTGAATCCACTGCCCAGTTCAGAGAACTCCTCGATGGCCTTTAAGCGACGACGGGCTTCGTTGGTAAGTGTTTCCAGAGGAGGGGCCAGTAAGTAGCAAAAAGCTTTTTTATTAGAACGACCAACCCTGCCACGCAGCTGATGCAAATCGCTTAATCCAAACATTTGAGCATTGTTTATAATTATGGTGTTTGCGTTGGAAATATCTAGTCCCGATTCAATAATAGCGGTCGATATTAGTAGATCGTAGTCGCCATTTATAAAGTCGAGCATTATTTTTTCCAGTTTTGCCGGTTCCATTTGCCCATGGGCAATTGCGGTTTTTACTTTGGGGCAAATTTTGTGTATCATTATTTGAACCTCGGCAATGTTTTGCACTCGATTGTGCACAAAAAATACCTGACCGCCTCGAGTAATCTCGTATTCAATTGCCTCTTTAATTATATCGGTATTGAATGAGTGGAGTTCAGTTAGGATTGGGTGACGATTGGGTGGGGGGGTGTTTATTATGGAAAGATCGCGGGCGCCCATTAACGAAAACTGGAGTGTTCGTGGAATTGGCGTAGCAGTGAGAGTTAATGTATCAACATTTAATTTCATTTGTTTGAGTTTTTCCTTTGCTGCAACACCAAACTTTTGCTCCTCGTCAACAACTAAAAGACCCAAATCCTTGAATTTTACCGAGTCTTTAAGTAGTGAATGCGTACCAATTAGTATGTCAACTTTTCCTTCGGAAACCTGTTTGTGTATTTCGCGCTGTTGCATGGCCGTTTTCATCCGGCTAACAAACTCAATGCTGCAAGGAAATCCTTTTAGGCGACTCGAGAATGTTCTATAATGCTGTAAGGCCAGTATGGTTGTGGGAACAAGTATTGCTACCTGTTTGCTATCGGTAACAGCTTTAAAAGCCGCCCTAACCGCAATTTCGGTTTTTCCAAAACCAACATCACCGCAAACTAACCTATCCATGGGCTTATCTTGCTCCATGTCTTCCTTCACGGCAGCGGTGGCTTTAACTTGGTCTGGGGTATCTTCGTAGATAAAGGATGCTTCAAGCTCTTGCTGCAAATAGCTATCGGGGGAGAACGCAAATCCTGATTGGGTTTTGCGCTTTGCGTAGAGCGCAATCAGATCTTTTGCAATGTCCTTTATTTTTCGTTTGGTGTTTTGCTTTAACTTTTGCCATGCACCAGACCCTAGTTTGTATATTTTGGGAGATTCTGCATCTTTCCCTCTATATTTCGATATTTTGTGTAGATTATGGATATTGACAAGCAACGTATCATTATCCTGATATACCAGTCGAATTGCTTCCTGTTTTTTACCATTAACTTCAGTGGCGACAAGTCCTCCAAAAACACCAATTCCATGATCGATATGTACCACATAATCGCCTGGCTGGAGGTTGATTAGCTCCTGCATGGTAATTGCATCGCGACGACTAAACTCGTGTTTAAGTTTATATTTATGGTAACGATCGAAAATTTGATGATCGGTGTAGAAACAAATTCTCAGATTGTGGTCAACAAACCCCTCGTGAATGGTTCCCGAGGTAGAAATGAAAACTAAATCTTTGTTTATTGAGTGCAGAATATTATCTAACCGTTCAAGTTGCGCTGTATTATCGGCAAGGATGAAAGTTGTATAGCCTTTAAGTGTACTGTCGTTTATATTTTCCGCAAGCAGTTCAAAATTTTTGTTGAATGATGGCTGGGGCGAAGTGCTGAATTCAATTGTTTGTCCTGCCCTAAATAGAGGTTTAACCCCAAACTCAATAGCTGTTTTTCCTTTTAAGCTGTCAAAAAACTCTTTCCCTGTTGTATATTTTTTTTGCGAGTCTTGAATATTTTCAGGCGATTCCTGTGTTACCAGGGCGAATAGTTCATTTAATCGGCCAACGATTACCTCTGGATTTTTGAGCCAAATTGTTGAATTTTCCGGAAGGGAGTCTGTAATCAGTAGTTTTTCTTCTGCATTATCTGTATTTTGCTGGAGATTGGGTATAACTGTGATTGATTCCAGTAATTCTTTTGATAATTGATCCTCTACATCAAAAGTGCGGATTGTCTCCACTTCATCGCCAAAGAAATCTAACCGATAAGGGTTTGCCGATGAGAACGAGAAGATATCAACAATACTTCCGCGAATGGAGTATTGTCCTGGTTCGTAAACAAAATCAACCCGGTCAAAACCGTATTCGTTCAGTACGTCATTGATAAAATCAGGAGATATCTTTTCCCCTTTCTTTATGTATAGGCTATTCCGCCTTAGTTGATCTACCGTGACAATCTTTTCGAAAAGAGCATCGGGATAGGTAATTATTACTGCCGATTTGCTTGGGTTTGATGCTAATGTAGGCAGTAAATTTAACACATCGGTGCGCTGGATGATTGCTTCGGGTAATGTTTGCCCATACTGTACCGACCGTTTAAATGATGACGGGAAAAAGAAAACGTCGTTTTCGGGGAGCAATCCTGTCATGTCGTTGTAAAGGTATGCCGCCTCTTCCTTATCGTTTACAACAATGACGCTTGGTTTGTTGGAGTTTTGAACAAAACCTGCTGCAACAAACGATAAAGCCGATCCTGACAGACCTTTTAGAAATATGCTTGTTGTGGTCTTCTCCAGCAATGAGCACAATTCGTTGACTTTAGGATTTTTTTTAAAATCGGAATATAGTTCTTTGAGTTCCTTCAATTATTGCTTAATTTCTATAAGTCGCAAAATTAATGAATATAAAGAGATAATGTATTTTGTTCCAAATAAAACACCCCAACTATTTTAGATGGGGTGTTAAAACTTTTGGGTTTGGGTTTACATTAGGTCTGGTTGATATTACTTACTTACTTCCATTTTTTATACACTCCTCAAGTTTGTTAACCATGTTGGTTGAGCCAACATAGAATGGCACGCGTTGATGAAGCGATTCTGGTTTAATATCGAGGATTCTTTGGCTACCATCAAAGGCTCGTCCTCCAGCTTGCTCTGCAAGGAATGCAATTGGATTACATTCGTATATCAGTCTAAGTTTTCCCTTGGGGGCCGATGCCGTTGGTGGGTAAAGAAAAACACCTCCCTTTAGTAGATTGCGGTGAAAATCGGATACTAATGATCCAATATATCTGGCGGAGTACGGTCTGTGGCTTGATTTGTCCTCCCCCTTACAGTAATCTATATAGTCCTTTACACCCTGAGGGAAATGCATATAGTTCCCTTCGTTTATTGAGTATATGGAGCCATTGGCTGGTGTGGATATGCTAAAATTCGAAAGGCAGAATTCTCCAATCGATGGATCTAATGTGAATCCATAAACGCCTCGTCCTGTGGTGTATACCAGCATGGTGGACGATCCGTATATTATGTACCCAGCTGCAACCTGTTTGTTTCCGGGTTGCAGAAAATCTTCCATGGTTGCTTTTTCCCCACGAGGACTTATCCGTCGATAAACGCTAAAAATTGTTCCTATTGATACGTTAACATCGATGTTAGAGGAACCATCAAGGGGATCCATACAGAAAATGTAGTTGCCATCGTTGGATAGTTCGTCGTCCCAGGTAATAATCTCCTGGTCCTCTTCCGATGCAACACCACAGCATTCGCGGCTATTCTTTAGAGCCTGTATGAGTTGCCAGTTGGCAAATAAATCCAGTTTTTTTTGTTCTTCTCCTTGAATATTTACATTTCCAGCTTCGCCAAGAATGTCAACCAAACCTGCTTTGTTTACCTTTTTATTAATAAGCTTAGCGGCAACCCCAACGTGGTAAAGTAACCGAGTAAATTCACCTGTTGCGTAAGGAATATCGGCCTGTCGCTCAATCAGGAATTGTGTAAGTGTTTTTACATTGTACCCTTTCATAAACGTTCAAATTTCTGGCTCTTTTCGATGGTTAAAGGTAGCCATTTTATCTAAGAACCAAAAAAAATGATCGCAAATAATCCAAATTTAAAACGTTTGCGCTTGGTATTGGTGGATATTTCCAGCATGAGGAGATTTGTGTAGAATAGATGTTGAATTTTCAACCTTGAGGCAAAAAGTTTTTGCTGGTTCTTGTTGGGAACAAAACAATGATATAAGTTTGAAGTAAATTTTTTGGTAATTATGGTTGATTCAAAAGTTCGAGTTTTTAAGTTTGGCGGAGCATCGGTGACATCGGCCGATGGTATTAAAAACCTTGCAGGTATTGTTAAGCGGTACTCGTCGGAGCCTGTTGTGGTTGTTGTGTCGGCAATGGGAAAAACAACCAATGCGCTTGAGCAGATCTTAACGGCATATCTTAATTCGGATCCTTCATTGCTCAATTTATTTAATTCATTGAAGGGGTACCACTATTCTATTGCGGAGGAACTGGTGGGCTCAGATAAAAGACATTTCATGTTTGTTGAACTGGACAGAATTTTTGAGGAACTTAACTCCACGCTTAACAGAAAAACGTCTGATAGTTACGATTTTTGCTACGATCAGATAGTTTCGTTCGGAGAGGTTATTGCCACAAAGATTGTTAGCATATACCTTAATCATATAAACCAAATTAATAGGTGGATCGACATTAGAACATGCTTAAAGTCTGATAACTCTTACCGTGAAGGGATTATAGATTTCTCTACATCCAAATTCCTTTCTCAGAAAACGTTTAACTTCGAGGGCGAGAATCTTTACATCACACAAGGTTTTATTGCTGGAACTCCATCTGGGACAACTACTACGCTTGGGCGAGAAGGTTCCGATTACACCGCTGCAATCCTTGCAAACCTTCTAGATGCCAAGGATGTGACTATTTGGAAAGATGTGGAAGGTGTTTTGAATGCCGATCCTAAGATTTTTAAAAATACCTGCAAATTAGATTTTGTATCGTATCAGGAGGCAATTGAATTGGCCTATTGCGGTGCGCAAATTATTCACCCAAAAACAATAAAGCCAATCCAGAATAAAAAAATACCTCTTTTTGTAAAATCATTCGTAAACCCCAGTGCAGAGGGAACTCAAATAGCCCATTCCGATGCCCAGTTAAAACTTCCACCCGTATTGGTTCTTAAACAAAATCAGGTGCTTATATCGCTTGTGCCCCACGATTTTTCGTTTGTTATTGAGGATAGTTTGAGTAAGATATTTGCAATTCTTTACAAGCATAGGGTAAAGGTAAACCTTGTTCAAAACTCAGCAATCAGTTTTTCAATTTGTGTTGATGAGGAGAAGTATCGTTTGCCCAAGGCCATTGAGGAATTGAAAAGCGATTTTGCTGTTCGATACAATAGTAATCTAGAACTTTTAACCATTAGGCATTATACAAAACAGGCCATAGAAGAGCAGGTTGGCGATAAGGTTGTTTATCTTCAGCAGCGCACCCGTAGTACTTCAAGATTTGTGATGGATGCTAGAGTTTTGGTTTAACCACAAACAGTGCTTTATGCCCTAAAAATGAGTTTTGTTTGCTGTAGGCTTCAATTCCTAGCGTATAGCTTATTATTTGTTTCTGGAAATTGCCTGACGAGTCGATATACCAGCGCTCTTTAAACTGAACTTTCGATACTAGTTTGCGCGAGAAACCGTCACCATTTTCAATGCTCTTGACATCATCAATGCTTAGTATTTTATCCCCCATAAATTCAACAGCAACAAACCGCTTGGAGTAAATCCCATCGAAAAGGTAATCGATTAACGATTTTTGATCGACATACTGTAAACACTCTGCCTCCCAAACATCCGATGTATCAATGTTTCGAAGTATTACATCATATATAATGGTGTCTGCTATAATTTTTAACCCTGATATATCTGCTCTATTGGGCTGGTGCTTGGGCTCTTTTTTTTCAGGAGAAGAGCATCCAACTGCAATCAATCCTGATATTAGAATTGAAATGATTGTATGAGTTTTAAACATAACAGATGTAATTTGTTTCGAGGCAAGTAAGGTAAGAAATTTTTAGTCTATAAAATTAAAAAGTTTTTTAAGTGAGGTATATTATGCCTATTGGGAGTTTGCTGTGATATTAAGATCGAAATATATAATAACTCGATCTTGAATTTTTACTAGCCCAAATAATGCATCGGTTGCATCGATACTAAAATTTGACATTTGTAAAGCTTTTGTACCCATAAATCTATAGGTTTTATTTGCATTCCGTTCCCAGATAACCGAAATCTCATCTAATCTGCGTACGTTGTTTAGCGTAATGGCTATTGTTGCTCTTATCTTTCCGTTGTTTGTAGTTGTAAACGCGGTATTATCAGTCAGGTTGAGTATTTCAATTTTTATAAAGGGATTTTTATCAGCATTTAGTATTTTATAAAAATTATGATTGTAAATAGGATTATTACAATCGAAGGATTTTGTTTTTAAGAGGATTGTTGCATTAGAAATGTTAATTGTATTATCGTCAATCTTATAGTAAAATGTTCCTTTCGACAGGTTTTGAAAAGAGGTACACTCAAATTTATTTATATTACTAGAACCTACAATAGTTAAAGTGCTACTTTCATTAATGGTATAGTTTATTGAACTTCTAGGATTTGGATTTGGAAGGTTTATGAGAAACATGGATAATAAATTTAATAACATACTTGTTTTCTAAAAGATTATCCAGCGTTTATAGCACTGGATAATCTCAGTTCTTTATTTAGAATCCAATTGCGGCTTCAAGCATTAATCCGCTAAATTCAGCACCATTTCTGTAATCTGTTGATAGAAAATCGTTATACTTTTGATTTACATATTCAACCTTTACTAGCATATTTTTGGTTGTGTACCATCCAGCTGAAAGTTGAAGACGATTAATTGAAATATCATCAGTATAACCAATTAGTCTTCCTTTTACTGTATTGTAGCGAGCCCCAACAAATAGTTGTTCCCTTTTCAAAAAGCGATAAACTACTTCGCCAGCCATTTGTGTGAATTGACGGGTTTTTGGATCTGGAACGGTACTGGTTGCCGACTCTACACCTTTTGCTAATTCATAGGTTCCGAAAAATTCGAGGCCGTTGAATTTTACAAAAGGATTTATGGAAATTGCAGTAACCTTATTGGTGAAGCCTGGATTAATTTGACCCGATGTAAAGTTTGTAGAAGTGCTTGATGCTACGAATGCTCCACCAGAAACAGTCCTTTCTGGTTCAACAACCATATAGTAGCGCGATCCGGTTCTGTCTCCTGCATATAAAGTATTTTTAGTTGTTCCTGTGTTGATATACATACTGGCTGTTAACCTAACGCGTAAATCATCAGAAATTTGGGAATCATAACCAGCCTTGGCCAGGAACGAAGGGTTTTTCTTTTGTACCTTGCCGTCGTAAGTGTAAGCTTCTTTAACATCACCATTGATAATACCGCCCGTTACACCGCCCATTAGAAAAACTTTGTTGGTTGGGTAAACATAAACCTCACCACCAATTTCGGTTGTAAAAGCATCAAGAATGTAATTGCCAACAAAAGCGTTAATCATGGTATTTCCATTATCGCTTCTGCGAAATTGTTGATCGCCATAGTTAATTGCAAAATGTCCAATTTTTACAGTAACATACTTTGTATACCATTCGGGGTTATTGAACATGGGGAGTTTGTCTATTTGGATATATCCGCCTTTAACCCAGAATTCCTGATGGTGACGCGATGACATTTAGTTTTCCAACGCAACGCGGATACCATCCTCGAGTTGAATATCGAATCGGAGGTTTGCCGTTGCTAGATTAAAACCATTTGCCAAAGGGTACAATTTGTTTAAATTGTAAGTTGCGGTTCCAATGGTAACGTTATTAGGATCAGCAGTATTGCTGTGAGTAAGCATTTGAAATTGCTGGGTAAAATTACCACCCATTTTTACTTTAAGACCATTGAATTTAACAGTATCTCCCTTTTGAGTTTCGAATTTATTTACTGCATTTTGGTCGTTTGGCTTCGAGAATGCGATTTTTGTTTCCTGAGCCATTGCGTTAACACTTAAAAGTGTTATTAGCACTACATTAAAGATCAGTTTTGATTTCATATATTGTTGATTTAACTGGTTATTGTATTGATTTAATTACTAATTTGAATGTTATTGTAACTTCATCAGCCGTTGTAAGTGCACCAAACATTGCGGTTGGAGGGTCAACCTTGTAGTCGGTCATTTTAATCTTTTTGCTACCGGTTAATTCAATTTCTCCGTTTGAAAGAAATTTACTAGTTGCCTCAACGGTAATATTCTGGCTTGTACCTGCTATGGTTAAAACACCCGACGAGTTAATTTGAGCGGTACCGCTTTTTTCTGATATCGAATTAACTTTTGTGGCCTTGTACTTAATCTCTGGGTATTTTTTTGATTTGATAGCATCGTTAATTTTTGAGTTCATTATGCTCCCCTTGGAACTGTTGAATGACTGTGCATCAACTATCAAATCTACCCCTTCAATGTCCGTAATCTTGTTACCTTCAACTTTAACACTGAATGTTCCTTTAACTTTTAGCACGTCTGCGGTCCAATCGTGGAGGTTGGATGTTCCTGAAACTACAATACTATGAGACTTGATTTCATACTTTGTTTGAGCCATTAAATTTGAAGAGACAATCAGGAGCATTGTTACTACCAATGTTTTTATGTTCACTTGCTTCATACTTATTAATTTTATTGCATTCTATTAATTAGTTTAATTATTGCTTATACAACAATCAAACTAATTGGAATGTTTCTAAATAATATTGATAAATGTCAATTATCCATGAAGTAAATTGCTATTCACCACAATAACAGAACTATATAAGTTGTCAGTTCTTGTATGTTTATTTGGGTGGTTGCATTATGGTGATAATATTAAAAAACCAAACTATTTATGGTTAGTTTGGTTTTGTGATAGGCCGTTAGGAAATCTATTTAGTAGAATATTAGTTTGGATCCTTTACTTGACTCATCGAACTTTCCGTTCTCGTATACTATTTTCCCATTTACTATTGTCATCACAACTTTAAAGTTAAACGTTTCGCCTTCTAGTGGTGACCATTCGCATTTGTATAGTAAGGAATCTTTTGTGACGGTTTGTTTTGAATTTGGGTTAACTAAAACTAAATCGGCATAATATCCCTCACAAATATAACCTCTCTTTTCAATTCTGTAAAGAGTAGCAGGAGCGTGACACATTTTGTCTATAACTAGTTCAATTGGGAAATAGCCTTTATGAGAGAGTTCAATCATAGCCAGTAACGAGTGTTGAACCATTGGTCCTCCCGATGCCGATTTAAAGTACGTATTATTCTTTTCCTCCAATAGGTGTGGAGCGTGGTCGGTTGCAACAACATCAAGTAGGTTGTTCTTAAGACCAGTAATCAGTGCAAGTCTATCGTTTTCGGTTTTAATGCTGGGATTCCACTTGATTCTCCATCTAAGTTTATCGTAATCATTACTGTTGAACCAAAGATGATGAACACAAACCTCTCCGGTGATTTTTTTATCTTTCAATGGAACCTTGCTATTCAGAAGCGATAACTCTTTTGCTGTTGATAAATGCAAAATATGTAAACGTGAATCGTATTTTTTTGCAAATTCAACGGCTAAACTAGATGAGAGGTAGCAAGCCTCCTCGCTTCGTATCTCAGCGTGGTACTTAAAGTCAATATTGTCACCGTACTTTTGTTTGTAAAGTTCAATATTATTGCGGATTGTTGTTTCATCCTCACAGTGTGTGGCGATTAGTGTTGGAGAAAGTTTGAATATTTTATCCAAAGATTCTCTGCTATCAACTAGCATATTTCCAGTTGACGAGCCCATAAACACCTTTATTCCACAAACCTTTTTGGGGTTAAGTTTTACAATCTCATCTATATTGTTGTTGGTAGCACCTAGATAAAAGGAATAATTACCTAATGATTTTTCAGCGGCAATTTTGAACTTTTCTTCAAGTAATTCAACAGTGGTTGTTTGCGGGTTGGTGTTGGGCATTTCCATAAACGAAGTAATCCCGCCGGCAATTCCTGCTCTTGATTCTGTGTATATATCCCCTTTATGTGTTAAGCCGGGTTCTCTAAAGTGAACCTGATCGTCAATAACGCCAGGCAGAAGGAGCAAGCCCTCTGCATTTATAACTTTTTCGGGATTAAAACTTGAAATGGAGGGAGAATCACCATAAGCAATATGCTCAATTGTCCCATTACTAATTATAAGGCTGCCTTTTTGCTGTTTGCCTTCATTAATAATAAGGGCATTGATTATGGCTATTCTTCCCATATGGTTTGAATTAATTTTGTTTATGCATCTTTTTGTACGACACAAACCAACTTTTCAATTTCATCTTGGCTACACCCCAAAGAGCTTCGTTAAATATTCCTCCACTCATTTTCGATGATCCAAGTTTCCTGTCAGTAAATATTATTGGGACTTCAACAATATTGTAGCCAAGTTTCCATACCGTAAATTTCATTTCAATTTGGAATCCGTATCCAATAAGTTTGATTTTATCAAAATTTATTGACCTAAGAGTTTTTGCCTTGTAACATTTGAATCCAGCAGTTGTGTCCATTATCCTCATTCCCGTGACAATTCTAACATACTTAGAAGCGAAGTACGACATCAACACTCTACCAATAGGCCAGTTCACGACGTTTACACCCTTTATATATCTTGAGCCAATAGCTAAATCGGCACCATTAGCGCAGGCTTCATATAGTTGAATTAAATCATCAGGATTATGGGAGAAATCAGCATCCATTTCAAATATGTACTCGAAACTGTGTTCCAGAGCCCATCTAAAACCAGCAATATAGGCTGTACCAAGACCCTGCTTTCCTGTCCGTTCAACAATATATATTCTTTCCGGATATTTTAGTTGAAGGTCTTTTACAATCTTTGCAGTTCCATCGGGCGAGCCATCGTCAACAATCAGTAGGTTAAAATCGCCAGATAACGACATAACCTTGCTAATCATTCTCTCAATATTCTCCTTCTCGTTGTAAGTTGGAATAATTACTAGTTTTTCTTTAATAGCCATTTTTATAAATAGGAATTAATGAATTTGTATATATAATAAGGTATGCGAAGATAAGTCTTTTCTACCTATTTTAAGCATTCTGCAACATTTTTAAGTTTTTTTAATTCATTTTCAAATTTGATTTTTCTGTGAATCAGCAGCCTAAGATTAACGAAACACTTTTTAACATTTACTTATTCTACGCGCTCTTGCGAGTTAAAAAAAGACGTCCTATATTTGCACCCGCTTTGAAGGAGTAGCGACGTTCTGGAGGTGCTGATGGGGCTGAGAAAAATATTTTTTTTTTTGGCGAAAGAGTTGGACGGAATGAAAAAGTTGCTACCTTTGCGCTCCCGATCCGAAGGGGTTGGGGCAGTAAAAGATGATGATAAAAGGGGTGATGCTCCGCCGGTGATGGGGCTGAAAAAAATAATTTTTTTTTTGGCGAAAGAGTTGGAGGGAAGGAAAAAGTTGCTACCTTTGCGCTCCCGATCCGGTGGGACGGGGGAGAAGAAATGATGACAGGGTAATACACGCCGCCGGCGGAGGCCGGGGGTGAACGATACAGGCGGACGGAAGTCCGCGCGTTCTTTGACGCGATGGTACCGAGAAACAAACAAGACAGGAAAGCAAGCGTACAGGAGGCGGAAGTCTCCGGTATATTTTTTTAGGAAAGATAGCGCAGAATTGACCCTGGGCGAGAGAAAAACAGTTTCAAAGATCTTCGATACAGCGGAGAGTTTGATCCTGGCTCAGGATGAACGCTAGCGGCAGGCCTAACACATGCAAGTCGCGGGGCAGCGCGGTGTAGCAATACACTGGCGGCGACCGGCGCACGGGTGCGTAACGCGTATGCAACCTGCCCATCCCCGGGGGATAGCCCGCCGAAAGGCGGATTAATACCCCATGGCCCCCCGGTTCCGCATGGGACTGGGGGTAAAGCTCCGGCGGGGATGGATGGGCATGCGTGCCATTAGCTGGACGGCGGGGTAACGGCCCACCGTGGCTACGATGGCTAGGGGGTCTGGGAGGATGATCCCCCACACTGGTACTGAGACACGGACCAGACTCCTACGGGAGGCAGCAGTGAGGAATATTGGTCAATGGGCGGAAGCCTGAACCAGCCATGCCGCGTGCAGGACGACGGCCCTACGGGTTGTAAACTGCTTTTCCGGGGGAAGAATAACCGCCCTGCGGGGCGGGATGCCGGTACCCCGGGAATAAGGATCGGCTAACTCCGTGCCAGCAGCCGCGGTAATACGGAGGATCCTAGCGTTATCCGGATTTACTGGGTTTAAAGGGTGCGTAGGCGGACCCCTAAGTCCGCGGTGAAAGTCTGCGGCTCAACCGTAGGATTGCCGTGGATACTGGGGGTCTTGGATTCGGTCGGGGCGGGCGGAATGCGTGGTGTAGCGGTGAAATGCATAGATATCACGCAGAACGCCGATAGCGAAGGCAGCTCGCCGGGCCGATATTGACGCTGAGGCACGAAAGCGTGGGGATCAAACAGGATTAGATACCCTGGTAGTCCACGCCGTAAACGATGATGGCTGGGTGTTGGCGATACACCGTCAGCGCCTGAGGGAAACCATTAAGCCATCCACCTGGGGAGTACGGCCGCAAGGCTGAAACTCAAAGGAATTGACGGGGGCCCGCACAAGCGGAGGAACATGTGGTTTAATTCGATGATACGCGAGGAACCTTACCTGGGCTAGAACGCCGGGCGAACGCCCCGGAAACGGGGCGGCCAGCAATGGCGGCCGGCGAGGTGCTGCATGGTTGTCGTCAGCTCGTGCCGTGAGGTGTCGGGTTAAGTCCCATAACGAGCGCAACCCCTACCGTTAGTTGCCAGCGGGTCAAGCCGGGCACTCTAGCGGAACTGCCGGCGTAAGCTGCGAGGAAGGCGGGGATGACGTCAAATCAGCACGGCCCTTACGTCCAGGGCTACACACGTGTTACAATGGCCGGTACAGAGGGCAGCCACCCCGCGAGGGGGCGCGAATCCCGAAAGCCGGTCTCAGTTCGGATCGGAGTCTGGAACCCGACTCCGTGAAGCTGGATTCGCTAGTAATCGCGCATCAGCCATGGCGCGGTGAATACGTTCCCGGGCCTTGTACACACCGCCCGTCAAGCCATGGAAGCTGGGGGTACCTGAAGTGCGTGACCGCGAGGAGCGCCCTAGGGTAAGACCGGTGACTGGGGCTAAGTCGTAACAAGGTAGCCGTACCGGAAGGTGCGGCTGGAATACCTCCTTTCTGGGGCCCAGGGGCCCGCGCGGCTTGCCGCTGACTTGTGGAGAATCGGTACCGTTGTCGTTAGGGGATGGCAAAGGAAGTGATGAGGAGATGGAAGGTCCTGGACCGGACGTCCCGGGGCCGGCGCAGGCCGGTGTGGCGGACGGGAGGCAGAGTCCCGTAGCTCAGTTGGTTAGAGCGCTACACTGATAATGTAGAGGTCCGCGGTTCAACTCCGCGCGGGACTACGGAACGGGGGATTAGCTCAGTTGGCTAGAGCACCTGCTTTGCAAGCAGGGGGTCATCGGTTCGACTCCGATATTCTCCACAGGCCGAAAGGCGGAAGTTCTTTGACGTGGTGGCAAGCGAGTAATACAGACAATGAAGTAGAATCGAGAGAAGCTATTAATTAAGCGAGAGCACAGGATAGTACTGGCGCGGGCGCGGGCGGAAGCCGGGCGACGCGCCGGGGAAGTGAGCAAGGGCGCACGGGGGATGCCTGGGCTTCTGGAGGCGAAGAAGGACGTGACAAGCTGCGAAAAGCCGCGGGGAGGCGCAAATGGCCGGTGATCCGCGGGTGTCCGAATGGGGCAACCCGCCGCGCGGAAGGCGCGGCACCCCGGCAACGGGGGGCAAACCCGCCGAACTGAAACATCTAAGTAGGCGGAGGAGGAGAAAACAACAGTGATTCCCCGAGTAGTGGCGAGCGAAAGGGGAGGAGCCCAAACCGGGGGCGTTCAGGCGCCGCCGGGGTAGTAGGGCCGCCGAGAGGGAACCAACGGGAAGCGGAACCGCCTGGAAAGGCGGGCCATAGCGGGTGACAGCCCCGTACGCGCAACCGGAGGGGACCGGGCGGAACCCTGAGTAGGGCGGGGCACGAGGAACCCTGCCCGAAGCAGCCGGGACCATCCGGCAAGGCTAAATACTCCCAGAAGACCGATAGTGAACCAGTACCGTGAGGGAAAGGTGAAAAGCACCGCGAGCAGCGGAGTGAAATAGTACCTGAAACCGTGCGCCTACAAGCGGTCGGAGTCCCCTAGTGGGATGACGGCGTGCCTTTTGCATAATGAGCCTACGAGTTGTCCTGTCCGGCGAGGTTAACCCCCGGGAGGGGGGGAGCCGAAGCGAAGGCGAGTCCTAACAGGGCGGTTAGTCGGACGGGGCAGACGCGAAACTTTGCGATCTACCCATGGCCAGGCTGAAGTCCCGGTAACACGGGATGGAGGGCCGAACCGGTGAGCGTTGAAAAGCTTTCGGATGAGCTGTGGGTAGGGGTGAAAGGCTAATCAAGCTGAGAAATAGCTCGTACTCCCCGAAATGCCTTTTGGGGCAGCCTCGGGTGGACGGTCGCGGAGGTAGAGCTACCGATTGGATGCGAGGGCCTCACCGCCTATCAAATCCAGACGAACTCCGAATGCCGCGACGTAATGCCCGGGAGTGAGCCGCGGGGTGCTAAGGTCCCGCGACGAGAGGGGAAGAACCCGGACCGGCAGCTAAGGTCCCCAAGCGTACGCTAAGTCGAGAACAAACGAGGTGCGGCTGCAGTGACAGCTAGGATGTTGGCTTGGAAGCAGCCATTCATTCAAAGAGTGCGTAACAGCTCACTAGTCGAGCGGCCGTGCGTGGATAATAAGCGGGCGTCAAGCGTACCACCGAAGCTCCGGATTGACCCCTATGGGGTCACTGGTAGGGGAGCATTCCATGGCCGGTGAATTCGGCGCGCGAGCGCCGGTGGAGGGCATGGAAAAGCAAATGTAGGCATGAGTAACGACAATGCGGGTGGAAAACCCGCACACCGTAAAGCCCAGGTTTCCTGATCAACGCTAATCGGATCAGGGTTAGCCGGGACCTAAGGCTAAGCCGAGGGGCGACGCCGATGGAGAGCGGGTTAATATTCCCGCGCTGGTGCACGGTGCGATCCGGGGACGGATCCCCGCAGCGGCTACGCGCCGACGGAAGCGCGCGTTGAGCTTAGCCCTCGGGCGAAGCGAAGCCGTGAGGGGGGTCCCGAGAAAAGCCGGTAAGCGCCAGCCGTGTACCACCCGTACCGTAAACCGACACAGGTGGCTGGGGAGAGTATCCCAAGGTGCTCGAGTGAATCATGGCCAAGGAACTAGGCAATCTAACCCTGTAACTTCGGGAGAAAGGGTCCCGCCGCGAGGCGGGCGCAGAGAAATGGCCCAGGCGACTGTTTACCAAAAACACATGGCTCTGCCAAACCGCAAGGTGACGTATAGGGCCTGACACCTGCCCGGTGCTGGAAGGTTAAGGGGGGACGTCAACCGCAAGGCGAAGCGTTGAACCGAAGCCCCAGTAAACGGCGGCCGTAACTATAACGGTCCTAAGGTAGCGAAATTCCTTGTCGGGTAAGTTCCGACCTGCACGAATGGTGTAACGATCTGGGCGCTGTCTCGGCCATGAGCTCGGTGAAATTGAAGTCGCGGTGAAGATGCCGCGTACCCGCAACGGGACGGAAAGACCCCGTGAACCTTCACTGCAGCTTAGCGCTGGTTCTGGGTAGACGATGTGTAGGATAGGCCGGAGGCTGAGAGCCGGTCCCGCCAGGGATCGGGGAGCCAACCTTGAAATACGGCCCTTCGTCTGCCTGGGGCCTAACCCCGGAAGGGGGACACCGCTTGGTGGGTAGTTTGACTGGGGTGGTCGCCTCCAAAAGCGTAACGGAGGCTTCCCAAGGTGCCCTCAGCGCGAATGGTAACCGCGCGGAGAGTGCAATGGCACAAGGGCGCTTGACTGCGAGGCCGACAAGCCGAGCAGGTAGGAAACTAGGGCATAGTGATCCGGTGGTTCCGCATGGAAGGGCCATCGCTCAAAGGATAAAAGGTACTCCGGGGATAACAGGCTGATCGCCCCCAAGAGCTCATATCGACGGGGCGGTTTGGCACCTCGATGTCGGCTCGTCACATCCTGGGGCTGGAGAAGGTCCCAAGGGTTCGGCTGTTCGCCGATTAAAGTGGCACGCGAGCTGGGTTCAGAACGTCGTGAGACAGTTCGGTCCCTATCTGTTGTGGGCGTAGGAGGCCTGAGGGGCCCTGGCACTAGTACGAGAGGACCGTGCTGGACGCACCGCTAGTGTACCTGTTGTGGCGCCAGCCGCACCGCAGGGTAGCTAAGTGCGGACGGGATAAGCGCTGAAAGCATCTAAGCGCGAAGCCCCCCCCAAGATGAGGCCTCCCTCGAGGGCCGTGGTAGACTACCACGTCGATAGGCTGCAGGTGTAAAGGCGGAGACGCCAAAGCCGAGCAGTACTAATGGCCCGACACTTCCCCGGCACGAGCCGGGCTTTCGCGAACGCTCGCACGCCACCACGTAAGGCATTATCCCCCAGGAATGGGGGCACGATTTTGGGCGGCTACGGCGGCGGGGGACACCCCTTCCCATCCCGAACAGGGCCGTTAAGCCCGCCAGCGCCGATGGTACTGCGTCACAGCGGGAGAGTAGGTCGCCGCCCCACCTTCGCCCCGGAGAGCAATCCCCGGGGCTTTTTTTGTTTTGGGTACCTTATCGGTTTTCGCAAACATTAGCTGTTTGAGGTAGTTTTGGGTGAACGTGATTATATGAAACTGAAATCAAATTACTATATTTGCACCCTATATGAAATATTCCATAGGAAAATATATTACTTTCTTATTCATTTTGTTTGGCGTTCTGGCCTTGCATGTTGATTTGGTTGGACAAAATAATATTCCAAACAAATCATTATCTGATACTCTTGATATTAAAGGGAAAGGAGATTTTTCAAAATTTGATTTTGATAAAAATTCTGGTAAATCACAAAAAGACTCCTTAAAAAAAGGATATAATATTCTTGATCTATTAGAAATAGATGATAAATCGAAAACTTCGTATGCTTGGCACATGGATTCAAAAACTTTTGATTTAGTGCAAGAAGCAGCTTTTGATACGAGTCTTTTTTTACCTCACCTTATTATTCCAAATCAAAAAAAACTATCAACTCAAACAAGTTTGGGTAATTTAGGTGCACCCATACAGACTGATGATTTTTTTGAGAGAAGCAATAATTATTCGTTTTTGTTTTCAAGGGGGTATGAAGATTATATGCAAGAGATAATCTCTGGAAAGCATTATGATGTCAAAACTCCTCATACAGTCCTTGAGTATTCAACAGGTGGAAAGCGGAAGGAAGCAGAGCAGGTTTTAAAGGTTTTACATACTCAAAATGTAAATAGATATTTGAACTTTGGGGTAATGTATGATTATTATAATGCTAAAGGAATATATGAAAATCAGTTAACCCGTGACAATGTTTTTTCGGCATTTGCCAGTTATTATAAAAACAGAGTTTCGGCACAGGTCACTTTTGGCTATACTTATATTAGAAATAAAGAGAACGGTGGTTTAGAGGATGATTACTACATTCAGGATACTGTAATGGAATCCGCCTTAGTTCCTTTTAATTTGGAAGGGGCTATAACGGAGTTTCGTCAGCGTAGCTTTGCTTCTGTTTTAGGTTATGATGTTTTAGTTAGAAACGTGCATTTATTATCCAAAGATGGATCCGATTCTTTAGTCGTAAAACCTTTGCTTACCACCAAGTTACTCTTAGATGCTAATCGTTATACTCGAGTATATTCCGATGAAGAAGTTGATTCAACTTTTTATCAGAATTTTTATATAAATACATCTGCCACCCACGATTCCGTTTATTTACTTAACTACAATACAACTCTACTTGTAGAACTCACACAACTTTCGAAATTTCCAGGATTACCGGGCTTGCGATTTTGGGCATCCAACTCTACTGGAAATTATAACTACTTCAAGCCCGGTGACTTTATTTTTGACAGAAAAAATGAGAAGTTGAACACTAACCATATCGGTGCAGGAATATATAGTTTTTCGCCCTACCTATCGTATAGTGGATCGCTACGATTATATGTCAATGGCTATAGGTCTAACGATAAAGAATTATATGGGCAGTTAACTATTTCGCCATGGAAATCAACTGAATTGCCCTATGTAAAAGGACAGATATTGATTAGCGATAAAGAACCAGACATCTTTATAAAGGATTATTACTCCAATCATTTTAAATGGAGTAACAATTTTGAGAAGGAAAAGCGGTTTATGATCGGAGGAGTTTTGGGTGCCGATAAATGGAAATTTGAGTTAGGCTACAACCTAGTGAGAATTGTAGATTATATATATTTTAATGCCAACGGACTTCCTGCGCAAGCCGATGTAACAGTTACTTCTGCCTATGCCCAGAAAGTACTTAAACTCGGCGGTTTTCATTTTGTAAATAAAGTGTTGTGGCAGGCCAATACAAATGAAGATGTTTTGAGTTTGCCAAATTTTTCGGTGTTTAGTTCTCTATACTATGAGCATGTGTTAGTTAAGAATGCATTAACTGGACAAATTGGTGCGAGTGGCTTTTATCGCACAAAGTTCTACGCCGATGCTTATATGCCAGCAACTGGACAATTCATCAATCAACGCGAAAAAAAGATTGGTGATTATCCTTTTATCGATGTATTTGTAAACTTAAGGTGGAAGCGCACAGTTTTATTCTTTAAATACGAACACGTTAACGAAGGAACTCCTAATAATGAGTACTTTACAGCGCTCCACTACCCTGCAAATCAAAGGGTGTTCAAATTTGGTCTTTCGTGGATATTCTACAACTAGTTATCAAAATTTACTTCTGTAACACAATTAATTGGGTTAACTTTGTACTCTAATTTATAACAAACCAAGAAAATCTATTTTATATGCAGACATTTATCACAAAAGGGATAAAGTGGGTGGTTTTTTTGGCTTCGCTTATAATGTTCTCTTGCATCAGCCAGGATTCCGTTTTAAGGAAATCTAATATTCAGATGCGAGACTTGGCTAAGATTTTAGCCGATGGAAAACTTGTTGCAGTTACGGACTATAACTCTACAAGTTACTTTATCTATAAAGGCGAACCGATGGGCTATCAATTTGATATGCTTCGCGATTTGGCATCCTACTTGGGTGTTAAGCTGGAGCTGATAGCCGAAAATGATATCGAGAAATCTTTCGAGATGCTTAAGAATGGGAAGGTTGATATTATTGCGAACAACCTCACCATCACCACCCAGCGTAAATTGGAGTTTAGTTTTACAACTCCTCATGGCGAAACTCGTCAAGTATTGGTTCAACGTATTCCTATATCATCCGATGATGATCAATTGATCCGGAATCCGCTTGACTTATCGGGAAAAGTTGTTTATGTGCAGCGTAGCTCTGCATCGGCTCAGCGGTTGAAAAACCTTTCCGAGGAGATTGGTGGAAACATTATGATGGTTGAACTGCCCAACTATGATGCCGACCAACTGATAGATTTGGTATCAACTGGAGAAATTGACTATGTTGTATGCGATGAAACTGCTGCGCAGGTAAAGGCTGGATCGTTAAAAAATTTAGACTTCGAAACCGCTATTGGATTTCCACAGCATACAGCTTGGGCTGTACGGCCGTCGTCCCCGGAATTACTCAAGAAAATTAATACTTGGCTTGATGGGTACTTAAGTACGGCCCATTATAGAATGATAAAATCGAAGTACTACGAAGATTCAAACCATTTAAAAAGGATAAATAACGATTACTACTATGTTTATCAGGATCGTGTATCGCAGTGGGATGAATATTTCAAAAAGTATAGTCCAAATATCAATTGGGACTGGAGATTACTGGCATCATTAGTTTATCAGGAGTCAAAGTTCAAGCACGATGTTGTTTCCCATAAAGGTGCAACTGGGCTAATGCAGTTTATGCCACAAACCGCTGAGTTTTTTGGAATCGACAGCACCGTTGGGCCAACTAAGCAGATTGAGGTGGGCGTAAAATACCTGAAATGGTTAGATGATAAGATGATTGAAAACAATATTCCGGATGCAGAGCGCTATAAATTTGTTTTAGCGGCATACAATGCCGGTATTGGACATGTGTTAGACGCAAGAAATCTTGCTAAGAAATATGGAAAGAATCCAAACGTTTGGGATGAGAACGTGGAGTATTTTATTCGGCATAAATCGGAGTTTGTTTCCGATACAGTTGTGCGTTTTGGAAAGTTAAGAGGTGAAGAGACTTACCGCTACGTAAGTGAAATTGTTGACCGATACGAACACTATAAGAATATTCTAAAGTAAAAGCCCATTATTGGGCTTTTTTTGCATACAAAACTGTAGCGATTGGTTTTGTTATCTCCAAAAATTCGGCAAGCATCATTGCCGTGGCACCCCAAATCATTTCATTTGATACATTATAGTATGGTGCGGTTATAGGCCTTCCGTGTGACGAAATAACTTTCACGCTTTTGTTCTGAGGATTAAGCAGGTCGGCTAGTGGAACCGAAAAGATATAGTCAACCTCCTGAAGGTTCGGGTGCAAGCACGTTATTTTATCTATCGCCCCAACTACTGGTGTTACTATTGTATTGCTAATGGGTATATAAAGTGGAGTTAATGTTCCTAAAATATTAATTTCGTTAGGACATATTCCAACTTCTTCGTAGGTTTCTCTAAGGGCGGTTTGTTCAATTGAACTGTCTATTTCTTCTACCTTTCCCCCAGGAAAACCAACCTGACCGCTATGAACTCCTTCGTATTGTGGTCGTTTTATGAATAGTAAATGTATTTTGTTTTCACAGGGGAAGAGTGGTACTAATACAGCACTTTGACGGGTAGTACTATTGGGTTTATTATTACCGAGTAAATCTTCACGAATAGAAGGAGACATGGATTTTTGAGCGCTGAAACCAGGCAGACCTTTAGCAACCTCACACCTCAATTTATCAGCAAAGTAGTTAAAGTTTATTCCTTCGAGTTTCATACTTTTGTATTTCTATAATCGTCTCAAAAATAGGAATAATTGGCTTAAAAATTGATTACAGGAGTAACTTGTGCATGAACTTCTGGTTAAAAAAATGCTAAACTTTTTGCAGACCATCGTTAAAGTTTGCATATTTAATGATCTGTATTGGCGTTAAAAACTTGAAACCTTAAAACCTTAAAATATTCTTATATGAAAAGAAATATACTATTAACCGTATTGGTTGCAGCAATATTTTTAAGTAGCGGGTGTGCATCAAAAAAATATGCAAAGCGGGGCGATAAATATGAGCAAGCCGGGATGTGGGAGCTTGCAGCAGAATCGTATATGCGATCGTTAAGTGCCAAGCGCGATAATATTGATGCAATAGTTGGTTTAAAGCGAACAGGCCAAAAGGTTATTGATGATAGATGCTACAAAATATTTAAGGCGTACGAGAGCGATCAGCTAAAAGAGACTGTTTATGGGTATTTGGATGTTCTTGATTTCCAAAAAAAGGCCGCTTCGTTTGGTGCTGAATTAACAATCTCGGATATGGCTACGGATTACTTTAAGGATGCAAAGCCCAAATATCTCGAAAAGGTTTATGCTGAAAGTCAACAGTTAATGGAGGCTGAGAAATTTTCACAGGCCGAGAGTTTACTTAAAGAGATTCAAATTATTGAGCCCGAATATGGGAACGTTCAGGAAATGTTAAAGGTGTCTAAATGTGAGCCGCTATACAGGCAGGGAAAAGAGTATATGGCTGGTGGCTTAAACCGAAAAGCTTATGCAAATTTCGATAAAATTATCAAGGAGCATAATAGCTATAAAGATTCTAAGGAATTAAAGGAGGAATCATTACAGAATGCACTTATTACCATTAAGGTTGATGAATTTAAGTATTCTGTTGGGAAAAAGGAATTGGCGACAAAGCTTCAAGGATCGGTAATATCGAATCTCAATGCCCTTAATAATCCATTCATTAAAGTGGTTGACACGGAAAATACACAGCAGATTATTGATGAACAACGCAGGAATGTTACTGTGGGATCTGACATGCAAATTGGTAAAATATTAGGAGCAAAAGCAATCCTGTCTGCCTCTATTGTTGAGTTCGATCAATCAGCGGGGAAGTTGCAAAAGGCCGAGAAGCGTGGATACCTAAAGGAGGTAAAAACAGTAAAGAATAAAACCACAGGTGTGGATGAGAAGATTGTGTCGTATAAAAAAGTAATTTACTATACCTACAATATCAAAAACTCAGCGGTTGTTTCGCTAAAGTTTCAACTATTATCCGTAGAGACAGGTGCCGTAATGGTGTCGGATGTAGTTCGGGAGGACATGGAGGATGAAGCGAACTATGCAACGTTTGATGGGGACGATGATAAACTTGTTCCGGGCAATTGGTTTAGCCTCAGCAAGGATTCTCCCAAGGATTATATTTCCGATAACCCGTCGGAAGTTTCAGCGCTGCGAAATCTTCTTAGAGCGAAAAAGGAGATTTTCACGGTGGATCAACTAGTTGAAAAAGCACTTGCAAGCATTGCTAATAAAACATCACAAAAGGTAAATAAGTACAATCCGGAGCAATAACTATGAAAATTAGACATATAGTAATGTTTGCCGCTGTAGTCGTAATTAGTAGCTGCGGTGGCTCAAAGAAGACCTCACAGATTCCTGTTTCTCCATCGTGGGTGCAAGTTCGGCCATCAACCGCTCTTTACTATGTTGGCATAGGGTCGGCTCGGAAAACAAAAGACGTCAATGGTTATATGCAAACCGCAAAGCAGAATGCTTTAGCGGATATGGCTAGCGATATTTCCATTAACATCTCGTCAAATTCAGTATTAAGCGCTTTTGAGTCGCAACAGCGATTCTCCGAGGATTACTCATCAACTATTAGGGCTGATGCCCAAAAAGAGCTTGAGGGTTACGAGGTTGTTGAAACGTGGGAGGACGAACTGAATTATTGGGTTTACTATCGATTATCAAAAGAAACCTATAGAAAGTTAACCGAAGAGAAAAAGCGGAATGCCGTTTTGAAGTCTCTTGATTATTACGACAAGGCGATCAAAAGCATAGAAAGTGATGAAACTCGCGTAGGATTAGTGTTGCTTGTTAAATCTCTAGAACCGATTAAACCGTATTTTGCAGAGAGTATTGTGGCAAACTATAACGGGAAAGAGATTTTTCTGGGAAATGAAATTATACAGGTCATATCTACAACGCTAAACAATTTATCTATTTCAGGACCTACTGATTTAACGGTTAAAATGGGAAAACCTGTTTTGCAAAACGCTCTTCAGTTTACGGTAAATTACAAGCAAAAGAATCCTCAAAAGGCGATCCCTTTAAAGGCTAACTATACCGAAAAATTGATTTCGCCAAACAAAGCAACAACCGATTCTAATGGCATTGCTAGTTTTGGAATTGATGCGGTAAGATCCTCCAAGTCAAGCGAAAGATTTAATGTTAGGGTAGATTTGGAATCGATAGTGAGCGAGGGAACTACCGATTTTACTATTCGTAAATTGCTCTCAAAGTTTAATGTTCCAGAATTTGAGGTTACCATTAATGTTACAAAACCTTCTTTCTATATCAGTTCGTCCGAAAAAAATATCGGAAAGCCATTGGTGGACAACTTATTGCTGGAAGCCGCTAAGCGTAAATTGGTTGAAGCAGGAATGCCATTAGTTGAGCGTTCTAGCAATGCAGATTATGTTTTAACTATTGATGCATTCACCGTGCAAACAGCCCAATCGGGTGAATTCAGGCAGGCATCGTTAACCGCAATGATATCTGTGAAGAACAGTGATGGAAATGAGGTTTACAGAAAGAACTTAGAAAAAATTGTTGGGGCTCATTTTGATATTGAGGTTGCTGGTAAAAATGCCTATGCTGAGGCCGTAAAAAAAATAGAGAATACCGTAATGCGCGAAATTCTAGAAATGGTTGTTAAAGGAAAGAGTAACTACTAGAGTTTGGGTTAGAATTTATTTTCATCTTTATAGCATTTACTGCTTTTTAGCAGAATAATGCACTAAAAAAATGTTTAGGTTTGCAAATATTTAAATAATCATGGCCATGAAAAAGATTGTTTTATTGATTGCTGTTTTATCTTCGATTTCTTTTGTATCTGTTGCTCAATCTACTGATAGCACAAGCGTTGCTGAGATATCTTTTGTATCTACAGAGGTCGATTACGGAATGATTGAAAAAGGTGCTGAGGGAACAAAGATTGTTGAGTTTACCAATATTGGTAAAGTGCCTTTAGTGCTTTCAAACGTATCCCCATCATGTGGATGCACTGTGGCTGAGTGGACCAAGGATCCAGTTAAGCCAGGTGAAAAAGGTTCAATAACCATTAAGTATAACACCAATTTAGTGGGACCGTTTCATAAGAGTGTTAGAGTTTTCTCTAACTCAAAGGTTAGCCCTACAATGATAATCATAAAGGGTGAGGTTAAACCATCGAAAGACGATACAAGTCAAATTCACGAATAAAAATATATAGAAGCAATGCCAAAAATATCAGACAAAGGTGTGGCCATGCCAGCCTCACCAATCAGAAAGTTAGTGCCATTTGCCGAAGAGGCAAAAAAGAAAGGGCGAAAGGTTTACCACTTAAACATTGGGCAACCCGATATCCCAACTCCCGATATTGCAATGGATGCAATCCATAAATGCGATTTAAAAGTGGTTGAGTATAGTCACTCGGCTGGAATTGAGAGTTACCGTAAAGGGTTGGCGGAATACTACAAGGGTATTGGGATTGAAATAACCCATAACGATATTATTATTACCAACGGAGGATCTGAGGCAATTACAATTTCTTTCATGACCTGCTTAAACCCAGGCGACGAGATTATTATTCCAGAGCCATTCTATGCTAACTACAATAGTTTTGCAATGCAGGCAGGAGTTGTAGTAAAACCAATTGTTTCATCTATCACTAATGATTTTGCTTTGCCGGCAGTTTCGGAGTTCGAAAAATTGATCACCCCAAAAACTAAAGGTATTGTAATTTGTAATCCCAACAACCCTACCGGATATTTATATTCGAAGGAAGAACTGGAGCAACTTGCTACAATTGTTAAGAAGCACGATCTATACCTATTCTCCGATGAGGTGTACCGCGAATTCTGCTATGATGGGAATAGCCATTTCTCGGCAATGCAACTTCCCGGTTTAGAAAATAACGTAATCCTTTTGGATTCGGTTTCTAAGCGATACAGTATGTGTGGTGTGCGTATTGGTGCTCTTATCACTAAAAACAAGGAGGTATACACTGCTGCCATGAAGTTTGCTCAGGCTCGATTATCGCCACCAACATTTGGTCAGGTTGCTGCAGAAGCCGCATTAAAAACTCCTGCATCGTACTTTAAGGAAGTTTACGATGAGTATATTAAACGTAGAGATTTTATGGTTGCTGCGCTTAATAAAATGGAAGGAGTTTACTGTCCAAAACCCAAGGGTGCATTTTATACTGTAGTTAAGCTGCCAATTGACGATAGCGATAAGTTTGCGCAATGGTTACTCGATAGTTTTGAGTATAAAAACCAAACAGTAATGGTGGCGCCAGCAACTGGTTTCTACTCAACAAAAGGCTTAGGTAAGAACGAGGTGCGTATAGCATATGTGCTCAAGATTGAGGATCTAAAGAGTGCAATGGAATGCATAGAGGTTGCTTTAAAGCAATACCCTGGCAGAACACTTTAATATTTGAAATAAGTATAAAAGGGGTGGCTACATAAGTCACCCCTTCTCTTTTTTACCTACATAGATTTTAATAAAAATGTTTACCTTCGTGTTACTTTTGGTTTTGGCGTAAACTTTGTCAAGCACAATAAAAAACAGTTGGGGATAGATGAAATTTTTTTCGACAATATTATTACTGATTTTTAGTTTTCAGTTCGTTTATACTCGGGGCAATGGGCAGGAAATACATGTTGGAGCAGAAAGAATAGATCTTTACCTTCCTAAAATTCAAGACAAACGTGTAGCTGTTGTTGCAAATCACACATCCTTGGTGGGATCAATACATTTGGTGGACACATTGCTTTCGCTCAAAATAGATATCAAGAAGATTTTTTGTCCCGAGCATGGTTTCCGTGGCAATATTGAGGCTGGCGAGTTAATAAACAATCACTCCGACAGTAAAACGGGTTTGCCGATTATCTCCCTTTATGGTAGCAACAAAAAGCCTAAAGCGGAGCATTTTAAGGATATTGATATCGTTATTTTTGATTTGCAGGATGTCGGAGTGCGATTTTACACCTACATATCCACCATGCATTATGTGATGGAGGCTTGTGCGGAGAATAATGTTGCATTAATTGTACTCGATAGACCCAATCCGAACGGATTTTATATTGATGGTCCAGTGCTCGATACGGCTTGCAGTTCTTTTGTTGGGATGCATCCAGTTCCCCTTGTTCATGGAATGACAGTGGGAGAGTTTGCCCAAATGATTAATGGGGAAGGATGGCTTCATAATGGCGTAAAATGTAATTTAACAGTTATCCCGTGCGATGGATATTCCCATGATGCAATATTTAATTTACCCGTAAAACCTTCTCCAAATTTGCCGAATCAGCTTTCGGTTTTGCTATATCCGTCACTTGGCTTTTTTGAGGGAACAGCAGTGAGTGTTGGCCGTGGAACTGATTTCCCTTTTCAGGTTTTTGGCTATCCCAATTATTCCAGTAAGCAGTTTAAATTTATCCCGGTTGAAAAAATTGGTGCAAGTAAAAATCCCCCTTACAAAGGGAAAGCATGCTATGGAGTAGATTTAAGAGATTATACAGTTGATTATTTTCGATCAAAAAAATCGATAAATTTAGAATGGCTGATTAAAACCTACCAAACTTATCCAAACAAGAAAAATTTCTTTAATAACTTCTTTAAAAACTTAGCGGGGACAACATTGCTCCGTAAGCAAATAGAGGATGGAATGGATGCCGAGGCTATTCACAAATCGTGGCAATCCGGCATAGAAGGGTATAAGCAAATCAGAAAGAAATACTTACTTTATCCCGATTTTGAATAGGAGTTTTCTAATTATTAACATTAATCAGCACAATGGCTAAGAAAAATAGTTTCTACGTGGTTTGGGCTGGACTTAATCCCGGAATTTACGATAGCTGGGAGAGGTGTGAGGAGCAGATTAAAGGTTTTAATAGTGCCAAATTTAAAGGTTTTCCAACAAGGGAGGCGGCAGAGAAAGCTTTCAGCATTAGTTATGGCCAGTACATGAAATTGAACACAGCGCAGGAGGCTCGTATGCAAATTGGTGGTAATGTTTCAAAGCCTGTTTACCCATCGTTGGCTGTAGATGCCGCATGGAGCACAGCCTCAGGGGACATGGAGTATCGTGGTGTAGATGCCCATAGCGGAAAGGAAATTTTCAGACAGGGGCCTTTTCCTGATGGAACCAATAATATTGGTGAGTTTTTGGCAATAGTACATGGATTAGCTTTTTTGCAAAAGCAGGGTAGTAAAATTCCTGTTTATACTGATTCGGTAACGGCAATATCGTGGGTTAGGCGAAAAAATGCCAACACAAAATTAGTTCAAACGCCTCGCAATGCAATTCTTTTCGAATTGATTCAACGTGCCGAAATGTGGTTGCAAACCAATAAGTGGGAAAATCCCATCTTAAAATGGGAAACATCAGTATGGGGTGAGATTCCTGCAGATTTTGGTCGAAAATAAAAGAAATATTTGCGGTGTAGACTATTTACAAGATTATTGGCAGTAGCAAATAATAATCGCTTTATAAATTCCGGATTCATCTTTGTTTTCCGTTAATTCTTCCTCGGAGTTTGGAAGGGGAGAGATGAATTGATTTGTTACAATCAGTTTATAGTTTTCGAAAAAGTAACCCGTTTGAATTTCGGTAATCAATTCGTTATCCAGTTCAAACCCAGAATTGGGCAATTCGTTAACCAACGGGGCAATTGCCTTACCCAGTGCCGAAAAGTCGCCTTTAACATTTACAGGAATATACATGTAGTAAGCTTTGGTGTCATCTTCCAGAATTGTATCGGCAATTTCTGAAAATTCAACTTTGGATATATTCTTTAGCGATTGCAGCATTTCTTTAGCATCACATTTACTATCGGCCAGTCTGATAAAAACGGAATTAACTCCGTTTTTTTGTACCAGAATTAAGGTGTCGGCTATAAATTGGACATCGGTAAAGGTTAAGGTATCATAGGGGCCTTCAACAATAAGATTGTTATCCTGTATTTTCCAACTACCAACACTTGCCTTTTGTCCAAAAACTAAATCCACGATTCTTTCGTCGTCATCAACGCTAAATGTTATTTCTTCAAAATCAAAACCCTCTATGGTTTCCCAAGTCCCTAGCAGTTGCTGTTCATCTATTTCTCTATTGTTTTGCTTGCATGCAAAAAGAATTATCGATAGAATAATTATCGCAATATTTTTCATGGCAATACATTTTTTTGAATAAATCAAATATACCTAAACCCAAGCAGAAAGGCAATTCATTTTATTGATTTATTGACTTTCTCAGACAGAGTAAGAAGAGAAAAAGGGATGTCACTTACGAAAAAGTGCTGCCCCTACAGGCAGCACTTTTTATTTTTTTATGGGATGATACTATAAATCAAAATTTCCTGTGTAAGAATCAACATATGAAGGAGCAACTCTTACTCTTGCTTTCTTAGCCCAAGCAAGCATTTGGTCGCATGCATATTGGAAATCGGGTTCAGCATAGATGTAACCCATAGAGTCAAAACCTTTCATTTGGTAGTATGTGAAAACACCATTCTTCATGGTGGCATCACCATCATAAGAATAAATGGTTTTATTTGAAGCAACGGCAATAACTCTACCATTTGCGTTTAGGGCAGTAGCCATAGCACCAATTTGGCAAGCATCAAAAGTAAAGAACATTTTTGTACTCTTTGCAGTTGAGAAGGTTGTTTTAAAGTAAGAGCTGCTGATGTAGTAAAGATCAGTTGTAACAATACTTCCACTGCTACCATGGCCAGAATAAACTAATGTTATTTCATTACCAGCAATAGCCTTGCTTGCAAGAGTTTTTAAAGCAGATTGAATAGCGCTTTTTGTAGCAGCAGTATTCAACAAAGAGGTTACGGTGTAACCTTCGGTTTGTAAGCGAGCTTTCCAATCGGTTGCATCGTCATCGCAGTATGTAAGGTCATTTGCAGTTCCTGAATAGTCAGAAATACCAATTACTAATGCGTACTTAGCACCTTTTGGGGTGTTTTCGTCTAGTTTTGCAGGAGTAGCATCTTTTTCAGTAACCTGTGATTGCGCAATAACATCTGCAGGTCTGGTATCAAGAGTTGCAAAATCAGGACGTACGCTCCATGTAGCTTCTTGAGTTTCTTTAACCACATCGTTGTCTTTGGAGCAACTTTGGAAAATAACACCAGCCATCAAAGCAACAAATGCTAAGGCAATCATTTTTCTTGTTTTCATAAATAAAAAAGTTTAGGTTGGTTAATAATTAAGAATTTTCGGATGCAAGATAGCTGGAGAATTGATCGGAAATTAAGTGGGTTTTCGCAGAATCGACCAAATGAAACTATTTACCACCAAAATGCAAGAATTGCAGAATAATTTACGGGTAATTCCTAAAATATTATTACCAAAATATTGATGTATAATGTAGCATTAGCCACTTAAGTTAGTCCTGCTCTATGAATAATTGACGTTATAGATTGTAAGTTCACGCGAAACTTTTCCTATTTTTACGGTGAAAAATTGATTAATTGTGAATTTCGAAAACTTCCTTGCAAAAAGATTTTTAAGCGGTTCAGATGGTGTAAGTCTGTCAAAGCCATTCATACGTATTACTATTGTTTCAATCGCGCTCAGCATAGCCATAATGATAGTTGCCATTGCTGTAATTGTTGGCTTTAAGCGAGAAATTAAGTCGAAAGTGGTTGGTTTTGGAAGCCACATACAGATAACCAATTTCGATAGCAACCAATCGTTCGAGACAAGCCCTATTCCTTCGGATTTGGAATGCATTGATGAGGTTAAGAAAATAAAGGGGATTAGCCATGTTCAGGTTTTTGGGACTAAGGCAGGCATCATAAAAACACAAAACGACATTCAGGGAGTAGTTCTAAAGGGGATTGCTTCGGATTTTAATTGGTCTTTTTTTAAACAAAACCTAGTTGAGGGTGAGGTTTTTAGCACCAATGATACGGTTGCAACCAATAAAACCGTAATGTCCAGAACCCTGGCAAATCTTCTTAAGCTCAAGGTCGGGGATTCTTACGATATCTATTTTGTTCAGGAACCTCCACGATTCAGAAGATTCACTGTTGCCGGTATTTATGATACCAAAATGGTGGAGTTCGATAAAATGTACGTACTGTGTGACTTGCGGCATATTCGTAGGTTAAATGGTTGGGCCGATAATCAGGTAACAGGGTATGAATTGTTAATAGACGATTTGGATGATGTTGATGATCTCGCCTTAAAGGTTGATGATATTGTGGGTTTTGTATTTTTAGATGACGATTCCCGTTTAAAGGTTCAGAGCATTGTGGAGAAATATCCGAATATATTTGATTGGTTGGGATTGCAGGATATCAATGCTGCTGTTCTGATTATTCTGATGTTGCTTGTGGCTGGCATAAACATGATATCCGGTTTGCTGATTATAATCTTGGAACGTACGGGGACTATTGGTTTACTTAAAGCAATGGGATCGAGCAACGAGAGCATTCGAAAGATTTTTCTGATACAATCGGCCTATATCATGGTTAAGGGATTGGTTGTAGGAACAATATTTGGCTTGGCCGTTTGCTTACTTCAAAAATATTTCGGAATAGTAAAGCTCGACGAGGAGTATTATTTCCTATCGGAGGTTCCCATACATCTTAATGCCATGCATGTAGTTGTGCTTAACATTATAGCTTTTATGGTAGGAATGGCCATGCTTGTTGTACCCTCAATGGTGGTTTCCAGAATCAGTCCCGATAAAACTTTAAAATTCGATTAAGGATTCCTATAGGTAGCCATAAGCATCGGCAAGGTAGGTTAAGTACCACGATAGCAAGAATGCTACTAAGGGTGCAATTAGCCACATCACAAAAAATTTCCTGACTTCAGTTTTTTTGAAAATATGCTTTGGCCCCAGTTTGGCTACGCCAATACCTAAAATGGCGCCAACGTTCAGTTGTACTAGCGATGTGGGAATTCCTTTAAACAGCGATGCCGCTAAAAGAAGTGATGCCGAAATGAATGCAATTACAACAGCCTCAATCTTGCCAAACAGGAAAAGTTCTTTTCCAGTGTTGCGAAGGATCTTATCTCCAAAAATTGAACTACCAATACCAAAGCTAGGAGCAACAACCATTGTTGCCATAATCATAATCAGGGTAAGTATTCGCCCTGAATTATGGTGTATATTAAGCTCGTTTAGGGTCATGGTGGTTAGTGGTCCACTTGCGTTTGCCACATTGTTTGCCCCTATGGAAAATGCAACATACATCGACATTCCTATAATTGCTCCCTTTAGTAAGTAATGGCTGTTTATTTGCGAAGATATTGTGTAGCCTCGCCTTCTCAAGGGCTTATATATATACTTGCCAATTAAAAAGCTGATCACAAATGCTATTACTGGTAAAATAAACCATGTTGGTATTACTTCGAAAAAAAGTTTGTGCGAGGAGAACTCGTGGAAGTATAGCCCTGGCGCAACAACGGCCAATACGGTTGATTGGCTGGTAGATTGAGGCACACCAAAAAGATTGGCGATTAGCAACGATATGGCAACCGAGAACAGTATGATGGAGACTTGGGCGTAGTTCATTAGATCTGGATTTATCAGACCTTCGCCTATGGTTCTGGCTGTGGCTTTTCCGGCTATAATCGCTCCTAAAAAAACCATCATTCCGAATAATCCCGGAATTGCATTCTTTTTAAGAACATTGGCTCCATATGCAGCCGAAAACGAAGGGCCGGTTCCGCTTCCTCCCATAGTGATGGCTAAAAACATGGATATTAAGAATGGTATAATTAGGTGGCTCGAGATTAGTGCATCCATATTGTTTTTGGTGGTTTAATAGTTCTCGGTTTCATACAAATATAGAACAATGTTTTTTTAGGAATTGTTGCAATTAATGTTGATAGTTATTAGAGTTGAATCAGATTTCAACCTTGAAATGACCGCAATGCTTTATTTTTGAAAGGTTTATATTTTGTAATTGTTGACATAAGTTGTAGTCCTATTCTTTGATTATTGATATATATCAAAACAAAAGGGGGCTTTTAATTGTGAAATCTTTTTTCGGCGACACTTGGCCTATTCAATAATTATCAATTAAATTTGTTTCCACGTATTTCCATAAGTAAAACCTAAAATATCCTTAGCCATGAGAAAGTTCCTAAAACGTTTATTCTGGGTTGTAGTAGTTGTTCTGGCTCTGTTTATTGCTGTGGCAATTATTGTCCCAATAGTATTTAAGCCTCAGTTGATGCAAATTGCCAAAACCGAGATTAATAAAAGTGTTAATGCCAATGTTGAGTTTAAAGATTTTCAGGTATCGCTCATCAAAGGCTTTCCAAACCTATACATAGGCTTAAAAGGTTTAAGCGTTGTTGGTGTCGATAGTTTTGCTAACGATACTCTTGTAGCTTTTAAAGAGTTTAGCGTTAAGGTAAATCTTTGGAGCGTTATCGATATGCAGAATATAGAGGTTAAGTCGATACTGCTCGACGAGGCTCGGCTAAAAGCCAGAATCACCAAGGATGGGCTTGTGAATTGGGATATAGCTAAAACATCGGGCACGCCCGAAACCGAAGCCGAGGATACTGCGGCAAGTTCGCCTATCAACACAAAAGTGGCTCTAACAAAGTTCGAGATCCGAAATGCCAATATAGAGTATATCGATGATTCATCGAGTATGGCCGCATCTATCCGAAGCTTCAACTTGCTGCTATCCGGTAATATGGGAATGAGCCAAACCGATTTGAACCTTAAAACATCAATAGGGGCACTGAACTTTACAATGGACGGATTACGCTATGTGAAGGATGCAAATATGGAGTTTAATGCCACTCTGGGGGCAAACCTCGATAGCAGTATATACACCTTCAAGGATAATATGTTCCGCATCAACCAGCTCGCATTGCTTTTCGAGGGTATGGTTAAAATGCCGGGTAGCGATATCGAAATGGATATCAAGTTCAACACGCCATCCACCGATTTCAAAGCAATTCTCTCAATGGTTCCTGCAATATACATGAAGGATTTTGAGGGGCTTAAAACTTCCGGAAAATTTGGAATTGATGGATATGTGAAAGGTGTTTATAACGATTCAATAATGCCTAACGCATCGGTTGCGATGACTGTTGAGAATGGTATGTTTCAGTACCCCGATCTTCCTAAGTCGGTTAACAATGTAAATATCATCGCCAAGGTATGGTTCGATGGAACCAACATGGATAATACCACGGTGAATGTCGATAAATTCCACCTTGAGCTGGGTAGCAACCCATTCGATGCTCGGTTACACGTTGCTACACCAATGAGCGATATGCAGATTGATGGCAATATCACCGGGAAGATTGATTTTGCATCGTTGGCTGATGTTATGCCACTCGACAGTATGACCATTGAAGGAATCCTGGACGCAAACCTCGATTTTGCTGGTAAGTTATCCTATATCGAGAAGGAGGATTACGAGAAGTTTAAGGCCGATGGCTCTTTGCGTTTAACAAACTTTGCCTTTACCAGCAACGATTTGCCGCAAGGGTTTAAAATCACCGAAACGGTTCTTAATTTTTCACCAAAATATGTCGATTTGGCCAAGTTCGATAGTCGGGTTGGAAAGAGTGATCTGAAAATGAATGGCCGTTTGGAGAACTTTATCCCGTACGTTTTCAAGAACGAAACCATTCGGGGGAACCTTAACATTTCGTCGAGCATGTTTGATGTTAATGAGTTCATGACTGGCGAAAGCACTTCGGAAGAGACTGTTGAGGACACATCGGCAATGAGTGTGATAGAGGTTCCAAGAAATATAAACTTCAACATGAAAGCCAATTTTGCGCATATTTTATATGATAAGTTGGACATCACAAACTTGAACGGCGATTTGGTGGTAAACGATGGTATTGTGGATATGAAAAATCTTGGAATGAATTTACTGCAAGGCTCAATGGTGATGAGCGGTCGTTATAATCCGCAGGATGTAAAGGCCCCCAAAACCGATTTCGATTTTAATATGAAGGGTATCGATATTCCTTCGGCGTTTAACGCTTTCTCATCGTTACAGAAGATGGCTCCTGCGGCTAAGGATATGACCGGAAAGGTATCGCTTCAGTTTAAATTTGTTTCAACCCTCGATACTACAATGATGCCAGTAATGAACAGCATCGACGCTTACGGTAAGTTGCAATCGAACGAAATTGGTTTCACCAATTCTAAAGTGTTTGGCAAGGTTGCTGATGTTCTAAAGAACGATAAGTTTAGGAATCCATCCATGAAGGATGTGAATATTAGTTTTAGAATCAAGGATGGAAGGGTTTATGTTGATCCATTCGATACCAAGATAGTGGATACAAAGATGAATATTGGTGGAGATATGGGATTGGATCAAACCCTGAATTTTAAGGCTAAATTAACAGTTCCAGCATCTTACTTAGGCCCAGCTACCGACTTCATAAATGGGTTGGCCGGAAAATATGGTGCAAAACCAGTTGATGAGATTAAGCTAAATTTGAAAATAGAAGGAACCACCGAGAAGCCTATAGTGGGCCTAGATGGTGGCGAAACATCATCGGGCGCAACAGGCTCAGTTAAGGAGGCTGCTGTTAACGAAGCAAAGGTAGAAGTTAAAAAGGAGGCAAAGGCTCAGGCCGAAAAACTTATTGCAGATGCAGAAAAGGAAGCAGCCAAGGTTAGGGAGGAGGCTGCTATTGCTGCCGATAAAGTTAGGAAAGAGGCCGAGGATCAAGCACTAAAAACCGAAGCTGAAGGGAAAAAGAAAGGCCCAATTGCTGAAAAAATTGCAAAAGAGGCAGCCAAGAAAATTCGGAAGGAAGGAGAGGCCGCTGCGCAAAAATTAATAAGCGAGGCCGATGTAAAGGCTAACCAAATAATTGAAAAAGCCAAGGCTGAAGCGGCTAAGCTTTAGAGAGAGCATAAACCCATGTCAAAATCCCCCTAAAACGTTTCTTTTAGGGGGATTTTGGGGAGTAAATATGGCACTGCTTCGGATTTGTCAGCGATATTATAATACTGACTTTTGATTATTTTTACATATAATGTTTTGCCAAGGATTACATTGTCTTATCAATAAAACAAGGAGAGGAGATGGAGTTGACCAATCGTAAACTAAAAAAATTGGAAGATGAGGAGTGGCGGCTTATTCCAGACACAATGAGTAGATATGAGATAAGTAATTATGGTAGGGTTAAATCCTATGCCTATGATTCTGTTAATGGAAAAATTCTGAAGTGTAGCAATGTTAAAGGATTTAAGATTGTAGAATTAAAAGCAAACGGAAAAAGCAGAAGGGCTTGCGTTCATAAATTGGTGGCAGAACTCTGGTTGGGAAAACCTTCGGAACAGCATAAATACGTTACACATATCGATAGCAACCTAAATAACAACCATTATACCAACCTTAAATGGCTTACCGACGAGGATATGAGGGCTCATTATAGCAATTACTTCAAGGTGAAATACAATAAGCCCAGCTTCCAAAGAATTGTTACTACGAGTAAATTAACCGAACAGGATGTATCTCTTCTAAAATCGATGCTACAGCGAGGTATAAAGCAATCCACAATAGCAAAACTATTTAGCATTAGCGAGATGCAGATTACACGGATTAAAAGGGGTGAAAACTGGGGACATGTTAATCCCTAACCGAAAATCTATATTAATTTTTGCTCCATTGCAATTTTTACAAGCACAGCAGTGTTGCGGGCGTTCAGCTTAAATAGGAGATTCTTGCGGTAGCTGTTGATGGTTTCAACGCCCAAAAAGAGTTTTTCGGCTATCTCTGGGTTTGTGTAGCCATCGCAGATAAGTTTTAGGAGTTCCGTTTCACGGGGGGTTAGGTAAATTTGTTGATCCGTTTTCTTTTTCATCAGCAAATCAACCTCGTGGCACAGGAACGTTTCGCCATTTAAAACGGTTTCAATCCCCTCAATAACCTCTTCGGGCATGGAGTTCTTCAGGATATAGCCGGAGGCTCCATTTTCCAGCATCTTGCGGATTATTGTGTACTCGCTGAAGGTTGTTATTGCCAGTACTTTTGTTTGAGGGTACTTTTCGGTAATCGATTTACAGATGTCTAGGCCATTGCCATCGGGTAGGTTTATGTCTAAAAGAACAAGATCAAAATCTTTGGATGCAACCAAATCCAAGCATTGCTTTGCAGTTGAGGCAATTCCTGCAACTTCGCCGATTTTAGAATCGTTTATGATACTTGCTAGGCTTTGCGCAATTAATGGATGATCGTCGACTATAAGAATCTTACTCATTTTTCGATTTGTGAAGTGTGACTTGCGACTGGTTATAAGTTCTTGAGATTTTTTATTGTCACTTATAATGTCACCTGTCACTAGCAATATTAACATTTAAACTCAACCGAAACTTCTGTTCCTTTGCCGGGAGCGGAAAGGATATCAATCCGGCCATTAAACGATACTACCCTCGACTCAATATTATTAAGCCCACCCGATTTGCTTTTATCAATTAGCTTGGGATCAAAGCCACAGCCATCGTCGTGAACTGTAATGCTGACCCGGTCCTGCTCCTGAACCAGTTGAACGTTGATTTTGCTAGCATTTGCATGCTTTAATGCGTTGTTCACCAGTTCGCTTACGATCCGGAATGCGGCAACCTCAAGTTTTTCATCTATTCGTTTCTCAACGCCGTAGAAATGGTAGGCAGCTTTATCGATACTGCTGCAAAAATCCTTGATTGCAGCACTTAAGCCGTACCGCATAAGCGATTCTGGCATAAGGTTGTGGGCAACCCTGCGGAGCTCCTTAATCGAATTATCGAGCATTTCGAGTGCCGAGTTAAAGGTTTCCACCTGCTCCTCGGGAATAGTTAAGCTACCTTTCATATTGGCTATTTTATGTTTTGTAACGGAGAGTAGTCCTCCCAGTCCATCGTGTAAATCCTTTGATAATCTGGCGCGTTCAGTGGTTTCGCCCTCGAGCAACGATTGTGTTGCAATAAGCTGTTTTTCCTGCTCCAGTTTTCTTATTTGTTGTTCTTGTATTTGGAGTTTTTGAATATTGATAATTTGTTTATCCTTAACTCGAATGTAAATAAAAGTTGTAGTAAGAATGATGACAGAAATGAATATTACAAGTACAGTTATTTGGTATTTCCTTCTTTTAAGAATAAGTTCATTCTCTTTTTGAGAGTCTTTAAGAATTATTATTTCCTTTTCCTTTTTTTCAGATTGATAAAGCGATTCTAAATAGTTTATATGCATTTGCTTACTTTCATTAAAAACAGTATCCTTAAGATTGTATGATTGTAATAAATTATCATATGCATTGGAGAAAGATTTATTTAGTGCATCAATTTTTGCAAGAATACAAAGAGTTCTTTGTTTCACATCAATAGTTCCCATTTTCTTGGCCAATTCAATTGCTTTTTCGGCAGACAATCTTGCATTGCTATACTGTTTATCTAAAAAATAGACCTCTGAAACATTTGCAGACAATCGCATAACCTCCCATTCACTTCCAAGATCTTCAGCATATTGTAGAGCCTGTTTGTATTCCTCTATTGATTTTTTATAATCTTTTTTATATAAATAATAGTAATTTCCATAATTTAAATGAGACAATTCAAGGATATAAAGATTCTTTAGCTTCATGGAAATTTCTTTGGAGATATTTAATAGTTTTGGAACTTCTTCATATTTTTCTTGTGAAATCAATGCATCAGCTAAACCAACGCTAACTACAGAAATCATATTTTCGTCTTTGTTCTCCTCGCTTATTTTTAAACATTCACGAGAGTATTCTTCTGCTTTTTTATAATCCTTTAAAAAGGCATAAAGAATTGAAATATTATTAAGTGTTTTTGGTAAAATTGTGCGATTACCAATACTATCGAGGATGTTTAGTGCATTTAAATAATTTTGAATAGATTCAAAATAATTGCCTAACCGTTGATCTATTACTCCATAGCAATGATATATGGCTCCAATACCTTCAACGTATTCTTTTCCAATATTATTCCTATAAATACTATCAGCCATTTTATAGTCATGCCGGGCCTCTTCAAAATTACTTTTAATATCAGAATAGTAACTTCCTAATAATCTATAACCATTTGCCAGCGTTAAGGGATTAGCCTGTTTTTCAGATAATTCAATGGCTGCACGTGTCATTTCAAATGCTTTATCGGGTTCTGAGTAAAGCATTGATTTGGCAGTAATTAACATTGAGTCAATATAGATCTGATCGTTCTTCTGGGCAAAAAGACTAATGTCAATCATTGATACAAAGATCAAAACAAAGAGAAACAGTCCTTTGCTAATTCTGTTTTTTTTCATCGAGGGTTATTCTATATTGTATTAATCTTATAACCAAGACAAAGGTATTTTTAATATAATATACAACTACCCCCCTTTTGGGGGTAATTAGAGTTTGCTGTCTTATGATAAAAAATTACTTGGTTTTCATAATGTTAGACAATGTTGAAAATTTTTGATTTTCTTGCTGCATGGAACTTGTGTCGGAGTTATTAGTCGATGTATTCTGATTTTCGCTATTTGAACAACTCTCTCCACCCAAAATTTTAACCATTTCGTACTTGGTTAAACTTACAAAAGTTTCCGCTTTTAAAATTTTACTTGTTTTCATTTTAGTATCATTATAATTATGCCTACTCTATCTTGGTTTTCGGCGTCCCCAATTCTTATGTGAAGATAGAAAACTTAATCCAAAAACCCCCTTTTGGGGGTAAAATCATCCTTGGTTTGCTCAATACCTTTGATTCGGATTTTAAATCTATAAAAATTATTCAACTAAATTTTTGAGCAATGAAAAAAACATTTTTACTAATTGTGGCTTTGTGTGGTTTTGCATTACTAGGAGTATCGCAAAATACCTTTAATAAGGGCGATAAAGTGCTTAACTTAGGCATTGGCCTTGGTAACGCGTTGTATTCGGGTAGCGGATATACCAGCAAGGTTCCTCCGTTGTCGGCATCCTTCGAAATGGGAATCAAGGATCACCTTTTTAACGATAAGAGTTCCCTTGGTGTTGGCGGATATTTTGGCTATACCAGCGCAAAATGGGAGTATTACGGTTACGGATGGAAATATACCGATATTATTATTGGTGCAAGGGGTGTTTTCCACTACCAACTTCTCAATAAATTCGATACCTACGCTGGAGTATTACTAGGGTATGATATTGTTAATGCTAAAGAAATTGGCGATGTTCCTGGCTCGTATAATGCTACGGAAAGCAGTGCGCGGTTAGATTTATTTGTTGGTGGTCGTTACTATTTCACCGATAGGATTGCAGCCATGGCCGAAGTGGGGTATGGCATTGCATACCTTAATCTTGGCCTTTCGGTTAAGTTTTAGTTATAGTAATAAGCTTTATTAATCATTAAATATAAAATTATGAAAAGATTAACATTATTAGGAATTGCATTTACAGCATTTACTATTGGTTTTACTTCCTGTGAAAAAGATGATGATGACAGTAATAGCACAAAAGAGGTGGTAATTGTAAGCAATATCACTACAGAAACAACATGGACTGCTGACAATCTATACGTTATTGATGGCGATATTGATGTTGAAGCAAATCTTACCATTGAGCCGGGCACAGTAATTAAATTCAAAACAGGTGCAAGTTTGGGTTTTGGATATACAAGCAATGTAACCATAACAGCCAACGGAACTGCCGATAAGAGAATCGTGTTTACATCGTACAACGCTAATCCAACACCAGGCTCTTGGGATGGTGTATACTTTTATACTAACGTATTACAAAACACGAGTATCACTTACTGCGACTTTTTGTATGCTGGATGTGCTGATTGGTCGGCTATTGATATTCGTTGCAAACTAACATTTAACAACAACACCGTTAAATACGTACAAAAAGTTGGGATTGAGTTGAACGAATCAGCTGCATTTGTTGCTATGAACAATAACACCATTGAGGAGTGTGGAACAAATGCAATAATTATATATCCTAGCGCAATCCATACACTGGGTACTAATAATGCAATAACCTGCGGTAATGGGTATGGTATTTTTGTTGCAACAGGGGATATTACAACAAGCAATGGTGCTAATTTGACTTGGAAAAAACAAGCTGTTCCTTATATTTTTGATGGTACAACAACGGTGGAAACAAACCTAACCATTGAACCTGGTACTATTTTGTCATTCAATGCCGGTGGAAGAATAGATGTTGGGTATTCTGCAAACACAACTCTTACTGCAACGGGAACTGCAACAAACCCTATAGTTTTCACAACAAGCAACACATCACCTGCTGCAGGTGCATGGCGAGGTCTTTTCTTGTATCAGTACACAACTCCTAACTCTAAATTTGAGTACTGTAATTTTGAGTATGCAGGTTACGATCAGGAGGCTTGTATATATATTAGAGAAGTTGCTGGCGCAACAGTTGCCAATTGCAATTTTAAAAATTCATCGGGATGGGCCATCTATTTGGATAATGGAGCAAGTTTATCGGTTAGTAGTACTGGAAATACTTTTACCAATTGTAGTTTAGGCGATATTTATACCTACGAGGAATAGCTAGGATTAGGTTTTCAACAAAGCAAAAAAGGGAATCCTGTTGGGATTCCCTTTTTTGTTTTATGAAGTCAGGTTCTTAAATTCCAAATAATGCTTTTATCTGATTTATCATTCTAATTGCCAGTTCGTTTGCTTTTTCTGTGGAACTGCTTTCAGCATAAATCCTGATGATTAGCTCGGTGTTCGATTTGCGCATGTGTACCCAGCCATCCTCAAAATCAATACGCAAACCATCGGCGGTGTTTACCTTTAAATGCTGGTATTGAGCAAGCATTTTGGCCAGAACATCATCGGGATTCATTCCAGCCTTCAGCTCAATTTTATTTTTGGAGATAAAGTAGTTGGGATAGGTTGCCCTTAAGGCCGAGCATTTCTTGCCCGAATGGGCCAGTTGCGTAAGGAATATTGCTATTCCCACTAAAGCATCTCGTCCGTAATGAAGTTCAGGTAAAATTACGCCACCGTTACCTTCGCCACCAATAATGGCGTTAACCTCCTTCATTTTGGTAACAACGTTTACCTCACCAACTGCCGATGCAAAATATTCCTTTCCATGCTTTTGGGTTACATCGCGCAATGCTGCGGTACTCGATAGGTTTGAAACGGTATTCCCTGCATTGAAACCTAGCACGTAATCGGCAACGGAAACAAGGGTGTACTCTTCACCAAACATAGTTCCATCCTCATTTACAATTGCCAAGCGATCCACATCGGGATCAACCACAAAGCCGACATCGGCCTTTTGTTCCTTTATCACTTTGGATATTTCGTGCAGATGCTCAGGAAGTGGTTCTGGGTTATGAGGAAAGTCTCCGGTAGGATCGGTGTATAGTTCTATAACATTACTAATGCCAAGTGCTTTGAGTAATCTTGGTATTGCAATTCCTCCCACAGAGTTTACGCAGTCTATGGCCACTTTAAAATTTGCTTTGGCAATGGCTTTAGTATCTACATACTTTAGTTGCATTATTTTGTTAATATGCTCATCAACAAACGAGTATTCCTCTTCTACAACACCTAGTTGATCAATCTCTACAAACGAGAAGGTTTCCTTTTCGGCAATTTCCAGAACTTTTCTACCATCAGCATCGGAAAGGAATTCCCCTTTTTCATTCAATAACTTTAAGGCATTCCATTGTCGGGGGTTATGGCTCGCTGTTAATATAATTCCGCCATCGGTTTTTTCGTGGATAACAGCCATCTCAACGGTTGGCGTTGTTGCTAGTCCTAAGTCCAAAACATCAACTCCGCAACCCATCAATGCTCCAATTACAATGTTATTGGCCATTTCGCCCGATATTCGAGCATCGCGGCCTACCGCAACCTTACTTTTTTTATTTGGGTTATGCATTTTCAGCCATTGAGCATATGCCGAGGTGAATTTTACAATGTCAACAGGGGTCAAGTTCTCGTTGACAGATCCTCCAATGGTTCCTCTAATGCCTGATATCGATTTAATTAGTGTCATACTCTTTCCAAATTTATTATCACAAAAGTAGAAAAAGTCTATGTCTTTATCGTTTTTTGATTATGAATTCTGCATACTTAAATTTACTACTTTTGTAACTGTACAAACGAGGCAAAAATGATAAAGGTCGAAAATATTATCAAATCCTTTGGATCGCTTACGGTTCTTAAAGGTATAACTGTTGAGATACCCGAAAAAAAAGTGATTGCCATAGTTGGACCCAGCGGGGCCGGTAAAACCACACTGTTACAGATAATGGGTACGCTTAGTCAGCCTGATTCTGGCAATGTTTATATGAATGGGGAGAATTTATCGTTGATGAGGGACAAACAACTTGCCAAATTCCGAAACACCCACATAGGATTTGTTTTTCAGTTTCATCATTTACTGCCAGAATTCACCGCGCTGGAAAATGTTTGTATGCCTGCACTTATTGCAGGAAAAAGTATGAACTCCTCACAAGAAAGGGCAAAGGAACTATTAGATTTTCTAGGTCTTTCGCACAGATTAACCCATAAACCATCGGAGTTATCAGGAGGCGAGCAGCAGCGCGTAGCCGTTGCTCGCGCATTGATTAATAACCCATTGGTTGTTTTGGCCGATGAACCCTCGGGAAATCTCGATTCGCACAATAAGGAGGAGTTGCATAATCTTTTCTTTAAGCTTCGCGATCAAATGGGGCAGACCTTTGTGGTGGTTACTCACGATAAGGACTTAGCCCGTATGGCCGATATGCAGATTACTATGAACGATGGGCTACTTGGCTAATGATTCTTCCTCAAAGCAAAACAGAGTTACAGGAATTGCTGGATAGCCGATATAAGCGCTATGCCAATAAGTTTTTCTTGGTTGACGATCCTATTCAAATTCCGCATCGTTTCAATAAAATGGAGGATATTGAAATTGTAGGAATGCTAACTGCCACAATTGCTTGGGGCAACAGAAAATCTATTCTGAATAGTATGGTGCGATTGCTCACCGCGATGAATAATAATCCATACGAATTTGTAATCAACTATAAATCATCAGATAAAAAATATTTAAAAGGGTTTGTACATCGTACATTTAATGCAGATGATTGTGCTGCATTTATTCAAGTGCTAAACTCAATTTATAGCGAGCAAGGAGGATTGAGAAGGGTGTTTGTTGATGCATATAATCAGAGCCAATCTGTTGCGGATTCTATCAATGCGTTTAGGGATTGTTTTGTAAAAGCAGATATTCCTAGTCGAACACTAAAGCATACACCCAATATAAACAACGGCTCTGCAGCTAAGAGGCTCAATATGTATTTGAGATGGCTAGTTCGACCTAGCTTCGAAGGGGTTGATTTTGGGTTGTGGACCGAAATACCAACTTCAGCATTATTGATTCCGCTTGATGTTCATTCAGGCCGAGTTGCCCGTAGTTTAGGCTTGCTGCAACGGCAGCAGAACGATTTTAAGGCAGTTGAGGAGTTGACCTCAGAGCTTCGTCAATTCGATTCCAACGATCCAATTAAGTTCGATTTCGCGCTTTTTGGAATGGGGGTAAATGGCGAAGTTTAGCCTAATTTGTATAAAAATAATACCTTTGCTGGCCAATTAAAGAAGTATGCCCAATACCTATTTTAAGTTTAAGCAATTTACAATTAGCCAAACACATGCGGCAATGAAAGTTGGAACCGATGGTGTTTTGCTTGGTGCTTGGGCCAACGTGGTTGATGCAAACAGAATTCTTGATATTGGAACCGGAACAGGGGTTATTGCACTTATGCTTGCGCAACGTAGTTCAACGGCATTGATCGATGCTGTTGAAATTGATGCACCTTCGGCAAAGCAGGCTGAACTGAATGCAGAAAAATCGCTTTGGCATAGTCGGGTTTCTATTATGAATAAATCCTTCCAGGATTTTGTTGCTGAAAGCAGCCATAAGTATGATTTGATAGTCTCAAATCCGCCGTATTTCGATCAATCATTAAAATCGCCATTTGAACACAGAACCCTAACCCGCCATAACGATACTTTGCCCTACGATGAACTTTTAAAAGGTATAGCAAGTCTGCTTGCATTAAATGGTAAGTTCTGTGGCGTTTTCCCGTATACCGAAGGGAACGTTTTTGTTGTCAAAGCGGCTAGCTATGGACTATTCTGCAACAAACGGCTTAACATACAATCCAAACCGAATAGGAGCACGCTTCGGATGTTAATTCAACTTGAATTTGAGAAGAAGCCATTGGAAGAGTCGTTGCTGTGCATTCATGATTCGGAAGGGAACTATACCGAGGAGTATAAGCAATTAACGGCGGATTTCTACTTGGCATTCTGATAATTAGCCAATTTGAGAATAAGTCAATTTGAAAATTTAAATGAGACCCAATTTTTAGCAAATCCATTTTGCGACTCAAATTATAAAAGAATCTTCGATTGGCTAATTGACTAATTTTCAAATTATCAAATTAATTTAGCGTAAACATCAAACTAATTATTATCTTTGCACCCTAATTTTAAATGGCTAAAGAGTTAGCCTAAAAGTTCAATATTCAACACTTAAATGGAAAGAAAAAGTAAGAAAGGGGATGTTAAACGCGAGACGCGGACTAACACCCAAGAGGAACCTGCAAAGGTTTACCGTCCAAGGACAATGGCTCTCAAATCCGTTAATCCTGACACGGAAAGTGACACTCCTAAACCTCGTATTGAAGATGGCGAGGAATCTACCCAAAAGCAAAGCTTTACTTCAAAAGAAAAATCATTCGATAAACCTCGGAAACCTCGTCGTGAAGATGAGCAAGAGGGTGGAAGTAGCTATAAGCCAAGAACATTAAAGATTAAAAACACAGAGGAAGTTCCTTTCCGCAATCGTTTTGCTCCCGATAATAGGGAGGATTCTTTTGAGGAAAACGAGAACAAGGAGCATTTTTCGACTAAATCGAAACGTTCTGAGGATCGTGATGAACGTCCAAGGAAAGAGGGTTTTTCAGCAAAGCCTAGCCGTTTTGATGATAAAGACGAGACTCCAAATGTAGGTGGTTTTAATGCACGACCATACCGCACAGAAGATAGAGGCGAGCGCCCAAGTAAAAGCCGATTCTCCGATAAACCAAGCCGTTTTGACAAAAGCGAAGAGCGATCTAGTAGTAAGAGTCGTTTTGGTTCAAGGAGTAACGAGGAAACCAAAGAGCGTGGCGATAGATTTGGATCAAAACCAAGTCGTTTCGAGAAATCTGGTGATCGTATGGATAGGGGAGATAGGTTTTCGTCAAAATCGAAACGTTCGGAGGAATCCGATAATGCATCGGGATACAAACCAAGAACTTTTAAGAAAAAAAACAACGACGATTATTTACCAGAATCTAAACCTAGGAGAGAATCTGCAAAAGCAGAGAATCCTGAGAGGGAGGATGATGGTTTAATCCGTCTAAACAAGTATATCGCTAATTCGGGTCTTTGCAGCCGTCGCGAGGCCGATGAGTTAATTCAGGGTGGTATGATTTCGGTAAATGGCGAGGTTATTACCCAATTGGGATCAAGAGTAAATCCGCAGGACGAAATTTGCTATAAGGGCAAAACCCTTGATGCGGAACGTAAGGTATACATCCTTTTGAATAAGCCAAAGGATTACGTTACAACCGTTGACGATCCGCACGCAAAGCGCACTGTAATGGATTTAATTGATGGTGCTTGCGATGAGCGGGTTTATCCAGTTGGACGATTGGACAGAAATAGTACAGGCGTACTACTTCTTACTAACGATGGTGAAATGACCAAAAAGTTAACCCATCCTAGTTTTTTGAAAAGGAAAATTTATTACGTAGAGCTCGATAAGAAAGTATCGTTTGAGGATTTGGAGAAGATCCGTAACGGTGTTGAAGTTGATGGTGAAATTCTTAAGGTTGATGCAGTTGATTATACCGAGGAAAGTGATGGAACCGAAGTTGGCGTGGAAATTCACACCGGACAAAACAGAGTGGTACGACGCATATTTGAATCGCTTTTCTACAGGGTTGTAAAACTCGACAGAGTTTACTTTGCGGGGCTAACCAAGAAGAATTTACCCCGTGGAAAGTGGCGATTCCTGACTCAAAAAGAGGTAAATATGATCAAAATGAATAGATTCTAATTTTTTTAGATTGTTCATCTAATGTTTTATGTCTAATATCTAGAATCTAAGAAATGGCACACCGTTCAGGTTTTGTAAATATAATTGGTAGTCCAAATGTTGGAAAATCAACGCTGATGAATGCATTGGTAGGCGAAAAGCTTTCCATCATAACCAGTAAGGCGCAAACAACCCGTCATCGTATTATGGGTATTGTAAATGGCGAGGATTTCCAAATTGTGTACTCCGATACTCCTGGTATTCTTAAGCCAGCCTACAAGCTACAGTCTGCAATGATGAAGTTTGTGGAGTCGGCGCTGGAGGATGCCGATGTAATTCTCTATATCACCGATACCGTTGAAACACCAAACAAAAACGAGGAGTTTTTGAATAGACTTAAACAGCTTGGTGCTCCTATTATTCTTGCAATCAACAAGGTCGATTTATCCGATCAGGAAAAGGTCGCAGCATTGGTTGCTCAATGGACTGAAATTCTGCCTGAAGCAAAAATTCTACCTATATCGGCCTTGCATAAGTTTAACACCGAGGCCCTAATTACGATGGTAAGTGAGCAACTACCCGAGGGTCCTGAGTTTTTTCCTAAGGATACACTCACCGATAAAACCTTAAGGTTTTTTGCATCGGAGATTATTCGTGAAAAAATTCTAACTGCATACCAAAAGGAGATTCCTTACTCCGTTGAGGTTGATATTGAAGAGTACAAGGAAGAAGCACGGATTGATAGGATTAGAGCAATTATCTACGTTGATAGAGAATCGCAAAAATCGATTGTGATTGGACATCAAGGAAAGATGCTTAAGAAGGTTGGTACCGAGGCTCGTTTAGATTTGGAGAAGTTTTTGGAGAAAAAAGTTTTCCTTGAACTTTATGTGAAAGTTGATCCCAATTGGCGCAACGATGACAAAAAGCTTAAACGCTTTGGGTATAATTTGTAGAAGACCGAAGATTCTAGACACAAGACATCAGATAAAAGCAAATTCTGAATTCTGATGTCTGACGTCTAGATTCTGAAATTAAACATTAAACTAATTATGGGAAATATAGTAGCAATAGTAGGCCGCCCGAATGTTGGAAAGTCAACATTCTTTAATCGCTTGGTTTCTGGGCGACATGCCATTGTTGACGAGGTGGCAGGTGTTACCCGCGATAGAATATACGGCAAGTCCGATTGGAATGGGGTTGAATTCTCAGTTATTGATACTGGTGGCTACGTGATTAACTCTGACGATATTTTTGAGGAGGAAATCCGTAAGCAAGTAAAACTAGCCATTGAGGAAGCCGATACAATTCTATTCCTTGTTGACGTTAAGGTTGGTATAACCGATATGGATCAGGCTGTAGCCGAAATTCTTCGTCGCTCAAAAAAACAGGTTTACCTTGTTGCCAACAAAGTCGATAACAACGATCTTCAGTACGATGCAAACGATTTTTACAGTTTCGGACTGGGTACGCCTTACTGCATATCTTCAATCAGTGGTTCAGGAACTGGTGATTTGCTCGATGAGGTTGTGAAAAACTTTAAGCCTGTTCCCGAAGAGCCCGAAACCTTGGATATTCCAAAAATTGCTGTAGTTGGTCGTCCTAATGTTGGAAAATCTTCGCTTATCAATTCATTAATAGGCGAGGATCGTAATATTGTTACACCAATTGCAGGTACAACACGCGATGCCATCGATACGCACTACAACAAGTTCGGTCACAACTTTATAATTGTTGACACTGCCGGTTTACGTCGTAAAACAAGAGTAAACGAAGATTTGGAGTTCTATTCAGTAGTCCGATCAATCAGAACCATCGAAAATTCTGATGTTTGTTTACTTTTACTCGACGCCACGCTAGGCATGGAGGGGCAGGATCTGAATATTTTCAATCTGATTGTTAAGAATAAAAAGGGCGTTGTTATAGTTGTAAATAAGTGGGATTTGGTTGAAAAAAACAATAACACAACTGTTGAATATGCTAATGCAATTAAGGAGAGAATTGCTCCATTCCAGGATGTACCAATAGTTTTTGCATCGGCGTTAACCAAGCAACGAATCCACAAGGTGCTTGAGACAGTTACACAGGTTTACGAAAACCGTAAGCAAAAAATTGCGACATCCAAGTTGAATGAGTTCTTGCAAACAGCACTTGAGATTCAGCAGCCGCCTGCATACAAGGGTAAGTACATAAAGATTAAGTATGTAACTCAGCTGCCAACTCAAACACCTTCGTTTGCATTCTTCTGCAATTTACCTCAGTATATTCGCGATCCTTACAGGCGTTATATGGAGAATAAACTCCGTGAAACGTTCAACTTTTCGGGAGTTCCTTTACAGATTTACTTTAGGGCTAAATCAAAGTAAAAATCAAATAAAAAACCCTTGCATCTGCAAGGGTTTTTGCTTGATCACTCAATATTCTTCCATTTAGGGCTGTAAATTTTTGCTAGTAGCGATAATTTATAAATGTCGAGTAGGATGATTGATGGATTATATCCGCACAACCTTTTTTTGATTAAGGGGTTTAATGCTTTAAATACCCAGCGTAGCGGATATAACATTCCAATATGCCGTAAAAATTTAAAAACTTTCAGAAGTTTTATGGATTTTTCGATGTCTCTCCGCATGCAAGGCATGATGTGAAGAATTTTGGCCAAATTCATCACACCCTGTTCCGATTTTGTAATATACTCGTAATTTGGATCCAGTCCCAGGTGTACGGCAGGATTATCTATGTGTAGGATTTCCACTTTATGCTTCTTCAAATCTAATCCAAGCAAGGTATCTTCATGTCCGTAGCCGGAGAGTTCTTCGTTGAAACGTACATTATGGAAAGTATCGTAATCGATAAGAAAATTTCCACTTATAAATGAGCTGTAGGGATTTACCTGCCTATAGAATGCTGTTTTACATTCGCGTCCAACTCCGTATTTCCAGCGTAAAAGTAGTTCGTGCCTAAATGGTCGAGATCCGTACTTTCTTCCTCCACAAATAACCTTGGCTTTGGTTAAATTATCGATATATCGTTTCAGGAAATCAGGATTATCAATAACTACGTCGCAATCGAGAAAAAGTAACCATTGCCCTGTTGCTATATCACCAAGGCGATTCCTGATTTTTGAACGACCAATGTTAAAGTCAAAATCTAGATAGTTAACGTTGCTCCGCGATGCCAGCAGAGAGTTACGCTCACGGTAAAAGTTCTGTGAATGATCGTCAAAAAGCAAAACCTCTACCGGGTAGTTTAAATGATTTGCCTGTTTGAGCAATTCATCAACTAGTTCGGTTACATCAAAATTATATATTGGTATGCAGATTGAAATCATAAAAAGAATCTAGTTATCAAACATCAATTTTGAGACAACTTTACAAAAAGCAAATATCACAATTTATTAAAACAGTTCGTCAATAATGTTAAAAACATTTTTTCGAGATAAAAGTTTTAATCTACTCCATTAGTCATATCTTCAGGAATGCTTTTACTGGCTTTCACCCCTAGTTCTTTGAGCTGTTGTGCTTGCGTGATTAAGCTTCCTCGCCCGTCCTTTAACTGGTTAAAGGCGGAATCGTAGGTTTTTTGAGCTTTAGAAAGGCTATCCCCAACGGACTTGAAGTTCTCAACGAAGTTTACAAATTTGTCGTAGAGTTGTCCGCCTCTTTTGGCTATCTCTAAAGCATTTTGGTTCCTGTATTCGTGTTGCCATAAATCGTAAATTAATTTTAAGGCGGCAATTAGGTTGGTTGGACTAATTAGTAAAACGCGCTTATTGTAAGCGTATGTCCAAATATCGTGATCGGCCTCCATGGCAATCATAAAGGCTGGTTCAATGGGTATGAACATCATTACAAAATCTAAAGAACCAACCAGGTCGGAATAGTTTTTTCCAGAAAGGCCATCTACATGGTTACGGAGCGAGCGGAGTAATTCGTCAATGGCTTTTTTCTGCTCATCGGAATTGGTTGCGGTGCAATAACGGTCGTAAGCGATAAGTGAAACTTTTGAGTCGATAACAACTTTTCGCTTATCGGGGTATGAAATTATTACGTCGGGCTGAAAACGCTTTCCTTCCTCATCCTTTAACGATTCCTGGGTTGTATACTCTCGTCCCTTTACTAAGCCGGACTTGTTGAGGATTGATTCAAGAATCATTTCTCCCCAGTTCCCCTGCGTTTTAACTTGTCCTTTTAGGGCTTCGGTTAGATTTTTTGCTTCCTTGCTGATAGTTTGGTTAAGTTCACTTAATTCCTTCACCTTTTCGCCAAGCGAGAATCTTTCGCGGCTTTCCTTCTCGTAAACTTCCTGAACCTGTTTTTGGAACTGTTTAATATTCTCGTCTAGCGGCTTGAGTAAACGGTCGATGTTATCCTGATTTATCTTGGTAAATCGTTGCGATTTATCCTCCAGAATTTGATCGGCCAGTAACCGGAATTCCTTGGAGAATTGATTCCCAATTTCCTCCAAATCTTTCTTTTGTTTTTCGAGGGCCTCCTGTAGGTACTTATTCTCTTTTTCCAGTTCAATTGCTCTAATTCGGGATTGATTCAGCAGTTCGGACTGCTTGTTCAGCTCGTTTTTTATTGCTTCTCGATCTGTTCTGATCTGCTCAGCCTGCTCATTGGCGCTTTGATAACGAGTTTGGTACATTGACAGTTGAGAAATCGTACTCAGTTGATCCTCCTCTTTTTTTGCTACATCCTGCTGTAACCGTTGAATTAATTCATCATTTCGCTTAAGCCTATCGTGAGTAAGGCTTAGCTCGGTATTCAACGAATTAATTGTTGTGTTCATCTCCTCAACCTGGGACTTACTACTTAAAACATTTCCGTACTTGGCTCTTATAAAAAGCCAAGCAATTAATATTCCAATCAGTAAGCCTATAAACAAGTATATTAGTTCCATTGCATTGTATTTTATTTAGCAGTAAAAGTATTATATAAAGACCAAAAATTAATTTGAATTCAGAATTATTTATAAACTGCAACAAATAATCAAGGAGGATCGTCAACGTCAAAAAGCAATTCGTAAATTCATAATCTATTTACGTAAAAAAAGAATGACCATGATCGAGTTCATTATCTTTATTCCATATCTTTATAATCAAAAACTTTTTTTATGACTAAAGTTTACACAAATGTTTTTTGCCTTATACTACTTATTAGTCTTTTAGTGCAAAACAAGTTACTGGTTGCGCAAAATCAGCAGAATTTCAATAAAGTTTTCGATAAGGAAACCGCTGGCGTTAAAGCATCGGAGAATTCAGGAAAGTTTAAGAATGTAAAAATGCTGAGCTATTACCCCGATACATTGCCAACTTGGTTTTTTACAATTCCGGCTTCGGGAGCAGAACTTTACGCAATGGGATTATCCGATCCCGACATGGAAATAGAAAAAGCAAAAGAACTTGCTATTATCAGGGCAAAATCGAATGCTTTATTATTCTCGAATGCGAAGATTCAATACTTCAGGGATATTTACACATCGGCACAGGAAGATGGACGATATACCAATTTACGCCAACGTTTCGATACTTACTTTAAGATATCGGCTTCCTCGGCTGTTAACAATGAAATGTTTGCTGTAGTTGATACACACATAACAAGGTACAATGAGTATATGGTATTGCTCAAGTATATGCCAGCGTTATCCTCGGCAAATGATTCTATCAATTTAACGGCGGTTGGTACTACCCTTCTTATTGAGGCAAGTGTAGATGATGCGTATGAGGATCAGGCCGAATATGAAATGATGAGCATCTATAAGCCCAACCAGGAAGAACAATCAAAGGCACATTATTTATACCGTGAGAAAGGAAGTAGATTCCTTTCATACTCTGCCTACAATGAGCAGGAAAATGATTATCCGGTTTATGTCTATACTTATGCTTCGCCAAGTTGGACAACACCACGTCATCCATTTACCAGCTATAATGGTTTGTGGAGTATTTATACTCGTCAACTGCTTAACTATTTAACATTAAATAGCCAGCAAAATAGCATAAAACTTAAAAACTTAGGGGAGCAGTACTCATCGGAATTAACTACTCTTACAAGAGAAATAGCTTCGTTTACCGCTAAGTTAAATATTAACGGCATCAATTTTGATAGTGACACGTTAAAATTGGATATTCAGGTTGAGGAAATTAATCGATTTGTTAAGTAGACCAATTTTCATTTTTGTTGATAAACGAAAAATAAAATATTGTAAATTGTAAAAAACTATTAAATACCCTTAAACATGAAAACATTAGTCCGTTTCTTGGGGATAGCGTTGATCAGTTTGCTGACACACAGCATGGTCGGATATTCGCAGGAGTTCAATAGGCTCACCCCAAAGCAGCTTGGCGAAAAAATTAACTTGGAATATGCTATTTCGGGCGAAGGAATTGGTCAACAATTTAACGTATCTCCGTTCTATTCAACCGATGGTGGAAAATCATTTTTACCACTAAAAAGTGTAAAAGGAAATGTTGGCCCGAATGTTCCTGGTGGTCGGGATCAAATAATAGTATGGGATGTATTGAACGATATGAAGGAACTCGATAGCGATGTTCTATTTAAGCTTGTTGCTGATTCAAAGTCAGCAGTCCCAATTCAGGACGATTTTCGGCAAGTTACATTCACTCTGGAAAGTTTTCATAGAATAGCCGATAATAAAATTGAACTTTTACTCTCGATTAAAAATAATGGTCCAACTCGCGATCTGAAAATGATCAACGGACTCATAACTATAACCGATTTTAATAAACACAAATTTGATGCTCAACGAGGAAAAATAGCAGAGGTTGAGGGTAATGAGAGGTACTCTACTCCTCAGCGAACCCTAAAACAGGGTGAAACTGTTAAAGCATCATTTATTTTCGAAAGAATACCTGCAGACCTTGATCGTGCTATGCGTTTGGATTTAGGTATTGAGTTGATTACTGACGAAACCTACGGAATAGATCTTAAGATTGGTAAATTACAGTTCCGCGATTTGCCTATTACCAGCGTTAAAACCAGCAACATGAAGGTTGAGAAGACTCAGAAATTTGAGTTGGTTTCCGGGTTGCAGCATTTTACTGTTAAGAAAGTAGAGGTTGTGGATTCGAATCCTCCAGAGATTGCCCTTACTCAGCCTGCCAATGTGCCATTGGTTGGTAAAGAGGCTACTCGAGGACGGCCTTATGCTCAATCGTTGATAGGAATGAACGATAAGCGTTTGCGTTCTCTTGCAAGTGGCGAAGAGTTTGCCACAACTGATGAAAGCATGGTTATAAAAGGGAAGGTTACCGACGAGAGCGGAATTTATGAGGTTGTAGTTAATGGTACAGAGGCAACAATGGGCAACGATGGATCGTTTGAGGCGAATGTGCCCTTGGAGGTTGGTAAGAATGAAATTATAATACGTGCGGTTGATTTACGTCAGAATAGCGTGGAGAAGAAATTCTTCGTGCTTCGGAAATCGCCATCGGGCAAGGTTGCTAAGGGGGACACAGAAGAACTAGATTTAGTTTTTGATCAACAAAAAGCTCCGCCAAAGTTTTACGCTTTAATCATGGGCGCCAACGATTATTCAGATGGTAATATTCCCGATCTTGATAACCCAATTAGTGATGCAACAAAGCTGTATAATGTGTTAATCAATCGATATACGTTTGATCCAAACAATGTCATCTTTATTAAGGATCCTACTCGGGAACAAATCATAAACGAGCTTGATAGGTTAACCCGCAGGGTTGGGAAAAATGATAATTTGTTGATATTCTTTGCTGGACATGGTTTTTGGGACAAAGAAACTGATTTTGGTTACTGGATTCCTACCGATTCTAAAGCAAATAGTACTGCGAATTGGATGGCCAACAGTCAAATTCGTGATTATGTTGCTGCAATAAAATCGAAACACACACTACTGATTGCCGATGCTTGTTTTGGTGGCAGTATCTTTAGGGGGAGGAAGGCTTTTGAAGAAGGTTCTAGTCCTATCAAAAAAGCGTATGATGCGCCTAGCCGAAAAGCCATGACGAGTGGAAATCTAACAGAAGTACCCGACAGAAGTGTCTTCTTAGAGCAGTTGGTAAGTCGTTTAAACAGTAATACCAAGGATTACATAACTGCTGAGGAAATATTTGGTAGCATAAAGGACATTATAATCAACAGCAGCCCAGTTACGCCTGTTTATGGCGATATTAAGGATGCAGGCGACGAAGGCGGGGACTTTATCTTTGTAAAGAAGTAAATAGAGTTTTGGGCTGGCCTAATTTATAGTAGGCTAGCCTTCTTTTTTGATATTTTCGAAACACAAATGGCTCTTTAACGTTAATGCTTTTATTAAACTTTATCCCAATTCGAATAACCATAAACTCTAAGAATATGAGAAAATATTTACTCCTAAATGCTTTTGTACTTGCAGGAATGATGTTCTTTAATCAGAATGCAATTGCTCAGGATCCTAAACTTCAAAAGTTAGAAGAGAAGGTAAAAGCCGCTCAAGAAAAATTTGATAAAGCGGATGCGAAGGTAAACTCAGCGGATAGTTTGATTGATGCTGGTAAAACAATTATGCAGGAGGCCTCCTCTGAAATTAAAGATTTAGAAAACGAGCAAAAAATGTTGGAAAAAGATCACTTTAATGAGTTAAAACCATTAGAAAAGCAACTCCGATCGAAAGATAAAGAAGAGGTTAATGCCGCAAAAGCCGATATAAAGGCATCGGAAACAAAGTTTAAGGAAGATTTTAAGGCTTGGAATGTTAAGTATAAGGCAGCTCTAAAAAAATATGACAATGGACAGAAGATGGTTCAAAAGGGCGACGAGAATATGAAAAAGGCGAAGGATGGGAAAAAGGAGGCCGAGAAGGTTTTGAAGGAAGCAGAAAAGGCTTTGGAAAAGGCAAGTAAATAGAATTCTAACTATACAAAGGGAATGGCCGCTCTTATGAGTGGCCGTTCTTTTTTACTATTAATTCATTCAACAAACTCATCTTTTATCTTTTAACCTCCAAATTTTATTATTTTTGCGGTTCGACTTTTTTTAATGACAAATGAATAATAATAAGGAACTATCGGCAAAGTACAACCCTATTGAGGTTGAGGACAAGTGGTACAAGTACTGGATGGATAAAGGGTTTTTCCACTCTACTCCCGATGAGCGTGAGCCATACTGTATTGTAATCCCCCCGCCCAATGTTACTGGCGTGTTACATATGGGGCATATGTTAAACAATACATTGCAGGATGTACTGGTCCGTCGTGCCCGTATGAAGGGCAAAAATGCTTGCTGGGTTCCTGGCACCGACCACGCCTCAATTGCTACCGAGGCTAAGGTTGTAAACAAGCTGAAGGCTGAAGGCATCGAGAAATCATCACTCACCCGTGAAGAATTCCTAAAGCACGCTTGGGAGTGGAAGGAGAAGCACGGTGGAATTATCCTTGAGCAGCTTAAAAAGTTAGGAGCATCGTGCGATTGGGAACGTACCAGTTTTACTATGGACGAAACCCTTTCGGCTAGTGTTATCCACGTTTTTGTTGATCTTTACAAGAAAGGTAAGATATATCGAGGAGTTCGAATGGTTAACTGGGATCCTCAGGCTAAAACCGCTGTTTCGGACGAAGAGGTTATATACCGTGAGGTTCAGAGCAAAATCTATTACCTAAAATATAAAATTGATGGTGAGGATGGTTTTGTAACAATTGCAACCACTCGTCCTGAAACAATTTTGGGTGATACTGCTGTTTGTGTAAACCCCAACGACCCACGATACGCTAATTTGAAAGGCAAGCACGTTATTGTGCCGCTTATCAACCGCAGTGTACCCATTATATATGATGAGTATGTTGATATGGAGTTCGGTACTGGCGCATTAAAGGTTACTCCTGCTCACGATATTAACGACTATATGCTAGGTGAGAAGCACAGGCTTCAATCTATCGACATTTTTAACGATAATGGAACCTTAAGCCCAGCGGCTCAACTTTATGTTGGAATGGACAGGTTCGAGGTGCGTAAGGTTATCGTTGGTGATTTGGAGAAAGCCGGAAGTCTTGCAAAGATTGAGGATTACGTTAATAAGGTTGGTTTCAGCGAGCGTACCGATGCCGTAATTGAGCCAAAACTATCGATGCAGTGGTTTCTCCGTATGAAGGAACTCTCTCAACCTGCGTTAGATGCGGTTATCGATGGTAATATTGAATTGTATCCTCCTAAGTTTGTAAATACATACCGTCACTGGATGGAGAATGTGAAGGATTGGTGTCTTTCTCGTCAACTATGGTGGGGACATCGTGTTCCAGCATGGTACTTGCCTGAAGGTGGTTATGTAGTTGCCAATAATGAAGCAGAAGCGCTAGAATTAGCTAAGAAGGAAACCGGAAATTCGAACCTTAAAATTTCCGATTTACGTCAGGATGACGATGTGCTTGATACTTGGTTCAGCTCTTGGTTGTGGCCAATTTCTGTTTTCAACGGAATTCTCGATCCTGAAAATAAAGATATAAAGTACTACTATCCAACCAACGATTTAATTACCGCTCCCGAAATTCTGTTCTTCTGGGTGGCACGTATGATTATTGCTGGTTACGAGTATATGGGCGAAAAGCCTTTCCGCAATGTTTACCTTACAGGTATTGTGCGCGACCATTTGCACCGTAAAATGAGTAAGCAATTGGGCAACTCTCCCGATCCGCTTGATCTTATTGTAAAGTACGGTGCCGATGGAGTCCGGGTGGGTATGCTACTATGCTCGCCTGCCGGTAACGACTTGCTTTTCGATGAGGCATTAACCGAGCAGGGACGTAATTTCTGTAACAAAATATGGAATGCATTCCGCTTGGTTAAAGGTTGGCAGGTTGACAAGAATGCCGCACAGCCCGAGTATGCTCGCGCAGGTGTTGAGTGGTTCAGCAACCAGTTAGATAAAGCAATTGAGCAGGCCGACGATGATTTCGATAAGTATCGTATTTCGGAGGCATTGATGAACCTTTACAAGCTTTTCTGGGATGAGTTCTCATCGTGGTACTTGGAAATTATAAAACCAGCATACGGTCAGCCTATCGATGGCAAAACGTACAAGGCAACCCTTGATATATTTGAAAAGATTCTTTCTCTGCTTCACCCATATATGCCATTTATCACCGAGGAGTTATGGCAGCACTTGCGCGACCGAAACGATGGCGAAAGCATTATGGTTAGCCTGATGCCAAAGTCAAATGGTTTCGATGCCAATATTCTTGAGAAGTTCGATACAGTGAAGGAGATAATTGCAGGGGTAAGAACAATTCGTCAGGAGAAGAATATTGCAATAAAGCAACTACTCTCCACTTCCATTCGTTCAAACGATAAGTTTGCTGAAGGTAACGAGGCAATTATTGTTAAACTTGCCGGCTTAGACAAGTTAAGTTATGTTGAGGCTAAGGTTGATGGTGCTGCTTCGTTTATGGTTGGGACAATTGAAATTTACGTTCCGCTAGAAGGTTTGGTCGATGCGGCAGAGGAGAAGGCTAAGTTGATAGAGGAGCTTAACTATACTAAAGGTTTCTTGGAAAGTGTTATGAAGAAGTTGAGCAACGAACGCTTTGTAAATAGTGCGCCAGCCAACGTGGTTGATCTTGAGCGTAAAAAGCAAGCCGATGCTGAGACCAAGATTCAAACATTAGAGGAGCGAATTGCTGCTCTTAAATAGATTTCAGGATAAAGATTAAACAAAATAGCCCTCGATCAAATCGGTTTGGGCTATTTTTCTATAAAGAAATAATCTGTTGGTGTAATTTTCTGACATCGGGCATAGGTGTTGTAAAATGATGTTAAGAAACATTAACCCAAAAGTATTTAAGTATGTAATATTTAGTAGTTTTGGCAAAATTAAAAAATTAAAAACGGGTGAAAATGAACGATTCAGAAATCTTGATGAACCCAAACCAGTTGGTTCGTTTCCTGAAAAAGCCATCATCAGAATTCACTAAGGCAGATATTATTCGCTTTTGTGAGGAGAACGATATTGAAATGGTAAACTTCCGCTATGTTGCCGAAGACGGAAAGCTTAAAACACTGAATTTTGTTATCACATCTAAAGATCACCTCGATTCAATACTATCGGCTGGTGAACGTGTTGATGGAAGTAGCCTTTTCTCGTTTATCGAGGCAGGAAGTAGCGATTTATACGTGATTCCTCGTTACCGCACTGCTTTTGTGAATCCATTCTCAGAAGTTCCCGCTATTGATATTCTTTGCTCATTCTACGATAATACTGGAAAGCCACTTGAGAGTTCACCTGAAAATGTTCTTCGAAAGGCACACGATTTATTCAAGAAGGAAACAGGCTATACTTTTAAGGCTTTAGCCGAGTTGGAGTACTATGTTATTAGCGAACGTGAAGATTTTTATCCCGGAGTAGACCAAAAGGGTTACCATTCATCCGAACCATTTGCAAAATGGGAAAATCTTCGTAGAGAGGCGCTTATCTACATTGCTCAGGCCGGAGGAAAAATAAAGTACGGTCATGCAGAGGTTGGGTGTTTTATGACCGAGGATAAACTCTACGAACAGCACGAGATTGAGTTCTTGCCAACTAATGCAGAGGATGCTGTTGACCAGTTGGTTATTGCAAAGTGGGTTGTTCGAATGTTAGGATATAGGTATGGCGTTGATATTAGTTTTGCACCTAAAATTATTGTTGGTAAAGCTGGTAGCGGTTTGCACTTCCATATGATGGTTGAAAAGGATGGTCATAACTTACTTGTTGAGGACAATAAGTTAAGCCCATTGGCAAAAAGAATGATCGCGGGTATTCTGGATTCAGCAGATGCATTAACTGCTTTTGGAAATACTATACCAACCTCATATTTACGTTTAGTTCCACACCAAGAGGCTCCAACCTATATTTGCTGGGGCGATAGGAATCGTTCAGTTGTTGTGCGTGTTCCACTGGGATGGACTGGTGCAAATAATATGATTGCCGATGCAAACCCCGTTGAGTGCGGTTGCCAAGGTCCAAGGGAAAGTAAGCAAACCTACGAGTTCCGCGTTGCCGATGGCTCTGCTGATCCATACTTAACCGTTGCCGGTTTAATCATCGCATCGTTAAATGGTATTCGTCGTGCCGATTCACTTGAAATGGCCGAGAAGCTATATGCTCATGTAAATATCTTTAGCCCAGAGTTTAAGGATAAATTGGCTACGCTAAATCAACTACCCGCTTCGTGTTTTGAATCGGCTGAAGTGTTGGATAAGAAACGCTCAACCTTTGAGGCCGATGGTATTTTCCCAAAAGGAATGATTGATTCTAAAATCAAAAAGCTCAAATCTTATAACGATAAGGGTTTAAGCGAAAAGATATATGGTAAAACCGAAGAAATTAAGCAGTTGGTGGAGCAATATATTCATATCGCCTAAACTTTCCATAATTACATCAAACCCTGCGTATTATCGCAGGGTTTTTTGTTTCAACTGCATTTAGAATCAAAAAAATATTATAATTTAACAGCGTAAACTACTTTGCCTATGGCTGCAAAAGTAGCATTGTTGCTAGTTAATAATATCTTACCAACGTCTCGGTTTTTAAGTCACCTTGAAAGCCTAGGATATTCCTGTATCATTCTCGACAACATTACAAAGGATATTGAACTTCCAAATTTTAGTGTTGCAATTGTTGGCATAGGCGATATAAAGCAGAAAGAATTTTTTATTAGGCTGTCGCAAAAGTATATAGAAAAGCCTTTCCTTTTCTATAGTGATAGTGAATACTCCTATCAACTTGATGAGTACGAAATTATCAATGAGTCTAACTTCATAAATCCAAATTTTACGGTTAAAGAGTTGGAACTGGCGATTGAACTCACCAATTTAAAGCGTAAACAAAATTTTGCATCTATATTTTCCGATAACAATCCCAATTCAAACCATGTTCGGTTGAAAAAGATACTATCGGAGGAGCAGGCGTGGCGGATTCTTTTTGAGCAATCGCCTAATGGGGTTTTACTCGGCGATTCGCATGGCAATATTGTTTATACCAATTATGCCGCGGGGGATATTTTAGGTTACTCGCCTCAGGAACTGATAAAAATGCGCTTTCATGATTTAGTGCCTCAGGAGGGAACCTCTCAGGTAGACATTAATATCAAAAAAATTCTAGATGGCGAATCCTTAATCACAGAGGTTTACAATGTCCGCAAGGATGGCTCTAAGCGTTACGTTCAACTACATGAAACTAGGGTGATATTTCCCGATGGAAATTTCGGGATAATGGTTGTTTCCACCGATATATCGAGGGCTAAGTATGCCGAGGAAGCTTTGTTTGAATCGATGGAGAAATATCAGATACTTGTTGAGCATTCCAGTGATGGAATTATTTACGCTAAGGATGGAGTAATAACATATGCTAATCCTCGAGTAATGGAGATGCTATCCATTTGTGAGTCCGATTTTATTGGCAAACCAATAACAACATTTCTTCATCCGAAAGAGCGCGAGCGAATTTCGGTGCGGAATAAGCGAAGATTACAGGGGATTAAAGAGCCTTCAATCTATGAAACTACATTGATTAGTTCTAAGAATGAGCCAATTCATGTCGAATTCAATGTGAATTTGACACAACTTCAAGGCGATACTATTACTGTTGTTTTCATTCGTGATATCAGTTTACGGAAGGAAACTGAAAAGGCTATACGCGAGAGCGAAGAGAGTTACAGAGGACTATTCGATAATTCGAGTGAGGCTATTTGTATTCTCGATTCAAGCGGAATATTTTTGGACATTAATTTGAGTGGACAAAATTTATACGGTTACTCGAAACCCGAGATTGTTGGATTAACCATTGACGATATTGCAGGTGCTGGCTTAAATGATCATTCGGAGATCAAAAAAAGAATTAAACTGGCATTTCAGGGACATAGCCAAACCTTTGATTTTTGGGGAAGAAAAAAATCTGGAGAAGTAGTTCCTAGTGAAATCATGCTTAGCAAGGGGAATTACTTTGGATTGCAGGTGGTAATGGCTATGCTTCGCGATATCTCTGAAAGGAAAAATGCTGAAGCTGTTTTAAAGGAGAGCGAGGACAAGTACAGGTCATTAACCGAGTCCGTTCCTGTTGGTATGTATAGACTATCGGCAAATGGAGCTATTGTTTATACCAATACTACTTTTGCAAAAATTTTAGGTTTTTCGAAAACGGATCAAATAATTGGAAGAAGTATCGAAGAGTTTTCCATTGATGATTTTTTCAAGCGATGTCTATATTATAATAGCAAGGAACTTGACCATTACGACGAAATACCGATGAAAATGGTCAATGGCAAAAATATTTGGGTGAGAAATCAGGTACGGGTACAATTTGATAAAGCAGGAACACTTCAGTATTTGGATGGTGTAATGCTTGATATTACGGATAGGAAATTAGCTACTGATGCGATGCGAGAAAGTGAGGCAAAGTTCCGAGCAATGGTAATGGCTATCCCCGATCAGTTATTCCGAATATCCAGTTCTGGTATGTTAGTTGATTTTGCACCAACCGATCAAGTTTATTATCCTGAGTTGAAGTTTGATATGATTGGGAAATCACTTGGTGAATTTTTTCCACGGGAAACTTTTCAAAAGTTCACCAATGCTATAGATTTATGTAAATCGACCCAGACATTGCAAACTTTTGAGTATAATGTATCGGCAAATTCTCAGATATATTTCTACGAATCGAGGATTTTTCCTGCAGGTGATGATATATTTTTAATTCTGCAGCGCGATATCACCCAGAGGAAAAAAGCCGAGGAGGAAATTAAAATGCTTGCTCAGGCAATCTTGAATGCCAATGACAGCATTTCCATAACCGATTTGGACAATAACTTCATATTTGTTAATCCAGCCTTTATGGAAATATACGGATATAGCTACGACGAAATAATAGGAAAGAATACATCAATTCTTAAACCTCCCGATTCGGGGAAAGAGTTGGACAAGCAGATTCTGGATGATACTTTTAAATCGGGGTGGCAAGGCGAGCTCATAAATGTTAAAAAGGATGGTTCGATATTCCCTATATCCCTTTCAACTTCAGCTGTGGTTGACGATGATGGGAAGCCTATCGCAATGGTTGGAATTGCCAACGATATAACTGAACGGAAACTAACCGAGCAGGAATTAATCAGAGCAAAGGAGAGGGCTGAGGAATCGGATCGACTAAAAACTGCATTCCTTTCAAATATGAGCCACGAAATTCGCTCTCCGATGAATGCGGTGCTAGGTTTTATTCAGCTTCTGCGAAGCGATGAACAGCTCTCTGAAACTGGTAAACAATATATTGATTTAATTCAGAACAGCGGGAATCAACTTTTATCGCTGATCGAGGATATCATTGATATTTCAAAGATCCAGTCGAATCAGTTAAGAATCTCAAAGAGTTCGTTTAATCTTAATCAGTACATGGAGGAACTCTATATGGTATTTTCCGCACAACTCAAATCCAGAGAAGCGGCTAAGACTATGCTGTTCCATCCAGAGTTGGCCAATTCTTCACCGTTCATTATTTACTCCGATCCGGTAAGAATTAGGCAGATCCTTACAAACCTTTTGAGCAACGCCCTAAAATTCACTCCAAGCGGAAGTGTCAAGTTTGGATACACACTTGTTATTGATGATGACTTTCCGCACATACAGTTCTACGTTAAGGATTCGGGTATTGGAATTTCTTCCGAAAATCAAGCCTTAATATTTGAGCGCTTCAGGCAGGCCGATGACTCATACTCGCGTTTATATGGAGGTTCCGGTTTGGGCTTGGCAATTTCTAAGGGCTTGGTCGAATTGCTAGGAGGTAATATTTGGGTTGAAAGCCAAATGGGAGAAGGTTCTGAGTTCTACTTTACAATACCATATGTTACAGAAGAAATTGTAGAAAGCGAAAAATTAAAACATGAAATATCTAGCACCCTGGCTGGGGAATTGCATCTAAGCGGAAAAAATATCTTAATTGTTGAGGATACTAAAGATGTTAGGCTATACTTTGAAAAGGTTCTTGAAAGAACTGGAGCTCATTTACTTTTTGCTATGAATGCTAAGGAGGCCAGGCAGATATTCAACAAAAGGCACGATATCGACTTGGTTTTACTTGATATCCGATTGCCCGATTCCGATGGATATAATTTAGCGGTTGAGTTTAAGAAGTTAAGGCCGGAATTGCCTATTATTGCTCAAACGGCATATGCCCTACAATCGGAAATGAATAAGAGTATCGAAAGTGGTTGTGATGATTATATTACAAAACCGCTCGATTCGGATGCATTATACCTTAAAATTAATAGACTAATCTGGAATAGTTCCCCGCACTAGTTTCAGGGAGCCAGTCGCTCAATTAACCATTTTTCATTTACAAGAGTGAACTGGATTCTATCGTGGAGACGGTTGGGTCTGCCTTGCCAAAATTCTATGATAGATGGCCTTAGTACATAACCGCCCCAGTTATCAGGTCGATTTATCTTTTTCCCATGAAATTCCTCTTCAAAATCTAGCATGAGTTTTTCGAGGTATTTTCGGCTGGGGATCACTTTGCTTTGTGGCGAAGCCCAAGCCCCAATTTTACTTTTCTCGGGTCGGAGTTTGAAGTATTTATCGCTTTCCTGCGGACCAGCCTTTGATACCTTGCCTTCAATTCTAATCTGCCGTTCTAGTTCAGGCCAAAAGAAAACTAGTGCGGCATATGGATTTTGGAGTAGGTTTTTTGCTTTACGGCTCTCGTAGTTGGTAAAGAATGCAAAACCGTTGCTGTCGAATTGCTTTAACAGTACTACTCTAGCCGAGGGTTTTCCCTCAAAGGTTGACGTTGCAAGGGTCATTGCGTTGGGTTCGGGAATTTCCGATTCAATGGCTTCGTTGAGCCAAATATCGAACATTTTTATCGGATCGGGGTTAACGTCCGATTCGTTAAGCGATTTTAGCGAGTATTCCCTTCGGAGTTGGGCAATATCAACATGTTTCATTTCTCTATTTGAAGATTAATCTCTTTTCTGTGACCATTCATTGCGCTACGAATACTTGCATTTAGGTCAAAACCAAGGATTAGCCCAAAAGCGTTGAAGTAAAGCCAAATCTGAAATACGATAAGTCCTCCTAAGGATCCGTAGAACTTATTATACTGACCGAACCGATTAACATAGAACGAGAATCCTAGGGAGGTGATAATTATAAGTATGGTTGCGAGCAAGGCGCCAGGCGAAAAGAATCGGAATTTTTCCTTTTTTGCCGGGGCCAAATAGTAAACCAACGATATTCCAACAAAAAATATCAACACAACCAAAATCCATTTACCGAATAGCAGAATCGACATTGTAGCGTTTACCTTTAGAAACCCCCAACTATTCAAAAGGTTCAAAAAATGCTCGCTAAAAAACATGATGGCAATACCAAGTATTACTATGAAGGGAAGAATCATGGTGAGTAAGAATGCTATTATGTGCTGCTCTATAAACGTTCTTGTTTCAATGGCATGGTAGGTTGCATTGAATGCATCAATTAACGAGCTAACGCCATTATGGCTGAAAAATAGTGCAGCTAAAAATCCGAACGAGAGTAATCCACTGCTTTTCATGGTAACAACCTCAATCAGAGTGGCTTCTACTGTTTGGTAGGCATGCATGGGCATTATCCCTTTAATTACCGAAAGAAGTTGATCCTGAAAATTTGCAACGGGGATGTAGGGAATCAGTGTAAAAATAAAGATTAGTGTTGGCACTGTAGCCAGAAAGAAACTGAATGCAACAGATGATGCTCTGGTGGTTATTGCGCCGTTTACAATTCCTTTGAAGAAGTATCGAATTACTGAAACAACAGGAACTCCTTTTAGTCCAGGAGTTGTAATACGCTGGAATCGCCGTTGAATCCATTTCGCATTTAGCCTTGTTGTGCGTTTTAGGTTAAAAAAAAAGCCGTTTTTGCGATTCTTGGTCATGGTTAAACCTTTTTCAGGTTCATGTCTATGCTTTTAATTTGATGAGTAATTGCTCCCACCGAAATATAGTCAACACCGCAAAGGGCATAGTCTCTGATTGTTTCGAGCGTAATCCCACCCGATGATTCTGTTTCAAACTTTCCGTTGATCAGTTTAACAGCCTCCTTGGTAGTTTCAACGGTAAAGTTGTCGAGCATGATTCTGCGAACGCCTCCAATATGAAGAACCTTCTCGATATCATCAAGCGAACGGGTTTCCACTTCAATATCCAGCGTTTTTCCTTTTTCCTTGATGTAACTATTGGCTAGTTTTATGGCGTTTTCTATTCCCCCAGCAAAATCAATGTGGTTATCCTTAAGCATAATCATATCGAAAAGTCCCATTCTGTGGTTATGACCGCCACCAATTTTAACCGCCATCTTATCGAGTACACGCATTCCTGGCGTGGTTTTTCGGGTGTCAAGAATTTTTGCGTTGGTTCCTTCGCACCGTTTCACGTATACTTTGGTTTGCGTGGCAACGCCACTCATTCGTTGCATAATATTTAAAACAATACGCTCGGCTTGGAGCAGCGTATGCACTTTTCCTTCGGCGCGGAATACAATATCGCCAGCAACCAGATCTAATCCATCATTTTTGTAGATTTCGAGTTTCACCAATGGATCAAGTTTATGGTATATTTTTCTTGCAATTTCAACGCCTGCAAGCACTCCTGCCTGTTTCATTTTTAGTTGAACAGCGCCAGCTGCGTTGCTGGGAATGCACGATAGCGAAGAATGATCCCCATCGCCGATATCTTCGGCAATGGCTAAATCTATTAGCGAATCAATAAAAGGTTCGTACTGCATTATAAAAAGAGGAATTTACTCGTTACTACTTTCATCGTCGTTTTCAATCCTGATTTGATGGATATACGATTTGGAGTCTTCGGTTTTTAGGAAAATCGATATACGGTAAGTTGCATTCTTCGTTTGAAGTTGACCTATGGCAAATGCCGATAAATCCTTAACGCCCTGATGGCTTATGGTGAATTTTACGGGTTTGTTTTTTTCGAAGAAATTCTTAAGGAGTTGAACGGCTTGTGTTTGGCTGTAAAAATTTTCCTCACTAAGAATTTCTATCTCTATTGTTTTGTAAAAATTTTTCGAAAGCAATTCAGCATCGCCAACTTGAATGGCATCGGCGGCTTTTTTAATAACATCTTTTGGATCCTGCTCGGCAACAAGGGCATCGGCTGTCGAAATCATGAGCAGGAATAGTGTGAATAGGTAAACTCTCAACTTTATCATCTTTCTTACTTTTTGCATGTTATCAAAAATTATGTTTTACAATGCAAGTCTATACAAAGTAGAACATAGTAACAAACGTTAAGCCAAAAAGGCCATCTAAAATGATATTTATTGATTGTTATTGATCGGTAAACAATCTTTATATAAATCTTGGTAAATTTAGGCCGTATTTATCAAAATACCTAATTTTAATGTTTGTAAAAACTAGGGGCATTCAATAATTGAGGGATTCCTATGAAGATAACTCTAATTCTTGTTGGTAAAACCGATAAGGACTATTTTGTAAAGGCTGTTGAGGAGTATACTAAGCGAGTATCGCGGTATTGTAAGTTCGAGATCAAAGTTATCCCCGAACTTCGGAATACTAAGTCGATGTCCATTGATGTTCAGATGCAGAAAGAGGCGGAGAGCATTCTTCCTCTGATACAGAATGCTCAGGAGATAATTTTGCTCGATGAGCATGGGCAGGAGTTTAATTCTGTTGATTTTGCTAGGTTCATCGAGAAAAGGATGATAGCAGGTCAACGCGATTTGTTCTTTGTGGTTGGGGGACCTTACGGATTTGCCGAGAAGGTGAAAAGTGTTGCGCATTCAAAAATTTCATTATCTAAACTTACATACTCGCACCAGTTAGTACGGTTAGTGTTTGTGGAGCAGTTGTATCGTGCATTTACAATAATTAAGGGTGAACCGTACCATCACCAATAATTAAGGCCTGATTTTTGTTATAAACGAAGCGTTGTAAAAATATTTGCAGATGAATAAACGGGCATTAGCAACAGTATTTGTATTTGCAGCTACGGCTGTGTTGTTTCTTGTTTCAGAGTTTACTGTTCGTTTTGCACCGGGTATTCAAATCAATAAGCCCAATACTGCTCGACTTGAGAGAAAAATTAGGAAAGAGTTAGATAAATCAAAAACACTAGCGCTGGAGTTTCTCGATCGTACCCAAAATAAAAATACATCCGACTTATTTGGGGAAGGAGTGCGATTTGCCGAGCAAAAACTCAACAGTAACGGAACTCACCTTTTTTTATTTGTGAATGATTCCCTTCGTTTTTGGTCATCCAGAATAGATATATCTGGTATAAAGGCCGATACTTCAACCGTTAAAATTCAAAAAATACAGAGCGATTATTTCTTTTTACAATGGTTTATCGATAAGAATCGGAAAATACTTGTGCTAAACCGTCTTTGTTCCGAATTCCCTTACCAAAACAAGTACTTAAGAAATAGTTTTGAATCGGTATATCGTGGACTTGATGATTATAGGGTATCGTTGGAACTTGTATCTAATGGAATTCCTGTTCGTGTTGATGGCGCAACACATTTTTTTATTGTTCCAGTGGAATCGTTTCGGCGAAGTACAATTGCTATTTCTAAACCTATAATCCAGTGGATTTGCTTTGCATTGGTAGCAATTGGGATATACTTAATTTTTAGCTTCAATTTTTTCCGAAAAAGGGTTCTCCTAAAGGTTTTGGGTTTTGTTTCTACAATAATCTTTATCCGGTTTTTGAGTTTATATTTCGAATTTCCTATCAGAGCCGATGGTGAATTATTTGGTCCAACGCTATTTGCATACTCAATATTTAACTCTTCCCTAGGCGATTTTGCTATCAATGCTCTTTTGGTGTTTTTGTGTGCTGGTTTTATTTTTCGCAATGCGATTCTGATTGCAAAAACAATAGGGATTTCCCAACGAATGTGGGCTGCAATAACTGCTCCAGCAGTTATTGCCATGTACGCTTTGGTTGATGGTATGTATACATCGCTTATACTACACTCCACATTGATTCTTGAAACCTATAGAATTTTTAATGTAACAGTATATTCTGTAATTGGCTATTTGTCGATTGCGCTATGGGTGGCATCGGCATTTTTAGTTACAGGAACGTGGATAAAGTTGTTTTTTGGTAGTTTAAGATTGAAATGGGTCTTAATATCGCTGGGTCTCGGAGTGTTTATTGTTACCATATTATTGATCATTTTGGGGATTACACCTACTTTGTTCGGTGTATTTTGGATGTTTGCTACGCTTGGAGTTTTTCTTTTCTTTAAGAATATTAAACGCGAAGTAATTAACCTTCGGGGTTATTTAGTTATTCTCGTTATTTTATCAGTTTATTCAGTATTAATTGTATCGTATTATTCCTTTCAAAAGGAGGAGGATGTTCGAAAGGTTCTAGCAATTAACCTGAGTTCCGAGCGTGATCCCGTCGCAGAAATGCTCATTCCGCAACTGTACCATAAATTAATGACCGACACGTTGGTGCGTTCTTATATTCGTGAAATAGATAAGCATAACGTAGAGCTATACAATCATCTTCGGAAGAACTATTTCAAGAATTATCTCAACAGGTATGAGCTAAGAGCCACGGTATGCTTGCCCAACTCGATTGTTGCCGTTGATGCAACTAATAGCATGAACTGTAACCAATTTTTTAATGGGTTAATAGAGCGGTACGGGGTTTTAATTCCATCATCACGATTTTTTTACTTGAACTTGCAGAATGGCGCAATAAGCTATCTTGGAGCCATTGGTTATAGGTACGGCGACGAATTGCGTAATTTATATTTAGAGATAGATAGTCGCCCTAGCTGGGAACTTTTAGGATATCCCGAACTTCTTATCGAGGGTCGAGGCTCTCAGTCATTGCTTAAGGGATATTCGTGGGCAAAGTACCACAAAGGAATGCTGGTTACCCAGGCAGGAGATTTTCCCTATAGAATGAAATTGAGCACTCAGGATTCCACCAATGCAACCTATGAGCTTGTTAACTATTTAGGATACAATCATCTGGTTTACCATTCTAACTCCGAGGATTCAATTATACTAAGTAAGCAGCGAGAAAAACCGCTGAATACCACTGCATCGTTTGTGTATAACCTGATTTTCTTTTTTGTAATTCTTTTGATATTGTTGAAGTGGGAGCGGTATCCAATTAAACTTCGATCGTCGAATCCTAGTTTCAAGAATAGAATTAGCTGGGCTATAAGCCTAATTATTATTTTGTCGATGGTGATGGTTGCTACGGCTACTATTCTCTATAACATTAAGAATTTCGACCAACGTAACGAGAAAAATTTGAGCGAGAAGTTACTCTCCGTGATGTTTGAGTTGGATAGGGATATGCCTCTACTGTACAGATCTAATTCTGACATTGATAGGTTAACCGATAGGCTGATTGAACTCTCCAACATCTTTTATACTGATATCAATATTTACGATACATCTGGGGTGCTAATGGTAACATCTCGACCCGAGATGTTTGAGAAACAACTACTAGGCCGAAGGATGAGCCCTGTTGCCTGGGAAGAGATGGCCAACAACCATAGTCCAAAATTTGTAGATAGTGAACACATCGGTAAAATGACCTATTTAAGCGCGTACGTCCCAATTGTTGCCTCTAATAACCAAACTATTGCATACTTAAACCTTCCTTACTTTACCAAGCAGGAGGAGTTGCGCACCGAGTTGTACTCCATTATTGTGGCCATTATAAATATATATGCTTTGCTCGCACTGTTAGCAATTGTAGTTGCAGTGCTAATATCGGGTCAAATAACTAAACCGTTGGAGTTAATTCGTGAGCGAATTAGCATGGTAAATATCGCTGGGCATAATGAGCCCATAAAGTATTCGGGGAACGATGAGGTTGGGCAACTTATTAGAGAATACAACCGGATGGTTGAGGAGTTGGATTGGAGCGCTAAAGAACTTGCTCGAAGTCAGCGTGAAAGCGCTTGGCGCGAAATGGCAAAGCAAATTGCGCATGAGGTTAAGAATCCGTTAACCCCAATGAAGCTTAGTTTGCAGTATTTGGTTAAGGCCAAAAAGGATGGGGTTCCCGATTGGGATCAGCGATTCCAGAAGTTCTCGGAATCGTTAGTGGAACAAATTAACTCGTTAACAAGCATTGCCAATGAGTTTTCTTCCTTTGCAAAGCTTCCCAATGCAAACATCAGCGAGGTCAACCTCAATAAACTTCTTTCCGATGTGGTAACACTTTACTTGGGCTATAAGGACATGGATATTACATTAACCAATACGCTTAGGTTCGATCCTGTAGTTATGGTTGATAGGGAGCAGCTGTTACGTGTCTTTAACAACTTGGTTAAAAATGCCATTCAGTCAATAGAGCGCGGAAAGGTTGGGCGGATTGAGGTTATAATTATGTATGGTGATGAGAATAACTCCGTAAAGGTTCATGTATCGGACAATGGGATTGGAATTCCCGATAGTGTTTTAGCTAAACTCTTTACGCCTAACTTTACAACAAAGTCGGGAGGGTCTGGCTTAGGTTTAGCAATTACACGTGAAATAGTACACGGCTTTGGAGGTAGTATTAAAGTTAGTACAAAAGTAGGAGAGGGCTCAACTTTTACCGTTGAACTACCCATGGGGAAACCAAGTAATGACTAAGGATTCCTGTTTTGTTTCTATATATTCTTTTTTGGAGCGAGATATCGGTTGAAGAGGTAAAGACCAATAATTGTAACAACGCCAATTAAACTGAACATAAACCAAAGCAGACTCGGTTTTCCCATTTCGGTTACAAATTTTACGTAAGAGTATGCGCCCAGTACACCTCCAATTCCACTTCCTATTACGCCATAGAGGAAGGAGTAACCAAGGTAAAGTGCTTTTTTGTCTTCGGGAGCAATAAGCCCTATATAGGAGATAAACTTTGGATGTGCAGTCATCTCGCCAAGAGAAAAGATAACCAAGCCTAAAATGAATATCCAGGCATAGGTAGATATTGCTAAAATTCCCATTCCAAGTGTACCCAGTCCAATTCCTACAATCATGGTTGGAAGGGCTTTTGTATTTTTCACTATAGACGATATCACTAGCTGCAGCGTTATTATAGTACCCGCGTTAATTACAGTAACGTGTTCTGCATCGAACTTCCAGTTTGGATTACTTACGAAAAGCCCTAGTATTGAATTAATAAAATTGTCTACCGGAGTCATGTCCATGTATTCCTTAAGGTACCAGAGGACAGTATCGAACATTTGAAAATAGAGTATCCAAAACCCAGAGTAAATAACAATCATCAAAATAAACCTATAATCGCGAATTACCAGAATCATCTCCTTTAGAACCTGTAGTAAACTTTTTTGGGTTTGAGGCCGTTGAGGTTCCTTATATACAAAGAGGTTAAGAAGCAGTAACCAACCAGTACCAACCGATGCCATGATAAAAATATAGTTCCATCCAAGTTGTTTTAAGTAGGGAATTAGTAGTAGCGGAGATATAAAAGCCCCTAAATTGATGGACCAGTAAAAAATGCCGAACCCTAAGGTTGAATTGCTGTTATCGGTCGATCGGGCAATAGTTCCGGAAATGATTGGCTTAAATACGCCAGCCCCTAGAACCATAAGCAGAAGACTTGCAAAAACGCTTACATAGGTTGTGCTTATGCTTGTAAAAAAGTATCCAAGGCTCATCACTGTAAAAGCAAAGAATAGGGTTTTTCTGTATCCAAACCTATCGGCTATTGCCCCCGATATGATTGGTAAAACGTACAATAGTGGGGTTATTACGCTTTTTATCAAGCCAACACTTTCCTTGGAGAATCCCAGACCACCTTCGTCCACGCTTAAAACTAAAAATACTGATAATACTGACATTACTCCGTAATACGATCCGCGTTCAAAAAACTCCATTGTTATGGCAGTCCAAAAATTCTTTGGAAAAGATTTTATTGTTGACTTTGACATTGATTTAGGTTTTTAGGTTAATTCTGCTTTTGATTACCTTGCTGGCAGTTAGGTTTATTCACCTTGACAAAATAGGAATAATTTGTCATTATTTAAGATGATTAAGAGAAATGGAATTGTTCACAGATGTGCTAATGCGCTAATTGTTGGCATAGAATATGTTTTTTTGATAAAAATGACCATAATGAAAAAATTATTCCTTTTATTAATAGTTCTACTATCGGTCGGTGCAATTGCTCAGAACTTTGTTACCTCGGTACCCAATTGGTATAGCGATCCCCCTAAATCGAACAAAAAATATTATGGAGTTGGTGCTGGATCTTCAATGGCAATAGATATTGCCGAAAGTAAAGCCTTGCTCGATGCAAAAACGCAGATTGCTGAGCAGGTTGGTAAGGTCAGTTTAACCGATAAGAAAGTTACTACTAAAGTTGGAGTTAATGGGAAGCAGGAGGAGGTTTATCAAACCAAAACAATTGAGGCAAATCTTAGAGGAGTGAAAATAATTAAAAAAGCCATAATGCAGGAAGGCAAGGAGTATACCGTTTATGTTTTAGTTGAAATGAAAAGGAGGAAATAAATTCCTCCTTTGTTTTAATAATCTTATCAACTTAAATTTTAGTACTTTTCAAGCAAATACTCTTCTTTTACTTGAACGCCTTCCAAATCGCCTTCCATTTTTGCATGAAGTTTTCCATCTTCCTTTTGTGTATAAACAATGCGCTGAGGGAAATCGTGCTCGTAGTTAGCAAAAATCCATTTTACATCATCGGAGTTGATCAGAGTAAAAAGAACAGGATAACTATCCTCTATGGTAGCAATGTAAACCCAAAAATTATTCACCTTTTGAATTTGCAGTCGTTCTTTAAAAAGCGTATCACTTTTTACAACATTATACGCTGCACCAACAAAGGTACTGTCATTCGCTTTAGTCCAACTTTCATAAAAAACACCATCGTTGTAATTGCCTTTCCAATTTCCAATTAACCATTGGAATTGTTCCGTATCGGTAGATTGTGCTTTTAGTGTGTTGTTGATTGTTAGCACAATAAAAAATGATATTAGAGTAATAGTCGTTTTTTTCATTTTTTATACTTTATCGTATAAATATAACATATTTAGATATCAGATCAAGATATTAGATGTAAGATTTGATGTGTGTTGGTTTTAACATCAATTGCCTAGTGTTTGAAAGTTTATCATCTGTTCCTATTTCCTAAACTTCCTAATAAACTCCTCAACCTCAGGAACGCCACCCTGATAAATTAAGTATCCATTATACGGTTCGCGCTCAGTAATCTCAGCATTTATTGGGGTTAGCATTAACCTGCGAACTTCGGCAGGGTCATTTGTTTGACCAAGAGCCCAACCCAACTTAATGTAGGCTGTTTCGGGTAGCATATTTTCTGCAGGAATAATTCCTTTGGCCATAAGGTCGCGACCTGTATCGTAAACGTACATATGCGCGTAACCCCAAAGGGTTTGAACGGTCATGTAGATATGAACGCCTTTCTTAGTTGCGCGCTCAATGGCAGGGTAAAGCGGTTTATTGATATGTCCTAATCCAGTTCCTGCAATGATAATTCCTTTGTATCCATTATCAACCAACGAATCAATAATATCGGGTTGCATGTTGGGATAGTAGTAAACAATTGTCACCTTCTCCTCGAAGTAAGGCATAATTTTAGCTTTACGATCCTTCCGGCGATGATTGTAATTTTCCACAATAGGTTTTACGCCATCCTTTCGGCTAACTGTTGCCAATGGTGTGTTGCCAATGGTACGGAATGTACTGCGGTACGATGAGTGCATTTTGCGCACGCGTGTTCCGCGATGTAGAAATCCATATTCATCGGATGTTGGACCAAACATACAAACCATAACCTCTGCAATATCGGAGTGTCCTGCAGTTAGGGCTGCATGCATTAGGTTTAGTGCAGCGTCACTACTGGGTCGGTCGGAACTGCGCTGTGAGCCCACCAAAACAATAGGAACAGGAGGGTTTTGCACCATAAAGGTTAGTGCTGCAGCGGTATGGCTTAAGGTATCGGTGCCGTGGCCAATAATAATTCCATCAATTCCATTCTCAATCTCCTTGCCAATGGCAATTGCAAGCGCTTTGTACTGTTCGGGACCCATATTCTCGCTGAACACAGCAAAAAGTTTTTCGGTGTTTAGGTTACAAATATCGGCTAACTCTGGAACAGCACCGTAAAGTTCGCCTGGTGAGAATGCCGGAATAACAGCACCAGTGCGGTAGTCGAGACGCGATGCAATTGTACCGCCAGTACCAAGCAGTTTAACCTTTGGCAAATTAGGTGTGAACGGGAATTCCTTTTCGGGAATCTTGTAGGTGGCTTTGTAGTAGCCAACCTCTTTCATACTCGTAATTGTGAAAATATCGATACCCACGTTGTAGCCAGTATCAATTTTAATTACGATATGACAATCGTCGTCGTTCTCGGCGCGAGGTAGAACGGTTCCCTTAAACTCGCCACGATTTGTTTCAACTACAGCCTTACCCCAAACCCTAACGTTATATTTTTTAAGCACTTCCAGTGCTCGTCCTTTATATCCTTGAAAAATATCTTCCATTGCAATAAGTGTTGATGTGGTTAATTAACTATTTACCCTCTCCTCAATTCGCTTACGGAGTTCCTTTAAATCGGCGTTACCCAAGGCCTGACGGTTTAGCTGTCCCATTACCCAATTTACAACTATGTTGGGGCTGTCGCCTTTTGTAACCCGAATCTCCTTGAACTTTTCAATCAGATAGTCAACAGGAGCGGTTAGTTCATCAACTGTACGTTTCTTAAAGTTGATGCTGGTAAGCACGGAGTTAAAATCCATATTCGGATGCTGGTAAATAACCGGAAGCATCAATTTTGATAAGGATTGATGCAACTTTTGCTTCGAAAGGAAAGCAAACATCTCAACAATTCGTCGGTAATTGAAATCCTTATGCATTGGAATATGCCCCTCAATGCACTTTAGGTTATGTCCAAGCAAAGTTCCCACAAACCTTGCGGAGAATCCCATATTGGAAATCTCCTCGATAATGGGGACAAGGTTTCTGCGTAAAATGTATTTATGCGTATCCTCGGGGATTCGCATACTGGTAAGTTGCTGAATTCGCTGCCAAATATCAACAGGCAGATTTTCGCTTAACTTTTTGATATATGAGTCCTCTAGAGGAATTGGTGCTGAATCGGTATCGGGGTACATACGGTCTGCTCCGGGTAGCACACGCTCAAAAAGAGAGGTACCATCATCGAGCGGACGGCGCGTTTCGCGTGGAACACCCTCAAATGCCATACGGCAGCGCTCATCAATAACGTCTAGCGCAGTTGGAATATCCTCTTTTGGACCCCAAATTAGAACAATTGCATCGTCTTCCGATGCTTTTAGTAACGATGCCAGTTTAATCGCATCTTGCTCCGATAGGGGATTCATCAAGTCCTCATCACTGGTAATGTTGGGTTTTTCAACGCAAGCAATAACCTTTAGCCTGTCGCTTAGTTCGTTGGTGAAACTTTTTCCGGGCTGTGTAAAGTGCGACAGAATGCCGTGGAATGCGGGCAGTGCAATTGCAATAAGTTTGTAACCGTTATCGGAGTACTTCTGGGCAAGATCGTGCTCTAAATTGTGAGAATAAGCATCGATCTCAATGTGACGTAATGCCCAACTTGTAGGATTAGCAATGCGTTCAAGTAATATCTTACGGATATTTAGCAACGCCCATTGGCGGAAACACTCGTTGTGCGATAGTTCAGGCAGCCACTTGCTGTGCGATACTCCCTTAATCTCAACACGTGTACCTCCCTCGCAGCTAACGTTCGTATCCTGACGTGCAGCGCCAATTCCTGTACGAACTTTTCCTGTGCTACGGTTTAAGAATCGGATATAATCGCCTGCCTCACGGAGCTCGTCAGGTGTAAGGCATTCGGGATGGGTAACGGTTTCTATCAATGGCATACCCAAACGGTCGGTTTTATATATACGTTGATGTCCAATATCCGAAATCTCGCGGCAAGCATCCTCTTCAATACTAAGTTGAATAAGGTTTACTTTTTTGTTCTTGAGTTGAAGTTGTCCACCAACGCCGAGAATTGCTGTGCGTTGAAAACCCGTTGGGATTGATCCATCCAAGTACTGCTTGCGGGTGATATGAACCTCGCCCACGATACTCATCTTGCAGAGCAACGATATCTCAAGCGCAATTTCCAATGCCTCACGGTTAACGGGGAATGGTGGGGTATCGTCAATCTCGTATGTGCAGGTTGTTTTATTGTTTATGCGGTAAATAACCTCTTTCTTAGTTTTAAACTCCATTAGCGCAGTACCATCGTACTCACCCATCTCGCTCAGAGTTGGACGCATATGACGGATAATTTCCGCATGGTAATCATTGTTCTCGTGGAAAATGCCCGCAGGACAACGGCAAAACAATTTTTTTTGCGTTTTAAGCTGCTGGTGTACCTCAAGACCTGATTTGAATCCAATCCGACGGTAATCCTCAGGAGTGGCGTTGCTACGGCTAACATAGCCTATAGCCTTCATAGTAGCCAAATAATTTTTCTGGGGGTCGAATTGCTTAGGAGTGTTAGTTTTCTTGGCCATTTTTAGAAAATCGAAAAAGGGTTAATGGGTTTTAAAGATAGTTTTGTTTTCTGTTTTTCCAAATGATTTTCAGTCGAAATAAATATATCCCGAGTTAAAACTCGGGGCTATGGGGGTTTTAGAGAGTCTATTCCTTTTGAACGATTTCCAAAAGCAATTAACAAGTTCTACGATACAGTCAGACCATCCGTTGCCAACATGGCTCCTGCGGAACAAATGCGTATTGTTTTAAAATCCGATAAGAAGAATTTCAAGGTTGATATTGATGATATTCTCTACATTGAGAGTATGGACGATTACGTTAAAGTCCACACAACTCAAAAAACATTGGTTTGCTATCTTCGATTAACAGGAGTTGAAACAATACTCGATAATAGCCAGTTTATTAGAATTCATCGCGCATACATCGTAAACAAAAAACGGATTAGCATTTTCACCCACGCATTTGTGCAAATAAATAATCAGCAATTACCAATTGGCCGTAGTTATAGAGAAGAGGTTGTGAAAAGGTTGGAGTAATATTTTAGAATTGAATAGTAGAAGATGATTCCTTTCTATGTTTTTACTTCCTATAAATAATCTTGACAATTAGCGCTTTATTTGATATATTTGATTTTCAAACATCTGCGCAACCTTTAAAGCATCCTCGTAATGAAAAATTTATACTTTCTTTTTATAGTGTTTGCAATACTATTTTCCTCTTGCTACACCCGAGAACTGTACTATTCCTTTGAGCCATCACACGGGGGTGTTGTTGTTGGGTCATCCTATTACTACCTTGCTCAGGTTAGGGAGTACCGTATGCCAAAAGGAATTAGCCGTTTCCCCGATGGGGGTATGTCTAGGGAGGAGCGTCAGGTTTTTGGACTTTTTCGTACCGATAGCGTTGAAAACAAAACCCACCTTGTTTATCGAATGGACGATATATGTTGTTGGCCTGCTAGGTTTGATACTCGTATGGACAGGAATGAGAACTATATCGTATTAGGAATAGTTAATGTAAATTTTTCCGATTCGCTTGATGGTATTTATTTGTACAATATTAGTAGTAAAACGCTAAAGCGTTATTCGCAAATAAAGTCATTACCTGCAATATCGGGTAACAATCGTATTGCTTTTTGTGTTGAGAATAAGTTAACAGTAAATGATTTGGATGGCATTCAGCTATTTTCCTACATTCTAAACTCAAAGCCTGTTTATATAATATGGAATGATGACGATGAGATATACATCTATTTCTCCGAGCCATTCATGGTTCAAAAAATTAAGTTATCCACAGGAAAGACTACTACTATAGAAAAGGAGTACTTACCAAATTATGCTCAGGTAAAATCTAAAAGCCAAATTCTCAAAGTAATTAAAAGTTCAACCCCCGATCTTAAAGAACTGCTTAATCTGTAAATCAATTTTGTTATGTATAAATATTTTTTACTAAACCACCTAAATCGATTTAGATATTTTTTATATTTGTTGCAAACAAATGAGGATTGATGAAAAAGCAGAGGGTTTCATTGGACGATATTGCCCGTAGCGTGGGGGTTTCAAAGGCCGTTGTTTCATTAGTGATAAATGGAAAGGCAGAGCAGTATGGAATTTCGGAACGTACTCGAATCAGAGTACTTGATAAAGCTAAGGATTTGAACTATAAACCAAACCAGTTAGCTCGCGGTTTGAGGCTTGGATATACCAACACTATTGGTTTGATTGTATCAGATATTTCCAATAGTTTTTATGCTGCAATTGCCCGTAATATAGAGGACTTGGCTGCTAGCGTCGGTTCTAACGTGATTATTTGTAGTACCGATGAGGATATTGAAAAGGAGCGAAAATTAATTAAGCTATTACGAAACAGGCAGGTCGATGGAATTATCCTATCATCGTCGCAAGAAAATGCCGAGGAGCTAAGGAATTACTACTCCGATGGGTTGCCTTTGGTGCTAATTGACAGATATTTCGAAAATTCTGGAATACCATCGGTGGTGGTCGATAACTTTAATGGGGGCAAACAGATTGCCGAACATCTATCCAAGTCTGGTTATCAAAAACCAATGGTTTTAACACTTTCAACATCGCATATATCAACAGTAAAGCATAGGATTGAGGGCTATAAATATGCTTGGCAACAAAAAGGTGCAGAGGTTGATACCGTTGAGATTCCTTTTGGAAATATCAGCGGAGCAGTGAGCGAATTGCTAATGACCCGATTTAAGCAAAACTCCATGCCCGATTGTCTTTTTGCGGTAAACAATAACCTAGCAACAGCGGTTTTGCAGTCGTGTAGCAATTTAGGGATTAGAATTCCTGAAGATATGGCCCTAACCTGTTTCGACGATTTGCCTTACTTTAGTTTCATTAAACCTTCGGTTACGGCTGTTTTGCAGCCAGTTTCAAGTATATGCACTCAGGCGTTTGAATTATTGATGCATCAAATTAAACCTGATGAAATTGTCACAAAAGAGCAATTGAATGTTTTGCCAATTGTGTTAAATATCAGGGAATCATCCCGCAAATAATAAAACTAAACCAAAACCTAATATGAACAAAAAAACTATTCCAATCTTTTTAGCATTCCTTACAATGGGTATTGCCGATGCAATGGGCCCAATGTCCGATGCTGTTATGAATCAATATCAGCTAAACAATGTAATGGCAACCCTATTACCATTCTTTGTTTTTATTGCATTTGCAGTGTTTAGCGTTCCTGGAGGACTTTTGGCATCGCGAATTGGCAAGAAAAACCTGTTGCTTTTGGGGTTGGGTTTGAATGCATTGGCTTTACTTGTGCCAACCGTTATTGCTCCTAGTTATATGTTGCTTTTGGCTTGTATTCTTATATTGGGAATTGGTACTTCGTTCTTACAAGTTGCGGGAAACCCAATTATGCGCGATGTTAGTACCATTGGAGCATATAGCCGCAATTTGGCGTTTGCCCAGGGAATAAAAGGAATTGGTAGTACTGCATCGGCATACCTAGTAACTGCTGTTGCTACTTTAGTTCTTTTCAAAGATTTGGGATGGAGAGCCGCATTTCCTGTTTTCTTTATACTGATGGCGTTAACATTTGTATCGGTGCTTTTCATTAAGGTTGAGGAAACAAAGGCCGATGTTCCACCAAGTTTTAAGTCGAGTCTTGGTTTGTTAAAAAATCCAGTGTTTTTGATGGCGGTTATAGGAATATTCCTCTATGTTGGGGCGGAGGTTTGTATGGCAAGATTTCTTTTGCCCTTGAATAAGGCAATTGGCATGTCGCCCGAAAATGCTAGTAAATATGGTGCCCCGTTGTTTTTCCTTCTTCTAACAATTGGTCGTTTGGTTGGAGGAGTAACATTAACGGTGCTTAATCCACGTAATTTTTTTCGAATTTCAGCATTGATGGGATTAATTGGAATTTTACTTTTGATGGCTGGAAATCCTATTTTGGCAATTGTTGGAGTTATTATTGGTGGATTAGGCTTTGCCAATATTTGGCCTTTGCTTTTCTCTATTACTGTTGAGGAAAAACCCGAGGCGGCAAATGAGTTAAGCGGATTAATGTGTATGGCAATATCGGGTGGTGCAATTATTCCCTTGTTTATGGGTAAAATGGTTGATATGGAGATGAATGCCTTTGCGTTCATAGTTCCTGCAATCTGTTTTGGATATTTGCTCTTTCTATCGTTAAAAGGAGCGAAAAAGGTAGTTGCATAAGACCAACCTCAATTTTTCCTTTAACTTTTCACTTTTAACATTTCGCTTAAAAATGAATTACAAAAACGATAATAGAATAGTCCTTACCCTCGATGCAGGTGGAACCAACTTTGTTTTTTCGGCAATTAAGGGGATGCAGAGTATTGTTGAGCCTGTTACATTGCCAAGCAATGGCGATAACTTGGATAAATGCCTGCATACAATCCTCGATGGGTTTAAAATAGTAATATCCAAACTGAACGAAAAACCTGTTGCAATTAGTTTTGCGTTTCCTGGACCAGCCGACTATCCTAATGGAATTATAGGAGATTTGGGCAATTTACCCAGTTTTAGGGGTGGTGTTGCTTTAGGGCCAATGCTTCAGGAGCAATTTAATCTTCCTGTATTTATCAATAACGATGGCGATTTATTCACCTACGGCGAGGCCATTGTAGGTCTTTTACCCGAGGTAAACGAGATGCTCGAAAAGGCGGGGAATCCAAAACGCTATAGGAATATTTTTGGTATCACGCTAGGGACAGGATTTGGCGGTGGTTTGGTGGTGAATAATCAACTTTACATTGGCGATAATTCGGCAGGAGCCGAAATTTGGTTGATGCGCAACGGTATCGATGTTTACTGTTTTGCGGAGGAAGGTGCTAGTATTCGTGCGGTTCAGGGAATTTACCATAGCAATTCCAGAAATAAGGAGGCCGAAACACTCTCTCCAAAGGAGATATTCGATATACTCGAAGGAAAAAAGGAGGGCGATATGGTTGCTGCTCGTCTTGCATTCCAAACGCTGGGTGTTGTAGTTGGCGATGCGTTGGCCAATGCCGTTACTTTAACCGATTCGCTCGTTGTAATTGGCGGTGGTTTGGCTAATTCCTACAAGTATTTTGCTCCTTCAATGTTCTACCAACTGAACGGTAAAATTCAAAACCTGAAGGGAGGCGAGGTTGATAGGTTGGAACTTAAGGCATTTAATCTTGAAGATGTTCAGCAACGTGAGCAATTCACAAAAGGAGAATTACGTAAAATCAAAGTTCCATTCAGCTCTCGTGAGGTTGATTACGACCCACTGAAACGATTTGGGGTAGGTTTATCGCGCCTTGGAACTAGCCACGCGGTAGCTGTGGGTGCTTATGCTTTCGCTTTGAATAAGTTAGATGAATAAAGTTAATCGTGATGAGATTTTCAATCCGAAATATTCAGTGTTATCTAACGGTACTGATACTTTTCTGCAGTATTTTTGAGGTATTCGCACAACAAACCTTGCCTCTTATTGGTGCATGGCGATTTCGAAAAGCCGGTACTGCTGATGAGTGGCAGTTAACAACCATTCCGGGCACAATTCATACCGATTTATATAATAGTGGAGTTATTCCTGACCCTTTTCTGGGTTGCAATAGTATGAATCTAGGTTGGGTTGATGAAGCCGACTGGGAATACACTATAAAGTTTAGGGTTGATGAGTTTTTCTTTAAGAACAAGCATGTTGATCTTGTTTTTGAAGGATTAGATACCTACGCAGAGGTTTACTTGAACGACTCATTGATTCTGAATGCTGACAATATGTTTAGAAAATGGGTTATTCGTTGCGATAAGTTGCTGAATGATGGTGAAAATAGCATCCGGATTTTATTTCGATCGGCGTTAAGCGAGACAAGGAAAAAATCAAAGGAGTTGCCCTACACCTTACCTGGCGGGGAATGGGCTTACGTTCGCAAAGCGGCCTATCACTTTGGTTGGGATTGGGGGCCACGTTTTGTTACCTGCGGAATTTGGAAGCCTATATACTTGCAGTCGTGGAGCGATTTTAACATTGAAAATATTCAGGTTTATACCGATTCAATTTACAAGGGCGATGCCTACTTAACAGCGAAGATCTCAGTTCCTTCAGGTCGATTTCAACATATCGAGGTTAATGTTTCAGATGGCAAGCGTGTGTTTGCATCGGTTAAGTCAAAGGTTGGCTCTGGGAAAAACGTTATTACGGTTCCGTTTAGGATTAAAAAGCCAAAAATTTGGTGGAGTAATGGCTTGGGAGAATCATATCTGTATAATTTCTCATTTATAGTGGAAGGGGAGAACGCTCAACGAACAAAAAGTATAAACTACGGAATTAGAACAATCGAATTGGTTCAGGAATCCGACAGTGTTGGGAAAAGTTTCTACTTCAAATTGAATGGTGTGCCTGTTTTTATGAAGGGGGCGAATTTTATTCCAAGGCAAAGTTTTCTTCCATCTGCATCAAAAGAGAATTTTGAACAATTGCTTGTTGATGCTGCAAATTCGGGATTCAATATGTTGCGTTTGTGGGGTGGGGGAGCCTACGAGGAGGATCGTTTTTACGACTTATGCGATAGCCTTGGTATTTTGGTTTGGCAGGATTTTATGTTTGCTTGCAGCATGTATCCTAGTGATTCTGTTTTTTTACAAAATGTTAGGGAGGAGGCAACTCAGCAGGTTTTACGGTTGCGAAACCATCCATGCATTGCGCTGTGGTGCGGCAATAACGAGATTGATGAGGGCTGGAAAAACTGGGGATGGAAACGCCAGTTCGACTCCGTACCTGCAATTGCCGATTCAATCTGGGATGGGTATCAGAAGTTATTCCACCAATTGCTTCCATCGGTTGTCGCTAAGTACGATGCCAAGGCCAGTTACTGGTCATCGTCGCCACAGTTTGGCTGGGGACACAACGAGAGTATGGCTTACGGCGATTCCCATTACTGGGGTGTTTGGTGGGGCAAACAGCCATTCGGAAAATACCAGGAGAAAGTACCCCGCTTTATGAGCGAGTACGGTTTTCAGGGGGCACCATCGGCTCATACTATCAAGTGTTTCAGCGGTAATGGAGGAATGCCTGATTCAACCGAGATGCGATGCCATCAGAAACATCCTGTAGGGTACGAAACTATCGATACATTCATGCAGCGCGAGGGTTTTCAGCCTAACGGCATTGACGATTGGACATACTACAGCCAAATAACCCAGGCCATTGGCTACAGGGTGGCCATTGAATCGCACCGATTGGCTTCGCCACGTTGTATGGGAACACTTTACTGGCAGTTGAACGATTGTTGGCCAGTAGTTTCGTGGTCGAGTATCGACTATTTGGGGCATTGGAAGGCGGTTCACTACACTGTTCGTGATTGTTACAAATCGGTGTTGGTTTCTGCTCAGGTAAACGATAGCGTAATTGTGGTTAATGCTGTTTCGGATAGTTTACAGCCCGTAAGCGGAAAAATAACGTTAACCATACTAAGCACCCTGGGTGATACGTTGAAGCAATGGACTAAGGAAGTTTTGTTGAAACCTAATATCGCTGTATCTGTGGCTCGAATTGAAAATCCCGTTAAAAAAATCGATTATAATAAATACTTTATACACACCCGTTTGAGTTTAAAGGATAAATCCGAGTTTGAATTAGTATCGTTTTTCGGAAAAGTTGGTGAACTACAAGTTGAGGATCCACTGATAGTTCAGGAGATTACCAAGGGCGACAATGGAGGAACGATAACTTTGTCATCAAAATATCCTGCATTTTTTGTGGAGTTAAGCAGCAGTAATCCCGATTGCAGGTTTGAGAATAACTATTTGCATATTCTGCCCGGACGAAAATATGCAATTAAGTATAGTGGTAATTTGGATGATAAACTGAAATTAAAATTCCTTTAACTTTTCAATCTCTTTTAATTCTTTCAAATTAAATAATGAAACGATTAATAAACATCAATATACAATGAAAAAACCTCAGCTACTTACAGTTTTGATGCTTGTTAGCATTGCGCTGTTTTCGCAGGAGAAGAGCCCCGTGGAATATGTGAATCCATTCATTGGAACCAATTTTCACGGTCACACATATCCGGGAGCCACTGTGCCCTATGGTATGGTTCAGTTAAGCCCCGATACACGCCTAACAGGCTGGGATGGCTGTTCGGGTTACCATTACTCCGATAATGTGATTTACGGTTTTTCGCATACGCACCTTAGCGGTACAGGGGCCTCGGATTATGGCGATATTCTTATTGCTCCGGTGACTGGAAATCCAGTTTTTGATAACACTAAGTATTCATCTGCCTTTCAGAAGGTAAACGAAACGGCAAAGTCAGGCTACTACTCAGTTTTTCTCGATAAGTACAAAGTAAAGGCCGAGATGACTGCTACTGCAAGGGTTGGTTTTCATCGATACACATACAAAAAAGCTAATAAGCCTGCTCTGGTTATAGATCTTATGCATCGCGACAAGGTCTTGGAGTCGTGGGTTAAGGTTGTTGGGAAGAATGAACTGCACGGCTTTCGTCGTTCAAAAATGTGGGCTAAAGATCAGCAGATTTACTTTGTAATTCGTTTTTCCGAGCCCATTATAAAAGGGCCTAACTTTGTTGATGATGATCAAATAACCGTAAACACGGAGGAGAATGGGCAGGTAAGAACCGAGGGCACAAAACTTCGTGCTTGGGTTCAGTTTCCTAAGTTAGCCAATGGACAATTGCTTGTAAAGGTTGGTATTTCTGCAGTTAGCGAGGAAGGGGCTTTAAAAAATTTAGAGTCAGAACTACCCGGTTGGGACTTTGATTCGGTTGTAGTTAATGCTCAAAAACTTTGGAATGATGAATTATCAAAGATTAGCGTAAGTGGCGGAACTCCAGAGCAACTAACAACATTCTATACATCGCTTTACCATGCAATGGTTGTGCCCAATATCTTTTCGGACGTTGATGGACTGTACCGTGGAATGGATAACCAAATTCATCAGGCCGATGGATTTACACCTTACACAGTTTTCTCGTTATGGGATACCTACAGGGCTTGGCATCCGCTAATGACTATTATCGACACGAAGAGAACGGGAGACTATATTAATACATTCCTGTCAGATTATCGTTTTGGGGGACGACTTCCTGTTTGGGAACTTGCTGCAAACGAAACGGAGTGTATGATTGGCTATCACTCTGTACCTGTAATTGTTGATGCATGGAAGAAAGGAATCAGAAATTTTGACGAAAAGTTTGCCCTGCAGGCAATGAAGCATAGCGCAAAGCTCAATCACTTCGGGTTGAAAGAGTTTAAGCAGTATAACTTTATCCCTGGCGATATGGAGCACGAGTCGGTTTCTAAAACCCTTGAATATGCTTATGATGATTGGTGCATAGCACAATTTGCTAAAGATTTAGGTGAAAATTCCGATTATATTGAGTTTGTTAAACGTGCTCAGGCATACAAAAATTTGTTCGATCCAACAACACATTTTATACGTCCACGCATTAATGGCGGCTGGAAGGATAATTTTAATCCTGCGGAGGTTGACCAAAGCTTTACCGAGGCCAACAGTTGGCAGTACAGCTTTTATGTTCCACAGGATATTGCAGGACTGATAAAGTTGTACGGAGGCAAGGATAATTTCGAAAAAAGGCTCGATGACCTATTCTCAACATCATCGCAGTTATCGGGTAAAAATCAGGTCGATATAACAGGTCTTATTGGTCAGTATGCTCATGGTAACGAGCCTAGCCACCATATGGCTTACCTCTACAATTACGTTGGCAAACCTTGGAAAACACAGCAGATGATTCGCAAAATTATGGGTGAGATGTACACCCATAAACCCGATGGCCTTTGTGGTAACGAGGATTGCGGTCAGATGAGCGCTTGGTACATTCTTAGTGCAGCAGGATTTTACCCAGTTTGTCCGGGCAGTACGCAGTATGCTATAGGTTCTCCTCTGTTCTCAAAAATTACATTTAACCTAGAGAATGGCAAACAGTTTACAGTTGTGGCTGAGAATAATTCAGCGCAAAATATTTATATCGCATCTGCATCTCTAAACGGTCAACCGTTAACTCGGAGTTGGATTGATCATTCGGAGATTATTGCAGGTGGTGAGCTAAAGTTAATTATGTCGGATCAGCCAAATAAAACATGGGGAACCGCGGATGCTGATATTCCAGAAACTAAAATTGACGATCATCCCATAGCAGTTGCACCTGCCTTTAACACATCTACACAATCATTTACCGAGAGTTTAGAGTTAAATATATCATCGTGTCAGCCTGATGCAATGATTTTCTACTCGATATTTGATATTGATAAACCAGGAGGAGGTGTTCAGTGGCGACAGGGCAATAAGGTTGTATTAACCGAGTCGAAAATTGTTAAAGCCTATGCTGTTCTGCCAAGTGGTGAAACCAGTGCAATTATTGAGGGTCGATATGTTAAGGTGAATTCGGTGAAGGATATTGCTATTAAAGGGGAATACAGTAACCTTTATTCAGGTGGAGGTAAATTGGCGCTGGTTGATGGTCTCAGGGGAATTACAAATTTTAGAGTGGGAAGATGGCAGGGCTATCAAAATCAGGATTTCGAGGCAGTTGTTGATCTCGGTTCCGAGAAGGATATAACCTACATAGGTGCAGACTTTCTCCAAGACATTGGTCCATGGATTATGATGCCAAAGTATGTTTCTTACGCCGTATCAACCGATAACGTAAATTTTACTCCTGTAGGCGAAGTTCAGAATACCATTCCCGATACTGAGCAGAATCCAACAATCAAGGAGTTTGGACTTAATGTTAAAGTTAATGCTCGTTACGTGAAGGTTTTTGCCAAATCGTACGGAAAACTGCCGGCAGGGCATTTAAGCGAGGGTGAGCCCTCGTGGCTATTTATTGATGAGATTGTGGTTAAATAAGAGTCAGTTAGATAATTTAATAAAACAATAGCGGTTTTTTAACCGCTATTAGTTTTAAATTCAAACATATGTCTTAAATAATCATCTAACTTTGCACCATACTCAATTTAGATTAGATATGATGATTAGTAGAGAAGATATTAAAAAAGATGCGATTATTACTAAGAACAAACATATCTCATACGAAGAGTTATTCCAGTTTGTTGAGCAGTATTCTTTTATTTTCAAGGATAAAAGATATAAAAAAGTAGCTATATTTTCTGAGAATAGAGTTGAATGGATCTATGCTTTTTATGCTGCATTGAAGAATGGTTCCATTGTTGTTCCTGTTGACTTTGCTGCATCGAATGAGGATGTTGCTTATATACTAAACGATTCTCAGCCTGAGTTAATATTTAGTAGCCACGGGCAAATAAAGGAAATAGATAAAATCAAACCGAAATTAAACTATTCTCCAGAAATAATAATTTTCGATGACATACAGCTATCCTCTGCTGATTCTATAATTGAGCCAATTACACCTTCCGATATAGAGAATACCGCTGTTATTATTTATACATCGGGTACAACAGGAAGCCCCAAAGGAGTTATGTTATCATTCAAAAATCTTTTGGCTAACATCAAGGCGGTATCTGAGGATGTGGTCATATATACTCCTCAACGACAAGTGCTGATGTTACTTCCAATGCATCATATATTCCCGCTTGCAGGATCTATGATGGCTCCTTTGAGGGTTGGTGCTACCATTGTGATGAGTCCATCAATGCAATCGTCCGACCTTTTGGAAACATTAAAAAATAATCAGGTTGCCATAATCATTGGGGTTCCTCGTTTGTACGAGTTGATATATAAGGGTGTTAAGGCAAAAATTGATGCCAGTTTTGTTGGGAGGATGTTGTTCCGAATTGTAAAATTGTCAAAAAGTAAAACTTTAGGCAAAAAGATATTTGGAAAAGTGCATCGGGGATTCGGTGGACATTTGGAATACCTTGTGTCGGGTGGTGCTGCATTGAGCAGGGAAGTAGGAGGTTTTTTCCAGACTTTAGGCTTTGATGTTTTAGATGGATTTGGAATGACAGAGGCTGCACCTATGATAACCTTCACAAGACCTGGAAAGGTATTGATTGGATCTCCGGGGCATCCACTTCCAGGACTTTCCGTAGAAATTCGCGATGGCGAAGTTGTGGCCAAAGGGCCAAATATTATGCAGGGTTACTATAACCGCCCCGAGGAAACTGCCGAAGTTTTAAGGGATGGTTGGTTGTACACCGGTGATTTGGGTCGTTTCGATAAAAAGGGGTATCTGTTTATTACAGGCCGAAAAAAGGAGATTATTGTTCTATCGAACGGGAAAAATATCAACCCTGTTGAGCTCGAAGTAAAGTTAGAAAAAGCATCACCATGCGTTAAGGAGGCTGGAGTTTACTTGTTTAACGATGCGCTCCACGCAGTAATTCATCCCGATTACAAAAGTCTGTCGGATTTGGATGTCAAAAATCCTGAGCAATACTTTAGGGAGGCAGTTATGCCTGAACTCAATAATAATTTGAGTTCATACAAACGCATAATGCATTTTGCCTTGGTAAACGTTGAACTTCCGCGAACAAGGTTGGGAAAACTACAACGTTACAAACTAGCAGAATTGGCCGAAGCGCCCAAAAAGAAAAAGGGAAAAGTGGAGCATCCCGATAACGAGGAGTACCGAGCAGTTAAATCGTTTATTGAGAGTCAGGTTGATATGGAGATATCGCCCGACGATCATTTAGAGTTCGATATAGCTCTGGATTCCTTAAGCCGATTATCGCTTATCGATTTTATTGAAACCAAGTTTGGTATTAAGTTCGATAACGAAAAGTTGATTCGTTTCCCATCGGTAAGGGCAATGGTTGACCATATCAGGGAACATAAGCTTTTCAACAAGGAAGAGGGTACAAATTGGACTGAACTTTTAAAGGAGAAGGTTCACGTTAAACTTCCGAAGACTTGGCCCACTCAGAACTTCATCAAAAACATATCAAAAGGATTCTTTAAAATCTACTTTAAATTCAAGAGTGAGGGGACTGAGAATATACCCGAAGGCCCTTGTATTATTGCGCCAAACCATCAAAGTTATTTGGACGGACTGCTTGTCGCATCTTTTATTAAGCGCAAAACATTCCGATCAACCTATTTTTATGCCAAGAAGAAACACGTAAACAACTGGATTACAAGGTTCATGGCTAGTAAGAACAATGTTATTGTAATGGATATTGATAAAGACTTGAAGGAGTCAATTCAAAAATTAGCAGAAGTTCTTAAGAGCGGTAAAAAAATCATTCTTTTCCCTGAAGGCACAAGGACTCATACTGGCGAATTGGGCGATTTCAAGAAAACATTTGCTATACTAAGCCGTGAGTTGAATGTTCCGGTTGTTCCGGTTGCCATTTCTGGAGCATTTAAAGCGTTTCCTCGTGGATCAAAAGTTCCAAGACCGGGAACACCCATTAGGGTTAGTTTTTTACCCCCAATAAACCCTGCCGATTACGAGTTGGATTCATTGATAGAAATGGTTAAGAGTAAGATTGAAACCAAGATTAATGAGACATTTTGAGAATATTGCTACGAAGTCGGGTTTTAATCCGACTTTTTTATTGATGATAGGGTAAAATCCACTTAATGTATCTTATTTGTGGAATGGCCATTCTAGACCCTTTAACCTTTAGAAGCACCCATGTGTTGTATTTTTCATATCATGGGTGTTTCGTTCATTTTGATAAAGATTTATAAAATGTAAATATTATTGATCAATAATTTAAAGATCTCACATATGAAACGTTTTGTGTCGCTTTATTTCATTGCTCCTATTTTCGCTGTAATCAGTTCAACAATGGTGTATGGACAATCTGAGAACAAAATAGATCGGCCAGAATTAACTCCAAAATTATTTGCTCCGGGGTTTGTTTCCACAGGAATGTATGAGCGCGATATCGCTATAACAATGGACGGGAATGAGATTTACTATTCGCTTTTTCAGGGCGATTGGAATACAATTATGATGACCAAAAAGGTTAATGACGTGTGGCAGGAACCTGTTGTTGCTCCTTTTGCAAGGGATACAATGTGTTTCTTTGCCGAGCCGGCACTATCAATCGATGGTAGTAAAATCTTTTTCCTATCTACCAAACCTCGCGAAGGCGAGATTCGAAAGCCTGGATGGAATAATCAGAATATCTGGGTTGCAAGCCGAAATGCAGATGGCTTCTGGAGTGAAGCCAATCCTTTGCCAGAGAGTATTAATGGACAAGAGGAGTTTTATCCCTCGTTAACCAATGATGGTACGCTTTATTTTTGTAGAACTGATGCAAAAACAAAGACATCGCAAATTCTCCGATCTAAATTGATAAATGGTGTTTACCAGGATCCAATTGTGCTGCCAGCACCCGTAAACGGTAAGGGAACAATTTTCAATGCATGTATAGCTCCTGATGATAGTTACTTAATTGGTTGCGTATCGGAACGCGATTCAACCAATATGCGGAGTGCAACCTATATGCTCTTTTTCCATAATGCCGATGATACTTGGACTGAGGGAATAGATTTGGTTAAGGAACTTAATCTACCTTGTCCAAACGCTATCAGCATTTCAACATCGCCCGATGGTAAAATCCTTTTCTTTGCTTCTGCCGCAAAAACAATAAAATTTAGCGATCTACAATCTAGTTGGAGCCTAGGTTCAATCGCAAAAAGAAGGATATTGCCAGGAAACGGAAACTCAGATATTTACTGGATGAAAATTGATGATAGGTTTAATAGACTAAGAAAGTAGTATCCGTGTCCACGTCACCCTTTCCAAAATCAATATATAGCCTAAACAAAAAAAGGATTGTCAGTATCTGACAATCCTTTTTCAATTATATATCCAGTATTTATTTTCGGACTTCGACAAGTTCCATCGATGATAGTTTTTCGCCTTTGTTGTCTAAACTGATTGATTTAACAACACCTATACCCTTTGCGTACCATTCGTTTGAGGAGGCGTTTGCCTTGATTCCCATGGCAACTGTGTTTACATTGGACGAGAATTTGTAGGCTTTAAATGTTCCTGCTGTAACTGTTATATCCTCAATTGATTCAACCTTGCGGTTGGTAACTACAACGGATGTTTTCATGGTCATAAATCCCATTTTTAATGCCATTTCTACAGAAGCATCGGGAAGGGTTTGTCCAGGATTTGGATTGTTGGGTACTTCGAGGTTATTTCCTGTAACTTGAAGTTCGGCGGGAATTTGTCCGTTTTGTTGGAATGCAGCTTTGCTCATGTAGTTACTCATGTCAAAGAACATTTTGTCGCCTCTTTTCTTAATGGTAATTTCCTCGTTGTAAATGGCTTTGTCTTTTGCATCATTAACCTCGCAGAGGTAAGTGATATCCATATCCTCGCCCGAAACTTTTAGGCTTTTGATGGTGTACTTAACAATGCCGGTTACCTTATCTTTTTTATCGAAGTTTTTGTAAACCAGAACAGTTCCTTCTTTTGATGGAAAAAATATTTCCTGAGCATTGAGGGTGTAGCCAATAAATACTGTAACTACTAGTAAAATTAGTTTTTTCATAAATAATGGTTTTAGAGATTTGAGGTTAAAGGTAACATATTTTTTAATTCGTTATTCGTTTACATCCAAGTAACTATTGTTCCAACGCTCTGAGAATTTTCCCTGTAAACGAATGCAAGCATATATGCAACGTCATATTTAAAATCTCAAACGAAAAATCTTGTAAACATTTATTAAATTTAGGGTTACAAGTTCATTCCATCTAAACAAACTAAACATAAGCGATGAAACGCATAATCCTTCCAATTTTGCTTGGCATAGCACTTTTATCCTGCAAACAGCAAGAGATAAATATTATTCCAGCACCCATTCAATTGATTCAGGAGCAGGGAACTTTCAAGTTAAGTAAATCTACAAAAATTGTTGTTGATAAAACTGATAGTGCTGCACTTAAGGTTGCCAAGTACTTTCTGGAGATGCTTAAAGTCAAAGGGATTGAGTTGGAGTTGTCAGAAGTTGTAAACTCATCTGCAACCAGTAGAGATATCTACTTTAGTAGAGTTGAACTTAACGATTCGTTGGGTAGTGAGGGTTACAAGTTATCTGTTTCTAAAAATGGTATTGTAATTCAAGCAAATTCTGGTTCGGGATATTTCTATGCTGTTCAAACGTTGCGTCAGTTAATGCCAGCCGATTTTGAAAATGCCGATTCAAAGTACAGCAAAATATCAATTCCAAATGTGCAGATTGTTGATAAGCCAAAATTCGCGTGGCGTGGACTAAACTTAGATTGCTGCCGTCATTTTATGACCAAGGATTTTGTGAAACGCTATATCGATTTATTGGCTTACCATAAGATGAATATTCTACATTGGCACTTGACCGATGACCAGGGATGGCGTATCGAAATAAAGAAATATCCAAGGTTAACAGAGGTTGGTGCTTGGCGCCAGTTAGCCGATGGCACAAACTATGGTGGATACTACACTCAGGACGATATTCGCGAAGTGGTTGCCTATGCTGCAGAACGACACGTAAACATTGTTCCCGAAATTGAGATGCCCGGGCACTCGGTTGCCGCTCTTGCCGCTTATCCTCAATTCTCGTGCACAGGAAAACCATTAAAAGTCGAAACCAGCTGGGGCGTTTTCAAGGACATTTACTGTGCAGGAAACGATTCAACTTACCTCTTCTTGCAGGATTTGCTAACCGAGATTGTTGAACTGTTCCCATTTCCATACATCCATATTGGTGGCGATGAGGCCCCAAAGTACCGCTGGGAGAATTGCCCAAAATGTCAGCATCAACTTAAGAAACAAAAGTTACACGATTACGAGGAATTACAGCGATACTTTATAAGCAGAATAGCCCAGTTCTTAGAAACAAAAAACAGAAAAATTATAGGTTGGGATGAGATTCTGGACGGCGGTCGTCCGCACAATGCAACAGTACAGGCTTGGCGCGGAATTGATAGAGCCGAAGCCTCTGTTACTGCTGGTGCGCCAGTAATTGTATCGCCAACCAGCCATTGCTACTTCGATTATCCAGTGGAAGTTATCGACTTGCAGAAGGTATATTCATTTAATCCAATCCCCGATGGAATCAACGCTGAGCAAGAAGATTTGATAATGGGTGGTGAATGCAATATGTGGAGCGAGAGGGCACCCCAAGAAACTGTCGATTCAAAACTATTTCCGCGTATATTGGCTATTAGTGAGGTTTTGTGGACAAGTCCTGAGGAGCGAAACTATGAGCAGTTCATAAAACGCGTGCGCTCACATTATGGCCGATTAACTAGTATGGGCGTTAACTATGGATTCGAGCAAAGTGCTGTGAAAATTAATAGCCAGCTCTCCAACGACCTCAAATCGATCACCGTAAGCATTGAGCGAGGACAGAAGAACCTAGAAGTTTACTATACTACCGAAGGAACCGAACCAACTACAAAATCGATTAAATACTCCCAACCATTTACCGTTACAAAATCCACAACCATTAATGCTGCAGCATTTATTGATGGCAATAAAGTTGGCGAAGTTTTTAGTTGTGGTCTTGTACTATCGAAATCGACAGGGAAAAGTATTGAGTTAGGATTTACACCCGCCCAAAAGTATATGGGTGGAGGCTTGCAGGCCCTGGTTGATGGTCGAAAAGGAACTGGTTCATACAATGATGGTATTTGGCAGGCAGTTCAGGGGTGCGATATGACCGCTGTGATAGATTTGGGCGAAGCCCAAACTGTAAACTCCGTTTCTGTTGGATTCTTTCAATCCAACCCATCGTGGATATTTGCTCCGAAACAGGTTGAGTTTTTTGCCTCTGCCGATGGCAACAACTACACAGCAATTGCAACAATTGACTCGCAGGTAAAACCCGAAAACGAAGGAATGTTCCGCCACGATTTTTCAGCCAATTTAAACGGTGTAACTTGTCGTTACTTAAAGATGGTTGCTCACAGTATAGGCAACTGTCCCGGCTGGCACCCAGCCGCAGGCTCTCCATCGTGGCTTTTTGCCGATGAGATTGTGGTTGAGTGAGAATGCGAGATGCTGAAAGATCGGAGTTAAATAAAGTGCTGCAATAAGTTACTTATTAAAGTCCTGTCAATCTTTTTATCTCGTTCAACTTATTCAGAGCCTCAATAGGAGTTAGGTTATTAACGTCGAGCCTTTTTATCTGATCTCGAATTTGCTTTAGCACAGGATCCTCCAGCTGAAAGAAACTTAGTTGATAGCCTTCTCTATTCGTTCCAATATCGGCTACGGGTCTTTGGAGTGTTTGATTTTGCTGCGATTTTTCAAGTTCGGCAAGTATCTCGTTGGCGCGTTTAATAACGCTAGGAGGCATTCCGGCCATTCTGGCAACGTGAATACCAAAGCTATGCTCGCTTCCACCACGGACTAATTTACGGAGAAAAATCACAGTGTTGTCCAGTTCCTTGATGGAAACATTGTAATTCTTAACCCGGTTAAAGGTCGATTCCATCTCGTTTAACTCGTGGTAGTGCGTTGCAAATAGAGTTTTTGCCCTTGAGTTTGGGTGTTCGTGCAAGTACTCCACTATTGCCCAGGCAATGGAAATACCATCGTAGGTTGAGGTTCCTCGCCCAATTTCATCAAGCAGAATTAAACTTCTATTCGATAGGTTGTTAAGAATGCTTGCCGCCTCCTGCATTTCAACCATAAAGGTTGATTCACCTTGCGATAGGTTATCCGATGCCCCAACGCGGGTAAATATTTTATCAACAATCCCAATATTGGCCGATTGGGCAGGAACAAACGATCCAATTTGGGCCATGAGTACAATAAGGGCTGTTTGTCTTAGCAAGGCCGATTTACCGGCCATGTTAGGTCCAGTAATAATTATTATTTGTTGTTCTGACGTATCAAGGAATACATCATTTGCAATATATTCCTCTCCGGCGGGAAGCATCCGCTCAATTACTGGATGTCGGCCTAGTTTTATATCAATAGTATCGTTTAAATTGACCTCAGGTTTGGAGTACTTAAACTGATTGGCACACATTGCAAACGATAGCAAACAATCGACCTGTGCAATTAAAAAAGCGTTTAACTGGATTGATGCAACGTATTCGCTTAAGTTATGTACTAAATTCTGGTACAACGCCATTTCAATCTCTGCAACTTTTTCCTCGGCGCCCAGTATTTTTTCCTCATACTCCTTTAGTTCTTGTGTAATATATCTTTCGGCCGATACAAGCGTTTGCTTTCGGATCCAATCTGCAGGAACCTTTTCCTTATGGGTGTTTCTAACCTCAATGTAGTATCCAAAAACATTGTTAAAACTTACCTTTAGCGAAGGAATTCCTGTTCGTTCCGATTCCCTGTGTTGTAGATTTATTAGATAATCCTTGCCATTGTGCATTATCTCGCGCAGTTCATCCAACTCTTGGTTGAACCCTGTTGCAATAACACTTCCCTTATTCAGTTGAATAGGAGGATCTGGAACTATTTCTTTCTCAATTCTATCGCGTATCCTAGTGCAAAGATTTATTTGTTCGCCAATTCGTTGCAGAGTTGGCTCATTGGAACTTTCACAGGTTTCTTTAATCTCAACAAGATGAGTTAGGGCATTCTTCAGTTGAATTAGTTCTCTTGGAGCTATTCGTCCAACTGCCGCTTTGGATATGATACGTTCAATATCTCCAATGTTCTGTGTTTTATCAACTAAAAGATCGGAAACCTCTGGAAATTGAACAAAATATTCAACTACGTTGAGTCTATCGTTAATGGCATTTATGTCTCTTAAGGGGAGGGCAACCCAACGTTTTAGCAATCGGCCTCCCATTGGCGATGCTGTTTTATCGATTACCTCGATGAATGTTTTAGCGTTATCGTTGATAGATCCAAAGAGTTCAAGGTTTTTGGCCGTGAACCGATCAATCCAAACATATTTGTCCTCATCAATTCGTGAAATGTTTGAGATATGCCCAACTTGATGGTGTTGCGTGATATCGAGGTAGTAAAGAATTGCTCCTGCCGAAACTATTCCTAAATTGAGGTTATCAATACCAAATCCTTTAAGCGATTGGGTCTTAAAATGATTTAAGAGTTTTTCTTTGGCTGCATCCGTATTAAATGCCCATTCCTCGAGTTTTGTTGTGTAGTGCTTTGTTCCAAAAATTTCAATAAAATCGCGTTGCTTTGCACGTTCAACCAAAACTTCTTTGGGCTTGAAGTTATTCAGCAACTTATCTACATATTCAATACTACCTTCGGATGTATAAAATTCGCCAGTAGAAATATCAAGAAATGAAATACCTGCTAATTTTTTTTCGATATACACGCAAGCTAGAAAATTATTCTCCTTACGTTCTAGAACGTTGTCGTTGTAAGAGACTCCCGGTGTAACTAATTCGGTAATTCCTCGTTTTACAATGGTTTTAGTTTTCTTTGGATCCTCAAGTTGCTCGCAAATTGCAACTCGTTGTCCAGCCCTTACAAGTTTAGGCAGGTATGTGTCGAGTGCGTGATGCGGAAATCCCGCTAACTCAACGTATTGAGCAGCACCATTTGCTCTGCGGGTTAACGTAATGCCAAGTATTTCGGATGCTTTTATGGCATCGTCCCCAAATGTTTCGTAGAAATCGCCTACCCTGAAAAGCAGAATAGCATCAGGATGCTTAGCCTTAATGTTTAGATACTGCTTCATTAGTGGGGTTTCCACTATGTTACTGCCAGATAATTCGCTCACGCTTAGATGCAAAAATTAGTGTATGTCACAAAAATATCAATAATCGATAAAGAATATGTTTGATCAGTAAAGATTTTGCTAACAACTTGCAAAAACGGTTGGTGATTTGGCTTTGAAATATGCGCCACAAATTTATGTGTTATTCACTTCACAATAACTTAGCGTTTGTTTTCTAGTGGCTTAATTGGTCGATAAAGAGATAAAAAAGGTTAAATTCATTTAAAACTCATCTTTTTTAACATGATGTAATTAAACGATTATATACTTTTGAGATCAATATAAAACGAAAATCCTCAGCTCTGATCAGCCAAGGATTTTCAAGATTCAGGTATTAATTTAGATTGGAAAATAGTGCAGTAAATTTATAGATTTTCAACAACAAAAGCAATATTTAGGTTTCAATAGAGGTTACCAAAACAGTCTAAAATAGTATTCTGAATCGCACAAAGGGTAGAAGCAATTCTACCCTTTTTATTAATCAGGAAAAATAAAAAGGCTCAACTATTCAGTTGAGCCTTTTACTTTTTATGGAGTGGTTATGCTTTCTTTGCCTTTCTTCTTTCCCACCACTGCTCAATATCGTATGCTAATGGTGTTGCAACGAATACTGATGAGTATGTACCAACTGCAATACCACAGGTAAGTGCAAATACAAATCCACGGATGGTTTCTCCTCCGAAGAAGAACATTGGGATTAGCACAATTAATGTTGAGAATGAAGTGGAGAACGTACGGCTTAAGGTATCGTTAATAGCATTGTCAATATTCTCTCTGCGGGTACGTTTAGGATATAGTTTCATGTACTCACGGATACGGTCGAAGATAATTACAGTATCGTTGATTGAATATCCAATGATTGTAAGGATTGCCGCTATAAATGATTGATCGGCTTCGAGACTAAATGGAACCCTGAAGTAAAGCAACGAGAACAATCCAAGGGTGAATATTGAGTCGTGAGCTAATGATGCAACAGCACCAGCACTGTAACTCCAGTAACGGAATCGGATTAAGATATAGAAGAATATCGCAATCAGCGCAACAATAACAGCAATGAATGCATCTCTCTTGATATCGTGTGCGATGGTTGGTCCAACTTTAATGGAACTTTGCTTGTAGTTGTTTTGGAAATCATCGAATGATACACTAGAGGCCATAAATGGTTTTGACCCGGTGTAGATCATGTTATCAACTTCACCGTCAACGTTTGGATCGTTTGAAGTTATTTTGTATTTGGTAGTAATTTTAACTTGGTTTGCGCTACCAATAGTTTTTACTTCGGGTGCTTCGCCAAATACTTTTTTCATTTGATCGGCAACCTCAACGGTTGTTACAGGTTTTTCGAAACGGACAATGTATGAACGGCCTCCAACAAAGTCAATGCCGGGGTTCAATCCTCTAATTGATAACGAAGCAATAGCAATAACTATAACTACAACCGAGAATATATAACCATACTTTCTAATTCCAATAAAGTCAATTCTTAAATTGCGGAATGCATTTTCGGTAAGTTTGGTAGAGAAAGTTAGTGAAAGGTTACGTTTCTCCATCCAAAGAATAATTAACCTTGTAATGAAAATACCAGAGAATAATGTGGTAAGAATACCTATTACTAGGGTTGTAGCAAAACCGCGGATAGGCCCAGAACCAAAGATGTAAAGGATTACCCCGGTTAGCAACGTTGTTACGTTACCATCGATGATTGCAGAAAGTGCGTTGCTGAAACCTTCCTTAATGGCAAGGCTCAAACCTTTTCCATGCCTGATTTCTTCTCTGATACGCTCAAATATAAGCACGTTAGCATCAACAGCCATACCCATGGTAAGAACGATACCGGCAATACCGGGGAGTGTTAGGGTTGCTCCAAACGAGGATAGAACTCCCATCATGAAGAATAGGTTGGTTAGCAATGCAAAGTCGGCAACCAAACCAGCGCTTCGGCTATAGTAGAATATCATGTAAATAAGTACAACTATAAACGAAGCAATGAATGAGTTAATACCAGCATTGATAGCCTCTTTACCTAGTGAAGGACCAACAAGTTCTTCCTTAATGATATGTGCTGGAGCAGGAAGTTTACCTGATTTTAGCACGTTCGCTAAGTCCTTTGCCTCATTAATGGTAAAGTCGCCAGTGATTTGTGAGCGGCCACCCTTAATTTCGGTTTGTACTCTTGGGTATGAGTAAACGTAATTATCAAGAACAATAGCAATACACTTTCCAATATTTTCTCCAGTTAAACGGGCCCAAATTCTAGCGCCTTCGGCATTCATGCCCATATCAACCTCAGCGGTACCTTTTTGATCACCAAAGGCATCCTTTGCATCGGTTATTGCACCACCATCAAGAGGAGCTTTTCCATCGCGGTTGGTAACCTTAATGGCGATTAGTTCATATATGCTTTCGGATTTATCCCATTTTGGAGATTTTACGCCCCATAAGAATTTTACATCTGCTGGAAAAAGTGAACGAATTTGATCCATACGAAGAATCTCGTTCACCCTAGCTGTATCTTTATAGTGAGCCATACCAACCATTGGTCCGGCAAGAGGTTGGCTTTGTGCATTCAGATTAGGACGAAGAAGTGTGAAAAGGGGGAACTTCTTAGCCATATCTGTATTGGCAACAGCAGAGGTATCCTTACCTTCACTATTTTTTAGTTTAGCCATTAACTCATCCTGAGTGCTGTCCTTTTTGGCTGTTAAATCGGTGGTTTTTGATTCGGTAACAGTTTCTTTTTCAGGAGCAGTAGCCGCTTGGATTTCTACAAGTTTGCTGTTTGCGGCAATAAAACTTGAGTAAACATCTGCAAATTCGTATGTTTCCCAAAACTCAAGACTAGCTGTTCCTTGTAGAAGTTTACGAACGCGTTCAGGTTCTTTTACGCCGGGTAACTCAATAACAATTAAGCCAGAGTTTTCCATGCGTTGGATGTTTGGTTGAGCAACCCCAAACTTATCGATACGATTACGAAGAATGTTAAATGAGTTATCGATAGCATTTTCTGCTTCTTCCTTTAGAACCTTAAGCACATCCTCGTTCGAAGAGTCAAAATTTACTCGTCCACGAAGCTCCTGAGTTCCAAAAATAGAGGCCAAGCGTGCATTGGGGGCTACTTGCTGGAATGCTTTCCCAAATTTGTCGATGAAATGCTCGCTACCCGGCATTTTCATAGCAACATCCATTGCCTTTACAAAGGCTGAATCTTTGCTGTTGCCGGAGAGGACTCTTACAAGGTCGGTAACCGACACCTCGAGCATAACGTTCATTCCACCTTTAAGGTCAAGTCCAAGGTTGATCTCCCTTTCCTTACATTCCTTGTAATTGTACTTGCGAACCCAAAGGAAATTATAAACGGTTTCTGTTGAAACTGAATCTAGGTAGTGGCTTTCCTTCTTTTTATCTACCTCGTTGCCAACCAAAGCATATTTACTGGCTTTCTTTTCTACTCGTTTGGTAACTAAAGTAAACGAAAGCTGATAAACGCAAACTAGCGCTAATGCAATGGCAATAAAACGTATCGCACCTTTATTCTGCATTGTTTATAATATTTAATAATTTGATAATTTGCTTGTTTCTGAAAATATCGGGCAAATATATTACTTTTTTTGAGAAATAATCATGTTAATCGAATTAGCATAAATTTTGACATGAATGAAAATCTTTATAAAAATTAACGTTCTGGGTTATACCTATTTATTTTTTTGTTCTGAGAAAAAATTTTTTTGTGTTGAAGTTAATTGACACGACATGCTGAACCAAAAAATCACAACCAAGCAAACCTGCTACTTTTAGGCTGGTAATTTTAGTATAGAGGTCCTGTAATGCGCTTAAATCTGCTAGGGCAACAGGTACATTTTCGAAACTAACATTCCCGATTTTCAGTTCTGGGAGTAGCGCCATTTCAATATTTACGTTATCCGACATGAAGCCAACCGCAATGGTATCCTCTATCCCATCGACTCTAACTCCTGAGTCATACGTTTTGTCTATAACAGAACGAGAAGCCCCTGTGTCAACAATCAGCATTACGGGTTTTTCATCGATAGTTGCGCTGATGAGTATGTGGTAGTTGTTGGTTTCAATTTCAACCAGTTGAAACGGAATGAATTGATGCATCTTGCGAAGATTTGTGTTGTTTGCTGCTAGTTGATTTGATATACATTTCCACTGCCACTCCTTGTCAGTGTGACGGTTGGATTTCCTCTATAGTAAGCATTGCCCGACGAAATGATGTTAACAACAAAATTGTTACTTACAGTTAGCGAAACGTCCATAATGCTTTTATGGTACAGGTTGCACGATTCTGTTTGTAGTTCAGAGCAATCAATCTTAGTAGATCCCCTTACCGCGATATCGGTTACCCTGGAGGTTCCTTTAATGTTGTATTCACCAAAGTTGTCACCGGATGTTTGCACTATTAATTTATCTACATTGATAGACACGTTGCATTCGGTGAAACTTCCCCAATCAACTAAGTAAAAAGTATTGGTGTTGAATATGCCCCGTGTTTCAATTTTTATTGGGCTAAATATATTCATTGTGGGAATGAATGTAAGATGAATTTCCAGTTTAACCTTATCGTAGCCATGGAGCCACCGATTATTGATACTATGATCTATGATTAACGATTTACCATCAGCATGTATGTCGACTTTGGACTGGAAGTTTTCTCCACAAATTACGTCGATGTATGCACTGTCATCCTGTATCAGCGTAATTTCGAATATGTTTTTAACCTTAATATCTACCAGGTCATTGTTAATGGTAATTCTTCTAACCTCAATATTACCAGCCGACCAATCATCTATTAAACTGCAGCCCGCCAAAAGTGGAAGGATAACAAGAAGTATGTACTTAGTTTTTATCATTGCTAATCAAGGATATTATACCTAAAACCAAACTCAATGAAATCGGCTTTTGCTAGCCAATGTGCCTTAATAGCGATTGAGGCGTAGTATTTTTGTGCTATTTGGTATCGTATTCCAACCTTATTTGTTACAATCCCGTATGGTTTAACGCTATTCTTAAGGTATAACCCAGGTTGGAATGTGAATAACACCCGCCCCATCTTTAATGCATAAGTAGGATTTAGCGTGATGTTGAGGTAATCGATCTTTTCGAAGGATTCTTGGTCTTCAGCATCGGCTTCTTCTTTATTTGATGAATCCCAGTAAGCCACAACTTCTCCACCAATCAGTGTAGTAGGATTAATTTGATAAAGGTATTCACCGGTAACTCCTGCAATGTGATATACTTTATTGTCAAGTCTGGTTATAGATTTACATCCATAAACGCTTCCGATGCTAATTTTGTGAGAGTTGCTGTACTCATAGCTATCAGGACTAACCCTGGCGGTATGCCGTTCGCTGGAAATAGTGTACTGCAAACCTAATCCCGAAGTAATAATGTTGAATCCTTTATTTGGATCTTTAATGCTGCCGTTAGATGTATGGGTGAAACCTATGTAACCCCTTAGGTTAAGATTGGGGCTAATGCTGTAGTAAAGCATAAGGTCGTATTGTATAAATGCATTTATTGAGGTAGCAATTACAATATTTAAAGGATTCGACTCTTTATCGTAATGCTTGGTTATATAGCTAGCGCCAAAAGCAATTCGATTTCCAATATTGAAACGGTTTTGGTATGGAAGAAATTTTCGATCAACGTAAAGGTAAAGGGCGTTCATCTTTCCATAGATTCCATCGTTGCCAAGGCTTGAGTAGTAGAACCCCATTCCTATTTGAGGATAGTTGTAAAGATGATGCCAGTCCTTTGTTCCAAGGGTGAGCAGGCCAATGTTGGCCTGGAATCCAGTGATATTTTTTTCTATAAAGTATGACATATAATCATGATGGGGTACAACAAATCCCCATTGTGGCTCTACGCTAAAAACTAATCTCTTTACGAAAGAACTATCTTTTATTGATGCTTTTGATAAAGAACAAAACGATATTACTATAATGAATGTGGCTATAGGAATTTTTTTAAAAGGCATGAGTGTATGTAAACTTAAAGTTTATATCGAACATTAAATTCTAAGACTTGATTATATTGGCCTTTGTCTAATCTGTAGGTAATGTTGTTATCGTAAGGCCGAATTGGAAATATGGAGTAGCAGAAGAATAAGCCAACAGCCCATCGTTCGCTATAGTTATACTCGATGCCTCCAATACCAGCAAATTCATATTTTTTAAAAGCGGCTATATTTTCGTCGGGGAAGGATCCTTGGTCAGTCATCTCTTCTGCTTTTCCCAGATACCCTAAACTAAAACCCGCCAATGCCTGAAAACTATTCCCGAAACGGTATCCTACAAATAAAGGTACTTCGAAGTAATGCAGCCTAATTCTGTAAAAACTCGACGATTCCTGTGATGTTTTTGCGTAGCTACCTTTTTGAACATATCGTAGTTCCATTCGGCCAAACCAGTTGTCGTGGAAATTTCTCCCGATCCATATTCCTGCAACCGGACCAGCCTTGTTAAAACCACCATAGCTATCGCCATCAACCTGGGTGGCCGCAAGCCCTAGCGTAAAACCTGCATTAAAATTCTGTGCATTAGCACTTATGGTTAGAATTATAATTAAACAGGCAGTAATTATTTTTTTCATTGCAGAATGCACCTTAGTAATCAATCTTTTAAGATGAAAGTGCAAAGATAGTTATTTGTATTGGTACTGGTTTACTTAAAATGGGAGGTTTTTTGGCAGTTTAATTGTTCTTAAGCATATCTAGCAAAATAGTCACACCAACCGATGCTTTTTCCTTAATTACAGTTACGTTTCTTTGGAATATACCAACATCGTTGGGGTCGATCAGGTAAATAGGGCAACTTTTGGGAACATAATCGAGCAAGCTTGCTGCAGGATATACGTTCAACGATGTTCCTACCACGGCAAAAATTTCAGCACTCTGAGTCAACTTTATTGCATCGCTCATTGCCGGAACGGCTTCGCCAAACCAGACTATGTGCGGACGGAGCTGATATCCCTTAGGGCATTTATCGCCCCAGTTAATATCGTTGTACCCAATATCAATAATGTGATTGGGATCGGCCGTGGATTGCGCTTTTTGCAATTCGCCGTGCAGGTGTAGAATGCGTGAACTGCCTGCGCGTTCATGCAAGTTATCTACGTTTTGTGTGATAATATTTACGATGAAATCTTTTTCGGCATTAGCCAGCGAAATATGTGCTAAATTGGGTTGCGCATTTTGTAGTTGACGACGACGATCGTTATAAAACTTTAGCACCAGTTGAGGATTTCGTTTCCAGCCATCGATGCTAGCAACCTCCATTACATCGTACTCTTCCCATAATCCACCCATATCGCGGAATGTTCTAATTCCGCTTTCGGCACTGATCCCTGCGCCAGTGAGAACAACAAGCCTTTTTCTAATCATGGTTTAATGCCAAAATTGGAGGAGTAAAAGTATAAAATCTGCTCATCAAGTTCTGTGTAGAATTTTTTCGCAACATTCTCCTCAAATCCCGATTTACGCCATTTTGCAAGTAATTTTTCGGTTCTGGCTATAATTTCGTTATCGAAAGGAACAATAAGTTGAATAAGGCCAGTTCCATTGATATTTCCAAGTTTTTCGAGTAAAATATAGTTTTCCCCTTCATTCCATTTAATATAGGGAAAACATTGTTCTTTTAATTTAAGGGTAATGTTACAAAGGGTAGAATTTTCGCAATTCGGTGCAGTTAAAATTTGGGGGATTGTGTTAGTTGTTCCAACCCAAACCGGAATTGCTACCGAGGCGGGTTGAAATCCCAGTTTGATCCAAGATGTGGTAAGAGATGGTGATTCACCTGGTTTAACTCCTTGCACAATAAAAGTAGAGGAAGAGGCGTATCTCACAATGAAATCGCGAATTGGGTATACTCTATTTTCAAAGTTTTCTTTGTCAAATTCATTGTAGAGGTTTGTTTTTGTTAAATCATGACGAAGGCAGAGCGATGCATTGTGCAAAAAAAACTCTGGTGTTAATCCATTTTGGAATAACGCTTCGGATAGAATACTTTGCGCAGTGTTGTACCGGTTGTATCCTAAACCCTCATTCTCTCTTCCAACCACCGAAAAATTAGTTCTCACTAAATATCCATTGGGTGCAACAAGCGGATCGTTGGCATCATAGAACCAGTAGTTGAAGTTGTTAGCCTCGAAGTACCCAGCACCTCCACGGGCATCAATTATTCCAAAGTTGGCCGAAATTCCCCACGGACGAGGAAGAGTATCGAGCATACTTGCAAAATCCGATATGGTGGCACAGTTGGCCAAGGCCAATTTCATGATATACCCCTCTAAATCTATAACTTTAACGGTATCGTTGGGTGGCAACAGATTATATGATGCGGCATTCATTATGGAAAAACCTGCGCTGTTGGTGCCAGCCCATACCTCGTGGAGAGAATCCTCGGAGTTAATTAATCCAATGTAGGTATACCTATTTCCTGTTTCGAATATTATCTTGTTGTTGAATTTATCCGTATCGCGATGTTTCCAAAGTATAGGCCGACCATCGGGAGTTGATTTTCCACTAATAATGGCGGTGGTACAGGCTATCGCCGTGTTTGCAAAAGTTGCTAATACCACTACAAAAGTCGAGAGTTTTTTCCCAATCATAGTGTGATTTTTATGGGATTGTATCCTTCAAAATTAAGTGAAATCAAATTTACTATTTAATATGTGGAATATATCTGTCACTGTTAATCTAAATTTCATCAAAATTATCATAGGATTGACTAACAGTGTTTTGGGAGTTAGAGGTCAATTCGAGTAAGGCTAAGCATTCTACATGAATTGTTTGAGGAAAAAAGTCGAAGGGAATTAACCGTTTTACCTCATATCCATGCTGTGTTAGCATTAAAATATTTTTAGATAGAGTTCCAGGACTGCATGAGAGGTAAGCAATTTTTGAAGGTTTTCCGTTTTTTGCAATCCATGTAAGTACCTCTTGCTCAAGTCCTGTTCTGGGTGGGTTTGCATACAAAAGCAATTGTTTCCCTAATTTTTTTTGTTCAACAGACCAACTCTCAATTTGTGGGACTCTTTGTCGGCATGCTCCTCGCAGAATTTCTGCCCGAGGTACATTGATTTTTGCGCATTCAACCGCATCGCCACCAAGTTCAATCCCTAAAACCGAGGCCTTAGCATTCAGCCATTGCTTTATTGAATTTCCAGTGCCACAGTATAGGTCGACAACCGCGTTGTTTTTATTTATATCGAAGAAGTTTTTTGCCTCAAGTAGTGATTGATTGTAGAGTTCAGGAATAAGTTGTTGGAATGCTGCTGGGCCATATATCAATCCATTGTAATCAATTGAGTGAGCATTGCCCCATATCAAGTGCCATCCTATCTTTTCGAAGATTCGCTTTCCTGCCGATGGATTTAGATGTACCCAAAAACCTTCAATGCCAAGCGTGGTAAGTTCCGATTTTAGATTGTTGGTTAACCATCCAAAATCGGGTATTTGTTTCGATTTTATAACCAAAACTAGTTGTGCCCCGGATAGAACAATGTAAGCAAGTTGAAAACTTCTTGCTTTAGGAATGTTTAAACGAATCAGTTCTAATGCTTTATTTACACTTGAAGAGTGAATTGGACAATCTGGAATTGGTATTAGCTCATCGCGCGACCACATCCCAAATCGCCATTCAAAACCATCGAAATAAGTACTTAGCGTTGTTTTCGATCTATAGTTCCAGCGTTTACCATTGTCAACAGATTGTACATCCTCCAATATGTTGCTCCAAGGATATAATTTTGCTTTAAGAAAACTGTACTTCTGAGCAAGGCTTTCGTCCATGCTCCATTCGCGATGCTTACAACCACGACATCTTTCTACACATCCAGCGGGAATCATAATTAGTTAGAAATGTTCAAAAATAATCAAATTAAGACTTTCTCCTAAATAGGTTTTGCGTAGAAGATGACCTCTAAATAGTTATCTTTACCCGGTAATTTTATATGTTTTATGCTCTTATTATCAAAGATATCAATACTTCTGACGTTTTTCTGTTTGAGTTGCGGCTTGATGGCGCAACCTGTTGTTGATGTTTACTTGAGTACACAAATTCCTGCTTCGAGAGGGGCTAACTTTAGTTGTGTAGAGGAAACTCACGAGGTTTTGGCTATAAAGAGTGAGAAAGCCCCTACGTTTCGGATTGTAAAGAAATATAATTCGCTGGGAAAAATAATTTCGGAGATCAAGTACAATAGCGCAGGAGGTGTTCAGTACGAAATTAACTGGGATTACAATATCAAAGGAGAACCAACCAGGAGGTTTATGCGTCAGTTCATTAACTATAAGGGCTGGACTACCGAGGAGGTGCTGTTTAAATATAGCGATACCACAGGATACTTAAAGGATATTCAGTTTTTCTACGAAAAAGTAAAAAAACAGTATGCCCAGGTTGATTGTGACAGCCTTGGAAGAATAAAGGAACTTAGAATTTTTAATGAGTCGGGTGTATTTACCAATATTGAACGCTTAATTTATGTTCCGGCAAACAATTCGTTAAGGGTAATGGTTCTTAGGAGTACTGAACAGTTTATTGCTGCGCATATCTATCCTCTCGATTATACTAAGCAACCACCAAAGTCATCGTTAAAACGCGAGTATTATCCGAATGGTGATATAATGCTAGAAACCCTTCCCGATTCAAAAATGGAGCAAGGTTATTATTATGAGTATAATTTCGATTCCTATGGGAACTGGGTTGAAAAACTCACCTACCAGTGTACCGTTACCTCCAACAATAAGGTGAAGAATAAAAAGTTGGAGCATAAAATTACCCGAAAAATCACATACTAATTTATTTAATGGATTTTGGCGTGATGGAGAGTTTTTCAAGTTATCTCCCATTATTTTTTCATTCATTATTTCGTGTTTCGACGAAATAGAAATATTTCGTAATATTGCGAAATATTTATTGATGAAATGACGAAAAAGAAATACACCGAGGGACAGGAGAAGATTGCCCGCTACGCCAAGGCATTAAGTCACCCTGTTCGAATTCAAATCCTTGAGATACTTGCAGGCCAGAGCTGCTGCTATAGTGGTGATATAGTGGACGATTTGCCAATTGCCCGCAGTACTTTGTCGCAGCATTTAAGTGAGTTGCGCGATGCAGGTTTAATTCAGGGCGAGTTTAATCCTCCAAAAATTAAGTATTGCATCAGAAGGGAGAATTGGGATGAGGCAAAACTTCTGTTTGGTGAATTCTTTGAGAAGAGAAATAAAGAACAAAGAACATCGATTTGTGAATGAAGAAGTGAAAACAACGAAAATATTCATTCAACATTTCCTGTTCAATATTCAAACAATAAACCTTAAAAAGTAGCAATATGGAAATTAAAGTATTAGGCACTGGGTGCCCAAAGTGCAAGGCACTAGAAAAGTTAGCCCGCGAAGCGGTTGCTGATCTTGGAGTAGATGCAAACATCGAGAAGGTGGAGGATATTGTCAAAATTATGAGTTACGGAATTATGCATACTCCAGCATTGGTTATTGATGGAAAGGTTGTTTTGAGTGGCCGCCTTCCAAATATATCCGAAATTAAAAGTCTAATTGAGAAGAAATAAGGAATAAACAGTATGAGAAATCTATACTTTCTATCTATTCTATTTACAGTTTTAATGAGTACTTCGTGTAAAGCACAGGGCGATGCTAAGAATAAAACTGCGTTTACTTCTGGAAATATCGAAGTTTACTATTTTCATTTTACAAGTAGATGTGTTACCTGTAAAACCGTAGAGGCCGAAGCCCAGAAAAACATTGAAACACTTTATGCTGAACAGCTGAAATCTGGCAAAATATCTTTTCAATCTATCAATTTAGATGACGATAGCAGCAAAGCAATAGCCGAAAAATTAGGTATTTCGGGACAAACCTTACTAATAGTTTGCGGCGATCAGAAAATAAATATTACCAACGATGGTTTTATGAATGCCCGCAGCAATCCCGATAAGTTTAAGCAAATTATGAAGGAGAAAATTGACAAGTTGCTCTAATTTGACAAACTGACAATAAGATGGAGGGTTTACTTAGTTCGCTTATCGATAGCAGTTCGGCTCCTTGGTTCTCTGCATTTTTGCTTGGGTTGATGACAGCAATTAGTCCTTGCCCGTTAGCAACAAACATAACCGCAGTGGGCTTTATTAGTAGAGATATTGAGAATAAGCACAGAGTATTCTTCAATGGAATCTTATATACTTTAGGACGAGCGATTACCTATACAGCAATACCGTTGATTATTTTCTTTGGGGTAGATCAACTTAAGTTTTCTGGATTTTTTCAGCGATATGGCGAGAAGATAATAGGGCCACTGCTTATTGTAATCGGCTTATTTATGCTCGACTTTATCAAGTTACAATTCCCTGCAATGAATAGGTTGTCTACCCGAATGCAGAATAAAACCACGTGGAACTCTTACGATGCTATTTTGCTGGGAGTTGTTTTTGCCCTAGCATTTTGTCCGTATAGCGGAGTTCTTTTCTTTGGGATGCTTGTTCCAATGTCGGTAAGCAGCGCATCGGGACTGTACTTGCCAATTGTTTTTGCCATTGCTACAGGAATTCCAGTGATTATTTTCTCGTGGGTGCTAGCCTATACGGTATCTGGCATAGGTGGCTTGTATCACAGGGTTAAAACCTTCGAAATATGGTTTAGGAGGATGATTGCGTTGCTATTCATAGCAATTGGTATTTACTACATTATTAGAGTATTTTTTTGATATATCGGTATGAAGAAATTTTATAGTTCGGTTTGGTTTCCGTTGGTACTATTGCCTGTTTGGTATTTGGTGTATCATTACCTTCAGCCCATTACGGATTGGCTGGTTCTTTCTGTTTTTGGGCTGACAAAGGGAACTCATCTAACAGAAACTCTTCGCTTTTTCATTTACGAGTTTCCGAAAGTAATTTTACTGCTTACGCTAATCATTTTCTTAGTAGGAATTATTCGCACTTTCTTCACCCCAGAACGAACTCGAAAGGCGTTAGAAGGTAAAAAGACTTTTACAGGAAATGTAATGGCTGCCTGTTTGGGCATTGTAACGCCATTCTGTTCTTGCTCTGCGATTCCTTTGTTTCTAGGTTTTGTTGAGTCTGGAGTTCCGCTTGGTGTAACATTCTCGTTTTTGATTGCAGCTCCAATGATTAACGAGGTTGCCGTGGTGCTTCTTTATGGAATGTTTGGATGGAAGGTGGCCGCAATATACATTGGGACAGGTCTTATTATAGCAATAATTTCGGGTTGGGTAATTGGATTGCTAAAACTTGAGAAATGGGTAGAACCTTGGGTTTATCAAACAAAAGTTGAAAATAGCGGATTAGACGAAAAGCAATTAACATTTGCCAACCGAATTAATCAAGGATATGCTGCCGTTAAGGAAATTGTTGGTAAGGTATGGATTTATGTTGCGCTGGGCATTGCCGTTGGAGCAGGTGCGCACGGCTATGTTCCTGAGGATTTTATGGCTAGCTTAATGGGAAAATCGGCTTGGTATTCAGTGCCATTATCAATACTTGTAGGAATTCCATTGTATTCCAATGCTGCAGGCATTGTTCCTATTGTTTCGGTATTAATTGAGAAGGGTGCATCGCTTGGAACTGCACTGGCATTTATGATGTCGGTAATAGGCCTTTCTTTACCCGAGATAATTATTTTAAGAAAGGTTTTGACCATTCGACTAATATTGACTTTTGTTGGTATTGTTGGAGGCGGTATTATGGTAGTTGGCTTTTTATTTAACTGGATATTTTAGCCCATAATCACTTATTTAGCAATTGAAAAGCAGTCGTTTTAATTTATGTTGATAAACACCTTAACGATTGCTTTTCAAATGCTCGACACGAAGTTTTTACTATATACAACTAGTTTTCGATAATTAAACCTATCTATATAGTGCTAACTTGCCTTGATATTATATTTTCTCATTTTGGAGTACAATGTCGTTCGGCTAATGCCTAGTTTGCGACTTACCTGCGACATATTACCTTTTAAACTAGTAATATACTCTTTAATAGTCTGCTTTTCCAGCTCCTCAAGCGAAAAATCCGCACCTCTTTTTAACTCGTAACTGTTGCGGTAAGCTATATGCGCTTCTGAATTTATTTCACTGCTTGCTGACTGATTTGTAATATCGTAGCTGCTAGCACCATTAAAATTTACAATGTTTTCAACAAAGTTTTCCAGTTCTCTTACATTTCCAGGCCACTCATAGTTTGCAATCTTTTCCAAAAGTTGATTGGATATAGCCGGAATCTGCTTGTTTAACTTCTGAGCTTTAATTTTTAGAAAATATTCAAAAAGGATGTTTTTATCATTGCCCCGTTTCCGTAATGGCGGAATAAACAAAGGTATGACGCTGAGCCTATAAAAAAGATCCTCGCGAAAGGTGCCTTTTTGCACCTCCTCAATAAGATTCTTCTTTGTGGCTGCAATTACTCTTACATTAACCGGAATATTCTTGGAACCACCTACCCGTGTAACGTAACCCTCCTGCAACACTCTCAACAAATTTACCTGCATATCAAGTGGCATTTCACCTATTTCGTCCAAAAAGATTGTTCCCCCATTGGCTAGTTCGAATTTTCCGGCATAGCCACCTTTTTTCGAATCAGTGAAAGCGCCCTCTTCGTAGCCAAACAACTCACTTTCAATAAGACTTTTGGGTAAAGCGCCACAATTAACAGCAATAAATACCGAGTTTCGCCTTGAACTGGCGTTGTGTATACTCTGGGCTATCAATTCTTTGCCAGTGCCGCTTTCACCCATTAAAAGTACTGTCGATGTCGATTCTGATATTTGCATGGCATGCTCAATAACCTGTCTAAATTCGGGGCTATTGCCAATAATATCCTCGAAAGTGTAGTAAGCCAGCATGCCTGTGTATTTGTTTACTAGATTGTAAATCTTTTGCAATACTTTAATTACCATTACGATTCCTATTATTTTATGTTTTGCATCGAGGATGGGATATGCGCTCAAATCAAACCGTTCTTTCGTTCCATTAACTATGAATGCAGTGTCCGTATCTGTATAAGTTTCACCACTGGCAAGCCGCCCAAAAATATCTTTCCAAGAAGGAAGAACTTTATTAATGGAAATATCGATGGACTTATCTTTTTTTAAACTGAGCATGGTTGCGGCCCAATTATTAATGGTTTTAATTTTACCAAAATTATCAATTGCAATAATGCCCGAAGAAACCGATTCTATGATAGATTCCATGTAAAAGAAAGTTTCATTAACCCGTTCCATGGCGTTGTCGGCAATTATTTGGTTTTTAATTGCTTGAACTGCAGCTACCACCAATCCAAGAGTATGAGGGTGTACTAAATGGCTTTCACCAGTAAGGTTGAGCGTTCCAATAATTTCATCTTTGCTATTATGAATGGGCGCCGCCGAACAGGTCCATCTATGGTATGCCGAAATAAAATGCTCCGCTGCAGTTACCTGAATAGGTTGGTTCTCGCTGATGGCAGTTCCCATTGCGTTGGTTCCTATGCTCTCCTCGTTCATATATGCTCCCACCACCATGTTTAACTTCTCCGATTCGGCAATTATATCCGAATCCCCAACCGATCGGAGAATGCATCCCTTATTATCGGTGAGAAGGATAAAGAAGCCAGAGTTGGCCACTGCATTGTAAATAATATCAATGAATGGCGATGCTATTCTGAGTAAATATTCGTTTTGGAGCAGATGGCTTGAAACCTCATTATCATTTAGGATAATACTAGGAAAGACTTGTTCTTTGTTTACCCCGTATTTTTCGCATCGCTGATGCGATTTTCGTATAATCTCTTTTTTTGTAGCGTTCTTGTTATTCATACTCTTCTATATTTTAAAAAAGATATTTCAAACTTAGGCATTGCTCCATTATCGGTTAATATGCAATCATTTGCAGTTCGCATTCTTTTCAGTGTAAAAATATTGAACATAAAGATAGGGGAAATCTGTTCAATTTCCAAACACTTTTTTCGCTTATCGATCTGGATTTACAATAAACTTAATTATAGTATTAAGTATATCAATATATTATATTGTTTGGCTTGCTAATTGAATATAAGAAACAAAATCATTTAATACTAATTAAAAAAACTAGAATATGTACGGATACAGTGGAAAAATCTTAAGGATTGACCTTACGAATCTTAGTTACAGATTCGAGGAGTTGAACCATGAAGAGGCAATAAAATTTATAGGGGGACGCGGATTTGGATCGAAAATATTTTTTGACGAGGTAGATCCAAACATCGATGCGTTTGACCCCAAAAACAAGGTGATAATTGCCACGGGACCAATGACAGGCACTCCAACTCCTGCGGGAGGAAGGTACATGGTGGTGACCAAATCGCCGCTAACAGGCACTATCGCCAGTTCAAATTCAGGCGGATACTGGGGTGCGGAGATGAAGTTTGCTGGTTATGATGCCATGGTAATTGAGGGCAAGGCCAACAAGCCAACTTCAATATTTATTGAGGATGACAAAATTGAGTTCCGCGATGCCTCTGGCTTATGGGGCAAAACCACCATCGAAACAACCAATGAACTCATGAAGATTGCCCCTGAAAAAGCCAAGGTGCTTTGCATTGGACCTGCCGGCGAAAACTTGTCGAAAATTGCCGCAGTGATGAACGACCTAAATCGTGCTGCAGGCCGTTCTGGAGTAGGTGCTGTTGTGGGTAGTAAAAACCTAAAAGCCATAGTGATTAAGGGAAGTTATAAACCGACAGTAGCCGATCCTGATGCTCTTAAAGAGGTTGTTAAAAAAGGTAGAGGACAAATTAAGGACAATGGGGTTACTGGATCGGGGTTACCTACTTATGGCACCAATGTGTTGGTGAATATAATTAACGAAGCGGGTGTGTTTCCAACCAAAAACTTTCAAGAATCATACTTCGATAAGGCTGAAGAGGTAAGCGGTGAAGCCATGTCTGAAAAATACCTTATCAAGCGCGAGGCTTGCTTTGGGTGCCCAATTGCCTGTGGTCGTTACGTTAAAGCCGACGATATTGAAACTGGTGGTCCAGAATACGAAAGTGTATGGGCTTTCAGTGGAGCTTGCGGTTCTTCGGATTTAAAAGCGGCCATTAAAGCCAACTTCTGGTCAAACGAAATGGGGCTCGACACTATTTCGGCAGGGGTAACCATTGCCACAGCTATGGAACTTTACCAAAAAGGCTATATCAAGGATGATGAACTGGATGGTCTTGGTTTAAAATTTGGCGATAGCGACAGTATGGTGGAGTGGGTTAAGAAACTTGGACGTCGTGATGGTAAATTGGCCAGCAAAATGGCCGAGGGATCGTATCGTCTTGCAGAGGCATACGGACACCCAGAATTATCCATGAGCGTAAAAAAACAAGAACTACCAGCCTATGATCCACGGGGTATACAAGGGCAAGGGTTACAGTATGCTACATCTAACCGCGGAGGATGCCATGTAAGGGGGTATCTGATCTCCCCTGAAATTCTAGGATTACCAGAGAAACTGGACAGAACTGAACTAAACGGGAAACCCGAATGGGTTAAGATTTTTCAGGATCTTACTGCTTTTATCGATTCCTGCGGACTATGCTTGTTCACCTCGTTTGCTCTTACAGCCGATGATTATGCCGATATGTTTACTGCCGTAACGGGCAAGAAACACACTGCTGCCGATATTCTTGAGGCTGGTGATCGAATTTGGAACCTGGAGCGGGTATGGAATTTGAAAGCAGGTATCGATCCATCGGAAGATAAACTACCTAAACGGTTGATGGAGGATGCAATACAAGGAGGCCCTTCAAAAGGGCAGAAAAGTGGGTTGGCAGAACTTTTACCATTGTACTACAAGGCAAGAGGCTGGGATGAAAAAGGTATTCCCACAAAAGAAAAACTAAATTCATTGGGCCTTTCTTTTTAGGTATTTACACTTTAGCAACAGCAACCCTAAGGGCTGCTGTTGTTTTTAGGTTAAACAATGTGCGATTTTCAACCCGGAAAAATCAATAAATGGAGTATCTGCTCAAGAAAGTATACATTGAACTTACCGATTGCTGTAACCTCAGCTGCAGCATCTGCTATCGGCATCAATGGGTTGAAAATCCTCTTGATATGCAAAAAGATATATGGATGCAAGCCCTAACCCAAATCAAAGAAATAAAGTCAGTCGAAACAATCGTACTTGGCGGTATGGGGGAACCCTTGCTTTCACCATACCTTCAGCAAACTGTTGATTTTTTTCAGGGCAAGCAGGTTTGGGTTACTACAAACGGAACACTAATTAGAGAAAAACTCAACCGAGATATACTTGCGGGGATTAGCCTCGTGGTTATTTCAATTGATGGCATGGAGCAACAAATGATTCAGGGTAGAGGCGTGTCATTTGCCGATTTAATATCCTCGATTGATTTCATAAACATGCTAAAGCAAGAAAATAATTTAGAAACGCCAAGACTGGACATTCAATTTGTGGCCTCAAAGTTGAATATTCAGGATATTTTTCCGCTGATGGATATACTTGCGGAGAAAAGAATTCACAACCTGATTATTTCTCACCTATTACCACAGCATCCAGTTCAAGCCGATGATATTCTATATCAGCGTTATGACAACATCCGGCTTAAGCAGCTCTTCCATAAAATCCGTAACTATTCCTTCAAGCGAGGCTTACGGGTTCATTTCCCTGAAACAGAATTAAAGACAGAGAGGGGTTGCGCATTTGTTTACGGTAATGCAACGTATATCACATCCAGAGGCGAGGTGGTGCCTTGCTACCGATTTAGCCACGAGGGCAGCGAAGTTGTATTTGGACGTTCTAAAACCCTAAAACAATTCAGTTTTGGCAATATTGCAGATAGATCACTCTCGAATATATGGACTGGGGCAAATTATGTAGGATTTCGAAAAAGAATTTATAACAACCATTACCCGTCATGCCCCGATTGCGATTTGGTTGAGGGCTGTAGCCTTATTCACAACACAGACTTTGACTGCGATGGATTAGAACCCAGCTGTGCCGACTGTTTGTGGGCCAGAAAATTTGTGTTTTGTATTTGAACTATTTAAAATTGATTGAGTACATTGTAATCTCTACACTCTAAATTATGCCAATAATGTTATGCAAGTTAAAGTAAAACTATTTGCAACTTTACGTGAAGGAAGAGAAAAAGAGCAACTGATAAATTTCTTAGACGCAGCAACCCCTGCAGATATTTTTGAAAAACTCAACATCCCTGCTACCGAAGTTGCCATTCTGTTTGTTAATGGAAGAGATTGTGCATTTGACCAGTCTCTTAAAGATGGGGACACGGTTAGCATATTTCCTCCGGTAGGTGGAGGCTAATTTAGAATTGATAGTTTAAGCCAAATTTTCAGGAATATGCAGAAACGATATTTAAAAAATGAGAACATGCTTTCGCACGAGGAAAATCTCTCCTTGCGCGAAAAAAAAGTTCTGGTTGTAGGTTGTGGGGGACTTGGCGGGCACATTGTTGAACAACTTGCCCGATTGGGAGTAGGACTTATTACTGCTGTTGATGCCGATACGTTTGATGAAACGAACCTCAATAGACAACTGTTTTCTCATAGCATGAATATAGGAGAATCAAAGGCTTTTGCAGCGAAGAAGCATGTTGCAATAATAAATCCAGACATTAAGTTAAATGCGTTGCAAGTCTTCTTAGATGAGAGTAATGCCGGGGAAATTACAAAAGGTTTCGATGTAATTTGCGATGCCCTCGACAGTGTTGTTTCGCGTTTTATTCTGCAGAAATATGCTGCAATAAACCATACTCCGATGGTGCATGGGGCAATTGCAGGGTGGTATGGGCAGGTAACTACTATTTTTCCTAATGATAATACATTAAACTATATATACCATACTAGCCAAAACAAAGGCATTGAGCAGGAACTCGGAAATCCATCCTTTACTCCAGCACTAGTAGCATCCATAGAGGTTTCTGAAGTACTGAAAATTCTTACTGGGAAGGGGCGTTTGCTTCGAAATCGAGTTTTGATTATAAATACTCTGGAGCAAGAGTACGAAATTTTGGAGTTAGGTGCATACCCCACTAAAGACTGCACACTGTAAGAATGAAATTGTTATAATACCATTCTTACACTCAATACATTTTCAGAAAAATCCGATAAAATGCATGGATGTGCATTATATGATATAAATCAGTATTAAATGTTTGTTTTTTGTAACACAGTATCGTATGTTTGCGACATTAGTAATAAGTTGAAAATGAATAAGTCAGAAGTATTTGATGATTCGTTACAAGATTTGGCCCAATTTGCAAAAGCAGTATCGCACCCTGCACGTTTGGCCATTCTAAAGTTCTTGGCAGAGTCTAAAACTTGCATTTCGGGTGATATATCGGATTATTTACCCTTAAGTCGCACAACAGTCTCGCAGCATTTAAAAGAACTGAAGGAGTTGGGAATAATTCACGGAACAATCGATGGGCTCAAGATCAACTATTGCCTATGCAATGCAAGCATCACAAAATACCTTGATATGTTCGATTCCTTCTTTAAACCAATTAAGGAGGCCAGTGTTGATTGTAATATTGATAGTAATGATTAATTAATCTCAAATGGATACATCAATATTTTTCACCAATAGCTTTAATAGCGGAGGAATAATCAACAATACTCCCAAAGAAGCTTACGCAATAGCGAAAGAGGGGAAAGTTATTATTGTTGATGTTCGTGAGCAATGCTTCAATGCTTACAAACAACTCGATGTTCCAAAGATTATTTACTGTCCAATCAGTACTTTAGCAGATAATATTGAAATTATCCCAAAGAATATTGCAACAATACTTGCCGATTCTGTTGGAATACATAGCCACGAGGCATTCACAGTGCTTAAAAATGCTGGTTACAGTAACATCGCCAATTTGGCTGGTGGAATTGTGGAGTGGGAGCGCGATGGATTACCCATTAAGGTTGACTTTATGGAACAGTTAGATGGCTCATGTACCTGCCAACTAAAACCTCGAAATCGTTTAAAAAAATAGTATGGCTAAGATTCTAGTTTTATGCACAGGCAATAGTTGTCGAAGTCAAATGGCTCACGGATTTTTAAAATCGTTCGATTCTAGTCTACAGGTTTACTCTGCAGGAATAGCACCAGCAGTAAGAGTTAATCCCAATGCCATTAAGGTTATGGGAGAGGTTGGAATTGATATTAGCCAGCATACTCCAACGCACGTCGATAAATACATTGCCGAGGAATGGGATTATGTAATCACTGTTTGTAGTGGAGCCAACAAATCCTGTCCCGTTTTTATTGGTAAGGTGAAAAATCGCTGGCATTTAGGCTATGATGATCCCGCAGAGACAATGGGGACCGAAGAAGAAATTCTAGCAGAATTTCGAAGAGTTCGCAATGAGATTAAAGACGGGTTTTACTCGTTCTACAAAAGTCAGATTAAGGGAGAATATAGTTGTGGATGTGGTTGCGGTTGTAACTAATTAATAAATTTTCAAATTGACTCATTGTCTAATTGCCTAATTAAAAAGATTATGCCCTCACAAAAAAGACTCAAATTTTTAGACAGGTACTTAACCCTGTGGATTTTTCTAGCAATGTTTATTGGTGTGTTTGCCGGATGGCTTAGCCCTAGCGTTGCAGAGTTCTGGAACAGTATGTCGAGCGGAACTACCAATATCCCAATAGCCATTGGGTTAATTGTGATGATGTATCCGCCATTGGCAAAGGTAAAGTACGAAGAGCTTGGCGATGTTTTCCGAAACACAAAGGTTCTGGGTTTATCGTTGTTTCAAAACTGGGTTTTGGGCCCAGTTTTGATGTTTGCCTTGGCAATCCTATTCTTTAAACTATTTCCAGGTGAGAATAATGCCAACCTGCCGTATATGTACGGAATAATTATGATAGGCTTGGCGCGTTGCATTGCAATGGTTATTGTTTGGAACGATTTGGCCAAAGGCGATACTGAGTACGCTGCAGGTTTGGTGGCATTCAACTCCATTTTCCAAGTTCTATTTTTTTCGGTGTACGCATATTTCTTTATAGCAATTCTACCCGGCTGGTTTGGAATCCCTACTAATACAAGCGTTGAGTCAATAACCATCGGACAAATAGCCAAAAGCGTATTCATATACCTAGGAATTCCATTTATTGCAGGATTCTTAACCCGATTCGTCCTTATAAGGGTTAAAAGTATGGAGTGGTACAACACTAGATTCATTCCAAAGATTAGTCCGTTAACCCTAATTGCACTTCTATTTACAATCATCGTGATGTTCTCGCTAAAGGGTGAGTACATTGTAAAAATACCAATGGACGTTGTGCTTATTGCAATTCCATTGATAATTTATTTTGGTGTAATGTTCTTGCTTTCATTCTTAATGAGTAAAAAGATTGGCGCAACTTACGAGCAATCCACTACATTATCATTCACTGCTGCTAGTAACAACTTTGAACTAGCCATTGCCGTGGCCATTGCAGTGTTCGGCATAAACTCTGGTGAAGCCTTTGCCGCAGTAATAGGGCCTTTGGTTGAAGTTCCTGTGATGATAGCGCTAGTAAATGTGGCTTTCTGGTTTTCGAAATCGAAGTTTAAACAGTAAGGCTTACGGGTCAAATAAAAAGGGTGTCAAATTGCTGACACCCTTTTGCTATTAATCATTATACAATTATTTCACCTCTTCGGCATCTGTAGTTTCATCTTTCTTGCTTTGCTCAATACTCTTGCCTTTTAGGTAGTTTGGTAGTTCCATTCCGGCCATTTTGAAAAGTTCATCGAATGGAGGAATTGAGCCAAGCATTCCGGAAAGAAAATTAGCTGTTGCAGGAGATTTACCGTCCTTACCCGATCCCATATTGTCCCATACAGTAATCTTGTCAATCTTAAGATTTTTGATGGCCTCAACCTGTGTTTTAACCAATTCTGGCAATTTGTCGGCAATCATCATCATAACTGCATCCTGCGAGTTGCCTGCAGCGTTGCTCAGTTTCTCGAAACCTTCGGCTTGTTTGCTTAGAATTTCGTAAATACCTTTTGCTTCAGCTTGCATCTTCATGTAAATAGCATCAGCCTCACCTCTTGCTTGACGGCGAATTTGTTCTGCCATAGCCTCAGCATCAATCTCAATTTTTTCCTTATTGATTTGAGCAGGAACTACAATGTCGGCTTTCTGGGTTGCCTCCTGCCTTTCCGCGCGGGCTAACTCAGCCTCACGTTCGGCCGCGTAGGCTTCCTCCAATGCTTTGGCTTGGTTTACTTTCTCAGCCGCAATAGCCTTTCTTTCTGCTTCAGCCTCTTTTTCCCTACGTACTGCGTTTGAGTTGGCTATGGTAATTTTAGCTGTATTTTCCCCCTCAACAGCAGTAGCATCGGCAGAGGCAACCTGAACACGTTGATCGCGGAGTGCATTTGCTTCACCAATAGAACCGTCGCGGTTCTTTTCAGCAACGCTCTTTTTGGCATCGTTAATAGCTTTTGCAGCAGCTTCCTTACCTAATGCAACAATGTACCCCGACTCATCGTTAATGTCGGTTACGTTTACATTGATTAGTTTTAAACCAATCTTCTTAAGTTCAGCCTCTACGTTAGACGAAACAGCCGCAAGAAATTTATCGCGGTTGCTATTGATTTCTTCAATATCCATGGTTGCTACAACCAAACGAAGCTGACCAAAGATGATATCTTTAGCAAGGTTGCTGATATCCTCTTGGCTTAAGCCAAGTAGACGTTCAGCGGCATTATCCATTACGCCTGGTTCTGTTGAAATACCTACGGTAAACCTTGATGGAACATCAACTCGAATGTTCTGTTGCGACAGTGCGTTGGTTAGGTTAATTTCAATGGAAAGCGGTGTAAGATTCAGAAAAGAGTAATCTTGAATAACCGGCCAAATAAAAGCAGCACCTCCGTGAATACATTTGGCTGAACGAGCCTCTGCGGTTTTCCCTTTTCCAACTTTTCCGTAAACAACTAGTACTCTGTCTGAGGGACAACGTTTGTAGCGTTTAAATAGCGATACAATTAGGATAAAAACGAATATTACCCCAATTACAATTGCAAAAACAATAAATTGACTCATGTTATAATGTTTTTAGGTTTTTTGTTATACTTTCTTGACAAGTAGCAATTCATCGTTGATTACGGCTGTAACCTGAATTACAGAACCTGTAGGAATATCCTCTGTGTCATCGGTCATAGCATCGATGGTTCTGTAACCTTGATGCTGTATTTGGATTTTACCTGCAGTCTTACGGCTTGCAGGAATAACTAGGTAAACAGTACCGGTTTTTCCTACAATTGAGGCCATAACTACGTTTCCTGATTCCACTAGTTTTCCCATAAAATAGAAAATGGATGCCATTATAGCCATCATCAATAACCCGCAGAATAGGGAGATCCCTATTGTTAGTGGAATAGAAAGATCCGAATCTAAACATGCGATACCGCTCCATCCAAAAATGGTGAAGAATCCTATCAGGTTTTTCAGACTTATTAGTTGAAAACCAATGCCATGATCAGTATCGATACTTGCATCGGCATCGCCAGTGGCATCCATCCCTCCCGAGTCGGAGTCTGCGCCAATAAAGGTCATTACAATCTGAATGAGAAAAATTGCAGAGGCAGAGATGGCAATTATCCAGTAAACTTTTGAAAGTATGGATAAACTTTCCCACCATGAATTAAAACTTAGTATTTCCATTGATGTGAAGATTGTTTTTGTGAAGGTATAAAATTTTTAGTAATCGATTATTTTTACATAACATAAATTATGAAAAAACTTATAACGATTAAGTTTGTTATAAATTAAAATTCAATTTAATGGAATTAAAAAAACAATCGGTAGACAACGGACAGTTCCTTAACCGTGCATTTATTTTAGGAATAGCCCTCAACTTAGTTTATGTGGTTCTGGAAGTTATCGCGGGCGTTTACTATAATTCGCTTTCCTTAATATCCGATGCAGGTCATAATTTAAGTGATGTAGCATCGCTAGGATTGGCAATGCTGGCATTTAGGTTGGCTAAGGTAAGGGCTAGCGATAGGTTTACTTATGGGCTCAAAAAATCAACTATTCTAGTTTCCCTTATAAATTCAGTAATACTGTTTGTTGCTATTGGTGGTATACTTTGGGAGAGCATCGATAGGGTTTTGCATCCCGTAACGGTTGATGGTCGGGCAATATCTGTTGTGGCTGGTATCGGAATTGCTGTTAATACATTGTCCGCATTACTTTTCTTTAAAAATAAGGAACACGACTTAAATGTTAAAGGGGCGTATCTCCACTTAATGGCTGATGCGGCTGTATCATTGGGCGTTGTTATTTCAGGAATATTTATCTCAATCTTTAGCGTATACTGGCTAGATATGGCAATGAGCTTAATTATTGTGGCTGTAATTTTTTACTCTACCTGGCAACTTTTTAAGGAAAGTCTATTTTTAACCATGGATGGAGTTCCTGCCAGCATCAATCTTAAAAGAATTATTGATGAAGTTCTTTCAATTGAAGGGGTTAATAGTGTGGATCATGTTCATCTTTGGGCTTTAAGCACAACTCAGAATGCGTTAACCGTGCATATCATGATAGATTCAAAATTCGACATAACCGATCAAATCAAATTGAAGCATAAGATACGTGAAGTGCTTTTGAAAAACCAGATTCAACATGTAACTGTTGAGTTTGAGATAGAAAATAGTAAGGGTGATGCGATTCGTTGTGACTGATTTTTTGTGTAAAAGAAGTGTTAAAAAACATTTTATTCTGTTCAACTTATTAATAATTTCTCTACATTAGTAAAAAACAAGATTTATTTCCATTAAAGGAAATCATCGTTTTTTTGTATTCGCTGGTTCAATTTAAGTCGGCTCTAATAAATGAGTGATAGTGACTTTAAAATATTTACCGCACCTCTTTTTGTTGTGGACTATAATACAACAAAAATTATTAACTGGAATCCCAGTTTTATAGATCTATTCGATAATCTTGATATACAACCGCAGAATTGCATATTCAATGATGTGCTGTGTTTCATGCATATAGAGGGATGGGAGCAGTTTGTTCAGAATTTCTTTATGGATGGTGGCAAGTATGTAGTGGGGATCAAATCTAGGATGGAGAGTAGCCCATACTTTTTATTTCAGTCGAACCTAATGGAAAACGATACGGGGAAATATATCCTTTTCCAAATGCTAAATGCCACTGATTATAGATTACAGATTGTTAAAGGCAAATCGGTGAATGAGGATGCCGAGGATCAATTAAACATAAATGGAGATTATAGCTATGTGAATTTAGATGATAATCTCTTTTTCAAGTTATTCCAGTTAAATCCGCTTTGGATGTTGCTATACTCCTTTGAGGAAGGGAAAATAATAGATGCAAACAAGGCCTGTTTAGATGGGCTAGGGTTTAATTATCACGACTTTGTTGGGAAATCGCTGTACGAGGTGAATTTTGTGCCATCGCCCATGGAGATAATCACCATAAGTGAAGAGGCAATCAAGAATCAAAAGGTGTATCGAGGCGATCATGTAATCCGTGATTCTAAAGGGAATTTGTTGTATGGTGTTTTTTGGGGTGAAATCGTTCAGATCTCAAAGGGCAAATTTTTCTTGGCTTCGTTTCAGGATATGACAGCGTACCGTCAAGTTCAGAATGAACTTAAAGAATCACAGCAAAAATTTTCTCTTGCATTTAAGTTAAATCCTAGCTGGATGGGGATTTGCAGAATGAGCGATGGTGTGTTTGTTGAGGTAAACGATAGATTTCTACGGGGCATAGGGCTCGATGGGCAGGATGTTGTTGGCAGATCTATATTTTCGTTGAATCTAATCAACGATCGTGAGGGGTTCCGCCAAATCATCAGGAGTTTGTATGATGTGGGGAATGTAACAAAGGATATATTTGAGATCAGCTCAAAGGTTAAGGGGTTACGAAAGGGATTCCTTTCCGTTTCAAAAATTGAAATCAAACAGGTTGATCATATAATCATTAATTTCGACGACAGAACAGTATTCATTAAACTTCAGGAGATGCTGAACGATAGTGAGGAGCGATACCGCAGCATGTTCGATAACGCTCTTGCCGGATTTTACAGGGTGTCTCTTACAACAGGGCATATTGTTGAATGCAACCAGCATTTTGCAGAACTTGTGGGGTTTATCAGCCCCGATAAAGCATCTTGTTTCCCGATAAAGGAGCTGGTGGTCAACAAAAAAACTTTTAACGATTTCATCAATAAACTTTACGATACCAGTTCGGCTGTTTTTGAAATGCCCATCCGCCGAATTAACGGGAAGGAGATATGGGTGGCAAACTACTCGCGGTTGTATCTAAATAAAAATTACTACGAGGGAATTATTGTTGATATAACCGAGCGTAAAAAAATCGTTGAGCTATTGGCTCAAAACGAGAATCGCTTTAGAACGCTCATTTCGAACTCAAACGATTTAATTACCATTGTTGACGAGGAAGGTAATTGTCAGTATATCAGTCCTTCAATTTCAAATGTTTTGGGATATAGCAGCAGGGTCCGCATCAAAAATTTATCACGAATAATTTCCGAATCCGATTCCCTAAAATTTAATGATTTTTTAAAGGCTGTTATTGCCTCCGATTCTGATTTTTTGCATACCGATTTGGTGTTTAAGCACAAAAACGGTACTTATAGAACTTTGAATCTGATTGCATCAAACATGACTAATACTCCTGAAATTGGGGGAATACTCATAAATGCCCACGATATAACTGAAAAAATTAGAGCTCAGGAGGAAATCTCAGTTTCATTGCAGAAAGAGCAGGAGTTGCATCGCCAGAAAAATCACTTTATATCTTCAGTTTCACACGATTTCCGAACACCGCTCACCAACATTTCATTGAATATACAGTTGCTCGAAAAATCAATTTCGGATGGGCACATTACCAATGCTTCCAAAAATATTTTGAGACTAAGTAATGCAACCAAGCGATTAACCGCTTTGATTAATGAGGTTTCGTTGGTGGGGAAAGAGCAGAGCGGTCGTTTAAAGTTTAATCCCGAGGCTGTAAATGCCTTCACACTTATAGATGGAATTGTTGAGCAGATTGATTATCTGTTTCAGCCCAACGTGGTAATTGATATCCATAAACATGAAAATGTTAATTTACTGGTTGATAAAACATTGATAATTCACATTGTCGACAATGTTCTGAATAATGCCATTAAGTTTAGCCCAAATAAGGAAATTATTAAATTTTCCATGAGACTTCATAAGAATATCCTTAAGGTTTCGGTAATAGATAATGGTATTGGGATTCCAACAGAAGAGTTACGGTTTTTATTCGACCCTTATTTCAGGGCATCGAATGTAAGCAATATTGGCGGAAGCGGGCTAGGTCTAAGCATTGTTAAGCGATGTGTAGATTTGCATGGTGGAAAAATTGACATCAAAAGCATTGAGGGGAGCGGAACAAAAGTGACAGTAACAATTCCCATGCAAAATCCGGAGAACAATGTTATTTGAGATTGAACCTGTTTTTTGCAATTAATATTTTTTAGTTAGTCGAACATTCTAAACTTTTTATTATTTTGGAAGTATGGAAATTAAGCGAGATGCCATACTGTTGATTGAGGATGATTTTGATCTGAAAGACACCATTTCGGAGTTTTTGGGCAATGAGGGGTATGATGTAATTCTTGCCGAGAATGGTTCTCAGGGCATTCAAAAGGCAATTCAGCATCGTCCCGATGTTATTGTTTGCGATATTACAATGCCTGGAATAACTGGTTATGAGGTGTTTAATATGCTGCACCAAATTAATACTACATCGGTAATCCCGTTCATATTTTTATCGGCGAAAGCTTCCCGGGAGGATATCCTTTTGGGACTTCATCTTGGTGCCGACGATTATATCCCGAAACCTTTCGAGTTTAGCGAGTTGATTCGTATTATTAAGCAAAGAATTGAGAATAGAAAGAAGGTGATTGAGCTTAACGATGAAAAATTTGATGCGTTACTGAATAATTCTTTTAGCGGTACGTTAATCCTAAATGGTCAACTAATTGAGCATACAAATAAGCACTTTGCCGATATGCTAGGATATTTTCAGGAAGAGTTAATTGGGAATAATTTAATCAACTTTATTCATACAGACGACATTTGTAAGGTTGTTGATAATATTTCAAAATGCGAGCATGGCGCTATAAAAAACTTTAATATAGTATTTAAGGCAATTCATAAGAATAACGATTTAGTAGAGTTGAGTCTTAAGGGGTCGAGCGTTATTTTTAAGGGTGAAAAACGAATTGTTTCCAGTTGCACTAGTGAAAAATCGGACGTTACGGTTAAAGAAAACAATAACCCCAAAATTAATTCCGTTAAACTATCTGGGCGGGAAATAGAGATTCTGACATTAATTTGTCAAGGTTTATCCAATGCTCAAATTGCTGCAAAACTGTTTTTGAGCGAGCGAACAATAGAGGGACATCGGGCAAGGCTTTTTGATAAGACAGGTACAAATAGCGCGGTGTCCCTTGCCATGTGGGCTGTAAAAAATAAAATTATTAAAATTTAGAATTAGGTATTAATACTCTAGTTTAGTTATTAGTCATTATTTATTTTTAAAGTTTTAATTGACCTTAATGGATAAGAAGAAAATTTTCGTTGTTGAGGATTCGTACATTATTCAGCTTTTAATTCAAACTGTTTTAATGGATTACGGATATACTATGAGTTTTTTTAGCAATGGAAAGGACGCTTTGGTCGCATTAGATCACGAACAACCCGATTTGCTCATTTTGGATATAATGATGCCCGTGATGGATGGGTTTACTCTCCTTGAAAATATTAAGAATAATCATACTTATCCAATACTTGTGGTTACTGCCCGTGCTGATTACGCAAGTATCGAAAAGGCGATGGAATTAGGCGTTTCCGATTACCTAATTAAGCCTTTTAACTCTACCGATCTCATTAATAAAGTGGAACGTTTGTTTTTGGAATATTTAAAATGAGCAACCTTCTCTGATTTTCCAGTAATCATAGTCAAGCATTAAATCTTACTTGTAGTCATAGGGCTTTCCCTTGTGATAAATGAGTATTTATCCAGCGGGACTTATTTGAGTTTTTGCGGAAAAAACCTAATGCAATTGATTCTATGTGATTGGTTGAACAACTATGCAGAAAGTTTTATACTGTAATTGTTTGATATTGAGCATATTAATGCTTTGTTTGTGGAGTGATTCTACTCTATTGTTCAAATGGAGTATTGATACTCTAAAAAACGATAGTCTGAGGTTGTACTTTTACCTGATCACTTTTGCATCAATCTATTAACTAAATAATTACAATTATGAAACTAAAGAACATCAGGATCGGCACCAAGCTTTCTTTTACTTTTGGATTGCTCGTGCTAATAACCTTAATGGTTGGAACAATAAGTTTCTTTCAAATTTCAGTACTATCTGGAGATATGGTTAATATTGGAGAGAATCGTATTCCCGATTTAACCGATTATTTGAGTATGAATGTGGAAAGGATGAAGATCCGTGCTCAAACACTTGAGGTCATGCTTTATAAGGATGCAGTAGATGCTCGTAAAGAGTACTCTAAAATAATGGATCAGCGGAAAGAGTCATGGAAGATAGTAGATAAAACATATTCATCTATTTTGTCGAGGCCTCGCCAAACAGAGAAGGGAAAAGCGTTGATGCAGCAGGTTAGTAATGAGTATAAAGCATGGAGAGATGTGTATGTTGATTTGGACAATACGATTGAGCAACTTTCAAAAACAACAAATGTGGAAGACCGAGATCGGCTATATTCTATATACCAAGGGCTATACGATAAAATGGTACCTCTTTCTAATAGGATGGGTTCAACTTTTGATCAATTAACATTTAATAATATATCCAATACACAGCAAATGGCGGCAGATAATCAAAAAGGTGGAAATCGGGCAAAGTCAATGATGGTAGTTATAACAATTATTTGTCTCGTTTTTGCTGCAGTAATTGCTATTGTATTAACAAGAGCGGTGGTTGTTCCAATCAATAAAGCGGTTCAGTTTTCAGAGAATATTGCAGAGGGAGATCTTACGGTTACTCTTGATGTTGACCAAAAAGATGAAATAGGAGTTCTGGCTAAAGCACTTCAGAATATGGTTGAAAAATTACGAGAGGTTGTGTCGCATGTGATGCTTGGTGCCGATAATATTCTTCAGGCCAGTTCACAGGTGAGTTCGTCGTCCCAAACAATGTCGCAGGGTTCGAATGAACAAGCAGCATCTACTGAGGAGGTTTCCAGTTCTATGGAGCAAATGGTTGCCAATATTCAACAAAATACCGATAATTCTCAGCAAGCAGAAAAGATAGCAACTCTAGGTGCAGAGGGGATAAAAAAAGGAAGTGCTGCTACGGTTAAGGCTGCGGATAGTATGAAGTTGATCGCTGAAAAAGTTAAAATTATTGGGGATATTGCATTTCAAACCAATATATTGGCACTTAATGCAGCAGTGGAGGCCGCGCGTGCGGGAGAGCATGGTAGAGGGTTTGCTGTTGTTGCAGCGGAGGTGCGGAGACTTGCCGAGCGTAGTAGAGTTGCTGCTGATGAGATTGATGATTTAACAAAGAACGGCGTGAAAGAGGCAGAGGATGCGGGCAAAATTCTAGAGGACATTGTTCCTGAAATTGAGAAAACCGCAAGACTAGTTCAAGAAATTGCAGCAGCGTCAATAGAGCAGCGTTCTGGCGCAGAGCAAATCAATAATGCTATTCAGCAACTCAATGTGGTTGTGCAGCAAAATGCTGCTAGTAGCGAGGAACTTGCTTCAAGTTCAGAGGAAATGAGCGGTCAGGCTGAATTGTTGAACGAGAGTGTTTCATTCTTTAAGCTGGATATAAACAAGTATCGTAGAGTTAATAGGCAAATGAGTGGCGATGATCGTTGGAATAGCAATTACTCTAATGCTAAATCCTCAAAACATCAACTCGATGATGGTAAAGCTGCTAAGTTAGCCATGTTTAGTAAGGCGGTCGATTCTAATAAAAACGGAGCCAAGGATACCGTTTTTTCGTTGAATCTTGATGAATAATTTAAAAGGCAGATGACCAAAAGAGCGACATTCACAAAGGATGTCGCTCTTTTGGTTTCAATTGAGTTTGTGCTAAATCCATAACAGGTTGGATTTTAATTCTAAATTATGAGTTCGGCGTATTTTTTTGATAAATCTTTGAGCAAAATCATTCTTATCAGTGATTATGGACAAATCTTGATCCCAATGCGGAAAATACCTGATTTGAGTTTTTTACATATAGTAACACTGCTCTGGAGTAATTGCTTTATATGTGTTATTCGATTAACAATCAACTCGATAACGGAGTTCAGCAATAAGGTATTACTACTCAATGTTTTAAAACGGGTACTGGTACGCTTTTATTCTCTTGTTTACCACTGTAATTTTACTCTAAAGATTTACATCAGGATAAATTAACGCGGTATAAAAACATAAAGTAAGATGAATATGCAAAGCGAAAACGAAGAAAAAATTATTTCCTATTTAACGTTTAAAATAGGGGATGAGATGTTTGCCACCCACGTGAGCGTGGTTTTAAACATTATAGAGCTTCCTAAGATTACAAAGGTGCCCAATACCCCACCTTACATGAAGGGCATCATTAATCTGCGTGGCATGATATTGCCTGTTGTCGATTCGCGTTTAAAGTTCGGCTTGCAAGAAACTGATTATACCGAAAAGACTTGCATTATAGTAATGGATATTAAGTTGAACGAAGAAATTGACCATGTTGGATTGCTGGTTGATGAAGTCAGCGAAGTTTTACTGATTGAGGATTCGCAAATTGAGCCACCTCCAATGCTCGGCAAAATGTTCAAAACATCAATGATCAAAGGTATTACAAAGTTTGACGAGAATATGATAATGATTATTGATGTAATAAATCTTTTTAGTTCTCTAGAGATAGATGAGATTGCAAATGTTCAGGAAAAATCCGTTGAGGTAATGTAACTGACTTTGTTACCCCATTCAAATAATAATCTTTTAACTAACAATTAATCATTATATCTATGAAACTTAAAAATATTAGAATCGGAAGTAAACTTGTAACAAGTTATGTTCTGGTAGCGGTGCTTTGCGCTGTGGTAGGAATAATGGGCATATCAAAGATTCGCCAGATTGATAAGGCCGATAAAGATTTATATGATAACATGACGGTACCAATTGGGTATGTTACCCACTTAACCTCAACCTTTCAACAGATAAGAGTAAATCTGCGCGACTTTATATATGCTAGGAATGATACTGAAAAAAGTGCTAAATTGAATAACATCAAAGCACTAAAAGGCAAGTTTGATGAAGAAATGAAGTTATACCAATCTAAATTGATGAATGAAAAAAACAAGGCTCAATCGGTTAATACGGTTAAACTTCTCGATCATTATTTATCGTTCATGCCAGAAACTGAACAGTATGTGATGGCTGGTGAAACGGATAAAGCTGTAGCTTTGATGAAGAGTGATGCGTGGTATAAAGCGGCTGTTGATATTGATAATGCCATGAACGAATTAGTTGAAATTAATATTCAAGCTGCAAAACAAACTGCCGATAATAATACTTTGATATCCAATAGGGCCAGTGCTGTTATGCTAATCATTGTTGCTATTGCAGTTTTATTCGCCTTAACAGTTGGAATTGTTATATCTCGAGGAATTACTGTGCCTTTGGCTAAGGGTGTTTCTTTTGCAGAGAAATTATCATCTGGCGATTTAATGGCGAATATAGATGTTGATCAGAAAGATGAGGTGGGTATTTTGGCTAAAGCCATGCAAAATATGGCAGTTAAACTTCGTGAGGTTTGTTCAGTGGTTATGGTTGGTGCCGATAGTATTCTTTCTGCAAGTATTCAAATAAGTTCTTCGTCGCAGCAAATGTCGCAAGGATCCAATGAGCAGGCATCCTCGGCCGAAGAGGTTTCTAGTTCCATGGAACAAATGGTGGCCAACATACAACAGAATACGGATAACTCTCAGCAGGCAGAAAAAATAGCGATGCAGGGTGCCGAAGGAATCAAGAAGGGAAGCGAAGTTACAATTAAGGCGGTTGACAGCATGAAGCAAATTGCCGAGAAGGTAAAAATTATTGGAGATATTGCATTTCAAACCAACATATTGGCTCTTAATGCGGCTGTAGAGGCTGCGCGTGCAGGTGAACATGGCCGTGGATTTGCCGTGGTTGCAGCAGAGGTTCGTAAACTTGCAGAGCGGAGCCGTGTTGCTGCCGATGAAATTGACCGATTGACGAAAATGGGCGTTAAGGAGGCAGAGGATGCCGGTAAGTTGCTTGCTGATATTGTTCCAGAAATTGAAAAAACGGCAAGACTTGTTCAGGAGATATCTGCAGCATCAATTGAGCAACGTTCGGGAGCTGAGCAGATAAATAGTGCAATTCAGCAGTTGAATGTTGTGGTTCAGCAAAATGCTGCAAGTAGCGAGGAGTTGGCATCTAGTTCCGAAGAAATGAGCAGCCAAGCCGAACAACTCACCGAAAGCATTTCTTTCTTCAAGTTGGACCATAGGAGTAATGGGTTAACTAAATCGAAACGATATATTGATGAGGGTCTCAGAAAGCATGCAAAAATTGCTCATATCGAGAAGAATTTAGCGCATAGCAATGGCGATGGAAATGGCAATGGAAAAGGCGTTAAGCTATCGATGTCCAATGATTTTGAGCCGACAACCGAAAGAGTTGCCAAAGGAAAAACACTTATGGTTGACGAGTATGAGGACTTTTAGTTAATAAATGAACCAATATGATGGAGCAGTATTTTGGAATGAAAATCATCAAAATATTGCTCCATTGGAATTTTGATATACAATGTAATTTCAACAATTTGCAATTAATAATTCTTTTTTTCTTAATTATTAACCATTAAATCATAAAGTTATGTATAAAATTGAGAAAAAAACATCGGGCTATGTTTTAACTTTTGCTGGAGTTATTAATGCCCATGAAATGAAGCAATGGTATGATGATTCAAGATTAAAGTTGGCAAACGAAACTTCAAAATCCTTTGGTGTTATAATTGACATGGTAAATCTGAAACCCTTGGATGCCGAAACCTCAAATATCATGAAAAATGGCCAGAAACTCTATAAGGAGAAGGGGATGAGCAGATCGGCAGTCATCTTAAGCACATCGGAACTCTGCGGCCAATTTAAAGCCATAGCATCAATGTCGGGCATACTATCCAGCGAAAGATATTTTGATGCATCAAGTGAGCCAAACCCAATCGCTAAAGCAATTAAATGGGTAAAAGAGGGGGTTGAGTAATGCATATAGTTCTGCAGCTCTAAATGATATGGATACAATTTTTGGAAAAATTTTTACGATTTAAGGGTTAGGGCTGCAGAGTTACATTGCGTTGATTTTGATTGTCCTATTAACCACATAAACTGTTGAGTTATGCGAGTACTTATTGTTGATGATGATGTTGATTATTCATTATCGTTGAAAGAAATGATAGAAGGAGAAGGGCATGATGTGATGGTAACAAATAGTCCCTCAAATGCATTAAACCTTGAAAATCAAACCCCATTTGATGTGTTAATTACCGATATAATCATGCCGGAAATGGATGGACTGGAGGTTATACAATATGTTAAAGCAACACATCCCTCCACAAAAATTATAGCAATTTCTGGAGGCGGGTATTTTTCTGCATCCGACTTATTGTTAATGGCACGAGAATTTGGTGCCAGTATGGTTTTAAGCAAACCGTTTAATTTTTCAACTTTAAAAATACAGCTAAACACGCTTTCTTCTATTTAAAAAACATAAAAGAATTGAAGGGTATTCATTAATGATCACTAAATTAATACAATGAATATTACAGCTAAAATTCGATTGAAGTATAGGCTATTTGCAATTTGGTTGAGTTTGTCTGTGCTTATAGGTTTAGGCGCAATATGCTTCTATAATAATGATAAAGAGGAGGCATTGAGTAAACTCCGGCATACTGTTGTAGATATTGCTACAATAAAAGTAAAGCAATTTGTTAATTGGCATAAAGATCGGCTAGCCGATGCGCAAATGTTTGCCCAGAGCCCTTTTTTTATCGAAGCCATATACAGATGGCAACAAAACAAGGGCGATGATTCATTAAGGAATAATATTCTTAAAAGACTTAGCCTGGTCAACGCAAATGGGATATACTCTTCTATAGTAATAACAGACAACACAGGAAATATTCTTGTATCGGTTGGAGACACCTTGAATAAATTAGACATAAGTACTAGGACATACATTAATGCAATAGTAAAGGATAAAAAGATTGCATTTACTGATTTTTATGAGTGTAATACGCATAAAACATTGCATATCGATTATATTGCTCCTGTTATTGATAACCGGGATGCCGTATTTGCCGTGATAGTGTTCCGAGTTAATCCATACCAAAATCTATATCCCATCATAGAAGAGTGGCCAAGTCCAATTGAATCTGCAAAAAACTATGTATTGAGGTATGATGGTGAGTCTGTTTTATTTCTCAATTCAATTTGGTGGGGTAAAAATCGAGATATAAATAGAATTGCGATTTCAAATGATCAATTGGTTAATGCCATATACAACCCAGGTAAGTTGTTACAATCCAAAGATAAAAACGGAAATTATCAATACGTTTATGTTTCAAACATTTCCGGAACATCGTGGAAATTTGTTAAGGTTGTAAGCGGACAAAATCTTCGCAGTTACTTAGGAGTTGGAGTTGTTACAATATTTTTGTTTTCGTTGCTACTAATTGTATTAATTGCAATTGTCTGCATTATATACTACTACCTAGCACAGGAGGGGGAGTTTGTAAGAAGGCTGGCAAAGGAACGGCAGTTGAGTAGTTACTACAAGGAATTTCAAACCATTTTTTATAGCATTGGTGATGGCGTAATAATTACCGATACTCAAGGACGCGTTACCAACATGAATTTTGAAGCCGTTAAAGTAACAGGATATAGGGAGAGCGAGGCCTTTGGTAAACCCGTTGGTTTAATTTTTAGAATTGTAAACAAAGAGAGCCAGGTCGAAGTCGATAACCCTGTTCCAAAAGTATTGAAATCAGAAAAAGCCATTGAAGTATCGAATCATACTTTGTTAATAAACAGAGAATACGAGCAGATTCCGATTTCAAGCACATTTTCACCCATATATAACGATAAGGATGAAATACAGGGAGTGGTTTTAATATTCCGAAACAGAGCATTAGAGGTTGAGGCGGCAAAACAAATAAAGGAAGGCGAGGAACGGTTCCGTTTTATAATGGAAGCAACTAACGATGGCTTGTGGGATTGGAATGTTAAGGCCGATAAGGCAGAATTCAGTCCAGCTTACTATAGAATGTTGGGTTATGAGGATGGAGAGTTCCCTTCGTGTAGTAAATCATGGGTGGAACTGCTTCATCCAGACGATAAATATAACGCGGTTAGTATTCTAAACAAATGCATTTTTGGAGAATTAGACGGATTTCAAACTGAATTTAGGCTAAGAGCAAAGGATGGAACATGGTGCTGGGTATTGTCGAGGGGTAGATGCGTAGCTCGTACCAAAAAAGGTAAGGCAACGCGCATTGTTGGAACCCATGTGGATATAACCGATCGAATGAATATGGCTCAAAGCCTTAAAGAGAGTGAGACCCGGTTGAACCTAGCTTTAAGGGTTGCAAAAATGGGGTATTGGCAGTACCATATCGATACAAAAAGAATTGATTGGTATGGTGGGCAGAAGGAACAATTTGGATTTCCGGTCGAGAAATTTAATGGGTCAGTCAAGGAGGTTCAAAATTTAATTCACCCCGATGATAGACGTTTATGCATGGTAAGTTTAAACAATACAGTTGAGAATCAAATTCCTTTTGATATTTCTTTTCGAACCATAATGTCCTTTGGGGAAATTAAATGGCTACACTCATACGGGTATCTTTATAAAAATAAAAATGGGCAAGATTATGTTTTTGGCGTGTCACAGGATATTACGGAACGCAAGTTGAATGAAGAAACTTTGAGACAGAGCGAGGAGCGATACCGGATTCTTTTCAACAACATGACGCAGGCATTTGCTCTTCACGAAATAATTCTGGATGATTCCGGCATACCTGTGGATTACAGGTTTATTGATGTTAATGATTCCTTTGAGATTCTTACAGGACTAAAACCCAATATAGTGCTAGGTAATACGGCAAAGCAAGTCATGCCAGAGATTGAGCAGTATTGGATAGATGTTTATGGGAAGGTTGCTTTAACCGGGGAGCCAATCCGCTACGAGAATTATTCGGAAGACCTTGGGCGATACTATGATGTATGGGCTTTTAGTCCCCAAAAAGGTCAGTTTGCAACCATATTCTCAGATATTACAAAAAAGAAAAAAACCGAAGAGACTATACAGAAACTTCAAAAAGGAATAGAGCAGAGCCCTGTAATTGTTGTTATTACGGATATTAAGGGACGAATAGAATACGTAAATCCTCGTTTTGCAGAAGTTACAGGGTATAGTTCTTCTGAGATGATAGGGAAAAAAACCATAACAATGAACTCTAGCCATCATTCTAAAGAGTTCTACAAGGAAATATGGACAACAATTTTAGGTGGAAATGATTGGAAAGGAGAGATTCTAAATAAGAAAAAAAATGGGCAATTATATTGGGAGTCCGTTTTGATATCGCCAATAAAAAATGAGAAAGGAGAAATTAAATTTTTTATAGAGATAAAAGAGGATATTACCGAAAGAAAATTAAATGAACTTGCTATTCAGGAGCGGGATCTACAATTAAAGGAGCAGAATGAAGAGTATTTGGCCATAAACGAAGAGTTGACCGAAAGCAATGAGAGAATAAGATCTATAAACAGAGAACTGGTTGTTGCCCGTGAAAAAGCGGAGGAGAATGATCGGCTAAAATCTGCATTTCTTGCGAATATGAGCCACGAAATTAGAACCCCCATGAATGGCATTATTGGGTTTGCAGAGTTGCTAAAGCGTCCTGTGCTATCCGAAGATGAGCGGGAAACTTATGTGGAGATCATAAAGCAAAGCGGTCAGCGTCTTTTAGATCTGATTAATAATTTAATTGATATATCTAAAATAGAGGCAGGACAATTGACCGCTTCAGTATCGCAGGTAAATGTATCTGCAGAGCTAATGGCTCAATACAACTTTTTTAAGCGAGAGGCTGAAATTAAGGGGATTTGCCTGCTATTACAGGGAGGTGTTGAACTGCCCGATTTAATATTGCTTACTGATAAGCAAAAGTTTGTTTCAATTGTAACCAACTTAATTAAAAATGCCATAAAATTCACAACTAAGGGAACCATAGACTATGGATTTTCCGTAGGTCAGGATTCTGTTGAATTTTATGTATCGGATACAGGAATGGGAATAGAACCCAAAATGCAAACAAGAATTTTTGAGCGTTTTGTGCAGGGCGATATTTCGTTAACACGTCCGTACGAGGGGGCTGGGTTGGGGTTAGCCATAACAAAGTCGTACGTTGAATTGCTGGGTGGCAAGATAAGTTTTGATTCAGAGGCGAATGTTGGCACATCCTTCTATTTTACATTGCCTCTAACGAAGCCGAGAAAGAAGAAAATTAGCAAAGAAGTATATTCTGTGGAAGAACTGATGGTGGAGGAGAAACAGATAAAAATAATGATTGTAGAGGATGATAAATCATCCGTTGTATACCTGCAAAATCTTTTGGAACCTATAGCGAAAGACTTTATTAACACGAGCAGTGGAGAGAGTGCCATTCTGCTGGCGAAGGATAATTTGGATATAGACTTAATTCTAATGGATATTAGAATGCCCGATATTAGTGGTCTTGAGGTTACGCGTAGAATTAGAGAATTCAATTCTAAAGTAATAATTATTGCCCAAACAGCTTTTGCCCTTACCGAAGATCGGGATGAGGCTATATTGGCGGGATGTAACGATTATCTTACAAAACCGATTAAGCCCAACGATTTATTTAAAACAATTAATCATTGGATTAATAGCAACATGGCAGTAACGTAGTTAAATTAAAAAAATCTTATTACTACCTTTGCCTACCTTATAATCTATTTATCGATGCAAAAACGAATTCAGCCCTACGCAGTTTATAGCGATGGGTGCGGTAATATTTTTGAGGATACTCAGCTATTTGCAGTTGGCCGATCGGGTCAAAGTTACTATCCAATTTATCTCGATGAAATGATTCCACTTCCGGAGGGAAGTGATTTATTTGAATTGCCGGGACGGAAAACGATGGGGTATACCCGAAAAGGTGATTTAATTTCTCGCAAAAAAGGATTTGCTTGTGCTGCATTTATAGCGCCAGCTAATACTCAACTTTCCACGGCTGCATGGACTAATGACCCGAATGCTCCAGTACTTCCTCTGTATGCATACACGGCAGTGGGGTGGTATAAGGGCAAGTTTTATGTTCCTGCAGTTAGGATTGATCCCGATATTCGTCAGGATTGTCAACATTTCAATCAAAAAATAATAATTAAGAAAGGGAAGGAAATCCTTAAAAAGTATAGCAACAATAGATTGATTAACCATCTGATTGAAAATTGTGCGTTTACTTACCTTTGTCCTGCGGCCAGAAACTTTGTGATGGATCGCTGGGAAGCACCAGTACCAACATCGCCGAGTTGTAATGCGCGTTGTGTAGGGTGTATCTCGCTGCAGGACAAGAAAGAATCCCCTATATCGGAAACTCAGCATCGATTGAATTTTGTTCCCACTGTCGATGAGATAGTTCAGTTTACGGTTCCTCATCTGGAGAATGCTCCAAATGCCATTATAAGTTTTGGGCAGGGATGCGAGGGTGAGCCTTTAATGCAATGGGAATTATTACGTGACACAATAAAGGCGATTCGTGCAAAAACGAGCAAAGGAATAATCAACCTTAATACCAATGGGAGTAAGCCCGAGGCTGTTGAGGAACTTTTTAAGGCTGGGCTCAATAGCATCCGGGTTAGCATGAATTCGGCTCAGGAAAAGTGGTATAACATGTATATTCGACCTGTTAATTTCACTCAGGCCGACGCATGGGAATCGTTAAGGATTGCCCGAAGGTATAAGCGATGGGCATCAATAAACTACTTTGTAATGCCTGGGGTAACCGATACGGTTGAAGAGTTGGAATCGTTGAGGAATTTAATTGCCGATACCAAACTAAGCATGATACAGTGGCGAAACTTTAACATTGACCCCGATTGGCTTTTTGGTAGAATTGAGTACATTGGATCGAGTAGTCCGATTGGCGTTAAAAATGTTATGCAACAAATTCGTACAGAGTTTCCTCATGTTTACTTTGGATATTTTAATCCACATGCAGATGTAATAGCAAAATATCTGGTTGATTTTTAATTTGGTGTATTTTAGTAAATTAAAAAGTTAAGTTGCTTTATGGAATCCTATTTTTGTAAGAGTTGCGATATTAAGTTTGATGCCAATGGCAATAAGGTTGAATGGTTTGATGCAACTTTTGGTCCTTGCCGTAAAATGGTTGCTAAATGCCCTAGTTGCGGAGAAGAATCGGATGAATACCGGCTACCTAAGCAGAGCAATGGAAGTTTTCATAATCATACCCCTGCTTGCGGATCGTGTTGCGGAGGGTGTGGCTTATAAATTGAAAAGAGCAGCGCTAAGGCTGCTCTCAGTATAATTGGAAATTACTATTACCATGCATTAACATCGTACTCTGGAATTTTTTTCACATTCTTGGCAACATCTTGCCCTTTATCGTTTTTAGTGATAGTGAATTCGACCATATCGCCCTCAATTAATTCGTCAAAATCGCCATCGTTAACATCGATGTAATGAAAAAATAGGTTGTTAGGTGGGTATTGAATGAATCCATACCCGCTGTTGATTTTAAGAATCCTCGATTGTTTAACATCCTCAGAGGTTTCTTCGGGTTGTTCTTGCCGGGGTTGACCAAAATCAAGAAGCGTAAACAGGTTTGTGGTTAACTTATCGTTGTTTTTTAGTCCAGAATTAATCAACTCGTGCATTGCAATTGGGTAGGTTACTTCCCTAAGAAGTTCCTGCGATGTACGTGTGGTAACATCGCGGCCCTGATCGTCGGTGTAGTCGAAATCCCATGATAGCACCATAACCTTTGATCCCAAGGAGTTAACCTTTCTAATCAGCGGAACATAATCGCCATCTGATGTGATGAGTACAATTACGTTGAAACGCTTGTACAGCGTTTGTTCAAAAGCTTCGAGCGCTAACCATACATCAATTCCTTTGTCCTCACGACGTCCACCTCTAGGTCTGATTGGAAGATAATGGGTAACCACCCCTTCGGACATTAAGATATCATCAAAAACCCTGTCGTTGTAAAGTTGATTTCCTCGCTGACTGGCCTCCTGGGCACTTATTCTCCCACGAAAGAAATGAGCTTCAATTACTTGGCAGTATTGGGGGTCGGTGTCCTCTTCGCGAGCGATTAAATTCCTTATAAATTCATGTAATCCGGCAATATTTAATCGTTTCTTTCTAGGATGAAAATAGTTGTAATAGTTACTTACATGTAGAAAATAGTTTCCATCGTAAAAAACCCCCACTCGCAACAAATCTTTTTTGCTGTTCTTCATATAATCTAATTTTAAATTCTAATTCGATTCAACTTTAGGCGTTGTACTTCGATTTCTTATAGTTTTTGAGATCCCTTTTTTTATAGACTCTATCTTAATACAAAAGAAACACGAGTAACTTTCCTCTTAAACAAATGAATTCGAATAAGGTTACAATATTGAGATATTTTTTTTTAATCTCTTAGAATTTATCGATAAACTCCTATTTTTACTGGACAGCAACTTTCTTTTTTCTGTATCATCGCTTTAAGAATTCGCTTATCCAACTTCCAACAATACCGCTATGAATAGGCAATTGTAAACTATCAATACCTTCCTTTACAATGCTTTCGTCAATTCTATTTATTCTGCTCTCTATTAAAAATTTTATATACTCTGCTGAAAACTCAGGATGCCCCTGAATTCCTAGCATTTTTTCGCCAATTTGAATCATACCAACAGTGCATTTTGGAGCCCTGGCTATAACCTTACTGTTTGGCGGAAGTACCTGTATTTGATCCTGACACGACATCAAAAGGTTTGCTTTGGATAAAGTAGGAATCATCCATTCTGCGTTATCCATAATGTCAAACTGATGAACGCCAACGCACCAGCCCATGGGTGATTTAAGAACTTTACCTCCTAATGCCTCGCCAAGCATTTGATGCCCAAAGCATACACCAATGCAATACTTATCCGCCTTTGCAATTGAACGAACAAAATCTTTAAGCCTATTGATCCATTCAATATCATCGTAAACCGAATGCTTAGAGCCTGTTATAATCCATGCGTCGTGAGCTGATGCAGATTTTGGAAATTCATCTTTGCAAACATAGTAGCTAACCATTTCGTGGTTAGGAAGTAAATTGCCAAATAGTTCAGGGTAACCAGCAAAGCCTTTCTGGATATGGTCGCAAACGAGTAGTCCGATTTTCATGGTTTAACTATTCTATGTTTTTTAAAATTTCACATAAGGAGTAATGGATTGATGGAGTTTTGTAGTAGAGTGTCGTTTCATTTCTCCATTGCTCCAAATCTCCTTTTATAAAATCCCTGGAGATGTTGGATAAACACCCCGCGGTGTTGTTTCAATAGCCCTATCAATCTGTGTCAAAAGAGCGTCTTTATCCTTCGACAAGGTTCCGCTAAGAATCAAGTTATTCGATACGTGATTGCTACGGTAAATTACATTATCCAACTCTGTTAGACCGATGAATGTTCGCAATTCCTCAAATAGTTCAACAATTGTTAACGGCACGTATTCTCCCTGAAATCTCCTCCTGAAATGACTCTCTCCGTAAGGCATACTTAACGTTAAAGTTGAAAGAAACTTTGGGTTGATTTGATTGATAATTTTAGCAGAATTTTCGGCGTGTTGCTTGCTATATAACTTACCACCTAGGCCATTAATAATCATAATTGATGTTTCTATTCCAGCATTGTGCGCTTTAAGAATACCTTCAACAGTGGAATTGGCCGTTTCTCCCTTATCAATTAGACTCAATAACTCATCGTCGCCAGTTTCGATACCAACATACAAAAGCTTTAGACCAAGCTCTCGGAGATTCTTCAACTCTTCATCGCTTTTGCTAATTATATCCCTAGGCAATGCATAGGACGATACCCGCTGAATTCGTCCAAAGTGCCTATTTATCTCCTCTAGTATAGGAATTAACTTATTTGCCGATAGTACAAAAGCATTTCCATCGGCAAGGAAAACCTTTTTTGCATCGGAATATATCCTCGAAAGCGTTTCAATTTCTGGTTTAAGCTCATCAATGCTGCGAACTTTAAACTTCTTTGATGAGTACATTTCGCAAAAAGCGCATCTGTTCCACGAGCAACCTAGGGTTGTTTGGATAATAGCTGAGTAGGCCTCTGCAGGTGGCCTAAAGAGTGGTTCGTCGTAATTGAAATACATAGCAAAAAATAAAGCATAAATATAGCCCTTTTAATACTTTGATAAATCGATGGCGCAATCAGAAAAATTAAAGTAACCCTTCAACGCTTAAATATCGCTCTGCGGAATCGTACGCAAATGTTAAGATTTTTTTCTTGGAATCAATTTTTGTCAACAGTTCTGTTACTGCAATTAAGTTTGCCGCTGTTGATATTCCGGCAAGGAATCCTTCTGTTTTTGCAAACTTCCTTACCATTTCGAAGGCATCAGCACCTTTAACCCTAATCACCTCATCAATAATACTTTTATTCAGGTTCGATGGAACAAAACCAGCACCAATCCCCTGTATTGGATGTGGACCAGCCTTTCCTTCCGATATCATTGGAGAATCATGCGGTTCCACTGCAATAATTTTAATATCAGGGAATACCTCTTTTAGTTTACTTCCTACTCCGGAGATATGCCCACCAGTGCCAATGCCAACAACCAAATAATCAATGCCATCGGGGAAATCAGCAACAATTTCTTTTGCAGTGTTGACATAATGGGTGCTGGGGTTCGATTTATTTGCAAATTGCATTGGCATCCATGAGTTTGGTGTGGCTCCTACAATTTCCTCGGCCTTGGCAATTGCACCCTTCATACCTTCGGCTTTTGGCGTAAGAACCAACTCTGCGCCGTATGCGCTAAGTAATCGTCGGCGTTCAATGGACATTGATTCAGGCATTGTTAGAATCAGCCTATAACCCTTAATTGCCGATATCATTGCCAAGCCAATGCCCGTATTGCCCGATGTGGGCTCCACAATAACGCTTCCGCTTTTTAATACCCCACTTCTTTCAGCATCCTCTATCATTGCCAAGGCTGCTCTATCCTTAATGCTTCCTGAAGGATTTCTTCGTTCATCCTTAATCCAAACCTCGCTGTTTGGAAATAGTTTATTTAGTCGGATATGTGGTGTTCTACCAACAGTCTCTAGTAAACTTTGTGCTTTCATATTTTTGTTTGTTTTAAGTTTCTTAACAGTGTTCAAGATTATTATAGATTTCTCTCTATCGCTGGAAATGACAAGGAATAACGTAATTTGTCATGCTGAGCGATAGCGAAGCATCTCTTTATCAACTATACTCGACTTACAGCCTCGCGCTCTCTAACAATTACTTTGCTTTCGTGGTAAACCAAGGAGTTTGGCTCTACGCTTTTGGTGAGCCATACGTTGCCGCCAATAATGCTATTATGCCCAATAGTAGTATTACCTCCCAGAATTGTACTTCCGGCATATATTACCACATCATCCTCAATTGTAGGATGACGTTTAGTTTGAGCAAACTCCTTGCTTACACTTAATGCTCCTATTGTAACTCCTTGGTAAATTTTAACCCTATTGCCAATAATGGCAGTTTCACCAATTACAATGCCTGTTCCATGGTCAATAAAGAATTCTTTTCCAATTATAGCTTTTGGATGAATATCGATACCCGTTTTGGAGTGAGCCCATTCGGTCATAATCCTTGGAATAAGTTGAATTTCCTTATTAGCAAGCGAGTGTGCTATTCGATAAATGCATATAGCAGTAAAACCAGGATATGTAATAATTACCTCGTTTATACTACTTGCTGAAGGATCGTTTTGGGCAATAAACAGGGCGTCGGAAACAAGTTGTTTTTGAAGCAAGGGCAATTCCGCAGTAAACTCTTTTGCTAGAGAATCAACCTTTGATTTGTCGTCAACTTGTTTGCTAAGCAGTTGTTCGAGTTTTTTGAAAATCTCATTTGAACTAACCCTGAAAGTTCGTCGGTTAAGCATCTCTGGGAAGAGGTGCATTAGCACTATTTGTGTGAACTCTTCAACCTCAACTTTTATGTTGTATTTTCTTCTAAATCTTAAAAATTTCATATTGTGTGTTATTAAAATTGATAAAATAAAAAACCCCTCCGGAGCGCCGGAAGGGTTATGTTCAATTGTATAGTTGTCTACTTATTAGTATCATCCTAAACATAGCAGCACCCCTTGCGGCCAAGCATTTTCTTGACAACAACAGATACAAGCTATATTTTGGTTTCTTTTCATTGCTACAAATGTAATCGATAAACTAACACTAAAATCTTAAAAAGGTTTAATTACTTCCCTAGTATAGCAACAGCCTGCTTAAAGCGCTGAATGGTTTCATCTTTTCCTAGCACCTCGCAAATATCGGCAACACCTGGACCTTTTGATGCTCCAACAAGGCTAAGCCTTACAGCGTTCATCACCTTGCCCATTCCGTAACCCTTAGCATTTATGAACTCCTTTATTGAATGCTCAATGGTTTGAACATCCCATTTCTCAATGCCACTAACAACATCAGTAACTTCATTCATAATTGCGGCAGTATCATCTTTCCAGAACTTTGCAACGGTTTGTTGATCGTACTCCAGGGGACGCTCAAAGAAGAAGTTGGTTTGTTCCCAAATTTCGTGGACAAAAGTTAAGCGTTCCTTAACTAAACCAACAATGCGCACTAACTTTTCGAAAGGAACATCAAAGTTGTACTGATCCAGTATTGGTTGGAACATTTCAGCCAACTTCTCATCGCTCTTACGAATCAAGTACTGGTGATTGAACCACTTTGCCTTTTCAGGATCGAAACGCGCTCCCGATTTGTTTACACGCTCAATGCTGAATAGTTGGATTAACTCATCTATTGTGAACAGTTCCTGCTCTGTGCCTGGATTCCATCCTAGAAGCGCAAGTAAGTTTACAAAAGCCTCTGGGAAGTAGCCATCCTCACGGTAACCCCTAGAAATTTCGCCCTCGCCCGATTTCCATAGCAGTGGGAATACAGGGAATCCCATTTTATCGCCATCGCGCTTGCTAAGTTTTCCATTTCCTGTTGGCTTTAGCAACAATGGTAAATGTGCAAACAATGGCATTTTATCCTCCCAGCCAAAGGCACGGTATAGCAACACGTGCAATGGTAATGATGGTAACCACTCCTCGCCACGGATTACATGGGATATTTCCATTAGGTAATCGTCAGTAACGTTTGCCAAATGGTACGTAGGGAGCATGTCGCTGCTCTTGAAAAGTACCTTATCGTCGAGGGTTGAGGTGTTTACGTGAACCTCGCCGCGGATTAAATCCTGCATTACGACCTCCTCGTTCTCGGGCATTTTGAAACGGACTACCCACTGGTCGCCACGCTCAATACGCTGCTTAACCTCATTGGCAGAAAGCACAAGCGAGGTTTCCATTTTTTCACGAACCGAGTAATTGTATGTGAAGACTTCGCCTTTTGTCTCGGCATCAGTGCGGAGTTTATCCAAAACATCGGGAGCATCGAATGCAATATATGCATTTCCACACTCCACCAACCTATCGGCGTACTGCTTGTAAATTGGTTTGCGCTCGCTTTGGCGGTATGGAGCGTGTGGGCCTCCTTCACGAACACCCTCATCAATTTTGATTCCACACCAACCTAAACTTTCGTTGATATACTCTTCGGCTCCCGGAACAAAACGCTGAGAGTCTGTATCTTCAATTCGAAGTATAAAATCACCACCATGCTTACGGGCAAAAAAATAGTTGAAAAGCGCGGTTCTTACTCCGCCAATATGCAAAGGTCCAGTTGGACTTGGGGCAAAACGTACTCTAACTCTACGGTCACTCATTTTATTTATTATTTGAGGAGCAAAGTTAAGTTTTTTTGACTAAACAATGAACCTTTAAAACATCTCGAAAATATTGATTAATTTGTATTGATTTATGGTGAAAAAAATCGTTAGATTGCAAATCGGATTGCTTATCATATAGAATGTTGCTATGAGCCTAGATGAAAAAACTAAGGAAGAACTTTTGGTTGAGTTTCTAAAGTTAAAGGAAGATTACGATTTCTTAAAGATAATATATGATAAGACTGTGTCGGAACATGATCAGTCGGAAAAATTATTAAAGGATATTATTGAGAATAACCCTATATCCATCCAGATCGTCGATAAGGATGGATATACTTTATTGGTAAACACCTCACATACAGAATTGTTTGGCGCAGTGCCTCCGGTCAACTACTCAATATTTAATGATTCTCAGTTAATAGAAATGGGGTACGGGATTTATCTGGATAAGTTAAAAAATGGAGAGGTGGTACGTTTCCCTGATTTATACTATAATGCTCATTTAGTTGATCCTATTATTCCTGATGCTCCTGTTTGGATAAGGATGATTGCCTTTCCTTTAAAAGATTTTATGGGGAAGCCTGAGAGGTATGTTTTCTTGCATCAAAACATTACAGAGCAGAAAAAAGCAGAAAAAGCATTAAGTTATAGTGAAGAGAACTATAGGCAGTTGCTCGATCTTGCGCCAGATGCTTTTTTCCAGGGTGATGAAAAAGGAAATTTTATTTTGGCAAATAAAAAGGCAGAACTTCTAGTAGGATACTCTCTTGAGGAAATTTTGTCAATGAATATGAAATTGTTTTTTTCAGCATCAGAATTAAATAGGAAACCCTTAAGGTATGATTTGCTGGATAAGGGCGAAATAGTTACATCCGAAAGAGAAATTGTTAGGAAAGACGGCTCGACCGTAATTGTTGAGATGATATCCCGCAAGATGCCCAACAGAACTTATCAATCGTTTATGCGCGATATAAGCGAACGCAAGAGAGCTGAAATCGCGTTGAAGGATTCGGAATATTTGTATAGAGCGGTTTTCGAAAATACCGGAACGGCCACTATTCTAATTGATGAAGATACTACAATACTGTTAACCAACACGGAGTGGATAAACCTTTCGGGTTATAGCCGTGAAGAGATGGAGAGCAAGATGAGTTGGACTCAATTTGTTGATCCAGAGGACCTTGTCCGGATGAGAGAATACCACAAAACAAGAAGAATTGACCCCGGGGGAGCTCCTCATAAATATGAATTTAGATTCATTCGTAAGAATGGAGAGATCAGGGAAATGATTAATTGCGTTGGAGTAGTTCCTGAGAGTAAAAAGAGTATCGCTTCGATGATGGATATTACAGACCTTAAGCAGGCCACGAAAACACTTAAAGAGAATCAACTTCGCTTAGAAACTATTATAGAAACGTCGCCCGATGGTATTGCTATTTCGGGATTGGATGGAACTGTTCAGTTTTTGACTCAAAAAACCGCTGCCCTGTGGGGTTATAGTTCTGTGGATGAAATTATAGGTAGAAATGTGATGGAGTTTGTGGATTCTGATTATAAGGAAAAGGCCACATATTTTGTCTCCGAAATGCTTAAGGGAAACTTAACCGGTGCCGCCGAGTATGTTATGGTTAGGAAGGATGGTAGCACCTTTTACTGTGAATCCAATGCTAATATACTGCATGATGCAAACAACAATCCTATTGGTATCCTGTATGTAAATAGAGACATTTCAGCCAGAAAAAGCGCGGAATTGGATCTTATTGAGGCAAAAGAAAAGGCAGAAGAAAGCGAGGCAAAATATAGGTTGATATTTGATAATGCTCCACTTGGAATTATACATTACAATGCATCTGGAGAAATACTTTCGTGCAATGACAAGTTTGTTGAAATAATAGGCTCTTCAAAAGATGTTCTGGTGGGTTTAAATATGAATAAACTGCCCGATAAGAATATCAAAAATGCTTTGCAATTATCATTGGCCGGAAATATTGGATATTACGATGACTATTACCATTCAATGACAGCAGATAAAGAGACTCCGGTTCAGGTAACTTTTGCTCCAATATTCTCTATTAATAAAACAGTGGTTGGTGGTGTTGGCATTATTGAAGATGTTACGGATAGGAAACGTAATGAATTGGCATTAAAAAAGCAAAACGAAGAGTATTTGGCATTGAACGAGGAATTGCTGCAAATAAATGAGCAACTTCATATGGCCAAGAAACGAGTAGAAGAAGGGGAGACATTTTTATTCAACATTTTTGAGAACATTCCGAACATGGTATTTCTAAAAAAAGCCGATGATCTAAGTTTTGTTCAAATTAATAGGGCGGGAGAAGAATTTTTAGGGATAAAACGCGAAGAAATAATTGGAAAGAATGATTATGATTTTTTCCCAAAGGATCAGGCCGATTTCTTTACAGCTAAGGATAGGGCTGTTTTCGATAGTAAGGATATTTTAATAATTGAGGAAGAGAGCATCAATACAAAACTTGGACCGAAAGTGCTGTATACAAAAAAGATAGCAATCCGGGATAGTGATGGTAAAAATAAGTATTTACTTGGAATATCGGAGGATATAACCAGACGGAAGGAAATTGAAAAAGAGTTACTGAATGCTAAGCAAAAAGCAGAGGAAAGCGAGGAACGATACAGGGCAATGGTTTCAATACTTCCCGATGGAGTAATAATTCACCAGAATGGAATCATCGTTTTTGCCAATGAGGCAGCAGGTAAAATTGTGGGAGCAAATTCCACTTCAGATTTAATAGGGTTGAATGCCATTGACTTTGTTCATCCAGACTACCGGGAGGTTGTAGGTAGTAGGATAAAGCATGGCGTACAATATCGGAGCCCTTTACAAACGATAGAGGAAGTATTTATTGGATTCAAAGGAGAGCCCATAAATGTGTTGGTTACAGCATTCCCATTTCATTACGAGGGTCAGCCTGCTATGCTTACCGTATTTACTGATATTACGTCAATCAAACAGTTCGAAAAAGAATTGATAGAAACTAAAGTTGCGGTTGAGAAGAGCGAGGAAAAACTAAAACTAATGCTTAAAAACTCTAATGACACCTTTGTCTTGATGAACAGAGAGGGAGAGCAATTCTATATTAGTGAAGCCGCTGTCCGCAGTACAGGTTATTCTATTGAGGAATTAAAAGGACCAATAAAAAAAGTAATTCATCCTGAAGATTGGAATACTGTTATTGAAGCATGGAATGGATTATTAAATAAAAAGGATGAGACAGTAAGAGTGCAGTATCGTCATATCCATAAAACTAAGGGCTACATTTGGTACGAGGCCGTTGGTCAAAACTTCTTCGATAACCCACTGATTAATGCCGCTGTTGTTAATGTTAGGGATATAACTTCAATTAAGGAAACCGAGCAGGAGTTAATCAAGGCTAAGGAAAAGGCCGAGGAAAGCGATAGGCTCAAATCTGCTTTCTTGGCAAATATGAGCCACGAAATTCGAACACCGATGAACGGAATTCTTGGATTTGCATCCTTGTTGAAACAACCACAGCTGAGTGGAGAGCAGCAAAAAGAGTATATCAATATTATTGAGCGTAGCGGAATAAGGATGCTCAGCATTATAAATGATATTATCGATATCTCTAAAATTGAGTCTGGTCAGGTTCAGGTGTATAGAACATTAACAAACATCGATGAGCAACTTAAAGATATGTATGAGTTCTTTAAGCCTGAGGCTGAAAAAAAGAATCTATCGTTAAAAGTAAAAAGTAGCATTCCTCCTACAAAAATTATGGTATTTACCGATAAGGAAAAGTTGTATGCAATTCTAACCAACTTAATAAAAAACGCCATAAAATTTACCGATAAAGGGTTTGTGGATTTTGGTTGTGGATTAACTGGAGATCATTACGAATTTTATGTAAAGGATACTGGCATTGGAGTTCCTAAGGATAGGCACGATGCAATTTTTGAACGATTTATTCAGGCCGACATTGATGACAAGAGGGCATTTCAAGGAGCCGGCTTGGGATTATCAATAACCAAGGCTTACGTTAAATTGTTGGGTGGTGAAATATGGATGGAGAGCGACATTGATAAAGGGTCAACATTCTATTTTACAATTCCTACTGGAGTAGAGCCAGTGTCTAAAGAAGAAAAAATAAGTCTCCAGTCGGAAGTTGAGTACATTGCGAAAGCCAAGAAAATAAAAGTTTTAATAGCCGAGGATGATGAGGCGTCAAGTCTCCTGATTAATCAAATGCTTAAAAAACAGCATTTCAATATTATTAATGTCAGCAATGGTGTTGAGGCGGTTAATGAATGCAGGAACAATCCCGATATAGACCTTGTGCTTATGGACATAAAGATGCCCGAACTGGATGGCCATAGCGCTACTAAGCAGATTCGGCAGTTTAACAAAACGGTAATCATTATAGCCCAAACAGCATATGCCCTTACTGGCGATAGGGAAAAAATGTTGGCTAGTGGATGTTCCGATTATATTACGAAACCAATTGATTACGATGATTTTATGATGCTGATAAAAAAGTATTTCAGGGTTTAAAGTAATTTCTTTGACACGATGATCATAAACATACAGTATTTTGAAACCCCCTTTGGTGAATTAATCCTCGGTGATTTCGACAACAAACTTTGCCTTTGCGATTGGCGTTACCGCCAAATGCGAAGAGTTGTTGATGAGAGGGTTTGCGAGGGTTTGGATTCTGAGTTTAGGTTCAGCTCCACCGATTTAATAGAGGGAACAAAGAAGCAGTTAACCGAATACTTCCAACAGTCAAGAGTTAAGTTCGATATACCGTTGCTTTTGGTTGGCACAGAATTTCAAAAAAGCGTTTGGGAGCAATTGCTTGGTATACCCTATGGACGAACTGATACTTATTTGGGTTTGTCAAAAAAACTCAATAATACCAAAGCAATAAGAGCCGTTGCTGCCGCCAATGGTGCAAATGCCATATCAATTATAGTGCCCTGCCATAGGGTTGTGGGTAGCAATCACGAACTGGTAGGCTATGCGGGTGGTGTGGAGGTAAAGAAAAAATTGCTGAGATTGGAAAACCCTGCAATGTATGCAGAGCAACTAAAACTTTTTTAGTTTTACAAATTATTTGGATAACTGTATTAATCAAGTTTATTTATGACACGCGACGAACAATTAGCATTTTGTAGGATCTGCAAAAATCAGAAATTTGATGCCAGAATAGGAATAATTTGTAGTATTACCGATAGGGTTGCCGACTTTGCCGAGTCGTGCAAATATTTTGAGGAAGATTTAGTATTGAAGCAAAAACTCGAGGTATCACAAAAAAACAATCTATTTGTGATGAATACGGCCAGCCACGGAAAACGCTTGGCAAACTATTTACTCGATGTTGTTTTCTATTGGATTTTTGCAGCCATATTTCTTTTTTTCCTTGGAATAATGGTGGCAATTATAGCGCCATCAAAGGTTCAGATCCTTGCCGAGGAGAACGAGTTGGTTAGCTACTCCGTAGCCATAGTCGCTTTTTTACTGTACTATACCTTTTTCGAGTTCCTTACCGGCCGAACCATTGCTAAGTATATAACTGGCACAATGGTAATTGACGTGAATGGCCGTAAACCTAGCTTTGGAACGGCTCTGCTACGAAGCATTTGCCGGTTGATACCATTTGAGGCATTCTCATTCCTAGGAGAAGACGCAGTTGGATGGCATGATACATTATCGAAAACTAGAGTTGTTAATCTAAAATAGTTGAAAAATGCTCGAAGCTGTTGAAACAGGAATAAGCATAGGAAGTAAATCGGTCGATTTCATTGAAACGGTAATCGGTAAAATCGAAAAGTATCAACGAATTAAGCAGGATACAACGGTTTACCTGAGGCTGCTTTACATCGAGATTGTTAATAACCTAGAGGTGCTGAAAACGGTGAACTTCGATAAGTTCAGCAATACAAAGGCCAACGATCCGCAAATAAAAACAATCATCAAATTGTTGCAAACCGATATTCTGGAGAGTGTTTTCTTCAAATCCGACGAGAACAAAAATATTGAGCTATACGAGAAGTTGAAGAAGCGCGGAAAGATCAGCAATAGAGGGCAAGAACTTGTAAAAACTTCGGATAAAGGCGATGAGATAAAGACCAAGAGCAGCTTTGTGTACGAGAATATATTGCAGGCAATATCGTTTGTGGTTACCAAAATAGAGGTGATGAAAAAGTATTCCACATTAACCAATGAGGAGTTGTCAATTGTTAAAAACATGAATCTGAAAGCAAGGCTGATTAACATAAACCAACGTTTGCTGATGATTAAGAATGTAATGGATGGTTTCGATGAGATTAAGGAGATGGCTCGATAAAAGAGTATAAAATTGATATGAGCAAAACGGTAAAAACATATGGCAGTTTTGAATGGATCGATATAGAGAAATCGACTCACGAGGAGCTAAGCGAGATTACTCGTCCATTCAACATAGATTTAAATTTACTCGAGGATAGTATAGAACATGGACATTTGCCTAAAATTGAAAGGATAAGCAATTATACTTTTGTTATTCTCAGAGCCTACTCGGCTCATCATTTGGCCGATGTTACTACGGTTAGCGACATTTCCAGCAAAATGGCGTTTTTTATTAACGATGAGCGATTAATAACTATCCATAGGCCAAAATTCGATTTTTTAAATAATCTACAGAACGGTTATAGCAGCACAGAGGCTTTAATGCTCGACATCGTAAACGAAATACTTCTGACCTACGAGAAACCACTTCAGTGCCAGAGCGATAAAATGGATGAATTTGAAAAGATTATTTTCTTAAAGAATGGAAAATCAATTTCGGAAGAATCGCTCTATTACCAAAAATCGAGGGCTCGAATTGCCAAAAAGGTTTTACAGTTAACCCAGAATGTGCTCAACCAGTTTGAGGTTAAACCGGAGTTGGGCTCTCTTCTTCAGGACCTAAAGGAGACAACTCTTAATTACGCTTTGCGCTACGATGAGGTGATTGAGGATGCCAACACGATACTAAACACGTATCTTTCCATTACTGCCAAAAAGAGCAATGATGTAATGAAACTTCTTACCATTTTTTCCGCATTCTTTTTGCCCCTTACGTTTATTGTTGGAATTTATGGCATGAATTTCCGGTTTATGCCTGAACTGAATTGGCAAAATGGCTACTTTATGGTGCTGGGTCTGATAGTTTTAATTTCAGTAATAATATTTATTTGGTTTAAACGTCGAAAAATTCTTTAGGTATTTTTTTGATTTAAACGCTAGATAAAAGTACAAAAAATGAATAAGCAGGACTGCATAAAATTCGCAAATGAAAATCCAATCTGTTCATTTGCCACGGTTGAGAACGATCAGCCCAGAGTTCGTTTACTCGGTTTTTGGTTTGCCGATGAAACCGGATTCTATTTTCAAACCAGTACAGTAAAGGAAATGACCAATCAAATAAAAGCAAACCCGAAGGTTGAGGCTTGCTTTTACAAACACGAGGGAATGATTGGAACAATGCTGCGAGTTGCGGGAGAGGTCGAGTTCTTAGCCGATAGGAGTTTGAAAGAAAAAGTTATTAATGATAGGCCTTTTCTTAAAAGTTTTGGCTTGTCGGCCGATAGCCCTGGACTTGTAATTTTCAGGATTAGTAATGGCCAGGCTCATTTCTGGACAATGGAGAATAACCTTAAACCAAAAGAGATCATCACTTTTTAGTAGAGAAAGATTGGCACCGGCGCCAATCTTTTTTTGCCACAGAAATTCTATGCCTTTAAGAATCAGTACATCCTGATTAAACCTTTTTATTTATTGAAGTTCCAATTTTCGTTCTAATAATAGTTTTTCTAAAATAAACGTCATTTTAAATTTAATACAAAACAGCCATGTGTTCAAAGCAATTACTATTCGGATTGATTTGCTTTGTGGGGTTGAATGCAACAGCACAGCAAACAAAACTGTTTATTCCAGTTAATGTTCAGAAGGCCATTGAGCGAGGAACGCGTAGCATTGATGGAAAACCAGGCTCAAAATATTTTCAGAATAGCGTGGATTATACCATAAAAGCCCAGTTTGATCCAAGAACAGGTGTTTTATTGGGTAACGAGACTGTTGTTTTGCAGAACAATAGCCTCGATACTTTGAAATCATTAGTGGTTAGATTGTATCAAAATATTTACAAACCCGAAGTTATGCGTCAATTGCCAGTTGATCCAAGTGATATTGGTGTTGCTGGTATGACGGTTAGAGGGTTGAGTATCGATGGCGTTAATATTCCTGTTGCGGATGTGCGCTTTGTTGAAACCAATATGATGGTTCCTCTTCCATCGGCTTTAAAGCCGAATTCCAGTATTAAAATGGAGGTTGACTGGACAACAAACCTTCCGAATAAAACCCTACTTCGTATGGGACGGCACGATTCCACCTCATACTTTGTGGCATATTGGTATCCTCAAGTGGCGGTTTACGATGATATTTCGGGTTGGAGCAAGGAGTCCTATACAGGGCTTTACGAGTTTTATAACGAGTATGGTAATTTCGATGTTCAAGTATCGTTACCAAGGGGTTATGTTGCTTGGGCTACAGGTGAGTTGCAAAATACCAAAGAGCTTTTTACAGATGAAATTGTAAACCGAATAGCATTGGCTCAAAGGTCTGATAGCGTTGTCAGAATTATCACTCCAGAAGATTACATTGCGAATAAGGTGCTTCGTTCAGAAGGTGAAAATGCATGGCATTTTAATGCGCAAAACGTTTCCGATTTTGCTTTTGGTACCAGCAATCATTATATCTGGGATGGCACAAGCGTTGAGGTTGATCCTAAAACTCATCGCCGGGCAATGGCAAATCATGTTTACAAAATCGATTCGAAGGAGGGCGAGGGGGTTGCGGCTATTGTTCGAAGAACTATAGAGCGTTTATCTACCGATTTAATAGGTGTTCCATACCCTTATCCTCATAACACGGTATGGGAAGGCGAGGGCGGAATGGAGTTCCCCATGATGTGTAACGATGGTCCATCGGAACAAAAGAATTTTGAAGTATTTGTTACCTCCCACGAGGTTAGTCATAGCTACTTCCCGTTTATGGTAGGAACCAACGAAACGCTTTATGGCTGGATTGACGAAGGTTTAATTACTTTTATTCCTAAAAAAATCGAGATAGAATATGGGAATCCCAATGCTCATTACTACATAAATTCATATAGCAAGAGGAGTATGGGGACTAGCAATGATATTCCCCTTTCAGTTCCAACCACTCATTTAACGGCGGGTACTTACTTTATGCAGAACTACGGAAGGGCTGCTGTAGGATTTTACTTTTTGCATGACATGCTTGGTAACGAAATGTTTAGTAAGGTTTTTCAGGAGTATATTCATCGTTGGGAAAGCAAACATCCAACTCCAACCGATTTGGCATTAACGTTAAACTCGGTTACTGGCAAAGATTGGGGCTGGTACTGGAATGCATGGTTTTACGAGTATGGCTACGCCGATTTAGCGTTGGAAAATGTTAAGGTTGATGGTGGTAATTTAAGAATGGATGTTCGAAAGAAGGGAAAATACCCCGTACCTGTTAAAGTTGTGATTACTTTCGATGATAGCTCTACCGAGACGATTTATCAAACCGCACTGGTTTGGAAGAATACTGAGAACATGAATATCGCTAAGAAATTTGATAAGAAAATTGTAAAAATTGAGCTGGGGGACAATAATATTCCCGATGCCTTTTTGGAGAATAACGTTTACTCAGTTAAGTAAATCAACATACCTTTAATATATTCAAATCACTAGGACCATTTTGGTTTTAGTGATTTTTTATTTTACCATAAAGCTCAGCCGTTTAAAATGTTATAGTTTTTCATTAGGTTTTTGTTTTGCTAAATAGGCATTCTGTATCCGTTAAATAACTATCCCTCTTTAAGGAAAAAAAGATGTTTATAATGCAAACATGGTTGTTTTATTCCAAATTGAACGCATGTCCAAAACTTTCATAAAAAATTCAGGTTAACGAGTATCCTTATGTTTACTTTTGGCGTATTAGACAACAGCTTTCCTCGGTGTAAGTGTTGGGAATTCAGTTAAGTAATAATTGTTGGATATGAAGAAAGTTCTCTCTCTTTTTCTTTTCAGTATTTGTTTCATTTCGCTTTTGGGTCAATCCTCGGATAGGTTTAATTATCAGGCGGTAGTACGGAATACTGATGGGGCGGTAATTGCCAATAGGCAGGTAGATGTTCGGGTTAGTATTTTACAAGGCGATGCAAATGGTACGTCAATTTACGTTGAGTCTTTCACCAAATCTACGAATGAGTACGGTTTAATAAACCTAAGCATTGGTACGAGTAATAAACAAGCCTTCGATAATATCAATTGGAGCAATGGGTCTTACTTTGTTAAGGTTGAGATAGATGTAAACGGGGGCTCAAATTACATTACCATGGGCACCTCGCAGTTGCTATCTGTTCCGTACGCTTTGTATGCAAAGACAGCGGGGAGTGTTTCGGAAGTGGATCCAGTATTTAGTTCGCATCCAGCGAGCAGTATTTCAAGCAATAGAATTTACCAGTGGGATGAGGCCTATGGTTGGGGAAATCATTCCGATGCAGGTTACTTAAAATCCTATAGTGAAACAGATCCTATTTTTGCATCTCATCCTGCAAGCGCAATATCTTCTATTAATATTGAAAGTTGGAACGAGGCGTATAGTTGGGGAAACCATGCCATTCAAGGGTACTTGAAATCTTACACAGAGACCGATCCGATGTTTGCATCTCATCCTGCAAATGGAATATCATCAGCAAATATTGAAAGTTGGAACGAAGCATACAGCTGGGGCGATCATGCATCTCAGGGCTACCTAAAATCTTACACTGAAACAGATCCTACTTTTGCATCTCATCCTGCAAATACAATATCATCTACTAATATTGGAAACTGGAACGAAGCCTATAGCTGGGGCGATCATGCCGCACAGGGTTATTTAAAATCTTATACAGAGACTGATCCTGTATTCTCGGCTCACTTGGCCAGTAGTATTACAAGTACGAACATATTGAATTGGAACGAGGCGTATGGCTGGGGAAACCATGCAACCCAAGGCTACCTGAAATCTTATACCGAAACCGATCCTGTTTTTGCGGCTCATCCATCGAGCGGTATTACGAGTTCAAACATAACAAATTGGAATGCTGCGTATAGCTGGGGAAACCATCAGGGATTATACCGTCCCATTTCGTATGTCCCATCGTGGAGCGAGGTTACCGATAAACCATCCTTTTCGACAGTTGCAACATCGGGTAGCTATAACGATTTAACCAATAAACCCGAAGGAGCTAGTGTTGGCGATATGCAGTACTGGGATGGAACTAAATGGGTTGCAATTCCCGTTGGACAGCCAGGTCAGTATTTGCAGCTGAATAGTTCTGGACTCCCGGCATGGAGTGGTGCTGCGTATGCAACTATTAGCACTTCCTCGGCAAGTAACATTTTATACACATCGGTGGTAAGCGGTGGTACTGTAACTAGCGATGGCGGTTCTTCTGTTATAGAGCGTGGTGTTTGCTGGGGCACAACAGCCAACCCTACAATATTAAACTCTAAAACCAGCGATGGAACCGGAACGGGATCTTATACCAGTAATATTAGCGGTTTAACATCCGGAACAACTTATCATGTTCGTGCTTATGCAACAAACTCTGTGGGGACAACCTATGGTAACGATATTAGTTTTACAACAGCAACAGAACTGGCAACTGTAACAACTACAGGTGCTTCATCAATTACTTCAACCTCGGCGGTGTGCGGAGGTAATGTGACATTGAGCGGTGGTGGTTCCATAACAGAACGAGGTGTTTGCTGGAATACATCGGCAAACCCAACTATTTCGAATTCGAAAGTTGTGAGTGGATCCGGAACAGGATCGTTTACATGCAGCGTTACAGGGTTAAGCGCCGGAACAACCTACCATTTTAGAGCCTATGCCACCAATGCGGGTGGAACAGCCTATGGTTCGGACGAAACTTTTACAACCGAGGCAATAACCGTTGTGGATAATTCGCATCTTCTTCTTGGAAACCCTAGCGGTGCTACTGCCGATGTTGCTAATGAGAATAACTATTTAATGGAAAAAACACAGTATACACTTTCGTATAACAACTCAAAACTGACTCCAAACTGGACCAGTTGGCATTTATATTCAGGTGATATTGGAAGCACTGACCGGCAGGACAATTTTAGGGCAGATTCCGATTTGCCTTCGGGATGGTATAGGGTTGGTGGAACAGCCTACTCTGGATCGGGGTTCGATCGTGGGCACATGTGCCCCAGCGGCGATAGAACTTCATCGGTTGAGGCCAATTCGGCCACATTTCTTATGACCAATATGATTCCACAAGCCCCAAATAATAATCAACAAACATGGCAATATCTTGAGACATATTCTAGAACGTTGGTTGATGCTGGTAATGAACTTTACATTATAAGTGGTCCTTATGGGATTGGAGGTACTGGATCAAATGGGTATGCTGAAACCATTGGGGTAGGCATAGCTGTTCCAAATAAAACTTGGAAAATTATTGTGGTTTTGTCCAATGGCGATAACGATTTGAGCAGAATTACAACTTCAACTAGGGTTATTGCGGTTGTTATGCCTAACGATCAAACCTGCAACAGCAAACCTTGGTACGATTATCGTGTAAGTGTAGATTCAATTGAAACTTTAACCGGGTACGACTTTCTATCGAATGTATCAACCTCTATTCAGAATGTAATAGAGGCAAGTGTGGATAATGTGGCAATATAGTTTGTTCGTTGCTTCGCGGTTTGACAAATCAATTTGGTGGAACCCCTATTATAAATCATTAAACTCGCTTTATTGGCGAGTTTTTTTGTATCAATACTATAGAGATTTACTAAAGATTTTTATCGCCTCTGTAAGTAATGTTGACGTATGAAACACCCATGTAAGCAGTTTACATAAACACGGATGAACAAAGAATGGGTGTTCCATCCGAACGTTAGCGAGTGTTAAAAACTAAAACACAACTTACTGGTATTTAATAATATTAAAATTTTGTATGGATGAAAAATATTTTGTTAGCCTTTGATAGAATCTTAGTATAATTTGTATTTTTATAATTATCAAAAATTGAATTTGTTAAGTGATTCGGAGATGCTGGTCCACGAATCTCTGCGATAATCCAGAATTCAAGTAAAAATTTATCAATGGAAAAAATTTTTAAAGTAACAGTAATAGTCCTATTCACTGGGCTGTGGTTAAGTTCTTACTCTCAGAATGAGCGTGCAATAGATAGCCTAAATGCAGTAACGCAGGGAAATGCCCCCGATACTTCAAAAATATTAGCCTATAGCCAGTTATCTGTGCTGTGGCTGAATGTTGATAATAGCAAATCGCTCCAAACGGCAGAGACAGGGTTGAAGATGGCCGAACAAATAAAAAATGACCGATTAACTGCTATATGCCTTAACAAAGTTGGAAACGTATATACTACAACCGGAGAATACATAAAGTCCATAGAATGCTTTGAAAGAATGCTCGAATTGTGCATCCAAATTAACGATTCTCTGATGATGGCAAAGCCATACTTAAACATGGGCAACGCATACCGTCAGTTGGGTAAATATGCTAAGGCCACTGAGTTATATCATAAATCGCTACAGATTTATGAGAAATTCAACGATGAGAGGGGGATTGCCAATCTAAGTGTAAATCTTGGTATTGTTTACTACAACTTACATGATTTCGAAAATGCCAAAGCATTAATTTACCGTTCAATAGGTATCTACAAAAAAACAAACAACCCCAATATTGCATACAGCTATCTTAATCTCGGTAATATTTTCGATGAAGAAGGAGTGATTAATCCATCTAATTACGACTCAGCCCTAGTGTATTTACAGAAAAGCTATCAACTTTTCGAGAAAGCAGGGAATAAGAAGGGTATGTCTATGATAAATAATAATATAGCTTCAGTCTTTTCAAAACAGAAGTTGTATGATCAGGCTGAGCGATGGTATTTAAAAGCATTGGATTTAGGGGTGGAGCTACAGGATAAGGAGAACATATCGATAATTTATAAAAATTTAGCGGCGATATCTTGTTCCAAAAGAAATTATTCTAAGGCTATTGATTATGCCAACAAGAGCATCAGAATTGCTCAAGAACAGGGGATGCTAGAGAGTCTTGCTGAAGATTATAATTATTTATCAGTAGCTTACGATAGTTTAAAAAAACCGGAGCAGGCTTTTACTTATTTGAAGCAATTCATTTTGGTTAACGATTCCCTTAGAAATGTTCAGATGAGGAAAAACTTGTCTGAAATTCAGACCAAGTACGAAACAGAGAAGAAGCAGAAGGAGATTGAGATTCAGCAGGTCGAAATTAAGCAGCAAAAAACCCAAAAAGTTGCCACAATAGTAGGGTTGTTGCTTTCGCTGGTTGTGCTAGTTGTGGCGCTATACAGTTATAGACGAAAAAGGAAGGATAATATCCTACTTGAGTCCCAGAAACGTGAGATTGAGGAGAAGAATGAGGAGTTGTACCAACAAAACGAAGAAATTGCAGCGCAACGCGATCTTGTGAATGAGCAGAAGGAAAAAATAGAGAAAATTCATTCGGAGTTAACCAGCAGTATACGTTACTCAAAACGTATTCAGCAAGCTATTTTACCAGTTGAGGAAAAGTTAGCAACCCCTTTCTTCGAGAGTTTTATTTTTTATATGCCGCGCGATGTGGTGAGTGGCGATTTTTACTGGGTTTCGCATCAAGGCCGGAATGTTTACTTTGCAGTGGCCGATTGTACTGGACATGGTGTTCCCGGGGCGTTGATGAGCATGCTGGGAATCTCGTTCCTGAACGAGATAATTGATCATAAGAATGATATGCTACCATCCGAAATTTTGGATCAGCTGCGGGAGTACATTATAAAATCGTTGAAGCAGAGGGGCATTTCGGGTGAGCAGAAGGATGGAATGGATATCAGCGTTATCCGCTTAAACCAAACAACCCGCACGTTGGATTATGCCGGTGCTTACAACTCCATGTTTCTGTTTAGGAATGGCAATGCCGAAATGGAAGAAATTAAGGCAAATAAGATGCCTGTTGCTATTCATGAAAAAATGCAGCCCTTCACCAACCATACAATTACTCTGGGCAAGGACGACATTCTGTACCTATTCACCGATGGGTACAAGGATCAGTTCGGTGGGCCTGAGGGCAAAAAATTCACCAGCCTTCAGTTTAAAATGTTGCTAAAAAATATTTACACGCTCCCAGTGGCGGAACAAAAGGAGTTCTTATCCTCGCATTTGAACGAATGGATTGGCCAGAGCCCTGATCCATTACACCAAACTGACGATATAACGGTTTTTGGTCTAAGGATACAGAATTAATGATTTGTTGGGATTGGCTCATCGAATCTTAAATGCAAGTCATCCTGGCTGAGGTATTACGGAAGGGGGTACAACTGAAGTGGGAGGGGGTGCTCCCGATGTACCCCTCCCCAATTCAAAACCGGATCGATCTATCAATTTCGAAGATGCATCCATCAATTTTGAGAATGGGGGTACTCCGAAACCGGATTCATCCTCAAAAAATGAAGATGAATCTATCGAATTTGAGGATAAGGGTACTTCGAAGTAGGATGCATCTGTCTGTTTTGAGAATGGGGGTACTTCAAAACCGGATTCATCCTCAAAAAATGAAGATGAATCTATCGAATTTGAGGATAAGGGTACTTCAAAGTAGGATGCATCTGTCCGTTTTGAGGATTCGTCTTTAGATTTAGTGGATGAGGGTACCCTAAAATAGGATTCATTAGGTATTTTCCTGGAAATTTAGTAGATGGGGTCTGCCATTTCTATTAAAAAGTACCCCTAGGGTTGTGTAGTAACAACTGTTATCATTTGTTTTTATCAAAAAAAATTTTCATTCATTACTCTTACTATTAAATCGATTGCGACATGTGTTTTTATGCTCGATAACACTGCTGCAAAACATAAAAAATCTAAACATGTGTTTTATAGCATAAAAAATTACTTACCTTTACCCCGGATTCTTATTTGGGACTTTTATGATTAAAAAAGTATTGATTGCCAACCGGGGCGAAATTGCCGTCCGGGTTGCTAGGTCGTGCCACGAAATGGGGATTCTTTCCGTGGCTGTTTACTCCGACTCCGACCGTCGTGCAATGCATGTCCGCTATGCCGATGAGGCATACTATATTGGACCATCACCATCTAGAGAAAGTTACCTGAATGGCGATAAAATTATTGAAACCGCCCTTAAGTGTGGTGCCGATGCAATCCATCCGGGTTACGGCTTTTTATCCGAAAATGCTGAATTTGCTCGAAAATGTAAATCGGCTGGCCTTATTTTTATTGGCCCCGATCCGAATGCCATAACTACGATGGGCGATAAAATTACCGCTCGCCAAACCATGATTGCCGCAGGCGTTCCTGTGGTTCCGGGCACTCAGCAAAAGGTTGTTGATGCCGATGCTGTACGGAAAATTGTTGCCGAAATTGGCTTGCCTATCATCATCAAGGCCTCGGCCGGAGGGGGCGGAAAGGGAATGCGCTTAGTTCGGAAGGAGTCCGATTTGATCTCTTCGCTTAAAATGGCTCAATCCGAGGCTATGTCATCGTTTGGCGATGATACTGTTTATATAGAGAAGTACGTGGAGCATCCACATCACATCGAATTTCAAATTTTGGCCGATAAGTATGGCAATACGGTTCACCTGTTCGAGCGTGAGTGTTCCATCCAGCGTCGCCATCAGAAAATGATCGAGGAAACCCCATCGCCATTTATTACCCCTGAGCTGCGCCAGCAAATGGGCGAAGCTGCAGTAAAAGCGGCAAAGGCAGTAAACTACTATGGTGCTGGAACTATTGAGTTTTTGGTTGATGCCGATAGGAATTTCTATTTCCTTGAGATGAATACCCGCTTGCAGGTTGAGCACCCAATTACCGAGCGTGTAACCGGTATCGATTTGGTAAAGGAGCAATTTAGGGTTGCCTCCGATTTGCCAATATCATTTAAGCAGGAAGAGGTTTACCAGCATGGGCATGCCATTGAGTGCCGTGTTTCGGCCGAGGATCCTTTCAACGGATTTATGCCATCGCCGGGTTTAATCCGCCACATCAGCGAGCCCAACGGATTGGGACTCCGAACCGATGGCTATGTTTACGATGGCTACGAGATACCCATCTACTACGATCCAATGATTACCAAGCTGATTGCTTGGGGGCGAACCCGCGAGGAGGCCATTGAGCGCATGAAACGTGCGTTGTACGAGTACAAAATAACGGGTGTAAAAACTTCTATTCGCTTTCTTAAGCGAATTATGGATAATCCCGATTTTCGGAAGGGGAATTACAACACGCACTTTATCGATGAGCATATCGATGAGTTGATGGCCGTTGCTTCCAAGGAATCAAAAATTTTTAAGGATATGGCCGTAATTGCCGCCTATTTCGATTATATCACCAAGATGGAGAAGGTTGCCATGAGCGATTTTACGGTTACCCATGGAACTGATAATTGGAAGAACTACGGGTTGAAAAAGAATTTACAAAGAATTTGATGGGCCTAAATCCATACAGTGTAAATAACAAATAAAATGGGATACGAAGTTAAAATTGGTGATAGAATTGCCAGTGTAAAGTTGATTAAGCGAGAGGGACAATTCGCCACCGTTGAGATTGATGGAGTGCAGTACGATATTGATATTGCCATGGTGGAGAATGGCGTTTACTCAATCCTTCACGAAGGGAAATCCTATAATATCGAGATTATTCCGGGCGATGGTCCAAAGAACTATTTTGTAAATACCTTTTACAATTCGCATGAGGTTGAAATTATTGATGCGCAGAGTCGATACCTGATGAGCCGTAAATCAACCGACGATCATTCCGCCGATAAAATTATTTCAACACCAATGCCCGGAAGGGTTGTTAAGATTCCAGTTTCTGAAGGAGTGTCAGTAACAAAAGGAACTACTGTGATAACCATTTCGGCTATGAAGATGGAGAGCGAGTATAAATCTTCGGTTGATGGTGTTGTGAAAAAAATTCATGTTGCCGAGGGCGATAATATCAACGCAAATCAACCCCTAATTGAGATTGAATAACCTTTAGCATTCTTAACTCTTGTCATTTTGAGCGTAGCGAAAAATCTCAATACGTTTTGGAATGATAGGTTATGTATGAGTTAACATTTAGATTTTAAAATCTTACAGCTAATGAAAACCTTAGACGAACTATACGAAGAATTAGAACGAAGAAATAAATTGGCCGATGAGGCTGGAGGGGCAGATAGAGTTGCTAAACAGCATGATTCTGGTAAGAAAACTGCCCGCGAACGTATTGTTGAACTTCTCGATCCGGGAACCTTTAACGAGTTCGATAAGTTTGTAACCCATCGCAGCATCGATTTTGGCATGGCCGATCATAAAATTGCTGGCGATGGTATTGTTACTGGCTATGGTAAAATCGATGATCGGTTGGTTTATGTTTATGCCTACGATTTTACAGTATTTGGAGGAACGCTTAGCCGCGCCAATGCCGATAAGATTATCAAACTACAGCAACTGGCCATAAAAATGGGTGCTCCTATACTAGGATTAAATGATTCTGGAGGAGCCCGAATTCAGGAAGGCGTTCAGAGTTTGGCGGGCTATGCCGAAATCTTCCATAATAATGTGAAGAGTTCTGGGGTAATCCCTCAAATTACTTGTATAATGGGACCTTGCGCTGGAGGGGCTGTTTATTCGCCTGCACTTACCGATTTTATAGTGATGGTAAAGGATTCGAGTTACATGTTTGTAACAGGACCCGAGGTAATAAAGGCCGTAACCCACGAGGAGGTTTCGAAGGAGGAATTAGGCGGAGCAATTACTCACAATGCCCGAAGTGGCGTGGCTCATTTCTTTGCCGAAAACGATGAGCAGGCTTTAATGCTAATTCGTGAGTTGATGAGTTTTCTCCCCGACAATAATATGGAGGATCCTCCTATTGTTCCTACAACCGACGATATCATGCGGGAGGATGAATCGCTGCAAAGTTTAATTCCTGCCGATCCCAATAAACCTTACGACATCAAAGAACTTATTACAACTGTGGTTGACGATAAGAACTTTCTTGAAGTTCAACCTATGTATGCAAAGAATATAGTTGTTGGTTTTGCTCGAATTGCCGGCAACAGTATTGGGATTGTGGCAAATCAGCCAGCACATTTTGCCGGAGTTTTAGATATTGATGCATCGGTTAAGGCGGCACGCTTTATTCGATTTTGCGATGCGTTCAACATTCCGCTGGTTACGTTTGTCGATGTTCCTGGATTTTTGCCGGGTATTAATCAGGAATCGAATGGAATTATCAGGCATGGGGCAAAATTGCTTTACGCGTATTCCGAGGCAACTGTGCCCAAAATTGCGCTTATTACACGCAAAGCTTATGGTGGAGCGTATTGTGTAATGTCGAGTAAGCATGTTGGCTCCGACGTAAATTTTGCTTACCCCACCGCTGAAATTGCGGTAATGGGGCCCGAAGGCGCAGTAAACATACTATACCGTAATAAAATTGATAACGAATCGAGTCGTCAGGAATTGATAGATGATTATCGCGATAAGTTTGCAAACCCCTATAGAGCCGCCGAGTTGGGATATATTGATGAGGTTATTTTTCCACGTCAAACACGCTATAAGTTAGTGCAAGCGTTAGAAATGACGCGTAGCAAGAGTTTGCAGAATCCCCCGCGCAAGCATGGAAATATTGTGCTGTAACATTTTTACTAATGGTTTTAAGCCCCATCAATTCTATACGGTGGGGCTTTTTTAATTTATTTTGTGTTTCGGCACATTTAAAGTAGTTATCTTTGGACTTCATTGTCATTTTATATGGAGCAAAAGGGCACGAAACGAGTATTAGTAGTCACGTATTACTGGCCACCCTCAGGCGGAGCAGGCGTTTTTAGGTGGTTGAAATTTGTAAAGTATTTTAGGAACTATGGCTGGGAACCTATAATCTATACGCCTGAAAATCCTGAAGCACCAGCCGAGGATCAATCATTGCTCACAGATATCCCTGAAAATCTTGAAGTAATTAAAACTAGAATTTGGGAACCGTATAGTATTTATAAGTTTATCACTGGAAAACGGAATCAAAAGATCGGTGTTAGCTTTGTTTCGCAGGGTAAGAAAAAAGGATTTCTACATGGATTTATGGTTTGGTTGCGGGGAAATCTTTTAATTCCAGACCCTCGTGTGTTCTGGATTCGCCCATCTGTTCAGAGGCTTGAGAGTTATATAAAGCAGAACAATGTTGAGGCTGTAATAACCACTGGGCCTCCGCATTCTATGCATCTGATTGGGCTTAGGCTAAAAAAACGATTAAATATCAAATGGATTGCTGATTTTAGGGATCCATGGACCAATATCGATTTTTATAGGGAACTTAAACTCACCTTTATTGCCGATAGAATACATCATCGCTTGGAGAAAAAAGTAATTCGTTCAGCCGATGCAATTCTAGTTGTATCGGAGCAGATGAAGAATGAATATTTGCATTTGAATCCAAAACAAATAGAGGTTGTTACAAATGGCTTCGACGAAGATGAGGTTTCCAAGGGAGAGGTCGTTTTAGATAAAAAGTTTAGCATTGCCCACGTCGGCACGCTAAGCGCCTCTCGTAATCCTGAGGTACTCTGGAAAGCGCTGTCCGAATTGGTTGCAGAAATTCCATCATTTAAGGATGATTTGATGATAAGGTTGGTTGGACAGATTGACTTCTCTGTTCGGGAGTCGTTAAGCCGGCTAAATCTAACTCAGTTTTTTGAACATGTCGAGTTTTTGCAGCATAGCGAAGCAATTGCGTTGCAGAAACAATCGCAGGTTTTGCTCCTTGTGGTAAACAATACTCCAAATGCAGTAGGAATATTAACAGGAAAATTCTTTGAGTACTTAGGCTCTGGAAGGGTTATTTTTGGGGTAGGCCCAAGCAATGGAAATCTCAGCGATATTTTACATCAAACCGGAGTAGGGGAGATGGTTGGCTACTCCGATGTTGAAAAAGCAAAGCAAGTTATTGCCAAATTTTATGGTGATTATAAGGAGAGTAAGCTTTTCCCTAAAACTGGGAATATAGAGGAATACTCCCGGAAAAATTTGTCAGGAAAGATTATTAAAATTATTGAGCAAAAGTAGAATATGAGCAAAATACTTACTGTTGTTGGGGCTCGTCCACAATTTATTAAAGCGGCTGCGGTGAGCCGTCAGCTTAGCAAGTACGGGATTTCGGAGTTGATAGTGCATACTGGTCAACATTTCGATGATAATATGTCAGAAGTGTTTTTCCGCGAAATGGAAATCCCCGAGCCGGCATATAATCTTGAGATTAACAGTTTGGGGCATGGTGCAATGACCGGTAGGATGATGGAGTCTCTTGAAAAGATAATGATAGACGAGAAGCCTTCGGCAGTTATGGTTTATGGCGATACAAACTCAACATTGGCAGGAGCCCTGGTGGCAAAAAAACTACATATTCGTGTGGTGCATGTCGAGGCGGGGTTGCGCTCATTCAACATGGATATGCCCGAGGAGATTAACCGAATCCTAACTGATCGAATTTCGGATTTACTTTTTTGTCCAACCGATGCTGCAATAAAAAACCTAAAGAATGAAGGTTTCGATAATTTTCAGTCCAAAATCGTGAAGAATGGCGATGTAATGCAGGATGCGGCATACTACTATATCGAAAAGGCTCGAAAAACTTCAACAATTAATTTTGATCTCTCTTTACCCCCAAGATTTGTGCTTGCCACAATTCACCGTCAGGAGAATACTGATAATGTTGATAATTTGAGAGGAATTATTGATGGATTAAATCGTATTAATTCCGAAACGATGGTCGTGGTGCCGTTACATCCGCGAACCCGAAAAATACTTTCGAATCATCATATTGTTCCTGAATTTAAAATTATCGATCCCGTAGGGTATTTTGATATGATTTCACTGCTCAACGCTTGTTCTCTTGTTATTACCGATAGCGGTGGAGTTCAGAAAGAAGCATTCTTCTTTAAAAAACACTGCGTAACAATGCGCGAACAGACCGAATGGGTAGAATTGGTAGAGAATGGTTTTAATCTGCTATGTGGATCATCATCGGAGACGCTTTACAGTTCTTATAGCGCAATGATATCTAAGAAATCAGATTTTAGTAAGAATCTTTATGGCGATGGCAAAGCTTCGGAGTTTATTGCTATGGAACTAAAGTCGTGGTTGTAGTTTTGCCGTTTATTGTTAGGTCTTCTTTTTCAGCATTTTTCAGTTGAAGCAAATATTTTTCTTAAAAAATCTGATAATTTTATTTGCAGATATTGAGAAATGGTATATTTTTGCATCACCAAAACAAAAGGCGGAAGTAGCTCAGTTGGTAGAGCATAACCTTGCCAAGGTTAGGGTCGCGAGTTCGAGTCTCGTCTTCCGCTCAAGTTCTTAGAAAGTTCAAAGTTGGTACTTTGAACTTTTAAAGTTTAAAACAGCAAACGCCCGGGTGGTGGAACTGGTAGACACGCAGGACTTAAAATCCTGTGGCCATTGCGGCTGTGCGGGTTCAAGTCCCGCCCCGGGTACGGAAAGCCTCGAGAAATCGAGGCTTTTCTGTTTTTATAGGTGCTAATTAGGTGCTAATTGTTGTTTTGGAGATTTTTCAGGATTGACTTATTTTTATTCAAAAAAGTCAACATGAGAAAACTTAGTTTCGATTCCTTTTTGAATGAATATATCGTTCGATTAGAGAGTAATCTTCAAAATAATACCTCCAATCATCCTCTATTCTCTCTCATTAAAAGTACTTATACAGGTATTAGAAATAAGTATTTATACATTTTGATATCGGAAGTTGTTTTTCTAATTTTTTTGGTTGGATCTTTTTACTATTACATTTTTATTAAGAATGATGCTGATTTGTTTGAATACATTGTGCTGTATTCCATTTTCTTTTTTATCTATTTGTTAATTGTGTTTCGTTACATAAGAATTCCCGATTTTGAGGATATTGACGCTTTAAATGATAGGGTATTTTGGGTGAGAGAGAAGATTAAGAATTATCCTTTTGAATACAATGAGGTCAAAGATATGATTTTGAATATTGATAGTATTTATTTTTCTGAACGAATAGCTTATCTAAAACGATATCATGAACTTGTTTCCATTGAAATATCAAAACCACGAAAGGATGACCCGGCATCATTAGAAAAATATTTATGTTTGAGGTTAATAGTCGATGAATTGAAAACAACCCAAAAGGACGAGGAATCAAGATTATTAGTTGCTTCAATCCTGAGGGTTGGTCCGAAGGAGTTAGTGAATAATGAAACAAGATTTAATTTGATAGACAAAATTCTTTATGATGATCTCCTTGATAAGAAAGACTTGAAAAAGTCTGAAAAGGAAAATGTTGAAAAAATCTATAAAGAATTAGATAAAGCATGGCATCGTTTCAACAATGCTCAGAAGTTAATAGAATCCCTTAAGACCAAAATAGGTCAAAAAAATTTTTAAATATTTTTTTTCAGGTCTGAAATTGATTTCTTTTGGTTCAACGAAGTCCTTTTTTTGTACTGTTCATAATGCAGTACAAAAATGGAAAACATAATTATTGTAAACCCGAATGATTTTTGGGAAAAACACCGGAAAATTACCAAGGAGGTAGTTAGAGAAGAATTAGAAAAAGAAAGCCCTTCTAAAGAAAAGGAGGATGATGTTCTTGTAATGGATGACGTATGTAAACTCCTCAAAAAATCCAAACAAACAATCTACAATTGGATGGATGATAATATAATAAAGGGCTATTACATCAACGATAGTCTATTCTTCCTAAGAAGCGAAATCATAGATCTTATTAAAAAAGGTAATAAAGAAGATAAGAAGAAGAAGTCTTAATTACTTTATTATCAATATACCAAAAGTATCTACTAGATACTTTGTAGGTATGTGATTGATATTCTATAAGTATCTATTTTAATAAGGAAAGTTACTTAACAGGTAATAACAAGTTTCGCTTAAGGTATCATTTTTAAACTAAAAAGGTATTCGTATGAAATACATTCCCTTAAACAATTTTCCAGAATATGATGAGAATCCATTTATGGAAAATGCCATTCAAGAAATCAATGATCATTCGATAAAGAAAAAAGTTTTTGTGAAGGGAAGTAAAACCGTTTTAAATCAGGTAATAAATGACAACGGGGAGGTAATTGGGCACAGTGCATTTTTAAGAACGATTGAGGTTGATGAAAGTTTGTTTGTTAAAGTCTACTTAAGCCGATTTGCTGCATTTTACGATTTGAATAAAGCGGCAATGAAGGTTTTTGGGTATATCCTTACAAAATGTGTTATTCCTAACAAAGATATGTTCTATATAGACTTTGATGAAGCTAAGACGTTTACAGGCTATTCCGCTAATAATATTATTAGAACAGGATTGTCTTGTTTGGTTAACCAAGGAATTATTGCGAGGTCAAAAAATCCATACAAGTATTATATAAATCCTTTGGTAGTTTTTAATGGCGATAGAATCACGTTTGCTGATTCATATGTTAAGCGGAAGAAAAGGAATTTGATAAACACAGACCAGCACCAATTATCCATTTGGCCAAAAGAATTGTAAATATGAACTGTAAGGAAGCAAAACAAATAGATATTGTATCGTTTCTAAGTAAGAACGGTATAGATAAGGATTCAATACAAGGTGTTAATTATTGGTACAAATCACCTCTAAGAGAAGAAAAGACAGCCTCATTCAAGGTAAATAGATATAAAAACATTTGGTTTGACTTTGGTATTGGGGAGGGCGGTGACATTATAAAACTGGTTTGTATGATGTTTAAAGTGAACTACCCTGATGCTTTGAAATTATTATCAAGTTACTCTCATCTATCCCATAGTCTTACAAATTATACAGAGGATTCATCTATCAATATTCTTGAGGTTAAAGATTTGTCAAGCATAAATCTATTGAACTATCTAAATCAAAGAAGAATTGACATTGATATAGCAAAGAGTTATTGCAATGAAGTTACATTCTTGCTTAATCAGAAAAGGTATTATGCAATAGGATTCAAAAATAATTCAGGAGGATTTGAACTTAGGACAAAATATTTCAAAAGTTCTTGCACTCCAAAGGATATTACGCTGATAAAGAACGATTCAGGAAAACTGCTTGTTTTCGAAGGGTTTGTAGATTTTTTGTCTTGGTTTTCAAGTCCGTTCTTTTTTTCTGGTAGGCAAGATTTTTTGATTCTGAATACACTTTCATTCTTAAGTAAGGGCAAGCAGTTAATGTTGAGTTATCCAGAGGTTTATCTCTATTTAGACAATGATAATGCAGGGAAGAATGCAAGCAAAGATTTGAAAGGATTGGAGGTCGATTATGTTGAAGATATGTCTATCAGGTATTCAGATTTCAAGGATCTAAATGACTCTATCTAGAATCGTTCCTTTGGAGGTAGCGGAGGGGTATCTGCGAGATAGTGGCTTTGTAAGCCTTTCTCGATTTTCTCGCTTCGCTTGAAAATGGATTTGCTCACTTCGTTCGCAAATTAAGAACTAAGAAAATGGCAGTAGTCAAAAGAACAAAAATATTCAGAGTAAGGCTTTCGTTTGCTGAAAATGCCCTAATAAAGCGAAAGGCAAAAGATGCAGGTAGAACTCAATCAAGGTTTGTAAGGGAGGCCGCATTAGGGGTAGAGATAAAGCCTAAGCATTTTTCAGAGGAAGAAAAGGCACTTTATAAAACGTTAGTAGGGTTGGCCAATAATATGAACCAAATCGCAAAGCGATATAATGTTGGTGATAGAATGTACATAGAACTCGATAAAGTTCTTGTGGAAATAAAAATATTAGTTCAAAGATTAATTAGCAATGGTAGGTAAAACTAGAACAGGTTCAGGATTTAAGAGGGTTGTCTACTACAATTTCGAGAAGGAGAAAAACTCTGAAATTCTATTTTCTAACGGCCTCGTTAGTAGCGAACCGCAAGGTCTTATTCAGGAGTTTGAGGCTATTCGTAGCGAAAACTCTAACATTTCTAAACCGGCATGGCACACTTCACTTTCTTTTGCAAAGGAGGACAATATTACAAACGAAAAAATGGCTGAAATAGCCCAACGATTTATGGAAAAAGCGGGCTTTACTAAAGATAATAACCAATTTTTTGTTGTTAAACACAACGATGCAGGACATACTCATTGCCATATAGTTGCCAATAGAGTCGGATTTGATGGAAGGGCTGTTAGTGACTCCTTCTTTAAATCAAAATCGGTTCAATGGGCTAAGGAGTTGGAAAAAGAGTATGGACTTACTTCGGTTCAGGAAAAAGCAAAAGTCAGAAAGGTTGAAAAAACAAAAGAGTTAATACCTGATAAAGAATTCTTAAAGGAAACTATCTCTAAAACTTTAGAAGGCAAAGGCATTAAATCTCTGGAAGAACTATCACTAAAACTACGGGAGAAAGGTGTTGACATGGAAATTCTTAAGCACTCCAAAACAGGCAAGGAGTATGGAGTAAACTTTAAGGTTGGTGGCAATACCTATAAGGGCTCTGACTTAGGAAAGAGGTTTGCTTACAAAGCACTCTGTAGCAATTTAAGTCCTGCGTTAAGAATAGCAACAAAACTTATAGTAAAGGGAATTAGTCACGGAATATAAAAACTAAACTTATGACAAACGAAGAACAACTATTAGCTGCAATGGAGGAAGTTTCCAATCAACTAAACGAAATCAAGAAAGCGATTAACCGTCCTGCAAATAACTCAAATATAGATTTGTCTCCTATTGGCGAGAGGCTTGATAGTATGAAGGAAAACTTGCAGAAACTTAACTATGCCAGTATCTCTAAAGATTCAGAATATAAGAGCATAAGCGATTCTTTACGAAATCTAAGAGATATTCTTAGTAAAAAACAATCAGAAGTTGTACATAGGTTTATAGAGATTAAGAAACCACAAAAGTGGATTATTGCTGTGGTTCTTTACTTCTTGGTAAGTACTTCAATATGTTTATTTGTGATATACCGAAATGTAAAGTTGAAAGAAACAATAAATATTTTACAACCTAATGATTTTAAGTATCGATACCTAAAGTTGAGCAGTTTTGATATTGAATACTTGAGGAAGCGAATAGAGAATACCACCGATTTAGTTTATAGCATTGATGATTACTACTCTAGCAACAAGAAAGACCTTGAGGCCTTTGTGGTTAAACGTGAAGAGGAAATCCGCAGAATGAACGAAGCTAATGTTATTGCTAGGCAAAAGGAACTTGAGGCTAAAAAAGCAAAAGAAGAACTACAAAAACTAAAAGATAAATACAATAAGAATTAGTCAAAGCAGTCAGATTTGATTGTGTGAAGAAATTTTAGTTAAATTTAAGTTTCATTTAAGAAGAATTAATGAATTTTCTTGGTCAAAAAATTTACTTATAAGTTAATTTTTATATATTTGCCAACCGATTTTAACAATGAATCTAACCCTAGTAAAACTTGAGAGGTATAGCGGAGAGAAGGCTTCTATATATACATTGTATGATAATGTAGAAGAAAAAACTTTGTTTGAAACTTTCATAGAAGAAAATAAAAGTTTATTTTTAAGTGAACTAAAAGATATCAATAATCGTTTAATAGCTATAGGGACCAAAACAGGAGCAAGAGAAGTATTTTTTAAAATAAATGAAGGCAACCCAGGCGACGGTGTTTGTGCTTTATACGATAACCCCGATAGCAATTTAAGGCTATACTGTATAAGATATGGAACAGCATTGGTAGTATTGGGAGGTGGAGGCAATAAACCAAAAAATATAAGGGCTTTACAGGAAAACCCAAAACTAAAGAAAGAAAACTATATTTTACGAGAAGTTTCAAAAACAATAACAGAACGACTTAAAAACAAGGATATTTGGTTTGTCAATAATTTTAAAGACTTGGAAGGCGAACTAGACTTTAACACAGACGAAAATGAGTAAAGCAAAATTATACACAAGTAATCTTATAGATGAACTTTTTCAGGAAACTTCACCCGAGGAACTTGAAAAAACAGAGAAAAGGATGCTGTTGGCAGCCCAAATTGAAGATGCTATGAAGCGTAAAGGCTGGAAAGCAAAAGATTTGGCTAAGGCTATAGGCAAATCACCTTCTGAAATTTCAAAGTGGTTAAGTGGAACACATAACTTTACTTCCGACACTCTTTTTGACCTTGAAAAAGTTTTGGACACATGCATTTTTAGTAGGGAAAAAAGCGAGGACACAGTTATTATAAACAATTGGACACTCTCTATTTCATCCAGTGCTACAGATACCTCTTACGAGGACAGTTATTACAATAACTACAAGGAAATTTTTAATACGAAATTTACTCAAAGTACAAATGCAATAAACTAATTATGGCAAAGAAGCAGGAATCGGCTAAATTGAGTGTGGAATTTTCCTTAAAGGGGATTGAACTTGTGGATTTTGCACTATCTCGACCCAATACCGCCACCGTTGACACTAATACTATAACCTTCGACATAGGGATACAGCACCGAGTAAATAAAGAAAACAAAATGGTGTTGGCCATAATTCATGTTGACATATACAGCAAAGAAAAAGATTTTAAATTTGGCTCAATAACAGTGAACTATGCTTTTGAGGTAAAAGATTTGGAGCATTTTGTCGCTAAGGATAAAGACCTATTTGACTTTCCTGAGCCATTTATAACAAGTATAAACAGCATTGCTATTTCAACCACAAGGGGCATTTTATTCTCCCAGTTGAAAGGAACATTTTTGCATCATTCTTTTTTACCAATTATCGACCCTAGGTCTTTTCATACAGAAAAATAAACTATTTAACTGAACCTGATTGCACTCGTATTAAGACCTGTATGGTTGGATGCATTGGTATAAATTATTGGAGGTAATATCTCTTAGGCTGGATTTATAATCCAGCCTTTTCTTTTTTTAAAGGAAAATCGTAATTTTTTATGATTATGCCATATCTCTTGTGAATTTTTATTAAATTCGATACGCACTAATACTGTTGATAATGAAAAATTTAACATTAATAGCATTACTAACCTTAGCGGTAGGTTTTGGCTGTTTTGCTCAAGACGATGAGGTTGTCGATTTCTTTACACTTACAGAGATGTATTGTGTTAATGAAGAACATTCCATTGAAAATAACATTGCTCGTCTTTTTCCCGACAAAAAAGTTATTATGTGGGCATCTAACGATACACTAAATATAATCTCGGCCTTTATACCCGATTCAGTTGATTCAAAGAATGATAAACTTTTTGCTTTAGCCAAAGTAAAATACATTGACTGCAATTTAACCAAGGATGAAATTATTTATGAGGATGATTCTCCAAAATTATGTGCGCAGGGAAAAATAACTTCCGTTTTCTTTAAGGGGAGTAACGCTCAGTACCTTATTATTGAAAAACTTAAAGGTAGAAATCCAAACGACCCTTACCAGTACGTTTGCTTTACCTTGTACTATAAACCCGTTAATGGTATGTGGTATTTGTTGCAGATGTATGGTAAAACATTGGAGTTAAAGCATAAATTCTAGCAAACTGAATGGATATTAAAGTATAGAATGCCATATGTTATTTTTTAGAAATGTTTCAAACCCATCAAAATACAAGAATATCTTGTTGTCGTTTGAGCAGAACAGATAATCATCTAAATGCTTGTATTTGTCGAATATTTTGTAAACTTGACTATTGAATATATCTTGAAAGTTAGCATTCAAGTTATATCCGTTTTTTAAATTATTTCCGTCTTGCTTATCAATATATATTATTTTGGGAATTTCTCGCCTATGGCTAATTGCCGTTTTCATTAAATTATTTAAATGGCTATCTGAGAATGAGTAACCAATAATTAACCAGGTATCACATTCTAAACAGTCATTAAAAAAAGAGTTATTATATGCGTTGAAAGGAGGGAGACTCAACCGTTGTGTTTTTTTAAAACCTGTTATAATTGGAGATAATAAAAAAGGCTCATTGGGATTTCCAGTTTCAATAGAGTCTTTTCTTAAATTGACTGAATGCAAATGAAGATCTATAGGTTTAATGGCAAGCATAAACTGTTTTTCCTCATGATTCCAATCCCAATAAATTGAACCATGCAGATTGTAATAACAGTTAATATTGCGTTGGTTAAGAACATTTTCTAACCTTAAGCCTCTTAATCGTTCTCCTTCATCAATGTTTTCTGAACCAGAAGACTTAATGTTTGTATCTATTATAAAACCATCTGAAAAAGTTATTTTGTGATTTTTTGATTGATTGCAAACATCAATAAAAAGCCTATCGTAGTTTGTGGTGTATGCCCTAATTATATTATTCTTGTTAATCCTTTTAAGAAAATCTGCAAGCAAATCATTGCTTTCTCCTTTTTCATCAATTATGATTGAGTAATCACTAATTTGTTTTACGATAATATTAATTGCTCCATAAAACATTTCTTCAATAAAATCGAGTTGATTCCCTGTGGAACAACGCCGGTTAATATATTCGGCAAGGTCACTTTTTACTTCAAAAATTATTGGAATTTCTGAATCTATTAGATGTTGTTTACCTCTGTAAAAAAGGAATAAATTATCTATTGTGCTAATAATATCTTCAAAATTAATAGGTCGTTCAATATTCTTTGATAGACATTCCTTTATTAAACCATAAAAACGATTGTTATCTGTTAATTTTTTTGTAATAGCCTCAGAAGTTGCCCCGTTCCATGGAAAGTTTACACCTGACCCTGTGAATAGTAAAACTTTATCAATAGTTTTCATTCAGAGTATTAATTTTATAAAAGATTTTTTAAAGTAATCATTCCCACAAAATGACTTTTTAAATACTCATCAATGAGATTATCTAAATCTTCAGTACTCTGAGATATAATTGTTTTATTTTCTGGTATTAGCATAAACTCATCATTGCCATCTTCAGTTTTGATTTTACAACCAACAACATCTTTGATTAATGAAATCTCTGCAATGTAGTTACTGTCAACTTTACGATAGATAATAGAGCCCTGCTTTTTGTATGAAACATAAATTGATTTTCTACGAACCCACGCCATATTGTGTTATTTTTACTTTTTATAGAATTTATCCTTTCAATTCCTTTGTACTGTAATATTTTAAAGGAATTGATGCGTATGTTTACAAATATTTAAAATGATAATATCAAAAACTTAGAATTAAATATTAGTTGTCATATAAGCAACGAACTGAGAATCCTGAACTCTTTAGGCCGCTAACATTTGTTGTTAAATCACTATCAGAGAATAATCCAAGCCTAAAAGCTCTCGTCTCATTTTCTGCGGTGCTACTCCAAAAATAACCGATACCGCCCAAGTCATAAAATTCACCAAGGCTACCACTCCTATCTCCCCCAAGTAATGCAGAGAACCCGTAGTCATCAGTTCCATTACCACTAATTGATTTTAGTTTTTTCCCAGAAATAGATTCTCCCCCAACATATAAGGTTAAAGCAACCCACTCTGTATTTGTTGGGATATGCCAACCGGTAGGGCAGAGTTTCCCGGTATTTATGGTATGCCAATTGTACAATGCGCCATACCTATCACCATAAGAAGTCTGGTCATTGTTATACCAACAGTAAGCAGGTGTACTTAGGTTAATCCAATCTCCATAATATGTTAATAAGGGAATTATAGTGCCATCATTGTATTTAGTGGTTTTTAGGTTTTCTTTCATCCAAAGTTTTCCTCCAATCCAAACAGTATTATATTCATTACCATCTGCATCCACAATTTTACTTCCAGGGCCATCTATTGATGTAGTAAAGTTTTCTTGAATAGCATATGCTGTACCAAAATTATTTGTTGCATAGGCTCTAACATAATATATGGTATTTAAGGTAAGATTGTTTAAATTACTAGAATAACTTCCAATACCAGTCCCGTCAGTTGTCATACCTAAATTATTCTCAAGAGTAGGATTCTCGGTAGTGCTCCATACTATTCCTCTATAAGTAATTGATGCTCCACCATCAGATGTAATATTACCTCCACTAATTGCAGTTGTGGCAGTTATATTCGTTGGTGTTGTAGTAGTTAATGTTATTACACCGTTGAGAGTAGTTATTGTTTGTTGGCTTCCATAAACAGTTCCTGCAACATTTGTGGCATAAGCCCTAATGTAGTAAGTGGTAGATTTTGTTAGATTCGTTAAACTACTGGTATAACTGCCAATTCCAGTACCATTATTGGTTATTCCCAAATAATTATCAACCGTAGGATTCTCTGTGGTACTCCAAACAATTCCACGAGCGGTAATTGAGGCACCTCCATCGGAGGTAATGCTTCCACCGCAAGTTGCTGTTGTTGCAGTAATATTTGTTGGAGTTACGGTTGTTATTGCAATTAAATCTAATGTTTTAAATGCTTTTTCATCCCCATAAGATGTACCAACGCTATTTGTGGCATAAGCCCTTAAATAGTAATTAGTATTAGGTGTTAAGTTTGAAATATTGCTTGTATAAACTCCTGTTCCAATTCCATTACTGGTAAAACCGTTGGTCAATGTTGGGTTTTGAGTTGTGCTCCAGCACACTCCTTTTGCTGTTATTGTTGAGCCTCCATCGGATGTTACATTTCCACCTGTTTGAACTGCTGTTGTGGTAATACCTGTGGCATCGCTTGTAGTAACTGTTGGTAAACTATGTGTTGTAAATGTTATATCTGTGCCATATACAGTGCCTACTGAGTTAACGGCGTAGGCACGTACATGGTAGGTTGTGCCGTTTGCCAGTCCAGTAATTGAACATTGGTACTCTCCTGTGCCAGAACCACCCGTTACTTTATTTTCGTTTAAAGTGGGGTTTTCATTTATACTCCAGCAAATTCCCCTTTCGGTAATAGAAGCACCACCATCGGTTAACACCTCGCTACTTACAATGGCAGATGTTCCTGTAATGCTGGAAATACTATTTGTTGCAACTGTTGGCTGCACTGCACTTGTTGTAAAACTTAGCTGTTCGCCATAACTAGTGCCTGCAATGTTTGTAGTGTATGCTCTAACGTAGTACTTTGTTGCAAAGGCAATGCCTGTAATACTACTGCTATAAGTGCCAATACCACTGCCATTGGTTGTGTGCGGGTCGGTAATTGTTGGATTCTCAGAGGTACTCCAGCAAACGCCCCTTGCGGTTACTGTTGCACCACCATCGTAAGTTACGTTACCGCCTGTTGTTGCAGAATTTGCGGTAACATCTGTTATCTGGGTAGTTGTAACTGTTGGCAACACTGGTGGGGTTGTAAATGTAACATCGTTTCCGTAGGCAGTCCCCGAAACATTTGTTGCAAATGCCCTTACATGGTAAATTTTACCAGGTTGTAAGTTTGTAAGGTTACAGGAGTAGGTATAGGTACCTACGGTTGCAACACATTGATTGTTGCTTGTAGTTGGGTTTGGGTCTAATCCCCAGCAAATTCCACATGTGGTTATTTCTGCACCACCATTGCTTGTTATAGTTCCACCGCCTGTTGCAGTGTAGGCTGAAATGCTGGTAACTTCCGCAGTTGTTAGTTGGGGTTGTTCCGCAAGGGTTTTAAATGTAATGCTATTACCGTAACCTGTACCCGTTTGGTTTACTGCGTAAATACGGGCATAGTAGGTGGTGTACTTTTCAAGCCCTGTTACTGGCACTTTAAATGTATCCTGAGCTCCTGTAAACTCTGCATGCTGGTTCTGTAAAGTTGGATTCTCGGTAATTCCCCAGCAAACACCCTTGGCAGAAATATCAGTTCCTCCATCCAGCGCTATAGCACCCCAAATATTTGCACTTGTAGATGCAATTTGTGTGGTTGAATCGGTTGTAACCACTGGTGCTTCAAGTGCTCGTGTCTGGAAATTTACAATTTCGCTGTAAATGGTAATGCTGTTTGTTTTAGCGTAGCTTCTTATGTAGTAGGTTTTATTGGGCTTTAGGTTTGTTAAATTACTTGTAAATACTGATTTTGCAGTTAGGTTCTGGAATTCTGTTTTATTGTTGTCGATTGTGGGTGTTTCAATGGTATCCCAGCAATGTCCATACTGGCTAAATGTTATATTCTTGTAATCGCCAACAGAGCCGTAGGCCTTAGCATCTCGGTATAGTATGTTTTTTATACTATCGGCTTTAATATCTATTCTATTTGTGATACCTACAGGTGGTTTGGAATCCTCATCCTTCTCGCACGAGATAATTACCGCAGCAGTAACAGTAATTACTGCCAGACCAATTAGATATAATTTACTTCTGTTCATCATCGAAAATTTTAAAACATAAACCCAATACCCGCAATTAACTCCCATTCGCTACCATTAAAGGTGCTTGCTCCAGCACTAAATATCATCCGCTTGTACTGGAGAATACCTCCAGCCTCAAACTCCAAGCCATTAAAACTTTTTTCTTCGTTTTTTACCCAGGCATCGCCAGTTTTTTGAAAGTCAACGTATGAGTACTCATCTATACTCCACAGCAAAGTCTTATTTCCGTAACCAACACCTGTGTAAAGGAATAAGTTCCTTGAAATTCGTTTAATGCCACCCAGCATAACCCCATAAACAGAGTAGTTTTTTGTACTGTTAAACTCGTAGTACCCTGTTCCGTTGTAATCTGTTATAGTTCCATTCTTAAAGGAATAATCGTTTCTGGTAAAATTGCCATTCAGCTTAATTCTAACATAGCCTCCCCAGCGTGAAACTCTACCTACCATAATTCCAAACGGTGAGTAAGGGCTAAAGCTGTAGCTGGCAAATGTTTTTGCGGGTATCTTTTTCTTTTCAACCCTCGCCTTTATATCAAATACAATGTTTCCCTCAAAGCTTTCAAACTCGTCAAAAACATTCCATACCACTTTTTTAGAACCGTTGGACTCCACAAGTCCAACGTCACCCTTTACATATTTCAAGGGCTTCGAAAAGGTTGCACCGCCATCGGTACTTACAGCTATATCAACAATACAGGTTTGGTTGTACTTTAAGCCGTTAAGGGTATAGGTTATCTCAATGCTATTCCCCTGTTTCTGGAAATCGGCATTGGAAACCTTCTGCGAGAAAGCATTTGCTGAAATTGTAATAATAAGTAGTGCTAAAAAGGAATTCCTAAACATGACCTAATATTTTCAATGTTAAAATTCAACTAAAACATCATCGTTCAACCCGTAGAACTGAGGTGTTTGTTCACCCCTAATCTTCTTGGAGGTTTCTGTTACATTTTTAAAAATGTAATCCGTGAGTTCCTTTAGGGTAACTTTTTTGTCATTGTCCAAATCTGCTTCTCCCTGAAGTCCTAGAGCAAAGTAGTATGTAAACAGGCCTGTTTCTGATTGCTCAAACCCTAGCGATGTTTGTTCGTCGGTTGACGATGTAATAACGGTAAATTTAGGGTTGTTGAGCCAGGGCTGAATTCTCCTTGGGCGAACCTTCACACCCTTTGTATTTGATATATTCTCGGGCGACAATGACGATGTAGCCCTAGATGAACCGCTAAAGCAAGCATCGAGTATAACCGTTACGCTGTTTGCATTTAGTTGACTAAGGTTTTGGTAAAGGGTGTTTAGGCTATAGCCCTGTTTATCGAGCAAGTCAACCTTTCCATCGAAGGGGAAAAGGTACACATCGTTACCATCCTTCTCAGGGATTCCGTGTCCAGAATAGTAGATATACAGGTCGGTTTTATCCTTATCGACTATTTTTGCCAGTTGACCGCTTTGTGGGTTAAAAATATCATCAAAGAAGAAACCCGATACCTCACTATCAATATGAGTTATAACTGTAGGAATACCTAAAACATCCTTAAAGTAGCGGGCAACAATTTTTGCATCGTTGCTAGCGAATGGAGCAGGTACAATGTTTTTATACTTTTCTACACCTATAACCACCGCAACAGCATTGGGTTTGCTGGATTTAACCTTTGGAATTAAGTTGATATTCTTAGCTGAAACTTGCGACTTGTACTTGTCGGAGTTGTACTCAAACCTGCTAACCTGAACCTTTATTTTGTTGATATCGGCTTTTACAGCGTAAACCTCGGGTTCTGCCACTTTCTTATTGAGAGAAATAGGGATGTTATGTCCAATTAAACTTCCACTGTACGATGTTCCCTTTCTACTATCGGTTATGTTTATGAAAAGTGGAAGGTTTTCTGTTGCATTTACCCGTTTATTTGGACTTATGGACACCCAGAACTCCTTCACTTCTCCAATCTTTAAATCGCCTAGTAATCCACTGCTATTCTCTACAAAAATATTAGCATCGCGCGATTCGATATTGTACTGAACATCCTTTGCTATATTATTTCCAATATTCTGAACAACACACTTTACTTTCGCTTTCTCCCCAGGCTGCAACAGCCCATCCTTAACAACAGCAAATGTGCCCTCAATGGAATCGAAAATCTCCATTCCAGCAAATACAAGTTTAGGCTTTTGGTACTCGTAGGTATTTAAAACCAAAAAGGCAGGGTCTAGGTCGTAGCCAAAATGCTCTGTTACCTGAATTTGTATTTTGCTTTCTCCTGAAGTTAAATTTAGGTCTGCATCAATTGGAATTATTACCTCTTTGGTTTCATCGGGATAAATTTCTCGTATATAAACCTCTTTGCCAAGTTTTAGCCCCGCAGTGTTGTTTTGGTTTATAAGTTTTGCTTTAATCCCTTGAGCATTTCCTTTGCCTTTGTTCAGAATTTTCAGTTTTAGAAGGGAACTCTCTTCTGCCTCTAAAACTCCATTCTCATTGGCATCAACAAAATCCATCTCAATGTAAAGCACAGGAGGTAGGCTTGGCTTAACAAACTCAGGAGTCATCCTGAAATTCTTAGAGGTTGTTTTTGTTGATATTACATCTTGGCCTAAAATGCTTAAAGATGATAGTGTAAATACTATGATTGCAGGAAGTACAATTTGTTTCATTTCGATTTACTTTGCATAAAGCACTTAAAATTATACAATATTCTTAAAGTTTGTTTAAACTCATTGCTTTAATTGATGAAGTGCCCAATTGAGTTTTTAAAAGAACATAAAAAATAGATAGGCTTTACAATCTACTCAGAAAAGATGAGTAGATAGAAAAGCCTAGCCATAAGGTATCAAGAGCAGACTCCGTGCACTACATCTGCACTTGATGTTTTTTCTAACATTTTCATCCTGAGCCGCAAAGGTAATCTCCGTTCCGCTTTTGTCAAGGGTAATACAGAGCGATGATATTGTTGTATAATTTTATGGTATCATCGCCCTTGACAAAATCTCCACTTTCGATTTTTGGTGCTTAACAGGATGAAAATGAGAGAATATGCTCAAATGACGAATAGCCTGTATAAAATCATTTGAATTTGTTTTGTATTTGTATACATTTAAATTGAATTCAAGTTTTGACAACTGAACTTTCTTATTACTTTTAGTTAAATAAAGCCAAGAGCAAAAAATCAAAAAAGTTTATTGATAATAGAGTTTGGTACAATTTAATTTATGCATTCTGCAAACTAAATACTATTAATGATATGACCTATTATCTTCTTGAATACAAAGATTTTTTCGATGATGAAGTGAGAGATTTTAAGGAATATCTTGCAAAGATTGGGAAAAAGGATATTGTAAAATTTTGTACCTTATTTGTTTCTACAACAATATGGGGAAAGGAAACTGTTGATCCAAAATATCAGATTGAGAAATGGTTTTCAGATAAAAACGAGAAGTTTTCAAATGAAATTATTTCAAAATTAAAATTATTAAAGGAAAAGAATATCAAATTAATTGTTGTATTTAACATATTGAAAATATTTGAATTCATATTGTTGAATAATCCGGAAGAAACTACTATTTCAGAAAATGAATTTGAAATTCAATTATTTAAATCCGTATTAGCATTAAATCAAGATTTCAACCTTAGAGATAAGACTATTGGTGATAGCACCAAAGATCTTGATGCCAAAGCAAAGTTGCCCTGTTTACTACTTACTGCCGCTTTTTGTGATTATGATTTGAACAATTTCAAGGTTAATGAACTTGAAATATCACAGTTCATAAAAGCATCACTTTTTTTTAAATTTCTTGAAACCCATAATGCTACGTCAAAAAGAATACTTGAGGAATTTTACAAACAAGAACAAATTAAAGATTGGAAAGCATATTTGAAGAAATATATGCCAATTTTTCACTCTATACTAAACTCAGATCTCTCGAAACCAATTGATTTAGTTGTTCCTGAGGACAAAAATTTTGAGGCTAATTGCAAATTTCTTGAAAATTTGATAGTAAATAATGAGTATACTATTGATGATTTTGACTTCTTAACATGCCGTAGTAAGCCATTTTTTAAACTGGACAATGGAAAATATAGGATTATACATGTTCTTTTTGTAATTGAAAAACTATACAATGGATTGTACTTTACAATGTCAAAAATTAACGACGATATTCATGATGGATTTTTAAATTTCAGAAGTACTTTTTGTGACGAGTTTTCTGAAAAGACTCTTGTATATAATGTGCTTGGTAGGTCATTCCCTAAAAGTTTCATTAAACTTTCAGGCCAAGATATATTGGGACTTGATGCAACAATAGATGCTGAACCTGATTATTATGTTAGGAAAAAGAACAAAGTATATTTATTTGAATCAAAAGATGTTCTTATTGAAAAAAAAATAAAACAATCACATGATTTTGCAAAAATTGAAAACGGATTAAAAACCAAATTCTATCACTACTTTAAAGAAGGAGCAAGAAAGGATGTTGGGGTTATGCAACTGATTAATAATATTAAACGAATTTTAGGGCCAAATTGTCCTTGGGATAATCATATGCAGGCTAAATTGTCAATTTATCCGATCTTATTAGTTCATTATAACATATATAATACTCCCGGTGTTGATTTTCTGGTAAAAACGTGGTTTAATGCAGAACTAAAAAAACTTGAGAATGAGGGCATAGATATTTCTCTTGTGAATGATGTAGTAATAGTTGATATTAATACTTTCATATTGAACCATGAAAGATTTCAAAATAAAAGTTTATGTTTAGAATCGCTTATTAACAGTTATAATAAGTTAAATGATAGATTTCTTATATCATTCTCAACTTTTGTTAGTGATTATGTAATTAAAAAGAGGTATTTTATGATTCCAAAGTTGTTTAATGAGCTTGGATTAAATCTATTTAACTAAGAAACATTAAGTCTAACAATCAATATGATGGTAGTTTGCGAAAGTTGAGTACGTTTAATCCGAAAACTAACAAGTTGATAGGTTGTCGATATAGAAATATCAGCATCCTCATATTGGTAATTAGTTAAAATTTTGAGATAACTAGAGTGAGATTTTTTTTGGTTTTGTTAGAAACTAATGCTTGATTTTTTTGCTGTTGAGAAAAAAAAGTTCACTAAAACCGGGAAGTATTGACAAGATTCCAAGAGTCATCCATTACTTGACTTTTAAAAGCATCTGTTATCTTTAGATACTTTTTTAAATCCTTCTCTTTTTTTGGAGCACCCATATCTTGTAAGGCCTTAAGGTTAACTCCAAGCATAATGCTATTTGTGATAAAGGTTTTTCTAGCAGTATGAAATTTAATAGCATCATAAAGAGGGATGGCTTCCTCAGTTGATTCACTTCCTATAACTGTTTTTTTTATCACCAGCCTATTAAAGCCTGTTTTTTCTGGTTGTCCAGATGCAATTAGCTTGCAAGCTTCTTTAATATAAGCATTTAGGTTTTGAATAGATATTTTGGGAAGGGGAGATTTTTCTGATTCATATTTTGTCAAAATTTCCAATGCAAATTTGTTAAGTGGGAGAGTTTTTACATCTCCTGTTTTAACTTGTGTTTTTGTTATTAGTTTACCGTTGAAATGCTCTCTTTTCAGTGAAATCACATCGCTATACCTTAAACCTGTAAAACAGGCAAAGCAGTACAAATCTCTAACCTTTTCAAGCCTACTATTTTTAAAGTCATAGTTGAGAAGGGTAAATATTTCTTCCATACTTAAAAATATCACTTCCTTTTCGGGTTCATCAACCCTTAGTTTATCATAAATATTCCCATTGTAGTAACTCCTTTCTTCCGCCCAATGCAAAAAAGTTGCAATTACCCTTGTTATTTTAGCATAGTATCCAAGTTCTTTTTTCAAAGTAATAAAAGTAAAGTTCTTGAGTTTGTCTAAGAACTTTACATCAATATTATCCCAGGTTATTATGAATGATGTTCCTTTCTGAAATCTGATCAGAAAATTTTTAACGGTTATGTATCCTTTAATTGTACGCTCTGCCTTATCTGCTTTGTTCGATTCTATAAAATCTGAAAACACATCAAGAAATGAACTTGATTTTAAAATGGCCTCTTCTTGGGGTTTAATCAAGAGGTTGGTTAGTTCAAATTCGCTTGGTTTTCTTTTCTCCTTAATAGTTTTGTTGAAAAGTTCTTTTGCTTTAAACTCTATTTCATCGATTAGTACATTAAACCTTATATTCTCCTCATATTCCTTTTCGGTTAAGGAGGTAAGCTTTAATCGCTGTGTCTTTTTGTTCCAGTCACGTTTCCTAACCTTCCCCAGTTTCATTCTATAAGGTTTATACTCACTTGTAATTTGTGCAAGGAGAGATACCTTTCCATTCTTATCTAATTTTTCTGATTTAAGATAAAATATGATATTTGCCATAATTATGTCATTTTTATCAGATTGGGTTAAGTGAAAAGTAGGTGCTAAATAGGTGCTAATAATTTATCAAATGTAGTAAAATGAGTTATATATTCCAAATATGCAAATTGTAAAACACAGAAAAACAAGTAAATAAATATATATAAGTAAAATGAGGTATAATAGATTAAAGTCCCGCCCCGGGTACGGAAAGCCTCTGAGAAATCAGAGGCTTTTCTGTTTTCTATGATGTCGAAAACATATTCCATTCATAGTATGACGGGGCAGCCATTGCCATACTTTCTTTTGAGCAGAAGATGCATGCTTTTGAGTTGTGAAAAATCATTCTGGCTTTCCAGACCGCATCGTTGCTGAATTCAAATTCTCCAAGTGCAATATTTTTATCAGCGTTTTGAAGGAAAGGGCATCCCTCTTTGTGGATAGAATGTGACCCCGTGAGACTGGTTTTTTTGGTTAAGTAAAACTTGGACATATTATGTGTTTTGGGTTTATTAATTGATTTTTGGTGTTTAATATGGAGCCTGGTTAAATTGTTACCTCATAAAAAATTTTTTAAATAAAAATTATTGTTGTTTGTGTTGATTAACAGTGAAATAACTAAATTGTGCTAGAAAATTTCTCAATATGAAAGGTAACATATTCTTATCCATTCGAATGTAACGGTAAAACTTAACTTAAACTGTTACAGCCATGAAAAGAATGAACAAACACGAGAATTTGGTTAACACTTTAGATAACCTGAAAAACTTACTTAACGAAAACCAAGAGCTAGATCTTAACAAGATGAATGCGGTTAGAGGTGGCGATGGTGAGGATAATGGTGGTGCTGATATTATAATTCCTATACCAATTCCTACGACTACAACTACAACTACCAAACCTAAATAGTTAAAGATTTGGACATTCAATTAAATGAATGTCCTTTTTTGTATTATTGCATAGTTTATGCATAATAGCTATGCGAATAAGTGGCTTCTCCTTTTTGTTTTTTTGTTTAATTATTAGTATCACTTCAATTGCTCAGAATAGAACTTCTGTTCAGAGTATAAATGATTTTACATTCTTTTTTGAGCAGGGTGATTTTGTTAAAGCCGAGAAATGCCTTTTAAATGTTTTAGAATCCGAAGATTCGTTGTTAGACAGGTCTAAGGTTGCTATTTGTAATAATCTAGGAGTAATAAATAATAAGTTGGGTAGATATGATAAGTCTTTGCATTATTACAGTTTGGCAGAAAAATTAATTGATAATAGATCATTGTATTCGGAGGAGTTAGGGGATGTTTATATTAATAAGGCAAGGGTTTATGGAATTATAAGAGATTATAATAAATCCATTGACTATTTAAATCAAAGTTTGAAACTATATCGAAGCTTAAACAAGAATAATAGTAATTATTTTAAGGTTTCTTCAGCATACTTGAATTTAGGACTAACCTTATATGAAAATAGAAATTTCAAAGATGCACTTATCTATCTGTTCAAAAGCCTCGATCTTAAAAATGCATATGGTTTAACTGAAAAAGAACTGCCTTATTTAAACATTGCAAAGGTTTATGTAGAAACAAAAGAATATTCAAAAGCCGAGAAATGCTTTAAACAAAGTATTTATTGGTTTGAGAAAGAGTATGGTTCTAATTATTACAGGATAACTAGTGCTTTGTTTGATTATGGGCTTTTCCTTAATTCTATTGGGAGAAATCAGGAGGCTCTTAATATTTATCAGAAAGCTCTTGCTATAAGTTTTCAGAACTATGGTGCTAAGCATCCTTTTGTTTCGTTAGCGTACAAACACTTAGGCGACTATTTTTACAATGAATCAAATTATGGGGAGGCGCTTCAGTACTATCAGAAATCGTTGATTGCGGTTGTTAACGATTTTAACGACACGTGCATTTTCTCTAATCCATCAATTAGTTCGGCTATATTTAACTATAGGCTTCTCGATAATCTTAAAAGTAAATCTCAGGCTCTTAAAATGTTTGCGCTTCAGCAGCAAAAAACAAATCAGTTAAAGGTAATGGAGCATAGCTATGAAACTATAAATCTTGCATTACAGCTGATAGAGAGGATTAGAAATAACTACACATCGTATGATAGTAAGTTGTACTTGGCAGAAAACGAGAAGGCTACGTATTTGTCGGCGATTGAGATCTCAAAGGAAATTTACACTTTAACAAATGATCCTGTGTACATCGAAAAAATGTACAGCATATCAACATTAAGTAAATCGAGAGTATTGAGCGATGAGGTGAATGAGAATGAAATTCTTTATAGCAAAAGTTCGCCCGATTCTATTCTAATACAGCGTAATTATCTTAGAATGCAGATTTCATCGTACAACAAGTTAATTCAGGATGAGAGCCAGAAAGCCAAACCGGATTCGCTAAAAATAGAGTTTTGGAATGATAAATTGTTTGAACTGAATAGAAGTAACGATACTCTTTACGATAAAATTAAAACGGTTTCTACGCAATATAGAGATCTTGCTAGTATAACAGAGCCCGTCAACCTTAAAGATCTTCAGGCTAACCTTAATAGGAATGAGACTGTTGTAGAATATTTCATCCCTCATAATTATTCTCAGGGGTGGCGTGATTTATATATTTTTACTATTACAAGGGATAGATTACGGTTCAAATCTTTGCAGGTTGATACAATGTTTGCTTACAATGTTAATATTATAAAACAAAGCGCAGTTAAGTCCAATTTTATTAACTCCCCAAAGGCCTATCGTAGTTATCTCATTGCCCTTTCTTATATGTATAATACCTTGATAAAACCTATTAAAAATGATTTAGCAGGAACGAAAATTATTGTGATTCCCGATGAGGAGATTGCGTATCTTCCCTTCGATGCGTTTGTTCAGGATTTACCTACCAATCCCAGTGTGCGCTTTGATGGTTTGAACTACTTACTTCGGAATTATTCTATTTCATACGCATATTCATCGTCACTTGTTTTTTCCAAGAAAAAGGTCAATACGAGTAAGGTTGTTGCTTTTTTGCCCGATTATGCAAGTAATGCAACTAAGTCTAAACTAATTGGAGCAAAGAATGAGGTAGTCTCAATTAGCAGAGGATTTACCAGCATTAACTATACTAATGGATTTGCTACTGAAAGTAATTTTAAGCATTTATGCTTAAAACCTGCAGTTCTTCATTTAGCAATGCACTCTAGTACCGATACCGTTAATTCAAAGTATTCATACTTAATTTTCGATTCTATACAAGATTCAGTTGAGGATGGGAGGCTGTATAGTTACGAGATAAGCATGAGTAAAATATCGTCGCCGATGGTGGTTCTTAGCGCATGCAATACTGGAACTGGCGATTTATATCATGGTGAAGGAATTATGAGTTTATCACGGAGTTTCTTTCTTGCGGGAGTTCCCTCAGTGGTGAATACTTTATGGGATGTAAATGATGAAGCGAGTTCACCAATAATCTCGAGTTTTTATCATAACCTATCGAAAGGAATGGATAAAGATGAGGCAATGCGATTGGCAAAGTTGAATTATCTGAAAAATTCAACGCCTACTTATGCAAATCCATACTACTGGGCTGCTTATCAAGTAATGGGTGATAAATCGCCTGTTAAGCGCAATGTTAAAGTATATATTTCTATAGCAGGGGTATTCCTAATTTCTTTTTTTTGCTTATTTTACTTCAGAAGGAGACGATTATCTTAGTTTTTTTACCATTTTTTTGGCTTCTCTTTGGTAATAGCCTGGTGTCTGGGATAAATCTTTAAAATATGGTATCGCTTTATTGTTATCCCCAGTTTTGATGTAGGTTAACCCTAAGTACCATTTTGCCTCAGTGGCGTAATCTGCATTGTTTTGCACAACGTTGTTAAGCAGGTTTATTGCTTTCGCATAATCACCTAGCTCTATTTGCGATAGACCAGCAAAAAATTTTGGAGCAGAGCTAAAGGTATCACTCTTCATAATCATCTCGAATTCCATTGCGGCTAATTCGTAGTTTCCCTGTCTGTAGTTTACAATCGCTTGGTTATATCTATTGGTTAAGTCATCATCAGCCCCTCTGGTTATTGACGTAAATGCTTCGTATGGCTTATAGTTAGTTTCATATAGATTTTCCGGGTTAGATGGAATAAGAAGGGAACGAACCACAAAAATTAACACAAGAGAGGCTGCAGCAGCTATGCTTACTATCTTAACCGCAGAATTTTTATACCACGTAATTTTGGGTTCTACAATTGCCTTAGATTTATTGTTCTCATCCGAAAGAGAGGACGAGACAAAATGTATGACCTCTTTATGCTTTAAACTTGCATTGCCAGTTTGGCTGTTGTCCCAATCTTTAACCCAAGTTTTAGTAATATCGTCAACTTTATTTTCGTTGATTTCTTTTGTGATTAGGTTTATTTCTTTTTCAATTTTTTGCTCTTCCTCATATAGTGAGTTTTCAACAAAGTTTTGGATGCTTTTATATTTTGATGGTTCTTTTTTGAATTCAACTATCATTTGTTTTGTTTGCTCATCAACATTGGATAAAGATGTTTCTGCATTTATTTCTTCTATGTCTATATTCCCTTGCATTACTTCATTAACAAGCAGAAAAAGTTCATATTCATCTTTCAGGTCTTTGTTTTGAATGAGTTCGGTCTCGAACTTTATACGATCAGCATTGGAAAGATTTCCTTCGGTGTAATCAATGATGTATTGAGCGAAGTTTTTCATGGGGTAAATGTTGGTTTAGGGTTGATTTGTCTTTGGAAATTTTCTTCAGTCCTTCTTATCAATTTGTAGTCAGGATGATTCTGGATCTTGCTGATTAGTTCGGCTTGGCATTCACACTTCTTTTTACGAACATAACCATAGGTGTAGCCTAACTTCTCGGCAATTTCCCTTGGTGAATATTCTTCCCAGTACATCCTTAGGATTTGCTGGCACACAGGATCAAGTGTTTCAAATATATCGTATATTAAATCCTGATAAAGCTTATGGTCGTATTCTTCCGAAAAATCATTGATTGCCGAATCGTCTAGTCTTCGGTTAAGATAGTTCGCGGCGGCTCTTCTTTTTTCTAGAACGCTTCGCCATAAATTTTTGCAAACGCTAAAAAGAAAGGTCTTAAACTTACAGGTTAGTGCAAAATCATCTCGATCTATTTTCTCGATCATGATAATTAATCCGTCCTGAAAAATGTCTTTAGCGTCATCGGGAGTCCCTCCCGCCTGATGCACCATTAAACGAATCATGGGCAAGTATCTATCCGATAAATATCGAACAACATGACTTTGCCTATTTCTCAGGCAATCTATTATTTCATCATCGGTAAATTCTCGCATACGGCTTTTAACTGAAAATTAATCGAGTATCAACAAAAATATCAAATACTTCAAAAATATCATTATAATGCTTGACTAAAAACTTGAAAATATGATATAAAACATTGAAACTTTGTTTTGCTAAAAATTTCTCATCTTTTCGGGTAACAATTGAACGTCTATTCTCATTAAACCATATTTTGTGTATCCATTTTTTTGTGAAATGAAAAATATCATTGCTGAACTTTACGTGTGCTATAAATAGAATAATTATGTAACCAAGTATGCGAAAGAGATAAACGTAGAGTAACTGTAGTTATGACTGGTTTAAATATTATCGTCCTTAGGGACGATGGAGTTTGAGTAAAGTTGATTTCTAGTATTTAAAATTATATGATTATCCGCAATTATACCTTATTTTACCATACCAAGTATCTTCTACAGCAGCAACCATAAGTCGTTCAAACAACTCTTTGCCAAAATATCTTCGATTGGTTTTATAACAAAACTCGTCCAGATAGTTTTGCAGGTACACGTCTTTTATTTTGTGATTGACTCCTAAGAAGTTTCTCTTTGCATTGCTAATCATGGTATGCACCCATGGGAGTACTCTTGAAGCCTCCTCGGGTGGTACTATCTTTTTGATATGTCTGGAGCTTATCTCTTTGATTTTGTTAAAACCACGCCAGCCATCACTCTTAATCACCGATGAAGAGCTGGTGCTCGCTGAGACTACTTTGTTCATCGTTTTCGACGAAGAGTCCGGAATGACAACCATCTTTACGTATCGGAATGCTGATGGCTTTTTGTTCCTGCGAGGTCGCCCCCGCCTGGGATCAACTTTGGCCATAACTAGAACTTTGCTTTGCCGCTGACTGCCTCTTCCTCTTTTGGTCAGCTCGTCATTTTCGTCCTCTGCATGGGTTCTGAAAAAGGCATCGTCCAGCTCGACAACGCCCTCCAATTCATACCGCTCATCGCGCAATCCCATGACCGATCTGATCTTGTGCATCATGGCCCAAATCGGTTCGTAGCGCTTATGGCCAAGCTGCCGCTGAACCTCAGCAGCAGAGATCCCTTTTTTGGTCATGGTCATCAGGTAAATGGCGTACAACCAGTACTGAAAAGGTAGCTTCGATGACTCCATAACGGTGCCGCTTCGTAAGGTGGTTCTGTATCCACAGCTGCTGCAATCGTGCGAATTGTAGGTTTTGTTCCAGTAATGATGCGTATTGCCACACTTCTTGCAGACGACTCCTTTTCGCTCCTTAACGGTTCGAAAGTGTCTTATGCAGCTGGCTTCATCTGGATATTTCTTTACAAAATCGATAAAATTCATCTCAAGTGTTTTTGTAAAGATAATTATTTTGGTACATTAGCGGATATGCATATAAAATTAAATTATAGGATATTTTCGTTGGTGTTTAGAAATATTAAAAACATACCTACAGAAAATGTGGGTATGTTTGGTAAAAAAAGGGAATAGGAATGTGTTGAAAAAGGTTAAAGAAAGTATGGCTCATTGGTTGAATGGTTACCTATTCCCTTTTGTGACATAACCTCATTTTATAAATATCACCGTTTTATAAGGATGCCTTTAAAATTGTTACCTGAAAATTGAAGGAAATTTCATTTTTTTCTGATATGCTTGAGAAAATAAAATATCCAGGTGTTCTGCCCGGATATTTTGGTTTGATTAGATTTATGGTTATTCGTAATCTTTTAGTGCGGTCATTAATTTTTGTCTAGAAAAAAATATTCTGCTTTTTACCGTTCCGATTTTCAGGTTAAGTTTATCCGCAATTTCTTTATACTTGTATCCCGATGTATGCATTTGGAAAGGAAGTTTAAAGTCATCCTCAAGGGAATCAATCTTCTTACTAATTTCACTATGGGAGTACATTGAGTCTGGCCCATAGTTTTCTGATTTGCTGTTAATCATGAATTGATTATCACTCGAGTCGAACGTGGTGTTTTGCTTAACAGACTTTCTGTAGTTATTAATGAATGTGTTTTTCATAATAGTGAAAGTCCAAGCCTTGATATTGGTATTATCTTCAAATTTATCCTTATAAGTTAAAGCTTTGAGGTAAGTTTCTTGTAATAAATCTCTTGCATCTTCGCGATCAGCGGTAAGACTGTAAGCAAAACGTTCAAGGTTTGGCTCAAGTTCAACCAGTGCGGTATTGAATTCTTGCTGTGACATATAGTTTTGTTTTTAGTTAGACTAATTATAAATAAATTAACATTTCAAATTTAGAATAAGTCTAAATAAAAAACAAATACACAGAAGCCAGTCGCCCTTTATTTTATAATCGTTCTAAATAAAATCATCTGTAGATATTAATTTAAACAAGATGTTTATGGTTTTTATATAAATTACATCTAAATAAAAAAATCCTGCTTATTGCAGGATTTTTTTATTTCTTAATGCAATTATTATAGAACCATGGTCGGATCAATTTTCCCAAAAACCTTAATCAAATCCTGGGCGTTGGCAACAAAGTTTATACTTGTAGGTATTGTTATTTCGGTAAGAGCGTATCCTGTTGCAATGATTTGAACGGAGGGCAATTCCTTAGTTAGTTCTTCAATAATTTCTTCTGGGCTTGTATTAACCGAGGAAGAAAATGAAGTAAACACCATCTTGCACTTGAGATCTTTTGCAACCTTAATAGCATCATTAATGGGTGTTGATTGTCCAAGGTATATAGTTTTGTAACCAGCATTTTTGGCTATATAGGCAAAGTATATTAATCCAATTTCGTGAAACTCTCCTTCGGGAAGGAAGAATACGATGGGAGAATCTTTACCTATATCGGGTTTGATAGAGTTCTTGTAAATATTACTAATTTGATTGCGTATAATATTGCTTGCAAAATGTTCATGTGCAGTTGATATTGCTCCAGTTTGCCACAATTCGCCAAGTTGTTTTAGGAATGGCAACACCAATGCCTCGAATGTATATTCAATGCCATGCTTAGCAGAACTTTCGTTTATGGGTTGGATTATTCCCATCTCGTTAAACTCAAGCGTTGCCGACACTATCGGCTCTATATTATTGTTACCATACTTGTAATCAGTAACAAATTTTGAGGCTAAGTCGGATAGTTCTTCTAGAGAAAGGCTAGCAAGTTTACTAATCCTGAACCCTTTTTTGAGTAGTAATGAGATGTTTATGATGAACCGAATATCATCATCGTTATACCTCCGGATGTTTGTGTCGGTTCTTTGAGGGGAAAATATTGTATATCGCTTTTCCCACATTCTAATGGTTGCTGCTCTGATGCCGGATAACAGCTCCATTTGTTTAATCGTGTATTGAGCCATAGAATACGTGTTACATTATAGATCAATAATTTAACTAAATATTCTTATAAAAGGTTTAACGGCTATTAAGGGGTGGAAAGTTTTCGGATGAACATAAGCCCATCGCGAATGGGTAGTAAAACATTTTCTACTCGCTTGTCATTCTGCACCAAATTGTTGAACTCCAGAATGGCCAGAGTGTGAACATCTGTTGCATTTTTATCTAAAACCTTGCCATTCCATAGTACATTATCGGCAAGAATATATCCTTCATCTTTGACCAAAGGAAAGATTAGATCATAGTATTGAGGGTATTCTCGCTTATCTCCATCAATAAATACTAAATCATAATGGAATTGCAGCGTTGGGATGATTTGACGCGCGTCTCCAAAATGTAGATTAACTTTGTTGTTGACTCCTGCTTTCTGAATGAATTCAGAAATTGTATCTTGTAGTTCATCGTTTACTTCTATGGTATCTATTACTGCGTTTTCGCCAATGGCTTTTGCCATGCAAATAGTGGAATAACCTGTAAATGTTCCAATTTCTAAAATTCGTTCAGGCTTAACCATATGACAAATAAATTCTAAAAACATTCCTTGAGCATGGCCACTAATCATTCTTGGATTATAGGTAGTGAGATGTGTAACTCTCGTTAGCTCCTCCAAGGTAGAATCTAACGGAGTTGTGTGCTTTGTTATATATAACTCAAGGTCATTGTCTAATCTATCCATATCTACCTATAAATGAGTGTAGAAAGTAAATTAGGAACAACAATTTCGTTTGCTACTTCAATTATCTCTGAAGAAGTAATGTTCTCAATTTGGTTAAAGATAGTCAATAAGTTGTCAGGTTGTGCATAAACAAGAAAACTTTTTGCGGCTGATAGCATAAGATTTTCATTGCTTTCGGCAGATATGGCCATTTGGCCGATGAGTTGCCGTTTGGCTTTGGATAGTTGCATTACGCCTAATCGTTGATCCCTTATTTTATTTAACTCTTTAATTACCGTTGAGTATGCTTTTTCAAGGTTATCCTTATCGGTGCCAAAATATATTGTAAAAAGTCCAGTATCGGTATATGGTGTGTACATTGATTCTACGTTGTAAGCATAACCATGCTTTTCGCGAAGTGCAAGATTCAATCTGGAGTTAGAGCCTGGTCCTCCAAGAATATTGTTTAGTAAGAACATGCTAATTCGCTTGGGATTTTGCAAATCATAGGCAACTGTGCCTATTATGCAGTGAGCCTGATAGGTTGATTTGCTTATACTTTTAGATTTTGGATGATAGATGTTTATTGCAGTCCGTTTATTCTTCCGGTAATTTGCTGATATCCATCCAAGATTTCTTTCAGCAAGTTTTTTTACTCTGCTGAAAGAGATATCCCCAACCGAGCAGAATATAATTTGGTCGGTGTTGTAGTTCCGGGCAATAAATTCGTTAATATGTTTGCGTGAGAACGTTTTTAAATGACGCTTAGTTCCAAGTATGTTACGACCAAAAGAATGGCCCTCGTAAACAAGATCCTCGAAATCGTCGTAGATTAGTTCCGATGGATTGTCCTTATAAGAGTTGATCTCGTCAATTATAACATCCTTTTCCTTCTTTATTTCCTTTTCGGGAAAGGTTGAACGAAACACTATATCCGAAATAAGTTCTATTGCTCTGCTGTAATCATTTTTAAGGAATGTGGCATGAACTACGGTTTCTTCTTTTGTTGTGTATGCGTTTAATTCGCCCCCAACATCCTCCAACCTACTCATTATATGGTATGCACGTCGTTTCTTTGTTCCTTTAAAAATTACGTGTTCAATAAAATGAGCCATTCCGTGCTCTTCCTCTAGTTCATCGCGAGTGCCAGTATTAACCATAATGCAGCAGTATGCCACGGGAGAGTTAACTCGTTTATGGGCAATCCGAATACCGTTACTTAAGGTGTACAGTTCAAAATCCATGGTTATGATAAAGGTGCAAAGCTATGCAAATGTTGACAAGGTGCAAAATTATTATTTTTGTTGATAGTTTAAGAGATTCATTTTTAATAAGATATTTAAAATAGCAAAAATATTTTTCTCAAAAGGATTTATTGATTTTGGAAGAAAGGAAAAAACATATATATTTGCACCGCAATTAAGCGCTGGTGCCATAGCTCAGTTGGTAGAGCAAAGGACTGAAAATCCTTGTGTCCCCGGTTCGATTCCTGGTGGCACCACCAAGACCCTCGTAAAACTACGAGGGTCTTTTATTTGTAAGATTATTGTTTGGTTGAGTCCGTTGCTTCTTGCCTGAAGATTAACTTTTCGTCCATTATCTGGTCGTATGCATCAGCATTTAGAATGGTAATAATTCTGAATAATGAGTCAAGAAAGAAAAGATTTTCGTTTTCGATAGTTTCTCCTGCAATTGATTTTATGTAGTACTTGTGAGTTATTGTATATCCTAGGAACTCTCCTTTATTTGAGTTCAATAGATTCTCTAAACTATCAATAGTATTTTTATTTGGGGTTGACTTTGCTTTTTCTTGTTCTATCAAATTGTACAGTTGGTATGTTCTGTTACTCTTTTGATATCGCGGGGTGAGTTCTCCAAAACCAATAGACTTGTAACTGGGGTATTCGCTTGTTTTTGACATCATCCATCCATTAATGTTTTCCTTAGCTTTATCGGAGGGTGTTTTTTGATCAGGCTTTGATGATTTGCTACATGATGTTAGTACAACTATTGAAAGGATAGCCGTTATCAAAATTGAAAAATTCACTTTCATAGCTTTATGTAATTTGGATTCATGCTAAAGTTACGAGAAAAAACGAAATAATACTATTCCAGAAAATGAAAAAGGGGACTTGAATCCCCTTTTAACACTATTTTTTGCTCAGTTCGGCAAAGTGCTTATAGAACAGTGGAATAACCTCGATTCCTTTGAAGAATTGCTCCAGTGCGTAGCTTTCGTTAGGCGAGTGGATGGCGTCGGCCTCCAAGCCGAATCCTAAAAGGATTGATTTGATGCCAAGAACATGCTCGAAGGTACTTACTATTGGAATGCTTCCACCGCTGCGGAATGGAACAGGCTTTTTCCCGTAGGCTTCTTCTATTGCTTTGCTAGCAGCCAAATATCCTGTGGTATTGGTGGGGGCAACATATCCTTGGCCACCGTGATGAGGTGTAACCTTTACCTTAACATATTCTGGTGCAATTGCTTCAAAGTGCTTTTTGAAGAGTTCTGCTATTTTATGGTGATCTTGGTTGGGTACAAGGCGCATTGATACCTTGGCATAAGCCTTTGAGGGGAGAACTGTTTTTGCACCTTCTCCAATGTAGCCACTCCACATTCCATTTACATCTAAGGTAGGCCTGATACCGGTTCGCTCAATGGTGGTATAGCCCTTTTCTCCATGAATTTCATTAATATCTAACGACTTCTTGTAATTTTCTAGGTTGAAAGGAGCCCGTGCCATATCCTTACGTTCCTCTGGGCTGACCTCCACCACGTCATCATAGAAACCGGGAACAGTAATCTTATTGTTTTCGTCGTGTAACGAGGCTATCATTTTTGCAAGAATGTTTGCCGGGTTAGCAACGGCGCCACCAAATAGTCCTGAATGAAGGTCCTTATTCGGCCCAGTAACTTCAACTTCTACGTATGCTAATCCTCTCAAACCTGTGGTGATAGAAGGAATGTCTTTACCTATCATAGATGTGTCTGAAACAAGTATGATATCGGCTTTGAGCATCTCCTTGTTGTCGGCACAGAATATACCAAGGTTGGTGGATCCAATTTCTTCTTCGCCTTCAATCATGAACTTCACGTTGCACGGAAGAGTGTTGGTTTTCACCATTAGTTCAAATGCTTTTGCGTGCATAAATCCTTGGCCCTTATCATCGTCGGCACCGCGAGCCCAGATTCTACCGTCTCTAATTTCGGGTTCAAAGGGTTTCGATTGCCATAGTTCAATGGGATCAACAGGCATTACATCATAATGGGCATATACTAAAACTGTAGGAAGTTTTGGGTCGATAATTTTTTCGCCATAAACCACGGGGTTTCCTGCGGTGGGCATTACCATTGCTTTATCGGCTCCTGCGTTTAGAATGGATTCCTTCCAGTACTCGGCGGCCTTTACCATATCATTTTTATGATCGGAAAGCGAACTTATTGAAGGTATTTGGAGCAAACCGAATAATTCATCAAGGAAGCGTTCTTTGTTAGCCTCGATGTATGTTTTGATATATTCCATGGTTTTGTTGGTTAAATTTATTCTTTTGATTGTGAATTTATCAATTTTTCAGCCTCTTCGAGTTGGTTGTAAAAATCGTTGCCATAGGCTCTGATAAGAGCATCTTTTAGAAATCGGTATACAGGCAACCCCTTGCTTTCTCCCAACTTGCGAGCGGGAGCACAAACATCCCATACATCATAGTTTAGCGCGGTAAAGGTAGGATACTCTTTAACCCGAATAGGGTAGAGGTGGCAAGAGAGTGGTTTTCGGAAGTCTACCTTTTTATCGAACCATGCTTTTTCAATTGCACAGATGGCAATTCCATTCTCAAAAACTACATAGGCGCATTCCTTGTCATCGACCAATGGGGTGACCAAATCATTGTCGGCGTCGATTACTGATGTCCCTTGTTGTTTAACGGCTTTAATTCCCTCCGGAACCATGTATGGAGTAACCTTTGGCAATATTTTTTCAAGAATGGAACCCTCCTGTTTGGTTAAGGGGGCTCCCGAAGATCCGTGAACGCAGCACAATCCGTTGCATTGAGTTATATCGCAGCAAAATTTATTTTTAAGGATTTCGCTACTAACAACTTTATCGTCAATTTGAATCATCATATTCAAACCTATATTAATGGCAGAGCGATTTCCCTGTCATTTCTGCAGGAATTGGTAATCCCATAATCGACAGAATTGTTGGAGCAACATCGGCCAAAATTCCTTTTCCGATAGATTTGTACTTGTCGGATACTAAAATAATTGGAACAGGATTGAGCGAGTGTGCTGTATTTGGTGTACCATCGGGATTTAACGCATAATCTGCATTGCCATGGTCGGCTATAATTATTACGGTATATCCATTTGCCTTTGCGGCTTCAACAACTTCGGTAACACAGTGGTCAACTGCTTGAACTGCTTTTTGAATTGCGCTGTATATTCCGGTATGACCAACCATATCGCCGTTGGCAAAGTTGAGGCAGATAAAGTCGTGAGTTTTTTTATTAAGTTCGCCAACAATGGCATCCTTCACAAGGAATGCACTCATTTCGGGTTGAAGATCGTATGTGGCAACCTTAGGCGATGGAATTAAAATTCTACTTTCGCCATCAAACTCTTTCTCGCGGCCACCAGAAAAGAAGAATGTAACGTGTGCGTATTTTTCTGTTTCAGCAATTCTTAATTGTTTTAGGCCGTTATTTGAAACAACTTCGCCAAGAGTGTTGAGCAAATTGTCCTTTTCGTAGATAACGTTAACATTCTTGAAGGTGTCGTCGTAACAGGTCATTGTAACGTAATGCAAAGGAATGGTTTTCATTCCAAATTCGGGCATATCTTTTTGGGTAAGAGCAACGGTGATTTCGCGTAAGCGATCGGTACGGAAGTTAAAGCATATAACCACATCACCTTTTTTAACTAATCCTACTGGATTACCCTGATTGTCAACCCTTACAATTGGTTTGATAAACTCATCGGTAACGCCTTCTTTGTACGATTCCTCAATCGACTTTACTATATCAGTAGTTGCTTTTCCTTTGCCATGAACCAAAAGGTCGTAACCTTCTTTAACGCGCTCCCAGCGTTTGTCCCTATCCATTGTGTAGTATCTTCCAACGAGCGATGCTATGGTTCCGTTACTTGTTTTTAGGTGATTTTCGAGTTCGCGAACAAATCCCAAACCGCTCTGTGGATCGGTATCTCTTCCATCGGTTAGCGCATGAATAAAGACGTTGGTTAATCCGTATTCCTTTGTAATATCACAAAGTCTATATAGATGCTTGTCGAGCGAGTGAACGCCTCCATCGGAAACTAAACCCAGAAAATGAACGGCAACATTCTTTTCCTTAGCATATTTAAGTGCATCGACCAGAACCGGCATCTTTTCCAGTTGATTTTCCTTTATATCCTTGTTTATACGAACCAAATCCTGGTAAACTACTCTACCTGCTCCAATGTTTAGGTGCCCAACCTCCGAGTTTCCCATTTGGCCATCGGGTAGGCCAACATACTCGCCACAAGTAAGCAATTGCGAATTTGGATATTTTTGGATTAGTCCATCAATATATGGAGTAGGCGTGCTAAAAATAACATCAGATTTATCGTGGTTTCCAATTCCCCAACCATCAAGAATCATCAAAAGTACCTTACTGTTTGTCATACTAAATTGATTTTTGTTTCTATTCTACATCACTTAACATCTTTACCTTTTAAAGGTTCATATTTCGGCATCAAAGTTACTCAAATTTTTAGGAATTTTTTGCGGACTAAATTTTCCAAAAACTACTTAGAAATGTTTGCTGGTTCTTTAATCTATGGCTTAACATTTGATTGAATAAATTGTGGTAATTTTGCTCAGTCTTAATTCTTATTTTTGAATCTGAGAGATCGTTTTTTCCGTTTAAATTATTTGTAGTTAGGGGTGATGAAAAACTTGGTTACACTGTTGGTCGTATTGGTAATGGTTCTGGACGTAAAAGCTCAGAATTACAGTGAGATTTCGACTAATTTGATTTTTCCTTCTACTATTATTGATGGCGATACCATTGCACATATTCAGATTAAAGAGGTGGTGAAGCGGGGGAGGCGCAGGTTTAAGAGTAAAGTGGAAATGCGGCAGTACTATAAAATGATATACAATCTGAAAAAAACCTACCCGTACGCCAAAGTTGCCAATGCAAAGCTCATAGAGATGAATGAGCACATAAAAACGCTTCACTCTAAAAGAGAGATTGATGCTTACATTAAAGATACTGAAAAGGAGGTTCGCGCTGAATTTGAAAAGCAGTTAGTTAAGCTGACTATTTCGCAAGGGAAAATGCTGATTAAGTTGATTGATAGGGAAACCGGGCAAACATCGTACGAACTTGTTAAGGAACTTAAAGGTGGATTTTCTGCTGGATTCTGGCAAGGGGTAGCACGTGTATTTGGGTCTAACTTAAAGACAAAGTTCGATCCCAACGGCGAGGATAAGGTTTTGAATGATTTGATAATTCTTTATGAGCAAGGATTACTTTGATTTATGCTTAATTTTTTCTTTAATAAGTAGGCATAATTTACAGAATCGAAGGGTGGCTCTTCTCCATTAAATTTTATAGATTCTAGACTGAACGATGTGCAGCATCCGTCGGAGTGTGCGGTAACCTGTAGTTGAATAGTGTCTGTATCGGAGTTGTTTAAGTAAAGGTAAAAATCACGGGGCTCTCCGTTGATACAGTAAAATGTGGCGGTACTTTGAATAATATTCTCAAAGTTCTCCGTATTAATTAGTACAAGATCAACGTATTTCTTTTGAGAGTTCTCTTCATACCACATTTTAATTGAATCTATAGAATAAAAATCCTTGGTTATAAGGTTTTGGAGCGTATCGTTGGCGTTTACAATTTTAAACCAAACTGGACTGGGAGGGGTGAAGCAATCATCACATTCATCCGATAATATACAGCACTGGCAGGCGATAGCCAGGCTCAGTATTAGTATTATTCTTGTTTTTTTTATCATCATAACATTGTATTGGTTATCTCATCCATTTAAGCATTTCGGTAACAATTGCTTTTGCGCCATCTGCAATGTCAACTATTGTTGCATCGAGCATATAGCAAGGCGTTGTGAATATCATATTGCGTTCGTCCATAACAACCTGTGCATGTCCGGTTTGTAGGTGCTTGGCACCAATGCTCTCAACAGCCTTAGCGGTTGATGCATCTTTCCCAAAAGTAATGGTAACGTTGCCTAGTGTTTTTGCCAATAATACGGGCGATATACATAGCGCTCCTATCGGTTTGTGCTGAACATGCATTCCTTTAATAGCCCTGCTAACCTCCTCAATCACATTACAATTTATGCCATCAAAAGCCCAGCTGGATAAGTTTTTTGCCACTCCATAACCACCAGGGAATATTAAAGCGTCGTACAGTTCGGGGTTGAATTCTGATAGCGGTTTAATGTTCCCTCTCGAAATGCGAGCAGACTCCACCATTACATTTCGGGACTCGTTCATGATGTTCCCATTGATGTGATTGATAACGTGATGCTGCGGTGTATTAGGAGCAAAGACCTGATATGAACAACCATTTAGGGCTATCGCGTAAAGAGTCATTACTGCCTCGTGAATTTCGGAACCATCGAAAACACCGCAGCCTGATAAAACAACGGCAAATTTTTTTTGATTGCTCATAGATAATTATTTTTGATACAATATACTACTTTTTGTTTATTTGTTGTCAATTTATACTATACAAAATGAATTCCATTAGAACTTTCATCGCTGTTGATATTAAGCCCGAAAAGCCCATAGTTGAGTTATGTGGCAAACTCAAGGCGATGCTGAAAAATGATAGCATTAATTGGGTTGATACCAATACTATTCATCTTACACTTTTGTTTTTAGGAGAAACTCAAATTAGTCAGGTTGAGGATATATCGAGAGCATTAAGGGATAACCTTACCAATATTTCTGAATTTCGGTTATGCGTTAAAGGATTGGGTACCTTTGGGAAACCAGATCCAAAGGTGATTTGGCTTGGTATTGAGTCGTGTCAATCATTAGATAATCTGAAAAATACTGTTGATAGGGCTTTAGCCCCATTTGGTTACGAAGATGAGAATAAGGTATTTTCACCACATCTTACACTTGGACGAATAAAATTCTTAAATAGTAGAATAGAACTGAAAAGTTTTGTTGTTCAGAATAAGGAACCCATTTTGCAGAATGCGAATATAGATAAGGTTGTTTTCTACCAAAGTACTTTAACTCCGCATGGCTCAATTTACAAATCTATCGATATTATTGATTTGAAGAATAGCTAAACCCCTCGACCACGAACAACCGTTATCAATGTGTAGATTATTATTTTGAAATCCACGAATAACGACATGTTTTCCAGGTAAAGCAAATCGTATTTAAGCCGCTCAACCATTTGGTTCACATTCTCTGCATAGCCATACTTTACTTGTCCCCAAGATGTGATTCCTGGTTTTACTTTTTGGAGATGAATATAATGAGGAGCAACCTGCAAAATCTGATCAATATAGTGTTGTCGTTCGGGACGAGGTCCCACCAGCGACATATCTCCTTTTATAACGTTAATAAAATTAGGAATCTCATCAAGCCTAGTTTTTCGCATAAACCTGCCCACGGGTGTTACGCGGGGATCGTTTTTACTCGACAGAGCAGGCCCTTTTGCTTCAGCATCGCAGTACATGCTGCGGAATTTTAGCAGCATAAAAGGCTTGCCGTATTGTCCAATTCGCTCTTGCTTAAAAAGTATGGGGCCTTTTGATGAAAACTTAATTATTATTGTTAAAGCAACGATAAGTGGCAAAGCTAGAATCAGAGCAAGAGTACCAAAAGAATAGTCTATCATTTGCTTTAGGTTCGCTTGCCATGGTGGCATCAACTCAAAAGAAATATTTAGTAGCGGAGCACTAAGAATCCCTGTCATTTTAACCCTTCCCGAGAGGTGGTCGTACATGCTAGGAATTGCCTTGATTTGAACATTTAGTGGAAGCAATTCGTTGATTATTCTGGTGAGTGTTTCGGGATTTTCGTTGTCTGTTGCCAGTAATACCTCTTCGATATTTGATTTCCTCACAATCTCGCCAATTGATACTAATTTTCCGAGACAGGGCAGTTTCCCTTCAAGCAAATCAGGATTTTTTTTGCTAATGGAGATATAGCCGAGCAACCTGTATCCTTGCGATTTCTCCTCAGCTTCAAGTTCGTTGAATAAATCGAAGGCTTTTTGTCCGTTCCCAACAATTATTGATGGGTACCCAATTATTCTTTTGTGTACCCTATGGATTGTTTTTGTTGTGAGTACCAATCGGGGGAAATAGGTGAAGGCTAATATCAGTGAGAATAGGCTTAGTAGAATTTTATAGTAGCTTTTATACGAAACAATGTAGTCGTCTAGAAGCATGGCAAAGAAGAACAGTAAGCAGCCAAGTATCGTAAATCCAATTGATGCGCTTAACTCTTTTAATCTTGATTTTCGGAAAACATCGTGGTAAAAACCGGCCAAACCGAATAAGGATACCCAGAATATTGGGAAAATCAGTACCCCTAGGTAGAACTTTAAGTTTGGAGAGAATGGAATTTCAATGCCAAAAAGTTGGGATTCAATAATCTTCTTACGATAAATGTTAAAAAGAACCCATGCAAAAGCACTTCCCAAAAAATCGAAAAGAATATACTTGAAAACTTGTACCTGCTTACTCACAATCCTAATTTTTGAATTTGCCAAGTTAGCCATTTTATGGCTAGCCTCAAACCGTAGGATGTGATTTATTGCTTAATTTTTGACAATACAGTATCTGCAACTTGTGTCGTAGCTATTGCTAAGTCTATGTTTTCCGAAGTTTTAATCTTGTTGAATAAACTAAGATTGGTAAAAGCAAATTCTCCACTTAAATTGTGAATTGAACTTTTATAAGTGTGCTTAAAATTTTGGTCATTTTCGCTAGTGCATACTTCAATGTCTAAACTGTTATTTTCAATATTTGTTTGTAAAGTGTAAGTAATAACAGAATTGTTGCTAAAATCAATAAGAACCATTAGGCTGTTTGGTTCTGATGCGTATAAAGGGATACTGTAAGCTCTAACTTTTCGGATATCAAGTTTTGAAATTTTAAGGGCCGATGCCAAATCGAATAGGAGTGTACGTTTAAATGTTTGGAAACTTATTGTTTCATCCGATATGAATCGTTTAAAATGGGCTATGAATGGAATATCAACGGGTACAGTAACATCGCTATAGTTTATGCCTAGTTGATCAATTCCAATAATTATTCCCATTTCCAGGGCTAACTGCTGTAGTTGATTTAGTGCAGAACCCGATACCCCATATACGTTGTTTAAAATTGGTGTAACGCCTTTTTTTATTGCTTTGGAGGCTATTTCAAATTTTAAATCGTCGGTAGAGTCGATAATTAATATGTCAGAATTAGCAATGAGTTCGTCGATATTTTTGAAGAGTTTATGTTCCAAACTCTCGGTCTCTAGGCTTGAATCCTCAACCCATAATCCCGAGCAAAGAGAGTCAGAATTGCTAAGAATTGCATTAATCCGATCAATCTGTTTTAAAGTTCTCAGGGAAAAACCTAGTTTACGCATAATTGGTCAAATTACTTTGCAACAAACATAAGACATTTTATACGTATGGGATTAATCGACCGGTTGGTATTTATCAACCTTTTAATAACATTTACCTAGTAGCCACATCAAAAATTGATTCTATCTTTGTATATATTATTTCGAATTGATAATGTTGCAGCAGGATACATTTCAGCATAAGGGGCTTAGGAAAAAATTAGTAGACGAAATCCGAGACAAAGGAATTACCGATGAGCATGTTTTGGATGCGATTCTGAGGGTTCCTCGTCACTTTTTCATGGAAAGCGGGTTTCTGAAGTTTGCATACAGCGATCAGGCTTTCCCCATTGGAGCAGGGCAAACTATATCGCAGCCCTACACGGTGGCATTCCAAACCCAGTTGTTGGATATTAAGCCCATGGATAAGATTTTGGAGGTTGGTACCGGATCGGGTTACCAAACTGCCATTCTGCTTGAGATGAAAGCACGGGTATATACCATTGAACGTCAGCGAGAGCTTTACCTAAATGCAAAGGCTTTGCTGGAGGAGATGGGGTACCATCCCCATTTTTTTTATGGCGATGGTTATAAGGGGGTTTCGGGCTATAGCCCATACAACAAAATACTGGTAACGGCAGGTGCCGCTCAGGTGCCCGATGCATTGGTCGCTCAGCTGGCCGTTGGGGGTCGAATGGTTATTCCTGTTGGCGATGAGGGTGGTCAGGTTATGACCCTAATAGAGAAGGTAAGCCCTACCGAAATTAAAACCACAACGCATGGCAACTTTATATTTGTTCCGTTGTTAAAAGGGACAAGTAAGTAACTCTTAATTTGAAAATTTAGATAATTTGATAATGATACTATTGGTTGTCAGATTTATTACGAACAACGAACAACAATTCACGTCTAACTTTTAACGTATAAAATGAAAATCAAACAGTTTGTGCAGAATCCTTTTCAGGAGAACACATATTTAGTTTATGACGACACTGGAGATGCTATCATTATTGACGCTGGCTCCTATACATCGTCGGATGTGGACGAAATAAAGCGGTTTGCCGATGAAAACAGGTTGACTGTGAAATTTTTGGTGAATACACACTGCCATATCGATCATGTTATTGGCGTAAATGCGCTGTGTAAGCTGTATGGAGTTGATTGCTATGCGCACCGTGAAGAACTCCCGATGCTACAATCGGTTCCAACACAGGCTATAATGTTTGGGCTCGAAATAGATGCGATCCCTCAAATCGAAAAAACAATCGATGATGGCGATACCATTAAGTTTGGCAACACATCGTTACAGGTAATTCACACGCCAGGGCATACCCGTGGCTGTGTTTGCTTTTACTCCGAGTCGGATAGAATTCTTTTTTCGGGCGATACACTATTTCAAGGCTCAATTGGTCGTACCGACCTGGCTGGTGGAAACTACGATTCAATTATCAAAAGTATTACAGCGAAGCTTTTAACGCTTCCCGATGATATAAAGGTTTTTCCTGGTCATGGGCCATCCACAACTATTGGAAAAGAGCGGATTAGCAATCCGTACTTGAGGTAGTAAAACAGTTGCTCAAAAACATTAATAATAATTGCGTTACATCGTTTCAAATCGAAACCAAATTGATACTTTTGTTAACAATTTTTCATTATTAACTACAATAACAATATCATATTATGATGTACACCGATAAGTTCATTTCACGCCATAATGGTCCTCGCGATCATGAGATTAATGAGATGTTAAAGGTAATAGGAGTCTCATCGGTTGATGAGCTGATAGATCAAACTGTTCCCAAGAACATTAGGTTGAAAAAGCCCCTCAATTTGCCAGCCCCTTTAACCGAGTATGAGTATCTTGCTAAAATCAAGGGGATTGCTGCTAAAAATAAGCTATTCAAAACTTACATTGGCATGGGGTATTACGGAACTGTTACCCCTTCGGTAATTCTTCGTAATATTTTCGAGAACCCTAGCTGGTACACATCATACACTCCTTATCAGGCCGAAATTAGTCAGGGTCGTTTGGAGGCGCTATTGAACTTCCAAACCGTAATAATTGACCTAACCGGGATGCAGATAGCCAACGCATCGTTACTCGACGAGGCTACTGCTGCTGCTGAGGCTATGATTATGATGTTCAACCTTCGTAGCCGCGATGCGGTTAAGGCTGGTAAGAACGTAGTTTTTGTTGATAAGGACATTTTCCCTCAAACACTCGATGTTATCATTACCCGTTCGGCTCCTCTTGGAATCGAGGTGGTAACAGGATGCTACAGTGAATATACTTTTACAGGTCGTGAGTTTGGTGCAATTGTTCAGTATCCTTCTGCTAAAGGAACTGTTCGCGATTATGCTGCGTTTGTGGCAAAATCGCACGAGGCTGGCGTTTTGGTTGCCGTAGCTGCCGACATTATGAGCTTGGCCCTACTAACTCCTCCTGCAGAGTGGGGTGCCGATATTGCTTTCGGTTCAACACAGCGCTTGGGAATTCCTATGGGATTTGGTGGTCCACATGCTGCTTACTTTGCCTGCAAGGACGAGTACAAGCGTAGCATGCCTGGCCGTTTAATTGGCGTTTCAGTTGACCGAAACGGCAATAAGGCTTTGCGTATGGCGCTTCAAACCCGTGAGCAGCACATTAAACGTGAGCGTGCCACTTCAAATATTTGTACTGCTCAAGCATTGCTAGCCACAATGGCTGGTATGTATGCTGTTTATCACGGACAGGAAGGGATCAAGAGAATTGCATCGTACATTCACAGCGTAGCGGTTTTGGTTACCAACGAGTTGGTTAAGTTAGGTTACACACAGAATGTAAAAAGCTATTTCGATACTTTGGAGTTTACTCTACCCTCAAATGTTAAGGTTGACAACCTACGCAAGTTAGCGTTAGAATCGGAAATCAACCTTAACTATAAGGAGAACGGAACCGTAGGTTTAAGTATTGATGAGGCTACAGGATTAACAGATGTAAACAAGTTGCTTGCTGTATTTGCAAAAGCTGCTGGCAAAGCTGCTACAGAAGTTAAATCGATTAACGAGGCTTGCACCGTTCCATCAAATCTTAAGCGCACCAGTGCTTACCTAACCGAAAAGGTATTCAATAGTTTCCATTCCGAAACTGAGATGATGCGTTACATCAAGAAGTTAGAGCGCAGAGATATCGCCCTTAATCATAGCATGATTTCGTTGGGTAGCTGTACCATGAAACTTAACCCTGCAACAACCATGCTTCCATTGAGCTGGGCAGAATTTGGAAATATGCATCCATTCGTTCCTGCCGAACAGGCTCAGGGCTATATGGAGATGATTAAGGAGCTGGAAGGTCAATTGGCCGAGATTACTGGTTTTCATGCAGTATCGCTTCAGCCAAACTCTGGTGCAGCTGGCGAGTATACTGGATTAATGGTAATTCGTCAGTACCACATTAGCCGTGGCGATTCGCACCGTAATGTTGCGTTAATTCCAGCGTCGGCTCACGGAACAAACCCTGCCAGCGCTGCGTTTGCAGGTATGCAGGTTGTGGTTGTGGCTTGCGACGAGAAAGGCAATATCAACGTTGACGATTTAAAAGCCAAGGCCGAGCAATATAAGGATACTTTATCTGCATTCATGGTAACATACCCTTCAACTCACGGAGTGTTCGAGAGCAAAATCCGCGAAATGGTGGATATTATTCATAAGAATGGCGGTTTAGTATATATGGACGGTGCAAACATGAACGCACAGGTTGGTTTAACCAGCCCAGGCGAAATAGGTGCCGATGTTTGCCACTTGAATCTACACAAAACATTCGCTATTCCTCACGGTGGTGGTGGCCCTGGCGTTGGTCCTATTGGTGCTGCAAAGCATTTAGCGCCATTCCTTCCGGGTCATTCAGTTGTTAAAACAGGTGGCGATAAGGCTATTCGTGCCGTTGCTGCTGCTCCTTGGGGAAGCGTTAGCGTTGCAACCATTTCCTACGGGTATATTTTGATGTTGGGTGCCGAAGGCTTGGCCAATGTTACCAAAATGGCCATTCTGAATGCAAACTACATGGCATCAAAAATCAAAAATCACTATAAAATTCTATACACCGGCGAGGCTGGCCGTGTTGCTCACGAGATGATTTTGGATTGCCACCACTTTAAACAGACCTATGGAGTTGATACCGGCGATGTAGCCCGTCGTTTAATGGACTACGGATTCCATGCGCCAACCGTATCGTTCCCGGTTCACGAGAGTTTGATGGTTGAGCCCACCGAGAGCGAGTCGATGCAGGAGCTCGATCGCTTTATCGATGCAATGATTTCGATTCTGGGCGAACTGGAAGAAATCAAGGCTGGTAAGGCCGATAAGGTGGATAACGTAATTGCAAACGCACCTCACACAGCAGTTGAGGTAAGTGCCGATGAGTGGAAGCATGCCTACACCCGTCAGCAAGCAGCGTACCCATTGCCTTGGATTGCTGCCAACAAGTTCTGGCCATACGTAACCAAGATCGATTCGGGTTACGGCGACAGAAACCTTGTTTGCACCTGCGCTCCAATTGAGGATTACATGTAATCTATATAGATAGAATAGCGAAAGGGTAGGAGTTTCCTACCCTTTTTTATTCGCGGTTACATGTCCGCCCCAGCAGATTTTAAACCGTTGTACTACTACAGCCCTGCGCCGAGTGCCGATTGTAGGCGGTAGCACTACGGAATACTTGCGCCGAGTGCCGAAAGTAGCTCGTAGCACTACTAGATACTTGCACCTAAAGCAGAAGGCATCTCGTAGTACTACTACATACCTGCAACCAGTAAAGAATGCATTCCGCAGAGTTACCGCTCATTTGCATCCAATAAAACTACCCTGCTGCAGCGGTGCGGCCAAATTTGTATGGGTGGTATTTTACCTCCCGTACCGCTACGGCTAAAAAATATTGTTAGTATGCAACGGTAATCCATGTATAAATTTTAGCGTGGATTTCGCTTTATTTTGGTCTGCTATTAAACAGATATGCTTTTCAACTTATATCCATTAACTTTGCATCAAGATTGAAAATGAAGTTTATGGAAAAGTTGTCGGTTAATATTCAGTCCGAAATTGGAGAGTTGGAGGGTGTTATTCTACATACGCCCGGTGCTGAAGTTGAAAATATGACCCCCGCAAATGCTCAGCGTGCGTTATATAGTGATATTCTTAATTTAAGCGTTGCTAAAAAAGAGTATGCTCAGCTTGCCGGGGTGCTCTCGAAGGTTACTAAAACTTACGAGGTAATGGATTTACTCGAGAAAGTTTTATGCAACGAAAGAACAAAAAATGAATTAATTCTCGATATCTGTAAGCAAGAGAATGCGCTAATGCTTGCCGATGAATTGTTGGATATTAAACCCAAAGAGTTAGCCCGGATACTTATTGAGGGTGTCCCGCTTGTTAAGAATAGCCTCACGAACTTTTTAAGCCACGAACGTTTTTCGTTAAAGCCCTTGTACAACTTTTACTTCACGCGCGATGCATCAATCTCTATCGGAGAGGATATACTGATCGCTAAAATGGCTAATGCGGTTCGCGATCGCGAAAGCATTATCATGGAGGCAATATTCTCTAAATCCGGGATGTTTAACACGCAAACCATAAATCCAAACTCCTACAATTTGGTTGACAATGTAACCATTGAGGGCGGCGATGTGCTGGTGGCCAGGGAGGATATCCTCTTGATTGGAAACGGTGTTAGAACCAATACCCATGCCATCGATTTTATTTTAAGTAGATTCCTTGCCCGAAGCGATAAGCAACGTCGATACATCTTGGTTCAGGAATTACCAAGCAAGCCGGAGTCGTTCATTCACCTCGATATGGTTTTCACCCTCCTCGATGTTGATAAGTGCATGATATACGATCCAATCATACTCCAGCCAAACCGTTACCAAACCGTTCAGATTACCATTGAAAAGGGTAAGGTTTTGGAGATTAAAACTGTGGATAATCTTTTGGTTGCCTTAAAGAAATTAGGTATGGATTTGCAGCCAATTATGTGTGGTGGAGCAAAGGATCGTTGGACCCAGGACCGTGAGCAATGGCACAGCGGAGCAAACTTTGTGGCAATTGGCCCCGGAAAGGTTATTGGCTATGCTCGCAATGTTAATACCATGAACGAGATGAACAAGTATGGTTTCGAGATAATTCGAGCCAAGGATGTGGTTGCCGATAAGGTTGATCTGAACAGCTACTCCAGGTATGTGGTAACAATTGATGGTAGTGAGTTACCTCGTGGTGGCGGTGGTGCGCGATGCATGACTATGCCCGTAAGGCGAAAATCGGTTAAGTGGTAATATCGAACATTATTTCAACCTAGATGTTTATAGTGAAAAACATATAAATATCTAAGTATGAAAAAGAACGTTGGAACAACCGATAAGGTAATTAGGATTGTTATAGGCGTTAGTATTGCCGCAGCAGGTATATACTACCAGAGTTGGTGGGGATTACTTGCCATTGTGCCATTAGCCACAGCATTTATGAGTTTCTGTGGGCTTTATACCGTATTGGGGATAAATACTTGTCTCGCTAAAAAGTAAAGAAGAACCGAAGCAATCGCTTCGGTTTTTTTATCCATCATACTTTTATTAGCTAGTTAACCATTTGACTTACCAGTGCAGCTGCATCTTCAAGCGTAATTGCGCTGTGGACTTTAAGTCCCGACTCATCAATGATTTTTTTCCCTTCAGGGGCGTTTGTCCCCTGTAACCTTACAATTACAGGCACAGGAATATCTCCAATTTCGTTGTAGGCATCAACAACTCCCTGCGCAACCCTATTACAACGAACAATTCCCCCAAAAATATTGATAAGAATTACTTTAACGTTTGGATCCTTAAGGATGATCCGAAACCCTGCAGCAACCGTTTTTGCATTGGCCCCGCCACCAACATCAAGAAAGTTGGCAGGTTCGCCACCCGACAGTTTAATGATATCCATTGTTGCCATTGCAAGTCCGGCACCATTTACCATGCAACCAACATTCCCATCCAGTTTAACAAAGTTGAGGCTGTTTTCTTCGGCCTCAATTTCCGATGGGTTTTCCTCATCAATATCCCTTTGTTCTGCTAAATCGGGATGGCGAAACAACGCATTATCGTCTATTGTGCATTTTGCGTCAGCTGCAATTATATCATCATTTGATGTTTTAACAACAGGATTAATTTCGAGTAGGGATAGATCATTGGTGATAAATGCATCGTAAATAGATAGTATAAACTTTACCATTTGCGAGTAGGCTTTGCCTGTCAATCCTAGGTTGAATGCGATTTTACGGGTCTGATGCGATTGAATTCCAACTGGATTTACTTCTTCCCTGAAAATTAAGTGCGGAGTTTCTTCTGCAACGCTTTCAATATCCATACCTCCTTGTGGAGAGTAAATAATTATGTTCCTTCCTGTTGCTCTATTAAGCAGAATACTAATGTAAAATTCTTTTATTTCCGATGGACCAGGTTGGTAAATTCCTTCTTCGACAAGTACTTTTCGTACTAACTTTCCATTTGGGCTGGTTTGATGGGTAACTAAGGTCATTCCAATTATTTCATTAGCATACTTTTCAATATCAGCAATAGAGCTGGCAATTTTTACACCTCCACCTTTTCCTCTTCCCCCGGCATGAATTTGAGCCTTTACAGCAATAGAGTTAATCCCTGTTGTTGCTATTATTGATTTTGCAGCATCAACAGCCTCATTAGATGAAAATGCTATAAAACCTAACGGCACAGGAACCCCAGATTTTTTCAGTAATGCTTTTGATTGATACTCATGTAAATTCATCGAAAAGTATGTTTATAGATTATTGACTTACTAAATTTACAAAAAATGAATAAGTACATTTGCAATCAAATTAATTCTTTATGATGAAAAATAGGAAATTGGCTAACGAAGAGTTAAACCGTAAGAGTGTAGATGAATATAAGACAGCGGGTAAACTGCCTATTGTTGTGGTGCTGGATAATATAAGGAGTTTAAATAATGTAGGATCGGTTTTTAGAACCGCTGATGCGCTATTGGTTGAGAAAATTTTGCTTTGCGGAATAACCGGAACGCCCCCAGATAATGAGATTCACCGAACTGCACTTGGTGCCGAGAATTCTGTTAGTTGGGAGTATATTGATAGAACCGTAATTGCTGTAGAGCAACTAAAAGCGAATGGTTATAAGGTAATATCAATAGAACAAGCCGAAAATAGCCATAATTTGATATCGTATCAACCAGAGCCTAATGCGAAATATGCATTAGTATTCGGAAATGAACTGCGTGGAGTTGAGCAGGAAGTAGTTGATTTATCCGATGAATGTATCGAAATACCGCAGTTTGGGACAAAGCATTCTTTCAATATCTCTGTTTCGGCAGGTATCGTGCTTTGGGATTTCTTCTCGAAATTGAGTAAGTAAAAACAGAATAATATTAAAAAAGACCTGCCAACTGGCAGGTCTTTCTATATGTATCAATTATTATTTGCTAGAAAATTGCCTTGAAAGCTTCGTTTTGGAAATAGTTGCGGAATTCAACATCTTCCTTAGCACGATCCTTTAGGCTAGCATCTTTACCAATAGCAGTACGAAGGTTATCAAGAACAGTTGCCTCTTCTTGTAAACGAGCACCTACAATTGCACGGCCATAGTAACCTTTAGCTGTTTCAACCTTTGCAAAGGTATTTTTAGCAGCGTCAACTTTTGCGTTAAGTAGAAGAGCTAAGCCAAGGTTGAATGAGTCGCTACCTGCAAAATAATCAGCAGCAGCAGGGTATTGGTTCTTTATGATAGCAATGATACCAAGGTTGTATTTTACTTCATTACCAGCATTAGCAGCTTCGGTGAATAGTTTTTCTGCTTCATCAACATTACCTTCCATTAAAGCTACGCAACCGCGGTTGTTAGTAACAGCAGGAATCTTTTGATCAGCAGGAATTTTATCAAGGGCAGCCTTTGCAGCGGCAACGTCTTTATTGTTAAGGTGCAAGTATGCAGCATTGTTGTATCCACGTGGGCAGTTGAACTTTTCGCCAGCCTTCATGTAAACTTCGATCTTCTTATTAACATCGGTTACAAGAGTTGCAGCGTAAAGCATTTCTTCAACGTTTAGACTATCGTAAGCATTGTTTTCAACCATGTACTTTAATGTATCATCAGAGAAACCAATTACATCAACTTTTGCAATCATTTTTGATCTACGTAGTTGAGGAAGAATCTTTTCTGCTAATACTTTGTAAACTTTTGATAAGTTTTTGATTTCTTTTTCACGAACTTCAGGATCAGAATACATGGAAAGAACACGGATAATTAATTCTTTATCTTCAACATCCGATGCTTGAACAGCCTTTTGGAAACCGTCCCAGTCTTCTGTAGTAGTTTCTACAGTAGCAGCCTTAGCATCTTTTACTTTTGCCTTTTTGAAAACATCTGCTAAATATTTATCGGTATTCTTACCGCGATCTTGAGAAAGTTTTTCGTTAAGTTTTTCTGGACCATCAGGAGATGCATAAGCGGATACTTTAATTTCCTTAACTTCTTTGTTCTTTGCTTGAGAAGCAGCAACTAGGAAGTCGTTTAATACCTTAAGTTCGTCCTTGGTAAGTTCCGATTTACGAATATCAGATTTCTGGATTACGAAATTGATCTGAGCTTCTTTTTCCTCAGGATTTACGCGAACAAATTTATCGGATAACATGATTGGTTTTGGATCAATGTCAACCAATTTGTAGGTTGCCAAGGTGCCAATGCCAACTTTTTGAGGAGCATCGAAAGGAACTTTCTTGTCCTTGTAGGTGATTACAAAACGGCACTCAAGTGTGCAACTGAACATTTCGTTTTTATAATCAAACTCTACATCATGTTTCCATGATCCACCTGCTTCGTAGTTAATTACTTGGTTGTTAGCCTGAACGTCTTCACCTTGAAGAACTTTAACGGGTAATGTTAACTCACCACCTTTATAAACGATAACTGGGGTAATTTCTACAATAGCTTTTTTGTTAAAATACTTTGCAGGAATTGCACCCTCGATGGTAGCTTTTACTTTATTGCCGTGTACTTCCATAGGGTTTGGGGTTACCTTTAGAGTAAAACCGGCTGGTAGCTCTTTCATTTTTTCCACACCACCGCAACCGCCTAATACTAGGGCTGCTAACGCGATGATTGCAAATTTTAAACCTTTCATTTTCATATTAAATTGGTTAGTTGTTTATTGTTCAACATGATTAATGCATACAAACATAGCATACTTTTCATTAAAAAAAAAATGCATCCGCTAAGATAGCTATTTTGCACTAGAAAGTCACGCGATTGACACCTTTATTATATGTTTTGTCAAAAATAATACTTTTGATTTTTTGGTAATCCTCGATTTTTTCTACAAAATCTATGTTGCTTGTGTCTATAATTAAAAAGGTATAGTCGGGATGTTGCTTGAAGAAATCAAAGTACCCTTGGGTTAAATTATTTAGATATTCAGGGGATATTGATTGCTCGTATGTTCTTCCCCTTTTCTGTATGTTTTGAATTAGTTTATTTGTGGGTAAGTGTAAATATACGTAAAGGTTTGGCTTTGGTAGCGTATTGTAGATTATCGAGAAAATTTGTTTGTATAGTTGTAGTTCGTCTCCGCTTAGGGTATTTTGTGCAAAAATGAGGGATTTCATAAAAAAATAGTCGGCAATGGAAAGGTTTTGGAATAGGGAGCCTGTTCTTAAATCAATGTTTAGTTGCTTATACCTTTCTGCTAAAAACGAGAGTTCTAGTGGAAAGCTATATCTCTCTGGATTCTCGTAAAATCTGGGAAGAAATGGATTATCGGCAAACTGTTCAAGAATGAGTTTTGCGTTTAAGTCGTTTGCTAGCATTGTGGCTAGCGTTGTTTTTCCTGCGCCAATATTTCCTTCAATAACAAGATATTGCATTTTAGTTCGAATAGATTTAAAAATGCTAAGTTAAAAGAATAGGTATTTCTTTTTCTCATTGTTAATAAAAAAAAGGGCTAAGCACAATGGCTTAACCCTTGGATATTTTAGTTAATGATCCTATTGAAGATCGATTCCCATGTTATAAAATATAAAGGAATAAATATCGGTGTACTCATCAATCATCAGCGCGGTTGGTGTTCCTGCGCCATGTCCTGCACGGGTTTGAATCCTTATTATTGCGGGATTTTTAGCTCGTTTATTCTTATCCTGCATGGTGGCAATATACTTGAACGAGTGGGCTGGAACAACCCTGTCATCATGATCGGCGGTAGTAACCATTATTGCAGGATATTTTACCCCTTGCTGAATATTGTGAATAGGTGAAAACCTGTACAAATTCAGAAATTGGATTGAATCCTCACTCGATCCGAAATCGTTAATCCAGTTCCATCCAATGGTGAATTTGTGGAAACGTAGCATATCCATTACTCCAACTTGCGGAATGGCCACTTTAAAAAGATCGGGGCGTTGATTAATAACGGCTCCAACTAGAAGTCCTCCATTTGAACCTCCCTGGATTGCTAATTTCTTTGGCGATGTATATTTTTCTTTGATAAGATATTCCGCTGCGGCAATAAAATCATCAAATACATTCTGCTTGTTGAGTTTTGTGCCCGCTCTATACCAGTTCTCGCCATACTCACCACCGCCACGTAGGTTGGCCATTGCAAAAACTCCACCATTCTCGAGCCACAACAAACGTGCGGTGCTGAAGTAAGGCATCAAACTAATGTTAAAACCGCCGTATCCATATAGTAGGGTTGGGTTTTCTCCATTGAGTTCTATTCCTTTTTTGTGCACTATAAACATAGGAACCAAAGTGCCATCCTTGCTTGTGTAGAATACTTGCTTTGTTTCGTAATCGTTGAAGTTGAAATTAATCTCAGGTTTAAAGAATTCGGTTGATTGGTTTTTTTCGATATTGTACTTGTAAACAACCGAAGGTACTGTAAATGAAGAGAAGTTATAGAATGCGATGCTGTCGTTAATTGATCCACTAATTCCACCTATTGTGCCCAAAGTCGGAAATTCGATATCAGAAATTTTATTTCCATCAAGGTTATATACCTCAACCTTGCTTTTTGCATCTACAATGTAGGTTGCAACAACCTTTCCCCCTATTAGGGCACAGTTGCTAAGAACATCTTTTCGTTCGGGGAGTAAATCTTTCCAGTTTCCAACCTCAAGGCTATTAATATTTATCTTGATTAGCTTGTATTTGGGAGCTTTGTAGTTGGTTAGAACGATAAGATTGTCGTTTATATGATCAAGAATGGTGTATTCGAATTCAAATCCAGTTGTTAGTTGGGAAAAATCAGTTTTTTTATCCGATAAATTTTTGATATAGATTGAATTTCCGTAGGTTGATTCTGTTTCGTAGATGATAAGGTACTTTTCATCCTCGGTTGTTTGGGTTGTGTAGTTTCGTAAAGGGTATTGCTTATTCGAAAATATTAGTTCATCGGTTTCTGGATTTGTTCCAATAGTGTGATAGTAAACTTTATGGTTTTGGTTTATGTTTGAAAGTTCCGATCCATCTTTAGGAGCATCATACCTACTGTAAAAGAAACCATTTTTGTACCATGCAATTGACGAAATTTTTACCCACTTAATTTCATCGGTCAAATTTTTGCCAGTAGCAAGATCCATAATGTTGATTTTCTGCCAATCAGAACCGCCATCGTTGGTGGTGTAGGCCATGTACTTGCCATCGCGTGATGGAACTACAGATGATAGCGCTACGGTTCCATCTGCACTTAATGTATTGGGATCGAGCAGAACTTTGGGCTCGGATTCTAACGATTCCATAGTATAAAGGATGCTTTGGTTCTGAAGTCCATCCTTTTTGTAAAAATAGTAACGGCCGCCTTCTTTAAAAGGTACACCCATTGATGTGTAATTCCATATTTCGGTTAAGCGATTTTTAATTTTTGTACGGAAGGGTATTTGGTTGAGGTAGTTGGATGTAATTTCATTTTGGGATTTTACCCATTCTGCTACTTCGGGGGATTTATCATCTTCGAGCCAACGATAAGGGTCGGAAACCTTTGTTCCGAAATAATCATCAACAACATCAACTTTCTTGGTTTCGGGATATTTTACCCTGTTACTATTACAAGCAACAAACACCATTGGAACAAAAACTATTAGGATTACAGCAATCTTTTTCATTATATGCTATTTAACGTTAAGTTAGAACGTACTACAAAAATACATAAATTTATTAAAACCATTTTGTTTTGTCAATAAATTATCATCCTGTAATCATAAGCATAGTTATGGTTCAATAAAGTTGATATTGATGTTTTATTTGTTGACTGATTAAAAAAGAAAAGGGAGTTTTAAACTCCCTTTAACTTATATCATTACTGCTGTTCTTTCTTTTTACTTTCTGGTTTTTCTAGTAAAACCTTTCTTGAAAGTTTAAGTTTGCCAGTCTTCTTATCAATTTCTATTAGTTTAACATCAAGTTCATCGCCTTCTTTAAGTACATCTTCTACTTTCTCAATGCGTTTCCAGTCTATTTCAGAGATGTGTAGAAGTCCGTCCTTATTGGGCATGATTTCGATGAAAGCACCGAAAGGCATTATTGATTTTACTTTGCCGTGGTAAATTTCTCCTACTTCGGGAACAGCCACAATGCCTTTAATCCATTTTACGGCAGCGCTTATACTGTCGGCCGATTCTGCAAATACACTAACTACTCCATGGTTGTTAATTTCCTCGATGGTGATTGTTGTTAGGGTTTCGCGTTGAATTTCCTGAATTACTTTACCGCCAGGGCCAATAACTGCTCCTATGGAGTCGCGAGGAATGCTGAATTGCTCAATTCGTGGAGCGTGAGGTTTAAATTCAGCGCGTGGTTCTGGAATAGTTTCAAGAATTTTGCCGAGAATGTGCATTCTTCCCTCGTGAGCTTGATGTAATGCTTTGGCAAGCACTTCGTAGGATAGGCCTTCAACCTTTATGTCCATTTGTGTAGCAGTGATACCATCGCGGGTTCCGGTAACTTTAAAGTCCATGTCACCCAAGTGATCCTCATCACCTAGAATATCTGAAAGAACTGCAAATCTTGATGAGCCCTTTTCGGTGATTAGCCCCATGGCGATGCCCGATACGGGTTTCTTAATTTTAATACCAGCATCCATTAGCGCAAGGGTTCCTGCGCAAACTGTTGCCATCGACGATGACCCGTTCGATTCAAGAATGTCGCTTACTACACGAATTGCGTAAGGGTTTTCGTCAGGATGAGGTATCATGTTTTTCAAAGCTCTGTGAGCAAGATTTCCGTGTCCAATCTCTCTACGGCTTACGCCACGTGATGCTTTTGCTTCACCGGTTGAGAAAGGAGGAAAGTTGTAGTGTAGGGTGAACTTTTCTGTTCCCTTCATCAAAACCTCGTCAATGATCTTTTCGTCGAGTTTGGTTCCAATGGTTACGGTGGTTAACGATTGTGTTTCACCACGGGTAAAAATCGCGGAACCGTGAGCCATGGGTAAATAATCCACTTCGCACCAGATGGGACGAATTTCGTTGGTTTTTCTGCCGTCAAGGCGTACCCCTTCGTTAAGAATCATATTGCGCATAGCTTCTTTCTCAACCGTATGGTAGTAGCGGTTCACCAGGAATGTTTTTGCTTCGCGTTCTTCCTCTGGTAAGGTTTCGATAAAAGACTTTTTGATAGCATCGAATGCGTCGGTGCGTTCGTGCTTTGGAAGAACCGATTTTGCCACATTGTAAACCTTGTCGTAGCAAAACTCATGTACTTTTGCTTTTAGATCTTCATCGTTTGTTTCGTGGCAGTATTGACGTTTAGCAATACCAACCTCCTTGGCCAATTCAATTTGCGCAAGGCACTGGGGTTTAATGGCGTCGTGGGCAGTTTTAATGGCTTCGAGCATATCGGCTTCGGAAACCTCTTTAAGTTCGCCCTCAACCATGAGAATGTTGTCGTAGGTTGCTGCAACTATCATATCAATATCAGCTTCCTCAACCTCTTTGAATGTTGGGTTAATCATGAACTTGCCCTTAACGCGGGCTACACGAACTTCGGATATTGGACCGTGAAACGGAACGTCAGAAACAGCAAGCGCTGCAGAGGCGGCTAATCCTGCCAATGAGTCGGGCATAATGTCTTTCTCTGCAGAAATTAGGTTAACCGTAACAAATGTGTCTGCGTGGTAATCTTCGGGGAACAGGGGACGAAGCGCGCGATCGATAAGGCGAGCAATCAGAATCTCGTAATCAGAAGGTTTTGCTTCGCGTTTCATGAAGCCGCCAGGAAAGCGTCCGCTTGCGGCGAATTTCTCCTTATACTCCACGCTGAGTGGCATAAAATCTACATCTTCTTTTGCTTCCTGAGCGCTTACAACTGTAGCGAGAAGCATGGTTTTACCCATTGTTAGTACAACCGAACCGTGAGCTTGCTTGGCAAGTTTGCCAGTTTCAAGAACAATAGTTCTTCCATCGCTTAGTTCGATTGTTTTTTTTACAACTTTTAGCATACTATAATTTATATGATAATTAAATGGTAAACAAAGTTACTGCATTTTGATTTTATAAATATAATCGAAGGAATTGTTTATTTCCCTACGACGATAAATATTGTTACAAAAAAAGGCAATTTAGAATTGCCTTTTGAATTTTTTACTTTCTCAAGTTTAGTGCTTTTACCACTGCTCGATATCTCTCAATATCGTTTTCCTTTAAGTAATCAAGTAGTCTTCTCCGTTTACCTACCAACTTTAATAGAGAACGTTGAGTTCCATAGTCTTTTCTATGGGTTTTCAAGTGCTCTGTTAAGTGGTTGATACGGTAGGAGAATAACGCAATCTGGCTCTCTGGTGAACCAGTGTCGGTATTGGACTTCCCGTAATCCTTAAAAATCTCTTGTTTCTTTTCTGCCGATAAGTAATTCATAACACTGATAATTAGTGGGTAGATAAACTCTTAATTTGAGGTGCAAAGATAAAACCTTTTTTCAGAAATTATTCATTCAACCCATCTTTTTTCGAACATGTAATTATAGTTTTTAATGTTAAATTATTGCAATATAGTGTTTTGTATTGTTGAATTGTTTATAAAATATATTTTAAATATCACCTATAAATCCATTTGAGATTTAACAATTTTTAATCCTTCAATAATTGGTGTTGGGTTGTAGATTAAATCTTGGCGAGCCTTTTCAATTACAAGCGATGAGTTGAGGGGGCGTGGTGCGGGTTCCGATAATTCTTTTGTTGTAACTCTCTGTAAAAGTGATTCGTCTAGGTTGAATGTTTTTGCTATTTGGTTTGCAAAATCGGCAACCGAAATACTATCGGCCCCAGCAATGTGGTAAAGGCCATTAATTTTATTTTCGGAGATGGTTGCAATTCCTTTTGCTAAATCTTCGGCAAGTGTTGGGGTTCGTATTTGATCTACAGGGACCCTGTATGCCTGCTGCTTTTTCATGTATTGAATTACTCTTGTAAGTATGTTGGCTCGCGATAGTTTTTCCTCATAACCATATACCAGCGAGGTCCGAACAACAGCATGGGGTATACCCATTGTTCTTAGCATGTTTTCCGACTCCATCTTCGATTCTCCGTAGTACGAAATTGGATTTATAGCATCTTCCTCGGTGTAATTGCCTTTAATGCCATCGAATATGAAATCGGTAGATAGGAATACCAAATGGGCACTGTAATCCCTGCATGCAGCGGCAATTCTTGCCGTAACCTCAATATTCATTTTTTTGCACATGAACCGGTCAACCTCACAGGCATCGGGACTGGAGAGTGCTGCGCAGTGAATGATGGTTTCGAGTTTTAGCTGTTCAACTAGGTTGTTTATATCGGCATTCTGAAGGTTCGATGTGAATGTTTGGGCCCCTTCGAGTTGCATTCGTTTAAGGGATGTTGCATAAACTTCGTGGTTTCCACTAGCAACAAGTTGTTTCACAACTTTTTTACCTACAATTCCATTTGCGCCGGTTACGAGTATTCTCATTGGTGAAATTTTTAAAATTTCTCTGAGTTAATATTGATGGTTACAGTATCTAAAATCTATTTTCAAATTTGTTCTAAAGATAGGTTGCTTTTTAATATAATGGAGGAACCTATGTTACAAAAAATACATTTGTGTAAATCGCAGTAGTTGGCTTTTAAGTATAGTAAGGCTTGGGAATCAAAAGCAGACATGGGTTTTATGCCTGTGGTAATAAAATTATCTATTATTCTATTTTTTTCGGCAGGTAGCATTTCTAATAAATTCAGCGATTTTTCTTTTAATTCGGGCTTTCCTCTTGCTTCGCCGAAGGCAAACATGAATGGAATAACTGAATTTAAGATGATTGTTTCAACAGTCTGTTTCCCTAGCCGCTTTTCTCTGGCTGGTGATTGATTCCCTAAGTTGTAATGGGCTTTCCAGTATTCCGAGGTATCAACGGTTAGCAAGCCTTCTATTTCCTTAACGTTGTTTGCTTCGATTATTCGCGAAAAGAGTGATGATGATTTATGGATTAGCATTGATAACTGTGCAATTCGGACGGTTGGGAATGCTGGCGGTCGTAATCGCATAAATTTCCACATTGCTCCATCAATAGGCTTGAGGTTGAATTTACGTTGAAGATAGTTATACTCAATCTTAAGCGAAAGCTGATATTCATCCTTTGTTTCTGTGTTGTTGAGCAGTCCTGCTTGTCCAAACATAATGGCTTCCAACTGAAACAGGTTGTTTTTGTGTTTCGCCAGCGATTTCAATGGTGTAGCCTTGGCGAGTAGTTCTGCTGGAACGGCGTTAATCTTCAACCCAAAACATCGGACAACTGAGCGGTAGAAGGCTTCCTCCCAGTTATTGCCGCACTCTGAAACGGATGTGGTTACCTCCGAAATTTTTTGCTCTAATCGTTCAACCATCATTTTTTCAATCCACGATTTGATTGTTATAGGGTTAACTCCATCAAGTTGCTTTGCGCAAGGAACCCAATTTCCCGAATTGGTAATACTATTGAGGTTTTCTTCTAAATTGGTTGGATACTGAATTGTAATTGTTGGAATGTCAATTCCTGATGATGTTTTTGCTTGCCTATTATTGTTAACCACAACATGAAGGATTACGTTGTTGTAACTTTTGTCCGTGTGGTGACCGTGAGCGTACCAATCCGATGCATCGATGTGCATTTCAACATTTCCAACCCATAGGGTATTGCCAATTTTTACCTTAGCGTTAAAGAAATCGGGGCCAGCGTTGCGGTTATGTTCTCCTGGGTCAATTATCTCAATTGCCTCGGTGGAATTGGTTTTTATGCCATTGAACAAAAACGGCTTGTATTTCCAGATAAAATGCAGCAGATATTCGTTCATTTTGTTTGTTGGTTATATCTGCTATCAATATAGTAAAAAAGATTGACATATAGATCATTGCCCTATAATTAACTACCTATAAAGATCCACTTTCAATTTTTTTGTATTCAAGCCTAACCGAAATACTTTCCGCATCCATTTATTTAATGATTAAACAATCACTTATAGTTTGAAATGTAACTATTCTGTAACTACCTTTGGAAAAGTAAAATGATGTTGAGAAGGGTTCCTTTGTATTACGGGATACTTCACAATCTAAAATTAAAAGCAATGAAGAGACTCGTAATTCTATTTGTCATTCTATTCAGCGTTTTGGAACTGCAATGCGCAAAGGTGAAGCGCGTAGAGCCCCTAAACTGGTGGGTTGGAATGAATAATCCTAATCTTCAAATTTTGGTATATGGGGATGATCTTTCGGGGTTAACTCCTGAAATAAGTAACCCCGAGGTTACTTTGGTAAATACAGAACGGGTTGATAATAAGAACTACCTGTTCTTGAATTTGACCATTTCGCCGAAGGCAAATGCGGGTGTTTTCGATATTAAGTTGAAGCGAAACGGGAAGGAGGAGGAAACTCTAAAGTATGAACTTAAATCGCGAGAGGCTAATTCTGCCGATCGATTAGGGTTCAATAGTGGTGATATTATTTATCAGATTTTCCCCGATCGATTTAGCAATGGCAATGTGCAAAACGATTTTGTAAAAGGTTATCCTGATAGCACCAATCGCTTGAATCCAAATGCTAGGCATGGTGGCGATATTCAGGGAATTATAAATCACCTCGATTATATTTCCGCCATGGGATATACCGCAATTTGGGTTACGCCAGTGTTGGAGAGTAATATGCATTCGGGTTCGTATCATGGCTATGCCATTACCGATTACTATAAGGTTGATCCTAGGTTTGGTAGTAATCAATTGTATCGTCAGTTGTCCGATGAGTGCAAGAAGCGTGGTATAAAGTTGATTATTGATGTTGTGCTAAACCACAGTGGGACAGAGTGGTGGCTGTTTGAGGATATACCTTCGAATGATTGGGTGAATAACTATCCCGATTTTAAAATGTGCAATTTTAAGGCTTCCACTAATTTTGATCCTCATCGAGCTAATGTCGATCAGGAGGGAATGGCCGATGGCTGGTTTGCCAGTTCAATGCCCGATTTAAATCAGCGAAATCCTCTTTTGGCGAACTACCTTATTCAAAATACGATTTGGTGGATTGAGTATGCCGGACTTGGTGGAATTCGTAGCGATACGCATCAATTTCCCGATAAGTATTTTGTTAGTCAATGGGGAAAACGTATTCTTGCTGAATATCCCAATTTCAATATGGTTGGTGAGGTTTGGCTCGAGAGTCCGGCAATGGTGGCATACTGGCAGAAGGATGCTCCCAATTTGGATGAATTTAACTCCAACTTGCCAACAGTTATGGATTTCCCGCTAACCTTTGCTTTGCCGCAAGTGTTCTCCGACGAGAATGATCCAACCAATAATTTGAACAAATTGTACGATCATTTTAGTCAAGATTTCTTGTTCCGCAACCCTATGAACATGATGATATTTGCCGATAATCATGACATGGCTCGTTTCTACACTCAAATTAGCGAGAACTTATTGAATTGTAAGTTGGCCATGGCATTGCTACTTACTACCCGTGGTATTCCACAGGTTTATGCTGGATCCGAATTTTTGATGTTGGGCGATAAGAAATTGGGGGATGGTGCGATGCGTATTGATTTTCCGGGAGGATGGACTGATGACAATGTTAATGCATTCACGCAGCAAGGACTTGGCAATGATCAGATTGATGCGCAAAATTATCTAAAGAAAATTCAAACCTGGCGAAAAAACAATGATGCTGTTAAGTATGGACAAATGAAGCATTTCTATCCGCAGAATGGAGTTTACGTTTATTTCCGTCAAAGTGGAAGTCAATCTGTGATGGTTATTTTGAATAATAGTAAAGAGGGTAAGACTATCGAAACCAATCGTTTTGCAGAGTGTTTAGGCAATCGTAGTTCAGGCGTCGATGTAATTTCAGGAGCAACAATATCGTTATTGAATAAAATAGATATTCAGGGCAAAACTGCCATGATTATTCAGTTAAAGTAGTGTCTGACTTTTAATAATTGAAAATTGACACTCATCTAAACAATTTTGGTGATTCATCACGAACTTCACTTTAAAAAGTTGTACTTTTGCGAACGCAAAGGACGGGGTGTAGCGCAGTTGGTAGCGCGCTACGTTCGGGACGTAGAGGCCGGGCGTTCGAGTCGCCCCACCCCGACAATATAATGTCTGCTTTAAGGCAAAAACCCATAAATCGTATGATTCATGGGTTTTTTATTTTGTGGACTCCATTGGGAAAAATAAATTGCCTATATTTATACGATTCTGATAGTGAATATTCAAATACATTAGAGATGAGAAGTTCGATGAGATTTAAGAAATATTTATTTTTATTATTTGCTTGTTTTATTAGTTCATTCAATATGGCCCAGGTGATTCCAACTCCTTATTGGGAAACGAACATTCCAATTGACCAAGTTATAGCGTGGCGTCGCCACATTCATCAAAACCCTGAGTTGTCGTTTAAAGAAGTTAAAACATCGGAGTATGTTGCTGGAGTATTAAAAAGTTTTGGCAATATTGAGGTGATACGTCCCACGGCCACAAGTGTAATTGGCATTTTACATGGTGCAAAACCAGGAAAAACTATAGCCTTTAGAGCGGATATGGACGCTTTGCCTGTTCAGGAAGAGACCGGACTTCCGTTTTCATCTTCGGTTTCTGGGGTGAGCCACGCTTGTGGTCACGATGCTCATACAGCAATACTCCTTGGAACTGTTGCTACCTTATCTAAATTGCAGAAAGATCTTATGGGTACGGTATATTTTATATTTCAGCATGCTGAGGAGCAAGATCCTGGCGGCGCTCAAGAGATAGTTAAATCGGGAGTTTTAAACAAGGTTGAAGCCTTTTTTGGTCTTCACGTTTTTTCCAATTACCCGGTAGGGCATGTAGGCATTCTCCCCACTGGTGCGGCATCTACCACTGCTGATTTTTTTTATCTCACCATACAAGGTAAGGGTACTCATGGTTCCATGCCTCACCTTGGTATAGATCCTATTGTTACTGGAGCCGAAATTGTTACTGCGCTGCAAACTATTATTTCACGGAATGTTACTCCTGGCGAGATGGCCGTTATTTCTGTTGGTCAATTTCAGGCTGGCGATGCTCCAAATGTTATACCTGATAGGGTTGAAATATCAGGAACTGTTCGCACAATTGCAGAATCTACACGCCAATTAATTGCAGATCGTATAAAAATTGTTGTCGACAATATTTCCAAGGCAAATGGTGCTACATGTAACCTCAACTACGTTTTCAGCTATAAACCCATTCAGAACGATATTGCTCTTAATAAGTTTGCAAGGGAGAGTGTTGCTAAAGTTTTAGGCAACGATTGTGTGTTTGACGCTCCTCGGATGACTGCCAGCGAAGATTTTGCTTACTATAGCGATATTGCCCCAGAATGTTTCCTGATTTTGGGCGTTGGTTCTGGCGGTGCAAACCATAATCCGGCATTTAATATTGATGAGTCTGCGCTTGTTAATGGTGTAAAAACTGAAGTGCAAATAATACTCGATTACTTGAGCAAAAAATAAAGGGATTTCAAATTCGAATTATTGGTTGCAATTGATATACTGAAGTTTTAGTCATTCTTTTTCTTCAGTTCATCCAATTCCGATTGCATTTTGTATACCATGGCGGCTAATTTTCCTAGATGTAGTTCGTCGGGTTCAGGCAGTGCAAAGCTAATATATCCTATTGCCTTCCATATTTCCGATATTGAGTTTAGCTGAATTGTGTATGGGTTGTATTCGGGATTGTCGGATTTAAGTAATAAAGTATCGTTGTCGCTGCTATATAGACGTTTGTAAATGATTCCTTCGTCTATAGTAATCACAACGTAGGTTTTTCCACTTTTAACATCATTCCAGTTTTGGAGGTACTCACAAATTATGTATGCGCCCGATTGGATTGGCTCCATGCTGTTGCCGCTTATTTGAAATGCCCTGTATGTTCGCTCCCTGCTCAGTTCGGGAAACGGTAAGTCAAATTTTGGCAAGGTTTCCACATAGTCTGGGTCGGAGTAGCCCTTTGTGTATCCTGCAGATGCCTTAATCGGAACAAGGGTTATGAGTTCCTTGTCATCTCTATCAACCAGCGTTGTCAAAACCCTAAGGTTTTTACCTGCAGAATCAACATTTCCCTTTTCACTGCTCGATTCATTTACGGTACTTAAATCGATGTTTACAAGATTATCGATACTGGTATTGAAGTAGTGCGATAGAATCTGTAGTGCTTGTAGTTTAGGCGTTGCGCGCCCTTCCTCGTATGAGCCTATCATTGCTCGGTTAACTCCAATCTTATCGGCTAGTTGGTCCTGGGTTAGGTTTCTGACCTTGCGTAAGTATTTGATATTAAGCCCTAATTGTTTGCTCATAAATTATTTTACTAAAAATATATTATATGCTAAAAATATTAGTAATTTTGATATCAAATTTAGGGATTAAATGGTTCAATACCAAATTTGATTTAAAAATAGTTAAGACTGCAGTATGAGCAATGTGTTAAAAAAACTTGAAATTCTTGCGGGTGCTGCAAAGTACGATGTGTCCTGTGCATCGAGTGGGAGCAACAGGAGCAACAGTGGCAAGGGTTTAGGAAATGCATCGCCGTGGGGGATTTGCCATAGCTTTACTGAGGATGGGCGATGCGTTTCGTTGCTTAAGATAATGTTTACCAATTACTGTATGTACGATTGTGCATACTGCCTTAATAGGCGTAGCAACGATGTCCCGCGTACCGCATTCACCGTTAAGGAAATTGTAGATTTAACCATTGAATTTTACCGTAGAAACTATATCGAGGGATTATTCCTTAGTTCTGGCGTAGTAAAGAGCCCCGATCATACGATGTCGTTGCTAATACGAGTAGCAAAAGAACTAAGAACCAATCATCGTTACAATGGCTATATTCACCTAAAAAGCATTCCAGGCGCAAGTACCGAGTTAATTCGCGAGGCAGGCTTGTATGCCGATCGCTTAAGTGTTAATATCGAAATCCCATCCGAACCCAATCTGAAAATGCTTGCCCCTGAAAAGGATTACAGGAGTATACTAACTCCAATGAACTCAATCCATCAGGGAATATTGGTAAGCAAGGAGGACACGCGTAAATTCCGTTCGGCACCTAAATTTGTTCCCGCGGGACAAAGTACTCAGCTAATTGTTGGTGCAACGCCCGATACCGATAATCAGATCCTCACGCTTGCGTCGGGACTTTATAATCATCAAGACTTAAAGCGTGTTTATTACTCGGGCTATATTCCAATAAACACAAACGATAGCCGATTACCCGTACTATCTACCCCTCCTTTGGTACGCGAGAATAGGCTCTACCAATCGGATTGGTTAATGCGTTTTTACTTTTTTAGGGTTGATGAGATTGTGAACGATAGGCATCCAAACCTTGATTTAGATATCGACCCAAAGCTTAGTTATGCCATTCGTAATCCTTGGATGTTCCCCGTTGATGTAAATAAGGCGCCTTATGAGTTAATACTTCGTGTTCCGGGGATTGGTGTAAGGTCGGCAAAGTTGATATTAACTTCTCGTCGTTATGGTCGGATTAGTTCGTATCAGCTTCAAAAAATGGGGGTGGTTATGAAACGAGCCAAATATTTTATCACCTGCAATGAACTTGGCTCGTCAACCATCAACGAGATTAAACCCGAGAATATGAAGCAACTGTTTATGCCGAAAAAAGAAATTAAGAAGAAGGATAAACATCCCGGACAGTTAAGCTTTGTTTTTCCTGATTGATCAAAATATGGCTATTTGGATATACGACAAAACCTTCGAGGGTTTTCTCACTTTAGTTTTTGACTGCTATCAAAAGAAGATTTTTCCTGATAGAATTCTTGGCTATGGAAATGTTCAATTCTCATTGTTTCAACCCGAATATGAGGTTTTAACCGATGAAGTAAGAGCAAAAAGGGTTTGGGATGGATTGCATAAGAAAGTTTCCAGCACAAATTGCCAGATGATATACTACGTTTTTCTCTCGGAGATTGAGGATATTGAACTTTTGCTTTTAAGGTATATCCGAAAAGCGTTTGGTTCAGAGGAGAGTGTTGAGTTGAATTTTGGTGATTGCGATGTTTTGGAGTTACTCAAAATTGACCGGAAAGTTGTTCGTGAGGCGGAACGAATTAGAATGTTTGTTCGTTTTCAAAAGACAAAGGATGGTATATACTATGCCTCGTTCGATCCCAAGTACAATGTTTTACCCTTGGTTACAAAGCATTTCGAAAACCGTTTTCCAGATCAACGTTGGATAATTTATGATACAAGGAGAAACTATGGGTTTTACTATGATTTAAAAAACACATCTGAATTTAAATTTGCCGAAAGCTTTATTGATGCTTCAACGGGCAAAATTGACCAAAGCATTATGGGTACCGATGAGCAATTATTTCAGGATATGTGGAAAAGTTACTTTAAATCGATATGCATTAAGGAACGGATTAATCCAAAACTGCATATGCAGATGTTACCCAAACGGTTCTGGAAATATCTTATTGAAAAACAGACTTAGATTTGACTAAAAAGCCTCGTTATGAGGCCTTTTGTATTCTTGTGTTTTCCTTTATTTTAACTTAATAATAATTGAGGCTTTGCTTGGTAACGCTCTGTATATAATTTTTGCATCCCGTTTGTTGAGCCTGATTCTAACCTCTGGCTTGTACTCCGTTTTTTTCAAAGTAGCAGCATTTTTAAACACTAGATAACCTCTTTGGATTCGATCCTGTAAATCGAATTTGAATTGTTTTAGCCCATCCTCCGATTCTTTTGGATTACTCTCGTAAAAATAGAACTGTATGCCAGCGTTGGTTTCGAAAATATAGTTTACCGCATCAATGTCGGTAGTATCGGGAACAACATCTGGAGTGTACTCCGAAGTATCCTTGGGGGCAATTTTTACCATTAAGGGAACTTTGCGAATTGTAGATTTATGCTTGTTAACCTGAAGCGGGGTAGATAGCATTTTGAGTAGGGCCAACTGGTCAACCGCATCAATAAATCGGCTTAACTTATAGGTTTCGATTCTGGCGGAATGTACAACAACGCCTTTGATCATTAAATCGGCAGTGCTATCGGGGAAGTTGAGGAGAAGTATTATAGAATCTGATTTTGCTGCTATAAGTTGAGATGATAGGTAGGCAAGACGAAACTGATTGTCCATCACTGTAGAATCGGACGTTGACAGATATTCGATGTTACTTTTTACTTCTTCAGTTACAAATTTATTGTTAAACTCATCGATGGCGCGGTTTACTGATAAAATTTCCAGAACAGATATGTAGGAGATTATTAGCAAAAGGATTAATGCCAATATGATGAGCAATATCTTAACTTTTTTCATAATTCAGTAGCCATTATCAGTAAATATAAACCTTTGAGCCGAAGTCGAGTGTTTTGAATACCACCTCAAGATCCTCGTCGTTCATTCTTATGCATCCATGGGTTACAGGCATTCCAAGGAATCGCTTGTATATGGTGCCGTGAATTAAGTATCCATCGCCAATGCTTAGCGCATAATCGCCTAACACGCCAGCCTCCCAGCGTACTGGATCATTCTCGGCAGGAATAGGAAGTCCTTCCTCCACAAACGACCAATCGGGTCTTCTCCAAACGGGTTTTGTTACTTTACCTAGGATTTTATATAGCCCCCTAGGAGTTTTAAATATCCATTGGCGTTTGTCGTGGCTTTTGAGCAACGTATAACTTCCTGTGCTACAAAAACCCTCGCGAGTTAATTTTTTGTTTTTATAAAGTTTAAACCTGTTGTAGGTTGTGTTTACAACAATGTATGGTTGATTAGGGGTTAGCTCTTGGTATTTCTGATAGTTTTTCTTGATCAGATTATCAAGTTTTGCGCAGTATTTTTTATCAATGGTTGTTGAATCAACAATTTGTGCCTTCTTAGTTTTAAGATACGCTTCTTTTATTCCTGAAAGAGCGTATAATGTAAAAAGAAACAATGCTGCAACAAAAAGCAAACTTGAAGATATTCCCAAAACTATGCTTAGAGCTGTTCTTTTCTTTGTAGATTCAGGCTCAATACCAATATTCTCTTTATCAATTGTCTGTCCCATATTAACCTCTTTTCGATATCCTCTTTAAGTTATAATTGCTGGCAATACTATTAAAATCAGCAATTGAACCAACAATTACAACAGGTGTTCCTACCTGAATAAAATTGTAGATTTTTAGCATGTTGGAATCGGTTAGTGCTACACAACCATCGGTCCAGTTGGTTCCCTTTCCACCGTTCCCATGTATTTCAATTAATCCGCCTATTTGAGCATTGCGAGGCAGTGTTCCATTCGCCTTTTCACGATTGAAACGCTCAATATCATCGCTATTGGGGTAATTAAGCAGTAGCGCTCTATAGTATTTTGTTTTGTTTGAGGGAATTTTGGTTTTAACCAAGTAAATACCTTCGGGTGTGGCCTTGTCTCCCTTTAACCTTTTTCGTCCCATCCAGTTTTTACCGAATTCAACCTCGTACTCATATTTTTTTTCTCCAGATTGGTAGATGTATAGTTTTCGTGCAAACTTATCAACAATTACCGCGGTGGATTGATTTTTACGTGAATTTTCTATTGTGTTGTTAACTAGTCTGCGCCAGTATGGTTGGGATGAAAAATACTCCTCAAGATCGTCAAAAGTTCTTTTGTAGGACGATAATAGCATGTCCTCAGCTGTCTCAATTTTGCTGTTGGCTTTCAGGTAATCTCCTTTTTCAAAGTCGAGTTCCGACTCGCGGAGCAGCATTCGACCTTTTGATATTTTGTTTACGATATCGTTCGGTAGAGGAAGTTTGTTGAAAAGTTTATCCACATTATCAATTAAACTATTCATCGAAACAATTTTATCCTTAACCGAAACCACAAGGTTTTTGGAGAGTTTGCTGGAATTTTTGGTTGCTTTTTTAGCACTCTCGGCTGATTTTTTGGCAAACTTGGTAACCTTGGAGTAGTCTCTAAAAAGGATGAATTTTTTGTTTTGACGCTGCCAGTGTACCATAGCAGAGTCATAGTTGGCCTTGGCGGCCTTGTATAATTTACTGGAGTAACGTTGGGCTTTGGATTGTGATGCTTGTTGTAAAGATACAAGAGCATACTCTACGTCTCCAACAGGAGGTTCTGGTATTGAATAAATAAAAATTGCAAAAAGGCCTGCCAGTAAGGCAAATACACATGAAATAAAAATTATTCGTTTCAATAGTCTGCTCATAATGCTGCAAATATCTAAAAAAATCCCCGGGTTTTACCCCGGGGATCAAGAAAAATACTATTTATCAATACTATTTTTTGCCTTTTACTTTAGCAATAGCATCGTTTAATTCGGTGTTGATTCTGGTAGCGCTATCTTTGGCAGCTTTAATCTTGTTAGAAGCGTCCATATATTTACCAGCATCGTACATGCCTTTTGCTTCAGCAGCAGAAGCTTCAATAGCGGTCATCTCGGTTTTGATTTGCTCAAGAACAGCAGCACCTTCTTTTCCGCGTGGAGCTTTCTTCATTAATTTGGTATTTTCTTCAAGAAGAGTAGTAACTTCAGTCATAAGACCTTCAACTTCTACTTTAACTTCTTCTTTCTTAGTAATAGCGTTAGCTTTTACTTGTTTAGCGGTTTCAAGAATTCTATCAAGTTTTTCGCTAGCTGGACCAAATTTCTTGAAAAGTTTTGATTTTTGAACTTCAATGTCAGCCATAACTGCGTTCATTGAATCTTGAATAGCTACGAAGTCAGCTGCAACGTATACATCAGCTTCAGCCATTTTTGCAGAATCAATAGCTGCGTTAGCGGCATCAATTTTTTCTTGTGGCACTTTACCACAACTCGAAAGAAAAGCAACCATAGCAAGGGCTGCAAATCCAAGTAAAACTTTGTTTTTCATAATTTTTGTGTTTGGGTTAAATAAAAAAGTAAACATTAAAAAAATAATTAATTCATAATTTTCGTTTCGAAAAACAGTGCAAAACTATATCAAGTTTAAACAAGTTGTACCGATTGATCGATATTTTTTTTTAATCGAACGATAAAACTACACAATAATCAGTATATCAGAACCATAAAATTTGTGTTTTGCCTATCAAAAATACAAAAAACTTGTTGTAAGACCTCACAAAAAATACTAAATTTGATATAATGAGGTGTAAATGAATTCAATTATTATATCGAATACGGTTACATTGGTATATCTACTTGGACTTATTTTCCTTGTAAGTTCAGTACCTAGTAGTAATTCTTTGTGGGGAAAATTGGTGCGCGGAGTACTGTATGGGATAGCATTCATTGCATTGATGCCAATATTTCAATTATTTGGAATCTCGTTCGATTTATCGCCTACTGTTTTGTTCTTTAGTGCTGTTGGTTTTATTGCAGGGCCTGTTGTTGGTTTAGTTTCGGTTCTAATAGGATCGTTGTATTGCATTCTATCAGTTAGCCATGTTTCAATCATATTCTTTGTTGTTGTTTTAATGAGTTTATTGTTGGGTGTATCCTTTTACTACTTAAGAAGGATATTCAACTCGAAAATAGATAAAGTACATTACTATATTGTTTTTGGCCTCTTTTGTCAGTTTTTTGTTTTTTCAATAGCAACCAAAGGCAGGATCATTTCTGGACAAAATTTATTTCTTCTAGTTGTTTACTCTGTAATTTGGGGTGTTTTATGCTTTTATTTGGTAAAGCGTAAATCATTTCTGTCTCAAAATAAACTAAAACAAGTTGAGGATAAGTATAATTTTTTGCTAGAACGCATATCGGGAGCAATTTTCAAAACGGATCATCTTGGTAGAATTACCTATGCCAATGCATACTTGCTAAATTTGCTTGGTTTAACATGGCCCGAGGTGAAAGGTAGAAATGCATTAGGGCTAGTATTTCCTGATAATTGTGTTTTTTTCAAAGAAGCTTTGAGTTCTTTAAACGTGAGATCCGACCTTATTTCGCATAAAAATGAGTCAAGCATTATCACTAAAAATGGTGATGACGCTTGGTTTGCATGGGATTTTAGAATTGCCGAGAATAATTCCGACGAAGCATTTATTGAGATCATTTGTTCGGGAGTAAATATCACGGATCAAGTTAAAGTTAGAGAAACACTGCTGCAAAGCGAGTATAAGTTTCGAAAAGTAATCACGGAAAATCCTCTTGTTTTTTTTGTTTTCGATGCGTCAGGTGTTTTTACATTTTCCGAAGGACTTGCCCTATCTAAACTTGGATTAAAACCTGGTGAAGTTGTTGGCTTATCGTTGTTTGAGATATACAAGGATTACCCTGATATTACCAACTGTGCAAGGCGGGCTTTACTGGGAGAATCAATTAAAGCAGAGATAATTGTCAACGGGTTGGTTTTTGATACTGTTTTTACGCCATACTTTGATGCAAATAATCGTGTAAAGGAGGTGCTCGGTGTTTCGTACGACATTACTGCTCGGGTAAATGCCGAAAGGGCGGTTGAAAAAAAATCCGAGGAGTTGGAACGATACTTTAATAACAGTTTAGATTTGCTATGTATTGCCGATCAAGATGGATATTTCCGTAAGATTAATCCGGAATGGGGTCGGCTGCTTGGTTTTAATCCGAGTGATTTGGTTGGCAGAAATATTTTCGAGTTTATTCATCCCGATGACATTGAATCGACTCAAAATGTAGTTGCCGAGTTGCATAGCCATAGGCAAGCATTAAACTTTGTGAATAGATATAGAACGCGGCAGGGCGATTACAAGTGGATTGAGTGGAGATCGTTTATGGACGACACACTTATATACGCGGTTGCCAGGGATATTTCCGAACGGAAACTTGCAGAGGATAAACTTTTGCAGAATGATAAACTACTCCAGCAGCAAAACGAAGAATTGTTCAAAAGTAATCAGCGTATTAATGCTATTAACGAAAAACTTATCGTTGCAACCGAGAAAGCTCAGGAGAGCGATCGTTTAAAATCAGCTTTTCTGGCCAACATGAGCCATGAAATTAGAACACCAATGAATGGCATCGTTGGTTTCTGCCAACTTTTGCGGCAGTCCAATATGGTTGATGAAGAAGCAAAGCGTTACGCTGAAATGATATCGGATTCCAGCATTCAATTGCTTTCAATTATAAACGATATTATCGATATCTCTAGAATTGATTCGGGACAAGTTTCCTTAAAGCATCTCCCGGTTTCTATAATTAATACAATTGGGAAGGTAACCTCAAACTTCCAAAAAAATGCATTGAAAAAAGGGTTAACCCTTTTTTGCAGGTGTAATAAAGATGTGCCAATTAATATTCTGTCCGATGAATCTAAAATAATGCAGATTCTCGGGTACCTTATTAACAATGCCATAAAATTTACTAAGGCGGGAATAATTGAGGTTGGTTGCTCTGAGAATCAGCAGTGTATTGAGATATGGGTAAAGGATACCGGAGTTGGAATTGCACAGGAGAACCAAAAAATGATTTTCGATAGATTCTTTCAGGTTGAAGGAGTTATTCAGAGCTCCATGAAAGGAACTGGGCTTGGTTTATCGATATCTAAGTCTTTGGTCGAAATGCTAGGCGGCGAGATATGGGTTCAGAGTGAGCTAAATCAAGGATCAAAATTTGTATTCACAATACCAAATATAAAAACTATGGATAGAATTGAACGAGAGCCTGTGGACGAGTCTGCTCCTCAAAAGTACGACTTTGGCGGGGCAACCATTCTATTAGCGGAGGATGATAACATTAATAAAATGCTTCTACAAAAAGCTCTCCAGAATGCTAATGCTAGGGTGTTGGTAGCCATTAATGGAGCCGAGGCCGTTGAGATGGTCAGGCAGGAGATGAGCATTAAGGCGGTGCTTATGGATATCAAAATGCCGGTGATGGATGGATTAGATGCCACTAAAGCCATCAAACTTCTTTATCCGAAGATGCCTGTGATAGCGCAGACTGCTTATGCCCAAATGGCAGAGAAGGAGAAGGCATTTCAGGTGGGTTGCGATGCTTATTTAACAAAACCAATAAATATTGCGGTTCTTTATAAAACTCTTCAAGGATTGCTGTGATTCTTATTTCTTATGCTAAATTTAGTGATCGAATTGTAACTGGTAAGTTACAGTGTTTTGTGTTCGTGTACTTAAAACAAACCATTATGCATAGATTTTTCTTAATGATTATTGCTTTTCTTTTGTTTGTAAGGCTTGATGCTCAGAATATTGATATCCATCTACTGAAAAAGCATGTTTATACCCTCGCCGATGACTCATTAATGGGGCGAGGTTTTGGCACTCAAGGCGGAAGAATGGCTGCCAATTACATTGAGAATCAGTTTAGAGATGCAGGAATTCAACCTTGGCAAGGAAGGTATATGCATCATTTTATTAATAGTAGAATGATGTTCAAAACCGAAGGCTGTAACATCATAGGGTGGGTTGAGGGTGCTGATTCCATTCTAAAAAATGAATATGTTGTTGTTGGGGCTCATTACGATCATCTTGCATATTATTTGAAAGGTGACAGCATGGTAGTTTATAATGGTGCTGATGATAATGCCTCTGGTACGGCCATGGTTATTGAGATGGGGAGATGGCTTTCGAAGAATAGAGATCAGTTAAAACGATCGGTAATACTGATTGCCTTTGATGGTGAGGAGTCGGGCTTAATAGGCTCAACTTATATAGTCAATAATAATATAATCCCTGTTGATAGGGTTAAGATGATGTTTAGTCTTGATATGGTTGGAATGCTATCCAAGTATGGGGGAATAGATGTTGTAGGAAATTCAACTCTGAATGATGGCGAGAAATTAATCGATGAAATTGCGGCAAAGCATAACATAAAGGTAAAGGAGGAAGGGAAACGAATTGAGATGCAAACCGACACTTCCCCCTTTGGCAAAAAAGGAATCCCCTCGGTTCATGTGTTTACTTCAACGGTATCGCCGTACCATCAGCCACAGGACGATGCAAATTTGGTGGATTACGATGGCATGGCAAAAATTGCTGAATTTATGAACGACTTGGTTGTTCGACTTTCGGACTCCCAAATCTTAGTTCCCGATAGTCAGTTTCTGGCATCGATTGGAGGGAAAGGCTTTAGGCCTAAATTTGGATTTAAAGTAGGCCTAGGATCCGCTGGGCATAACTACAAGGATGAATATTTTTACGGAAAAACGGTGTTTGCTTTTAATGCGGGATTATATTCGGAAATTCGATTATCAAAACAATTTAGCCTGCAACCCGAACTGCTATACCAATCCAGAGGAAGCGAGCATACCTGGGGAACTCTCCGAACGCATGAATTTACAGTGCCACTAAATATTCGAATGAAGGTTCTTTCTATCATGGAGGATCTTGTCGAAAACCAAGCATTTCTGTTTGCCGGCCCATATTACTCCTATAGGTTTGCCGGCAAGGTTGGGGCAAATAGGATGGATTTCGACAAGTACTTTACTCACGAAGAGGTCGGAATTCAGTATGGTCTCGGATTCAGCATAATGAAAACGCAGTTAATTCTTACAAATTCAATATCGTTCAAATCAATCGATAAGAATTGCAATGTTATGCAACACAGTACAATTATAAGTTTGGGTTTCCGTTTTTAGTTAAAACATCACAAATAACTACCATGAAAAAAATATTTAAAAAATTTCTTCTCCTTGCAATCTGCTTTCCGGTTTTGATGGGCTGTAAACAGGAGCCAAGGAAAGTTTTTATCTCGGTTGATGATTTATGTGATAGCACCAGCACCATAATCATAATGCATCCAACGGTAAACAATATTAAAACGGTAAAGTATCTGACCGATAATAAAATTATACCCAATAAGTCGAATTTACAGTTTGTTGGTGTTTATCAAAGCGATGAAGTTTATGATTATTCTTTATCCGAGGGCTATATTGTTCAGCACGATATTGAAAACTTTTATCTGCTGCCAATAGATCTTAAACTGGATCATGATTTGATATACCATAAAAACAGGTGCAGCACCTTTTTTGAGCAGATTTTTAAAGGGAGTAAGGCGATTATCTTTTTTGGAGGGCCAGACATGCCACCTGCGTGCTACGGAGAATCTACGAGTTTGCTAACTCAGGTAATAGATCCTTACCGGCATTTTATGGAACTTTCTTTTCTATTTCACTTGTTGGGTGGAAGTCGGGATCCACAGTTTAAACCACTCCTTGAGCAAAATAAGAATTATACTGTTTTGGGAATTTGTTTGGGAATGCAATCGATAAACGTAGCCACGGGTGGCAATTTGATTCAGGATATTCCTTCGGAAATTTATGGTCAAAATACAGTGGAGTCAATTTTAACTACCGAAACTAATATGCAGCATAGGAACTATTACAATAATTTTGCAATTGATAACAATCTGATATGGGGCAGTTTTCATCAGGTAAATTTTGTTGATGAACCCTTTATATCAATGGCTAATAGTGGTTTTTGCCCACATGTTTTGAGTAGCCATCATCAGTGTATTAAAAAACTTGGGCAGAATATTAAGGTTGCAGGCTTGTCGATGGATGGAAAGATTATTGAGGCTATTACTCACGCGCAGTTTCCCAATGTAATTGGGGTTCAGTTTCACCCCGAGCCAACTCTTTTATATTCAAAAAACGAGGTGCTGCGCTTTGTGCCTAATCAACCATCAAAGGTCTCGTATCTCGATTTGTATGGTGGCGATGCTGGCGAGAATTTTCATCGTGAATTTTGGAAATATTTTGGCAAGATAATTGAATAATCAAGTTTTGGCTGTTTAAGTTTTTTAAGATTTTATATGATTATCAGATTAATTTCGAAATCCACGTGTTCATTTTTGTCCTTTTTGCTGATCAGTTCTGCAATATATTCTCAAAACTCCATAAAAGGAGTTATTGTAGAGAAAGATACAAAGTTGCCCATTCCTTTTGCCGCAGTAATATATCAGAGTCAATCTTTACAGAAGGGGGTTATTTCCGATGTTAATGGTCGGTTTGAGATTCAGGATGCGAATGTAACTAGCATTAATGTTTCTTGTGTTGGCTATCAGCCTCAGGTGTTTAATATCGAATCAATTTCCAATCGGAATAAATTGATTATTGTGTTAGAGCCCCATGTTCTCGAAATAGAAGCAGTAGTTATTAGACCCGAGGCAAATCCAGCAATACCAATTATAAGAAATGTTCTGCGAAACAAAGATCAGAATAATTATCATCGGTACGATAAGTATAGCTATAGATGCTATTTCAAAACCATTATTGATTTGAAAATGGCCGGTGACGCAACCTCGGAGGATAGTACTTCTATAAAACGGAATAAACAAATGGAGAAGCAGGCCGGTTTTATTTCCGAGTGTATTGTTTCGTGTTTGCATTCCGAGGGAAGAACCGAGAGTAAAATTATAGCCCAAAAAACTTCTGGTTTTGAGAGCCCATTGTTTGTTCAGAGTTTTATATCGTTGTTTCATAATTCAATATCATTTTACAACAGTAGCGTTCCCCTATTTTTGCTGCCAGTATCAAACGATAAATCAATCACCGAGTACGTAAGTCCACTAACCGATGGGTGTCTTAGTATATACAACTTTCATCTGCAGGAGACCTATGCTGAGGGTCTGGATACAATCTTTGTGGTGAATTTTTATCCTAAAAGGGGTCGGAATTTCAATAGTTTAACCGGCACCATGTTTATTAGTTCCAATGGCTATGCGCTTAAAAATATTGTGGTGGAACCGTTTGAAAAGGGATTAATTGGATTTCGGTTTAGGCAGGATTACCGATTTGTAAATGGCAAATGGTTCCCCGAAAAGCTCGATGAGGAAATTGGCATGGTGTCGCAAAAAATAAATAAAAAGATAAATGCATACCCCGCGTATATTATAACATCGGTAATTGATAGCGTCAACTTGAATCCCAACGGTATGGCAGGTCGTGTTGGACTAGAAAATGTGTCGATAGATAAGATCAGCATGCTGCAAAGCGATTCTATTATAAGATCTATTCGGAGAGATTCACTTTCTATGCGCGAGAAGAATACCTATCATTTTATGGATAGTGTTGGCAAGAAGCGCAATTTCGATTACTGGATTAATCTTATTCCGAAATTCTGGGAGGGAAAGATACCTTACGGCGTTATTGATGTTGATATCAGTAGTATATACACACATAACGATTATGAAGGATCTCGGCTAGGATTCGGTTTAATCACTAACGATAAACTATCTAAATACATCTGGATTGGAGGGTATGGTGCTTATGGATTTAGCGATGATGAATTTAAGTATGGTGGATCTGTGGTTTTTCATATAGATAGGTATAATGAGGTAAAATTTAGGTTGGGGTACAGGAACGACCTAAAAGAGGTTGGAACAATTAACAAAACCAGTATCGATAGAACCACATCCAATAATTACCTCAGAGGTTACTTGGGGTATCGCTATGATAAATGCATTGAGGAGCAAGCTGAGTTGAGTTTTAGGGCCTTGCGATTCCTTAAAATATCTGCTATGCTAAGCTTAAAGGAATTAACAACGCTGTATCCTTACACCTATAAGGGTAATGCTTTTACTGATTATCATGCCGATGAATTTCAGTTATCTGCTCGATACGCTTATAAAGAGGGGTTATCAACAATTGGCGACCAGCGTTACGTTAGTTTCGAAGGTAACCCTATTATTTCTCTATCCTATCAACGAGGAACTAACCTATTTAACAAGTCAAGTTATAATTATAATAAGTACGAAGCATCAATTTACTTAATTGCATATAATGGAAGAATTGGACAGTCGAATATCAAAATAGATGCAGGTTTGGTTGATAGGAGTTTACCGTATAGTTTTCTTTTTACTGGGGAGGGGAGCTGGAATCAGGGTTTCTCAATGGTTATCAATAACAGCTTTCAGACCATGAAACCGTACGAATTTCTTTCCGATAGATACGTTAACTTGTACTACTCCCATAACTTTGGATCGTTACTATTAAAAACAAAGAAGTTTAAACCGCAGTTTATAGTGGTACAGAACTCCGGATGGGGAACTCTGAGCAACCCATCCATCCAGGGAATTGATTTTAATCAGAAGGACAAAATTTACTTAGAGTCGGGGTTGATAATAAATAGCATTGTACGCTTAAACTACATGAATATGTTTTACTTAGGATTTGGTCTTGGTGGTTTTTACCGTTATGGCTACTATGCGTACGATGATATTAAGGATAATTTCGCAATTAAACTCTCTTTATCCGTTGCTCTAAAATAAAGTCAAACAATGAAGCATTTACTGTTAATGGTTTCTATGGCTTTTTGCATTGTGGCATGCAAGAATCAATGCCATAAGGTAGAAAAAGTCTTGGCAGATGAATTGGTTTTGAATACAGATCAGTTTTGTGGAAAAAAGGTAGAGACTGAAGGAGTTATAGTTCACATTTGTGGTGTTGATGGGAAGAAGATGAAACTGAAGGCCGACAATGGTTCTATGTTAATGATCTCTGCTTCGGAAGCCATTCCTTATTTTGATAAAAAATTTTTTAATAAAAGAGTTCGAATACAGGGATTAGTATGGGAATCGAGAGTCGATAGTCTTTATTTAGATAAAGTGGAAGTTGGGAAGACATTATTGTGCCACATCAATAACAGTCCTTGTAAAGATACTGTTTGGGTCAAAAAACAGACTGAATATGGGCGAGAAGATTCTCTATCACAGAGAGATGTTAAGCGGTTAAGAGATCGGATGAAGCAGACGGGAAAACAATATGTTTCAACAGTAATTATTTGTGCTGAGAATGTTGATATAATTGAAAAAGAGGACTAAAAGTCCTCTTTTATTGCAGGTAAACATAGAATCAGATTAGTTTCGCCTGAGAAAGAATTGCTTCCATTTCTTTCTGCAGTTTATGTGCACGTTGCCTTGCGGCATCGGCAAACTTTCCGGTTATATCGGCATATATAATTCCCCTCGATGAGTTTACAATTAGTCCACATCGATGATTTAAGCCTTTTTCTGCAACCTTTGCAAGGCTTCCGCCTTGCTCTCCAACTCCAGGAACAAGTAAAAAGTGATCGGGCACTAATTTCCTAACGCTGGCAAAGTATTCCGGATGAGTTGCGCCAACTACGTACATCATGTTGGCATCGCTGCCCCAGTGCATCGATTTTAGAACAACATCCTCAAAAATCTTGTTGCCGGTCTCCTTGTTTTCAATTAGTTGGAAATCTGCAAAACTATCGTTTGATGTAATAGCCAGTAAAATAGTCCATTTCCCTTCGTGAGAAAGATAGGGGGTAACCGAATCTTGTCCGAGGTAAGGTGAAACGGTTACCGCGTCGCAGCTCATGCTGTTGAAATATGCCTTGGCATACATGCGAGCAGTGCTGGCGATATCGCCACGTTTAGCATCGGCAATAATAAATAAATCCGGGAAGTGCTTCCTGATATACTTAATTGTCTTAATTAGGCTGGTCCAACCGGAGGCGCCATGAACTTCGTAGAATGCTAGATTTGGCTTGAATGCAATTGCAAAATCGTGTGTTGCATCAACTATTGCTTTGTTAAATTCGAAAATAGGATCCTCTTTCGAGAGTAAGTGCTCAGGAATTTTTGTCATCTCGCTGTCGAGGCCAACACAAAGGAAACTCTTTTTTTTGCGAATCTGTTCGAATAGTTGCTCGGGAGTCATAGCTTATAGGTTTTATTCTTCGCTTGCAGCTTTTAGGCGTTCGGCATTTTCGGCTAGCTGTAGTTTGTCAATTACTTCCTGAATATCCCCATCGATAATGGCCGATAGGTTATAAAGGGTAAGGTTAATGCGATGATCGGTTACTCTACCCTGAGGGTAGTTGTAGGTTCTAATTTTAGCAGAGCGGTCGCCAGTCGAAACCATTGTTTTACGCTTCGAGGCGATATTGTCCATATACTTTTGGTATTCCAAGTTATAAAGACGTGTACGGAGTTCTGCCAGAGCTTTGTCAAAATTCTTTATCTGCGATTTTTGATCCTGACACTGAACCACAATTCCGGTTGGAATGTGGGTTAGGCGAATTGCCGAGTAGGTGGTGTTTACGCTTTGTCCGCCAGGTCCCGATGCGCAGAATGTATCCTTGCGGATATCTTCCATTTTAAGGTCGATATCAAATTCCTCGGCCTCGGGTAGTACCGCTACGGTTGCTGCTGATGTATGAACACGCCCTTGTGTCTCGGTTTGAGGTACGCGCTGCACACGGTGAACTCCAGATTCATACTTAAGCACACCATAAACCCCATTTCCGGTTACATTTATAACAACTTCCTTGAAACCGCCAACAGTTCCTTCCGAAGTACCTGTAACTTCATACTTCCATCCTTTTCTTTCGAAGTATTTGGTGTACATACGGAATAAGTCCCCAGCAAAAATACTGGCTTCATCTCCACCTGTGCCAGCCCTGATTTCCATCACGGCATTTTTAGAATCCTCCGGATCGGCTGGGAGTAGTAATACTTTGATCTCCTCTTCCAAACTTTCCTGCTCTTGAGATAAAGTTTCCACCTCCATTTTAGCCATATCCCTTAGCTCTTCATCCTTTTCGGTAGCTAAAATTTGCTTAGATGATTCAATATTGCTGAGTACGTTTTTATACTTTTCGTAAGCAGCAACAACTGGCTCTAACGATCGGTATTCCTTGTTAAGACTTACAAATCGTTTCATGTCGGCCATAACCGCAGGATCGGTAATTTGCTGGCCAATTTCCTCGAATTTGTGTCTAATTCCTTCTAGTTTTCTAAGTATTGTATTGTCTGACATATAAGTTTAAATATTGCCGCAAATGTAAGCATAAATTTTACAGAGTGAAAAGGACGTAATAGAATTCAGAATTCAGAATTCAGAAGATAGTTGAATTCTACAAGCAAAAACGATTCGTAAGATTTTGCTAAATACACTAAAATGTATTCATCTAAAGACGGTATCCTAATAGTGAAACTCTCCAAATTGTGATTTGATGGTTAGTTTTTTCCCTTCGTATTCACTGCAATAGCCAACAATTTTAGCATCAACTCCGTAATCTTTTGCAATGGCAATAATGTCATCGGCAAATTCGGGGAAAACGTATATTTCGAATCTATGTCCCATATTGAAAACCTTGTACATTTCCTGCCACGATGTTCCTGATTCTTGCTGGATGATTTTAAATAGTGGCGGTAAATCAAAAAGATTATCCTTAACAACATGGAGATTATCTACAAAGTTCATTACTTTGGTTTGCGCTCCTCCAGAGCAGTGAACCAAGCCGTGTACTACAGGTCTGTAGTTTGATAGTACGTCCTTTACTATTGGTGCGTAAGTACGGGTAGGGGAGAGTACCATTTTCCCAGCAGTTATTCCAACCTCGGAAATTATTTGATCTAGTTTATAAGATCCGGAATAGATTAGTTCTGATGGTACCGCGGAGTCGTATGTTTCGGGGTATTTGTTGGCCAAGTAATTTGCAAAAACATCGTGCCGGGCGGATGTTAATCCATTGCTTCCAATTCCTCCGTTATATTCAGTTTCATAGTTGGCTTTTCCAAATGACGAAAGACCAATAATTACATCCCCATCCTGAATGTTGCTGTTCGATATAATCTCGGAACGTTTAATACGAGCCGTTACAGTCGAATCAACAATTACAGTGCGAACAAGATCGCCAACATCGGCAGTTTCGCCGCCTGTAAGAGTAATTCCAATACCTTGGTTTCTTAAAGTTTCGCAAAACTCCTCGGTTCCTTGTATTATTGCGCTGACAACTTCACCAGGAATTAAGTTTTTATTACGGCCAATGGTAGACGAAAGCAAAATATTATTGGTGATTCCCACGCAGAGCAAATCGTCTATGTTCATAACAATAGCATCCTGCGCAATTCCCTTCCATACGCTCATGTCGCCAGTTTCTTTCCAGTATGCATAAGCAAGCGAGGATTTTGTTCCAGCTCCATCGGCATGCATAACAACGCAGTAGTTTGGATCGCCTGATAAAGTGTCGGGAACTACTTTACAGAATGCCTTTGGATAAAGACCCTTATCTAAATTGCTAATGGCACTATGCACATCATCTTTAGAGGCAGATACCCCTCTTTGGTCATATCGGGAATTTTTGCTCATTGTGATTTTTATTGACAAAGGTAATTGAGAATTTTTAATTGCCCAATTGGAAAATGTTAACAGATTGTTGATTACTGGAGGGCGATTTCTTTGCAGTAGGATTATATCAATAGTTCAATCCATCTACAACTATAAACTTTTTCTTGTCCTCGTTTATCCATTTAACCTCGGCTGGGGTATCAACTAGCCAAACTTTAACATCGGCTTGCTTGGGATCGTCAACAAAAATGAGAATAATTTGAGCCTCGTTGGGGTTGGCTACTTCCATCATTATTCCAACTTTTTTTATTTCCTTTTCCTCGTAGACAATGCAGAAGTATAGGTCTGCATCCTTAGGATCTTCTACTGCGTAGATTTTAAGCTTTGCCTCCTCAATTGTTTCTGCTTCGTAAAACTTTTGTGAGTAGCCTTGTTTTGCAGTGGCTACTAAAAGAATTATAGCTATAAGTTTAACTAGTCGAAGCATACCGATGTGTTGTGAACAGAATTTTACTAAATCAACAAATAAAAGTTACACAATTTACGTTCCAAATTTTGCTTAAAAAACTATAATTCATATTAGCATTAACGTATATAGCAAAACTAATTCTTTTTTTGGAAAGTTTTAATAGGTTGTTGATTGAAAAATTAGACAACAAAGGGGGCAACGCCCCCTTGTGTATTTTCCTTCGAAATTTATTTTTTTACTTGATAATCGTCTCTTAATACTCTGAACTCAGTCCTACGATTTATTTGGTATACGATCTCCTTGTTTTCCTCAGTGGTTAATCCATCAATGAATTTTTGATCGAGCAATACTCCAACAGGTAGGAACGAATAACGTGCATTAAGCGCTGCATCTACAATCTTGGGTTGAGTTTGAGCATAACCCTTAGCTTTTAAACGTTCAGTGACAATTCCTTTTTCAATTAAGTAGTTAACAACCGATTGTGCACGTTTTTGCGAGAGTTCGTAGTTGTATTCCTGCGTTCCTCGGCTGTCGGTATGCGATGCCAATTCAATGGTAACGGTTGGGTTATCGTTAAGGATTTCAACAAGCCTGTCGAGGGCTTCGCGTGATTCCGGACGAAGTTCCCATTTGTCGTAATCGTAGAAAATATTTGGTATTTCAATTGGTTTTTCGGTTGATGTTATTGCGATGGCTACATCAAAATCCTTGCTTTGGTTTAAGCCACGTGTGGTTTCCTTGGCCTTGTTGTTGAGGTATCCCTTTTTGGAAGCGATTACAACGTAGTCGGTGTTAGGGGTAAGGTTGAATTTGAACGACCCATCGGCTTGGGTTTGCATGGTTATAATGGCTCCATCGCTGCCAATTAACTTGACAGTTGCCTCGCTTACGGGTGTCTGTGCTTTATCATCGGTTACCTTACCAATCATATTATAGTTGATAGGCGGTAGATAGAACATGTAGATATCGTCGGAACCTCTTCCTCCTTGGCGACGCGATGAGAAATATCCGGCTTCTCTATCGTTTTCAAAAACAATCCCAAAGTCATCCGAAGGGGAGTTCATGGGGTAACGCATGTTTTCAACCTCCCAAGCGCCACTTTCGTTAGTTTTTGCTTTGAACAAATCAAGACCCCCCATTCCAGGATGTCCGTCGGAAGAGAAGTATAAAGTGCCGTCAGAGTGTATGTATGGAAACATTTCGTTGCCAGCAGTATTAATTTCACCACCAAGATTTATGGGCTCGCCCCATTCATCAGCGGATGAATTGCGGGTAACTTTCCAGATATCTAATCCTCCAAACCCACCAGGAATGTTGCTGGTGAAGTAGAGTGTTGTTCCGTCGTTCGAAATTGCAGGATGGGCTACAATCATACTGTCCGATGATATTTTTATTTCATCGGGTGTTAGCCAACCTTGTTCGGTTCTTTTTGCGCTAAATATCTGGCATCCTAGTTTGTCTCGCTTGCTTACTTTACAACGGGCAAAGAAAAGTGTGTTGTAATCTGTAGATATTAATGAACTGGAACCTTCATCAAACTGTGTATTTACATTTTCATCTATAGGCTTTGGTTCGCTCCAAACTCCTTTTACATCGCGTGTTGTAAGAAAAATATCTGTAAAGTTTTCGCCGGTTACGGCACTAATTTTTCCTCCAGTTGTACCTTTCCTCGAACTGGTAAAAAGAAGTTCGGAGTAGTCGTTCGATGCGTAGGCCGGGCAAAATTCGCTGAATTTTGTGTTTATGCTGCGCATATTGATGATTTCGTATCCCGAAGGGGTTTCTTTCCATTTCTTAGATAACTCGCACGACTCTATTCCCGAATCGGCTAATTTATCTAACGGCGCAAGTACTTTGTATTTTTTGTATTGCTCAATGGCTTCGTCGTATTTCTCCCCCATTTTGAGCATTTCGGCGTAGTAGAAGAAAACTTTAGGATCGGGGCACTGCCTTAGAATAGCTTTTTGGTACCAGAGTTCTGCCTGGCGTGCATTTCCAATTAGCCTATAGCAATTTCCTATTTTGTAAAGGTACTTCGATAGCTCAACCTTGTCCTTTATTTTATCGATATCATCCTTGTAAAGATCTATGGCCTCATAGTATCCTCCAGCCTTATACAAAGCATCAGCCCGGCTTAGCTTGTTGGTTTGAGCAGTGGTAGAATTCGAAATAAAGAATACAACTGCAAGGGATAATAATCCTTTCCTGATGATTGATTGTAGTTCGAACATAAGTGTGCTTTACTTGTAAACGCAAAAATATCTTAAAAGTATCTAAAATATAAAAGGTAAAAGTAAATATTATTTTATAGATATTGAAATATCAATAAATAAAAGCACATAAAACGTATTGCTGTAAAATAAAAGCCCTGAATGAATCAGGACTTTTATTTTAATTTTTTACCGAATGAATAGTATCTCTCGGTATTTTGGTAACGGCCACATCTCATCGTCAACAATCATTTCTAATTTGTCGATACGATAACGAATGTCCTCGATATAAGGGCGAACATTTTTTGAGTATAGCTGGGCTCTTTCCACCACATCTTCAACCAAATTTGCTTCTTTGCGGAACTCTATCATTTCGTCAACTTGCTTACGGATTTCGTGAATGTGTTCGGAGATTTCTTGTAGGAGGTTAAGTTGATGGTTTGCAAGTTTCTCGTATTCATTCGGAAAGAGTTCCTTAAGTCCCTTTACGTTTGATATGAGGATGTTTTGATAGGTAATCGCTGTAGGAATAATATGGTTGATAGCCAAATCGCCTAGCACTCGGGCTTCAATTTGTACCTTTTTGAGGAATATCTCGTTTCGAATTTCGAAACGGGCCTCAAGTTCCCTTTTCGAAAGAACTAGATTGCTTGTGAGCAATTTCATGGATGAGTCGAGAAGAAAAGTTTTGAAAGCCTCTATGGGGCTTTGAATATTGGGTAAACCTCTGCGTGCCGCTTCATCAATCCAATCCTGGCTATAACCGTTTCCTTCGAATCTGATTTGTTTTGATTCAATAATAACTTTGCGCAAGCATTGTATTATTGCCTCGTCTTTTTTAATTCCTTTGGCTATTACTTTTTCAACCTCAGTTTTGAACCTATTTAGTTGATCGGCAACGGCGGTGTTAAGAACAATCATAGGCGATGCGCAGCTGCCCGAGGAGCCCACCGCCCTAAATTCGAAGCGATTCCCTGTGAATGCGAATGGTGATGTACGGTTGCGGTCGGTATTATCGAGCAATATTTCGGGAATTTTTCCGATGATATCCAGTTTTAGTTCGGTTTTTTCGTCGGGGGTCATTTTTTGGTCGCTTACCCTTTCCTCCAGTTCATCCAGAACTGCACTTAACGTTTTACCAATAAAAACGGACATGATTGCTGGTGGAGCTTCGTGTGCCCCTAATCTATGCGAGTTGGATTCCGAGGCAATGCTGCCAATTAGGAGTGCAGCGTGATCCTGTACTGCCTTAATAGTGTTGATAAGGAAAGTAAGGAACTGTAGGTTGTTTTTTGGTGTTTTCCCAGGCGAAAGCAAGTTAACGCCTGTATCCGTCATCATTGACCAGTTGTTGTGTTTGCCAGATCCGTTTACGCCTTTGAACGGTTTTTCGTGGAACAGTACCCTGAAATTGTGTTTTTGGGCAACATTGTCCATCAAAGACATGATAAGCTGGTTGTGATCGACCGCTAGGTTTGCTTCTTCGAAAATAGGGGCGCACTCAAATTGGTTCGGGGCAACTTCGTTATGGCGTGTTTTAACAGGAATGCCTAGTTTATAGGCTTCTGTCTCAAAATGTCGCATGAACGCAGCAACACGAGCCGGAATGGATCCAAAATAATGATCTTCCAATTGCTGATCCTTTGCAGCAGCATGCCCCATAAGTGTACGACCGCATAATGCTAAGTCGGGACGAGCATTGTATAGAGCTTCGTCAACTAAAAAATATTCCTGTTCCCATCCCAGCGTTACCAATACTTTTTTTGCATCCTTATCGAAATATTCCAGTACCGAAACGGCTGCTTTATCTAGTGCCGCTAGTGATTTTAGTAAAGGTGTTTTGTAATCTAACGCTTCGCCAGTGTAAGATACAAATATGGTTGGTATACATAGGGTTTGATCTAGAATAAATGCAGGGGAGGTTGGATCCCAGGCAGAGTATCCTCTTGCTTCAAAGGTATTCCTGATTCCACCGCTGGGAAAACTCGATGCATCGGGTTCTTGCTGAACAAGCATTTCGCCTTTAAATAGTTCCATTGCCTTTCCATCCTTATCTATTGAAAGAAAAGCATCGTGTTTTTCGGCAGTAGCACCATTCAGCGGTTGAAACCAGTGTGTATAATGTGTTGCCCCCAGCTCTAAAGCCCATGCTTTCATGGCTGCAGCAACTTGCCCGGCTATTTTCCTGTCAATACGACGACCCTCATCAACCGAAGCGATTAGACTTTCGTAAGCATCGGCTGATAGGTAGCGTTTCATTTTTTCCCTATCAAAAACATTCACACCAAATATTTCCGAGTATTTAGGGTGATTGTTTCCATTGAATTCCTGTGGGGTACGATTAACTGCCTCCTTAAATGCGGTGAATCTTTGTTTAGCCATGATTTATTTTTTTAGGTTTCCGATACAAATATATTAAAAAATAATTAATGATATAAAATTATAGGGGTGTGTGGTTGAGAAAATAAAAAATTAATAAATTGTATTGAATATTTTAGGGGGGGTGTTTTTTATTTATATTATTTTTATTTAGTAAAAGGCTATAGATGTATTTTTCGAATTAAAGTATCTTTAGTGATTTAATGAACAAAGTATTTTACCTTTACGTTTATTCACTCTAAGTTTTGTAACTTATGGATAAGGATAATCGAAAATACTCAAACGACGAGATTACGGTGTTCTGGAAGCCTGCAGAATGTGTTCATGCTTCGATTTGCTATACCAAACTTCTTTCGGTATTTAATCCTCGTAAACGCCCTTGGGTAAATATGGCAGGAGGAACTACGCAGGAAATTATTGATATTGTTAACGAGTGTCCAACCAGGGCGCTTACCTTTATGTGGAACAATTTGGATAAGAATTCTAAGGAACTATCGCCAAAAGTAGTAAAGGATTTATTACCGAACCAGTTATCGGATTTTGGTGTTGAACCAGTTAAAATACAGCTTATGCCCAATGGTCCTATTTTGGTATCAGGAAACTTTCAACTTATAGATTCAGAAGGGAAGGAGATAAAGTCGATGAAAATGGTCTCGTTGTGTAGGTGTGGGCATTCAAATGGCCAGCCTTTCTGCGATGGAACACATTTTAAGGTTAGTTTTAGAGATAAAGAATAAATGTATGGAACAGGGGAAAGCCGTATCGGCATATTTACAATTTATGAAGGAGGGTTCAATTAAGGTCGAGGGAAAATTTTACATTGTCGACTCTCAAGGCAATAATTTGTATCCCGATGAAAAGAATGAAGTATATTTGTGCACTTGTGGAAAATCTAAGAACAAACCATTTTGTGACGATTCGCACAAAAAGTAATATCGTTCTACGATTATAAAATCGATGAAAAATATAAAACCAAGCCCTTTAGTTAGGGCTTTTCTTTTGATTTTGGGCATACTCTCGCTGGGCTTTGGGGGGTTGGGCATTTTTGTACCATTACTTCCAACTACTCCTTTTCTGCTTCTTTCTGCCTATTGTTTTATTCGAAGTTCCGATAGATTATATAATTGGCTTATTCGCAACAAATTTCTGGGACACTATATTCATAATTATATAGAGAATAGGGCTATTGAGCCCCGAGTAAAATGGTTTACTATTGTGTTGCTTTGGTTATCAATCCTAATCTCTGTATTCACCCTGAGTGTTGCAATATGGATTAAGGTTCTACTTCTCATGATTGCTGTTGGGGTTACAATCCATGTTTTATCCCTAAAAAAGATATGCTAGTCAAATATTTAAACGGAGATATAATTCAATAAAAATTATTTTTACTTTTGATTCAACTAATTAGAGTGGAATAAATTTTATTTAACAAACAATTTATGCAAATGAACATAAAGGTTGCTTTTGTAGTAATACTCTCACTACTACTGTCTCACTACTCTCAGGCGCAGGATCGTGCTGCAGCAGAGCAATACTCAAAACAGGCATCGGCAGCATGGCGCAATGGCAATGCACAGGAGGCCATTCGCCTGTACACGCTGGCCATTAATGCGGATCCTACCCGTGGTTACTATAGAAGCAGAGCAGAGGTTTACAAATCAATCAAAGAGTATAGCCTTGCTATTGCTGACCATAACTCTGCTATTTCAGTAGAAACATACACTCCATACAAAGTGCAACACTACCAGGAGATTGCAAAGCTATACTGGTACATGGATAAATCGTCGTTAGCAATTTTCAATTGCTCAAAGGCAATCGATTTGGCAAAATCCTACGGAAACATCGATGACATAGTTGAATCGTATAAGCTGAGCGCAATAATTAAGAACAGTATAGGAGATAAAGCTGGCTTCGAAGCAGATGTAGCCAGTATTGGCAATTGCAATATAACCGACGAACAGGATTACGGTGCAAGAGCGCAGGTTTACAGGGATCTGGGGCTGTACCAGAAAGCAATTGACGATTACACTATGGCCATTTCTGCGGTGGTGAGCAAAGAACCACAGGAGTACGTTGTGCAGCAACAGGAATCGTACTACTTATACCGTGCCTATGCTAAATTCGAAATGGAAAACTACGAAGGAGCTATTGCCGATTACACATCCTCAATTCAATTAAAACCCGTAGGATGGAAATTTACTAGTAGAGCCGATGCGTATGAAAAAGCAGGGCAATACCAGAAGGCGATTGATGACGATACAAAAGCCATGACTTACTTTCAGGATGAAAACTTTAAGGGAAATTTGGCGGCAGCATACAACAGTAGAGGATGGCACAAAAAGTGCGCTAAGGATTTTACAGGAGCTATTGACGACTATAATACGGCCCTTCAAATTAACCCCGATAATGGATTGGCTTACTGGAATATGGGGTTAACCTATGAGGCAATGGCCCGTAAAAGCGATGCTGCGGCTTGCTATACTCAAGCCATGAAATACTACCAGGATGACGCCAATAATTTAGCCATACTATACCGTAACAGAGCTCTATGTAGTTCTGCCGAGGATGCGATTAAAGATTACAGCAAAGCCATTGAGATTAACCCTAACTATACTGGAGCATACTGGAGTCGTGGCGATACGTACAAATGGCTAGGAAGATACCCTGAGGCCATAAATGATTATACTGCTGCATTCTCGCTGTCAACATCAGAGTCGTCGAAAGCTACCATTCTATATAACCGAGGACAGGTTAAGGTTTTGATGGGCGATTATGCCGGTGCTGTGAGCGATTACACCCAAAGTATCGAGGTTAAACCCACAACTTCATCGTACTACTACAGAGGTAAAGTCCAATTCATTTATATGAATAAATCAGCAGAGGCAAAACCGGACTTTGAGAAAACCCTTAGTATGATTGATAGCAAATCGGTATACTATTCTTTTTGCCTGTATTTTTTAGGCGATAGGGAGAATGCTATTGCATCGATGAAGGCTCTTGTGGACACAGGACTAGATCCAAAATATGACTATTATAATCTAGCCTGCCTGCATTCATTGATGGGGAACGAGAAGGAGGCCTTTGTATGCATAGATTCTGCACTGCATAACGGCTATAAAGACTATCATGGGCTAAAAACGGATGAAGACTTTATTAATATTAAATATAAACCTGCATTTAAGTCATTGCTGGCCAAGTATAAAATTCCTTACGATATTAAAATTGAAAACCTGACAACGCTCATAAAACAGGAAGTAAGGGCCGAATTCGGGAAATGGCAGGAAAAAGGTGAGTTTGAAACAAACCAGCAGTACATGGATCGGATGAAAACCCGCGAGGCAAAGGTTACAGAGCTCACCAATAAAGCCACAGAAAGGTACAGGAAAATTCACATGGAGGAGGTCAAAGGGAATGGATTTACACTCGACAAGTACGATGCCGAGAGCCAGGCCTTTAAAATGACATCAACTATAGGCGATGTTGCAATTGTTAATGTTCCTTTAGCCGAAGCTCCTTCCTTCAAAGAAAATCAGGGAAAGTTGAAAATGTCGAAGCAAAACTACATTATTCAAAATAATGCCTGGGTGCTAAGCTATATGGAGGTTCAGAACCCAGTAAACGGAAAAATATACAAGTATGACATTACCAAGCAGGCCAGCTACGATCCCCGGTCAAAGTTTGTCCTTAACTATGCCGATATCAAGGTAGATGTACCCAACGAGGAGGTTAAAATTGCACAGCAAACATATAACCAGTCGGACAAGAAGATTGTACTGGGACGACCCGAGATTGACACCAACATTCCAGTATCGAGTGTCCAAAAGGCAAATACCTACTGTTTAATCATTGGAAACGAGGATTACAGCTCGTTTCAGGCAGGATTGTCAACCGAAGTTAATGTTGATTATGCCGCCAACGACGCCAAGGTATTTAAGGAATATTGCACTAAAACGCTGGGAATTCCTGAGAAGCAGATAAAACTGTTGGTTAATGCTACTGCAGGTCAAATGAATCAGGGGATTGCCTGGATTAATAACCTTACAAAGATAGATAACGGCAATGCCGAGGTTATTTTCTACTACTCGGGTCACGGCCTACCCGATGAGCAAACCAAGGAAGCATACCTTATTCCTGTTGATATTAGCGGTAGCAATGTAACTCAGGGCATCAAACTGAACGATGTTTACGCTAAACTTAATGAATTCCCCGCAAAAAAGGTAACTGTCTTTTTGGATGCTTGCTTTAGCGGAGGTGCCCGCAACCAAGGACTAATTGCCATGAAAGGCGTGAAGGTGAGACCTAAGGAAAATCTTGTAAATGGGAATATGGTTGTATTCTCATCGAGTACTGGTGAAGAATCATCTGGCGTTTACCGTGATATGCAGCACGGTTATATGACTTACTTTTTGCTCAAGAAGTTGCAGGAAACCAAGGGCGATATCAACTATAAGGATTTTGCTAACTATATAATTGAAAGCGTTAAGAAAGAAACTGCATTGAACGGAAAGATCCAGACGCCACAGTTAAACTATAGTCCAAGTGTTGATGGAATTTGGGATGGATGGATGATCAAGTAATATAAAATCAAAAAGCGAGGTATTTACCTCGCTTTTTTACTGTCTTATATTTTAAATTTTACTTCTTTTCAGCGTATCCTCAATCACAAGTGTAAACATATCGCGCATATTGCCGCCCATGGCCCTAACCTGTTGGGGAATTATGCTTGCCTCGCTCATTCCGGGAACTGTATTTATTTCTAGAAAGTATACCTTGTCGTTGTCCACTATATAATCAACGCGGACAATTCCTTGGCAATCGAGTCTGTCGTATATTTTCGAAGATAGATCTTGCATTTTCTTCATTAGATTGTCGGAAATTTCGGCAGGTGTAACCTCTTTGGATTTGTTCTGGTATTTTGCCTCGTAATCAAAAAATTCGTTCATGGAAATTATTTCGGTTACAGGCATTAAAATCTCCTTCTCTCCCGATTTAAATGCACCACTGGAAAACTCCCTACCTGAAATGAACTCTTCCAGAATAATTGTTTTATCCTCCTTGAATGCATTTTCGATGGCAGGAATCAAATCATCAGCAAACTTAACTTTGCTTACACCATAGCTACTACCACTCTCGTTGGGTTTTACAAAGATTGGTAATCCTAAACAATCAATAATCTCTTTTGTATCAAACCTTTGGCCTCGATGCAGCAGTATTCCTTTTGCCAAGTTAACCCCAGTATTGTTAACCAGTTCCTTGCAGTAGTACTTGTTGAAGGTAACCGACGAGTTCATTACACCTCCGGTTGTGTAAGGGATATTCATCAGATCCAAATAGCCCTGCAGTAAACCATTTTCTCCAGGTGTTCCATGAATGGCAATAAGAGCACAATCGAATTTTAGTTTTTCACCATTAATCAGCACGCTGAAATCATCCTTCGATACATTTATTTCGCCTAGTTCGGGATGTTTTAACAGCCAAGTTGTGCCTTTTATGAAGATTGTATATGCATTATATTTATCAGGATTGAGCCATCCCGCAATTTGCGCTGCACTTTTAAGCGAGATATTTGCCTCCGATGAGTTTCCCCCTGCAAGTATGGCAATGTTTAATTTTGTTTCCATATCAAAAAATATTTACGGTGCAAAGCTGCAAGAAATTTAGGAGAATGAAAATAAAAATCATCAAAAATTTATGTCTTTTAGTTTCGGTCGTTTGTCTGTTGGAATATTGCATAGAACCGCGTTGTATATATTTTTATCAAATTTATTTTTGAATACTGTTTCTATTAGTTTAAATTTCAACGGATTTTACTTATTGCTGCTTTTATGCGAAAAATTAGTGCACTCACACTAATCTTTTTATTATTCTCTTCGGTATTGGTATATGCGCAAACTAATACGGTCAAGGGCAGGGTTTGCGATTCGAAGAAAAACCCATTGTCTGAAATTGTAGTGTCAGTAAAAGGAACCGTTGTTTCAACCAAAACTGATGTAAAGGGATACTATAAACTGGTATCTCTACTGGGGGACACATTGATGTTTACCTCGCCATCGGGTATTTCAAAAGAAATTGTTCTGCAAGCAGGTATGCTAAACGCTCAGGATAACGCCTTTACGATTAATGTTGAATTACCCGTGGCGAATGAACTATTCAATATGTCTCTTGAACAGCTGATGAGCGTTCAGATTATTACGGTATCAAATGTATCAGAAAAATTGAGTGAGGCTCCTGCAACAACAATTGTGCTGAGTCAGAAGCAAATACTTAATATGGGGTACATTCAGTTATCCGATATTATGGACGATTTGCCCGGAATGGACATTGTTAAAACCTATGGAGATACATACTATAAAAACTACTGGAGGGGATTTCGGAACTCTGTAGGGACGGCATACTTGTTATTGGTCGATGGAATGCTTCAAAATCAACTTTGGACCAATACCGATCAGATTATGGCTGCTATTCCTATTTCTAATATTGAAAGAGTTGAAGTTGTTTACGGTCCTGCATCTTCGGTTTATGGAGCTAATGCACTTATGGGTGTCATAAATATTCTTACCAAGAAAACATCTGATGTTGATGGCACCCATTTCAATTTCCAGACTTTTCATAGTGCTAAAAATTATTTTACTGGCGACTACAATGTTTTCTTTCAAAGAGATAATATTCGGTTCAGTTTTACAGGCAGGATAGAAGATGGCGACGTAAATGAGTTTATTAACTCGAACAATTTTTACTGGACAAGGAACGAGCATTACTCCAACCCTTCTCTATGGGGCGATGTTGTTAACAATAAAAACCTTGGAGGCCATTTTTCTTCACCTGAACGAAACCGGGCGTTGGATTTTCGATTATATATTGACGATCTTGAACTGGGTGCCAGTTTCTACAATCTAAGCACAGGCTATGGAACCGTTTATCCTGCTGACAGAGTTCAAACGGTGAACCGTTGGCCACAAACCGAGTTTAGCATATACTCCAGGTATTCAAAGCAGTTAACATCCAAGATTAATTCTAGAACTTTGGTTCGATTCCGCAAAAGCAACATAACCAATGATGGATTATTTATTGAAGCATATAATACAACGAATAACAGTTCTAACGATTCAACAATTGCAGGCGTCGTGGTAGGTCCTGGAGAATCTGTAAGGGGTATAGATTTTTCATCGTGGTCCACCTATAATCGTAGTGTTTCTGTTTTTCAGGATTTTGATGTTTCCTTAAGCGATATTATTTCATTTAATCTTGGGCTTAAGTACGAGAATAAAAACCTAGAAAGGAACTACAATGCAGTTTATTCCGATTATGTTGCACCGAGCATTCTTGCCGATGCATCGTTGCTTTATCCTCGAGCAACTCAAAATGTCGATAGGTATAATAATAGAGTTTTTCTGATTGACAAAGCGGCTTATTTTCAGGGGCGATTAAGGCTCAACAGGAGCAATGCACTAAATATAGGTGCTCGGTACGACTATAATTCTCAGTACGGAGGTTCTACAACATTGCGTATGGGATATGTTGGTAGTTTTAAGGACTTAACTGCAAAATTATTGTTCGGACAAGCATATCAAGAACCCACAATGAGGAATCTTTATGGAGGATGGAGCGGTTCGGGAAGTAATGAGAATTTAAAACCTGAACGATCAAATACAATTGAGGCATCTGCTGTTTACACAAAGGGAAAAATAAGCGCATTGGTTAGCGCGTATCGTGTTATCATTAACAATACTATAGTGGGCGATAACCAATCGGCTTCTAACCTTGGGGAGCGGGTAATTAAAGGCTTAGATTTACATTTAAGAACTCAGATATCGCAGTCGTTCATTAAAAATTTAAACGCTTGGATTTATTATTCGGCAATTCTTTCGGAGAAAGAGAAACGCTTTGATTCCGATGGCAATCTCACTGGAACTGGAATCATTGGTGATTTGGCTCATAGTAAACTATACTTTGGTTCAACAGCCGATATAGGAAAGCATTTAACCGTTAATTTGCGAGGTCGATTTATTGGAGAACGCGAAACAGTTATTACAAATCCAATTCGTACAATCCCATCGTATTTAACTATTGATGGCAATATTCAGGTGAGAGATTTGATCTATAAGGGACTAAATGTTGAGGTTAAGTTGATAAATATAACCGATGCGGTTTACTTCCACCCAGGTATTCGCGAGGCAAATTCTGGTGAATCGCCAGGAACTTGGGATTCCAATGGTTTGGGTTGGAATGGTAGCCAAGGATGGTTTAACTCAAAACTTCCACAACCTCGATTTTTTACAATGTTTGGGATTACATTAGATTTATAGCGATGGATGCGGCGAAAATAAAGAAAGCAGGGTGCACTTTTAGCCCTGCTTTCTTCGTGTTAACTATTTAACCCAGTTTTTATTCGATAACATTATGGTCATTGCAAGTAGATAGCCGAATGCACCAACTAGCAATGCTGCGTTGTATCCAAACGAAAATGCCACTAACATAATGGCTGTAGAGCCAAGAACCGATGCTGCACCATTAATTGCAAAACCCCAGTCAACCAACTCTCCAACCCTTTTTGTTCCATTTGGGAAAGGCATTCCCATAAAAAATCCAAGTGGAATAATAAGTAATATGGTAATTAGTATTCTGTAGGCAAGAGTTAGAAATCCTAAACTTGACAGTAGGTGTTGAAATACAAGAGTATCGAGCAAAATCCAAGCAATAATTCCAGTAAAGGCAACGCTTGGTTTTAACTTTTGTGAAAACCTACTACCAACTCCCGATGCTAAAAGTAGCGAGAAAAGTATGGTTACAAAGGAATATACTCCAGAGCCAATAAATAGGGTGTATTTCTGAATGAGAATCACCTCAATTGCCATAAATGCGGCACCAATCAGGAAGAAGTAACTCCATCCGCGAAGATTTAGCTTTTCGCCTTTCTTTAAAAATGGAATCAAATTTATTGGTATAGCAATTAGTCCTACTACTGCAAGAATTATGAAAATTAGAAGTTTTGCAAGAGGAAATCCTCTAAACTCGAAGGGTGATATTTTGTCGAGTTTCGAGAAATCGACATTTTTAAGCATACCCATCTGCGCAGCAAAAGGTCGATTATCAGTATTGGGCGATAGATTTATGGCTACAGTATCCTGCACCTTTGCCCAGCCATTATTCATTATCTCAGCAATCAAATTGTGCTTTATCGAATCGTTTGGTGTTGGATACTCTACAACCATATATGGTCTTTCGCCCTGCGTGATATCTGCTAAGCCCTCGGTTAACCACTCCTGTTTAATTGGGTTTTTGCTGAAAAGCATAAGTTTGCGATTTGCAATATAGGAATGCAGCACCGCAATGTGTTCATTGGGGTTTGCAACATTCTTATTCTCCAATGCCTGTTTTGCTGCCGATACAAGCCGAGGAATATAGAATTGGTGGTCGAGGAAAAGAATTCCATCATCGGTCATTGCATCGTAGTAATCCTCAAAGGCCTCCTCGGTAAACAGGTAGTTCTCGGCCAGTGCAAATGCTCCCGATGCCAACGATGCAAAGGTGTTTGAACTTACAGCATAGATAATATCAAACTTATTGTTAAACCTACGAACGTATGAGCGCCCGTCCTCTGTAATAACCTTAACGTTTGGGTGGCTATATATTTTTCCTGTTATATCGTAAAGCAATCCATCGGTCATCAGTTTGTTCATATACGGAACAACTTCCACAGCGTGAATTTCAGTAGCACCGGAGCTTAATGCATTTAAAACATCGCCACCGCTTCCAGCCCCAAGAGCCAGTAAATTGCAGTTGGAAGTGCGTTTCGCGAAGTATCGCATAGGATAACCCGGCATTGGTTTTAAACTATCAGGAACATCAAAGTTGCCATCGAAACGGTATGCAGGTGAGTGAGCGGCGTTATCGATAACAGCATAGTATTGCTCCTCGTTAACTTTCATCACCTTAATCTGCGCCATTGCATCCCAGTGCTGATGAATCAGCTCAAACCGCTCCTGGCGTTGCTTGTTCAACCATTTTTCCGATTGTGGTAAAGCTATAAATAGCCCTACAATTAACAGAAACGGAGCAATTTTATACCATCGTTTAGCATACATTAATGCAACAATAAGCGATGGAATACTAACCAGAAAGGCGGTTTTCTGCACCTGAATCAAATTCATCAGTATAATGGCTAATATTACACCAACTCCAGCACCAATAAGGTCGGCCATATAAATCTTGTCCATTTGGCTATGGTTCTTTTTGAAAAGCAGACTTAGCGACATCCCTCCGAAAAGGAACGAGATACTAAGCAAAAGAACTACTAGTGCAATTATACCAACCATTGCTTTACTGCTGAATAGTAGGGTGAAATCGAGGTCGAAGTGGAGAACAACTATTGGTGCTAAGACCGAAATAATGCTCCCAAGTGAAAGGTAAAGCCACAAATGCTTCTCTTCGCTAAGTTTTGGCCAAAGCCTAATTAAAAGGCCCCCAATACCCATTCCTAGAATGGATAATGATAAAACCAGAAATGCGAAGGTGTAAAAATATTCTGCGGAAAAAATTCGTGTCCAAAGTATTTCCAGTGCAATAAACGATAATGATATTAGGCCTGCTGAAATTGCAGGTTTCCAGAGCCATTTAGAATTCTCAGAAGGAGAGTTTTCAGAAAGCAAATCCATAATTTTTTGTTTTTAATATGTTTAATAGTTTTCTTAAGTCATTATGTAATGACTTATTTTGAATTAATTTTAAATGGTAAACCGGTATTCCATCCAACTTAACTATCGGACTTATTAATTATTGATTGGTTTAAATAGATGAGGATTTCAACGGATAATTAACACTATTTATTAAATAGATATTTAGAAGGTAATAAAATGAAGAAAGCCATAGATTTCGCTATGGCTTTTGCAAATCGCTCCGGGAATTTTAGCTAAAACTACCTTCGAGGTAGCCTTTTGTGAGTTCGTTTCTGGGGTTGTTAAAAAACTCATCGGCAGGGCCAAATTCAATAAGTTCGCCCAAATACATAAAGGCCACATAATCGGCTATACGTTTTGCCTGTCGTAGTGTGTGCGTAACCAATACAATGCTATACTGTTCTTTCATTTTAACAAACAGCTCCTCGATAGTTGTTGTAGATATTGGGTCGAGTGCCGATGTGGCCTCATCGCCTAGAATTATTTCGGGCTCAACGGCTAATCCTCTGGCAAGGCATAAACGTTGCTGCTGTCCAATCGATAATTTGCTAGCCGGAGATTTAAGCCTATCCTTAACTTCCTCCCAAAGCCCAACTCTCGTTAGTTGTTCCTTGACTATTCTGTAAAGTTCTCTTCTGCTGTGGCGCTTATACAAGCGTGGTCCAAATGCAATATTATCGAATATATCCATAGGTAGCACTGTTGGACGTTGAGCCAGCAATCCCATTTTTTTTCGAATATGAGTAACTTCAACATTTGAACCGTATATATCCTCATTATCAATCCAAACGTGACCTGTAACTTTAACATCCGCGGAATCATCGTGCAGGCGATTGAAGGAACGGAGCAGTGTTGTTTTTCCGCACCCCGATGGCCCAATAATACACGTAATGCTCTTATCGGGTATCTCCAAGTTGATATTTTTTAAAATATGTTTACCCTCAATAAATACATTTAGGTCTTTGACTGAAAGATGAGGAATTATATTTCCCTCATTACTTGTATTCTTATTTATTGTTGAATTTTCCACAACCAATTCGTTTAGAATATCTTTCATATTACTGTCCGTTTATCTATTAAAAACATATAACGTTACACTTTCGATTTCGAAAGTTTATTTCCAAAATATCGGGTCGAAAAACTGATAACCAGAATTATAATTGTTAGGATAAGTGCTGCAGCGTAAGCTCTGTTTTGCACCTCCTCGATGGGGCTGCTCAGTTGAAAAAATATTGCCAATGGCAAGGTTGCTGCTGGTTGAGCTGGCGAAAGGTTAATGCTATCGGTGTAACCCGCTGTGAAAAGGACTGTGGCGGCATCGCCAATTCCTCTACCTACGGCCAATAGAATTGCAGTTGTTATACCTGGTAGGATTTGCCTAACAACCACTTTCAATGTTTCAAATTTTGTTGCTCCTAGCGATAGAGGTGCTTCAATTAAATCTTTGGGAACATATACCGCTACTTCGTCAATTGAGCGAACCATTATTGGAATTATGAGTAACGACACTGCAATTATACCCCCAAGCAATGAGGCTTGTATTCCCAAGTATATCATCACCATAAAACCAAAGGCTCCATAAACAATGGATGGAATTCCAAAAAGTATATCGAATGAGAATCGAACAATACTTGAGAATCTAGACTTCTTGTTGATTAAAAAATTGATATACAGTGCAACGGGTAAACTTATTAGCGTACTAATTAGCACAGAGCCAAATATCAAGTATAGCGAGCCAACAATTGCGTTAAGAATTCCACCCTCTTTACCCAGGTAAAATCCACCCGACGGAACTTTCGAAACCATGTCCCAAGTTAAGGATGGTAAGCCTCTTCGGATAATAATCCACAAAATATATAGCAGTACCGACATAATTACAAGCGACGATATAATCATCAGTACCTTAAATATTCTTTCTTCTAGTTTTCTCATTGCTGATACCTTTTACTAACTCTATTTAAAATCAACCTTGAACCCGCATTAAAAATGACTATAATTATAAAAAGTAGAAGTGCCGAAAACATAAGTGCTGCTTCGTATTCGGGTAACGACATCATCTCGCCATAGTTATTTGCAATTAATGCTGGTAAAGGGTAACACGAGTCAAAAATTGATGCTGGCAGTTCGGTTACATTCCCGCAAACCATTAGCACGGCTATTGTTTCGCCGAATGCCCTTGAAATTGCCAAAACAACAGCCGCAATTATTCCCGGCAACGATTTTCGTAGGACAACTTTTTTCACCGTTTCCCACTTGGTAGCACCCAACGACCACGATGCTTCTCTAATATCTTTGGGGATTGCGGCAAAAACCTCGTTGGTAATACTAATTATCAGCGGAGTAATCATTATAGCCAGTACAATTCCACCTGCCAAAACGCTATAGCCAGTGGAGAAATCGACAAAATGTGGGGCTATCTTTTCTGATATTAGCGGAACAACTGTGAGTGTACCCCAAACACCATATATTACCGGGGGTATTCCTGATAAAAGGTCGATTATTGGGTTGAAAATTCTTTTAATTCTGCTAGTTGAGTACTCGCTTAAATATATTGATGTGAGCAACGAGAATGGCAATGCTATTAAAATAGCAATGAATGTAACGTTTAGTGTACTAAAAATAAAGGTAAGGAATCCGTATTCGCCTTTGAATGGCCGCCATCCGCTTGTGAAGAAAACCTTAAATAAATCTTTATCCCTAAAAACCGGAAATGCCTTGGATAGTAGTACAAGTCCAATAACAAAAAGGATTGTTAGGCATAAAATGGTTAAGCCCAGCATATAATGCCGGGCTATCTTTTCCTTTAAAAGTCTGTATTTTAATCGTCTCATAATTTCTTAATCTCTACCAAAACTTTCTCCTTGGGTAGGTTGATGTATCCTGTTTCGAGCACATACTTTTGTCCTTCGGACAATATCCACCTGATGAATTCGACAACCACCTTTTTTTGAGGCTGTTTTTTTGTTACAAAGTACAGTTCACGGGCTGGTGGCGATGGATACTTCCCCGCTGCAATTGCCGCAATTAGTTTGTCCATTGAGTCGTAGAAATTTTCATCCTCATCTATTTTCCCGTTTTTATTCAAGTCAATTGGTAAAACTCTAATTCCGGCTACCTGCTGTTTGGTTTTGTAATCGTAGGCATAACCAATGTTGTTGAACCCAATTCCCAGTTGGTCTTTTTTTACCGCTAGTGCTAATCCTGGGTCGCCATAAACTCCGCTGCCAAGTAAATCTTCCTGTTTTTTTCCAAAAAATTTTGCCCAAACCTCAGCAGCACCACAAGCATCGGAACGGGTGTAAACGTGAATTGGCGCTTTAACTTTGGAGGTAAATGCTTGATTCCAAACTTTTACTTTACCTGTAATCCAAATGTGATTGGCAATTTCGGGTTTTAGTCCTTGTGCAAGAATATCGGCAATAATAGGATTATTGGCGTTTACAACAGGTACTACAGCATCTTTTGCAACCGCAAATCCAAACGCACCTTTCTTTGCCTCCTCAGGATAAATCTCGCGCGAAACCATTCCAATATCCACCATTCCATTCAGAACATCGGTCATTCCTTTTCCTGCGCCACCTGCCGAGATATCAATTTTAACATCGGGGTGAAGTTTTTTGAACTCCTCGGCCCACTTTACCGCCAAGGGGTAAAGTGCAAATGCGCCCGATAGGGTTATTTCGCCTTTTAATTTTTCCTGTGCAACAGATTTTTTCTGACTAAAAGGCGCAACAATCATAGTTACGGCTAATGCTAAAGCTAATATCTTCTTCATTTTAGTAATTTTTTATTTGAACGATGCGCTAAATAGTTGAGGTTTAAAAGTAATCATTATGTAAGCCCAAGTGGGAGTGTATTCATTTGCCCCAGCCTTTGCTTTTTTTACAATTTCGAAACTTTCGGTGGTGTTTGCCCAGGAGAATCCTAAGTCAATTTTTGTGAAATTGTTGGGTTTATAGCTTACCAATAAATCATTTTCAAATCCAAGGTACTTATTTATGGTTTCGCTATTGCTTATGTAGTCCTCCTTTAAATAGAATAGGTGAAAATCGGCTCTGAGTTCAAACATTTTACCAAGTGGATGGATGATAAACAGATATGGGTTAACTAACCCAGCACCGCTAACATCGGAGGGGAATTTTGTTATTAAATCAAGTGAGCCATTGAATGAGTGCCCCGAACCGTATAAAGGGGAGAATGCTCTGTCGTTATTTACTGAAGTTTGCGGTGTGTTACCCGAGAAAACCTCTGCGCCTAAACGAAAAGTGGTATTCGAAGGAATAACAAGTTTAACCTCGGGTTGAATATACCACGCATCAATATTTTTATCCTTGGCACTCTTTCCCGATTGGTAGTAACCAGCCATTGTAAACGAGAATGGTTTTAGGTCATAATCTACTCTACCTCCATTGGTATATCTAATGTTTAGCTTCTCAGCATCGGTGGCATTCTGGTATCCATCGGCACTGTTTAGCAATGAAAGATATAGGTTGTCTATTACTTTGAACCGTGAAAAGTTCACAGCCAAGAACTTATAGTTCTCAAAACCTTTGGGAGCATAATTAGTCCCATCGAGTAGTTCTGACGATTGGTTGAATGCCAGAACTGTTTCCGAGATAAGTTTATCGGCATTATATCTAATGTTAAGCGCATCGTGCGATACGGCTCCTTGGCGCCAGTTGTTATCGGCGAATAATCTTTGGTTATCGAACACAAGGCGTTGGCGACCAATACGTACCGATAAATTCTCCGTGATGTAAGGCTCTGCCCAAGCCTCAAAAACCTGAAGTGTTGATGCTGTTGATGATTTGGGGTCTTGAATTCCCCAAACCCTTATATCCTGAATAGTAAACTGTGCAGCTAGTTTCGATTCGTTCACGAAGCTAAACCCTAGTCTGCTACGTTGGCTTATATGGAAACCGTATGTGCTAGTATCGTTGGGAAGTTGTTGGTATCCGTGCCTGTACTCGCTACGTGGGCGAACCTCGAAGTCAACTTTAAACTTCTTATCGGGCAGTGAGTTCTGTTGCTTAATTGCGTGCTCTGCTCTTAAGGAGTCGGCCTGTTCTTGCGTTATTGCTTTATTCTGTATTAAAAGGTTCAGAATATCGTTGGATGTTTGGGATTTTGCCGAAAGTATGCCAAATATCAGCAATGCGGTAAATACTTTTTTCATGGTTAGAATATTGTCTAAAAAATTAGTTTTTGTATAGTGCAAAAATACTCTTAATGTTCACCGATTTAGTGTACTTTTGGTTCGAAAAATTAAAGTGCCAATATGAAATATTTCATACTTCAGTATTAAAATTTATGGAAGATATTAAGCATTCTTTATATTCTTGCGATTCTTGTTTATTCCGCTTTTTGAGTTGCAAGTTTATGCCTAAGGACGATTTTGAGTTGATTAGGAGAACCTCCAATCAAATGAAATACACCAAAGGTGAAACCATTTATAAGCAGGGAGCAAAATCAAATAGTTTACTTTTTTTACATAAAGGTATAGTAAAGTTTTGCTATCAGAGTACCGATGGACGAAATATAATTACAACTATAGTAAAAGGCCCAAAACTTTTGGGTGGAGCAAATCTATTCTTCAAGGAGATAAATATTTTCAGCGTTGTAGCATTGGAGGATTGTGAGATATGCCATATCGATACAAGGGCTTTGCGAACCGTTGCCGTTAAGCACGGCGAGTATATGTTGGCAATGTTCGACCAAACCTTAAGTACATTTCAGCCGGCAATTTTTAATTATGCATATCCGCTAATGTACCAAAATAATTATCTTTACAAAAACACTTGAGATGAATTTTATCGATTTTGTAAAGAAATATCCAGATGAAGCCAGCTGCATAAGACACTTTCGAACCGTTAAGGAGCGAAAAGGAGTCGTCTGCAAGAAGTGTGGCAATACGCATCATTACTGGAACAAAACCTACAATTCGCACGATTGCAGCAGCTGTGGATACAGAACCACCTTACGAAGCGGCACCGTTATGGAGTCATCGAAGCTACCTTTTCAGTACTGGTTGTACGCCATTTACCTGATGACCATGACCAAAAAAGGGATCTCTGCTGCTGAGGTTCAGCGGCAGCTTGGCCATAAGCGCTACGAACCGATTTGGGCCATGATGCACAAGATCAGATCGGTCATGGGATTGCGCGATGAGCGGTATGAATTGGAGGGCGTTGTCGAGCTGGACGATGCCTTTTTCAGAACCCATGCAGAGGACGAAAATGACGAGCTGACCAAAAGAGGAAGAGGCAGTCAGCGGCAAAGCAAAGTTCTAGTTATGGCCAAAGTTGATCCCAGGCGGGGGCGACCTCGCAGGAACAAAAAGCCATCAGCATTCCGATACGTAAAGATGGTTGTCATTCCGGACTCTTCGTCGAAAACGATGAACAAAGTAGTCTCAGCGAGCACCAGCTCTTCATCGGTGATTAAGAGTGATGGCTGGCGTGGTTTTAACAAAATCAAAGAGATAAGCTCCAGACATATCAAAAAGATAGTACCACCCGAGGAGGCTTCAAGAGTACTCCCATGGGTGCATACCATGATTAGCAATGCAAAGAGAAACTTCTTAGGAGTCAATCACAAAATAAAAGACGTGTACCTGCAAAACTATCTGGACGAGTTTTGTTATAAAACCAATCGAAGATATTTTGGCAAAGAGTTGTTTGAACGACTTATGGTTGCTGCTGTAGAAGATACTTGGTATGGTAAAATAAGGTATAATTGCGGATAATCATATTTTTAATTTTATAAGTCTTGCCCACAAGCACGTGTATGGACGAATTGCCGATGTGTTGATTTATTTGTGGGAGAATATTTACTCCGATGGTGAGTATAGTTTTAATCTTACACGAAAGGAAATTTCCGAATTTGCAGCCTGTTCACACGAGAATGTTATAAATACATTGTCGAAATTGAACAAAGAGGGCGTGATTGCTCTTAATGGAAGAAATATCGAGATTGTTGATATTGAAAAGTTGCGTGAAATATCAAAAATAGGGTAGATGTTATCGAATAAAACAAGATACGCCATCCTTGCCCTTACTAAGTTATCGGCAGAATATGGCAAAGGCGCAATACAAATTGGCGATATTGCTGAAGCGGAAAGAATCCCTAAACGATTCCTAGAAAATATACTTCTGGAACTCAAAAATATGGGTTTGCTTGGAAGTAAATTGGGTAAAAATGGAGGTTACTTTTTACTCAAAGACCCGTCTTCCATAAATCTAGCTGAAATTGTTCGTCATTTTGAGGGTACTATTGCAATGCTTTACTGCGTTTCCGAAAAAGCATACCAACCCTGCGACTTGTGTAAAAATGAGGATAGTTGTAGGATTAAATCAACATTCAAAATAATTAGAGATAATACATTTGAGATATTGTCTAATACAACATTTAGGGATTTAGTGGAAGATAAATAAAAAAGAAGTGATTACTGATTAATATTTTCGGAGTATTTTCTCCATTTCTCAATTAGAGTACTCATATCGTTGGGAAGTGGCGATTCAAAGTTCATCTCCTTGCCCGATGTGGGATGTGTAAATCCTAGTGTTTGCGCGTGTAACGCGTGGCGGGGACAGATCTCGAAGCAATTTTCTACAAACTGCTTGTATTTTGTGGTCAGGTTTCCTTTCAGAATTTTATCACCTCCGTAAACCTCATCACTGAAAAGCGGATGCTTAATATACTCCAAATGAGCGCGAATTTGGTGGGTGCGTCCTGTTTCCAGTTTGCACTCAATTAAAGTCACGGAACCATACCGCTCAATCACTTTCCAGTGGGTAACGGCGTGTTTGCCCTGTTCGCCATCGGGGAATACCTGCATCTTTTTGCGGTCGCGAATGCTACGGCCAATATGACCTGTAATTGTGCCCGATTCCGTTTCCATATCGCCCCAAACCAGCGCAATGTACTTCCGCGATGTAGTACGGTCGAAGAACTGTTTGGCAAGCCTGTTCATCGACAGTTCGGTTTTGGCTATTACCAAAATTCCTGAGGTATTCTTATCGATACGATGAACCAACCCTGGGCGAACCTCACCGGTGCTGAATAGTGGCACATCCTTTAAGTGGTAAAGCAGAGCATTTACTAGCGTTCCTGTGTAGTTGCCGTGCGCAGGATGAACCACCATTCCTGCGGGTTTATCAACTAAAAGCAGTTCATCATCCTCGTAAATTACGCTGATAGGAATATTCTCGGCCTTAACATCCACCTCACGAGGTGGGTATGCCAGTACAATCGATATGGAATCGAGCGATTTTACTTTGTAAGAAGATTTAATGGCCTTGCCATTAACCAGAATATTCCCAGCATCGGCAGCCGATTGAACCCTGTTACGGCTTACGTTTCGGATTTTATCGGTAAGAAATTTATCAATTCTAATTGGTGCTTGACCCTTATCGACCTCGATGCGAAAATGCTCATACAGCTCCGATTGCCCCTCGGTCGACTCGTCTATATCTTCATCTAAATTCTGTAGATTGTCATCAATCATCGCACAATTAAAAGTTTTCGAGTTATGCATTTCCCGGATCGGGGACAGGCTTTAACGATATAAAAACCAGTGGGTAAATTTTGTACGTTGATTGTTTCAAGGTTTGATGTTGTCTTATTTAGAACAACACAACCTGTAGAGTTAATTATCTGTATAGATGAAATATTTGAATTATCGATAGTTTTGAACGATATGTAATCGTTAGCAGGATTTGGGTAAATGGTAAATTCCGATTCATCATCATTGTCTTCAGGGTCAATGTTTGTTGGAATTTGGTACATGTTGCCAAATATAGGACGAACCATTAGTGATCCCTCAAACTGTGTGTTTATCCAATTTCCTGAAATATTGTAGAATATTCTGTTTTGGTTATTGGTATTTCTATCAAAACCAACATTTAACATGTCCTGGGTTTCTTGTGTCCATCCCATAAAGAAATCGCCTTCGGGTATAAATGTTGGATCAATTCTATAAACCGAGAACTTATTTAGGCTATCCTGGAATAATGTGGAATCTTCTTTTTGGTAGATAATATTATTGGGTTTTCCATTTTTAGCATCCCAAACTGTTAGTAGGAAGTACAACTGATTGGCATCCTCAAAGGTTCTGTTAAAGTATATTAGAGCCCCTTTTAGCGTATCGGCCTTATAGTTGTGGAATTTGTAGGCAACCATGCCATTTTCGGTTCCTTCGCCATATAGGCCGTAGCCCGATTCTGCCGAACCATCATCGAGTGCGTAGTAGTTATGGAATTCGAGGGTGCTTGTGATCGTATCGTTATTCATTAAATGAGCAGTGGTAGTGTAAATATCATTGTAAAGGCGAAGGTCGGATTGAAAATGAAACTTAGCAGAGTCAGCCCATGCAGAACTAAAAGAATAATCAAAGTATCGTATATAGTTGAATTCTTGGAAAGCATTAACGTCCTCAACTCCTCCAAGAAAAGTGTAATCGGCCTGAGATCCTGAAATATCGGTAATTTTAAATCTCCTTGAAACATTCCACACGTAGGGACCTAGATTTTTATAGGTGATGTTGAACTCGATAGGATTAGGAAACTCGGTTTGATAGGCTGCGGAGAAGTGTTTCCAAGGAATTGAGGTGAAATTCTTCATCATACCATGGATCGGAACAGAAAAGGCAACATCATTATAAACGGTGTCTTCAAATGTTCTGTTTACGTTAAGGTAAACCATATCTATATGCCAATGATCCGAGTTGGATAATAACCCTGGAATAACTTGGTTTGTCGATAATGATGCGTAGTTAATGAATCGAAACTTAAAGTTGGTTGCTAGAAATCGTGTATCGCCTATGTTCAACATAGCATTGGTAAATATTCGGTTTAAGGTATCGGATTGGGTGGTTTTTGTTTTTGCATTGAGGATGTCTTTCTGGGTCATAGTTTGCTCCGAAAAATTAACCGAAGCGGACCAAGCTCTAACCCAAATAGCCTGACTGTTATCCCAAAATTCAAGTACCAGCGAATCTCTAGCGTTGGGTTGGTAGCCCAAGCCTTGAGGCTGAATTAGAAACGATAGGTAAACGCTATCGCTAGGGACGTAATTTAGATTGATTGGGAGCGATGTTAGAGTATCGGCCGGTAACGGCGTTGTTGTTAATGTTGAGTATAGTTCGCCTTTATTATTTATTGCATCGAATGTAGCCACTCCAATGGATGGCGGGTTTATGGCGTAGTTTTGGTTAGATGTTACGCCAGAACTTTCCCAAAGTTCAGATGTTGGGAATATTGTAGGACGTGAGAAATCATCGAAGAAAGGTAGGGCTAATACACTTTTTGATTTGCTAGTATTTTTTTTGACTTGTGCGTTTTGGGGAATTGGGTATGAAGAAAGGTTTACCAATACTTCCTGTGCATTGGCGATAAGTATCGGTATGGAAAGGAGAAAAGTAAATGCTATTTTATTAAATGTCATGTTTAGTACTTTCAAATCAAATGTTTTTTATTCAATAACATCATCCTCCGATGCCTCCTCGTTATACAATGAATCGATTGAAGCACGTTCAATTTTTGGGATTCTCGACTGATTTAAGGTAAGCCAAATATCAACCTTTGTTCCAAAGCCAATGGCATTAGGCTCAGAGTATGCAGGGTATTGGCTATAAACCCTTGCATCTAACGAATCTTTGTAGTCGATTATTGTTTCATCGAACCTAATTTTTCCAATATTCAACGATGCCTCAATGATTCTGTTCTGTGCATCATTTAGTTTTAAACCGATTAGTAAAGGTAGCCCAGTTTTCTCGCCGTACATTCCCATTCCAAGGACTAAATTTAGTTTCGAACCCTTTGGAATCATAGCACCCGATTCTATTGTTTTTCCTTCAAACCGTTGATCAAGAACGTTGTTAACCCCTAAATCCGGACGAAACGATAGTGTCCCAACCTCTAAGCCTTGTTGTTCGAGTATTGCCTTAGCCTGACGCATTGTATACCCCACAACATTAGGAACTTCAACTTTTACTGGGTTTGTGGCGTTTATTGTGATAAAAACTCTACGATTCTTTTTAACATGAGTGCCCGGTTCGGGATTCTGATCGATCACGCTGCCGGGCTTGCGATTAAATATGTATACAGAATCAGATATTTCTACTCTTATATTTTCATCTTCAGCTAATTCTCTGAGTTCAGTCAATGATTTTCCTCTGAAATCGGGTATTGGAAAACTTTGATTGTGGCGGGTATATACATTTAGGTATATCATAAGTAAAATCAGGAAGGAAAAGAAGATTCCCATAGCGATAAGAACTGTTTTAATGTATGGGTTCTGAACAAGTCTTACAAGCAAAGCCTTAATTTTTTCCATAATCAAAAAATAAGTAGATACTTAAATAGATCACAAAAATAACAATATCATCCGATAAAAATTGATTTAACAACCATAAAAAAGGTTGCGGGGTAGTTCATGTTCTGTCTATCAGGATAACTGGTTATCTGCTGATAATCGTTTATTTACTCTCCACAATTTAGTATTCCCGAATTGGGTTATAGAGCGAATCTCTTTCCGCAGGAATTTTACCAGCATTCCGAACTATTTGTGTTAGCACATCAACTGTCATTTTGGGTTTTTGATCCTCGGCACCGGCCATGGAGTATATTTTAGTGGTGTCATCTATTGTTCCATCTATATCGTCGATTCCGAATGCAATGGCCAATTGGATGTTTTCTTTTCCTAGCATGGGCCAGTATGCTTTGATATGTGTAATGTTGTCTAAGAATATTCTGGAAACAGCAAAGTTGCGGAGATCTTCTGTTAGATTTACCTCTCCTAGGTAGCTTAAAGGATTATTTTCGGATCTGAATTTAAGCGGAATAAAACAGTTAAAGCCATGGGTTTTGTCCTGTAAATTTCGAATTGCAGCCATGTGATCTACTCTATGCTTATAGCTTTCTATATGTCCATAGAGCATTGTAGCATTAGAAAAAAGGCCTTCGAGGTGTGCTGCTTCATGTATTTCCAACCATGACTTACCGGATGCCTTGTCGTTACTAATTTTCTCGCGAACTTCAGGATCGAAAATTTCGGCACCACCACCCGGAATTGACCCCAGTCCAGCCAATTTCAGCTTGCGTAATCCTTCGCGGTACGATAACTTGGCCTTTTTGATAACGTATTCCAATTCAACGGCGGAGTAAGCTTTGACATGTATATTCGGAAGAACTTTTTTGATGCTCTGCACTATCTCACAGTAGTAATCCAGATTCCATTTAGGGTGAACACCTCCTGTAACATGCACTTCGGTTACATCTTTCCCGATGTATTTTTTTGCGGCATCAATAATTTCATTCTTGCTCAGTTCCCAACTTTGGGGATCGTTAACCCCTTTGTGATAGGAGCAAAATTTACAGTTGTATATGCAGAGGTTGGTCGGCTCTATATGAAAGTTCTTATTAAAGTAAATTCGATTCCCATTTTTACGGGAACAAACCAAATTGGAGAGTTGGGCTAGCAAGCCAAGTTCTGCTTTTTCGTAAAGGTTTATTGCTTCTTCTTCTGTAATTCTCTGGTTTGCTATAACCTTGTCTACAATAGATTTAAACAATTCTCCTTGTTTGGATTCGGAAAGATAGTTTGTTAATGAATTATCCATTTCAATTTATTTCGATGAGTAAATATAGCTATTAAACAAAAAAGGCAGGATTATTCCCGCCTTTACCTGTATTATTTTAGAATATCTTACTTATGGGTATATTCATCGGAAACTGAAAGTTTCTTTCTTCCCTTTGCGCGACGAGCAGCCAATACTCTGCGACCATTAGCTGTTGCCATACGCTCGCGGAACCCGTGTTTGTTTTTCCTCTTTCTGTTCGAGGGTTGGAACGTTCTTTTCATTGTAGTAGCCTTTTATTATTTTTTACTTTCTTTGATTATCAATCAGTTGTAAAACCAAATGTGTTTTTTGGGATTGCAAAGGTAAAATATTTTTCAAACTAAAAAAAGAATATTGTTTAAAATATGCTCAATAACGTGAAGTTGGGTTAGAAATTCAAATTTTGTTTAAGCCGGTATATATATGATATACTTTTCCTCGAAATATTCTTCCTCAAAGAAGTTTTGGATATTCCATTTTTCACAGATATTCCTGTAAGGTTTTAGCTCGTCGGATATATCGCCACCCTTTAGGAATATCATTCCATTGGGAAGAGAGTTGGCTCCTCCTTGTTTCACATTTTTTTTTGTCCAGTTTATGAGTTGAGGGATAGGAGCCACAGCCCGGCTTACTACAAAATCGAACTTTTCGGGAAAATCTTCGGCTCGGGTTTTAATAACGTTGACATTGTTTAAATTAAGAGCCGTGGCAACCTCTTGAGCAACAATCGTTTTTTTTCCAACGGAGTCAACTAGCGTAAATTGGCATTGGGGGAACATTATTGCCAAAGGAATGCCGGGGAAACCGCCACCTGTACCAATATCCATTATGCGTGTTCCGCGCATAAAGTTTATAATTTTAGCAATGGACATCGAGTGGAGCACATGGTGAACCATAATATTGTCGATATCTTTACGCGATATCACGTTTATTTGAGTATTCCAATGTTTGTACAGTTTATCCAATTCCTGAATTTGAGCGCGTTGTGTTTGGCTTAGTTCGGGAAAATAGTTTAGTATTGCTTCCATGCACTTAATGGTGTGGTGGTAGATTGTTTAAAATATTGAATAGCAATTCCCTTGCTCTGAATAGTTGTGCTTTTACGGTGCCCAGCGGAAGGTTGAGTTCATCGGCAATTTCCTCGTAGGAGTACTCCTTAAAATATCGAAGTTCAATTAACTTGCGGTAGCGCGGTTTTAATTTTGATACAATCTCCTGTACCAATTTAATGTTTTGCTCCTTAATAAGGTTTTCCTCCGGATCAGGATTTCCTGAAGAAAGCATTGCCGTGGGCGGTATGTAAGATCCTTCTTGGTCATCAACGTTCTGATCGATGGAGATTATATTTGCTTTGCGCTTCCTAATGAAATCGATACAGTTATTGGTGGCAATTTTAAATAGCCAGGTGCTGAACGCGAAATTAGGCGTATACTGATGAATGTTTTTGAATGCTTTGCCAAAGGCTTCAAGGGTTAAATCCTCCGCATCGCTTTTGTTATTCACCATTTTTAGGAGCATAAAGTAGATGGCATCCCGATACCTATCTAACAATTCGGAATATGCTTTTTGATCACCATTAATGGCTTTTTCCACTAAGGTGAGGTCGTATTTGGCTTTTTCCGACAGGTTGTCTGATGCTATCTCCATTTTGTTTTTTTACTAGAAACACTATTAAGTAATAATAGTTTGCTGTAAAAATATAACGAATAAAAATCCCACAAAAGCGAAATTAACAATAATTTCTTTTCGTTCAGTCTTTTCATAACAGCTTTAATTATCGAAAGTTCAATAATTAGCCGTACCACTACAATTGAAGCAACAATATACGGGAAATATAGCAATGCAATAAGTGCAATTGCGCTTAGAAAAAATAGTAGCCTAGATGCAGGTTCCAGTCCAAGTAGCGTTTTTATTCCAGTACTGTAATACTTTGAAGTAGAAGTGTGACGTTGTTTCTGCCGGATCCATGTAGAGTAACTTTTTCTGGGTACAGAAAGGGTTTGTGCATCGTGCCTGAACTCAACCGCAGTATTTCCTTTGTGTGCAACTTCTCTAACAAAAAGATCATCGTCGCCTGATTCTATTTGGCTATGCGATGCAAAGCCCCGGTTCTTGAAAAACAAACTGCGGCGATAAGCTAAGTTGCGTCCTACTCCCATATAAGGCTTCCCTTTCATGGCAAATCCTAAGTAGTTCATGGCTATCATCATGGTATCAAAACGAATCAGTTTGTTAAGCAAACCTTTTTCGGAGAGATAACCACCGTAACCTAAAACTACATCGGTACTATCATTAAAGTTTTCAGCCATAGTAGCAAGCCACATATCACTTTGTGGAATACAGTCGGCATCGGTTAACAGCAACCACTCATTTTTAGCTGCTTTTATACCAACGGTTAGCGCCAGTTTTTTATTATGCGAAAATTTCTCATCCTCCTTAATGGTGGAAACTTTTAAGTTTGGGTATTGCTTCTGGAGGTTATCGAGAAGCATATCCGAGTTGTCTGAGGAGCAATCGTTTACTACAATTACTTCAAAATCGGAATATTTTTGCTCCAAAACTTTGGGTAAGAATAGTTTTAGATTTTCCTCCTCGTTGCGAGCACAGATAACTATTGATACTGGGGGCTGATTTTTTTTATCGGCTAGTTTTCCTTTACTTCTTTTATTACTAGCAACCTTAAGGAAAATTCCAAAGTAGTAGTAAACCTGAATTAGCAGTGTAACTAACAAAATTACGGAAAGAATTATTTCGTAAGGCTTTGAATTTCTGATTATTTCTTCCACAACAAAAGGCTTAAAAATACTAGGCAATGATATTAAACATTTTTGGGTTTACAAAACGAAAATTTTAGCGAAGGATGTTGCGAAAACGGTATAAAAAGAAAAATCCCTTCGATTGAGAAATCAATTCTGAAGGGATTTGAATGATTTGAAATGTTTTGTGCTACTTTTTATTGTCGAGTTTAAAAACAATTGGCAACGTGAATTTAACCCGAACTGCTTTTCCTTTCTGGTATCCAGGAGTCCATTTGGGCATGCTTTCAATAACTCTAATTGCCTCCTTGTCGAGACCCGGATCAACTCCCTGTTCAATTTTTGCACCGCTAACGCTCCCGTTCTCTTCTATAACGAAAGTTACAAAAACTTTACCCTGGATTCCCTTTTCTTTAGCAATTACTGGATATTGAATGTTTTGTGCTAGGTATTTTGCAACTGATGATATATCATCCGAATTATCGAATTTAGGCATTTTTTCAACCATTACAAATGGTTCATAGTTTTCAACAATTATTACGGCAGTATTCTTAGGTTCTGAATTCTGCAATTTATTTTCGTTAAGGATGAAAGTAGTAGGGATTGTGAATCTTACCCGAACAGCCGTTCCATTTTGATAGCCTGGAGTCCATTTGGGCATGCTTTCAACAACTCTAATTGCTTCTTCGTCGAGAACAGGATCAACCCCACGTTCAATCTTTGCATTGCTAACGCTACCATCTTTTTCAATAATAAAAGTTACAAATACTTGACCCTGAATCCCTTTTTTTATAGCAGAGTCGGGGTACTTCATGTTTTTTGCAATATAATCTCGGGCGGCCTCTAGGCCTCTGTTATCAAACTTTGGCATTTCGTCAACAACAAAAAAAACGTTGCGATCGGAGGAGTCCTGCTTAGTCAAATGTTTATTATATTCAATAATGGGGGTTTCTTGTTTGCTATCGCCCTTCAGTTCTGCTGATTCTTTAAGGAAAAGGCCAATTATGAATTTGTCGTTGATATTCTTTGTTGAAATCATCAAGTTGTATGCATGTGTTTCCGTGCAAGTGTATTCAGTGATACTGTAACCATTGAAGCAGTCTATTTTGTGTGATTTTATGTTTGATGATTCATCAATGTTCGTTTTTTTTATAACTGACACAAAATTTTTCATTATTTCATTCTCGCGTTCACCTACAAGGTAAATTCTATATACATACCCTTGCGTTAGTATAACCGGAATTTCAAATGATGTATTTTCTCCATTAACCTGAAATAACTTTAGTTCAGCATAATCTTTAGCATACTCTTTTAGCCTTGTGACCATTTTTTCGTAAGGATCATTTTTGGCTAAAGTATTGAAAGTCCATGCTTTTTCCGTTGATTGAGGTTGTGATACTTTTTCTGTTGCTGAGACTATCGATTTTCTTTGTATTTCTTGGTCTGTTTGCTTTTCGATATATTGAATTTTAGTTTGGAACGACATCAATCCAATAAGTACAGCAATGACAGGAATCACAAGGGTGTACTTAATTAGAGTTGTTTTTGGAGTTTTATTAGTTGTCATCATGGCAAATCGTTTTTTTAGGAGTTTAGCACTAAATGAGTTGGCTACCCTTGGTGCAGCAGAATTGGCCAGATAGTTCAGCAGTAGTTGCTGGTAAGCATATTTGCTTGTACCATCCTTAACCACATTAAAATCGGCCAAAAACTCATGCACCTCGCGCATATCGCTTTTAATTAAATGCGCAAATGGGTTGAACCAATGGAGAACCTGAAAGAGCTCGGCAAGCAGCAGATCGAGCGAGTGGTACTGCTTAACATGAACAAGTTCATGCTGTATTAGCAGTTGGTTTTCCTTTAGCTGAAAATCCTTTTGTGGTAGCACAATAAAGCCAAAGAACGAAAATGTTTGATTCCAGTGATCCGAAACAATTACCTTTTTACCGAATAACGTTTCAACTTTGGAGTGTTTAAAAAGATTAACACAAAACCTAATAAGCATGTAGAGCAGACGTACAAGTATTAAAGAGCTAACTATCAGGTATAGGTAAACCGTAATACTGTTAATGTTGTTTTGGCTCCAGAGTGAGATAGCCGATTCGGGGTTGGCAAGGCTTTGCCCAATATCCATTATCTCCGGACTTGCCGATTCTAAGGCAGGAATCTCAACGGTTTTGTACTTTATGAATTTAATGAAGGGAAATAGAGAGGCAAAAACAATGGTAAATAGCAAGTAAAATCTGCTAATAACAAAATGCTGTTTTTTTCGAAATAGCAATAAATAAAGCCCGTATAGAGCCGAGAATGCTATGGTCGATTTGAATAAATAGATCAAAATACTAGACATTTCCATCGTTTTCGTCCTCCTTGCGTTTTTCTATTTCCTTTTCAAGCAGCAACTTCAATTCCTCCAGCTCGCTAAGGCTTACATCTCGGTCCGAGGCAAAGAACGAGGCAAAACGCTCAACAGAACTGTTGAAGTGCTTACTCAGAACATAGCGGAAACTTAGCCTTGCATACTCCTTTTTCGATACTAGTGGATGATACTGATGGTTTTTACCGTAGGCAGTATATCCTACCATGCCCTTTTTCTCGAGTATTCGGACAATGGTTGAAACAGTGGTGTACGCCGGCTTAGGCTCCGGGAACTCATCTAGAATTTCCTTTACGAAAGCTTTTTCAAGTTTCCATAGGTAATCCATTACTTGCTCTTCTGCTTTTGTTAACTCTTTCATATTACAAATATAACTATAAAATTTAGTTATTCAACTAAAATATTTAGTTTATTTTTAGTGTATTATTAATTGTTTGATAATCAATTTTTTGTCAATTTAGTGATTTAAAAATAAATTTTATTCTATACCATTTAACTTCTTTTAACCTCTCAATTTTTATTTCCACAGATCCTAAAAATAGCAACCATATAATATAAAGGTATTTTACACTATCTTTGCGCCGAAATTTTTAGTAGATGGATTTTAAATTACATAAAACAGATAGTAATTCTTCGGCGCGAGCCGGAGAAATAACTACAGACCACGGAGTGATTGAAACACCAATTTTCATGCCCGTGGGAACTGTTGGTAGCGTGAAGGGGGTTTCGCACAGGGAGTTGGAGAACGATATTAAGGCTCAAATAATTCTTGGCAATACATACCATTTATATTTACGCCCCGGGCTCGATGTTTTGGAGGCTGCTGGGGGACTTCATAAATTTACAACTTGGAATAGACCAATACTAACCGATAGTGGTGGTTACCAGGTTTTTTCGCTGGCCGATAATCGAAAGTTAAGCGCAAAAGGGGCATCGTTCCGTTCGCATATCGATGGTTCTCCTCATTTTTTTACTCCCGAAGGAGTAATGGACATTCAGCGGACTATTGGTGCCGATATTATAATGGCATTCGATGAGTGCCCTCCGGGCGATGCTGAGTACGATTATGCGCGTAAATCGCTTGACCTAACCGAACAGTGGTTGAAGCGTTGCATTGATCGGTTCGATTCTACAGAGCCAAAATACGGATATAATCAAACGTTAATGCCCATTGTACAGGGCTGTGTTTACCCCGATTTGCGTAGGCGTGCAGCCGAAAATGTTGCGCGGTATAACCGCGATGGCTATGCAATTGGTGGATTATCTGTTGGCGAGCCTGCTGAGGTAATGTATCAGATGATAGACGTGGTTAATGCAATTCTTCCTAAAGAGAAACCGCGTTACCTTATGGGTGTGGGAACTCCCGAAAATATTTTGGAAGGAATAGCACTTGGGGTTGATATGTTTGATTGTGTAATGCCAACTCGAAATGGTCGAAATGGAATGATTTTTACTTCGGAGGGAATTATAAACCTAAGAAACCAGAAGTGGAAGAATGATTTTTCGCCTATCGATCCGCTTGGCGTAACTTTTGTTGACATACGTTACACTAAAGCATACCTGAGGCACATGTTTATAGCAGGGGAGATGCTTGGCCCGCAAATTGCAAGCATACATAATCTGGGTTTTTATTTATGGTTGGTTCGTGAGGCAAGGAAACATATATTGGCGGGAGATTTTGTTACCTGGAAGAATCAAATGGTAAAAAAACTTTCGACACGTTTATAGAAAATGGTAATTTAGCACCTGAATATAATTGGTCAATGAAGAAGCTCGATTTATACATCATTCGTAAATTCATAGGCACCTATTTTTACGCAATTTTGTTGATAGTAGGTATCGCTGTGATATTTGATATTTCGGAGAAAATAGATGATTTCATGGAGAAGGGTGCTCCACTAAGTGATATAATTTTTAGGTATTACCTTAATTTCATCCCATATTTTGCCAACTTATTCAGTTCTCTGTTCATATTCATCGCGGTAATATTCTTCACTTCAAAAATGGCTTACAACACTGAAATTATTGCAATTCTCAGCAGTGGTGTTAGCTTTAAACGATTAATGTATCCCTATTTGGTTTCGGCAACTATTATTGCAATTTTCTCATTCGTTCTAAATAGTTTTATTATTCCACCTGCAAATGGCGTCAGGATTGACTTTGAGAATAAGTACATAAAGAAACCCTATGAGAGTTCCGAACGGAATATTCATAAACAGGTTCGTCCAGGGGTATTCGTGTATATGCGTTCGTACAATAGTTATAGCCAAATAGCCTATAACTTATCTATTGAAAAGTTTGATAGTGGAGAATTAAAATCGAAATTGATTTCGGATTACGCCCAATGGGATTCTACAAAACAGCAATGGACTGTAAAAAAATATTATATCAGGGACTATAACGAGAACGGTGAGATAATTACCAAGGGAGAGAGCATTGACACATCTTTTTATATCACCCCGAAGGATTTTAACCGTAGGTTAAATGTTATTGAAACAATGAACCTTTTTGAATTGAACGATTTTATTGCTGAACAAAAACTTCAAGGTGCCGACAATATTGAAATGTTATTGATAGAAAAGTATAGCCGTTTTGCTTACCCGTTCTCTGCATTTATACTAACCTTGATAGGTGTTTCACTATCATCCAAAAAGGTTCGAGGGGGAATCGGTTTACATATTGGACTGGGGCTAGCGATCAGTTTTACCTATATTCTATTTATGCGATTCTCAACAATGTTTGCGGTAGGTGGCCATTTAAGCCCATTACTTTCAGTATGGTTGCCCAACTTTATTTTTGCATTCGTTGCTATCGGACTTTATAGAATTGCACCTAAATAAATTTGCATTAAACAGCTGTTTGGGTTTAATTTTCTGAAAAACAATTACTTGTCTTTTGTTTTGGGCAAAAAAAGCCTTAAAATCTTTTATATATGGCGATGTTTTCGTAATGTTGCAATTCATTTTCTATTCGAAAATTTTTGGTGGCACACTAAATTAGTAACTAACAAACAAATCTATGCCTTTAAAAAACAAAATTGAAGAGTTAAAAAAGCGCAAGGAGGAAGTTCTTCAGGGTGGAGGAGAACAGGCCGTAGCAAAACAAGTTGCTATGGGCAAGTTAACTGCCCGCGAACGTATTATTGCGCTACTCGATGAGGACTCGTTCAACGAGTACGACATGTTTGTAGAGCATGATGCCCGTGACTTTGGGATGGACGGTAAGGTACTGCATGGCGATGGCGTTATCATAGGTACTGGGACTATCTATGGTGCTCCGGTTGCAGTTTTTGCACAGGATTTTACCGTTGCTGGCGGTTCGTTAGGATCGATGCATGCCCGCAAGATTACAAAAATTATGGACTATGCGCTACGCATGAGAATTCCATTGATTGGAATTAACGACTCTGGTGGTGCTCGTATTCAGGAAGGTGTTAACTCTTTGGCCGGGTACGGTGAGATTTTTTGGCGTAATACGCTCTCGAGTGGTATTATCCCTCAAATTTCTGTAATTCTAGGGCCATGTGCTGGTGGTGCTGTTTATTCTCCAGCTTTAACCGATTTCGTTTTTGTGGTAGATAAAATTTCCAAGATGTTCATTACTGGACCTGAAGTTATTAAATCGGTTCTGGGTGAGGAAATTTCTCAGGAAGATTTAGGTGGCGCAAAAGTCCATGCTATGATCACTGGAAATGCACATTTCTATTCCGAAAGCGAATTTGAGTGTTTTGAACAAATCAAAAAACTTATCACCTTTATTCCTTGGAATAATAACCGTAAAGCTCGCAGGTTCGAGCCTAAGGATCCCAAGCCAATTTTAAACATCAACGAAATAGTACCAGGCGATCCAAAGCAACCATACGATGTTCGTAATGTAATTCGTGCGATTGTTGATGACTCCGATTTCTTTGAAATACAGGAGATGTGGGCTGCAAATATTGTTATCGGTTTTGGCCGTTTGAATGGCGAAACAGTTGGCTTTGTTGCAAACCAGCCTATGGTTATGGCCGGTGTACTTGATGTTGATAGTTCCGATAAGGCCGCTCGTTTTATCCGCTACTGCGATGCATTCAACATTCCACTTTGTACATTAGTCGATCTTCCTGGCTACTTACCAGGTATTGATCAGGAACATGCAGGTGTAATCCGCCATGGGGCAAAGTTGCTTTATGCATATAGCGAAGCAACAGTGCCTAAGATGACTGTGATTCTTCGTAAAGCTTACGGTGGAGGTTATATCGCCATGAGTTCCCGTCACCTACGTGCTGATTTCGTATTTGCTTGGCCAGGTGCGGAAATTGCTGTTATGGGGCCAGAGGGAGCTGCGAATATTATTTTCCGTAAGGAAATTACGGAGGCTGAAAGTCCTGATGAAATGCGCCGTTTGAAGGTTGAAGAGTACAAGGAGAAGTTTGCTAATCCTTATGTGGCTGCTGCTAAGGGGTATATTGATATGGTGATTGAACCATATGAAACACGTAAACTTTTACTACACGCTTTAGAGGTATCGAGCACAAAGGTTGCCGATCGTCCATCTAAGAAGCATGGAATACCTCCATTCTAGGATGTAAGTGTGGCTAATGTAAAATGTTAAAATCAAACGAATAAAAACCAATTAGTAATATGTCATTAAGTAAACTTGATAATAAAACGTTAACTGCTTTTATACCTGGTACCATCGTTGATGTGAAGGTTAAGGCTGGTCAACAGGTAAAGCAAGGCGATATTATGGTTATTCTGGATGCCATGAAAATGCATAACAGAATTATTGCTCCACTTAATACTACCGTAAAAGAGGTGAATGTTAAGCCTGGCGATAGAGTAAGTAAAGGGTTTGTAATGGTAGTTTTAGACTAAGATGTTTATTGATTGATATGCGAAAGGGGACGTTAAGTCCCCTTTTTTATTTAATAGAGTAGCCTATAGATTGACCAATTTGGTAAAGTAATCATCAAATTGGTTATCGATACTTGGCAATGTTTTGAACAAACCAAAAACAGTAGATCCGCTACCGGACATTGCTGCATAAACAGCGCCTAGTTTGTACAGCTCTAGTTTGATCTTCTCAATTTCTGGGTATTGTGTGAATACAACTTTTTCAAAATCGTTTACAACATAGTCCTTCCACTTTGATATTTCATGCTTAAGGAGTATTTCAAGTTCCACTTCCCACGGTTTGGGATTTGAGAGAGCATAGGCCTTCCCTGTATTGACGTGTATTTTTGGATTCACCAGTAGGATGGAGAATCCTGAAAGATCTACATCTATTGGTTTTAATTTTTCACCACGACCATTGCCAATGCGGGGTTCATTGGTTATAAAAAAAGGACAATCGCTACCAAGTTCAAGTGCCATTTCGCTTAGTTGTTCATTCGAAAATGGACTTCCGACTAGGCTGTTGATTACTTTTAGTGCAAAGGCGCCATCGGACGAACCACCTCCAAGCCCTGCTCCTGTTGGTATTATTTTATGCAGGTGCATAGCCATGGGTGGAAGTGAATGTACTCGATTTATTAGTTGAAAAGCCTTTATGCAGAGATTATTCTCAGGATCACAATCTATTGTTGCACCTGTTTGAGTAAAAGAAATAGACTCTTGCAGACTTTCGTCAATCACTATTTCCAGAATGTCTTTAAGTCCCTTTATTGGGTAAAATAGTGTCGATATGTCATGGTAACCATCGCTGCGTCGGGCAACGATATTAAGTCCTATGTTGATCTTTGCATTGGGGTAAGCAATCATTTTTCGATAAGAATAAATTGTTATCAAACAATGTTGTTCTTCAACTCACGTTAAAAATATGAGCAAATGTAGCAATTGTATGGAATTAATGTCAATTTAAACTAACAGATTTATTGAATACACAATCTATTAAATTTGGTTACTTTTGCGTTTGCTAATAGAGTGAAATTACGTGTGGTAAAACAAAAAATTACGAAATGAAAACACGATTAAGCATTATTGTAGTTGTATTTTTAATTGTATCGAATCACGTTAAAGCGCAGTTTAGTTTTGGGGTTTTTGCCGATCCTCAACTATCGTGGTTCAGCTCCGATACAAAAAAGTACGATCCAAACGGTCCTGTAGCAAGCCTTAATGTTGGGTTCAGTGCCGATAAGTATTTTGCAAAACGCTATGCATTTTCCACTGGGCTTTCCATTAACAGTTTAGGTGGAAATATCAGATTTTCCGAATCCTTTAAGTTAGAAACTCGCGATAGTTCTTACCAGGTTGCCGCTGGGAACAATGTTAAATTTAAGGCGCAGTATATAACCTTGCCAGTCGGCTTTAAATTTAGGACTAATCAAATTGGCTACTCAACTTACTATGCAAATATTGGCCTTAAGGGTAACTTTAGATTAAAAGGGTTTGCCTGGGAGGAAAAGAACAATGTAGAAAGGGAAACAGCTTCCGACAATTTTGTGTTGGCTTTTGTATCTTACTATATTGGTGCTGGAATGGAGTACTCGTTAGGCGATGAAAGTGCATTGCAGATAGGAGCAAGCTTTACAAGTGGTTTATCTAAATTTCTTGATTTAGATAATGGCTCTATAACATCGCAGTGTATCTCATTAAGAATTGGTATCGTTTTTTAAATAGTAACTAGATGAAAATAGCCCTCGCCCAGCTTAATTTTACCGTGAATCATTTTGACCTGAATGTGGCCAATATGATTGATTCAATCGGTAAAGCGAAACAGTCTGGGGTAGATTTAATAGTTTTTTCGGAGTTGGGAATTTGCGGTTACCCTCCACACGATTTGTTGGAACACAAGGAATTTATTGAAAAATGTAATGCTTCCGTTCATGCAATTGCCAAGCATTGTATTGGTATAGTAGCCATTGTAGGAGCACCGAGTATAAACACTAATGCCAAAGGAAAGATGCTTTACAACTCGGCATACGTGTTATCGGAAGGAAGAATTGTAAGTGTACACCATAAGTCACTTTTGCCCGATTACGATATTTTTGATGAGTATCGTTACTTTGAACCCAATACCGATCAGTATTCCATTGCAAGTATTGGTGGTAAGCGTATAGCAATTACTATTTGTGAAGATTTATGGGACGATCAGCCTGTTACCTCATCCTTTGGGAGGGAAATGCTCTACCGTACATCTCCTATGGAGACATTGGCAGCGCTCAATCCCAAAATAATAGTGAACATTGCAGCGTCGCCATTTAGCTATAATAGCGAGGAGCGTAGGCTCGAGGTTTTTAGAAGTAACGTTGCCCGTTACGGGTTGCCCGTAATCTATGTTAATCAGGTTGGCGGTAATACTGAGTTGCTTTTTGATGGCGGTTCAATGGTGTTGAACTCATCAGGCAATGTAATACATCAGCTCAAGAGTTTCGAGGAGGATTTTCTGATTATCGACACCAATGAGTTGAGCAGTGCGAAATCAGCAAACACTTTCGATTCAAGTGATGATACCAAAAGAATAGCCCGAATTCACGATGCCTTGGTTATGGGTATTCGCGATTACTTTGGTAAAATGAGTTTTACAAAGGCAACGCTTGGCTTGTCGGGAGGAATAGATTCGGCAGTTGTTTTAGCGCTCGCTCAGCGAGCGCTGGGTTCTGAGTCGATAAGGGTTTTGCTAATGCCATCGCAGTATTCATCGCAGCATTCAATCGACGATGCTTTGGCGCTTGCCGATAAATTAGGGGTTCAACACGACACTATTAGTATTCAGCCAATTTTTGATTCCTTTCGGAATCAATTACAGCCTGTGTTTAGCGGACTTCAGGAGAATATCACCGAGGAGAATATTCAGGCTAGGATTCGAGGATCGTTATTGATGGCAATCTCCAATAAGTTTGGGCATTTGCTCCTGAATACATCCAATAAAAGCGAGGCAGCGGTGGGATATGGAACGCTTTACGGCGACATGAATGGCGCCATAAGTGTTTTAGGCGATGTTTACAAAACCGATGTGTACCGTTTGGCTAGGTATATCAACAAGGATGATGAGGTTATTCCTTTGAATAGTATCGTAAAACCCCCGTCAGCAGAGTTAAGACCCGATCAAAAAGATTCGGACTCCTTGCCACCATACGATTTGCTCGATAGTATTCTGTTTGCATACATTGAACAACAGCTTGGTGCAGAAACTATAATTGCAAAGGGATTCGATGCAAATACCGTTAACCGGGTTGTTAGGATGGTTAATTTGAATGAGTATAAACGTTTCCAGGCACCTCCAATTCTTCGGGTATCATCCAAGGCATTTGGTTTTGGTCGTAAAATGCCGTTGGTGGCTAAGTGGTAGTACTATCTAATGGGTACGAAAACGTTTCGATGTTGAAAACAAAGGTGAAGATCGATAATTATGTTCTTGCTATTATCGCTGTTGTAGCAATTGCCTATTTACAACCCCATTGGGGAGGAAATGATAGCCCAGTTCCACTCGATTTGATAGGCAGCATTGGGACTTCGTTGATTTTTTTCTTCTATGGTCTTCGGCTTAGCCCCGAAAAAATTAGGTATGGCCTTAGGAACTGGAAACTACACTTGCTGGTTCAGTTTTCCACTTTTCTTATTTTCCCTTTGGTTGTCTTGCTATTTCTGCCATTTATACAAACCGATCATGGTTATAACTTATGGCTTTCATTCCTTTTCCTTGCAGCATTGCCATCTACAGTGTCCTCCTCGGTAGTGATGGTGTCCATTGCTAAAGGGAATATTCCCGCTGCAATTTTTAATGCAAGTATCTCTGGATTATTGGGAATAATAATTACGCCATTGTGGATGGGGCTTTTTTTACAGCATGCCGTGGGCGATTTTAATTTGGGTAGCATTTACTTTAAATTGGTGATAGAGATTCTTTTGCCAGTGATTGCGGGAATTGTTTTACAGCGTTACTTTGGCAAGTATGCCGTAAAACATAGTAAATACCTTTCCTTGTTCGACAAATCAGTCATTCTACTTATTATTTATAAAAGTTTTGCAGGATCGTTTGAAAATAAGGTGTTTAGTGTGGTCAATGTATTCGATTTGCTGTTGATTTTTGCAATTACTATTAGTTTATTCTGGACGATGTTCCTTATTACTGGTTTCCTATCTAAGCGGCTTGGATTCAATATCGAGGATCGTATAACTGCGCAGTTTTGTGGAACTAAAAAATCGTTGGTGCATGGTACGGTTTTCTCTAAAATACTTTTTTCTGGATCTATGTCTATCGGTATTATTCTTTTACCATTGATGCTTTTTCATGCCTTTCAAATATTTATGGTGAGTATTATAGCCTCAAAGTTAGGCCGTCGGCAGCAGGATTCGTAGTTTGTGTTTTTTTCAACCATCAGAATATGAATCTCTTGAATGGATCCAAGAGCCTTATTTGTCTATAAAATCAAAACTTTTGTTAAATAAATGTTTCAAAGCATAAAAAATTATAATTTTGAAGCATAAATCAGAAATGTTGTATCATGGCTCAGCATCATATCGATATCGAAAACGTTTTCGAAGGTGTATGCGGTCTTTTCCCAAATTTAAAACCTGAAGAGCGGGAAAAGATTCACAGTAATTTTTCATGCATGCATGTCCGTAAGGGCGAAATTATATACCGGGAAGGCGATAAACCTGCAGGATTGGTTTGTTTATCGCGAGGAAAGGTAAAACTCTATAAGGAAGGGGTTGGTGGGCGCGATCAAATTGTTCGGATGGCAAAACCTATTGGATTTATTGGTTACCGGGCTCTTTTTGCTGACGAAAATTACAGTGCAACAGCCCAGGCTTTGGAGGATTCTGTAGTTTGCTCAATCGATAGGGATATCTTTATGGATATTCTTAAACACAATGCAGAGTTGACCCTTCATATCCTAAAATCAGTTGCCACCGAGTTGGGCTTTTCAACCAATAGAACCGTTACATTGACCCAGAAGCACATTCGGGGTCGTTTGGCTGAATCTCTGGTATTTTTGCGTGATACTTATGGCTTTGAGGATGATAGCAAAACCTTAAAGGTTTACCTTTCGCGTGAGGATTTGGCCAATTTGTCGAACATGACTACATCAAACGCGATTAGAACCCTATCTAGTTTTTCCGATGAGGGCGTTATAGAACTTGATGGTCGTAGAATTAAGATTCTTGATCAATATAAACTGGAACGTATTAGCGATTTAGGGTAGTAAATAAGCGTTGCCTGTTGAGAGTTTAAGATTAGCAGAAGTTGCATTCAACTAATACTCATAGCACACAACTGATAATCGTCAATCGTATTCCTACTCCTGATAGTAGATTCGCTTTACCCGTCGCGATATCGATGTCAACACTTCGTATGGAATTGTTTCCAGCGCTTTAGCCACATCGTATATGGTTGGGTTGGCTCCAAAAATTGTCACCTCATCGCCTTCGGCAATGTCAATCCCAGTGGCATCAATGGTACAGGTGTCCATGCTGATATTTCCAATGATTGGTGCAAGTTTTCCTTTAACAAGCACTTTGCCAACGCCATTGCCAAGTTTTCGGTTTAAGCCATCGGCATAGCCAATAGGAATTGCTATTACGGTTGTTGGGTGTGTAACTTTTCCTTTGCGGCTGTAACCAACGGTTTCGCCTTCATTGATATGCTTAACCTGAATAACCCTGCTTTTTAGAGTACTTACGGGTAACAGTTTTTCTTGTTGCGTTGAACTGATTCCGTAAAGTCCAATTCCTAATCGAACCATATCGAATTGCGCATTAGGGTAGCGCTCAATTCCTCCGGTATTTAAAATATGTCTGATTGGAGTGTAGCCAATACTCTGAGCAATTTGGCTGCATGCATTCGCAAAAGTGTCAATTTGGTGCTGGGTGAATTTATCGTGCTCAGTTTCATCGCTAGCTGCAAGATGCGAGAAAATGCTTTTCACCTTAATCATTTTGCTTTGCTGTAGCATTGCAACCAGTTCGGGTATTTGATCGGGAGTGAAGCCCAGCCGGTGCATCCCGCTATCAATTTTAATATGAATGGAGTAACTACTAACACCCATTCTATCTATAGCGGCAATAAATTCTTTTAAACCAGTGAAACTATATATTTCGGGTTCCAGCTCATACTCAATCATTAGTTCATACGTTCCAAATGATGGATTCAGCACGATTATTGGCAGCGATATTCCTGCTTCGCGAAGGGCAACGCCCTCATCGGCAAAGGCAACACCTAGGTAATCGACCCTATGGAACTGTAATAGGTTGGCAATCTCGAACGATCCGCTACCGTACGAGAATGCTTTAACCATGGCCATCAGTTTAACGTTTGGCTTTAGTTTACTTCGGTAAAAGTTCAGGTTGTGAACCAGCGAGTTGATATTTACCTCAAGAACCGTTCTGTGGCTTTTCTGCTCCAGGATTGCCGATATGCGTTCGAAATGGAAACTTCGACTTCCTTTAATCAGAATGGCCGAATTGCTTATTTGACGACGCGAGAAGTTTTGTAGGAACTCGGTAGTGTCGTCGTAGAATTCTTTATCAACCAAAAAAAGATTCTGAAATTTCGAAATCTCGGTTCCAATGCCAATAATTTTACTAATGCCTTTCTCTTTAACCAGGCTGGCTACCTCGGAGTAAAGCGTTTCGGGTTTTAAGCCGCTCTGCATTATATCCGAAAGGATAAGGATTCTGTTGCTATGCTGCTTTTGCTGAACCAGAAAATCCAAAGCAACCTTTAGTGAGCCGATATCGGAGTTGTAGCTATCGTTTATAATTGAGCAATTGTTGATACCCTCCTTCAGCTCCAGTCGCATTGCAACCTGTGTGAGTTTTGCCATGCGTTGCTCAATGGTTTTGAAATCGATATTTAGTATTAGCATTAAACAAAGGCAATGCATGGCATTCTCAATGGATGCTTTATCTGAGAAAGGGATGCTAAAAGTAAAAGGCGTGTTTTTGTAGTCTATGCTGATTTTTGATGATTTGTCGTCGACTTCAATCTTTTTTACCCTGACATTTGCATTGGGATTATACCCCCAGGTAAACAGTTGGGTTTTGCTTTTATCGATTTGGAGTTTGATCTCATTGTCAACGTCAGTGTGATCGGAGCAGTAGACCAGCTGCTTTGTGGATTTAAACAGCTTTAGTTTTTCAGTTACTTTTTGGGCTATACCTGTAAAATTCTCCTGATGTGGTAGGCCAATATTGGTAAAGATCCCAATTTCAGGGTTAATGATGGGTTGGAGTTTATCCATTTCGCCTACCATCGAGATTCCTGCCTCAAAAACTCCCAGATGGAAGTTCTGGTCCATTTGCAGAACCGAGAGCGGAACACCTACCTGCGAATTAAAGCTCTTAGGGCTTCGAACAATTCTATAATCGCCCGATAAAAGTTGATTGAGCCATTCCTTTACAATGGTTTTTCCATTACTACCAGTAATTCCAACTACTGGATAGTTGAATTGATTCCTATGGAATGCGGCGAGTTTTTGTAATGCCTCCAAGGTATTACTGCAAACAATGAACGTAGCATCGGGGTATAAATCGGAGAAAGTCTCGGTTTTACTCACCAAGAACACTCTAACATTCTGAAAATTGTACAGATCCCCAATAAATTTATGCCCATCGTGATGTTGACCAACAATTGCGGCAAACAAAGTACCATTACCGCCGCTAGGTGTTCGGCTATCGATAGTTAAATGGGATACTTTTGTGTTGGGATTGCCAATTAACTTCGCATTGACAATTTGTGCAATTTCTGAAGCAGTGAAGTGTAGCATTTTGGAAAACCATTATTTGTTATTGCAAAAATAGTTTTATTGATTAGATTTTATTTCATAAAGAGGCATAACTATTTTAAAATAGTATACTATGACAAATTCCATAATTTGACGTTGAATTATTTTTCTATTTTTGTAAACATAGGCATTCTCAAAAAAATCAAAACCAATATCCATGCGATTCGAACACAAACTTTTTCATGGCAAAACTCTAGCAATACTTACAGGAGGGGGCGATACTCCCGCAATAAATTCGAGCATCGAGGCAATTCGGAACAGGGCATCCTTTTTAGGCTACAAAGTTTACGGGATTAGGCATGGCTGGAAAGGTCTTTTAGGGAATGGCGATGTATTGGATTTAACTAACCAGCCCTACGATGGGTTTTACGGCGGTACGGCGTTGCGTTCAAGCAGAACAAATCCTTTTCCAACAGCTAAAAATCCCGAGGATAGGGTTCCTCAAATTCTTAAAAATTTAGAGAGGTATAAAATAGATGTGATTGTTACTATTGGAGGTGATGATACTAATGGTGTAGCTAAGAAATTATACGAGTTGCATGGAATTCCTGTAATAGGATTTCCAAAAACTATAGATAATGATTTAAGCACAAGAACTATTCATTCATACAATGGGTATGATATTGAAACTGTACTTTGCCCTGGATTCCCATCGGCGGCAAAGGGTGTGATGGAGTATGCGGCTCGTATTAGGACTACAGCTGAATCGCATTCAAGGATTATTCTTTTGGAGGTCATGGGTCGTGATGCCGGGTGGTTAAATGGTGGTGCAGCCTGTGGTGGCGCCGAAATGGCCTTGATACCTGAGGTTGAAATTACGAAGGAGCGGAAAGATTTTTTCCTTGAAAGCGTAAAGGAGGCCTATATGCGCTCTCCCAAAAAATCGTTGGTTATATCGGTTTCCGAAGGGGTTAAATGGTACGATCCAGTTAAGGATAAGACAGATTTTGTATTTGCCAGCTCCGAGGTTGATGAGTTTGGACATCCCCGTTTTGGAGGAATAAGTGGTGTGATTGCTTCCGAAATCACCAATAAACTAGGCATTCAGGCGCGTGCCGAGGCAACAGGTTACTACGCCCGTTCGGGCGAATGCCGGTTATACGACCGTCGCTTAACCACAACCCTTGCCGATAAGGTAGTTGACCTACTACTCCGCGAGGATTATGGGCAGATGCCAGTGATGAAGAAAATGGTTCACTTTCAGGAGCTGGAGGAGTTTAACACAACCTCAATTGATATGGGCGATATATGCAATAAACCGCTGCCAATGGACTACTATGATATTAACAAATTCAGGTTCTCGGATTCTTACTTGGATTATATGCACTATATCGTTGGTAAACCAAACTTTTTAAAGTTCGATTACGATTTCCCGGTGGTTATTCCGGAGGATTAATTTAAATGATGATGCCTGAAAAATTTGTACAGTGGTTGTATTTTTCAGGCATCAGTATTATGAATAAATAAATATTAGAAATACAGTAGTCTTCGTTGCTCCTTTAGTTTCTCATCAAGAATATAATCGTCGTAATCCATTGTTTTGTCAATGGAGCCTTTAGGCCCAATTTCGATAATACGGTTACAAACTGTTTGAATAAACTCGTGGTCGTGCGACGACATTAGCACATTCCCCTTGAACTTAATCAGTGTGTTGTTGAAAGCCTGAATGGATTCCAAATCGAGGTGGTTGGTTGGGGTGTCCAGAATCATCACGTTGGCATTGCGAATCATCATGCGGGCAATCATACAGCGCATGCGCTCGCCGCCCGAAAGAACATTCACTTTTTTGTAGATATCCTCGCCTGAGAAAAGCATTTTGCCCAGATAGCCTCTTAGGTACAGTTCGCTGGTATCGGTGGAGTATTGAGCCAGCCAATCCACAAGTGTAATGGGCTTTTCGAAAAGATGCTCGTTCTCCAGTGGCAGGTACACCTTGGTTATGGTTTGTCCCCACTCAAACGTACCAGCATCGGGTTCTATATGTCCTTTAAGTATCTTGAAGAGGGCGGTCATTGCCCTGGGATCGTGCGAAAGGAATATAATTTTATCGTTTTTTTCAACCGTAAACGAAAGATCCTTGAATAGCAAATCGCCATCGATGCTTTTGCTAAGACCCTTAACCTCCAGAATACTGTTGCCAGGCTCGCGGTCGGGGGTGAAAATAATACCCGGATATCGTCTATTCGATGGTTTGATCTCCTCGATGTTGAGTTTCTCAATCATCTTTTTGCGGCTGGTGGTTTGCTTGCTTTTCGATACGTTTGCGCTGAAACGGGCAATAAATTCGAGCAACTCCTTGCGTTTCTCCTCTGCCTTACGATTCTGATTTTGCAGTTGGCGTGCTGCCAGCTGGCTACTCTCGTACCAGAAACTGTAGTTACCCGAGAACATTTGAACCTTTCCAAAATCAATATCGACAATATGCGTACAGATTGAGTCGAGGAAGTGACGGTCGTGCGAGACTACCAATACTGTGTTGTCGAAATTGGAGAGGTAGCCCTCCAGCCAGTTAACCGTTTCGAGGTCGAGGTCGTTGGTGGGCTCATCGAGCAGGAGGTTATCGGGTTTTCCGAAAAGAGCTTGTGCCAAAAGAACCTTTACCTTCTGCTTGCCGCTAAGATCCTTCATCTGCTTATAGTGCAAATCCTCGGTAACACCTAAACCGCTTAAAAGGCTTGCTGCATCGCTTTCGGCATTCCAGCCATCCATCTCTGCGAATTTCTCCTCCAGCTCCGAGGCGCGTATTCCATCGGCATCGGTAAAATCGGGCTTGGCGTAGATGGCATTCTTCTCGGTCATTATATCCCAGAGATGAGAATGCCCCATTAGCACGGTGGTGAGCACATCGTACTCATCGAACTGGAAGTGGTTCTGGCGAAGAACCGAGAGCCGTTCGCCTGGACCAAACGAAATTGAACCACGGGTAGCATCAATGTCGCCGCAAATCATTTTAAGGAAAGTGGACTTTCCCGCACCGTTTGCACCGATTATACCATAGCAATTGCCCGGTGTGAACTTAAGGTTTACATCCTGGAATAGCACGTTTTTGCCGAACTGAATGGCAATGTCAGAAACTGTAATCATTATTTATACTTAAAATTAATTTACTAGGCTGCAATCAGAATAGGTGGTTTTCAACATAATACAAATGAATGGTTGCGATTTTGGGTTAGTTTTTTGAGCGGGCAAAGGTAACTATAAGATGTGAATTTGAAAAGTTGAATTCAGCTCTAGGCTTAAAGATTTTCGAAAGTTTTTATATGAATAATCCTATTGTCCCAATACTTTCTATTTAAATCTCCATACTCTGACAGGTTCTTCGAACGCTGTCAGTTATTTTTTCATCAGCAAAGACCTTTCAGGGTCGCTATACCTGAAAGAGGCTGCCCGAAATGGCCATTGTGCATAATTTTAAAGTGGACAATGTTTTTCAGTTTAAAATAAAAATTAACTTTGATAGTACAATGAATTAAAACCCTGCGCCTGTTTTATGGTAAGTATTAACCTTTTAAAATGACAGTTTTATGCATAAAAAACTACTTAAATTCTCATTCATTGATTTTCTACTATTTACGGTATTTGCCCTTATTTTATTTATTGCCGTTACCTTTGTTATGAGCCTAGTAATTGGGAAATCTTTCTTATCCCTTATTGAGAAACAATGGATAGTGCTTGTTGGTTACACCTTAATTTTTTCAGTGATTCAGGCTGCTTTTAATAAGAATGGAGCTTTATGCATAACGGCTTCTGAGTGTGTGGCTAAATGTAATGATCATCTAGATGAAATTATACTTTCAAAGGGATACATTGCTACTAAAAAGATTGGCAATGAGACAACTTATAATAGGAAAACAAAAATAGGCCGGTTCTTTAATTTTTTCCTTAGGGAGAGTATTGTAGTTCGCAGTGAAATGGAAATGATTACTGTTTTTTCGAGAAGGAATACGCTAAATCAATTGGAGAATAGGATAAACAGGTTGGGCTCGTATGAACACTAACGTATCTGTTTTTTTTCTTTAAACGATAAATAGAAAGCAATCCAAATTAGCAAAAGCACATACGGAATAATTGCACTTGACGAGGTGTATAGGTAGGCAACATTAAAAACCATACATTGCTTGGGATTCTGTTTATTGTAAAATACTGTGAGTTTATCGTTTATTTCGTACTCAAAATTTTCGGGGCCGTACATTCTTACGGTAACCGAATCGGTTTTGAACTCAATAACCGCGTAGGTATCGTATCCGCTCAGCCTCGAAAAACCGGTTGCTACCTTTTGATGCGCTACAACAGTGCCTTTGGCCTTACCGCCAAATAGAATTAGTTTGTATTTCGAGGATATTGGGAGAATAAGTATCAGCAGGGTGATAGCCCAGAATTGAATTTTGCTTATTCTGAAACTTACTTCCTTGGGCATGTATACCTGTAGTGTTTAGTTAAGATGTCTGTTATCTGCTGTCACCTCGTCACTCTTGTCACTTGTCATTTTTTACCTTTTTGCCCTCTGCTAAAACCTTGTTGTAGCAAAGCCTGCAAAGCGGTTCGTAAACATCAGTTTCGCCAAGCAGGACTAGTTTTTCGGTATCGGTGGTGCGGTGCGAGTAGTGGGCTAAATCGCCGCAGTGAACACAAATTGCATGAACCTTGGTAACGTACTCGGCAATGGCCATTAAATTGGGCATTGGGCCAAAAGGTTTTCCGCGGAAGTCCATATCGAGCCCGGCAACGATAACCCGAATTCCCTGATCGGCCAACTGGTTGCAAACGTTCGGGAGATTCATGTCGAAGAATTGTGCCTCGTCAATTCCTACCACATCAACGTTATGGGCTAACAGCAGAATGTTCCCGGATGACGATACCGGCGTAGACAGAATCGAATTAGCATCGTGCGACACTACCTCTTGCTCCGAGTAGCGGGTATCGATCTGTGGTTTAAAAATTTCGACCCGTTGTTTGGCGTATTTTGCGCGTTTAAGTCGGCGTATCAGCTCCTCGGTTTTGCCCGAGAACATTGATCCGGCAACAACCTCGATCCACCCTTTACGTTTACCGCTTACAGAATTTTCCAGAAAAGGCATGCGAAGAAAAATGAATTATTTACGTTAGATTTACATACAAATGTAATAAAACTTATTTTTGAACCGGATTATTTATAGTAAGCGGATATGGAACACTTAAAGAATGCAAAAGCCAGAATATCTGAGGCAAACGAGTTAATTGAGCGGGCAATTAGTTTCGAAAAGTTATCAACAATTGAGCGCGATATCATTCTAACTAAGTTGGCAAAAGCCTATGAATGCTTGCTTACCGGGAAATCGGTGGATAGTGCAATGCCCGAAAGGGACGAGGTGCGTACGGAGAGAGTGGTAAAACAGCCCGAAGCTGTTCGGGAATCCGTTAGGGTGGAGCCTAAATCAACCTTAATAGAGGAGGATATGCTTAGAATTGAAGAGCCTATTGCGAAACCCGAGAAAACAGAAATTGTTTCACAACCGAAGGTTCATGTTCAAAAGGAAGCAAAGCCTGTTGAGTTAGATACTCACGACACCGAAGAGCATGCTCAGGGCGAGATTCTTGCCGAGAAATTCAAAGGAAAGCAGAAGTTCCGGAACGAGATTATTGCCGAGCACTCCGCCAAAAAAGATGTTTCCTCCAAATTGCAGAATAAGCCCATAAGCGATTTGGCCAAGGCCATTGGTATTAACGATAAGTTCCTTTTCACCAAGGAGCTATTCGATGGCGATTCGGTCCGTTACGCCGAAACAATCGGTCATTTGAACTCGCTTTCCGATTTAAACGATGCAATCATCTTCCTGCAGGATAACTTTCAATGGCCCGAGGATAATGAGTCTGCGGTTAAGTTTATTGATTTGGTAAGGCGGAAGTTTATTTAAGGTGACAAGAGTGACAAGTGACCGGGAAGAAGTCGGAATGCAGCGGATAAACTATAAAAACCGACACAACATCATCAACAAACAACTATCAACGAACAACCATCAACTAGCATGTCAAAGCTCTATATAGTTCCAACCCCCATAGGCAACCTTGGCGATATTACCCTAAGGGCCATTGAGGTTCTTAAATCGGCATCGTTTATTTTAGCCGAGGATACCCGCACCAGTAGCCATTTGCTTAACCATCTGCAGATTGATACTCCGCTTAAATCGCATCATAAGTTTAACGAGCACAAAACCGTTGAGTTTATTGCGGAGCGCATAAAGGCCGGGGAAACCGTAGCCCTAATTTCCGATGCTGGTACGCCCGGAATTTCCGATCCCGGATTTTTGCTGGTTAGAACCTGTGTTGAGCAGGACATCGAGGTGGAATGCCTCCCCGGTGCAACGGCATTTATTCCGGCGCTTGTGGCCAGCGGTTTGCCATGCGATAGATTCCTATTCGAGGGTTTTTTGCCCCAGAAGAAGGGGCGCAACAAGCGCCTTGAGGCGCTCCGCGACGAGGAGCGTACAATTGTTTTTTACGAGTCGCCATTCCGGTTGGCAAAGCTTTTAACGCAGCTTGCCGAGATTTTTGGTGCCGATAGAAAGGTTAGCGTATCGCGTGAGTTAACAAAACTCCACGAGGAAACCGTTCGGGGTACCCTACCCGAGGTTGCCCAGCACTTTGAGCAAAAAGGCGTGAAGGGGGAAATTGTTGTAGTTGTTGAGGGTAAAGGTCGGGGCAAGGTTTCCGACGACGAGGAGTAGCCCCGTTTAATCTGTTTTGTTCCGAAAATTGCTGTTCCGAGGGGCAAATTGCTGCCCGGAGGGGAGATTTGCTTTCCCGAAGGGCTTAATCCTATACCAGAGAGTCGACAACCTAGTTCAAAGAGTCCTAATCCTATAAAAAAGAGTCGACAACCTCACTCAGAGAGTCGAAATCCTATAAAAAAGAGTCGGCAACCTAGCTCAGAGAGTCGAAATCCTATAAAAAAGAGTCGGCAACCTAGCTCAAAGAGTCGAAATTCTCCCCGAAGCCTTTGTTGGAGGCTATTCAGTAGTCTGTGTTCGGTGAAAAACTTACCTAGGGTTAACCCGTAAAGCAATTGCCGTTATAGGTAAGTGGATAGGTCCGGAGGCTCAGTTCTCTACCATTCTTAGGGGACAGCCATCGGCTACATTTTTCCGGTACTGGTAAATATCCTCAATGGTAACCACGGTCATGCTGTGCTTGTGTGCAAATTCAATTATCTCGGGAAGTCGAGCCATGGTTCCATCCTCGTTGGTAAGTTCGCAGAGGACTGCCGTATCGCCTAATCCCGCGAGTTTTACCAAATCGATGCTCCCCTCGGTATGCCCTCGTCTCTCGAATACTCCACCCTTTTTTGCGGTTAAAGGGAACACATGTCCTGGACGGGCGAGGTCGGAGGGTTTTGTATTCTCGGCAATAGCTGTTTTTATTGTACAGATTCTATCTTTGGCCGAAACCCCAGTTGTAACTCCTTCCTTAGCCTCGATGGAAACGGTGAATGCGGTTTTGTTCTTGCTGGTGTTGTTTTCCACCATTGGCCGGAGGTTAAGTTTTTCGGTTTTTTCGGGGGTGAGGCATAGACAAACAATTCCGCTACATTCCCGAATCATTAAGGCCATGTCTTTCACGGTCATTTTCTCTGCGGCGTAGATAATGTCGCCTTCGTTTTCTCGATCCTCATCGTCAACCAGCAGGATTCCTTGTCCGCTTTGGAGTTTACGAATGGCATTCTCGACACGTTCGTGGTAACTGTTTCCAAAATCCTTAAGAGTTCTCATTTTACCCTGTTTTTAAGTGCTTGTAGAATAAAAGTTTCAGGGCAAAACATATTCACTTTAAATGAATATGCTTATTCTGTGAGGTTTTTCTTCTCTCATCCAGACTGTACTGTCGGTTTTGGAGTTTCACCAAATCAGTCCTCATTTGCCGAGGAGTCGCGGACTTTAACCGCCGGTAGGGAATTGCGCCCTGCCCCGAAGAAAATCAATGCAAAATTATAAATCCTTTTCTGAAAGTGTGAACATATACCATATTATTTAACACACCCTCAAGAAAGAATCTCTACATATCTATTATTGAAAGTAGTAACGATAGCTTGAGGTTAACCCTATGGAGCTCCGCGCCATTAAAGCCTGCAAATACCCCCACGCTGGCAATTGCTCCAATTTGGCTTATGGAGTAACCCACCTCGTAGTAGGGCTTGTTGTTCTTGGTGATTAACGACGAAAAGTAAAGGTTTTCCTGCCATATACGGTTACTGAGGAACGGTAAGTATTTTAGAGCGAGGTACGGAGTCGTGTAGTTTACAAAAATTTCGCCATAAGCGGAGTTTGTGCTTCGGGTATAGTAGCTTAGCCCTTGGTAGCTGTTGTTGAACTGCCGGGCGGTAATAGGGGTGATTTGTGTATTGAAGTGTGCAAAATCGTTGAAGTATAGGTTTTTCTTCGAAAGAAAATCTCCATAGGTTAGGCTATAGGCTATCTTACTGTTGGGCCCCGTGCTTATACTTTGATTGATAGAGGCCTCCAGGTTAACAAAATTTGCGTTGGAGTTCATTATTCCCGGAATGGCAAATTTGGTTTGCACGCTGAATGTCGGAAATTTGGAGTACAGCATAACCTTACGGTTGTCGCGAATTCGGTAGTGATAAAATGGAGTGTAGTTTACCCGTATATTCCCAATAAACGCCTTGCTATCATCAAGGTTTTGCGGGGTGATAAGTTTGTTCTGCGGATAGTTGGGTGTGTACCAATCGCGGTTTGGTTCGTACAGAATAAAGCGGGTGTTGTTTTCAAGAGTATTTCGGATGGAGTAGGTGGCCGATGTGAACAGCTCAAGTCCATTGGCCACATCAATCCTATTGTACGCTGTGAAGTATTTGTTCTCGAATAGCTTCATGTAATTCCGGCCAAAAAAGAGAGAGGAGACCGTGTTGGTGATATTCCTGATGCCCGTACTCTGGTTAAAATCCATGCTGGTTATCCCGGCGTTGAATCCAGCCACGCCTCTTTGTCTATGCGCATAGGTGATACTTCCGGTGATAGTTCCCATGGGCATTTTTCTGGAAAACGTGTAGGATACCGATGGCCGCAGCGTAACCGTTGTGCTGGGGAACTGCCGCCGGTACCTAACTGCCGATCCCATTACAAAGCCATCAACAGTGTTAAACCTGAACTCGTTGGGATTTATCAACCCCGAGAATCGGATTCTTTGTTTTTTATCCTCATTTTGCCATGTCTTTCCCATTAGTATGGCCATTGCAAGGTTTGTATCTTCCGATTTTAACGAATCATCATCGGGACCATCTTTTTCGTGCGATAGCTTTTGGTTGATGGATTCGTTGACCTTTACTTCCTCTGCGTTTAAAACTATAGGGCGCATAGCATTCCATTGGGTAGAATCTACTTTTCGGGCCATAGAGTCAACCGTGATTGTTGTATTATCAACAATTTCTAACGATTTGGCCGAGGTATCGGCTTGTTTTATTTTCTTATCCATCAGTTTGGCCAATTCGTACATCTCGCGGTTGCTCAATGTTTCTTTGCTCATCAATTTCTCAATTTTTTCAGCATTTTTTATTTCTTTTGCCTGCTGTTTAGAGTTGATCTTTGTTGTGACGATTGGGGCTGGTTCCTCTTTTTTGCTAAAGGCTTGTTTTTGTTCAAGGTTCGATGGCGCCTTAATGTCGGTATTTATCTTTATATCGGAGTATTTAATTGATGAGATGTAAACCGCATCGCCCTGACTCCCCATAAAATCGCCATTTATCTCGTAATGATGACTTATGGGCAGCCAAACATTGCTGTCAACCTCCCCGAATGTTTGCTTAATTTTGATAACCCCTACAATTGTTTCAACGCTAAAATCAACCTCGTGTAAGTTATAGTAGTCATCGGCAATGTACATGTAGCCTTCCACCAACTGTTTGCTTTTGCGTTTGGGAATAACTTTAATCCGGTTAATCACCCTATCGCCCTGGAAAAACCATCGTACTTAAAGTTGTAGTGCTTTAGCGCATACGGAGAGAGTGGAAGTATGATATCGGCTATTTGTGGTTGATAGAAACTTGCGTTGAGGAATTGCATTATACTGTTGGTGCTACTATTGTCGCCGGGAAGGTTCGAGCGTATCATCTTTACCTTTTGCTCGTATTTCTCCGGGGCAATAAAGTGTATGGTATTTATGGATTCCTGCATGTAGAGTTGACCCTCCTTGGGAGCATCCTCTTCGTCGCCAATAGCCTTTTTTACAAGCCATGAGAGCTTTTTTACTTTTGCGGTGCCCTTTAGGTAAACTTCGGCATTGAATTCCTTTACCTGATTCTGATAGTAGGGCGCCATCCCTATGGCTTTGCGAACAATCCCATATGCGGGGTCTTCGTTTTTTGATCCAATGGTTACTGGTGCAATTTGGTAGGGCCTCACGGGTAATATGATGTTTAGCTGGTTCTGCCCCGGTTTAATTTCGGTTTTTTTCTCAATGATTTCGAATCCTAAACACCTGAAGATTATATTGTAGTTTCCTTCTGGGAGGTTAATTAGGTAAGCGCCATCGGTGTTGGAGGTGGTTCCTTGCTTGGCTTCCTTTACGTACACCGATGCGTAGGGTACAGGGTTATTATTTTCGTCGGTAATTTTACCGCTAAGGGTTTGCGAAAGCAGAACCTGCGATGTAAATGTTAAAACAATGATTAGGCTAATGAACGAATATTTTTTGGTTAATCGAGAGGGCATAATCAAACTTCTAGTCTAGTAGTAAACATTTATGATTGTAAATAGTTGTAATGTATAGAACCAACACTTTGCAACCCGCATTCCAATGTCGTTAATTTAAGGTCTTTTACTATTCAGTATGAGATTTACTTGGTCAAATTTTATTTCCGGCCTTCGCCGGAAATGACTGTTTGGTAGCATTACCTCCCTCTTTGTCATTCCGCTCTTGATGCGGAATCTAATTAACTTAACGACATAGACCTGCAACCCTGCAATGGTCTGTTTAGTTTCGGTGAAACTAGTCAAATTCTAAACCAAAAACACATAGGCGTAAAGTTTTCAGAAACTTTAGCTGTTGAGTGGGTTTTTAATTTTGAAGATAGAGGTGTTCAAAAACTTCTCGATTTTGTCAAATTGGACCTTCTGTTTTTTGCTAACAAATGTAATGGCAACGCCATCGCTTTGAGCGCGGGCTGTTCGGCCAATTCTGTGAACGTAGTCCTCCGGATCCATGGGAACATCGTAATTTACAACCAAATCGATATCTTCAATATCTATTCCTCGCGATATTATATCGGTTGCCACTAGAATTTGAATTTTCCGGTTACGGAATTCGCGGAGCACATTTTCCCTCTCTCGTTGTTCCAAATCGGAGTGAATAGCTTTTGCGCTGATTCCGCTATTAACTAGTTTGCGTTCTATGTTTTTAACTTCGGATTTGGTGGAGGCAAACACTAGCACGCTTTGCACGTATTCTTTTCCCGAGAGCAGAGAGTTGAGTAGTTCCAGTTTTTGCTCGTTTTCGACCATATAAAAGGCCTGTAGGATGTTGTCGGCAGGTTTAGATACGGCCAAACTAATTTCAACCGGATTATGAAGAATAGTTTTTGCCAGTTGTCTGATCTTTGGAGGCATTGTGGCCGAAAACATCAGTGTTTGTCTCTTCTTTGGAAGAAGTTTTATTATCGACATTATATCGTCGTAAAAACCCATATCGAGCATTCTATCTGCCTCATCCAGTATAAGGTGCTCAATTGTGTCAAGTTTTACATATCCCATTTGGATGTGCTGGATTAGTCGGCCTGGAGTGGCAATTACCAGCTCAGAGCCGCTTTCGAGCGCGGCGCGCTGCCTATCCCAGTTGCTTCCATCGTTTCCTCCGTAAACCGCAATTGATCCGATTGGCGAAAAGTAGGCAAAGCCTTCTACTTGCTGATCTATCTGTAATGCAAGTTCTCTGGTTGGAACTATTATAAGTGTGTTTACTCTATTGTGGTTAGCCGCTTGATTGGCGTTTATGCTTAGAATAGGAAGAACAAAGGCTGCGGTTTTACCAGTACCGGTTTGTGCACAGGCAATTAGGTCTTTCCCTTCTAAAATTAAAGGTATAGCCTGTTCCTGAATGGGCGTAGGGTTTTCGAAGCCCATCGATTCAATGCCCTCAAGAATATTTGGATGTAAGTTAAAACTAGTGAAATTCAATTCTTTTTTGATTTTAGTATTTTGGTTGCAAAGTTAACTTTTAATAGTGATTAATAAATTTAATGTCTTAAAAGGTTGTATTGTACTGTTATATAGGATTTTCTTTTCCTATAGCTTTATTAGGTTTATTACTATGTGCAAAAAAAGTTAATTTTGCGATCGAACTTAATCTGAATTGTGATGTTGGATTTTTTTGCACGGAAGCGGGTTTATAAGCATATCTTTTTTGATTTGGATAGAACACTTTGGGATTTTGAGCAGAACAAGGTTGATGCGCTACGCGATTTGTTTTTCGATTACAATTTAGATACTGTTTTTCCCGATGTAATGACTTTTATTAACACTTTTACTCGCAATAACGATTACTTGTGGGATAAGTATATAAAGGGAGAACTCACTAAAGAGGTGCTTCGCTATAAAAGATTTGAGGTTACATTGCAGGACTATAGCACCAAAAACGAAAAGTTAGCAAAGACTTTGGGTGAAGAGTACCTTAAAATAATGCCACTAAAAACAGCCTTAATTAATGGCACGCGTGATTTGTTGGAATACTTAAGCCCCAAGTATAAATTGCACATAATAAGCAACGGATTTAACGAGGTACAGTTCCCTAAACTTGAGCGTTGCCATATTGCCAAGTACTTTGAGTGGGTTGTTACTTCGGAGAATGCTGGTTACCACAAGCCCGATCCCCGTGTGTTTGGGTACTCACTGTCGAAAGCCAATGCCAAAAAGGAAGAAAGTATAATGATTGGCGATGACCTGGAGATTGATATAGTTGGCGCTAAAAAGTTTGGAATGGATCAGGTATACTTTAACCCAGAAAAAAAACCTCATAAGTTAAAGGTAACCCATGAGGTTCAATCGCTTTCCGAAATAATTAAGATCCTTTAGTATCTTAAAAGGGGATATTGCTGTTATCAATCCCTTTGCTTGGTCTAAAGTCAAAGTCATTATCGCCTAACGTATCATCGTTCATCTTTGACGAGTAGGTAACAGGCATTGATGCCGTGAACGATGATGATGCGGGTTGCATGCTCGAGTAGTCAACATCATCCAAATCGGAGAAACGGGCCATTTCCTTCTGGAATCGTAGTTTAACATCATCAACAGCTCCGTTACGGTGTTTAGCCACAATAATTTCAGCAATACCCACTGTCGAGTTATGATCTTCATCCTCAGTAAAACCGTAGTACTCGGGACGGTGAATGAACATCACCACGTCGGCATCCTGCTCAATTGCTCCCGATTCCCGGAGGTCGGAGAGTTGTGGACGTTTATTTCCACCACGGGTTTCCACCGAACGGTTTAGCTGCGACAGCGCTAGTATTGGTACATTCAATTCCTTGGCAATTGCCTTTAGAGAACGGGAAATTGTACTAACCTCTTGCTCTCTATTACCTTTGGTTTCAGCGGGTCCTGTCATTAGCTGGAGGTAGTCAATAATTACGGCGCTAATATTATGCTGTGCTTTAAGTCTCCGACATTTAGCCCTAAACTCAAATATCGAAAGGGCAGGGGTGTCGTCGATGAATATCTTTGCCTCGGATAGATTTTTGATTTTTGTGGTTAGCTGCGACCATTCATCCTGAGTGAGTTTACCGTTACGGATCTTTTCCGATGTAAGTCCCGATTCGCTCACAATTAAACGGTTAACCAGCTGTATGTTCGACATTTCGAGTGAGAAGAATGCCACCGGAGCTTCGTGCTCTACAGCCATGTTTCGAGCCATTGATAGCACAAATGCCGTTTTACCCATCGAGGGGCGAGCTGCTACGATGATGAGGTCGGATTTTTGCCATCCCGATGTAAGCCTATCCAAATCGGTGAAGCCCGAAGGAACTCCGCTTAGTCCATCCTCCCGTTTTCCGGCCTCCTCAATTTGTTTAATGGCTTTCATTACTATGTTGCTGATGGGCAAAGTGTCGCTTTTGATATTCCCTTCGGCAACCTTGAAGAGTTCCATCTCTGAGTAATCGAGCAATTCATCTACATCAACATCCTCATCGAATGATTTATTCTGAATTTCTGTGGCTACCCTAATTAGCTCACGCTGGATGTATTTTTGTGCAATGATTTTTGAGTGATACTCCAGGTGAGCCGCAGAACCAACCTTAGTGGTTAGTTGAGCAAGGAGCGGTGCACCGCCAATTTCGTCGAGTTTTTCCTTGCGGCGTAGTTCTTCGCTAACAGTTAGAAGGTCTATAGGCTCTAGACGGGATGATAAATCTTGAATTGCCTTAAAAATTATCTGGTGTGATTCCTTATAGAAACATTCTGGTTTTAAAACCTCACTCACCGAAATGATTGCGTCTTTCTCCACCATTATTGCGCCAAGAACAGCCTCCTCGAGATCAAGCGCTTGGGGTGGAATTTTTCCAAATTCGGTTCCTATTGGTTTGGGCTTATATTGTCTGTAGCCTGTTTGTCTTTCGGCCATTGCTTTAAATTTTAGATCGCAAAGGTAGCTCCGGCGTTTGGTTTTTATTCAAGGTTTAAGAATATGTTTTTCCACAAAAAAAAAATGCTTGCTAACAAGTTATGAACAAAAAAATAAAGCGTCTAAATGCTAGACTATTACGCGGTTTAATGTTAAAAGATAATAACAGATAAACTTCGTTAGGCTTCTTTCTTCTGACTTTGCTATCTTTGCTATCTTTGCTATCGTATGAATTTTTAGAACTATGACTAGGATTTGTTTAATTATTCTAATGTTGGGATTGAGCCTTGCTTCTTGTACAAAGATGAGTAGGTTGGACAAGGTTGATACATCAAGTATTGATCTGAAAATAGAAGTACAACGTTTCGATCAGGCTCTTTTTAAGTTAAAACCCGATAGCATTGAAGCAAAAATGCCAGTTTTAAGAACGGAGTATGGCCGATTTGTAGATATGTTCTGCGAGGGAATTATCAGGATAGGCAAACCTGACAGCCCTCAGTACTATCAACTCTTAAGGTCTTTTTTAACCGATACAATGGTGTGCAACGCAAATCGAAAAGTTCAGGCTACATTTGAGAATATTGAAGACCTGAATGCCTCCCTTACCGATGCATTTAAGCGATACCAATACCATTTCCCTACAAGGGCTATTCCTCGTGTAGTTTCGTATGTGTCGGGGTATAATTTATCGGTAGCTGTCGACGATAGTATTGTTGCCGTTGGGCTGGATCGGTACTTAGGAGAAGACACCCCGCAGTACGATATGCTTGGAATTCCAAAGTATTTGTCCATCAAGATGAATCCTAATAAAGTTCCTTCGGATATTGTTAAAGCTTGGCTTTACGGAGAGTTTGCTTTTAACGATTCCGTTGAGAATTTGCTTTCGAATATGATTTACGAAGGGGAGTTGGTTTTCATAACTCGGCATTTGCTTCCTGACGAACCGGAGCATATAATACATGGATTTACCGAGGAGCAATTAAAGTGGTGCAAGAAGAATGAAAAAGATGTATGGACATATCTTATTGAAAACAAGTTGCTGTTTACCACAAATTCGCTCGAGATCAATAAGTTTGTCAACGATGCCCCTTTTACATCAGGATTTCCGCAGGAAAGTCCAGGACGGGCGGCTGTTTGGATTGGTTATCGTATTGTTGAATCGCTGATGAATAGAGACGAGACTCTTACTTTGAACCAATTGATGGGTATTAAAGATTATCAGCAAATATTAACCATGGCAAAGTATAAACCCTGATACATCTTGTAAACAAAAACACATCTATCTTGTTAAATATGTTATTTTTTATTTGATGATTTATGATAAACAGACTTAATTGTTGTAAATAAACTTTTTAAATAAATATACTATGAAAACAGATATTGAAATTGCACATGAAGTGATGATGAAACCTATTGTTGAGATTGCCGATATGCTTGGTATTGATAGGGATGATCTTATTCCTTATGGTAAATACAAGGCTAAGGTTCCTTTGAAGTATATAAATAAGGAGAAGTATCCGCAGAGTAAGTTGATTCTTGTTTCGGCAATTTCACCAACTCCAGCAGGTGAGGGTAAAACCACAGTTTCTATTGGTTTAACACAAGGTTTGAATAGAATTGGAAAACAAACCACGGTTGTTCTCCGTGAGCCATCCTTAGGGCCTGTGTTTGGTATTAAGGGTGGTGCAACAGGAGGTGGTTACTCCCAGGTTCTTCCGATGGAGGATATAAACCTTCACTTCACTGGCGATTTTAATGCAATTGAGCGTGCCCACAACTTACTGGCAGCTTTGATTGACAATAATATTCAAAGCAAGAAAAGGTCATTAGGGATTGATCCTCGAACTGTTAGTTGGAAACGGGTCATGGATATGAACGACCGCTCCTTGCGTCATATGATTGTTGGGCTGGGCGGAACAACTCATGGCATACCTCGCGAAACCGGTTTTGATATCACTGCGGCCTCGGAGGTTATGGCAATTCTTTGCTTGGCTGAGGATATGGAGGACTTGAAACGTCGTTTGGGTAATATCTTTGTTGGCTACACTTACGACAAAAAGCCTATTTATGCTCGTGATTTAAAAGCCGAGGGAGCAATGGCAGCACTGCTTCGCGATGCAATTATGCCAAATCTTGTTCAAACAATCGAGGGAACTCCCGCTATTATTCATGGTGGTCCATTTGCCAACATTGCGCAGGGTACAAACTCTGTTATTGCAACTAAAATGGGACTTTCGTTGAGCGAATACGTTGTTACGGAGGCTGGCTTTGGATTCGATTTAGGAGCTGAGAAGTTTATCGATATTAAATGTAAGTATGCTGGGTTAAAGCCTAGTGCCGTTGTCCTTGTGGCTACAATACGAGCATTGAAGTACCACGGAGGTAAAGATTTGAAGGAAATTAAAGAGACCGATGTTAATGCTCTAAAGAATGGTATTGGCAATTTGCAGAAGCATATCGAGAATATGAAGCAGTTTGGGGTTTGCCCTGTTGTTGCTATTAACCGCTTTACAACCGATACTGATGAAGAGGTTGACTACATTAAGAGTGTTTGCAAAGAGATGGATGTTCCTGTTTCTGAGGTGGATGTATGGGGAAAAGGTGGCGGTGGAGCTATTGAGTTGGCAACCATTGTGGATAAAATTGCATCGAGTTGCACAAACCAAATCAATCCGCTTTACGATTGGGAATGGACACCCGAGGTTAAAATTGAGGCTATTGCTAAAAAGTTGTACGGAGCTGCGGCTGTAGATTTCACCGCTCAAGCAAAAAGCGATTTGCAGAAGGTTTATCGGTTAGGCCTCGATAAGTTGCCTATCTGTATGGCCAAAACCCAAAAATCGCTTTCGGATAATCCTGATTTACTTGGCCGTCCAAAGGATTTTGTGGTAACCGTTCGCGAAATTGAGATTGCGGCTGGAGCTGGTTTTATTATTCCAATTACTGGACAGATTATGCGTATGCCTGGTTTGCCCGATGAGCCTTCGGCAGAACGGATTGATGTGGATAATAATGGTGTAATTTCTGGATTATTCTAATGGAGAGGAAGTCAACCCTGGCAGGGTTTAAAACCCTGACAGGGTTTTTTATTGTTATAAAGCTAGTTCTACCATAACTTCAAAAACACCCTTCGATTCTCCGTCAACTTTGTTTCTGTTGAAATCAAGCACAATCTTATTCTTTCCGTAAATATGATATGCAATTCCAATAACTTCTTGGGTTGATTCAACTTTTTGGGTTAATTCATCGGTATTCATGTAATCATAGCGGCCAAAAATACTAACCTTATTGTGGATTAACTTTAATTCAGCAAAAGTGCTATATCCATAAACATTATACGACTTTCCGGTTGAGTCTGCAAATTCGCCAGTATGATTTCCTTTTCCTTTAAAATATTGGCCTGTAAGGGTACATAAGTTGTCTTCGTACGAAACGATTCCTGCATGTAATTTCCAGTCGGGATATAATTTAGTATTTCCTTTGCCAATTACGCCCGTGTATGATAGTTGAAGTCCTGTCATCATTTCTGGTAATGGACGGATGGATAAGCGCCATTGGAAGGTTTTATTGTTATTATTTTCTAATGCATGGTATCCTCCACCATTGAATATTCCCAAGGCAATTGATCCATACTTTCCGGGGTAGGCTTTGCTTACTTGTTTTTGATACGATTCGTTTACTTTTCCTCCTAGTAATGCCGTTGTAACAATACCGAAATCAGCAGAACTTAAGATTGCTGTTTTATCCATAAAATGGCTGCCTATAACTCTGTACTCATTTATTTTTTCTTCAAACTCAATCCATGGAGTAAAAACTTCACCAACCAAAAGTTTGGGATTGGAGAATATCCCGTATTCTTCATCATCCTTTAGTTCCATGTAGCAGTACTTTAGCCGCATTTCAAGGTCGCCCATACCATCGCCTTCCTGGTCAACAGTCAAATCGGGTGTAATTCTACCTGAAATGTGATTGTTCAACGATTTCTGAAAAGTAATGTATCCACGCTTTATTGTGAATTCATTATAGTTTTTATTTTCCTCCTCGTAGTATCTGAAACCTAGAAAAATTTGGGTTGATACCGAACTGCTTTCAAGTATTTTCAGAATTCTCTGGTTTTGTTGATAAATTGAATCGGCAAGTGTTTGACTAAATACATTTAATGAGCCTAGCACTACTATGATTATAGACAACGATAAATATTTTCTCATTATTCTGATGTTGTTGAGTTTATAAAATCGTTGCAAAACTATTTTTTTAAAGTTAAACGAAGGTTAAGGAATGAATTTTAGTGTTAAGAAATTGTTAAGTATTAGAAAAAGCAGATTTATATGATTGATGCATGTAGATATTTCCTGTGAATATCAACATAAATAGGTGATAAATCTATTCTGTAGATTGATATTTGGGGTAAAGTTGTGATAATTAATAGGTTTTTAAGAATGAATTGTTATATTGTTTTTTGTTGAGCAATCATACCCAAAATAAAATAGCGAAAACTCTTAACCAAAATGAAACGGATATAGTAAATTTGTCGGTTCTTAAACTTTTCTGTCAAAGTATTTGTTATTTAAAAAAATCAGCTATGTCGGCTAAGGGTAAAGTTAGTTTGGTGGTTGGGGTTGCGGCCATGTTGATGCTTGTAATAAGCATTTTTGCATTTTCATCGTTTAAGAATCGTGAAGGTGGTTCGTGTCGACGGCAGATTCAGATTCCCGATACAGTTTTTCAGAGTTCCTATATTATTCCGATTCCAATTCCTGAATCTTTGGCTTTTGCTGGTGAGGATGTACCTTTAAAGTATTTTGATGTTCGCGAAAGTTTGGATCGTGAACTACAGGTGAATACTTTTTGGCATTCACAAACGGTGATATTGTTGAAGAAGGCCAATCGTTTTTTCCCTGTAATCGAGCCTATTCTCAAGAAAAATGGTATTCCTGATGATTTTAAGTACTTGGCAGTTGCGGAAAGTGGCTTATCGCAGGCAGTATCTCCCTCTAAAGCCGTAGGCTTTTGGCAAATACTTGAGGGAACCGCAAAGGATTACGGCCTAGAAGTTAGCAGCGAGGTTGATGAGCGTTACCATATCGAGAAATCTACCGAGGTGGCTTGTAAGTATTTAATAAAGAGCTTCCATAAGTATGGAAACTGGACAATGGCTGCAGCATCCTATAATTTTGGGTCGAATGGCATTAGTAAGCAAATGGACAGACAGGAGAACGATTCATACTACGATATGGTTTTAGGCGAGGAAACGGGTCGTTATGTTTTTCGTATTTTGGCCATTAAGGTGATATTTGAGAATCCTCAGCGGTATGGTTTTTTCCTTGACAACAAGGATTTATATCCTCCATATAAGTTTACCGAGGTCAAGGTTGATACTGCGATTACTAGCATTGCTCAGTTTGCCCGCCAGTTCGATTCAAACTATAAGCTTATCAAGATGCTGAACCCTTGGCTAAGGGAGAATTATCTCTCAAACAAAGCACGTAAAACCTACACTATTAAGGTTCCTGAGAAAAGTTTCAGGGAAAATGCTTATTAATTAAGGATTTGATAAGTTTTCCGGACTAATTCTTATTTCGAACAACTATCAACGAACAACGATCAACTAATTATAATGGAAATTCTAAAAGGCGAGGCCGAGGAAATTGTGGTGGAAGGTGCACGGGTGCACAACCTTAAGAACCTCGATATAACAATTCCTCGGAATAAACTTACGGTTATTACCGGTCTTAGTGGAAGCGGTAAATCATCGCTTGCATTCGATACCATTTACGCTGAGGGTCAGCGTAGATATATCGAAACGATGTCTGCCTACGCCCGTCAGTTTCTAGGTTCGTTGGAGCGTCCTGATGTGGATAAGATTTCTGGCTTAAGCCCTGTAATTTCCATTGAGCAGAAAACCACTAGCCATAACCCTCGTTCTACAGTCGGTACTACAACTGAGATTTACGATTTTCTCCGGTTGCTTTATGCAAGGGCATCAACGGCGTACTCCTACAATACAGGCGAGGAGATGGTTCGCTATACCGACGACCAAATTGTAAATATTATTATTGAGAATTTTAAAGGGAAGAAAACAAGCATTCTTGCGCCTGTTGTAAGGGGGCGCAAGGGACATTATAAGGAGTTATTCGAGCAACTGCGCCGTAAGGGGTATCTGTACGCTAGGATTAATGGCGAGATAACCGAGATGCGCCCTGCAATGAAGCTCGACCGTTACAAAACTCAACATATAGAGTTGGTTGTGGACAAAATTGTGGTTGACGAGTCCGATAGAAAACGAGTTTCACAGTCAGTAAATACCGCAATGTCAATTGGAAAGGGTATTATAATGGTACTCGATATGGAAAGTGGCCAATCGCGTTATTATAGCCGAAATCTTATGTGTCCAACCACTGGAATTTCGTACGATGAACCAGAGCCATACACTTTCTCGTTCAACTCCCCTAAGGGTGCTTGTAACCATTGCAATGGTTTGGGCTATGTAACCGAGGTTGATATTGAGAAGATTATTCCAGATCCTAAGTTAAGCATTAAGAAAGGCGGAATTCAGCCGCTTGGACCATATAAAAGTTCCTTGATATTCTGGCAGATTGAGGCCATTGCATCGAAATACGAGTTTTCCATAAACGACCCAATTGAATCGATTCCAGAGGAGGCGTTGAACGTGATACTGAATGGCTCCGAGGAACAGTTCAAACTGAAACATCCGAACCTTGGATTAACATCAAGTTACTTCTTGAGTTTTGAGGGTGTGGTTAGTTTTATTCAGAACCACCAAACCAACGAAGAACTCTCTGGAAAAGGGGAGAAGTGGGCTAACCAATTTATCCGTCAGGTTACCTGTCCACATTGTAAGGGTTCGAGGTTGAGGGACGAATCGCTTTGGTTCAGGATTGATGGTAAGAGTATTGCCGATGTATCTGCTATGGATATTGAGAATCTTTGGGAGTGGCTGCAAGGGCTCGAGGATAGAATGGATAAGCGTAAGCGTGCCATTGCAACCGAGATTTTAAAGGAGATTCGTGAGCGTGTCCGCTTCTTGCTCGATGTTGGATTAAGTTATCTATCGTTAAGCCGAGGTTCTGTAACACTTTCTGGTGGGGAGAGTCAGCGTATTCGGCTTGCTACGCAAATTGGCTCTAAACTGGTAAATGTCTTATATATTCTCGATGAGCCTAGCATTGGGTTGCATCAGCGCGATAATATCAAGCTTATTGATTCGCTAAAGAAACTTCGCGATACAGGAAACTCAGTAATTGTGGTGGAGCACGACGAGGAGATGATTCTTTCGGCCGATTATGTTGTTGATATTGGCCCAAAGGCTGGAAGACACGGCGGAAAAGTTGTTGCAAAAGGAACTCCTGCCGAGTTGATGGGTACCGATACTTTAACGGCCAAATATCTGAATGGAGCATTATCCATTGAGGTGCCAAAGGAAAGAAGGAAAGGAAACGGAAAGTCTCTTAAATTAATAGGAGCAAAGGGCAACAATCTTAAGAATGTAGATGTTGAGTTTCCATTGGGAATGATGATTTGCGTTACAGGAGTATCGGGTAGCGGAAAATCAACACTAATCAACGAAACGCTACAGCCTTTGCTTAGCCGCTATGTGTACAATTCCTATAAGCAACCACTCGATTTTGATAAAATTGAGGGTATCGAAAATATCGACAAGGTTGTTGAGGTTGACCAATCGCCCATTGGACGCACTCCACGCTCCAATCCTGCAACTTATACTGGCGTATTTACCGATATTCGAAAACTATTCGAGTTAACTCCCGATGCCAAGATTCGTGGTTATAAGGCTGGACGATTCTCTTTCAATGTTAAAGGAGGACGATGTGAAACCTGTAAGGGCGCAGGGTTGCAAACTATCGAAATGAATTTCCTTCCCGATGTGTACGTGAAGTGTCCCGATTGCTATGGCCGCCGTTACAACCGCGAAACATTGGAGGTTAAGTTTAAAGGTAAAAATATAAGCGAAGTGCTCGATATGACCATAAATCAGGCCGTTGAGTTCTTCGAGAGCATCCCTCAAATCTTCCAGAAAATAAAAACATTGCAGGATGTTGGTTTGGGGTATATTACACTGGGGCAGGCATCAACAACATTATCGGGTGGCGAAGCCCAGCGTGTGAAACTTTCAACAGAACTTGCAAAGCGCGATACAGGCAAAACCCTTTACATTCTGGATGAGCCTACAACAGGACTCCATTTCGAGGATGTTCGCGTTCTGCTGGATGTGTTAAACAAACTAGTCGAGAAAGGGAATACCGTTATTGTAATCGAGCACAATCTTGATGTAATAAAGGTTGCCGATTATATTATCGACTTAGGCCCCGAAGGAGGCGGTGCTGGTGGAACAATTGTGTGCACTGGAACTCCCGAGCAAATAATCAAATCGAACTGTGGCTTTACCTCAGAGTACCTCAGAAAACATATGAAACTATAGCGCTAAAATACGAAACTTAGCGCAAAGCTAAAGGTATTAGCAGTTAGCCCATCGCTTCTTTTGTAGTGAGCATATCTACCTTCGATGCTTTTGAAGGTGAGATTTAATTTCTGTGCAAAATTCCATCTTTTTAACCCATACGTAGGACTAATTCGGAAACCTCCTCCAAATTTATTGTTGCTAAAGCCAGATAGGTCGTAGTCGCTTGTGTAGTATGTTTCTGTAGGTTGGTACGCTGCATCTAACGGATGCTCTCCGTACGGAGCAAAATACTTGGACGCGGTTTGAGTGTGGTACCTGTACAATGGGTAAACCATTAGCCAAGGTGTGACCTTAATTGGCAACTCAACGCTGAGGGAGTGTGCAGTTACTCCGAAATCATCGTAGTAGTAACGGTAGAAAAATCGGGTAATAATGTAATCGTTGAGGTAGTAATTTAGCCTAAATCCGATGGGTAACTTAAACCTAGATCTAGGCAGTTTTTCCACGAACATTGTTTTGGTAATAAGCAAATCGTTGGTGCCAGGATTGGCAACTGTAAGTCCATCGTCAAAGTAAACCCGATGAAATGGGGTGTTCAGTATCCCTTTTTGGTAAACAATATCGGTGGTAATAAACCATTGTAGTTTTTTTGTAACAACCTGAGCGTATGAAAGCGTTAATGTTGATGTTAACCGATGATCGGTGTCGTAATCCTCCTCGTCGTTTCCAAATCGGTAGGTTGCTCCATCGCGTATTTCGCCCGGATAAATCAACTTCCAAACATCGTAGAAAACATTTGCTCCAATTCCAAACTGTCTGTTTTCATTTGCATCGGACTTGGTATAGTGTATGCCTGTCGAGTACGAGTTAACATCGAACTCGTTGCTAAACCCAACCATAAAACTTTTGCTTGAGAATTTAAGGGGATTATTGCGCGAGTAAGAAATATCGAAATGTGTTCTTAAATCGTTGCTTGAAGCCGAGGAAAGAAACCTTGAGCTAGCGCTGCTGACAAATCGGTCGATTCTGTTCGATGATGCTGAACTGTAGTAGTCAACCCCAACATTAACTGAGATGTTGTGAATTGTATCGAACGGAATATTTATGTTGGTTAATGGTGCTGCACAGTTGAGCTTTTCAGTTCCAACGCCTCCTGTAACCGGGCTATGGTCGCCATTTTGCTCGTAGTAATCGAACAGGAAGTTAACCTCTTTTTCTGTTAATACCTTAAATGAGGTTGTTTGAGCAAAAACCATATTGCTCATTAGCGTTAGCAGTAGAATCAAAGACTTCCTCATATACTTAGAAATTAGAATAATCAAACCCGTTAATTGCAACCGCATCCACCACCAGTCTTTCCCCCGTTAGCACCGCTTGCCCCTTCGCGGTAAGATTCAATGGAGTTATCGTAAGCCTCAAGTCGAAGTGAACTTAACTTCATATCTTCATCGTTTAGGTAGGCCTTTTGATATCCTTTAACTGCGACACACGATGTAAATAGTAAGCTCGCTGCCAGAATCAACAGAAGTTTTTTAAATATTCTAGGATTGATAACCATACCAGTATATTTTAGTTCAATTACTTTTTCTGCCTATTATTTCCAATGGTAAAAGCATTTTCATTCTGAGGTTGTCCAACCTGATATTTATTCAAGTTGATGCCTTTTGATGAGTGAAAATTACCATCCAAATCAATTATTACGCACTCAACTCCTTTAAGTTGATTTACTAACGAAAGGCCTTTCTCCTTGCCCAGAACAAAAACTGAGGTGGCTAAAGCGTCGGCAATCTCAGCATCAGGACAAATAATTGTTACGCTGTGCAAACCTTCAACAGGGAAACAGGTGCGAGGATCGAGTATGTGTCCGTATCTTTTTCCGTCGATTACAGCAAAGTGCTCATAATCGCCCGATGTAACCACCGCTGCTTCACCAATTTCGAACCACGCAACCGATTTGTTGGGGTCTTTAGGATCGGCAATGCCAATTGGCCAACTCTTTCCTTCCGATGGACTTCCCCAGGTTATCAGATCGCCACCAGCAATAACAATTCCGTTAGCAACACCCATCTTTTGCATAACGATTTTAGCCCGGTTGGCGGCATATCCTTTCCCAATGGCTCCTGTACCTATCGCCATTCCTTTGTTTTTTAGAAAAATGGTTTGGGCTGAATCATTGAGAATGATATTGTTATAGTTTATAAGTTTTGCGAGTGAATCCAGCGTAGCTTTTTCAGGAAGCGATTTCATAGATCCATCAAACTTCCAAAGGTTGCGGGCTGCAGCCCAGCTAATGTCGAATGCCCCATTGGTAAGGTCGGAGACCTTTTTACTGCGTTTTACCAATCCAAATAGTTCGTTTGAAACTTTTATGGGTTTAATGCCTGCATTTTTATTAACAAGGCTAATTTCGCTATTGGTTTGCCATTCAGAAATTACACTTTCAATTCGCCTTATTTCGGCAACAGCAGAGTCTATTGATGCTTCAACTAAAATATTAGTAGTTGCAAATGGTGTGATTTCGAATCGAGAGCCCATTAGCAGTATAATCTCAGTTCGGTGTTTCAACTGGGAAAACACTAATTGAGGTATGAAAAGAAGTAATAACAAACTAAATCTCATAGCGAGAGATTGTTAATGAAATTTTCCGCTGAATATTTTATCACCACTTTCAATCTGATAAATATAAATACCATTTAAGGAGTTTGGTTTATTCCATATTAATCTGCGAATTTCTCCATTATCCGAATACTTCTGAGTTTCGTGTACAACTTGTCCTGATATATTGAAGATTCTGAAAAGAACATTCTCCGCTTTTGCTGTGGGTATTTCGAATATGTATGTGTTTGTATTTGTATTAGATTCTCTATAAACATTGGCGTTTATTTGTTTTGGGCTTATAATACCTGTAGTATTTGGAGTGTAGTTTATAGATGCATTAACAAAATAAGTTTGGTTTGTAAAATTAGTCGATACCGGAGAGGTGCCTTTCGCGAAAGTATAGTTTGTATATGGCCCTTGGGCATCCTTATCGGTATATTCAATCCAAAATTGATAATCACCATCGGGAACAATATTTCCACTTAAATCCTTGCAGTTCCATGTAATGGTATGTGTTTGGTGACTTGTTAGGGTTGCGCCTGTTATTGCATCAGTTTTATTAAGGTTTGAAGATGCTTTCCATTGATAAAGGTACTGAATTCTTGTGGCGGCCATAACTTTCATTGAACGGATAAAAGTGCCAGATGAATTTTTAATCCAGATAGCAACTATATTTTTAGGAGCATATTGGCCTCCTTCCGAAACTGTGGTTACTGTAAAAGTAACGGAGCCATCGGTGTTTTGACTAAAACTTACACTTACTGATATAAGTATAACTGTAAGTAAGAAAATAATCTTCTTCATAATTATTTTTTGTTTATTAATTCCATTAGTTCTTTCGTAAATTGCTCAGGTGTTACATCCTCAAAGGTTTTAAAACCAAGAACCTTTTCGTTGGCGTTAAGTACAACAACCAAGGGGAAAACTCCTTTAGTGTTAAATTTCTCAGCTAATGCATCATTCTGTTTTTGTTGTGATTGACTTAACAAATTTTTTTTTTGCTTTGGAAAATCAGCAGTAACGCATACAACATTATTCTTGGCCCAGTTTGAGAATTCGGGTTTCACTAGTATTTGCTCCCTTAACTTTATACAGGGTTTGCACCAATCTGATCCACTAAAAACAATTAGAATAGGATGATTTTCAACTTTCGCAATTTCCAACGCTTTACTATAGTTATTATGCCAAAGAGTACTGTCGAGTTTCGATATACTCTGCGAAAAAAGCGGGACAGCAATTAAAAGTTGAATTAGCACTAATAAATTTTTCATACCCTTAAAAGTTTAATAGTAACTTTTGTAAAACGTTTAAAAGCAATTTATAGTTTTTATATCTAAAGGAAAATATATGTAGATTGTTTTATATCAATTGCATATTTTTATTAGTTTTGCTCTACTTCTTGAGTGATTTTATCTCAATCGATAAAAGATATCTACTATTCAAAAGTATATTTTGGTACTCCTACGGTAAAGGTTTTAATTGAATTGGCTGGGGAACCTCATGTTTAGATATTTTTAATTGAAGTTGAGGGGAACATTGTAACATTCGAATTAAAACTCAACCATATAGTAGGCCGTTCTTCCAATGTTCAAGCTGTAAGCAAATATATTGGGAAGGGTTGCTGTTCTTGAGTATTAAACGATTAATTAATGGATTAGAATAAAATTCATGTGTAGAATAAACACATAGAAATATGTCGTAAAATATGTTTTAAATCGATTGCTATGTTTAAAAATGCCTAATTTTGCATCAATAAATAAATAAGTCCAACTAATTACAATGCTGATTTAAAAGTATTTGACTTATTAAGGAAATGCTTTTTTTATCGGCACGATAAAAAATTAAATTTATCTTTTTATGGATAAACAAAAAAGTGTCCAGGAATTGGACGAGGTTGTTGTTCGATTTTCCGGCGATTCCGGCGATGGAATGCAACTAACAGGAACACTATTTGCCGATGCATCTGCATTGTTTGGAAATGGTGTAAACACTTTCCCCGATTACCCATCGGAAATTCGTGCGCCGCAAGGAACAGTTGGTGGGGTGTCTGGTTTTCAGGTTCACCTTGGAAATCAAAAAGTAAATACTCCTGGCGATTTCTGCGATGTACTTGTTGCCATGAATCCCGCTGCTCTAAAGGCTAATGCCAAATGGGTTAAGAAAGGTGGGATGATTATTGCTGATGCCGATCAATTCAATGAGAAAGGTTTTCAGCGTGCTGGTTACAAAACTTTAGATGCTGTAACCGAACTTAATCTGCAAGATTTCAAGTTAATTTACGCCCCAATTACTACTCTAACCAAGGAGAGCCTTAAGGACAGTGGATTGGACAACAAGAGTATAGTTCGTAGCAAAAATATGTTCGCGTTGGGCATGGTTTACTACATATTCGATCGTCCATTGAACTTTACCGAGAAGTACTATGAAGTTAAGTTTAAGAAGAAACCCGAAATAATTGAGGCAAACAAGAAAGTTCTCCGCGATGGTCATATTTACGCTGGGAATATTCATGCAATTCCCAATACCTATGTTATTAAACCATCCACCACAAGAACCAAGGGTAAATATAGGTCGATAAATGGAAATACTGCCACGGCATGGGGGCTTATTGCTGCTGCCGAGAAAGCAAATCTTCCATTGTTTTGCGGTTCATACCCAATTACTCCAGCTACCGATGTTCTTATTGAACTTGCAAAGCGTAAGGATTTGGGCGTAAAAACCCTTCAAGCCGAGGACGAAATTGCTGGTATATGTACCGCAATTGGAGCTGCTTATGCAGGTAATTTTGCTGTTACCTCTACATCAGGTCCAGGTCTTTCCCTTAAATCGGAAGCATTAGGACTTGCAGTAATGACCGAGTTACCCTTGGTAGTTGTTAATGTTCAGCGAGGAGGTCCTTCAACTGGTTTGCCAACTAAAACTGAGCAATCGGATTTGATGCAGGCTTTGTATGGACGTAATGGCGAGGCTCCTATGGTAGTTATTGCGGCTAGTACCCCAAGCAACTGTTTTGACTATGCTTTTTGGGCTGGTAAAATAGCAATGGAACATATGACTCCAGTACTTCTTCTTACCGATGGTTTTATTGCTAATGGATCTGAGCCATGGAGAATTCCTAGCATGAAGGATTATCCAGCAATCAATCCACCTATTGTTCCTGAAGGAACCGAAAACTTTATGCCTTATGCGCGCGACGAGAAACGTTTGGCTCGTGGTTGGGCATTCCCAGGCAAAAAGGGAATTGCACATCGCGTAGGTGGTTTGGAGAAGGATTTCATTAAAGGCTCAGTTTCGCACGATTCAATGAACCATCAGCGTATGGTTGATATTCGCGAGGCCAAAGTTCAACGTGTTAAGGAGTTTATTCCAGAACAGGAGGTGCTTGGCGATAAGGAGGGCGACTTGCTTGTTGTTGGTTGGGGCGGAACTCATGGTCACTTGCTAACTGCTGTTCAGGAAATGCGTGCTGCGGGTAAACGCGTATCGCTATGCCACTTCAATTACATTTACCCACTTCCTAAAAATACCCGCGAAATATTTAGCAGGTACAAGAAGATTGTGGTTTGTGAATTGAACCTAGGGCAGTTTGCTAACTACTTACGTATGAATTTGCAAGAGTTCAATTATTTACAGTTCAACAAGGTTCAAGGTCTTCCATTCACAGTAGTTGAATTGGTTGATAGGTTTAATCAAATTTTGGAGGGCAAATAGTCATGGAAGAAAAATACTTACAATATACTCCTCAGGATTTTAAGAGCGATCAGGAAGTTCGTTGGTGTCCTGGTTGTGGCGACCATGCTATATTGAGCGCCGTTCAAAAAGGTTTACCCGAAGTGTCTAAGGCATTAAAGTATAACTTGGAGCGTTACGTATTTGTTTCGGGTATTGGATGCTCTAGCCGTTTCCCATACTATGTAGATACCTATGGTTTTCATGGTATTCATGGTCGTGCATCGGCAATTGCAACAGGCGTTAAGGTTGCAAATCCAACTCTAAGTGTTTGGCAAATCACTGGCGATGGCGATGCCCTTGCGATTGGTGGAAACCATTTCATACATGCTGTACGCCGTAATATCGATACCAACATACTACTTTTCAATAACCAAATTTACGGTTTAACAAAGGGACAATATTCGCCAACATCACCCCTAGGAAAGATTACCAAAACTTCACCATTTGGAACGGTTGAACACCCATTTCGTCCAGGCGAGTTAGTAATTGGCGCACAGGGTAAGTTCTTTGCACGCTCTCTTGATATTGATGTTAAGTTAACCTCAGAGTTGATGGTTGAAGCTGCAAAGCACGATGGTACATCGGTGGTAGAAATCTTGCAGAACTGCGTTATTTTCAACGATGGAGCCTACGATTACATCACTGACCGCGAACACCGCGAGGATAGAGTTATTGTTCTTCGCCATGGCGAAAAGATGGTATTTGGCAAAAACCGCGATAAAGGTTTGGTGCTAAGTGGTCTTAGCCTAAAGGTTGTAACCATTGGTCAGGGTGGTTTTACCATGGACGATATTTTGGTTCACGATGCATACAATTCAAATCCAGGTGTTCACATGATGCTAGCCAACATGGAGTTCCCTGATTATCCTGTGGCATTAGGCGTTATCCGTAACGTAAAAGATTCTACATACGATGATAACGTTCGCGATCAGGTGCTTGAGGTTATGAAGGATGCTAAGATAAAAAGCGTAGACGATTTACTTAATAGTGGAGAAACTTGGGAAGTTTAATCTTCCAGTAAATATAAATATTGAAAGGGGAGGGAACTCCCCTTTTATTTTTTTATTGAAAGGGATCGGCAAAATACAATCAACAATTTTCCATAAATTAGCGATTGTTAAATCCGATTATATGTTAAATGTTATTCCCGATCAATCCTATCTTAGTTCGTATCAGTTAGATATTTATGATACTTCGTTCGATCAGCTGATGCAGCGGCGAATATATAAGGTGCTTCTTATATGCAGCAGTTACGATGCATTTATGTTGGAGGAGGATGGTAGAATTGATGAGCAGATATTTAACGAATACGTTTCGCTTAATTTACGTTATCCTCCTGTTTTTATACAGGCGCATACAGCTAGGGAGGTACTAAAGGTTTTGCAGGAGGAGCGAATCGATTTAATTATTTCGATGCTCAACGTCGGAGAAATCGATACCTTCAATTTAGCAAAAATGCTAAAGGGAAGGCATCCCAATATCCCGATAGTTGTGCTAACTCCTTTTTCAAGGGAAGTATCGTTACGCCTTCAGCGAGAGGATTTATCGGCAATTGACTATGTGTTCTGTTGGCTGGGCAATGCTGATTTGCTATTGGCTATCATAAAGTTGATTGAGGATAAAATGAATGCCGACCATGATATCCTTGAGGTTGGAGTGCAGGCAATTATTTTGGTCGAGGATTCCGTTCGGTACTATTCCTCGTTTCTTCCAAATATTTATAAGATAGTATTTCGTCAGGCTCGCAGTTTCATGACCGAGGCGCTGAATGAGCATCATCGGATGCTCCGCATGCGAGGTCGTCCCAAAATACTCATGGCCACAACCTATCAGGACGCCATTGCAATTTATAATAAGTATAGAAATAACATACTTGGTGTAATTTCCGATATCAGCTATAAGGTCGACAATCAGCGCGATCATGTAACTAAGGCAGGATTGCAGCTTTGTAAGCTTATCCGAGCCGACGATCCTAACATTCCTTTCCTCCTCCAATCCTCAGAATTGACGAATAAGGTTTTTGCCGATGAAATGAAGGTTGGATTTATTCATAAATACTCCAAAACCTGCAATATTGAGATTCGCGATTATATCATTAACAATTTTGGCTTTGGCGATTTTGTTTTTCGCGATCCCGATACAATGGTGGAAATTGGACGAGCAGCCGATTTAAGCCAGTTACAACAGCTTATACTAACTATTGCCGATCGTTCCCTAGTTTATCATACCAGTCGGAACGATATTTCCAAATGGTTAAATGCACGTGCCATTTTTTCCATAGCGCAGCTGTTTAAACCGATGACTCTTAAGGATTTTAAGACTATCGATGATGCCCGAAATTTCCTTTACTATGCAATATCGGCATATAGGTTGAGCAAGGGACGAAGCATTATAGCCAAGTTCGATAGAAATACATTTGACGAGTATAAGTTCTTTTCGAGAATTGGAGAAGGATCTATTGGCGGAAAAGCCCGAGGATTAGCTTTTATCAATCAAATCATAAAGGATTATAACCTATTCCATAAGTTTGAAGATGTAATTATATCTATTCCAAGGACAGTTGTAATTAGCACCGATCTCTTTGATGAATTTATGGAGATGAACAACCTTTACCAAATCGCATTACAGGATGTTGACGATGATGAGATGCTTAAGGCTTTTGTTGCAGCAAAATTACCTGAAAGGTTGAAGGTTGATTTGCGTAGGGTTATAACAGTGTTTAAACGCCCGTTGGCCGTTCGTTCCTCTAGCAAACTGGAAGATTCGCATTATCAGCCTTTCGCGGGGATCTACTCCACGTATATGGTTCCTCGAACCGACGATATGGATGCAATGCTTAAAATGCTTTGTCAGGCAATAAAATCGGTTTATGCATCGGTGTTTTTTAATGCCAGCAAGGCATACATGAATGCCACTCAGAATGTAATTGACGAGGAGAAGATGGGCATCGTAATTCAGGAAATATGCGGAAATCAATACGGGAATTTATACTTGCCTACCTTGTCGGGCGTTGCTCGGAGCATCAATTTTTACCCAATTGGTTCGGAACGTCCCGAGGATGGAATTGCCAGTATTGGTTTTGGCCTTGGAAAATTAATTGTCGATGGTGGTGTTTCCCTACGTTTTTCGCCAAAATTTCCCAAGAAAATTTTGCAGCTTTCGTCGCCAGAAATGGCGCTTCGGCAAACCCAAAAGAATTTCTATGCGCTCAATACCGATCCTGCTACTTTTATTCCTCAGGTTGACGATGGGATGAACCTTATCAAAATGGATGTTAATCAGGCATCCGAAATACCGGATCTAAGGTATGTAGCATCAACCTACGATTTTAATAGCGGAATGTTACGTGATGGATACTTTGATGAGGGAATGAAGTTGGTAACTTTTGCCGGTATTCTTAAGCATAAAACATTCCCATTGGATAATGTGCTTCAGAATTTATTGGAAATTGGGCAAAAGGAGATGAACAACCATATAGAGATTGAGTTTGCGCTTAATATGAATACCCCTAAAGGGATGCCGAAACTGTTTAACTTTTTGCAGATACGGCCAATAGTAGAGAGTGATCAATCAGAAAATATAAGTTGGGATACCATTGACTACTCCAAGGCAATAATATACTCTAAATCAGCATTGGGCCACGGTATTGTTCGTGAGATTTTTGATTTCGTATACGTAAAACCCGATAGGTTCAATCCAGCGCGTACCAAGGAAATAGCCCATGAGGTTGAGGAGATCAATAAGCATTACATAGCTCTTAAGCGGAATTACATTATTGTTGGGCCTGGGCGATGGGGAAGCAGCGATCCCTGGTTAGGAATTCCGATTAAATGGTCGCAAATTTCTGAGGCTCGTGTCATTGTTGAATCTGGATTAGAGAATTTTAGGGTTGACCCCAGTCAGGGTACTCACTTTTTTCAGAACTTAACATCATTCCGAGTGGCATATTTTACAATTAACCCATACATAAACGACGGGATATACGATATTGAATATTTAAATTCCAGAGATGCATCATACGAAACCGAATTTATGCGATGTGTAACATTTACTAAACCATTGGCCATACAAGTTGATGGAAAAAACAATTTAGGTATCATTTTGAAAGTAGATGAGTAGGTTTAACTTAAAGATTGACATTAAATTCAGAAAAACCTGTTTAAGATCATATTTTTATATGAGCATTTTCTTTTGAAATGTCATTATTAAGATTCAAATTTGAACAACTTTTTATAGGATTAATGTCCTATAATTCTAATAAAACTTTAAGTTTTTAATAATCTAAAAAATTAAGCGATGGATGTAAATAAATTAATGGCCGAGCTTGAAAAGAAGCACCCTGGTGAAAAGGAGTACTTACAAGCAGTTCACGAGGTTTTAGAATCAATCGAGGAAGTTTACAATCAGAATCCTCAATTTGAATCAGCAAAGATCGTTGAGAGAATTGTTGAGCCAGATAGAATCTTCACATTTAAGGTACCCTGGATGGATGACGAAGGAAATATCCATGTTAACTTAGGTTACCGTGTTCAATTCAACAACGCTATTGGACCATACAAAGGCGGCTTGCGTTTCCACCCAAGCGTAAACCTTTCAATTTTGAAATTCTTAGGTTTTGAACAAATTTTCAAAAACTCTTTAACTACTCTACCTATGGGTGGTGCAAAGGGTGGTAGCGATTTCAACCCTAAAGGCCGTAGCGATGCAGAAGTTATGCGTTTCTGCCAGTCTTTCATGCTAGAACTTTGGAAACACATTGGTCCAGAAACTGACGTTCCTGCTGGTGATATAGGTGTTGGTGGTCGTGAAATCGGCTTCCTATACGGTATGTATAGAAAACTAGCTCGCGAAAATACTGGCGTTTTAACTGGTAAAGGTCTTAACTGGGGTGGTTCATTAATCCGTCCTGAAGCTACAGGTTTTGGTGGTATCTACTTTGTTGACCATATGCTAGCTACCCGTAAGATTAGCTTAAAGGGTAAAATTGTTTCTGTTTCAGGTTTTGGTAACGTAGCATGGGGTGCTGCTTTAAAAGCAACTGAACTTGGTGCTAAAGTTGTTACTATTTCTGGTCCTGATGGATACATTTACGACGAGGCTGGTATCAGTGGTGCAAAGATCGATTACTTACTAGACCTTCGCGCTTCTAACCAAGATATCGTTGAGCCATATGCAAAGAAATTTGCTGGTTCTAAGTTCTTCGCTGGTAAGAAACCTTGGGAAGTAAAAGTTGACGTTGCTCTTCCTTGCGCAACACAAAATGAACTTGACAAGCACGATGCTGAACTACTTATCAAGAATGGCGTTGTTTGCGTTGGTGAAATTTCAAACATGGGATGTACTCCTGAAGCTATTGAACTTTTCATCAAGAACAAGATTCTTTATGCTCCTGGTAAGGCTGTAAATGCTGGTGGTGTTGCTACTTCAGGTCTTGAAATGTCTCAGAATGGTATGAAGCTAAGCTGGGGTGCTGAAGAAGTTGACGCTCGTCTAAAAGGTATTATGGAGAACATCCATGCTGCTTGCGTTAAGTATGGTACCGAAAAAGATGGTTACATCAACTACGTTAAAGGTGCAAACATCGCTGGTTTCATGAAGGTTGCTAACGCTATGGTAGATCAAGGTTTGGTTTAATAAACCACACTATAAAATTAGAAAGGGGAGCCAACGGCTCCCCTTTTATTTCATATTTTACGATTATAGTTTTTTGATATTGCTTATTAACCAACCTGAATTATTGGACGATCGATTGAACTCTTCAACAGTGATTTCCCAACTAGGAAATATAATGTTATAGGTTACTTTTTCAATCGTCTGTATTTTTATCCTATTTTTAGCAATTTCGGTAAGAAAAAGCATTGTATGGTTGGTGGCTATTGCTGTTGGAAAGTAGCAAATAGGGTTAGTATTACTGTTCAGTTTCCGCAGATTGATGAAGTTTGTTTCGTGACTGTTGGGCGATATGAAATTTACAGCAAGGCTGTCCTCAATGGCTTTAAAACAGTTGGTGTTTACCTTGTTAATCACCCACTTTGCAGATCTATCGGGTAAAACTTCTGGAATGAGCTCTATGTTTGCCCAATTTTCTTTTCCATTGTAGGTTATATTCACCTTTGCATTAGCTTTAACATTGCCATTGTAAAGGTTGATATATTGAGGATTATCCTGATTATCGATATAAGCAATGAATTGGCTGCAAAGTTCCCTGTATAATGAGTCTTTTATTAACCTTGTATCCTCAGCATTGATAAGGTATAGCAGGTAGTTTGATCGGGGAACCTTTTTTGCAAACTCATCCGATATTAACTTGCCCGACCAGTCTGTTTTATAGTTGAACCTATCGATAAATTCGCCGAATTGCTTTACCTGAAGGTAGTACTTCTTAGGAGTTTGCAACGTTTCATTATTGATAGGCATTATTTGTCCGAATGCGGTTAGGCTAATTCCGGTTACAATAATGTTGAGTAGATGATATTTTATGAATCGTATTTTCATTAAACCTTTTTGGTTTCAGTAGCCTTAATATTTCCTAAAAGAACCTTCCATTTTTTCTCGTTAAAGAATTTATCTTCAACTAGGTCAATTACAATTTCAATTTCTTTTTTAGTAACATCCCTGTAAACCAGATTATCTCCAGTAAAGCCTGAGAATTCCTGGATAACCGTGGCCGATGAGTAGTAACGTCCATCGGGACCTTTAGTGAAGTTCGAGATGTAAACCAAATCGTAGAATTTAATTACGACAGCAGTATATGGTAGTGATTTTAAACGGGCCAAATACTTTTCCATTGGACGAACTTGCAGATTAACGCTGCCATCGGGCATTACTACCGATGTTTGCATTTCGGCTCCTTTTAAGAATAGCTTCAAGGCTTCTTTCTCGGCCATATTTCTTCGTTCTGCAGGTTGATCCTTGCTGCCAATAGTAACGATGTGCTGCTGGAATTCTTCCACCTTTTGCTTTGTTTGTTCCTTAAAAACCTCAATATCATCGTCGGAAAGGTTGATTTCATCAACAATTTTAGCCTCTTTGCTGCTTGCCGCTGTTTTTGAAGGTTCTTGGGAGTGTGCCGTTGCTAGTATCCCAATAAAAAGAATAGTTACTATGTGCCTCATATTCGTATTATTGTATAATATCCTTAAAATTTATAACTCACTCCAAACTTAACACCATATTTTGAAATACCAACTTTTTTTGCTGCTGATGAATTCCCAAAAGCATCGGTATAGGTGGATGATGATGAAATATTATTTAAACTATACGAAAACTCAGGTCCAAAGAATACGGTTGTAAAATAGTTTATGGGCCAAGTCACTCCAATACATGCTTTAAATGTTAGTAAAAATGAAGCGACATCAGCTTTCCCAATATTGTTGATGTTGGTTCTGGATACAAAGCCTAACTCTGGACTTGATAATATTTGCATCGTTTCAGGATATTGTTCGTAGTAACCCGAAGTTGAGAACGATCCAGTAGTTTTATATTTTGAATTGATGTTGAATGATGGCACTATTCCCGTTTCAAGGAAAAATCCCCATTTTTCAGGATCGGTGTTACTATGGAAGGTTATACTTATTGGAATTGATAGGTATGAGAAGCTTAGTAAAGAATCCATAGCCGAATCAACATTTTTTAGGTATAGCTCCCCGTTAGTATCGGTAGAGTACTCAGTATTTCGGAAACTCCCATTTAAACTAGTATTTGCGCTATATCTACTATATCCAATCCCTGCGGTTATCCCTATTCTGTTATAAAAGTACCATGTTGCATTTACTTCGGCATTAAACAGGACTTTTCCCTTGTTGTCCCATTTTAGGATTGAATTACTATTTAGATTAGGATCGTTAAGTTGAACGATTCCAGAGCCCAAGCTAAAGCCTAAGAATAAACCATTTCGTTTAAGACTGGTTATTGGTTTAGTTGGAAGTTCCTGTGTGGCTGTTTCTGCAGTTGGGCTATAGAGATTTACACCGAACTTATCGATACTGCACAGTTTAAAGTTTTTGAAGGTATTCTCATCGCGTTCAAACGAAACCTTAAAGTCGTACTTGGAATTATCGCGGAAGACTGTTTTTGATTGGTACTTTCCCGAAAAAAACTTATCGATATAACCGTTTATGTAGTAGCGTTCATTTCCTTCGGGAATTACCTTGCCAAATTCGGCAGAATCGATGTTGATACCTAGATTTCGAATACCTTCAGGGTATGAGTTCACCAGACTTTTTTCATACTCGTTTACTGCAATCCATCTACTTTGAGGATCGGGTTCAATGTCATTGGCAACCTTAAGGGTTGAATCTTTGAATAGTCCTAAAAACGAAATGCTGTAGTATGACTTATCCTCAGACGATTCCTTGGGATCGGTAAGTAGGTTTAGAAAGTTGATATAATCGTTAAGTAAAGCCCTTGTTTGATCCTTTATCAGCTGCATATCTTTTTCGGAGAATGTTACGCTTTTTACCTCGGCCAGCATTTTGGAATCGTCGGCCAGTGTTTTTGATTTACTGCTTCGTACGCCGGCAATTTTATAGCTTTCAAAGTTTTTATTCTTTTGAAAAAAGGCAATTCGGTATAGAAGTTCCTCGGTTTGTGTGTTTTTCTGCTGGTTAAGGTAGTTCCCATCGATATGTTTTGAGGTTAGTAGATCAACGGTGTAAATATCATTCCCGTGCGAAATTATATTGCCAGCCTTGATATTGCCAAAATCTATAGAAAACTTCATTCCATCGGGATACCAAAGCAGCATGTTGGATACGTAGGTCTCAAGTTCATAGGCTTCGCTGAGTTTATGTGCTGGATCCAGATCGTTGTATATAATCGCCTTTCTGCTTACGAACAGATCAATAAGCGTTTGACTTGTTTTGTTAACCTGATCGATGTCAACAACGTTGTCGGCAATCTGATTGTTGAATTGCTCATAGTTTCGCAGTAATTTAATAGCCTCGTTATAGATAACAGCCTTTTGCTTTTCTGAAAATTCCTGCGAGAATGTTTTTGTACTGAAAACAATGCAAACAGCAACCATTGTAATTCGGAGAAATATCTTTATATAGTTCATATTCGTTATAAGTGGCTACTGTTTAACAATTTTTTTAACGATAACACTTGATTTATACTGCATTCTACAGAAATATATACCGCGTGGTAATTCCGAAATATTAATATAAAAATTACCGACATCTTGGTATTGCAAGTGTTTTATGGTTTTACCTAAAGCATCAGTCAAATCTACGTACAACACTCCAGGTAGGATTCCACCAAGCTCAACATTGAATTGATCTGTGGTTGGATTTGGATAAACTGTAATGGATTCGCTTACTAAATCTGTAATGTCATTAATAATGTCACCAGTAGGGATGTTAATAATGTCACTCATGGTATAGCACTCGCCACCGTCGTTAACCTCAACATAGTAATTTCCCAAATTCTGATTGGCCGTGTATATGTGTGTTTTAGCACCAACTATTAGTTGATCGTTATAGAACCAGCGGTAGTCCGATGCAGTAGTATTATCACAGGCCAATATCCAAACATTTGGTCCTTTTGCATAGATTTGGGGTTTAGGCGGTGCGGCCTTAGTGCTTAGCGTAAGTATTTCAGACTCATTAGCACACCCGCCTGCTTTAACTTCAACATTGTAGTCTCCTGCAATAAGCTGTCCGGCATAGTTCGATTGAGTCGCTCCGCTTATAGCAATGCCAGATCGTTTCCACTGATAGGTAAGTTCAGGAATTGAGTTCGTTACTTGCAGTTCAACCTCGGTTCCGGGGCAGAAACTTGTGTTATTATTAGCCTCGATAATGGTTGGCTTGTTGGGAACATCATTAACTGTAACGTTTATGGGCGATGTGCTAATGCTGCATAAACTGCTATTGGTTATTCTGAGCCAATAATCACCCGCGGTACCAGTTGATAAGATGTTTGAGGTTGCATTGGTAATTGGTTCGTTATTTTTATACCATTGGTAGGTGACTAGCGGATTATTATCTACCAAGAAGTTAACACTATTGCCTTCGCAGATTGATGTTTCTCCTGTGGATACAGTTGGTAATGTTGGAAGTTGATTCATGGTCAGATCGATGAAGTTGGTTGAAATCGCTTCACACAAATTGGTATTGGTAACCTTTACAGAATACTTTCCACCGGTTTTTGCATAAATTATATTACTGTTGATTCCTGTGCTAATTCCATTAACAAGCCAATCTATTCCATCCTGATATATTGTTTGTAACAATATACTATCTCCATTGCAGAATGAATTTGTGGAGGGCAGATCTATGATTGGTGATGTTGGAATTGAGTTGACAGTTACCGTTACCTCGGGTGTTTCTACTGAGCATAAACTGCTATTGGTGATTTGCAATGAGTAGTTCCCCGATGAGGTTGCACTATATTGACTAGTTGTAGCACCTGAAATATTGGCACCGTCATTTTTCCACTGATAGTTTAATCCAGAAACACTATTTGTGTTGAACACCACGCTATTTCCTTGGCAAACGGTGGTGTTTCCGTATGAAATCGATGGAAAATCAGGCTTGTTGTTTACAACAATACTGATACTGTTGGTTGAGATTGAAGAGCAGTTGAAAGAGTTAGACAGTGCAACTTGATAGGTTCCACTAGCCTTGGCATAGAACTCATTGGAATTGGAACCTACAGTTCCATTATTGAGGTACCATTGATACGTAACATCAGGCACCTCTGCAATATTCAGTAAGACACTGTCTCCACTACATAAATTGGAAATAGTAGGCTGATCGATATTTGGAATCGCAGGAACAGGATTAACGGTTACCGTTACCTCTGGCGTTTCTACTGAGCATAAACTGCTATTGGTGATTTGCAATGAGTAGTTTCCCGACGAGGTTGCACTATATTGACTAGTTGTAGCCCCAGAAATATTGGCACCATCATTTTTCCACTGATAGTTTAATCCCGAAACACTATTTGTGTTGAATGCTACACTATTCCCTTGGCAAATGGTGGTATTTCCATACGAAACAGATGGAAGGGCCGGCTTGTTGTTTACAACAATATTGATACTGTTTGTTGATGTTGAAGAGCAGTTGAAAGAGTTAGAAAGTTCAACCTGATAGGTGCCACTAGCCTTGGCATAAAACTCATTGGAATTGGAACCTACAGTTCCATTGTTGAGATACCATTGATAAGTAATATCGGGAACCTCTGTAATTCTTAGTAAAACGCTGTCTCCGCTACATAAACTTGTAATGTAAGGTTGATCAATAATTGGAGCCACGGGAACGGGATTAACAGTAACCGCAATTTCTGGCGTTTCAGCCCAGCATGCGTTACTATTTGTTAATTGAAGTGAGTAGTTGCCCGACGAGGTTGCAGTATATTGGTTTGTTGTAGCGCCAATAATACTGGCACCGTTATTTTTCCATTGATAGTTTAATCCTGAAACGTTGTTAGTGCTAAATACAACACTAGTTCCGCTACAAACAGTTGTTGAACCGTAACTTAAAGAGGGTAATACCGGAACTTCGTTAACCACAATACTTACAGGATCCTTTGAAATATTGGAACATCCAACGCTGTTTGTTACTTTAGCAGTGTACAGGCCTGGCTCTTTGGCTGTGTAGTATAGCTGGTTTCCTAATAGATTTCCTCCATTCTTATACCAGTTAACAGTAATATTGCTTAAGGCTCCTAAATTAAGTTTAACGCTATCACCCTGACAGAAAGTAGTGGCCGATTCGGCTGTAATAACAGGAGATGCAGGCGTTTCGTTAATCGTAATCGCTTTTAACGCTGAAACATCCATGCATGTAGAGGCCAGTTTATTGGTTACTATTACCTGATAATTGCCAGAAAGTGTTTTTACCGTTAGTTGGTTTGTTGTATTGCTTATGTTTTCGCTATTGAGTTGCCATTGGTAACTATAATTTGAATCGGAAGGAACCGAATAAACTACGCTATCACCGGAACAGAAAGTGGGTGAGCCATACTCGAGGGTTAAAACTGCGCTGGGTGTTGTGGTAACGACGACATTGTGAATAGCTTTGGCCGAACAACCATTAGAACCAGTGGCGGTTAATGTTATCTTATAATTTCCTAAAGTTGGGAATCCATGTACAAAAATACTATCGCCTGTGGTTGAAACAGGGCTATTATCCCCAAAGTCCCATTCCCAATTAACTAGACCAACAGAAGGTATTGTGTTTTTAATAGTTGATGCTAAACCAGAACAAACGTCGCTGGCAGTAAATGAAACGGGTATGGTGTCGTTGACAAAAACTGTATCAGAGTAAACATATGAATTCACTGATAAACTAACATAATGTTTGCCAGGAGTTGAAAAACAATGTTTGGGATTTTTTAGAGTGCTAAACGTATTGTCTCCAAAATTCCATAACCATGTTGCCTCGCCTTCAAGCATAGCGCTATGATCAGTAAAAGTTGTAGAATCGCCTAGGCAAACGGTATCGGCTGTATAAAACGAACTTGTTGTGAACGTATTTAATGTTGACCAGGCACTACTCTGATACCCCTGATCGATAGCCTGTACCTGCCATTCGTAACTTCCTAATTCTAAAGATAGTGTGGCAGAATTGGTGGTGTATTTGCCAAGGGTAACAACCCTTCGGTAACCATTTTCAGCAATTAATGGGTTGTCAATCCAATCAGAGTTCCCAACTTTTCTAATTCTAATATCATAAGTCATTGAAGAATCCGGAGTTTCATCGGTGTTTTCGTTTGACCAATTGAGCATCATGTTCCCTTCAAGAGATTTTGATGTTAAACTAGAAGGGGTAGTTGGCTTTTTGTTTGGATTAAAACTCCCAGGTATTGTTATTTCATTGTTTTGTTCAACCTGTAGATTCGAAAAACGGTCAATATCTCCATCATTGTCAAAATCGGCATTTCCTACAATGCTATATACTTCAGGTATCGATAAATCAGTTTCTCCTGCTGTAAATGTATTATCATGATTATTATAAAATATTTGGTTAAAACTTTCCTGTTTGTTGCTTTCATTATAAAATTCCCCTATAACTTCAATGTCAATATACCCATCATTATTATAATCTACTAAATATGATTTATTTGTGTAAATAATCATGGTTGGTATATTAACGACATTACTTGTAAATGTCAAATCGTTAGTTACGGTGTTATAATGGTAAATTATAGAGGTGAAGTCGGACGCAGAATTAGAAGATCCAATACTATACTTTTGTCCTGTAAATACAATTTCCTGGTAACCATCATTGTCAAAATCGGCAACAAAAAAGAATTGATTATAGTTGATTGAAGGTTCAAACAAATGTTTTTTTGTGAAAGTATGATCACCATTGTTAAATGCTACATAAAATTGAGTTTCCCCAAAATTGCTAGAAGTACATACATAATCAATGTAACCATCATTATTAAAATCGGCCCATTGTCTTTTTGCCCCTAATTCTACACCTAATCCAGGTAAATCAACATAACTATCGGTGTTAAAAACACCCCAATCATCATTATTGGGACTACTTTGTCGGAAATAGACGGGATTACCGGAAGCGTCAAACACATATTCAATTACCTGCAAGGTGAAGGTTGTATTTGCTGATAAGCCACTTATTGTTACACTATCTTCAATGCCATTGTAAACACAGAACCAATCGGTGGAGGGAATTGCATCGCCATAAGTAAACCGACTGTTGTAAACATACTTCTGACCCATGATGGGTAATGCATCATTCAAACTTGAATCAGCCCTGCAAAATACTGCACATCTATTTCCATTCCCTCTGGTCCATTTAGCTTTATATTCGGTATCACTGATTCGTGAAAAAGTCAATCCACTTGCGGGTATCGAATCAACAAAGAAAGAACTCTCGGCCGAGAAATTACCTCCTGCATAGCTGTTATCGACAGCTTGTACGCTCCAATAATAGGTTTTGCCTGGTGCTAATTTTAGAATTTTAAAATTATTCTGCTGACAATTCCCAATTAGGCCTGTCCGATTATATCCTGATGTGGTTGATATATCAGACATTGGTGAAACAATGTCCATTCCCCCAGAAGTTGTTCCTACCCTTAAGTTATAGGATAAACCTGAAGACGGAGTGTTGTCAGTTGTAACTCTATCCCAACTCAAAATGGATTTTTCTTGTGCGGCATTGCGAACTAACGAAACTGGCGCTATAGGTTTCGGATTATTAACAGCGATAAGATAATTGTTTTGATATAATCCTGAAGATATTGATCCGCTGTAAGTATTATAACCGGTCATAAATACATCAAGATCGTTATCATGGTCAAAATCAATCAATGATAAAGCTCCTTTGCTCCCAATCTTAAAGTTTGATCCTGAATATATTGAGAACGTATTATCATCGTTTTGGAAATATATCTGGGTAATATAGTTTACGGAAGTTCCATCTTCAGAACCGGATATAATGATGTCGAGTTTTCCATCCTTGTTAATATCGCCCCATTGCGCTAATCCATTATATATTTTTGAAATGTTTAAATTTTCAAGTTCTGTAAAAGAATTATCAGGATAATTGTTTTTAAAGATGGTTGTAATTACTCCCGATGAGGAAGATCCATTTATTAAAATATCCAAATCGCCATCATTATCAAAATCACCCCAGGTTGAAGCGCCATATTCAATTCCTGCAATGTTAAAGTTCTTTTGTTTAAAAAAGTAGTTATTTTGATTGTTGGTGTATATTTCGGTTACCAATCCATTGTTCGATCTGCCTGACATTAAAATATCTAAATATCCATCGTTGTTATAATCGCCCCATGCTACAGAACCATCATATATTGCATTAAAACTGATTTGGTATTGAGGCGTAAAAGTGTTATCTCCATTATTTCGGTATATTTTTGCATAAGGTGAGAAAGTTGTACCTGATACCAATTCTTTTCCTGACATTAAAACATCTAAATCACCATCATTATCATAATCGCCCCAAGCTATCGAACTTTTTAATAGACCAGTAAATGATACGGATGATTGAAGGGTAAATGTATGATCGGAATTTTGCATATAAAGTTTAGTTACAGGACTTGATGAATTACCTGCTATGTCATAAACACTTGCACCAGTAATGATTAAATCTAACAATCCATCGTTGTTGTAGTCGCCCCAAGCGGCATCGCCATCAGCTACATCTATAAACCCTGCCGATACTTCAGTAAAATTATGGTGAGCATCTTGCTGATAAAGTTTAGTGAGGCAATTGGTTATATTACCCTGGACATTAATTATATTTCCTCCAAATACAAGCAAGTCCATATCCCCATCGTTATCATAATCGGCCCATCTTGCTTTTCCCTGCACTAAGCCAGAAATAATTGTTGTTATTTCCTTAAATTCATCAATCCCCACCGAGTCTTTCACCGTAGGAACAGTTGGATTTGTGTTGTAAATAATGGATGTTCCTGAATTTGAATAAGGATAAACCTTGTAGTAGTAGGCCGTGGTATCGGTAAAGTTTTGCCAATCGTTATACGATTGAATTCCCTTTAAAACATTAATTGTTCCGCTACCATCAGTTAAATCATTGTCATCGGTTTCAGCAGTCCCATTGATAGGGTCAGTAAAAACATTGCTTTTTGAAGTTTTTACTAAGTATCCATCGGGTGCCGAGATTCTATAGCCAATGTCCCCGGTGCTTACCCAATTTGAGTTTGTACCTGAAAGGGAAAGATTAACCAAAGTACCATTTTTTGCATTTGACGAAGCATCGGTCACGGTTGTTATTCCAGTATTATCACCTTCCGCAGTTCCTTGGTTAAATTTATAGTATGCAAGCAATCCACTTTCAGTACCCGAAAGTTCAGAGTACATATTGTTGAAGATTTCCGATTGGGTACGCTCAGTATTCCATACCCGATATTCATCGATTTTGCCTGTAAAATAACGGGATGTAGTATATGCACCTATTTGTGCTGCCGTTAAGTTTACATACTGTGCAGTTGTTAAGGTAACGGTCTTTATTAAAGCGCCATTAACGTAAAACTTCACCTGTTTCGATGAATAATTATAGGAAACAGCCACGTGGTACCATTTATTTAGTACAAAAGGATATGTGGCCTGGGGGAATGGGGAACTGGGCGAAGTTCCGCCAATTGCAAATTCAATAGTGCTGTTATTCCAAATTTGTAAATGTAGATCTTTTGTTGTGAAGGAATTCGTATTGAATAGACCTGCAGCCGAGCTGGAATTCAGGTTAATCCACGATTCTATGGTAACGGTTGATAAATCGGATCCCAATGCAGGAATACTTATGTAATCATTTATTCCATCTAAACTTATAGCGTTCCCAAATGAAGGAATTCCCTCGGTAGCATCGGTCCATTGCAGGTATATTTTTTTGTTATCGTTGCTTGCACTTAACTCGGTAACATGAGTAATTGGTTTTGTCTTTGTATAGGTTAAAGATGCAGTAGGAGCCGTAGCGGTTGTATTGTAATTGATATAATTACCGCTGTTGGAGTAGCTCCACATTTTAAAATAATAAGTTGTTAATCCATTTTCACCAATAAACCCGCTATAGGACTGTTCTCCTTGATTTACTTTAATAAGGGCAGTTCCATCCGATAGATCGTTGTCGGTTGCAATATCCGTTCCGTCAATTGGGTCAGCAAAAGAATCTGAAGTTGATGCCTTAATTAAATAGCCTTGCGGTGCCTGAGCCCCGCTCACCCAGTTTGATGTTGATCCGGTTAAGGCAAATGTTTGCAAAGTCCCATTGTAATTTCCTTTTGCATCGATTAATGTGCTGAGATCGGTATTGGATCCTTCTGCAGTGCCCTGATTAAACTGGTAATAAGAGAGCAAGCCGGATTCTGTCCCAGTCAATTCAATATTTTTTGATGAATTTATTTCATCAGCGGTAAGGGCGGCATTCCACACTCGAACTTCATCGATAGTTCCATTAAAGAAATATCCACCACTCGATCGCCTTCCAATTAATAAGGTTGAGGTTCCCTGCGAATAACTGCTGCTGCTTAATTGTGTTGTCAAAACTCCATTTACATACAACTTTGCAATAGAGCCGTCGTACGAAGCTGCTATATGAACCCAGGTGTTTGTTGTTAAGGTAATTGCTGAATTTAAGTCGAGCCATCCCGATGCACTTCGAATGGTTAGTACAGGATTGCCTGAGGTATTGATATGCAATTCCATGCCAGTGCTACTTGACTCATTAAGGGTTGAAACAATTGCTTGGTCGGAACTAACTACTGAAGGATTTACCAGTGCTTCTAAAGTGAAAATCGAAGGATTTTGAGCACCACAGGTTACAAAATCGCTACTGCCATCGAAATTAAGTGCATTATTTGTGCTGGTTATATCTATTCCTTGGGCATCGTTCCAGTTAAGGGTAATTGAGCCATTGTTGTTAGCGCTAAATCCATTAGCCTGATTTGATGCTTCTGGATAGATAATAATTGATCCGCTGGCCTGAGGAACATCTCCATCTGTTTTGTAATTAATAGTTGTTCCACTACTGGAGTATGGATAAATGGCAAAGTAGTAAGTGGTTCCTGATACAAAGCCAGTCCATTGAGAATAGTTTTGTACCCCTTTTGAAACGTTTATTACTCCCGAATTATCACTTAAATCATTATCGTTAGATAATGGAGTTCCATCAGCTGGAGCAGTGAAAGAACCTGTTGTTGATGCTAAGATAACATAGCCATCAGGCACTTGATCCCCAGTGGCATCGGTCCAACTTAGTTCAATATTGCAGTTTGCTGCATTAGCCAAAAAGTTAGTGACATGATTGGTTGGCTCGGGCATTATCGATACAGATGGGATGGGATCTTCTGTATTGTAAACAATTTCGGTTCCATTGCCGGAGTACGGTATAATTCTGAAATAGTAAGGCTTTGTTGAATTAATGTTAACCCACGAACTATCGTACTGAGTTCCCTGTGCAACTTTAATAGCACCAACATTGTCGGATAAGTCGTCATCGATAGTTATGTCAGTTCTATTCTCAATTGCTGTAAAACTGTCGGTGGTAGATGCCTGAATAACATAACCTTCAATTTCAGAACTTAAATTTGATGAGGTATATGATGCCCCATTCATTAAGGTTGCATTGTTTGTATTTGATGTGGCATCATTAACATTCTGATTGCATTTATAGTAGGCTGCTAAACCTGTTTCAGTCCCAGTCAATTTTAAATTTAGATCATTTACGATTTGAGCCTGAGTTCGGGCGGTTGACCAAATTGCAATTTCATCAATTTGGCCATCAAAAGTGACAAAATTGGTTATATGGTTTCGGCCAATAAACAAATTCGACGAGGATGTTGTGATATTTCCGCTGCAGGCCTTACTGGTAATTAAAATACCCGATATATAGATGGATTGAGTTGTGCCATCGTATGTCCCACAAATGTGGCTCCAACTATTGTAGGGCAAAACAAAAGGATCTGTAACTACTTCACTCCAGCTACCATCAATATATAATCCAAAACAAAGTTGTCCTTTGTTGTTAAGGTATATCTGATAGCCACCGTCGAGTGTACTGTTTTCTTTTTGAATAATTGATCCATCGTTCTTTGTAGGATTTACCCATGCTTCAAGTGTGATGGAATTCCCAGTAATATCAAGGGATGAATTGTTTCCACAGTCGATATAGCTGCAACTATTTGGGTATACCATGTTATAGTTTAGGTCTATTGCATTTCCAAATTGATGGGCATCTGTCCATTTTAGTAAAAAGTTTCCATTAACCATTTCAATTCGGAAATTGGTTACATGGGACGTAGGTTGCGATTTTGAGATTGAAAGTTGGGTTTCGGGAGCCGATACAATGTTGTATTTAACCAAAGTTCCACTATTGGTATAAGCGTATATCTTAAAATAGTAATTTGTTAGCGATTGTACATTTTTCCATCCATTGTAAAACTGTTTTCCTTTGAGTACTTTAACAATACCAGTTCCTTCCGACAAATCGTTATCCTGACTAATCCATGTTTCATCAACTGGATCGGGAAATGTATTGCTTGTAGATGCCATTATCAAATATCCATCGGGAATTGTGCTTCCAGTAGCATCCGTCCATGTTAAAACAAAATTGTCGGCAATATTACTGGCTGCAAAATTTGTACACTGGTTGTTAGGTGCTGGTTTAGGAGTTATTGGCTCAAAAGTGTATTTCCGGTTGGCAACTGGCATTCCAGGAAAGTTGTGACTTTCGAATTCACTACTGGCAAACGCATTGTTGCTAAAATCAGTAACCGATAAAAAATCACCTGTATTGGCAAAAGCAAGGCCAATGGATGGCTCTACCTCGTACTGATAACAAGTTGCCATTGGTAAATAGAGGCATTCAATTTTATTGGATGTTTCATAGAGTTTAACCTGAAAGCATACATCGTTATTGGTGTACCAATGAAATGTCCAGTAGTACCATTCAAACGTAAATATTCGGTTTGGTGCCGTTCCTGTAACCGTATACCGGGCTGTGGCTCCGCTATGATACGATATTCCATTATCATAGTACAAGGGGGCAATAAGTGGTCGCATTGGGGCATTTGTTAAATCGCCATTATACCATGTGCTTGACATACTACTGGTTGAAGAAAGATTGAAAGATAACCAGCCGCGACGATCAGCAACTACCTGGGTGTAGTCGATCCCATTAAAATTAAATGTAAAACCAATGTCAATAGGAGAACTAAGAGACGAACTGGACAAATCAACATTAGTTCCTGAAATTGTAGCATAAGTTTCACTGGATACGCTAAATGAGTAATTACTTTGTGCAAACAAGGTGCGTTGTAGCATAAGTAAATACAAAACAATTACAAACCCTACTAGGTGCTTAACCGAAAATCTATGTATCATGGAAGTTAGTATTATAAACTAAACTGTAAATATACAAGGTTGGATTGTTGACAATTTATCAATTCGTACAATTGAAGGATTGTAATTGATAATTTTAGCCCATGGCTCGATTAGGGGAAGTGCAATAATTACAAAAAATTAACTCTAAGATTTGTATTAGAATTTAGCGATTATTCTACGAACGAATGGGTAAGTTGTTTTTTCTTCCAAATCAATGGAGACTCCCCGGTTATTTGTTTAAATTGTCGACTAAAGTTAGCATGTTCCGTGTAACCTACCATTTCAGCTATCACGCTCAGCGATTCGTCCGGATTGTTCAACATGTATTCCTTGGCTTTGCTTATTCTGAGAGTGTTTATCCATGTATTAAAATTCATGCCCTCTTCACGATTGATCAGGGTTGAAAGAACCGTTCTGCCAACGCCAAGTTGCCTGGCCATGGTTTCTATATTAATTCCAGATTCTAAAAAGCGCTGGTTGCTTATGATTTGATTTTTTAAAGGTTCCCAATCTTGTTTTATTTTAGTATGGAAATTATTTTGGGCAGGTTCTGTTTTTTCTTCAACCATTGCAGGTTCAACAATGGTGTATATTTTATTGTATTTAACATATTCTAGGGCGAATCCGAAATAGAAAACAGAATAAATAAGTGTGAAAATCCAGTCGTATTTCTGAGGGAAAAGGTACGAAACCATAGCAATAATGCCCACTGTTAGAGCTGAAAAAAATGCTACTCGAACCCATGAAAGTTTTAACCAAATATCTTCGGAGAAAAAATCCATCATCCGCGACTTGCTATTCTTATCTTCTTTTAAAAACAACCAGGTGTAATAGATAAGTTGAAAGATATAGAATGCATAAAATATTAAGCGTACCCACAAGGTTGGATTATTTAGGTACATCGGAATTTCGTTAAAGTGTGCAATAACGGGGTCTCCATATCGCGAGTAAAAAATACCATAGAAAATTCCAAGTATAACAATGGGAGAGAACTGGGCAGAAATACTTTTAATTGTGATGTACTTAGGATTAATAAGGGTAATTAGCGCAAAGGTGAACAGAAACGCTTGAAACGAAGAAACGCTAATACCAATAAATGTAAAATGTTCGCGGGCGTTGTCGGATAATTTGAAAATTAATATTAATAAAGATAATGCTGACAGAATGAAATATGATGTCGCAATAACTTTTAGTGAAATCTTATATTTTTTCAACCCTTCTTTTGGCGGAATGGGAATGGTTATAAAAATGGTTCCCATGGCCAAACAAACTGTTGCAATGATAATGTTAGTAACAAAATGCAAACTCAACTCCATGAGCATTAGAATAAAAAAATCTGTGCCTACTAAAATAAGTAAAGTTTAAATAGTATGCCACCTCTTGGGATACTTTATTTTACTGATATAAGCGCCTGTTTTACAGTTGAATGTTGAATTTAAATTAGTATTTGGTAATTTTTATCTTAGACTTCTTCCTGATAAAAGGGGTAAAATTGTCGGTTTAAAGTATTCTTTTGTACGATTTGACAAAAATAATGGTTGCAAAAAACTTTATTTTGCTATTTGGTATGAGCCTTATTAAATAACCTTGTTATGAGAAAAAAAAATATTCTGATTACCGCATTTTGCTTTTTAGTTGGATTAGGTAAAATTTTTGGACAGGGAATAACCATGGCCGAAGATTATAATGCATTTTCTGCCGAAAGAAAAATTCCTTTATTCGTTGAGGAATTTACTGACAACAAGAATAGTTGGTATTTGGGGATAAAGGAGAATGTTTGGTTTCAGAATTTACAGGAGGGCACATTGTTTTTTCAATCCTTTGAGGATGTTCCCAAGGAGGATTTTAAGGAGGTGTTTATTGATCAGAGCAAGGATTTCGAGATTGAGTTAAAAATTCGGTTGGATAAGGGAATTCAGAATAAATTTAATGGATTGCAATGGGGAAAGTCTTTGGTGGAGAATAAACAGTTCGATTTCTTTTTCAATGGGCAAGGACAATTTACTATCGATAAGTTTGTGAATGGAACATTTACCGATTTTGTTCCGGTAAAACCTACTAAACTCATCAATAACTATACTTACAACACTCTGACTGTGCGGAAAGTGGGTGCGAAGTATTACTTCTTTATCAACAAGCAATTAGTTCATACAATGCCCTTTGAACCTTTTTTTGGTAATGGCATTGGTTTTCAGGTAGCAGAAAAATCATCGGTGCAGATTGACTACATGAAAGTTTGGAAGCTTGCAACTGAAAACGATAATAAATTGCCTATCATCCAAATTGGTGACGGAAAATTTACTTCAAATTCAGGTGTAGTTGCTCCGGGCGAATCTGTTAAGTTGAACTTCTCGGTTAGCAATAAATCAAAGGAAGATGCCGATAATATCAAGTTGATTTATAGTTTGCCTTCTAATGTTTTGCTGCTAGAGAGTAAAACCAATCTTCAGCTTAAAGCTGGAGAGCAGACTGAGGTTGAACTATTATTTTACATCAATAAGGGAAGTGAATTGACTGATCTTACTTTAAAGTTGAAAGCCGAAGGAGTTCAGATGGAGGGTGATAGTGTTAAATCATTCTCTGTTTCGATAAATAAGCCAGTTCAGGTGGCTCAGGTTCAAAATGTGGAGGATTATTCGTTATACCGAGGAAGTAACGATCCGTTAAAGGGACTCAAGGCATCAAAAGCAATTCAGGAGGTATCGGTTGGTCGTTACTTTGCTTTGATAATTGGCATCGATAACTATACTGGCGAATGGAAGCCACTCCGCAATGCTGTTAACGATGCAAAGGCAGTAGCCGAGCAACTTAGCAATAGGTACGAGTTTCAATCTATTCGTACACTTTATAACGAGCAAGCTACCCGGGCTAATATTCTTAAAGAGTATGAATGGCTAATGGCAAATTTGCGCGAGAACGATAATTTGTTGATTTTCTATTCGGGGCATGGCGATTACAACGAGAGTTTACAACGTGGCTTTTGGGTGCCAGCCGATGCTACAAGCAGTTCAATTTCTGGATTGATTTCTAATACCGACATTCAATCATTCCTGAGTGGGATTAAGTCGAAACACACATTTTTAATTGCCGATGCTTGCTTTAGTGGAGATATCTTTAGAGGAAAAACACTAACCATTCCATACGAAAATTCATTTAAGTATTACAACCAGATTTATTCAAAACAATCGCGTACTGCATTAACATCTGGTGGTGTTGAGCCGGTTATGGATGGCGGGAAAGATGGACACTCTGTATTTACATATTACCTCCTCAAGTCCTTAACCAGTAATCAGAATCAGTTTTTTGATGCAAGCCAGCTCTACAACGACTTAAAGATTGCAGTGGTAAATAACTCCAACCAAACACCTATGTTTAGTCCAATTGTTAATACTGGCGATGAGGGTGGACAGTTTATCTTTATTCGTAAACAAAATCCCTAGTCAACGGTGAAACGGCTTCTGCTCTTAATATCATTTTTTTCATTGTTTTTTAATGACTATAAAGCCTATGGTCAACTCTATAATTTTACAAATTATGGATTGGAGCAGGGGTTACCTCAGTCAACGGTTTTTTCAACATTTCAGGATAGCCGTGGTTACTTGTGGATTGGTACCGAAAGCGGGGTGGCCCGGTTCAATGGCTATCAGTTTGTTGTTTTCGATAAAAGCTCTGGCTTGCCCGGAAATATTGTTCGTTCAGTTGTTGAAGGTGCCGATGGTAATATATGGGTTGGTACCGATAAGGGTATTGGCGTTTTCAATGGAAAGGTATGGCGAGGTATTACCGCAAAGGATGGTTTAAAGGGCAGTGCAGTAACAAAACTGGCACTGGACAAGGATGGTAAAATGTGGGTTGCCACTAATGATTCTGGTTTAAACATAGTTACCCTTCGAGACGACAGTATTTCAATTGATTACCTAAACGAAAAAAATGGGTTAGCAGCAAATTTTGTACTTGACATTCTGCATAGTTCCGATGGTTCTACTTGGGTTGCAATGATCGGCGGTGTAAACATCATTTCTTTTGTCGATGGAAAACCCAAAATACAGAATCTCGAATCTATTGTATCAATCCCTAGCAACTTGTTTTCGTGTGTTGCCGAGGATGAGAAAAAGTGTATTTGGCTGGGAACTTTAGATGCAGGTGCTTTTCTTCTATCTAAAAAGAATAGTGGATTCACGGTTTTACCGTATGGTGAGCAAAGAGGAATATCCGATTCTCGAATTTGGGACATTTACTGCGATGGAGAGAATCAGGTTTGGTTTGGCACTAACGATAATGGACTTTACTATTTAAAGGATAATTCTGTTTTGAACATTTCCTTAAAGAATGGATTGGCAGGAAACCTTGTTTTGAGTATTAATCGCGATAAGAACAGGAATCTTTGGATTGGATCAATGAATGGACTTTCCTTATTTCAAGGATTTCAACTAGTTCACTTTACAGTTGAGGACGGATTACCAGGAAAACAGGTTCTTGCCATAAAGTCTAGCCCCGACAATACACTTTGGATTGGTGGCGATGGGAGAGGTTTAGCAAAGGTTAGCGTTAAAAATAATAAGTTAGCCTCTCATTTTTTTTCGCCAAGTAGCGGTTTTGCTAGTACACAGGTTACTTCTATTGATATTGACAATCAAGGCAACTTGATTGTTGGAACACATGGCGAAGGAATTGCAATCAAGCAAGCCGATAAGTTTAGGTATTTGGCCAGTTATGATGGATTGGCCGACGATAATATCAATTGTGTTTACTGGAATAGTTTCGGATCAATATACGCAGGAACCGATGTTGGTTATAATGAGATCAAGAGTAATAAGATTTATACTATAAACGAGGAGAATGGACTAATTCATCCCGAGGTGCAAACGGTTATTTCCGATTTAAACGGAAATATTTGGATGGGAACACTTGGTGGTTTGGCAAGTTTTCATCCATTAACTTGGAATTATCGGGACTTTAACGAGGCCGAAGGCCTTACCGATTTAAGTGTTCATGCACTGGCGGTAGACAAACTTAACCAAATTTACATTGGTACTACCAGTGGAATTTTTAAGTATAACACAAAAGCCGATACTATTATTCCCCTATTGAATAGCGAATTAAATGCTAAAACTGTTAACTCGCTTGTTTTTTATAACGATACCATTCTTATTGCAGGTACGACTCTCGGTTTTAATAAAATTTACTTTGATAAAAATTTCAAAAGGCCTTTAAAAATAAATGTTTACGATAAATCTAATGGTTTTAAGTTTGGTGAAACCAAGTTAAATGCCATTTGCAAGGATAAAAGCAATAATATTTGGTTTGGGACTGTAAGTGGGCTTACACGATACCAGCCATCTCTGGAAGATACTATTAAGGAGATGCCTGTTGTTCATATTACAGGAATCAAGCTTTCGTTCGAGAATGTTGATTGGAACTCATATAATCAAAAGGTATCAGACTGGTTTAATGTTCCTGAAAAACTGAAGTTGAAGTATTATCAGAATCATTTAACCTTCGATTTTGAAGGTATCTATTTGTTGAATCCAGAGAAAGTAAGATACAGATATAAACTAGAGCCATTCGAGAAAAACTGGTCGCCGTCAACCACAGGTAGGAGTGTTACATATCCTGGGCTAAGCGATGGAAAGTATACATTTTATCTAAGCGCAAGTTCCGATGGAGTTAGTTGGTCCGAACCAGTAACTTACAAACTAATAATTTCACCTCCATTCTGGAAAACACTTTGGTTCTATATTGTTTGCGTTATTGGTTTTGTAGTGGTTCTGATATTTTTTATTCGGTATCGTGAACGTAAATTAAGGAAGGAAAAAGAATACCTAGAGCAGGTTGTGAAGGAACGTACTGCTGAAGTTGTTGCTCAGAAGGAGCATATTGAGGAACAAAATGAGGAGATCACTGCCAGTATAACGTATGCACGTAGAATTCAGCAGGCGATATTGCCCAGTTTTGAAATTTTATCAGAAAACACTAGCGATTGTTTTATTCTCTATAAGCCTCGCGATATTGTTAGTGGCGATTTTTACTGGATTGGGAAAAGCGATACTAAGTTGATTGTTGCTGCTGCCGATTGTACAGGGCATGGTGTTCCTGGTGCATTTATGAGTATGCTCGGAATCAGTTTTATGAACAAGATAATAAATGAACTTGAGGTTGATGTTCCCGAGCAAGTTCTTGATCATATGCGTAGCAATGTTATAACATCGCTCAAGCAGGGCAATTACGAAGGAACCACCAAGGATGGAATGGATATGGCTCTTTGTGTTATCAACCTCGAAACACTTGAGCTGAGTTTTGCTGGAGCATACAATCCTGCTGTAATTGTTGCAAACAAAGAGGCCATAGAGTTAAAGGCCGATCGAATGCCGGTAGGATTGCATATCAAGATGGAAAACTTTAAGCAGGAAACCTATCAACTTAAGAAGGGCGACTGCGTGTACCTTTTCTCCGATGGATTTCAGGATCAAATGGGAGGGCCCGATGGGCGAAAATTTATGAGGAAAAATCTTCGAGATTTGCTAGTTACAATTCATCAAAAGCCTTTTGCAGAGCAAAAGGAGATACTTAATAGCACTATTGAAAATTGGAGAAAAGATAATTCTACCAATGTTGAACTTGCGCAAATGGACGATATACTGGTTTTAGGTTTTTCTTTGTAAATTAGAGTTAGCGGAAAGGGGAGCCAACGGCTCCCCTTTTGTTATTAGATCAGAGCATCTTTTATTTTTTCGAAATATCAAAATTGATGCAACTATAAATTTGATATTAATTTAGAGGGATTGTTTTACAATGAATGTAAAATTGGTTGTACAATAATATTATTAGAATTATTTTAGTACAATTATTGAACGTAATTACAAATGAACCATAAGGACTATTTAACTATTTTAAAATTAATGATTATGAGAAAATTATTGGCATATTTGGTTGCTTGCTTGTCAATTGTCTTTGTGTTTACCTCTTGTGAAAAGGAGGATGAATCGTTTGATGAGACTTTGCTAATTGGTAAGTGGAAAAATATGATTCCAGAAAATCAAGAAAATGTTGTGGCTGGAAAATTTCTATATGTAAAATTCTTTAATGACCTAGATCCTGTACTGGATGGTTATAAAAGAGGATATGAGTGGGATGAGAGTGATGTAGACATTACTGAAGCCGATGCGCAATGGTTTTCGTGGCATATAGATAAATCGGAACTTACCCAAATACATGATCAGGAAATGAAGAGTGTTCCTAAGGTATACAAAATTACAGAGTTAACAACTACAACATTAAAGTATGAGCGTACGATAGAAGGAGTTACTGATTACTTTTATTTTACAAAAGTAAGTGAGTAATTTCAATTAATCATTTCTGTAATTGTATATCAGAAGATCTTAATTTAGAGTAAGAACATTTGTCGTTTTTAGCGACTTTAAAAAATTTATTATGAAAAAGTTTTTTAAGTGGGCAGCAATATCCCTGTCAATATTAATCTTTCTTGTAATAGTTGGGGCTGCAATTACTGTTTGGTTTGTGTTTACGCCAGAGCGGCTAACCCCTGTAGTTCGGAAGCAGGCTGCCGAGTTTATTACATGCAAGTCTGAGATAGGGGAGGTTGAGTTAACCTTTTTCAGTACTTTCCCTCGATTTGGTCTCAAGGTGAGCCAGTTTGCATTGATAAATCCAATGCCTAATACTGTCTCTGATACTTTGGTGTATGCCAATCAATTTGTAGGGGTTGTTGATGTTGCTGCATGGTGGAAACGTAATGAAATTGTTCTTACTGATTTGCGACTTTCTGATGGTACAATTAATGCTTTTGTCGATAGTTTGGGTCATGCAAATTTTGATATTGTCGCTCCCGACACTGTTCCAACTCCACAGGATACTATAGAATCCGAAATGTCATTTAACCTCATCAATATTAATAATGTTGAATTAAATAATATTTCGCTTACCTATTATGATCAGCAGTTAAAACTTCAAACCGAGATAAGGGATTTAACCACTCAACTATCGGCAGAAATGGTGGCAGATAGCCTTACAACCAATATCAAGGTTAAGAGTGGTGTTGTATCGCTTAGCTATGATGGAGAGAAATACCTGAACAATGTATCTATAAAAATGGATGCTCCCATTTTCGTTGACTTGTCTAATGAGTTAGTTCGGTTGAACGATGCCCAGGCATCTATCAACAACTTGGAGTTGATACTTAACGGTACCGTAAAGAATGATACTGTAAGCAACAGCATTCTCACAGATATTAGTTATAAGTTAAATTCCTGTGCTATTTCCGAGGTGTTAGCGTTAGTTCCTCCTTCATTTCAATCTTATTTAGAAGGAATGGATCTTAAAGGTACTGCATCGTCGACCGGTGAAATCAAAGGGGCATATACCGATTTATCCATGCCTCTGATGAATCTTAATATCGATATGGAAGACGGAATCTTTAAGTATGCAGGTTTGCCATTGACTTTGAGCAAAATGAAAGGGAGCTTCGTATTCCATTCCGATTTGGCTACCGATTCCATAACATATTTTCAGATAAACGATTTTAGCGCTGAAACCGAAAAATCAACTTTTAAAGGGACTGGCATAATCCGAAACCTATTTTCCGATATCAGCTGCGATTTAACCACCGATGCCAATCTTGTTATCGATGACTTTAAGTCTTTTTTCCCTGCCGATATGAATATGAGCGTGAAAGGTAATGCTAACGGCCGAGTTAGAATTGCTTTTACCATGGATCAGATGGATAAGATGCTAATCGATAAAATGAAAATATCCGGATCTATTAATTTATCGGGTTTTGATGCCGTATACGATAGTATGAGGCTTGTTACAAATTCCGGTAAGGTTGATTTCTCAATGCCTAATCCTAATTCAAAATCTTCTAAAACTGGATTTCTATACGCAAAGATTGATGCAAAGGATATTGATGCCAGCATGCTCGATGGAACTTATGCCAAGATGCAGAATGCAATAATTTCAGTTGAAACTTCCAACGTTATGGATAGCACTAGCCTTCCCAATGTCGTTGGAACTTTCGCAATGGATACACTATCCGCTGCCATGGATACAATGAATGTGGCAATCCGAAAGCCTAAGGGCGATTTTTCGTTGTCTTCGCCAAAAGGTAGTGGTATAATATCCAGTATTAAAGTAAATTATAGCAGTGACATGCTTGGTGCAAGCATGGGCGCAAGTTCCTCCGTTAACATGGGTAAAGCCCAGCTGAAGGCCGATGTTGATAATCCAATGGGAGAACCAAAGGTTAGGATGTCTTACTCCGGGGAGAACCTGAATATGAATATGGGGCTCGATTCCGTGAAGATTAATAGGATTAGGATGAATACAGAGGTTGAGAATGATTCAACCCAGAAGGAAGTATACTTACAGTGGAGCGCCAAAGGTTCTCTCGATATGGATAATGGTTTTATTCGTATGGCCTCCTTGACAAATCCTGTTGAAATTCAATCTGTAAAAATGAATTTCGACCCCGAGAATTTTAATATCAAAGAGGGTAAAATGACGATAGATAGGTCCGATTTCAGTCTTTCGGGAACTTTGAATAATGTTCTATCGCACTTTACAAAGGACTCTTTGCTCCGGGGTGAGTTTTTCTTCGATAGTAAGAATACTGACTTATTGCAACTGATGAGTTTAACAAGTGGTATTGGAAACGTAGATGAGGACACCTTAAAAACTACAGAACCGCCAGCCGATAGCGCTTCGTACGCTGGCCCATATATGGTTCCGAGAGGAATGGATATTTTGCTAAAGGCAAATGTGCAAAAGGCAGTTTTTGGAATTGATACTGCTACAAATATAAAGGGTGATGTACGGGTTAAGGATGGTATTTTACTACTGGATGATTTACGGTTTACAACTCCAGCTGCTCGAATGCAGTTAACGGCAATGTATCGCACTCCGCGGAAGAATCATTTATTTATTGGTATTGATTACCACATGCTTGATATCGAAATTAGTGAGTTGCTGAATATGGTGCCCGATATCGATTCTATGATGCCGATGTTGGGATCATTTAAAGGGAAAGGCGAGTTCCATATTGCGGTTGAAACCTATACCGATTCTCTGTATAATCCAAAGAAATCTACAATTCGTGGTTCTGCATCAATTAAGGGAACCGATTTAGTGTTGATGGATGGAGAAACTTTTACGGAAATTGCCAAAACCCTTAGATTTAGCAAGAAGGCAGAAAATAAGGTTGATAGTTTATCTGCCGAATTCACAATTTTCAAAAAGGAAATAGATATATACCCATTCCTCATTGTTATGGATAAGTATAAAGCAGTAGTTGCTGGTAGACATAATTTGGATATGAGTTTTAATTATCATATTTCGCTGGTTGATAGTCCATTGCCAATAAAACTTGGTGTTGATATTGGTGGAACAATGGATGACTTGAAAATTCGACCAGCAAAATGTAGATATGCTGAGACTTTCCGTCCTGTTGCAAAAGGGGTAGTGAAAGATCGACAGTTGGAATTCCGAAGGATGATTAGAGAAACATTAGTTAAAAAGGTGGTTAATGATTAAATTGATTTTAAAGTTTAAAAATGGATACATCACGAATTGTTTATTTGGGAAACTTAAGAACAGAGGCAGAGCATGTTCGTTCAGGTAATAAGTTAATCACCGATGCGCCTGTTGATAATAATGGGAAAGGTGAGTATTTTTCGCCTACCGATCTGTTGGCCACTTCGCTGGGTGTTTGTATGGTAACAATAATGGGAATGTCAGCTAAGACTCATGGGTTTGATATAGATGGGACAACAATTAATGTCCAGAAAATAATGGGAACTAATCCTCGCAGGGTTGTTGAGGTGATTATCGATTTGCATTTTCCGCATGATAACTACAGTCCGAAGGAGAAAAAGATAATAGAGTTGGCAGCAAAGGAGTGTCCTGTTGCTCAGAGTCTACATCCTGATTTGAAGCAAACAATACATTTTCATTATGGTGAATAAATGAAAAAATTTCATTTGATTTGCACCACAGATGTAGAAGTATATTTGTGGTTTTTTGTGTAAATTTTCATAATAGCATTTATTGTATAGATTGCATTAAACTATTTATGCCTATTATAGTCATATCAATACTTTTTGTATTCAATTTAAAATATTGTTTTATTAATATAGATAATCTTGAAAAGGCTAGTATTATTTAAAATGGCATTTTTTTTATTGCCTTTCTTTTTTATTTGTTTTTTGAGCATTAATGGTTTTTCACAGGAGAATAGTAAACCCGAATATTTTTCGTTTGAGAAAATTATAGGTGATTTGGAACAGAAATACAATGTTCGTTTTTTTTACAAGGCAGAGTTATTTCAAAATATCAATTTTCATGAAAGTATATTAGAATTATCACTTGAGGATGCGATTAGGCAAATCCAGGAGCGGACAAACTGTCAAACTATAATTATCGATAATCTTATCACTTTACTTCCTCCTTCTAAATACGAAGGAATTACTAAGTCGAGTAATTCTAAAGTAGTAAAGATTGGTAGTTCGCGTGAGTTGGGAAAAAGTTCAAAAGCTTTGCTAACAGGTCGGATTGTTGATGGAAAATCAGGTACGCCTCTAATTGGAGCTATTTTATATGATGAGAATTTGAAAGTAGGAACATCAACAAATCTAAATGGAGAATTTAGTTTTCAATTACCGGTTGGAGATCATAAATTAAAAATTTCTTATATAGGCTATGAGGATGCCTATCAAACAGTTCAAATATATTCTTCTGGTGCTGTAGATTTTGAAATTTTTGAGAAAAGTGTTAGTCTTGATGGTGTTTATGTATATTCTGAAAGGCCTGAGATGAATATTACAAGAACGCAAATGAGTATTGAGAAACTCAATTCGAAGGGTATAAAAGAGTTGCCGGTTTCCATTGGCGAGGTTGATGTGATCAAGAGCCTTACTTTACTGCCTGGTGTTCAATCGGTAGGTGAGTTTGGTACTGGTTTTAATGTTAGAGGAGGTGGTGCCGATCAGAATTTAATTCTCATTGAGGACGTTCCACTTTTTAATTCCTCGCATCTTTTTGGCTTGACATCGGTAATCAACTCCGATGCTGTAAACAATGTTACTTTAATTAAGGCTGGGATTCCCGCAAAGTACGGTGAACGGGTTTCTTCTGTTATGAGTATCAAAATGAATCAAGCCGCGGGTGAAGGTGTGAGTATGAAAGTTGGCGTTGGTTTGCTAAACTGTAAAGCGTTGCTGGAAGTTCCTTTGTGGAACAATAAGGTTGGATTATCCATTGGTGGACGAAGTTCCTACTCTAATTGGATTCTAAAAAAAATGCCAGATGTTGACTTGATGAATAGTAAAACTAAATTTTACGATATTAATGGATTGCTGAGCATTAATATCAACACCAACAATAAAATTAGTGTATTCGGTTACAATAGTTTTGACTATTTTGATTACAACACGCGCATAAATTATAGCTATAGCAACACTATTGGATCTGTAAAATGGTACCACGCCATTACCAAAGATTTATCGTTTAATTTAATAGCTGGCTTTAGTAACTATAATTATCAGGTCTGCGAAAAGGATTCCTCTAAATTATTTGAAGCATCCAAGATTTATTCTTCTTTGGAATATAAGATGTTTAAGGCAAACTTTCTGTTCACGCCCAGCAAAACTCACACCATAGAATTTGGTGGAAATGCTTTTCATTACTCAATTTACCCTGGGAGGATTGAACCCTATGGCGATGCGTCTTCAATAATTCCATTAAGACTGAATTCAGAAAATGCAGTTGAAACAGGCTTATTTATTAGTGATAATATCTCCATCAATTCTAACTTAGGAGTTGATATTGGGTTAAGGTATTCTAGTTTTATGCTTATTGGACCAGGACGAGAACTCGTTTATAAGGAGGGCGTACCTCGTATAGATGAGAACATAGTTGATACATTAACCTTTTCGAAGAACAAAAATATTAAAATGTACAGCGGGTTTGAACCGCGGATTAATTTTAAGTATATTATTGATGAATCGAAGTCAATTAAACTTAGTTATAGTCGAATAAACCAATATATTAACCTTGTATCTGTTACATCTTCAATAACTCCCTCCGATATATGGAAGTTAAGCAATAGGTATATAAAACCCTTAAAGTGCGATCAGTACTCATTGGGATATTTCAATAATTTTCTGGGTAATTCTCTGGAAACCTCTGTCGAATTTTTCTACAAGAAATTGGAAAATGCACTGGAATACAAGAATGGTGCAGAGGTGGTAATGAATCCCAATATTGAATCGGGCTTAATAAATGCAGATGGTTATAATATGGGGATGGAAGTCTATATTAAGAAAAATTCAGGGAAATTAGGTGGTTGGATTAGTTATACATTATCCCGATCAATGAGACGAACTAACGGAAAGTGGGATGACGAAATAATAAATGATAATAAATATTTTCCATCAAGTTACGACAAAACCCATAACCTGGTTGTTAATGGAAATTATTATATTTCTCAGCGGTGGAGATTTGCAGCGACTTTTACATATAATACAGGACGACCAGTTACAATTCCTGAATATGAGTACTATTTAAACGGTTATAAGTATATATACTACTCAGACAGGAATGAGTATAGGCTTCCTGACTATCACCGATTAGATGTGTCAATCACATTAGGAGAATCGCTTCGAATAAAGAAAAAGTGGAAGGGGAGTTTTACATTTTCAGTAATAAACGTGTATGGTAGAAAAAATGCGTACTCTTTATATTATCAAAGGAATAATTCGGTTTTCGATAACAGCTATAATTTGTATAAACTTTATATTATCGGAAGACCGTTCCCTACATTGACCTATAATATTGTATTTTAAACATATTGTTTTTATAATGAAACCGAGAATTCTGTTCATATTTCTTATTATACCTTTGCTGTTTTCGTGTAAGGAAGTTTACTATCCCGATTTGAATAGCACAAATAAAATACTTGTTGTAAGTGGAATCATTACCAACCAACATAAAACTCATTCAATTTCGTTATCGTGGGCGAAATCTTTTAACGATAAAGATGATTTGGAGCCCGTTAAGGGTGCGCAGGTTTATATTACCGACAAACGTTCTGAGAATTATTATTTTGTAGAAGGAGATTGTGGAATTTATTATTCGGATACGATTCTATTTGTGCCTCAAATTGGAAATGCCTATAAGTTAACCATTGTATTAGATGATGGTGTAAGGTATGAGTCAGATTATCAGGATCTATTGGAAGAAAATGCGCTAGGTGAAATCTCCGGGAATATTTCAAATAAAGATTTTATTATTGAGGTTGGAGATAACACTATAGTTCAATCCTATGATGGAGTAGAAGCCCTTGTGTCTATTGCAGCAGCCGAAGGTGTAATTCCTAAGCATAGATTTGATGTGGAGTTACTTATACAGTATGTTTGGAATGATGATGGTATGATTTCAAATACACACTTTTGTTGGGTAACATACAATCCCAATAATAATGTAAATATAACTAGCAGTAAGTATGATGTTAATGTTAATGGGATGATTTTTCATTCCATGTGCTTTTTACCTCAGAACAGTAATTACTGGAACATTGAGCACGCTTATTCCTGCTTTATTATCTTTATTGATGCCTACAGGTTGAATGATGCGAGTTATTCCTTCTATAAAAAGGCTCACGATCAACTTGCAGCCGATAATTCAATTTTTGATCCAATTACGGTTCAGTTGCCTTGTAATATAAAATGTATAACAGACTCAGGTCGACCGGTTCTAGGTTTCTTTGAGGCCTCCAATGTAAGTAGTTTTACTTTTATCATACAGGAAACGAGCCCCTCTTCCGTTCGCTTTATTAATTCCCCTGACTTCCCCAGAGGTTTTGAAAAATCGGGTTATAGCATAAATGTAATGCCCAGTTTCTGGTATACTAATTACATAAATAAATAGGATATGAATCATCATAAGATATTGTTGAGTTTTTATGCATTATTATTTTTGTGTTTAAATGGATATAGTGTAGCTATTATAGAATCCGATAATGATTCAAAGTGCAGGTTAATAGGGGAGTCTATATATGTTCATACCGATAGGGATATTTATGCTGCTGGGGAGAACATCTATTTTAAAATCTATTTGCTAAATAATCTTCAACAGGAGGCATTTGAAAATAGTCGAATTGTTTACTTGGTTATAAGAAATAGTAACCAAAAGAGAATTTTTGAATCGCGTGTTTGGCTAGAGAATAATTCGGGCTATGGTCGAATTTATATTCCCGACACTCTTTCAACTGGTTTTTACCAAATAATTGCATTTACGAACTGGATGAAGGGTGGTTTTGAACAAAGTCAGTTTACCAAGGAAATATTTATAACCAACAGGTTCGATGAGGCTATTTCTGAAGAGTTGAATGAGCCTACTTATAGGGATAGTTTGGCAAATAAACTGGATATAGACTATTGCAATGGCTATTTCTCTGCTGACTCGTCTTATTCACTAGAACTGAGAATTGCTGAAACCAAGCATTCCCCAAGATCAAAGGTTGTTTTGAATACCCTTTTCAAATCAAATAATCAGGGAGATTCAATCGCTGATGTTTCGATTGCTGTCACTGAGGTCAATTCATTGTTTAATCATGGAACAAATAGCATCAAGTCGGCCTACTGTTTCTCTGCAGATGAAGTGAATCGATCTGAAAAGTGTATTAATTATAGATGTATTGAAACAAAGGGGGTTATTGTTTCAGGCCGAGTTATAGATTTTGTTGACGTAGGAATCCCTAATCAAATGATTTTTTTGTCAACACCTGATACCGTGGTCAATTTACAATATGTCGTTACTGATTCGAATGGCGCTTTTCAATTTATGTTGAACAATTACTATGAAGGGAAAATACTATTCGTGGGGTTATTGAATAATCATAATGCAGAAAATTGTAGGATAGTGATGGATGATAAATATAATTGTTCTAAGCCTTTTAACCCTACGGAATACATTAATACTGGTCGCGCTCATTACCTTAAAAAGTTGCAAACTATTGCAACTGTAAACAAAAGTTTTGAAGTAGATTTTTCTAAGGATATTGCGACAAATTATAGTTATTTTTACTGTCCGCAACTATACTCTGTTCCTGATTATAGGGTTTATACATCAGATTTTCTATATTTAAATCAACTGGATGCCATTCTATCGGAAACGCTTTATGGGGTTAAACTTAATAGTCAGAATCGAAACTCGGTTAGTATTTTTGATCCATTGTTTAATCAAACATACAGCAATTCTTTTGTTTTCCTTGATGGAGTACCTTTTTTTTATCTTAGCGATATTATTGGTTATGGATCGGATAAGGTTAAACGAATTGAAACAGTTAATTCCCCTTGGGTACTCGGCGATTTCCTATTCAAGGGCATCCTTTCTATATTCACATACAATCAAGAGATTGATAATTTTAAGGATGAAATGGGCCTCGTTGTTATTCCTGCTGGACAGTATTTGCCTAGAACGCAATTTTTATCACCAAACTACTCTGCTGATGAACAAAGAAACAGAACCCCAGACTTTAGGCAGTTACTTTACTGGAATCCTTTGGTGCGATTAAAAAGTGATCAGGAACTTGAACTCAATTTCTTTACAGGAGATTTGTGTTCAGATTATTTGGTGAAGGTTGAAGGTGTTTCCAGTAAGGGAATCCCTTTGTCGGTCTGTATTATAATTAAAGTTATAAACGATTAAGGCTAAGGTGATGAAAATAGTTTGTCGAATAATGGTTGTTGTTGCTCTTGTTGTTGTGTCTAAACTTGCAATGTGTCAATATCAGGACGAAAGTGTATTTATGCCCAAATTAACAGGTAAACTATTTGCTCACAATTCTAGCATTGTAGGCAATCAGTTTTTTCTTGACAATTGGTATAAGGGTGATATTAAGTTGAGAAATGGCATTGTTTTAAAGGATAAAGATTTAAATTACAATGGTTACCTCGATAAATTTATTTGGGTTAATAATAACAATTTACCCGTAGTTCTTGATGATTATTTTGTTTCCGAAGTCCATATTAATGTTAATGGTCAAGAAGATATTTCCTTCTATAGGATACCATATAAGAAAGATCAAAACAATGATTCAACCAAGATCTTTGCTCAGTTGTTATCGTTTAATAAAGTTAGATTGTATGCTTACCGACAAGTAATAAAAGATCGAAGTGTCGAAGTGTCTAATAAGAATGGAACTTACCAAAAAACGCTTGTTAAATATGTTCCTGTATATATATTTATTTTTCCAGATGGTAGGAGTATTAATACCAGTCGATTATCTTCGAGGAGGTTGATTAATTTATTTCCTGAGAATGAACGAAAGGGTATTAAGTTACTGTTGAGAAATAATAACCTGGATATAAGGAGTGAAAAAGATTTGATTCAGTTTAATGAGATTCTAAGTGAGACTTTCTATAAATAAAAAACGGGCATTGCCCGTTTTTTATTTATATCTAGATTCTGTTATCTGATCTAAAGCGTTTGCTTGCTTTCCGCAGCAACATTCTTGTCAACTTTCTTAATTAAACCTTGAAGAACATTACCTGGGCCTAGTTCTACAAAGGATGTTGCCCCATCGGCAATCATGTTTTTTGCAGTTTGAGTCCAACGCACAGGAGCCGTTAGCTGAGCAACAAGATTTTTCTTAATTACTTCCGGATCGATGGTTGGTTTTGCATCAACATTCTGATAAATAGGACAAATCGGTTTATTGAATGGCGTTGCATTAATTGCAGCAGCAAGTTCCTGACGGGCAGGTTCCATTAATGGGGAGTGGAATGCGCCACCCACGGCAAGTTTTAACGCACGCTTTGCTCCAGCCTCGGTGAGTTTTTGGCAAGCAATTTCGATACCCTTAATTGAGCCAGATATTACAAGTTGGCCAGGGCAGTTATAGTTGGCGGGTACTACCACTTCGTTAATAGAGTTACATATTTCTTCTACCTTCTCGTCCTCAAGGCCAAGTACAGCAGCCATTGTCGATGGTTCTTTTTCGCAAGCCTTTTGCATTGCCATTGCTCGAGCAGAAACTAATTTTAGCCCATCTTCAAAACTTAGAGCTCCAGCGGCAACAAGTGCTGAAAATTCACCCAATGAGTGACCCGCTACCATTTCGGGTTTAAAATCGCCACCTAGAACCTTCGATAGAATAACGGAATGTAAAAAGATGGCAGGCTGGGTAACCTTGGTTTGCTTCAAATCCTCATCGGTACCAGCGAACATTAAGTCGGTGATTCGAAAACCAAGTATTTGGTTTGCTTTTTCGAACATCTCCTTGGCCAATGGTGAGTTTTCGTATAGATCCTTTCCCATACCCACAAACTGTGCACCCTGACCGGGGAATACGTATGCTTTCATATTTTTTTGATTAATGATTTAGCGAGACAAATGTAAACCATTTTTCTGTATCTTCAATTTTACCCCGGAAGATGCTGTAAGAGATTTTATTTGCGATTAAGATATTGGACTTTAATCCCATGCGAATTCATCAACGGGAATATCCTGAAGTATTAAGTTCTTATCAGAAATTTCAATTTCGCCCGTGCTTTTAACGCTTATAAGGCTATCGTAAAGTTCTTTGCCCTCAATTAAACAAGCGAGTATATTAAACGAATTATTCCTGAACGAAATCACTGGAGGTTTTATGGACGATTCAATTAATTGAAATTGCTCAACTGTGGGCATCTGGTAAAAATCGATATCCTCAATGGAGGTAACAATGTTATGCTTTATATTTTCCTTTGAAATAGAACTAACAACCATTTTTGCATAATCCATCACATTTGATATTGTCAGTTCTGGTTTTTCTATCTCATTGGCTTTTTTCCATGCATTTAGTGTACCATCCAGGTAAATTGTATCGGTTCCATTGTCAAGAAGGTTATATTGAACAACAGGAGTATAGCTGGTGTCGAACAATGTGTATAGTTTAAAGTTTGAGTAGTATGGCAATGGAGTATCCTGAGTTGAGCAATCGTTTACATAAGCAGTATGTGCTTGCATGGCCTCGTTCACCTTGGACGTGAGTCGCTCCAGTAGTTTTTTTGTGCCGACATCTATTTTCATAAAACTTTAATTTAAGACCAAAGTGAATTATGCAATTATAGACAAAAAGATTATTCATGTCAAGTTGCAGTAGATTAATTTATTCACATTAACTGTAAAAACAATAAAGTGAAAAATAAAAATTAACACTCATTCAATTAGTGGGTGTCTCCTTTAATTTTTGTTATAAATTTGTATTACAATACAGGCAATTTTAAATTATAACTAAACCTTATTTTATGAAAAGATTCCTATTAATTATTCCGTTTTTACTGCTTTTCAGCAGTGTAGATGCGCAACTATTCAAAGTGTTTGGCCACGATGTGGGCTTTATTTACGTAGGGCCTAAGGTTGGAATGACTTTTTCTAACATTTCAAACTATTCAGATGAGTTTAATGTTGAGACAAAAAGTCGTGTTGGGTATCAAGTTGGGGCTGTAGGAGAATTTGGCTTTACTTCAAAATTTTCAGTTCAAACCGAAGTGTTATTTTATTCTAGAGGTGCTAAATTCAACGATGATGCTGGGATAAAAATGAATTATGTAGGGATTCCCCTTTTGGCAAAATATACCTTTAAGGCTCTAGGAATTACAAAGATATATGCAATGGGCGGAACTTATGGTGATATAAGAACAAAAGGGGAGCGGTATGATTCCACAGGAACTTCGACCGTTGGTGCTGGTTTTAGAAAATATGATTGGGGTTTTAGTTTTGGAGCAGGAGCTGAGTATGAAACAAAAAAAGGTATTTGGGCTTTAGATATTCGTTACAATTTAGGGATGACCGATCTTCATGATGAGGCTGGGGATACCTATAAGACCAGGAGCCGTTCATTTGGATTTGCTTTAGCCTATAAATTCGATATGGTTGATCTGTTTTTCAAGTTGAAGAAAAACAAATCGAACGAACAAAATAACAGTAGCACCGAAGGGGAAAACACTGTAAAAGGTCTGAAAGTAGAATAGAAAAACTAGAGGAATCATAAAAAGCCGTTAAATACTTAACGGCTTTTTTAATATCGTTCTGTTAGCATTTCTAAAGATCTTTTGCTTCTGCCATAAGTTTTAGAGAGTCAGTTTTCCCAAGGTATTTGTCTATAATGCTGTGCATAAGGTATATTAAGGGCGTAAGTACAATTGCCAGGAATATCTTATAAAGATACTGAATTAGCCCTACTGCAACAACCTGATTTAATGTCCAATTTCCTAGTAGAAAAAACGCGATAAAAAGTATGAGGAAACTATCAACTAGTTGCGAAACCACAGTAGAGCCAGTTGCTCTTAGCCATAGCCATTTATGTTGAGTTAGAATTCTTAAATAATGGAATACATAGGCATCAACTAATTGACCTACAAGAAATGCGGTTATTGAGCCAACTATAATTCCGAGACCTTGCCGGAAAATATTGCTGTATGCATAATTTATGTTTACATAGTTGCCATCGGGGTCAACGGAATTATTTTGTAGCCAAAAATCGGCGGGCGGTGCTTGGGTTGATATGTAAATAATTACAAAAGCGTATGCAATCATACCAGCTCCAATAAAGCTAATCCGTTTTACCCCTGAGGTCCCAAAGTACTCGTTAATAATATCCGAAAGAATAAAAACAATGGGCCAAATTAGCACTCCCACGCTCATTTCTAAATTAAGAGAAGAGCCTCCAAAGAATGGAAGTGCTAGAGGAGGAATGTGAAGAATTTTTTCAACCGAAAGTATTTTGGCCCCTATAACCTCGGCAATTAATGCGTTTGTAATAAATAAAGTGGAAAGTATTATAAACAGCGTGTGTTTTTTGGGAATATTCTCCTGTAAAGCTTCCATTTAGTGCATTTTAACAAAATGATGAATCAAAGTTATAAAAATAAAAGTGTAAATCAAGTGGTTAATAATTAAAATCGAAAAAAAACTATTTTTTATTACTTAAAGGACATTTAAAATGTTAGATGTTATCTTGTTTTAAGGGTATAATTGCAAAAAATCTAGTTATTAATGCGTAATACTCAGTTATACAGTGCTTTAAAAAAGTTTCATTTTTAAAGTGAATTCTTAATATTTTTCATTTTTTATTGTATTTTTATAAGTTATTAGTGTGTAGTATGTTCAGGTTAACTTTATTTTAATGAAACTTTATGATGCATTAAATATACGGGAAGATGAGTCGTTGGCCGTCATGCTGTTTGTTCTGCAGTCTTTTTTTCTGGGGACATTCTTAGGAACCTTTGATGTTGGTGCAAATACGATTTTCCTTCAGGTTTTTGACGAGACGATGATTCCGAAGGCAATTGTAATATCGGGATTAACAGGGATTCTCTTAACATCTGTATATTCGTATTTCCAAAGTAGGATTGTTTTCTCAAGATTGGCGGTTGCTAATCTTTTCATGGTTTTTGTGTTTACTTATCTATTACGGGCGGGTTATTACTTTTCCGACACAAAATGGTTAGCCTTTGCCCTATTTGTTTTAATGGGGCCATTGAATATTGTTGCGCTGGTAGGCTTTTGGGGCACAGTTAGCCGCATGTTCGATTTACGACAAGGAAAACGTTTGTTTGGTATAATTGATATGGGGCAGGTTATTGGCGTTATTATTAGTAGTTGGGCTGTTCCTTTTCTAGTTGCCAAGGGATTCAAATCGGTTAATCTGATATACATTAGTGCGTTTAGTGCATTTTTTGCATTTACGCTTCAGATTTTTATTAATTCAAATTTTCCGGGTCAACTTAAAGCAAAAATCTCGGAATCGAAAAAGAAGAGCCGTTTTGTCGATACTATGAGAATACCATATGTTAGAACCATGGCATTTTTTGTGGTATGTTCAATGTTGGTGGCGTTCTTTGTTCATTACCTTTTCCTTGCGGTTGCCGATGAACGTTTTGCTAGCAACGAGGAATTGGCGAAGTTTCTTGGGGCTTTAATGGGAACTTTAACATTTGTAAGCATACTTGTTAAGACATTTGTTTATGGTCCATTAATGAAAAACTATGGATTAAGGGTGAGTTTGCTAATATCGCCTATTATAGTTTTTCTTGTGTCGATTGGGGCTGCATTTGTTGGATCTTTTTTCGGGTATACCGTTGCATCGGGGGCATTTACCTTCTTCTTTCTGTTGATTTCGCTAGCAAAGTTATTCCAGAAGGTGCTAAAAGATTCAATTGAGGCACCATCGCTTAAAATGATTTACCAATCACTCGACCCGTCTATTCGGTACGAAGTGCAAGCCCGTGTTGATGGAACTATAAATGAGATGTCGGCCTTGGCATCCGGGATATTTCTAACGATTCTTAGCCTAATCAGTTTTATACATTTAATCCACTACACCTACTTCCTGATTGGTATAATTGTCGTTTGGTCGTATATTACTTTAAAATTGTACCGCGGGTATCGGAAAAGTTTAGAGGATACCTTGGTGCAATCATCTCAGAAAGAAACTAAGGTTTCGGAATCGGAATCCTTTATTAATGGCCTTTCAAATCTTTCAATTGCCGATCAGATTAGAGTCATTAGCCGATCAAGGCCTTGGCTGCTACCCAATTTTTTGCGTAACAGGTTGTTCGTGTCTAGTTCTGATGATCTAGTTGTAATAAGTAACCAGATTAAAGAATTAGGCGATGTTAGTTTTATTCAGGATTTTGAAAAGTTAAGGAATAAATCTAAGGATAGTACCGATTTAATTGATGATTCAATTGCTTATTTAAATTCGATTTTGAGTGGTTCAACGCATGTTGAGAAAATTAAATCACTGCTAAGCTCCAAGGATTTTGAGGATAGAATATTTGCTGCAAAGTTAATTAGTGCATCCAAAAAGGTTGATGTTAAAAATAATTTAACATTCCTTATGCGAGATTTAGTTCCAGCAGTAAAGATGCAGGCAATTTGGGCTGCTCGAGGAACTAGATCCAAAGAGTTGATAACCTTTTTAATAGATTTTCTAGACAAGGATCAGTATGCACCGTATGCACATGCAGCATTGATTGATTCCGGAGAAACGGGACTTGAAATGATGGAGTTGGCGTTGCAAAGAAGCAACACTTCTCCCAACTTTAAGGAACGTATCCTTCGTATTATTCCAGATACCGGCAGCCGAATTGCTTCAACAGTTCTATTCAACCATCTTTCGGTAAAGTCGAGTTTATGCTCAACCGTTGTAAATGGTTTAGCAAGGCTGAACTTTATGGCTGATGAAAAGGAGCGTCTTTATATCAATAAAATGCTGATTGAGCAAGCTGGTATTTGTGCATGGAACCTTAACGCATACCATCATTGCCCACAAAATAGCGTTTATCCACATTTAAAGGATGAGTTGGAGCAGGAGTACCATGCTAGTATTCGGGCATTGTTTAATCTGCTAAAATTGGTTTACGATAAAAGTTCCATTGAGGCAGTACAGGAGAATCTAGAGGCAGGAACTGGGCAAAGTATATCATATGCTGTTGAACTGCTCGACACATTTATGGCCGAGGATTTGAAACCATATATAGTTCCTCTGCTCGAGGATACTAGTATTACCAATAAACTTTGGGCTTTAGAAAGTTATTTTCCGCTTCGTCATTTAACCTCTGAGGAACTGCTAAAGGCAATTATAAATAGGGATAACAACCTGATTGGGAAGCAATCAAAAATATATGCATTGAGTGCGTTTCAGTATTTAGAGGGTAAAATAATCAGTGCCGATTTAGTTGCACAGCTATTCAATACCGACAAATATTTACGTCAAATTTCTGCTCAAATTATAGAGGGAATAAATAGGGAGGAGTACTTAAGTTGTAAAAAGCGGTTAAGCGATAAGCATAGGGTTGAACTTGATAGGCTAATGGATATTTCCCGATCCACCAATAGTTCTGTAGTGGATAGAATCAATTTTTACAAAACGGTACACCCCCGTAATATTGAGTGGAATAGCCTTCTTTTTATTCTTTACCATTCAACGGTAGTTCGATTGAAAGAGGCAAACTTTGAAGAGATCGATATTTTTACTGGAAAATCGTTATTGCTCTTTGTGGAAAAGGGTAAAATAGGGGTAACCGATTTGGGTAATCAGGTAAAAGAATATCAAGCCGGCAGTATTGTAAATACATCCCGGTTAGACAAAAACTGGAAACTCAGGGTTGAGGAGGAGTCTATTTTACATTACATTGAACTGGATAAGATAGTTGGAAGCATGTATGATAATGAGTATTTGGTTCAATACGTTGAAAGCATATAATAATCTTAATATATGGAATTAATGGATTACGAATTTATGAGACAGCAGCAAACTACTATTTTTAGGCAATTGATTTATAACATTGTCTTTCCGGTGGTTATTGCTTTAATAATTCTTGGAATTATCAACTTTAGAAACACTCGTAGTATATTAAAGGAAAGCAATACCACTAGAAACAACCTTATATCCAATGAACTAACCCAGGTCTTGCGATTTCAGGATATTACACTTTCAATCCTTGAGGAGAATATCAACCCGAAGCTCGAAAATGTTAGCGGTAAGCTGGTTATGGAGTATTTTAAATCAACCGCAAGTATCAAGGAGGCTGATTTAAAAAAGATTCGTGACGAGCTAAAGCTTGATCCTCAGTTTTACGATTTTTATGTTATCGACACCAACGGAATAGTTGTGAATACCACTTTTAAGCCCGATTTAGGTTTAAATTTCTTTTCATTCGGCGAGGAGCATAAATCCCTCATCAAAAGAATTTTTAAGGAAGGGGTTTTCCGTAGTGAGAAATTCACCATAGAGGCAACCACCCGTAGACTAAAAAAATACACCTACGAACCAACCCTTGATGGAAATTATATAATTGAGCTTGGCGTTAGATCAAATACTGCCGACGAAATTATCAACTTAATAAAATCAACCTTAGATAACTTTAGCATTAAAGAAAAATCGATTGTATCGGCAGAACTATTTATGAATGCCGATGATCCTTTCTCTTTAACCAAAACAGAAGAAATTAGTGCTGATGAGAAGGAGTTCGTTAGGCAGCGATTTGCCGATCAGGATACGGTTTTGGTAGAGAAGAAATTGAATGGACGGTTCCTCTCGTATCAATATTTTTTCATGCAATCCACCAATTCGGAGCTTTATAAAGGTTCTGTTATAAGAATAGTTTCCGATAGGACCAAGGAAATCCAGGATGAGTACTATAGATTGATCAGTTTTGTGCTCATTTTTGTACTGGTTCTATTCACTATTAGTTATCTTATCTTCCAAAAAACAAGAATGGTTACCGATCCAATTAAGAAGTTGGTAACAAATGTGAACCGAATCGCTGATGGAAACTTGAATGAGCGTGCAGAGGTAATTGGAAATAATGAAATAACAACGCTTTCGGTGAAGTTCAATGTTATGATTGAACAGCTGGAAGAGCTCTATACCGATTTGGATAAAAAGGTTAAAGAACGTACTGCAGAGGTTGTTGCCCAAAAAGAGGAAATTGAATCGCAGAAGGATGAACTGGAGAAACAGCGCGATAAGTTAGCCGAGCAGCAAAAACATATCATGGATAGTATTCTTTACGCAAAACGTTTACAGTATGCCATTCTCCCAACTGACGAGTTTATTACCGAACTTTTCCCCGAACACTTTATATTATTCCATCCAAAGGATATTGTCAGTGGCGATATCTATTGGTTCTCGAAGATTGGCAACAAACGACTTTTCTCCGCAATAGATTGTACTGGTCACGGTGTTCCTGGAGCATTGGTATCGATGGTAGGTCATAACTGGCTCGATTACGCTGTTAAGGATCTAAAACTTGAAAGGCCAATTGATATTCTAGAGGCGCTCAACGTAGGAGTAACGTCAACCTTTAAGGAGCGCGATGAGGACGGTGCCGTTAAGGACGGTATGGATATTGCGCTTTGCAGCGTTGATTACACTACCATGAAGCTTGAGTTTGCCGGAGCGTATAATCCAGCCCTAATTCTTCGGAACGGAGAACTCATTCAGCTTAAAGGCGATAAATGCCCAATTGGAGCGTTCTCGCGTAGAGCTGCCACGGGTTACACGCATCAGGAAATGGATGTTCAGAAAGGCGATATGATCTATGTATTCTCCGATGGTTATACCGATCAGTTTGGTGGCGATGAAAGCCGGAAGTTTTTGATGAGCAACTTCAAGAAACTCCTTACCGATGTGCATCAACTCCCGGTCGATCAGCAAAAGATAAAAATGGAGGAAACCCTTTTTGATTGGATGAAATACGAAAGTCAACTTGACGATATATTGGTAATCGGCATAAAAATATAGACTTAAGAATATACCTCGATGGGACAAACAATAAATATCGATTTGAAGTACAACTCTACAGCAAAGTCTAGCGAAGACTTTGCTGGTATTTTTAGAGATGATTTTGAGTACTGCATGGGTAGGTTTAAGCTTCCAACCAAGATCAACGGGAATAATGCCGAGGACCGAAATTTCAACTATCGGTTTATTGTTGTTTCCAATTCCGACATGGATAATACGGACTATGTTAGTTCTATAAAGAAAAATCGGGATGAAAATGTAAAGACCCTCTTGATTTTACTGAATCCTATAACGAATGTCAGTTCAACCTCTTTGCAAAATTATTTAAGTTTTAGTTTTTGGGATCAAGTTGTTGAAACTGGTGAAATCAGATATTTCAGAAAAGATGATAAGGAAACCAAGCATCTATACTGGGAGAGACTTACTGATATTGTTTTTGAGATTTTGGCAGATATAGATAAGACGAGTGTAAAAAAAGGATCGATATACCTAGCTCAAACCGAAAATTCGCAGGTACTGGATAGAGATAATATTAAAAGGGATTTGAATGATTTAGGTTATGCTGTTACCCCTAGTGTTACATTGAGCAACGATTTCGATGAGTCAACTCGGCAAGTTAACGAAGCGCTGTCCAGTACAAGTGTAGTTATACATTTAATACCCGCAAATTATACCGAGTATTTTCCTAATAAAAGCATATCGATTGTTGAGCATCAGTGTAATTTATCGGCTCAGCTAATCAAGAATAACCATAAAGACATTCGGCGTATAATTTGGATTCCATCCGATTTTGATGTGGTGGATGAGAAAAACCAGATTTTCATTGAGAAAATTCAACGCGATCAGGAACTATCGCACAACACGTTAGTGCTCAAGGTTAATTTGGAAGATTTAAAGAAGATCTACAGAAAAATACTATCTGGCGATGATATGGTAAAAGGTGATCTGGAGTCTTTGCCCGATTTGTACATGATTGCCGATAAAGAAGATGATTCTGTTGCTTCGCACATAAATAGAGAGGCAAGCGCAGCAGGCTTGAAGTTTGGAATAAACTACAATGGGATTAGCTATAATGAACATTTAAAATATTTGGCTAGTGCTCAGGTTGTTGTGGTAAATTATACGTTGGAAAACCAGCAGTGGATTAACGTTAAAGTTCACGATATTCTAAAATCACCAGGTTTAGAAACGTCGAAACCCAACAAGAAATTGGTGCTTATCAAGAATTCGAAGGATTTGGATACGCATCATTTTGAAAAATACTTCAACGAGGTTCATGTTGTGGAGGCTAGTGATATAAAACTGAATTTTCAGTAGAATAATTTAATAATTAAGCATATGGTTACACTAACCGAAAATGGTGTTGTAACAACCAATCTCATAAATCCGTTTCCTGGATTAAGGCCTTTCCATACCAGTGAGGCTCATCTTTTTTTCGGAAGGGAGGGGCAAAGCGAGGAGGTTCTTAACAATTTAGCAAAGAATAAGTTTGTTGCAGTACTTGGTGCATCAGGAACCGGTAAATCATCGCTTATTTACTGCGGATTACTTCCAACCCTTTATGGAGGATTCTTGCATAATGGAAAATCCAAATGGAAAATAGTAATTACCCGTCCGGGACTGAATCCGATTGGGAATTTGGCGAAATCGATTGCCGAAACAATAGGTCATTCAAAGGATGCAAAATCTATAGAAACTGATAGTTTTATCGATCAGGCTTTGCTAAAGCGTTCCTCTGCTGGTATTCAGAATGTGATTAAGCAATACGGGATTGATCAGAGCGAGAATATTTTAATTTTAGTTGACCAATTCGAGGAGCTCTTTAGATACCAATATTCCAGCAAGGATTCATCGGCAATTAATCAATCGGAGCATTTTGTTAATCTACTGTTGAGTGCCATAAAACAAACGGAATTGCCGATTTACGTGGTAATTACAATGCGTTCCGATTTTATTGGTGATTGTTCACCCTATCAGGGATTAACAAAACACATAAACGATAGCCACTACTTGATCCCCCGTATGACCCGCGACGATTTTCGGAAGGCCATTACGGGCCCTATAGCCGTGGGAGGAGGTACAATAACCGACCAACTTGTACAGTTGTTATTGAACGAAATGGGAAACAATCCCGATGAACTGCCAATCCTTCAGCATGCCCTCATGAGAACGTGGGACTATTGGATAAATAATACCAACCACACGCATTCTATAGGAATAAATGAGTACGAGGCTGTTGGTAGGATGGAGCGGGCGCTATCGGTTCATGCTAATGAGGCCTATGATGAAATTAGTTTTGAGCAAAAGAAAATTTGTGAAGTAGTTTTTAAGTCGCTGACCGAGAAGGGGGCCGACAATAGAGGCATCCGTAGGCCTACAAGCGTTGCAGAACTTGCACGAATTGCAGAAACGACACCCGATGAGGTAATAAAGATAGTTGAGATTTTTCGCAAAAAAGGGCGAACATTCCTTACCCCTCCTCCAGGGGTGGAGTTGAAGGACGATACTTTTATTGATATATCTCACGAGAGTTTAATGCGGGTTTGGGATAAACTAAAAACTTGGGTGGAGGACGAGGCCGCTGCCGTAAAAATGTACATTCGTTTGGCTGATTCCGCTGAGTTATACGATCAGGGAAAAACCTCTTTGTGGGGACCTCCGGATTTACAGTTAGCCATAAACTGGCGCGAAAAACAAAATCCAAATTTAGCTTGGGCATCGCGCTATAATCCTGCATTTGAGCGTACTTTGGTATATTTAAAAACAAGCGAAGAAGAATATATTGCTGAGGAGGAGAATAAAATTAGGCTACAGAAAAGAGCCATTCGGAGATCCCGTATAGTAGCGCTTATTCTAGGAACTGCTGGTATGATTTCTATTGGATTGGGTATTCTGGCTCTTGTTCAAAGACAGGATGCGTTGAATGCTCAGGGTGAAGCTGAAAAACAGAGGGAGATCGCTACTGCTCAGGCCGATACAGCTCAATTGCAAAAGGCATTGGCTCAGGAAAATGCGAAACAGGCGTTGATTCAAAAGGACAGCGCCGATATTCAGCGTCAGTTGGCTGAACGTCAAACAATAATTGCTAACAATAACCTTGTTGAAGCCGATAGACAGCGAAGCATTGCACAACAAAAATCCGTTGAAGCTCAGGAGCAGCAAATACTTGCTGAGAAGAACGCAACACGGGCTCAAGAACAGCAAAAGATAGCAGAACAGGCAAGTAAGGATGCAGAACGACGAAGAATGCTTTCCATTGCTCAGTCGATGGCGGTAAAAAGTGAGCAACTTACATCTGATACATTACTAAAAGGATTGTTAGCCTATCAGTCGTACTCCTTTAATCAGGAGTTCACCGGGGTTTCGTATGATCCGGATGTTTATAGGGCAATTTATTCGGCCGTAAAGCTATTTAAGGGCGATGCCTTTAACGTTTATGCTGGTCATTCAAGTTTGATAAGAACAATGGTTCAGGTGGATAATACCCTTTACTCTGCCGGTAGCGATGGTCGATTAATTAGTTGGGATATCAATGGCAAAACACCACATATATTGAATAGCGAGTTATCGATAGTAAAAAAGATTGTGGTAAGTGGCAATACGCTATATGGTGTTACCGATAACCGATTTTTTGCCTACGATTTGGTTTCAAAATCATCTGATTTGTATACCATACAACCCAACGAAATTCGAGATTTCTTTATCCTATCGAACGATAGTTTACTGATTGTATACAATCAATCAATCAACTTAACGAATAGTTACAAAAATAGAGGTAGGGAGATTTATAAATCGGAATCGAGAATAAATTCGGTTAAGTATTGTAGTGCGGAGAATAATGTATTTGTCGCTAATTTAGATGGAAGCATCGTTGAGTTGAGTGATGTTTTGAGTGATAAACCAACTGCAAGGCAAATAGTATCTGTTCCTCAGTCCAACTGGGGCGATTTAGCTTACAACTCGCAGAGGAATATTCTTGTGGCAGGACTGGGAAATAATCAGGGAACCATATATATGTGGGATTTAAAATCGGGGCAGCAGCCAAAAATTCTTCGGGGGCACACGGCTAAAATTTCTGCCATCACATTCACTAATGATGGGCAATACATGGCATCATCGAGTTATGATGGTTCGGTTCGGTTGTGGAATGTTAAGGATTTAAATACCCTTCCTATTGTGCTAAACGACCATTCTACATGGGCTACCTATGTTATATTCTCATACGATGGGCGGTTTGTTTTCACTGGCGATAAAGTTGGGAATATTAGAAAATATCCATTGAATGTTAATTACTTGATTGAGGGTTATTGCGACTACTTGAAACGATCCTTGACCGAGGAAGAGTGGAAAAACTATGTTGGAGAGGACATCCCCTACAAGCCAAATAAATGTAAATAATTGATATAGATGAAACGATATTTGCTAATCATTCTATTTTTTACATCGGTGTTTTCGCTTCAAGCGCAAACAACCTGCTCGGATATTCTGAAATTGGCAGAGCGGAACTTCGATGAAGGCAAACTTGACGAAATACCTCAAACAATTGAGCCATGCATGAAAAAGGGCTTCACCAGTGAGGAAAAGATGAGGGCTTACAAGTTGCTTATACAAACATATCTTTACAATGAGCGACTTGAGCTGGCCGACCAAGTGATGATTCAGTTTTTGAGGGAGTTCCCCTCCTATGAAATTGCATCCAACGATCCCAAGGAGTTTGTCAACCTATACAAAACATATAGAACTGAGCCTATCTTTAAAATAGATGTTTTTGCAGGTGTAAACTATTCATTACCTTTAGTAACAGAGTACTATAGCCCCGGTAATTTGAATCAAAATAAAATTAGATATAATTCAAAGTTAAGCGTTAATGCAGGAGTAAACTATACCGATGGGTTGTATAAGAATTTCGACTTTTCAATAGGCGCAAATTTTTCGATGTATAAGATGGACTATTCCGACGAGCAGTATTCCTATGCAACCGTAACAGGCACGATTACCAATATGTATTTAGGATTTCCATTGGCGGTAAAGTACAATTATAATTACAAAGGTTTTAAAGCAATTGCCAGGGTTGGTTTGGAGGTGAGTTATCTTTTATCCTCCAAAATGGATTTTGTGAAAAGTTTTACTAATGGCGATAACCCCATAAAAAGCACAGAGGATTTATCCGGATGCTATAAAAAGTTTGATTTTAGACCAGTATTTTCTATAGGATTCCCATTTAAGCTTTACAAGTACGAAATTATTCCATCAATTGGCGTGAAGTTTTCAACAGTGACTCCATTAAAGAATGAGTTAAAAGAACCGTTGGAGTCCGGCACTTACTATATGTACAACTATGCACCGGCGAATATGTACATGAATCAGATGTTTTTTACCATATCATTTATGAAGCCAGTTTATAACCCCAAAAAAATAAAGTAACATGAGAAAGTTATACTTCATAGTTTCCATCCTAACTCTGTTAATTTATTCTTGCGAGGATAATATCTCCAGTTTCCAGTCAAATAATTTTATTAAATTTTTTGGTGGAGGAAATGGCAGTTATGGTTCAAGTTGCGTAGAAATACCAGGCGAAGGATTTATTTTTACTGGTTACGATATAACAACATCAGGAAATAAGCAGGTATATGCTGCTAAGACTGATTTATATGGTAATGTGGTTTGGGAAAATACATTTATAAGTGATGATTCCATACAGGAAGGACAACAAATAAAGCATCTCGATGATGGGAATTCCATTATTGTTGGAAGTTCCAAAATCTCGGCATCGGCTACATCAAGTCCTTTCATGTTAAAAATTGATAGCTATGGAGATTTAATATGGAAGAAAAACTTTATAGTGAACTATAATTTATTAGTTAACGATATTGCTATTACAACCAATAATATTTTCTTGGTAGGCGAATCGTATAGATATTCGGCTTCACTTCCAGATACTTATATTGCAAAATATAATCTTGACGGTACAATAGTTGACACTGTAACAAAAGGAAATGTTTTAAAATTCGAAACTTTTAAAAAAATATTTACAAAATCTAATGGGGATATAATCGTAGTGGGAAACTCCAATTTAAGTGGAAGTGCAAGTTTGGTTACAATTAGCGAATATGGAGGTTCATTATCCACTCCAAAATTTTACAAAGAGTTAGATGCAGAGAAAACCAGGGATGTTAAGGATGCCATATATGCCGATAATTGTTTTTATCTTTTAATCTATGAGGATAATGTATGCACAAAGGTCCTCAAAAGAAGTAGTGATTATCCTTATCCACAGATATGGGAAACCGAATCTATATCTAATTTTAAGGGGAAATCAATAACTCTTAGTCAGAATGGAGAACTTTTTATTGTAGGGGAATATGGTAATCAGATACAATTTGTAGAGGTTGATAGTCAGGGCGCGGCATACTATGGGGCAGAAGTCTTTTTGACGTATCCTGGAAGTGTGGGCAAAATTATTAATACAGTGGATAATGGGTTGCTGGTAGTTGGATCAACTACTTCAGCCTATAATAGTATGGTACAGTTAATTAAAACTGGTTCGGATTTATACTTGTTGAAACCCTAAGATATCAAGGTTATGAAAGCAGAGAATAGAGAAAGAGGTATAGCCTTTTGTGTAAAACTAAGAAATACAGTATTTGCAATCCTTTTAACTTTAATGCCTTTTTTTGTGTTAGGTTCCTCGCCTGTAGCATCAACCGTGACACCTCCAGCAAATGGTACTTACAAAGTAGGAGATAACATTGATATTACTGTTGTATTCGATCAAAGTGTCAATGTGTCAGATTTGCCATATATTCAAATCACACTTGGTTCAGGTGCTGTAAATGCTTCATATCACAGTGGTACTGGATCTGCAAGTATTGTATTTAGGTATACAGTTGCATCAAACGATGAAGATAATGATGGAATTGCTATTATAAGTCCAATCGTCCTAAATGGAGGAACAATTCAGAATGCAGGGCTAGAAGATGCAACATTAACATTTACATCACCAGATGCTTCGGGTATATTGGTTGATGGAGTGATTCCCTCGGCCCCGACGGTATCGGGTATACTGGCGGGCTCATACAATACGGATCGGTCATTCACGGTTACAGATACAGAGGCAGGGGCGACGGTGGAGTACAGCCTGGACAACGGGACAACCTGGCATGCCTACACGGCAGCGGTTCCCCTCAGCGATGAGGTTACGTACGAGGTGGTTGCGCGGCAGACTGATGCTGCCAACAACACCTCGGCAAACACCTCGGCGATAGTGTTGACGATAGACAAAACGGCGCCCTCAGCCCCGACGGTATCGGGAATCACGGCGGGCTCATACAATACGGATCGGTCATTCTCGGTTACAGATACAGAGGCAGGGGCGACGGTGGAGTACAGCCTGGACAACGGGACAACCTGGCATGCCTACACGGCAGCGGTTCCCCTCAGCGATGAGGGTACGTACGAGGTGGTTGCGCGGCAGACGGACGCGGCAGGAAATACCTCGGCAAGCACCTCGGCGGTAGTGGTGACGATAGACAAAACGGCACCAGCCGCCCCTACAGTATCGGGTATACTGGCGGGCTCATACAATACGGATCGGTCATTCACGGTTACAGATACAGAGGCAGGGGCGACGGTGGAGTACAGCCTGGACAACGGGACAACCTGGCATGCCTACACGGCAGCGGTTCCCCTCAGCGATGAGGGTACGTACGAGGTGGTTGCGCGGCAGACGGACGCGGCAGGAAATACCTCGGCAAGCACCTCGGCGGTAGTGGTGACGATAGACAAAACGGCACCAGCCGCCCCTACAGTATCGGGTATACTGGCGGGCTCATACAATACGGATCGGTCATTCACGGTTACAGATACAGAGGCAGGGGCGACGGTGGAGTACAGCCTGGACAACGGGACAACCTGGCATGCCTACACGGCAGCGGTTCCCCTCAGCGATGAGGGTACGTACGAGGTGGTTGCGCGGCAGACTGATGCCGCCAACAACACGTCGGCAAGCTCCTCGGCGGTAGTGGTGACGATAGACAAAACGGCACCAGCCGCCCCGACGGTGTCGGGTATACTGGCGGGCTCATACAATACGGATCGGTCATTCACGGTTACAGATACAGAGGCAGGGGCGACGGTGGAGTACAGCTTGGACAACGGGACAACCTGGCATGCCTACACGGCAGCGGTTCCCCTCAGCGATGAGGGTACGTACGAGGTGGTTGCGCAGCAGACGGACGCGGCAGGAAATACCTCGGCAAGCTCCTCGGCGATAGTGGTGACGATAGACAAAACTACGCAAGCACCAACTCTTATTACTCCTGCTACAGGATCAGCATCTAGTTCTTCGTTTAACATTAGTTTTTCATTACCAGAAACAGCTAAAGGTGGTACTGTAATAATGAAATTTGAGGATCAGGATGATTATTATTACGACAGATATATTGTATTTAATTCCAACTTTGAGTCAGATGTGACAACGGGTGGAATCCATACAACCACATTAGATGCCACGGATCTTTCTAACAATGCGAATGTGGCATCGGTTTATACAGTTCCTGCAGGATATGATGATAAGTTATTTGATGGAACCATTTATACGGTAACCATTCAGTATCAGGATTTATTGGGGAATACTATTGCTAGTGCCAATAGCACAAATGTTTTTTACTCTGCAAATCCTCCAACTGCCGATATTGTTGATGTTACGCCTGATCCAAGGAATACTAATGCGGGTACTGTCCAAATAAGCTTTAGTTGGCGTGTTAAAACCTCGGATGTGAATAAAAGCGATTTTATTCTTACTAGGAATGGAACTAATGTTGATATTAGTGGTATTCCTGCAATAACTTATTCGGATGTAAATACATATCCGCCTCAGACTGCCAAACATTATTATCTAGATTTGTCAAGCGTTACTGCTAATGAAGGAACTTATGTTTTAACCTTGGATGCAAGCATCGCGAATATTCAAGATCGGTATGGCAATGTGTTGATGGATGATGCAAGCGATACTTGGGTCAATGATTTAACAAAGCCAAGCATAACTTCAATTACATCAACCGAAGCAAGTCCAACTAAAGCTGCTACAATTCCGGTTACAATTCAGTTTAGTGAGACTGTTTCCAATTTTGAGGAAGGGGATATCACTGTTACAAATGCAACAAAATCAAACTTTGTTGCAGTTGATGGCGATACCTATACCATAGACCTAACTCCATCGGCCGATGGCACCATCACCCTTAATATTGCTGCTGATGTTTGTAGTGATGTGGCTGGCAATGGAAATAACGTAGCAACTGAGTTCTCCATTGTTTCAGATAAAATTGCGCCGGCTCTCACCTTTGTTGGAATTACTTCGAGTAATAGCAATCCGTTCTATGCGAAGGTAAATGATGTTGTAACGCTCACCTTTACAGGTAATGAGCCATTGTATGTAAAGCCAACAGTGACCATAGCAGGAAATTCGATTGTTGCTGGAAATATAATTAATACCAGTGGCAACACGTGGACAGCAACCTACCAAATGGCAAATACTGATGATGAGGGGTTGATAACTTTTAGTATTGCATTTAAAGATCTTGCTGGCAATGTGGGTACAAGTGTTTCTACTGTAAATGATGGCAGTTATGTGGAGTTTTATAAAAATCCGCCAACGTTGGATTTAGTTACAATTGTATCGAATCACACTTTAAATTCGAGAGCTCGAGTAGGGAGCATCGTTACGATTAACTTTCACTCAGGCACAAAATTAGCCAATGTAACATCAACAATTGCAACCCATTCGGCAACTGTTACAAACCCAAGTGGAGATAAAAAAACATGGATTGCAACTTATACAATGGCAACCGGTGATGCCGAAGGAATAGTTCCGTTTACAATTAATTTTACCGATATCCCAGGTAATGCTGGCGTTACAGTAACATCAACTACAAATAGCAGTTCGGTTATTTTTGATAAAACTAACCCAGAACTCAATGCCGTTACCATTGCATCTAATAATTCTCACTCGGATTATGTAGGTGTTGGTGGAGTTGTAACGCTTACAATTACAGGTTCCGAAAATATTGTAATTGGTTCGGGAGATGTTTTGATAGAAGGGAAAAATGCTACAATTTCTGGTTCTGGTAAAAACTGGACAGCATCCTACACTATGCAAAGTGGAGATCTTGCAGCCGTTGCTTTTAGTATTAACTACAAGGATTTAGCTGGTAATTCTGGAGCATTAGTATCAAGTACAACTAATGGTAGCAGTGTAACATTCGATGAGGTTAGACCTAATCTATCTACACTTGTACATATTCAATCTAATAATACAAATAATACGGCTTATGCCAAGGTTGGTGATGTTGTTACGTTATCCTTTATTTCAAGTGAAAGTATTGAGAACGTAATTTCTACCATAAATTCCAGGAGCGCGGTTGTAACTAATACATCGGGCAATAATTGGACTGCAACTTATACCATGTCAACTCTAGATTCTGGAGAAGATACACTTGAGTTTACGATTACGTTAAAAGATTATGCCGGGAATGTAACCGATCCAGACACCATTATTAAAACTACCGATGCTTCTTTTGTTATATTTGATGTAACAGCACCTTCCGCTCCTAGCAAACCAGATCTTGAGGTTTCGTTTGATACAGGAAATTCGAACACCGATAATGTAACTAGTAGCACGACTCCAAAATTTACAGGTACGGCTGAGGTTAGTTCTACTGTTAAACTTTATAGTAGCATTAATGGTTTGCTTGGTAACGCTACAGCAGATGCAACCACAGGTGAGTGGACTATTATTTCCAGTTTGCTCAATGAGGGAACCCATAGTATTACAGCAACTGCTACTGATGCTGCGGGTAATGTAAGTTCAGCATCCAGTGCTTTGTCAGTAACAGTGGACAACACTATTCCTACAACCCCTTCTGTGCCTGATTTGGATTCGGGTTCGGACAGTGGTTCATCTAATAGCGATAACTTTACAAATGTATCAACCCCTGTATTTATAGGAACTGCAGAGCCCAATTCGATTGTTTCTATCTACAATGGAGCAACACTTCTGGGCACATCAACTACCAATACATTTGGGGCATGGTCGTTTACCTCACCTGCCTTAGCCGAAGATTCTCACAATATCTCTGTGACATCAACCGATCTTGCAGGAAATGTGAGTATTGCATCAGCATCGTTAACTGTTGTTATAGATTTGACCATTCCAGCAACTCCTAGTGCTCCAGATTTAGATTCTGGTTCAGATAGTGGAGTTTCAACGGATAATGTCACCAATGATAATACCCCAACATTTATAGGGACTGCTGAGTCTGGTTCTATTGTTAAATTATACAATGGAGCGGTTGAAATTGGAAGCGGAACAGCCACTGGTGGAAATTGGTCTATTACTTCTTCGGTATTGTCTGATGGTGTGAAGAGTATAACTGTAAAGGCCTTGGATATTTCAGGTAATGCAAGTCCGTCTTCGACGGTTCTTTCAGTAACGATCGATACGGAAAGCCCGGCAAAGCCTGGTATGCCCGATTTGACTTCTGATAGCGGTACCTCAAGTACAGATAATCTTACCAATGTTAGTGCTTCGACTTTCACAGGTATGGCGGAAGTGAATTCTACAGTGAATCTTTATAGTAGTGTGGATGGGCTTGTGGGTACAACATCTGCTGATGCTACTGGAGTATGGACAATTACATCAAGTGCTTTGACCGAAGGAATTCATGATATTACTGTAGTGGCTACAGATCAGGCGGCTAATAGCAGTGTAGCATCAAATCCTTTATCAGTAACAATAGATATTCAAAGCCCTGTTATTTCATCAGTTACAGTTCCATCTGGAGTTTATAATGTTGGAGATATTATTACGGTAACGTTACAGACCGATGGCAAAACCTATACGGGTCAAACTATTAGTGTTAATGCAAAGGATCAACTTTTAGTTAATAATGATGATAATACCTACAGGATAAACTATCAGATTCAGGAAAATGACAACGAGCAGGCTGCAATTAGTAATTTACCTATAAACATTGTTTTATTAGATAAGGCTGGTAATACCAATGTGGCAATAACTTTGGCAAGTGTCCAGGGTGGAACGCTTACAATAGATTCAAAAACGCCCCAAATATCATCGTTAACGAGCAATGCGGAGAGTTCAGGTATTTTAAAGATTGGCGATCAGTTGATATTCACATTAACTCCAGCTACTTCCGAAACAGGATTGATTATTACCCCAACAACCTATAATGGGAAAACAATAGTTTGGAGCACCACCGATGGGGGTGTTACCTATACTGCAACATACACCGTTGGTGATGGCGATACAGATCAGGAGACTCCGCTCCAACTAGGTGATGTAACAATTGCTGATGTGGCTGGAAATGTTGGTAGTACATTCAGCTATTTGGCAATTGCCAAACAGATATATGGAACAAAACCTACCGTAAGAATTACCGGAACAATAGCAAGATGCGACTATGCAGAGCCAACTGTTCCGATTACCTTTACATTGACAGGGAAAAAACCATATACTTTCACCTATTCTGATGGAGTTGAAAATCATACTGTGACAGATTTGAATGCCGATAGTTATGTCGTAAATGTTCTAAAAGGTACTTTTACGTTGGTTGATATTGTTGATGCTACAGGAAATACCAACTCATCAGCAATCGAAAATGCAACAATAACGGTGAATCCGCTACCAGTTGTAGCTCTTAATATAACGGGTTCGCCGTACACTCTCAATTCTTCAAAAGACGAACTTTCAAAGTATGTTCAGCCTACCGATAAGCGTACTGGAATATTCAGTGGCGAGGGGGTTGGCTATTTAAGTGGTGCATATTATTTCTACCCATCAATCATCCCAGAGGAAAAGCAGGATCAGTATTTACCAATTATTTATACTTATACCAATGCTTCAACTGGGTGTGTGGGTAAGGATACTAGTGAGGTGTATGTTTCCAGTACTCCTATTAATATTTTGAGTTTGAGCTCGGTTTACTGCGAGTATGCTGCAAAGGATACCGTTGATGGAGTTCTGCCCGATGGATATACCGGCGTTTTTCAGGTTTTTGATAGTAATGGAAACCTTTATGGAAGCGGATGGACTCAGGTCGATAGTATAACATTAACGCTAACTCCAACTTTGTTTGAGGTTGGTAGTTATACCGTTAAATATACATCGTATAAATGGCCTTCGCTCGAGCAAGTTTCTTATATTACAAAATCATTTACAATAGAGGGAAAGGCAACAGGAATCAGTATAAGCGGCTTAGATAATGCTTACTGTTACAATACTTTGGGCAATGAAATTACATTCTCGGCTGCCGGGTTTACTAGCGAATCGGGCGATAAAGGGCATTTTTCGGGGCCAACCTCTGTTTTCTCATTCACTACCGATTCTCATACCGCACGGTTTAAGTACAGCTCAGCCTTGTCTGAGCAAGACTATACAGTTTCATACTACTATGAATCGAAAAATGGCTGTATTTCCGATCCTGTTTCGCATACAGTGCATATAAACCCGTTGCCACATCTTTCGTTTAGTCTACAGAATAACTATAACTATGATCAGGGAACAATTCCTTTGGTGGGAAATTATACGAGTACAGATTATCTGTTTAGCGGAGAGGGTGTATCTCGCGATACATTATTTACCTCAGCGGCACGTATTGGAGTTCCAATTGTTATTACATACTCCTATACCGATACCAATGCCTGTTCAAATCAATTAATTGATACTACGGTTATATATAAGGCCACCGAAGAAATTCAAAATCTTAATTCAATTTATTGTTACCCGCATAGCGCTGTTAGCATTTCTTGTGTTCCAAATATTAGCGATACTATAACTGGTGTATTCTCGAGTTATCGGAATGCAATTGAATCATCTGGCAAGAATACCGCTCTATACTATATTGATAGGGTTGGTAGTGGAAAGGATACGGTTTGGTATAGCTACAGAATTAATGGGGTAGATTATTCCGTTTACCAGGAAGTGACCGTTGATAGTATTGGCGAGGTAAATATATCTAGTCTTGATACCAGTTACTGTACTAGTGTTACAAAGGATGAAATATTAGGAACCCAGGGTTACCTTTTGGGAGGAACGGCTAATTTTACCTATAGTGGTACTGCGTCAGCGTTTGAGAAACTGGGAAGTTCTGCAGAAATATATCCCTACAAGGAGTCTCCCGGAACCTATAGTATTACTTATACCTTTACATCGAACAATGGATGCCAAGCATCTACATCTAAATCGTTCAAGGTTAATACAGTTCCAGTACCTGAATTTGCATCAACGGTTCCAAGTAATGCATTTATTTACGGTGATCCAATTCCGTTATCAGGAAATTATACCACAGGAGTATTTTCTTTCAGTGGAACGGGTGTTGTCGACAATGTATTTTATCCAAGCAACACGCAGGTGGGTGATATTGTGCTAACATACTATGTAAAGGATGCAAATGAGTGCGAGAGTAATGTTGATAAAACAATACACGTTATTCAGGCCGATGCTTCCATTGCAGGTATTCCCGAAAATGGATGGGCTTGTTATTATTCCGATACTCTAATACTAACAGGTTCTTCGGAGAATGGCTTAGCGGGTGGCGAATTTATAGGTGATGGGATTGACCAAGGGGATTTAAGTTCCGATAAGGCCTACTTCTATCCAAGATTAACAGGTGGTGGAGAGCATACCGTTAGGTATAAGTACAAGTACACAGATGGTGTAACCGATTTATGGATTGATTCAAAGATTAAGGTTGACTCGTCGGATGTAGTTGCAATAAGTGGCTTTAACGAGGATTTAGCATACTGTATGAACGATCAAACAGTAACATTGTTAAGCAATTATTCTACCGCAGTATTCGAGGGTAGCGGGATTGTTGGTAATAAATTTTATCCTGCAGATGCCAATGTCGGAGTAAATAGGATTACAGGGAGATACACCAATACACAATCGGGTTGTACAATTAGTAATTATACCGATGTTAATGTTAAGGCAATTCCAACAGTTGGTTTCTCTGTCGAGAATACATGTACCGATTTGCAAACAATACCGGTTGTTTATACTAATGAAACTCAGTTTGATGGAACCGTAAGTCAATGGCAGTGGTACTTAGATGGTTCAAACGACGAGCCTGTTGCCGACTATAATGCGTCAAAAATTTATACCACGAGCGGATCAAAGCGCGTTAAATTGGTTGCCACTACTAGTGAAGGGTGTAGTTCAAGTCTAGAAAAAATTATTGACGTAGGAAAGGGGGCAAGCGCTAGTTTTGTTTACTATAACGATTGTTTTTCTTCAATTGCCCCTACTCGATTCGAGAGTACATCCGATACAAGTTCGATTGAAACTTATACGTGGATTATAAATAATGAAACTATAGCCGACAAAACAATTGATTATGCATTTCCGAATACAGGTGAATTTGATGTGAAATTGATTGTTGAATCGAAGGAGCACTGTAGGGATTCAATAACTAAGCAAATTTCAATAAAGCCTGTTATAAAGATTACTGATTATGCCGATAATGCATACTATCAGAATTTTGAGGGCGACGTTACCGATTGGTTTGTTAAGAAGGATGATGAAACAGAATACTCCAGCTGGAACTTAGGGCTTCGAAACGATATTATTATAAGCGATAGCAAAGTGTGGTTTACTAGTGTCGATTTAAATAATCAGCACGTAGAAAATTCACAGGTTTTAAGCCCTTGCTTCGATTTCGATACATTATCACGCCCAATGCTCAAGTTTGACATTTGGTCTTCGCCAGAGGAGGGACGTGATGGTGCCGTTTTACAGTACTCATTGGATGGAGGTGTTACCTGGGAAAATCTTGGTGATATGGACGAAGGAATTAATTGGTTTAATTCTAACTCTATTAAGAGTAAGCCTGCCGACGATTTTCTTGGATGGAGTGAGAATACCAATGGTTGGGTTAGCGCTCGGCATAGTTTAGAAAATTTGAAGGGGAACCAATTAGTCAGGTTTAGGGTAGTTTATGCAGCGGATGCACAGGCAATTCAGCCATTCAATGGTTTTGCATTCGATAACTTCTGGATAGGCAATAAGCAGCAGAATGTATTGTATGAGTATTTTACTAATACAAATCTATCGGAGGCTGAATCGTACTATCCTCAGGTTCGAACTGTTGAGCAGGATTTAGTTAATGATATTATTCCAATTCATTATCACACTTCGAATCCTGCAGGTGATCCATTATACCAGTTCTATACTAATGGCCCATCCTCAAGGGTTTATTACTATGGGGTTTCTGCAATACCTTACGCTGTTGTAAGTGGAGATCGTTTATTTTCATTCCCTGGTGGACTAAATGCCACAACATATTTTAGCGCAATGAAGGATAGTGTTGATGTTCGTTCGCTATACGACCCAAAGGTTGGCATTGAAATTTCTGCAGAAATGAATGGTAGTACATGTAATATCAATGTGAATTTAACCAATAATGTTGATCTTACAGGAAAGAGTGTTGGGTTGCAGTGTGCTGTTATTAAAAATAGCATTGATGTGAGCGGCACATCTTACTACAATGTGTTGCGTAATTTTATTCCCGATCCAGGTGGCGTTAGTATCACTAATAATCTAGGAAAAGGCGAAACGCAGACTTTCAACCTTACATGGACACCTGCTAGCAACGACGAGTTGGCAGATTCACGGCTTGTGGTATTTGTGCAAAACTTGTACACAAATGAGATTTTTCAGGTTAAAACATTCGATTTATCCCCGTTAACCACAATAAACCCTATAGATATTAATTCACTAGTGAGTATATATCCAAACCCTGTTGCTGAGCAACTTCACGTCAGTTGCCAGTATAGCATTGAACAGATTGCTGTTTATGATGTTACCGGTAGATTAATCAGTATTTACAATCCAAATCAGGATCAGTTTACAATTCCAGTTCAGAGTTTACAGAATGGTGTTTATATTCTGAAAGGAACAACTTCTGAAGGTGATTTTGTGAAGAAGTTTATACGTCAGTAGATATGGAAAAAGCCCCGAAAAGGGGCTTTTTTATTGATAATAATTTTTTAGTGTAATCGAATTCCAATTAAGTGAATAAACTCTTCTCGGGTTTTCATATCTGTTAAAAATGCTCCGGTAAAAGCCGAGGTGGTTGTAACTGAGTTCTGTTTTTGTACGCCACGCATCTGCATGCACATGTGGCCAGCCTCAATAACAACGGCAACTCCAATTGGGTTTAGGGTTTCTTGTATGCAATCTCTAATCTGCATGGTTAGCCTTTCCTGTACCTGTAATCGTCGAGCATAAGCTTCAACCACGCGAGCAATCTTGCTTAAGCCAGTTATATAGCCATTGGGAATATACGCAACGTGTGCTTTCCCGTAAAATGGTATCATGTGGTGCTCGCACATTGAGTAAAGTTCAATGTCTTTTACAATTACCATTTGGGGGTAATCCTCCTTGAACTTTGTAGACCGAACTATTTCGAATGGATCTACATTGTATCCATGTGTAAGGAATTGAATTGCCTTGGCCACTCGGATAGGTGTTCGTTGAAGTCCTTCACGGTTAATATCTTCTCCCAAAATTTCAAGAATAGCTTTGTAGTGATCCGCTAACTTTTGAGTGGTTTCTGCGTTCCACTTATCAATTCTTGAGTAACCCTCATTCTCATTGATAGCTGCTCCGCTATTAATTATTTCCATCTATTTATTGTTTATGAATACGAAAAAATAAAACTACTTATCGCCAAAATATTCTACAAAATTATTTTCGGTTTCCTGTATTTTTACACAGTGTAAACTGGCTCCTAAATTTTTGATAGGTTGATCTAACACCTCCCAAATAGAAACAGCCAAGTTCTCAGTTGATGCCAGTTTTCCCTTCATAAAATCAACATCGATATTGATATTCTTATGATCGAGTTTTTCAACAACCAAATCACGTATCAGCTTGCTAACTGTCTTTAGGTTTGCAACAAAACCTAGTTTTGGATTGATTTCTCCTTTAATGGTTACAAACAATTCAAAATTATGGCCGTGCCAGTTTTTATGTGAGCAGTTGCCGAAATTATCGAAGTTTTCCTGTTCCGAGAAATCATCACGGTAAAGGCGATGAGCTGCGCTAAACCTTTCTCTACGGGTAATGTATGCAATTGGCATTTTTACGTATAGGTATATTGTAGGGTTTAATTTTCGGTTAAAGATAAAAAAAAGTATATCTTTCGAGACTATCTGTTTAGTTAAAAGAATTTAAACCTTGAGAATACTAGTTGTCGTTGCAACAGTTCTGGAAGCCAAGATGTTTGTAAAATCTGACATTCAGATTGGCAAGCCCGTTAATCTAAAAGCACAGTCACACCAAAATATTGACATTATTGTAACAGGGGTTGGGGCTGTTCCCACGGTTTTTCACTTGGCTCGATTTGTAGATGGATATGACTTAATCTTTAACATTGGGATTGCCGGAAGTTATAGTGATAAGCTAAAACTTGGTCAGGTTGTAAATATTTGTAAGGATACGTTTGGTGATTATGGTGTTGATGATAACGGTAAGTTCATGTCGTTATACAGAGCCGGCTTAATGGAAAAAAAATCATTAATTGAAGGCGATGTTATGGTAAATCCTTGGGCTGAGAAATTTTCGATTCCAGAAATAGCAAAGGTAAAAGGAGTAACGCTGGGAACTGCTAGTGGCTCAGAAGAAGTTATTAGTAGAATTGCAAATACATGGAATCCTGATGTTGAAACAATGGAAAGTGCTGCCATTTTTTATTCGTGCTTATATACTGGCAAACCTTTTCTATGCATAAGGGCTATTTCGAATGTTGTTGAGCCAAGGAATAGAAGTAACTGGAAAATAGGTGAAGCTCTTACCAATTTGCACGATCAGGTATTGAAACTATTTTCAAATCTTGATGTTATAGATTTATAGATTTACAATTATGAAGTTGAAGTTGAATTTTTCGACCTGCCCGAACGATACCTTTATGTTTGGAGCAATGGTTTCCAATAAAATTAATACAAAGGGGTTTTATTTTGATTTGCATCTTGCTGATATTGAGGAACTAAACAGGTTAGCGGAGGATGGCTATCCTGATATAACTAAGTTAAGCTATGGGGCTTTTCCGTATGTGGCAGATAAGTATCAACTACTCGATTCGGGTAGCGCTTTAGGCAAAGGGGTTGGCCCTTTAGTTGTAAGTAAGCGCAAAATTTACCCCGATGAGGTTCCTTTTGTTAAAGTTGCTCTCCCGGGAGAGCGAACCACTGCCCATCTTTTATTTAACCTTGCATTCCCGAATGCTAATCAGAAAAAGTTTTACCTGTTCTCAGAGATTATGGATGTGGTAATGAGCAATGAGGTAGACGTTGGTGTTATTATTCATGAGTCGAGATTCACTTTTGAGCAAAAAGGGTTGCTTAAGGTTATGGATTTGGGAAACTATTGGGAAAAAAAATCGGGAATGCCAACACCATTGGGAGGAATAGCAGTTCGGAGGGATTTACCCGAATACGTTAAAGTTGATTTGAATGGAATGCTTCGGGAAAGTGTTGAGTATGCTTTTGAAAAACCTCAGGAGGTAATGCCTTACGTAAAGCAATATGCTCAGGAAATGGAAGAGGAGGTTATGCTTAGGCATATCGATTTATATGTGAATAGATATTCTTTGAGTTTAGGTCAGAATGGCCGAAATGCAGTGATGAAATTGCTTAAAGCATCCGGTCAACTTCGGAATAATTTTGATGTAAGTAATTTTTTTGTTGGTTAACATATTGGAATTCAACGAACAATTTTGTTACACTTACGTTTATCATAAAAAATCGAATATTATATAGAGTTTATTATTAACAAAATGTTATTTTTATGATGAATAGTGGAGATTATAGCGGATTTTATAATTATCAAATGGATACTCTAAAAAAACCTTTTTTTGGAAGAACACAACAAATTTTAGATAAGATTCATTCGCTTGATGAAAAGTGGTATGTGGAGTTTTGGATGATTAGATACTACTTTATGGGAATTGAGGTGTATTCTTTCAAGAAGGAAGTGGTTAAGTACTTAAATGGGAAATCCAATAGCTCCAAAAAGCCGAATTAATTTCTTCTCAATTAAAATTTCAATTCATATAAATAACAAGTATAGTTAATTAGTACTAAGCCATACAAATTGTTTATTTTTTACAATTCTAGCCTCAAAGTTTTTCCTGTCTTTTTTGAACATTCTTTTACGAATTTGGTTTTTATTTAAAATGAATACAAATAACAATCAAAAACGTAAAGCTATGTCATTTCAACTACCAGCACTAAAATACGATTATAAGGCGTTAGAGCCTTATATTGATGCTATAACAATGGAGATACATCACACAAAGCATCATGCTGCATATACCAATAATTTAAATTCTGCAATAGATGGAACTTCGCTCTTGGCTTTTCCGATAGAGGAGATACTAAAGGATACGTCGAAGCATTCTGCTGCAATTCGTAATAATGGAGGTGGCTATTATAACCATAATCTTTACTGGGAAATAATGTCGCCAAATGGAGGTGGAGAACCTTCCGGAGAACTCCTGAAAATGATTCAAAAGTCTTTTGGATCATTTGGAGAGTTTCGGGAAAAGTTTTCTAATGCAGCAGCAACACGATTTGGATCAGGGTGGGCTTGGCTTGTGCTTGATAACAGAGAGTTGAAAATCTTTTCGACCCCGAATCAGGACAATCCACTGATGGATGTTGCCGAGATTAAAGGCTTCCCTTTAATTGGGTTAGATGTATGGGAACATGCCTACTACTTGAAGTATCAGAACCGAAGGCCGGAATACATTCAAAATTTTTGGAATGTGTTGGACTGGAAGGTGGTAGAAAAAAGATTTGAGTCTAAAATTTAGAATAGTTTATTAGTTTGGTTTGGTTTGTATTTTTGGTTTGGCGATCGGGAAAAACCCGGTCGCTTTTTATATTATTTAACTGATAGTCATTTTATTCCGATGATTTAGTTTGTACAACACTCTTAATATCAAATTATTTTATATAGATTAATTACAATTCACCTATTTTTATTTAAATTGTAGTCACATTATTAAAATTTACTGCCCAAAATTTATTCTGCATAAATGCCAAAAAATGAGACAAGTAAAAGTTATTCTTATTAACTGTCTATTACTATTTTTTATTGGTATGCCAAGTTTATTGGCATTGGGTGGCATTGATACTAGTAAAATTAATTCGAGTGTTAGCACAATTAAGTCTTTAATAGACTCAAGGGAGTTTGCTGCAGCGCAAAGACTTTCGCGAGAGATTATTTCTCAATCCCAGCAAACCAATTATCTTCAAGGAATTGCTTGGGGCGAGTATTATATTGGCTATACCTATTTTGAACTATCAAATTTAGACTCTGCAATTTATTGGACACAAAAGGCTCTGCAAGATTTTAAACTAGGTCAGAATGAAAGTGCGCAGATCAAGGCCTTTTGCCAGCTTGGTAATTTTCACAGACGTATTGATAGCAATGATAGTTCCTTGCAGTATTATAAATTAGCAATCGATTTGGCCAATGATATAGAGGATTCGATTGGTCTTGCAGATGCATATTACGGGTTGGGCCAGTCGTATGTGCTTATTGGGCAATATAGCGATGCCATGGAGCTATACATAAAAGCATTAACTATTCGCGAGAATCTTCAAGATAAGTTTGGAATAGCAGCAGTTTTGAATAGTATAGGAGTTCTCTTCTGGTATCAGGGCGATTATAGTAATGCTCTCGATTTTTTGCTACGGGCTTTACCCTTAAGGGTTGAGGTTAACGATTTGCAGGGATTGGCCTATCAGTATAACAATATTGGATTAGTGTTCCGGGACATCAAAGAGTACGATAGAGCTATTGAAAATTTGAAAAAATCGTGGTCAATTAAGATTCAGATTAACGATAGGCGAGGAATATCAAACTCTTTAATGAATATCGGATCTGTTTTTCTTCAGCAGGACAAACTGGATAGCGCTTTAATATATTTTGATCAAGCTGCAATTATAAAGGAACAAATTAAGGATCGAGGAGGTTTGGCTAATGTAAATAGATTTAAGGGCGAAACATACCGGAAATTAAAACTTTACGATAAATCATTATCGTTTCTCAATCTAGCAGTAAATAGCTATAAGGAGTTGAACGAACCTAGAGGCCAGGCTGAATCTCTTATTCAGCTTGCAATTACGAATTTTGAGATAGGGCAACATAGCAATGCGTTAGAGTTAATGAATGACGCAGATAAGTTAATAGTTGCTTCTCAAATGCTTGATTTAAAGGAGTTGGTTAATAAGAATCTGTATGAATTTTACAACCGAAATAGCGATTGTAAGAATAGTTTGCATTACTATCAGCAATATGTTGCTGTTCATGATAGTATTTTGGGACAGAATAACCTTAAAAAGATATTGACCGTGCAGCTTAAGTCCGAGTACGATGCTTTAATTAAAAAGTATTCTGTACAAAAGGATTCAGAAATTAGACAAGTTGAAAAAGAGAAACAAAGCAAAACTCGTTTGGCTTACTTTTTCATGGTGGCATTTGGGTTAACACTTATTGTTTCGGGACTATTCCTTTATACCCTAAGGAATAAACAACGTGTATATAATCAGCTTGCGCACCAACAGTTAGAGGTTGAACGGCAAAAACAAGAGCTTGTTGAGCAGCGAGACGAGATTGAAATTCAAAAAAACTTGGTGATATACCAGCGCGATAGGATTATAAACATGCTCACCGATTTAGGAGAGTCTATTGATTATGCAAAAAAAATTCAGCAAGCCATTCTGCCAACCTCTGCGGTGCTTCAGCAGCATTTCGCTGATTTCTTTATTGTATATCAACCAAAAGAATCGGTAGGCGGGGATTTTTACTGGGTAGGAAATTGCGGAAACAAAATAGGATTTGCTGCTGCAGACTGCACTGGTCATGGGGTTCCCGGTGGATTTATGAGCATGCTTGGTATATCGATGATTAACGACATGATAACTCGGGAATCTGTCCATACTCCTGCAAGTATTCTTTCATCATTACGGGAGAATATAATTAATGCGTTAGGGCAGAAGGGGCGAGAGGAGGATAGCTATGACGGAATGGACATTGCGCTCTGTACCTACGATAAAAACACACAGATTCTTACCTATGCTGGTGCAAATTTGCCAATACTAATTGGCACTTACAGCAAAGTTGAACCGACTGATAAGATTGCAGTTCATTTCGATGGGCTGGTAGAGCTAAAACCGGATAGAATGCCTGTTTCTTACTTCGAACGAATGGATGCCTTCCATGAGGTACAGTGTAAATTGGCTCCCGGTGATACAATATATATGTTTTCCGATGGTTTTATGGATCAATTTGGTGGAGAAATGAGTAAGAAGTTTGGGCATACCGCATTTCGTTCGTTGATTAACTCGGTAAAGGGACTCCCAATGAACCAGCAGAAGCATGTAATATGGACATCGTTGGAGAAATGGAAGGGTGAGGCCGAAAATCAAACCGACGATATACTTGTTATGGGGCTTAGACTTTCGTAGTAATAATTAAATCTATAGAGATATGAAGCATGAACTTCCAAAGTTACCTTATGCTGCCGATGCACTAAAACCAGTAATGTCGGCTCAAACAATCGAGTTTCACTATGGTAAACACCATCAGGCTTATGTTAATAACTTGAATAATTTGATTGTGGGCACACCCTTTGAGGATGCTTCGCTTGAAACAATTATCAAGGAAGGCGAGGGTGGAATTTTCAATAATGGAGCGCAGGTTTGGAACCATACTTTTTATTTCGAGGCATTTTCGCCATCTCCTAAATCTGTACCCACTGGTCGCCTACTCCGATTAATAGAATCGGATTATGGAACTTTGGCTGAATTGAAGGAGCGTTTCAGCAAGGCTGCGGAAACTCTATTTGGTTCGGGATGGGTTTGGTTAGTATTGAATAATCAGGGTCACCTTGAGATTTGTCAGGAGTCGAATGCGGGCAATCCTCTTCGCCGTGGATTGAAGCCATTATTAACCTGCGATGTTTGGGAGCATGCGTATTACCTAGATTATCAGAATCGTCGTCCTGATTACGTACAGGGATTTTGGAATTTGGTTGATTGGAAAGTGGTAGAGGAACGATTGGGCTAATCGTATTCTAAAATATTTTGCCCGATGATTTAAACTCATCGGGTTTTTTATGAGTCATATATAGCAAAATAACAAACAAACATATGCTAAGCGATCTAGTAAAGAAAAACCGCAGTTACCGGCGATTTTATCAAGATAGAATTATTGAACGATCTCAATTGGTTGAATTGGTAGATTTGGCGAGGCTTTGCCCTTCGGGCAGAAATCTGCAGCCACTTAAATTTTATATTTCGAATGAACCAATTCTTAATAGGGACATATTTCCAGCCCTAGCTTGGGCAGGTTATCTCAAAAATTGGGATGGTCCTGTTGAGGGGGAACGGCCATCTGCATATATCGCTATTCTGGAGGATCAAAAAATATCCTACTCATGCCAGTGGGATCAGGGGATAATGGCGCAAACAATTATGCTAGGCGCTGTTGAGAAAGGGCTTGGCGGATGTATTATTGGCTCAGTGAAAAAAGAGGAGTTGGCCAAATTATTAAATCTTCCCGAACACTTAAAAATAGCGTTAGTCCTTGCTCTTGGCTTTCCTAAAGAAGAAGTTGTTGTGGAGAATATCTCAGATGATGGAAGTGTTGTTTACTGGCGCGATAGCGCAGGTGTGCATCATGTTCCCAAGCGTAGTATTGATGATCTGATTGTAGGGTAAAAATCCTATTCCATTGTTGCAATTGGTCCATACCCGCATATCTTGCAGAATCCTCGTGAATCTAATGCTGTAATTGCGGTGTGGTAGCCCGATCGTTTTATTACAGTTGCATGGCATGAGGGGCAAATTGTATTGCAGCCCATCTCTTCGGAATGGAGATTTCCAACGTAAACGTGTTTTAATCTACTTTTAGCCATCTCGTATAGTTCCGTTAGTTTGGCTGTGGATGTTGGCGGGATTTGCATTTTATATGCAGGATAGTATTTGTTGATATGTAAAACAGTGTCGTTTCCTAGGTTATCCGCAATCCATGTGAACATTGCGTTTGCATCTTTTGGATCATCATTCTTAGTGGGAATTACAAGAAACGTAATTTCAAGGTGTTTGCCCGAATCTTTTATTCTTGATAGGGTATTAAGAACTGGATTTATTCGCCCTCCGGTTAATTCGTGGTAGAAGCTGTCCGAAAAAGACTTTAGATCGATGTTGAACGCATCAATTAATTCAAGCAGTTCATCAAGCGGCTTAAGGTTGATGAAACCGTTCGATACCATAACATTCTTAAGGTTCTCCTGTTTTACTAGTTCAGCAGTTTGAACCATAAATTCAAAAAAAACTGTGGGTTCATTATAGGTGTATGCAATGCCAATATTTTCGGGGAGTACCTTGGCCTTTAGAACCAGATCATTGGGCTGTATTAATTTCCAGCCATTGCTGCGTTCTGGGATATACTGCGAAATATCATGATTCTGGCAAAAAGCACATTTAAGGTTACAGCCATATCCTCCAACAGAGAATATTTTTGATCCAGGGAAAAAGTGGTACAGCGGTTTTTTCTCTATGGGATCCAACCCGGAGGAGGCAATCATGCCAGAACAAACAACCTCAAGCGTTCCGTTGATGTTATTACGAACGCCACAAGCTCCTGATTTATCGGGTTTGATGTGACAATTGTGGGGGCAAAGTTCGCAGGTTACGTTGCTATCCTCTTTTTTGGTGTAGTATCTAGCAATCATTATTTTTTGATATTGCTCAATACAAGTTAAACCAATAAAGGTTAATAACAAACAATATACACTAAAAACTAATAATATTCATCAACCAAACAGGCTCTTCTGCAATCTTGTCACCAGGGTAGTAAACCCTTTCGAGGTACAAACCTGCTGGTGGTGCGGTAAATTTTGCAGGTAAGTCGGAGTGCTGATGGAACAATAAGTCGATATCGTCATTGCTAAGATTGCCTTTGCCCACTTCAACTAAAGTTCCAACTATGCGGCGCACCATTTTCCATAGGAAGTGCGAGCCAACAATATGTATTAGAATGGAATCGTCTATCTCGAATATCTTAAGTTGGTCAAGTTTTACGAGAGTTGATTCGCCTTCTTTTTCGGGTGTTCCAAATGATTTGAAATCTTTCATCCCAACAAAGTGAACTGTTGCATCGGCCATAGCTTTGACGTTGAGCTCATCCTTGATCCACCAAACAAAATCCTTCCCAAATGCTGTTTTTCGGGTTGATATGTGGTACACATAGCTTCGGGCGATGGCATCGTATCGGGCATGAAAATTTGGTTTGGCCTTTTCTATTCTGAGTATGTTGATAGACGCAGGCAATGCATCGTTCAGCTTAGATTTTGCGGAACTGGGAGAGAGTGTTGAATCGATGTCTAAATGGGCAACCTGAGCAAGGGCATGTACGCCAGCATCGGTTCGTCCAGAGCCATAAAGCTCGTAGTCGTGTTTATTGTAAACCTCCTTGATAGCATCCATTAATTTACCCATAACGGTGGGAACCTCACGTTGGAATTGCCAACCACGGTAACGGGAACCGTCGTACTCTAAAGTAAGTTTGAATCGAGGCATAGAATAAGGTGTTTAGGGCAAATATACGGTATTTTTAAACCTCTCAGGTAATATTCCCGGAAGGTTATCTATTTTTGGAGCAGATGAATTATACCCGATTTTACACTTGCTTACATCGCCTGTTGGCTCAATGTCGATTTGATTAAACTAAAAAAGGCTTTCCCATTTTAGGAAAGCCTTGCTTTTATAAATTTTACTTTTTTATCAGCAACAACCTTACAGTTCCAACAGATTATTGTTAAAACTAGAATTAAGATTATTGTTGAATAATGTTGTCATTTGTCTTATTTATCGATGCAATGTATGCTATACAAGTCGAATAGTCGTTTTGAATTTTCCTCAAATCTGTTGGTTTAACTCAGTAACAATCTGCTTAATGGTTTCATCCGAGAACCCTTTTTGCTTGGCCAAATCGTTCAAACTACCCCAAACTGGTTCACCGCAAATCACGCAAACAATACCTTTATCCCTGAGATAGGAGACAGATTGAGGCAGTTGCTCAACCAAATCTTCAATTTGTATATCCTTGGTGATTGACATTGTTTAAAGAATTAAGAAGTCAGAATTAAGAAGTCAGAATTAAGAATTTGATTTCTATCAACGAAAAACCATCAACTATATGTTATTCTTCATTGATGCGAACTTCGTGGGTTATTGTCATTCCTTTTCGGTAAGCAGCGCTAACACCACAGTATTTTTCCTCAGATAGACTAATAGCCTTATTGATGTTTTCCAGAGGTAGGTTTTTGCCCCAGAACTCATATATTACCTTCATTGTAGAATAGTGCTTGGGGTGCTCTTCGGTTTGCTCGGCTTCCACCCAAACACGGAAATTTATCACATCAACCTTCATTTTCTTTAGTATTGATATAACATCCATTCCTGTGCAGCCTGCTAGTGCAACAAGCATTAATGGCTTTGGGCGTGGTCCTTTATTGGTTCCACCAACTTTTTCGTCGGCATCGAGCATGAGTTTGTGCCCGTTTACCTCGGCTTCAAAAGCCATTCCCTCCTGCCAATCGGCAAAAATTTGTACTTTATCCATATCAACTTTTTTACACTAAACAGTAAAGTTATGCAAAAGTTTAATCTAGCATGTTTAGTTATGCCAAAAACCCGTAAACCACAGCAATTAGGGTAAGTATAAATGCAATAATTCCATAAGGAATTGACATCAAAATAAACTTTGCAATGGTTTTTCCCCATGATTGCTTATAGTTGTTTTTTAGCGAAATGATAAGATAACCAATGCATAGCAGGAATGACCATCCCCAAAGTTTTTCGCCGAACGATTCGCTTATATATATTTGAATTGCAAGGATAATACTAAAGAAAAAGAAAAATATGGTATGCTGATGGATTGAGAAAATCAGATGCTCGTAGTAATATTTCTTCCTGTAGAATATTAATAGAAGTAGTATTGCAGTAAGTGGCATCATTATAAACATGGTTAAAGATATGCTTTTAAGAATGGCCTGTGTTATTTGCTTGATGCTATCTTTACTTTTGAAATCGTAAATAGCCATTTTCTTTAGCATTTGACGATTAAACCAGTTCGCATCGTTCCCAAATTTAGTTAGCACGGAGTCGAGTTGCTCGTTGTTATAGTTGGGTACATCCTTTTTAAAGGCAAGGTACTCTTCCTTGGTGTCGAATTTAATATTGTTGTAAACCTCGTATTTGGGTTTTATGGAGTCCAGTGCAGCATTTTTTAATGGAATTAAGGCAAGTGCTTTCCTGAAATTCTCTCTAGTGATAGCGTTTGTGTCAATATCCTCCTGCAAAAGCAGTTTATTTAGAACAGTATCGTGAGCGGTCTGCAGGTTTGTTAGAACTTGTAGCAAACTATCCTTGGATCGGAAATCGAAATCCACAGAACTAATATCGGTGCTGTCCTTGCTGTAGTAAGTCTTTTTATTACCTAGGAGTTCGCTTATAGATAGGTTCATTGTACCTAAATCATCATCGGTTAAGATATTGCTATTGATATTACTTGAATCAATGGCATTATCACTTAGCTTCCCGAGGAGTAGGAAGAATATAAAACTGATGAAAAGATAGAATTTTAGTGGTGGAACGTAACGCGCTCTTTTCCCTTCAAGGTATTCTAGAGTTATTCTTCCGGGTTTTAAAAACGATGCTTTTATGGTGTTCCACAGTTTTGTGTCGAAGCTGTAGAACCCTTCGAAAAGTTCAACAATTAGGTATCGCGCAGGTACATTTTTGATGTTATTTTCCTGTCCGCAGTTTGGGCAGTAATTATCCTCGGGTCTAAGTGGAAAATCGCAGTTTAGGCAAAACTCGGATTTTTGGCGATTACGGGGCATGGCGTGATTTTTGGTTTATTAATGACCCAAAAATAAGGAATATTCGGAATCTATTATATTGAGATGCCCTAAAGCATTAAGTTTTGAAGATATAATAAAAAGACGCCAAGGATGCTTCCTTAGCGTCTTTGTTCTGATGTATTTTGTTTGATTATTTAAAAGCTTTTTCTAGTAGTCCATCGCCATCAATTCTTAGCTGCTTAAAGTAGTCTGGTACGGGTTTGCCCATTAAGGTATCAACGTACATTTTGGCTAATCCTTGACCCAGCATAAAGCCGTGTCCGCGTAAACCGAGGAACAGGCCTTCCTGTGGATCAATATACATGCGGGGCTCAACGTAGTAGCCAGCCCAAGTTGCCTGAAAGCCTACGGCGCCTAGTTCTGGAATCCAGTCGGCAAATACCTCCGATGCAATTTCCAAGAACTCGTCGGTGTTGAGTTTAAGGTTCTTGGCGGCCTCCTGTGGGTCTGCTGCAGGCGATGCGCAACCAATAACCTGACCCGTTTCGGCCAGTTGCTGTCCGTAAACTGCAACAAACCCTTTGTATTTACGACGGTCGATTAGCATTCCCAGCGGATCGCCATTTACTCCCATCCAGGGTAGACGACGGGTGATAAAGGCTTGGTGTTTAACCGGGTACATTCCCAGGTTGTGGCCAAGCATTTTTGCGTATTTATCGCCAGCTGGGCCTAGTGCGTTAATGAATACCTCGGTGTGGTACTCGATATACTTTTTGTCGTGATCGCGAACCAGTGCTACAAATTGGTTGCCATCCTTATAAACGCTGATAAGTTCACAGTCCTCCTTAACCATGCCACCCTTGCTAATACCAATATTCCTAATCAAATCGATTGTTTTTCCGGGTGTTGCCTGCCAGCAATCCTTGGTAATAAGGGCTGCCTGGTATGTTTTTAGTTTAGTGTTGAAGTTTGGAGATATTTCCTTACGGAAATCTTTTGGATCAACCATATAAGCGTTGCTCCAAGCCTTTGATGCCTCTAGCGCTTTGTAGGTATCGTTGTCGTGGGCAAAGCTGATATAGTTGATAGGACGGTAATCGATGCTGCTAATTTTATGATCTTCCTTGAAAATTTCGTGGTTGCGAATTGCAATGTCGGCTATTTCGGGCAGCGAGAAGGCCGGGCGGCCACCAGCAATATTCCTCCACGATGATCCTCTTTCGTAGTTCAGCAGAACAGGCTGCATTCCTGCTTCGGATAAGTAACGGAACAGCGCGCTACCGCCAATTCCACCACCAGCAACTAACGATTTCACTTTTACTACCTCGGCTTTGTTGCCGTTTATTCCGGTAATATATGTTGGGTGCACATCTTTGGGGTAGAGTTCGCCCAGGTTAATTTGGTTGCTCAATGGTCCGCGAGGAGTTGCGTCGCCTACAATTTGGATTCCCTTAGGTATTAGGGCAGTTTTTAGTCTTTTAATGCAGCGCTTTCCACGGCAAGCCCCCATGCCCAGACGGGTTGTGTGTTTAATCTCATCGGCCGATATGAACTTCCGATTGCCAATGGTTTCGAGTATCTCGTCCATGGTAACATCGTCGCAGTGGCAAACGTAGGTTTTATCCTCGGGTTTATAGGTGGTTTTTGTAAGTTTTACGGGCTCTGGGTAGTTCGATTTTACAATGAACCCGCGAACGTTAATTAGCTCATCGCCATGAATTGTGTTGGATTTAACCCGGGCAACGTTTGTTTTGTTGGGTTTACGGAGAATTTTTTCAATAACACCTTCGCCCAACTTTTTCCCATTATTGTCAACCAGGAATACCTCAGCGCCTTCCTGCACTTCGTACTCTATGGGTAGGAATAGCAAATCTTTGGCGTAACTATAGCCAAAGATCGCTAACCCGGGGCATTGGTAAACGCAATCCATGCAGCCAATACACTTGTCGTAGTTGATTTGCGGAACGGTGCTGGTTGATGTTTTGGTTATTGCGCCGTGAGGGCAAGCAAACTCACAAGGATTACAGGCAAACCCGTAAAGACAGTCTATTTGTACAAAGGGTTTTTTCTCCTTGCGTTCGGCGGTTGCCTGGTGGGGTTTGTCCAGAATTCTTACAGGATGTTGCTGGCTATCAATATACTCCTTGCTGATTGTCAGGTATGTGTCGTAATTAAAACGAGCACCCATTTCCTGGAGAATCTCGTAGGCAACCTGCTTTCCGCGAAGAACAGCGCTAGTTCCTTCGCCAATGCGGATAGAATCGCCAGCACCAAAGCAACGGCGACCAAATATCTCGTTTCCCTTGATCAGTAGTTGATCGTCCGGAACTAGTCCAGTACATATATTAATGGCATCAATACCATCAATTATCTGTTCGGTTCCGGGGATTGGTTTAAAATCTTTGCAGTCGGCTATTATTGCGCCCACTACACCGGTATGTGTTTCGTTAGGCAAAGCTTTAACTAAGATTTTACTTAGCATTACAGGGATACCTAAGCGGCGAACCCTATTCGCCTGTACGGGGAATCCACCTTCGTTAGGCATTGCCTCGATGATGGCTTTAACGCGGGCTCCAGCCTGCATTAGCTGGTAACTGGTTAGGTATCCTATGTTGCCAGCACCTACAGTAAGTACGTTTTTGCCTAGAAGAGTAAACTCTTGGTTCATCATTTTTTGAACCACGGCAGCTGTGTAAACCCCGGGCAAATCGTCGTTCTCGAATGTTGGCATGAATGGAACGGCTCCAGTGGCTATTACCAGATGATCGGCTTCAACGTAATAAATTTCGTCGGTTTTGATATTTTTAATGGCAATACGTTTGCCTTCCAGAATATCCCAAACTGTTGAGTTAAGGAAAATTCCTTCGTGGTTATCGCCAGCCAGGGTTTTTGCGATATCGAAGCCACGCATACCCCCAAATTTTTTCTCTTTTTCGAAGAAAAAGAATTGGTGTGTTTGCATGTTAAACTGTCCGCCAATGGTTGCATTGTTATCAATTACAATGTTCTCAACTCCATGCTGTAGAAGAATTTCGCGAGCGGCTAGTCCTGCGGGGCCAGCGCCAATTATGGCAACTGTAGTTTTGTAAATTTTGGTTGATTGGTTTTTGTTGGGCGCCTTTACGTTGGGGGTATATTCCTGTGGAATTTCACTTACCTCCTTAACGCCATCGACAGGAGTTATACAAATACGCTTGATTTGACCATCGACAAGCATCTCGCAAGCACCACACTTGCCAATACCGCACTCCAAACTGCGTTCGCGATGTTCAATACTATGGCTATGTACAGGATAGCCAGCCTGGTGCAAAGCAGCCGCAATAGTAAAACCTTTTTCCCCTTTTACTTGTTTACCACCGAAGAGGAACGTTGTTGTTTCTACTTGTGGCACATCAAGGATGGGATGTTTTTCAATTTTATGCATAAATTAATATTTTAAGAAAGACTTTGAACAAGAATTAAATATTACGAAAGTATAATGCTTTCAACTTCAAAGAAATGATTAATGTCAGCAATTCAGAAAAATGTATATCATGTAAAGTATTTGCAGTGTAAATTATGAATAGGTGATTTTCGTCATTCGTACATGCGATTTTATCAAACAAACTGGAAATTTTTATAACGATAGTTTATATTTATTGTTCAATAAATTATTGTCTTATAGGTGTTTAAATTGGTTGCATTCAGTATTTTGCCTGTAAACCTTTGATTTGAACAGTCGTATAAATTGTAAGTGATTGATTTTGTCTTGTATTGGTTTTGCTTTTTAGTTGTTGTTGAGTATCTATTTTTTGCCATTAAAACATCTAAATTCATTAAATCATGCGACTTTTCAATCTCTCACGCTATATATTCTTGTTGTATCAGTTGTTTGTTGGCATCTCAACTGTAAGTGTTGCACAATCAATTACATCACCCGCCAATGGATCATCTTATTTACATACTGTTGTAAGTGTTCCCTTAACAGCGACTCCTGCTAGTGGAACTTTTACAGGATTAGGAGTCACAGATCTTTCTGGAGGAAATGGTACATTTAATCCCAGTGTTGCTGGTGTTGGTGCGCATGAAATTCATTATGTTAAAATAGGAGGTGGTGCTTATGATGTATTTATAACAGTTCATGTTATTCCTACAGTTGCATTTGCGCCTTCAAAAACAACCTTTTGTGAAACAGGAAACAACTTTGCAATTGATGGTTATTCCGGAACTCCCGCAGGGGGTGTTTTCTCCTTTTCGGGAAATGGTGTTGTTAGTGGAACATTTTATCCAGAATTGGCGGGAGTGGGTACGCATGCAATAACCGTTACTTATACCTTAAACGGAGAATCTAATAGTACTTCTGTAAACTTTGTTGTTCAGGCCTCGCCTGCCATTGGTATTCAAGACTTGGAACCCAAGCAATGCCAAGACGATCCTGATTATACAATATGGGCTAGAGATACCATTACACTTGTTCCAATCACTGGAGGTACCTATACAGGAAAAGGAATCACAGATAATGGAGATGGAACTGCTCTATTTAGTCCATTTAATGCGGGATTGGGATACCATAACATTACATTTAACTATACTGATGTAAACAGCTGTGTAAGTACGGTTACAAAAACGGCAAGGGTTGGAACAGAGATTTTTATTGAGGGACTGGCATCAACATTTTGCTTGAATGATCCTATTGACAATTTTATATACTATCCACACAATGCTGCATTTGATCCATTAAATAGAGTTACAGGACCAGGCGTTGTAGATAATTTAGATGGAACGGCATCTTTCGATCCAGCAGTGGCAGGAGTGGGGGTTCATACAATAACATACACATTTGTAGATCCCATTGATGCTTTTATTACATGTACAAATGTTGTTACGCAGACTGTTCAGGTTTATGCAATGCCTGCTGCTAATTTTTTTGGACTTAACGATGATCAGCAGTATTGCTATGGGGCTGCGGATGTTTCATTGATAGGTAATTATGCTCCTGCAGGAACTTTTTCTGGAGATGGAATATTAGACCATGGTAATGGGACTGCCACGTTTCAGCCATCAACCCTCGGTGTTGGGACTTATAGTATATCCTATTCATATACAAATGCATCGGGATGTATCGATGTGGAGACTAAAACCGTGGAAATTTTACCGCTTCCAACATTATACACGGTAACCGGTGGTGGAACATATTGTGATGGTGCAGGAGGTGTTGCTATTGGACTATCAAATTCAACAACTGGAGTTAATTACACTCTTTACCGAAATGGGATTGCTGTTGTTCCCGATAATACTCAACCCGGATCAACTGGAAACCCTATTAATTTTGGAAATCAAACAATAGCAGGAACGTATACAGTAATTGCAATCAATGCAACAACAGGCTGTACTCAGCAAATGGCAGGCAGTGCATCTGTATTGGTTACTTCGCAGGCATTGCTGACCACACAGCCCGTTGATGCAACGGTATGCGAGGATGGATCGGCAACATTTACGGTTGAAGCAACCGGTGAGAATTTGAGTTATCAATGGACTAAAAATGCAATAAATGTTGGCTCGGATAACAATGTTTTGGTGTTGAATGCATTGACGTTGGCCGATAATAATAACAATATTATTTGTACCATATCTACTACTTGCGGAGGACTACTTACGAGCAATACTGTTAAACTCTATATAAATCCTAAAACTCAAATAACTACTCATCCATCTATTACTGTTGCTTGTTCTGGAACTGGAATTACCTTATCCGTTTTTGCTAGTGGAATTAATAATACATTCAGATGGGAGAAAGGCGGAGTTCTGGTTGCCAATGTTGCTGGCAAAATTAGTGGCGCAACAACCGCAAATCTTACAATACTTAACCTCGATCCAGCAACCGATGCAGGAACATATATTTGTTATGTGGATGGTGACTGTGGTGTGGAGGTATCGTCAAACCCTGCAATACTAAGCATTGACGATCCTATAGTAATTACCACACAACCAACATCGGTAACTGCATGTTTAGGAAGTAATACCTCGTTTAGCGTAGTGGCAACAGGAACGAGTCTGTTGTATCAATGGCAGAAAAATGGTGTTGATATTGCAGGCGCGACCAATTCGAGTTTGGCACTAAATTCAATAGTAGCAGGCGATGCTGCATCGTATAGATGTGTTATTACTAGTCCTTGTGGTGCTAGTACACCTTCAACAGCAGCAACATTAACCATACCAACAAGTACAACAGTAACAAATCCTACAGGCGGAACTGTTTGCGAACTTGGTAATATAAACCTATCGGTTGTGGCAACAGGCGCTGCGTTACAGTACAAATGGTACAGAGGTGGTGTTTTAGTGGGCGACGATGCCGTAGTAAGTAATTCATCCACCGCAAACCTATCGCTTACAGGAATTACGCAGGCCTACGAGGGAAACTATACGGTTCAAGTTACCGGAACTTGCGGAATCGCAACCAGTGCTCCTGCTGCAGCCGTTGTGGTAATGGAACCTATCACTTTTATAACTCAGCCAGCAAGCCAAACTGTATGTACGAATAGCGATGCTGCATTTTCGGTGAGTGTTAGTGGTGATGTTTTGAGTTATCAGTGGCAGCGTGATGTTGGCGCAGGTTTTGTTAATATTTTGGGTGCAACAAGCGATACCTATACAGAATTGGCTGTAAACTCTGCTGATGCAGGTAGATACAGTTGCGTTATATCAACATCAAGTTGTGGTACTTATACAAGTGCGGAAGCTACGCTTACAGTTAATCCATTAACTGTGATCTCATCAAATCCCTCCAACAAGAGTGCTTGCGTTGGGAGTACTGTTACATTTTCAGTTGTGGCAACTGGGGTTGGGCTTACTTATCAATGGTACAAGAACGCTGTTTCGATGGGTGCTGGATATACAAATTCAATATTGACTCTGAATAGTATTACCTCCGCCGATGCGGCCAGTTACTATTGCGTTGTAACTGGAACGTGTGGACCTGCTGTTACAAGTACAGCAGCAACACTTACTGTTGATGTAGCCCCTGTGATTTCAGTTCATCCGCAAAGTGCTCAGGTTTGTGCTGGAAGCAACCATGAGTTAACCGTAACCCTTTCGGCAGGGACTAATCCAGCCTATCAGTGGTATTTCGATAATGGTGCTGTTACAGCATTGGGAACTGCTCAAATTGAAACTGTAACGGCATTCGATGCATCGGAAGTTGGCGATTACTATGTAACTGTTGCTAATGGTTGTGGTACAATTACTAGCAATATAGCCAGTTTGTCGTTGGTAAATCCGTTTACCATTACCACACAGCCCACCGATAAATCGGTTTGTGAAAACGGTACAGTTACATTCAGCGTGGTGGCAAGCCAACCGGGATTGTCGTATCAGTGGAAAAAGAATGGGGTAGATATTGCTGGTGCAACTTTATCATCGTTAGTGCTTAACAATGTACCTCTTGCCGACGACAGTTCTAATTATAGTTGTCAAATAAATAATAGTTGTACCTCTACTCTAAGCAATGTTGTTACTTTAACTGTTGACTCTGTAATTGCAATAAATCAGCAGCCTACAAGTGGTATTGCTTGCGATGGTGAACCATTTAGTATATCGATTTTTGCATCGAGCAATCATCCTTTAAGTTATCAATGGTATAAAGCGGGATTTGGACCAATTCCGCTTGCAACAAATTCAACCTACTCATTTGCTGTATTCAACGCTGCAACAGATATTGGAACATACTACTGTACAGTGTCGAATAGTTGTGGCACAATTACTTCGACCAATGCGATTATTACAGCAGGAGAGGATATTAATATTACGGATGAACCTGATCCACTGAATTATTGTGCGGGACTTGATGCGAACTTTACAATTACTGTTACAGGAACTAATCCTGTTTACTCGTGGCGGAAAAACAATACCCCATTGGTTGATGATGGTAGAATAGTTGGCGCAACTACAAATTCGCTTGTGATAAATGATATTACTTCTGCCGATGAAGGAACTTACGATTGTATTGTAACGGGTTCTTGTGGATCAGAAACTTCTATTGGAGCATACTTGGATGTATTAGTGCAGCCATCTATTGCGTTTGCTCCGGTTCCTCAAACTATTTGCAGCGGTGCAACTGCTAGTTTTGGAGTAACTGCAGTTGGAGAATTACCTTTAAGTTATCAGTGGCAAAAGAATGGCGTAGATATCGATCCGCTTGCTAATGCTACAGCCGATGATCCAACATTCGAGATTGTTGGTGCAGTTGATACAGATGCAGGAATTTATCGTTGCATTATAACCAATTCGTGTGGAACTGTTACCAGCACATCGGCCGAACTTATAGTAGAGGAGAATGTTGATATCACGGTTCATCCAGCATCAACAACGGTATGTCAGGCCGCTACAGCGAACTTTGGAATTACGGTAACCGGTCCAACCGATATGGTCCTTCAGTGGTACAAGGATGGCGTTGCATTGTCGGAAAGTGCAAGAATTGTGGGAGTAAATCTTTCAACCTTATCGATTAACGATATAACAAGTGCCGATGCTGGAAATTACTGGTGCGAGATTACCAGCTCATGCGGGAATACGGTTTCGAACACGGCCGTATTAACAGTTCACGATCAAATCTTTATAACCCAACAACCTCAGCCTGCAACAATTTGTCCGGGTGCAACAATGAATGTTAGCGTAATTGCTACGGGTACGGTTGCAACTTACCAGTGGAAACACGATGGGTTAAATGTTGGAGGCAATAGTCAAACCTATTCCGTTGCATCATTTGTAGATGGAACGCACAATGGCGAGTACTCATGTGAACTTACAAATGTTTGTGGCACCGTTTATTCCGATACGATTACAATAACTTCAGGAGAAAATACAGCTGCAACAATTTCGGGAGATGTTACAGAATGCGAGGGCCAAAGTGCAAATATCAGTGTAGCGGTAACAGGCAGTAACCTAACATACAAATGGTATAGGGGTTCAACCCTGCTTAGCGATGATGTTAGAATTGGAGGAAGCACATCCAGTAGTCTTACAATTAATAATCTTGTAGTAGCCGATGCTGGAACCTACCAGTGTGAAGTTTCTGGAACCTGTGGCGTAGATAACGACAATACTGCAGTATTAACGGTTAATGAGAGTGTAAATATAACAGTTCAACCAGTATCGTTCTCTGTATTAGATGGAAGTACTGCAAATTTAACGGTAGTGGCATCTGGAAGTATTATAGGTTATCAGTGGCAAAAGGATGGAGTTGATATTGATCCAATAGCAAATCCAACTGCAAACGATGCTACTCTTGTAATAACTGGAGCCGATGCTACCGATGCGGGAGCATATAGATGTGTGATAAGCAGTGTCTGTGGTAATGTGCTAAGCAACACTGCCAATATTACGGTACTAGGCGCATTAATAATCACAACTCAACCATTAACTCCCGTTAGCAAATGCGAGGGCGAAACCTTAACGCTATTTATTGAACCGGGAACTGGCCATACCTATCAGTGGAAGGTTGGAGGAGCCGTTTTAGTTGACGATAGTAGAATATCTGGAGCAACTTCAGCTGCTTTAACCATTTCCAACCTTACCTCTGCCGATACAGGTCCTTACACTTGTACTGTTGATGGTGTTGAGATTAGTACACCATCTATAGTTACGGTAAGTCCAAAGGTTGTGTTTACTGTAAATCCTGTTGATGCCGAAAAGTGTGTTGGCGATATTCAGATATTCTCGGTTACTGCTACCGGTGCTGTTAGCTATCAATGGTATAACGATTTAGGGCCAATTGGCGTTGCTACAAGTAATGAATACACAATTAATCCTTTGGCCACAACCCATACAGGCAATTACTACTGCGAGGTTACTGGTGCGTGTGATATTAAGCAGAGTAGCGTAGCTAAGCTTACTATTCATACCCCTGCATCCATTAATACTCAGCCAGCATCAAAAACTATTTGCCAGGGTACTTCAACAACTCTAGTATTCGATGTTTCGGGCGATGTAACCTATTTATGGAAAAAGAATGGAGGTACTATAACCGATGCCAATATAAGCGGAACCACATCTGAGCAACTGGTTATTGATTTTGCTGATCCTAGCAATTCTGGCGATTATTCGTGTACTGTTACCGATTACTGTGGAAATCAGTTAACCAGTAATGTTGCTACTTTAACTGTAAATCCAATTACGGTAATTACAACTCAGCCAATTAGCCGCACCAAGTGTGAAAATGATGGTGTGGTGTTTACTGTTGCTGCAGAGGGTAACGGTTTAACCTACGATTGGCAACGAAATGGCGTAAGTATTGGGGTTGCAACCTCAACCTTATCCATAAGCCCATTGGTTAAGGCAACCCATGAGGGAACCTATACCTGTATTGTTAGTGGTGATTGTGGTATTCCTGTAACTAGCGATCCTGCTGTGCTAACAATCAATAGAGCAACAACGGTTAGTGCACCTACATTCACCGTTAATCCTATCTGCGAGAATGGCTCTACAACAATATCGGTTACAACAACCGGCGATGGCTTAACTTACCTATGGAAGAAGGACAATCTACCGATTACTGGAACAAATATTTCTGGAATAACATCTAGCACACTTATAATATCAAATGCATTAACAACCGATGCGGGCGTTTATACCTGTACTGTAACTGGTGCCTGTGGCACACAAACTAGCAGTAATGGTGTGTTGATAGTTAATCCTGCTACATTCATAACGACTCAGCCAGTGAACGCAACGCGTTGCGCTGGTGACGGAGTACAGTTTAACGTTGTTGCCACGGGACAAGCGCTTACCTACGAATGGCGTTACGGAGGTGCAACTGGAACTCCGCTTGTTAATGGTGTTCAACCTTCAGGAGCAGTGGTTTCTGGTCAGGGAACAAGTCAACTTAAAATAACAGGTTTAACTGCAAGTGAAGCAGGATCGTATGCCTGCGTAATTACAGGAACTTGCGGTAATGAGAACAGTCTGTCGGCAATTCTGACAATGAACACACCTGTTCAGATTACGGTTCAACCGCCGGCCACAACAATTTGTCAGGGAACATCAACCGAAATTACCTTTACCTACACTGGAAATGCAACATCGTTCAAGTGGAAAAAGAATGGTAGTTACATTACCGATGGTGGAAATTTATTGGGAACAGGCACCGATAAGCTGCAAATCTCGAATGCGGCATTGACCGATGCTGGTTTCTACTCCTGTGAGGTTACAGGAACATGTAACGGGGTGAATACTCAAAGTGCGCAGCTGGTTGTTAATCCAATTGTTCAGATAACCCAGAACCCGGTTGGTGCTACGCTTTGTGAGGGTAATAATGTTCAGTTTACTGTTGCTGCAACCGGTGTTGCGCCATTAACCTACGATTGGCGTTTGAATAATGTTTCTCTGGGTGCACCAAACAGTAGTTCTCTTACAATTAATGGTATTGATGCTGCCGATGCTGGCGCATATACCTGCGTAGTAACAGGAGCATCGTGCGGAACTGCTACAAGTAGCCCTGCAACGTTGGTGGTAAATCCACAAATCGATATAAATAATCAACCTAACAATTTAACCGTTTGCGAGGATAACACGGCAATATTTACTGTAGATGCAACGGGTACAGGTACTTTGGATTATAAGTGGTTGTTTAATAATAGTTATTTAGCCGATGACGGTAGAATTGTTGGTACAACAACCAATCAACTGAAAGTAAATCTTTCGACCAATTCCGATGAGGGTATCTACAAATGTGAGATATCTAGTACCTGTGGAAATACAACCAGTAATTCTGTTACTTTGGCTGTAACCGATTCTACAAAAATAACCGCGCATCCGGTAAGTCAAACCCTAGTTGAGACATCAACAGTTACATTTAATGTTGTTGCGACAGGGGCTGGATTGACCTATCAGTGGGAAAGAAATCTTGGAGCAGGATACAATCCTATTGCAGGAGCAACATCTAGTTCATATACAATTCCAAATGTTAACATTGGAGATGCAGGACAGTATCGATGTGTTGTAACTGGTACATGCGGCGTGCTTACTTCTAATATTGCTATTTTAACAGTTAATGAATTAGTCGCAATAGATGCACACCCCATTGCCGATACTCTTTGTGTTGGGCAGTCGGCTTCTTTCTCGGTTACTGCAACGGGAACAGTGGTATCCTACCAATGGAAGTTCAATGGTGCTAATATTAGCGATGGTTATGGAATTTCAGGTGCCACTTCGGCTAATTTAGTTATTGCCTCTGTTACAGCGGCAAATGCTGGGCAGTACTCTTGCACAGTAATAGGAAGTAATAATGTTGCCAATAGCAATACAGCATTGCTTACAGTAAATCAAATTGCAGCAATCACAACACAACCACAAAGCCAAACAAAGTGTAATGGTGATATGCTTGTGCTTGAGGTGTTACCAAACGATCCTACGCTAACATACACTTGGCAGTTTAACGGTGGTGCAATGCCTGTTGATCCTCGAATTACTGGGACTAATGCTAGTATGCTGGTTATTACCAATGTTAGCAATGCCGATGCTGGATTGTACCGTTGTGTAGTTTCAAATTCATGTGCCTCTGAAACCAGTGACCCAGCAGTTATTGCTATAAATCCTGTTGTTCAAATTACGAGTGAACCAATAAGTGTAATTCAGTGTGTTGGTCAATCGGCATATTTCTCTATTGTTGCAAACCTTGCTACGGCAAGTTATCAGTGGTATAAGAATGGTTCTGCACTAAGCAATGTTGGCAATGTTAGTGGTGCAACTGCAGCAAACTTGGTTATATCAAATCTATCAACAGCCGACGCTGGAAATTACTCATGCAGAGTTTACGATAACTGTACCTACGATAATAGCGTGGTTGTTGGGTTAACTGTAAATAGCACAACTATAATACAGAACCAACCTGAGAATACAACTGTTTGTGAGGGTAGTGTTGCTTTCTTTGAGGTTGATGCAGTTCCAACAGGGCTGAGTTTTCAATGGCAAAAAGATGGGGCAGACCTTTGGGATATTGCAGGTAAAATAGAGGGTGCAACTACTTCTGTACTTGTAATTCGCAATACCGATAAAACCTCCGATGAGGGTGTTTACCGTTGCGTTATTACAGGTGGTTGTAACAATGAAATTACAAACCCTGCAAGTTTAACGGTGAATGAATATCCCGATGCTGCGGGCGTAATATCTGGATTGCAAACAGTTTGTCAGGGTGATGATAATGTACTTTATGTTGTTCCTGCAATTAGCAATGCAACAACGTATGTTTGGGATGTTCCTTATGGGGCAACCGTTGTTGGAGGATTAGGAACACGAACAATTCAGGTCGATTACTCTAGTTCATCGCTATCTGGCGCTGTGATGGTTTATGGTAAGAACTCATGTGGCGATGGAGTTGCATCGGCTCCGCTTGCAGTAACAGTAAACCCATTACCGACGGCATATGCTGGAATCGATCAGAATATTTGCAGCGCAACAACCCAACTTGAAGGGAATAATGTTGCTGGCGGAGAGTGGAGCATATATTCTGGCGATGCAGTAATTGTTAATTCTAGCCAATACAATACAACTGTCAACAATCTGTTGATTGGAGAAAATCTATTAGTATGGAAGGTAACTCAACTTGGCTGCTCGGTTTCGGATACTGTTAAAATTACGAATCAGCGTTCTGTTGTAAATGCAGGAACCGATCAGGTTATTTGCTCACGAAATGCACAATTCAACGCTGTAGTACCGTTAATTGGAGCAACATGGACTGTTATAAACGGATATGGTACAATTGAAACTCCTAGTTCGCCAACCAGTAATGTAACCGGATTGAATCAGGGATCAAATACCTTTGCTTGGCAAGTGAATAATTCTGGATGTATCTCAGCTGATTCGGTTATCGTTACTAATAATGCTCCTTTTAATCCCGAGGCTGGCCCCGATCAGATTGTGGCATTCGATGCAACCGATCTAAATGCTGATGTTCCCGAGGCTGGCACAACCGGATTCTGGCAACTTATCAGTGGAGGAGGTGTATTTGACAATCCTGCCGATCCTAAAACTAGGGTATCGAGTTTGATGCCGGGACCAAACGTTTTGGTTTGGACAGTTCAGCGAGTAGGTTGCACTCTGTCCGATACCATTGTTGTTGATAATATATTGGTTGAGAATGCCGATGCCGGAACAAATCAAACACTTTGCGTTAATTACACTACATTGAATGCAAAACGTCCCGATATTGGAGTGGGAGAGTGGAGCGTTGTTCGTGGGCAGGCAACATTCGATGATAAGTATAAACCCAACGCTAAGGTTACCAATTTGGGTCAGGATACCGTTGTTTTGAGATGGACTGTTCGTACATCAATTCTGGGTGTTACTTGGGATGAAGTAACTATTATCAATAATATGCCAACGCAGGCCAACGCAGGACCCGATATGACATTATGTACCAATCAGGTTAATCTGGCAGCAAACCTACCAACTTATGGCATTGGAACTTGGACTTTGAATAGTGGTGCAGGTAATATTGCTGATACTACATTGAATAATTCGCTGATAACAAATCTCGGCCCTGATAAGAATGAGTTGAAGTGGACTATTGATTACCATGGTTGTATCTCCGAAGATTTTGTTTCCATTACAAACAATACACCAACAACTGCTTACGCTGGCGAGGATCAAGTTATTTGTTTTGATTCTACCGTGTTATTGCCAAACACTCCTACCTATGGAGTTGGAAGTTGGAGTGTTCAGTCGGGAAGAGGAATTTTCGATGGTAATACTGTAACCCAACTGGCATCAGGTACAAATACCTTCATATATACTATATCTAAGGGAACATGTAAGTCGACCGATGATGTGAACGTTATCAATAATAAACCAACAACCCCTAATGCTGGATACGATCAGAGCATTTGTGTAGATAACATTCAACTTTCTGCGAATTTCGATGCTATTGGCGATGGAACTTGGACAGTAATTAATGGTTCAGGAACATTCTCGAGTTATACCTCGAATACGCCCTCTGTTACAGGATTGGCCTTTGGCGATAATATTTTCCGATGGACTATTACCAACAATGGCTGTACCGAGTTCGACGAGGTTATTATATCCAACAACTTTATTCAGGCAACTGCAGGTAGCGACGAAACCTTGTGCTATGATTCGCTTCAGCTAAAGGCATCTAATCCTTTGCCCGGTGTTGGCACATGGACAATACTTGCGGCAAGCTCTGCTACTTTCGATAATCAAAATTCACCAAATACTTGGGTAAGAAATCTTTCGAAAGGGCTGAATTCATTCCGATGGACAGTTTCCAACAAGGGATGCGTATCATACGATGATATTGCAATTACCAATAATGAGCCAACGCAAGCACTTGCTGGCGAGAATCAGTCGGTTTGTAGCAAGTCGGCAACACTATACGCAAATGAGCCAACATGGGGCACTGGCGTTTGGAGTGCAATGAGTGGGGCAGCAACCTTTGCCGATGCAACAAATTATCAAACAACCGTTAGTAACTTGGCTGGTGGCCCCAACGTTCTTCGTTGGACAATTACGCAGGGAACATGCGTATCGTACGACGAAGTTATTATTACCAGCAACTTGCCTGTTAATGTATTTGCAGGTAACGATCAGGTTGCGTGCTCCGACACCGCTGTTCTTTCGGCTAATCCTCCAAGTTTGGGTACGGGCCAATGGTCTATAATTTCAGGTGCGGGATCATTTGTTAATCGATACCTTTACAATACCGCTGTGCGAAATTTAGGTCAGGGTGATAATGTTTTCCGATGGACAGTCTCTAGTTCCGATTGCCATGTATCCGATACGGTTGTAATTCGTAGCAGCATTCCAACAACCTCAATTGCAGGTGCAAGTCAGATACTCTGTGCAGATTCCACGGTTCTTGGTGGCAATACACCATCAAATGGTACGGGAAGTTGGTCGATTGTTAGCGGATCTGTTCAGTTTGAGAATATTAATACGCCGAACACAAAAGTCAGAAACATTTCTAGAGGAGTGAATATCTTGGCTTGGGTTATTGATAAGGATGGATGCCAATCGTCATCACAAATGACAATTACCAATAATCAACCATCAACGCCATTTGCTGGATACGATCGAGATTTATGTGGGGACTCTATACGATTATTTGCCGATCCTCCATCAATAGGAACTGGTTATTGGACTTTAGTGAGTGGCGATGCCAATATTTTAGATCCAAGTAATAATGAGACGCGTGTTGTAAATATTGAGTTTGGTACTAACACATTCCGATGGACTGTTACCAATAAGAACTGCGTGATGTCCGATGATGTTGTTATTACAAGCAACTATGCCTATGCAAATGCTGGTGCCGATTTTGAAGTTAATACACCTTCGGCTCAATTAATAGGAAATAAACCAGCAGTGGGGACGGGGACTTGGTCGTTGTCGGCAGGGCAGGGTACAATTGATAATCCTACCAATTTTGAGACAATGGTAAATGGTTTAGGATCTGGGTCAAACGTTTTCCAATGGAGTATTAACTACAATGGTTGTGTAGCAAGCGATTTGGTAACCGTTAACTATGTAGTTTGGCCTACTGCCGATTTTGAGCCATCTACCTACGTTGGTTGTTCTCCTTTGGAGGTTAATTTTGTGAACACATCAATTGGGGGAGCCCCTTACTCTTGGGACTTTGGCGATGGTGGCACCTCAAATCAACCCAATGTAATCCATACATTCCAGAATCCAGGAGTATATACGGTCCGGCTAACTGCAACTGCCCCATTGGGAAATACTGTAATTGCTCAAAAGCAGATAACTGTGTACGGGCATCCAACAGCAAGTTTCGATATTGCTCCTCGCGAGGTTTATATTCCCGGCCAGCATATTAGTTGCTATAACTACTCCACCCATGCCGATACTAGTTACTGGAATTTTGGCGATGGTAGAGAAATTGTTGTAAGGTTTGCGCCAACCTATACTTATCAGGATACAGGCGTGTTTGATATAACACTAACGATTGTAAATGGTTACGGATGCACCGATTCTGTTACAGTTGTAGATGCTGTTCATGTAATTATGCGCAGCGGATTTTTCTTCCCCGAAGCCTTTACGCCTAACCCAAGCGGAGGAAACTGTGGCGATTATTCGCAGCAGCCCTACACGCGCTCCAACGATGTATTTTACCCCATTGTAATTAATGGAGAAATTACCGATTATGAACTGAAGATTTTCAACCGAATGGGTGTTTTAATCTTCAAAACAGATGACATATTGGTTGGATGGGATGGTTATTACCAGGATAAGTTGCAGCCTCAAGATGTATATGTTTACAAAGTAACAGGAAGATATAACAGCGGCGAAAAGTTTGAGAAGACGGGTAATGTGTTGCTTTTAAGAATAGATAACTAGTGGTTTATGAAACGAGTTGTCCTAATTATATCGTCAGTCTTTGTGTGTTTAGGGATAAATGCACAGGATTCCCATTTTTCGCAGTTTTACTCTAATCCCCTTTACCTTGCACCATCATTTGCAGGAAGTTCGTTGGGAAGCAGAATGGTGCTAAATTATCGCGATCAGTGGCCAAGCGTTCCTGGAACCTATATAACGTCATCATTTTCGATCGATCACTATTTCCCGAAAATTAAGAGCGGGATGGGCCTGTATTTTCATATGAATGAGGTGGGTGGAGGTAAAATGACAACCATAAACATTGGATATCAGTACAGCTATAAGGTTCAGGTAACTCACGATTTTTTTGTTCAACCAGGAATGTCGGCCTATTTCTACAATAGAAATACCAACTATAGTAAATTGAATTTTGCCGATCAGTTTTTTGGCGAGGAGTTTTTGGGTACAACCTCTGAGATTTTGCCGAAACAAACCGTTAGCCATGTCGATTTTTCCGTGTCGGCCTTGGGCTATTCCGATAACTATTGGTTTGGTTTTAATGTGGATCACTTATTGTCGTTATCGCCTATTTTGAATCGGGATTTGGCGTACGCCGATCTTCGCTTATCTGTTTTTGGAGGAGTTAAAATTATTACCAAGAGGTATTTTTCTAGATATAAGAATAACGAAACACTTCATTTAGCATTTAATTATAGAAATCAGGCCAAGGCAAACCAGTTAGATATTGGCGGTTACTACTATAAGCGTCCAGTAATGGTTGGTATTTGGTATCGAGGTATTCCTATCGGGAATAAGTACTATAATAGTGATGCTTTAATTTATATGATAGGTATTAAGTATGGCGATTTTACTTTTAGTTACAGTTACGATATGACGATGGGGGAATTGATTGCCACTACAGGGGGAAGTCATGAGATTAGTGTAATATATTCCTTTCAGTCAAAATTCACTACTAAACGAAGATTTAGAGCGATACCCTGCCCCGAGTTTTAACTATAAAAAAAGGACTTCACAATGGAAGTCCTTTTTCGATATCTGGATTTATTATCGGTTTACTATTATTTTGAATACCGCCGATCCTTTGCTGGTACTTATCTTCAGTAAGTACACTCCCGAATTGTGGTTATTCATCTCTATAACATCGGTAATTTTCTCGGATTTAGCGGTTAATTGCCTGTGAACAATCAATCCTATTGGATTTATGAGTTCTAATGAATAGACCTCCTCTTTTGTTGATTCAATCCAAACATTCAATTCATCCTTAACTGGGTTGGGGAAGAGTTTTACCTTAGCATCAATGCCCGAAATAATTTCCGCGCTAACAGGCCACCAAATAACAACGGTGTCGGATGCTACGCAGGTGTGGGCATCAGTAACCCTTAGCCAGTACTCTCCATACTGCGAAACAGTGATTGACGGCGATGTGGCGCCAGTGCTCCATAGGTACGAAACATTGCCAATTCCTGATTGAAGAACGTATGATTGCAATGTGAGCGATGTCCTTATGGTGTCATCTTCGAAACTGAAGGTTGGTAAAGAGTATATGCTCACATCAAAATTGGTAGAATCGCCCTTTTCACCAGCAATGGTTGCGTAGCATGTAAAGGTGTGTGTGCCTTCTGTTAAATCAACGCTGTTGGTAAATGTGTGTTGAATCTTTCCGTTCTGGGCTACATCGGAAGTAAATGTATACTGCTCCATTACGGGCTGAGTAGCCCCTATTCGGTAACTCAATCCAATTTGTTCGCCCGAGGTGAATGTTTTGGTCCCTTGGTTGGTGACTTCAATGGTTACGGCTTGAGTGGTATTATCCTCATCGAAACATTTGCTGACTGGCGATGTTAAGTTGGTTACCATTAGGCTGATGGTTTCCTGATAAGTGATGTAAACTTCGTCGTAACCTTCGCAGCCATTGGCATCGGTAACTGTAACCGAATACAAACCGCTGGACTGTACCACTAAAGTTTGGTTGGTTGAGTTATCCTGCCATTGGTAGGACGTATAACCAGAACCAGGGTTCAGTGTAATTGGCTCGTTAATGGTTCTGTTTTCACCTAAATCAACAGTAGGTGCAGAATTTACGGTGATATCCACAGTAGTGCTATTGATACAACCGTATGTGTCGGTAAATGTATAGGTGAGCGTGTGAGTCCCTAGCCCTGCTGTTGCGGGATCGAAAGTTGATTCGCTAACACCCGTTCCTGTGTATGTTCCATTAGCTGGCGATCCCCCTGTTAGGGCAAATTCTTCCTTGTTTATACAGGTGGGATCAATTGCTGTATGGGTTACTGTTGGTAAATTATTTACAGTAACCACAATGGAATCGCGGGTGGTACAGGTGTGTACATCGCTGACATCTACCCAGTAAATATCGCTAGTTGTAACATCAATGGTTTTGCTGGTTGCAGCGGTGTTCCACGTGTAGCTATTGCCTGTGTTGCCTGCATCAAGGGTTAAGGTTTCGCCTTGGCAAATTGTGGTATCGTTTCCGAGACTTACAGCAGGATAACCCCAAACTGTAACTGTGTTTTCCTGAACATTGTTGCCTGTTTGAGAATCACTAGCCTGCGTTAGCGTAACTTTGATGGTGTAAGTTGCTGGATTGCTTAAGTCCAGTCTATGTGTAAAGGTATACTCTAACGTATCGTTAATGGCTAAATCTTCCGAAAGGGTTATTGTTTCAGTGGCAACCGTTGTTCCGTTTTCTTTAAGTTCAAGCGATATTTGTTCGCCAGTAAGGAATACATAGTTTCCAATATTCTTTATATAAGCGGTTACGGCTTCATTATTACTTAAAGAGCAACTCGACGATGCTAGGCCTAGTTCGAGCAGTTGCAAATCGGGTACTGCGCTGAATGTGTAGTTAATGGTATCGCGAGCAGTACAGCCGTAAGCATTCGATACCTCTACCCAGTACTCTCCTGTTGTGTTAACGGTAATAGTTTGCGATGTTGCGTTGGTGCTCCATAGATAGGAACTATATCCACCACCCGGATCCAGTATCTCGGCGCTGTTCGAAACAATATCATCGCCTAAACTAACCAAAACTTCAGGGTAGGCGGCAACCTGAGTTTCGAGTGTGTCGTTGGAAGAATCCATATCACTTCCCAGTTTTGCCCATATACTGATGTCGTGGGTTTTCTTAGTGGTAAAGTCCATGGTGTTTGTGAGAGGTATGTTAAGGGTTGCATCGGGTGCTAGATCCGCTGTTAGCGAATAGTTCTCGGTTTTTGTGGTATTATTTTGAGTAAAGCCAATGCCAATTACCGTGCTTGCAGGAATGGTCCAGGTTCCTGTATTTTGAATGGTAATATTAACTGCCTCAGCACTTCCAAGTGTGCAACCATTGGCTGATGAAGGCGAGTTCAACGCTGTTACACTAATATCATCTTCGTAAAATGTTAGGTTAACATCATCGGAACCAGTGCAGCCATAGTAGTCGGTTACCGTTACCGAGTAGTTCCCAGTTGTTGTCGCGGTAAAGGTTGAGTCGGTTGTTGTTAAATCCTGCCATAGGTATGAACTGAAATTCGACCCTGGTCTTAGAACCTCTGATATTGCATGAACTTCTCTATCAGCACCAAGGCTAATACTTGGATAACCTGTTGCATAAACGGTTTTATCGATAGAGTTGTTTGTGGCAACCACATCCTTAATGTCTACCATCTCCACTTCAACGTAGATAGCCGCGGTTGACAGACCTCCAATATCCACCGTGTTTGTAAGGGTTATATCGGTACTTCCATCTACGGCTAGTAGCGATGCGAGTTCAACCTGTTCGGTGCTCGATAGGGTTCCATTGACGTATAGGCTAACATTTATTTTTGTGCCAGCAGCAATATCGCGATTCCCTTTATTGGTGATACTGATTGTTACAGGCGAATCATTTACCAAAACGCACTGGTTAACCGGCGATTTTATAGCATCAATGCTAATATCGGTTGAGATAACAACCAGCGAATCGCTAGCAGAACATTCGTGCGCGTTGCTTGCGGTAACCTTATAGGTATCGAAAAGCGGACTGCTAATGGTATAGGTGGAATCGGTGTAGCTATCCTGCCATAGATAGCTTGCGCAATCGCTGGAATAGGTTGGCGATATGGTGTAAGTTGATGAGTTGAACACCATAAATAGGGTGTCTAGCGCAATATTTACAGTAGGAACGGAATCAATTTGGAACGTTTTCTCTATGTAATCGTTATCCGGATTTGGATCGCCGCTGATTGATGTTGCTACATTAATGAAATGCGATCCGGGTTCGAGCATAACTGGTTCGTCGAAACTAACCAACGTCATATTTCCTGGGGTTAAGTCTCCATCCAGAATAATATTCATATTCTTTTGCTCGCTTTGTGTGGTTAGCACCGCAGCAATGGATGTACCATCCGGATAAACGTCTTGCCCGTAATTCTTTATCCTCATTTTAAAGGTGATACCCTCAGGTCGGTAGCAAATGGTGTCCTCTGGGTCATCAATGGAGAATATTCCCAGATCCTGCGCATTAACAAATACGCTATCCTTTGCAGATCCACAGCTATGGTTGTCGGTAACAGTTATTCGGTAGGTTGCCGATCTCAGTTTTGTGCTCAGATTAATTATGGCCAGTGTGTCGGCATCGCCTACGGTGGTCCAGGTTGTTTCTCCCAGTATCTTTTGTTCCCAGGTATAGGTAGCGTATTCATCGGGAACTTCAAATTCCAACGAGTCGGCTTGTGTCGAAGAAATTGTATCGTAAGCCAGTTCAACAGTGGGCATACCATAGGTTGATACAGAAACTTTGGAAGTATCGTTGTTCTTGTAAAGATCCTTTGCCAGATTGGTGTAAATGGCAATATCATAATCGCCAACCTCCGAAAGGTCAATGGTTCCGGTAAACGTGAACGTTTCGGTTGAGTTTACAGCCCAGTTGGCTGGAGTGGAAAATGTTTCGCTTAGAACTTCTTCTCCATTTATCGATATTGCAACAGGAATTTCCTCTGGTGTTGCGCCATAGTCGGTATCACCAAAGTGTTTAATGGTAACTTCGGGACTTATTGGGCTGGCGTGGGTGCATGCGCTGCTTAGGTTATTAATGGAGATTACACCTAAGTTTTTATCGGATTGAATAATTTCGATAGTATCGTTCTTTTCGCATCCATTGCCATTTACTATGTGAATAGCGTAAAGTCCCCAGCTATCAACTCCAACATCGAGGGTTTGAGCAGTAGCGTCGTCGGTCCAAGTACCAACATCTTCAGGAATTTTTGTTCTCCACTGGTAGGTTGTATACCCGCTGCCCGCATCAAGGGTTATGGTATCGGTAGTCATTGTTCCAATATCGGCACCTAGGGTGTAGCCTGGCATTCCGGTTACTTGAACCTGAACATGTAAGGTGTCGTTGGTTCTGTCATCCTCTGTGGTTAAATTGCTGTAGGCATCAACGTAGTGCGTTCCTGCAGCGTAAAGGTTATAGTTATCGGTTGTTATGTGCGATAGCTCATCGTTTTGGTTAAAATCTGCTGCTAAAGTTAGGGTATCCTTTATATCATTTGTGCTATCAACATTTATTACTAGCGGAATTTTTTGTCCGTTTAGCATTGGGCGGTAACCTATGTTCTTAACGGTAAAGGTTAACTGAACCGATTTTCCAATCTCGCAGGCACTAATTGGACTGGTAAGTGCAGTTATGCTAACATCGTTGGGTAGTTCGTAAACCTTAACCTGATCAATTGCAACACCCTCGTACGATGTACTTGCTGTTGATGCAAATACAAAGCGGAACTTAACCCCATTTACACCAATAGCATCGGTTGGCAGAAGATTCTTTACTGTAACATAGCTCAATTGGTTTTGGCTCCACCCTGCTTTGCTAAGTGCTGTAACAGTTGGTGTATTGTACCAGTTGTAGGCATAGTTAACATTGGCTGGTAGTTCCTTCCAGCTTAGGCCACCGTCAATGGAGTACTCCACGGCAAATCCATCCTCGCCTTCCTCGGTTTGCATCATATAGTCGAATGCAAGTACCGGATATTCAGCAGTAGAAAGGTCAAAGCAGGGACTTTCGAGGTACGAATATTCGTTATTGTTGTAACTAGAGTTTAGGTTTGTTACCCATGCCTTAGTGCCGTTGGAGGCACTTTTTATGTTTGTTCCCGAAGGAACGCCCCATGCCCAGCTGCTGTTGGTTCCGGAACTGTACCAGTAACCATTCGACGATTCAAACGAGGTGTAGTATGGAATGCCAACTGTTGGGAAAATATAGAACGATTTACTGTAGGTATCGTTTCCGGTATCCTCGTCGCCGGTTAGGAATGTTTTAAACTTTAGTTGTTTTAGCCCTGCGGTACTGAAGTTTGCGGTTTGGGTAAATGTAAACTCAATCTCCTCCTCGGAGTCAATGGGATCGGTAAAGCTTTGCTTAACCCAGGTTGTGCCATTATCCAGGGAGTACCCAACATCGAAAGGTGTGCTAACCGTTGCACCACCGTAGTTTTTAACAATAACCTTTACTGTTTCGGCCGATGTAAGCCCGCATTTCGATACTGGGGCAGTCATGCTTTTAACCCCAACATCGCTGGCAATAAAATCGCCAGTAACCGCAAAATTATCGATATTCCAACCACCGTACTCGGTGTATGCATTCGATGTATCAATTGCGATAGCAACTTTAACGTTTTGTTTTCGGGTTGCTTGTGTGCTGATATTATTATCAATAGATCGCCAATATCCATCGTTTATAGTTTGAGGGCTTTCGTATACTGTTGTCCATGTTGAACCGCCTGTATTGCTAACTTTTATTATAGCCTTATCAAAATAGTCGATATTTAGGAAGCGATTATACCTTAAGTTAATGTTTTGGTAGTATTTAAGATCTAATGCCGGTGTTATTGCATTGTGTGGGCTAGATTGAGATATGTTGCTAGAGTAATTTCCCGCTAGGTTAGTTGCTAAGACCTTTGTCCCTTCATAGGAATAGTTAGGGTCGTAAGTTCCTGTGCCTGTTGGAATTCCTATAGCCCAATCGCCGTTGAGTGTCCATAAACTACTTGATTCAAAATCATCGTAAAATAATGATTCTTCAACTTTTGATGAGCCTGTGGGGCTTTGGTCTGTTGAAGGAAAATAGTTACTGCCTAAACTTACCTTATTGCTTTGTATTGTGTAGTCTACAGTATTTCCATGTGGAGCATTCGAAGCAATATCAGCACAAATCCAGAAGTAATTATCGCCAGAGTAAAGGTTAAAGGTATATGTTGGAGTAATGGTGATTTCATTCCCTGTAATGTTGATGTTGGATGTAATTAATGAATCTACCAGAAATATTGAATCGCGTGTATGGTAAACTTTTATTTGGCTAATATCGGTTATAGATGATCCCGTATAATTGATGGCAATACTATTTAGAGGAATCTCCAGGTTGTTTCCAATTACTTTTGCATGTACATAACCCAAAGGATTACTTTTTGAGCCACTGGGAAGTTGACTAGTTTTTTGTTTGAAACTTGTCATGTCCACATATCTATTAATAACAGATCTGTCAACAACTTGCACATCATCAATACATACTCCCCAACCCCATTGAGTTGTCCCTTCAAAGGCGATTTGGAGTGTTTTTACCTTGGCTGCCGATGGTAGTAGGATTTCACGCTCAACCCATCCAGATGTAGGTAACGAATATGTTTCTATAAGTTGCCATGTTGAAGTAGAAGATGTTCGATACCATATTTTCAGTATATCAGTTTGACCACTCCAACTTTCCTGAGCATGCCAAAAATTTAAGGCAGGTTTTGAGTGTGCAGTATCCGAATTGGTAACTAAGTCCATAACAGGGGTTACCAACTTTGTTGAAGGGCCAATATCTTCTGCTTGGAATAAAGCGTTATAGTTGCCACTTTTTGCACTTGGGGGATGACCAACCAAACTTTTTGTGTAACCGCCATTTTGGTACCGCCAGTATGGCGCAGATGATGATGATCTGTATTCTTCCCAGCCTGTTGGCTTAGTCCCTCCCTCAAAACCCTCAAGAGGAAGGTAGTATGTTTGTGCATTTATACTTTCTGCAAATAAAAAGAAAATGCAAAATATTTTGAGAATATTTTTTTTCATAGTACTTATGTTTATTATTTCAAATATCAGTAAAATTATTCTTTTATCTTTGAATACTCGTTAAGAATTAACAAGAGTAAGAAAAGAAATTATAAGTATTTAAACTGGATAAAAGTAACTTTGTTACTTTTGTCAACGTAAAATTGCCATAAATGTACAAAATAATGCAATTCATCATTAAAAAAAATCGCTTAGTCAAATACGTTATTTTGTTGGGTTTCCTTTTTTCTGTGAGTAAAATTTATTCGCAGACTGATACAGAATTCTGGTTTTCTGTTCCAGAGATTAATAGATATCACACTTCGGGAACCGATTCAAAACATACAACTAGAGGAGGTCCTACGTATTTGAGGTTAACTGCGGGTAAAATTGGAACTCGATTTTGGATTACGATGCCTGCAAACACCGCAAATTTTAATGGTGGAAATGCTTATACCGACACTATACCACCAAACTCAACCAAAACGATAGATTTGCTTACATTGAAGTTTGTTGGTGATGATAATTTAACTCCACCATTTGGGGAGCATCCTTTAACCTCAATGGAGAATAGACTATGTTGGACAACCTCTGATATTGCAGTAACCACAACTAAAAAGTATATAAATAAGAATAATAAAGGCATTTATATAAAATCTAGAGCTCCTATTACCGCATATTACGAAATAAGTTCTGTTGCAAATATGGAATTACTTGCGCTTAAAGGTAAGAATGCTTTAGGTAAAGAATTTTATGTACCCTTCCAAACAACCTACCCTACAACAACTCAGTACACTACCTCAAATCATCAGTATCGTCCGTATAGTTCTTTCGATATTGTTGCAACAGAGGATAATACTGAGATACAGATTACTGTACCTCAGGCAGTTTTTGTTTATCCGGGGCAAAATTTATCAGCATCAACATTTACAATATGGCTAAATAAAGGGGAAACTGCAATTATTCCTCCTTATGCAAATCTTACTGATATACTCTATAAAGTTTCTCGAACTAACAGATTGAGTGGAGCAAATGTTAAAGTAATAAGCGGTGGAAATATTGCTATTATTACACGTGACGATATGGTTATGGCTCCTTCGGGTAATGTCGATTTTGTTGGCGATCAAATTGTCCCCATTGATTTGCTTGGACTTGATTATGCTGTGGTAAGAGGTCGTTTAAAGAGTTCAGAGGAGTACGCCTATGTAATTGGGACGGAGGCATCAACTGCCGTTACTGTTAATGGTGTAAGTGTAGGAACAGTTAATGCAGGGGCAACTCTCCCTGTACAGATACCCTCTACAAAGCCTATTACTACAATTCATGCCGATAAGCCTATTTATGTGTATCATCTTTCTGGTTTTACTGCATTAATTTCGGGTAGTTATTATACTCAGTTTGCCGGTGCAATCATTCCAACAATTACGGTTTGTACGGGCTCTTCTCAGGTGGCATTTAATAGGACTAAAGCTTCTACATCTGTGGGCTATTACGATTTTTACTTAAATATTTTAGTAAGAGATGGTGCTGAAACAAGTTTTTCAATAACAGATAAAAACGGGAACGATGCAACCTCATTAATACCAGGCCTTAATACTTCTTCAAGTTATACATTGGTGGGTTCTACTGATCCATTTGATAAATGGAGATATGCAAGTTTTAATGCAAACAGCATTGTTTCAGGTGCTGATGAAGCTTATTTGATAAAGAATTCAAAAGATGTATTCCATCTAGGAATACTCAATGGATATGGGGGGTATGATGCGTTTTATGGATATTTTTCGGATTTCAATGCATTCGATCCGTCATCCTATGTAATTGGAACAGGATCTGCTGGTACTAAGGAATGCTATGGGAATGATGTTCAACTTTTCGCAAGTGGTGGAACCACTTATTCGTGGAGCCCTACCGATTTTTTGGATGATCCTCAATCTGATGTCCCTATTGCTTATGATGTAAGGTATTCTGTAGATTACAAGGTGACAATAAGCGGAGCTTGTGGATTTAAAGCCGATCGAATTGTAAAAATGTTTGTTTCGGATTATATATCCCCAGCATTTTCACCTGATAAATTTAGCGCTTGTGCCACAAAAGCACTTCCAGCAGATACGGCCAAAGCGGCATTTACATTCACAGACGAGTCAACAGGAGATTATTATAGAAAATGGTTTTACAGGTCGTGGAATAAGGTTACAAATACCATGAATCCATGGGTTGAATTCAAAAGTGGAAATGATGCCGATGCCGACCCTGCCAAGGTAGTTTCTTTTAATTTCCCCAACACTACTTCCGATACTATCCGGTACTATATAATGCTTGAGGTTGCCGATAATCAGGAGATTTGCTTTAAAACTGTTATCAATAGCGTTGTTGTATATCCTTACATTAACCTTAGCCCAAGTTTTACAGTTACAGACCCTAACCATTGTCAACCATTGTTGGTTAATTTTCAAACTAATCCAACAGGTAATTATGGCTCAGCCTATTACCATTGGGATTTTGGTGATGGTGGAAGTTCTGCAAGTCCCACACCTTCGCACACCTACTCCAATTTTGCCACTTCATCTAAAACATTTACAGCAAGTGCCACTTTGACTGATCAGTGGAATTACTGTAGTGTTACCAAAACGGTTGATGTTGATGTTCAACCTTATCTTGATGCCAGTTTTGTGATTGATGATGTTGATGGCTGTTCCCCTTTTAGCACAGGTGTTGTAAATGATAGCAAGGGGGGAATAACCCAATACGATTGGGATAAGAATGGGGATGGAGTTTATGAAAGTAGTGGAGGTTCTGATTGGACTTATTCGCGAACGAACTCGACTGGTTCGCCTGAATCGATCACATTATTGTTAAGAGTAAGAAATGCAGGAGGATGTACCGATGTTGCTCAACGAACAGTAACTATTAATCCCCGTGCCACAGCAAGCATAACCAGTGCTATTGTTGGCGATGCTGCATGCTCTCCTTTGGATGTTAATTTCACAGCAACTACTACTAACGCTGATGAGTACCACTGGCTTTTTGGAATCAACGCGGTGGATAATATTACAACAACATCGTACACATTCGAGAATTATGGTTCTACCCCAACAACACAGGCCGTAACGTTTACAGCCAATAACCAGTGGGGCTGTTCTGCATCGGCAGGCCCAATTAACATTACGGTTAACCCTTACGTTGAGGCCGTTTTGGCTATTGATGACGAGGAGGGATGCTCTCCGCATACCGTTGCTTTAACCAATGCATCATCGGCAGGCTCTTCGGTGTTCCAATGGGATATTTATAACGATGGAAGTGTTGATTACACCACCAAGAATATTGCCAACCAAACCTATACATACCCCACAGGGGCTGGGTGGGATAATTCATTTACCCAGTACACCGTACCCATTAAGTTAACCGCACAAAACTCTGCGGGTTGTACCAGCACGGTTACCCGTACTGTTTATGTTAACCCACAGGCAACATCAAGTTTTACCTACTATTTGAATGGAAATACCAATGCATGCTCGCCTGTTGATGTGGATTTCGATGGAACCTATACCAATACCGAGTACTACCAGTGGCAGTTTGGCGATTTGGGCGCAGCAACTATTGCCGATCCGTCCTTTACGCTTACCAATACTTCTACAGCCGTAAAGCCTGTTCAGGTCGACTTGGTTGCATCGAACCGTTTTGGGTGTAACGCTCCAATGTTTTCGCAAATAATCAATGTTCAGCCCGAGATTAAAGCTGAGTTCAGCTTAAGCAACGCAGCCGGCTGTGCTCCGTTAACCTACACCATTGCAGCTCCTCCAACTGCTGGTACCTATACATGGGATATCAACGGAGTAACCTCAACTGGCGATTCGCAAACCATTACCGTAAGCGATAATGAAACTGGTTCTACCCAGTACTACAATATTACACTTATAGCCAGCAATGGAACTTGTGCCGATACATCGGCAGTGAAAATGGTTGCCGTTTACCCTGAGGTTGAGGCAAAATGGAGTCCTCCCGATCCAATTGTTGCCACCTGTAGCCCATTCAATTTGTCAATAACGAATGCATCCACGCTGTATAGCAGTGCTGCGGTATTATCCAATGTATTCTGGGAGTTAACCGATGGTGGAACATTTAATATTAGCTCTATTGATCAGTCGGTTATCCAACAGCTGCTTAACCCCGGCTATGAGTCATCCAAGGATTATACGCTGACTTTAACGGCTCGCTCTACCGATGGCTGTTCCAATCAGAAAACATCAACCATAACGGTTAACCCTCCTGTTGATGCTGCGTTCAATGTTTCTGTTATAGATGCGTGTACTCCCATGCGGTTACAGGTAACCGATGCCAGCCAGGTGAAATCTGGAACAACCTATTTCTGGAATTGGGATGGTGGAACCTTTGTTTCTTCAGCGGGGGAGAACTATGTGATGGAGTACACCAATGCCGATCCAGAACTTCCGGTTACGAAAACAGTTACACTGAACTTGACCAATAGTGATGGATGTACCGATGCAGCAACTTACACGTTTAGTGTAAATCCTGTTGTTGTTTCAGCGTTCTCTGTTGATGCAGCATCATCGAACAATGTTTGTGCTCCCGATGATATTATTTTTAATAATAATTCAACAGGAGGAACTCTTTCATTTAACTGGGATTTTGGTGATGGAACTCAGGTGAATGTTACGAATCGGAACGATGTAACGCATAGCTATGAGAACAGAACGTCTGGGGCTTTAACCAGAACGGTTACCCTTACTGCAACCAATAGCCTTGGATGTACCAATGCTACACCGGCAACAATCCCTGTTACTGTTTTCCCTGAGATTGTGGCCGATTACACCATGACTATTGACTCAATTTGTACACCAGTGCAGGTGTCAGTAACAAATAATTCGCTGAATGGCACAAACTTTATTTGGAATTTTACGCCTACAGCAGGAGGTGTTGCTAAGGTAAGAACCGAAAACACGTTCACTGAACTATTGGAGAATACGCTGCCTAACTCCAATGTAACTTACACGGTTGGTTTAACCGCAAGTTCCACCTATGGAGCAAAAACCTGTTCAAGCACCACTGCATCGCGTACTGTAACAGTTCTGCCTGAGTTGTTGCTGAACTTTGATCCCCTGCCTGCAGCGGTTTGTTCCGATTTGCCTATAAACTTCGATAACCTTTCGTCGGGTGGTACTTTAAATTACACCTGGGATTTTAATGATGGACAATCGGGGGCAAGTTCTGCTTTCGACGATGTTCAGCATACTTTTATAAATAGGAACTCAAGCAGTATTACAAGGAATGTTGCGGTAACAGCGGTTAATCCAAAGGGATGTACTCGTACACAAATCATCCCGGTTGTTGTTCATCCTAAGGTTGAGGCTGGGTTTGTATTTGCGCAGCAATCGCAGTGTACGCCTTTTAGCCTCGATTTAACCAATACATCGCTCAATGGGAATAAGTATTTCTGGACTACTTACTTTAATGGCGATACTATTACTCGCGATCAAAATTTATTCCCGTATCTTTTTGATAACAATACACTGAACGATATTTTAACCGATACAATCAAACTCGTTAGTAGAGATACAATAACCGGTTGCCTTGATTCAATTAGGCAAATGGTAACAATTTACCCCCGTGTGGTATCTCAGTTTGATATTGACAGGGTTTCTGGGTGTAATCCATTGCCAGTGGCTTTTATCAACAATTCGTCAGGCTTATCTACCTATTTATGGGAGTTTGGCGATGGCGCAACGTCTGTAGAAACCACCCCTGCGGCACGCAACTTTAGCCATGTGTATAAGGATAAATCGCAAGATTTTACCATAAGCCTTACGGCTACAAACCAGTTCGGCTGTAAAAGCTTAAAGGATACTATTATCACTGTATATCCTTTGGTTAAGGCCGATTTTCAGTGGAATAAGTTTGAGGGCTGTACGCCGCTGGATATTAATCTTAATAATTCATCCACATCGCCGCTGTATAAGTATAGTTGGGATTTTGGCGATGGATCGCCAATGTACTATGCCGAGCAACCAACCTCGCACACATATACTAATACTACAAATACACCACCTGTAATACAATCTCCTACAATAACCTTGCGGGCCAGCTATGTGAGCGATACTGCATGTGTAGACCAACTGCAGTTACCAATTAGGGTTTTCCCTCACATTTACCCTGATTTCACTGCTAATTTCGAAGGATGTCATCCACATGATGTTACTATAACCAATCAAACCGTTTCGTACAATAGCAGCAATACATACTACTGGAATTTGGGGAATGGCGTTAATTCGCTCGACACAAATCCCGCAATTCAGTATATCAATACATCAAAAACAAAGGATAGCACATTCTCCGTATTGCTAAGGGCTATTAGTGTGCATGGATGCGAGAATTCAATACGGCATACCGTAACTGTTCATCCACGTCCATTTGCCGCAATGGAGCTAACCGGTGAGTATATCTCATGTCCTCCGTTCCCGGTTGAAATTGATAATAACTCTATTGGTACTAATCTTACCAACGTGTATACCTTTGGCGATGGAAGTGATTCTACCACTACTAGCATGGCTAATATGAACCATGAGTTCCATAATCTTAGCAGTAGTAATACCGAGCCATACGAGATAGAGCTCAGAACGGTAACCGAGTTTGGTTGCGACGATTCAATTTCGCAAACCGTGTACGTTTACCCCGAAGTGGTGGCAAACTACAATGCCGATCCCGGCTGGGAGGCTTGCAATCCGTTTGAGATTACTTTTGACAACTCATCCATAAACTCATACTTCTACCGCTGGAGCTTCGATGATGGCGTGACCTCATCGTTAACCGCACCAAAGCATCGATTTACCAATGTTACCGAGAATGATAGGGTGTTTGATGTTAAGCTGGAGGCTACATCGGTTTTCGACTGTTATGACGATACTGTTCGGCAAGTAACGGTTTGGGCAACCCCGGTGGCAAATATTGCGATGGATCCTGCCCTGAAAAAGTTCCCCGATGCAACTTTTACCGTCGAGAATCAAACTTACCCAGCACCAGATGGCTGGAGTTATTCGTGGACATTTGGTGACAATACTTTTTCTTTAGAGAGGGATCCCGGAACTCATACTTACCTTTCGTGGGCTCCAAAGAGCAATGACTATAAGTACGATATAAGTCTCGTGGTTAATAGTCCGCATTGTAAGGATTCAACCTCTACCTTTGTTTACCTTCTCCCTGCCGATCCTAATGCTTTCTTCAAAAGCAATATCGATTCCGCATGTTCTCCCATGGAGGTACACTTTATAAACACCTCACTTTGGGCTGATTCTTACCTTTGGGAATTTGGCGATGGGACTACGTCCACAGATAGAGAGCCAATTCATACATTTACTGAGCCCGGGTACTATACTGTCAAACTTACTGTTACAGGCGATGGTGGTAATAGATTTTTCTACAGAGTTTTCAGGGTATACCAAAATCCAACAGCGGCCTTTGCAATTCATCCTTTTAGAGTAATGCTCCCCGATGCAACTGTACATGGATACAATTTATCCACTGATTTCAGCCGAAGTCTATGGGATATGGGGGATGGAACCATAACTACCGATAAAGATCCAGTGCATACCTACACTGGACTGGGTAACTTTAAAGTCTCACTCTGGGTTTATATGGATTATGGTGATGATGTTTGTGTTGATTCAATTTCAAAAAATCCTGCGGTTTATGTTGAGGGTACAGGAATGGTTAAGTTCCCCAATGCATTTAAACCCGGCCGTACATCAAATGGTGGTGTATATGATGAAATTGATTATAAGAACGAAGTATTCCATCCGTATCATTATGGAGTAGCCGAATACAAGTTAATGATATTCTCGCGTTGGGGTGAGCAAATATTTACCTCTGATGATGTAAATATTGGTTGGGATGGTTTTGCGGATGGTAAACCTGCTGAATTAGGGGTCTACATGTGGAGGGCTATTGGTAAATATACCAATGGAAAAACCTTTGATATCAAGGGAAGTGTGACACTCTTGAAGTAATTTTAATCCATATAGTTGAATGCTGATGGTTAATTATTTACGATTATTTATATTTTTGTCTTGATTTTGTGAAAATGGCACATTCAACTTGTATTATATAACAAAGACTTGAGCTATTTAAAAAAACATATAATTTCTGTATTACTGATTTTATGCTGTGGAAGTGTTTATGCACAAGACGCGCATTTTACTCAGTTTTATGCAAGCCCTCTATATTTATCGCCATCCTTTGCTGGCGGAATTTCGGGGTATCGTACGGTTGCCAATTACCGAAATCAATGGTCGGCTATTCGAGGGGCCTATAACACCTATAGTTTAACTTGGGATCATAATTTTATTGCATTTAAGAGCGGACTTGGGGTCGTGGCCTTTCGCGATCAGGCCGGTGCTGGTAATTTGGCCAACACAAAGCTGGGGGTTCTGTATTCTTACGACTTCACACCGGTAAGCGATTGGCATATTCGTCCTGGACTTGGTTTTTATCTTCAACAGATATCCATTGATTTTAGTAAACTAGTTTTTGGTGATCAGCTCTACTCCGATGGTCTGCCCTCTGTTACTCAGCCTGGAAATACCGCAGTTTGGGATATTGATGTGGCAACATCAATGCTGGCATACTCCGATAATGTTTGGTTTGGCGCAACATGGGATCATATGCTTAAACCGGTAGCTTCGTTCTACGATGATAATTCGCGAATCCCCTACAAGGTATCGGTTTACGGTGGTTACCGGTATATCACCAAGGGTTTTATGATGAGCAGAATAGAGGAATCCATAACCTTTGCATTCAACGTGCAAATACAGGATATATATAAGCAGCTTAATTTAGGCTTGTACTGGTTCTCGGAGCCCATTAGTTTTGGTGTATGGTGGCGAGGAATGCCCAAAGGAAAACTCGATAGGAGAATAGATGCTCTTGCTTTTATGGTTGGGTATAAATTGGAGCAAATTAGTTTAGGGTATAGTTACGATTTTACCATTTCCCGCTTGGGATTGTCTTCGGGAGGATCGCATGAAGTATCTATAATTTACGAATTCAAGATTAATTCTCGGAAAAAATGGAAATCAATTCCATGTCCAACTTTCTAATCAAAACAACAAAAATGCAACGATTTCTTTTGGCTGCGATAGTAATATCAAGCGTACTACTATCGTGCACAACAAATAATTCGAAGGATTACATTAAAATAGATGGCTTTGCGCAAGGGTCTACCTATAGCATAGTTTACTACGATTCCCTAGGTCGAAACTTTTCATCCAGTTTCGATTCGCTTTTTACAGTTATTGACCACTCCATGTCGATTTATAGCGACACTTCTATTATTTCAAGGGTTAATAGAAATGACCAAATTTGGGTTGATTCGCTACTTGCTCAGGTTATCATTATTTCCGATTCAATTTACCGGGAATCCGAGGGCGCTTTTGATATTACTGTGGGGCCAGTTATTCGGGCAATTGGTTTTGGCAAGGACAAAACAAAGGGCATCGATTCGGCAAAAGTACGATCGTTATTACCTCTTATTGGAATGAACCAGATCAAACTGGACGGGTTGAATTTGATAAAATCGAAACCAGAGATTCAGATTGATGTTAACGCTGTTGCGCAGGGTTATTCCGCCGATGTGTTTGCAAAATTTTTAGAAAGCAAACATGTAAACAACTACTTAGTAGAGATAGGAGGTGAGGTTTGTGCAAATGGTGTTAACTCTAGGGGTACAGAGTGGGTTGTTGGGCTGGATAAACCTGTTGAGAATGCTTTGCCTGGCGAGAATATTCAAACAAAAATATACCTGAGCAATCGGAAGGGTTTGGCAACATCGGGCAATTATAGAAAGTTTATAGAGGTTGATGGAATAAAATACTCACATACAGTAAATCCCAAGACGGGTTTTCCTATACTAAATTCGTTGCTTAGCGCAACCGTAATAGCCCCTTCAGGTGCTAGAGCCGATGCTTTGGCCACCGCGTTTATGGTAAAGGGGCTCGACTGGAGCAAAAACTATATTGAAACCCACAATGGTGCCGATGCTTACTTAATATACTCTGACAGTACAGGTGCGTATAAGGTTTGGTTTAGCGAAGGTTTGAAGAACAAAATTAAGGAGTAGTTCAGAATCCTTTTTTTGCGTTATTGGTACTACAATTAGAGCCTCCTCCACAGCCGCAGGTGTATCCAACATCAGAGTTTTCTGCATTACAATCTGTCTTTTTAGTTTTTCCTAGCAGAACCTTAAGCGAAAGCCCTAGGAATACAAAGCCAACTAAAACGATGCAGAGTATTATGAGTTTTAAAATTGCCATGATATTATTTAAAGTTATTTCTTAAAAATTGATCAATCTCTTGCGTGCTCATAGCAAGTTGCGCAGCCTCCATTTTGCTTTTTCCCCCAGCATTTTATTTCTTCGTGTTTGGGACAGCTAATGCCTTTTTTCCTGAGTTCTTTATTATGACCAGCCGATGTTTCAGGAAACTTATGGCTTCTATGGAATAGTATTCTAACTGCCATGCCTGTTAAGGCAATCAGCAAAATAACTGCTGCTACTGCTATTAATTTTATAATTTCCATTCGGTTTTCTTGCAAAAATACTAGTTGATTCTCAAAAGATGCTATCAAAAAAAAGAATGTTTTTTAGTTTGTGTTTGCTTATTAACACATTTTGGTCGATAAAGTTTCGATTTTAATTTGAAATTTAAGAAATACTATTAAATTTGTTAAGGAATCATCATTTTTCGTAAAATGCACTACTTGCTAATATCCTTTTTCTTTCTACTAAATACACCAGAAGTACCAGGAAAGTGTACTAATCCTAGCGTTGAAAATGCAGTTTCTCAGCTTACTGTTGAATTAACGTCGAATTATACAAGTAATTGTAAGGTTCATATAGCCATTCTCGATTTTCGATCTACCGATGATAAGGTTTCGCGGTTTAATCAGTTAATACAAAACGAGATGAATTTATCCCTTGCGAAATCTGTCAACTTCAAAGTGATTGAGCAGTTTAGCATCAATCATCTGCTCGATGAAATGGGGTGGGGGTTATCGCAGGCTTTGAGTTTTAAATTTTACTCTAACCTAAACGAAAGTATTTTCAATTCTACTGGGAGCATAGCCGATGTGTTTATTTACGGAGTGGTAAGTGTCGATGAAAGCAATGTAACTATAAATGGCTATCTAGTCCCCAATGGCCTTGCAGAAAAAGCCATTAAGGCAAAAGTCCAAATACCCATTGCTAGTATTCCAGACAATATGTTTGAATAGTTTTTGTAGGTCTATTTTTCTTCAAGTTTATCTTTTTTGTCTTCCACGTCGTAGAACAATCTTCTTGGTTGGTTGTTGTTTACTACAAAAAGTTAGAACAATAAACATACTAGATTATGTCGACACAGAATACAAACCAATTTCCGAAGGAGGAAGTTTTAAACGATTACTATTTAGCCACTCTTAGCCGTCAAATAAGTTTATTGGGACGTAAAGAGGTGCTTACGGGCAAAGCAAAATTTGGAATTTTTGGCGATGGCAAGGAGTTAGCGCAGATTGCTCTTGCAAAGTTTTACAACGATGGCGATTGGCGTTCGGGTTACTACCGCGATCAAACCTTTATGATGGCTGTTGGTGCATTTTCGCCTCAGGAGTTTTTTGCTCAGCTTTACGGCCAAACCGATGTTAAACTGAATCCTGGCAATGCAGGTCGTACTTTCAACAATCACTTTGCAACCCGCAGTTTAAATGACGATGGTACATGGAAAGATTTAACCAAGCAGCGTAATAGTACCCCGGATATTTCTCCCACTGCAGGCCAAATGCCACGTTTGTTGGGTCTTGCATGGGCTTCAAAATTGTTTAGGGATAACAAGGAGTTGTCAAAATACAGCGAGTTCAGCAATAATGGCAATGAGGTTGCTTTTGGTACCATTGGCGATGCCAGCACTTCCGAGGGACATTTCTGGGAAACTATCAATGCTGCGGCAGTAATGCAAGTTCCTATGGCGCTTGCTGTTTGGGACGATGGCTATGGAATTTCAGTTCCTCGTGAGTATCAAACTACCAAGGGGAGCATATCTGAGTTGCTTAAAGGTTTCGAAAAGGGGAAGAGCGATTCAACAGGAATTTATCTCTATAAGGTTAAGGGCTGGGATTATCCATCTATGCTTAAAACTTTTGCCGAAGGTGTTGAGCGAGTTCGAACAGAGCATGTGCCAGTGGTATTCCATGTTACTGAAATTACTCAACCTCAGGGACACTCTACGTCCGGTTCCCATGAGCGATATAAATCTCCAGAACGGATGAAGTGGGAGGCTGAGTTTGATTGTAATAAACGCTTTCACGATTGGATTTTACAGGAAAATATTGCCACAGAACAAGAACTCGCCGAAACCGAGCAAAGAGCCATAAACGATGCTAAAATAGCCCGTGATAAGGCATGGGATGCATACACTTCTCCGATTAAAAAGGAGCGAGATGAGTTGATTCGGATAATTGATAATCGCTCCTGTATGTGCAAGCGTGAGCATATCGATAAGGTTGGAATTATTACCAATCAGCTTAAGGCAATTCAAAGCCCTATCCGAAAGGATAACATGAGTTCGGCAAAGAAAATTTTACGCCATGTTTGTACCGATTGTACAATGCGCGAGAAACTTCAGTCCGATTTAAGTGTATGGCTAGATCGGAATCAGAAGGATGGACACGAAAGGTATAGCTCCGATTTATACTGCGAAACCAATAGGGCTGCTTGGAAAGTGAAAGAGATTAAACCTATTTTTTCGGAGAATTCACCTATGGTGAATGGCCGTGAAATACTTCGCGATAATTGGGATAAAATTTTCGAGAAAAATCCTTTGGTTGTTGCTTTTGGAGAGGATGTTGGTGGAATAGGAGGCGTAAATCAGTCGTATGAGGGGATTCAGCCTAAGTATGGGAAAAATAGAATAACCGATACTGGAATTCGTGAGGCCACAATACTTGGGCAGGGATTAGGTTTAGCGTTAAGAGGGTTGCGCCCAGTAACCGAAATCCAGTACTTCGACTATTTACTCTATGCTCTACAAACAATGAGCGATGATGTTGCAACAATACGTTGGAGAACAAAGGGAGGACAAATGGCTCCTATGATAATTAGCACTCGAGGACATAGACTGGAGGGCGTTTGGCATTCTGGTTCGCCTTTGAGCATGGTGATAAACTCAATACGTGGAATTTATGTTTGTGTTCCTCGAAATATGACTCAGGCTGCGGGTTTCTATAATACCTTGCTCGAATCCGATGATCCTGCATTAGTAATTGAACCATTGAATGGTTATCGTTTAAAGGAACGTCGCCCCGATAACATTGGTGAGTACAGAGTTCCTCTTGGTATTCCAGAAATATTAAAATTGGGTACAGATGTTACGCTTGTAACTTATGGTAGTTGTGTAAGGATCGCACAAGACGCGGTTGATCAGTTAGATGAGTTTGGAATATCGGTTGAACTTATCGATGTGCAAACATTACTCCCTTTCGATTTGCCGAATTTAATTTTAGAATCGATTAAGAAAACCAGTAGGGTTGTATTTTTTGACGAGGATGTCCCTGGTGGAGCCACTGCATTTATGATGCAGAAGGTTCTTGAGGAGCGCAATGGCTATCAATTTTTGGATTCTGCACCTAAAACTATTACGGCTAAGGAGCATCGCCCTGCTTATACAACCGATGGCGACTATTTCTCAAACCCTAATGCTGAGGATGTGTTTGATGGAATTTATCAATTGATGCACGAGGCCAATCCAAAGCGATATCCAAAATTGTACTAGAATTATTTAATCGCAAACTCTGACAGGGTTCAAAACCCTGTCAGAGTTTTTGTTTTGGGTAATAAGTATATTTGAATCTATTGCTCAAACTTCAATTCAGCCTCTTCAATTTTTGAATCATCAGCCTCAATCTTCTTCATCTCCTCATCGGTGTATTTTCTGATTTTTATATTGAACGAAGCCATGAAAATGCTCATAAATGGACTTATTATATTGAAAAATGCGTATGGAGCGTATGCCATAGTTGGAACGCCAAGAACCGCTGCCTGTGTTGCCCCGCATGTATTCCATGGAACTAGGGGAGAAGTTACAGTACCACAATCTTCTAGTGTTCTGCTTAGTAGTTCTGGTTTATACCCTCGCTTACGGAATGTCTTTGAGAACATGCGTCCAGGTATAACTATTGCGATGTACTGATCAGGTGCAGTTATATTGAAAAATAGGCAACTCCCAACCACCGATGCAACCAAAGAGCCTGTTGTTTTAGCAAATTTTATTACTGTTTCAGTAATTTTTACGAGTAAACCTGCTGCTTCCATAACTCCGCCAAATGTCATGGCGGTTAGTATAAGCCAAATGGTATTCATCATTCCAGCCATTCCTCGCGTAGTAAACAGTTCGGTTATTTGGGTGTTAGATGTTTCAATCACAACCTTCCCGAACATACTTTTCATTACAGTGATATACGAAGCTTTTATGTAGTTATTGGAAATCCCCGATACCTGTTCAATTAGATGTGGTTGAAGTATAATTGCAAATATTCCGCCTAGTAATGCGCCAAAAAGGATTGAAGGTAATGGTGGAAGTTTTTTTACAATAACGACAATCAGTAAAATTGGAACAATGAACAACCAAGGAGAAATGTTAAATGTCGATTTAATAGTATTTAAAGTCTCCGAAATGTCTGTTGCGCCTTCGGGTTTGTAGGTAAAACCCATGATCAGAAATATTATTAGGGTTATTCCTATTGATGGAACAGTTGTGTAAACCATATATCGTACGTGTGTGAATAGGTCCGTTCCTGCTACCGCAGGCGCAAGATTTGTGGTATCGCTTAGCGGTGACATTTTGTCGCCAAAGTATGCTCCCGATACAATTGCTCCGGCAACAATTGCGGGATTAAAACCTAGCGTATTTCCAATTCCAAGTAGAGCAATGCCAATGGTAGCAACGGTTGACCATGAACTTCCGGTGGCAAGCGAAACCAAGCAACATATTACCACAGTTGCAAAGAGGAATATTTTTGGGTGTAATATTTGCAGTCCGTAATATATCATAGTTGGAACAACCCCGCTTAGCATCCAAGTCCCGGCGAGTGCTCCAATAAGCATCAAAATTAAAATGGAAGGCATGGCTGTGCCAATTGAGTTTACAATTGTGCTGCTTACATCCTGCCACTTGTGGCCTAAATATATGGCGATTATTACTCCCACTGCCGACCCCAGTAATAGAGCTACTTGATTAGCTCCTCCTAGCGTATCATCACTAAAGTAAATAACATTAAGCGATAGAAGAACTATAAGAAAAATCATCGGTATAAAGCACAATAGTAGCGTTGGTTGTTTTATTTTTTGAGTCATCTTTAATTTTTTATTATCGTCTAAGATAGTTATTTGATTAATCGGAGGTTAGACTTTGAATTTTTTTATTTAGTGAAGTGTTGGCTTTAATATGTTTAAAACTAGCAATATAACTTTGGCACGATTTTAGAATAATTAGTAGTGACAAATTAATGAAAAGTTATGGCTGCTTCAAAAGATTTGGGATTCGACTTTTTTAAGTTCAACTTTGAGCAAATACCACCCAAAGGTGGACGCTTGCTGATTGCTCAGCCTGAACTTACCGATCCTTTCTTTAAAAGAACAGTTATTTTTCTAATTGATCATGATAAGAATGGATCGATGGGTTTCATCATTAATAGGCAATTAAACCTTAGCCTAAGCGATATTGTCTCGGGTTTTCCTGATTTGGACGTCAACATATCTGTTGGTGGGCCCGTTAGCTCCGAGACTATAAACTTTCTCCATACTTTTGGCGATGTGGTTCCAAATGCTGTACCTGTTGGCAATGGAATTTATTTAAATGGTGATATTGATGCCATTAAAGGTTTGGCAATTGCCAACAAGTTAACAAAAGACAATTTTAGGGTTTTTATTGGCTACTCGGGTTGGGGTGCAAAGCAGTTGAGTAAAGAATTGAAGGAAGACTCGTGGGTTGTTGCTAATTTAGATTCTGTGCAGATGATGAAAGGGCTTTATGACAACTGGTACTTTACCGTTCAGCAGCTTGGAAAGAAATTTAAGGCATGGACAATTTATCCGGAGAATCCGTCCTTGAACTGATTGTGAAAAGTGTATTTATTCAAAGTATCAATAATTGTTTTGCTCACATTGCAGAAGTATCTTTTCTGCTTCATTCCAAGCACCCAGTGTATTCCGTTGATTGAGTTGGTAAGGAAAATCTCATCGCAATCCTTTAGCGTTTTTATGCCAAAGGCAACCTGATTGTTTACTTCGTACCCCAAACTTGGAATTATTTTACACACAATTTCACGCATTATCCCTGGAATACATCCTTCGGCTAACGAAGGTGTGTAAATGGCACTACCTTTAACAATAAAAATATTGGACGATATTGTTTCTGCAATTCTGTCTTCTTCGTTCAGTATAATGCAATCGTCAAGTTGATTCGCTTTTCGGTATAAACCAGCCTTTACAAAAAGCAATGCGTTGCAACTTTTTATAGACGATAGTTTGTTGATTGGTTTTTTAATATCCGTGTAAATATCGAGTAGATATCCTTGCTTGTTGAGTTCGTAGAAGTTTGTTGTTAGTTCTTGTGTTTGAATAAGAACCCCTGCTGCATTGCTGGCTGGAGTATAAAATCCATCACTATTGCGGAAGATAGTTATTCTAACCCGGGCATTACTAAAAAAACGGTTCTTATTTAACAATCGGGTTATAGTTTCAGAAATTACTTTTTCATTTAAGTAGACAGGTGCTTCAATTTCGAGAGCCTTCATTCCTTTCATTAATCGAACAAAGTGCAAATGAAGGTGCTTTGCCTCGGTGCCATGAGCCAGAATGGTTTCGAATATGCCATCGCCATAAAGAAACGATCTGTTGTTGGAAAACAAAACAGGATTGTTTCCATCAACAATGTTTCCATTTAGCCAGATGAAGTTTTTTGAGGACATCTAAAACCTTCAATAAATCAATAATAATCTACTAAATTATTCTTAAACTGCTTAAAAAGTGCATTATAAGTTTTGGGCTGATAAGCAGAGGATAAATGAACCCGAATACGGCACCTATAAAGTGAGCATCGTGATTAATGTTATCGTTTTCCTTTTTGCTCATGTAATGGGAGTATGCAAGATATGCAACGGCAAAAACAATTCCCGGAATAGGAATTACAGCCATTAGGTATAGTTTCTCCAAGGGATCGAAGAATACACAAAAAAATACAAATCCAGAGACTGCTCCCGATGCCCCAACGCTTTGGTAGTAGTAATCATCCTTGTGCTTTTTCAATGTGGTTAGCGTGGCAATAACTACGCCACCAAAGTAAAGGGTAAAGTAGTGCAGCACAGGATAATCGATGTAACCACTTATTTTAAGTTGTGTAAGCCAATGCTCAACGGCCATTCCAAACGAGAGCAGTACAAACATGTTTATGAACAAATGCACAAACCCAGCATGCACAAAAGCATGAGTTATCAACCTATACCATTCTTTATACTTGAATACCCTGTAAGGACTAAGAAGTAACCGCTTCATCAAGTTGTTTTCTCCAAATGCTAGGAGCGATATTACAACTGTGACCGCAATAATCAGATAGGTCATATTAATGTAGGATTTTGAAAACTAACTCTCTTAAAAGTTCGCCGTGATCGGTTGTGTTGTTGTTTACACCTTTCGAACGCATATCGTAATCCCTAAGAATCGCAAAAATTTCGATGCATTTTTTGGGATCGTATTTTTTAATTGCATTTTCGTACTCCCCAGTAAAAAAAGGGTTTATGCCCAGTTCTCGGGCAATACTTTCTTTACTTTTATCCTTGAGGAAATGTAAACGGAAAATCTTTACAAAGTATTGGTGAATGGCCGATATTGTAAGAACGAATGGATTTGCATTGGCATTATGGGCAAAGTAATCGACAATGCGGTTTGCCTTAAGCACATTTTTCTCGCCTAAAGCTTTTGTCAACTCAAAACGATTGAAATCCTTACTAATTCCAATGTTTTGCTCTATGTTTTGGCTTGTAATTTGCTTGTTATCCGGCGGTAGGGTAATGATCAATTTCTCCAATTCATGCGAAATTTTACTTAAGTCGTTACCCAGATACTCATTCAGAAGATTCGCAGCAACCAAATCAATCTTTATCCCTTTTTGTTTCAAATAGTTGATTATCCAATCGGGAATCTGGTAATCGTAAAGTTTTTTTGACTCGAAGAAAACCCCTTTTTGCTTAACGAGGTTGGTTACCTTGGTTAGCCTATCCGATTTCCCTTTCCCATCTGATTTTGGTTTATGGCAAATAACAAGAATTGTTGATGGTTGGGGCGCTTTAAGGTATATTTCCAGTTCAGATAGGTTTTTGATATTCTGAGCTTCCTTGACAATAATAACCTGGTAGTTCGACGACATCGGAAACCTCCGTGCCGAGTTAATTACATCGGCAACAGAAATGTCCTTTCCGTAAATTATAGATTGATTAAAAGCTTTTTCTTCCTCAGTAAGTACATTATCGGAAATATAATCCGATATTTTATCGATATAGTATGCTTCATCGCCAGTAAGGAAATAGATGGGCTTAAAAATTTTATTTTTAAGTTCATCTAGGATTTTGACGTATGAGTCGAGTGTTAAGTTCTGTTTTGCCATTATTTAGAAACGGAGATGCTTTACTGATTCACTATTGTTTATTAATCGTTTCATTGACTCAATCCCAACCTTTATTTGCTCCTCTACAAACAGGTTATCTACCTTTTTATCGCTTTCGGTAGTTTTAACCCCTTCTGAAATCATGGGTTGATCGGTTACTAGCAGTAAAGCCCCAGATGGAATTTCGTTATAGAAACCAACTGTAAATATAGTGGCGGTTTCCATATCTATAGCCATTGCTCTGGTTTTTCGAAGATACTCCTTGAACTCTTCGTCGTACTCCCATACTCTGCGGTTGGCTGTAACAACAGTGCCAGTCCAGTAGTCGCGCTGGTGATTTCGAATGGTTGAGGAAACAACACGTTGTAAAGTAAATGCAGGAAGGGCGGGAACTTCGGGGGGCATGTAGTCGTTAGAGGTTCCTTCGTGACGAATCGCAGCGATAGGAATTATAAAATCGCCCACCTCATTTTTCTTTTTCAGTCCGCCACATTTGCCCAAGAAAAGAACTGCTTTAGGTTTTACGGCACTTAAAAGGTCCATAATAGTTGCTGCGTTGGGGCTTCCCATTCCAAAGTCAATCATAGTTATTCCATTGGCCGTTGCACAGGGCATGTTGGCATGAGGGTTTACTATTTGAACATCCATGAACTTGGCAAAAAGTTCTAGATAACCTCGAAAGTTTGTAAGCAGTATGTGAGACCCGAAATCTTCGAGTTTTAGCCCGGTGTACCGGGGAAGCCAATTCTCAACAATCTCTTCTTTGGTCTTCATGTCGTTATATTTTAGTATTTAGATAAAAGAATCGTTTCAAACTATAGTATAGAGTTGGGCAAACTTAGTATAAAATGCTATCGTTTTTTTATATTTATAAAGCTATAAATATACTTTTTGCTGCTTAATGCAAAAATAGTGTTTTTAAACATAGCGGTTTAAATAAATTTATTTAACTGATAATGATTTGAATTACATAAAGATAAGTGAATGCGCATTGATCCTTAAAATGCTTAAAAAGGTGTAAAATGTAATAAAGATCAAGGAAACAGAGATTTCTTAGGATAAACATCTATATATGTTGCTCTGAAAATGGTATTATTTATTTTTGCATCATGGCCGAAGCCGATAAAATAAGGTTAAATCTTCCGGGTTATTCCTTTAAAACAAGGATTAATAATAGTGATATACAAATATTCGATCCGATTCGAAAAAAGTATGTACGGTTAACGCCCGAGGAGTGGGTAAGGCAGCATTTTATTAATTACCTAGTTAATCATAAATCGGTGCCAGTTGGACTTATTGGTGTTGAGGTTGCTTTAATTTTGAACGGAGTAAACCATCGATCCGATATTGTAATCTATAATAAACAGGGAGAACCATTGGCGTTGGTTGAATGTAAAGCGCCCGAGGTTGAATTAACCAGTGCGGTTATAGATCAGGTTGGGCGATACAATATTCACTTTAAGGCTAAATACCTATTCATCACTAATGGTATAAAGCATTATAGTGTAATGGTGGATTGGATTAATAAGCAATATAATCCCTTAGGTTCAATCCCTGATTATAGTGAGATGATAAAATAAGGTATTAACTCAATTTATTTGATATGAGCTCTTTAGAAAAGTATTTTGAAAAATTCCGTAATAATATTGTTGGAATTGATGCTACATATAAAACCTGTTATGGTGAGCATAAGTTAATTTATGCCGATTGGATTGCTAGTGGAAGGCTATACCGTCCAATTGAGGATAAAATGCTCAATATATTCGGGTCAATGGTTGCTAACACCCACACGGAGAGTAGTTATACCGGGAAATTCATGACCGATGCATACCATTTTGCGTTGAAAGAGATTAAACGGCACGTTAATGCTGGATCCGAGGATGTTATTGTGACGTCTGGCTTTGGGATGACTTCGTCAATTAATAAGTTTCAGCGTCTTTTGGGGCTTAAAAACCGCAGTTTTGTGTTCGAAAATCCGAAGGATCGGCCTGTTGTGTTTGTAACACATATGGAGCATCACTCAAATCAAACATCTTGGTATGAAACAATTGCTGAAGTTGTGGTGGTTGAGCCCGATAGTGGGCTGGTGGTTTCGGCCGATAAGTTACGTGAGGTGGTAAAGAAATATAGTGATAGACCTATGAAAATAGGATCTTTTACTGCTTGCAGCAATGTAACAGGAATTAAAACTCCCTATCATGAGCTTGCTAAGGTTATGCACGAGGAGGGTGGCTTATGCTTTGTTGATTTCGCTGCATCAGCACCATATGTTGAGATTAATATGCATCCTGCAGATCCATTAATGAAGCTTGATGCTATTTTCTTTTCGCCGCACAAATTCTTAGGAGGACCTGGTGCATCGGGAGTGCTTATTTTTAACTCGCATTTATATAAAAATCGTGTTCCCGATCATCCCGGTGGTGGAACTGTGGATTGGACAAACCCTTGGGGCGAGTATAAGTATATTGACGATATCGAACGCAGAGAGGATGGCGGAACTCCAGGTTTCCTTCAGGCAATTAGAACGGCCTTTGCAATAAGGCTTAAGGAGCAAATGGGCGTGGCGAATATTCAAAAACGTGAGGAAGAATTGGTAGAATTGGCATTCGAGAAAACCAAAGGAATCCTTGGCCTCCACATTCTTGCCGAGGATTGCAAGAATAGGATAGGGGCAATATCCTTCTACATGGATAATATTCACTACAACCTTATAGTAACCCTTCTGAGTGAACGGTACGGAATACAGATGCGTGGTGGTTGTGTATGCGCTGGAACCTATGGCCATTTTCTATTGAATGTTTCAAAGGAGCAATCGCATAAGATTACCGATATGATTAATCATGGCGATTTATCCGAAAAACCAGGCTGGGTTCGTTGGTCAATACATCCTACAACAACCAATGCTGAGGTGGAGTTCATTGCGAATGCATTGGCCGATATTGCCAAAAATGCTAATGTGTGGAAGGATGAGTACTCGTACTGCAAGCATTCTAACGAATTTTGCAATAAGAATCCTGAGGCAAAGAAGTTCTGGACTCCGGTTCAGGAGCACTTTAGTTTAGATTAAGCGTTGCTAGCTTTTAGGAAGCCTGGGTTTGGGGTTTAAAAGTTGAAGCATGACCTCATCTTCCCATCCATTTCGGGTTTTCAACCAGGCTTTTTTAATACCAATTTCTTGGAATCCCTTGCTCTTAAAGAGTTGAAAACTTATTGTGTTGTCGGCTGAAATGTTGCAGTATAGCTGGTTGAGTTGAATGACTTCAAAGCTATATTGAATTAGTAGACCCAAAGCTTCTGCTGCATACCCCTTTTGCCGATACTCCGTATTAGCTATCAGAATTCCAAGTCCCGCCCGAAGATGGTAAGGGTCAAAATCAAAAATATCAATCAACCCAACGGGAACGTTCATCAACGAACTTTGATTTTTAGCCTCTATGATCAACCTTAACTGTTTTGTTTCCCAAATATCTAAGTGTGCCGTTTCGATGTATTTTTTAAGAACATAGCGAGAAAATGGGGTAATGGTGTTACTTACTTTCCAAATCTCTATGTTATTCTCCCATGAATAGAGTAGTTCAATATCCGCTGGTTCAGGGGCGCGGAGTTTTACCACGCCGTTTTCCAGAATATTATCGCTCATAAAAATCTCCTATTTAAACTTAACTATCATTGCATTGGGGAATCCAAGCATGTTAATTTTCTCCAGCTGTGCTTGAGCGGTTTCTTTGGAGTTAAATGCGCCAAAGTAGTATCTGTATAACCCATCGTTACCCTTTTCCTCCGTCGGGACAATACCCTTAAAGTTGTTCTTTTCAACTGGGGTTTCGCTGGTCATCAAGAGGATTGTGAAAATTGTTTGTTTACTAACTCTATTCTGTATTTCGGTTTTAATTAACCGTTGTAGCTCCTGTTGGCTTACTATTGTTGCATTGGGTAGGTTATGATCGATAACTTTTGTTAGCGTTGATATGGCTTTAGGCTTACTGGTGAAGGTTCCAATGCTAATGTAGGTTGATGATCCAATATCGGTTCTAACAGAATATTCATCGAGTTCACTCTCTACATCTTTTATTGATTCAGGAGCAAAGCTATCTCCTGGCTTTACAAGCAGAATTGTGTAGGTTAGGTTCTGTGGCTTAAGGTTTTCGGGCACATCTATATTATCCACCTGAACGCTTTTGTTTCCGCTGAATATTCTGATGCTAGCCCTGCGGTTTAGACTTCTCCCGACGGGATTATCGCTTCCATCGGTATTTACGTTAGATGCTATGCACGATAGTGCCCCAAGTCCCTTTACTATGAATCTACGCTCATCAAGACCCTTAAAGGTTAAGTAGTCGACAACGGATTTTGCTCTTTTGGAGGATAATTTTACGTTATACGTTGGAGAGCCCTTGCTGTCGGTATGTCCGCATACCTCGATATATAGATCAGGATTTGCTTCCAGTAAGTTGTAAACTTTCTCGAGTTCAAATTTAGCATCGCGCGTAAGGGCGTAACTATCGAAGTCGAATAGAATATTATTAAGTTTTAGGGCAAGTCCTTGAGTGACGATGTTTGACGTTAAAGTTAAATTTAAAGGGAAGTTTGTTTGGTTGTAATTTTCAGGAATATAAATATTCATTGGATCCATGCTGTAAAATCTACATGAGGTTTCAACAATGTAATTTCCAGGCTTGATAGTTGAAGCGAATTCGCCAGTTTGGGAAGGGGTTACTTGGGCTATAATTTCTGAGTTTTGTGCGTTCTTGATGGTAATCAATATGCTATCGGAGCTTAAATCTGCATTATCGCTTAAATTTACTTTGCCGGCAAGGTTAATTAGGGTTTTGGCTGTGGATGGTTTAATATCAACCTTGTATATTTCGTAAAATGAGATCAGATCTTTACTTACCAACGGAACTATTGCCGATGTGCTGTCTATGGGGAAATAGTATAGTTCATCATCGGGAGTATTTATAGGATAGCCTATATTTATTGGGGTGGACCATTCTCCGTTCGGCGAAATTTTAGAATAGAAGATATCGAAACCTCCCATCGTATTGTGTCCCTGCGATGCAAAGTATAGTGTTTTACCATCGCTCGATAGAATTGGAGATTCCTCATTGTATGGCGTGTTAATATCGACTAGATTTTTGATGTTTCCCCAACTACCATTAGGCAACAATTCGGCTACGTAAATATCTAATCCTCCTTGTCCTCCTTTCCTGTTCGAAGTGAATAGCAATTTCTTTCCATCAATGGATAGCGATGCAAATGTTTCCCAATCCTTTGTGGAGATTTCTCCATTGAGTTTTTTGGCTGGTTGCCATTTCCCATTTACTAGATTTGAATAGTATATATCCCCATTGGACGCATCGTTCTTAAAAAGGAGAAGCGTAGTTCCATCGTGGTTGAGACTGGTTGAGTAAACTTCACCTTCAACAGCAAGATCTAAGGTTATATTTGTAGGATTGCTCCATTTTTCTTGCTCTTTAACGCAATAGTAAATGGCGCTATAGAACTTCTCCTTAACTGTAAAAACCAATGTATTTCTATCGCCGGAAAGCACTGGGTAATTACAATTCTTATTTCGCTCAGGGAATGGGATGATTTTTTCGGTTTCAATGTTTAAAGGCTTACTTAAGTATTGCTTTGCAACCTCGCATGCGGCTATTTGCTGATTTACATAGTCTAAGTTGTAAACATCCTTAACGTCTAATCTATCTCGGAATTGGGTAAATGTTTCGAGAGCTTTATCTAACTTATGGTTGACCATGTATGCTTGACCAAGGTAGAAAAATGCTGAAGGTGGAGCCTGCGTTTCTTTGTACGATCCTTCGTTGTATTTTGGATTCGTATTGGTAATTGCCTGTTCAAGGTAAGGAATTGCATTGCTTTTAACTCCAGGAATATTTAAGTAGCATTGACCAAGCCTAAAATTTATATTGGCATTGGTGGAGTCCATCCTGTATAACTTTTGATAAAGCGGGAGTGCTTCGCGGAAATCCTGTATCAAAAAGTAGTATTCGGCATCGGTGAACGTTTGTTTAAAAAGGTTTGATTGGGCAAGGGAGCCGTTAAGTATCGTTACAGTTAGTAAAAATATGAGTAACGTGCGATTAAAAACTCCTGAAACCAACTCTTTTTTGAATGATTTTTCCTCGATCATGTCTTTACAGTCTATGTTTCCTCAAATTAATTTCTAAAAAGGGTAATGTTAAAAAAAATCACATTAGCAAATTTAGTATAAATTAAAACATAGCGGGCATATTATTATTAACAAAGTATTCGACGGTCAATCAATAAAATAACTTATAATGTTGATTGAATTGTTTGTTTTTGAAGGCAAACAGAGGGGTGTAATATTATCACATAATAAAAAAAGCCCCAAAGGGGCTAATTTGTTGATTATTCGATACCATCAGTTTAGGATTGTTTACCAACTTCCACCAGCACCTCCGCCGCCAAAGCTGCCACCTCCGCCGCCGCCGAAACCACCAAAACTACCCGATCCAGATGAGAAATTCCCGAATCCACTGCCTCTTCCGCTACCACCCAGCATGCTCATGGCAATCCAGAAAGGGACACTTCGGCCAAGAGTGCTCGAGTTTGCACTATTATGTTTTCTCATAGATAAGATGATTATTAGAAAGAAAATAGCAATGAAAATAATGCCTGCAATTGGAGACTCTTTGCTATTGTATTGTTCGGCGGTGTATTGACCCTGTGCAAGTTCTATTATAACATCGGTTGCCTTGTCTAAGCCTTTAAGGTAGTTGTTTTGCTTAAAGTAAGGAATCATTTCCTGCTCAACAATTCTATTAGTAATGGCATCCGGAACCACACTTTCTAGTCCATATCCAGTAGCAATAAAGGCTTGTCCTCGTTGGTTACCAACCTTCGGTTTTATTACTATTACAATTCCATTGTTTTTGCCTTTTTGGCCAACCTTCCATTTCTCTCCAACCCTGAATGCAAAATCTGATATATCGTAGCCAAGCAAATCGTTTACTATTACAACATAAATTTGGGTAGAGGTTGTATCGTGGTAGGCTCTGAGCTTTCCTTCCAACGCATTCCATTCGCTTTGCGAAAGCAATCCTGCAAAATCGTTCACCAATCGTGGAGGATTCATCGGTTCAGGAATATCTTGGCTTTGAACCTGACTGCTAACGAATAGTGCTAGCACTAAAAGTATTTTACCTATTATTCTATTCATGATGCCAAAAAAAAGTTTGTGTTATGATATGCACTATCCGAATGAAATTTCGTTATCAAGTTCGTTAATGTCGTCATCTTTGTAAGGAAAATATTTTTTTAGCTGTTCGCCTGCCATTATAATACCAGTAACAAGTCCTTCGGTAAGATTATTTTCCTTGAATTTAAGTAGCATAGCTTGTTTGGTGGTTTCCCAAAAATCTTCGGGAACCTGAGCGTTTATGCCGGCGTCCCCGAGAATGGCGAATTTATGATCATGTATCGAAAGGTAGATAAGCACACCGTTTCGGAGTTTGGTTTTATGCATTTTAAGCATAGCAAATGTTCTAGCGGCTTGATCTAGCACTTCGCCCTTGCAGGTCAAATCTATATGCACTCTGATTTCGCCCGAAGTATTTAGTTCAGCCTCTTCAATTGCTCCAACAATCTGCGTTTGCTGTTCAGGGGTAAAATAGTCTTTTGGTCTCATCGTATTAAGTTTTGGTCGGGGTTAAAGTTTTTTATTAGGCTATAGTCAATTATACTTTCTATAGCCTAATTACCCCCAGTCTAGTTTACCGATTACTAATTTTTCCCAAAATCAACCTTGGGTGCTTTTTCTGCGCCAGCCTCGGCCTCAAAGTAAACTTTCTTTTCGAAACCAAAGATGCTTGCCCAGATATTTTTTGGGAATTTTCGAATATAAGTATTGTAGTCCTGTGCCATTTCGTTGAACTTGCGGCGCTCTACAGCAATTCTATTTTCAGTACCCTCTAGTTGAGCCTGTAGGTCTAAAAAGTTTTGATTCGCCTTAAGGTCGGGGTATTGCTCCACAACCACCATTAGCCTTGATAGAGCACTGCTAAGTTCACTCTGCGCGGCTTGGAACTGTTTTAGACTATTGGCATCAAGTTTTTCGGGGTTTATATTGATTTGCGTTGCTTTTGCACGGGCTTCAATTACTTTGGTGAAAGTTTCTTGCTCGTGTGCAGCATATCCCTTAACTGTATTTACTAAGTTGGGTATAAGATCCAAGCGGCGTTGATAAACGTTTTCAACGTTTCCCCATTGTGAGGTTACGGCCTCTTCCTTTGTGACCATGTTGTTGAACGATCCTTTAATTGAAGAGTAAAGAATAATTACTAAGATGGCTATTACGCCAACAATAATCCATGTTTTGTTAATTTTCATAGTTGTATTTTATTAGTTTTAGTCATCTATCAAACAATTCAAATTTAATTTAATTATTCGATAAGATAATTTATTGAGTTGATTCGTTCAAAAAGTATGCTCAATAATTTTTGATATGCTGTTTAATGACATATTTACCGCGGTCGAAATCTATTTAAATATTGTAATTTTGTGCTACTAATAAAAAGTTAAAGGTAAATTATATGACACGCGAAGAGTTTCAAAAACAAATACTACAGGGTATTCCCGATAATATACCTGCAGCAAAACCATGGGATCCTTCGGTTAACCATGCCCCAAAACGTAAGAAGATTTTAACTTTCGACGAAAAAAAATTGGCCGTTAAAAACGCGCTACGCTATTTTCCGCCAAAGCATCATGCCGTTTTGGCAGAGGATTTTGCAAAAGAGCTTAACGAGTATGGCAGAATATACATGTACCGCTATCGTCCCGATTATAAAATTTACGCTCGTAATATTTACGATTTTCCACATAAATCCATTCAGGCTGCATCAATTATGTTGATGTTGAGCAATAATTTGGATTATGCAGTTGCACAGCATCCCCATGAGTTGATTACTTATGGGGGCAACGGTGCTGTTTTCCAGAACTGGGCACAGTACCTGCTAGCCATGAAGTATTTGGCCGAAATGACCGATGAGCAAACCTTGGTTTTATACTCTGGTCATCCAATGGGCCTTTTCCCATCGCACAAGGATGCTCCTAGGGTAGTTGTAACCAATGGAATGATGATTCCAAACTATTCGAGCAAGGACGATTGGGAGCGCTATAATGCATTAGGCGTAACCCAGTATGGTCAAATGACCGCTGGATCGTTCATGTATATTGGCCCTCAGGGAATTGTGCATGGTACAACAATTACAGTTATGAATGCTGGCCGTAAAATGTTAAAGCCCGGCGAAACCGATTTACGCGGAAAAATATTTGTATCGTCAGGATTGGGCGGAATGTCTGGCGCTCAGCCTAAGGCTGCTGTTATTGCTGGTGTTGTTGGTGTAGTTGCTGAGGTTAATCCCAAAGCGGTGGAGGTACGCCATAAGCAGGGTTGGGTTGATGAGGTGTTTACTAGTCTTGATGAAATGATCCCTCGAATTCGGGAGGCTTCGGCCAATAAGGAGGCTGTTTCGTTAGCGTATCATGGAAATATTGTTGACTTGTGGGAGAGGCTTGAAAAGGAAAACGTACCAGTAGATTTGGGTAGTGACCAAACCTCATTGCACAATCCTTTTGCTGGTGGCTATTATCCTGCCGGATTAACTTTTGAGGAGTCGAATAGGATGATGGCTGAGAACCCTGAACTTTTCAAGGAAAAGGTTTACGAAAGTTTACGCCGTCATGTAAAAGCTGTTAATGCAATGGCTGCCCGTGGAATGTACTTCTTCGATTATGGTAATGCATTCCTTCTTGAGAGCAGCAGGGCAGGGGCTGACATTTTGAAGCCTAATGGCGATTTCATTTATCCATCGTACGTTCAGGATATCATGGGGCCAATGTTTTTCGATTATGGATTTGGTCCATTCCGCTGGGTTTGCACATCATCGGATCCTGCCGATCTTGCAAAATCCGATGCGATTGCAATTGAGGTGCTAGAGAATATTGCTAAAACTGCACCTTCCGAAATTCAGGGACAGCTGCATGATAATATCCATTGGATCCGCGAGGCTGGCCAAAACAAGTTAGTTGTTGGTTCGCAGGCACGTATTCTTTATGCCGATTCCGAGGGTCGTACTAAAATTGCAGAGGCGTTTAATAATGCAATTCGCGATAAAAAGATTTCTGCTCCAATTGTGCTTGGTCGTGACCATCACGATGTATCGGGAACTGATTCACCATACCGCGAAACCTCGAATATCTATGATGGATCGCGCTATACTGCCGATATGGCTATTCATAATGTGATTGGCGATTCGTTCCGTGGTGCTACATGGGTATCGATACATAACGGAGGCGGTGTTGGTTGGGGAGAAGTTATGAACGGTGGCTTTGGAATGACACTGGATGGAACACCTGAGGCTGATCGTAGATTGAAGATGATGCTGCTATGGGATGTTAATAATGGAATTGCCCGTCGGAGCTGGGCTCGTAATAAGGAGGCTATTTTTGCTATTAAGCGTGAGATGGAGCGTACTCCTACGCTTAAGGTTACAATTCCAAATATTGCCGATGATAGTATTATTGATAAAGTAGTGAAGGATTAACCCTTGGCTACTTTCCAAAAAAATAGTTTTATGCAAAAACTAAAATACCTTTTTGTTGCTTTAGCCCTACTTTTAGTTGTTGGAACTAGTTGCGAGGAGTCTGATAGTTCCGAAGGGCTAATTGGATTGTGGCAGTGTAAGGAAACCCGTTCCGATAACAGCTACAGTGTTTATAACGTTAGTATCGATCAGTTTTCGTCCGATTCACTATACGTTATTTACAACATGTACAATCTAGGGATGGACTTTGAGGTTTACGTTAAGCTTGATCGGGATTCAACCTTTTCATTCTTAGGTAGCAATAATACTATGTACACGCTTAGCGGTAGCGGAAATTACCGACCAAGTTTACAGAAAATTGATTGGGAATACTCCGTTTCCGGACAGGTTAACGATCCTTTGGTTATTGCTACTTTCGAGAAAAACTAATCCAAAAGAATTCTATAGGGTCTTTCTAACGATTTAGCCAGTGAGGCTAAGTTGATATTCCTAGCGAGCCTTAGCGATTCTCTTCCTTCAAAGTAAATTAGCACCGTTGGAAAGGTGAATACCGAAAGCGAAGCGCAAAGTTCTAACGATTCGTTTGCGTTAACTACGTAAAGCGGAATTTTTGGGAAATCAGAAGCCAGTATTTCGTCTAGTTTTGGCAAAAGAACTTTGCAAACCCCGCAAGCCTGCGAATGAAAATATATTGCAGCGGCGGGTGTTCCAATAGCCTCATCAAAATCGGTTTTGCTTTTTATCACCCGTATCATCTAAAATAACTTCCGTTATTAAGCATTACCAATGTGCAGTTAAACAGAACCTCAATGCCGCTTTCTCGAGCCTTGGTAAGGAGTTCTGGGTTTTCGGTTCCTGGATTGAAAATAATGCGCTTGGGTTTTAGGCTCAGAATGTAGTCGATGTATGATGATTGATTCTTGGCATTTAGGTATAGCGTTACGGTATGCACATCATTCAGTTCTACTTTATCGGTAGTAATATCAACGCCATCAACGTTCCCTGATCTTGCTCCAATAGCAATAACCTCAACCTCATTTTTAACCAAACTTTTAATGGCGAGATATGAGAACCTTCCTTCTCTATTGCTTGCGCCAAGGACTAAAGTCCTAAATTTTTCGGGACTACTAGTATTCATACATTATTCTTTTTCGAGCAGAACCACGGCATAAGCAGCAACTCCCTCTTCTCGTCCTGTAAAACCTAAATTTTCGGTGGTTGTAGCTTTAATTGCAACATCCTCTTCCAGTATTTCAAGAACACCAGCAAGGGTTTTCTGCATTTCCGGAATATAATCCTTTACCTTGGGGCGTTGGAGGCAAATAGTGGAATCAATATTCCCAATACGATAGCCTTTGCCTTTAATGAGTTCTAATGTATTTCTGAGCAATATTTTACTATCTATTCCCTTTAGCGAAGGATCGTTGTCCGGGAATTGGTAGCCAATGTCACGGAGATTTGCGGCACCCAGCATGGCATCGCAGATGGCGTGAATAAGGGTGTCGCCATCGGAATGCCCTACCGAACCTTTGGTGTGATTTATTTGAATACCACCAAGCCAGAACTGGTAGCCTTCCTCCAGTTTATGAACGTCGTAGCCAAATCCAACCTTTATCTTCATTTATTGAGCGATTTTCTGATGCTCAAATTTATAAAGAATTTATATTACCTGAGAAGGAGGTGCAGTCAAATTATTTTTTCTTGCTTTTTCCTCTTACTGGATCAAAATCTAAGGATAATGAGAATCTTAACGTGTTAGCCATTGGGCTGTTAAAACCACCTGTTGGAATTAAGTACGAAAAGTCGATATTTAAGATATTGTACTTCAATCCAGCGCCAACCGTAAAGTATTTTCGATTCCCTTTGTCCTTATTCTCATAGAAATATCCAGCTCTAATGGCGAATTGCTTTGCATACCAGTATTCAACACCCGTAGCAATGGAAATCTCCTTAATCTCTTCGTCCATGCCGCCCGGTGCGTCGTAGAACGATTGAAGCATTCCCTGTACTATTGGAACGTTTGGATCTTCTCCTGCAATGATATTACCATTATCATCGTAGTATGGAGGGGTTGGAACAAGCAGCTTATTGCCATCGAGCGCAAACGAGAAGGAGTTGTACTGATCTATATCCATTGAAACTCTACCTCCAAGTCGCAGATTTATAGGAATAAAGTCCTTAATAGCATCATCGTTATAGGATAGCTTGGATCCAATGTTAGAGATATTTAACCCAAAGGCCATCTCCCCGTTTTTCCCATCAATCCTAACGGGGTGCTGGTAGTACATGGCAACATCGGCAGCAAAAGAGGTTCCTGCCTTTGAGGTTGATGAACCTTGCTGTGTAAATCCCCCCGTTAGATCGGATCTAATGTAGCGAAACGCTAAACCTCCTGAAATACTGCTTGAGAATTTACGGGAGTAACCAAAATCAATGGATAGTTCATTCGGACTAAATATTGTTACAGGTTCAGCAGATGTTGCTGATGTAAAAGTAATATCCCCCATCGAAAAATAAAGCAATGAACCACTAATTGCTTGCATGTCGTCTATTTTATAGAATCCTGTTAAATAGGAAAGATTAATATCACTAACTAAATTTCTTAACCAAGGTGTATAGGAGTATGCTGCACCCCATTTCTTCTCTATAAATGGAAATTTTGCTGAATTCCAGTGTTGAGAGTTTACATCGGGTGAAGTTGCAGCACCAACATCACCCATTGCACTTGACCTAGAATCTGGTGCTATAGTTAAAAAAGGCACAGCAACTTTTAGTGCATTAAGACTTCCTGTGAGAGAAACATCATCGTCAAACTGTCCTTTTGCAATATTAGAGAAAACTAAAAGACCTACAAAGGTTGTGATTGTTAATAATTTCCTAAACATTTGAATTTTATTTTAAGCGGCAAATTTAATGATTTGTGAATAACAATTCTGCTAACGAAAAATTATTAAAAATATTACTTCATTATAATAAGTTTTTGCTGAAGATGTGCAGAATCTCCACTTGAGGATTTTACTATCAGCTTACAGATGTACATTCCTCGGCCTAATTTACTACCATTATAGTTTATGCCATCCCAGGTAATAGGGCCAATCCTGTAGTTTCCGCTATTCTGCTCGTTGTAAAATAGTTTTTGAACGAGCATTCCAGCAAGGTTATAAATTTGGATCTCAACATTAAAACTGGCATCGGGCTGGTTATGCTCAAAGTACATTGATGTATTGTCCCTAAAAGGATTAGGGTAGCTGTAAAAATTTTTAATTATTAATTTGTTGCCCGATGTAACGTTGAACGAGATTTCGGCCTCGGAGCTGTTGTTATAAATATCCCAAGCCTTTACTTTTAGCGTTTTAACCCCTTCGGAAAGGTTCGATAACTGGTACTCAACGGTTCCCCTTGTAAAATCGTTGGTTTCGGATTGGTAGTAGTTGTTTAGGGTGAATTTCTGATCATCCTCATCGGTTGAGGATAGTGTTGCGGTTAAGTCATGTCCAATGCCAATTCCTGTTGTGTTAATTCCACTTTCATCGTATAGTTTTATTAAAAACTTTGGGTTGGGATCGCAAATCCCTCCATCGGTAAAATTTTCATCGTTCAGGTATATTTCAATCTTGGGACCAATATTATCTTCTGCAGCGTTGTCGCTTATGCCTCCAACTATTATTGACTCGTTACTTCCCGTGGCGGTTTCTGATTGGTTTGTGGCAAAAAGACTTATTCGACCATTCCCGTACTGATAGTTGATATCTTTGGGTAGTATAAAGTTTATAGCAAACTGCCCGTTTTCAACGGTGGCGTTTCCTTTGTATAGTATATTTTCTCTTGATGAAAAGGTCATTGGGTAGCTTGTGGCATCGTTGGCCAGCGTAGTTATACTTTTAGCCTTATCAAATAGGGTTACGGTGAGTGTTCCGTTGAAATCATTTGCAGCATTTCCTTCAAAGTCAACAATACTACCAGTAAGACTTACCTCGCTTAATGCTTTTAATGTATCCAGAGGTTCGCTTAAAGGCTTACCGTTTATCTCCATCAACTCGGCTTTATAGCTTGGATTGCGAAGTTTGAGTGCTGGATCACCTAGCAGTGAAAAATTCCTTTTATTGTAACCCGTTCCCGATAGATTTTTGGTGATTTTAACCAAATCGCCAAGAGCGTAGTAAGAATTATCTGTGCTGTTTCTAACGAATAGGTTTTTTAGGAAGTTATAGTTTAAAACATAGTTTGGATTTGAATAAACAACGCGAGTAGTGGATAGTAGGGCAATTCCTCCTCCATTGGGCGATAGCAGTATCCATTCTCCTGTTGATGTTAAGTTATAATCATCGAACCGACTAATTTCGCAGCTAGCGGTAATAAAAAGTGATAAACTATTAAAGTTTTTCCAGGACTTAACGTCATCGAGCATTATTACTTTTTCGTGTGCAAACCATCTTTCATTTCCATGTCCTGTGTAGTTTACAAGCAATGTCCCATTATTTATGGTGTTATTTATAGCGTTGGTAACATCGGGGTAACTAGCTCCTGCCGATGTTATTTCCTGCTTGTATGCATCAAGGAAGATTTTTTGAACGTTATACTCCTGATGATTTGTACTAATATAGTCGGCAAGGGTGTTTGCATCCTGAATATGAGTATTGTTATCCTCATCATCCCCTATAAAGCAAAGTTTACTTTGCCAATCGCCAATATTATCAGTACTTACATATTGCTTAATCTTTTCTAGGACAAGATCTGCCTCTTCGGTTGTTTTTACTGGAAACCTACCAATCCCAATATCAAGCAAGCCGCTGGCTTCACCTTCGTTTTCATCGAGCAATCCAAAGAAGTCATCGGTAACGTAGGATTGGGTTTGATTTATTGACCTATCGGATTGGTACGTGAGTATAAAATTGGTGTTATTGCTTTTGGTGGAAAGGTTATCGTACGAACCATCACCAAATAGTAGAAGGTATCTGGGATATTCGTTATCGTTACTAGCTCGCTGGTATAACATCCGCATCAGGTTTCTAATGGCGCAAACATCAGGGTTGCCCGATGAAAACTCGTTGTAAACCTCTTCGTTGGTTACAACGGCAACGCTTAACCCATCCTTTTCCTGATGAATGCTTGCAAGTTCTTTTGCCTGTGAAATAAAATTTGAATGAGTAACTATTACCATATCGGGTTGGTTTAACCCGTGCAAATTCTGGTTGGTAACATTACCAATGAATTTTACTGAAAACGCGTTATTCGGTTCAAATAAGATGAATTGTTTTAAACTATCAGTAGTTTGTTTGAAGGAGAGACTACTCCCTGATAGCAATGTTGATATCTGTTTTGATGCATTAATGTTACTCACATCCCATATCTTTATGCTTTGATTAGCATTCAGGATATTGAACTGAGAGACATTTCCTGTTCCAACCGATTTTGAATCGCGAAACATCAATTGTGAACTTTGGTAGATTAGTTTTTGTCGAGCGTTTACAGTAATAAAATCGAGCCATCCAACAGAGGATGAATTCGATTTATTGTATGTTAGGTCTAGGGCGAGATTTCCATCTGGAATAGTGCTTGTGTATACTTGACTATTAACCGATGCAATATCTGCCAAATCATCACCAATAATAACACTATTAAGGTTAAGGTATCCAACGCTTGATGAGTTTGCTTTAAGCGTGAAACTACTCGACGAGGAAGATCTTGCAGCTGCTCTTAACCAAATTTTCAGGGTGCTTCCGGTTTCAGGGTTCGAGAGTTTCGTATCGTAGCTCCGGTTCGTAATTAAATCGAAAGTTTCACCAAACCATTCTCTTCCCGATTTAATTAGGTTGGTATCGTTTTCTTCAAAGGTAACAATTGCATCGTATGTATTTGTTGAGTATGTGTCATTTGCTGTTGGGCTTGGTGCTATTGCTATTCTATTTTGAGGTTGGTCTGTGGTTAAAAAGTAGTAAATTTCTTTTGTGTAGGGGTGTTGTGCTTCTGTCCACATTCCTACAGTTGAATTGTAACTTAGTATTTTGGGTCCTTCTGCATAAAACAGAATGTAATCGTCTTGGTTAAATATCCTGTCATCTCCTTTTTCAATATATATAGGTATCGAATTCAAATCATCGGGCGAATCCTGGTTGTTCATGTAGGAAAGTTGCTTTCCGCCGTTTCCCCAAACGCTAATATTCGATAAATTGGTTAGACCCCACGATTGTAGCTCTGCATATGTAATTTTATGAATGCCTGTTTTGTCGGTGCTAATTTTTATCCATTTTCCAGAGCTAAGTAGAGAATTTGATTTAACTGGTTTGGGTGAATTTTTGCTTTTGTCCAAACTATTTTTATCTGTATTGTCCATTATAATTCTAAATGAAACCAATTTCTCTAGTTGATTATTTTGTACTTTCCGGATTGATGGAACCGTGAGTTCTATGTATTCTTTTCCTGTTTCTTTTGCAATAGTGAAGCTGTAGTTTTGATTTTGAAATTTTTCAAAGTTCTTTATAAGTGCAATTTCCGATTCGTTCAACAGTTGCCACTGGGTGTCTGTTATTTCAACTGTTACATTGGAGACGCTAGTTTGATTTTCAACTTTAATAAGTTCAAAATACGAAGGAATCATTGTCTCTGGATCGGGATATATAGCATTTTCAAACCATAAGAAGTTATTTTCATTAAAAGTCCGGGCATCCCAAACGATGTTTCTGTATAGCATTGTTTGAGCAAAGCCTAATTCTACACAAAGAATAAGCATTAATGTACTAAAAGTCAGTCTCATTGTTGAAATTTAAATTCTATTGCAAATAAACAAAACTTTATTTTACCTTTACCATGTTAAATAGTATAACAATAAAAACGGAAAAAGGGAGTTGTTATTATCAAAGTTATCACCTTGATTTATTAAATGATAAGGAAAAAGTTTTTAGTAATCGGCTTGTTTTTTTTGACATTTTCAAGCACCAATTTATTTGGGCAAGATCCTGTTTTCTCTCAACTTTTTTTTAATCCACTTTATTTAAATCCCTCATATGCAGGGGCCAGTAAGTATATCCGATTTGGCATAATATACCGGAACCAGTGGACGGCATTGGATATGCCATACTCAACTTATGGTGTAAGTTACGATCGTACTATTCAATCTATAAAAAGCGGTGTAGGTTTTAACATTGTAACCGATGTTGAAGGGCAAGGTGTTTTTACAAGAACCACTCTCGATGCAATTTATGCCTACGGCATACAACCAGCCTACAATTCTCATATCAGGTTTGGGTTGCAAACTAGTGCAATTATGCGAAGCCGTAATTATTCTGGTTTAGTTTTTCCGGATATGATTGATGTTAATGGAAATACTTCCGGTTCTTCCGATTCACCTGGGTCAACCTCATGGAACTACGATTTTAGTTTAGGTGTAGCCGGAGACTGGGATAATTTCTATGGAGGAGTTGCTGTTCACCATATCCTGCAGCCAGTTGAGGCGCGCTATATGGGGCAAGAGGCATACATTCCCCGAAAATATACAGTTCATATAGGCGCTGATTTCAATTTATATAGATGGTATCGGTTTAAAGAGGAACTTATTTTTTCTCCAAACGTAATATACATTCAGCAGGAAAAATTTAATCAATTGAATATTGGTTTTTATTTTTCGAGACATAGAATTGTGGCTGGACTATGGTTAAGGGAGAATTTAAACTTAAATAGCCATTCTTTCATCTTAACCGCGGGTTATGCTGATGATGTTTTCAGAATGGGGTATAGTTACGATTTTAGCATTTTCCAGCATGGACTCAGGGGTTTGCCAACTTCGTCGCATGAGGTAACCTTAGGATGGAATTTTGAGTATAAAAAGGGAAAAAAGAAATTTAGGTACATAAAATGTCCGAAATTTTAGTTTTTTACGTTATACATTATACATTTGATATAAATTCTTTATATATTTGAGATTGTTTTAGTGAATAAAATTAATAGCTATGAGCTTAAAGTATAATACATTAATTTTAGCCCTTGCCGGAGTTTTTGGGCTAACCTCTTGTGGAATGTTCGGAAAAGGTGGCGGAGGTGCTAGTAGTTCCTCTAAAACTGGTTGGGGCTATAATTCTATGGAAGAGGGCGGTTTTGAGGTAGTAACAGACTGGCGTCCAGAGGCTGGTCCTGGCCTTGTGTTTATTGAAGGCGGTACTTTCATTATGGGACGTGTAGAGCAGGATGTTATGTACGACTGGAACTCAATTCCACGTCGTGTTACTGTTACTTCTTTTTATATGGATGAAACAGAAACCTCAAACGTTGATTGGCGTGAATACTTGCATTGGCTAAAACGTGTTTATGTTGATTATCCTCAAGTATATAAGAACGCATTGCCCGATACTTTAGTATGGCGTTCTCCTTTAGGGTATAACGAGCCTTTTGTTACGGATTATTTCCGTCATCCAGCTTATAACGATTATCCAGTTGTAGGTATTAGTTGGTTACAAGCTAACGATTACTGTCAGTGGCGTAGCGACCGTGTTAATGAAATGTTACTTGTTCAAAAAGGTGTTCTTGAGTTAGAGTTAGGCCAAAAGAACGAGGACAATTTTAATACCGATGCTTATTTAGCTGGTCAGTATACTGGAAAAGTAAAAGAGAATCTTCCAAGTTTAAATCCAGAACAACCAGAAGGCCGTCCTGTTAGATTCGAGGATGGTATTCTATTGCCAAAGTATCGACTCCCGACCGAAGCTGAATGGGAATTTGCAGCATCTGGCCTTATTGGAAATACTTACGACGAACGCATGGTTGAACGAAAGATTTACCCATGGAATGGGCACAACGTTCGTAATGCAGACATGAAGAATCGTGGTCAGATGATGGCCAACTTCGTAAGGGGTAGAGGTGACTACATGGGTCTTGCTGGAAATCTTAATGATGAAAATACATATCCAGGCCCTGTAAAATCATATTGGCCTAACGATTATGGATTGTACTGTATGGCTGGTAATGTTAACGAATGGGTACTTGATGTTTATCGTCCACAAAGTGCTGAGGACTTTGATGAGTACAGACCATTCCGTGGTAATGTATTTAAAACTCCGCTTGATACAAATGGTAATTTTGCTCGTAAAGATAGTTTAGGTAGAATTCCATTCCGCGAGGTTACTGAAGAAGAAGCCGCAAATCGTAGAAACTATAATAAATCATACTATATTAACCATAAGGATGGTGATGTAGCATCATCTCTGAACTATATTGAGGGTGAAACCTTAAAGGAGAAAAATTCTAACGGTATGTACGATCAAGGCAAAGATGCTAAAAACAATGGCATGACTACTTTGGTTAATGACCATGTTAGAGTTTACAAAGGTGGTTCGTGGCGCGATAGAGCTTACTGGTTAAGTCCTGGTACACGTAGGTTCTTAGATGAGGCATCCTCCACCAATGACATTGGTTTCCGTTGTGCTATGGAAGCGGTAGGTGCTCAATCTGCAAATAAACGTGGAGAATAACTTAAAAAACTGATATTACGAAAAAACCTCATAATTTTATGAGGTTTTTTCTTTTAAATCTGCTAGAAATGATAAAGGAAATTTATAATAAATATTTAGAAAACCCTGTTATTACAACCGATAGTAGAAGTGTACCTGTTGGTTCAATTTTCTTTGCACTAAAGGGCGATAGTTTTGATGGGAATCAATTTGCAAAAGTTGCGTTGGAGGCTGGTGCATCTATTGCTGTGATTGATGATCCAAACTACTTCACAGAGGGCTGTGTGTTGGTCGATAATGTGTTGAGGGCGTTGCAGCATCTGGCCAATTATCATCGAAATAGACTTCATTTAAAGGTTATTGGAATTACCGGAAGCAATGGCAAAACAACCACCAAAGAACTATTGGCAACCGTTTTGTCCACAAAGTATAATGTATATGCAACTAAGGGAAATCTTAATAATCATATAGGAGTTCCATTAACATTACTTTCTCTTACAGGTCAGACTGAAATTGCCATTGTTGAAATGGGGGCAAATCATCCTGGTGATATTAAGGAGTTGGTAGAGATTGCAGAACCCAATTTTGGCTTGATTACAAATATAGGGAGAGCTCATTTAGGCGGTTTTGGATCTTTTGAAGGGGTTGTGAATACAAAGGCTGAACTGTATGAGTTTATCGCAAAAAAGAATGGTGCTATTTTTTATAATCAGGAGAATTCAATATTGAGCGATTTAGTGAGTAAATTCAATTTACAGGATAAAAGTATCCCTTACTGTAAGGTTTGTAATAATCCCAATGTTGTATATTCCGACAATCCTTTTTTAACGCTTAGCGTTGAGGTGGATGGAATGCGGGAAGTATTTAAATCGTCTTTAGTTGGAGATTATAATATTGAGAATATTTTAGCAGCGGTAACAGTTGGGCGATCGTTTGGAGTTGATGTGCAAAATATAAAAAGGGCAATAGAGGGGTATATTCCAACTAATAATCGATCTCAGTTCATTAGAACTGCAAAAAATGTAGTGATAATGGATGCCTATAATGCCAATCCGTCGAGTATGGAGTTGGCCATCCTTAACTTTTCTCGGCTTGATGGAGAAAAGAAAGTGGTGATATTAGGGGAAATGTTTGAGTTGGGAGAATATTCGTACGAGGAACATTCTAGAATTATTACATTGCTTAACAGCATGAATTTTTGTGGTGTTTTTCTTGTTGGAAAGGGTTTCGAAAATATTACGAATAGTTATAGGGTATTTGAGAACTCTGACGATTTGGCTGGTTTTATACAAAATAATCCAATCGAAGAAGCCACGATACTGGTAAAGGGATCGCGCGGAGTAAAACTGGAAAAAGTATATGATTTCTTGTAAATATTTTTAAAATATTTTGTATTATAAACATTCTGAATATCAGGAAAATTAAATGATCGGCAGTTTTTTTGCAAAAATATTTTTCAAAAAAGAGTTCAAAAAGTTTGCAGGTTTAAAAAAATGGGCTACTTTTGCATCGCATTTCCAACGGGAAATGAGCAAATAAAAGAGATTGGGAGCTTAGCTCAGCTGGTTCAGAGCACCTGCCTTACAAGCAGGGGGTCACAGGTTCGATCCCTGTAGCTCCCACAAGAATTAACCCCGCAGAAGCGGGGTTTTCTGTTATGAGCCATACCTATATTTTATACTCGACAACGCTGAACCGCTACTATGTAGGTTCTACCCGTGATGATTTAGCGGAACGGTTGCGCCGTCACAATACCAACCATAAAGGATTTACAGGGCAAGTTTCGGATTGAGTATTAGTTTACTCAGAAGTGTTCGACACGTTTGAGGCCGCTTATGCCCGAGAGCGACAAATAAAGAGTTGGAAGAGCCGGAAGAAGATCGAGGAGTTATTGGGGACTAGTCCATCTGGTTCAGGGCATCCCGATGCAATCGGGAGGGTCACAGGTTCTATCCCTGTAGCTCCCACAAGAATTAACCCCGCAGAGGCGTTTTTTTTTGTTATATCCATTCTCGTATTATACTATATCGCTTTCCTTGATATTTTGTGACTTGTTGTCAATTATTTAAACTTTTATTTTCTACGTTTTTGTTGGTATATCTAAATGCCATTCAATGATTATTGCTTGTTTCGTTGACTTAAAGGTAATAATTGGTTAAATTTATATTAATCTCAATAATGAAATGAATCGGCTATCGAAAATCTTAATTATAGTATTGCTGACTATATCACGTATTGGACATAGTCAGGAGATTCCGGATAGTCTTAAGATATTCCGAATAGAAACCTCGGATGGGAATGAATATATAGGATCAATTCTTGAAACAGACTCTCTCACTGTGCGGTTTAAAACTTCAAACATTGGGATCATTTCTATATTTAGAACTGATATCACAAAAATATCTCAGGTTAAGCAGGTGCAAATGAAGGAAGGACGGTATTGGTACGAAAATCTTCAATCTACGAGATATTTTTGGGCTCCTAATGGATATGGAATGAAGAAGGGTGAGGCGTATTATCAAAATATGTGGATTTTATATAATCAGGCAGGTTATGGTTTTTCCGATTACTTTTCAGTTGGGGTTGGAATGGTACCATTATTCCTTTTTGGCGGAGCATCCACTCCAATATGGATAACACCAAAATTTTCCATTCCATTGGAAAGGGATAAAATAAACCTTGGTGTTGGATTATTGGCGGCGACTGTAGTTGGAGAAAACGATGCTTCGTTTGGAATTGCTTATGGAGTTTCAACCTTCGGTACGAATGATAAAAATGTGACGTTGGGAATGGGGTATGGATACGCTGGAGGTGATTGGGCTAAAAGCCCGATTATTATGGTAAGTACCATGCAGAGAACAGGACGTAGGGGATATTTTTTATCGGAAAATTATATTATTAAAGTGGACAACGAGTATTTAGTTTTAACCATGATTGGTGGACGATCCTTGATTCGGAAAATTGCGATAGATTATGGATTGGTTATCCCATTTTATTCCGAAATGGAACAGTTTGTTGCAATTCCTTGGTTAGGATTTACAATCCCGATACAATCAAGATAGCAGCACTTTACAGCACCTCAGCCACAACAAATGTGCTTCCTCCAACAAAAATCATGTCATTTGGGTGAGCATTCTTCTTTGCATTGGATAAAGCCTCTTTTATTGTTGGATATGATGTCCCCTTCAATTCAAATGCCAACGCTTTTTGCATTAGCTCATTCTGATCTAAGGCTCTGGGAATTGAGGCCCGCGTGAAATAGTAGATAGCGGATTTAGGAAGCAGGCTGAGCATTCCATCAATATTTTTATCTCCTACCATCCCAATAACCATGTGTAAGTTCTGATGCGGTATGCGTTCAATTTGAGCAATTACCTGAGTTATACCATCAACGTTGTGGCCAGTATCGCAGTATACTTTAGGCGATTCCTGCAATCTTTGCCAGCGTCCCATCAGTCCTGTCGATTTTTGTACTGATTTAAGGCCTTCGGAGATATTTGCTTTAGTAATATTAAAACCAATAGATTTAAGTAAATCGATTGATGCTAAAACGCCTGGCAGATTATGTTTTTGGTATATTCCCATTAAATCGAGGTTCCATCGGTCTCTGACTTCATTGTGGTTAACAGTAATTTCTTGCAAATCATTGTTGTATTCAACCTTTTCAACTTTATAATTTTGCTCGGCAAAGAGCAATTTCGAGTTGGTTTCTTTGGATTTATCAATGAAAACATCCGAAACCTCAGTCTGAAACTGGCTAATAATTACAGGAACATTGGGTTTGATAACCCCCGCTTTCTCAACAGCAATTTTAGGTAAAGTATTGCCTAGTAAATCGGTATGATCCAAAGCTATATTTGTGATAACCGAAAGGATTGGGGTTATGATGTTGGTGGAATCTAACCGTCCGCCTAATCCTACTTCAATTACGGCAATCTCAACTTTTTCCCTTGCAAAGTAGTCAAAAGCAAGGGCTACGGTCATCTCAAAAAATGATGGTTTTACTTGGTCGAATAGATCCTTATGTTTTTCTACAAATTCAGTAACCTCGTTTTCGGGAATCATTACTCCATTAATGCGGATTCTTTCCCTAAAATCCTTTAAGTGGGGCGATGTATATAGGCCCACTTTGTATCCTGCATTCTGAAGAATGGATGCCAACATGTGCGATGTGCTTCCCTTTCCGTTGGTTCCCGCAACATGAATTGTTTTAAACTGTTTATGGGGATGTTCAAAATACTCATCGAGTTGTAACGTGTTTCCTAAATCGGCCTTGTATGCAGATTTACCTAATCGTTGAAACATTGGTAGCTGCGAGAAAAGGTATTCGAGAGTTTCTGTGTAATTCATTTTGATTGAAAATTTGTTGCAATGTTAGCTATATTTTGCGAAAACGATAGAAGCAAATGATATGGACTTGCTAATATCAACTCATATAATCACTTTGCTTCGATTGATTATTTAGTGATATAAATTAACCTTTATTGGTATAACTTTTCGCCCTTTTTACGGACAACGGGGCTTCTTTTTTCATATATTTAGAAGATAATTTTAAATCCTTACTTATGGCTACTAAGAAACCGAAGAAGATTTTTGTGTTGGATACCAATGTGATTTTACACGATTTTCATTGTATTTACAATTTTGAGGAGCACGATATTGTCATCCCAATTGTTGCACTCGAGGAGTTGGATCACTTTAAGAAGGGCAACGAAATGATTAATTATCATGCTCGTGAATTTGTTCGTGAACTCGATAAAATTGCAGGTGATAAGTTGTTCAACGGTGGAATTCCACTTGGCAAGGACTTGGGTAAGTTAAGAATAGAAACAGGGAAACCATTCTCAGAGGAAATGCTAGAATCGTTTGCAGAGAAGAGTCCTGATCATCGAATTTTGGCAATCACATTTTATACTGCGAAGAACAATCCCGATAGACCCGTTATACTTGTTACCAAGGATATAAACCTTCGGATGAAAGCAAAATCCTTAGGTATTGTGGCTCAGGATTACTTGTCGGACAAGGTAGAAGATGTTGATTCTCTGAAAAAGGAGGTGGAGATAGTTGAAGGACTCGACGATTCAACAATTCAAAAAATGTACGATCCTGCCGAAGGCTTAAAGTCAAAGGATTTAAAAGTTCAGCCTTATGCCAATCAGTACTTCATTTTAAAAGGGAATAAATCGAGTGCTCTGGCTCGTTTTGATAAGGTAACCACCAAGTTCGATAGAGTAGAAAAAACTAGAGCATACGGTATTGAACCTAGAAACTCTGAACAAGCCTTTGCTTTTGATGCGTTGCTCCGTAACAATATTCAGTTGGTAGCATTGACCGGAAAGGCAGGTACAGGTAAAACATTACTTGCCTTAGCCGCAGCACTTCAGCAGGAGGATAAATTCGACCAAATTCTGTTAGCTCGACCAATTGTAGCACTTTCGAATAGGGATATCGGATTTCTTCCTGGCGACATTAACGATAAGATTGGCCCATACATGCAGCCTTTATTTGATAATCTTACGGTGATTAAGAATAAATTCAAATCTACCAGCAAGGATTACATGCATATTGATGAGATGCTACGTACCGAAAAGTTGGTTATAGCACCATTGGCTTATATCCGTGGAAGAAGTTTATCGAATGTTTTTTTCATTGTGGATGAGGCGCAAAATCTTACACCACACGAGATCAAGACCATTATTACCCGTGCGGGCGAAGGAACTAAAATTGTCTTTACAGGTGATATTCACCAAATTGACCATCCATATCTGGATATGAAATCGAATGGTTTAACGCACCTATCGGATAAGATGCATGGACAGGAATTGTTTGCCCATATTAATTTAGTTAAGGGTGAACGAAGCTATTTGGCAGAACTAGCAAGCGATTTGTTGTAGAAATTTTGTAACTTTAGGTATTTAAGAGTTATTTGAACGTAGCAGGGGATCTCGAGTGAGATAATCCTTGCTACGTTTAGAATTATAAAATTTTACTATTTCTTAAAACTCAACAATAAAACAAATACCATGCGCCGGGAACTTTTTATTCTTCGTCATGCAAAATCATCGTGGAGCGAGGTTGATAAGAGCGATAAGGACAGGGCGCTCAAGCCGAAAGGTATTAAGGACATAACAACGCTTGCAAAGACTGTTCAGCATACGGTTAAGAATGTCGACTCAATAATTACTAGCCCAGCTAATAGGGCTACACATACGGCAATACTTTTTGCTGAGAGTGCATCTTTAGCCTTAGAAAAGATATTTATTGATAAACGGGTTTACGAAGCCGATGAGGTTGTTATTAAGGAAATCATTGCAGGTCAGCCAAACGGTGTTAAAAGCCTAATGATTGTTGGGCATAATCCAACATTATCGTATTTTGTGAATAGTTTTTTACCGGAGCCTATTTTTGAATTGCCAACATCAGGTTTTGTTTGCTTGTATTTCGATACGGATGATTGGGCTACAATATCAAAGTCAACATTAGTGGAGTCCAACACTTCTTTTATTATTAATGGATAGTTTTTTACTAAAAAATTAACATATTAGTAATATACAAATATCTGTATTTCTGATCTATTTATTAAATTGGTTTGAATTAAAACAAAACGTATCGATACTATATTGATTCCGCTATGGCCAAGAATATTCAACTTATAAATAGAGAGTTAAGTTGGCTATCGTTCAATGGTAGAGTGCTGCAGGAGGCAGAGGATGCTTCTGTGCCTGTTATTGAAAGGCTGAAATTTTTAGGAATATTCTCCAATAATCTTGATGAGTTTTTTCGGATAAGAGTTGCTACATTGCGCCGATTGCTTGTTGTTGAGAAAGGGGCAAAAAAAATAATGGGGCAGAATCCCCGTAAGGCACTCGAGAAAATCCAACGGGTAACTATAGCCTATCAGAATAAATTCGATTTAATATTTTCAGAGATAATAAAGGAACTTCAGAAGGAAAACATCTTTTTAATAGACGAAAAGCAGTTACAGCCCAGCCAGCGGGAGTATATCAAGTCATACTTCAATAAGCACATATCAACACATCTTGCTCCCATAATGCTAAAGGGGTTGGAGCATTTCCCCGAACTTGTTGATCAGTCAATTTACTTGGCCGTAAAACTTTCATTCAAGAATAATCCCGATGTAAAGGAATATTCCCTAATCGAAATGCCTACACGCCTGATTTCTCGCTTCATACTTCTCCCTAAAAAGGATGATAAGCATTACATAATACTCCTCGACGATGTTATCAGGCTTTGTTTGAGCGAAGTTTATAGCATTTTTCCATACGATCAGTTTGAGGCTTACACCATAAAAATAACCCGTGATGCCGAGTTGGACGTTGATAATGATATCTCCGAGAGTTTGCTCGAAAAAATTTCGAAAGGGGTAAAAAATCGTAAGAAAGGCCAACCCGTAAGGTTTGTATATGACTCCAGAATTGCCCCGGACATGCTTAATTATATCACCGATAGCATGGAACTCGATGAGGATGACTATGGAATTCCGGGCGGGCGCTATCATAACTTTAAGGATTTTATTCGATTCCCCGATTTTTCGAATGCAAAGCTTATAAATGAACCTTTGCCTCCAATTTCCATTGCGGAGCTTGATGAATCTCCGAGTATACTTGCTGTTATTGCAAAGCATGATGTAATGCTCCATTACCCATTCCACAATTTTACCTACTACATAAAAATGCTTCGGGAAGCGGCTATTGATCCTAAGGTAAAATCCATACAAATAACGCTCTACAGGGTTGCATCGGAATCGCGTGTAGTGCATGCATTGATGAATGCAGCGCAGAATGGGAAAAAGGTGACAGCAATTGTGGAGTTGAGAGCTCGTTTCGATGAAAACTCAAATATATTTTGGTCGAAGCAAATGCAGGAGGCCGGTGTTAATGTTATTTTCGGCATTCCGGGTTTAAAGATTCATAGCAAAATGACTCTTATTACCCGTAAAACGGGAAGAGAGGAGGTTAAGTATGCCACGGTAAGTACAGGGAATTTTCATGAGGGGAATGCAAACCTGTATACCGATGTCAACATTTTTACAGTAAACCCCAAAATAACTAGCGAAATAGATAAGGTATTTACCTTTTTGGAGAACAACTACAGGGCATTTAACTATAAGCATCTGCTGGTATCGCCAATGAATATGCGACGTAAGTTATACTCCCTTATCGAGGGTGAAATGGAGAATGCAGCAAAGGGAAATACAGCCTACATTCATTGCAAAATAAACAACCTTGTGGATGAGGAGATGATCAAAAAGTTGTACCAGGCTAGCAAAGCGGGAGTAGAAATTAAGTTGGTGGTTAGGGGGATTTGCTCTTTAGTTCCAGGAGTTAAGGGTCTGAGTGAGAATATCGAGGTTTACGGGATTATTGATAGGTTTTTGGAGCACTCGCGGATATTCTTTTTTGCCAACGGTGGCGATGAATTGTGCTACATATCCTCGGCCGATTGGATGACCCGTAACTTAGACTATAGGGTTGAAGTGGCCTCACCAATATTCGATCAAAAAATCAAGGCTGAACTCAGAACCGTGGTAGATTACGCTTTGAGAGATAATATTAAATCGAGAATTATTAATCATAAGCAAAATAATCATTTTAAAGTTAGGGGCGAGAATGAAGCAATATTTCGTTCGCAGATAGAGTTGTATAAGTACTATAAGCAGAAAGAATTAGAAAAGAGTAAGTAGATGATAAAAGTCCTAAAATTTGCGGCTATCGATATCGGATCAAACGCTGCGCGTTTGTTGTTAACCAACGTTGTAGAGGATGGTGGCAGCACATTTTTTAGAAAATCTTCGTTGGTTCGTATGCCGTTAAGGCTAGGCGAGGATGCTTTTGGTGTAGGAGTAATAACCGAGCAAAGGGTTGAGAAGTTAGTAAAAACGATGATTGCATACCGTAACCTTATGGAGGTGGAGGATGTTGTGGCCTATAAGGCATGCGCAACATCTGCTATGCGCGAGGCCTTTAACTCTAAGGAGGTGGTTGATTATGTTAGGGATAAGGCCGGTGTTGATATTGAAATAATTGATGGTAAGCGTGAAGCTGAAATTATATACTCCAATGAGATTGTGGAAATGCTAAACGACTCAAATCCATACCTCTACATGGATGTTGGTGGCGGTAGTACTGAAATTACTCTTTTTGAGAATAGAATGAATGTAGCGTCGCATTCGTTCAATATTGGCACCATTAGAATGCTTAAGGGCAAGGTTACGGAGGATGATATTGATGAGATGAAGGCGTGGGTGAAGGCGCTAGACGTAAAAAAACGCAACCCCAAAATCATTGGCTCCGGCGGAAACATTAATAAGATCTATAAATTATCGGGGAAAAAAACAGATAGCGAACCTCTGCTATACAGCGAGTTCAAGGAACTGTATAAATTTTTACAATACTACACGGTCGATGAGCGTATTAAGGTTTTAGGTATGAACCCCGATCGTGCCGATGTTGTTATTCCTGCGGCTAAAATATACCTTAAAGTAATGAAATGGGCTGGCGTTAAACAGATGATTGTTCCTACTATTGGTGTTTCCGATGGTATTATCCACATGCTTTACAGGGAGTATAAGTCAATCCAAAAATAGATTTGAAAGATTGTCAAATTAGTTCGAAATTTGACAAATATTTATTTCTGAATGCCATAAATTAAAAGGTTCGGTAATGCTTGTACAAAAGCAAAGTAGTGTATTGCTTATTATCCTGAAAATTTTGGGTGTTGGTGTTTTATACTTTTTGTTGGGAAAATTTGCTTTTGCCATTTCGGTTTCGAATGGAATAGTAACCAATGCCCCATTTTTTGCCGAAGGTATAGGATTGGCTGCTACTATTCTTTTTGGTTATTTTAATGCTATTGGAATATTTGTTGGGCAGTTTGTTTTGGCGGTTACATCGGGTGTTGATCTATCCTCAAGCATTGTAATAGCGTTAATAAATTCGTTACTGGCGATTTTGGGTTGTTTTTTATTTTCCCGGTTTAGATTCTCCGAAAATATTACAAGTTTTAAAAATATCTTATTGCTTTCAATCCTTATTCTGTTATTACTACAACCCTTATCGGCACTACTTGGAAATTTTGCGTTATTTGGATTTGGACGAATCTATCAAGATATTTTCTGGATATCATCAGTTACCTGGTGGTTGGGGAATTCCATAGGGCAGATGATATTTGTACCTTTAATGTTTTTTTTATTTACTCAGAAATATAAAATTAGAAAATTATTACTACAGGATATTGTAATTGCATTTGCTGCATTTATGATTACTTTCTTGCTTTTTAAGCTAACCTATTATTTGGATAATAGTTACACATTCCTAGCCTTATTCTTTCTATTTCCAATCACACTTATTTTTTCAACATTAGGTAGGCCCAGAACGGTTTTGCTGTCATTATTAGCAATGACAATTGCCGCTTTTTTTGCAATATCAATAAATGTGGCAAACCTCTCCGTTGAGCGGTTAGATACCTTTATGCGGCTTGATCTACTGATAATCAGTTTGCAATTATCTGGTTTGATGTTAACTGTTCTTATAGATGAGAGAAAAAAAACAATGGATGCGCTTAAGCGGAGCGAGGATCAGCTTAGGGAGATAAACGCTACGAAGGATAAATTTTTTTCCATAATTGCGCACGATTTAAAAAGCCCATTTACTAGTATATTAGGGTATAGCGAGTTGTTAAAAGAATATGCGAAAAATTGTAATGTAAAGGAGACTGAAAATTATGCGGCAATAATTAATTCTTCGGCTCAACAGGCGTTTCAACTACTTGAAAATTTGTTGGATTGGGCGCGGATACAGCAGGGCAGAATCAACTTCTCGCCTCAAAATGCAAATTTGTTTGATATATCAAATAAAGTAATCGATTTACTAAAAGATAATGCGGATCAGAAGGAAATAGCTATAAATAATGAAATTTCAAGTAATACTTATGTATTTGTTGATGAGGATATGATCAAAACTGTTATGCGGAATCTCGTTTCTAATGCTATAAAGTTTACACAATCTGGTGGTTCGATTACGATAAAAGCCAGTAAGGTTCATGATGAGATTCAAGTTTCGGTTGTTGATAATGGCATTGGCATTAGCAATGGTGATATAGAGAAACTCTTCGATTATAACTCAAACTTTTCTACTCAGGGGACGAGGAATGAGAAAGGCACGGGATTAGGATTGTCGCTTTGTCACGAATTTATTGAGAAACATGGCGGTAAAATTTGGGTTAGAAGCGAGATGGGGCGGGGAAGCGAATTTGTTTTTAGTTTACCTTTGAAATACTAGCAATTAATCGATTTACACGATTAGATAATTCTACATGGAGCACAATGCTTTTCACATCTTCGCTAAATAACTACCTTTGCAAAAATTTCTTGAAATGGAAGAGGGGAAAAAACGTGTTGCTTTCTACACGCTTGGCTGTAAGTTAAATTTCTCGGAAACATCAACTATTGCTCGGCAATTTGCCGATATGGGCTTTGAACGTGTTTCGCCCGATGGCGAGGCCGATGTTTATGTAATTAATACTTGCTCGGTTACCGAGCATGCTGATAAAAAGTGCCGTCAGGCAATTCGAAAGTTCATCTCCAAGTCACCCAATGCATTGGTTGCGGTTGCTGGTTGCTATGCGCAGCTTAAACCCGATGAAATTGCCAATATTGAGGGCGTTGACATTGTGGTGGGAGCATCGGAGAAGAACCATATTCCACAGTTACTGTTATCGTCGGATAACAAACGAAAAGCAAAGATCTATAGCTGTGATGTTGATGCGGTGAATGACTTTTTCCCAGCATATTCGTCCGGCGATCGTACTCGCTCATTTTTGAAGGTTCAGGATGGATGCGATTACCATTGCAGTTATTGCACAATTCCATTGGCACGAGGGAAAAGCCGGAATATGCCAATTGCGCAAATAGTTGAGCAGGCCAGAGCAATTGCTAAGCAAAATATCAAGGAAATAATTTTAACTGGAGTTAATACCGGGGATTTTGGAAGATCTACAGGCGAAAGTTTTTTTGACTTGATTAAACAGTTGGATCAGGTTGATGGAGTTGAACGTTACCGTATTTCGTCCATCGAACCGAATCTTATAACCAAGGAGATTGCCGAGTTTGTGGCAGCATCAAAAAAATTTCTACCGCATTTTCATATTCCATTGCAGTCTGGTTCAAACAGAATTTTAGGTTTAATGCGTAGACGGTACCGTAGAGAATTATTTGCCGAGAAAATTCAGATGATACGAGCGTTAATGCCTCACACTTTTTTTGGTGTTGATGTGATTGTCGGTTTCCCTGGCGAAACTGAAGAGGATTTTTGGGATGCATATAATTTTCTGAAAGAGCTAAAGCCATCGTTTCTGCACGTATTTCCTTACTCTGAGCGACCCAATACTCCGGCCGCCGTGATGGCCGAGAAGGTTACGCCTGCCGATATGAAACGTCGAAGTTCTCTGCTTGGTGAATTATCCGAAAATCTCCATGCCGAATTTTACAGGCAACATCTTGGAACTCGTCAAACAGTTCTTTTCGAGTCGGCTCGTAAAGCCGGAATGATGTTTGGCTTTACGGGGAACTACATTAAAGTTACCATACCGTACAGCAAGGATTTGGTTGGGAAAATTGTTGATGTCGAACTTTTGGAGTTCAATACCGATGGCTTTATAACCTGTAAATTAGTGTAAACTTATTTAAATAATATTGTCATGCTGAACTTGATTAGAGAATCATGGGTATTTCGGCAGCATGACAATAAATTATCTTTTTGGTTTTAAGCATTAATGTGCTCAACGTTCAGTTTGTCGGCAACCTCATTAAGGTCGGTTAGAACTTGTGGTATAATTGCAATACCTTTCTTAACCAGTTTGGCTTCGTTAATGCGTTCAGGATCGCCAGGGATAACAACAGGAGGTTGATTCTCACCACTTTTTGCATTACGGAATGTATCAATCCATTCATCCATTTTGCCTTTAAATTCATCGGCTGGTCGGAATGCATCAACTCGCATTGCTCCAAAGAAATGGCCTAAACCTTCACCTACCGATTTGTCGAGTAAAGGGAGATATGCCACTTGCGGAGGAACAAATGGGCCAAAGTTTGCGCCAGGAAATACAGATGAGAATATATCGACCAATGCGGTCATGCAAAATCCTTTATGTCCACCATGGATTATATCACCACCAAGCGGAAGTATGGCACCTCCATGCATCAGCGTGTCTGGATCGTCGGTTGGATTTCCTTTTGCATCCTGAACTAGACCTATAGGAGCTTTAATTCCTTTTTTACCCATGATAGCCAATTTGCCTCGGGCAATTGGAGTTGTAGCAAAATCGGCAATGAAAGTAGGTTGTTCCTTTGTAGGAATTGCCACGGCGATAGGGTTTGTTCCCAAGTATTTACTAACAGAGTATGTTGGAACAACAAGCGGGTTTGCGTTGGTCATGCTAATTCCAATCATATCGTTTTGAACAGCCATAAGCGAGTAGTAACCTGCAATTCCGTAATGGTTACTGTTCTTAGTGGCAACCCATCCGGTACCAGCCACCTTTGCCTTTTCAATGGCTATCTGCATGGAGAATTTCCCGGCAATTGGGCCTAGCGCATTGTCTCCATCCACCGTAGCTGTTGATGGCGTTTCGTGAACTATTTTAACCTTGGGTTTGGTGTTTATTCGGTGTGCCTCTACCATCTGAAAATAATCCTTAACGCGCATGATTCCATGCGATGGAATTCCTCTTAGTTCAGCGGCTACCAATAGATCGGCAACAATCGCTGCATCGCAGGGCGGACATCCCATTTTCTCAAAAAGAAGAGCTATGTAGTTCTTTAAAACGATATGATTTACCATATTTTATGAATTTAGGTTGAGCAAAGATAGTGAACGAAAAGTTAATCGTGAAACGTGAGTGGCGAAACGTAAAAGTAAAAAAGTGATTCTATTGGAATCACTTTTTCTAATGCCTGGCGTCTGGTATCTAGTGTCTATATCTACAAATTTCTATTAACATTTACGGCATTTGCCTGCGATATGGGCGTAACCTCAATGTCGTTGATGCAAACATGCGCTGGACGGGTAAGTACAAAGTATATGGTTTCAGCAATATCATCTGCAAAAAGAGGAGTAAGTCCTGTATAGGTATTTTTTGCTTTTTCGGTATCGCCCTTGAACCGAACAATCGAAAATTCAGTTTCAAGTAACCCAGGGCGAACCTCGGTAACTTTAATTTTATTTTTTAGCATATCCTGACGCATTGCCTGTGATAGTGCATGCATGGCATGCTTTGAGGCGCAGTAGACATTTCCATTCTCATAAACCTGAGTACCCGCAATTGAACCAATATTTACAATGTGTCCACCGCCATGCTCAATCATAAGAGGAGCCACCATGCGGGTGATGTAGAGAACTCCCTTTACATTGGTATCGATCATTTTTTCCCAATCTTCAATAATACCATCCTGAATATGGTTAAGTCCTACAGCAAGACCGGCGTTGTTAACAAGAACATCTATTTTACGCCAGCGCTCAGGTAGTTCTTTAATCATTTTCTCAACCATTTTCCTGTCGCGAATATCAAAGTTGAGAATCAATACATCCTTGCGGTATTTTACTTCGATTTCTTTTTTTAAAGATTCCAGTAGTTCTAGTCGTCGTCCGGTGATTATTAAATTAAAATCATCCTGTGCTAAGCGGAGCGCTGTTGCACGCCCAATTCCCGATGTTGCTCCAGTTATTAATGCAATTCTCATGATCTTTGTATACTTAGTGTTTCCTTTAATTTTTGATTAAATTTTTTTGAAAAAGTTTATTGAATTACTTTTTCAGGCCGACAAACGTAAAGTAAAATTACCAAAATGCGCTATGCTAAAGTTAATCTTTTACATTTTTTTAAACATGTTTTTACAGTATACTTGTGTTTTGTCGTTGATAACTAATTGGTTAATTACAGGCGATGAAAATGCGTTTTCGTTGCCTTTTAGTAAAGTTTAATGACAAAACTACAGTAATATCAATGTTAACAGTGTTCTTAAGATGATTGTTCATAGTTATTGAAAAAATGATTGAGGTGATTATGGGCATCTTGGTTAATGTTCGTATTTTTGACACAGCAAATAATTCTGAGAAACCAAGCAACCTTAATAATATGTCGGAACAAATAGTTACAGTTGAAACTGCCAAGGAGTTAGGCCTACTCCCCGAAGAATTTGAATTGATTAAAAAGTACATGGGCAGAACGCCAAACTTTACAGAGTTAAGCATTTATTCGGTAATGTGGTCGGAGCATGCCTCGTACAAGAATTCGATAAAGTGGTTAAAAACATTACCTCGTAAAGGTTCTGCAATACTTGCCGAGGCCGGTACTGAGAATGCCGGTTTGGTTGATATTGGCGATGGTTTAGCATGTGCGTTCAAGATTGAGTCGCATAATCACCCTTGTGCTGTTGAACCATACCAAGGTGCTGCAACTGGGGTTGGTGGTATAAACCGCGATATTTTTACCATGGGGGCAAGACCCGTTGCTCAACTTAACTCGTTGCGTTTCGGTAACTTAAAGTTGGATCGAACACGATGGTTAATTAAGGGTGTGGTTAAAGGAATTGGCGATTATGGCAATGCTTTTGGTATCCCAGTATTAGGGGGCGAGGTTTTCTTCGACGATTCTTACAATATGAATCCCTTGGTAAATGCAATGTCTGTTGGTTTGGTTAAGAAAGATGGCGTTGTTTCTGCTATTTCAAAGGGGAAGGGGAATCCTGTTTACATTGTGGGATCTTCAACTGGTAAGGATGGAATTCATGGGGCAACTTTTGCTTCAGCAAATATTACTGAGGATTCCGCAGAGGATATTCCTTCAATTCAGGTGGGCGATCCATTTCAGGAAAAAATTCTGCTCGAAGCATCTCTGGAGGTTATTAAAACTGGGGCACTTGTTGGTATGCAGGATATGGGTGCTGCAGGTATAATTTGCTCAACTTCGGAGATGTCCGAGAAGGGTGGTCATGGAATGCGTATAAATCTGGATAAAGTTCCGCTTCGTCAGAAAAATATTGAGGCTTGGGAAATTCTCCTTTCCGAATCGCAGGAGCGTATGTTGATGGTGGTTCAGAAAGGTAGAGAAAAAGATGTTGAGGATGTCCTAAATAAATGGGATATAAGCTATGCCGTAATTGGAGAGGTTACTGAGGGCGATTTCCTTGAGTTCTTCTTACATGGCGAGTTGGTTGCAAAAGTTCCTGCATCAACACTGGTTCTTGGAGGTGGTGCTCCTGTTTATGAGCGCGAATACAAGGAACCTGCCTACTATAAGGAGTACAAAAAGTTTGATATCAACAAAATTTCTGAGCCTCAGGATTTGATAGATGTCGCTAAGCGCTTGATATCTCATCCTAACATTGCTTCGAAGCGTTGGGTTTATGAGCAGTACGATACAATGATTGGAACTGGCAATATGACAACCAACTTCCCTTCCGATGCCGGCGTTTACAATATCAAGGGAACCAACAAGGCGCTGGTTATGACCGTTGATTGCAACTCACGATATGTAAAAGCCGATCCTGAGGTTGGAACTATGATAGCCGTTGCCGAAGCAGCCCGAAATATTGCCTGCACCGGAGCAAAGCCATTGGCCATTACTAACTGTCTAAACTTTGGGAATCCCTACAATCCAGAGGTGTTTTGGCAATTTGTTCATGCAATAAAAGGTATGGGAACTGCATGTATAAAGTTTGATACCCCAGTTACCGGGGGTAATGTTAGTTTCTACAATCAATCATCGATTGGAGGTAAGGAGGAGGCCGTTTTCCCAACCCCAACTATTGGTATGATCGGTTTGCTGGAGAACAAGAATCATCATACAACGCTTGCATTTAAGGATAAAGGACATATGATTTACCTAATTGGTAAATCTCACAACGATATAGCTTCATCTGAATATCTATACAGCTATCACGGAGTAAAGGAATCGCCTGCTCCATACTTCGATTTGGAGGAGGAGCACCGAATTCAGAATGCTTTACTTTACTTAATTAGCAAGAATCTTGTTCAATCGGCACATGATGTTTCCGATGGTGGTTTATTTATTGCGTTGCTCGAGAGTGCCATGCCGCGCAATCTTGGATTCGATATCACTACCGATGCCGAAATTAGAACCGATGCCTTCCTTTTCGGAGAGGCACAGGGACGCATTGTGGTTTCCGTATCGCAATCGCGCGAAACACATTTTATCGATTACATGGTTGCCAACAAAATTCCAGTTACAGCACTTGGCCATGTTACAAAGTCGGAAATTAGGATTGACGATGTTTCGTTCGGTTTTATCAGCGACATGAAGCAGGTTTACGATAATGCCTTAGAGGCAATGGTAACTGGGCAGCCAGTCAAGTAGTTTGATTGATGGAAGAAGTTAACAAGAAGAGTGAAAATGTTGAGGCAATGTTTAATAGCATTGCCTCAAACTATGATTTTCTGAACCACTTTTTGAGTTTAGGAATCGATAAGACTTGGCGTCGACGTTTGGTGAAGCAGTTGGCAAAAGAGAATCCTAGGCGAGTTATTGATATTGCCACGGGAACCGCCGATTTATCAATTCAACTGGCAATGCATCACAAATCAGTGATCATTGATGGTGTTGACATATCGGAGAATATGTTGAATGTTGGTAGGAACAAGATTTGGAAATGCCAACTAGAGGGAAGAATTAATTTACATCAGGGATCCTCGTTAAATTTACCTTTTAATGATGCAGAATACGATGCAGCCATGGTTGCTTTCGGTGTGCGGAATTTTGAGGATTTATCCAAGGGTATTGCCGAAATTTATCGGGTTTTGAGAGTTGGTGGAAGTTTTTATGTGCTCGAATTCTCAATGCCCAGTAAGTTTCCCATGTCGAACTTTTATCGTTTCTACTTTCGAAAAGTATTGCCATTCATTGGCGGTTTAGTTTCGGGTAGCCGAAGTGCTTATACCTATTTACCTGAATCGGTTTTTGCTTTTCCCGAGAAGGAAAAATTCATTGAGATTATGACTACTGTTGGATTTAAGAATTGTACCTATAAGCGATTAACCTTTGGTGTTGCAAGCATTTATATAGGTTACAAGTAGTTATAATTGATAATCACAAAATTGATCCTATATTTGTGCATCTTTTATGGGCTAAAACAATGCCGATACAATAAGTTATAGCCTTTTTCGTTTGTTGAAGAGCATATTTTATTGAAATTGAAAAAAGTAGTTTTAATAGTATTTTTAGTATTTGTTCCGGTTTTTATGCTGTTTGCCCAGTATAGGAGACCTATAATATTGAACGATCCCGATTATGATGTTGGGAAACCACTTCGGTTTGGCTTTTCGTTGGGACTTAATGTTATGGATTTGGACATTAAGAATAGTAACAAAACAGAGATCGCTGAGGATGGAACGGAGTTTCAGTATTTTACCGAAGTTACACATATTACCCCTGGATTAAATGTAAATGCGATTTGCGATTTGCGGCTAACAGAGAATTTGCATCTTCGCTTCTTGCCAGGCTACTCATTTGGCCAACGTAATTTAGATTACTATAAAATAGAGGCAGACAAAAAAACGCTGGAAACCACAATGAATTTGGAATCTTCGTTTATAGAGTTGCCCCTTGGGTTTAAGTATCTATCGCAACGACATAATAATTTTCGACCATACCTACTTTTGGGAGGAAACTACAGAATAGATCTAGCTGCTTACAAGCGTCTTAAAGTAGAAAAAGGGGTTCTTGTACGGCTCGAAAAATCGGATTTTTACTATGAGATAGGTTTTGGCATAGATTTCTTTCTTACCTACTTTAAGTTCTCAACCGAAATTAAATGGTCGGCTGGTTTGATGAATGCAATATCGAATGACTATGCCGAGGGTGCCGAGAATTATAGAAATGCCATCGAAAGTATGCGATCGAAAATGATTGTTATCTCATTCCACTTTGAGTAAACCATTTTAGTTGAAGGTTGCTCGTTTTTGGTTGATTGTGTTGAACTCAAGGTTATTTTTTTCTTTTAACTTTTTACCTTTAACTTTTAATTTAAGAGATGCCTACCGATATAATCCTAGAATTATCACCCGAGCGTGCTGCCGATAACCAATCGTTACAAAAGGCTATTGCAGCAAAACTAGGTGTTTCGTTTACCGATATATCAACATTTGTGGTTACCCGCAAGTCGATAGATGCAAGGCGGGGAAAGGTGATGGTTAATGTTGGGGTTCGGGTTTTCATGCCGGGAGAACCGCTTGCCTCCGATGAGCCGACGTTTAACTATCTTGATGTTTCAAAAGCAAACTCTGTTGTTGTAGTGGGGGCTGGTCCTGCAGGACTTTTTGCGGCATTAAGGCTGATTGAGTTGGGGTATAAGCCTATTGTAATTGAACGAGGGAAGCTGGTGAGCGATCGCAAACGCGATATTGCTTTGCTTAGTCGGAATCAAGGCCTTAATCCCGATTCTAACTATGCTTTTGGCGAAGGAGGTGCAGGAACATTTTCCGACGGAAAGCTCTACACTCGATCCAAAAAGCGAGGTGATAACAAAAGAATCCTGCATGCGTTGTGTAATCATGGTGCTTCACCTGAAATACTTTACGAGGCACATCCACACATTGGGACCAATAAACTTCCGGGCATTATTGTTAATATCCGAGAAAACATTATTAATCATGGTGGGGAATTTTTATTCAGCTCAAAAGTTTCTGAAATTTTAATTGATGGCGATAAAGTTTCCGGTGTAAAGCTCTCCGATGGCCAAAATATATATACCAAAGCAGTTATTCTTGCTACAGGCCATTCTGCCCGAGATATTTATGGAATGTTGCTTCGACAGGGAATTAAGATAGAGGCAAAATCGTTTGCAATGGGCGTGAGGGTGGAGCATCCTCAATCGTTGATTGATTCTGTGCAGTATCATGGAATACAGAGGAACGAGTTTTTGCCAGCAGCATCGTATTCGTTGGTTCATCAGATTGAAAACCGAGGAGTTTACTCGTTCTGTATGTGTCCCGGTGGATTTATTGTACCTGCTGCAACGGGAGTAGATGAAGTTGTTGTGAACGGAATGTCTCCTTCGCTCCGTAATTCCAAATGGGCAAATTCTGGGATTGTTGTAGAAATAAGGCTCGAGGATTTAAATGATTACTCAAATTACGGCGAATTGGCAGGATTAGAATTCCAGCATCAACTGGAGATGATGGCGCATAAGCATGGCGGCAATGGTGTTCAAGCTCCGGCGCAACGCTTGGTCGATTTTGTTGAGGGTCGCTTCTCAACAAATCTTCCATCCTGTTCATATCACCCGGGGTTGAATTCTTCGGAGATGAATTTATGGCTACCCCAGCATATTGGTGCTCGATTGCAGCAGGGATTTAAAGCATTCGGTAGAAAAATGCATGGGTACTTAACAAACGATGCCGTAATTTTGGGTGTAGAATCCAGGACATCGTCGCCAGTTCGTATTCCAAGAGATCCAGAAACCCTTCAGCATGTATCCCTTTCTGGCTTATTCCCTTCAGGCGAAGGTGCTGGTTATGCAGGAGGAATTGTTTCGTCAGCGTTAGATGGAGATAGGTGTGCAGAGGCTGTTGGGAGGTATTTATCCAAGTAGTTTATTCAATCATAACGGTATATAAAAAAGGAAGCGGATACTGTAACCAGCAGTATCCGCCATTTGTTAACCCTTAACCTAAAACCAAACCTAAACCTAACTCTAAAACTAAAAGTCTATGAGAAACTCTTCGTTTTAAATACGCTACAAAGATAAAACCCGCTTTAGCTAAAGCGGGTTAAAGGGTTGTTAATAAAAGTTAATCTTTTTTGTTAGATTTCAGATGCTAGGCACAAGATTTCAGATTGAAAATAGATAATTGTGTCTATTGTCTGCATTTATCCTCCAAAATCATCGAAAGCAATCATTTCAGAAGGAACTCCTAAGTTGTATAGCATTTTTTGAATGGCATCGTTCATAGCAGGAGGTCCGCATAGATAGTATTCAATATCCTCTGGTGCATCGTGTTTCGATAGGTAGTTATCGTAAATCACCTGATGTATGAAACCAACGTAGCCATCCCAGTTATCTTCGGGTTTAGGTTCTGAGAGCGCTATGTTGAACTTGAAGTTGGGAAACTCTTTCTCGATTTTATGGAAATGTTCCTCGTAGAATATTTCTCGTTTCGAGCGTGCTCCGTACCAGAATGTGGCTTTACGGTTGGTTTTTACAGTATGGAATTGATGGAAAATATGCGAACGCATAGGAGCCATTCCGGCACCACCTCCAATGAACATCATTTCATTTTGGGTATCCTTAATAAAAAACTCACCGTAAGGGCCCGATATCGTTACCTTATCGCCTGGTTTGCGTGAAAATATAAAGCTAGAGCAAACACCTGGGTTTACGTTCATAAATGCATTACGTTCTCGTTCCCAAGGTGGGGTGGCAATACGAATATTAAGCATAATAATATTGTCCTCTGCTGGGTGGTTGGCCATGGAGTAAGCGCGGTAGGTTTCCTCGTTATTCTTCATCTTCAAATCCCACATCTTAAACTTATCCCATTCATCGCGGTATTCCTTTTCCACATCAACATCTTTTGCGAAATCGACCTCTAGCTTAGGAACGTCAATTTGAATGTATCCCCCAGATTTGAAGTGAAGTTTTTCGCCTTCGGGTAGTTTTACCTTAAATTCCTTGATAAAGGTTGCAACATTATGGTTTGAGATTACTTCGCATTCCCACTTCTTAATGCCCATTACCTCTTCGGGTACTTCAATCTTTAAATCTTCGCGAACTTTTACCTGGCACCCTAAACGCCAGTGGTTAGACTGCTGTTTACGGGTGAAAAAGTTTACCTCGGTGGGGAGAATAGACCCACCGCCATCAACTACACGGCATTTGCACATTCCACAGGTTCCTCCACCGCCACACGCCGATGGTAGAAAAATACCACTATTCCCTAAAGTGGATAAAAGCGTTCCTCCTGGTTCAACCTCGAGAACTTTTTCCCCTTCATTGATATTCAATTTTACATTCCCCGATGGTGTTAGTTTTTTCTTGGCATATAGTAGTATGCCTACAAGAAAAAGCGTAACGAGCAGGAATACAACAATGGCACTTAGCAAAATAGAGCCGCTATTGGCAAGTAATATCATAATTCTTATTTTTTTCAGTTTACAATTTAATACCCATGAAGGTCATAAAAGCAATTCCCATTAAACCAGTTAGAATAAAAGCAATGCCTAAGCCTCTGAGGGGCTTGGGTATATCGGAATATTTAAGTTTTTCGCGAATTGCTGCTATACTAACAATTGCCAGAAACCAGCCAAAACCAGATCCAAATCCAAATACGGTTGCCTCGGCTAAGGTTTCGTACTCACGCTCCTGCATAAATAATGAACCACCAAGAATTGCACAGTTTACAGCGATCAGCGGAAGGAAAATTCCTAATGCATTGTAAAGAGAGGGTGAATACTTCTCCACAATCATTTCTACGAGTTGTACTATAGAAGCAATAACTGCAATAAACATAATGAATGATAGGAAACTTAGATCGAGCGATGCAAAGCTCGGATCGAGCCAACTAAGAGCCCCTGGGAGCAGAAGGTATTTGTTCATTAAGTAGTTTACAGGAACGGTAACAAGCATTACAAAAACTACTGCGACTCCAAGTCCTGTTGATGTTTTTACGGTTTTTGATACAGCCAAGTACGAGCACATACCTAGAAAGTATGCAAAAATCATATTATCAATAAAGACTGAGCGAACGAATATATTAATTAGATTTTCCATGTTCAGTGCTTTTATTATTCCTCAATGAGTTTTCTGTTTCTACTGCGTTGTATCCAAATAATGATACCAACCAAAATAAGCGCCATTGGGGGTAAAATCATCATACCGTTATTTTCGTAAAAACCACCATTATTAACGTAAAATGATTCAGATATTACACGGTATCCCCAAATTGTTCCCGATCCCAATAATTCGCGGAAAAACGAAATTACCAGTAGAATAAGCCCGTATCCCAGGCCGTTTCCAATTCCATCGACAAAAGAGGGCCAAGGTTTATTTCCCAGAGCAAATGCTTCAAGGCGTCCCATTAGAATACAGTTCGTGATGATTAATCCAACAAACACCGATAGTTGTTTGCTCACATCGTAAACATAAGCTTTCAGCAATTCATCAACAAGAATAACTAAGGCAGCAATGACAACCAGTTGAACAATAATTCTAATTCTGTTAGGAATTGTATTGCGAAGCAACGATATAATTAGATTTGAAAAAGCAGTAACAATCATTACTGAAATCGCCATTACAAAAGCGGGCTTCATTTTGACCGTTACAGCCAATGCTGAACATATTCCCAAAACCAGAACGGTAATAGGGTTCTTTGAATTAATTGGTTCAGTAAGCAACTTTAAGTTCTTGGCCGAGAACCATGATTCTTTCTCTTTAATCTCACTCATGGTTTTTATTTTTTTGATTGTTAAAGTATGTTTCGTAACTACTTAGGCAATCTTTAATCATTGCCTCAAGACCTTTACTTGTAAGGGTTCCACCAGAGATGGCATCAACGCCATGAGGATCGGACTTATCTGCTCCTCCTTTTACCACGGCTATAGACACAAACTTATTGTTAACATCGAAAATTGATTTTCCAACGAACTGCTTTTGGAACTCAGCCGTATTTATCTCTGCACCAAGGCCAGGCGTTTCGCTTTGATGAGCAAAGGTTGCTCCATAAATCGTATTGAAATCGTCATTCAATGAGATATATCCCCAAATTGGACCCCAAAGCCCTCTCCCTCGGAGAGGAATTATGTACTTTACACTTTGATCGTCTAAAGTGGCTTTATAAATTGGGAGATTTCTTTGCTCAAGCGGTTTTGCGAATTCAGCCTTAAGATCGATAGAGAAGGCATCTACTCCTTCAACTTTATCACCTTTTGAGTTAACCACAAACATCTCCGCGATGTACTTGTTGAAAGCATCCTCAACAAACTTATGCTTATTCGATGCGGTTTCAACTCCATCTGCTTTTCCAAGCGATTTTAGTATATCTATCTTTTTTTCGGTTTCCTTATTTTTTTGCTGCGCAGGCTTTAGCGATGTTGCAGCAATGGCAAGGAGCGCAGCAACCAAAATAACCATTCCCGATGCGTAAAGGAATGTATATAGGTTGCTATTCCTATCCATTTTTCTTAAATTATCTAGTATTCCCATAATCATTAGCTTTATGATTTAGCAACCTTTTTTGCTCTTTTTAAGCGCTTACGAATATTTGCATCAACCACGTAGTAGTCAATTAATGGTGCAAAGGCGTTCATAAGAAGTATCGAAAGCATCATACCTTCGGGGTAGGCTGGGTTTAAAACTCTCACCAGCAGCGCCATAAATCCAACCAAGAAACCATAAATCCACTTGCCCTTGTCGGTTTGAGCGGCTGTAACGGGATCGGTTGCCATGAACACTGCCCCAAATGCAAATCCACCCATCAATAGGTGATGCCATGCAGGAACCTCCATGTATGGGTTAACCGCAAAAATATTGAAAAGATAGCCAGCTGTTAGTCCTCCTATTACTGTAGAAAGCATAATCTTCCAGTTACCAATTCCTGTAAATATAAGTATTGCAGCGCCTATAAGAATTGCCAATGTGGAGGTTTCTCCAATCGATCCAGGAATAAATCCCATAAACATATCGTAAATCGATGGTATTTTATCCATTTGGTGTGCAGCGGCATTAGCCAAAGGGGTTGCTCCGGAGAATCCATCAATAACTTTATCGCCTTCGCTTATTGCAATCCAAACTTTATCACCCGACATGTGTGAAGGGTATGCAAAGAATAGAAATGCTCTGGCCAGTAATGCAGGGTTAAATACGTTCATCCCGGTTCCACCAAAAACCTCCTTACCAATAATTACCGAGAATGCCGTTGCTATTGCAACCATCCAAAGTGGTACATTTACTGGCATAATTAACGGGATCAGTAATCCTGTTACTAAAAATCCTTCGTTAACATCGTGTCCGCGCGATTGCGCAAAAGCAAATTCAATGGAAAGACCTACGCCGTAGCTTACAATTATGATAGGTAATACCTTTAGAAACCCAAACCAGAAGTTTTGCCATAGAGTCCACAATTCGCCAATCATAAGCGAATGCTGATAACCAACATTCCACATACCGAATAGCATTGCTGGCATAAGGGCCAGAATAACCACGGTCATGGTCCGCTTTAGTTCAATAAAATCGCGGATATGACTTCCTTTTGAAGTTACCTTATCGGGAACAAATAGGAAGGTTTCAAATGCATCGAAGGTGGAATGGAACATACCAAACTTCGCTCCTTTTTGGAAGTGTGGCTTAATTTTATCTAAGTGTCTTCGTAATGCCTTCATTATAGAAAGTATTTAATTTGCTAACTTAATTCTTTAATCATAGACTCTATACCGTTACGCAGGATTTCCTGAACCTCAATTTTTGAGGTGCAAACATACTCGCATAATGCAAAATCTTCCTCAACTACCTCGTAAATACCCAATTGCTCCATTTTGTCGATATCGTTGGCAAGTATTGCTTTAATAAGGTGTACAGGGTAGATATCCATTGGAAGTACCTTCTCATACTGACCTGTTAAAACGTAAGCCCGTTTTCCGCCATTTATATTGGTATCGAGGTTGTACTTTCTGCCGGGAATAAGTTTAGCTAGGAATGTGCGCGATGCACTGAACTTATTTAGTCCAGGGGCCATCCATCCAAAAAACTCATGATGTTTCCCTTCGGGGATAACAGTAACCATGTTATCGTAAAAACCTAGGAATCCAATTTTCTCAACCATTGTTCCGGTTAGCACATTGCCGCTAATAATTCTATGCTCGTTTTCAGTTTTTACTAAATTATCCTTGATGATGCTATCTATCCGAGTTCCCGATATTAAACGGTAATAACGGGGCTTTATCACATCGGATCCTGCAAGAGCAATAACTTTTGAAGCATCGTATATTCCTTTTAAGAATAAGCGTCCAATAATTATTACATCGGAAGGGTTAACTACCCAAACGATTTCGCCCTTGTTAATTGGATCGATATGGTGTATTTGGACTCCCACGTTTCCAGCAGGGTGAGGGCCCGTAAACAGATGAGTTTGGACACCCTTTACTTTCCCAAATACAGTTGATGCTGGGAAGTCGGCATTCAAGCCAAGGTGAATTTCACCATCAGTCAGGCGTTTTAGCGCATCAATACCCGCTTGGAACGATTCCTGTTCCCCGTTTACAATAAAATCCATATCAGCTGCAAGCGGAGCAGTATCGAAGCAAGAGATAAAAATTGCTTTGGGTTTATCGGCTGGATTTGCAATTATCCCGTAGGGCCGTTGGCGGATGTAGGGCCATGCTCCCGATTTTAATAGCAGATCAATTACTTGATCCCTATTTTGTTGTGTTGGATTTGAAGCCTCGAATTGTTCATAGCTGATACTTTCGTCTGCCTTTACAACAACTTCCTCAATGACACGTCTATCGCCTCTTCGAACCTCAATAACTTCTCCGCTTACCGGAGAGTTAAAAGTAATTTCAGGGCGATATTTGTCATGAAAGAGAGGGTTGCCTGCTTTCACCTTATCGCCAACCTGAACGTTTAATTTCGGAGTTAGGCCAGGAAAGTCTGCAGGTTTTACCGCATAGGTTTCGGCCATATCTGCTCGCATAAGGACTTTTTCAGCAAGCCCTTTAAGCGGTATGTTTAACCCTTTTTTTATCTTTATAACCTTTGGCATATGTTATTTATATTAACTAATTAATACAAAATTAAGCAATTGTTTAATTCAACTCTTAAAACATTAAAGTGTATTTAGTAATTTTTACTTTTGTTTATGTAGATTAGTAAATAATTGAGAGTTAAATCCATCTTGATAATTTTTAACGTTCGTCTGTTGTGTCGATCATTTCAAATTGGGCGTAAAATTAATATCTTTGAATTCAAATTAAGTTATTTTTTAGTTGATGTTTATCAACATATCCATATATTCAGATATTAATAGATTAAAGATCTCATTTTTAATTATAACCCTAATGCTTTGTTATGGAAATAACAACACATTGGGGGCTAAAAATGTTCTGGATAATACGAAGTTTGTCGAAAATTATTGTTTACCATCAATTAAATCGGTTAAGGCATACCGTACTGGGCGCGATTTGAACAATCCGATAGTTGAGTTAAATAGCGATGAAACTATTACCGTGGAGTTTGATGATTTGTCGGATGAAGGTTCATCGTACGATTACACTTTTATTCATTGCACCTACAACTGGCAGTCATCCGATTTAATATATATGGACTACTGTAATGGATTTGAGTATAACCGTGTGGACAATTATAGAAACTCCATGGGTACAATACAGTCGTATATTCATTACAGTTTAAGCTTTCCTAACGATCAGGTAAATTTTAAGATTTCGGGCAACTACATTTTAAAGGTAGTGGATAGTTACGATCACGATAAAGTGGTTCTCCTGCAGCGATTCATGGTGGTGGAGCCAAAGCTTTCGATGAATGCAAAAATACGCCAGAGTTTGGATCCAAGCCTTACATTCACTTCTCAGCAAATGGAATTGGAGGTTGATGTAAAACCTTTAGGAAGCATAGATCCCGACCACGATATCGTTACGGTTGTTTGTCAGAATGGGCAAACCGATAATCAGTTGGTTGGAATAAAATCGACTTATATATCTCAGGATAAAATTAGGTATACATCGCCCGAATGTTTGATTTTTGATGGTTGCAACGAGTATCGTAATATCAACATAAAATCATACTCGTACCAGACACCCCAAATTGTCAGAATAGAGAATTATGGAGCAGAGATGCATGTTAGGCTGAGTCCCGATTTCAATAATTTTAGACAGGATTATTCCGAGAATCCAGATTTAGACGGTAAGTATATTGTAAAACGTGATGATTCCAACGATAGCAATGTTGAGGCTGATTATGCCTGGGTTTACTTTACTTTAAATATTCCAGAGTTAGAAAATACTGATGTCTATGTTTATGGTGAGTTTACTGGCTGGGCTATCAATCCAGATTACAAATTGACCTATAACCACCAAAGCAACTCTTACGAGTTAAAAGCTCTGCTTAAGCAGGGTTACTATAACTATAGGTATGTCACTGTTGATGGGGCATCAGGTATAGTTAGCCATTCTAGGTTGGAGGGGAATCACTACTCAACCGAAAATACTTACCAAGTAACGGTTTTCTACAAGTCACCATCGGTTAGGTATTGGCGATTAGTGGGCATAAAAACGATAAGCAGCAGATTTACGGTTAATTAGTAACTTTGCAATATGAAATGGTGTTGAATACTTAACCTAAACATTTTGAAGCTATGGGTATCTATGTTATAATGATCATCTTTTTTGTAGTGAGTTTCCTGGTGGGGCAGCAATTGCGGTCTAAGTTTGCCAAGTATTCACAGGTATCCCTACCAAAAGGATTAAGTGGGAAAGAAGTGGCTGAACTGATGCTTTCGCGGCATGGTATAAACGATGTAAGGGTTATATCGGTGGCAGGGCAGCTTACGGATCATTACAATCCAACTGATAAAACGGTAAATCTTAGCCCCGAGGTATATAACGGGAGGAGTATTGCTGCGGCAGCGGTTGCCGCTCATGAGTGTGGGCATGCAATTCAGCATGCACAGAATTACGCATTTCTACAAATGCGCTCATCGTTAGTGCCAGTTGTTAGTGTAGCATCTCGCTATGTGCAGTGGGTATTGCTTGCCGGTGTTATTTTGCTACAAGCATTTCCCTCAATACTGATGATAGGCGTAATTATGCTGGCTTTAACAACTCTATTTAGTTTTATAACATTACCAGTTGAGTTTGATGCATCGCGAAGAGCGTTGGCTTGGCTTAATAGTTCAGGATTGATTTATGGCGAAAACGCTGAGAATGCCCGCGATGCCCTAAAGTGGGCCGCCTTAACCTATGTAGTTGCTGCGCTTGGTTCATTGGCCACGCTACTTTACTACCTTGGACTCCTTAATGGTAATGATGATTAGTATATTAATTTTGTTAGCGTTTTAGACTATATTTATTAGAGACTTCCATTAAACAGAATGAAAATAAAAGATTTTGCCGTTGAGCGATATTTTGCCAAGTACGAGTTTACCGCTAAATACTTGCTTTCCAGTTCCGATTGCGATGGCTATAGTATGGACTATGTGCTGAATTTGGCTTCCAAAGCAGAAATGGAACTTTGGGATAAATTAACACTAGGCTATACCGAAACCGTTGGTAGCGAATTTCTCCGAAAAGCCATTCAACAACATTATCAATCCATTCAACTGGATGAAATATTAGTAGCATCGCCCGGAGAGGCAAATTTTATTCTAATGAACGTGCTGCTGAGCGCTGGCGATCATGTGGTATGCATGGCTCCAATGTACCAGTCGCTATACCAAGTTGCTAGGGATATTGGTTGTAACTTTACTTTTTGGGAGCCAACAATTGGACAGCAGGGTTGGCATTACAATCCGTTGGATTTAGAGAATCTGATACAGGGTAATACCAAGTTGATAATTGTTAATTTTCCACATAATCCAACGGGATTCAGTCCTAGTCTCGAGGAATATCTATATATTATTGAATTGGCTAGACAGCGGGATATTCCAATTTTTTCTGACGAGATGTACCGTTTCCTAAATCATGGCAATAGCATTGCGTTGCCATCGGCTTCTGATTTGTATGAGAATGCAGTAAGCCTTTGGGGAACCGCCAAAACCTTTGGTCTTGCAGGACTTCGATTGGGATGGTTGACATCAAAGAATAAACAACTTCTTAGGAAAGTGGAATCGTTTAAGGATTACCTTTCTATATGTAGCAGTGCACCAAGCGAGGTTTTGGGAACAATTGCTTTGAACCATATGGATAGTTTTGTAACTCCCAATTTGGCTAAGATAAAATCGAATATTGCACATTTTGAGCAGTTCCATCAACGTCATATCGATTTTTTTGATTTCCCGAAACCGACATCTGGATCAACGGCATTTATTAAGTTAAAGATTAACGAAAGTGCTATGAGTTTTGCTGAACGATTGGTAAAGGATACCGGGATTATGATACTTCCATCGGAAACTTTTGAGTTCGGAACTTCTCATGTACGAATTGGTTTTGGCAGAAAGAATATGCCAGAAATTCTTGGAATACTTGAGAATTATTTGATTAGAAATGTTGATACTCGATAAAAGTTTTTGTCAATTAAACCATTGTTTGCACTTGTAATCATAAACATGTTATATTTAAAAATTTACCAGAATTTAAACCTTAGTGTATGAAAAAATTAGCGACAATCGCATTTATGCTGTTTTTTATCAGCACATTTGCTCAGCCAAAGGCCGATACCGAAATGAGTGGTGATTACTATAGATTTAACTGGCGTTTAACCGATATTTACGCCAATTGGGACGCATGGAGTACTGATTTGGAATGGGTAAAAGCCCAAATTCCTAAATTCGATACTTTTAAAGGTCATTTAGGAGAGAGTGCTCAAATTATGCTCGATTACAAGAGTCTTTCAGAAAAACTTTCTCAAACCTTAAGCAAACTCTATGTTTACGCATCGCTCAGCAAGGATGTGGATGGGAAAAATCCAATTTACACCACCAAACTGCTTGAACTGCAAACCTTAGGTGCTGAGCTAGGTCGTAGCACCGCATGGATTGGTCCAGAGCTTAAAACTATTCCGCGCGAAAAGGTTGATGCTTGGATGAAGGAAAATAAGGATATCGCCATATATGCTCACGATTTCGAGAGTTTTTATAGTCAGCTAGATCGTATACTCGATGAGCAAACGCAGAAAACATTGACATATTTCAGCAAGGCATTAGGCGCATCGTTGCGTACCTATGCTTCGCTATCTAAAGCCGATATGGAGTATCATAAGGTTACTCTTTCTACAGGAGAAGAAATTGTAACAAGCCCTGCTGCTGCAACCAAAGTATTTACTACTAACCCAAATCAGAACGATAGAAAAATCACCGCTTTTGCCCGCGAGGATGTGTATGCAAAGAACAAGAATACTTACGCAGATATTTGGATGGGAGTAGCCCAAAATTTGTGGGCTAATGCACAGCTTCAGGGTTACAAAACCACTCTCGAATCGTTTTTGGTACCCAATAAAATCTCACAGGATGTTTATTTTAACCTTATAGATGTTGCTGGAAGCAATACTGCTCCATTACTGAAGTACCGCGAACTCCGTAAAAAAGCCCTTGGGCTTGATAAGTATTACTATTCCGATGAAGCTTATGAACTATCGGATGATGCACGGCAGTATAAATGGGGAGAGGCTGTTGACATTGTAAAGAGTTGCTTGAAACCCATGGGAGAGGAGTATAATGGTTTGCTGGGAACAGCGTTGTCTGGAGGCTGGATTGATGTTTATGAGAAACCTGGCAAGCAAACTGGTGCTTATAGTTGGGGTATTTATGGCGTGCATCCATATGTTTTGATGAACTGGAACGAATCGCGCGATAATGTGTTTACCCTTGCTCATGAATTGGGTCACTCAATACATAGTTTGTTGAGCAGCAAGTACCAACCCTACACTTACTCGGACTACGCATCGATGGTTGCAGAGGTAGCATCAACTTTCAATGAAAACATGTTGCTCGATTATATGATTAAGAATGCCAAAACCCCTAACGAAAAAATAGCGTTGCTGGTACAAGCTATCGACAATATTTCAGGTACGTTCTACCGTCAAGCTCAATTTGCCGAATTTGAGAATGCTCTTTATACATTGATTGAGAAAGATGCTCCAATAAATTCCGAAATAATTGCACAAACTTATCTTGATATCGACAAGAAGTTTAATGGTGATATTTTTGAGCGTTCCGATAATTTTAAGTATGCATGGCCTCGGGTTAACCACTTCTTTACCCATAACTATTATGTATATAACTATGGAGTATCATTCTCGGCATCCCAAAGTTTATTTTCACAGATAGCTCAAGCCAAAACAAAACAGGATGCAGCAACGGCTCAGGGAAGGTATTTGACCCTTTTAAAATCAGGCGGCAGCGATTATCCTATTGAGTTACTTAAAAAAGCAGGCGTTGATTTAAATACAAAGGAACCATTCTTAGCAGTAGTTAAACGCATGGAGGATCTTGTGAATCAACTTGAAATAGCACTTAAGGAGGCCGGTAAGATATAGTTGATAATTTGATTTATTAAATTCAAAGGATTGCTATTTGGCAATCCTTTTTTAATACTAATCATCGTCTTCTAAACTCGGAGAAAACAATCGCAGTTGCCATTGCTACGTTGAGCGACTCTACGTTTGTTCTATCTTTTGCAAAACTTGGGATATGTATTTTTTGTGAGACAAGTTTTTCAATCTCGGGACTAATACCGTTACCCTCATTCCCCATAACCACAACTCCCTTTGGTTTTAGTTCGGTCCGGTAAATATTGCTCCCCTCCATAAAGGTTCCATAAATTGGAACTTTGCTTTTTATCTTGGTTAGTTCCTCCGTTAAATTACAGAAAATTACTCTAACCCGTGTTATAGCTCCCATTGTGGATTGAATTACTTTGGGAGAGAAAATATCAACCGTTTCGCGGCTACAGATGATGCTGTTTATTCCAAACCAATCGGCTAAACGTACGATAGTGCCTAAATTCCCCGGATCTTGAATGGTGTCGAGGGCTAAAACCAACTCGTTGGTAAAATCTATTTCATCAAGTTTATACTCTGGAATTTCAACTACAGCAAGTACTTGGGATGGAGTGCTCAATGCGGAAATTTTTTTCATCTCATCTTCAGAAACCATCTCGGAGTGTGCGGCTTTTCTGATGTTGTTACTTTTCCATTGGGATGTATAGTAAAGCTCTTTGATTTCGAGGTTCGAACCAAAAAGTTCATCGATAAGCCTAGATCCTTCGGCAATAAAAACTCCATGCTCCTTTCTGAATTTCTTGACTTGGAGCGAAACAATTCTTTTAATGGTGTTTTTTGTGAGCATTGTGTTTAATTATGCTGCTAAGTTAAACCTCAATTTCCAATATACAAAGGTATTACACTCTCTAATTTATTGTTTTTAGGAATATCTCCTGCTAAAAAACATTATATAAATAATGGTTCGAATGTTGTATTTACTTACATTTGCTATCGATATGAAAAAGAATGCATATCTATTACAAACCAAAAACCATAAACTATGAAATCTAACTACTCAAAACTGTTACTTTTAGCCCTGTTGGCTATATTTACGTTGGGATCGTGCGAAAAGGATGACAACGATTCCGATAAGATTATTGTTAAGTTAGGAGCACAGGATAACACTTCAATCGGTGCTTTTTATTCGGTTTCCGAGAATAAGGTCTATACACAAGCCGAAGCATTAAATAATCAGGCTAAGATCGACTTGCTCTGCTTTTACGAAAATACCGATACCCATCAGAATATGACAACCATTTCGTCTCCAGGTGCTAATATCACCGGTATTTTTACAGATGATAATGGTGATGAGTATTTTACATCATGGACAACTAAAAACACATCGTATTTCACCCTTCCAGCAACCGACCTAACCGTTGAACAGTTCGATCAGTTGAAGGATGGCGATACAGTTATTGCAAGTTACTACGATGAAACTGTTACCAGTGGTAACAGAAAGGCAAAGGTTTTAGTTGTTGATGATATTTATGCTTTTAAAACACAGGGTGGAATCTATGGTTTATTCAAGGTTGTTGAACTAAGTAATCCTGAAAGCGAATCGGGCTGGATTAAAATTGAAATTAAGATTGCATCGCAATCATCAATATAATTTTCTAAAATATAGAGCTACATCCTGTTTCGATGTAAAATTCGAATGGGATGTAGCTTTTTAATTTTACTGAGATGCGAATTTTATTAATTATTTCACTGTTGATAATAGTCCTTACGGGGTGTAAAAAAAACGATGAGGATAATTATTCACCCATCATAGTTCTAAAAAATACCGCCAACTATACTTTAAATGAAGCAGAGATTCCTGTTGGTGGAAAGTTGAGATTTGGAATAACTGCAACAACCGGCAGCGCTCCGTTGACAAATCTTCGAATTACAAGAATTGTGAATGGGCAGAGGATTCGAGAGATTGATACGGGGTTTTTCATTGAGGGTGTAGGAATGGACACCAGTTACGGTTTCGTTAAATCTTTGGCTGAAACTGAACTTTGGGAATTCTTTGTGATGAATGCTAATCGCGATTCAGCAATAACTACTCGTACAATTCTTTTAGGCGATGGTTCGGCGTATGGTGCAATAAACCATTATGAATCGCTTAAAATTGGAATGCAGAGCAATACCGTGTATCCTCATTTTGTTGATTTGGATAATGGTTCACTCTATAGCACTAGCAATGTTTTTGGACATGAAGGGGAGATTGATTTGGTGGGTTTTGTATACCTTACAAGTGGTGTTATGTCGCCAACATTGTGCTGTCCTGCATATACAGGGAGCAGTTCGGTAACCACCCATTACCCCGAAATATTGGATTGGACTGTGCGTAATGCAATATCGTACGATTACTATTCTTCGGATAATGATTTGGTTGATCCAGAGAACTTCGATAATGCTCAGAACGATAGTTTGCTTGTAGCATCATTTTTACCTGGAAATGTGAGTGGGTTATGTAAGTACTGCTATACCAGCAGGATTATACCGTTTAAAACCGTAAACGGTAAGTATGGTTTAGTGCGAGTAAAATATGCCGATACAGCTCAAGATGGCTATATGGAACTTGAAATTAAAATTCAACAATAGTAAGGGTATGAGGCATATTTTGTTATTATTTCTAATGGCTTTCCCATTTGGCCTTTTTTCCCAAACGGGTATTTCTGGCTATGTTCGCGATGCAAAGACGGGGGAGTTTATCCCCAATGCCAATGTTCTAATTGGCAGCGTGGGTGTTGCAACCAATAGCAAAGGCTATTTTGTTATAGATGATTTAAAGTCTGGCGAATACAATGTGAGCATCTCGGTGGTTGGATACTCAAAATTTCAGAAAAAGGTCTTAGTTGAAGAGGGAAAACTAACCGGGGTTGATGTAAGATTGGTTGAGGACAAAATTCAACTGGAGGAGGTTGTGGTTTCGGCAACTCGTACCGAGAGTAAAATAAGTGAAATCCCTGGAAGAATTAATTTGATAACACCGGAGCGGCTCTCTCTTATTGTGGCACAAACAGCCGATGAATACCTTGCTTTTATTCCTGGAGTACAGGTAAGCCGTTCGTTTGGGCTGTTTTCGCATAAATCGTCGGTTACTATGCGCGGTTTGAGCGGGAACGAGCAGGCTCGTACATTGGTTTTAATTGATGGAGTACCAGTAAATAAGGCTGATGGAGGATCGGTGAACTGGAATCTTATATCTACGTGTGATATTGAGCGTATTGAAGTAGTTAAAGGCCCAAGTTCTGCACTCTATGGCGGAAATGCCATGGGGGGCATTATAAATGTAGTAAATCGTCATCCTCAGAGAAATTTCGAAGGAAGTGTTGCAATCGATTATGGAACATACAATACGCAAGGCATTAAGGCCAAGTTGGCTGGAAGGGTAGGGGGGGCTCACAATTTTTACTGGGCTGCCAATGCAAATTACCGCAAAAGCGATGGTTATATAACACAGTCGGATGCGGATCGCTTGGCTCTTGCGGAGTATGTAACCAAATCGTGTTTCGACGAGAAGGCGCTCAACCTCAGAACGGGCTATGAGAATGGGGATAAGTTTCAGGCAGAGGTTGATTTTACAGTTTACGACGATATGCGTGGAACTGGCGAAAAGTATATACAACCCGATGGGAATAGAGTCGATCACGATACCTATCAGCTTCGATCGTCGGTAAAAGGACGAAACGGTAAATTCGGTTGGAATACATCAATTTTTTACCTTTTCGAGGACTACAAGAAAGTAAACGAATGGATTAAGGATGACTATACTTGGTACAATGTAGAATCGTATAGAAACGACTTTGGCTTACTATCGTCGTTTACATATTCTTTGAAGAATAATGAGATGGTTGCTGGTTTCGATGTTCGGGATGGTGCCGTGGATGCATCGGATATTTACTATACATCAACCGATAAGGTGGATAATAACGGTAAAATGAACTTTTACGGATTTTACCTTCAGGATGAGATATCGATGTATGAGAACAAAATTAAAATTTTAGCGGGTTTACGTTACGACATTTCGCGATTTTATGATGGAGCATTTATAATTCATAATCCATCTCCCGAGACCAATTTCTTAAACCAGTACCAGTTTTCGGGTCTCGACGATGAGGTTTGGGGTGCGTGGAGTCCTCGCCTTTCGCTTCAGTATAAACCTCGCGATGATATGAGAGTATACGCCAGCTATAGTAGAGGCTTTAGACCATCGGTGCTCGATGACCTTTGCCGATCGGGTCGTATACGTGGAGGTTTAAAACTAGCAAATCCAAACTTAAAGCCCGAGTACTTGGATAATTTTGAGATTGGTGGCGATTACAAACCGATTGATTGGGTAAAATTATCTTCAAGTATGTACTATTCAAAAGGAACCGATTTCCTTTACTATGTTTCTACTGACGATAGTATTGATATGGGCTACGGAAACAGGCCTGTTATGATTCGCTCAAATATTTCTGATGTCAGAATATATGGACTTGAATTTGACTTTACGCTAAGCCCATTTCGATACCTAAATTTATTTGGAAACTATGCGTACACTCATCCTACAATATCGGACTATGAGCCTATGTACGATGGCGATCCTATTGATTTGGGTGGAAAATACTTAACCGATGTTCCGCAGCATTCATTTGCTTTGGGGGCAATATTCCAGAAAAAGTTTATCAACGTAGGATTAACACTTAAATACGTTGGCGAAATGTATGTAAATGACCAAAATGTGTACGATGAGATTGTCCTTTCAGATGTCTACCCATCAGCGTTTACGGTGGACTTAAGGGTGTCGAGCGAACTTTTTAACCATTTTACAACATCGTTAAGTGTGCAAAATATATTTGATGAGCAGGTTTTCGACAGTAAAGGGGCTGTGGGGCCTGGCCGTTTTCTTACTCTAAGCGTGGGAACTAAATTTTAGTTTTCAAATTAGGATGTAGAAAAAAGTTTAATAATTAAAAATGATCTAAAGTCATAAATAATCATGAAGATGAAAAAGATACTATTCCCATTTTTTATAATGATTGCAGTTTGGAGTTGCAACCAAAACAAAGAAACTAAACAAGAGGTACAGGTGCCGATGGTTGATTCCTTGGAGCAAACCAATAATTTTTACGATAACGAGCCAACGCAGCAATTGCCCATGGTGGCTTTGTATGTTGATGGTGAGGTTGCAAATCCTGACACCGTTAACTTTGCAAAATTACCGATACATTCGGTAATTGTTAAGGAGGCATTGCTGAATACTGATGGAACAAACAAGTTTATAGGTGCTTATCGTTACGGTGGGTACTCGCTTTTCGATATACTTAATACTATCAAGGTTAATAAGAAAAATGCCGATGTATTTCCTCCGATTATCGATTTATATATAGAGGTCAGTAACGATGCTGGCGAAAAGGTTGTTTTTTCGTGGGGAGAACTCTACTACCCAAACAATCTGCATAAAATTATAATTGCCAGTTCGGTAATGCGAATTGTCCCCAGCAAAACTAAAGATCTATGGCCGTTGCCAACTACATCAAGGTTAGTTGTTGGTAACGATTTGTTGACAGAGCGTAATATCTCTAATCCTACAAAGATTACTGTTCGCTCGCTTGATGCTTCGTTTAAGATCGATAAGGATTTAAAACCGTTATTCTGCGAAAAGGTTAAACTGGTTAATATCGATGGTAAGGAAGGTGCCTTGAGCATCTCTAAAGCACTTAGCCCTGTTACATTCAATACAATTTTTTATGGACGAGGTCGGGGAATACACAGCACAACACCCTTTACAGGCTATTACTTAAAGGATATTTTAGCATCAACCTATCCAATCTCTAGAGAAAATATTCAACGAGGAATTTTTACCATTGCAGGGTTGGATGGGTACAGGATGTCGGTTACCTATTCCGAACTTTTTAACCGTAACGATCAGCAGGACTTTTTACTGATAGATGACCCAAAGAATATGGAGGGCGGTCGATATAAATTATTTCCCGCCTGCGATTTCTTTTCAGATAGGGCAATTAAAGTGCTCAGCGAAATTAGATATGAGGTTCAATAGTTTATTTGATGATAATCGACCCTTTTTAGGGTCGATTTTTTTAGTATCAATTTAAAATATTTTAAGTATAAATATTTTCCATTTATCGTATTAATTAGTTCATTCGTAAATCATTGCTTTAAAATATAAGTACTGGCAATGGTTGTTTCAAAAGCTTTTTCTATCTTTCAACACTGTTATTGATTGATGTTTACGCATGATTTTTAAGGTTTTTGCCAGCAAATCCGAATACAATCATAGGTATTATATTATCCCTGCATTCATTGTAGGGGCAATGTTTTTTGTATCGTGTAGTACAACCCGAAATGTTCCCGACGGGAAATACCTACTAAATAAATCTAAGGTAGAGATCGACTCAAAGGATGTCACACCAACTGATTTAAATACTTACCTGAAACAGCATCCTAATAAGGAAATCTTAGGCTTTCGCTTTCACCTGAGGCTGTACAACCTTGCAAGTCCTTACAAATTTACAGGATTAAACAAATGGTTAAAAACCATTGGGGAGGAGCCAATCATACTCGATACAAACTTAGTTAATGATGGGGCAATTAATGTATTGCAGTACCTTCAAAGTAAGGGATACTATAATGCTAAAATTGATGATTCTATTTATTATCATGGTAAAAAGGCCGATGTTTACTATTCAATTTCGTCCAATGTACCGTATCGAGTCCGAAATTTAACCTATAGCATCGAGGATACTGTGATTCAACGCTTGATAAAGTCGGATTCCGTTAACTGCCTTATTTCCCGTAAACAACTTTTCGATACTGATTTATTGCAGAATGAACGGTCACGCATAGAAAGTTACCTTCGGAATAATGGTTACTATAATTTTAGTAAAGATTTTGTGACATTTTCAGCAGACACCAGCGCTGGCAATCATAAAGTTGATGTTTTGCTGATGATTCGGAATCCAATGCTGGTAGATAGTGAGGGGAAAAGAATTTCCACCAATTTTAAGCGGTATAAAATAAAACGGGTTTTCATCTACCCAAACTACGATCCCATTGTTTTTTTATCGAAAAAGCACGAGCTCGATACTGTTATTCTCAATGATATACAATACATTTTTCCTGACGACCCAGGGGTAAAGTTAAGCGTGGTTTACAATGCAAATTTTATTCGTCCAGGGCTCATGTTTTCTAACGATATCGTACAACGATCGCAGAATAACCTTAATCTTTTAAAACTGTACAAGTTTGTAAACATTAGCTTTGCCGAGAATACCGAAAAATCAGAGCCCGAGAAGTTCGATTTATTTCAGGAGTCTCAACCGGATTCAGATTCATTGCTATATGGATATCTCGATTGCCATATTCAGTTATCGCAACACACATTGCAGAGCTATCAGGTTGAGCTAGTTGGGACAAATACCACCGGATCATTAGGTGCCGAGGGAAACTTAAACTATCAGCATAAAAACTTGTTCCGTGGAGCCGAGGTCTTTGACATAAAGTTGAGAGGACTTATTGAATCTGCTCAACAAAAGCTGAATTTGAATAATACTCTGGAAATCGGTGGATCGTTGGGGTTAAGTATTCCTAAGTTTTTGGGACCTTTCTCCTCTAACGATTTTTTTATCAGGAATGCTGTAAAAACTCAAATCACGGCATCGTACAGTTTTCAGCGCAGACCAGATTATACGCGGACTATTGCCAGTATGACTTATGGTTATAGCTGGAAGAGTTCAAAGTATGTCACACAAAACTTCAATCCTGTCGAAATTAATGCCATTACAATTCCAGTAATTAGCGAAAGTTTCCAGCAAGAAATTGAGAATACATTCCTTGAGTACAGTTACATAAACCAAATAGTTACCGTTTCTAGCTATAGTTTTGTATTTAACAATCAAAATCTTCAGAAACTGAGCAGTTATACCTATTTGCGTTACAATCTAGAACTTTCAGGAAATACTTTATCTCTTGGTTTCTCTGCTCTTAACAGGCCTAAAGCATCGGATGGAACATATCAAATACTCAATACCAGTTTTTCTCAATTTATTCGATCCGATATTAATTTTACATACCATCAGGTGGTTGATCAGAACAATACTTTTGCCTATAGATTATTTTTGGGTGTAGGGTATCCTTATGGCAACTCAAAAGCACTACCATTCGAAAAAAAGTATTTTTCGGGGGGAGCTAATGGCATAAGAGCATGGCAGGCAAGAGCGTTAGGTCCGGGCTCTTACTATACAACAGGCGAAACCTACCCCAATAGAACTGCCGATATTAAACTGGAGGCAAACCTTGAGTATCGTTTTAAAGTATTCTGGCAATTGGAAGGAGCAATATTTTTCGATGCGGGAAATATATGGTCGTTGCCAGAGATTGATACCCGTGAAGGAACCATTTTTAGGTTTGATAAATTTTATAAGCAGATAGCTCTAGGCAGTGGTCTTGGTATAAGAGTCAACCTCGGTTTTTTTACCCTACGTACCGATTTTGGGTATAAAGTATACGATCCCTCGGTAAACCCCGACGCAAAGTTTAGACCATGGGTACCTTTCCAACAAAAATTCATGTGGAAGGAGGATGTAAACTTCAATTTTGGTATAGGCTACCCCTTCTAGTTTGTATTGACTCCAATCAATATTTGTCGTAGGTTTGTATAAACGTAAAAACTTACCAAAATGAATATTGATAAGATAGTCGAATTGCTGGGCGAAAAATCCAGTTTTTTGCTCAATCACAAATGTTCCACGGTTAGTAAAGAGCATTTACATTTACCCGGACCCGATTTTATTGAAAGGGTGTTCTACCATTCAAACCGGTCGCCACAGGTGTTACGTGGATTACAATCGATGTATAATCATGGTCGTTTAGCAGGGTCTGGCTACTTGTCCATTCTCCCTGTCGATCAGGGTATTGAGCATAGTGCAGGGGCATCATTTGCTCCAAATCCAATTTATTTCGATCCGGAGAATATCGTAAAACTCGCGATTGAGGGTGGTGCCAATGCAGTTGCTTCAACCTTTGGCGTTCTTGCCGCCGTATCGCGCAAATACGCACATCGAATACCATTTATTGTTAAAATTAACCACAACGAGTTGTTAACCTATCCAAATAAATACGATCAAATCATGTTTGGATCGGTTGAGGAGGCTTGGAACCTTGGGGCAACGGCTGTTGGTGCCACAATATATTTTGGTTCCGAGGAAAGTTCACGCCAAATTATTGAGGTTTCTCAAGCATTTGAACGTGCTCACGAACTTGGTATGGTAACCGTTCTTTGGTGCTACTTGCGCAATAATGCATTCAAAAAGGATGGGGTTGATTACCATGTTGCAGCAGATATAACGGGGCAGGCTAATCACTTAGGAGTAACACTTCAGGCCGATATCATTAAGCAGAAGTTGCCTGAGACTAACGGAGGTTTTAAGGCCATTAATTTTGGTAAAACGCACGATAAGGTTTACACTCAACTATCTAGCGATCATCCAATTGACTTGACTCGCTATCAAGTCGTAAACTGCTATAATGGTCGTGCGGGTTTAATTAACTCGGGAGGTGCATCTAGTGGTGCCAGCGATTTAGCCGAAGCAGTTTTTACTGCTGTAGTCAATAAACGTGCTGGAGGTATGGGGCTAATTAGCGGACGAAAGGCTTTTCAGAAACCCATGGAGGATGGTGTAAAGATTTTAAATGCCATTCAGGATGTTTACTTAGAAACTAAAATTGATGTAGCATAACGTAATTATAATTGAACAGAAACCCACCTTGCACGGTGGGTTTCTTTATTCTTAAGTTTTTGGCTTACAAGTAGTAAATTATTAACAACTATTTACTAAATTACAATTTGAAAAGTAAAAAATATGAAAGTTGGGCATAAAAATAGATTGAAGAATTTTCTCACTTATACCAGAAGTGAGCGGAATGGAACAATTGTTCTTTCGTCCATCCTCCTAATTATAATTATCATCTCCATATTTTTGCGCGATATTATTGTAAAAGAGACTATTCCAAACACATCGGCTTATGAGAGGATCGATAGTTTTTTTAGTTCTCTTCACTACATTGAGCCTGAAAAGAAAAATGTTTATCATTCAGTTCTTAAAGAGGAACTCCCCATTACTAAAAAGGTAAAGTATTTCTATTTCGATCCTAATTCAGTAAGCATTGATAGTTTGGTTGACTTGGGTTTATCGCCCAAGCAGGCTCAGGTTGTAATTAACTACAGGAATAAAGGAGGCCAATTCAAAATTGCGGATGATCTTTCTAAAATACATGTCATCGACTCTTTTACATTTCAGAAGCTTAAACCTTGGGTAAAAATCTCTTCGGCCAAATTGCGATGTGATAGTTCTAGAATTGAGGTAGTGCCTCAAAAAGTATACATCGAACTTAATTCTGCTGATACCGTCTCATTAACCAATTTAAAAGGTATTGGACGATCGTTTGCACGGCGCATTGTTGCATACAGAGATCTATTAGGCGGATTTTACAACGTTAGTCAGTTATCCGAAGTTTATGGGTTAAGTTCCGAGGTAATTGGTTCAATCCTGCCTAATATTTGGGTTGATAGTACAGCCATCAAACACTTGAACTTAAATTTGGTAAGTTATGAAGACCTCAAAAATCATCCATACCTAACAGATTATCAGGCCAAGGCCATAGTATACTATAGAAGTAAGAAGGGTACAATAAATAGTATTGGCGAATTAGTGAGCAATAAACTTATTCCTAGTGAAAAATTCAATAAGGTTAGGCCTTACTTTACGGTAAGGTAAATGGTGGATGTTAGGCGAGATTTATTACTTGAAATTGGACCGAAACGAAAAAAAATAAAAAATCATTTTGAAAAAAATATAATAAAGTATAATTTTGCACCTCATAAAAATTTACAAATATGATTATAGTACCAATTAAAGAAGGCGAAAATATTGAAAGGGCTCTCAAGAAATTCAAAAGAAAATTTGAGAAAACTGGCATTATGAAAGAACTACGTGCTCGTCAGGCATTTACCAAGCCTTCTATCGAACGTAGAGAAGAAATCAAGAAAGCCATTTACATCCAAAATCTACAACAGACCGAGGAGTAAAATTAACATTCTTTGAGTGTATAATCAGGCTTTTTTTGCCTGATTTTTTTTGTTTTCCTAAACAAAACCGTTATATTGCATTCAAAGAATATGCTGGCTTCCTTTTTAAAATATCTTGAAATTGAGAGAGGTTACTCTGCCTACACACTCCGATCATACGGAGATGATGTGAGGCAGTTTATGCTTTTCTGTGGACTGGATGAGGCGAGTTCTAACTACACAACCATCACTCATCGGCATGTTCGTGCTTGGGTTTCAACAATGATATCACAGGGTTTGAGTCCCCGAAGCGCCAATCGAAAACTGTCATCCTTGCGTACGTTTTTTAAATATCTAATGCGCGAGGGGATTGTATCAATCAACCCATTAAGTAAGGTTATTTCTCCCAAAACGAGCAAACGGCTTCCCGAGTTTGTTCCTGAATCTGATATGTTAAAATTAGATTCAGAAACGCTTTTTAGTGATTCGTACGAAGGACATCGTAATTTGCTAATAGTATTACTTTTCTATTTTACGGGGATGCGCTTATCGGAATTGATTGGTCTTAAAACCGATTCAATTAGTTTATCTTCCGATACAATTAGAGTTATCGGAAAGGGAAACAAGGAAAGGATTATACCCTTGCATCCCGATTTAAAACCTGCCATAGTTAAATATATTCATTGTCGAAAAAAAATTGATATATATAACTGTTCATCATTTTTTCTCACCTTAAAAGGTGAACCTGTATATCAAAAACTTGTTTACCGTGTAGTTAAACATTACTTATCAATAATAACTCCATTGCAGAAACGTAGCCCTCACGTACTCCGTCACACATTTGCTACACATTTACTTAATCATGGTGCAGATTTAAACGCGATAAAGGAGTTACTTGGCCATGCCAACTTATCGGCTACCCAAGTTTACACACATAGTACATTCGAGAAACTTAAACGAAACTATAACCAAGCTCATCCGCGAGCTTAAAATTTTAAAGGAGGATTTGTTATGAACATCAAGATCCAGTCAATTAAATTTGACGCAGACAAAAAGTTAACCGATTTTGTCGAGAAAAAAGTTAACAAGATTGAGCGTTATTTTGACAACATTGTAGATGTGGAAGTATTTTTACGCTTACAGAACAGCCAGGAGTTGGATAACAAAATTGCAGAAATTAGAATTAAGGTTCCCGGCTCAGATTTGTTCGCGCAGCGTCAATCTAAAACGTTTGAGGAGGCAGTTGACGATTGCGTGGATGCACTGAAGGCCCAGATTCAAAAACATAAGGACAAACTAAGAGGGAATTAAAAGTAAAACTAAATAAACCAATTAGGCCCTTTTCGGGGGCCTAATTGGTTTAAGTTAAACCTCTGCATTTAACCGATTAAATGGCGATTTATAACCATCTCATTTTCAGTAAGGCTTTTAAAACATTTCATTTTGTTACGAAAAAAAGATTTTTTTTTTTGCGCATATTTAAAATTGTTATACATTTGCAATCCGATTTTGAGAGGTAAACGTTCATTGAATCCTTTTAATCTTTGACACAACGCCGATGTAGCTCAGTTGGCCAGAGCAGCTGATTTGTAATCAGCTGGTCGGGGGTTCGAATCCCTCCATCGGCTCAAAGAATTAAAAAAATGTTGGGGAGATACCAAAGCGGCCAACTGGGGCAGACTGTAAATCTGCTGGCGTATGCCTTCGTAGGTTCGAATCCTGCTCTCCCCACCAAATAGGCGTTATTGATTCAGCACTACCCAAAACGTTAAGTTTTGATGCGAGAATTGGTAACTATAAGCGGGAGTAGCTCAGTCGGTAGAGCATCAGCCTTCCAAGCTGAGGGTCGCGGGTTCGAGTCTCGTCTCCCGCTCTGCCTATAGGCCGATGTAGCTCAGGGGTAGAGCACTTCCTTGGTAAGGAAGGGGTCGCGAGTTCAATTCTCGCCATTGGCTCAATAATAATTTGAATATCAAGTTTTTAAATTCTAATTAAATTAAATACCTGAAGTTATGGCTAAAGAAAAATTTGATAGGTCGAAACCTCACGTTAACATCGGAACCATTGGTCACGTAGACCATGGTAAGACTACTCTTACAGCTGCTATTACCAAAATTCTTGCAGAAAAGGGTCTTTCTGAGTACCGTTCTTTCGACTCTATCGACAACGCTCCTGAGGAGAAAGAGAGAGGTATCACTATTAATACCGCTCACGTAGAGTATCAAACAGCAAACCGTCACTATGCACACGTTGACTGTCCTGGTCACGCTGACTATGTAAAGAACATGGTTACTGGTGCTGCACAGATGGATGGTGCTATCATTGTTGTTGCTGCTACTGACGGTCCTATGCCTCAAACTCGCGAGCATATCCTACTTGCTCGTCAGGTAAACGTTCCTCGTATCGTTGTTTTCCTTAACAAATGCGATATGGTTGACGATGCTGAGATGCTTGACCTAGTAGAAATGGAAGTACGTGAGCTTTTAAGTTTCTATCAATTTGATGGCGACAACGCTCCTGTTATCCGCGGTTCTGCTCTTGGTGCTCTTAACGGTGAACCAAAGTGGGTTGACAAAGTTATGGAGTTAATGGAAGCTGTTGATACTTTTATTCCAATTCCTCCACGTGAAAACGAAAAGCCTTTCCTAATGCCTGTTGAGGACGTGTTCTCAATCACTGGTCGTGGTACTGTTGCTACTGGTAGAATTGAAACTGGTGTTGTCAACACTAGCGATGAAATTGAAATCGTTGGTCTTGGCGCAGAGAAGAAGAAATCAGTTGTTACTGGTGTTGAGATGTTCCGTAAGATTCTTGACCGTGGTGAAGCTGGTGACAACGTAGGTTTACTACTTCGTGGTGTAGACAAGAACGAGATTAAGCGTGGTATGGTTATTGCAAAACCAGGTTCAATCACTCCTCACACTAAATTCAAAGCTGAGATTTACGTTTTGAAGAAAGAGGAAGGTGGACGTCACACTCCATTCCACAATCACTATCGTCCTCAATTCTACTTACGTACTCTTGACGTAACTGGTGAGATCATTCTTCCAGAAGGTGTTGAGATGGTAATGCCTGGCGATAACGTAACTATTACAGTAGAACTTATCTACCCAGTTGCTATCAACCAAAACCTACGTTTTGCTATCCGCGAAGGTGGACGTACAGTAGGTGCTGGTCAGGTTGTTGAAATTGTAGAGTAATATTTATAGGTTGATAGGAGTTGTCCTATCAACCTTTATACACGGGTGTAGCTCAGTTGGTAGAGCATCGGTCTCCAAAACCGAGTGTCGGGCGTTCGAGTCGCTCCTCCCGTGCAAAAATAATCTTTGTTTATCATGAAGATAACACAATACTTTCACGAAGTTTACACCGAAATGGTGCAAAAAGTTTCGTGGCCAACATGGAAAGAACTTCAATCCAGTGCATTAATTGTTATGATCGCTTCCCTATTAATCGCACTGGTGGTATTCGTCATGGACATCAGCTTTGAGAACATGATGAAGGTTATCTACCAAATGCTTAACTAATAAGCCTGTTAAGGACTGAAATGGAAGAGAATGTAAAGAAATGGTATGTTCTTAGGGCCATTGGAGGAAAAGAGAAGAAAGTAAAGGAGTATGTTGAGAACGAAATTAATCGTTTAAAACTAGAGGACTTTATTTCTCAGGTTCTTATTCCTACTGAGAAGGTTTACCAAATTAGAAATGGTAAAAAGATCAGCAAGGAGAGAATTTTCTATCCTGGCTATGTCCTAATTGAGGCTGCTTTGGTAGGTGAAATTCCTCATATTTTGAAGAATATTCCTAACGTTATGGGCTTTTTAGGTGACCCTAGAACAGGTGACCCTATTCCTCTTCGTACATCTGAGGTAAACAGAATTCTCGGAAAGGTAGATGAGTTAGTCGATAGCGAAGAGGAATTGAATGTTCCTTACTATGTAGGTGAAACAGTAAAGGTAATAGACGGTCCGTTTAATTCCTTTTCTGGTATCATCGAAGAGGTAAATGACGAAAAGAAGAAGCTGAAGGTTATGGTGAAAATCTTCGGCCGTAAAACTCCGCTGGAGTTAAGTTTTATGCAAGTAGAAAAGGAGTAAAAAACTAAAGAGCACAAGCATTATGGCTAAGGAAGTTGCTGGATTTATTAAGCTCCAGGTTAAAGGTGGTGCGGCAAACCCATCACCCCCAATTGGTCCTGCTCTTGGCTCCAAAGGGGTAAACATTATGGAGTTCTGCAAACAATTCAATGCAAGAACTCAGGCACAAGCAGGTAAAGTATTACCTGTTGTGATAACTGTTTACAGCGACAAATCATTCGATTTTGTTGTTAAAACCCCTCCCGTACCAGTACAGTTGCTTGAAGTTACAAAGCAACAAAGTGGGTCGGCTGAGCCAAACAGGAAAAAAATTGCCTCAGTAACCTGGGAACAAGTTAGGCAGATTGCTCAAGACAAGATGCCCGATTTGAACTGCTTCACTCTGGAGTCTGCGATGAAGATGGTAGCAGGTACAGCCCGGAGCATGGGTATTACTGTAACCGGAGAATTTCCGGGTAATTAACATTAAAACCTCTTTTGCGCAATGACTAAACTGACTAAAAACAGGAAGCTTGCTCTGTCGAAAACCGATTCTAACAAGCAATATAAACTTTCTGATGCAGCAGCACTGTTGAAGGAGATTACTTACACCAAATTTGATGCATCGGTTGATATCGATGTACGTTTAGGTGTAGACCCACGCAAAGCAAACCAAATGGTTCGTGGCGTGGTTACACTTCCTCACGGTACAGGAAAAGCTGTCAGAGTACTCGTACTCTGTACACCTGATAAAGAAGAAGCTGCTAAACAAGCAGGAGCCGATTTTGTAGGTCTTGATGAATATATCGAGAAGATCAAAGGTGGATGGACTGATGTAGATGTTATCATTACAATGCCAACAGTTATGGCAAAGATTGGTGCTCTAGGTCGTGTTTTAGGTCCACGTGGTCTTATGCCTAACCCCAAAAGCGGCACTGTAACAATGGAAGTTGATAAAGCTGTTAAGGAGGTTAAACAGGGTAAGATTGACTTCAAGGTTGATAAGTTCGGTATTATCCACTCATCAATCGGGAAGGTTTCATTCGAGCCTGAGAAAATCGTCGACAACGCTATGGAGTTTATCAACACAATTATTAAGTTGAAACCATCATCGGCTAAGGGTACTTACATTAAGAGTATCTTTATTTCAACAACGATGAGCCCTGGTTTATCCATAGACACTAAGACAATCTCAGCGGCGAATTAATAACCGTTTCACAGACCCAATTTACTATGAGAAGGGAAGATAAAAATTTATTGATTGATAAGCTTACCGAGCAGATTAAACATTATCCACATTTTTACCTTGCGGATACTTCGGAATTAAACGCTGAAGTAACTAGCAAACTCAGAAGAGTATGCTTTGAAAAGCAGGTGAAATTGGTAGTGGTAAAAAATACCCTTCTGAAGAAAGCCCTTGAGCGTAGCGGAAAATCTGATTTTACCGCAATGTTTGAAAGTCTTAAGGGTTCAACTTCAGTAATGTTTACTGAAACTGGTAATGTACCAGCTAAGCTAATCAAGGATTTTCGTAGAGAATTTCCAAAACCCTTACTGAAAGCTGCCTTTGTAGAGGAGTCTATATATGTAGGAGAAAATCAACTAGAAGCACTTGCATCACTTAAGAGCAAAAATGAGCTTATTGCTGATGTTATTGCACTGTTGCAATCACCTGCAAAGAATGTTATCTCTTCACTACAATCTGGTGGAAATATTCTATCTGGTGTTGTTAAAACACTTTCTGAAAAGGAAAAATAATTTTAGTTTAAAATCAATTTAATACTTAGCAAAATGGCAGATCTTAAAAAATTTGCAGAAGACTTGGTAAACTTGTCAGTTAAAGAAGTTAACGAATTAGCCAAGATTCTAAAAGACGAATATGGCATTGAGCCTGCTGCAGCCGCTGTTGCTGTTGCCGCTGCACCTGCTGCTGGTGGTGCCGCAGCTGCTGAAAAAACTTCATTTGATGTTATTCTAAAATCAGCTGGTGGTGCTAAACTTCAAGTTGTTAAATTAGTAAAAGAACTTACTGGTTTAGGACTTAAAGAAGCTAAAGACCTTGTAGATGCTGCTCCTAAGGCAGTTAAAGAAGGTGCTTCAAAGGAAGAAGCTGAGTCTCTAAAAGCACAACTAGAAGAAGCAGGAGCAGAAGTTGAACTTAAATAGCACAAGCCTATATTAGGTATAAGGTTTAGGATCTATGAAAATAGATTCTAAGCCTTTTTATTGTTATGTTTTACGGTTCAACAAATTCCAACGCAATGTCTCAAAATAACAATAACATCAGAATTAACTTCTCTAAAACTAAGAGTCGTTTTGATTATCCTGACTTTTTGGAGATTCAACTAAAGTCATTTGTTGAATTCTTTCAGTTGGGAACAACGCCTGAAGAGAGAAAGCGCGAGGGACTTTTTCAGGTTTTTTTAGAGAATTTTCCTATTACAGATACCAGAAACAACTTTGTTCTGGAATTCCTCGATTATTATGTAGATCCACCAAGATATTCCATTGAGGAATGCTTAGATCGTGGATTGACCTTTAGCGTTCCGCTTAAGGCAAAATTAAAACTTTATTGTACCGACCCTGAGCATGAGGATTTTGATACAGTGGTTCAAGATGTTTACTTGGGCACTATTCCTTACATGACTCCTAGGGGTACTTTTGTTATTAATGGTGCAGAACGAGTTGTTGTTTCACAGTTACACCGTTCGCCAGGGGTTTTCTTTGGTCAAAGTGTGCATCCTAATGGCACCAAACTTTATTCGGCTCGTATTATTCCATTCAAGGGATCGTGGATTGAGTTTGCTACCGACATCAACAATGTGATGTATGCCTACATCGACCGTAAGAAGAAGTTACCCGTAACCACGCTGTTACGTGCCATTGGTTTCGAAAGTGATAAGGATATTCTTGAAATATTCAACTTGGCCGATGAGATTAAGGTTTCCAAAGTAAACCTTAAGAAAGTTGTTGGCCAGCGATTAGCCGCCCGTGTATTAAAAACATGGGTTGAGGATTTTGTGGATGAGGATACCGGTGAGGTGGTTTCCATCGAACGTAATGAGGTTATTCTTGATCGCGAAACCATTATTGAGAATGAACATATCGATGAAATTGTTGATTCTGGTGCTAAATCGATTCTAATCCATAAAGAGAACCAGAGCATATCTGATTTTGCCATTATTTATAATACGCTGCAGAAAGATCCCTGTAACTCTGAAAAAGAGGCAGTGGTTCACATCTATCGCCAGCTCCGTAACTCCGAGCCACCCGACGAGGCTACTGCCCGTGATGTTATCGATAAGTTATTCTTCTCCGATAAACGTTACGATTTAGGTGAGGTAGGACGTTACCGTATCAATAAGAAACTAAACCTGAATACACCTCAGGATACCAAGGTCCTTACCAAGGAGGATATTATTGAAATTATCAAGTATTTGATTGAATTAGTCAATTCAAAGGCTGATGTAGATGATATCGACCACTTGAGTAACCGCCGTGTCCGTACAGTAGGTGAGCAGTTAGCCGCTCAGTTCAGTGTAGGTCTAGCTCGTATGGCTAGAACAATTCGTGAGAGAATGAACGTTCGCGATAACGAGGTATTTACTCCAATTGATTTGATCAATTCTAAGACCTTATCGTCGGTAATTAACTCGTTCTTTGGAACCAACCAGCTATCGCAATTCATGGATCAAACCAACCCTCTTGCAGAGATGACCCACAAGCGTCGTTTATCTGCATTAGGACCAGGTGGTTTATCGCGTGAACGTGCAGGTTTCGAGGTTCGTGACGTACACTATACACATTACGGACGTTTATGTCCAATTGAAACACCAGAAGGTCCAAACATCGGCCTTATATCATCGTTATGCGTGTTTGCTCGTATAAACGAGTTAGGATTTATCGAAACGCCTTATCGTAAAACCGATAACGGAAAGGTAGGTTTAACCGATGCTGATGTTGTTTACCTCAGTGCAGAGGAGGAAGAGGCAAAAATTATTGCTCAGGCGAATGCTCCACTTGCCGAGGATGGCGTGTTTGTTAATCCTCGAGTAAAAGCTCGCTACGAGGGTGATTTCCCTCTATCGGAGAAGGAAACAGTCGACTTGATGGACGTTGCTCCAAATCAAATTGCCTCTATTGCTGCTTCTTTAATTCCGTTCTTAGAACACGATGACGCTAACCGTGCGTTGATGGGATCAAACATGATGCGCCAAGCTGTACCTCTTCTAAATCCTGAGGCTCCTATTGTTGGAACAGGGCTAGAAGGACCAGTCGTAAGAGATAGTCGTGTGCAGGTTGTTGCTGAGGAGGATGGTATTGTTGAGTATGTAGATGCTGACGAGATTGTTGTTCGTTACAATAGAACCGAGGATGAGATATTTGCTAGTTTCGATCCTGAGTCGAAGCGTTATAGACTTCCTAAGTTCAAGAAAACAAACCAGAATACCTCTATCACCCTAAAACCAATTGTTAGAAAAGGTCAAGAAATTAAGAAAGGACAAATTTTAACAGAGGGTTATGCAACAAGCAAAGGCGAATTGGCTTTAGGTCGTAACCTTAAAGTGGCTTTCATGCCCTGGAAGGGTTATAACTTTGAGGATGCTATTGTGGTTAGTGAACGATTAATCCGCGAGGATTACTTCACATCAATCCATATCGATGAGTACATTCTTGAGGTACGCGACACCAAACGAGGGATGGAGGAACTTACTTCCGATATTCCTAACGTTTCGGAAGAAGCTACCAAGAACCTTGATGAGAATGGTATGATTCGTATAGGCGCAAATGTTGTTCCTGGCGATATATTAATAGGTAAGATTACACCTAAAGGTGAATCGGATCCAACACCAGAAGAAAAGTTACTTAGAGCAATCTTTGGGGATAAGGCCGGTGATGTGAAAGATGCGTCATTAAAGGCATCTCCATCGTTGCATGGTGTTGTTGTCGATAAAATGCTTTTCTCTCGTGCTATTAAAGATGAGAAAGAGGCCAAGAAGGCTAAAACTAACGAGAAAGGAATTCTCGAGAAAATTGACAACGAATTTAACCGCCATGCTGCCGATTTGCTCAACAAGTTAGTTGATAAACTGTTTGTACTTGTAAATGGCAAAACATCTCAGGGAGTATCTGACAACTTTGGGCAGGAGATCATTCCTCGTGGAGTTAAGTTTACCCAAAAGATGCTTGCTGAGATTGACTATATGAACGTTAATCCGAACAAGTGGACTACCGATAAGCAGAAGAACGATCTCATTAAGGCTGTTATTCAGAACTACATCTTAAAATGGAAAGAGTACGATGCTGAGTACAAGCGTAAGAAGTTCAACGTGACCATTGGAGATGAGCTGCCAGCCGGTATTATGCAATTGGCAAAGGTTTACATTGCTAAGAAGCGTAAGATTAAGGTTGGAGATAAGATGGCTGGTCGTCACGGTAACAAGGGTATTGTTGCTAAGGTTGTTCGCGACGAGGATATGCCATACCTTGAAGATGGAAGCACCGTTGATATCGTTCTGAACCCTCTAGGTGTGCCTTCGCGTATGAACCTTGGACAGATTTACGAAACAGTTCTTGGTTGGGCTGGTTTGAAACTTGGAGAGCGTTTCAGTACTCCAATCTTCGACGGAGCTTCGTTGGAGGATATCACTTCATATACAGATAAGGCAGGACTACCAAGTTTTGGTACAACTTATCTATACGATGGAGGTACTGGTGAGCGTTTCGACCAACCTGCAACTGTGGGAGTTATCTATATGCTTAAACTAGGCCATATGGTTGACGACAAGATGCACGCTCGTTCTATTGGACCATACTCCCTTATCACTCAGCAACCTCTTGGCGGTAAAGCTCAGTTTGGAGGTCAGCGTTTTGGTGAGATGGAGGTATGGGCTCTTGAAGCGTTTGGAGCATCGCACATCCTACAGGAGATTCTTACCATCAAGTCCGATGACGTTGTTGGTAGAGCAAAAGCTTACGAATCAATTGTTAAGGGTGAGTCAATGCCACAAGCAGGTATACCTGAGTCACTGAATGTATTGTTGCACGAATTGCGTGGTTTAGGGTTAAGCATTAACCTTGATTAACACGTTTTGCATTATCACACTGGGAGGTAAAACTCCCAGTTTACAAAGCAAGACTTAACTATTTAATATTCATACTATGTCGTTCAGAAGGGAAAATAAGGTTAAAAGCAACTTTTCAAAGATTACTATCAGCCTTGCATCGCCTGAGGAAATTCTTGAGCGGTCGAGTGGGGAAGTGCTAAAACCCGAAACCATCAACTATAGAACATATAAACCTGAACGCGACGGACTTTTCTGTGAGCGCATTTTTGGTCCTGTTAAGGATTATGAATGCCACTGCGGTAAGTACAAACGTATTCGTTACAAAGGAATTGTTTGCGACCGCTGCGGTGTGGAGGTTACTGAAAAGAAAGTTCGCCGTGAAAGAATGGGGCACATCAATTTAGTTGTACCAGTAGCTCATATTTGGTACTTCAGATCGTTACCCAATAAAATTGGCTATTTACTGGGATTGCCTTCCAAAAAATTGGATGCAATTATTTACTATGAGCGCTACGTGGTTATCAACCCCGGTATTAAGGCTGCCGATGGAGTTAAGTATCTTGATTTCTTAACGGAGGAAGAATATCTTGATATTCTGGATACCTTACCAAAGGAAAACCAATACCTTGACGATAGTGATCCAAATAAGTTTATTGCAGGCATGGGAGCTGAGGCTTTAAATACACTCCTTACCAGACTTGACTTGGATGAAATGTCGTACGATTTACGCCATAAAGCTGGCACAGAAACATCACAGCAACGTAAGAGCGAAGCTTTAAAGCGCTTGCATGTTGTTGAAGCTTTCCGTGAGTCGAAAGAGGTTAATAAGCCTGAATGGATGATCCTAAAGGTTATTCCTGTTATTCCACCAGAATTACGTCCTTTAGTTCCTTTGGATGGTGGAAGATTCGCTACCTCGGACTTGAATGATTTATACCGTAGAGTTATTATTCGAAACAATCGTCTCAAGAGACTTATTGAAATTAAGGCACCTGAAGTTATTCTCCGTAACGAGAAACGTATGCTTCAAGAGGCTATTGATTCATTGTTCGACAACTCTCGTAAATCCAACGCTGTAAAAACCGATGCAAACCGTCCTTTGAAATCTCTTAGCGACAGTTTGAAGGGAAAACAAGGTCGTTTCCGTCAGAACTTACTTGGTAAACGTGTTGACTACTCTGCACGTTCGGTAATTGTTGTTGGTCCAGAATTAAAAATGCACGAGTGCGGATTACCAAAGGATATGGCTGCTGAGCTATACAAACCATTTGTTATCCGTAAGTTAATCGAGAGAGGAATTGTTAAGACTGTAAAATCGGCCAAAAAGATTGTTGATCGTAAGGATCCAGTAGTTTGGGATATCCTTGAGAACGTTCTTAAAGGTCATCCAGTAATGTTGAACCGTGCTCCTACTTTGCACCGATTAGGTATTCAGGCTTTCCAGCCTAAACTAATCGAGGGTAAAGCTATTCAGTTGCATCCACTTTCTTGTACTGCGTTCAACGCCGACTTCGACGGTGACCAAATGGCTGTACACTTGCCATTGAGCAACGAAGCAGTGCTTGAAGCTCAAATATTGATGTTGGGTTCCCATAACATTCTTAACCCTGCCAATGGAGCTCCTATCACTGTTCCTTCTCAGGACATGGTTTTGGGCTTGTACTATATTACAAAACAACGTAAGGGTGCAAAAGGTGAAGGTTTGATTTTCTATTCACCTGAGGAAGTCATTATTGCATACAATGAGAAAGCTGTAGATCTTCATGCAATCATTAAGGTTCGTTTAAACTTAACTGATGCCGAAGGTAATTTAACGCATCCTATTGTTGAAACAACAGTTGGCCGCGTTATTTTTAATCAGTATGTGCCAAAAGAAATGGGATATTTGAACGAAGTACTTACAAAAAAATCACTTCGCGATATTATCGGTACAACATTGAAGAAGACAGGTACATCTCGCACAGCTCAGTTCCTCGACGATATCAAGGATTTAGGATACTACATGGCGTTCAAGGGCGGACTATCATTCAACCTTAACGATGTAGTTGTTCCTGATGAAAAAGTACAACTTGTTGAAGAAGGCTACGAACAAGTTGACGAGGTAATGGGCAACTATAACATGGGTCTTATCACAAACAATGAGCGTTATAATCAGATAATTGATATCTGGACACATACGAATGCTAAGTTGACTTTGACTCTACTTAAGAACCTATCTGGCGATAAACAAGGATTCAACTCAATTTACATGATGCTTGACTCCGGAGCTCGTGGTTCGAAGGAGCAGATTCGTCAGCTTTGCGGTATGCGTGGTCTTATGGCTAAACCTCAAAAATCGGGAGCAACTGGTAATGAGATCATCGAAAACCCAATTCTTTCAAACTTTAAAGAGGGTCTTTCGGTTCTTGAGTACTTCATCTCAACTCACGGTGCTCGTAAGGGTCTTGCCGATACTGCGCTTAAAACTGCCGATGCTGGTTATCTAACCCGTCGTTTGGTTGACGTATCACAGGATGTTATTATAACAGAGCCCGACTGCGGAACTCTTCGAGGATTGGTTGCCACTGCAATTAAGAAGAACGAGGAGGTTGTAGAAACTCTATACGAAAGAATTCTTGGTCGTACAACTGTACACGATGTTTACCATCCATTAACAGGTAAACTAATTGTTGCTGCTGGGGAAGAGGTTACCGAGGAGATTGCGTCGGAAATTGAAAACTCTCCAATCGAACAGGTTGAGATTCGTTCGGTGTTAACCTGTGAGTCGCGTAAGGGCGTTTGTGCAAAATGTTACGGACGTAACTTGGCTACAGGCCGAATGGTTCAGAGGGGCGAGGCTGTAGGTGTTATTGCGGCTCAAAGTATTGGAGAACCAGGTACTCAGTTAACACTTCGTACATTCCACGTCGGAGGTACTGCATCGAATATTATTTCGGATTCGAAAATTATAGCTCGTTTTGACGGTAGAGCAGAGATTGAGGAACTAAAAACTGTTGTTCGCGAAGACGAGAATGGTGAAAAGTACAATATTGTTATTGGTCGTTTGGCCGAAATGCGTATTGTTGACCTTAATACAGGAATTACTCTATCGACCCATACAATTCCTTACGGTTCTAAGTTGTATATCAACAACGAGGATACTGTTAAGAAAGGCAAACTCATTTGCGAATGGGATCCTTGGAATGCCGTTATTATTTCGGAGGTTGCTGGTAAGGTTGCATTCGATTCTCTGATTAAGGATGTTACATTCAAGGAAGAGTCCGATGAGCAAACGGGCTATAGAGAAAAAGTTGTTGTTGATTCTCGCGATAAAACAAAGAACCCTGCAATTAAGATTACTGATGAGAAAGGTGAAGTTATTCGTCTTTACAACATCCCTGTTTCATCTCATATTGTAGTGGATGAGGGTAGCTCTGTAATTGCTGGTGAAATCATTGTTAAGATTCCTCGTGCAATGGGTAAATCGGGCGACATCACCGGTGGTCTTCCCCGTGTTACGGAGTTGTTTGAGGCTCGTAACCCATCCAACCCAGCCATTGTTTCTGAAATTGATGGTGAGGTAACATTTGGAAAGATTAAACGAGGTAACCGCGAAATTAACGTTACTTCAAAAACAGGTGAGGTTAAGAAATACTTAGTTCCACTGTCAAAACAAATCCTTGTACAGGAGAACGACTATGTAAAGGCAGGTATTCCTCTATCCGATGGTGCAATTACTCCTGGTGATATTCTTGCAATCAAAGGACCTACTAAAGTTCAGGAATACATTGTGAATGAGGTTCAGGAAGTTTACCGCTTACAGGGTGTGAAGATTAACGATAAGCACTTTGAGGTAATAGTTCGTCAGATGATGCGTAAGGTTGAGATTGACGATCCAGGCGATACACGCTTCCTCGAAAAACAAATTGTTGATAAGTGGGAGTTTATTGAGGAGAACGACTATATCTTCGACAAGAAGGTGGTTGTTGAAGCCGGAGATGCAGTAGGATATCGTCCAGGGCAAATTATTACTGCAAGAATGCTCCGTGATGAGAACTCTAAGTTTAAACGTAAAGATATGAAGTTAATCCAAGCTCGTGATGCAGTTCCTGCAACATCGAGTCAGGTGCTTCAGGGTATCACAAGGGCTGCACTTCAAACCAACAGTTTCATGTCGGCTGCTTCATTCCAGGAGACAACCAAAGTTCTTAATGAGGCCGCTATCTTCGGTAAGGAGGATAACTTGGAAGGACTGAAGGAGAATGTAATTTGTGGACACTTAATTCCAGCAGGTACAGGTCTTCGCGAATTCGATAGATTGGTAGTTTACTCAAAGGATGAGCACGATTTGATTGAAAGATCTAAAAGTGCAGTAAGTGTTGACGAAGAGTAATCACTATAAGTATTAACATGTAAGAGTTGATCGTAAGGTCAACTCTTTTTGTATTGTAATAGCATCTTTAAATACACATATTTCAAGTTATTTTAGTTAATTTAGCATTTTAAACCTTTTTAATACTTTATGCTATGAGCGATAATAAGATGAATCCAATTAATATTGAGATAAACGATGAGGTTGCGCAAGGTGTTTATTCCAACTTGGCTGTTATTACTCATTCTTCGTCGGAATTTATAATCGATTTTGTTAGAGTTATGCCTGGTATTCCCAAGGCACAGGTAAAGAGTAGAATAATACTAACTCCTGACCATGCAAAGCGGTTACTTTTAGCGTTGCAGGATAATATCTCAAAGTTTGAGTCGAATATGGGAACTATAAAATTACCCGAGGGAAGTGAAGGAATGCCTCCATTCCCCATGAATTTTGGTGGAAAGGGAGGCGTTGCATAAGTTTTTGCTCTCTTCTGCTAATTATCCGATCATAAAATAGAAGAATGCTGCACAGCATTCTTTTTTTATACTCTAAAACATCTGTTAATTAAATAATAATAGATTTTAATTTTCGTATCATTGTGCAAAGTAACTTGTGATGTGAGATGAATATCGTTAATGATATGTTGCTATGGATGAAATAATTGAAAAATCACACTGTAGAAGTGCTAATTACGGAATAGAGCATGATTTGCTTTTTCCTAAGAAGATTTTGCAGGGCGAAGACCTGAGAAAGTTGTTAATAGACAACGAGTCACTTATCAATACAGCAATTCCGATTATTCATAATCTTTATGATATTGTTAGAGGTTCGGGTTTTGTTATTATTCTTACCGATGGTAATGGCTGTATTCTTGATTTACTTGGTGATTCTGAAACAGTAAAGGATGCCAAGGCATTGAATATGATAAAAGGAGCATACATGGCGGAGGACAGTGTTGGAACCAATGCTATGGGGCTTGCAATACGTGAGGATAGACCTATACAGGTAACCGCTCAGGAACACTTTATAAATGCTTATCACCGGTGGACATGCTCGTCTGCACCAATCCATAACTCTCAAGGCGATATCATTGGTCTAATCAATTTAACTGGAAAATATAACCTTGTACATCCTCATACTCTGGGTTTAGTTGTGGCCGCAGTTAAGTCAATTGAACAAGATCTTAAGAATACGATACTAAACCGAGAGTTACACGAAACATCAAGGCATTTAGATGCTATAATTAATAACTTATCTTTTGCTATTTTTACAGTGGATACCGAAGGGTATATTTCTAGGGTTAATAATACTTCTTGTAATTTATTCGGTATCGAAAGGGATGCATTAAAAGGAAAGCATATAAGCGATTATCTCGATAAATGGAACGATATCTGGAAAGTTATTAGCTGCTCCAATAGAATACTTGATGAGGAGATTGCCATTAAAAATATTCCGTTAAAAGGAACATTTATGATGAATGCTATGCCAATAATTCTCGATGATTTTAATGTACATGGCGTAGTCCTTACTTTTAGAGATATGAAAAGGGTGTACAAAATTGTGAATAAGTACACAGGTATGAATGCCCATTATGTTTTTGATGATATTATCGGGACAAGCGAATCGATTAGACGCGTTATCGATTTTGCCAGAAATGTAGCGAATAGTCCTTCTACTATATTGATTACCGGCGAGAGTGGTACGGGAAAGGAAGTTTTTGCTCAAGCGATGCATAACGAGAGTTCAAGGCGTGATTCTAGTTTTGTTGCTGTAAATTGTGGTGCAATTCCAGAGTCATTAATTGAGAGTGAATTGTTTGGATATGAGGATGGCGCTTTTACTGGTGCAAAGAAGGGTGGACGACCCGGAAAATTTGAACTGGCTAATGGTGGAACCTTGTTTTTGGACGAAATTGGCGAGATGCCAATGGATATGCAGGTTAAACTGTTACGTGCTATTCAGGAAGGCGAAATTTGCAGGGTAGGTGGGAGCAAAACTATTCCATTGGATGTAAGAATTATTGCTGCAACAAATAAGGATCTTAAAGAACTGATCGATTCTAATAATTTTCGACTAGATTTATACTATCGATTAAGTGTCATTCCTCTTAAAATTCCCCCTCTTAGAGAGCGTAAGGAGGACATACCGTTGCTTATTAAATTCTTTATGAATAGCAAGGCCATAAAACTTAACAAGGAGGTGCCAAGTATTGATAGTGAAACATATCAAATGTTGCTTAGGTACGAATGGCCCGGCAATATTAGAGAACTTGAGAATTTTATTGAGAAAACCGTGAATCTCAACGGTCAGATTTTGCTCGATGTTCAGAATGAGCAAGAGTTTAGAAAGAAGTATTACGGAGAATCTAGTCCGTTGACTAACCAAGAAAATTTAAAAGAAACAAAGTTAAAATCCTTGGCCGATATTGAATGCGAGGCTGTGTGTAGAACAATTGAACTTTGTAATGGTAATATCTCCAAAGCATCAAAAATATTAGGTATAAGCCGCAACACTCTGTACTTAAAATGTAAGCAGTATTCAATTCAGATATAACCATTTTATGATTGACAAATTGCAGAAGGGTCTAATTGATAGACCCTTTTTTTTGTTTCCAGATGAGTTTTGATCAGAAATAGGACGCTGTCCTAATATTGAGCAATAAGAATCGACTCTTTTGTCCTAAAATAATACAGTAAAATAATGTGTAAAATCTATACGTGTTGATATAATTCGTTGTTAATCAGTGTTTAATATTTGTTGGCACGAGTGTTGGAAAATGTATATCGAAGTGTTAATTAAATAACAATAAGTTAAACTAAAAAATAAGATTATGGCACGATTTACATTACCAAGAGACATCTATTTTGGAGAGAATTCTTTAGAGATTCTTAAATCCATTAAAGGAAAAAGAGCGATGATTGTAGTAGGGGGTGGTTCTATGAAGCGCTTTGGCTTTTTGGATAAGGTTGAGTCCTATTTGAAAGAAGCAGGATTGGATGTTAGATTGATTGAAGGTGTTGAGCCTGATCCTTCCGTAGAGACTGTAATGCAAGGTGCTGCGGCAATGCGTGAGTATAATCCTGATTGGATTGTATCCATAGGGGGAGGTTCTCCAATTGATGCCGCTAAGGCAATGTGGATTTTTTACGAGCATCCCGAGGCAAAATTTGAAGAAGTTGCAAAACCCTTCAACATCCCACAGCTTAGAAACAAAGCAAGATTTATTGCAATACCTTCAACCAGTGGAACTGCTACTGAAGTTACCGCATTCTCCGTTATTACAGATTATTCGAAAGGGATAAAGTATCCTTTGGCTGATTTTGAGATCACTCCAGATATCGCAATTCTCGATTCAGCATTGGCAGAGACTATGCCTAAGCAGTTAACTGCACATACAGGGATGGATGCATTGACCCATGCAACTGAAGCGTACGTTGCATCTGCTCGTAGCGACTTCTCTGATCCTTTAGCATTAAAGGCAATTCAAATGATTATTGACAATTTGATTGATTCTTACAATGGCAATAAGGTTGCTCGCGAGAAAATGCATATTGCACAGTGCTTAGCAGGAATGGCGTTCTCCAATGCTCTGTTAGGAATTACTCATAGTTTAGCCCATAAGACTGGTGCCATTTTCCATATACCACATGGTTGTGCTAATGCAATTTACTTGCCTTATGTAGTGCGTTATAACCAAAAGTGTTGTGCTGAGCGATATGCCGATATTGCAAAATTCTTGGGTTTAAAAGGAAGCACTTCCGCCGAACTTGTTGATTCTTATGTTGAATTACTTGAAAATTTAAACTGTAAAATGGAGATCCCTTCAACTCTGAAAGAGTACGGTGTTAAGGAGAGCGATTTCAAGAACAACTTGGATAGAATAGCCAACAATGCGGTTGAAGATGCTTGTACAGGTTGCAACCCAAGATCAACCAATGCCGAAGACTTTAAAAAGTTGCTTACAGCAATTTACTACGGTCAATCAGTTAACTTCTAGATAAACTCATGGGGCGTAAGCTTTCGCCCCTTTAAAATTCTTGGTCATGTTTAAGATTGTAAAGAAAAAGATTTTAGCTAAGGATATTTATTTAATGGAGGTTGAAGCTCCTCGTGTGGCCTTGTCGGCAAAACCTGGCCAATTTGTGATAGTGCGAGCGTACAGTAAAGGCGAACGAATTCCTTTAACAATTGCCGACTATAATACGGTAAAAGGTACTGTTACAATTGTGATTCAAGCATTGGGGGCAAGTACTCGTATCATTTGCACTTTAGAGGAGGGTGATTCTTTTCTTGATTTTGCAGGACCATTAGGACAACCTTCGGAGTTTACCCATTTGAGTGTTGAAGATATTTCAAAACATCGCTTCTTGTTTATCGCTGGAGGTGTTGGTGCTGCACCAATTTATCCGCAGGTAAAATTTCTAAATAAATGTGGAGCAATCGTTGATGTAGTTCTTGGAGCAAGGACTAGTGAGTTACTTATTCTTTCAGATGAAATTGGGGTTGTTTGCGACAATTTATATATATCAACAAACGACGGTAGTGCTGGCTATTCGGGTTTGGTTACGGATGTTTTAAGCCAGTTGGTTTCTGATGGTAAAAAGTACGATTATGTAATTACGGTGGGCCCAATGATGATGATGAAATCTGTGGCTGATTGCACAAAGAGATACGGCATATCAACTATTGCCAGTTTAAATACTCTTATGGTCGATGGGACTGGAATGTGTGGTGCTTGCAGGGTTACGGTTGATGGCAAAACAGTTTTTACCTGTGTTGATGGGCCTGAGTTTGATGCTCACAAGGTTGATTTTGATGAGGCGATTCGTCGATTGAATATGTATAGAACAGAGGAGGGGTTAAAGCTTAGGGCATTAGAGCATAAAAATCATATCTGTAAAATTGGGAGGACTGCATAATGAGAGATGTAAATAAAAGGGTTGCAGTGTCGGAACAGCTAGCATCTGTTCGCAGGAATAACTTTGACGAGGTTTGCTTGGGGTATAGTTTGGCCGACGCTCAGGAGGAGGCATCAAGGTGCTTGGGATGCAAAAATCCAAAATGCGTTGCTGCTTGCCCTGTTTCTATAAAGATACCTCAATTTATAAATCACCTTAAAAATGGCGATTTGCTTGAATCCGCAAAGGTTATTGATTTGGACTCAAGTTTACCTGCAATCTGCGGAAGAGTTTGTCCTCAGGAGTCTCAGTGTGAAGGGGCCTGTATTAGAGGAATAAAAGGACAGCCTGTTGCCATAGGGAAGTTAGAACGTTTTGTAGCAGATTGGAGTCGTGAGAACAATATTGAGCTGGTTGCACCAATTCATACGGTAAAAGGTAAGGTTGCTATAGTTGGATCGGGACCTGCAGGGCTGTCGTGCGCTTCGGATTTAGCAAAATGGGGTTATAAAGTAACGGTTTTTGAAGCTTTGCATTTGCCTGGAGGTGTTCTTGTTTATGGAATTCCTGAGTTTCGACTTCCAAAAGATGTTGTAAATCAACAGATCAATAATCTGAAAAAACTCGGTGTCAGGTTTGAACCAGATGTAATTATTGGTAGAACAATTACGATTGACGATTTGATGAATAAAGAGGGCTACGGAGCAGTATTCATTGGTTCCGGTGCGGGATTACCAAAATTTATGAATATTCCTGGCGAGAATCTTAACGGAGTTGTATCTGCCAATGAGTTTTTGACAAGGATCAACCTTATGAAAGCGTTTGATTCTGATTATGATACTCCTGTTTATACTGGAAAAAGTGTAGTTGTTGTTGGTGGTGGAAACGTAGCGATGGATGCAGCGCGTTGCGCTATAAGGCTTGGCGCTAATGTGAAAGTTGTTTATAGACGATCCGATGCCGAATTACCTGCTCGTGCTGAAGAGGTGCATCATGCAAAAGAAGAAGGCGTAGAATTCTGTTTCCTGAGCAATCCGGTTCAGGTACGAGGAGATGAAAAGGGATGGGTGAAAGATTTGGAATGTGTAAAGATGCAGCTTGGCGAACCCGATTCAAAGGGGCGTAGGAGTTCGGAGGTTATTCCTAATTCTGAATTTATAGTTCCTTGTGATATGGTGATAATGTCGTTGGGAACATCTCCAAATCCATTGGTGGTTAATACTACTTATGGCCTTACTGCTGAGAAATGGGGTGGGGTTTATGTGACAGATGCATCAGGGGCAACTACACGTACAGGCGTTTTTGCTGGTGGCGATGCTGTTACTGGTGCCGCTACTGTGATTTTGGCAATGGAGGCCGGGCGTAAAGCAGCAAAGGCAATAGATGAATACTTAAAAAAGATATTATCTAACTAACTCTTTAATCGATTTTAGGTGATTTTGTAATGTGTTGAAAACTAAAATATTTTGAAAATGCAAACACCTTTGTCAATATCAGATACTGTAAAAACAATCGACGCCGATTTACTTATAAGGCTTAAGAACTACCTGAAAAGTTTAAGGATACTTGCAGTAAAAGGAAGAACCGAGACTTCTATCTCGTCACTTGCAGACTTCCAGCATGTTGATATTTCTACAATTCGGCAGGATTTTTCCTTGTTGGGTTTTTCCGATGGTGTGAGAGAGATATTCAGTGTGGGTTTATTGCTTCAGCTAATCTCGAATTGTTTGGGATACTATAGGGTGGAAGAGGCTTGTTTGGTGGGGTGTGGTCGGCAGGCCAGAACTTTGTTGGCCGACGAAGGATTTTGTAAATGTAATATCAGAATTGTTGCCGCTTTTGATATCAACCCATTATTGATGAATACAGAAATTGCTGGGGTTAGGGTTTTGAGTACTCTTCATTTCAATGATATTATTCATAGGATGAACGTTGTGCTGGCAATAATGGCTACACCTTCAAAGGATACACAGGTTGCTGCCGATATAATTTGCAATTCCTCCATCAAAATGCTTTGGAATTTTACACATAGAAGTATTGAGATTCCAAAGGGTATTGTTGAGCTGCAAAGTTCTTTGGCTAGCGATATATGTGAGGATTATACATCGCTTATTGCATTGTACAAGAACAGCTCCTCTCTACTATCAATTTAGTTTTTGGTTTATAGTTGTTAACTCAAAATATATCAATCTTATGAAAGATGCTAAAATTCAAATAGTGATTTGCCTTGGAAGTTCTTGCTTTTCAAGGGGGAATAGGGAAACCTTGGAGGTTATTAAAGAGTATCTGAAATCTAATAATATAGAGGATAAGGTTGCTTTTAAGGGGCAACTTTGCTCGGAATCTTGTAATAAAGGCCCTGTAATATGGATTGATAATCAAAAATACGAGGCGGTTACTCCAACCAATGTTCTCCCAATATTAAATAAAGTTTTCAAACCTATACTATGAATATAGCACAACCCATATACACCGAAAAGAACAACTGCCAGGATTGCTACAAATGCATTCGGTATTGCCCGGTTAAGGCTATAAAAATTGCCAATGATTGTGCTTCAGTTATAGATGATTTGTGTATTGCCTGTGGAAAATGCGTTGAGGTTTGCCCCGTTGGGGCTAAAAAGGTAAGATCCGATATTGATATCATAAAGATGTTGATTAGGAAAGGCGATAAGGTGATTCTTTCCTTGGCGCCATCGTGGGTTAGTTCTTTCCAAGGGGTAGATTCACAGGCTATGGTTTCAGCCCTTAAGGAGTTAGGTTTTTTCGCGGTTTCGGAAACAGCTCTTGGGGCTGAGATGGTGAATAGGCATACCCGAAAATTTTTGTGTAAGAACGATGCTGGGGTTGTGATTTCATCGGCATGTCCGGTGATAGTTGATTTAATCAATCGACACTATCCGCAATCTTCGTCCAAGATATTACCTGCGTTATCGCCTCTTATGGCTCATGCCAAGTATTTAAAGGAATGCTATGGCAAGGATGTACATGTTGTTTTTGCTGGACCCTGCATTGCCAAGAAGAGGGAATCGGATAGAAGCCCTGAGTTGGTAGATGCCTGCATTACCTTTCGCGAGTTGATGGATTGGATGGAGGAGGAATGGGTCAATTTCGAAAAGCCAATATCTAATAACTCATTTTTCGAACCGGTCGAGGCGGTATCCGGCTCTATTTATCCTGTTGATGGAGGAATGATTTCTGGAATAAATAAAGATAATTCCTTATCCGATGTCCAATTCATGTCTTTTTGTGGTATCGATGCCGTTAAACAGGTGCTAATGGATATAGAGCAGTGGAATTCTCCCTCTAAGGTTTTTATTGAATTGATGGCCTGTACGGGTGGCTGTATAAATGGGCCAGGAGCCATAAATCAGGGTTCGATGGCCTTTCGGCAAAATCAAGTACTGAACTTAACAAAGCAAAAGCAAACCTCCATTGGCTCAGGGAAAGAGTTGGTATCTAGCATTGATATTACAGGTTCAGGAGAGACATTGTTTGCCACGCCCAAAAGACAGTACTCAATAAGCGAAATAACCGATGCGTTGAGATCGGCAGGCAAATTGTCGAGTAAGGATGAGTTGAATTGTGGCGGTTGTGGTTACGATAGTTGTAAAGAATTTGCCATTGCAATGCTCGATGGAAAGGCTGAACGGAATATGTGTATCTCCTACATGCGTAGGGTTGCTCACGATAAGGCGACGGTATTGCTCCAGCGAATGCCTAGCGGGGTGATTATTGTGGATGAGAGTTTAAAGGTTGTGGAGTGCAATCAAAGTGCTGCACGGATGCTGGGCGAGGAAATTCAATTAATTTACGATGCTAATCCAGGAATGGCTGGTGCTAATCTAACCAAGATGCTTCCATTCCATAAATTATTCTCGATGGTTTTGAGTACTGGCCGAGATATTCTTGATAGGGATGTTAAAGGCAATGGAAATATGCTCAAGGTCTCAATATTTACAATTCAGGCGCATAAAACGGTTTGTGCAATAATGCGGGATTTAAGTAATCCTGATGTCCGAAGCGATGAGATTGTGGTTCGAACCAAATCGGTTATCAAGGAAAACCTTGAAACAGTTCAGCAGATTGCCTATTTGCTGGGCGAAAATGCATCGCGAACCGAAACCATGCTCAACTCAATAATGGAACTTTACAAGGAAAACCATGCCAATACCGACTAAAATATTTCATGTTGATGTGGACTGTGCACAGCTTTCCAAGTTTGGACGTCAGGTTTGTGGTGATGTGTTTCTATCAAGGAAAATAAAGGAGGAGGAGCGCACCATTGTGGTGGTTTCCGATGGTCTTGGAAGTGGTGTTAAGGCTAATGTTTTGGCTACGCTTACAGCATCTATGGCTGTAAATTTTACACTCGAAAAGCAACCAATTGATCGAACGGCTAGAATAATTATGCAAACACTTCCGGTGGATAGCTTGCGTCAAATCAGTTATGCAACATTTACCATTGCCGATATTGAGTGCGGAGGAGATACTCGAATTATTGAATTCGATAATCCGGGATGGATTTTGGTTCGTAATGGGTTACCGTTGGATGTTCCAAAGCAAATGCTCTGCATCGATTTGGAGGATGGGAAAACCCGGAAGATGTTTCTTTCACATTTCAAGCTACAAATGGATGACAGGATTGTGATTGTTTCCGATGGAGTAACCCAATCGGGAATCGGAACAGCCCAGATGCCATTTGGTTTTGGCGATGATGCGTATAGGCAGTTTGTTTGTAGTTACCTAACGAGCAACAGTTCAGTTTCCGCTCACGACTTAGCCAGAAGCGTTGTGCGTAAGTCTTGTGCAAACGACGTTTACAAACCGCAGGACGATATAACCTGTGCTGTAATTCATTTTCGAAGTCCACGAAGGTTGCTTATATGCTCGGGACCACCTTTCGATGAATCGAAGGATAGGCAGTTGGCCGAAATAGCCCAATCGTTCGATGGTAAGAAAATCATCTGTGGTGGTACCACATCTATAATTATTGCAAGAGAATTGGGTATCAAAATTAATGTTGGTTTAACTATCGATAGTTCGGGTCTTCCCCCCGCGTCACAGATGGATGGGGTCGATTTAGTAACCGAGGGAATTCTCACCATCGGCAGGGTTGCCGAAATGCTTGAGCAGTTGCATGGTACCGAGGTACAGGGTACGGGTCCTGCAGTTGCAATTGTAAAGTTGATGCTCGAATCCGATGTAATCGATCTTTTGGTGGGTACTAAAATCAACGTTGCGCATCAGGATCCATCGCTCCCTGTAGAACTTGAAATTAGACGAAATGTGATGCGCAAAATCGCTCATTTGCTTGAGGAGAAGTTTTTAAAAGAAGTTAATATTCAATTTATTTGATTCTACTATGGAAAAGAAAATTGACATTGTTATATGCTCGGGTACACTTTGCTACTTGATGGGCGGAGCGGAGTTGCAAATGCTGAACGAGCATTTGCCTATCGAGTTAAAGGATAAGGTAAATATTAAAGGCTCGCCATGTTTAAACCTATGCGATTCTCCTGAAAATGGAAGACCTCCTTTTGCCACAATAAACGGAAAACGTTTGTCGCAGGTAACTATTCAATCGTTAATTGCTGAAATTCACCACGAATTAAATTCATAGGAGAGCATTGGTATGGCTGTTACTAATAATGCAATGCTTATAAGGCGCGATCTTATAACCCGAATGATTCGGTTGTTGATGGAGGATCAACTTGTGGAAAAGATCGATAGAATCCCTTTGGAAATGCGTCCTCGAAATAATCCATCGGTCAGATGCTGTATTCATAAGGATAGAGCAGTGCTTAAGTATAAATTAATGGGTCTTTTGGGATTTAATATACACGACGAAACCGATGAGTTAACTCCACTTTCGGAATATGCTAGTATGGCAATTGATCGAACCAATTTAACCGACGTTGTTCTTACCGTTGTAGATGAGGCTTGCTCGTCATGCCGCAAGACCAGCTATATGGTATCGAATCTGTGTAGAGGTTGTGTGGCGCGTCCATGTATGGTCAATTGTCCTAAAAATGCTATTTCGTTTGTTGATGGGCAGGCTAAAATCGATCATGCTGCCTGTGTAAACTGTGGCCAGTGCATGAAGGTTTGCCCTTTCCATGCTATCGTTTATCTACCAGTGCCCTGCGAGGAGGCTTGTCCTGTTGGGGCTATCTGTAAGAATGAGAATGGGGTTGAGTCTATAGATATTTCTAAGTGTATCAATTGTGGAAAATGTTTATCCGCTTGCCCTTTTGGTGCAGTTGTTGAAAAGTCTAGTTTAGTAGATATCTTTAAAAGTAAACATGAAAAAAAAACACTGGTTGCCTTACTTGCTCCTGCAATTGCGGGTCAGTTTGGTGTTGATTTGGGTAGAATTATCAATGGTTTTAAATTGATAGGTTTTCAGTATGTGTATGAAGTTGCTCATGGTGCTGAAACTACTGCAAGGCTCGAAGCCGAAGAGTTGGAAGAGCGCTTGAGTAGTGGTGGTAAATTTATTACCACCAGTTGTTGTCCTGCGTACACCTCGTTGGTCGATAAGCATATTGATACACTAAAACCATATGTTTCGCATACAAAAACGCCGATGTACTACAGTGCCGAGCAGGTTCGTGCACAACATCCCAATGCTTGCATTGTTTTTGTTAGTCCATGCCCCGCTAAGCGATGGGAGGTCTTTCACAATCCTAACGTAGATTATGCTTTAAGTTTCGAGGAGTACGGTGCTTGGTTGGTTGCTGCAAAAATTGACCTTAATTCCATAGAACCAGCAGTGATTGAAAATATTCCTGCTGCTGAGGCTCGTGGTTTTGCCGCATCGGGAGGCGTTTCCTTGGCAGTAAAAAGAGTCACAGATAATAGTAATATTATAGATCTTCAGATAAACGGTATCGATAAAGCTGCGATAAGACAGCTTAAATCATTTCCTAAAAATCCAACGGCCAATTTGGTTGAGGTAATGACCTGCGAGGGTGGGTGTATTGGTGGTTGCAATGTAATTAGCAATCCTAAAATAGCAGCAAAACAGCTTCAAATTGCAGTAGATTCAGCACCTGCTATCGCTCAACAAGTTTCTTAATTCATTTGTGTGTTTTAGTTGGTTGAAATTTCTCTAACATTTCATTTTTGTTAGGGAAATTTCTTTTTTCATTATCTTTATCAGTATTAATACTTGATTACCTATATACTTTAATCGTAATTAAATCCATTCCGAAATGAGAAACAAATTAGCAAACGTTTTACTTATTGTTATTGCATTAGGGGTTTGTTCCTGTGCCGATAAAAATTATACTGCACACTCACCATCTGGTAATGTGAGTGTGGAATTTTCTCTTACGGGAGAAAAGCAGCCGATCTATAGCGTTTATTTTAACGAAAAAGAGATTATAAAACCATCGACTCTTGGATTTGATTTTAAGGATGCTCAATCGTTGGGAAAAGGGATGAAGATTGATAGTGTTCAAAGCCGAGAGTTTAACGAGCAATGGGAGATGCCTTGGGGCGAGCAGCACTTTGTAACAAACCATTATAATGAGTTAAAGGTATATCTATCTGAGCGGAAAGATTTAAAACGTCACTTTGCTGTTGCATTCAGGGTGTTTGACGATGGAATAGGTTTTCGGTACGAGTTTCCCAAGCAGGCAAATATGGACAGCGTGTTTATTACCGACGAAAATACGCAGTTTAACCTAACTGGCGATCATACTTGTTGGTGGGAGCCTGGCGATTGGGATATATACGAGCATCTTTACAATACAACTCCTTTTAGCAAGATTGATGCAACTAAAAAGCGGAATCATCCTAATCTAGCACAAACATATATCCCCGAAAATGCAGTTAACACACCGGTTACCATGAAAACCACCGATGGTGTTTACCTTAGCTTTCACGAGGCTGCTGTTACAAATTATGCTGGTATCACTCTAAAAGTAGATACGGTAAACTATAGGATGCAAACCGAGTTAGTGGGCAATAATGATGGAATTAAGGTTAAAACCCAAACGCCCTTCAACTCGCCATGGCGAACAATACAAATTGCAACAAAAGCAGGCGATTTAATTGAATCAAAGTTGATTCTAAATTTAAACGAACCCAATAAACTTGGCGATGTATCGTGGGTAAAACCCACTAAGTATGTAGGAATATGGTGGGAAATGCATCTTGGAAAATCCTCGTGGGATATGGCCAGCGGCAAGCATGGCGCAACAACGGCCAATGCTAAGCGGTATATCGATTTTGCTGCAAAAAATAATATTCATGGGTTACTTGTGGAGGGCTGGAATACTGGATGGGAGCATTGGATTGGTTTTGAGGAGCGTGAAGGTGTTTTCGATTTTGTTACTCCTTACCCTGACTATAATTTGAAGGAAGTTGTTGAGTATGGCCACAAAAAGGGTGTCGATCTTATTATGCATCACGAAACATCGGCAGCTCCAACAACCTACGATAAGCAGTTAGATACCGCTTACACATTGATGAGCAGTTTGAATGTTCATGCGGTTAAAACAGGTTATGTGGGGAAAATCATTCCTAAGGGCGAGTATCATCACGGGCAATGGATGGTAAATCATTACAGAAGGGTGGTTGAAACTGCTGCAAAGTACAAGATCGCTATTAATGCGCATGAGCCATTTATGGCAACAGGCGAAAGACGCACATACCCTAATGTAATATCCCGAGAGGGACTGCGTGGTCAGGAGTATAATGCTTGGGCTGTTGATGGCGGCAATCCTCCAGAACATTTAACCATAGTGCCGTTTACCCGGATGTTGGCTGGTCCAATAGATTATACCCCTGGAATTTTCAATATCAAACTAAAACCATATAAGCCCAATAATCAGGTAAACAATACACTTGCTCAGCAGTTGGCCTTGTACGTGGTTTTATATAGCCCAATTCAAATGGCAGCCGATTTGCCAGAGAATTACGAGGGACATCCTGCATTCCAGTTTATCCGAGATGTTGCTGTAGATTGGGAGCAAACAAAGGTGCTAAATGGTGAGGTTGGCGATTATATTACAGTAGCCCGTCAGGAGCGAGGAACAGATAGATGGTTTATTGGTTCAGTTACTGATGAAAATGCCCGAGATTTAACGGTTAAGCTAGATTTCCTTGAAAAAGGAAAGAAGTATCAAGCAACAATGTACGTTGATGCGCCTGATGCCCATTGGAATGATAACCCAACAGCCTATGATATTAAAAAACAGGAGGTTGATAGTAACTCTGAGTTGCAACTAAAACTTGCACCAGGAGGTGGTGCTGCAATATCGTTGTTTCCTTTGTAAGGAGTTCGGAAGTGATATAAAAGGAGCCCTCATTCGAGGGCTTTTTTGTTCCTTGTCATCTTGAGCGAAACGAAAGATCTAATTATATATTTCTTAATTCCTACGAAATGACAATTATAGTTAGGCTTTTTGTTTCTTGAGGTATAAACTAAATCCAACAATTCCAGCAATAACCGATAATCCACCAAAAATGTAGCCAACTAAATGCGGGAGCTTAAATCCTTCGGGGGCAATTATAATATAGTTAATTGTTACAGCAGTCATAAATAGCGCTGGTATCAGCGTGATAATGTAGAGTTTCTTTTCTGTGGCTAAATAAACTGTTATAGCCCAAAGTACAACCATTGCCAGTACTTGGTTACTCCAGAACATATATCGCCAAATAATGTCAAATTTTACCTGCGTTAGTGTGAACCCAATAATGAATAGAGGTAGACTAACCCAAATACGGTTTGAGAGTTTTTTCTGGGCTATTTTAAGAAAATCGGCAACAATTAGTCGAGCACTGCGGAATGCGGTATCGCCAGTTGTAATTGGCGCAGCCACAACTCCAAGTATTGCCAAGATTCCTCCTACGAAGCCAAGCGTTGTGTTGGATATCTCTTTAACGATTATTGTTGCTTCGCCCTTGTAACCTACAATGGCATCGTTTAGGCCGTGAACGCCACCGTAGAAACTCATTCCAATGGCAGCCCAAATCAACGCAATTACTCCTTCGGTTACCATTGCTCCGTAAAAAACTCGTCGGCCAAGTTTTTCGTTTTTGAGGCAGCGCGCCATCATTGGGCTTTGGGTTGCGTGGAATCCACTAATTGCTCCACACGATATTGTTACAAATAGCATTGGAAATAGAGGATAAGCATCGGCATTGCTCTTCATATTTCCCAGATTACCTAGTGTTAGTTCAGGAATATCGAATGCATATCCACCCCAAAAAATTGCACCTCCAATTCCTACTGCCATTATTAGCAGAGCAAGTCCAAACACTGGGTAAATGCGTCCTATAATTTTATCGATTGGAAGAAGCGTTGCGAGTACATAGTAGGTTAGAATTATCCAAACCCAAAAGTTCTTGGTAAGCGCTTCGGGAGTTAATGCTGCAAGCAATGCTGCTGGACCAGAAATAAATGCTGCTCCAACTAGAATCATCAACAGAAGGGTAAAGCCTCGCATAAATTGCTTTACGTTTAATCCTAGATATTTTCCGATAATCTCTGGGATACTCAAGCCTCCCATTCTGATTGAGATCATCCCAGAGAAGTAATCGTGTACGGCGCCTGCGAAAATGTTCCCTACAACTATCCACAGGAAAGCAACAGGACCATATGCAGCCCCAAGCACAGCACCAACAATTGGACCTAAACCTGCAATATTCAAAAATTGGATTAGGAATGCTTTCCACCAAGGTATTGGGATATAGTCGATTCCGTCCTGCATTGAGTAGGCTGGAGTTTGCTTGCTGGCATCAACTCCAAAAATGCGTTCAACAAATAGTCCGTAAGTAAAATAGCCAAGAACTAAAGCGGCAATAGATATGATAAACGTAATCATCGTAAAGACTTTTAATAACTTTTAATTTCGATTGTAAAAATATGTGTTTTTAACTGTCGTTATTCTGGAAAATAAAAAAAAGATACGGTTTTTACCGTATCTTCTCATACATTTATCTAATATCTAGTATCTGATATCTAGCGTCTGACTTAGAACTTATACTCGTTATTCTCAATCATCTTATCAGCAATTCTTCTGCGAGCATCTTTAGTGTTGATGCCCTTAACGTGAGTTAAGGTCTTGATAGCCTTATTTAGGTTCTCAGCCTCATTGCCCTCAATGCTTGAGTAAATTGCATCTTTTGCATTCTTACGAATAATGTTTGCTGCATCGTAAACGAATACATCCAAAATATCTCTGTGGATTGGGTTAACACCCTTTAATCCTTCAAGTTTTTGAATTCTTAATGCCAACGATTCAGCAATGTAAAGCTCCATGATCATATTCGATAGGTTGTTTACAACCTCCTGCTCGTTCATGAATTTCTTACCTAGAGCTTTGTTGGTGCTGTAAACTGCAAGCATAACTGCTTTCTTGAAGTTCTTCACATAGCGAAGTTTCTCCTCGTAGTAGTTTTCACCTGCCTTAGCGCTATCGGTAATTGAACCCATATTATTGTAAAGTTCTTCTGCTGGGCCAAATAGGTCGTATTCACCTTTTAGCGCACGCTTTGTAGCACTTTCTACAACAAGTAGGCGGTTAATTTCGTTGGTTCCTTCAAAAATACGGTTGATACGTGAGTCGCGGTAGCCTTTGTCAATATTCATTTCGGCAGAGTAACCCATACCTCCGTGAACTTGAACACCCTCGTCAACAACGTAATCTAGCATTTCAGAGCCCCAAACTTTAAGAACTGCATCCTCTACGGCGTAGTGGCTGATAGCATCGATAGCAGCACGGCCATAGTCGCAACCTTCCGCTTTATACTGGTCAAGAAGAATATCAACATCCTTACTTACACGGTAAATTGCAGATTCGTGAGCAAATGCCTTAATAGCCATTTGGCCAAGTTTGTGCTTAATTGCGCCGAAGTTTGCGATTTGAGTTCCAAATTGCTTACGCTCATTAGCGTAACGAACAGCATCGGTAATGGTTTGCTTTGCAGCACCAATCACGTTAGCACCAAGTTTCATACGACCCATATGTAGGATACTTAGGGCAATACGGAAACCTTCGCCGCGTGTTCCAATCATATTCTCTACAGGAACTTTTACGTCGTTGTAGTAGATTTGAGTGGTTGATGAACCTTTGATACCCATTTTGTGCTCATCTGGACCAATTACAACGCCAGGCCAGTTGCTTTCAACGATGAATGCGCTTAGGATACGGTCGTTGTCAATTTTTGCAAAAACAACTTGAGTATCAGAGAAGCCACCGTTGGTAATCCACATCTTTTGTCCGTTAAGGATATAGTGTTTGCCATCCTCGCTAAGTTTAGCTTGGGTTTTGCCAGAGTTAGCATCGCTACCAGCGCCTGGTTCTGTTAAGCAGTATGCACCAATTAACTCGCCAGTTGCAAGACGTGTAACATATTTTTGACGTTGCTCCTCGTTTCCGTAGTACATAATTGGCATTGTTCCAATACCGCAGTGGCACATATAAGCAACAGAGAATGAGTATCCAGCACCTGTGGTTTCGGCGACAAGCATTTGGGTTTTAAAGTCCTGACCAAATCCGTTGTACTGCTCAGGAATTGCAATACCTAGCATACCAAGTTCGCCAGCTTTGTGCAGGATACTTTTCATTAAAGTTCTGTCACCTTTTTCTGTCTTATCAAGGTTTGGATAAACTTCGGCCTCTAGAAAATCTCTACAGGTTTGAGCAATCATTCTTTGCTCCTCATTGAATTCCTCTGGAATAAAGATGCTGTTAGCATCAACATCCTTTACTAGGAACTCTCCACTTTTAAGGTTTACTTTTTCCATTAGTCTGTAAGGTTATTTTGTTTTGTTATAATCCAAGTGACATTACGATTAGCTCAGCAATATCGTAATTCTTCATCTTCTCTTCCTGATTTTTGTACTTGATACCATCGGTCATCATTGTCATACAGAAAGGACAAGCGGTTGCAATGATATCAGGATTTACCTTTAGTACATCCTCCATACGCTCAAGGAATACTTCCTTATCACCTTTTTCTGCCTCCTTGAACATTTGAGCACCACCGGCACCGCAGCATAGCGCAAAGCTCTTGTTACGCTCCATTTCAACCACATCGCCCGATATCGATTTGATCACCCTACGTGGCTCATCATACATATCGTTAGCACGACCTAGGTAGCAAGGATCGTGGTAGGTAATACGCGAATTTTTGAAAGTGTCGGTATTTACCTTAAGTTTTCCTTCTTTGATGAACTTATCGAGTAGTTCAACATAGCTGATTACCTCGTAGTTTCCACCTAAATCTGGATACTCATTTTTGAAGATATTGAAGCAGTGAGGGCAAATGGTGATGATTTTGGTAATCTCGTATGCCTTGAAAAGTTCAATATTTTGTAGCGCCTGCATTTGGTAAAGCATTTCGTTACCTGCGCGGCGAGCTGGGTCGCCAGTACAGGTTTCTTCCTTACCAAGTACTGCGTAACTTACATTTAGGTAGCTAAGTATTTTTGCAAAAGCACGTGTTACTTTCTTGTAACGGTCGTCGTAAGCACCTGCGCAACCAACCCAGAATAAATATTCGGGCTTCTCACCACGGGCAAATAAATCGGCCATTACAGGGACTTCTATTTTACGTGTTTCCATTTTTGTTGATAGTTGTTCGTTGATAGTTGTTCGTTAAATTTCTATTAGCTATGAAAAATCTAATGTTCTACAGCCAATTAGTCTAATGAACGTTGATTTCCAAATCCTTTGTCCATAAAAGCCTATCCTCTGGCGAGTACTGCCAAGGAGCACCGTTGTTCTCAATATTGTTGAACATTGCCTTAATCTCACCTGGAGCAGAACCTTCTTCCATTACAAGGTAGCGGCGCATATCAACAATCAACGATGGTTGATTAATATTGATAGGGCATTCCTTTGCGCAGGCGTTGCAGGTTGTACAAGCCCAAAGTTCCTCCTCGGATATGTAGTCGCGTACCAACGATTTACCATCGTTAAAATCTTTATTCTTTAGCAGTTGAGGGCCTTTCTCCTTCATACGAGCACGTAAGTCCATCATAACTTTACGTGGCGATAATTTCTTGCCAGTTGTATTTGCGGGACAAACCGATGTACAACGTCCGCACTCAGTACACGACAATGAGTTGAAGTAGTTGTTCCACATTACGTCCTCAGCATCCTTAACTCCAAAACGCTCAATAGGAGCATCGGTTGCAGGAGCGGCAAATGCTGCGTTTGGATCCATCATCAGTTTAACCTCGCGGGTTACGTTGTCCATATTCCTTAATTTGCCAAGCGGTTCTAGTCTCGATATAAAAGTGTTTGGAACCGACATAAACACGTGGAAGTGTTTAGAGTAGGGGAGTAGGTTGGCAAATACAAAAATCAAAAGGATGTGTGTCCACCAGTAAATTTCGTGTTGAACTTGCATAGATTCTATGGACATACCGGAAAATATTGGGGCTAAGAAATTACTAACAGGATAATATCCAATAATTTCGCCACCAATTGCATTGGTATGACTAACGTATGCAGCATTCATTCCTAGTAACGATAGCATCAGAACAAGGATAATTGTTAACGCTACGTTTGCATCGATGTGCGAAATCTTTTTCATTTCGATTCCCTCGAAACGTTTTACGTGAAGGAATACTCTACGGAATAGAAACACAAAAATTGCAATGGCAATTAGGAATGCAAAAATATCGCCAGTTGCCATTAAAAAATCGTAGAACCAGCCTAGAAAACTAAGTGATTTTTCGAGTTTGAATAAACCATCGATTACCATCTCAATACTTCCGAAAATGATTACGCAGAAACCCCAGAAAACAACTGCGTGGAGGAAGCCTAGTACTGGACGACGAAAAATCTTTGTTTGACCAAAAGCGACTTCGGCCATAATCATAAAACGCTTACCTAAGTTTTTTATTGGAAAACCCTTTTTGGTAAGCGAGAAGAAACGGATAATTCTTGCTATGGTGTAGCCAAAAACAGCGAATGTTAGTAGCAGTGCAATAGCAAAAACAATTTGTTTGGTCATAGTTTGTTTTTTTTGGTTAGTAAAAAGTTGGTTTTAAAACTTTTACTCTATTTAAAAGACACTTCCATATCCTTTAGGATGATGGAAGGTCTTTTATTCATCTAAATTCTGTATTCTGAATTCTATAATCTTATTCTAAAAACTACTTTCCTTTGATTTCTTTAACTGCAGCAACAAGTTGAGGAAGCACTTTTTGTGCATCGCCAACAATACCGTACTGAGCAACCTCGAAAATTGGAGCGCCCTTGTCGTTATTGATTGCTACAATATATTTTGATGAACTAACACCCGCAATGTGCTGTGTTGCACCCGAAATACCTACTGCGAAGTAAAGGTTTGGAGCGATAATTTTACCGGTTTGGCCAGTATGCTCATCGTGAGGACGCCATCCTTCGTCAGAAACGGGACGAGAACAAGCAGTTGCTCCGCCTAGTAAATTTGCTAACTCTACAATTGGAGCCCAGTTGTCAGGCGATTTCATACCACGACCACCCGATACAACGATTTCAGCATCGGTTAATAAAAGTTTTCCTGATTGCTTTTGAACCTCTTTAACTTGAGTTCTTGGAGCATCAACGTTAACGTCCATTTTCTCAATAGCCACGTTGTTGGCGGTTTCGATAAGATCGAAAGAGTTTTGAGCTAGAGTGATGATTTTCACATCGGTTTTTAGCACCACATCGGCATAGGCTCCACCGGAGAATGCTCTTTTGTAAACGGTGAAAGGACTTGTGCTAATAGGAAGTTTGCTAACACCTGCACCTAAAGCCGCTTTTAGTTTTACTGATAGGCGAGGAGCAATTGATTTACCCGAGTTGTTGTTAGCAACAACAATAACTTTTGCACCAATTTTCTCGGCAACACTGGCAATAGCGCTTGTGTATGCCTGACTATCTAATGTTTTAAGGTTATCCTGATTTACGCTGATAACTTTTTGCGCGCCGTAGTTTCCAAGTTGTTTTAGTTCTGCTTCGTCAACATTACCAATTGAAACAGCTACAGCACTGGTTCCCATCATTTCGGCTACCTTACTTGCGTAAGATACCAACTCGAATGATGATTTTTTGAATTTTCCGTCCCAGTTTTCGGTATATACTAGTACTGACATATTATTTCGAAATTAAATGGGTTCAACTTAGATTAATTTGGTTTCTGCCTGTAGCAGTTCAATTAGTTGCTTTGGATTCTCAGCATCAACAAACTTGCATGCAGCTCTTGGTACAGGCATCTCAAACTTTGCGGTTTCGGTTAATGCATCAATAGCAACTGGTTCATAAAGTTTAATAACTTTAGTACGTGCCATCATAATACCACGCATAGCAGCAATTCTAGGCTCTTTTGCAATACCCTTTTGTACAATTGAAACGAAAGGAGCCGGAACAGTTACAATCTCTTTTCCGCCATCAATTTCGCGGGTGATAACTGCAGCACCATTCTCAATTTTTAAACTTGATACAGCAGAAACCGAAGGCATACCTAAGAATTCTGCAAGCATACTACCAACAGCAGAACTGTTAAAATCGCTCGATTCAATTCCGCACATAATAATATCGAATTGTTCCTTCTTAACAACTTCAGCAAGTTGAGCAGCAACGTTGTAAGCATCGGTTGGGTCAGCGTTAACTCTGATAGCCTCGTCGGCACCAATCGCAAGAGCTTTTCTGATTGTAGGCTCAGAAGTTGCTAGACCTACGTGAGCAACGGTAACTGATTTTACACCAGTACTAGCGTCATCCTTTAATTCTAATGCTCTGGTAAGCGAAAGTTCGTCCCAAGGATTGATAACCCATTGAATACCGTTTACATCCAACTTGGTGTTACCATCAACAAATTTCACCTTGGTGGTGGTATCCGGTACGTTGCTGATACAAACAAGAATTTTCATCCGTTAAAATATTAATTTAGTTAAACATATTTTTCTGTATCTATCTAAAAAATAAGCACTTAAATATGATTTTTGAAATTAAAATAACTACAAAAATACACAAAGTTCTTAGTGAGCGAAATTTATTTTTACTCACTAATCTTATGTATTAATATATCAATAAGTTAAATGTTTTTCACCTAACGTTTTAAGGGTTAAAACGAGCGTACAAATTTACGCCAATTTGATTAATTCTTATACTGATGATTAAAAAATCTCGATAAGGAGGAATTGCTAGTATTACTTTTAACACTATACAGAATCGTTGTTGAATGTTAACTTTCAGAAAATCAAGCAATAATATTTAACACATATTAAATATTGTTTAGTCAAATTTAACTATTGTTTGGTCAAAAGTTGTAAAACAAAATTGACATTTGCAGTGTTATTTTGTAAATTTATTATAAGTAAATGGACTATTAATGAGCGAGTTGTTTAATACATTAGTTCTTGAGTTGGGCGAACGGATTGCTCATAATTGTCAGGTTATTGCTAGTAATCAGAATGAGATTTATTCTTTGAGTTCAGAATCTATGTCTGGTGACTTTTCTACAAGATTATTTGAACTTATTGAGATTAATAAGCGGTTACAAGTTGAAAATAAGGAGTTTTTAATTCTTCAATTGCGATTAAGATCTTTACTTCGAAACATAAACCGAGCAACTTTGCTCAAAATTGAGGAAACAAGTGGTTTTTGGATTGACGAAGCAACAGAAAATTATATTTTATCAAAGAATAGCGAATCTATCAATGGAAATAATGCTCATTATTCAGAAATATTAGATCCCTTAAGATGCGATTTTGCTAATAGTAATGGTATGGTTTTTGACTTTCGACATATTAAGTTTAATAATGTTAATATGCCCGAAAATTTAATAGAGCAATTTGTGCTGGAGGAAAAGTATGAGATATGCTCTATTCTTATAAATTCACATACTTCAAGAAATTAGGTTTTGGTTTAGGTTTACATAGGTTAGAGGGTTGGCATCCGGAACTTTACAAGTAGTTCCGGATGTCTTTTTTAGTTAGAATTAAATGCACTAACTTTATGCAATCAAACAGGCAGAAATTATCTGACGTCTTGTGAATAATACATAGAGTCCTTATTTTGTGAAGAAAGTTGTATTAATAGGTGCTGGAAATGTTTCAACCTCTTTAGCATTTGCTTTTGCAAATGCAGGTTGGAATATTGTTCAGGTTTACTCACGATTGCTGAGAAATGCAGAGGTTTTATCGTGTAAATATAATGCGATTCCAATAAATAGTTTAGCCGATATTGATGAGTGTGCAGATCTTTATATAATTGCAGTTTCCGATAACTCAATATCAAAAATTGCCGATAATTTGAGAAACGTTGATGGCATTGTTGTGCATACAAGTGGGAGTACTCCTTTATCGGTTTTGGCAAATGTAAAGTCCAAAGAAATAGGGGTCTTTTACCCTTTTCAAACATTTTCTAAAAGCCAGTTGGTCGATTTAAAAGGTGTTCCAATCTTTGTAGAAGCCAGTTCTGTAGATGTTCTTAGTTTTTTATTTGATGTTGGACGGGAGATTGGCTTTTCTGTGAATGAACTAACTTCAGAAAAAAGGATGTTGCTGCATCTAAGCGGAGTTTTTGCCAATAACTTTACCAATCATATTTTAGCGTTAACGTACCGTTTAACTTCTGAAAATGGAATAGATTTTAAAATTTTACAGCCATTGGTTGACGAAACGGTAAGAAAGGCGTTTACCGCAAATCCTAAGGATGTTCAAACAGGACCAGCCGTTCGTGGTGATTTTAACACTATCGAAATGCATTCCAACCTGCTCAAGAACTTCGATGAGCAATTGCACAAAGTTTACAATGAATTATCTTTGAGCATTCAAAAATTAAGCAAGCAATAACCTTTATCTCATGAAGAAAAATTTCAAAGAACTCCTTGCCGATGTTAAGGCCTTTGTATTTGACGTTGATGGAGTATTTACCGATGGCACAGTTCTTCTTCACCCCTCGGGCGAACTTATGCGAACATCAAATACTCGCGATGGTTATGCTGTTCATGTTGCTGTTGAGCGAGGGTTTCCTATTGCTATTATTTCCGGAGGAAAGTCCGAAGCAGTTAGGGAGCGTTTCAAAGGACTCGGTGTTACCGATATATATTTAGGTGCAACCGATAAAATTGAGGCCTTGGAGGATTTTAGGTTCAAGTATGGAATTGAGTTCTCGCAGATTTTATATATGGGAGATGATTTGCCCGATTACGAGGCATTAAAAAAAGTTGGCATACCAACTTGCCCTTTAGATGCGGCTCCTGAGATTAAACAGATTTCTGCTTATATTTCATCCTATGCAGGGGGGAAGGGCTGTGTTAGAGATGTTATAGAACAAGTGCTCCGATTAAACGGAAAGTGGGGGCCATCGTCTAACGGTTTACAGTAGTTAATCCAGATTGTTTATGGAAATACTTCAATTGGTTCGGTACAAGAATTTGCTGATTGTTGCAGCAACAATGTTTCTTGTAAGGTATTTTATTATGCAGCCTATACTTCAAAGTTTTGGCTTTGAGTTGCAACTGGGCTTGTTGTCCTTTGCAATGCTCGTTTTGGCTACAGTTTTCATAACGGCAGCGGGTTACGTAATAAATGATTATTTCGATACTCGTACCGATTTGGTAAATCGACCTCAAAAAGTAGTTGTTGGAAAGTCTGTGAGTCGAAGAATGGCCATTGCGGTTCACTTAATTCTGAGTATTCTGGGAATTTTATTGGGGTTAATTGTTGCTATAAGAGTTGGAAAACCTATTTTTTCGCTTTTATTTGTTTTGACTACGGGCATTTTATGGTTTTATTCAACCACGTATAAACGGCAACTATTAATTGGAAATATTCTGGTTGCTATATTAACTGGACTTGTTCCTTTGATTCCGCTTATATTTGAGTACCCCCTTTTTGCTACGTATTGGGAAGTAATTGCAATATACCAGTTAAAACTTTATACAATGGTATACTGGGTTGGCGGGTATGCACTTTTTGCTTTTCTCCTTACGTTTGTTCGCGAAATAGTTAAGGATATAGAGGATTTTGAGGGGGATACAGTATATGGTCGCAATACTTTACCTGTTCATTTCGGAATAAAAGTTTCAAAAATAGTAGCATCATCTGTTTTGATGATCACTCTTATTATTCTGATATACCTCTTTGCCAGCTATATGCGATTTCTTCCTTCCGGAAGATTTGATTACTATACCTTTACGTACTTCATTGTTTTTATATTGATTCCAATTTTTGCACTTTTTGTGATGTTGCTATTGGCTCAAAACAAATCCGATTATCATAAGGCTAGTCGGCTGTGTAAGTATGTAATGCTTTTTGGTTTACTTTATACTTTGGTTTTCCGTTGGTTGATACTATAACGATGTTATTAAACGATATACTAAAAGGTAAACGGTTGGTTCTTGCTTCAAATTCACCTCGAAGACAGGAATTGCTTAAAGGTCTTGATGTTGATTTTGAGGTTTGGCAAACTAATCATGATAACGAATCGTATCCCAGTGATTTGTCAGTTGATCAGGTTCCAATGTATTTAGCCAAGCATAAGGCTTCTTTTTTTACCGATCGGCTAACCAACGATATAATTCTTATTACCTGCGATACTATTGTAATTTGCGATGGAGCTATTCTTGGGAAACCTTTTGATTATAGTGATGCGTTTAAAATTCTTCAACAGTTATCTGGAAATAAACATACAGTGATAACAGGAGTTTGCTTATCAGTAAAATCAAAATCTATGTGTTTTAGTTCACAAACCGATGTGTATTTCCGCAATATTACTGACGATGAAATTAACTACTATGTAAATAGGTATAGCCCTTACGATAAGGCCGGAGCTTATGGGATACAGGAATGGATTGGATTTGTGGGGATTGAAAAAATTGAGGGTTCGTATTTTAATGTAATGGGGCTGCCCGTTCAACGTTTGCATAATGAATTGATTAAATTTTTGAAATAATTAAAATACAGAGCATGAGAAAGATTGTTTCTACTTTTTTGCTTATGGCGGTTGTCGCCATTAATTCTTTTGCCGATGAGGGAATGTGGCTTCCAATGCTTATTGGTAAGAATATAGACCAAATGCAAAAGATGGGCTTTAAGTTGACTGCAGAGGATGTTTATAGTGTTAATCGGTCAAGCCTCAAAGATGCAATTGTGCAATTTGGTGGAGGTTGTACAGCTGAACTTATTTCGCCTGAAGGGTTAATCATTACTAACCATCATTGTGGATTTTCAAGCATTCAGCAACACTCATCGGTTGAGCATGATTACTTAACCAACGGTTTTTGGGCTATGAGCAAGCAGGAGGAACTTTCCAATCCTGGATTAACAGTCCGCTTTCTTGTTCGGATGGAGGATGTTACAGCGCAGGTGCTTAATGGTGTGAATAGTGATATGGTCGATGTTGATCGCCAAAAGATTATCAATGATAACATAAAGGCTATTTCAGCCAAGGTTGAGGTTGAGGGTGTTGGATATAAATCTGTTATTCGTCCGATGTATTATGGTAATGAGTATTACCTATTTCTTTACGAGGAGTTTAGTGATGTTCGCCTAGTGGGTGCTCCTCCTGAGTCAATAGGCAAGTTTGGAGGCGATACCGATAATTGGGTATGGCCCCGTCATACAGGCGATTTTTCCCTTTTCAGAATATACGCCGATAAAAATAACAAGCCTGCAGTTTATTCGCCGGATAATGTACCCTATAAACCTAAGAAATTTCTTCCAATATCCATGAAGGGCGTTAAGGAGGGTGATTTTACCTTGGTCTATGGATTTCCTGGCAGAACCCAGCAGTTTCTAACTTCGGATGCTGTTGAGTTGCTGATCAATCAGACTAATCCTCATAAGATAAACTTGAGGAATACCCGACTTTCTATCTTTAATAATTATATGGCTTCCAATGATACTATTCGTATTAAGTATGCAAGTAAGCACGCTAGCGTTGCCAATGCTTGGAAAAAATGGATTGGCGAAACTATTGGCTTGCGAAGGCTAGATGCTGTTTCCAAAAAGCGAGAGTTAGAAAATATGTATTCAGCATGGGTCGATAAATCTGCAGAACTAAAAAAACAATACGGAAATTTATTGCCAAATTTTAAAAGACTTTACGGGGAATTAACCCCATTATCGTTGGTTGCTGATTATCGGAATGAGGCGGTATATGCTGTAGAGTTAATCAATTTTGCCTCCCGTTTCGACCGGGCTATATCGGAAGCTATTGAGGTTTCGCGCGATACTGCAAAATTCGAAGCTGCAAAAATGAACTTAGTCAATTATGCAAATAGATTTTATAAAGATTTTGAGGCTAAAGTAGATGTTGAGGTTTTTGCAGCAATGATGAAGTCATACTATGAGCAAGTTCCTGTGAATTATCAGCCCGATTTTCTCGAAAAACTTTATAAGAACTATAAGGGGAATTGGATGCAGATGGCTGGCGATGTATACAGCCAAACAATTTTTTCTGATAGTTTAAGGGTATTTACCTTGCTTAGCGGATTAGACAGCACAAATGCGCGTCTTTTTCAGGCGGATAATATTTATAGTATTTATTCGCAATTCGAGAATCTATACAACGATAAAGTTAAAGACCGATATTTTGAGATCAACGATAGCCTAGATATTATGTATCGATCTTATGTTAACGGTTTAATGAAGATGGAGGCAGATAAGCACTTTTTCCCTGATGCTAATTCAACCTTGCGATTCACCTATGGAAAAGTAGAAGGTTTTGAGCCAAAGGATGGTGTTGTCTATAGTTACTATACCACAATTGATGGAATTATGGAAAAATCGACCCAAACCGATATTCCTGATTATAGGCCTCCACAAAAATTGATTGATTTATACAATAAAAAAGATTTTGGGCGGTATGGTGTAAATGGTACCGTTCCCGTTGCATTTATTGCAACAAATCATACTACAGGGGGGAACTCCGGCAGTCCGGTACTCGATGCTAATGGTTACCTAATTGGTATAAACTTCGATCGTTGCTGGGAGAGTACCATGAGCGACGTGATGTTCGATCCCAACTTTTGCCGTAATATTGCGCTAGATATTCGGTATGCATTATTTGTGATCGATAGGTATGCTGGGGCTGAAAATCTGATAAATGAGATGACTGTTATTCAATAAACTTTTCGAGGTAATATTTAAGCCCAACCATTGGTTGGGCTTTTTTATTGTATATTTCAGATATCAAGGTTCTCATGCTATTAAAGTGTGCCCCTAACTTACACTTATTTGTATAAACTGATTTGAATGTTTCTAAATTGAAGTTTTGGTCTTAAATCTGCATTAAAAACTGACATTAATCACTTTGTTAATTCAAACTTGTTATTATATTTATGCAAGAAAATCAATTTGTTATAAATAATTGATTTGTTAACAATGTAACAGTGTTAATAAAATAACAAAAGTTGTTTTTAAAAAATTGAATTATGACGGAAACTAAAGAATTGGTAAAAAAACTTGCTGATAAGCATGGAAGAGTAAGGGAGAGTTTGATCCCCATTCTTCAAGGCGTTGTGCAAGAGGAGCGCTACATTTCAAGCGAGGCAATGACCGAGATAGCTCGGGAATTGGACATTTCTGCGGCAAAGGTTTACGGAACAGCTACGTTTTATAGTTTTCTCGATACTCAGCCTCGTGGAAAATATGTAATCAGAGTTTGTAGGACTATATCCTGCGCAATGAAGGGAAAGAATTTAATTATACAAGAGTTAGAGGATATTTTGAAAATTAAGATTGGTGAAACTACTCAGAATCGAAAATTTTCCTTACTCGAAACGAACTGCCTAGGATGGTGTCACAAGGGGCCTGCAATGCTTGTTAACGATGAGGCTTATACCGAGTTAACACCCGAGAAGGTTCGAGAAATTATTAATGAATACATGATAAAGTAAAGTATAGGAGATTATACCATGTCAAATAACTTTTTACGTCGCGTTGACCTTATCTTCGATCAGGATTGTAACCTAAAGGATATTCTAAAATCGACCTATCAACGTGCTAATGATGATATTATTAATGAACTTCTTGAATCCGGCTTAAAAGGTCGTGGTGGTGCTGGTTTCCCTACTGCACTTAAATGGAAATTCACAAGCGAACAGGCCGATCCCGATAAGTATATTGTGTGTAATGCAGATGAAGGAGAGCCTGGAACATTTAAGGATCGCGAAATTTTATTTAAAGTTCCTCAGAAGGTTTTTGGTGGAATGGCCATTTGTGCTAAGGTTATCAATGCTAAAGAGGGATTTTTGTATTTGCGCGGGGAATATCGTTTTTTGCTTCCTGAATTGGAAAAGCAACTTGATGCATTTCATAAGGTTATAAATGAAATAGGTGTCAATTTCAAAATTAAGATAATAATGGGTAGTGGTGCTTATATCTGTGGGGAGGAAAGTGCGCTATTCGAATCTATGGAAGGTGATCGTGGTGAGCCCCGGAACAAGCCTCCGTATCCAACTGTTTCAGGATTCCGTAAAAAACCTACCGTTATTAATAACGTGGAGACATTGGTTTATTCATTTATGATTTTCCGCTATGGTGCGCGTAAGTTCAAAGAACTTGGTACTGCCGATTCCCGTGGTTCTAAGGTGTTCTCAATATCTGGTGATACTCCTAAACCTGGTATCTACGAGTTGGAGTTAGGCATGTCTGTTGAGCAGTTTGTTGATGAGTTTGGCGATGGCGATACTAAAGCCGTTCAAGTTGGAGGTGCATCTGGCTTCTGCGTTCCTCGCAAAAAGTTTAAGGATACCATTATTGGTTTCGAAGGCGTTCCTACTGGTGGTTCTATGATGCTTTTCAATAGTTCCCGTTCCATGTACAACGTATTGAAGAACTATCTTGAATTCTTTGAGGAAGAGTCTTGTGGTCAATGTACTCCTTGTCGGGTTGGTTGTCAACAATTAAAACTTGGAATTGAGGCCGTAAAGAAAGGCGAGCGCCATGCTGCTTACCTTGAGCAATTGCAAAAATTAGCTCAAACTATGAAGATAACTGCAAAATGCGGTCTTGGTCAGAGTGTTGCAAACTCGTTCTTCTCAATAGTTGAGAATTTTAAGGAAGAGATGATTTACTAATTTGCTTAAAAATTTGAAAAATGGCTAAAAAAATAAATCTCATTATAGATGGAATTCCCGTAACAGTAGATGAGGGGACAACCATTTTACAGGCTGCCAAGCTGCTTAACATTCATATTCCTACCCTTTGTTACCATGATGACCTATGTATTGCTGGTAACTGCCGTGTTTGTGTTGTTGAAATGAAGGGAGCCCGTACCTTGCCTGCATCATGCGCTATGCCTGTTGCTGAAGGTATGGAAATTATGACCAATACTATTAAGGTTCGTACTGCACGTAAGCATATTATAGATCTTTTGCTTTCGGAGCATAATGCAAAGTGTACAACTTGTTATAAAAATGGTAATTGTGAATTGCAGAATTTGGCATCGGAATATAAAATTTCAGATCCTATGTTTATAGATTTGGTGCCGCACAAAAATTACCAAATGGATGCTTATTCTCCTTCTATCATTAAGGATGATAGCAAGTGTATTCGTTGCCAGCGTTGTGTACGTACCTGCGAGGAGCTTCAGCACGTTAGTGCATTGGGTGTTGCCTATAAGGGAGAGAAGATGAAAATTTCCACATTTTTTGAGAATCCAATGTTTGAGGTGGTTTGTACCAACTGTGGTCAGTGTGTAAATCGCTGTCCAACCGGCGCTTTAATAGAGCGTAACTATATCGATGAGGTATGGGAGGCAATCTATAATCCCGATAAACATGTGGTGGTTCAAACTGCTCCTGCTGTTAGGGTTGCCCTTGGGGAAGACTTAGGCTTTGAGCCTGGTGAAATTGTTACTGGCAAAATGGTATCAGCGCTTCGTCGTCTAGGGTTTGATTCTGTGCTTGATACGGATTTTACTGCAGACCTTACGATTATGGAGGAAGGCTTCGAGTTATTAGGAAGGCTTAGGAAAGCACTTGTAGATAAGGATACAAGTGTAAAGCTGCCTATGGCTACAAGTTGTTCGCCAGGATGGATCAAGTTCATTGAGCATACATACCCAGAGTATCTTGAAAATTTATCTACATGTAAGTCTCCTCAGCAAATGTTTGGTGCGCTAGCAAAAACATACTATGCACAAAAGCGGAATCTAGATCCTGCAAAAGTTGTTTCTGTATCAATAATGCCATGTACTGCTAAAAAGTTTGAGGCTGATAGACCAGAGATGCGTTCGAGTGGATATAAGGATGTTGACTACGTTCTCACCACTCGCGAGTTAGCAATCATGATTAAGCAAGCGGGTATTGAGTTTAATGCTCTTGCCGAATCGCATTGCGATAGCATAATGGGGGATTCGACTGGTGCTGCTGTTATTTTTGGTGCAACAGGAGGTGTTATGGAGGCTGCATTGCGTACTGCTTACGAGGTTGTAACTGGCCGTGAGGTTCCTTTTGATGGCCTGAACATTACCCCTGTTCGTGGAATGGAAGGCGTTCGTGAGGCATCTGTTAAGATTGAGAATGCTGCTCCTGATTGGAAGTTTTTAGAAGGAGCTGTTTTGAAAACAGTGGTTGCACATGGTCTAACCAATGCCAAAAAGGTTATGGATGCGGTTAAATCTGGTAAAGGAGATTGGCATTTTATTGAGATTATGGCTTGTCCCGGTGGATGTATTGGAGGAGGAGGGCAACCAATTCCAACCAATGCTGAGATTCGTCAAAAGCGAGCCGAGGCTATTTATCGTGAGGATGCAGGGATGAAGATTCGCAAATCTCACGAAAATCCTGAAGTTATTGCTATCTACAAGGAGTTTTTGCACGAGCCAAACGGTCATAAGTCTCATGAGTTGCTTCATACTCACTATAAAGAGCGTCAGCGCTACTAGATAGTAGTTTTATTCATAAGTTGAGAAAAGGGGGCACTAGCCCCTTTTTTTGCACTTAATTTTTTGAGCAGTCAATATGTATTGTTCTTAAACATATTTTTGCTACCTTACAATGCTTGTCGATTTTGCAACAAAATCACTATTTGTTAGTATGATAACATAAGTAAAATTTAACAAATTTACAATTGTTAAATGAATAACGTTATTTACTTTTGCATTCGATTATTTATCAGATTATTCCCAAAAAGAAATATTTTATATATGAAATTAAAAGAACTTGTAGGGTGCATAGGTGGAAGTGTTGTTTGTTGTGAAGAATGCCTAGACAATGAGATCGAGTATGCGTTTGCTTCCGATTTAATGAGCGATGTGCTTACGGTTAAAACCGAAAAACTTCTGCTAATTACTGGTTTAGCGAATATTCAGGCAGTTCGTACTGCAGAAATGTCCGATTTACAGGCTATTGTTTTTGTGAGAAACAAAAGAGTAAGCGAAGACATGATTAGGTTGGCAAAAGAAAATTGCATAGTTTTGATTGAATATCCGGGCACTATGTTTAAGGTTGCCGGTATTCTATACAATCTTGGTATTAAGGCTGTTTATTAAAGGTAGCAATGCATTTTGAGTTTAAAGTTCAGGGTGGCGATTTTGTTAGGGCAGGCAATGCTTCTAGCCAGATTAAGAAAATTCTTAAACAGCTTAATGTCGATTCGACTATTATTAAACGTGTGGTTGTAGCATTGTACGAAGGAGAGGTGAATATTGCTGCTCATGCCTTTAATGGGTTAATATCAGTAGATATAGATACTGAGAAAATTATTATAGCGCTAGATGACAATGGTCCAGGAATTCCTGATATAGGATTGGCTATGCAGCCAGGGTTTTCAACAGCTTCGCCAATTGTAAGAGAGATGGGATTTGGAGCAGGGATGGGGTTGCCTAATATCAAGGATAATTCGGATGATTTTAAAATATCTAGTGAAGTTGGACTGGGAACTTATTTGGAGATTACTGTATACCTGAAAGGTTCAAAGGAAGGAGAATAGGTTTTGGAAAAGGTTAGTTTTCATCATGCCCTAAAAATAAGAACTGACGTATGTGTTGGTTGTGCTCACTGCATGAGGGCTTGTCCTACTGAGGCTCTAAGAGTAACGGGAGGGAAAGCCCATTTACATAGCAATAGGTGCATCGACTGTGGTGAATGCTATAGGGTTTGTCCAACTGGGGCCATAATTGTTGAACAGGATGATTTCCAGAATATTTTTAGCTATAGGCATCGAATAGTAATGGTGCCATCTGTATTATTTGGACAATATCCTGAGGATGTTAATCCTGCAATGGTGATACAGGCGTTACTAAATATCGGATTTTCCGAAGTTATAGAAGTTGAGGATTCTGTGGAATACCTAATTCCTCAGATTAACGATTATATCGTTAAAAATCAGACTAAAAAGCCAATCATATCTTCGTTTTGCCCTGCAATTGTAAGACTTGTTCAAGTAAAATTTCCATGGTTAGTAGGAAATATAATGCTTTTGCGTCCTCCTTTGGATTTAACAACTTCTTACTTGAGAAAGAAATACAGTGAAAGTGGAATACCAGAAAGTGAAATTGGAATATTTTATGTAACGCCTTGTGCTGCAAAGATTGCTGCAGTAAAAAGCCCTGTTGGCGAAGATAAATCTGAGCTAACAGGAGTTATCAATATGGATTTAATATACAACAGGACATTACATGAGATTAAGAAGAGAACTGTAGATCGGAATACCAATGATGATAGGCCAGCGCTATCATCGAGGAGCATTACTTGGGCATTGACTAATGGCGAGGCCGCTAATGTTGAGGGTCGGACAATGGCTATTGATGGGATTTATAATGTTATTGAGTTTTTAGAAAAGATCGAAAATGACGAGGTTTCAGGTGTCGACTTTCTTGAATTACGGGCATGTGACGAAAGTTGTGCGGGAGGAATTCTTGCGGCTAGCAATAGGTTTTTAACGGCTGAATTGTTAAGGAAACGATCGATGAGAAATTTTCCTGGTGATACTCCAAGGGTTGCAAGTTCAAAACTGATAGAGTATCAAAAATTTTTAGTGGGGAAAATTGGGTTGGGTCGGGTTGAGCCCCGTTCAATGGTTAAGCTGGATGAAGATATGGCTGTTGCCATGAAAAAAATGGAGCGTGTAAACCGCTTAATGTGTTATCTCCCTGGAATAGATTGTGGTGTATGTGGCGCACCATCGTGCTTGGCTCTTGCTGAAGATATTGTACGGGGCGAAGGTGCTATTTCTCGCTGCGTATTTCTACAGAAGATTATGGAGCAGACTAAATTAGATCCAGAACACTCGTTTAGGATTATGAAGAAAATTTGGGGGGACAACCGTTTTTTGAAAAATTGTGAAAAACCAATCAGGAATAAATAGTTATAATTATGACAGTTGCAGATATTGTAAAGCATTTAGACTTAAAATTATTTTCGGGAAGCGAGGGGTTAAATCAGGAGATTACAGGAGGTTATACTTCCGACTTGCTCAGTGATGTGATGGGTAATGCCGATGCTGGAATGGTATGGATTACGTTGCAAACGCATATAAATGTAATGGCTATTGCCTCGCTAAAAGAATTATCGGCAATTATTCTTGTTAAGGGATTTGAACCGGAACAAAATACATTGCAGCAGAGTAATAACGAAGGAATTCCGGTATTAGGTACAAGTTTAGAAGCATTTGAGATAACAGGAAAACTATATCAGCTATTAAATAAATAATGAATCAATACCGTGCCGATTTGCACATCCATAGTGTTTTATCTCCTTGTGCCGATTTGGAGATGAGTCCTGTAAATATTGTAAATAGAGCAAAGGCGGTTGGTTTAGATATTATAGCGGTTACAGATCATAATTCTACTTTACATGGTCCATTGGTTCAGAGGATTGCTGAAAGATTAGGTATTCTCGCGGTTTTTGGGGCAGAAGTTACTACTCGTGAGGAGGTGCATTGTGTGTGCCTGTTTGAGGATAATGATAGTCGGTTAAAACTTCAAGAATATATCGAAGAAAACATCCAAAGAGTTCCAAATAATCCTGACATTTTTGGCTATCAGGTTGTGGTGAATGAGCAGGAAGAAATTGTTGAGGAGGTTGAATACCTTTTGCACGGAGCTTTATCAAAAGGAATTAATGATATTGAAGCATTTGTGCACGGCAACGGGGGTTTATTCATTCCTGCTCATGCCGATAGGCCAAAGTATAGCCTAACTAGTCAACTTGGCTTTGTACCTCCCGATTTAAAATATGATGCCATTGAGTTGTCAAAATATACCACCGAGGAAAAATTTTTAGCGTCAAACCCTTTTGTTACAAGGAAACGTTTTGTTAGAAGTTCCGATGCCCATATGCTAGATCAAATAGGGACAATATCTACAACATTTTTGATGAATGATTTATCTTTTGAGGATCTGAAGCTGGCAATTGTAGAAAGTAGGTATTTGGTATAAAAAAATTTAGTTCGAAATATGAAGGATTTATCGCTGCATATACTCGATATTGTTCAGAATTCTGTTGTCGCTCAGGCTTCTAATATTGAAATTAGAATTGAAGTTGACAAAAAAAACGACTATCTTGCTATAATCATAACGGATAACGGAAAGGGAATGAGCCCTGAATTTCTTCAAAGTGTTACCGATCCTTATACTACAACCCGTACAACTCGTAAAGTTGGGCTGGGTATTCCTTTGCTGAAGCAAAATACCGAGCGAGCAGGAGGAAGTATGCAGATAGAGTCTGCTTTGGGGCAGGGAACATCGCTTAAAGCCACTCTAAACCCAAATAATATTGATTGTTTGCCTATTGGCGATGTTGCCGGTGTCGTTAGTATGCTTATATGTTCGTATCCCGATACTAACTTTTTATTCATTTACAAGCGTGGTTCCGATGAGTTTTCCATATCTACAGCTGACATTTTAGCGGCATTGGATGGAGTGGCTGTTAATAACCCCAGCGTTTACCCGCTTATTAAAGAATTGATCTCATCAAATTTAGACGAATTACAAATAAGTGAATTAGGCTGAAAAACATAAAATCAATTGTTAACGAATTAACAAGTAAGAGTAATTTTGTGCTCGAAAACTTATAATAACGTTATTCAAACCAACCCAATACATACAAATAGAATTAACTATGACAAAAGTTAAATCGTTGGCTGATCTGAAGAAAATGAAAGAAACCCTACAGTCTAAGATTGACATTAGAGAGAAGGGTGATTCATCAGAAAGCCTAGTGCAAATTAAAGTAGCGATGGCTACGTGTGGAATTGCCTCCGGTGCTAAAACTGTGATGGAATTCATGATGGAGGAACTGGATAAAAGAGGTATTCAGGCAGTTGTTACTCAAACAGGATGCATGGGATACTGCTACGCCGAACCAACTATTGAGGTGAAGCTTCCTGGTAAGGAGCCAGTGATTTTTGGATATGTCGATAACAAAAAGGCCGATGATATTATTGAAAAATATATCAAGAATGGCGAATTAGTTGATGGCATAATCCCAACAAACTACGAGACAATTGATAACAAATAATCCATCAGGAGGTACTTGTAATGGCAAAGTATAAAATGCATTTACTAGTTTGCGGAGGCACCGGTTGTAGGGCTTCCTCAAGCGATGCGATTGTAGAAAAGTTAAAATCGGAATTGGTTGCCAATGGCATGGAGAATGATGTTCAAGTAATCATGACAGGTTGCTTTGGCTTCTGCGAAAAAGGGCCTATTGTTAAGGTTCTACCCGATAATACATTCTACACCCAGGTTAAACCTGAAGATGCTGCTGAAATTGTTAAGGAGCATATAGTAAAAGGACGTAAAGTTACCCGCTTGCTTTATACTGATCCTGCTAAAAATGAGCACATATCGGATTCAAAGCATATGGGCTTTTATCGTAAGCAAATACGTATAGCTTTACGTAATTGCGGATTTATTAATCCTGAAAATATTGACGAGTATATTGCTCGCGATGGTTATCAGGCTATAGGAAAAGCCTTAGCAGAACTAGATCCTCAGCAAACTATTGATATAATTAAGAAATCAGGTCTTCGCGGTCGTGGAGGCGGTGGTTTCCCAACAGGTATTAAATGGGAAATTGCCAGTAAAAATAAGGCCGATCAAAAATACGTTGTATGTAATGCCGATGAGGGCGACCCAGGTGCTTTCATGGATCGTTCTGTTCTAGAGGGTGATCCACACTCTGTAATTGAAGCTATGGCTATTTGCGGATACTGTATTGGTGCTACAAAAGGTTTAGTTTATATCCGCGCTGAGTACCCACTTGCAATTCAACGCTTGAAAGTTGCAATTGCACAGGCTCGTGAATATGGCCTACTTGGAAAAGATATATTAGGATCAGGATTTGATTTTGATATTGAACTTCGTTATGGTGCTGGAGCTTTTGTTTGCGGCGAAGAAACTGCATTGATTCATTCCATGGAAGGATTACGTGGAGAACCAACCGTTAAGCCTCCATTCCCAGCAGAAAGTGGTTATATGGCTAAACCCACCAACGTTAACAATGTTGAAACCTTTGCAAATGTTTGTCCTATCATACTAAAAGGTGCGGATTGGTATTCATCAATCGGAACCGAAAAATCGAAAGGAACGAAAGTGTTTGCGTTGGCAGGTAAAATCAATAACGTTGGCTTAATTGAGGTGCCAATGGGGATTACCCTTCGCGAGATTATTTTTGAAATTGGCGGAGGAATAAAGAATGGTAAAAAGTTTAAGGCTGTTCAAACAGGTGGCCCATCTGGCGGCTGCTTAACTGAAAAGCATTTAGACACTCCTATTGATTATGACAATCTAATTGCTGCTGGTTCAATGATGGGCTCTGGTGGTATGATTGTAATGGATGAGGATGACTGTATGGTTGCTGTTGCGAAATTCTACCTAGACTTTACCGTTGAGGAAAGTTGTGGTAAATGTTCTCCATGCCGTATCGGAAATAAACGTCTTTACGAGTTACTCGAAAAGATTACCAAAGGCGATGGAACTATGGAGGACTTAGACAGACTACGCAACCTTTCGCAGGTTATCAAGGATACTGCGCTTTGCGGTCTTGGTCAAACTTCACCAAACCCAGTTCTTTCTACACTTGATAATTTCTATGATGAGTATGTTGCTCACGTTGTCGACAAGAAATGTCCTGCGGGAAGATGTAAGTCTTTAATGCAGTATGTGATTGATCCTGAAGCTTGCGTTGGATGTACAGCATGTGCTCGTAACTGTCCTGTTAATGCAATCAGCGGTGAGCGTAAAAAACCTCATGAAATAGACACTGCAATATGTATTAAGTGCGGTGCATGTATTGAGAAATGTAAATTCAATGCTATTAGCATTCAATAATTAGGGGTGAACAATGGAAACAGTAAAACTTACAATAGATAATAGAGAAATAGAAGTACCTAAGGGGACAACTATTTATAAAGCAGCAAAAAGCTTAGGAATCGACATTCCTGTTCTTTGCTACATGGATTTACACGACCTTAAGGTTGAAAACAAACCTGCTGGCTGTAGAATTTGCGTGGTAGAGGTTGAAGGACGTAGAAATCTTGCGCCTAGCTGTTCTACCGACTGTATGAATGGTATGGTGGTTAAAACTCACACTACCCGTGTAATCAATGCTCGTCGTACAGTTTTGGAGTTAATCCTTTCGGATCACCCAAAGGATTGCTTAACATGCCCCAAAAGTGGTCGTTGCGATTTGCAGGATATGGCAGTTCGCTTGGGTATTCGCGAAATTCCTGGACAGGAATACGCCGAAATGTCTACCTACAAGAAGGACTTTTCGCCTTCAATCATTCGCGATGTAGACAAATGTATCATGTGCCGTCGTTGCGAAACAATGTGTAACGATGTTCAAACAGTTGGTGCGTTAAGTGCTGTAAACCGTGGTTTTATGGCAGTTGTTGCTCCTGCTTTTGAGCAAGATTTACAAAAATCGCCTTGCACTTTCTGCGGACAGTGCGTGGCTGTTTGTCCTACTGGTGCTTTAACCGAGGTTGATCATACCGGAAAAGTAATTCGTGCTTTATCCGATCCTACTAAAACTGTTCTTGTCCAAACCGCACCAGCTGTACGTGCAGCATTAGGCGAGGAGTTTGGAATGGAGCCAGGTACTTCGGTTACTGGAAAAATGGCTGCAGCCCTACGTAAATTAGGTTTCGATTTTGTATTCGATACTGATTTTGCTGCCGACCTTACCATCATGGAAGAAGGAACCGAGTTACTTGGTCGTTTAACCCGTCACTTAAATGGCGATAAGAGCGTTAAGTTGCCTATCCTTACAAGTTGCTGTCCAGGTTGGGTGAACTTCTTCGAAACCAACTATAACGATATGCTTGATGTACCTTCAACCGCAAAATCTCCACAGCAGATGTTCGGTGCAATTGCAAAATCATACTTTGCTGAGAAACTAGGTAAGAAACGCGAGGATTTAGTGGTTGTATCAGTAATGCCTTGCTTGGCTAAGAAGTATGAGTGCCAACGCGAAGAGTTCAAGCACGATAACAATCCTGATGTTGATTATTCAATTTCAACCCGTGAACTTGCGCATCTAATTAAGCAATTCAATATCAACTTTGTTGATTTAGCCGATGAAGATTTTGATCGTCCTCTAGGTGAGTCAACAGGTGCTGCTGTTATTTTTGGTGCTACTGGTGGTGTTATTGAGGCTGCTGTTCGTACTGCATACGAGGTTCAAACTGGCAAAACTTTGCCAAAAGTTGACTTTACAGAACTTCGTGGTATGGAAGGTATTCGTTCTGCTACTATCGATTTCAATGGTCTTCCAATCAATATTGGAATTGCACACGGCTTAGGAAATGCACGTAAACTTCTAGATGATGTACGTGCAGGCAAAGCAAACTACCATGCAATAGAAATCATGGCTTGTCCTGGTGGATGTATTGGTGGTGGTGGTCAACCTTTACACCATGGCGATTCTTCGATAATTAAGGCCCGTATGGCTGCAATTTATAACGAAGACGCTAGTAAGACTATTAGAAAGTCGCATGAGAACCCATATATTAAGCAATTGTATGAAGAGTTCTTGGGTAAACCCATGAGCGAAAAAGCACATCACCTTCTTCATACACATTACTTTAAGAAGGGTAATAAAGATATATACATTTAATAGAGGGAGGATAAATCAATGTCACATATAAAAGTTGAACTTAAGCCAGAGCAGATTAAGAAAATTCAGGATATCTGCAAATCGTTCAACAACGATGCAGGCGAGTTAATTAACGTTCTACACAAGACTCAAGAAAGTTTTGGCTACCTCCCTGCCGAAGTACAGGAAGTTGTGGCCGCAAACCTAAACATTCCAGTTGCCAAGGTTTACGGAGTAGTAACATTTTACTCGTTCTTTACCATGCTTCCTAAAGGTAAGCACCCAATCAGTGTTTGTACTGGTACTGCTTGCTATGTACGTGGTGCAGAAAAGGTATTGGATGAGTTTAAGCGTGTCCTAGCCATCAAGGTTGGTGAAACCACACCCGATGGTAAATTCTCTCTTAGTTGCTTACGTTGCGTAGGGGCTTGCGGATTAGCACCAGTAGTGCTAATTGGCGAGAAAGTTTACGGACGTGTTTCTCCTGATGGTGTTAAGGATATCATCAAAGAATACGAAGATTAATATTTACAGCATAATGCCTGTTTTTCAGGTATTTGTTTAGGTTGGTTAAGCGAAAAGGTTGCTACTTAGTAGCAACCTTTTTTATTCAATATTTATAGGATCAATTAATTCAATGCATAATTATAGTTGCAGTAGGGGTTTCCGTAATAATGTTTATTTTCAGCAACTGAGCGAATGGCTTTTTCTAACGACGTGTAGTTGCTTTTACTCTGCAAATTCCGCATTGCCTTAGTTTCAATCATAGTCATAAGGTATTCCATATCATTATGCATTGATACTAAAACGATTTTTAGGTAGGGAATATTTATTTTATCTATTTGGTACGAGGCCGCAATGCCTTCAATAATTGGCAGTTGAGGATCAACAAGAGCTACATCAATTGGCAGTTTTTTTGCAAGTTCAGTAAATTCATTCTCAGTTTCAGCTTCGCCTACCACAACAATATCGGCATTCTGTTCTAGAAACTTCCTGAGAGAATTTCTTATCTCTTTGCTATTCGCAACAATTGCAACTCTAATTGGCAGTATCATAATTATAGATTTTCTTTGATACAAAATTATACCGTGTGTAGTGCCTTTTTTAGGGTTTAAATACTATTATTTACTATATATCTACCCATTTTAATATACATACATATACTAATCTTCTGTGGGTATAAATACCTATTGATAAGTAGTTTTTTGGATTATAAGTATTGGATTGATAACAGAAGTTTCGGAGATATAAACTCTTTATTTAAAATTATTTGTGAAGTATAGTTTGATTTTCTGCACTTATTTTCGTCTTCGCATTGTGTGATAAAAGCAAAGCCACAGTTTTCTGTGGCTTTGTTTTCTTGTAAAAATTATTTCTTAGAAATTTTCGAAAGCAGAATCGTCCTTGTCCATTTTAAGGTTAACTCCGCCCTTATTTTGATGTAATTTCTGAGTAATGGTTTTCGATGTTACTATTTTAGCCTTTGTTGTATGTGTTTCTGGCTTTGAAGAGGCTGATCTATCTGAAGTTTTCCAGAAAGAATCGGATTTAGTATCCACCTTAAAGAAACTAATAATCTGGCGTAGTTGCTCAGACTGACTGCTTAGTTCCTCGGAGCTCGAAGCCATTTCCTCGCTGGCGGCTGCGTTTTGCTGGATTACCTGAGATAGTTGCTGAATTGCATTGTTTATTTGTTCCGCACCTCCATTTTGCTCTAGGCTAGCTGCTGCAATTTCCTGAACCAATTTGGTAGTCTTTTCAATATCTGGAACAATTTCCATCATTTGCTTTCCTCCGCTTTCCGATAGTTCAAGGCTATTTTGAGTAAGAGAAACAATCTCATCTGCTGCAATTTTACTGCGTTCGGCTAATTTGCGGACTTCTGCGGCAACAACTGCAAAGCCCCTGCCATGCTCACCTGCCCGGGCTGCCTCTACGGCTGCGTTAAGCGCTAGAATATTGGTTTGGAAGGCAATATCATTAATGATCCGTATTTTATCGGCAATAACTCTGTTCGACTCAACTGTTTTTTGGGCTTTGGCCGCAACCTCACTCATTCCTTTTTGCGCTTGTAATGATATTTTTTCGGTTTGCTGCGAGTTATCTGAATTTTGTTGAATATTCGAAACCATTTCTTCCATCGAACTGGAAACCTCCTCGGCCGATGATGCCTGCTCGTTGGATCCTTGTGAGAGCTGTTGAGAGGTTGCGCTTAGCTGCTCCGCTGCCTTAGCAATATTATCGGTACCAATTATTACGGATGAAGTAATTTCTCGGAGTTGAAGAATCATTTTATTGAGAAGATTTGATAAAATTCCGAGTTCATCACCTCTGTCCAATAAATTTTTTTCAATGGAAATAGTTAAATCACCATTGGCAACTTTCTCTAATACAGCAGCGGAATTATCAACTACAGATGTTATTGATTTTACGGTTAAAGTCGAAAGTATAACACCTATGGCAATTGCAATGATAATGAATAAAGAAATTAAGGTAATAGCCCTTTGAAATTCTGAGTTTTGCTGATTTTCCATTGCTAAAACAAGTTCTTCGGCGGCTGCTTTTGCATTCTGTCCAGCAACTACTTGATTTCCTTCTACTTTTTCCATTTCAAGAAGTTGCGCAACGTAGGTATCCATTGCGCTTTCGTAGTTATCTATGCTTGCATTTAGAACTCCAGGATATTCTTTCTTTAACGCATTGCTGGCGTTTTGAAACTTTTCGCGCCAGGCTTCAAAGTCCTCGTTAGCCGATGAACGTATGGCTTTATTGGCGTATATTCTACTCTCTAAGAAACTCATCATTGAGCGGCTTTGTGTATTGATTCCGGCGCTTTGAGCAACTCGCATGGATGAAACTCCTGCTTCATCGAGTTTCTTAAGGGCTTCAATTTTTTTGTTGGTAATTGTGACACAGTTATCGAGTCCTGTTTTATATGCATTGATATTATCAATGAATTTTTGTGCAAGTTGAATGTTAGTAGTTTTTGTAAATCTCACTTTTAAATTCTGAGCATCCTTGAGGATCTTGTCCAAATAGATATATGCTTCTTTAGCATTGGACTCGGTGTACTTATCCATATACACGCGAACATTTAACCTTGTATAAACAAGATCTGAGAGTAGAGCTCCTACCTCGTTGCGTTTTTTTACTCTATCCCTGAGATTCTGAAACCCAATAAAGCTTGTACCCCCAACAAGTACTGTTAGTAGTAGTACAGTTCCAAACCCGATAAAGAGTTTCTTTGAGATTTTTAGATCGTTCCATTTCATAGCAGTAGGATTTTAGTTTATAGTTTTCCGTAATAATGCTTATTGCTGGCTACAGAGCGAATTGCTTTTTCAAGGTGAGAGAACACATCCTCCTTGTTGATATATCCCATGGCTCCGGCTTCAATCATTGCCTTAAGGTTTTCCATATCGTTGTGCATCGATACTGCGATAATTTTTAGGTATGGGTAATGCGTTTTGGCTATTTGGTATGTGGCGGTGATACCGTCCATTTCTGGCATTTTTATATCAACCAATGCGATGTCAATGGGGGCGTTCTGGGCTAGTTCAATGAATTCTTTTCCGCTTTGGGCTTCACCAACTATTATAAAATCGGGGATTTGTTCTAGGAAGAATCGAACCGCTTTTCGAAAATCTTCGCTATCATCAACTATGGCAATTCGTATTGGTATCATAGCTATAGTGTCTTATGATGCAAAAATATCTTGTATAGGTTGAGGTTTTTAGGGTTTAAATACCATTAAAATAAATCAATATTACCCATTTTAATGTACCTATAAATACCACATTGGAGTGGGTATTTATACCCATACGAGGGAAGTTTGATCGATAATTTGCCGTTAATCAAGCTGAACAAATTGTTTAGGATTGAAGATCATGGTGTATTAGTAAACTTTCCACAAAATTTCATAAATTGGGAATAGAATTTTCGATAGCCATGAATGATAATTTTAAGAATTATAAAGATTTAAGTTCCGATCATTATAAGGATGTAAGGTATGAGGTGGAAACTCATAAAATTATCTTTCAGCATGCGGCCATTGCTATTCTAATTCTTAAGGATGATATAATTATTGATAGTAATACTAAAGCGGAGGAGTTATTTGGATATTCATGGGATCGACTAAATGGGCATAGTCTCTCTGAATTCTCTCCGATATATCAACCCGACGGTGTTTTTTCGACTGAAAAAATAAAAAAGATAGTTGGGGAATCTAAGCCTTTTACAGGTCCGTTGGAGTATGAGTGGGTTCATGAACGATCCGATGGATCGCAATTCATTGCGAATGTCAGTGTTAACACATTCCACCTGTTTAATGAGCAGTTTATCGTTCAGTTTCTAACCGATATTACGGATTACAAAAAAAATATTGCAGAATTAAATATTTACCGAAGCGATTTGGAGAGTTTGGTTGCCGAACGAAACGAAAAGTTGATAGAGTTAAACCAGAAACTCTCTTTGACGGTGGAGGAGTTAAATGTCACGAATTTAGAGTTACGACTTTCGAACTCGGAGTTGAACAAGACACTCAAGGATCTAAATAGAGAGGTAAATATTAGAAAAGAACTTCACGATTTATTGGTTTTAAATCAGGAAAAGTTTAAAAGTTTTATAGACCAATCGGTTGAGGGAATTTCGATAATTGACACCAACTACAATGTGGTGGAGTGGAATAAATCACTATCAGAAATAACCGGGCTATCTTATGACTCTGCAATAAATAGAAAAGTATACGATTTGGAGTTTGAATTTTTACATCCCAATAAAAAAACGCCTGAGGCTTATAAAAAGATAAAAGACACAACAAAAAAATACATCAATTCTATAGATAAGCAGGGTTTGAGGGTAATAGAAGGAGAAATATATCTTCCAAGTGGCGAAGTGAAATACGTATCCTCCACATTATTCCCCATTCAATTGTCCAAAAGTTATCTTGTTGGCCGATTAACCAGAGATATCACTAAACTTAAAAATACTGAGCGAGAGCTTAAGGAATACCAAGAAAACTTAGAGGATTTAGTTGCGGAGAAAACCAATGAGTTATCTAAACTTTATGGCAGATATATTGAAATTTTCAATATATGATTATCCGCAATTATACCTTATTTTACCATACCAAGTATCTTCTACAGCAGCAACCATAAGTCGTTCAAACAACTCTTTGCCAAAATATCTTCGATTGGTTTTATAACAAAACTCGTCCAGATAGTTTTGCAGGTACACGTCTTTTATTTTGTGATTGACTCCTAAGAAGTTTCTCTTTGCATTGCTAATCATGGTATGCACCCATGGGAGTACTCTTGAAGCCTCCTCGGGTGGTACTATCTTTTTGATATGTCTGGAGCTTATCTCTTTGATTTTGTTAAAACCACGCCAGCCATCACTCTTAATCACCGATGAAGAGCTGGTGCTCGCTGAGACTACTTTGTTCATCGTTTTCGACGAAGAGTCCGGAATGACAACCATCTTTACGTATCGGAATGCTGATGGCTTTTTGTTCCTGCGAGGTCGCCCCCGCCTGGGATCAACTTTGGCCATAACTAGAACTTTGCTTTGCCGCTGACTGCCTCTTCCTCTTTTGGTCAGCTCGTCATTTTCGTCCTCTGCATGGGTTCTGAAAAAGGCATCGTCCAGCTCGACAACGCCCTCCAATTCATACCGCTCATCGCGCAATCCCATGACCGATCTGATCTTGTGCATCATGGCCCAAATCGGTTCGTAGCGCTTATGGCCAAGCTGCCGCTGAACCTCAGCAGCAGAGATCCCTTTTTTGGTCATGGTCATCAGGTAAATGGCGTACAACCAGTACTGAAAAGGTAGCTTCGATGACTCCATAACGGTGCCGCTTCGTAAGGTGGTTCTGTATCCACAGCTGCTGCAATCGTGCGAATTGTAGGTTTTGTTCCAGTAATGATGCGTATTGCCACACTTCTTGCAGACGACTCCTTTTCGCTCCTTAACGGTTCGAAAGTGTCTTATGCAGCTGGCTTCATCTGGATATTTCTTTACAAAATCGATAAAATTCATCTCAAGTGTTTTTGTAAAGATAATTATTTTGGTACATTAGCGGATATGCATATTTCAATAATACATCCGATGGAATTGTAATAGTTTCAAAGGACTTTGTGTTGCTCGATGCAAATAGAGCCTTTCAGGAGATGATCCTTCTTAGCGATGAGGATCTTTATAAGGGCGATATTTTCGATAGCATTCCAGATATTTATCATCCCATTGTTAAAAAACTTATACAAACTTTACTTGAAGGCAATGTATTCAGCAATATTGAAATAGAGATTATTAACTCCAAGGGTGAACGGATTCCCGTTGAGTTGAGTGCAAATACAATAGAGTATAGGGACGAAAAGGTAATTCTCTCCATAATAAGGGATATCCGGGAGAGGCGTGAGATGGAAAAACTTATACTACGTACAACCATTGAAGCCGAAGAGCGAGAGCGCAGCCGTTTAGCCGCCGATTTACATGACGATATTGGACCCTTGCTGGCAAGTTTGAAAATGTATGTTTCTGTTCTACAACAAAAATTAGAGGGATCGACGCATTCTTCGATCATTGAAATTATTCAGAATTTAATCAAGAGTTCGATAGAGAATGTAAGAACTATTTCCAATAATATAAGTCCGCATTTAATTGAACGCTTTGGATTGATTTCTGCAATTTATGCTGAGATAGATAATCTAAAAATGCTGGTTCCGATTACCTTTGATACTAATGCCGTAGGATTCAAGTTTGAAAAGCAGGTAGAAATTATCATTTATAGGATAATTAAGGAGTTGATTAACAATACGCTGAAACACTCAGAGGCAAAAGAGATTAAACTTAAAATAGATTATAGAAATTCAAGACTTTTTATTGAATACCATGATAATGGAGAAGGCTTTGACATAGAATCAATTGCTAGTGGTAATAAGTCAGGGCATGGATTGGCCAATATCGATAATAGAGTGAAGAGTATTAATGGCGATTACTCGATAAAAACATCGCAGGGGAACGGTTTTTTGTTTAAATTAGAATCGCCAATTAACCTAAGGTAAAATGGAATCCAAAAAGGCCATAATTGTTGACGACCACAAAATATTTCGGGAAAGTTTAGCCTTTATGCTTGCCAATCAGGCAAACATTGAGGTAATGGCCCAAGCGAATAATGGCAAGGAGTTTCTAGATTTACTAAAAGAGAGCAAGCCCGATATTGTACTCTTAGATATAGAGATGCCCGTGATGGACGGTGTAGAGGCAACACGTCAAGCCGTAATGATTCACCCTGACTTGAAGATATTAATACTATCAATGCATAAGGACGAGGAGTTCTACAGCTCCATGATTGATTTAGGGGTGAAAGGGTTTATTCTTAAAGAGTCCGATTCCTCTGAAGTAAAAAAAGCCATTGATGAAATACTTGATGGTAATTTATATTTTTCGCAAGATTTGCTGGTTAGCATGTTAAAAAAACGCAAGGATGCTAAGTTAGTAGAACTTACTCAACGGGAGAATGAAGTTCTGGCTCTTATAGCCAAGGGACTTTCAAATGCAGAAATTGCGGATAAACTATTTATTAGTGCTAGGACGGTTGAAAAACATCGTGCCGAATTGTTGCTTAAAACTGAATCTAAAAATTCAATTTCGCTTGTGGTTTATGCTATAAAAAATGGGCTTGTATCAATTTAAGATAAGATCAGTTGGGTGTTTACAACAACCAATCTTACCTTCAACGGTATAGTTATATTATTTCATCATACTTGCCGATATAAAATCGATGTAGTTATTGGCGTGTGCCCCAAATTTTTCAATTGTTTTATTGGAGATCTTATAGGTGCATTTTTCACCCTCTTTTCTCGAGAATACTATATGGTGTTTTTCGCCACTTTCTTCTTGAAGGATTATCGCTGCAAGGTTTTCCGATCCTTCAACCGAAAGCGAGGCATGACAAATGGGGCAATAAAAATCTACACTTTCTCCGGTCGATACTTCGTAGGATGGATGCATTTCGTAAGTGTAATTCCCTAAAACAGGACTAAGTAGAAGTAACCCTTTAGTATGCTTTTTATTCCGGATGTTGAATATTACGTATTCGCCCACGTTCAGATACCCTGAGCATTTGGGGCATAAAAAATTGTTTTTCATGGCTTAACCTCCTTTTTCAGTTTAATGATTATTATACTTATTTATTCGAGTTTAATTGGATTTTGTTGCTTTTATGCAGCAATATAATTATTTTTTGCACAAACTTAATGAAATGACGAGGAACAAATTTTAGTGTATCGCGCATCATAGGATCTATCGTTAGATATCTCTAATTAAAGGTTAGTTTGTGGCATTGTTTTAATTTAGTTTATTAAAAAAGGGTCTTCAATTTTGAAGACCCAATTATAAAATATGGTTACAAGATTAAAAGCTTTTCAAACAGTCGTCAACGCTTTCGCGGATATCAAAGACACTTTGAAGTTGTAGGAGTTTGATAAGTTCCATAACTTCGGGGGTAATATTGCAAAGTTTTAGCCCGGAATTATTGTTTTTGCAATGTCTTAGAACCGATAGCAACATTCCAAACCCTGTACTATCGATATAGTTAATTCCATTCAGGTTAAGAGTTACCTTTGAGTTTGGGGTAATTAACTTAATAATTTCCGATTTGATCTTTTGGGTTACGGTAACATTCAACTTATTATCGTTGCTGAATGATATTACCGTTACATCGCCATTTTTTTCAAAGTTTATCATATGGTTGGTTTTTTATGGTTAAATGCTTTGAAGTATATCATTTAGTTCGCTAACTGCTTCCGTTGAAATACGTTTGAATTTTTCAATAAATTCGGGGTATTTGTGAATATCCTTCTTTTCCTGGGCAAGGTTTTCCAACTTTTTCATATCCGACGATAGTTCGCTTATGCCCATCATGGCCACTGAACTTTTAATCTTATGGGCAAGCTTACCCAACGACACAAAGTCTTCGTTTTTGTAATAGTAATCGAGTTGTTCGGAGAAAACCGGAATCTGACTGATAAAAAGGAATATTAGATCGCGCATAAGATCATTGCTCCCTTCAGATATTTCCTTTAGTACATCAAGATTTACATGTTTGTACCCGCTCATGGCAATATTTTGTAATCCAGTCATGTAAGTTACACCATAAATTTTATTAAATCTAACCAAATATAGAAAAAATTAGTTGGAGTTGATTAAAATAGCGCGGAATTCTTTTTGGCAAGATGGTTTTTTAATAGGCTATAGAATTTTAGTTGGGAATAGGTACGAAATTCATAATGTATTATTGTTACTTATTATGCTCTAAATCTATTATCGAATACCTATCATATGGTCATATAATGTTCAAAAACACATCAATCGTTTTCAACAAAAAAAAATATGACGAATATCTTAAAAATAAAAACACTAGTTTTGCATAAATCATTATTTGTTCAACTTATACTACTCTAAAATGAAAAATACAGCATTTACTAAGTTCCATATCGAGTTAGGTGCAAAAATGGCTGAATTTGCTGGCTATAATATGCCTATCGAGTATAGCGGAATTAACGATGAGCACATTACTGTTCGCGAAAAACTTGGCGTATTCGATGTTTCGCACATGGGTGAGATTTGGGTAAAAGGGCCAAAAGCGCTAGACTTTATCCAATACGTTACCAGCAACGATGCATCTGTACTTTTTGATGGTAAAGTTCAATACAGCTGCTTCCCCAATGGACGAGGCGGTATTGTTGACGATTTACTAGTTTATAGGGTTGATAGCCAAACTTACCTTCTTGTTGTTAATGCTTCGAACATTGAGAAAGATTGGAAATGGCTTTGCGAACATGCTCCAAAATTTGGTTTAACTGTTGGTAAAGAACTTTATAACGCTTCTAACGAAATTGCTCAGCTTGCTATTCAAGGTCCACTTGCTCTTAAAGCAATGCAAAAGCTTACCTCCGCTTCGGTAGAGGATATGGAGTACTATACTTTTAAGAAGATTCCTTTTGCTGGTATTAAAGAGGTGATTTTTGCAACAACTGGTTATACCGGTGCTGGTGGATGCGAAATTTACTGTGCAAACGAGGATGCTGATAAATTATGGCACGCTGTATTTGAGGCTGGCAAGGAGTTTGGCATTAAACCAATTGGTCTTGGTGCTCGCGATACTCTTCGCCTCGAGATGGGATTCTGCCTTTATGGTAACGATATGAACGACGAGGTATCGTCAATCGAAGCTGGTTTAGGATGGATTACCAAATTTGTTGATGGTAAAAACTTCATCAACCGCGATATTTGGGAGAAACACAAAACCGAAGGTACCCAAAAGATGCTAAAAGGCTTTATTATGCTTGATCGTGGAGTTCCCCGTCAGCATTATCTTATCTACGATGCACAGGGTAATGAGATTGGCGAAGTTACCTCGGGCACTATGTCACCAATGAGCAAGCAGGGTATTGGTATGGGATACCTCAAGAAAGGATTCTGGAAAGAGGGAACTGAAATCTATATCGGCATTCGCGATAAAAAACTTAAGGCAAAGGTTGTTAAACCACCATTTCACTTGGCAAAGTAGGATTATCACAATATTGTAGTAAAGGCTAGTCATTACCGACTAGCCTTTTTTGTGCTGTAATGATATTCTTTTAACTGTTTTAAAATATTGCTAACAATTTAGAATAAAATAGAGCGGGGTGTTATCAATTTTAAAAAAATATTTAACTTTATATAACAAAACGTTAACTGGAATAATTACCATAATAATTTGTCTTTCTAATAGTTCTATGAAAACCCGAGTTGTTTTTTTTAGTGTTCGAAATAGTTTTTTTTTAGCAATACTGTTTCCTCTACTTCTTTTCGCCTGCAAAAGTTCCGTCACTAATAGATCAGAAAGTGATAATGTTGTTGATTCTCTGGTAAATCTTGGAGATGATTCGTTGGAAGCAAATCCTTATTTTGCTAGGGAGCAATGGCGTAAAGCCATACATTTTACCGTCGATAGTTTGAGCTACTATCAAATATACTCCGCTTTGATATCCAGTTACATGAGAGTAGGCGACTACGATTCTGGATGTATTATGGCTAAGCGTTTGATCCAGTTTTGTAATAAAGAGGTTAAAAGTCCCCCTGTAAACTCACTTCTATGTGAAGGTTATAATTATTTGGGAGTATACAATAGTGAAATGCGGAATATTGATTCTTCAATTGTATGCTATAAGAGAGCAATTGAGCAAGCTTGCTATTCCTCAAAACCTTCTCAAATAGCAAACCTCTATATCAACATTGCGGATGTATATACTCAGAAAAGTGATTATGTAAGTAGTGTTTATTACTATAGACGGGCTTTGCAGGTTAGTGATTCTTTAAAAATTGTTGATCAACTTGCATTTCCAATATATTTTGGACTGGGGCAGGCATATTTTGGCATTGCGGAGTACGATTTATCCGATAGGTATTTCCGACAGGCTGAAAAGGGATTGGAGAATAGAACGTTGAGCGAGAAATTTACATTCTGCAACAATCGTGGGAACTACTATTACTATAAGGGGGAGTACGATGCAGCGCTACCCTGGTTCCAGAGGGCACGGGAATTGGTTCTTCCGCATGGCTACAAGTTTCATATCGCGTTATGCGAGGGAAATCTTGGCGATATACTCTGTAAACTTAATCAGTTCGATTCGGCATACTACTATCTCAATAATAGCTATAGCTATTTCAAATCCATCAATCATTACCCTTTCCTTTACTATTTAGCCACCGTAAATGCAGAGTTGGCTCTAAAACAAGGCAACCCAAAGCTTGCAGAGCAATGGATTCTTCAATACAGCAAAACCGATGGTATTGATCCGCAGTTTATTGCCCTCCGAAATAAACTCATGCAGCAATATTGCTACAATGTGGCAAAATATAGGCAAGCCTACGATTACCTGCTGCGCAATGTGCAAATTGATGATTCTATTCGATCGGAGCGGGTAAAGGGGCGTGTGGCTGAGTTGGATATGCGCTACAAGCAGGATACCTTATTGCTTCGTAAGAACTTGCTTATTCAGGAGCAGCAGACCGATTTGGAAAATTTGCGATTAACCAAGTATTTCTGGATATCGGTTTTTGTGGTGTTTTTATTGATAGGGACTTTTACATTCCTATACCTAAGGAAAAAGAACGACCTTCTTCGGTTAAAGCATCTAAACCAGATATCGAAATTGAGGATGGAGAGCGTGCGGAGCCGGATATCGCCCCACTTTGTATTCAATGTGCTTAATCACGAAATAATCTCGGAGAAGAATGAGGCGGAAAGATCTGAATTAAGAGGGTTGGTTAAACTTTTACGCCATAGCCTAGAGGTTACGGAGAGTCTTTGCGTTCCGCTAAGCAAGGAGTTGGATTTTGTAAAAACCTACATCAATATTGAAAGGAATAGCCTTGGCGATGATTTTGTTCTGCAATGGGAGGTAGATGAGAGAATTGATTGCGATGGGTTTATGCTCCCATCCATGATAGTTCAAATTCCTGTGGAGAATGCCATCAAGCATGCGTTGCGGGGTATGGATGGACAGAAGGAATTGCGTGTTGCTGTTGCTGGTATGGAATACGGCGTTGCAATCTCCATTACCGATAATGGTGTTGGATTCAATAGAGCGCCGGTGGAGCGCAAGGGAACGGGCACTGGCCTTAAGGTGATATATCAAACCATAGAACTTTTGAATGCCCAAAACGAACAGAAAATAGAGTTTTCCATTTCAGCAGCCGATAATTCTGCTAATGGAACAAAAGTCTCGATATATATCCCGAAAAATTATTCGTATCAAATATAAATCATCCCATATAAAACCTTACAGCTGCTTACTATGATTGATACAGTTATTATTGATGACGATCCCCTGTGCATTAGCCATCTACTCAATTCGCTTACCGCTTATCACGAGGTATGTGTTGCCGGAACTGCCCAAACCGCCACGACGGGTAAAGAGTTAATTCTTAAGCATAAGCCAGCCCTTGTGTTCTTGGATATAGAGCTGCCCGATACAACTGGGCTGGACTTGCTACGGGAGTTAAATACTACAATCAGTTGGCCCATGCAGGTGGTGTTTTGTACAGCTTACGATAAGTACCTGCTCGATGCGCTCCGCGAGTCGGCTTTCGACTATATTTTAAAACCATTCGATAACGATGAACTGAACCAAGTGATGGAGCGGTTTATCAGCGTACACAGTCAGGAAAAGCAAGCCATTCCGTTTAGCGATGAGTTTGCCCGGACGTTTTCGGGGCAAACAACATTGATGATAACCACCATTGATGGGTTCCGAATGCTTAACCTCAATCAGGTGGGGTACTTCTACTACCTAAACGATAAGAAGCGATGGGTGGCAGCACTATCGGATTTAACCGAAATTCAGCTGAAAAAAAGCACAACCGCTTGCGATATACTAAAGTACTCCAATTCATTCATGCGGATTAACCGCGATCAAATAATCAATATATCGTACCTATCCATGGTCAAGGGAAAGGAGTGCATTCTTTATCCCCCGTTCGACAGAGCGAAAGGACTGGTGGCCAGTAACAGCTTTGTTGGTCAATTGCAGGAGCGTTTCAACTTAATGTAAAAAGGGAGGAAACCTCCAGTAACGATTTTTGGTTGTTCAGAACCAATTTTTAGTAGTTCAGCTCTATTTCTGGCTAATTCGGTAACCTTTGGGTTGGTGGAGTGTTGCAGTTATGATCAGTAGCCTTTACCTTTATGTAAGTGCTTTTGCAGGCGCTAAGTGTGTAAAGCTATTATTGACCAATCTGTTTACATTATGGAAACTATTAACGATATAGACGTAGTAACAATTCAGGGCGGAAGCCTTCTGGAACACCCTTTCCACTCTATTACCTACAGGGTGAGGTGCGAGAAATGTGGAGATGTAGAATCGGAAAAGCATACTTTAAGCCTTACCCAAGGGGTAACCGAGGTTGCCTCGGTACAGTGTGCAACCTGTGGTCATGTACAGATGGTTAAGATTCGAAACCCACGCCGTAACTGAATTGATCCTGTATTTAGGAGTTAAGCGAAGCCCGAAAGGCTTCGTTTTTTTTTTGCCTGACCATCCGTTGTCCGCAGGACATGGAAGCGTCAATTCACAAAATCCCCAGTCACGAATTTTGGCCGCTCAGTCACAAATTTTTGAGGTTCAGAACCCAATAGTTGTCATTCAGTGATTTTGAAGACTTCGCTGAGTTGTAAGATTTATTTCTGTTCGATATTTTTAAATAAAATTTACTAATTGATTTTTTGAGGGAAATAGTTATGGAAATAAAGGTTACTCATTATGTTCTATTTATCTTAAAGCGAGTTTTAACTATAATGTTTTTATTAATAACGGTTATAGGTTTTGCGCAGGAAACGGTTCCCGTAAAGAATATTAAAGGAGCTGCCTATATTTCGGGGAATATTAGTGAAATTCAGGCTAGGCAGATGGCTATTGATGAAGCCAAAAAAGAGGCTTTAAGAGTGGCTGGTATTGATGAATATATTGATTCTCATCAAATGCTATATAATAGTGAAGTAAATAATAATTTAACCCAGTCTTTTTTATCTAATATTCAATCAGAAATATATGGTGCTGTTAGGTATGTTGAAATAATCAATGAGATTAAGCAAATAGATCCAGAAACAAAACAGTTTGTATACCAAGTAACAATTAATGCCGAGGTAATAAAGTACGGAACAAGAACTGATCCTAGTTTTAATGCTCAAATTGATATTGATAATTTAAGAAGTTCGTATGACAATGGTGATCTAATGTCATTCTCCTTTACGCCTACAAAAGACTGCTATCTTACGGTTTTTAATATTACGGATAATGATGCTTCATTGTTGTTTCCAAATGTTATTGAGAAGTCTCAGATTTTTGAACACGACATGCAGTACTCGTTCCCATTAGCTAAAGGTCGCATTAATTACCGATTAAAAGTGACGAATGATACGGAGGAGACCAATCGTCTGATTTTTGTTTTCACTAAGGAAAATATACCTTATGACAATACTGCTGGGGATGTTGTAAAATTAACCGATGCTGAAAAAATATTTTCATGGATATATTCAATAATGCCAGATCAGCGGAAGGTTGTTTATAAGTCGTTTATAATTCGTAAATCAATATAAATTCAAGTAAAATGGGAAAAATCCTTTTAATAAAACCTTTACCTTTCATTGTAGTGTTTTTTACATTTCTATGTGCAAATGCTCAGAATGTAACAATTGATTCAGTGTATTATGATAGGACAAGAGGAACTATTAATACCGCTATTTCTGGAATTAAAGATTCTAATTTTAATGCAGATCTAGAGTTTTCGGGAGCGGGTAAAACGTTTAAGCCTCAGAAGCAGCAATTGCGAGTACATCTTGGAAACAATAGCCAGCAGAAGATAGTGGCATGGGATTTTAGAAAAGAATCGATAAACGATTTTAATCAGGTTTTGAATGCCAAGGCACAGGTTTGTCCGCTGGAGAGGCATACTCCATTAAAAAATGTTGGTCTTTCCATCCTTTGGCCAGGCTTAGGAGGAAAGAATGTTAGGCCCTCGCAGAATACCTGGGTAAAAGGTTTGGTAGGATGGGGACTTATTGCTGCTGGATCATATTTCTATGCCACTTCATTAACCCGATACGATAAATATAAGGAGAGTCCAAATCGAATTCAACTAGATAAAAATTTGGATAGTTATAATAAGAGTTTATATGCCAGCTATGCTTGCTTTGGCGCGGCAGCAGCCGTTTGGACGATTGATCTTGCCTCAATTTTGTCGAAGAACCATAAGGCTCGTAAAAATGCCGTTGATTTAGATGGCTATGCTTATATTCCAAACAAACGAAAGAGTGTTAAGGTGGAAAAACAGCAGGTTGAGATTGATACCCGTTCGTATTATGATATTGCCATGGAAAAAGCTAATAATTATTATAGTCAGAAAAATCTTGAAAGAGCTAAAGAATATTACGAGAAAGCCTTAGGATATAAACCGAATGATGTTGCTGCTTCAACCACATTGCGTTTAGTAAATATGGATTTTTATTATGCAGCAATGGAAAAAGCCAATAACTGTTACAAATCAAATGATAAAAAGCAAGCAAAGTTCTTTTATGAACAGGCATTAAAGATGAAACCCGATGATGAAAAAGCCATTGAGATGTTGGGCAAGTTAAATATGGGGACTAATCCTGCTGATTTAGTACCCGATATTACTTATCAGGATGATAATAATAATGGTATTCTTGATGCTAATGAAAATTCTAAATTAAAAATCACATTGTTTAATAAAGGTACTGGTTATGCTAATGATTTAAAAGTTGTAATTACTGATGATAAACCAGACTCTGCATTAAAGTTTTCTACAGTTTATGCTGGGACTATTCCAAACGGAAAAAGCAAGTTAATAGAGGTTCCTATTAAAGCTGGAATTGATGTTAAAACAGCAAAACATCGACTTAAAATTCAAGTTCTTGAAAAAGGAGGATTTGATATGGATACGGCATTCTTATCATTGCAAACATTAGCATACAATCCACCTAAGATTGAGATAAGAAGTCTTGAAGTAATTGATAACGATGAAAATGCATTTGCAAGGAATCAGCCTGATGGAAAATTGCAACTTGGTGAAAAAGTTAAAATTAAATTGGAAATACAGAATGTAGGACTAACCGAAGCATCATCAACCAGCTATAGAGTATATACACCCATTGATGGTATTAAATTGTTAAAAAACAATGATGATCCATCAACTACTATTTCAGATAATATAGGAACTATCGCATCTGGAGACATAAAAGAGATAGACTTTTACTTGGTGCTTAACAAAGTGGCTACTGTAAAAGACACCCTTCCAATATATCTTTCTATTAATGAAAAAATTGGCAAGGGAAGTTTTTCGAACAGACAGTTACCAATTGCAATTAATCAAAAACCAAGTAAAGCCAAAACTTTTATTGTTGAAAGCGATTTTAGTGATTATGAGCACAATAAAGCTAAGATTGAATATACTAAGAAAAATTCATTGAAAGCAAATTTTGGTGAAATGGTTGATATTAATGACGTTGGTGAAGGTAAAATGGAAAGACGCAATTCTGTTGCGGTTGTTATTGGCATTGAAAAATATCAGAATAATATTCCAGATGCCCCATATGCCGAAAACGATGCATCACTTATGGAAGAGTATTTTAAAAAACGGTTTGGAATTAGTGAGGTTTATATAAAATTAAATGAAGAAGTTTCCAGTAGTAATTTAAAAAAATTATTCAATCCTAGATGGGGCGATTTAAAAAAAGCAATTATTCCAAATGAGACTGATGTGTTTGTATTTTATTCAGGACACGGTATGCCTGATAAAGATGGGAAAAAAGTGTATCTCTTTCCTAATGATGGTGTTGTTGAAGGAGTGGAAGATTTTGGATATGAAAAAAATCAATTCTATGCAGACTTAAATGCACTAGGAGCAAAAAGTGTTACTGTAATATTAGATGCCTGTTTTAGTGGAAGTAGCCGTTCTACAGAGTCAGTTGGAGTAAAGAATATGTCAGGGACTAAAGGAGTTTTCGTAGAAACAGTAAATAACTATTATGACTATAAAAACTTTACCCTTATAAATTCTAGTTCAGATAGTCAAACCTCGTTAGGATTTGACCAATCTAAGTCAGGACTTTTTACATATTTTTTCTGTAAAGGGCTTTTGGGATATGCCGATATAAATAATGATCATAAGATTACTCTTGGCGAGATGAGGGATTTCGTCATCAAAAATGTTGAAGAAACCTCTGTGAAAATTTCTTCTGGAGGGCAAACTCCACAATTCTGGGGTGATGAGAGCAGTATTCTTGTTGAATACTAATACTATTTTGGTTTATAATATTCAATTATATGATTATCCGCAATTATACCTTATTTTACCATACCAAGTATCTTCTACAGCAGCAACCATAAGTCGTTCAAACAACTCTTTGCCAAAATATCTTCGATTGGTTTTATAACAAAACTCGTCCAGATAGTTTTGCAGGTACACGTCTTTTATTTTGTGATTGACTCCTAAGAAGTTTCTCTTTGCATTGCTAATCATGGTATGCACCCATGGGAGTACTCTTGAAGCCTCCTCGGGTGGTACTATCTTTTTGATATGTCTGGAGCTTATCTCTTTGATTTTGTTAAAACCACGCCAGCCATCACTCTTAATCACCGATGAAGAGCTGGTGCTCGCTGAGACTACTTTGTTCATCGTTTTCGACGAAGAGTCCGGAATGACAACCATCTTTACGTATCGGAATGCTGATGGCTTTTTGTTCCTGCGAGGTCGCCCCCGCCTGGGATCAACTTTGGCCATAACTAGAACTTTGCTTTGCCGCTGACTGCCTCTTCCTCTTTTGGTCAGCTCGTCATTTTCGTCCTCTGCATGGGTTCTGAAAAAGGCATCGTCCAGCTCGACAACGCCCTCCAATTCATACCGCTCATCGCGCAATCCCATGACCGATCTGATCTTGTGCATCATGGCCCAAATCGGTTCGTAGCGCTTATGGCCAAGCTGCCGCTGAACCTCAGCAGCAGAGATCCCTTTTTTGGTCATGGTCATCAGGTAAATGGCGTACAACCAGTACTGAAAAGGTAGCTTCGATGACTCCATAACGGTGCCGCTTCGTAAGGTGGTTCTGTATCCACAGCTGCTGCAATCGTGCGAATTGTAGGTTTTGTTCCAGTAATGATGCGTATTGCCACACTTCTTGCAGACGACTCCTTTTCGCTCCTTAACGGTTCGAAAGTGTCTTATGCAGCTGGCTTCATCTGGATATTTCTTTACAAAATCGATAAAATTCATCTCAAGTGTTTTTGTAAAGATAATTATTTTGGTACATTAGCGGATATGCATATTCAATTATATTACAGCAATGACAAAAAATGCAAGAATACTTGGTGTATTTATTATAGGAATAATCGGTGGTTTGTTTGTTCTAACTAATTGTAGTAAGGATACAGATCTTTGGTTTAGTGCAACTAGCAGCAGCTCTAACGATTCACTTATTGTTTCGCTTAAAGGAGAAATAATACAGGCCGGAGAGAAGGGCGTTGCAGAATACGGTATTTGCTATTCCACAAGTGAAATCCCTACAATAAACGATAATTTACTATATGCGGGTGTCGCTTCTAAATTAGGAGAATACCAATTGAAGGATACCTGTTTACCAGCAGGTACTTACAACTATTGCAGCTATATAAAGGAGCTAGGCAGAGTTCAGTATGGAGATGTTGCGAAGATTACGATTGCTCCTTCTGCCTTTATTGTTCCTATGGAAAAGGGGGTTAGCTATGGACAAAGCATAATCAGTGCATCGGTAATTAATAATACGCCATTAACTGTTGTTTCCGATCAGGCATGGGCAAGGCCAAGCATTACAGCATTACCCATGGGGTATAAGCAGTTGTTGAGTATAGCGGTGGATAGCAATTCCACTGGTACTAGCCGGGTGGCAACAATTTCGTTTACGGGCGATGCTTTTAGTAAAGCTATCATAATAACTCAAAAGTGCGGTATTCCAACACTTGCCACAACGCCTGTGGCGAATATTACAATTGCTACAGCCACAAGTGGTGGTAACATAACGAGCGATGGGGGAGCTCCTGTAACCGCTAGAGGAGTGTGCTGGAGCACAGGTACTAACCCTACCATTGAAGGTGACCATACCTCCGATGGTGCCGGTACTGGAAGTTTCTCGAGCAGTATTACAGGACTTAGCCTTAGTACAACATACTACGTACGAGCCTACGCAACAAACACGCTCGGTACAGTGTACGGCGATTTACAAAGTTTTACCACTACAGATGGAGTGGCTACTCTTTCAACAGCTTCGGTAACTAATATATCAACTACAACAGCGGTAGCGGGAGGAAATATAACCAGCGATGGCGGTGCAGCAATTACTACCCGTGGCGTTTGTTGGAGTACAAGTTCCAGCCCTACTATTTTGGACAATCATACCACAAATGGAACTGGAAGTGGGAGTTTTACTAGTAGTATTACCGGTTTAACTCTTAGTACCACATACTATGTAAGAGCCTATGCTACCAATAGTATTGGTACTGTTTATGGGGATATAAAGAGTTTTACAACAACCAATGGAATTCCTGTTCTTACCACAGCGGCAGTTACCAATATAAAAACCACAACAGCAACCAGTGGTGGTGTTATAACAAGCGATGGTGGATTAACCATTACTGCCCGTGGTGTATGCTGGAGTACTAGTTCAAATCCAACCATTGCCGATAGCCATACCTCCGATGGAACTGGAAGTGGAAGTTTTACTAGTAGTATTACCGGGCTAACACCTGGTACAACTTATTATGTGAGGGCTTATGCTATTAATAGTATGGGAATTGTTTATGGCGATGAAAAAAGTTTTACTGCTTCTACAGTGTCAATACCTTCAATTACAACATTAACGCCTTCGAGTATAGCCTCTACATCGGTTGTTTGTGGTTTAAACGTTATTAGCGATGGCGGTGCTACAATTTCATCTTATGGAATATGCTTTAATACCACTGGTAATCCTGACATTTCAGGAAGTCGTATTTATACTGGTTATAGTTCGAATACATTATATTTTACTATTACAGGTTTAACACCGAACACGAAATACTATGTTAGGGCGTTTGCCACAAATTCTTGCGGAACGGCATACGGTAGTGTGTTGTCATTTACTACCTCTGCTCCTGTTGACTATTCCGTTTTTAATAGTATTACGTCATCACAACGGAGTTCTGTATTCTTGGATGATTTTACAAGTAATTCAAATTCATGGACTATTACTTCATCATCATCATTAGAGATGAATGTTGCTTCTGGTTATTACTATTTAAAACACAATGTAACTGGTTATTTGTATAGTACTTATGGCAATTTTTCTAATTTTGATCCAACAGGTAATTTCGAAATCTCAGTTAAATTAAAACAGGCAACAACATATAACTCGGGAAGTTCTTTTATAGGTTTTATTTGGGGGAACTCTAGTAAATTGAGACATTTTGAGTTATATCAAGATATTGGAAAGTACTATACGGGAACACTATCTGATGATAACTGGACAAACTGGTCAGGTCTCGTTAGTTCTAGTGCAGTTACAACATCAAGTTCAAGTTTCAACATTTTGACCGTTCGTCGGGTTAACAACGTTTACTACTTCTTTATCAACTCTACCTTTGTGTATTCATATTCTGGCGATACACTCTCATCAAGTGATAATGCCATTGGATTTACATTTGCAGAGTGCGCTGCCTATGTCGATTATTTATATGTCTATAAATTAAATCTATAATAAAAATAATAATATCTTAAATATGAAAACTTTAGGAAGAATATTTTTGTTATCATGTATTTTCCTTATTGGCAGTTCTTGTTTGCTTAATGCCAACAACGTACAAATAACCTCGGGTGTTACCCTCACGGGGCAGGATGTTACAAACGACTATATCTATGTAACTTTTGATATTGCCTGGGATAATTCCTGGCGCGATGCTACCAACTGGGATGCCGTTTGGGTTTTCTTTAAGTTTAGTAACAATAATGCATGGAAGCATGGCTACCTTTCAACCGATAAAACGGAGTACAGCATAGGTACAAACAATGGGGTTGTTCCTGCATTCTCGGTTGGTTCAACAACTGTTGGTTCTGGGTCAAATGGGATGGGGGTGTTTATTTACCGTAATGCCGAGGGGGCTGGCTCGGTTAACTGGCAAACCGTAAAGCTTAAATGGTACTACGGGCAAAATGGGCTAAACGATGAGCAGGCCGCCAACGCCAGCATTAAGCTCTTTGCCATTGAAATGGTGTATGTGCCTACGGCATCTTTTGAACTTGGGTGTGGTAGTACTGGTGGTTTTTTCACAAGAAACTATGCAAATTCTACAACAACATATTCTACAATACCTAGTTATTATTATACTATTGGTAGCGAAAGTGCAATAAATGCTAGAGGAGAGCAAGTTAGTGGAAGTTCTGGTGGTTTTTTATCGTGGTCGAATTATTATAGTGCTACTACAATTCCTGCTAGTTTTCCTAAGGGATATGCGGCATTTTATTGTATGAAGTATGAGATCACCCAGGAGCAGTACGTTGAATTTTTGAATAGTTTACAGCCTGCGCAGCAGAGTAGTAGGGTAAGTGCTGTTACGGTGGGCAAGTATATGTCGAGTGCATCAACAACAGAATCGCCCCAGTATAGGAATGGAATACGTTGTATGGTTGTCCCAACTACTACCACTGCAGGAACCTGGGGCTGCGACCTAAATGGCAATGGAACATGCGGCGAGAGCGATGATGGGCAGAATGTGGCATGTAACTATATAAGGTGGAGTGATGCGATAGCCTATGCCGATTGGGCAGGTTTACGGCCAATGACTGAGCTGGAGTATGAAAAGGCATCAAAAGGTTCGGAGCATATCCCTGCTCAGTATGCATGGGGAACGGTTAATGTATCTGCAGTTACTTCTATCAGCAATTCGGGCAAGGCTGATGAGGTTTCTGGCACGGTAGGGGCAAATGCAGTGTATAGTAATCAGGCAGGCGTTCAGGGTCCTATGCGGGTTGGATGCTTTGCTACAGGAGTAAGTAGCCGGGAAAGTGCTGGGGCCTCGTATTATGGCATTATGGAGTTGTCAGGAAATGTCGCAGAGCAGACGGTATATGTAACGTCAACTTTTGATGGTGTTGCAGGTGATGGAGAACTTTACTCCAATGGCAATACCGATATTTCGACTTGGACAGTGGGCATTTCCTATAGAGGGGGCTCATGGGCATCTGACGCATCTAGTTTACAATCGGGGTATAGAAGTTCAACCAGTTCAGGGGAATGTAATGGTTTTAGATGTGTACGTACTGCACAATAGTAAAAATGTTATGGATTTATATTGAGCATTACCAAAATATTTGCCAGCGTGAAAAGATTAATTCTATATATAACCTTATTCTGTGTGTGTTTGTCTGCATACTCGCAGACCGATCCTAAGTATCATGGAGGGAATGGGGATGGGTTTTCGATAGTGCCGCTAATTCAAACAAATTCGGTGCATTTTTATAGTAAGTTCAACGGGGGAATTGCCGATGGAGTTGCCGAAAAAACTTTACAGCAGGAGAGCTCGGTTCTATTCTATAGTAAATTTACGGGGGGAATTGGTGATGGATTTGCTGCAAAGCAGCTGCTGCAAGAAAATTCAGTACCTGTGTATAGTAAATTTTATGGAGGGGTTTCGGATGGTTTTGCAAGTTTTTCGGCATTGCTATATCTGTCGGATGATTCAATTAATATACCCGGGAAGATAGTTAGTTCCGATAGTGTTTTTATTACCTCTAATACACCGTGGACAGCTAGTTCTGATAGTTGGTTAACGGTTAATCCAACACAGGGAACTGGAAACGATACTATTATTTTCACAGCGGAGATTAATCCAACAATTGATGTTCGTATTGCGACAATAAATGTAACTCCATCGGGCGGGAGTGCTCAAACCGTAATTGTTTTACAAGCACCGGGGGATACAACCCTAGCGGTGTCTTTAAATTCAGTTGCTATTGGCAGAGATGAAGGGAGTTTGGCTACAATAGAGGTTGTGTCGAATACCAGTTGGGAGGCTAGTTGTGATCAATCCTGGTTATTGGTTAGTCCAGATACAATGGTAGCAGGTGATGCAACCCTTACTTTTACTGCAACAAAAAACCCAACAATCGAAATTCGCACTGCAAATGTTACTATTACTGCCGAAGGCATAGATGCTCAGGTTGTAACCATAACTCAAGCGGTTGGCGATACTGTGTTAACACCCTCGTCTTCGTGGCTTACTGTTGGTATGGAGGCTAATAGCACTGTTAGTACACAGTTAATTTCAAATACCAGTTGGAATGTGGTTGTAGATGAATCATGGTTAACTGTTAATCCTGCTACAGGGCAAGGGAACAATACTCTTGTTTTTACGGCAGAGGTTAATGAAACGGGTTCGTCGCGTACTGCAATTGCCACACTTTCGGCCGATTTGATTGATGATAGGCATATAACCATTGTTCAAAAGGTTTTCCCAGTAATAACTTGGGAAAATCCATCGGATATTGTTTTTGGGGATACATTAACTGAAACCCAGCTCAATGCAACTTCAAATGTTGATGGAGTATTTAAGTATACCCCTGATATTGGTACTTTACTAAATGTAGGCTCATCACAACTATTAAATGTTTCATTTACTCCCACTGATACATTAAACTATGCAGGAACAAGCAAGACCGTGCTGATAAATGTTATTAAGGCTACTCCTGTAATTGTATGGGAAAATCCGGAGGATATTGTGTATGGAACAGCCCTGAGTGCTTTGCAGTTGAATGCTACTTGTGAATTGGATGGTACTTATACTTATACGCCAGATGTTAGTACTGTTTTAAATGGAGGGCAGTCTCAGCCTCTAAATGTGGTATTTAACCCTTTAGATACAGCGAACTATTTGTCTGCTAGCCGAACTGTATCGATTAACGTACTAAAAGCTACGCCGGTAGTTATATGGGAAAATCCTGAGGATATTGTTTATGGTACTACATTAAGCGAAACTCAGTTAAATGCAACAAGTAGTATTGACGGTATATTTACCTATACTCCAGTGGCAGGAGCCTTGCTGAGTGCTGGAAGTTCCCAATCGCTTAGTGTAGAATTTACCCCAACTGATATTGTGAATTATGAAATTGTTAGTAAAACGGTACAAATTAATGTCAATAAGGCTGTACCTATAATTACATGGAATAATCCTGAGGATATTGTTTACGGTACTGCATTAAGTGAAGCTCAGTTAAATGCTACGGCGGATGTTCCAGGTACTTTCTCATATAACACAAATGCCGGAACAATTTTGAATGTGGGAGTTAATCAGGAGTTGGAGGTGATTTTTACTCCAAATGATATATTAAACTATAGCAGTGCAAGCGCAATTGTTTTAATTAATGTTATAAAGGCTATACCCGTAATTAGTTGGGATAACCCTGCCGATATTGTTTATGGTACAACTTTAAGTTCCGTTCAACTAAATGCTACTTCCAATGTAGTTGGCGAATATATATACACACCGCCGTTTGGTACAAAATTAGGCGTTGGGGATAATCAATCATTAAGAGTTGATTTTAATCCTACCGATACAGCCAACTACGAGACAACAAGTAAAACAGTATCAATAAATGTTGTATCATCATTTTTAACAGTATCTTTATCGACAGTAATTGTAGATGCTGCTGCTAATAGTTCTTCTTCGGTTGATATTGCTGCCAATGTAACTTGGTCGGCTATTTCTGATCAATCCTGGTTAACCGTAAGCCCTGCGTCGGGAACTGGTAATGCTACTCTTACATTTACTGTTGCTGCCAATGTAACCACGACACCTCGTTCTGCTATTGCAACAATATCGGCAGCCGGAGCGAATGCTCAAACGGTAATTGTGACGCAGGAAGCACCTTCGCTATTGGTATCTACAAATACCGTAACAATTGCAAAGGAGGCCAACTCCACAGCCACAGTCGATGTAACTTCCAATACCTCATGGAGTGTAAGTTCCAGCCATGCATGGTTGACTGTTAGCCCTTCATCTGGCAATGGTAATGCAACTTTAACGTTTACAGCCGAAGCCAATACTTTAGCATCTGCTCGAGGTGCAACAGTTTCTGTATCGGCAACAGGTGTCAACGCGCAAACCGTAATTGTAAATCAAGAGGCGGGTTCTGAAACTGATGTTGAAACAGAAAATAAAGATGCGTTAACGCTTTATCCAAATCCAGTAACGGATGGTTTCTATATTAACGGTTTAGAGGGGAGTGCAATGCTTTGTTTGTATGATACTAATGGTAGGCTATTAATTCGAAAAGAAGTGACCGATAAGGAGTATATTCCAATAAATAATTTAAGCACGGGAATGTATTTTATTAAGGTAAAAACAGCGTCAGGTGTAATGGTTTATAAAAAGTTGATTAAGAATTAGCCTTAGAGTATGAAAAGTCGAAGCCCGCAAGCTTCGACTTTTCATTTTCATAGGACACAATGCCCCCTGTCAGGTTTTTTTATTCTCCGCACTTAAGTAGGTTCTTCAACCTCCTTCTTGTTGCTTTTCTCTTTTCGTTAAACCTTCCATCGTCCGTAGGGCATGGAAGAGCCGGCTTATATGTTATATAGCTGGTTGTGTTCTCGTACTTTAATTATTTGCTACTTTTGAACGCAAATAGTTGGAGCTATGAATAGGATTGAGGTTTGCTTTTCGCCATCGGTGTTTGACCATTTCGATTCAACCGATAAGATTGTGGTGGTGGTTGATATTCTTCGGGCTACTTCGGTGATATGCACAATGTTTAAGAATGGTGTTAAGGAGATTATTCCCGTGAGGGATATTGAGGAGGCTAAAGCGTACAAGGCCAAGGGCTATTTGGTGGTGGCCGAGCGTAGCGGCGAGAAGTTGGACTTTGCCGATTTTGGCAATTCGCCCTTCTACTTTACGCCCGAAACCGTAGGCGGAAAAACGGTGGTGTATAGCACTACCAACGGGACCAACGCCATAACCGTGGGCAAGGATGCCAGCATGGTGGCCATTGGTTCTTTCCTGAACTTTAATGCGGTGCTGAAGTTTTTACTGTCGGCACAGCGCGATATTCTTATACTTTGCGCTGGATGGAAGGGCAAGTTCTGCCTGGAGGATACTCTTTTTGCCGGGGCTTTGGCGTCGGAACTCCTAAAATCGGGATCGTATAGCACAGTCTGCGACTCGGTTTATGCGGCCATGGATCTTTGGGGGGTGGCCAAAAAGGATGTGCCGGGTTACCTCGAAAAGGTTGCCCAGAGGCATCGCCTCAAAAAGTTGGGACTCGACAATGTTATAGGTTACTGTTTTTCCTTCGATCAAACCGAAAAGGTTCCCGTTTTGGAAGGAAATCGGCTGGTAAGTCGTTAACTTATAGATTTCTTCCAGTTATTATTGTTTGATAACATCTTGCTAGGAAATTATAAAAAAAACTAAGAAATTTGACGTATCATTCTTCAACGAATTTCAAACTAAAACTTTTAACATCATGAAACATAATTTTAATGCAGGTCCCTGCGTGCTTCCAAAACCAGCCATTGAGGCAACAATTGATGCTATCCGTAATTTTGATGGTACTGGAATTGGTCTTTTAGAAATCTCACACCGGACTCCAGGTTGGGAGCGAATTATGGCTGAAACTGAGCAGTTATGGAGGGAATTACTCAATATCCCCGATAACTACGCAGTTCTATTCCTTGGCGGTGGTGCTTCAACCCAGTTCTACACAGTAGCAGCTAACCTTTTGAACAAGAAGGCTGCTTACCTTGAAACTGGTGTTTGGGCTAAAAAAGCTGTTAAAGAGGCTAAACTATACGGTGAAGTTGAAGTGGTTGCTTCGTCGGCCGATAAGAATTACACCTACGTTCCAAAGGGGTATAAAATTCCTACCGATGCTGATTATTTCCACATCACAACCAACAATACCATTTACGGAACCGAGATCAAAACCGATATGGATTGCCCTATTAACCTAGTGGCCGATATGAGTTCCGATATTATGAGCCGTCCGGTTGATGTTAAGAAATACGCTCTTATCTACGGTGGAGCTCAAAAGAATGTTGGTCCTGCTGGTGTTACATTCGTAATTGTTCGTAAGGATGTTTTGGAGAAAATCCAACGTAAACTTCCTAGCATGGTTGATTACAGAACCCACATTGGTGCCGAAGCTAAGGACAACTCGATGTACAACACTCCTCCAGTAATTTCGATCTTCGTAATGCACGAAACATTGAAATGGTTAAAATCTATTGGTGGTGTTGCCGCTATTAACAAGATTAACAACCAAAAGGCTGATCTGCTTTACAACGAGATTGATCGCAACAAGATGTTTGTGGGCACTGCGGCTAAAGAGGATCGTTCTATCATGAACATCTGCTTTGTAATGGCCGAGCAGTACAAGGCTAAAGAGGCTGAGTTTATGGATTTCGCCAAGAAAGCCGGAATGGTTGGTATTAAAGGTCACCGTTCGGTTGGTGGTTTCCGCGCATCGTGCTACAACGCTTGCCCAATTGAGAGTGTGCAGGCACTTGTTGATTGCATGAAGGAATTTGAGAAATTGAACGCATAATTAGTACTATTCTTGGGTTGGATGGTTCTCTATCCAGCCCATGTTTTATAAAAGAATTTAGAATTTAGAAGATAGAATTTAGCAAACGAAAAGATTTGGTAATGCACATTTGAACTTATGGGAAACAAGGGTAGTTTCGAGGATTTATTGATGTGGCAAAAAGCCCATAGTTTTGTTCTATGTGTTTATAAGATAACCGCATCATTTCCTAAAGAGGAACTATTTGGATTAACCAGTCAGTTTCGTAGAGCAGCAGTATCTATTGCTGCAAATATTGCCGAAGGGTATAAGAAAAAGGGAGTAAAGGACAAACTTAGATATTACAATATTTCGCAGGGCTCTCTGGAGGAATGTAAGTATTACCTAATTCTTTCTCAGGATTTAAATTATGCTTCTACCTATAGTTTAAGAGCTGATGTCGATGAAATTGGTAAAATGCTAGAGTCGTATATGAACTCTATGCAAAAGAATAGTGGTTCTGTTAATTCTAACTCCTAACTTCTGTATTCTAACTTCTAACGTTTCAAAAAGTATCAACTAAAACTATCAAATTATGACCAAAGTATTAGTAGCAACCGAAAAACCTTTTGCAAAGGCTGCGGTTGACGGAATTAGAAAGATTGTTGAGGACGCTGGTTTCGAATTGGCTCTTCTTGAGAAATATACCGATCCTAATGACTTGGTAAAGGCTGTGGCCGATGCCGATGCGCTTATCGTGCGTAGCGATAAGGTTACCAAGGAAGTTGTTGAGGCTGGCAAAAATCTAAAGATTGTTGTTCGTGCTGGAGCTGGGTACGATAACCTTGACCTTGCTGCTTGTACAGCAAAAGGAGTTGTTGCAATGAACACTCCTGGCCAAAACTCAAATGCTGTGGCTGAACTGGCAATCGGTATGATGATTTTTATGGCCCGTGGTCTTTTCCAACCCGGTACCGGTACCGAGATTCACGGTAAAAAACTTGGTATTCACGCTTACGGAAACGTAGGTAAGTTGGTGGCTAAGTACGGTAAAGGTTTTGGAATGGAAGTTTACGCTTTCGATCCATTCGTGGCTAAAGAGGCCATGGAGAAGGATGGCGTAAAGGTTGTTGGTTCAATTGAAGAGCTTTACAGCACTTGCCATTACGTTTCATTACATATTCCTGCTAACGACAAAACCAAAAAATCTATTGGTTACGAGCTGCTATCGAAAATGCCTAAGGGTGCTGCATTAATCAACACTGCCCGTAAAGAGGTTATTGACGAGGCTGGCTTGGTTAAAACTTTCACCGAGAGAGCAGACCTTAAGTACGCAACCGATATTATGGCCGATAATCACGCTGAGTTGGTTGAGAAATTCCCTGGCCGTGTATTCTCTACCCCTAAGAAAATGGGTGCCGAAACTGCCGAGGCAAACATCAACGCTGGACTAGCTTCTGCTCGTCAGATTGTTGGTTTTATTAAGAATGGTGATAAAACATTTCAGGTAAATAAGTAATAACAGGTGAAAAGTTAAAAGTGAAAAGTTAAACGAGAAGAGGTGGAGCATACAAAACTTGAGGCTTGGAAAGAGGCTGTTGAGTTGACCGTAGAGGTTTATGAGTTAACCAAATCTTTTCCTAAAGAAGAGATTTATGGTTTAACCTCCCAGTTAAGGAGAGCCGTGGTTTCAGTTCCATCAAATATTGCAGAGGGATGTGCTAGAAATAGTTCAGGAGAAACAATCCATTTCCTTTACATTGCAATAGGATCGTTAGCCGAAGTTGAAACGCAGATATTAATATCAAATAGAATTGGTTATATATCGGATGTCTCAGATATTCTTAAACATATTTTATTGGTTAAACAATTAACTTTGGGCTTAATCAAATACCTCAAGTCCGTTTAATGTATTGGTCTTTTAACTTTTAACTCTTAACATTTAACTTTTTTATGGTAAAAATAAAATCTTTCAAGGGTATTCGCCCACCAAAGGAGTTTGCAAAGGAAGTGGCTTCGCGTCCTTATGATGTGTTGAACTCTGTAGAGGCTCAGGCTGAGGCAGGGGAGAAATCGTTGCTTCACATCATTAAGCCAGAGATTGATTTCAAACCAATTATCGATGAGCATTCAAAGGAAGCTTACGATAAAGCGGTTGAGAACTACAAGAAATGGAAAGCAAATGGCTGGTTAGTTCAGGATACTGAGGATAAGTACTACATCTATGCTCAAACTATGGATGGACGCACTCAGTACGGACTTGTGGCTGCTTGTCATTTTGAGGATTATATGGAGGGTAAAATTAAGAAGCACGAGCTTACCCGTCCCGATAAGGAGGAGGATCGTATGATTCATGTTCGTAACCAGAATGCAAACATTGAGCCTGTATTCTTTGCATACCCTGCAGTTAAGGAGATGGACCAAATTGTTGAGAATGTTGTAAAGAATAGCAAGCCTGTTTACGATTTCGTGGCAGAGGATGGTTTTGGTCACCATTTCTGGGTTATCGACGATGCTGCTGTTAACAAGCGTATCACCGAGATTTTTGCTGCAGTTCCTGCACTTTACGTAGCCGATGGCCACCACCGTACAGCTGCTGCTGCACGTGTTGGACTTGAGAAGAAGAAAAACAATCCAAACCACACAGGTAACGAGGAGTACAACTACTTCTTGGCGGTTATCTTCCCCGATAATCAGCTAAAGATTATTGACTATAACCGTACAGTGAAAGATTTGAACGGATTAACTGGTCAGCAGTTAATTGAGAAGTTACAGGCTGGTTTCGAGGTTAAGGAGATGGGTGCTGGTATTTACACCCCTAGCAAGCTGCACAACTTTAGCATGTACCTTGAGGGTAAATGGTACTCGTTAACTGCAAAACCAGGGACCTACAACGATAACGATCCAATTGGTGTACTCGACGTTACAATTCTATCGAACCTAGTTCTTGAGCCAATTCTTGATATCAAGGATTTGAGAACATCAAAGAGAATTGATTTTATTGGTGGTATCCGTGGACTAGGCGAACTTAAGAAACGTGTTGACAGTGGCGATATGAAGGTTGCCTTCGCCCTTTACCCTGTTTCCATGAAACAGCTAATTGACATTGCCGATACCGGCAACATCATGCCTCCAAAAACCACCTGGTTTGAGCCAAAGCTCCGTAGCGGTATTGTAATTCACGAGTTAAAGTAATTTTATTACTTATATATATGGAAAAGCGCCTCAAAGGGCGCTTTTTTATTTAACGAGGCTCTATTGTTTTCATGTGGTTTGCGTCACGATGGAAAGTTTTAAATTAAGTAAAGGTTTATATCAATTTCCTTTTTTAGTAACTTTGTTTACAGTATTAAACCGCAATGTGATGAAACTAAGACTAGGTATTTTGGTAGCATTTTTGTTAGGTGCAATGGTGCTCAATGCGCAGGTTGTTCCTGTAAAAACTGGTTCAAAAATTTCGCAAGCCGATGCGCAGGCTTTGCTCAACCATCATAATAAAGTAAGAAAAGATGTAGGATCGGCTCCTTTGCAGTGGTCGGCGGAGTTGGCCGAGTATGCCCAGAAATGGGCCGACCATTTAGCCTCAGAGGGCTGTTTAATGCAGCATCGGCCAAGTAGCGGGGAGTGGGCACAAAAGTATGGCGAGAACATTTTTTGGGGTAGCGCATCGTCCTACACACCTTTGGATGCATCGGAAAGTTGGTACGACGAGATAAAAAAGTACAAGTACGATGTGATTACAATGGATAATTTCTACCCCACGGGTCATTATACACAAATGGTTTGGAAGAATACAACCAATGTGGGCGTTGGCGTAGCAATTTGTGCCGATGGTGGAATTATTATTGTTGCCAACTATAATCCTGCCGGGAATTATATAGGGGAGAAACCTTACTAAAAGGAACACGCTGTATTGAGCCGGATAGCTGTTATAGCAGTTGAATTAGATCCGTCGGGTGCTTAATTAGCTGTTTTGCCCCATTTTTCAGCAGCTCTTCCTGAGTCCTGAATCCCCAAAGCACGCCAACGGCAAGCATGTTTGCATTGGTGGCGGTTTGCATATCGGTGCCCGAGTCGCCAACGTAAAGCATATCGCTGGGTGTAAATCCTAAATTGTGGCAAATCTCCAATGCACATTGTGGGTTGGGCTTCTTTAACTCGTCGGTTGTGAATCCAACCACATACTCGAATGGGTTATTCGGAAATAGTTGGGCTACTACCTCTTTGGTTAGCGCATCGGTTTTGTTCGATAGCACGGCTAGTTTCATACCCCGTTTGGTTAGCTCATCCAGCAAATCGCAGATACCATCGTAAGGTTTGGATTTAGCGGTGCAGTTTCTGCCGTAAATTTCTGTCATCATGTCGAAACACTTTGCAACAGTAGCTTCATCCCTATGCCCTTCGGGCAGAGCCCGTACAACAAGTTTCTTAACCCCATTTCCAACAAACAGCTTGTAGGCATCGATACCGTGAGTCGGGAAATTGTTTTGCTGCAGAACGCTATTCATCGAGTCGGCTAAATCGTCAATTGAGTTAACCAGCGTGCCATCTAAATCAAAAATTACTCCTTTGTACTTCACCGTGTAAGCTCTATTTTGAGTTGGTTTGCAATTCGGGTGCGAAGATATCAATTTTAAAGTATTTCACCCTAAAACAAAAACCGGGTTAATCCCGGTCATTGTGCAACGTTTTGTTCTGCTTATCAGTGTAGAACTATAAGTTTACGAGAAACAGTAGTGCTTGGCGATTTAACGGTGAACAGGTAAACCCCATTGCTAAGATTGTTAACGGGAATTTCTTGGAAATCCCGATAAATTCTACCCGATTTAACCAATGTGCCGCTGATGCTGTAAATTTTGTACTCGGTGAAGCCATCAACTTTTCTGTTATTTAGGTGAATTGATGATTTAGCCGGATTTGGGAATACGGTAAGTTCCTTTTTGTCATTACCATTGATAACAATGCTGTTCGGCAATGGCTGCGATTTAAACTGTATTTCATCGATGATTAAGTGCGATCCAACAAACGATACCAGTGAATCCTGCCAGCACGATGACTGAATATCGATAATTACAGAATCGGGAACTTGAGGTAGGTCAAAGGGTAGTTCTGCAAGTTGAAACGAATTTGCGGCATGCAGGTTAATTCCCATTTGTGTAAAGGTGTTTCCATTCTTTTTAAAACTTAGGCTAACGCTTGCGCTATCGTCGGTCGAAGGTGTGTATTTGTAGTAAAAAGTTAGGGTGTCTTTTTGAGTAGAGTAGGGGTAGCCCCCTTGCTCATAGCAGTTGTCGTTACAGTCCCTTGGGTAGTAGCCCGTGCGGATAACTCCTGGGCGTGCGGCTGGATGGTCGTTTCTGTCGCCTAAATACGTTATCAACTCAATGGCAAAGTCTCCGGCAACTTTATCGGTAGTTTTGTAAACGCCCTCGCCGTTTTGGCTCTCGGTGTACCAGCCTTCCAGCATGTTAACCGTAATGTCCTCCCAGGTCTCAAAATCGCCGTTGAGCCAGGTTGGCTGGTTCTCAACCCCAACAAACGAAACGCTATCAATAAGAACTGTACTTTGCGGAATACCTGTTTTTTCGTTCTTAACATTGCTCGATGCCACTGCAAATATTACCGAGTCGGGTGTGGTTGATGTTATTTTGCTGATTGTGGTCCATGTGGTGCCATCGTACTTCGAAACACCTTGGGTTGTGCCAAAGAACTTGACGTTGTTTTGGGCGATGGCAACTGCTCGAACCGAATCGCTGGCAAGGCCATTGGCGGTGTTGTAGGTTGTCCATGTGGTGCCGTCGTACTTTGACAGTCCTCCACCTAGCGTGCCAAACCACTTTGTGCCGTTGGATTCTATCAGAATCTTATTGACAAAATTGCTAGCCAAGCCATTGCTGATGGTAAAGGTAGTCCAGCTGGTTCCGTTATATTTCGATACCCCTCCGCCATTGGTGGCAAACCATATGTTGTTGTTGGGATCGATCTGTATGTGCCTAACATCGTTATTGGCTAGCCCCTCGTTGGTGGTATAGTTTGTAAAGGTTGTTCCGTTGAACTTTGATACCCCGCCCACTGTTCCAAACCACAGGTTGCCCTGATTGTCCTTCCTTACTGGGCGCACGGTATCGTTAACCAGTCCATCGGCAGTAGTTATAGTTGCCCAGGTTGTTCCATCGAAAGTAGATACCCCTCCACCGTTGGTGGCAAACCAGATTTTACCGTTGGCTTTTTGCATGCCGTAAACATCGTTATTGGCCAACCCGTCGGCGGTGGAGTAGGTAATCCATCCTGAGTTGCTGAATTTTGATACCCCCTGGGGGGTTGAGAACCACTTATTGCCTTGGTCATCAATCATAATGCTATGGATAGTATCGTTAACTAAACCATCGTTGGTTGTATAGGTTGTCCAGCCCGTGGCGCTATACACGGATACCCCTCCACCATTGGTTCCGAACCAAAAATTACCCTCGGAGTCGGTTGTAATGGCCCTAACATCGTTGTTGGCAAGTCCCCTTTCGGTAAGCGGCGGATCGAGCGTAAAGTTGAACGGTGTGTAGCTGCTGTGTACGCCGCCAATGGTGTAGATATACGATCCCAGATTTCGACCTTTCTTGCTAAAAATTACAAGTATTGTGGCCGAATCGGCGGTTGCTACGTTGTACTGGTAGTACCCTTTTATGCCGGTTGGCTGCTGGGCGTAGGGTAACCCGCCGGTCCAGCTGGCAAAATCATCACCGCTGGGCTGCGAGTTAATGAAGTACCCGAAAACGGTATCGGTACCCACCAATGAGGTGGAGAGCTGTACGGCGTAGGCGCCGTGGTACGAGTTGGTAGATTTGATTAGGTTGAACGGTGCGGCGTTCTCTAAAAACAGCCACGCGTTCTCGATACTCGATGAATAGGGGTAGTTGGCTGGATGGCTATAGACCCCGGAGTTCCATGTTTCGAAGTTCCCGTTTGGAATGGCGCTTTGCCCAAATCCTAGGGCTGAGGCTGCCATATAAAACAGCAGAAGGCAATGCTTTTTCATTTCGCTGTTGTCAGTGATTCAAGTGCTGACGCCGCACCTTTTATAATTGTATATTCTAACTGTGCCACTATATGTGTGCTGATTACTGTGCATACCTACATGGGGAATAGTACAACCAGAAAAACACTAACCACATTCAAAGTTAAGGAATTGCAGCCCCTATTGGCAAATTTTATTTGATGTTTTATTGATGATTTAAGCTATGGATGAAAATATTGGTTTTTGTTACCGGATAGATTTATGGTTTTGGATGCAAAATCTTAATAGGATGTCGAAGTAAAATATTGAAAAGACTTATTTGTATCTTGATTATCAAAAAATAAATAAATTTATACTATAATTCAAAACCCGATTAAAATGAAAAAAAGTGGTGGTTTGTTGGATGGGCGCATATTTAGAGTTAAACGATATGCCAACTCTAGATATTTATCAGCCATGGTGAAATTGTTTAGTTTAATGCTTCTCATATTTATTATGTCAGGCTGTTTATCGCCTCTTAATAAAGCAATTCAAAACAACAGAGCAGCAGAGGTGTCGCAACTTCTGAAAAACGGGGCAGATGTAAATGAACCATCTATGGAGTCTCCTTTATATAGAGCTGTTCGTAAAAACAGAACCGAGGTTGTAAAAATTCTGCTCGAAAATGGAGCCGATGTGAATAAGGGGGTGAGCAATGGTTGGAAACCTATCCATTTAGCGGTTGATGTAGATAATGCTCAGATTGTTCGGTGGCTAATAGAAAAGGGGGTAAATATACACGTTAAGAATGCCTATGGTGAAACACCATTGGATATTGCAGAGCGAAAAGGATCCGCGGAGATAGTTAAAATGCTTATGGAGGTCGATCAAAAGAATTTCTATTCCAATAATGATCAGAAAAAAACGAGTAATAGTCCAATTGTTGCTCCATCCGATGTAGATGTTGATGTTCCAGTTTGTAATAGCAGTAAAGCAAATACCTATGCTCTTATTATTGGAAACGAGGATTATAGCTCTTTTCAGACAGGCCTATCAACTGAGGTGAATGTAGATTACGCGGTGAACGATGCAAAAGTGTTTATGGATTATTGTGTTAAAACATTAGGTGTGCCCGAGAGGCAAATTAAATTGCTTACAAATGCAACGGTGGGGCAGATGCGCGAAGGTATTATTTGGATTAATAATCTTGCAAGGGTTGAAAACGGTAAGGCCGAGTTAATTTTTTACTATTCTGGTCATGGTTTACCCGATGAGCAAAATCGGGAACCCTACCTAATTCCCGTGGATGTTAGTGGAAATAACATTACTCTTGGGGTTAAACTCGCCGAGGTATACGATAAGTTGACCGAGTATCCTTCTAAAAGAGTTTTTGTATTCTTAGATGCCTGCTTTAGTGGAGGTGCCAGAAATCAGGGTTTGGTTACAATGAAGGGTGTTAAGGTTCGTCCCAAAATGGGCGCGGTTAATGGAAATATGGTTGTGTTGGCATCGAGCACGGGAGAAGAATCATCGGGGGTATATCGCGAGAAGCAGCATGGCTTTATGACATATTTTTTACTACGCGAGTTGAAGGAAACCAAGGGGGCTATTACCATCAAAGAACTTTCAGATTTTGTTATTGAGAGTGTAACAAAAGAAACCGCACTGAAGGGAAAGGTACAAACACCACAACTTAACTTTAGCCCAACTCTTCAGGATAATTGGTTGTCCTGGGAGATCAAGTAGACCCGTTAATTATTTTTTTGATGAATTTATAGTTTATTCCGAAACACTGTTTTTGGGAATAATTCCACCCTGTCAGGGTCTTAAAAACCCTGACAGGGTTAGCCTATGGTTGTATGGTCATTTGGGTTATACAGCATGAACCTCAGAGGGGTTACTCCACTAACCGTTCTACGCTTTAGATCTAAAGTTAACAATCTACCAATAACCTTTTTTAAGACACATTTCGGATATCGCCACTTAATAGTAGATACCTTTGCAGCGTTTTTACAGAGAATAATACCATGCGCGATAGAATCTGGAATAGGGATTTCGTACTCCTAATACTGTCGAACTTTTTGATGTATATTACCTACTACGCAGTAATTTCGGTTTTACCAATCTACCTGGTAAGCGAACTGAACGCATCGAAAAGTCAGGTTGGGGTTGTAGTTGCAGCCTACACCATTGCATCGGTAATGATTCGTCCGTTTTCGGGATATACGCTCGATAGGTATAGCCGCAAAATGGTTTTTGTTATTGCGCTGATTGTATACTCACTTCTATTTACAGGCTACTTGGTTGCCCTGTCGGTTACAGCGCTAATACTTCTGCGATTCTCGCAGGGATTAACATGGGGATTCACCACCATTGCAAGTTCCATCATCGCGGTGGATCTTATCCCTTCGGCCAAACGGGGCGAAGGGATTGGGTACTTTGCCCTATCAACAACGCTGGGAATGTCGGTAGGCCCAATAATCGGGCTATTTGTTTGCCATCAATGGGGATATGTAGCCATGTTTATGGTGGGTTTCCTTATAAGTATTGCCAGCCTTGTATGTGCTAACACAATTCATCTCCCCAAGCAGTCGATTATAGGAAAACACCTTCACCTAAATATGGATACGCTTTTCAGTAAAGAATCGATTATTCCCTCATTAAACGTGCTTATTGTAATGAGTACCTACGGCGGGTTGCTTTCGTTCATTGCGCTATATGGCAAGGAAATAGGGGTGCATAATACCTCTCTCTTTTTCTTGATATTTTCCATTGGCATTGCCGTATCAAGGTTAACGGCGGGTAAAGCATTCGACAGAAATGGGCCCCGGAGAATTATCACTATTTGTCTATCGATACTGATAGTAAGTTTTCCAATTCTAGCATCGGTTCAGAATGCCGCAGGGTATTTCCTATCGGCCATTTTTATTGGATTTGGAATAGGTGTTGTTTTCCCTACCTTCCAATCGATGGTGAATAACCTAGCCGACTCAACCCATAGGGGTGCAGCCAACTCCACGCTTTACACCGCGCTGGATATTGGAATGGGATTTGGAATGGCTATGTCGGGGCTAATTGCCCAGTACATTTCGATCTCGGCAATTTTTATGATTAGCGCCATGGTTTGCCTTATTGGGTTAATATTCTTTAGAGTTCTGGTGGTAAATCGATACGAGGAAAATATTCTGGTTGGATAGACTTAAATTTATTTGAATATCATTTATATCTTTCGGGGAAATCTATATTCGTGGTCTTTTTCAAAAAAGATAATTCAATGGAATTAGCATTAAACGATAAGTTTGGCCCATGCGGTTTACTCTGCGAAAAATGCTTTGCATTTGAAGATGGTCCAATTCAACATCACGCCCAGCAGTTGGTCAATCATCTTGGAAATTTTGATGGCTACGCCAAGCGATTCGAAACCCTACTAAGTGAGCCAAAATTTGGTAAATACCCCGAGTTTAAGGATCTGCTTCACCTTTTGTCGACGAAAAACTGCAAGGGATGCCGAAAGCAGGAGTGCCATCTTTTTACTGCATGCAGGGTTAAGCAATGCTATACCCAAAAAGGTATTGATTACTGCTACCAATGCAACGATTTCCCATGTAGCAATACAGGCTTTGATGAGAACCTGCATAACCGATGGCTATCCATTAATAAAAGAATTCGGGAAATAGGTTTGGAGAGTTACTACAACGAGGTAAAGGATAACCCCCGATACTAGAATTTGTTGTACCATTGAAACATTGGAATGGGCGAAGGGTAAAATTCACCGTCAACCCTAAAGCCGCCAAAACCAAACTGAAATGCTTTATTCGGCCCAATGTCGAAACGCAATCCAGGTATTAATATCGCAAACCCATACTTCTTCTCCTTGGTATAAACAATATCCCAAGTATCGGTGCCAGGATTGTAAACGGACTCTTCAACCGTTTCGGTTTTCCCAGGAAACATAATGAACGAATCGAAAACAAAGCTGATTTTCTTGTTTATCTTGGAAATGATGGCCACGGATGCCAAAAATCTTCCTTCGCCTTTGCCCTCGGCAAAAACAGCCCCGTACCCCAACGATAAGTTTAGGTTTCGGCGTCTATCGCCAAAGGTTAATGCTGCGTATGGCAGTACAATACCATAGTCGGGCTCAATCCATGAGCCTGTTCCAAGTAAAGTGCCCAAGGCAAGATTTGTTTTCGGGGATATTGGAATGGTATATTTAAGCGTTCCAATCAAAGGCATGCCAACCCACGAGGTCATAATTCCTACGCCCAAATTTTTTCGAATCCCAAACTGAAAATCGGGGCCATAAAGATTCCATTGAACGTAACTTTCGCCCTTTTCAATTGGCAGCCCATTGGTAGTTATAAAGTAACGGGTGGAAAAATATTGCTTGGCAATGTACTCGCCCTCGGCTGTGAACTCGTAATTCTCGGTAAGTTTCATCTCGCGGATATAGTACTTTGGAATCGAAATTTGCCCCCGGTCCTTGGTTTCTATCAACACCTCCTTGGAATCCTGATGTATTATTGTTCCTATAAACTCACCTCCATCGTTTGTGCGTATGATGTATATCTTATCAGTACTCTTAATGGTGTCACTTTTTAATAATACGGAGTCAACCTGTGCAACTGTGTTTGCGGCGAAAGTGATGAGTAATCCCCATATAAAAAACAAAGTAACTATTCTCGTTTTCATGGCCTTGGAGATTGGTTTGCAATATACTCAAAGTTACAACTATAATCTGCCGAATTCAATACCTTCGTAAAGTATTCGCGATCTATCGTAATCATTCAAAATCATATCTGTAAGTGCCCTCAATGTTTTAAAAATTCATACATTTGACTCATTGCGAGTTTGCTTTTATTTGTGATCCTAAAAAAACATAGGCTATGAGAAACAAATGTTTTGTAATCCTATTTTTACTGATTGGCTTTCAAAGTCTACTATTGGCTCAGGAAACAATAGTATTCGAGGATAATTTCTACGATAACTCAAATAACTGGAGCACACGCGACGATGAAAGTGTTTTGCTTCAGGTGCAAAATGGCAAATACTCTTTTGAACATAAGCGTAGCACTGGATGGTGGGGAACATGGCGGAATATTGAGATAAATACCTACAGTGACTTTTCCTTATCGTGCAATACGTTATGGATGAATGGTATTGAGAATAACAGCTTCGAACTACTCTGGGGACTCGAAGATGCCAATAACTACTTTGCCTTTGGTGTATCGGCCAACGGTTACTTTATATACAGGATGGAAGTTGAGGGGACATCAAAAAACCTTATAGAATGGACAATGTCCGATTATATCAACAAGAATGGTAGCAATCGCATCACTGTAAAAAAGATAGGATCGGACTACGAGTTCTACATCAACAACAATTTCGTGGGCAAGTATAAGTTCGATGATTTCTTTGGTTCAAAGGTTGGCTTGGGGGTAAACATGAACCAAAAAGTACTTTTTGATGATTTGAAGGTTGCATACATAACCAACCAAAATATTGTAACCGATAATGCTGGCCCCGAAATATCGATCTACGAACCATCTATTAGCATGGGGAATAAGATTTATGAGCCCAATAAGCAGATATTTGTTAAAGGAAAAGCATACGACAATAGTGGAATTTACGAGGTTACTGTAAATGGAGTTGAGGCCAGTATAAATGCATACGGAGAGTTTCAGCAAAACTTAAAACTGGCTATTGGCGATAATACCGTTACGGTTAAAGCTACCGATACAAAAAATAATGTATCAACCTACACATTCTATGTAAACAGGCAGGAGCCTGTAAATACAGTATTTGCTGTTGATAATAGTTTTACCGGCACTAACGAAAAGCGTATAGCCTTAGTCATTGGGAACTCAAACTACGGAGGGGGACAAAGCCTCAAGAATCCAGCAAAAGATGCAGTTCTAATGTCTTCGACCCTGAAAAATCTTGGATTCGAGGTAATTGAGCGAATTGATGCCAACAAGCAATCCATGGAGCAGGCAATTAGGGAGTTTAGCAAGAAGTTGCCCAATTACAACGTTGCCTTGTTTTACTATGCTGGCCACGGTGTACAGGTTGATGGGCTAAACTACCTTATTCCTACCGATGCAAAACTTGAGGATAAATCCGATTGTAAGTTCGAGGCTATCTCAGTAAACTATGTTGTAGAGGAGTTTGAGAAATATCCCGATAACGTTAACATCGTGATACTCGATGCATGCCGTAACGATCCTTTTAGGAGTTGGTCCAGAGGTGCCGAACGCGGCTTTAAAGTGATAAGCCCAACCAGCGGAACAATAATTTCGTTTGCCACCTCCGAGGGAGCAACCGCTTCGGATGGGCAGGGAAATAATGGACTATTTACCGAACAGTTGGTTAAGCAGATGTATCTACCCCAATCCATCGAGAGTGTTTTCAAGAAAACGAGAGTAGAGGTTGAACGCATTAGCAATGGAGGTCAAAGCCCTCAGGAGTGGAGCAAGTTAAAGGGCGATTTTTACTTTAAAAAATAAGCAATGCTTCAGCATAATAAAATAAAATTATATCGAATTATACAGTTCCTTTGTCTAGGACTACTGATTGCATCATGTAGCAAACGCCCCGAAAATAAGGAGTATAAAGCTGTTATTCTCGACGAGAAAAATATACTGCGCGATAGCACCATTCAGAAAATAACCAACTTTAAATATCCTGTAGGTTTCTACTACATGGTTAGAACGGTTGATTCTGTTGATATTCGAAAAATTGGGGTTTTTGCCGATGAATGTCACGGTAAGGATAAACATGTTGCAAATTTCTTCGATTTTGCAGACAGAGGGGTTTATATTTTTGTCAGCAAACATCCAGCGCTAATCCAACTTCGCATGGGCGACGACATTAGAGTACTATCGAATTGGAACGGGATAAGCTCAGGCAAAGAATATCTCCGAATACAAAAGATTGCCATGACTGGAGAAATAGATAAGGCCGTACTTGAAATGGTAAACTTTACCTCCCAAGCCCTGCCAAAGTACTGTAAAATGTCCAAGATCAAATATTACATATATGACCATTTTGCTTCTTTCAACGAAATTACATCTTTCATTACAACTCGATTCGAGTTCACAAGGCTATCGCCCGCCTCTTTCTACAGTAAGTATGTTCTAAAGCCGATCTTTGAGTTCCATCTTAAATTCAAAAATTTATGGATTAGCTTCATCCTTCTATTTTCTCTTGCATTTATATCCATCTATTTGCTTAATAAAATTCTATTCGACTTGATACTATTTAAACTCCCCAAAGCGATTACTAACTCTGGAAAGTTTATAGTAAGTAATATTGTCACCATTGCATTCCTTATTCCTGCCATAAATAGTAGAGGAATGTTACTAGGATCCAGAATGGAAGATCGATTCAAACTGGAGCAATTACAAATTAACGGATTCGAGAACATCGTTTTCCCCGATGGGTTTACCGCAACCGATACTCCCTGGTGGCTCGCAATAATATTTGTAGGGCTATTTTTTATCAATAAACTTCCAAAAATATCATACATTGGAGATCTATCTAACCTGCCAGATGAAAAACAGGCCGAACTATACAAAAATTACAAGAAATTGAACCCGCTCGAAGCATTCTTCACCGAATGCAAGCTGGGAATGCTCTATAAAGATCCCATAGATTATGATTTGGAGACCTATCCCTACACCTTTATGTTCGACACATATTTCATTTACTACTTCTTGCTTGGACTTTTTATTGGATTGTCGTCATGGTTATTCCTTCCTAAATCATTTGTTGTTGTTAGCATTTACTTACTCATAATAACAATCGTAATAGGGTTTACAAATCTTATAGCTGGAGCATTCAGAGAGACTAAATAGAATAACCATAACCCTAAAAATGACAGATAGAGGAATGATGATGCATTTGTAAACCATCGCTATTTTGCGTAGTTTCGCAGCAGAAAAACAAACATTTACAGGTACACCTATTCCCGGCAGAGCATATGAAGTTCGAACAGTATAATCTTATTCCAACGCTTAAGCGCAACCTTGAGGCGCTTGGGTTCCAAAAACCTACCGATATTCAATTTAAAGCCATTCCGCCTACCCTAAAGGGCGAAGATGTGCTCGCCATTGCTCAAACCGGAACAGGCAAAACAGCCGCCTTTGCCATTCCCGTAATTCAATTACTGGCTACACGGAACGGTAAAAAGGAGGCATACACTACCCGCTGTTTGGTTATGGTTCCTACCCATGAGTTGGCCATTCAGGTTGCCGATGTGTTTAAGCAACTAATTTCGGGAATAGGGCTTCACGTTGTTGGTATTTACGGGGGAGTTGATCAGGATAAGCAGATAGCACTGCTTAAGAATGGAGCCGATGTGCTGGTGGCTACTCCCGGACGTATGTTCGACCTCGCCAGTCAAGGTTTTCTGTCGTTTCAGAATGTTGAGATTCTCATTATCGACGAGGCTGACCATATGCTGGAACTGGGTTTTATTCACGATATGGAGCAGTTAATCCGACGTATTCCCCGTAACCGTCAAACGCTATTCTTCTCAGCAACCATCAACGAGCACATTAAGGATTTGGCCTACGGATTGGTTCGTCATGCCGTACGAATTCATTTATCGCCTAAAGACCCTGTATCAAAAAACATCGACCACTCCGTAGCCTTTGTGGAGATGGACGATAAGCGATTTTTCCTTGAACGCTTCATCAACGAAAATCCCGATAGCAAGATACTGGTATTTGTCCGCACAAAAGTGCGAGCCGAAAGAGTGCTAAAGGCACTGGAACGTGTAAACATTGCCAGCCAAACCATCCATAGCGGAAAAGATCAGAAAGAAAGATCTGCCATTATGGATAATTTCAAATCAGGGAAAAATAGGATTTTAATAGCCACTGATGTTAGTGCCCGCGGTGTGGATATCCCCAACGTGGAGTTCGTTATAAACTACGATTTACCCGAAGTAGCCGAAAATTATGTTCATCGTGTTGGACGAACCGGTCGTGGTAACCAACGCGGTAAAGCGGTATCGTTCTGCAGCATGGAGGAACGTGATACGCTTGTCGAAATAGAAACCTACTTAAGCAAACCTATCGTTGTGATGGCGATGAGCCGAGGAGAATACGAGGCTACCATAGATGTATCGGAGGAATCGTCGCATGACTGGAAAGCACTGCTCAAAGATATTGAGGAGTTTGAGTCCTTCGAGAAGAAAAAGCAAAAGAAGAAAAGTAAGGGCAAAAAGAAATAAATAGTTATGTTTTTTAATGCTTTTTGAATTCTTCGATTTCATCTGGTTGGTAAACCTTAATTCCGTTCTCCTTAAGCCGATCTTCAATAAAGTACTTATGATCGATTCCAATTGCTATTAGAATCTTTTTATCTGGATATCTTCTAACTATTTCAAGAATATTGGCTACTATATTTTTGTTTCGTTCCTTTTCATACGCTGCAATAGTTTTGTAAGTTAGGCTTTGTTCCATTAGGCTGTATTTAAATTCGTTTTTAGCTTTCCATATATTTGTTATGAGTGTCGAGTTTATCTCTGTGAAATCTTTTTCGACGAAATAGTTGTTTAACATAGAGAATAAATTTCCGAGTAGTTCTATTTCAGATGAATAGGTAGTATCGTGGAAGAAATCTTTCTGACGTTGCATCCATTCTTCGCCTTTGGTGTTATCCCACCAATCGATACCATAAATAGGGGTAGAATCCTTTTGTGCTAATGGAATCATGAATTTAATAAAGTCGAATGGAGTTCCTTTGAAACTTTTATCCAGCACATACTTTGGCTGGGTTTCCACTAAAAGTATATCGGGCTTTAGTTCTCTATAGATTTCGCCCATTCGGGAGTAGGTGTATGTTTTTGCTCTTTCGTGCGATTGATGTATACCTCCTAACACAAAAACACCACCCTGAGAGGTTGTTTGCGATAAAGCGGTGACACTTGCTAGAAGGAATAAAAGACTAATTATGATCGAACTTAGTTTGTTGCGTTTTACTATCGGATCCATATTTCAATATTATTTATATTCATGACGATAACCTTTCTGGAATCGCTGCTCCTTATCTTATTTTTAGATCATGCTTTTGATAATCTTGTCAAAGGTTTGGAGTTCTATGGTAATATTGAGAATAACTCAGTTGAGGTTAAATACGAATAGTTTTGAGTTTTAATTCGGGGAATTAATACGATGCAAACAAATCGAAACAAGTGGTAAGCATCACGCTTCAGGTGATGCGCAATAACAGTGCAGATTGTAAATATGATAATTAGTTGAAAAGAATCAAAGAAAGCTGCTTTGCTAATAGCTATCAACCAATAACCATCAATTACTGTTTTGATGCTAGGCAAAATATCTTAATTTTGCACAAAAGCTTACAGCAATGAGCATTCAAACCAATTTACACGATATTAAATCATCGCTTCCGCAGTACGTTACGCTGGTGGCTGTTTCGAAAACTCACCCTGCCGAAAGTATTATGGAGGCCTACAGCGCGGGTCATCGCATTTTTGGGGAGAACAAAGTACAGGAGTTGGTTGCAAAGTATGAGGCTCTGCCCAAGGATATAGAGTGGCATTTAATAGGTCATCTGCAGTCGAATAAGGTTAAGTACATCGCATCGTTTGTTAGTCTAATTCATTCGGTTGACAGTTTAAAGTTGCTGGAGGTAATTGATAAGGAGGCGCAAAAACAGAATAGGGTAATAGATTGTTTACTGCAGGTGCACATAGCATCGGAGGAAACCAAGTTTGGCCTTTCGGTCGATGAGGTGGAAGAACTCTTGAGTTCCAATGAGTACCAAGCAATGTTGAATATTCGGGTTGTTGGGCTGATGGGAATGGCCACCTTTACCGAGAACATGGAGCAGGTTAGGATGGAGTTCAAATTTCTGAAGAACCTTTTCTGTACAGTTAAGGAAAAGTACTTTGTGGGTAGCGGTTGGTTTAAGGAGCTCTCCATGGGCATGTCGAGTGATTATGCCATAGCGGTAGAGGAGGGAAGTTCTATGGTGAGGATAGGAAGCAATATTTTTGGTCATAGAAACTATAAATCAAACTAATTTTGTAATTTACAGCCTACTTCTAAACCTAAACGCAATGGCAAATTTTGAAACAACTTACTTGGGATTAACCCTTAAGTCGCCCTTGATTGTTAGCAGCTCGGGACTTAACTCTTCAATCGATAGAATTAAGAAGTACGAGGAGATGGGCGCTGGTGCGGTTGTGCTAAAGTCCCTTTTTGAGGAACAGATCATGCACGAGGTTGATAACCTTGCTCAGTACTCCGACTATACCGAGGCCGCCGATTACCTAAAGCACTACGTTACATCCAACAACGTGCAGTCGTATATCGAGACAATTAAGCAGGCCAAGGCTGCGGTTAAAATCCCTGTTATTGCAAGCATCAACTGTGTTAGCGCATCGCAATGGGTAACCTTTGCCTCGCAAATTCAGCAGGCAGGCGCTGATGCCTTGGAGGTGAACGTTTTTATGTTGCCAACCGATGCGCATAAAACCCCGGCAGAGCTGGAGGAGGTATATTTTACACTGGCCGATAAACTATCACAAATAGTTACCATCCCGGTTGCATTTAAGCTGGGAAGCCATTTTACCAATCCGTTACGAATAATTGAGCAGCTCTGGTACCGGAAGGCCAAAGGGGTGGTGCTTTTCAACCGTTTCTTCGAGCCCGATTTCGATATTAATGCCATGAGGGTTATTCCGGCATCAATTTTCAGCAATCCTGCCGATTTACGCAACACGTTGCGCTGGGTAGGCATGGCCAATCACCTTGTTCCCAAAATTGATATATCGGCATCAACTGGCGTTCACGATGGCGAAGCGTTAATTAAAATGGTACTTGCCGGGGCATCGTCGGTACAGGTTTGCTCGGCGGTTTACAAGAACGGCCCGCAACACATTGCCACCATGCTAAACACCCTATCGGAGTGGATGAACAAGAAGGGCTATAAATCGGTAAATGATTTTAAGGGATTGATGAACTATGGACACTTGGAAAATCCTTCGCATTACGAGCGGAGCCAGTTTATGAAGTACTACTCAAACTATGAATAGTTGACCCATGATAGTAATAGTAAAGCCGGTAGATTTTTACCGGCTTTACTATTTACGCTGATTTGAGGTTTATTCTTTCTATTCTTTCTCCTAACTTTATTACTTTCCTCCCCCAAACTCCTCCATAACAGCAATCATCTGTTGCAGCAGAGCCCGCTTTGATTCCGTAGCGGTACTCGCTTCGCTTTTTAGGAATGCAATATGCTTTGCAATATCTTCGGAGGGGGTATTGTCAAGGGCGTTCTCAATTACGCTAAATGCCTCAATGCCGGTTTTGTAGTCCAATTTACAGAGTATGTCGATGAAAAGCCCAATTTCGCTGCTAAAATCGAGTCGGCTTTGCCAGCAAACCGAAACCAATCGATGTAGATCCGCCGAGGCATAGTTATTCCGTATGGCATTGGTTATCTCAGTAGCAGCCTCGTGGTTCTTAATGTCTACAAGGAAGTTGACCACTTCGTTTTTTATATGCTCGCTGCGTTTTGTAAACAGAAGGTTGATGATCGCCTCTACCATGTATTCCTCTCCGCTTTCCCGAATTTCTTCTAGGGTCGATATAATGTACTCATCGGAACCGTTCTTAATACTTTGCTCAAAAGCAGCCTTCTTGGCTTTTAGCTTATCGTTATTACTTTCCATTGAATAAATTGAATAATTTTTGCTGCAAAGGTAATGAATGTTTGTATTTGATCATGAAAACTCAAAAAAGTGATGATTTTTGTTGACTTTTTCAAATTTATATTAACTTTACTTGTTCAAAACATCATACTTTGTTATTAACCCATAAAATTCTTAGTTATGGTCATCGGGTTAGCCAAGAGTCGATTAGTAATGCTGGGATTAGTGCTCACTGTATTGGTGAGCGCGTGTAATTCCAACAAGGGAAAGGATGAATCTTTGCAGGTAACTTCGGATGAACTTTCTGCCGATAGTTCTGTTGCTTCAGGTATTCAATCGGTAAAGCAGATATTTTATTCGTTGCCCTCGCCATTGGAAACAGCTCTTATGCTTAAGCGTTCAGGGGCAAAGTATAACGAGGAAATTCTTAATCCTGTAGATAATGTATCGCGTTACAGTACCAATAAGAGCATGGCGCTAAACCTTGGTATATATAGCACCGATTTAAGCTACGCCAGCCTTTTTGATCAAACGCAGGCAACCATCAAGTTTATGACTGCATCTAAAAAGATGGCTGAGAATCTGGGCATCCTGAATGCAATTGACAATACGGTAATTCAACGCTTGGAGGAGAATGTTAACAACCGCGATGTGATCATGGAAACCATTTCGGAAACATTCCTTAATACCAACTCTATCTTGGAGGAGGATGATAGGGTTGCAATTGGATCAATAATACTTGTTGGTGGCTGGGTTGAAGGATTATACATTGCCACTTCGTTGGTTGAGGATGTTAAAAGCACCGATAACGAGTTAGTTGATAGAATTGTTGATCAGAAATTTTCATTGGAAACAGTTCTAAATCTTCTTAACCAGAATATTGATAATCCCGATGTAAAGGATATTTATAATGACATTGCGGACTTAAAGAAAATCTATGACGAGGTTCAGATATCCGTTTCGAAGGTTGAAGTGGTTCAGGATGGAAAAGTTGCCACACTAAATTCTAAGAATGTGGTTACTGTAAGCCCTGTTGTTTTCAATAAACTAAAGGTTAAGGTTAAAGAATTGCGTACAAAGTACACTGCATAACTTATATTACTATGAAATCATTCGTATATATTGCTACGCTAGGTTTGTTTTTGCTGCTTCCCTTTGCCGGGAATGCCCAGTGCAAAAACTTTGCAAAAAAGGTATGTAAGTTAGAACTAGCACCCTATATCCACGATGGTAACTTCAATGCTGCAATTCTTACGGAGGGGGAGGATGCTGAACTATTTAAAACATTCTATGCTGGTCAGGAGTACCGTATTTCGGTTTGTGGTTCGGAGTCGTTACCCAGAGTTGAGTTTATTGTGATGGATGTTGACCGCAAGGTTCTGTACTCCAACGCTAAACAAAATTATGCCACATCGTGGGATTTTAAGGTTGAAGCCACTCAGCAGTTGATTATTGTTGTTAAGGTTCCTGCATCTGAAGATAAAAGTGCTGAAATCACAAGTGGGTGTGTGGCTATTATGTTCGGATTAAAAGCTGAATAAATTATCCCTATAGAATATAAAAGCTGCTTAAGGCAGCTTTTTTGTTATGTTGAATTAGAGTTTTTCGGCTAGGAATTTGCCTGTATAGGAGTTCTCATGCTTTGCGAGTTGCTCGGGTGTTCCTTCAAACACCAGATATCCGCCGCCATCTCCACCCTCTGGTCCTAAATCAATTACCCAATCGGCACATTTAATCACATCTAGGTTGTGCTCAATCAGAATTATGCTATGCCCTTTTTCTATAAGGGCATCGAATGCTGAAAGTAACTTCTTAATATCGTTGAAATGTAGGCCAGTTGTGGGTTCATCGAAAATGAACAGCAACGGTTGATTGTTTTCATCCTTTTGTAGGAAAGATGCTAACTTAACCCGTTGGCTTTCGCCACCGCTGAGGGTACTAGAGGCCTGTCCTAGTTTTACATATCCTAAACCAACATCCTGCAATGGCTTTAGTTTTTCCACGATTTTTCTTTCAGTGGATGTTTTTCCATTGTCGAAAAATTCTATGGCTTGGTTAACTGTCATTTCAAGGATATCGTAAACATTGGCATCCTTATATTTCACTTCAAGCACCTCGTCCTTAAAACGTTTTCCTTTGCAATTTTCGCAAACCAAAGTAATATCAGCCATAAACTGCATCTCAACATGAATAACACCTTCGCCTTGGCATTCCTCGCATCGGCCTCCTTCAACATTGAATGAGAAATGCGCAGGTTTAAAACCGCTCTTTATAGCGTATTGCTGCTCAGAAAGTAATTTGCGAACCTCGTCCCATGCTTTTATGTATGTTACAGGGTTGCTGCGCGATGACTTTCCGATTGGATTCTGATCAACCATTTCCACACCTTTTATTCGGCGGTAATCCCCGTTGATTTCATCGAATTGACCTGCGCGGTCACCTGAGCCCGATAGCAGTTTTTGAAGCGCGGGATATAGGATTCCTTTTACTAATGTGGATTTTCCAGAACCGCTAACTCCTGTTACCACTGTTAACGTATTAAGAGGAAATTTTGTATTGATATTTTTTAGGTTGTTTTCTCTTGCCCCGATAAGTTCAATGTAGTTATTCCACTTTCTGCGATTAAACGGAACTGATATTTTCTCCTTATTGGTAAGATATTTTGCGGTAAGACTATTTGATGCCTTGCTTAAACCATTAAAATCACCTGCATATACAACTTCGCCGCCAAGCCTTCCTGCGTAAGGGCCAATATCTATTATGTAGTCGGCGGAGCGCATAATTTCCTCATCGTGTTCAACAACTACAACAGTATTTCCAAGGTTTCGCAGTTGTTTTAGTACCTCTATTAGTAGATTGGTGTCGCGCGAGTGAAGTCCAATGCTCGGTTCATCCAAAATATATAGAGAGCCTACAAGGTTACTTCCTAGTGAGGTTGCTAGATTTATTCGTTGCGATTCCCCTCCAGAAAGCGTTGCCGATAAACGGTTAAGCGTAAGGTAGCCAAGTCCAACGTTATTCATATAATCCAAACGGTTGTTGATTTCCGTTAGGATACGTTTGACAACACCTGTGTCATGTTCATCCAGGTTAAGATCTTTAAAAATTTCGGACAGTTCAGCAATTGGAATGTTTACCATTTGCTGAATGGAGTAATTGCTCACTTTAACGTACGATGCCTCGGGTCTAAGCCTTGAGCCTTTGCAAGCAGGGCAAATGGTTTTGCCCATATATCGCGATAGCAATACTCTATACTGAATTTTGTATTTTTTTTCTTCAAGTTCTCTAAAGAACGCATAAATTCCCATGAAATGACGGGTTCCTTCCCACAGAATCTTTTTTTGCTCCTCGGAGAGTTGATAGTAAGGTTTATGAATTGGAAAATCGTACTTAGATGCATGTTCTATTACTCTATCTTTGTACCAACTCATACTTTCACCTTTCCAGCAGGCAATAGCCTCCTCATAAAGCGATAAACCTTTGTTTGGAACCACCAAATCCTCGTCAATTCCAATTACTTTCCCGTAGCCCTCGCATTTAGGGCAAGCGCCCAAAGGACTGTTGAAACTAAAAAGATGTTCGGTTGGTTCTTCGAATCGAACTCCATCAGCCTCAAAAACATTGGAGAAATGTTCCTCTATAACCTCATTCCCCTGATGTGTTTTGATTAAGCAGAAGCCATTGCCTTCGGCAAAAGCGGTTTGAACTGAATCTGCAATTCGGCTAAGGAAGTCCTCCTCGTGCGACACTGCAAAGCGGTCAATAACCAAGCGAGATTCAGCTCCTGATATGTTGATTAGTTCCCTAATCTTATCATCATCAATTCTGAGGGTTTGATCACCAATTTCAACCCTGGTAAAACCTTCTTTTGCTAATTCTTCAAGTTTTGCTTTGTGATTGCCATTAAGTGCCAATGGCGATAGAAGTGTCATTTTGGTGCCCTCGTCGTAAGCACTAACAAAGTTAACTACATCGCTAACCGAATGCTTTTTTACAAGTTTCCCGGTTACGGGTGAATATGTTTTTCCAACTCTCGCAAAGAGGAGTTTAAGGTAATCGTAAATTTCGGTAGAGGTTCCTACTGTTGATCGAGGGTTCCGAGTGTTAACTTTCTGTTCAATAGCAATTGCAGGAGGAATTCCGCTTATTAAATCGACTTCTGGTTTGGCTACCCTACCTAAAAATTGGCGCGCGTATGACGATAAACTTTCGACATATCGACGTTGTCCTTCGGCATATATTGTATCGAATGCCAACGATGATTTTCCTGAGCCTGAAACTCCTGTTATTACAATTAAATTATTTCGAGGAATATCGAGGCTTATATTTTTAAGGTTATGAACTCTAGCCCCTTTTACCGATATGATGTTTTTATTTTGATTAGTCATTTATAAAAAATTTAACCTACAAAGGTAGTTGTTATTCCCATATTAAGTTTACAGACATAATGCTAAAAACAGGAAAGAAAGTTTATTTCAATTATGCACTTTTTATTGTTATTTTAGTAACATTTTTGAATGGAATAGAGTATAAATTTTAAAAGTAATTTTGATTAATTCATAAAAAATAGCTTTCTTGGCACAATAAATGTGACAAAATTATAAACTAAAAAACTTACCGCCTATAGATAGAAGCTCTACACGTTAACCAAAAATAAAAGGAGGTTGCCGTGAATGCAAACCACACCACCGACCAAGAGCTTCTGTCGGAAATCATCAATGGTAGCAATGCTGCGTTGGAGATGCTTATAAAGCGTCATGAGAGAAAGGTATACACCTACATTTTAATGATGGTGCGTAAGCCTCATTTGGCAGAAGATTTGATGCAGGAAACCTTTGTAAAGGTCATCCGCTCGCTAAAAGATGGACGATACTCGGAAAATAATCGGTTCCAGTCATGGTTAATGCGCATTGCGCATAACTTGGTAATCGATCATTTTCGCCATGAAAAGCAGTATCGCGAGATTTCTAACGATGATTACCCTGTTGATCTTTTCAACACACCCCGTTTTGCAGAGATGAACATAGAGCAAACGATGGTGTTTGATAGGGTACTAACCGAAGTGAGAATGTTAATAGATCAGCTTCCCGAGGATCAAAGGGAAGTGATTATGCTTCGTTACTATGCCGATTTAAGTTTTAAGGAGATTGCCGATTTGACCAATGTTAGTATAAATACAGCCTTGGGTAGAATGCGCTATGCATTAATTAATCTTCGAAAAACAGCGAAGGATAAGAATATGTGCCTTGAACTTGGATTCTAATAAGAGTTTTATTTATAGTGTTTATTATTTGTTCAATTAGTGCATTGGTGTGAATAAAATTTATAGGTGAAATTTTTGCATTTTCTTGCAATAAGTGATAGGTAAAATTCGTTATTGCAGAAAACAATGCCTATGAATAAAATTTATACCCAATTACTTTACATCAGGAAAAAATATAATAATGGGAACGGAAGTTTAAGCCAAGAAATAATCCAATTACCATTCCCGTTAACCAAGGAGATAGAAAAGTTAAAAGCGCTTATGAATCAACTTGACGAGTTGACGCCACAAATTCCTGATGATTCCGTTAAACGGATTATAGAAAGATTAAATTTTTGAAAACCGGAAAATAATTTCCGGTTTTTTCTTGTCTTTTTTCTGTTTAAAATAATATATTTGTAATATCAATATAATATCATAAGTTATGGAAAAAGAATTTCAACCAAAGTCAGGATACCTAATGTTATTGGTGTTTATCCTGTCAATTGCTGCAATTGTAATGCTAATAGCGGTTACTGAAAACCCTTTATATGTAATTGGGTTTATTGTAATTCCTTTAATTGCACCTGGATTCATTGTGGTCAATCCAAATGAATCGGCAGTACTTGTCCTTTTTGGTAAGTACATTGGAACAATTCGAAAAAATGGTTTCTTTTGGACTAATCCTTTTTATATAAAGAAAAGGATATCCCTTAGAGCCAGAAACTTTAACAGCGAGCCAATTAAGGTGAACGATAAGGTTGGCAATCCTATAATGGTTGGATTGGTGCTTGTTTGGAAAGTAAATAACACTTTTAAGGCATCGTTTGATGTTGATCAGTACGAGCATTTTGTAGTGGTACAGAGTGATGCCGCACTCCGCAAGTTAGCCGGAATGTTTCCTTACGATAATTTTGAGCACGAAGAGGAGGAAATTACTTTACGTGCTGGTGGTGAGGCTGTAAACCATAAACTTGAAGCAGAGTTAATTGAACGACTGAATATGGCGGGTATTGAGGTTATTGAGGCTCGTATTAACTATATTGCGTATGCCTCGGAAATTGCAGGAGCAATGCTACGTCGTCAGCAGGCCACAGCAGTTGTTGCTGCTCGAAGCAAAATTGTTGAAGGTGCGGTTGGAATGGTTCAGATGGCTTTGGATCAACTTTCCGAAAAGCAGATTGTGGATTTGGATGAGGATAAGAAAGCCGCAATGGTTAGCAATCTTATGGTTGTGCTTTGTTCCGACGAATCGGCTCGTCCTGTTGTAAATGCTGGGACTCTTCATCAATAAATTATGTCGAAAAAAAAATCGTTTGTATTAAGGATTGATCCAGATAAAATGAATGCGCTGGAAAAGTGGGCTGCGGACGAGTTTCGCAGCACCAACGGCCAGTTGGAGTGGATTATTGACCAAGCGCTTAAAAAGGCTGGAAGATGGAAGCAATCGAGTTCGAAAAATGACGATGAGGAAAATTCAAATACAGAAGAAAAATGAAGCTAGTACGATCTAAACAACCTTGTCCGAAATGTGGAAACAAGGATTTTGAGTTAGGCGAAGCCTATATTGCAGGAAGTATTCTGTCAAAACTATTTAATCAGAATAGAAAATTTAGTTCGGTTACCTGTGTGAAATGTGAATACACAGAGTTTTACCAAATATCGGCAAGCAAAGTACTTGATGTTTTAGACTTTATTGTTGGATAATTGGTGATGTTAACTGAATATATTTGCAATATGACAAGCCACAATTCCTGCAGTTTCTGTTCTTAAGCGCGATGTTCCAAGGCTGATTTCCTTATAGCCATTGCTCAGGCATTGTTCAACCTCGTTGTGTGTGAAATCTCCTTCGGGACCAATGAGAATTGTGACTTTAGAGTTTGGCTGTAAGTTGTCTTTTAGAGGAGGTAAGTCCCAACTGTTGCAATGGGCTATAAATTTTTGCCCATCAATACTCTGATTTAGAAATTGCTTTAACGAAATCATCTCGTTTAACTTAGGTACATAAGCTTTGATGGATTGCTTAACAGCCGAAACAATTATCTTCTCAAGCCTATCGTTATTTACAACCTTTCGCTCTGAACGGTCGCAAAGGATTGGTGTAATCTCATCAACTCCAATCTCAGTGACCTTTTCCAAAAACCATTCTAACCGTTCAATATTTTTGGTTGGTGCGATTGCGATATGCAGGTAAAAATTACGTTTGCCAAACTCAGTTTTTACATCGGTTACAATAACCTCACATCGTTTAGGATTTGGATTGGAGATGCTTGCTGTGAAAAGGTTTCCTTTACCATCAATTAGGGTAATCTCGTCACCTGTATTTAATCTTAAAACTCTGATGCAGTGCTTTGACTCTTCTTCAGGAAGAGTATAGGTGTTGCTAGCAATATCGGGGGCGTAAAATATTTGCATTTGGATTCATTTTTTGTCTTTCAAAAATAGTTATTAGATATCAGACAACAGATGCCATGCATCAGATTTTAAGAACTTTTATATATACTTTCAAATTTTAAGGGTCTGTTCAATAAACTGTGTCAAGTGGTTAAACTTATATAAGTTTAACCCATAAAACAAGACGCATGAGTATTGACGAACAGTTTAGCTACGATGCATTTGAAAAAGAAGCCCTTGCCAAATTGAAGAAGGGCGTTTCGCTAGAAGGTAAAGACGGCGTTCTAGCGCCATTGCTTAAACGCCTCCTAGAGGCGAGCCTGCAGGGTGAAATGGAAACCCACCTGCAGGAAGAAAGAGCCTCAGGGGCAGAAAGGAAGAACCGTCGCAATGGGCAAACCACCAAGAAGGTTAAAACGCACTACGGGAGTATTGCGATCAGCACTCCGCGTGACCGTGAGGGAACGTTTGAGCCCGAGATACTCCCCAAAAGGCAAACCACCCTTGGCGATGGGCTTGACCATAAGATTATCAGCTTATACGCGATTGGGATGAGCTACAGCGATATATGCGACCATCTAAGCCAGCTGTACCAGCTCACGCTTTCCCCGGCAACCATAACCGCTATTACCGATAAGATACTGCCAGCAATAGAGCAATGGCAAACCCGCTCCTTGGAGAGCGTTTACCCTATTCTGTGGCTCGATGCCATCCACTATAAGGTACGCGAGGACAACGCCATTAAAACAAAGGCCGTTTACTGCCTGATCGGGCTAAACCGGGAAGGGGTAAAAGACCTACTAGGCATGTACATCGGAGAAAGCGAAAGCGCACGCTTCTGGCTCTCTGTGCTCAACGATATTCATCGCAGGGGGGTACAGGATATACTGATTGCCAGTATCGACAACTTAAAGGGCTTTGCTCAGGCCATCGAGGCCGTTTTCCCTAAAACTAAAGTACAGCTATGCATTGTCCATCAAATCCGGAACTCCCTAAGGTATGTGGCCATAAAAGACCGAAAAGAAGTAGTTGCCTCACTAAAGGAAGTCTACCAGGCCAACGGCCTAAAACAAGCGGAGAAAGCCCTTTTCCAGTTGGATTTGCGATGGCAGTCAAAATACCCCTCAATGGTCAAGTCCTGGCTTGAAAACTGGAACAGGCTCGCTCAAATGTTTGAGTTCCCTGACATGGTAAGAAAGCTAATGTATACTACCAATGTAATCGAAAGCTTTAATAGCCAATTACGTAAGGTGACTAAATCGAAGCGAGTATTCACAAACGATCAAGCCCTGATGAAGCTTCTATTCCTGGTACAGCAAAGGATATATGAAAAAGCAGGACCGATTAATGGTTGGAGGCAGGTAATGGCGCAATTAATTATTATTTTTGAGGACAGATTAAATGTTCAGTAATTACCTACTTTGACACAGTTTATTGAACAGACCCAAATTTGTCCTCTTTTTAAGAGTCAAATCTATTGTTTTAATATCTGAAGTCTTAGTTTTTATGAAAAAAATTGGCCTTTTATCGGATACTCATGGTTTTTGGGATGATGGTTTAGATGTTTTTTTTGCTGATTGCGATGAAATTTGGCATGCAGGCGATATTGGTGCGTTGGAGTTAGCCGATAAAATATCGAAATTTAAGCCCTTCCGTGCTGTTCATGGTAATATAGATGACCACAGAATAAGGATTAGCTATCCAAATTTTCTCCATTTTAAAATAGAAGGGGTTCGGGTGTTAATAACTCATATTGGCGGAACTCCTGGACGTTACGATGTTCAAGCAAAACCTCTAATTGAAACGCTGTCAGCCAATATTTTTATCTGTGGACATAGCCACATCCTTAAAGTAAAATTTGACAAAAAGCATAACTTCCTTTTCATTAACCCGGGTGCAGCCGGTAATAGCGGTTTTCATACCGTTAAAACAGCAGTACGATTTGTTATTGATGGAGAAAGCATCAAGGATATGGAGGTGTGGGAAAAGATCAGAAAAGGACACTAGTTTTTGTTCTTGGCATCCTCTTCGGATGCTTTCTCGTCTTCTCCATTATCAGTGCTATCGGGTTGATCGGCTTTTACCCCATACTTTAGTTCATTATAGCGTTGACGGGCTTGATCCAAATCCTTTTTAGTTCCGATTAGGAATCTATAACCTGGCTCACCGGGTTTAACTTTAATTCTTTGTTCGCTTGATTTTTGTTGAGTAATTGGAAGCACAAACTCCGTATTGCTCGACGAAACCTGCATCACACTTTTTGTATAGGTAAATACATAATATCTATCTTCGCCAAGGTGAATGTAAAGGGTCATTAAATCGCCGCTGCGGCGCTTAAAAATCTCAAGATACCCATCAACCATTTTATTAATCTGAATGTTTCCAATAGTGCCTATTCCAATCTTCCCTTTTGATATGAATGATTTTCGGACAGGATCCCATTTCATTTTTAAATCGTTAAGGATCATGGTTGCTTGATATCCCTTTGGAATTTGGCTGAATGCCCCAAAAAGGTTAAGTTGATTCAAGGCGGCATTGATTTCTGAGGAATCAATCCATTCGTATAAAGCCTTTTTGTATAATTTTCTGTTTAAATCCACCTTATCCAATGTTACAGCGCTATTCAGCTCAGCAGCCATTGCTTCCAATGCCTTTTGGTTAAAGTGGAAGTTCAGTTGCATGATGAGGTCTAATCCTAGATCATTTTCTTCCAACTTATGTATTAAACTACCAACGTTATTAAATTTGATTTGCCCAAGGTTTACTGGAAGTTGAACCCGGCCTTCGCCAAAAGCCATGCAGTAATCCTTCTGAAGGCTAACGCTGTTACCCGAGGTGTCGGGATTTGCCAGCTTGTAAGGCTCTGCAATGGTAAATCGCCGATTATTGTTGTTGAAACTCATATATCCTTGAGCATGAACAATTGGTTTATCGGCATAATCCTTGCGCATGCGCATAAATCCGCCGTAAAGTTTAAGCGAATCTTCTGCAATAACAGACCCATTCATTAAGTAGTTTAAGTTCAGATTTTGAGGTTTTTCACCAACAGGGATCATAACCTTTTTAGGATTAATTTCTGCCTCAAATTTTAGCCAATGGGCTTTAGTATTTGAACAGTTATACAGAGCCATGGAGCCTCCCTTGAAAATTAGGAACTGTTCAGGGGCAAAAAGATTAACTTCGCCTACAAATGCAAAATTCGGACTAAGTTTAAAACTGTCGGGTTCGGTTAATGCGCCTTGCGCAACTGTATTCATTTCGATATCGGCCTCAATGTTTCTAAAGAATATTTTTTGAATAGAATCGCGCTCATCCATATAATTGTAATATCCTTCGCCTTTATACTTTTTACGGCTAGATATTACTATTTCAGAATTGTATATTTTGTGGTAGTTAGAGAATATATTAGCCTTGATGACTGCTAACGAAAATTTATTCATTCTACCGGCTGGGTCAACCTTTACTTTTCTATACTTCGGATAAACTGCCGCATCAGCCACAAGGACATACTTAACGCTATCGGAGTTTAACTCCCCAGACTCTAAACTATATATGGACTTAGATGAGAAATAGTAAAGAGAATCTTCGCCTGCTTTAACCGAGTAGAAGAGCGATCCAGAAGGCAGTGAGTCTTTATCATACATCCTTGAAATGGTAAACTTTCCTTCCTCTACGGCCTGCTGACGCATTGGGGTTAGCAGCGTGAGGTTATGAGAATCCATCGCCCACTTAAATTTGTCCAGTTGTGCTTCGTAGAAAAGTGCGTTCAGGTTGGCATGTACACTTTCGTTGGTTTTGCTGAACTCTCCGGAACGGTTCTTAAAATCAATTTTCGATTTAACGTCGGTGGTGGTTAATGCTAAGTCTTCAGTTTTAGGTTTGAATAGTTTTAGGTTAGCCTTGGGCGAACTAAAATCGTTGGCATCGAACTCAAATAAATCCGCGGTTAGCCTAGCGTCCTCAAGCGAAATTGCTCCACCGCCTGTTAGTCCAAGTGGTTCAAGCAGCAAATCTCCCATGAAATTTGCCAAAGAATCGTACATGACAAAGGGTTGCTCTCCTCTTTTAACGGTTAATTTATCACGTTTAGGCAACCATTTTATACGATGTTTGGCCCCAATTAATTTTGGAAATTCAATCCCTGATTCACGCTTGTCGATTTTGAAGTTAGTTGAGGTGGTAATCATGGAGTCGGGGAAAAGCAACATTTTTTCAGATGTTGTTGTTGATGTAATGTATTTTATGTCTCCGTTGATAATTAGTCCTTGGTTACTAAGATCAACTTTGTTGTAGGCTGTTCCTTTTCCTTCGTAGAGAGCCAACCCTTGAGGGGGTGCCTTTTTTATGAATCCCAGCGAGTTATCAGGACGAAGTACCAAAGTGTCCTCAACGGGGGCCAAAATATTTCCCGAGTACAAAATTCCACTAAAACTAAGATCGGAACTTTCGAAATTGTCTAAGTTTTCGTAGGTGAATGGTAAGATTTTAAAGTAGAATGAGTCCCTTTTGTAAATTCCTCCGTAGATGCTTGGATCGTCGTAGTAAACAAATGAGTTTTGCTTGCTATGAAATATTGGGTAGTTTGGGTTACTTACAAGACCCGATTTATTATTTGGTTTGTCAATTAAAATATCGCCAGTAATTTTCTCCAAAGTATTTGCAACTCCTTGAAGGATTCTACGGCCATAATTATCGCGGTTGTTGGTTTGATAATCTAGATCGAGAAGGTCGGCATCCTCAATATCAATTTTAAAATTATCGTAATCGAACTTAAACTTCTCCCCTGAGAATTTGAACAATCCGGCTTGTACCTCGCCTGCAAACTCAAAGTTTCTATTCTTTTTCAGCAGAATTTCCTTTTTATACGGATTGATATGCACATTTTGAGAATCGCTTACAGGAATGCTTTCAACCCCGCGTATTCGCATATCCATTGTTTTAATATCGAGTTCGGCATTGGGAATGCTTCCTGTGCTGGTTGATGCAAACCGGATAACGTCGTAATCGATTTTTTTGAATCGCGATAGAATTGTATATCGCAATTTTTGGGTAATTTGAACCTCATCGCTGGCAAAGTCGTAAAGTATGTAGCCCTGCTTTGCTAAGCGCATCATTTCAATTTTAACCTGTTCAACAGGCTTGCGCAGATGAACGGCAAGATCGGCAGCTAAAAAGGTTTTGCTTTTTACTTTAATAGAGTAGTTCCAAACGGCTAGCAATGGATGCTGATCGCTTGGTCCCATCATATCATCAAAGTATGTTTCATTAAAAAAGTTGTCGGATTCAAATGATGCTCGCCCAATTGTTGATCCGGTAGCAGCCCCAAACGTAATTTTATCCTCATCTATTTTCCAGGTTAGTTGATCGGCCCAAATGCTTAGTTTGTGGTATGAGCTGATGAATGGACTTTGAGTTGTTATTTTTTCGGTTGGTGATATTGTAACTGTTCTGTTTTTGTTGTTATAATTGAAGTATAGGCCGGAGTGGTAAATTGAATCGTTTGGAAACTTAAAAAGAATGCTCGCCTTTTCAGTATTCAGTATGGACCGTTGGAAGATAAGTATATTCCCCTCAACCCTTAAAAATTCCTTTCCGTTACGGCTAATACTTACAGTGGCAAGTTTATCGGCAGAGCCTTTTCCGATTAATTTTGAACCCTGCATAATGTATCCACCCTCGTAATCCACATTTTTAAAGAGGTTCTTAATCTGAAACCATTTGCCATACGATTCAAACTCGGGGTATTGAATTGTGCTTGGCGTGTAGTCCTTAATTAACCTGTCGGTAACCCTTCCAAGGCTTGCTTTTGTAAAATAATCCTTGTTGGTGAAATAAACCGAATCAAGGGTGTATGAGTTTTTGTTAAGATCCAGTTTGTAATCGTCGAGTTGAACAAATATCTCATTATCGGGGTACTCTGAGCGAGCCCAGGTTACTTTGCCTCCTTTTCCCAGCCAATCTCCATTGGATGGATCAAATGTTCCGCTTGTTCCTTTAATGAAAATACTGTCTTTATCATCTATACAAACTAGGTTGATGTTATTGAATTTAATGGTTAGCTTGTTGTCAAATACAAATTGGTAGGAGGGATGTATTCCCGATTTCCAGGCAAAGGTATTGGTTTGCTTTATTGTTGAACTTTCCAGCACTGACTTGGTGAATCGTAAAAAATTTCCAATTGATGGGTAGGTTATTTCTGTTGATTTTACTAATTGAGTGTAAGCTTTATCCCACGCCACATAGTTTTTGTTGGCATAGGAATCTTTGAAAAATTGATTGATAAGTTTGATGTACGAAAGAACCAACTCCTTGCTTTCCGGTAAAATTGGAAGCATGGTGTTAGAAATATCAATTATATGTTTTTTGTTATCCTCAGAAATGGTATCGGTAACCCAAAATTTTGTAAAGTTTTTTAAAAACTCTTCGTCTTCCTTTGGTAAGTTTTTGTTAACAATGGTATTCAACTCTTCGGGGAATTTTAGAATATCGCCTGAGAATTTATCCTCATCCTGATTGAATGCTTTGGGCGAAAAAGTTATGGCACAAACCAAAACTGTAATGGAAAGCGAAATGAACCAAAACCTTCTGTTAACAAGCATAACCAAATTAGTTTAGTTAGAAAAAGAAACCATAGCCCAATCGTCGCGGTAGAATGTTTCTTGATGCTTCAGGCCTAACTTCCCCGATGCTTGAATTAATGTGGTTACATCGGAGCGTAGGATACCGCTCATAAATAGTTTGCCGTTAGGGTTTAGGCTTGATTTGTAGGTTGATAAATCGTTTAGCAGAATATTTAGGTTGATGTTTGCAATGATTAGATCGAATTTTTTGCCTTCAAGTAATGCTGCATCGCCAAGGAGCACCTCTGTTCTTGTACATTTATTTTCGGCTACATTTTCCAATGAGTTTCGGTATGCCCATTCATCATTATCTATAGCGATAACTTTTGCGGCATTCTTCATTTCTGCTAAAATAGCCAATACTCCAGTTCCGCAACCCATATCTAGGACTGTTAATCCCGTTACATCAGTATTCAACAGTGCATTAATCATTAGGTGTGTAGTTTGATGATGGCCTGTTCCAAACGACATTTTTGGGTCTATAATTATTTCGTAATCGGTTTTTGGAAAATTAGTATGGAATGATGCTCGAACCAAACATTTATTATCTACAAGAATTTGATCGAAGTTCGATTCCCAAACCTCGTTCCAGTTCTTATCGGCAATACTATTTACCTCAAAATTTATAGAAACTCCTTCGGGAAGAAATAGACTTTCGATTGTCTGTTCTGCAGAAAAATCCTTCTTGGATTTTATGTAAGCACGAAAACCCTTGTCGTCCTCCATAAAACTCTCAAAGCCCAACTCGGATAGTTGGGCAATGAGAATGCTATTGGTTTCCTCGCTAGGAGGTGTTACGTTGATTACTAGTTCTGTGTAACTCATATTAAGTGAAAAGTTAAGAGTTAAAAGTTAGAAGATAGAAGATCGTCACGATCAACTATCAACGAACAACAGTCAACTAAAATGCTTTTGCTATTCCAATAAAGTCATCGGCCACTAGCGATGCGCCACCAATTAAACCTCCATCAACATCGGCTTTAGCAAAGATCTCTGCAGCATTTGATGGTTTACAGCTTCCGCCGTAAAGGATGCTTATTTCGTTGGCTACGCTTGCTCCAAATTTTTTGGTTAAAAGTTGACGAATAAATGCGTGCATCTCCTGTGCTTGTTCGGCTGTAGCAGTTTTACCCGTTCCAATTGCCCAAACAGGCTCGTAGGCTATAACTACTTTTAGCATTTGCTCAGCATTTAAGCCATATAGCGATTCGCTAACCTGTTGCTCAACAACCTTAAAGTGATTGTTGCTCTCGCGTTCATCCAGTTTTTCGCCACAGCAGAATATTGGGGCTAAGGAGTTTGCTAGTACAAGATCTATTTTTTTGAAAAGCATTTGGTTGTCCTCGCCAAAGTACTCACGACGCTCGGAGTGACCAAGAATCACGTATTCAATACCAACGGAGTTGAGCATTGGTGCAGAAACTTCACCAGTATATGCTCCTTTGTCCCACATTGCACAGTTCTGCGCGCCAACCTTAACGCGACTTCCCTTGGTAATTTTTACTACTTCGCTTAAATGCGTAAATGGCGGTATTACTATAAGTTCAACATCAGCGGGTACACCGGCCGATTTTGATATTACTTCCTTTGCCAAGTTAAAACCTTCAGGAAGCATTGTGTTCATCTTCCAGTTTCCTGCTACAATCTTCTTTCTCATAATGCTTTAAGTTGAAATTTAGTTAAGAAATGAATTGAATCAAAATTACGAAAAATTAAAACGTTAAATGTTAAACGTGAGATGTTAAAAGGAAGAAATATGAGGTTTCGCTCTAATGACTTAGTTTTCAGGTTAGTTGTTAAGTGTATTGATTGTTTTTCCGATTCACTCTTTACGTTTAACGAACTACAAACAACAATCAACTAAATTTTACTCTTGGGTCGAGTACCGAGTAAAGAATATCCACAAGCAAATTAATGACCACAAAAATTAATGATAAGGACACCACGCATCCAATAACAAGAGGAACATCGTAACTGTTAAGTGCGTTTACCATTACATAGCCAAGTCCTTTCCAACCAAAAATATACTCCACAAATATTACACCTGTCATCAACGAGGCAAACCAACCCGATACTGCAGTTACCACGGGGTTTAGCGAATTCTTAAGTGCATGTTTGCTAATTATTGCACTGAATTTTAATCCTTTGGCTTTGGCTGTTCTAATGTAATCCTGACTCAGTGTTTCGAGCATTGAGCTGCGGGTTAGCTGGGTAATTATTGAGAGTGGGCGCAAGCCCAGTGTTAGCGTAGGAAGAATCAAGTTTTTGAGTTGAAGGTGAATTCCCTCGCCAAAATCGTCAACTACCCAAAGGTTTCCTGTAAGGTTAAGCCCAGTATATTTGCCCAATAAAAAAGCAAATATCCAACCCACAAGTATTGCCGCAAAGAACGATGGTAGCGACATTCCAAACGCTGAAAATATAAGTGCACTTTTGTCGAAGATTGAGTCCTTTTTTATTGCAGCAATTATTCCAAGAAAAATTCCAACAATTGTTGCAAAAATCATCGATGTAAGTGCCAAAATAAAAGTGTTGGGTAACGTTTCACCTACTATCGATGTAACTGTTTTTTTACTTTGATATGAGCGACGCAGGTACGGAAATTTCAGCACAAGAACTCTGCTTTTTCCAAAAGATATCAAACTAATGGCGCCTGTGTATAAAGTTTTATCGAGATAAATATAACTATCAGAATTTCTTGGGTTGTGGATTGATATTGGCGAAAAATCGTTCAGGTACTTTAGGTATTGATAGCCCAGAGGTTTATCCAATCCCAAATCGTGACGGGCAGCTGCAAGCGATGCCGAATCGGTGCGTTGTCCCATAACCATTCGGGCTGGATCACCAGGAATCATATTGAACAGCAGGAAAATAAGAGATACCACCCCAAACACGATGAGGAAACTGTAAAAGATCTTTTTGGTGATGTAGTAGAGCAACCCGTAAAACGTTAAACGTGAGACGTTAAATGAAAGATTTTACAAACAACGATCAACCATCAACAAACAACTATTCTTTATCAAACTGTTTTGCCTCTTCCCAAATAACATTCATTTGGTCGAGGGTCATTTCCTTGAGCGATTGACCTTGCTTAATGGTTTTAGATTCAAGGTAGTTGAACCGTTTCATAAATTTCCTATTTGTATGCTCCAAGGCAGTTTCGGGGTCGATATTGAAAAGCCTAGCCACATTGACCATAGAGAATAAAAAATCGCCAAATTCTTGTTCCATTTTCTCGGCGTTACCTTTTCTTATTTCAACTCTTAATTCCTCCATTTCCTCGGCAACCTTGTCCCAAACCTGATTTGGCTCTTCCCAATCGAATCCAACAGCACGCACCTTTTCCTGAATTCTATTGGCCTTAATTAGCGCGGGTAAAGAAGAAGGAACTCCAGATAGAACGGTTTTGTTACCATCCTTTTCCTTGGTTTTTAGAAGTTCCCAGTTTTGAATTACCTCATTGGAGTTGTTAACCTTAACATCACCGTAAATATGCGGATGCCGATATATTAATTTCTTCGAAAGACTGTTTATAACATCTACTATGTCAAAAGCTTTTTGCTCATCGGCAATTTTGGAGTAAAAAACAATATGAAGCAGAATATCGCCGAGTTCCTTCTGGATTGATGATAAATCGTTTTCAAGAATTCCTTCGGAAAGTTCGTACGTCTCCTCAATGGTAAGCGGACGAATGGTATCCATTGTCTGGCTTTTATCCCAGGGACATTTCTCGCGGAGTTCATCCATAATATCCAAAAGTTTTCCAAATGCTTCAAGAGCTTCTTTCTTGCGTAAATCGTTATTCATTTCTAGTTTTTTAATTGTCGTGAAATTTTACCATAATGCTTGAGCCAACCTGCAAGGCGTGCATTTCGGCTGCAAAACCGTTATTTAGCGCAACCTCCAATAGGTTTAGCGTGTTAAACAGGGCTAAAAGCTCACCCTCCTCCACATCGGAGTAGGTTTTTACAATCTCATCAATCCTGTAGTTGAAACTTTGAACGTAGATTGTAAATCTTCGCCCTTTGCCTACGCGCTCAAATAAATCGCGCGATATATTGGTTATTGCATTAAGGTAAGAATCAATAAAAATAACACTTCCAGTGATAGTTGTTTCGTTAATGGCCGCTCTAAGCGGAATACTCTGCTTGTAATTTTCAGTGATAACTGCAATATCATCGATTTCTGAGTCGCTAACTAACGCTTTAATTGCCGATGCGGCAGCATCGAGCGACGCAAAGCTGGAACTTTCCTCGTAAGGAAACGAGAAAACCTTTTTGGGTGCATCCTTTGTAATTAAGCCAAGAATTCCATTGTCGGGAATAATCAGGTAGTGATTCCGATACTCAAAAAGCAGGAGTTGCTTGCCTTCTGTATTTTCGGTATTTACCAGGCACAGATGAATTGTTCCCGCAGGAAAATTTTCAAAACTGTGCTTTAGAACAAAAGCCGCGTGAATATGGTCGAACGGAGGAACCTTATGGCTTAACTCAACAATGTTAAGATTGGGCGAAATGGAAAGCAATCGGCCAGTGAGCATTCCGATATAGTAATCGTGTTTGTTCCAGTCGGTTGTAAGAGTAATTATCTTTGTTTTTGAGTTGCCGTTTTCCATAATCGCAAAACCTACCACAAAAGTAATAATAAAGTTGGAAGGTGAGGTTGAAAAGGTAAATTGAGAGTTAAGTAATGGAAGTTTGTTGATAGTTGATCGTGGGAGTTAATAGTTAAAATTACACCTAATGTCTACAATCTTACTAACAACGAACAACTAACAACCATCAACTACTCTGTCAATAAGTTTTTATTATTTAGTTTTTTGAGTTTGCCTAAATCGCAGTTGTTGAATTATCTTTGTGCATAATTTTGTTTGATGACATCGAAGAAAACAGTGAGTGAGAGAATTATCCTAATTGAGGGTATCGACCCGTTAGTTCTTTACGGCGTAAACAACACACGCTACGATTCAATTGCACGTCATTTCCCAAAACTCAAACTTATTGCTCGTGGCAACGAGATTAAGGCCATTGGCGATGATGATTTAATTGATGAGTTGGAGGATAAAATCAATAAAATGATTGATTTCCACCGAAAGTATGGCTTTTTAACTGAGACCAATATTCAGGATTTCCTTACCGATAATCTTGAGTCAATTAATCAGGCCGAGGAGGATGCTGCCGATGTGCTTGTTTTTGGAAATCACGGAAAAGCGATAAAGGCTAGAACCGTAAACCAGCGTAAACTGGTTGAACTATATGCCGACAACGATTTGCTTTTTGCCATTGGCCCTGCAGGTTCTGGTAAAACCTATACTGCTATTGCGCTTGCAGTTCGTGCATTACGGAATAAGGAGGTTAAACGTATTATTCTAACTCGTCCTGCTGTTGAGGCTGGCGAACGTTTAGGATTTTTGCCTGGAGATATGAAGGAAAAACTCGATCCATACCTACAACCTCTTTACGATGCATTGCACGATATGATTCCTGCAAAAAAATTGGTGGAATTTATGGAGGATGGAACTGTTCAGATTGCACCTTTAGCTTTTATGCGCGGTCGCACGCTCGACAATGCTTTTGTAATTTTGGATGAAGCGCAGAATACAACCATCAGCCAGATGAAGATGTTTCTTACCCGTATGGGTAAAAACGCTAAGTTTGTTGTAACCGGTGATTTAACCCAGATAGATTTACCACGAAAAGAGGATTCAGGACTAGTAAAGACCATTAAGTTACTTGATGGAATTAACGACATAGCAGTTATTAACTTCGATGTGCGTGATATAATTCGCCATAAACTTGTTAAGTATATTGTAAATGCATTCGATAGGGATGCGGAGGAGAAGCATCAACGACAAAACAGCAATCAAAATAATAATCAATCAACCTTAGAGTAGTTATGGAAAAGGCTATCGTTCGTACCGATTTCAACTTCCCCGGACAAACAGGGGTTTACCACGGAAAAGTTCGCGATGTGTACAATATCAAGAACAAATTTTTGGCAATGGTTGTATCCGACCGTATTTCTGCTTTCGATGTTGTGCTTCCAAAGGGAATCCCTTACAAGGGACAGGTGCTTAACCAAATTGCATCGAAGTTTTTGGATGCAACTTCGGACATTGTGCCCAACTGGAAAATTGCGACTCCAGACCCAATGGTAACAATTGGTCATATGTGTGAGCCATTCAAGGTGGAAATGGTGGTTCGCGGATACTTAACTGGTCACGCTTGGCGCGAGTATAAGTCTGGTAAACGTTCAATTTGTGGAGAGGCTATGCCAGAGGGAATGAAAGAGCATCAAAAGTTTCAAAAACCACTTATTACGCCTACCACAAAGGCTTCGGAGGGTCACGATGAGGATATCTCAAAAGCAGATATTATCAAAACAGGATTGGTTAGCAAGGAGGATTACGAACAGCTAGAGAAGTACACCCTTGCACTTTTTGAGCGTGGAACTCAAATGGTAGCAAAAATGGGTCTTATTTTGGTTGATACTAAGTACGAGTTTGGTAAGAAAGATGGGAAAATCTACCTAATCGACGAGATTCATACGCCTGATTCATCGCGCTATTTCTATGCCGAAGGGTATGAGGAGCGATTGGCAAAAAGCGAAGAGCAACGTCAACTATCCAAAGAGTTTGTTCGTGAGTGGTTAATGGCAAATGGTTTCCAAGGCAAAGATGGACAAAAAGTTCCTGAAATGACCGATGAAATTGTGAATCAGATTACAGAGCGATACATCGAACTTTACGAAAATATTACAGGCGATAAATTTCAGAAGGCAGAGGGATCTGACGTTTTGAATCGTATTGAGCAGAATGTTTTGAATTTTCTTAATAGTTAATACTCAAGACTGAGGCAATCTAAGAGTCTGTGTAAGTCATTTTTAATTATTAGGCTTTCCGAGTTTATGATTCAGAATATTCAACTGAATTATAATGAATAGCAGAATTTTCTATGAAAAAATCGGAAGTTTGGCTCTAATGTTGAATAATTTTGCTTCGGATTCTTTAGGTTGCCTCAGTGTTTATAATAATTTGAAGAACATCTACTGTTACTAGAGTTTTAATGGATTTTATAGATTGTCGAGTGTCCCAATGAATACTTCTTTAAAGACTTTGCTCGCTATTTTGCTATGCACTACTGTTGGTGTAATTAAAGCACAAAATGCTAAAATTGATAGTTTATCTATTCTCTTAAATAATCATAAGCAAGACGACTCTGTTAAAGTAAACTTACTTAATAAAGTAGGCTATGCTATTGTTTCTATCGATTCTAGTAAGGCTCGGGAATATGCTGATCAGGCTAGTTTATTGGCTGACAAAATAGGATATTTAAAAGGTAAGGCAGAAAGTTTATGGGTAATTGGATCAATATCATCGTTCTATAAATCAGATAAAATAGCCCTTGAATATTTTCTTAAAGCATTGAAAATTTCCGAAGAGATTAATTACAAGGAAGATATAGTGAAGTATCTTATTGGTTCGGGAAATAAATATGCCGCCATAGGTAACACCTCTGCTGCAATGGAGAGTTATGAGAGAGCAATGAAAATTGCTGAAGAGATAAAAAGTAAATCAAGTATTGCTAGGTGTTTAGTGAATATATGTGTATCACATACAGGACAGGGCAACTACGAGAAGGCCATTGAGGGTTACCATAGATTATTGGTACTATGCGAAGAGATAAAGGATAAAAAGGTAGAGTCTATGGCGTTGAATAATTTGGGGAATATTTATCAGTATCAAGGGAATAATTCGAAAGCTCTTGAGTATTTCCTTAAATCACTTAAAATTAAAGAGGGAATTAATGATAGGAAAGGAATAGCTAATAGTTACATAAATATAGGCTGCGTTATTGCATTACAAACAAACTACCCTAAGGCCCTTGAATATTTCGAAAAGGCTTTAAAACTTGCGGTTGAATTGAACGAAAAGCGGCTAATAATAGAGTGCTATGAAAATATTGGTGATATATACCTGCAATTAAATGACTTTAAATCACTGGAGTACCTTCAGAAGGCATTAGCAATTGCAGAGGAGTTGTCCTATACAACTCCAATGATTACCATATCAATCAAGATTGGTGATTACTACCGTATGCACGGTACTAATAGAGAGGCTTTAGAATATTATAAGAAAGCGTTGGTTTTGTCTGAAGAGATGACGCGAAAACGAACAATTTGTGAAATATGGAGTAAAATGGGTGCTGTATTTTTAACTCAAAAAGATTATTCAATGGCATTAAGTTATACCCTTAAGAGTTTGGATATTGCAAACGAATTGAAATTGCTTAACAACCAGAAGGACATTCATAACCAACTTTCGGAAATATATTCTGCTGCCAACGATTACAAAAATGCATACAAACATCAAAAGTTTTTCAAAACTTATAGCGATAGTATTTATAACGAAAAAAACGTAAGGAAAATAGCAGAACTAGAGTATAGTTACAAATTCGAAAAGGAGAAACAAGCCATTGAACTAGAGCAGCAGAAGAAGGACGCTGTTCAAGCAGTTGAACGCAAACAGCATAAAACAATTATATTCTCTTTATTTACTGGTCTTATATTGATGGGGGTGCTTATTATCTATATATATCGCTCATACCGTATCAAGCAAAAAACTAATATTATTCTTTCGCAGCAAAAACAAGAAATAGAGGAAAAAAACGAAGAGTTAAAGCTTACAAACGAGCAGCTTATCGAGAGTCAGGCTATAAATAAGGAGTTGATGGAGAAGGAAATTGAAAGGATAAACCTTGAACTGGAATCGAACCAAAAATCGATGACAGCGGCAACTCTTAAATTGATTCAAAATTCGGAACGCGATACCCAAACTATTGACCGATTGATGGAGGTGGAAAAGAATACCAATAACGAGGGGAAGAGTATTGTTAATTCTATTATCTCGGACTACAAACGATTATCCTACAGCTCCAACTGGGAAGAGTTTGAGATCCTTTTTGCAAAAGTACATAGTTCTTTTTATGAAAATTTAAATACACGATTTCCGGATCTTACCCCTAATGAACGGAAAATGTGTGCATTTTTTAAACTCAATATGAGTAGCAAAGAAATTGCTCAGATTACATTTCAATCGGATGATGCATTAAAAAAGGCGCGATTAAGGTTACGTCAGAAGCTCGGTATCGATAGGGACACCAATTTGACTGTTTTTATTCAAAGTATTTAGTCGCGTCGCTGCGGTAGCTGAGCAATAAATCCAACTCATTCTGTTTACCCAAACGCTGCCAGTGCCTTAAACTGCTGTGGAATTATTTCGCTGTTAATGAGTGGTTTTGGGATTTTATTTTAGATTGTCCACTTTTTGTCTCCCCTATTTTTTCGGTTCGTTTTATAAAAAAACGGTTACTTTCCATATTAAAATAGTTAATGTTCTCAATGGAGGATGACTTCTATTCAAAAACAGTTTATATCCGATTTTGAACAATTGAATAGTTATTGGTTTAAGCTGGAAGAAGTTCTTGCAATTATGTCTTTTGCTCCTTCATTGGGTTAAATAGAAACCAAAATTTTTTTATGATTAGAGAGGTAGACAAGCGCGTATTTAATAAAACGCTGCAATGTAAAAAAAACTTTAACTGCTTAAAGACGGGTCATCATGCATTTTGTGAGGTCGAACACTGCGTTAACAACCAAGTTCATTTTGTTAAATGTTCCGGTACAATCATTTGTAACTATAAAATGAATTTTGGGGATTCTTTTTTTTGTACTTGCCCAGTCCGAAAAGAGATCTACAATAAGTACAGGGTGTAAAACATTTCGCGAAAATGAATACTAATTAATAAGAAATCATAAGAATTATGGTAACAATAACAGGTGGGGTGGTTCTAAAGCAAAATGGAACTTCCGTTACGTTCAAATCCAAATGCGAAAAATGTGGTAATGACGATAGTGTTGAAATAACATTGACCCTGATGAAGGGGGTATCAGAAATTACAACAAGAAAATGCTCAAAATGTGGCAATAATCAGATTGTTAAGATGAAACTATCAGGTGATTAACCAAGCATGTAAAAACTAAGATCCCTGTTCATTTCTTGAACAGGGGTTTATTGTAGTATTACAACTTTCTGATAGAAATTATAAAAAGTATTGTCCATTTAAATTCTCTCAGTGCTTGTTTGGGAATTAAATACCTATAAAATAAACAATTAGTTGGTCTGTAATATTTTTTCTGTGCTTACTAAACCAACCAAATTTGACCAGATGTGACAAACATCTAGTAGGTTCTAAATGGTTGATGCCGTTTAAGGAATGTTTTACCCTTTGCTAATTGTTTGTTTTTTAATGTCTTTATTAATACTTTTCTAATTGTCTACTTTTTGTCTCCCCATCTTTTTGTTGATATTTAGCCGTTGCGCATAGTTTTGTTCTCAGGTAATATTTGTTTTGAATTATAGCCTCTTCGATCCGGACGTTGAGGAGTAAGGTTAGCGTTGCAAGAGGCCATGCAGAACAACAAAACCTCCTTTGATGCCGGAATACCAAACGAGCAGGGTTAATTTTTAATAAGAATTGATTATGAACTATTACTTAAAAACTTTGCAAAACTATGCCAATTTTAGCGGTCGGGCAAGAAGAACCGAATTTTGGTATTTCATCTTATTCAATGGTATTATATTATTAGTTCTTGGATTAATTGGAGTGTTGATTAAAACTTCAGTTTTTGGAAATATTTATTTTCTTGCAATGCTAGTCCCTGGAATTGCTGTTGGAGTAAGACGAATGCATGATGTTGGAAAAAGTGGTTGGTGCTTACTAATTCCATTCTACAACTTTGTTCTGGCTTCAATAGAAGGCGACGATTTAACCAACCAATATGGATTAGACCCGAAAGATATTATTGCCTGAGAATGTTTTGTCCTATGCATTCGGTTAACTTAAGTTGCTAGTTAAATAAGTATTGAAAAGCCTTAATAATTATGTTTTATTAGCCTTTCATATATTTTCCTTGTTCTAAACACCGAATGGAGGCAAGTTTTAGAAAGCAAGGGGATGAGAGCCTTTTGCAGAAAATATCAAGTCTCCTTAATTAAAATAATATCAAACCCCATATGGGGCTTTTATTACTCCATCAATTCCATTATCACATCCTTATCGGCTAACCTCAAAGGATTATTTGTATCAATGAATAGTTGCGCCAAATGCTCCTTCTTGGCCTGAAGTTTTAGGATTTTTTCCTCCACAGAATTTAGAGAGATAAAGCGGTAAACGAATACATTTTTCTGCTGACCAATCCTGTGTGCACGCGATGTGGCTTGCATTTCGGCTGCGGGGTTCCACCACGGGTCTAGGATAAAAACGTAATCCGCAGCGGTAAGATTTAATCCAACACCTCCTGCTTTAAGCGATATTAGGAAAACTTGTTTATCGGGGTTACTTTGGAACTCCTCAACAATTTTAGCGCGGTTTGTGGTTTCGCCAGTAAGTATCTCGTAACCAATACTCTCTTGCTTTAAGTAATCCTCTACTTGCTCAAGATGCTTTACAAACGACGAGAACACAAGTATTTTATGCTTTTCGGCAATAATATTCTCAATGCTACGGGTAACCTCGTCGAATTTGCCAGAATCCAATGTTGCGTAGTCGTCCAGTAGCGCAGGATGATTTGCTATTTGGCGCAATCTCATTAATCCTGTAAGAATGGATATAGACGATTTCTCAACTCCAACCTGCTCAATACTCTCGATAATAGAGTTGCGAATCATCGATTTCTCCTTTTCGTAAACTTCCTGCTGCGCATCGGACATATCGCAGTAGATAATTTGCTCGGTCAGCGGAGGCAAGTCCTTGGCAACCTGCTCCTTGGTTCTACGCAGGATTAGCGGTTCAATTAGGTGTTTTAGCTGCCTTTCCTTTTCGGTATCAGCACTTTTCTCTATTGGAATGATATACTCATCGCGGAACGACTTTAAGCTACCCAGCATTCCTCGGTTTAGGAAATTCAACTGCGACCAGAGGTCGCTAAGCGAGTTCTCAATTGGTGTTCCGCTTAATGTTAGGTAATGGTTAGCCTTTAAAAGAAGAACCGAACGGTATATTTTGGAGAATGGATTCTTTATGGTTTGACTTTCGTCCAGAATCACATAGTTGAACTTCAAATCCTTGAAAAAATCGATATCGTTGCGAATTATTCCGTAGGTTGTGATTACAATGTCGTACTTCTGAAGTAACGATGCCGATTTTTTCCGCTGAGTGCCAGTGTAAATAAATACATTCTGGTCTGGAGTAAACTTATTGGCCTCTTTTAGCCAGTTATGAACGAGTGACGTTGGAACAACAATCAACGATGTTTTGATACTCTTTTCAGGATGATTACTTGCAAACTGAAGCATAGCCAGAGTTTGAAGGGTTTTCCCCAGACCCATATCGTCGGCTAAGCAACCATTCATTGCATTCTGGTAAAGTAAATTTAGCCAACAGTAGCCCTGTACCTGATAATCGCGAAGCGTTGCATTAAGATTATGCGGAATACTTACACCCTGAATTTGTGACTGACAGAACTTTGTGTTAAGCGATTTTGCCTCAGGAGCGTCAATCTGATTATCGACGAGTATATTGAATAGAGATTTTGACACTTTCAACTTCTCGTCCGTCTCTTTCCCCATTAGGAATAGCGGCTTGTACTTGGTAAACCAAACCTCTGGAAGCACAAATATTTGTCCGTTAGGTAGTACAAACTCTCTATTTCCTTTAACAATATACTTTTTAAGGTAGATAAAGGGTATTTCAAAATCGCCCAGCATAACTCGCCCGTAAAGGTCGAACCAATCCTCTTCCGATTTTGCCGATAAATCGAGTTGGAATGTTTTCAGGTAAAAGTCTCTGTTTATGTATGCTTGCTTAATTACAATTCCTAAGTTTTCGAGTTTTTCGCTATTGGTATTAATCCACTCTACAAGGATATGAAGCGTATCGGTGCTTTTGGTATCAACCTCATTGGGAATAAACTCGGCATCGCTTACTTTCTTTAATTGTAGTTGATTTACCAGCGTGTTAACAATGGATTTTTCCCAAACCTCATTCCTGCTGAATTTGGTAAAGGTGTAATTTCCATCGTCCAACTTTAGGTAAACCTCGTTCGCCAAACTTGCATTTGCTAAGTAGGTTCTATTATTGTACTGGTAGTTCAATGTTAAGCAAGCGCCACCACTCAAACGCTCCTCCAAGGTTAAAAACGCCTTTCCATCAATCTTTTGCTCAATAATATCAAACCCAACAGCCTCAACCAGTTGATTCCTTATTGTGCTTAGCACAAAGGTTTCCATATACTTTTGCTCGGCTGTTTTAGGAATTGTGATGTGGCTCTTGTTCACAAATGGGCTTAGTTTCTTACCATCAATTCCGTTAAAGCGGTAAATTTTGTTTCCAATCCTAACAATACAGGGCTCGTTGGTAATAATCTCGCTATTACCTATCTCTATTTTAATTTTCTTGCCGTTGCACGATGCTGATATGGAGTACTTAAACTCATCGGCATTTCTTTCGAATCGGAATAATGGCTGAGCAATTTCGCACTCAATATTCAGTTTTTTCTCCGAGTAAAGCGAGTTAGCATTTTTATCCCTAATAAATATTGGAACATCAGTGTTTGCTGCAATATCAATACATTTTGCAATCCTACGCTCAATGTAACTTCTAATATATTGACTTAACTGCTCATCTTTGGATAGCGACGATAAAAAATCCACCACCGATTTTGCATTCTTTGCAAAATGCTTTTGCAAGGCTTTCTCTGTAATATCGTTTAAATGCTTAATAATCTCCTTGTGATTATCGGCAAGCTTTGTTTCATTTTTAGCCAAACTTTCCGCCAGCAGGTTCTCCTTTATTTGGAATATATCGCTGCTGTCCGATTCCACAATAAAGTGTGCGCCAAGCATCAAGCCTAACTGTCTGTGCTGCTGAGTTGTTAGCGCGAAAATCGGATTCGTACTTAAATCAAAAGGCATCTGCTAAAAATTTTGCGCAATGTTAGTAATTTGAAAAATTAATTCAAGCCTTACACTAAATCTATTTTTTAATGAAATATATTTAGAAGATAATCAGGGTGATAGTTCCATTTTTACAAAATTTGACAGAACGGCATTGCCTTTGATACAATACTAATGAGTATTTTTGTACTTTCATATTTTATAAATATTGCATAATGAAGCAAATAGTTGTTTTTTTAGTTGCTATTTTAGCGTTCTCATCAGTTGTGGCGCAAGAAACAGTTGTAGAGCGTTCGGCCGATAAGGTTAAGATTGATGGAAAAACTTACTACATCCACATTGTTAAGAGTGGGGAAACACTATATGCAATAAGCAATGCATACGATATTTCTCAATCGGAAATTGCCACCAATAATCCCGATATATATGCAGGCATAAAGGTTGGGCAGGCATTAAAAATTCCTAAGAAATCCGATGAAGTTGAAAACGATGAGAATTACTTTTACCATATTGTAAAGAAGAAGGAAACACTTTTCGGAATTTCAAGGCAGTATAACGTTACAGTTGATGATATTATTAAGTTAAACCCCGAGGTAAAGGACGGTTTACAGCAAAGTCAAACCATAAGGATTCCAAAATTCAAGATTGAGGCGCATTCTGAAAAGCCTGCAGCCGACACGCTTACATTTATAATTCACGAAGTTCAGCCCAAGGAGGGTTTATTTGCAATATCCCGTAAGTACGGTGTTGATGCTAAAGAGATCGAGTTTTACAATAAAGAACTATTGGCCGATGGGGTAAAACTTGGTACATCATTGAGAATACCAATTAAACCAAAGATAGACTCAACAGGAACTGTTGTTCCTAAAGAGGTTGTTGCGTTTGACTCTGAAAAAGACGATAAAGCGGTAACTCCATGTAGTACTGATTATATATACAATGGAGCGGCTTTTAATATTGCATTATTTCTTCCGTTTACGCAGGTTGAGGCTGGTGATTATGATAGCAATATTGAAAAGGCTGTAGAGCAACAGATAGATGGTAAGCCCAAAAGTAAAGATCGATCGAAAAAAGATTTTTCGCAAGTTACCCAAGCATCATTGCAGTTTTATGAAGGATTCCTTTTGGCCGTGGATTCTGCTAAGCATGCTGGAGTATCAATAAATCTATCTACTTTTGATACAAAAAGGAAGAAAACCGAAGTGGAAGGTTTACTTCGCAAAAATTTGCCAGGAAAAACTGACCTTATAGTTGGGTCGTTTTTAATCGATGATTTAAAACCATTGTCAGATTTTGCTGTAGAGAATGGTATAAACCTGGTATCTCCGTTGTATAATGGAGCAACAAATCTTCCCCCGAGCGATAATATCATTAAGATTAATCAATCATTTAAGAAGCAACTGGAAATTTTTATTGAGGATTTTAAGTTTCAGGATACCTGCAAGTATATTATTGTGTACGATAAGGAAAATCTTTATTCTTCGTCCATCAAGCTTTTTGATTCTTTATTGAATTTAAAAGGAAAGGATAACCGTAAAGTAGTTAAAATCTATCATCAAACAGCCATTGCAAAATCTGCCGATGTCCAAGATTCGCTAATGAAGGTGCTTGACCCAAACAAACAAAATGTTGTAATAATACCTTCGGAGGACGAACCTTTTGTTTCCGAGTTTTTAGGTCATCTATATGGTGTAAAATCGTTCTATAATCTAAGAACAACAGTCTACGGCCCTGCTCGTTGGCAAAAAATGAAGAATATACCGAGCGATTATTTCTACAAACTCAATTTACATGTATTTACACCATTTTATATAGATTATAGAAGAGGAGAGGTGAAGAATTTTATTGCTGATTATCGCGAATTATATAGAGAAGAACCAACCGAATACTCGTATCTTGGTTACGATATTGGCCTATATTTCATTACCGCACTAAAAAACTATGGAGTGAATTTTAATGATTGCTTGCATAATCATTCTGCAAATCTGCTCCAATCTGGGTTTTTGTTTGATGGTTTAAAGCAGGGCTCTCCATTTCAGAACAAAAAACAATTCATAGTTAAATATACTAGCGATTACGATGTTATTCGGGAGAAGTAATTAATTTCAAATGGCATTTTCCTGAGGAGAGTTTCAGAATATTAAACTTCTGCTAGCGTTTTTAGCATTGTTTAAAGTAACTATTTATTGAATTGTATAGATTTCTAGGCACGTTTACCTTGAAATCTATCAATTTTTCCCAACGTAAATATAAATAACTCTTGCTTGTTTACTATCACTTATGATTTTAAACATACCATTTCAAACGATTTCGACAATCTAAAATCATACATTTGTATCATAAAGTAAAGGCGCAAAATCCTATAATTCATAGGATTATTGTTTTTTTATTTAGTTTTCAGTATTATTGAGTTCTATTAAAAATTAAAATGATATAGCAACAATACAAAAATCTTTTGAAATATGGCTAATATTGACTTATCGGTTTATGGAATAACCGAACCCGCCGAGGTAATTTATAATCCGAGTTACGACTTACTTTACAGGCACGAGACCGATCCTAACTTAAAAGGTTTTGAATGCGGACAACTTACAACGCTTGATGCTATAAATGTAGATACCGGAATTTTTACCGGTCGTTCTCCAAAGGATAAGTATGTGGTAATGGACCCCAATTCCGAACCAAATGTTTGGTGGGCTCAGGCAGGCAACAAAAGTTCCGATAATAAACCATTATCTCAAGAAAATTGGGATTACTTAAAGGATATAAGTGCTAAACAGTTAAGTGGCAAGAAACTTTATGTAGTTGATGCTTACTCTGGAGCAAATGATGACACACGTCTGTGCGTTCGCTTTATTTGTGAGGTTGCTTGGCAGGCGCATTTCGTTAAGAATATGTTTATTCGCCCAACTGATGTGGAATTAAAAACATTCAAACCCGATTTTGTGGTTTTGGTTGCTTCAAAAACATCAAACCTAAAATGGAAGGAGCAGAATTTAAATAGCGAGGTTTACGTGGCGTTCCATTTAACCGAGCGTATGGCATTAATTGGTGGTACTTGGTATGGTGGCGAGATGAAAAAGGGAATCTTCTCCGTAATGAATTACTACCTACCGCTTAAGGGTATAGCATCAATGCATTGTAGTGCCAACGTGGGTAAAAATGGCGATGTTGCTATCTTTTTTGGACTTTCTGGTACTGGTAAAACAACCCTTTCCGCCGACCCAAATCGAGCATTGATTGGCGATGATGAACACGGTTGGGATGATAATGGGGTATTCAACTTTGAGGGGGGGTGCTATGCAAAGTGTATCGACTTAGACCCTAAAAAAGAACCCGATATTTTTGCCGCTATCCGTCGCGATGCTTTGTTGGAGAATCTGGATGTAGATGCCGAAGGCAAAATCGATTTCAGCTCTAAGAAAAAAACCGAAAACACAAGGGTTTCGTACCCAATTTACCATATCCAAAATATTGTAAAACCAGTTTCTAAGGCAGGCCACGCTAAGCATGTCATCTTTCTCACCGCCGATGCATTTGGAGTATTGCCTCCAGTTTCTAGGTTAACCCCGGATCAAACTCAATACCATTTCCTCAGCGGATTTACAGCTAAACTTGCTGGAACCGAGAGAGGTGTTAAGGAACCGCAACCTACTTTCAGCAGTTGCTTTGGACAGGCTTTTCTAATGCTTCATCCCACGGTTTATGCACGCGAGCTGGTTAAAAAGATGCAGCAACACGATTGCAAGGCATATCTTGTAAATACTGGCTGGATTGGTGGGGCTTATGGAGCAGGAAAACGTATCGATTTACCATCAACCCGTGCAATTATCAACGCAATACTTGATGGAAGTATCGAAAAATCAGAGTTTGAAGTATTGCCTATTTTCAACTTACAGGTGCCAAAGTCGGTAAGTGGCGTTGATTCAAAAATGCTGAATCCTAGAAATAGTTGGGCGAACCCACAGGATTGGGAAAATGCAGCACGTAGTCTTGCTCAGAAGTTTATCAAGAATTTTGAGAACTTTACCGATAATGAGCAGGGGAAAAAACTGGTTAATGCAGGACCTCAACTTTAATAAAATTATAAGTTTAGAAATCGACCAAGTTTCAATTTGGTCGATTTTTTTGTTTTTGTATATATCAAAATATCTGCTACTTATAAATTCATACAAGTTATTTTTTTCAACTTTTAACTTTCCACTTTCCACTTTTATTCTCATAATACTATATTTGCGGCATGGAAACGATGTGGAAAATTGCTATTGTATTTCTTGCTTACTTAATGGGTTCAATACCAACTTCAGTCTGGGTGGGAAAAGTTTTTTATGGTATTGATGTCCGTGAGCATGGGAGTGGAAACGCAGGTGCAACAAATACTATTCGTGTTTTAGGTTTGCTACCAGGAATAAGCGTTTTTATTGTTGATGTATTGAAAGGCTATTTTGCCGTTAGGTTGCTTTACCTTACAGATTTTTACATTCCGCAGACGGGGATGTTTATAAACTTCCAGTTGATTTTGGGTGTTGCTGCCTTACTAGGCCATATTTTTCCGATATTTGCTCAGTTTAGAGGGGGAAAGGGTGTAGCCGTTCTATCGGGAGTTGTTTTTGCACTTCATCCTTATGCCACACTTTTGGTTTTTTTAATCTGGATAATATCAGTGCTAATTACGCGATATGTTTCGTTAAGCTCAATGATTGCAGGTTTTTCGTTTCCTTTGCTGCTTATTTTTGTTTACCGAACTACAAACCCAACGCTAATTCTTTTTGCGTTTATCCTCGCGGTTTTAATGCTGTTCACGCATCAAAAGAATATCGAAAGGCTGCTTAGTGGAGAGGAGTCAAAATTCCACTTAAAGAAGAAAGATAAGCATAAATCGTCCCCGAGTTGTTAATAGTTAAAGTATAGTTTTGAATTAGAATATTTGTTGGGGCGATATAACATCAGCCCTATTTTTTTTATTATTAATTAAATTGATTAATTTTGCAACTTTCAATTTTTCTGAAACTATGATTAAAATTACATTTCCCGATGGTAATGTCCGAGAGTATCCACAGGGTATAACCGGATTAGAGATTGCAAAAAGCATTTCGGAGCGTTTGGCTAACGATGTGCTATCAGTAACCGTTAACGGCGAGGTTTGGGATCTCACCCGGGGAATAACTACCGATGCTACAGTTAAATTACACAAATGGGACGATGAGCAGGGAAAACATGCTTTTTGGCACTCATCGGCACACTTAATGGCCGAGGCTATCGAAAGTCTTTACCCAGGAGTTAAGTTTGGCATTGGGCCAAGCATTGAGAATGGCTTTTACTACGATATAGATTTTGATAAGTATACTGTTTCCGATGAGGATCTCCCAAAGATTGAGGAGAAGATGCTGGAGTTTGCGCGTCAAAAGCAAATCATTGCACGAAAAGAAGTATCAAAAGATGAAGCCCTAAAAACATTTAATCAGAAAGGCGATCCATACAAAGTGGAGTTGATTAGCGATTTGGAGGACGGAACTATTAGTTTTTATACCCAAGGCAATTTCACAGACCTATGTCGTGGACCACATTTACCCGATACTAGTTACATAAAAGCTATAAAGTTACTGAATATTGCTGGAGCATACTGGCGTGGAAATGAGAATAACAAAATGCTAACCCGCATTTATGGTATTACTTTTCCCCAAAAGAAAATGCTTGATGAGTATCTAGTACTACTCGAAGAGGCTAAAAAACGAGATCATAGGAAGTTGGGTAAGGAGCTCGAACTATTTGCATTCTCTCAAAACGTTGGACCTGGGTTGCCTTTATGGCTGCCACGTGGGGCTCAACTTCGTGAGCGTTTGGAAATGTTTCTGAAGAAGGTGCAGAAGAAATACGGTTACGAGCAAGTTATATCCCCCCATATCGGTCAAAAGGAACTTTACGTTACCTCTGGTCACTGGGCTAAGTACGGTAAGGATAGTTTCCGTCCAATTACTACTCCTCAGGAAGGTGAAGAGTTTTTGCTCAAACCTATGAACTGCCCTCACCACTGTGAGATGTATAAGGTTAAACCTCGTTCGTATAAGGATTTGCCATTGCGTTTAGCTGAATTTGGTACTGTTTACCGTTACGAACAGAGTGGCGAGTTGCATGGTTTAACTAGGGTTCGTGGATTTACACAGGACGATGCACACATTTTCTGCCGTCCCGATCAGCTAAAGGAAGAGTTTGTTAAGGTTATCGATATAGTTTTGTATATATTCAAAACACTTAACTTTACGGAGTATACTGCACAAATCTCCTTGCGCGATCCTAATAATAAGGAAAAGTACATAGGTTCCGACGAGAACTGGGAAAAGGCAGAAAGCGCAATTATAGAAGCGGCTGCTGAGCGTGGGTTGAAAACTACTACGGAACTTGGCGAGGCTGCTTTCTATGGTCCTAAACTCGACTTTATGGTTAAGGATGCCATTGGCCGTAAATGGCAGCTTGGAACAATTCAGGTTGACTACAACTTACCAGAGCGATTCCAACTAGAGTATATTGGTGCTGACGATAAGCGTTACCGCCCAATCATGATTCATCGTGCGCCATTCGGTTCAATGGAGCGTTTTGTGGCAGTACTGATTGAGCATACAGGTGGAAAATTCCCACTTTGGTTGACTCCCGATCAAGCTGTTGTATTACCGATTAGCGAAAAATATAACGAATACGCAAAAAAAGTTTTGAATTTCCTAAATAATTCCGATATTCGCACGCTAATTGACGACCGAAACGAGAAGATAGGTAAGAAGATTAGAGACAATGAGTTACGTCGGATTCCATTCCTGCTAATTGTGGGTGAAAAGGAGGAGGAAGCAGGATTAGTTGCTGTTCGTGTACAGGGTGATGGCGATAAAGGGCAAATGAAACTCGACGAATTTGTTGCGTTTGTTAACCAAGAAGTAAATAAACAATTACAAGAAATAGTTTAGTACTAACTAAAAAAGGAGGATTAAACCATAGCAGCACCTGAATTAAATAAAAGAGTGGACACTGACAATCGGGTTCTAGTCAATGAGGAAATTAGAAGCCGCACAGTTCGCTTAGTAGGAGATAATATTGAAAACCCAGGGGTTTTCTCTATTGATGCAGCCCGGAGAATGGCTCAGGATATGGAGTTGGATTTGGTGATGATTTCCGATAAAGCCGATCCCCCAGTTTGCAAAATTATCGACTACCAAAAGTTTCTTTATCAGCAGAAAAAGAAACAAAAGGAGATTAAAGCTAACGCTCAGAAAGTTGTTGTGAAAGAAATTCGTTTTGGCCCTAATACCGACGAACACGACTATAACTTTAAATTAAAGCATGCGGAGAATTTTCTTGAGGATGGCGCTAAGGTTAAAGCATATGTGTTCTTTAAAGGTCGTTCGATTTTATTCAAGGAGCAGGGCGAAATTCTGTTACTAAGATTCGCTCAGGATCTTGAGGAGATTGGTAAAGTTGAACAGCTTCCAAAACTTGAAGGAAAGAGAATGATTATGCTGATCTCTCCAAAAGGAAAGAAAAAATAGATTTAAACCCAATAATAAATAGTTTAGAATGCCAAAAACAAAGACTAATTCCGGAGCAAAGAAAAGGTTTTCTTTAACCGGAACAGGGAAGATTAAAAGAAAGCATGCCTACAAGAGTCACATCCTTACTAAAAAGGAAACTAAGCAAAAACGTAATTTAACTCATGCTGCTATTGTTAGCAAAGTTGATGAGAATCGCGTTTTAAAAATGCTTGGTATTAAGTAGATTGTTTTATTTAATCGTTTATTTACTTTAATTATTAACCAGAGTGAATTAGCATGAAGAGTCCGGAAAGGAACGCTAACCATTCAAAAATGTTTAAACAATGCCACGTTCAGTAAATTCCGTTGCATCAAGAGCTAGAAGAAAAAAAGTTCTTAAGCAAACCAAAGGAAACTTTCTTGGAAGAAGAAACGTTTTCACAGTAGCTAAAAACACCTTAGAGAAAGGTCTTGGCTACGCTTATCGCGATCGTAAGAAAAAGAAGATCGAATTCCGCGCACTGTGGATTCAACGTATCAATGCAGCAGTAAGACCTTACGGTATGACTTACTCTGAGTTCATTGGTAAAATCAACAAACAAGGTATCGCTATTAATCGTAAGGTTTTAGCTGATCTTGCTATGAATCATCCAGAGGCCTTCAAGTCAATTGTTGATTCTTTAAAGTAGATTTCATCTATTTCAAAATATAAGGGAGATGCAAAATGCGTCTCCCTTTTTCATTAATTAACATACTTTTCCACTTGTATTAATTGGTTGTTTTATATATTGCATAAAATTAATTTCGATGCTAAGAATCGCAATTATTGGCTACGGTAAAATGGGGCACGAGATCGAAACTATTGCTCTTGAACGTGGACATTCTGTTGTTTTAAAGATAGATAAGGATAATCCGTCAGATTTATCGAAATTGAATTTGAGCAAGGTTGACGTTGCCGTTGAGTTTACTTCTCCACATACTGCCAAACAGAATGTGGAGGCTTGTTTGGATGCGGAAATACCTGTTGTTTGCGGTACAACTGGGTGGAACAATGATGTTGCTAGAGTGATTGATAGGGTTAGAACCGGTGGGGGTACGTTTTTTTATGCTTCAAACTTTAGCGTTGGCATGAATGTGTTTTTCAAACTCAACGCAATGGTATCAAGGTATTTGGCCAAAGTGGGCGGTTATAGTGTTGATATAAAAGAAATTCATCATACTCAAAAGTTGGATGCCCCAAGCGGTACAGCAATCTCATTGGCCAATGTAGTAGCAAACGAAAACTCTGATTATTGTGGATGGACATTATTACCAGAGCAAATTGATGGAAAAATTCCAATTGAGGCGGTTCGCGAGGGAACAGTTCCTGGAACTCATACTGTTAAATTTGATTCGGAGCAAGATCAAATTGTACTTTCTCATGTTGCCAAAAGTAGAAGAGGACTTGCTTTTGGGGCTGTTTTAGCTGCTGAATTTATAGTTGGAAAACAGGGGTTTTATAGTATGAACGACATTTTAAATTTCGAGTAGTAAACTATAATTATTATTTTTACAAAATATATCAACCTAAATACTATGATAGATAAGTTAAAGGCATTTTTAAAGCACAAATATTTTAAGTTCGGATTTGCCGAACTTATTTTTATTCTATGGGTGATTTGGATTGGAAACTACTGGTTGCTCTTGGGTTTGCCAATCATTTTTGATTTTTATATCACCCAAAAGGTAAACTGGACATTCTGGAAAAAGCGTGGACAAAAGAAAACCGTTCTTATTGAGTGGGTCGATGCCATAATATTTGCGGTTGTTGCGGCAACGCTAATCCGCATGTTTTTCATTGAGGCCTATACCATTCCTACATCATCAATGGAGAAAAGTTTGCTGATTGGTGATTATTTATTTGTAAGCAAGTATAGCTATGGCCCCAAACTCCCGAATACTCCAATTTCGTTTCCATTTGTTCATCATACATTGCCGTTGACAAAGGATACTAAATCTTTTATAGAATGGCCTCGTTGGCCTTATAAGCGTATAGCAGGCCTAGGACATGTTAAACGGAACGATGTTGTTGTATTTAACTTTCCGGAGGGCGATACTGTGGTTTTGCAGGATCAAAACTCTAGCTATTATACTTTGGCAAGGATTTATGGCCGCGAGAATTTGAGAAATAATTATGATATTATTTACAGACCTGTCGATAAGCGTGAGAATTACATTAAACGTTGCGTTGGATTACCCGGCGATACCCTTCAGGTAAAACACGGTCAGCTATACGTTAATGGACAAGAACAAATTAAGATAGGGAAAAGACAGTACAACTATAGGATTAAAACCGATGGAAGCGCAATTAATCCAAATCGTTTTGAGCAATTAGGCATTTCAAAGGCTGATCAAGGTTATAGTCCTGCAGGTGGCTTTTATCAGATTCCATTAACCGAGGAGGCTCTTGGAAAAATTAAAGCCATGACTAACGTTGTTGAGGTGGTTAAAACCGAAAACACCGATACATCGATGATGTGGAAGTTGATATTCCCTCACGATCCTAGATATCCTTGGAACGAGGATAATTTTGGTCCACTTTGGATACCTAAAAAGGGTGTTACGGTTGATTTAAACCTCAATAATCTACCAATATACGAGCGTATTATTGATGTCTATGAGAATAACGATTTATCAGTTCGTAATGGCGAAATTTACATAAATGGGACGGTTGCCAAAACTTATACCTTTAAAATGGATTACTACTTTATGATGGGTGACAATCGTCATAATTCGGCCGATAGCCGTTTCTGGGGATTTGTACCAGAGGATCATGTGGTTGGCGAGGCTATGTTTGTATGGCTGTCGCTCGATAAGGATAAGAGTTTTCCTATGAATATTCGTTGGAATAGGATGTTCAAAGGGATTCACTAATTAAATTAATAATTAACCCTCGGGGATCTTCCTCGAGGGTTTTAGTTTTATAAGGATGCTATATTTTTGTGCTTGTTTATAATACTTAAAATTTAATTATTGTGATGAACAATTCTGCCATTCTATCAATTGCATATTTGCCACCAATTCAATACTTTGCTAAGTTAGTTCAGCATCAGAATATATATATTGAGTCGATGGAGAACTACACCAAGCAAACCTACCGAAATAGATGTGTAATTTTAGGGGCAAATGGGCCGTTGGCGCTTATAATTCCAGTGGTGAAAACACAGGGAAATCATACTCCCATAAAGATGGTTGAAATTGATAACTCTACACTATGGCAAAAAAATCATTGGAAAGCCATAGAGTCGGCATACAGAACGTCTGCCTATTTCGATTTTGTTGCAGATATACTCCAACCTTTCTATGCTAGGAAATTTTCGAATCTATACGAGTACAATCTTTTGCTGATGAATTCTATTTTTGATTTTTTGTCTGTAGATAAAAGTATTCATTTCACATCCAATTATATAGCAGACAACGGGTTGGAGCACAATGATTTTAGAAGTAAAATATCCCCTAAGGTTGATTACAGGAAGGATGAGAGCTTTGAAGCAGTTGAGTATTTTCAGGTTTTCTCGAGTAAGTTTGGATTTACCCCCAACCTCAGCATAATTGATTTACTATTCAATGAGGGCCTTTTGGCAACTGATGTTGTTGAAGCTTCAATAAAAAATCCTGCTATACTATAGCAGGATTTATGATATGGCGTAACTGTTTAGAACCGGAATCCAAGGGTAACTAAAACTTTTCCATCATTCATTTTGGTTTCAACGGGGTTTAAACCATTATAGTCGTAAAACAGGTACTGTTCCTTTTTTATGGTATGGAGATATGCCATATCTATTGAGAAGCCTCCAGAGCGATATCCAAAACCACCGGAAATTTGGCTAGTATTGGAACTCTCGTTTAAATATCCGCTTTTGTATGGCGAAGGATAGAAGGCGTAACCTGCTCTTATGGCAAAGTCTTTAATTTTAATCTCTCCACCAACTCTAATGTTGGTGACGCTTTTGCAGGTATTTTCTATCGCTGAATTTTCATTGGTGAAACTATAGCCATCGCCGCCATTACGGAATTTCATCGAAGAGTAATCTAAATGCTCAACATCTAAACTTATTAATCCAACATTTTTGAAGATATAAGCAAAACTGCCGATGAGTTTGAATGGGGTTTCGAAATCGTACTCATAACGTCCTAGCGGTGATTTGCTTATTGAGTTTGTTTCCGTTCCATTGATATCAAAATTTGACAACATTGAGTAGGAATACTTTTCGCTGAATGAATAAAATGTTGGGGTATGGATGCTTAATCCAATTCTAATATTTGAGATAGGGGTGTAGATACCTCCAATTTTAAAGTTATAACCAGTTCCGCTGTTTTCGTAATACTGGTTATAATCCATATAGTAAAACCTATTGCCAAGGCTTAACTCTGGATTCGATTCAAAAGCATCTTCTTTGTAAGTGGCATTATATGTATAGTTGAATTCAGATATTCCTAATGATGCTCCTATAAATAATTTGTTCGAAATATTTATTGCAAATGAAATGTCATAAACACCAGAACCGCCTTTAGAATTAACGATGTTTTTTTGAACTACACCATCTCCAGTCAACAATGCAGGCATATATTCAGTTCCATTAGTACCAGCAATTGTATCAAAAAGAAGATAGGTGTTCCAAGCCATGATTACATCCCAAGGTGCAACACCATTTTTAAATGGGGTTTTATTATCATCATCAAATAAATCCTCGTAGTAATACCCACTTGCTTTTTCAGCAAAGTAGTCCATTATTGAATTTACATTGTTATTTCCTTTTGAATAAGAATTTGCGTTGAAATCATTAGTTCTATTATAGCCAAATCCAATGTTATAGTTAACAATTCCCCTTTCATCAGTTTTATATGGATTAAAAGAAAGAACTAGACCAACATTATCAAAGGATAATCTGTTTTTAGTATCACTTGCATTAGTTTCATTATAGGCAGATTTGATGCTGTTATGCTTGAATGAAGGTGTAATCGTAAACTCTGATGATTTGTAAACACCCAGCCCCGCAGGGTTAATGCTGAGCGATGTAAAGTCTGCACCCAAAGCCCCAAAAGCACCGCCCATTGATGTGAATCGGGCTGTTCCTCCGTTGATGGTTTGAGAGAACCGCAAGGCGTCGGAAGTGGTTTGCGCAGTGGCGTAAGAACTTGTCAGGATAAATGCACCTGAAAATAGTATCCATTTAATATTCAATCGAGTCATGGTTTTTGCGTATTTAATTAAAAAGGGGAGAGGCTATCTCCCCTTTAATGAATTTAATATTAACGTCTTCTGCTAGAACTTGAAGATGAAGAGGATGATGAAGATGAAGAGGTCGATCTTGATGAGTTGGATGATCCAGATGAACTGCTTCTTGATGGACTATAGCTGTTGCTCGATCCACTACTGGAGTTGTTACCCGATGATCTTCTATAGCTATCATTGCCCGATCCAGATGGAGTGCTTACTCTATTGGGTCTGTTGTATGTCTGAGTAGATGAACCTCTTTGTGTTGTTCCAGATTGTCTTGTTACAGTTCTGTTTGTACTGTTACTATTTTCAACTCTTCTTGACGTTTCGTTACCATTTGATGTTCTTGGTCTATCGTACGATGAGTTATACGATCTTCTTGTTGGCTCCGAAATGCCAATGGTTCTAGTCGGATGTTCGTTTTGTGTTGTAACTCCAGAGGTTCCCGTAGTTGTTCTTCTCCGAGATCCAGCTACTTGTGTGGTGCCATTTTCGTAGGTTGGTGTAACCCGGGTTTGCGTTCTGCGGGTTGATACAATTGGGTTGGTGGAAGTAGTTGTGGTTCCGTCTCTGCGTCGGGTTGATACTATTTGATCATCGGAGGCTTTTGTAATTCCTGTTGATGTTCTTCGTGTAAAGGTATTATTAGTGGTGCCTAACGATCTTCTACCATAGTAGTAGTTTCCATTGTCAACATTGCTGCCAGAGTAATATCCATTATTCCATCCCCACCAGTAGGCGTTTGAGTACCATGGGGAGTATCCGTACGAATAATAATTGTAGGGGTAGTCCCATCCATAATTCCAAGGGTAGTAGTTCCAGTATGAGTAATTCCAGTTATAACCCCAGCCAATGGAGAAGGAAGTTCTTGGCCATCCAAACATTGCAGATATATACCAGGGTTCAACCCAAACCTGATTTCCCATTACAACTACTCTGTAGTAAGCCGGGTCGTAAGCTTGTGCATGCTGGTAATCGTCGGAGAGGTAAACGGACCAATTATTCATTCCGTACCAGGGGTCTTCAAAACCTCTAAGTCTGCGTTCATACGATTCCTCATAGGAATCAGAAAGAACTCTTTGATATGGGTTTGTTTCTTCCATTTTGTACGCCACGGTATCATTTTTGATACTATCGGTGTTTGTTTCCAGAATGTCGGAGTACTTTTGCTCAAGCTGATTAAGATTGCTATCCACCTTTTTTTCGGGAAGATTGGCATTGCTTTCATTTTGAGCAACCTGTTGTGTTTGAGGCTTTGCTGTAGTTCCGTAAATTTCATCATTCCAGGATGATGAATTGCTAACCTGTAGGCTCGATGTACATGACACCATTATTAATCCTGACAGTGTAAGCATCGAAATGTAGGTTCTGGTTTTCATGATGTACCTCCTGTTGGGTTATAGTATTAGTTTAAAATTATCGTTATTTTTGCTGAGTATTACTAACTAAAATACTACAAATTTCATACCAAATAAAGGCTATGGCAAAGGAAATTACAGGCAGAAACGAGAATTATTCACAGTGGTATAACGATATCGTAACAAAGGCTGGACTAGCTGATTATTCTGCTGTTAGAGGTTGTATGGTTATTAAACCTTACGGTTTTGCAATATGGGAAAAAATGCAGGCTCAACTCGATAAGATGTTTAAGGAGACTGGGCATCAGAATGCATATTTTCCACTATTTATCCCTAAATCATTTTTTAGCAAGGAGGCTTCGCATGTTGAAGGTTTTGCAAAGGAGTGTGCAGTTGTTACGCATTATCGTTTGAAAAATGATCCTAACGGGAAAGGTGTTGTTGTGGATGATGAGGCTAAACTTGAGGAAGAGTTGATTGTTAGACCTACATCAGAAACCATAATTTGGAATACCTACAAGGGGTGGATTCAATCATACCGCGATTTGCCCATTCTCTTAAATCAGTGGGCTAACGTTGTTCGGTGGGAGATGAGAACACGATTATTTTTGCGTACTGCGGAATTTTTATGGCAGGAGGGACACACTGCTCATGCAACAAGGCAGGAGGCTGTGGAGGAAGCAGAGCGCATGATAAATGTTTATGCAACTTTTGCCCAGAACTGGATGGCAATGCCTGTTGTTATTGGCCGTAAATCGGAATCGGAACGCTTTGCTGGAGCTATCGATACTTATTCTATTGAAGCTATGATGCAGGATGGTAAAGCTTTGCAGGCTGGAACATCCCATTTCTTAGGGCAAAATTTTGCAAAAGCATTTGACGTAAAATTCCTAAATAAGGATAGCGTTCTTGACTATGTATGGGCCACCTCGTGGGGTGTATCCACACGATTGATGGGGGCTTTGGTGATGATTCACTCCGATGATAATGGCTTGGTTCTTCCTCCAATGTTGGCTCCAACGCAGGTTGTTTTTGTTCCCATTTATAAGAGTGATGAGGAGTTGGCTAAAATCACCGAAAAAGTTAAGCAATTAAGGGAGGCTTTGCACCTACAGGGCATAACAACCCACTATGATGATAGGGATAACTATAAGCCAGGTTTTAAATTTGCCGAGTACGAGATGAAGGGTTATCCTGTTAGGATTGCAATTGGTCCGAAAGACTTAGAAAAGGGAACTGTTGAGGTTGCAAGGCGTGATACTCTTCAAAAACAGTACTTACCTCAGGAAGGTCTTGCTACTTCAATTGTAAACTTGCTGGACGATATTCAGAATAATCTTTACACTAGAGCCGTTGAGTTCCGAAGCCAAAATATTACAAAGGTTGATACCTACGAGGAGTTCAAAAAGGTGCTTACTGAAAAGGGTGGTTTTGTTTTAGCCCATTGGGATGGAACTGTTGAAACAGAACAAATTATTAAGGAAGAAACCAAGGCAACTATTAGGTGTATCCCTATTGATGGCGAAATGGAGGAGGGAAAATGTATTCTTACTGGAAAACCCTCTAAACAACGTGCTATTTTTGCTCTTGCATATTAAACTTGCAGTAAACAATAACATTTGTATATTTGAGTATTAAATCCTAAAACGTACTTTCATGGATAATTCTCAGCAAGAACCGAAGCAGCTTATAACGGGTCTTCTTTCGGAAAAATCGGTATTGAAGCAGAAAATTTACGATAATACCTTCGAGGTATTTAACATGATAAAAGAAGTGTTGCACGAGATGTCAAACGATCTTAACCTCAACTTGAAGAATGTTGACAAACGTGTTCGATTGGAGTATCGTGATCGGGGTAAATTTGAGGCTGAAATTAGAGTTGCAGGGGATTTGCTAATTTTTAGCATGCATACCAACATTTTTGAGTTCGACCGCGATCATAATGTCTGGAAACTTTCGTATGTGAAGGAAAACAAGCTGGCAACGTACTCCGGTATCATAAATATTTACAACTTTCTTACCGATTCATTCAAGTATAACAGATTGGATGACCTTGGATACCTTATCGGTAGAATTTTTGTGAATAAGGATTACCATTACTTTGTTGAGGGAAAGCGTCAAATGGGATTCCTGTACAATAACTTTGGATCTGCTGTGATAAACAAGGATGCACTTCGTCAAATTATTGAATCGGCCATTCTCTATACCCTTGAATTCGATTTGCTGGTTCCACCCTACGATGTGGTTAAAATTGCCTCTGTAATGCAGATGAATACAAAGATTGAGAATTCGAAAATGCAAACAGGTAAACGTTTAGGATTTAAGTTTAACTCCGACGATGTACTAGAAGAAAATAAATAATATCAACCTAAAATTAATCATCATGAAAAAATATTTGGTATATGCACTTGTTGCAACCATAGCATTTACATCATGTGGTACTAAGCAAAACAAGGAGGTGAAATCGCCCATGCAAAAAAAAGTTGATGAGTACGCTCCTGTTGAGTTACGTTCTGATATAATACATCTTTCGGCCAAGGAACGTCAAATGCTACCGTATTTATTTGAGGCTGCTCAAATTATAGATGATTTATATTGGAAGCAGGCCTTCGGCAACAAGGAAAATTTGCTGCAGTCTATCACCGATGAGGCAACCCGCGATTTTGCCGAAATCAATTATGGACCGTGGGAGCGCCTTGATGGCAATAAGCCCTTTATTGATGGTTACGGCGAGAAACCACTGGGTGCTCAGTTTTACCCTGTAGATATGACCAAGGAGGAGTTCGAAGCGTTTGATGCGAAGGATAAAACAAGCCTTTACACCGTGATTCGTCGTAATTCCGAAGGAAAACTGGAGTCTATTCCTTACCATGTTGCGTACAAGGAACAAATCGATAAGGCTGTGGAATTAGTCCGTAAAGCCGCTGAATTAGCAGAGGATGAAGGTTTGAAGAAGTATTTGAATTTACGCGCAGAAGCATTATTAACCGATGAGTATTTTGCCAGCGATATGGCTTGGATGGATATGAAATCCAACAATATTGATTTTGTGATTGGCCCTATAGAGAATTACGAAGATGCACTTTTCAACTATAAAGCTGCTTACGAGGCTTACATTTTGATAAAAGACTTAGATTGGTCTCAAAAAATCGCTCGATTTGCTGCATTGCTCCCAAAGCTTCAGGAAAGTTTACCCGTAGAGGCTGCTTATAAAAAAGAAGTTCCTGGGCTTGATTCCGATTTGGGTGTTTACGATGTTGTTTACTATGCAGGTGACTGCAATTCTGGAAGTAAAACAATCGCAATTAACCTTCCAAATGATCCCAAGGTTCACCTTGAGAAAGGAAGCCGGAAGTTGCAGTTGAAGAATGCCATGAAGTACAAATTCGATCAAATTTTACTTCCTATTGGTAATATGTTAATTGATGAGGATCAACGCAGTTATATCAAGTTTGATGCATTCTTTGAGAATGTAATGTTCCATGAAGTTGGACATGGTTTAGGCATAAAGAATCTAATTAATGGAAAAGGTACTGTGCGTGAGTCGATGAAAGAGATGCACAGCGCACTAGAAGAAGGAAAAGCCGATATCATGGGACTTTATATGGTTTCAAAGCTTGCCGAAATGGGCGAACTTCCTGAAAAAGATTTAATGGATAACTATGTAACCTTTGTTGCAGGAATTTTCCGTTCGGTAAGGTTTGGTGCAGCATCTTCGCATGGTAAAGCAAACATGGTATGCTTTTACTATTTGCAAGAACGGGGAGCGTTTGAGCGTAATCCTCAAACCGGCACGTATAGGGTAAATTTTGATAAGATGACAGTAGCTATGAATTCTCTAGCAAAGGATATTTTAACCCTGCAAGGTAATGGTGATTATGAGGGAACTAAGAAACTTTTCGCGGAAAAAGGTTTCATAGGTGAGGAGCTACAGAGGGATCTCGATCGGGTTTCCGAAGCCAATATTCCTCGAGATATAAGATGTATTCAAGGCAAAGAGATGTTAGGTTTATAGTCAAAATAAAGGTCGGAGAAATCCGACCTTTTTTTATCAATCGTTTGGAATGTGGATAAAGTTTGTATATATTTAGCCAAATAAAGCAATGTTTAACATCAAAGAGCTATGAGCATGAATCTTACCTTCAATTTCATTAAATCTATATCAAATATTTATGATGAAATGATTGAGAATGGCTTTTCTCTAGTTTACTTAGGAGAATTTAGCCACGAAATTACTAAGATGTTTACATCAATGGCCGAGTCGGATATGGAAAAAAACAGTGAGGAACGATCCGTTCAACGTAAGGTTTATCATGTAATGGTGGAGACCCTTCAGAATATGAATAAGCATTCCGATGAGATTAAGGATGGAAACATCGGGAATGGTTTGTTTGTTATTGGGAAAAAACACGATACTTACTATGTTATAACTTCAAATAAGGTATCAAAAAGGCATAAGGAACCGCTTGAACAAGCATTGATAACCGTAAATAATGCTTCGCCAAGTGAATTAAAGGAGATGTATAAACGCCAAATTCGTGAGGGAAGTCTATCCGATAAGGGTGGTGCTGGTTTGGGATTAATTGATATTGCTAGAAAAACCGGAGAAGTTCTTAATTACCAATTCTTACAGCTCGATGAGGAGAACTATTTTTTTATCCTAAAGGTTGAAATTAATGCCAAAAAGTTCTCCAAGGATTAACACGTGGGGCTATAACTGACCCTTATCATGCTCAGATTTTCCCTTAAAACATCATATAAATTCACCATCTATACTCTAGTATCGGTGGTGTTTTTTATCGTACATACCTCAAACGCCCAAACATTTATTAAGAGTGCAAATACTCATTTTTCGAATGTTAAGAACGATTCGTTGTATCAGTCGGATTCAATGCAAAATCTTAACGATACTATTGGACATAATTTGGTAGTTAACCGATTGAAGGATAGTACTAAAAGTCATTATGTGATTCGTCAGCTCTATGGGCTTGTGCTTAGAAAAGAAGAACTTTCCACTTCCGGAAAGTATATTAGGGAATTTGAGTCGCGAGAAAAGTTCTTGAAGTATGCCAATAAGCAAATAGATGAGGTGCGTATTGTAAGGCTTAAATCGTTTGGACAGTCGGTTTACGATACTTCAATTGTTCCCACCACTTTCGTCGAAAAATTTGGAAATTCGTTGCGAATTCTAACCTCAAGGAGAGTTATCGAGGACAACTTACTTTTTAAGGTTGGAGAAATGCTAAAGCCTGTTGATCTGTCCGAAACAGAGCAGCTTTTACGTGAGTTACCTTACATCGAGGACGCCAATATTATAGTTGAAACACTTGCCGACACCAATAAAGTACGCGCAATTATTGTGACGAAGGATAAGTGGACTTTAGCCATTGGTGTTAGAATTGAAAATGTAAATAAAGAGAGTGTTGTTATATCGGAAAGTAACTTTGGTGGTATAGGTGTTGGCGCTAGTGCTTCTGCATATTACGATAAATCAATATCTGATAGGTGGGGGTATAAAGGAGAGATAGATGTTAAAAATATTGCGGGTTCCTTTTTTAAATCAAATTTTTGGTTTCGGCAAGGTTTGGGCTACAATTCTTACTATGCAAGTTTGAATAGAGATTTTTATGCATCTAAAGCTATGTTTGCGGGTGGGGCTTTATATTTTCATAGCAAGGAACCTTACAAAATATTTTCTAAAGATTCGTCAATATCTATTAACTACAATGTTTTAGACTGGTGGATTGGCCGGTCATTCCGAGTTAGTAGAAAAAACCTTACAACGGCTCCCTATAATTTAACGTTGGCATTTAAGTATAAAAAGGTTGATTTTGATAAATCGGATAGCATTGCGTTAGATTATAATCCATACTTCCATTCAACCTACCAGTATCTCTTTTCTGCAGGTTTGTCCAATCAAAATTTATATCAATCAAACTTAATTTACTCATTTGGATCTACGGAGGATATCCCAATAGGATTTAAGGTTCAACTTTCGTCGGGAATTGAACAAAGCCAGTATCAACGAAGGGTTTTGATGAGTGGGGAAATGTCTGCTGCCGAAATTACTCCTCTTGGTTACCTGTATATATCTTTTAGAACTGGAGGCTATATGGCTGATGATGCGAAAGTTGAACAAGCGGTTGTGAATATTCGGTCATCGTACATTTCTAATTTATTTTCGGTAGGAAGATATGATATGCGTCAGTTTATGAGATATGATTTTACGAGAGGTTTTTCCCGATTTAATGGGGAAAAGGAATACATTGCATTGAGAAGTGATTATGGCGTAAGAGGCCTTAGAAGTAATAAACTTACAGGATCTACTCGATTAATGGTAAATCTGGAAACCGTAGCGTATAGTCCTTTGTATGTATACGGTTTTAGGTTTGCTTACTTTTTATTTTGCGATTTGGGGTTGATTGGTCCGTCTGATGACTTAGTGTATAGCAATCCCGTTTATTCCGGATTTGGACTTGGCCTTCGTATTAAAAATGAAAGTTTAATATTTCCAACTTTACTGGTTCGGTTTGGGTATTATCCAAAATTACCTAGCGATGCAGAGGCGGCGTACTGGCTTATTACAACAGAAAGTCGGAAACGATTTGAACAGTTTAGGATGCAGGAACCTTATGTTGTTCCTTTTGAGTAGCGGTGATAATTAAATTATTCGATTATGTCTAAAGTTGTATTGGTAACTGGTGGTACTGGATATTTGGGGTCTTGGGTGGTGAAAAAATTACTCGAAAACGGTTATTCGGTGCGAGTTGCAGTGCGTAACCTTCGGAACAGTAAAAAATACATCCATTTAACGCAGTTAGAGAATTCTGGTAACCTGACTTTTTTTGAGGCCGATTTGCTTAGTGAAGGTTCTTTTGACGATGCAGCCGAAGGTGCCGATGCTATTATTCATATGGCATCACCCTTCATTTTAAGCGTTCGGGATGCCCAAAAGGATTTGATAAAGCCTGCTGTGATGGGAACAAGGAATGTACTTAGCTCAGCAACTAAATCGTCAACAGTAAAAAAAGTGGTGCTAACCTCTAGCATTGCTGCCGTTTATGGCGATAATGCCGATTTAAAAGATTTGGGTGTTGATGAGTTTACTGAGGAATATTTTAACTTCTCAAGCAGTGTAAAGCATCAGCCTTACTCTTACTCAAAGGTAATGGCTGAGAAGGAAGCGTGGCGTGCTTTCAATGAGCAGTCGAAATGGACACTCGTTGTTATTAACCCAACGTTGGTAATGGGACCATCGTTAACTGATGGGTCAAGCTCGGAGAGCTTAAAAATAATGAGCGATTTAATTGGTGGAAAATATAGAATGGGAGTTCCTGATTTACAGTTTGGCTTTGTGGATGTGCGTGATGTAGCAAAGGCTCATGTGCTTGCCCTTGAGAATGAAAATGTACAAGGACGTCATATTTTAGTTTCGCGAGTTGCTAATCTGTTAAGCCTTGCCAATATTATTGAGCACGGATTTCCGGGTAAATTTAAACTTCCTCAAAAAATAGTCCCTAAAATATTGATGTTGCCTGTTAGTTGGATTTTTGGCTTTAGCCCAAAGTTTGTGCTTAGGAATGTGGGGTGCAAAATAAAAGTTAGCAACAGGCGTAGTATCGAAGAGTTCGGCCTAAAATATACTGATTTAGACGTAACGATTTCCGATATGGTTAAGCAAATGATTTCTAAAAAATAGTAATACATACTTTGTCTTGATGTACTTTTGTTGGCATGAGAGATAGCCTAACGTTTACTATTAAGAATCCGAATCTTTTAGCCGAGAATCTATCGTTTTGTATTGCTAGGTTCGATTATGGTATTTTACTTAGAGGAAAGGATTTGCTACATATTCCTGAAACAGATATTAGTGGTAGATTCGATTTGCTTGCAGGGTTAGGCGCAATTTCCGTTTGCAATCCCAGTAAAAACCATTTCGATAATCTTTCAGAATCGTTAAAACGAAACGACTGGATGTTAGGATATTTGTTCTATGATTTAAAAAATGAGTTAGAAGATTTAACGTCAGTAAATCATGATGGAATTGGTTTTCCTGAGTTATTCTTTTTTCAGCCGAAGATATTGTTAATTGTAGAATCGAATATTCTTACCGTTTCTTACTATGAGAATATCACCGGTAAGGATAATATTGAAGCTCTAGTTAAAGAGTTATTTTCGGAGAAGAAGAAAGATCCGACTTTTCAAAAGGATATCGTTTTTAAGTCGCGATACAGTAGACAAGAATACTTGGATACAATAAATCAGGTTAAGAGCCATATTGCGAGGGGCGATATCTACGAAATGAATCTCTGTCAGGAGTTTTATAACGATAATTGCGATATCTGCCCAGAATCGGTTTTCAACGGGTTATACAGAATATCTCCAACTCCATTTGGTGCATTTATGAAGGTTGGTAATAAGTACTTACTTTCAGCCAGCCCCGAAAGGTATATTAGGAAAGACGGCGATTTGATTATTAGTCAGCCTATAAAAGGAACCGCGCCTCGAAAAAAGGATTTGCTTGAGGATGAGGCAATGAAAAATCAATTAGCAAATGATCCCAAGGAGAGAGCCGAAAACGTGATGATTGTCGATTTGGTTCGTAACGATTTATCAAAAGTTGCAACGAAGGGATCGGTCCGGGTTAATGAACTTTGTGGCGTATACAGTTTCTGTCAGGTTCATCAAATGATATCTACAGTAACCTGTAAATTACAGCCAGATTTAAATGTTGTAGAGCCTATTAAATCCACATTTCCGATGGGATCAATGACTGGAGCCCCAAAAATTAGAGCAATGCAGTTGATTGAGGAGTTCGAGCGTTCCAAACGGGGATTATTTTCCGGTGCAGTTGGCTATTTCACGCCCGATGGCAATTTTGATTTTAACGTGGTGATTCGTAGTTTGCTCTATAACAAAGAAAATAGTTACCTTTCGTTCACCGTAGGAGGAGCAATTACATTCAATTCCGATCCTGTGAAGGAATACAATGAATGCTTGCTCAAGGCAAAAGCAATTCTTACCACTTTAAATGCAACAATTGAAAATGCAGGATAGATTTATCAATTTTATTAGGGAGAACAATTTAACTACGCCAAACGATTCAGTATTGCTTGGTGTGAGTAGTGGAATCGATTCAATGGCGATGCTGCATTTGTTTCAAAAATCGGGGTTTAAGATAGCGGTAGCCCATTGTAATTTTGGACTACGTGGCGATGAGTCCGATGGCGATGAGCAGTTTGTGAAGTATTACTGCTTGATGAATGGAATCATTTGCCATTCCATCAAGTTCGATACAAACAAGTATGCCTCGGAGAATAAACTATCAATTCAGGTTGCTGCGCGAGAATTGAGGTATGCCTATTTTGAAGAGATATGTAAGGAACATAAATACACCAAAGTTGCCATAGCCCATAACTTGAACGATACAGTTGAAACGGTTTTACTCAACCTAAGCCGTGGAACCGGAATTAAAGGAGTTGCTGGCATTAAGGTGATGAATGGTAATATTATTAGGCCACTTTTATTCGCAACTCGTTCAGAAATTGAAGCCTTTACAATAAAACACGACATAAAATTCCGGGAGGACTCCAGCAATTCAACAACAAAGTACAAACGAAATTTCATTCGGCATAAAATCATCCCTGAATTAAGGTATTTAAATCCATCTGTAGATAGGGCTATTGCCGATACGGCAAACCATTTGCAGGAGGCGGTTTGGTTGGTGGAAGAACAGCTTGATAGAATTCGGCAAGCTGTTGTTTCTAGGAAAGGAGAGGATATTCTATTTTCTATTGAGGCGCTTAAGAAGGAGCGAAGCGCTCGATTCTTTTTGGTTGAGGAGTTGAATCAATTTGGATTTTCGCCTTCGATGGCGAGCACCGTTATCGAATTATTGGATTCAGAATCGGGGCGGAGAGTGGAGTCATCATCTCATACTCTGTATAAGGATAGAGAGTTTTTGATACTTACGCCCAAAAAGGCAAAAGATGATGATGTTGTACAAATTGATACCAACACAAATTCAATCTCAAGCCCAATTAAGTTAAAAGTTGAAGTTATAGATGTTTCAAACATTGTAATCGAAAAAGACCCTGATATCGCTTTGATCGATTACGCTAAATTGAAATTCCCGTTAACTCTACGAGTTTGGCAACCCGGCGAAAAATTTATTCCTTTCGGAATGAACGGGTTTAAAAAAATCAGCGATTTTCTTGTCGATATCAAGGTGCCGATGCATCAGAAAAGTAACGTTTATGTGCTTGTCTCGGGCGATGAAATTGTTTGGGTTGTTGGGTATAGAATTGACAATCGGTATAAAATAGATGAGGAATCCTCAAGAGTTCTAAAAATCAAAATTTTATAACCATAGTTTTATTGCAAAGTTAATGTCCGGATTCTGTCAATTCAGTCTTCGGAATTAATTTTTATTCTGATATACAGGGTTTTATGATTATGTATTTTGGGTTTGTTGGGAAAAGTTTGCATATATTAAAAAAAATTGTTATAAATTTATATACAAGAAATTAATCCCACTTAAATTACTAACCAAAACGCATAATTATGGAAAAATTTTTTAGATTACTTGTAGCTTTCCTAGTTATTGGGGTAGGCTTCTTATCTTGCGAAAAAGATGATTTTACCGAAAAAGATGCTTTAGATGGTCAGGAGGAACTTGAGAGATTAAGAGACTCCTTGGCTCGAGTAGGTGGTATAGTTAACTATACCGTAAATGTCATAAATGCAGGTAATGCTGGATTTATGAAGTCTGCAACAAAAGCAAATGGCTTAAGCGGAGTTACCGTGACCACAAGCCAATTGGGTGTTGTTGTAACCAAGCAAACCGACGAAACGGGTATGGTGGTTTTTGATGATCTGAGAATTGGAAAAGTAACTGTAAATGTTAGTCTTGCAAATTATACATCGGTTAGTTTCGTGGCAGAGTTAACGCCCGAATCTATTACTAACATTACAGAGACAACTGTTCGCAGCGCTTCAACTCAAATCCCTTTATTCCCTTTAACGGGAACAGCAACAACTACTATTTCAGGAAAGATTACCTATGAGACTGACTTAACCAATGCAACTCCCGAAATAGCTGCAAATATTCCTGTTTCGGTTTCCATAGATGTTAATAACACATTTATGGATACATACATTAACACTGGCGGTAGTAATAACGGAACTGGTGAGATTATTAAAATAGCATATGGCGATGCAGTTGTAAGTGGAACAACTGATGCAAATGGTTTATACTCTCTTGTTGTACCTACAACAGCAAGTGGATTGCCAATTAGAATTGATATTGCCGATTTGGCCGTAGATCAATCGTTGCTTCAATCTACTTTGTATAAACAGAATGTAAATGGAGTTCAAGTAATTCGTACAATATTCTCTCAAAATACAGTAACTCCAAGCATTATACCAACAGTTCGTCCTGCGTATGTAACTTTCAGCGCTCCAACCGGAACAACTATAGGTGCAGCTCCCACTACGGCAGCTACAGCTGTTGCTGTGCTCTCGAAAGGAGAGATCGAATCAATCAATATAACGAGCAATGGCGATGGCTATACTCAGGTTCCGGTGGTTAAGATTACTGGAGATGGAACAGGAGCAACAGCAACCGCAACTCTTACCAATGGCCGAGTTACTAGCATAGTTGTCAATAACAAAGGACAGAACTATACTACAGCAGCAATTTCTCTTTCCGAAACAGGAGGAGATGATGCTGCTGCAACGGCAGTATTAGCATCGAAAGTTAAATCGTTAACTGTAACAAATGGTGGTTCCAATTATACTTCAGCCCCAACCATTACAATTACAGGAAATGGAACCGGAGCAACAGCTGAGGCAAAAATGAATGGATACTTGAGTAAGTTGATTTTAACAAATGGAGGCGCTGGATATACTGATGTTCCTACCGTAACAATATCTGGAGGCGGAGGAATAAATGCAACTGCAACTGCAATTTTGACGACAGGAAACTTACGTTCAATTACCGTTCCTAGCGATGCCGATGCTTGGTTTACAGCAGTTCCAACCGTTTCGTTTGATTCTCCTGGTGGAACAGAATCCCCTGCGGCTACATGTGAGTTGAAAACTTCAGGACGTATTAATAGTATTCCTGTTAATACTGCTGGTTCGGGCTATACAACACCTCCTGCCGTTACAATTAGTGGAGGAGGTGGATCCGGTGCTGTTGCCGTTGCTGTACTAGGACCAGGCGGTGCTCTTGCATCAATCGATGTTATCAATAAGGGATCAGGATATACATCCGAACCTACTGTTACAATTACAGCTCCTCCTGCTGGTGGAACTCAGGCTGTTGCTGGAACTGTTGTTCTTGAGAAGCAGATTGCAAGTGTTACCGTTACAACTGCCGGTGCAGGTTTTGTGTACGGTACTGGTGCTAATTTCAATGGATCCGATGTGTTATTTTCAGGATTCGGTACAATTTCTGGTACTGAGATTAAATTGAATAGATCTGTGTCAGAATTAAATATTACTGCCAATGGCAATGATTTTACATCAACACCTACTGTAGCTATAACCGGAGATAATACAACTGCAGCAACAGTTACAGCCGAAATTAAGTATGCTGTTCAGAATATTGTTGTTACCAACCAAGGTAGTGGTTATACTTCTGCAAGCGCAACAATAGCCGGAGATGGAACTGGTGCTACAGCATCGGTTACTCTTGGTGATTCATACATTGGCAATGTTATTCTAACAAATACAGGATCGGGCTATACCGCTGTCCCTTATGTTAGCATTACCGGAGGTGGATCTCCAACCGAAAATGCAATTATAACGCCAATTTTAACTGGCGACAAGATTTCTGGCTTTACTGTTAGTAGTCCAGGTAAAGGTTATACTTCCGCCCCAACTCTTACAGTTAAGACATACAAAACCGTAGCAACAGCTAATGCAAATTTGAACTCTGGAACAGTCTCCGCAATTAGCGTTACAAATCCTGGTTTGGGCTATACAGTTGCTCCAATTGTTGAATTTGTAAGTACAAGTGGAACAGGAGCAGAAGCTACAGCAGTTCTTGATGCTCAAGGAAGAGTTCAGCGGATTAACATTACAAGTGGTGGAACTGGCTATGTAACTGCCCCAACAGTTAATTTAGTTGTTCCTAATGCGAATATAACAGCCAAAGGAAGCGTAGTTGTAAATAGTGAAGGTGTTGTCACTGGTGTAATTATTGACGAAGCAGGAAACGGGTACGTTGAAGAACCAACGGTTACAATAACACCATCCGTTCCTGGTTTTGGATCTAATGCAACAGCAATTGCTAAGATCAGTGGAGGAAAGGTAACATCTGTGGTTGTAACGAATGGTGGATCGGGATACAAAGGAAAGAATACGCCAGGAAACTTTTATCCTGTATCAAGTGCAACTGTGAATGGAATAGGTTTCTTGTATTCTCAGCCAGGAGGCAGTAGTTTAACTTTAAAATCGAGCACTCCAATTATCAACGATATTTATTTAGGTACAGGTTTACGAACCGTAGAAGAGTAAGCAATAGTTAATAACCTAGGGGAAACCCTAGGTTATCTAATTCAATTTTTTGAGGTTTAACCTAAAGAAACCAAAAATGAAAATTATAAAGCTTACACATAGGGTTTTTATAACCTGCAGCATAGTAATCTTGTTGTTGGGAGGATCTGCCGTAGCCCAGGATATAGGGAAACCTTTATCTTTTGGAATTCGCGCGGGTATCTCAGAATCTGTACTGGCAATCGATTATCAACCTACTACGTACTATAGAATATCGCCTATAATTGGTGGGTTTGTGCAATATCGTGTACAGCCATGGGTTACAGTATCGCTTGATGCCGTTTATACGCAGTATGGAGGGAATGGGGTTTCCCCGCTTTTCATATATTCACCCGATAGTCCAATGCTAGACAATTTAGGTAAAACAGATCTTTTCATTCATAGCTGTGAGGTTCCAATTGCAGTAAAGGTTGGGTTGCCTAATTTTTCGGGTTCAGTAAGGCCATTCCTGTCTGTAGGTGCATCGGCTGCTTTCTTTTTTCAAGCCAATGCAGTTAACTATTTTGTGGTTGATAATGGTTCTGATTATCCTTACTACTACAAAGCAAACGATGTAGTTACTTCTAGAGTTAAAGCATACGACATGTCATTTATTTCTGGAACAGGTGTTGAGTTCATAGGCGAGAGATTCTCATATTCCATAGAGATTTTCTATAGAATGGGACTTTCGAATCTGAATGAAACTTCAAAAACTTATGTTCCGGATTATAGGGCAAATGCTTTTGGTGTAAAAATAGGAATTGGCCTTTAATGGCCAATTCCTTCTTTGTTTTTATACATGATAAAATATAGAACCATGAAAAATTATACTCGTTATTGGGTTGCAACATTAATACTTGTTACCTATATATGTTCCTTTCAGGCTATGGCTTCTATAGGTGCAAGCACTGCTAGTTGCAAAAGTGTGTATAGCAATGATAAAGTGTGGCTGGATATAAATAGGGCCAGTGGTTTTAACAAGATTCATTCTGATAAAAATATAAATGCCAAGGATTTAGAAAGTTTTCTTTTTAATGATTGGATAATAAGGGACTATAATAAATATAACACTCTTGTGAGTGCTTCTGATATTCCTGTAGTTGCTGTATCTCCATCAAGTATTAATTTTGGTACTGTTGAGGTGGGGTCAACGCAATCGGGTACGGTTCAATTTTACAATAATAGTGGCGAGGCTGTTGAGGTTTCTGTTAGTTCTAGTAATGCGCATGTAAGCGTTAACCCAACATCCTTTCTCGTTGAAAGTGGAAATTATGTAGATGTTTCTTTGGCTATGGAGGTTGTTGCAGAAGGCAGTAATTATGCACAAATTAATTTTAGCACAAGCAATGAAACATATCCTTATATATACGCAAACCTATCGGCAAACGGATATTTTCCTGCAGTTATAGGCACAATTCCGTCTGAATTTAATGTCGCTTTAAAGCATGGTGAAGTAGAATCGGAAAACATTTTAATTTCAAATAGTGGAGCAGGGATTTTAAATTACAATGTTTCGTTTGATTACGATGCTGTAGTTCCCACTCCACCAAAATCATTAGGATTATACGCAAGCTCACCTAATGGTAAAGAAGTAATTAAAGTAAAGCCATTGGTAAAAGCGTCAAATGCTTCTAAGGCCGATACTAAGGATGGAGTCTTAAGTTCGTTTAGTATTCCTGGGGTAAGTTTAGGCACTGGCTTAGTATGGGTTAATAATCTAATGTACATTGTTGATTATGGCTCAAATCGTTTATATTACTATAATCCGTCAGATAATACTACAAATTATGTTGCCAATATTCATAGTTCGCCTTATGGTATTGCATGGGATGGTAATTATTTGTGGATCGGTAACAGCAGTGGAACCTTTTATGCGTATAGTTTAAGTGGAACATTTGCAGGTTACTCTTTTCAAGGACCGATTAACTCCTATTCGTCGATTTTTTATCGTGAAGGAATATTTTACTTGAGTCCATTATGGCAGAGCGGAATTTATAAGGTTGATTACGCTGGTTCTGTTCTTTGGTCAGCAACTTTGCCTGGCGGAATAACTGGTGGTCAAATTATATATATTCCAACACATGCATCCGGGCATATATGGGTTCAGTCTGATTGGGGTGGACTAATTTATCAAATCAGCAATGATTTTTCAAGTATTGTAAAGAGTGTAAGCAATGGCTTTTCGGGGAGTTATTGCTATGCAATGACACATAATGGAACAAACTTTTACAGTTCCAGCGGCAGTACTGTAACGATTATTGACGATGGAATTGATGAATACGTGAATTGGCTGAGTACTGCAAATCCATTGGGAAGTGTTCAGCCGGGCACAGAATCCAATTTAAAATTCGATATCAGTGCGGAATATTTGGGTGTTGGTGCCTATAAAGGATACGTTGTAATGAATAGCAACGATATAGATAATCCAGAAGTAAAAGTTCCTGTTAACTTAACAGTCACTGGTCAAGCAGAGGTTTTTGTTTCTCAGCCTGTTGTTGATTTCGGGAATGTGTTGGTTAATTCAACTTCAAATCAACTAGTAGCCATCTCAAATACCGGAGGTGATCAATTAACCTTATCCTCATTTACTAGCACCGTACCAGAATTTACCTACTCTATTGGAAGTACAAGTCTTTCAGCCAATGGGAGTACATATCTCACAATAGCATTTCAACCAACCGCTCAGCAAAACTATTCTGGCATTATTTCCTTTAATACTAACGATCCCAATAATCCGACGTACTCAATAGCGGTTCAGGGTAGTGGTGCAAGGGCAAATGTTAATTTTACCGTTACGGATGCTATTACTGGCGAACCAATAAACAATGCTACTGTAACTTTTAATGGGGTTACTCAGGATGAGGGTGCATATAATTATAGCAATATCGATGCAGGTGTTTATTCTTATTCTGTTTCAGCATCGGGATATAGCTCGGTAAACAGTAATGTTACTGTTGATCAGGTTGAGGAAACTGTAGCTGTTTATCTTTATGAGATAGGTTCCACAATTATCATGTCCAGTGGAAGTGTAACGTCCAGCTGCAACAACACTTTTTATGATCCGGGTTATACCGGTAACTACTCCAATAATCAGGATATGACCCTAACCATATATCCTCCTAACTCTGAAGCCAAGGTAAAGGTCGATTTTCAGTCGTTTAACCTGGAGAGTGGTTGGGATTATCTTTACGTTTACGATGGTGTAAATACTAGTTCAACTAGTCTTGGAACTTATTCAGGGACTAGTCTTCCTCCATCTTTTATTGCCACAAACGTTGATGGAGCTTTGACCTTCAGATTCTTTACTGATGTAAGTGTGGTTAGGTCTGGTTGGGAGGCTAATGTTTCTTGCGTTGATCCTAACGCTATAGAGCCATTGGTTATTAGCGTTACAGATGCAAGTTCAATGTTGCCTGTTTTGGGTGCTTATGTGTCGATCGATGGATTAGGATCGGGTTATACCGATTTAAGCGGAAACTACTCGTTCGGGGTTGTCAATGGAGGCACCTACACCTATTCCGTTTTATTGAATGGCTATTTCGAAAAAACAGGCTCGGTTTACTATCCATCTCAAACTACAGTGGATGTTGAGTTGAATAGATGGCCAGATATTGCATTTACGGTTACATCACCCGATGGTAGTCCTGTATCAAATGCATCGGTAAATATTGGCGCATATAATGCCATAACCGATGTATCGGGAAATGCAATATTCTACCAGTTACCTCCATTCTCGAATTATTCGTGGAGCGTAACGGCAAGTGGTTATCAAGGTATTAGTGGAGAACAATTCCTAGGAGGAGAGGACATATCCATTAATGCACAATTTACGAATGCTTTACCCACTATTTTATTTAGCGTAACCGATAATCTTAGCAATCCAATCAGCAATGCAACGGTTAATTTAGATGGAGTGGCTCAGAATACCGATGTTGCCGGGCAAAGCTTATTCCAACTAAATGAGCCATTCCAAAACCATACTTGGAGTGTATTGGCAAGTGGATACAAGACTGTTACTGGAGAACAATTCGCAGGGAATAGCCCCGTAGCTATTGATGTGCAGTTACAACCCGATTTGGTAGACTTAACGCTTTTAGTTGTTGATGATTTAACCGGAAATCCATTGCCAGAAACGGTAGTATATTTCAATGGAACAAGATACATAACCGGAAGTAATGGAGCGATTGCGCTAAATGGCATAATTAAAGGGGATTACTCTTTAAGTGTATCGCATCATACCTATTACTCCTACAATGGCACATTAACTGTTAGTGCAAGCGATGCTACAGTTGCTTTAACTAAAATTCAATCGGTATCGTTACCATACTCTCAGTCGTTTAATTCATCCATACCTTCAAATTTTAGTTTCTATGATGTTCAGTTGAACAATTTTGAAACGGTTTGGAGTTTTACAGGTTCATCTAATGCCGGAGGAATGAGCGGTGAAATGTATGCCAATTGGCGCAATGGGGTTTCAACTGTGCGGATGATTCTTCCACCAATTAATACGGTTGGGTTTGGCAGTGTTAATCTATCATTCCGCCATTTCTTTGATGATTATGGTTCTGGCATGAAGGTTTTTGTGGAATCATCAGTTGATGGAAATAATTGGAGTCCTCTAGGTTGGGAAGTCGTGTCTGGTTCAGGAAACTCAGGACCTGCGCAGATTAATTTAACACTATCATCTAATATTAACTCAGCAAACACATACATCGCCTTTACACTCACTGGCAATTTGTATGAACTTGATAATTGGTTTGTTGATGATATTCAGGTTACACAACCGGGAGGTGCTCTTTATAATGCTTCATTCACTGTATATGACGATGCAACCTCTGCTGTTTTAGAGGGTGCTCAGGTTTCGGTTGCTGGTTATGGCTCTATGCTTACTAATAGTGCCGGCATTGTTTATTTTACTGGATTGGCAAACGATGATTATGTATATACAGTTACTAAGGATGGATATATTGAAGAGTCTGGTATCATTACTGTTAATAATGGAAATATTAGTCAATTTGTTGGGATATCAACGGTAAACTATTATTCGGTTGATTTAACTATTCTCGATCAGAGCACTTTTTCGTCGATATCAGGGGCTTTGATGGTATTAGAGGGGTATCCTGCCTCCGAGACCAATAACGAAGGAAAAGTATCATGGGATAATATCCGAGCTGGTAGTTACGATATTTCAGTTACTAAAGAGGGGTATATTGATTATTTAGGAACAATTAATGTTTACGATAACATTTCTAGTAGTATCTACTTGGATCAAAAGTATTTCTCGGCCTATTTTACAGTGCTGGATAACAATTCCAACCCAGTTCAGAATGCGCTGATTACTGTTGATGGAAAATCGGGTATTGCAACTAACGAAAGTGGCCAGGCCGAAGTAAGTGGATTGGAGTCGGGAAGCTATAACTTTACAATTCAGAAGTCAGGCTTTGATTTGTATACAAGTACAGTTAGTATTGTTGGAGCCAATTCGTATTACAATGTAGTGTTGTCTGAGCAGGCACCAGCATCCTATTCTATCCTTTTTAGCGTAACCGATCTTGAAGGAAATCCTATTGACAATGCCAGTATTTCTCTTTCCGGTATTGGGGTTGTTCTCACCGATGGAAATGGAGAGGTTCTATATAGTGGCATTTCATCGGACGAATCGCTTACCTACGAAGTTAGCAAAGCCGATTATCAGACTAGTAATGGAATAATTGGGCCGTTAACGGAGAATAAGGAAATTGTTGTTGTGCTAAAGCCTATTATTGTTGAATTATATGATTTAACATTTAATGTAACTGATGCAACGGGAACTCCATTAATGGGAGCATTGGTAGATATAGGACCATATGGATTTGCAACAACAAATGGTGCTGGTAATGTTGCATTCACTGACATTGATTTTACGGATCAGTTACAGTACCAAGTTTCGTTAGCGGGTTATCAAACGGCAAATGGTTCCGCCACTGTTCATGACGATGCTGATATAACTGTTATTTTGCCATTGATTGCAGCCTCTACTTATAATGTTACTTTCAGCATAACAAATTCCAGCGGAAACTTTGTTGATAATGCTGCAGTCTACTTAAATGGTTATGGAACAGTTTATACCAATAACTTGGGAAGTGTAGTGTTTACACAGGTTAATCCTCAAAACGGAATAAGTTATACGGTTTCCAAACCACCGTATGCTAATATAACGGGTACATTAAATGTTGTTAACACCAATGTTGCTCAGAATTTAGTACTGAATACTAATATTTATCGGGCATTATTCTCAGCAGTCGATCAGTTTGGAAGCCCTTACGAAGGAATCAATATCAGTGTGCTGGGTAATATCTCCACAGTTACAAATAGTAACGGTACTGCAGTGGTTGGTGGATTATCGCCGGGTAACTATTCATATTTGGCATCAAAGCCGAACGAAACTCCTGTTAATGGAAGTTTTACTATAACGAATGCCGATGTGCCGGTTAATCTTACATTCTCCAAACCAGCATATTCAGTTATACTAACAGTTAAGGATGAATTTGGTAGTGTAGTTGAGAATGCATCGGTTGATTTGTATGGATATGGAGTTAAACCGACGGCTTCAAATGGTCAAGTTAGTTATGTAAATGTAGTTCCCGGCAATTTCCCTGTAGAGGTGTCTAAGGCTGGCTATGTTGTATCGAGTGGTGTGGTAAATGTTGATGCCAATGTTGAACAAGAAATCACCATATATCTTGTTCGTTATTCCGTTCAATTTAGTGTTACTGCCGATAATCAGTCGGTAACCGATGCTGTAATTACCTTCAACGGTGTAACAAATCCTGTTGGTAGTTATCTGTTTACCTATATTCTTGCAGGAACGGACTATGCGTATACCGTTAAAAAAACAGGCTATGTTGATGTTTCAGGCTCTGTAGATGTTTCAGATTTTACAACGGCTACCGTGGAAATGGTTAAGAAAGAATACCCCGTGACATTCAACGTTTCTACTCCTAGTTCAAAAGGAACTAAAGATTTTGCAGCAAAATTACTGATAGCAGGAACTACAGATACTCTTGATATCGGGGTTAGCGGTCAAGTTGTAGCTAATTTCAGGAGCGGTTATTTCAGCTTTAAGATTTGGGCTCAAGGATTTCAGGATTACTATGGCTCTTTTGAAGTTAACAATGCCGCAACATCTGTAAATGTGACGCTTAGTGTGTCAACAAGTATCGATGTCAATAGCATATCAAAGGTAAATGCATACCCAAACCCTTTCTCTAATAGAATAAATTTGGGCAATACACCATCGGTTACTAGGGTAGTTATTAGTAATTTGATTGGACAGCAGGTTTATGAGAAGAATTACCAAAATACTTCCAGGATTATTATCGAAACTCCTAGTTTATTTCCTGGAATCTATTTTGTGAAAATAGTTGATGCAAAGGGGAATAGTCGGGTAATTAAAATGATTAAGGAGTAAGTAAGAAAGAGTTTTGCTAAAAGCGCTTCAGATTATCTGAAGCGCTTTTTTATTCCTCAATCTCACTTAGTTCCAGCCAACGGAACTCTTTTCCTTCAAGTATTTGAGTGATCTCCTGATACCTGTTAGATTTTTCCTGTAATTGTTGTGGATTCAAATTTCCACTGCTAAGTTGGCTTTCTAATTCTGTTTTTTCCTTTTCCAGTTGTTCAATGTCCTTCGAGAGTTGCTCCAGCTCTTTCTTCTGGGCAAATGTTAATTTCTTCTTGGCTTGAGTTTTGGGTTGCTCCTGCTTAATTGGTTTTTCGGGACTTTTTTCCTTGGGTTTATTCTTCTCTTCCTCCATGGCCCAAGTTCTATATTCCGTGTACGATCCGGGGAATCCACTTATTTCTCCATCTCCCTCAAAAACCAGTAGTCCGTCAACCACTTTATCCATAAAAAAACGGTCGTGCGATACAACTATAACCACACCGGGAAAACTTTTTAGGTAATCCTCAAGGATGTTCAGGGTGTGAATGTCCAAATCGTTAGTGGGCTCATCGAGGATGAGGAAGTTAGGGTTGCGCATTAGTATGGTAAGCAGGTAAAGCCTGCGCTTTTCGCCACCGCTGAGTTTGTACACGTAGGTGTGCTGCTTCTCGGGTGAGAAAAGGAACATATTCAGAAATTGCGATATGGTAAGCGTTTTGCCATCGCCCAGTGTTACAACATCGGCAATTTCGCGTGCAACATCAATAACCTTTTTGTTGTTATCGATATTCATTCCTTCCTGACGGTAGTAGCCAACAACCAAAGTACTTCCCGCATCTACTTCGCCCGAATCGGCAGAAATTGCACCAGTGATAAGATTTAGGAATGTGGTTTTCCCAGTACCATTTTCACCTATTATGCCTAACTTCTCGAATCGGTTGAATGTGTAGGAAAAATCTTTCATAATAACCTTGCTTCCGAAACTTTTGTTGAGGTTTTTTACCTCCATGATTTTTTTCCCTAGTCGCGATGTGCTTACATTGATTTCAACCTCCGAGGTGTCGAGCCGTTGCGATGCAACATCCTTCAGCTTGTAGTAGGCATCAATCCTATACTTGGCTTTTGTTCCGCGAGCCTGTGGCATGCGGCGCATCCATTCAGTCTCGCGACGGAGTAAATTTGTAGCCTTGTCAACCTCCGAGGTAAACGCGTTGATTCTTTCCTCTCTTTTATCCAAAAAATATGAGTAGTTGCCTTTATAGTTGTAAACGATTTGTCCATCAATCTCAATAATATCGGTGCAAACCCTATCTAAAAAGTACCTGTCGTGCGTAACCATGAGTATGGTTTGCTGGCCGCGGGTTAAAAATTCCTCGAGCCACTCAACCATATCCAAATCTAGGTGGTTTGTGGGCTCATCCAGAATAAGCACATCGGGTTCGCTAATTAGCGCAGCCGCTAATGCAACGCGTTTACGTTGACCACCCGATAGTTGCGCCACTGGCTGGTTTATGTTTTCGATTCTAAGCTTCGATAGAATCTGCTTTGCCTTAACCTCACGCTCCCAAATATTCAATCTATCCATAGCCTCCATGGCATGGTGGAGCAAATCCTTGTCGTTCTTTGCAAGCGCCTTTTCGTAGTTGCGAATTGTAGTAGAAATCTCATCATCGGCACCAAATACGTTCTCAAGGATGGTGGCTTTTTCGTTCAGATCGGGGTTCTGCGCCAGATATCCAACTTTTACATCATTGCGGAGGGTAACTTTCCCTGTATCGGGGGAATCTTTTCCGGTGAGAATGTTAAGTAATGTAGATTTTCCCGTACCATTCTTTGCTATTATTGCCGTGCGTTGATACTGGAAAAGACTTAGTGATATATCGCGGAATATTGTTAAATCGCCAAACGATTTGCTCAGATTCTCTGCCTGAAGATAGATTGTTGCCAATGTGCTTTTTTTTTAATTCAGGTGCAAAGTTAGCATACAAAAGTTAATTGTGAAGGGAATGTAGAATTCGGAAGTTAGAAATCGAAGTATGGAATTAATATAATCAAACGACCATAGCCATTCAAAAATCTTTTAACTTTTTACATTTAACTTTTCACATTTACATTACTTTTGTTTATCACTATTACAGCGATTTAATGATATCCAAGAAAGATCTATACGCCAGGGTAATTGAATATTTTAGCAAGGCACGCCCTGTTGCTGAAACCGAGTTGGTTTACGGTAACGCTTACGAGTTGCTTGTTGCCGTTATTCTTAGCGCCCAGTGCACCGATAAACGGGTTAATATAATTACGCCTCCTTTTTTTGAACGTTTCCCCGATGCTGAAACCCTTTCGAAAGCCAGCGTTGAAGAGGTACTGAGTTATATCAAAAGCTGTTCGTATCCCAATAATAAGGCAAAGCACCTGGTAGGAATGGCAAAGACACTTCAAGCGGAGTTCGGTGGTGTTGTACCTTCGGATGTGGAGTTGTTACAGCGGTTGCCCGGAGTTGGCCGCAAAACAGCCAATGTTATTGCATCGGTAGTTTTTAACCTACCCGCAATGGCGGTTGATACCCATGTTTTTAGGGTTGCCAACAGGATAGGTTTAGTTACCAATGCCAAAACACCGCTGGCCGTGGAGCAGCAGTTGGTTAAGTATTTCCCCGAGGAGTTGCTACCTAAAGCCCATCACTGGCTGATACTGCACGGCAGGTATGTTTGCATTGCCCGTAAGCCAAAATGCGAGGAGTGCGGATTAACCGATGTTTGTAAGGAGTTTAAAAAGAAATTGAATGCAAAGAGTTAAAACTGAGGATCTAGTTAAGTATTTTATTCTGCTTATTCTCGCTTACTTCACTTTATTTGGACATATTGAGCGGTTGCCTATTCGAATTTTCGACGAGGCTCGTTTGGCGAATAACGCTTACGAGATGTCCAAGGATGAGAATTTTTTAGTCACCCATTTTGAGGGCAAGCCCGATATGTGGAACACTAAGCCGCCGCTGATGATTTGGTGTCAGGCTTTATGTATGAATTTATTTGGGGTTCGAGAATTGTCAGTCCGTTTGCCCGCTGCTTTGGCTGCATTAATTCTCGGTGTGTTCTTAGTTTTTTTCTCGCTCCGGTATTTGAAGAATCAATGGCTTGGATTCTTTACGGTAATGGTTCTTTTAACCTCCTTTGGCTATATTCATGTGCATGCAGTACGAACAGGCGATTACGACTCAATGCTAACGCTTTTTACGACAGTTTACTCTCTGCTATTCTTTCAATATATCGAAACGGATAAACCTAAGTATCTATACTTATCTGTTGTCGGCATAATCCTAGCAACTCTGACAAAAGGAATTGCAGGTTTACTCTTTGTTCCGGCATTGATTATTTATGCATTTGTTCGAAGCAAGGTTCTGTCTATCGCAAAATCAAAGCATTTGTACATTGGAATACTTGTGTTTATCACAGCTATCGGTGGCTATTATTTGTTGCGAGAGTATAGCAATGCGGGTTACCTAAGGGCCGTTTGGGAAAACGAGTTGGGCGGTCGATACTTTGAGGTGAACGAAGGCCATGCTGCCGATTTTTGGTACTATTTCAGTATGCTACGGTTGCATCATTACCGGTATTGGTTACTTTTTGTTCCACTTGGTCTTATTGCTGGCCTTTTCAGTAAAGATAAAAGCATAAAGAGTGTCACCATATTTTCTTCAATCTCAACTGTATGCTATTTTCTTATCATATCGGTAAGCAAAACAAAGCTCGAATGGTACACCACGCCTCTATATCCTTTCTTTGCAATTCTTGTATCAATACTAATCTATTCAGTTTTCGGCATTATAAGAAATTTTACGGCTACTAAAATCTACATATTTAGGGCTATACCCTTTTTATTGCTTATTGCGGTGTTTTATAGGCCGGTGTATGGCACCTTGAAAAGAATGATTCCTCCCCATGAATTCTCCTGGGATGTTGAGACCTACAATATCGGTTACTTTCTTAAGGATGCTGTTAATGGCCAGTACGATCTCAGCAATCATGTATTGCTTCACGATGGATACTTTGCGCACATCCTTTTTTATCAAAGGGTACTGCGCGAGAACGGCATATCTGTTTCGCTAAATACCGATTGGCGTAATGTTGAGGAAAATTGTAGCGTAGTTGCCTATCAGGCAGGTGTGAAAGATTTCATTGAAAGGAATTTTAATTATGACACTGTTTATACCCGAAACAACATTGTAGTTTATAGGTTAAAAGATAGAAAGCTATGATTGAACTTTCAGTTGTTGTACCTCTGTTTAACGAGGGCGAAATTATATCGGAGTTATATTTCCGGTTAACCAATTCTGTTAAGAATGTTACCGATGATTATGAGTTGATCTTTGTAAATGATGGTAGTTCCGATGCAACTTTATTCCGTATTGTTGAGTTAGCCAATTCCGATAATCGGGTTAAGTATATAAACTTTAGCCGGAATTTTGGGCATCAAATTGCCGTTACCGCAGGTCTTGATCATTGCAAAGGCAATGCTGTGGTGATAATCGATGGCGATTTACAGGATCCTCCAGAGCTAATCCCCGAACTTTACAGTAGGCATAGGCAGGGCTTTGAGGTAGTTTACGCCAAACGAACCAAACGCAAAGGCGAAACCTTGTTCAAAAGGATCACGGCAAAACTATTCTATCGACTTTTAAAGCGATTAACCTCTGTTAGTATTCCTTTGGATGTTGGCGATTTTAGATTGATTGATAAAAAAATAGTGGATTACCTCCGGATGATGCCCGAGCAGAATAAGTTCCTGCGGGGGCAGATTGCATGGCTTGGTTTTCGCTCCACCTTTGTTGAATTCGAGAGGGATGGCCGAAAGGCAGGTAAAACGGGCTACTCGTTAAGCAAGATGAAGAAATTTGCCATCGATGGCATTACCGCATTCTCCGATAAACCCCTGAAGCTTGTCACCAATATTGGATTCTTCATTGCGGGTTTGGCTTTCCTGATTATACTTTACGCGTTATTCTCCCATTTCGTTCTACACGAAACAATCACGGGATGGACATCGCTTATTGTTAGCTCAATGTTCATTGGGGGCATTCAGCTCTTCTCCATTGGAATTATTGGCGAGTACATAAGCCGAATAAACACCAATGTGTTGAACAGGCCGCTTTATATTGTTGAGAAGACAAACATTGAGTAAGGCATATTCATCGTTTATTTTTGACTTGCGCGCGCCTTCTTTAGATGCGTGCTCTTTTTTATGGAAACAGATTAATTGCTCAAGAATTACCCCACCTAGTTTAGTTTATTGAATAGACCCTCTCTGAGCTAGGTTGCCGACTCTTTTTTATAGGATTTCGACTCTTTTAGTTAGGTTACCGACTCTTTTTGATAGGATTAGGACTCTCTGAGCTAAGTTGCCGACTCTTTTTTATAGGATTTCGACTCTTTTAGCTAGGTTACCGACTCTTTTTCATAGGATTTCGACTCTCTGAGCTAGGTTGCCGACTCTTTTTTATAGGATTTCGACTCTTTTAGCTAGGTTACCGACTCTTTTTCATAGGATTTCGACTCTCTGAGCTAGGTTGTCGACTCTTTTTTATTGGATTAGGACTCTCCATCAAAAAAAAATGGCCAACCCGTAAAGGATTGAACATTCCTGTGACCCCAGAGGGATTAGTTCCGCTGCGCTCCATGATCCCTCTGGCGGTTATTGTAATTCCACCAAAAAATAATGGCCAACCCGTAAAGGATTGACCATTCCTGTGACCCCAGAGGGATTACTTTTAATATTTTAATTAAATTCAGTTGATAAAAATATATTGTCATAAATGCTTATAATTAGGCGTTTTGTGTACGCAAATATAAAACTAAATTTATTACATATTATTAGATTATATCAAAAAGTGTACGTAAATTTGTAAAAATACGTACACAATGAGTCTGAAAATTAATTTCTACCTAGAAAGCAGAGGAGGCAATGAAAAGAACCTACCTATAAATATGCTTGTTTGGTTTGATTGGTATGATGGTATAGGGTTAAGTAAAACAGGCAAAAAAATACAGCCCCGTTTAAAGTATTACACAGGCTATCGAATTGACTCCGCTAAATGGGATAAGGAAAAACAGGAAGTAAAAAAGAACAACGTGGACGAAAACGGACTTACTTCATCACGTATTAATGGAGAATTAGCCACATTTAAGAAATACGCCTCAGATATTTATCAAAGGTATGCAGCACTCGAAAAAACATTAACTATTCAACTTTTTAGAGATGAGTTGAAAAAACTGGACACTAGCAAAAAGACTAATGTTGTAAAAACCGATGATAATAGCATCAACCGTTACTTTGAGGACTATAAAAAACTAGTTGAGCAGAAAATAAGCGTTGGCAGAATGAAACAGATGAAGGTTACATTCAAACACTTCAATGATTTTTTAGGCAAAAGCGAAAATCTGAACAGCATCACAAAGGAAACAATAGAAAAATTTGAAAGTTACCTATTGGTTAACAAGGGAAAAAACACCGTTATAAGCAATTTAAAACGATTAAGAGCCTTTTTTAAGTATGCAGAGGATAAGGAGTGGTTAACCGTTCCCAATCCGTTTAAACGGTTTAAAATTGATATGGAAGTTTACGGCGAACCAATACCCATAACAAAAGACGAATTGGAAATAATTTACAGTAAAGACCTATCAAGCGACCCGAAACTTGATAGGGTTCGAGATTTATTCATTTTTCAGTGCTGTATTGGTTGCAGGGTTTCGGACTTGTTGAGGCTTACAAAGGATAACATTGTCGATAATACTGTTCGTTACATACCGATTAAAACCAAAAAAGAAAACTCCAATGTTTGCGTTATACCATTGAACCAAAAGGCGCAAACCATTCTAAAGAAATATGAGAATACCGACAAGTTGTTACCTTTTATTAGCGATGTTAATTTTAATGTTTACCTAAAGGAGTTGTTTGTCGCTTGCGAATTGAATAGAACAATACTAAGGTTAAACCCAAATACGAATAAAGAGGAGGTTGTGGAACTCAAAAAGATTGCCAGCTCACATATTGCACGAAAAACATTCATTAGCATTTTATACCCATTTGTAAAGGACGAAGTAATTAAGAGTATGACTGGACACAGCCCAAAGCGTGACCCCTTTGGACGTTACCACCCGATAACACTAGAGCAAAAAATTGAAGCAGTTAATCATATCTAATATGGAAATAGTAGCACTAAAGTTTACAACCACACCCCGAAATATTTATGAATATTATCTCGGGAATTACGATTTTATTTACTTCAATTCCGATGGGTTTAATGGAATACCAATGGTAAAAAAAGCGTTTTTGCTTATTGATAACGGATTTTATAAAGAGTTTTTTCCTTTTGCTGATTATGCGAAGGGATTTATTGAGGAGTATCAAAAGGAAATTGAAAAACCCTTTTTAGAATCAGCGGAAACGATTAGAGAAATGTTACTTACAAAGGTATGGAATAAAACGGGAATATTGCCAAGCGTTGTAGATATAAAAAGCAACCCAATTACATACAAAATAAACCCTGCTGATATTTATGACTGGGGGAAAAAAACAGCTGTTGAATACAAGGCGTGGGAGAAGATACTTGAAACACCTCTATACTTTTCAAATTACCCACCATTTAAAAAAGCGGAGAAAACTCCCGATTACACTAATTTAATAGAATCTTTGATTGTTGATGATTTCATCTCTAGGGATTTAAAAGAATGCTTTATTGAATTGTTAACAACAAAGGCTCTAACTAAACAATACGACTGGAATAATACGGACTGGAAGTTGTATGTTATAATAGATAAGTTTATTGAACATGAACTATTGGGTATTAAGCAAAGCAATATTATTGAGTTTATATTGTCACATTTTAATTTTCCGAACAAAAATGTCAATAAAAAGACCTTAAACGATAGCATAAAAAGACCAGATTCAGAGCAAACAAGGAGGGTTTATACTACAAAACTCGAAAAATTACTACAAACCAAATCTAACTAATTGATTTATAGGATATAAAAATACTACAAAAACTACACAGAATACTACATAAAATACAGTATATCAAATAGTTATATCTATTATAACGTATTATATTTGTAAACAAGAGAAACAAACTTAAATACGTTATAATATGAACCAGTTAATTGTAACCACACCCGAGTATCTACAAAAGTTAATTGAGGATACCATTGCTAAGTATCAACCAGCAACCACAACACTCGCACCAAAAGCCGAAACCTACCTTTATTCAATAGAGGAGTTGGCTAATTTCTTAGGTTGCTCAATCGTTACCGCTCACAAGCTTAAAAAGTCTGGACGTATTCGCTTTAAACAGTTTGGCCGAAAGTTGATTTTCGCCACAAGCGAAGTATTGGAGGATATTGCCAAAACTAAGAAGCGATAAAAAAATTTGCCCAATTTGAAAGTTTAGATTTAGTCTAAATAAAAAGACCGCTTGACGGAGCGGCCTAGGAATAAGACAAAACAAATAAATCCAATTCAAATGAACAGTATAAAAATAGCCAATCATAACTACAAATCTATTAGGAGTAGACAAAACTTTTCAGATCAACAAAGACGAGTATCAATAGCATTATTTCAGCAACCGCTCACACGAATGCAGGTTTCTGAACTAACAGGAATAAGAATCCAGAATGTTTGCAGGTACATTGCACACCTAAGAAAACGCAATCAGGTTAAAGTCATCTATAAAAATATTTGCCCAGTTACCAAAGAGGCTAATGTTGAGTTTTTGTCAACCAATCCAAAATTCTGGTAGTTATGGAGCGAGAATCATTCATTCTATACACCAGTTGGTATGATGCTATAAAGTTGCTTTCTCAGGAACAAAAAGGCGATTTACTTGACGCTATTTTCAACTACCATATTTCGGGAACAACGCCCGAGCAGTCATCAACCATTAACCTTGCGTTTAGGTTTTTAAAGCCTGCAATGGATGCGAACATATCGAGGTATCAGGCTATCTGTGAAAAGAACAAACAAAACGGAAAACTAGGAGGCAGACCGAAAAAACCGAACGGTTTTTCAGAAAACCAAACGGTTATTTCAAAAACCCTAATTGATAATGATATTGATATTGATAATGATATTGATATTGATATTGAGATTAAAAATGAATCTGATAACAAAAGAAAGGGATTAGTTGAGCAAGCTCAACCCTCCGCTAAGAATAATTTTGTTTATTCTATTATAGATGTTTTCACAGATTGCTATAAACAAAATCGTAATACAAACTACATAATAACTGCAAAAGGAAAAGAAACGAAAGCAGCGGGGAATATTCTAAAAGCATTCAAACAACTACACCCTGACCTTAACAGCGATGCAATGCTGTCAGTTATAAAGGAATTTTTCAATAAGGCATTGCAGTTAAATGACAATTTCTACAAGGATAACCTGAGCCTATCAATTATAAACTCACAGTTTAACCAAATAAGAGCAAAAATAGCCTCAAATTTAAACGATAAACCGACTAGCGATACATCTACTAGGGTTGAAACAAAATCGTTAAATAGAACCATTCTAAATAACAACTTACCAAAAGAGTTAAAAGAGTACGTTTTAGCTCCCGAGAATGCAGAGAGATATTTGAGCGCAATAGGCGAAAGACCTATGCATTTAATTGACTACTTCATCAATAGAAATTATGATAAGTTAGTAACAATGAATTTGAACGAAGCTGCTCAATATTTTGTAAACTTTTTTAACAGAAGTTCGGATGAGCAAGCCAATGCAATTAAACACTATCGAAATTTAAAGGAGGCAGAGAGTAGAAAAAAGACTGTTAATGAACTTTTCGAGGGTACTATTGAAATTATGCGCCCATACCTAGAATCCATAAAGGTATCCGATGCTAACTATAAGATTTATCTCGAAAAAAATCTACTTGCTATACTCCCTTATTGGGCAGAATCACACAACCCTCAACAAGTTTACGATAAAATTATCGAACTAAATAGAAACCAACCACAGCCGATTGACACGAATACACCAACGTATAAGTGCGATGTTGCTCGCTAATAAAGTAGATAATAATAGATAAATATTTAACTATTTGAATATGAGAAAGCAGAAAACAGGAGGCCGAAAAAAAGGAGTACCCAATAAAACCACAGAGGAGTTGAGGAGTATGGTGCAATTATTCTTAGAACAACACTGGGAAACCTTACACAGCGATTTTGAGAAGTTGCAACCCTCACAGCGGGTTATGTTTCTGGAGAAACTTTTAACCCATGTATTGCCCAAACCGATAACAGACCTATCGCAGTTAAGTGAATCCGATTTGGAGTTATTAATCGAGAAATTAAAAAAGCAGAATGATGAGCAGGCAAAGTAAGATTAATGAGATTAAGCGGCTTGTAAAAAACGACTTGTTGCTTTCGGTTTGGTTCTGGGATAACCCACGGCCTAATGAAGAGCCAAATGATGATGATTTATTCTTTTCGACTTCGTTCGGCAAAAAGATATGTAAGCCTTTAGGAGAGTTGAAAAAGACAAAAGCGGTTGTTTGGCACGAAGTGAAATTTTACTAACAATAAAAATTTGAGAATATGAATTTTACAGAAAACGAGAGAAAAAAATACAGAAACGAACTCTTAGAGATGAGAAACAGTATTGATGAAATTTTAAAACTGATTGAAAATGACGAAAAAGCACAAAATCAACGAAATAAAGCGGCTAATAAAGCGAACCCGCAAAACTCTGAATGTGTACGGGGGTGGCGAACCTATGGCCGTTTATTCCAATGAAACAGATGTAAATATAGTAACTCCCACGAAACAAGGAGCGCAAGAGATAATTAAATTAATTTCTAACAGTTAAAAGACAAAAAAATGAAAAAGTTAATTTTTGAGAATGAAAGAGCAAACCGAGAGAGAGCCGAGTTTGCAAAGCAATTAGTTGAAAATTGTAACGCTGTATTGCAGAAATTCACAGCGGACTTCAATTTGTTCGATGCTGAAATTGACGAAGCCACCGCTTTTGAGGTTGTTTCAAGTCCGATTGAGTATTTTGATAGCCAACTTATTAAGCACAGTCCTCTAAAAACAGGAACATTTAAGCCAAACCCTGTTAAACTTGCAGAGATGTTACAGGTTGATAGGCAGGGTTTTATAACAGCCTGCACTCTTTTAGTGCCAGGTTCTATAAGCCAGTATAACAGGAACGGCCAATTTAGCGTATTTCGCCTATTGCCTCAACATAAACACCTAATAAACTGGAATATCGGAGCATTTGAGGTTAACAATGAAGGTTTGGAAATTGAATTGGATAAAAACCGGATTTATGCAGATACGGATAAAAAGTTGCAGTTGGTGGCGTATTGGGAAAATTTAGCCAAAACCATGAATGAACACCTAGAAAAAGGTTTTATAAGTTCAATGGACGTGTACCAATTGAGCAAAATATTAGGCTTAGACGGTAATTCTGCAAAGCGTTTTGAAGTTAACTACAAGAACCTCGCTTTAGTTATCAAAAGTATGTAACACTCTTTTTGTCCATCTAGTCGGATTAGCCAGCGGATTTGTCCACCGTTGGCTTTTCTTATTTATAATGGTGCAATAGTTTACATGGGATTATTATACCCTATGTAGTTAACGGATGCTAAAAATAGTATTCAATGTGAATAATTATAAAATCAAAAGAACGTAATTCTGTTGCTGTTCAAATGGGGGGATTTTTCCCTATTTGCACCATACTACTAGGGATTTTAACATAAATCAACTATAATTGGGAAATATGATTGATTTTGTGTAAAAAACAATATGATTTTATCAAAAGTGAGTATTGAGAAACAAATATTTAACAATAAAAAAGGGTGCAAACTAATTCACACCCTCAAAATAACATCATCATCCAACCTTTAAAAGTATTCGCAAATAGGCTGGTAATTTCTTTGACCTCCAACTTTGAACCGTTTACCCTTGCGACCGTCTGGTAGTTTAACCATTGCATCGAATTTAACCACCACAAACTGCTTTCCATTGTCCTGTTGGTACTGATTAATGGAGTAGGCGGGCATACCCTCAAACCTTAACCACTCCTTTGTGTTCCACGTTCCCCAGTTAACCGTGTTTAGTTGTTTTAACATCTGATAAAAGTCATCGTACTGACTTTCCGAAAAAGAAAATTGATTTACTGCCATAATTGATTGATTTTAGTTAATATTTGCGTTAAAAAAATCAACCTAGAATTATGGAGGTTTTAACGGTTTGGTGTGCGTAATAGTGTACGTAAAATAAAATACTCTCTGTATATCAATTACATACAGAGAGTAAAGTGACCCCAGAGGGATTCAAACCCACGACCTTCAGAACCGGAATCTGACGTTCTATTCAGCTGAACTATGGGGCCAAAAGCACCGCAAATATAATGGTGTAAAAGTGTTTTTACAAATATCTAGCCATTTTCGGTTTTAAATATTTAACCGATTGTGCTATCTTTGAATAAACTCAATCAAATGCCTATGCTCCGGAAGTTGATGCTGCTTGTTGCGTTGGTTGTTACTTTTACTGAGTACTCCAATTCTCAAACTGTGATTGTTATAGATTCTTTACCCGCAAATACGCCTAAAAACGATACTATCTTTTTGGCATCATCGCTGAATAACTGGAATACCCATGATTCAGTCTACTTTTTTGAGGCTGATAAAAATGGACGTTTAATGCTATCGTTGCCCGCAGAGGTTGATTCTTTCGAGTTTAAGCTATGCCGGGGCAGCTGGCTGAATGTTGAGGTGAATAGCACCGGAGCCGATATTTCTAATCGTTATTTTGCAAAAGGATTGGTCGATACGGTATTCCTTAAGGTGCAAGCTTGGCGCGATTTGATACCCAAAAAGCAAATGGTATCTACAGCCACAAAAGGGGTGCGTTATTTGCCAACAATTTTCGAAATACCTCAGTTAGAGCGTAAGCGTACCATTCGGCTATACCTGCCGCCCAACTACTCATCGGGCAACTTATTCCCGGTGATTTATATGCACGATGGGCAGAACTTGTTCGATAATGCCACTTCGTTTGCGGGCGAGTGGAAGGTCGATGAGATCTTGGATAGTTTATACACCTACCGTGGATTCTCCGCCATTGTTGTGGCAATTTACAACGATGATAAGGAGCGTATTAATGAGTATTCGCCTTGGAAGAATGATTCTTTGGGCATTGGTGGCGATGGCGATAAGTACGTGAAATTCATAGTAAATACTTTAAAACCTTTCATCGATAGGCATTATCGTACTCTTTCAGGTAGGGAGAATACCGCAATAATGGGAAGTTCCCTGGGCGGCTTAATATCGCTGTACGCAGCGCTGGAATACCCCGAGGTGTTTGGCAATGCCGGCGTTTTTTCTCCCTCAATATGGTTTGCCCCAAAGCTTAGCGTTTACCTTCAGAAGTATAAGCACCGGAAATTTCAGCATATCTATTTCTTGGCAGGCGCGAAGGAGGGTGATGGTTTAGTGGATGATGTGAATCGAACTGTCGAACTGTTAACGGTTGCAGGATTTGAGAATGAGCGCGAGTTGAAGGTGAAAATAGCCCCTGATGGTCGGCATGCCGAATGGTTCTGGAGCCGCGAATTTGGCGAGGCCGTTCGCTACATGTTTAATTTCTGATGATTTATTCATCGCTATTTTCTATATTTGAACCATGGAAAAACTCAAATTTATTGATTTATTCTGTGGTATAGGTGGTTTTCATATTGCGCTTAGCCAGTTAGGCGCCGAGTGTGTTTTTGCATCGGATATTGACGCCGATTGCCGAAAGGTTTACCTCGATAATTTTGGTATCGAACCGCGGGGCGATATTCGAACTGTTGATGAAAAGGATATCCCCGAACACGATGTGCTTTGCGCCGGATTTCCCTGCCAATCGTTTTCCAAGGCCGGTAACCGTAAGGGAATAAACGATCCGAGAGGAACCCTATTTTTTGATATTGTTCGAATTGTAAAGCATCATCAGCCCAAGTATATACTCCTTGAAAATGTTAGGAATCTTGCTGGTCACGATGGCGGAAACACTTGGAAAATCATTCATTATAACTTAAGGCATTTGGGGTACAACGTGTCGCCGGAACCCATTATTTACAGCCCACATTATTTGGGGGTTCCTCAGCACCGCGAGAGGGTGTTTATTGCTTGTGTTCGTAAGGACATTGGCGATCTTCCCTTCTTACCGGTTAAGCCAGCTAAGTATAAAGCATCAGATGCCTTATCGGTTGTTGTTCCTGATTTGCCGAATCCTCGTAAATATAAGTTAAGCAAACGCGAGGAGTCAATTATTGAGCTTTGGAATGAGTTTATTAAGAATATAAAGGGCGATTTACCGGGATTCCCGGTTTGGGCTGATTATTTCGATAAAGAAGTTCCTCGGGAGGAATTTGTGCTATATCCTAAATGGAAGCAAAATTTTATCCTGAAGAATCAGCAGCTCTACAAGGTAAATAAGAAGTTTTTATCACGTTGGTTGGTAAAAGCTCGTAAAAATCCTGCTTTCAAAGGGGCTAAGGCTAAATTTGAGTGGCAGGCTGGCAAAACAGCTACTCCAAACCTGTGGGACACCATTATGCATTTTCGCCCTTCGGGATTAAGGGCAAAAGCACCAACCCATTTCCCTGCATTGGTGGCAATAACGCAAACATCAATTGTGGGACCATTGAAACGTCGGTTAAGCCCTCGTGAATGTGCACGATTGCAAAGTTTTCCCGATACCTTCAAAATTCATCCAACCAGTCGAATTGCCTACCGTCAGTTTGGAAATTCTGTTAATGTTGAGGTGGTTAAACTTTTTGCCAATTTTTTAATCAATACAAGGACGTATTTTGATTAATAAGCTTAATTCATAGAAGTATGGAAAAGAAATATGCAGGATTTTGGTGGCGCTTTATTGCTCATTTGCTCGATGGTGCTATTTTAGGGGTTGTTCAGTTTATTCTATTATTGCCCTTTATTGGGTCTATTATTTACACTGCTGTTAAGGCTTCGAACGGTGATTTGTCGGATATTCAAGCACTCGGTGTGGCGGGAACAATAGTTGGAACCATATTTCTGTTCGCAATGCTAAGCGTTGCTGCGGGATGGCTTTACTTTGCATTGATGGAATCTTCGAAATATCAAGGAACAATTGGAAAAATTGTTTTGGGAATTATTGTAACAGATGACATGGGTGGTAGAATTTCATTTGGAAGAGCCACAGGTCGGTATTTTTCTAAGATCATTTCGGGAATGATTTTCTGGATAGGATATATTATGGCAGGATTTACAGATAAGAAACAAGCCCTACATGATGTTATTGCCAATACATTGGTCTGGAAGAAGCCATAATTAATAAAAGAAAGAAAGAGGCCTGTGGGCCTCTTTTCTTTATCATGATATAACTTCAAACCCAACTTTTTTCAGATCATCCCAGAATGTGGTGTACGATTTATTGGTAACCCAGGGGTTATCAATAGTAACCTTAATGTCCTTTAGACATACTGGAGCTAGCGATAAGGCCATCCTATGGTCGTCGTGCGTATCAAACTCTACTTCTTTTATTCCTTTAAGTTTAGTTTTTCCATCGTAAACCAGGATTCCAGCATTTTCCAGTTTCAGAACGGCTCCTAGTTTTGCCATCTCCAGTTGAAGGGATTCAACCCTGTCGGTTTCCTTTTGGCGAAGATATTCTATACCCGAGATCCTGAAAGGAATATTCAAGCAAACACAGGTTGCTACAGCGGCAGGGGTTAAATCGGGGTAGGTAGTAAAGTCGTGTTCAAACTTTTTGACAACCTTACCTTTCCGCTTAATTTTTATTGCATCCGGGGTAATTTGAGTTTCTACACCAAAATTTTTGAAAATATCCTTGACAGCAGAATCGCATTGGAAACTTTCCGGATTTAATCCTATTAAAGCAATTGTGCCCTTTTGCGAAAGTGCAATCATCTGATACCAGTACGATGCCATGCTCCAATCGGCCTCAATTACAAGTTCAGTGCCGTCGTAGATTTCGTGTTCAATTAGGATTTCTTCCTCTTTCCAATCGGTGTTTATGCCCAAGTATTGCAGTGCTCTTAAAGTCATTACGGCGTAGCCCGATTGGATAATTTGATCCTTCAGCTCCGTAATCATCTCCTTTTGTATATTCGGAGACAGTAACATCCGTGCTTCAATAATCTTGCTATTTATGGAGCTGCTAACCCGGAATATTTGTCCATTTAAATTTTTACCGGTTATTTTAAATGGAGGCCTTCCCGAACGTTCTTCAAAGTTTACTTTTAGCCCAAATTTTTGAAGAACCTTAATTGTTTTGGGAATCGATTTATCCTTTATAACATCCGATGAGGAGATTATCCATTCTCCACCGAAATAGTTTATAAACGATCGGATATGCCGAATGGCCTTAGCCGATGAACCTCTGTTTTTTTTGATTCCTTCGTTCAACAGATTTTTGTCGAGTATTCGAGCATCCTCATTCTCAGTGGTTATTCGCTGGGTGAGATTCGAACTTTTTAAAATTCTTATGGTAAGAAATTTGTGGCTCAAAGGCTTTGTGGGCGAAAGGGAAACTTCACCATTCAAAGTCTGATCCGACTTTGTGATAGAATACTTAATCATAACGCATCGAAATTATGTCCCAAGAGCATCAAAAGTAAAGTTTTTACGGATAAAAACCCATAAAAATCTTATATTTTATTAACCGGCAGATTGTCTGCTATTTCGATATGTTGGAAAGATTTTCGCCAAGTAAAGATTTTAATTCCTGCGTAGGTACCCCATATTTGATTGATCCATGCGATACAAAGCTGATTTTGCCCGTTTCTTCTGATACAAGCACTACCAGAGCATCTGTAACTTCGCTGATCCCAATTGCTGCCTTATGGCGCATCCCATAGTGAGGAGGCAGATTTATATTTTCAGAAACAGGGAGAACGCAACGGGCAGCGTGAATTTTGTCGTTCACAATAATCACTGCACCATCATGTAGAGGGCTATTTTTAAAAAAAATATTCTCGAGTAATCGACTCGATGTTTCTGCATCAATTATATCTCCACTTTCTGCATAGAATTCAAGTTCCGATTTACGGGCAATAACAATCAGCGCACCTGTTTTTGTTTCTGACATATTGCGGCAAGCCTTAACAATGGCATCAATATTTACAGGGGCAACACTCTCTTTTTGTTTTGGGAAAAGCAAATTTTCTAAAGAAAATTTGCTTTTCGATAAATACCTGTTGCCGATAAATAGTAAGAATTTACGGATTTCCTGTTGAAATACTATAATAATAGCAATAACACCAACCCCAATGATTTGACCAAGAATTCCGCTCAGCAGCTCCATGTTTAGGGCGCGAACTACCAGCCAAATAATGTATAGCACGACAATTCCCGTAAAAATATTGATGGCGACTGTTCCTCGAATTAGCATATAGATTTGGTAAAGCAGGAATGCTACCAGAATAATATCTATGATATCGAGAACTCTGATTGTAATAAATAGATTAATGAAATTTGGAATCATGCCTATTCGCTATAAATACTGAAAATCGGGTTGTTTTTGGGTTAATTCAAATAGTTTTATTGTTTCTAAGGCTTCCCTAACATCATGAACCCTGAGTATGGTTGCGCCATTTTGCAGTGCAAGTGTGTTCAAAATGGTAGTTCCGTTCAACGCTTGGTCTGGTGTTGTATTGAGCGATTTGTAAATCATAGATTTTCTTGAAACGCCTGCAAGGATAGGAAGTTCGAATAGTTGGAATGCATTCAGGTTTTTGAGAATTGTAAAGTTGTGATCAATAGTTTTGCCAAAGCCAAAGCCCGGATCAATAATTATATCGTTAACTCCAAGTCTTTTTAGCGTTTCAATTTTTTCGTTAAAGTAGATGAAAATTTCTTTGATAACATTCTCGTATGTAGGGTTATTCTGCATATTATTGGGAGTTCCCTTCATGTGCATAAGAATGTATGGAACTTTAAGTTCTGCAATTGTTTCAAACATTTTAGGATCCATTTCGCCTGCCGAAATATCATTAACGATATTGGCACCAAAGTCCAAAACCATCCTTTTTGCCACGTTCGATCTAAACGTATCTATCGATACTATTGCGTCGGGGTACTTCTTCCTGATTGCATTGAGCGCTCGGGAAAGCCGCTTAAGTTCTAATTCCTCGTTAACGAGTTGAGCTCCCGGACGTGTAGAGCAGGCGCCAACATCAATCATGGTGCCTCCCTGGTTGATAATTTGTTCCGCTCTGCGGGCAATTGAATGGGAAAAACGGAATCGACTGGCGCTAAAAAAGGAATCGCTAGTAACATTAACAATCCCCATAACTAGAGGCTTGGAGATATTAATTATTTTACCATTACTGGTAATGGTTTGCCTTTGTTTTAGATGAGACCCAATATGTTCCATTTTTTTCTATCTTGCGTGGTATTTTGTGGTTAAAAATACGAAACATTGATTGAAAATTGCTAAGGTTATAATTTTTAATTCTACATATTTAAATAAAAAACAGATTTACAATGGCTTTGATAGTGATAGAGGGACTTGATGGTGCAGGAAAATCAACCCAAATTAATCTTATAAATAACCATTTTGTTGATAAGGGAGTACCTACTCACTTTCTTCATTTTCCCCGTGTTGAATCGCCTTTTTTTGGTGAGTTAATTGCTCGGTTTCTTCGGGGCGATTTAGGCGATATCAACCAAGTGGATCCGTATGTTGTTGCCTTGCTTTATGCTACTGATAGGATGGATGCTGCAAAAACAATTGAGGAATGGTTAAATCAGGGACATATTGTGCTGCTCGATAGGTATGTTTATTCAAATATTGCATTTCAGTGTGCCAAGCAAAAATCCGATTTGGAAAGGAGCGCTTTACGCGATTGGATTTTTAAACTAGAGTTTGATTACTTTCGGATTCCCAAACCCGATTTAAATATATTCCTTGATGTTCCTTTTGAGTTTACCAAAACTAGGCTAACCGAGCAACGCTCCGGCGATGATAGAGGTTACCTTAAAGGCAAAGACGATATTCACGAGAAAGATTTGAGTTTTCAGGAACGAGTTCGGAAAGTTTACCTCGAGCAAGAGAGCATTGACTCTTGTTTTAAGGTGATCAGGTGTAACACTCCCGATGGGCAAATGCAGAAACCTAACGAGATCTTCGCTAAAATTATGGAAGCCATCAAGGCTCATGGAGTGTTGAGGTAACCTATTTAAAAATATATACTGTTAACGATTAAACTCCAAATTATGAAGCATATAGTAACTATTAGCCGTTATCTGTTAGCCATAGTATTTATATTCTCTGGATTTGTTAAGGGTATCGATCCATTGGGTTCGGCCTATAAATTCCACGATTACTTTGTGGCATTTCATCTTAATTTTTTGGAGCCGCTATCATTGGCATTTTCTTTTATTCTTTGTGCTGCCGAATTCTTGATAGGATTAACATTGCTATTTGGTGTAAAACTCAGGCTTGCAGCCTGGGGCGCCTTCCTGTTCATGCTTTTGTTTACACCATTAACACTTATACTGGCCATTTTTAACCCAGTTTCCGATTGTGGTTGTTTTGGCGATGCCGTTCATCTATCCAATTGGCAAACGTTTTATAAAAACATAGTATTTTTTGCCGCAGCGGTAGTTCTTTTAATATACCGAAAAAACTTACCGCTAACTTTTGCTAAGTGGAAGGAATTAGCCTTGTTGGCGGTTTTAATCATCGTGTCGTTTATGCCATCAATTTATGGATATAGATATTTACCCGCTTACGATTTTCGTCCATACCACGTTGGTGTAAATATTCACAATGATATGATTGTTCCTGACGGTGCCCCATCCGATGAGTACAAAACGAAACTCTATTACCAAAAGAATGGCGAGGTAAAGGAGTTCGATGAGAGCGATTATCCTTGGAATGATTCTACTTGGACTTTTGTTGATTCTAAATCAACATTGGTTAAGAAGGGATATACACCTCCAATCACAAACTTCTCTTTACGTACTTTAGAGGATGAGGACGTTACTGAGAAATTTGTAAATTCTTCTGGGTATAGTTTTCTCGTTGTGTCCTCAAGGCTTGATAGAACTGAGGTTGATGCATTTAAAAAATTATCGGAGTTGTACTATAAGGCTAATGAAAAAGGGTATGGCTTTATTTGTGCAACATCTACATCGCGCGAGCAAATTCAAAGTTTTGCTGGTATGAATAGTATTCCTTTTCCTTTTGTAATTGCCGATGAGGTTACCCTAAAAACTATTGTAAGGGCAAATCCTGGGTTACTGCTTCTATACAATGGGACAATAATTGGAAAATGGCATTGGCGCGATTTGCCCGATTCTAAGTTTATCGACGAAAACATGATGTCAAACCAATTTTCATTGCTCAAGCAATCTGCGAATATGAGGCTAACTGTATCGTTAGGGTTCTTGCTGATCCTACTACTAATAGTTGTTAAATTTTTTAAGTAGTTAAAGCAATTGTAAAAGTTGGTCATATCTTTATTGAAAAAACTAAATAATATTAGGTTAATATGGTTAAATCTTTTGCTAAAAGCACGTTTATAATCCTTCTGGTTGTTTGTTGGAAACTGTCTATAGCCGATGAGGGGATGTGGCTTGTCAATCTGCTCAATCAGAATATTGCCACTATGCAAACAATGGGTCTAAAGTTAACCACCGAGGACATATACAGCGTTAATCATTCAAGTTTAAAGGATGCCATTGTTCAGTTCGATGATGGCGGCTGTACTGGTGAGTTGGTTTCCGCTCAGGGACTTTTCCTAACAAACCATCATTGTGGGGTAGATGCTGTTCAATCGAAGAGTTCTCCCGAAAACAATCTTTTGAAGAATGGGTATTGGTCGAAAAATTTAACCGAAGAGTTGCCCATTGAGGGTAAGACTGCATTAATTCTTGTTGGAATTGAAGATGTAACCACCAAGGTTCTTGCATCTGTGAATAATAGCTTGCCAAACAAGGATTACTTTGAACAGTTACGGACTTCGATGCAGATAATTGAATCGGAAACGGCCGAGAAAACAGGATATCATGTTGTTGTTAAGCCTTTCTTTAACAATAATGCATTTTATATTTTTATGTATGAGCGTTACCTTGATGTTCGTTTGGTAGGAGTTCCTCCAACCTCGATAGGCAATTTTGGTGGTGATGTTGATAACTGGCATTGGCCCCGCCATACTGGCGATTTTTGTATTTTTCGGATATACACCTCGCCCGATGGAAAACCAGCGGAGTATAGCCCCAAGAATGTTCCTTACAAATCAAAGAACTTCTTAAAAATAGACCTAAAAGGAGTTAAGGAGGGCGATTTTGCGATGATAATTGGTTATCCAGGCTCTACATATCGATATGCAACTTCTTTCGAGGCTCAATATGCTCGTGATATTGTTGCTCCTTGGAAACGCGATGTCTGGGGATCATTTATAAATATAATTAAAGAATCTCAGGCCCGAGATCCTAGGGTTAAGGTCGATTATACCGATAAGCACGATTATTTGGTAAACTTTTACCAAAAGGATACCTGGCAGGCCGAATCGATGTATCGATTTAATGTTGTGGATCGTCTTACAGCCCGTGAGGATAGCTTTAAGGTCTGGGTGAATCAAAACCCATCGATGCGAAGCCGTTACTTAACCGCATTGCCGGTTATTAAAGGATATTATGAGCAATCGGCGCAAAACAAGTGGGAGGCATTGGAAGGATCACTTTCAGCGCTATCGTTTTATCCCGTAGATATTTACAAAAATGTTAATGCATCAGGTAACTTTATTCAGTCCATATTTGAGCAGGGAAAGCCTTATAGCGCATACAAATTTTGGAAGAAGGATCAAATCCGTTCCGAGGCAAAACTTCTTAAGAAAAATATTCCTTCAATTTTCGATAAGTATTACTATGAGCCCGATTTGGGATTGTATATTGTTGCTTTCGGAAATCTCATAAACAATGTGGGTGAGTGTTCAAACCTTGGTTTGATGAATGCGATAAAGCAGATTCCCGACATCAATAGGCTTTATCCATACTACGTGCAAGGTTTTTACCAGCATTCTTACTTTACTTCACCAAAAAATCTCGAAAGGTTGATTAAGAATCCTGTATCGGATTCGCTGCTCAACGATCCTTTGTTTATCCTATACCATAACTACAATGCGCTTTGGGATTCTATTTATCCTCAAATGTACAGCGCAAAACTCGACTACGAAAAAGCTATGCAGGTTTACACTAAAGGATTAATGGAAATGAATTCTGACAAGCAGTTCTATCCCGATGCTAATTCAACAATTAGGCTTACCTATGGAAAAGTAATTGGCTACAAACCTTCGGATGGCATGCAGTACAAGCCTTTTACCTATTTGGATGGAGTTATGGAGAAGGAAAATCCCAGTGTCGATGTATTCTTGGTCGATCCAAAACTCAAAGAACTATGGCGGAATAAGGATTATGGACGTTATGGCGTTGATGGTAAAATGCCCGTTTGTTTCTTAACCGATAACGATATTACAGGTGGTAATTCTGGGAGTCCGGTAATGAATGGTGAGGGAAAACTTATTGGTATAGCATTCGACGGTAACTCAGAGGCTATGGCCTGCGATTTTATGTACGAACCCAATATGCAACGCACCATTATTGTTGATATACGCTATGTGCTATTTGTAATTGACAAGTTTGCTGGGGCTCAGAATATTATAAATGAAATGAGTATTAACTAGAACAAAATCTGATACTAAAAAAGCGGCTTTAAGCCGCTTTTTTTATACTGTTTTTGTAGTTACACTCATGTGTGGTGGGTTGTGTAGATGTTTCTTCACAGCACACTGGTCGGCTGCTTTAATAACTGCATCCCGGTACTTTTCTGGAAAATCCGATGGAAGATTAATCTCAATCTGCAAATCCTCAATCATATGCGTTAGCTGGTTGAATTTGTGCTTTTGCACAATCTTAATCTTATCGGTAGGGATTCCGCGTTGGTCGCAGAACGATTTAACGTAAATTCCAGCACAAGTTCCAATAGATGCTAGAAAGAGCGAGAAAGGTGCAGGCCCCTTATTGTCGCCACCGCCGTATGCTGGCTGGTCGGTTAAAATGGTATGTTCGCCAACGTGAGCAATCACCTGCTTGTTTCCTTGAAATGTTACTTCGAATTCCATATCGCTATGTTTTAATTGTTTTCCGGTGCAAATATAATACAAATAAAAATATCTAAATATATAAATATGAAAAATTATTTAAAATTTTTCTAAATAATACAATATAGATTTGTTGTTGATCGGAGATAAATACAATTTAATATTTTAAGTTGATGTTCTGACGAAATCTCAAAACTTAAGAGATATTATTTAAATTTTTTAATAACAGATAGTTACTAGAGTCTGGGCAACTAAATATTTAGAAGTTAATTGTATTGTAGTAGGTTTAAATTCTGTTAATTTTTTTTAAATTGCCAACGTTTTTGAATTTTTTTTAACCGTCAAATTACTTTCTTTTACCCATGAAATTACGATGTGTTATTGTTGATGACGAGCCTTTATCCATAGAGGTTATGGAGGGGTATCTAAAAAAAATACCTAATATAGAGGTTATTGCTACCTTCAACGATGCAATATCGGTTATGAGTATTCTAAGCGAGCAGGATGTTGATCTATTGTTTTTGGATATTGAAATGCCAAAACTCTCTGGCATCGATTTTCTTAGGACTTTGGCCAACCCCCCAATGGTTATAATTACCTCCGCCAATAAGAACTATGCCATTGAGGGTTACGAATTAAATGTTGTGGATTATCTATTGAAGCCAATCACTCTTGAACGCGTAGTTAGAGGGGTGAATAAAGTTATTGAGAAAAAATCCAAGAAGGCACAGCCGCAACAAGATACTGAAGACTATATTTTCCTTAAGGAAAATAAAAAAATGGTAAGGTTAAACCTAAATAGTATTCTATACTTAGAAAGTGTAAAAGACTATGTGAAGGTAGTTACCAAGAATAAAACGGTTGTTACCAAACAAAACCTCGGTTATTTTGAGCAAATACTCAATCCTTCCGATTTTATAAGAGTTCATCGTTCATTCATGGTTGCTGTAAAAAATATTGATGCTTTCAGCAGTTCTTCGGTTGAGATAGGAAGTTTAGAAATTCCTTTTGGCCGGTTGTATAAGGATGAGGCCTTAAAGCGTCTGGGTAATAGTTTTGATATGAAGTAAAATAGTTGTATGAACCTTTGTCGATTTCTATATATTGTTTTATCGCTTTTTACATATCTTTTCCCATTTTCAGTATTCTCTCAGGAAAGAGGGTTGATACAGTCTAAGTTTTATTGCATAAAGGATTATAATGCAGCACCTCAGAACTGGGCAATAGTTCAGGATCAAAGAGGTGTTATGTATTTTGGCAATAGTGTTGGAGTTCTTGAGTTCGATGGTGAGAATTGGAAACTTTTCAGGGTTTCGAACCACTCCACTGTTAGAAGTTTAGGTGTTGATAAAAATGGGGTTATTTACGTTGGCGCCTTTGGCGAAATGGGATACATGCAGCCAGATAGTAAGGGCGAGATGAAATACACTTCATTAATGCCATTTATTGACAAGAAGTATACAGATTTCAAGGAGGTCTGGGATATATACTGTTTTGGGGATACTGTCTTTTTTTACTCCGATAACTACTTGTTTAGGTATTATAATGGCAAGTTTAAGTATTGGGAGAGTAAGACAAAGAGTTTTTATTTAAGTTTTGCCGTAAACACTGAATTTCTAGTTCAGGAGAAAGGCCGGGGACTATTGAAACTTCTGAATGATTCTTTAGTTCTGATAAAAGGAGGTGAATATTTTTCCAAAATCCAGATACATAATATTTTTCCTTACAGGAATGGCTATCTGTTGGGTACTCGACATCATGGATTTTTCATATACGATAGTACCTGTGTTAATCCCATAAAGTCAATTTCAGATATTTCGTCTAATGCGCTTAGTGTTAATGAGTATTTTATAAAGAATAGCTATTACCATGGAGTTAAGGTATCGGATTCCCTTTATGCTTTAAGTTCAATTCAGGCTGATGTATTAGTTGTAGATAATAAGTGGAGAGTAAAAGATGTGGTTAGCAGTGATACCAAGGGTGTCATCAGCCCTAATTATTTTCTTTACTTTCAGGGAGGACACAATCTTTGGCTTGCTCTCGACAATGGTATTAGTTTTGTTGAATTGATGTCTCCATTTCGATTCTGGGATGAATCTTTGGGAATAAATGGAGTAGTATCAGATGTAGCTCAAAAGGGAAATTATCATTACGTTACCACTACATCGGGAATTTTTTGTATTGACCGCTCTCAAGATGAGTTTAAGTTAAGTCATTTCAGTAAAGTAGAGGGTCATTTTGAACAGGGCTGGCAGTTCCTCTACTTTCAGCCACCAAGCCAGAACCCCGAGTTCTATTTGAAAAATCCAGCATCAATGATGCCATATATGGCCAATGATAATACAGTTCTCTTGGCTGCAACGCTTTCTGGAATTTATCAGTTAAATGGAACAAGGGCGAAAAGAATATCGCGGTACGAATCTACCACGAACCTTCTTCAGAGCTATGGTAATCCATATAAAGTAATGGTCGGAATGTCCAATGGGGTTGCGCAGTTGACTTATCGTAACGGAACATGGATCGACGAAGGCAGGCGCTTCGGTATTGATGCGAATATTATTGACATAGGGGAGGACGCGGATCAGAATTTATGGATAAGTACTAGATTTAAGGGGATTTATAGGGTGAAGAATCCATTTGCAATTGATTCATCACAAGTAGTTGTTGAGAAGTATGATTCAACAGCGGGCATCCCTAATTACGAAACTATAACCTTTTTCGATGAATACAAACCGTTTCTATTGCACGGTTCTAGCAATTACTACTATTTCGACGATTCAACTAAACAATTTAACGTATATGCTTTCGCAAAAGAAAACGTATCGGAGACGAAACGGGAAAAGCAAATTTCTGATTCTATTGCTTGGGAAGGTATGTATCAGGATATAAATTCAGGTTTTTATATAGTGGATGCTAACGATAAAAATACATGGTTTAGTACCAATGATGGTGTTTTTGAGCATATTCCTGATTCTAGCCGAAATTTTTACATGCTTCCAACAGCATTAATTAGAAAAGTAACCTGTGGAGACTCCGTGCTTTTCTGTGGAACCAATGTGAAAAAAAATAGTAATGATTCTTATGCTATAGACACCTCTTCCATTGTCGATTTGGGTATTACTTTAGGCTATAAAAATAACTCTTTAACATTCCTTTATGCATGGCCATTTTTTGAGGGGAACAAACCAAATCAGTATAGTTATATGCTTAAAGGCTATAGTAATACTTGGTCGGAGTGGACTACTGAAACTAAGAAGGAGTATACTAATTTACATGAGGGGGAGTATACATTTTTAGTTAAAGCCAAAAATATATATGGAATAGAGTGTAAGCCTGCCGAGTTTAAGTTTACAATATCCCCTCCGTGGACTAGAACCTATCTGGCACTCTTCATGTATTTAATATTGGGCGTGTTGTTTATTGTCGGTGTGGTCAAGTTGTATACCTATAAGTTAATTCTCGAGAAGGATAAATTGGAAGAGGTTGTTAAGGAGCGAACTCAGGAGATTCTAATCCAAAATGAGGAAATTTTAGTACAAGCAGAGCACTTAAAGGATGCAAACGATTGGATTAGTGCAAAAAACGTTGAGTTGGAAAGCCAGAAGCATGAACTTGAATCGAAGAAAAATGAGTTAGAAATTAGTAATGCTACCAAAAATAAGTTTTTTAGAATCATTGCGCATGATTTACGGAATCCTATAAGTACATTGGTTAATACAACAGGTTTTATTTTATCAGACTTTGATGAGTTTGATAGGCAGAAAACAAAACGGATGATTGGCGATTTGAATAAGTTATCGCTCACAACATACGGTCTTATAGAGAATCTCCTCGATTGGTCGAGCAATCAGATGGGGCATGTTCAGTTTAATCCTACTAAACTCTATCTTAAAGCCATAGTAAAGGAAAATGTTGAGTTAATCAAAACAAAGATTGAATCAAAGAGCATAAGTCTTGGTATATCAATCCCTGACGATTTAATTGTATTTGCTGATGAGAATATGCTTTGTACTGTAATTAGAAATATAGTTACGAATGCGGCAAAGTTCACCCATGAAAATGGAACTATACGTATTTATACCGTAACGGATGAGGAGTTCTGTTATCTCAGCATTGCCGATAATGGGGTTGGTATTAGCCCGGATATAGTTAAAAAGTTATTCCACATCGATAAGGATATCATTAGTATTGGAACCCATAACGAGAAAGGCTCTGGATTAGGGTTGATACTTAGCAAAGAATTCGTTGAACGCAATGGAGGTTCTATAACTGTAGAAAGTGAATTGGGGAAGGGTAGTACATTTACAATTTCGCTGAAACTAGGGTAATTCTATAATCGTTTAGTAAGCCTAATTCATTGATGATTTTGAGGTATTTGCTGTTATTCTAATTTTTTGTTCTAATGGTTTTTGCTCAAATAATCTTGAGCAAAAACCATTGAGAACTCAGCAACAATTAAAAACGCTAAAATGTATTTCTTTTGTTACTGTTTAATTAATTTGGTTGGTTGTTGAAAAGGTTAATTTTTTTTATGAATTTTTAATGATGCGAATATATAAATGTTGATATTTTAACAACACATCAGACTATATACAACAATTTCCAACAGACAAACGACCAAAATCTAATGATATTAGTTTTTAAACTTTTGATATGATGCAGGGTCATACAAAGCATATACAATAAATATTTATATTGGTTTAATTTTAGTTACAACTTGTTTAACCAAAATCAATCTTATATTATGAAGAAAATTGCGTTAACTCTCAGCTTGTTGATTTTTGCCGTTGGCTTTCAGGTTGCTATAGGACAAGTCAATGATACAGTAGAGGGGTATGTATTCACTCCAATCAAGGAGATTAAAACTACATCTGTAAAAAATCAGTACAGATCCAGTACCTGTTGGAGTTTTTCGGGTGTTGCATTTCTTGAGTCAGAATTGCTCAGAATGGGCAAGCCCGAGGTTAACCTTTCGGCAATGTATGTTGTTCGTAACGCATATTCCGAAAAGGCCGATCGTTTTGTGCGCTTCAATGGAACAAATAACTTTGGGCCGGGGGGATCGTACTACGACGTAATAGAGACTATTCGGAAGTATGGCGTTGTTCCCGATGAAGTATATCCCGGTTTAAACTATGGCGAGGATAAGCATACCCATGGGGAACTAGATGCTGTTGCCCGAGCCTATGTAGATGCCATTGTGAAAAATCCTAATAAAAAATTATCTACAGCATGGAAAAGTGGATTTAGTGGAATTCTAGACGCCTATTTAGGGATAAATCCTTCAACATTTACCTATAATGGTAAAAATTATAACCCAAATACCTTTTTCCAATCTTTAGGACTTAACCTTGATGATTATATCTATATCACCTCGTTTTCGCATCACCCATTCTATACTAAGTTTGTAATTGAACTTCCCGATAATTGGGCTCATGGAGAAGTTTATAATGTTACTATAGAAGATTTTGAAAAAATATTCGATAATGCCGTAGATAATGGTTATCCAGTTGCCTGGGCAAGCGATGTTAGTGATAAGGGGTTTAACTGGAGCAAAGGCGTTGCTATTGTTCCAGAGGTAAATTTTGAAGAAATGTCGGGTTCAGATAAAGAACGTTGGACCCAACTTTCACAGAAAGACAAGGATGCTAAACTTTATTCGTTCGAAAAACCAGGGAAGGAAATGAAGATAACGCAGGAGTTACGACAAGAGGCATTTAATAACTACCAAACTACCGATGACCATGGAATGCTATTGGTAGGAAAAGCAAAGGATCAAACTGGTACGGTTTACTACAAAGTAAAAAACAGTTGGGGTGCCGATGGTGTATATGATGGATATTTTTATGCTTCAAAGCCATTTGTACTATATAAAACAACATCAATAATGGTTCATAAGAATGCGGTTCCAAAGGATATCATGAACAAATTAGGAATTAAATAGTTATTCTGAGAAAAAGCATAGAGGTCTATTTGACCTCTATGCTTTTATTCAATAAAATTCTCTAAAATTTGATTTAGCATTCAATTTTTATAAATTTACATCATTAAATGTTGGGTTATGGCGGTAGTTAATAGTTTATTCATTAAAGGAACAACAAAAACTCCACACATTGAGTTTAAACCTGGAATCCTTCAAATTTCTGGACGGTCAATTCCCGAGGATGCTGTGGCTTTTTTCCAACCTGTTCTTAAATGGGCCGAGGATTACTTGGATAATCCGGAACCATTAACTAGGGTTAACTTTCGCATGGAATATATTAACAGCGGATCTAACAGGTTTATTTTTGCACTTTTTAAAATGCTTGACGAGAGCTATACGCAGGGCCATAACATTGTAATTAATTGGTATTACGAGGAAGATGATGATACCATCAAAAATCTGGGTCGAGATTTTCAGGCACTTGTTAAACTACCCTTTAAAATGGTAGAGATAGTTTAGTCATCGTCGTCAACAATTTGAATTTCTTTTACTAGCTGTACATTATCTTCGTCATTTATATTTTCTGAAGGGAAATGAACTGTTAACCAAGCAATGTCCCGAAGGAAATCGACCTTACCAATTTCAATATTCTTAATATCAAGGCCAGTTCTTTGCTTCAAATCAGCGATCAATTCTGTGCGTTTTTCTGGTTTTATGAGATCTATTTTTTCGTAAACAATGGTGCGTTGTGATAAATGCTTAATAAATAAACCTTTTTCTAGAACTAAGGTAACCCCTACCAATGCCAAGTTTGAGAAAAGTAGTTCGGCGTAGCTTACCTTTTTGGTGGATATTGCATTTATTAGGGAGATGGCTATTACCAGAAATAGGTATGACATTTCCTTTATAGGAATAGGATTTGTTCTATAGCGAATAATTCCAAATACTGCGAATAGTCCAAGGGCAAATCCGAGTTGTAGTTTTACGCTAGCCAGAAGAAAACACATAAAGAATACTACTATTCCTAATAGTAGAAATGTAAATACGTAGTCCTTTCTAAACGTTCTAGGGTAGTACAGATATCGAACTGTTATCCAAAGTATCGACATGTTGAGCAGAAAACGCAATACTAGGGTGAAAAAATCGTCATAGTTAAGCACATCGATCCCGAATAGTTGAATACTATTGGATTGCATTATTGTACAAAGCGTGTTCATTTTTTAGTTTGTTTAAGTAAAGTATAGTTTTCTTAAAATTGTTATGCTTAATGTTTGGGTATAGCAAAGCACAGCCAATGGAGTACTTACTAAAACTGTTGGGTCTAATGCCCATTTTTTTAAGTAATAGGGATATTTCACTATTTGATTTTTGCCTGTTCCTCTTAACCTCTACGATACAAATTTTTTCGAATAGTTCTTTTTCCCCAGTTTGGGGTAACTTTAGGGCAAGGTTAAAATCAAAGGTAATCCTCTCGTTATAATCTTTGGCCACTAATGTTAGTCTATCAAATCTGGTTTCCAGTGTTTTAATCAGATTGCAAATTATGTAAGGGCTTTTGTTGGCAACAAATTCTGCAACACTGGCCTGATTCAGTTCCGTGGAATGGGCTTCAATTCGTTTTTTAATGGTTTTGCCCGAGGGAACCTTTATTTTGATTTCCAAAAAAGAATCACCTGTTGCACAGTAATTTCTTACTCTAATCTTGTACCGTTTGGGTCGTTTATTTTGATGATCGAGATACATATTAAAGTCCGGTGTATCATAGTAATCCGATATATATTCCGGGATAACGAAACCGTTATTGTCAACAATGAAGTATGAATAATTTACCTTTTCTAAAATTGCTTTACATACTTCAAACCGGATGATATACTTTGAATCAACCCTTTGCATTAGTTGCGCTTTTTCCGCATCCTGAAGGCTAATTCGCTGAAAGTTTTCCGTATTTATGGTTATACCCCGATTCTGCATTTCTTTTAAAAGGTTTTGTATTCAAAAATCTTTTTACTTTTCAACTTTCCGTTGGATCCAAATACCTTTTTTTCCAGTTTTAAATCTTCCTTATAGTATTTGGTTTCTATTCGTTCTATTACTTGCCCTTTGGGGTTGTAGGTTATCTGAACGGTTTCATTGCCATTTGAATCGTACTGGTATTCTTTATGGGTGATAATATTACCATTTTCATCGTATTGTTTTTCGATAAGCATATTGCCATTCTTATCGTACTGATATTCGCTCTCTAGGAATTTTTTTTCTGTATCGTTTGTATACGAGTAGTTCCATTCTTTTTTACTGTTAATGCCGGCATTTTTAATATCTTTCCTTTTTTGTGCCGAAACAGAATTTGGGAGCGTGGTTAGCATTACGAGGATTAAACTGCTAATGCCTATTTTTATTGTTTGATTTATACTCATATTTTTATGTTTTTATTAAAATTGGGTTAAAGTTATTTCACCTTTTGTGAATTCAAAAATAATTAATATGCATATCCGCTAATGTACCAAAATAATTATCTTTACAAAAACACTTGAGATGAATTTTATCGATTTTGTAAAGAAATATCCAGATGAAGCCAGCTGCATAAGACACTTTCGAACCGTTAAGGAGCGAAAAGGAGTCGTCTGCAAGAAGTGTGGCAATACGCATCATTACTGGAACAAAACCTACAATTCGCACGATTGCAGCAGCTGTGGATACAGAACCACCTTACGAAGCGGCACCGTTATGGAGTCATCGAAGCTACCTTTTCAGTACTGGTTGTACGCCATTTACCTGATGACCATGACCAAAAAAGGGATCTCTGCTGCTGAGGTTCAGCGGCAGCTTGGCCATAAGCGCTACGAACCGATTTGGGCCATGATGCACAAGATCAGATCGGTCATGGGATTGCGCGATGAGCGGTATGAATTGGAGGGCGTTGTCGAGCTGGACGATGCCTTTTTCAGAACCCATGCAGAGGACGAAAATGACGAGCTGACCAAAAGAGGAAGAGGCAGTCAGCGGCAAAGCAAAGTTCTAGTTATGGCCAAAGTTGATCCCAGGCGGGGGCGACCTCGCAGGAACAAAAAGCCATCAGCATTCCGATACGTAAAGATGGTTGTCATTCCGGACTCTTCGTCGAAAACGATGAACAAAGTAGTCTCAGCGAGCACCAGCTCTTCATCGGTGATTAAGAGTGATGGCTGGCGTGGTTTTAACAAAATCAAAGAGATAAGCTCCAGACATATCAAAAAGATAGTACCACCCGAGGAGGCTTCAAGAGTACTCCCATGGGTGCATACCATGATTAGCAATGCAAAGAGAAACTTCTTAGGAGTCAATCACAAAATAAAAGACGTGTACCTGCAAAACTATCTGGACGAGTTTTGTTATAAAACCAATCGAAGATATTTTGGCAAAGAGTTGTTTGAACGACTTATGGTTGCTGCTGTAGAAGATACTTGGTATGGTAAAATAAGGTATAATTGCGGATAATCATAATAATTAAATCAAAAACGTAATGTATAAGTGTGTAGTATGTGGATATTGCTATTTTGATGAAAATGGCGACCCAACTCAGGAAATTAGCCCTGGAACGTCGTTTGAGGATTTACCCGAAACATGGCATTGTCCGGTGTGTAATGTAACAAAGGAATACTTTGTTGAGGTGGAGGAGCCATGAAAAAAGGCTATCCGTTAGATAGCCTTTACTTCGTGAAATATTTATTATTTACTTTTTAGGAATATTAACCAATACATCCAGCAATAAATCCCAGAATTTTTGTGTTGTAGAGATACTTAGCTTTTCGTCTGGAGAATGGGCTCCCTTGATAGTTGGCCCAAAAGAAATCATATCAAGCGCTGGGTATTTTTCTAGGAATAGACCACACTCTAGCCCTGCGTGAATTGCTCTTACAATTGGTTCTACTTCAAATAATTTGTTGTAAGAATTTTTGGTGATTTCTAAAATTTTTGAGTTGGTATTAGGTGCCCATCCCGGATATCCATCCGAATGCTGAACATTAGCATTGGCCAACCGGAATACACTCTCGACCATGTTGGAAATATCTGTTTTAGCAGAATCTACCGAACTGCGCTGGCTAGTTGTTACAAGTATTTGGTTATCCTGTATGAATTTTACAGAGGCCAAATTGGTGGATGTTTCAACCAAGCCTTTTAGTTGTCTACTCATCGCAATTACTCCATGAGGGCATGCGTAGATTGAGTTTAGGAGGTCGAAATGGGTTGGCTCGTCAATAACATACGAAGGTATTTCTGTACTTTCAAATGCAATGTTTATGTTTGGCTCAACATCCCTAATCTCACCGTAAATCTCATCGCGGAGCTTTTCAAAATCCTTTATAAGATCTTTTTGGTCATCCTTATGAACTGTAAATATTGCATAAGCTTCGCGAGGAATGGCATTCCTAAGATTACCACCATCGAGTAACGATAGCCTTAAATCGAAACGATGAGTGCCTTTCCATAGAAAACGGTTTATGATTTTGATTGAATTGCCGCGACCTTTGTCTATATCATCGCCAGAGTGCCCACCGCTAAGCCCTTTAACTGTTATTTTAAGGGCTACGGAATCGGTGGGAACTTTTTCGGAATCGTATGCAAAAGTGGCAAGAGTATCAATGCCTCCCGCACATCCAATAAAGAGTTCACCTTCGTCCTCCGAGTCTAAGTTGATTAATATTTTAGAGTTAAAAAAACCTTCTTTCATCTCAAAAGCACCAGTAAGCCCAGTTTCTTCATCAACTGTAAATAGACACTCTAGCGGTCCATGCTTAATCTCTTTTGAAGCGAGAATGGCTAATTGAGCAGCAATTCCAATTCCGTCATCAGCTCCAAGTGTAGTACCTTTGGCTTTAACCCAGTCTCCGTCAATGTATGCGTCTATTGGATCGGTTGCAAAGTTGTGGGATACATCGCTATTTTTTTCGCAGACCATATCCATATGGCTTTGTAAAACAACAGGCTGTATGTTTTCAAAACCGTTGTGAGCGGGTTTCCTTATAAGTACATTTCCTGCATCATCGGTTTTTACCTCTAGGTTATTTTCTTTTGCAAAATTTTGAAGGTAGTTAATGATCATGTTTTCCTTTTTGGAAGGGCGAGGGATTTTGCAGATCTCGGAAAAATATTTCCAAATATCTTTTGGTGTAATACTTTCGAAATGGTTCATATTACTAAATTTTAAAACGTTAATAATCGCGTTCTGTATATTTAAAATTTCAAACTCGTAAACATACTATTTTTTATTTCTATTACGCAATTGAAAATGATATTGTAAAGCATTTTTTGATTGGATGCTACTCAAAATAGCAATCAGAGGGCAAGTTTAGATGCTTGTGTTAACTGAAAATGTTTTTTTGAAGGAAATTATGAGAAAGAAAACTAATTTTGCGAAGGAATACTAATGAAATGATAGATAAAAACGAGATATTAAACCTACTGGTTTCTGCAATAAATTCAAGTTTAAGGGCAGGTGCATTAATAATGGAAGTTTATAATTCGGATGACTTTCAGGTCAACTTAAAATCCGATAGAACACCATTAACATTAGCCGATAGGCTAGCTCATGATAGTATAAAGAATGATCTGTCGAAAACCTTTATTCCTGTTCTAAGCGAGGAGGGACGGAATATTGTATACGAGGAAAGGAAAGGGTGGGAGTACTTTTGGATTGTTGATCCTTTAGATGGAACTAAAGAGTTTATTAAGCGAAATGGCGAATTTACTGTTAATATTGCACTGATTCATAACGGATATCCATTGCTTGGGGTAGTTTATGTACCCGTTACTAAAGAACTGTACTTTTCGTTTATCCCCGATGGGGCCTATAAGGTTTCGGAGGTAATTCCGGATAAGAATGCGAAGTATTCGTACGAAGAGTTAATTGCTATTGCTCAACGGTTACCCTTTTCTATTGATCGGAATAGTATAATTATTGTTGAGAGCCGTTCGCACACATCTTCAGAAACATTAGAGTATATTGATGAATTAAAAAATAAGTACAACAAAGTTGAATCTATATCCCGTGGTTCATCCCTGAAAATGTGTATGATAGCTGAAGGCAGAGCCGATATTTATCCACGATTATCATTATCATCCGAGTGGGATACAGCTGCAGGTCAGGCCATCGTTGAAGGTGCAGGATTTCAGGTTGTAACTTATGAGAGTGCTGAAAGAATGTCTTACAACAAAGAGGAATTAATTAATCCTTGGTTCATTGTTAGGGGAAAGATAAGTCTTTAATTAGACTTCAAGTCCAAGCACCAAAACATCATCAACCTGTTCAAAAGTACCTTTCCACTTGTTGTAGAAACTATCAATTGTTTCTTCTTGTAAATGGTATGGTTGGATTATTGTTGATGATACTAGTTTTATCAATTCCGATCTTCCCATTTTTTTACGTTTTACACCACTGAGTTGATCGGTGTAGCCATCGGTGTAAAAGTATAGTTTGTCGTTGCTGCTAAGTTTTACAAAATTTTCAGTGTAGTTACTATTTGCATCTATTTGAGTGATCCTATTTGCTTTTATAACTTCAACATTTTCATTGTTTGCTATTATAAAATTCATATGATTTCCGCTGTACGATAGTTCTTTTGTTTGCGGCGAATACTTGCAAACAATAAAATCGACTCCAATTATTGAGTTGAGCGTGGAGTAGGAGTTCTTAACCATTTCGCCATGCAGGTATGCCGATATTTCTTTAGGTTCATTTAAATTTCTTACACCTACAGCATCTTTTAGCGTGCTTATTACCATTACGCTTACAAATGCACCCGCAACTCCGTGGCCAGTACAGTCGGCCACAGCAAAAATAATATCGTTATTCTTTTCCCAAGCCCAGTATAAATCACCGCTTACAATATCTTTGGGTTTATATATTACAAAGTGATTTTTGAAGTACTTATTGAAAATGCTGGTGTTTGGCAGTAATGTTTGTTGTATTAATGACGCATATTCAATGCTTTCGGTCATTCGGTTGTGGATTCCGGATATAAATTTATTTTGCTTTTCAATTTGTTCCGATTGTGCTATTAGTTCTTCTTTCTGCTGATTTAGTTCAGCATTTGTACTTTCTAGCAGATCTCGCTGTGTTTCAATTTCTTCCTTTTGCTGGGTGATTTCTTTGTTTTTGTGGAGTAGAATCTTTTTATCCGTATTAAGACGATGTACATGTAAGTACGATAGAACCAAAATAATGATTGCTGAAACTATTATGGTAAGTAAAAAGTGAGAATAGGATTCCTGTTTTTTTAATTTTAGTTCGTTTAATTCTTTGTCTTTTGATAGAAGCACAATTTCCTTTTCTTTTTGTTCTGTTTCATATTCAATCTTAAGCTGATCGAGTTTGTTTAAGTTCTCTACCTTGCGTAAGGAGTCATCCAGCGTCATATAATTTTCGTGAAATGCGAGAGCGCTATTTGTATTCCCTAATGCCTTTGATACTTCATATAAACCCTCATAGGAATCCCTTTGCCATTCGTTTGATGCTATTTTTTTTGCCAGTTCAAGTCCTTTTTGATAGTAGGATTCGGCTTTTGAATATCGCTTTTGTAGAAGATATGCTTTACCTAAATTGATATAAACGGCAGCAATTCCATTTTCATTGCCACTTTGACATAGTGCTTCGTAGGCTTGATTGAAGTATTCAATTCCCTTGCTAACATCATTTAGTTCAAGGTATAGCAGTCCTATATTATTGAGTGTCTTTCCAAGTTCGTCGATATTTTTTTGTTTTTTGTCAATTTCCAATGACTTCATAAACATTTCAAGGCTTTCGCTATATTTCCCTTGATTTTTTTTGCTAACGGCAATGTTGTTGCAAGCCCTACCAAAACCTTGATCCCCTTGAGAATCTTTAACTTTTATGTACACCTCTAAGGCTTTACTATACATTTCAATCGCATCATCTAGTTTCCCCTGGGAATCGTAAATTAATCCAATATTATTGTAGGCATTTGCAACACCTAATGTATCCTTAAGTTTTTCCTTGATTTTTAGAGATTCGTAGAGTTTTTCTGATGCTTTTTTCAGATTCCCTTTATTCCAGTATATACCGCCAAGTAAATTTAAGCAGCTTGCAATGTTTTGAGTATCTTTTAAATGCTGAAATTCAGATATTGCTTTTTTACCGAAAACAATCGCAGTGTCAAACAATCCCATATTGAAGTATTCCCCGGTCATAAACCTATAGACATTTGCCTTGAGGTGTGGATTTGTGTTCTTTTGCTCTAAATTGTTCAGCAGTTCTTTGTGGTATTCCAAGGCATGCTTAAAGTTTCCTCTCTTATAGTTTAGGGTTGCCAGTAAGTGGATCGTTCTATCAACTCCATCATTGTAATTAATGGATTTAAATCTATTCAGAATAATTTGCGCAATTGAGTCTGTTTGGGTTAGACCACGAATTTTACGTTCATCTAATCTTTTTAGTATTTTATTTAGAGAAACAGTATCGAGTTTTGCGTTATTAGTCTCATTTTCGATACTATCAATTAGCAACAGGCCACTTTGGGCAGCCAATGAAAGATTAAGTGATAGAATTATTGAAATTAGGATCGATATCTTTTTTACGAGTATCATTTTGTGGAGTAACGATTTTGAACTAAATGTTAAGTTTCATATGAACCGTTGAATATAGTATTTTTTTTGTAAATATTAATAAAAAAGGATGCCACTGCGGAGCATCCTTTAGTTATCAATTATGAACAACCCTAATTATTATACTTTAATCTTTTTTCAATATCCTCTATTTGGCTTTTAAACCGTTTATCGGTATCAATTAGGTTATTAACAGTTTTGCAGGCATGCAACACTGTGGCATGATCCTTACTTCCTATAATACTTCCAATTGTTGAAAGTGATGATTTTGTCAAGCCTTTAGAGAAATACATGGCAATTTGGCGGGCTTGTACAATTTCCCTCTTGCGAGTTTTGGTTTGAAGCACATCGGTTGGCAATCCAAAATATTCGCATACAATTTTCTGTATATAATCAATGGTAATGTCTTTCCGGGTATTTTTTACCAACTTCTCAATCATTTCGGATGCCAGTTCAACCGTAATTTCTCTATGGTTTAATGTTGACTGAGCAAGCATTGATATGAGCGCCCCTTCAAGTTCCCTAATGTTTTGGGTGATGTTCGATGCGATGTATTCAATTACATTGGTTGGAACAACAATACCATCGTTATATATTTTTCGCTTAAGAATTGCAATTCGTGTTTCAAAATCAGGTGATTGCAAATCAGCGGAAAGACCCCATTTAAAGCGAGATAGTAGACGTTGCTCTAAACCTTGAAGTTCGGCGGGTGGCTGATCCGATGTTAGAATTAGCTGCTTCCCCGACTGATGCAGATGGTTGAATATGTGAAAAAATGCATCTTGAGTTTTTTCTTTGCCGGCAAATTCGTGAACATCATCAAGTATTAACACATCAATCATTTGATAGAAATGAAGGAAATCATTGATGTTGTTGTTCTTTATTAGGGCATCAACAAATTGGGTTTGAAATTTAACAGCGTTTACGTAAAGTACTGTTTTCTCCGGGAAGCGTTGTTTTGCCTCAATCCCAATGGCCTGTGCTAGGTGTGTTTTACCTAATCCCGAATTACCGTATATAAAAAGAGGGTTGAATGCAGTTTTTCCGGGTGATTGTGCTACAGCTAAACCTGCAGAGCGAGCCAATCTATTGCATTCGCCTTCAATAAAGTTAGTGAATGTATACTCTGGATTAAGTTGAGGATCGACGTGTAATTTTTTAATGCCAGGAATCACAAACGGATTTTTAATTTGCGACTCTTGCGGTTGAACCGATACAGGTTTATTTTTTAAGTCTGTTTTATTCTGGGTTGGAAATTTTACAGTATATGGTTTGCTGCTACTAAAACCATTTTGTTCCATAACAACGCTGTACTCTAATTTAGCATCAGTACCTAGTTCTTTTCTAAGTGTTTTTCGGAGAATATCGATGTATTGCTCTTCAAGGTACTCATAGAAAAATGGGCTTGGTACCTGAATGGTGAGTACTTTCTTTTCGAGTTTTATAGGAATAATTGGTTCAAACCATGTTTTGAAACTAACAGGCGATACATTGTCCTTGATGATATTTAAACAATTTTGCCAAACTTCCTTATAATCAGCTGCTGTTAACATCTAAAAATTTTTTTAAGACTTTTTTTTAACCTTTTTTCAACATCAACAAAATTGTAATGAATTTTTTGAAAAAAAAATATGTTTTAGCCTTGAAATTTCATTTAACAATTTAACAACTTAAATATCATGCTAATAATTTTTAGCCGTTCGTAAAATATTTTTAAATATCTAAAAATCAATTCAATACCATGTTGATAACGTAAAAAATTGAAAAATAGCGAATTGTAAATTTGTCATTAAACAAATAGTTTATAGCAATGTTGCACAACTCTCAATTTTAAAGATGATTATATTTAAAACTCAGTTATTCAGCGACTTAAGCATAAACTGGTGATTACTTGCTTTTTTCCTCGATATACTTGGTTCGGCTAAGGTCAATTATTGAGAAATTAACATATCGTTTGGGATTGTTCTTTATATCTTTTAGTAATAAATCTAAGCCTTTTGAGGCGCTTTCTAGGTTGTTGTAAAGAGTATCGTTATTCACAAGGCTACCAAGCGTTCCTTCTCCGGAGTTAACTTTAAGGAGTATTGCATTTAGATCTTTTAATGAGGCGTCCAATTTTGTCATGGTTTGAACAATATTTACTTTGGCAAGGGAATCGCTAACCGATGAAAAGTTTTGTATGATGTTGGTGAGTTCTTTGTTATTCTTTTTAAGGTTGTTACTTATTGATTCCACATTAGTGAAAATGTTGCGGAGAGAGCCTTTAGGGGTATTCAGCATAGTGTCTAGCGCTGCAGTACTTTGGCTGAGGTTGTATAACGATTTATTCAGATTTACAATTCCTTGATTTAGCTGTTCCCGGTTCGATTCATTAAATACTTCGGTAAAAACTTTGAGTGAACTATCCAAATCAACCATTAATTTTTCAGCCTTTTGCTTAACTGGCACCATTTGATGTCCCAGTTGATCAATTAATCCAACCTCAATAGCCGAAGGTAAAGTATCGCCGGGCTGATAGTATTCAGTATCAGGGCTAACTTCGAGTTTAATGGCTTTGCCTCCCATAATATCGTTACTTATTAATTTGGCCACTGTTTTGCGTGGAATTTCGTACTTTTTACCAATAAGAAGTGTTACCAGAAATTTTCCCGATCGAATATCCTTAAACTCGATATTTTTTACTAGGCCAACTTTGAACCCGTTTATTAGCACGTCATTCGTGTTTTCTAATCCATCTATCGAGGTGAAAACAGCGTAATACACATTGTTAGGACTGAATATGTTCTTCCCTTTAAGAAAGTTTATTCCCCAGAACATGGCAAATAGACATGCTGCTACAAAAAAACCTATTTTTGCTTCCTTGGTTATTGTCAACTTCATTGCTTCCTATATTAGTTATTGCACTGATTTATTGGATGCTTCTTTAATTGCCATATCAACAGGGATTTGGTTGCCTTCTTTGAGGGCAATGATGAAAGCATCGGGGTATATTTTTTTAATTTCCTGACAGTATGTTAGAATCTCATTATAAGATTGCATGCTTCCTATACAATATTTATATATGCCATTGGACTGGATTTCCTCAACATTGTCTAAATTTTTAAGTTGCTCCGAATTTGGTAATAACTTTTTTGATGATGCTAGGATTTGTACCTTAAAGATAATCGATGAATTTGAGTTTTTCTGAATTTCGTTGGCTTCATTTCGTTCAATGGTTTGTTTTTCTACATTATTTTGCATGGAATGATTGAAGTGATTTTGTGATGTTCTGGAGTTTCTTTCATCAACATTTCTTTTATATTCTTTGAATGCCCTATAAATTGAGGATGCTATGTACTCTTGTCCTTCGGTTGAGTTAAGGAAAATTTCTTCCTTAGGATGGCTAAGGTAGCCAACTTCAACCAGTACACTTGGCATTGAGGTTTTCCATAAAACAAGAAAACGTTCCTGTTTTACCCCTCGATCTTTTCGGTTGAGACGATCTCTAAAATCTGTTTGGATGAGGTTGGCGAGGTTAAGGCTTTGATCGAGGAATGCGTTTTGAAGCAACGAGAATATAATGAATGATTCTGCAGAATTTGGATCATAGCCCTCATACTTAACCGAGTAGTTTTCCTCGAATGTAATTACAGCGTTTTCTCTCATTGCAACATCTAGGTTTGCATCAGATTTACTTAATCCCATTACATATGTTTCGGTTCCATATGGTGTTTTGCTTTTAGTAGAGTTGCAATGTATCGAGATAAACAAATCGGCATTTGCATCGTTAGCAATTTTGCTACGCTCATCTAGCGGAATGAATACGTCCTGATTCCGTGTGTATATAACTTTTACATCAGAAAAGTTCTTTTCAATAAAGTTCCCTACCTTTAGGGCTAATTTGAGCGTTATGTCTTTTTCTTTAGTTACCTTTCCTAATGCCCCTGGATCTTGCCCTCCATGTCCCGCATCAATTACAACTGTTTTAATGCTGTAAATATCAGTATTTTGGCCTATTATTTGACTGCATTGTAACGCAAGCAGAAGAATTAAAAAGTTAAATTTTGAAAAAAATGTTATAGTAAATGAAGTTCTCATCTTAAACCATTAGATTTTTTTAAGTAGTTTTGGGCTCAATTTCGATGACAAAAATAAGACTAAAATTGCATTTCAGATTACTATTACTCTTTATAATTATTAACCTTGCTGTTGGTTTTGCTAACAGCGCTAATTTGCCATCTTCAATAATCAAGCCAGTATCTTTAGCTTTAGACACTATTCCTGCCAAAGACTCCACAAAATCGGTAAAGAAAAAATCCTCAGTCAATGCTCCTATATTTAGTAATGCTGAGGACTCAACGATATATGCGCTTGATGGGAAGACCGTTTACCTCTACGGTAAAGCAGTTGTAACTTACGACAATCTGGAACTTGATGCGCAGTACATCGAGTTTGATATGGAAAAAAAAGAGGTTTTCGCCTATGGCTTGCCGGATAGTACAGGTAAGGTAATAGGGCGTCCTGTGTTCAAGGAGGGAAACCAAACCTTTGAAATGGATAGTATCCATTATAATTTTGATACTAAGCGAGCTAAAATTAGTGGGGTTGTTACAGAGCAATCGGGTGGATATATGCATAGCGAGGTGACCAAGAAAATGGAAGATGATGTGGTTAATATGAAGAATGGTAAGTATACAACCTGCGATTTAGATCATCCCCATTTTTACATTGCCATTACTAAGGGGAAGATGATTCCTGATAAAAAAATTATTTCGGGTCCAGCATATGTTGTAATTGAAGATGTTCCATTGCCGATTTTTATTCCTTTTGGCTTTTTCCCAAATACGAGAAAGAGAGCTGCTGGGATTATTATCCCGGAATATGGAGAGGAAAGCAATCGAGGCCTTTTTCTCCGTGGTGCAGGTTTTTACTTTGGCATGGGCGATTACATGGATGAAAAAATAACAGGAGATTATTACTCAAATGGATCGTGGGGGCTTAATAGTTTAACCAATTACAAACTTCGTTACCATTTTTCTGGAATATTTCAATTGGGAATATCTTCCAACGTAACCAGTGAGAAAGGGCTTTCGGATTATGCAAAAACTAATTCCTTTAAAGTTGTGTGGTCGCATAGACAGGATACAAAAGCAAATCCAAATTCAACATTTCAGGCAAACGTTAATGTAAGTACAAGTAATTACAATAAGTACAATGCAAAGAGTGTAAGCGAAGCTTTAACAAATACAATCAATTCTAGTATATCATATTCAAAGGTTTGGCCTGGGACGCCGTTTAGTTTAAGTACCTCTTTAAGCCATTCTCAAAATAATATTGATACCACTGTAAGTTTAGGATTTCCTAAGGTATCATTCAATATGACTAAAATTTATCCTTTCAAAAGAAAGCAAAGTGTTGGTACTGCTAAATGGTACGAGAAAATTGGCTTTAGCTTGGCTACCAACTTAGACAATAGCGTTGAAGTAAAAGAGAAAAACCTATTTAAACGCTCTGTGGTTGATAGTATGAAAAATGGTATGAAGCATGATATCCCATTATCAACTTCTTTTAATATTCTTAAGTTCATAACAGTTAGTCCTGGCGTAAATTATTCTGAGTATTGGTATTTGAAAACTATTGAAAAATCATGGGATCAAGATTCTAAGGAGGTGGTTATCGATACGATAAGTGGATTTAAGCGAGGTTATCAGTATAGCACGGCTGTATCGATGAGTACCAAAATTTATGGAATGTTTCAATTCCACAAAAATTCAAAGGTGCAAGCTATAAGGCATGTTATAACTCCTTCGGTATCGTTAAGTTATCGTCCTGATTTTTCGGATCCTAAGTATGGTTTCTATAAACAGGTGCAAAAGGATACTCTTGGAAATTTCCAAACATATTCAATATTTAGCCAAGGAATTTATGGTGGTCCCGGTAGTGGTAAATCTGGAATGGTAAACTTTTCGTTAAGCAATATTCTTGAAATGAAGGTTCTATCCCCTAAGGATACGGCCAATCCTGTAAAAAAAGTAAAAATATTGGATGGTTTAAGTATTGGTTCGTCATATAATTTGTTGGCCGACTCCATGAACTGGTCTGATATTTCTGTGAATGGAAGAACAAATTTATTCGATAAAGTAAATATCAGTTTTTCTGGAGCGTTTAGCCCTTATGCACTAAATGCAGCAGGAACAGAAATAGATCAATTTGAATATAGCAAATCGGGGAAGTTGGCTCGATTTATTCGGGGTAGTGTAGGTTTCGATTATTCGTTTAGTAGTTCCAAGGGACAGAATAGTAATTCAACAGGATCAGAAAAATCTGGATTAGCATCTGGTGCTATTCCTCCAGGGACATCTCCTGATGGTTCAAATTTTGGGGAATCAATGAGTTCTCAGTATGGGTTGGATTATGTTGATTTTAGTGTTCCGTGGAGTTTACGGTTTAGTTACAATTTGTCCTATTCAAAACCAGCGTATGAGGCTAGTCTTGTTCAAACTATAAGTTTTTCAGGCGATTTGAGTTTAACACCTAAAATGAAAATAGGTTTTAGTTCAGGGTATGATTTAAAGAACAAAAAATTAACCACAACGTCAGTCAATTTTATTCGCGATTTGCATTGTTGGGAGATGCGATTATCGGTTATTCCTATAGGATACTATAAGAGTTTCAGTTTCCAGATCAATGTTAAATCCTCTATATTACAGGATTTGAAGTATAAAAAGCGTGATAGTTATTTGGATAATATTGATAGTTAATAAATCTTAATACTTACCATGAACATGAAAAAGATAATCAATACAGATCATGCACCTAAAGCTGTTGGCCCTTACAGTCAGGCTGTAGAAGCAAATGGGCTTGTATTTATTTCGGGTCAAATACCAATTAATCCTCAAATAACTAGTGTTGTTGAGGGCGGGATTAAGGAGCAGACCGAGCAGGTACTTAAAAATATTGGCGCAATATTAAAAGAGGCTGGGTTAGATTACTCTAATGTAGTAAAAACTACCTGCTTATTAAGTGATATGGATAACTTTGTTGCAATGAACGAGGTTTATGCGAAGTACTTTACTTCAGATATGCCTGCTCGGGCGGCATACGGAGTTGTTAAGTTGCCATTGGGGGTATTGGTGGAAATAGAGTGTATTGCTGCTAGATAGATAATAAAAAAACCCGCTTAAGGCGGGTTTTTTTATTCATTATATATTTTTTACTCAGAAATAACCTCGAATTCAATGGCAACTTTAACTTCACGGTGTAACTTAACTTCCGCGGTGTAGGTTCCAATCTCCTTGATCTGATCTTCCTTAAGGCTAATAACCTTACGGTCGATTTCAAAACCTTTTTCAGCCAAAGCTTCTGCAATTTGGATGGTGTTAACAGATCCAAAAATCTTTCCGGTTGAGCTAGTTTTAGCACCAATAGTAAGTTTAAGACCTTCCATTTTCTTTGCAATTTGCTCAGCATCAGTTTTGATTTTAGCTTCTTTGTGAGCGCGTTGCTTGATGTTCTCCGCTAGAACCTTTTTTGCTGATTGTGTTGCGGTAATGGCCATTCCGTTAGGAATTAAGTAGTTGCGAGCGTAGCCATTCTTTACTTTTACTATTTCGTCCTTATTACCAAGGTTCGATACGTCTTGTAACAGAATAATTTCCATCTGATTTTCCTCCTACCTTAAAATTATTTCAATAGATCGGTTACAAATGGCAGTATGGCAATGTGACGAGCCCTTTTTACTGCTGTAGCGACCTTCCTCTGGTACTTCAATGATGTTCCAGTAATACGACGAGGAAGAATTTTACCCTGTTCGTTAAGGAACTTTTTCAAGAATTCAGGATCCTTGTAATCAATGTACTTAATCTTGTTCTTCTTGAAACGGCAGTACTTTTTCTTTTTAATCTCAACTGTTGGGGGGGTGAGATATCTGATTTCTGATTGATTTGTACTCATTGCTTAGTCCTCCATTTTTTTAGTTTCCACTTTGTTGCTACGCTTTTTATTAGCATACTCAACAGCGTACTTGTCTAACTTAACAGTTAAGAAACGAATAATACGCTCATCGCGGCGGTACTGAGTTTCGAGTTTGTCAACCAACTCTCCAGCGGCTTTAAATTCCAATAAATGGTAAAAACCTGTAGTTTTTTTCTGAATGGGGTAGGCCAACTTTCTTAAACCCCAATTTTCTTCATGAACGATTTCGCCACCATTCTCGGTGATGAAACCCCTGAATTTTGTAACCGCTTCCTTCATCTGGGCCTCAGACAAAACGGGAGTAGCAATGAAAACGGTTTCGTAGTGATTTAACATAGTATAATTATTTAGTTAAAATTAGCGTGCAAAGGTAGATTTTTTATCTTGAATTACAAAATGTTTCGATTTTTGATAGGTATATTTAACCGCTAAATGTTTAGTTCAATGGTTTCCCGAAGTAGGTTTGTATGTAATTGTAGATGTGTATCTAAGAGCGAAATTTTAAACGCCATTCGCAGAAAAGGTGCAAAATCGTATTTGGATGTCAGAACGATAACTTCAGCAACAACTGGTTGCGGTCGATGCAAAATTGAAGTTGATAGTATTGTTGATGCTGAACTTAAAAAAGTTAAAATAGCAGATCAACAGTTGAAGTTTGATTTTTGGGAGTAGTATGTTTAAGCCTTATGCTAAAAGAACTTAATTGAACTTTACTCTTGCATTTTCCTTATTTGCATCTACGTGTTGCCTTTGTAATTCAGGCCATAGAACTATTACCCTTCAACTATCTTTAGTAGTTTCTTAATATCTTCCGCTTTCTTGAAGTTTGACTGTTTTTCGTAGGCAAAGACAAGGTTAAACATCAACTGGGCAATTGCCGTTCTATTGGAACAAGGTAAGTAGTATTCTGGTTTTGGATCAATCTTTTGCTGTTGTAAAAAAACATCGATTTCTTTTCTTCCAAATACAGAACCCCTATTGAAAGGATTGATATAGAATAGAATGCTATCCCTTTCGTCGCTTGATTCGGTGATTGGGTAAAATCTATCTTTGTATGCCAGCACAAAATTCTTGGGAAGGTTTACACAATGAATAGGAAGTCCAAGTCTTTGAGCAATGGTCGCGTAAAAAATTGACAGTAATATTGGCCCTCCCTTTTTTGTTTCGAACAGTAGATTTATATATTGATTGTTGGGCGAGAAAAAGTGAGTAACGTTAGGGCCGAAATTGTGAATATCGAAAAGAATATGGTTAATAATTTTGACCTTTTCTAGAGCCGTTAGGTTATCATTCATCTCTAACCAAGCGTCTCGTCTATATTTTTCAATTTCCTTTTCAATCGAACTAAATGTTAATTCAGGGTACTGAAATCTAGCTATAAGATGAGTTCCTTCAAGTAAATCTTGCGTTCCGGAGTTAATCCACAATGCTAAAGCATCTTCGGTGCTTTTAAATTGGATAGTTTGAATAAGGTTCTCCAACCTATTTTGAACAAACTCATTTTCAGAAATTTCCCAAGCCTTTTCGAGTTGAGGGACGATAGTGATGCCCTGCGTGATGATTTTTTCTGACACTGCTTTGTAGATCTCAGAATCAGGGTCATCAAGCAGGGAAATCAATGAATTTATATCGTTACTAACCAAGTTTGTAGCAATTTATAGTGTTGCCAGTTTGTCGAGAGTTAATTCGATAAGTCGCTTAATTGCAGGACGATAATCTTTTGTGGCATCTTTAATTACTCTATTCGCAATTATAGCGCATATTGTAACTGAGTCATGTCCAAGTAAGCGTGATAGTCCGTTGATTGCAGAACTTTCCATCTCGAAATTAGTGATCTTACGTCCATTGTATCTGAAGTCAACGATTTTGTCGTTTAACTTGGGATCTGCCAATGGAAGACGAAGAACTCGACCTTGTGGTCCGTAAAAACCCGGTGCCGAAATGGTAATTCCTTTAATGGTGTAATCGGACAATAGATTGACCAACTTTTCGGATGATCTGTTGAAGTATGGTTTGGCGCAAAGAGGATTCCAATCTGTATGTTTTAGGAATGCTTGTTCCATTTCAAGGTCGCTAACCTCGTTGCGGTTGGCATAAAAGTTTAGCAAGCCATCAAATCCGATACTAATTTCCGTCATCACATAGCTCCCTAAATCTATTTCTGGCTGAAGTGCTCCAGAAGTACCCAAACGGACAATGGTTAACTTTTTATGTGTATCCTTAACCGTTCTTGTTTCTAGGTCAATGTTTACTAAGGCATCAAGTTCATTTACGACAATATCGATATTGTCGGTTCCAATACCTGTTGATACGGCACTAATTCTTTTCCCTTTATAGTATCCTGTACATGTTTTGAACTCTCTATTCGATACGGTAAACTCAATTTTATCGAAGAATGACGATACTGTTTCTACTCTGCCTGGATCGCCTACTAGCACTACAGTATCGGCCAGCTGCTCTGGTTTTAGGTGTAGATGAAAGATACTACCATCTGGGTTTAGTATCAGTTCCGATGATTCTATTACTCTCATATCAATTTATTTAAAATACAAAGATACTAAATTTTGAAAGACCGAACCGATTTATAAGGTTTACTAACCCATATTGCTCAGTTTTGGTTAAATTTACTTTTCATTTCATGAATTTGGATTTAATACTAGAACGATCTTTTTTCTAAAACATCATTTAGAATATTTTTCTATTTGAAATAGCAACGATGATTACATTTAAAATGTTTTAACTTTGTTTTTGGGCATTTAACCATCAAAAAAATTACTTTTGCAATTGTTTATGATAATTTCAATATTTAATTGATATGATACAGAGAATACAGACTTTATATTTACTTGGCGTTACGTTGCTAATCGCCTTTTTCTTCTTTGTACCCTTTGCTACCTATACTGTTGAACCCCAAATGGTAAAGTATCTATTTATGGCTTCAGGATTAGTATCGGAAGGGGTTAACGCAGAAAGTATATATAAAACATGGCCTTTGCTTGCATTGCTTATTGTTGTGTTTGCAATGCCATTTTTTACAATTTTTCTGTATAAGCGCAGAATGGTGCAAATAAGGCTTTGCATTTTGAATACTGTGCTTTTGCTTGGAATGCAAGGACTACTGTACTATTATGTTAAAGCGGTTAGTAAACTTTTGCCCGCAACAACAAACTACAGCCTTGTCTTTATTTTTCCATTAGTTTCGGCAATTCTAACATTCTTAGCATTAAGGGCAATTGCTAAGGATGAAGCTTTGGTTAGATCGTTAGAAAGATTACGATAGACATTAAATTCAATTGAATTTACGAAACTCTTCCATGTTTATAGAAGAGTTTTTTGTTTTCTATAATCAAGCATTTCTGTGATTAACTATAAAAATGAATAGATGTTACAATAAATGTTAATTTTTGTTGTTTTTATATCATTCTTATGTAAAATTTTTACTTTTGATATATATAATAAATGTTTCATTAAACTTTAAATTAAAATGATAAGAAGTATTAAGTTTTTTTCATCCTTTTTGCTGGTCTGTCTTTTGGGCTTTAGCGCAAAGGGACAAATCGATTGGAGCACTCCAGTTCCTGTTGACAAAAATTTTCGCTATGGAAAATTGGATAATGGATTAACGTATTACATCCGTAAGAATACGGAGCCAAAGCAACGTGCCGAGTTCTATATTGCACAGAATGTTGGTGCAATTCTGGAAGAGGATAGCCAAAACGGATTGGCGCACTTCCTTGAGCACATGGCTTTCAATGGAACTAAAAATTTTCCAGGGAAAGGCATTATTAACTATTTCGAAACTGTTGGCGTTAAGTTTGGCTATAATATCAACGCATTTACATCGCTAGATGAAACTGTTTATAACCTATCTGATGTTCCTACAACGCGGGATGGTATTATCGATAGCGCATTGTTGGTGCTTCACGATTGGTCAAACTGTATTTCTTTAGATCCTCAAGAAATTGATAATGAAAGAGGCGTTATTCGTGAGGAGTGGCGTACAAGACGTAGCCCTGAATTTAGAATGGATAATCAGGTAAGACCTATCATTTATAAAGGATCAAAGTATGCCATCCGTGATGTTATTGGCGATATTAATGTGATTAACAATTTCAAACACCAAGAAATAAAGGATTACTATGCTAAATGGTATCGTCCCGATCTACAATCAATTGTAATTATTGGCGATATAGATGTTGACCAGATCGAAGCCAAAATCAAAACCTTGTTTGCCGATATTGCAAAACCAGTAAATCCAGCAACCAGAGAATTCTTCGAGTTGCCTGATAATGATCAACCTCTTATAGGAATCGCATCAGACCCTGAGGCTAGCAACACAACACTAAATATTTACTATAAGCACGATGCAACACCAAAGGATGCAAAGAACATTGGTTATTTGAGAGATAAGATGATTAAGGATCTTATTTCCTCAATGCTTTCGTCGCGTTTAAGTGAAATTACCCAAAAGCCAAATCCTCCCTACGTTTTTGCAATTTCTACTATGACCGATATGGTTCGTACAAAAAGCGCATTTATGTTTTTTGCCGCACTAAAGAACGATGCAATGCTTGAAGGAGTTAAAGGTGTGGTTCGGGAGGCTGAACGTGTTAAACGTTTTGGCTTTGCCGCGTCAGAACTAGATAGGGCAAAAGCCGATTATCTTCGTGATTTAGAAAATCAACTGAAAGAGAAAGACAAACAAAAGAATCAAAAGTATGTTTGGGAAGCAGTTGGTAATTTCCTTGATGGTACTCCAATTCCAGGAATTGAGTTTGAGTTTGCTTTTGCCAATGGAATAATACCTTCTATTAAAATTGAAGATGTTAATGCTGTTGCTGCCAAATTAATTACTGAGAACAATATGGTAATTACCGTTGAAGGTCCTAAAAAGGATGGTCTTGTAATGCCTACAGAGGATGCAGTTTTAAACGCATTGAAAGAGGTTAAGGCAGAGAATATTGAAGCCTATGTAGATAAAGTTTCCAACAAACCTTTGGTTGAAAGTGTTGCTAACCCAGGTAAAGTTGTGAAAACTAATTCAAATAATATTTTTGGAACTACAGAATTTGAACTATCCAATGGGGCAAAGGTAATTGTTAAAGAAACCAACTTCAAGGAAGATGAAATTGCTTTATCTGCGTTTAGTCAAGGCGGTTTATCCTTAGCCGATAATAAATCATTGCCATCGGCTACTATGGCCGCATCCATTATTTCTAACGTAGGAGTTGGAGAATTTTCGAAGCCCGATTTAGATAAGATGCTTGCTGGGAAAATTGTTAATGTAAGACCAGTCATTGGTGAGGATTTTGAAGGTTTCAATGGTAGCGCTTCCCCTAAGGATTTTGAAACAATGCTGCAATTGGTTTATTTATACTTTACATCACCAAGGCAGGATGCCGAAGGATTTAATACCTATATGGGACGTATTAAAGCATATATGGCTAATGCCTCTGCAGATCCTAGCATGGCTTTCAATGATAGTATTACTGTTGCCATGGCAAACCATAACCCTCGGGTTATGCCTCAAAATATGGATTTCTTCAATAAGGTTGAGTTTAATTCTACGATGGATTTCTATAAGAATCGTTTTGCCGATGCGTCAGACTTTACATTCGTATTTACTGGAAATATCAAGGCCGAAGAGGCTAAGGGTTTGCTCGAAAAATATATTGGCGGATTGCCAACTTTAAAAAGAGACGATACCCCTAAGGATAATGGTGTGAGAGAGCCAAAAGGTAAGATTTCCAATATATTTAAGAAGTCACTTCAAACTCCCAAAGCATCAATTTATATTGCTTTAACTGGCGATGCAAAGTACAGCCTTGAGAATTTAGTTTTAGCAAGTTACATGAATTCAATACTTCAAAATCGTTATCTTGAAGAAGTACGCGAGAAGGAAGGTGGCTCCTATGGCGTTCAGGTTGGGATGTCAATCAGCAAATTCCCTGTAGAATCGTATGATTTAATGATGATGTTCGATACCGATCCTAATATGAGAGAAAAACTCATGGGAATTATTTATGCTGAGATTGAAAAAATTAAAGCCAATGGCCCTCTTGAGGATGACTTAAATAAGGCTAAGGAATTCATGATTAAACAGTACGATCAGAATCAACGCGAAAATAAGTATTGGTTGAATGTTATACGTGAAAAGTATAAAACCGGCGTTGACAAAAATACCAACTATCTAGATGTGGTAAAATCTGTTAATGCTGAGATGATCAAAGCATTTGCCAATAAAATGTTTAGCCAAGGGAATATTGTTGAGGTTGTAATGATTCCTGAAGAACAAAAGTAAAATATTTATACCTTACGGAAAGGGGCATCCTACGATGCCCCTTTTTGTTTAAACTATTATGGGTTAAAGTGATTTTGGAATACTATATTTGTACATTAATACGGTTTATATGAAAAACTTTACTTTTCTACTAATACTTTTCGCTGCTATCTGTTTAAGTGCTAAAGCACAAAAACCGGGCAATAGCACTCTCAACTTACTATTTTTAGGCGATGTAATGGGTCATTCCCCTCAAATTACGTCGGCCTTCGACGAAAAAACAGGAACGTATAGTTACGATAGTGTATTTACTCGAATTAAACAAGTATTTTCTTATGCCGATATTGCAATTGCTAATTTGGAGGTTACGCTGGCTGGTAAGCCGTATTCCGGTTATCCACAGTTCAGTTCGCCCGATGATTTAGTTGATGGACTTATGGGCGCAGGGGTTGATGTTTTAGTTAATGCAAATAACCACTCCGCCGATAGAGGGAAGGATGGAATAATAAGAACGATAGAGGTGTTAAACCAAAAAGGGATTCCTCATACAGGAACTTTCTTGGACTCAGCAAATCGCGAATTAAATAACCCTTTAATTGTTGAGAAAAATGGGTTTAAGCTCGGCTTGCTAAATTATACCTATGGGACAAATGGAATTCCAGTTCCATCGCCTGTAATTGTTAATTTAATTGATACGGCAATAATCAGAGCAGATGTTGAGAAAACAAGAAATATGGGGGTTGATGAGGTGATAGTTTTTATTCATTGGGGTAACGAGTACGAAACAAATCCATCTAAAACTCAGATTAAGCTTGCCGAATTTATGAAAGGTATAGGCGTTCGTATAATTATTGGTTCACATCCACATGTTATACAACGTATGGAGGCAACCCTCGACACCGATAGTACAATTGGCCAGGTTGTTGTTTACTCGTTGGGGAATTTTGTGTCGAATCAGCGTAAACGGTATTGTAATGGGGGCGTTATTACTTTTGTTCAGTTGGCAAAGAATGAAGTGGGTAAAACCCAAATTACTGGCACAGGTTATATCCCTGTTTGGGTTCATACGCCATTTAGGGATTTAAAACGGCTATATCAGGTACTGCCAGTTGTGGAATATGCACCAATAAGTAAACAATATTTCAATACTACGGACGATTCGCTGTTCACCGAGTTCAAAACTGATACATACAGCTTGTTGAACTCTCAGAATATAAATTTCCCAGAAATAAAGTACCGGGATGGAAAGTGGTTATTCCCTGAATTGCCAACAGTTTTTCCACTTTTCAAGAGTCCGCTAGTAAATCCCTAATCACCACTGATGCTATAAAACAGCCAAATATTGGAGGCATATAGGATATTGTTCCTACGGTAGTTTTCTTGTTTGGTTCACCCTCGCATGGGCGAGTGGCATTTTCTGGTACTTCTTCTGGTGAGTATACTACTTTTATGCCAGTGCGAATGCCCAATCGGTGAAGTCTTTTTCTCAAAATGCGAGCTAGTGGGCAGTTATGCGATTCTGAAATATCGGCAATTTGAACTTTTGCAGGATTGAGTTTCCCTCCGCTACCCATTGAACTCACAACTCTAAGCCCATTCTTGTAGGCGTCATTTATGAGAAAAATTTTAGGAGAAAGTGTATCAATGGCATCAACCACATAATCGTAGTGCTGGGAGAGAACTTCTTTCATTCTTTCATCCCTTAAATATTCTTGAATGATATGAAGTTTTAAGTTTGGATTGATATCCAGTAATCTTTTCCCAAGATATTCCGCTTTGGGTAAGCCTATTGTGCTATTTAGCGCAGGAAGTTGGCGGTTTATATTGGTGAGATGAATGGTATCGCCATCTACTATAGTCATTTGACCAATGCCAGCTCTGCAAATTTGTTCGGCAGCGTAAGCGCCAACACCTCCGAGTCCTACAACCAAAACGTGTTTGCTACTTAGTTTTGATACCTGTTCTTTCCCTAGCAGTAATTCCGTCCGCTCAAGCCAGTCCATAATTTAGAGTTTTGTAAATACGTGGCAAATATCAATAAAGATATTGAGATTTGAAAAATGAGATGATTTAGAGTGGTGCGTAAAGTTTAGAAATGGAGACTGCTATCTATTGAAAAACTCAGTAAAATTTTTTTCGGTTTCTTGGAGTAGCTCTTCAATTGGTATGTCGAGTATATCCGATGCTGCAGAGTACACTTCTCCTATTGGCATTTCCGAGGTGTCGGTTTCGAAAAATAGCCTATTCAAAGGAACCATTGTTAGCGATTCGGCCAGTTCTGGAGTAGGATCAACAAGGATTGAGCCGAACGATAGGTAGTAGTCCTGCATTACAAGTTGCTTGGCCATGTCGGCTTTTCCTCTAAATCCGTGAATGGCTTTCTTTACCGTTTTATACTTTGGGTTCGATAGTGATTTTATTAATTCGCTCCATGCCCGAACGCAGTGTATGATTATTGGTTTATTAACTTTCTGTGCAATTTCAACCTGTGCAACTAAAATTTGGGTTTGCAGATCAAGATTTCCTCCTTTAAGTCTGTCGAGACCAATTTCGCCAATGGCCAAGACATTTGGGCTTTGTACTAAATAATCCATTTGCCGAATCCACTCATCAATATCGGGATGCTCGCATTGCCAGGGATGAATTCCAATGGTACAGTTTTCGGGGACTTGTTCATTAACAATATCATCCACATTAAGTGAATATAATCCAATCCCTTTGTTGCAGAGATTGGGCTTATGGCAATGAAAATTGATGAAGTTCATTGGGTTATATGGATGTTATTCAATGGCTTAATTTGACCCAATAAATATATGGAATATGATTGCACAAATGCTAAATAAAACTGATTTTTTTAAAGAAAAAATCAACCCCTAAAGAGAGAAACCAATAGGGGTAATAATTTTTTTGGGATAGATATATACTTTAGGAGTTAGAGAATTCTCATTCCTAGCATAGTAATATCATCTATTTGTTCATACTCGTTTCTCATCCAATCATCTACATTTTTTTCGATCTCTTTTTTTTGAGATTCCATTGGAAGTTGATTAGTTTCTATTAGAAGATTTTTTAACTGTTTATACATGAACTTACTTCCATATTCACCTCCAAACTGATCGAAAATTCCATCGGTGAACATGTATAAATTATCGCCTTTCATTAACTGGAATTGGTGGTTATTAAAAGGCATTAACGATTTGTGATAAAGACCAACAGGGTATCTATCGGCATGCAGTTCAATTAATTCGTTATTGCGAATTATGATGAGCGAGTTGTGAGCCCCAGCATACTGTATTGATAAGGTTTTAAGATTAATCTCGCAAAACGCAATATCCATACCATCGCGAGTAACGGCTTCCTCTCCCGATTGCTTTAAGGAGGAAATGATAAGCTCTCTCAATCTATCTAAAACCTCGTTGGCTTTAGTAATATCATTATGGGTAACAATTTCATTTAGGAAGGCATTGCCTAGCATACTCATAAACGCTCCAGGTACACCGTGCCCTGTACAATCGGCTACCGCTATTAGGAGGTGGTCTTCTATTTGTTTAAACCAGTAAAAATCCCCACTTACAATGTCTTTAGGTCTATAAATAAGAAAATGTCCAAAGTTTAAATCATTTAAAATTGAAGTTGCTGGTAAAATTGCTGATTGAATTCTACTGGCATACTGAATGCTATCCTTAATCTGTTTATTTTGTTTTGATATTCGTTCATTCTGGCTCGAAAGCAAATCGCGTTGGCTCATAATTTCCTGATTCTGTTCTTCGAGTTCGTGATTTTTTTCAAGAATTTCACTTTTTTGCCTTACCACTTCTTTTGTGCGTTCTTCCACTTTTTCTTCGAGAACTCTTTTTTGTTCTTTTAGGGCACGTTCGCGGTATTTTACAACTGTAATAATTGTTGTGATAATTATAATTACATAAATGATATAGGCTAAGGTACTTCTGTACCAGGGTGGTCTGATTCTGATAATTATAAACGTTCCATTTTCATTCCAGACATTATCATTATTGCTACCTTTTATCCATAGTTTATAAAGACCCGGGGTCATGTTGGAGAAGGTTAAAAATCTTCGGTTACCGTTATTTATCCAGTTCTGTTTGTCGCCATCGAACTTATAGGCATACTGGTTTTTGTTGGGACAGGTATATTCCAATGCTGCAAACTCAACATAAAAAGCAAAATCACTGTAGTTGAGTACAATTTTGCTGTTATTGGTTATGTGGATGTTTTCGCTTCCATTCTTATTTTGTTTCTGAAATGCAGTAAATTCTATAGGAGGAATATTTTTATTATCCGATAACTCTTTTGGATTGAATGAGTTAATGCCGTTCATTCCTCCAAAGAAGATTTCACCATCGTGGCTTTTGTGGCTGGCGCGAAGGTTGAACTCAAGACTCTGTAAACCATCTTCTTCGCTATAGGTGATAATCTTCTTTTCACCCTTTCGCAATTGCGATAAACCTTTTCCGGTACCAAACCACATATCGCCCAAATCGTCCTGAATAATCTCGTAAACCAGATTTGATGCTAAGCCATCGGCCTCGGTGTAGTAATTGAATTTGTTAGTTTTTATGTTAAGTCGATTAATTCCACTTTTGGTACCAATCCAAAGTGTTGAATCGGAAGTGTAGCAAAGCGAAACGCAGTAGTTGTCGGTTAATGTATTTGTCGATTTTTCATCTCTAAGAATATGGCTTATTTTGTTACTTTTCCTATTGAACTTATCGAGCCCATTTTTTGTTGCAATCCATAGGTTGCTGTCACAATCGAAGGTTAAGGTATAAACTAGGTTGTCGCTGATTCTTCTATCAACATGAGTATCGGTAGTATAATTTTGAAAGTTGAAATTATTCATATCCAGAAAGTATAGTCCACCCTGGGTTGCAATCCAAACATTGTTGTTGCGTTCCTTAACAATGCTGAAAACTCTATTGTTTTCGAATGTTGGCAGTTTATTTGTTTTGTAGAATTGGTTCAGCGAAACAAATCTGTCGTTGCTGAAAACATAAATTCCATTACGGGTTCCAATCCATATTTCGTTATCCTTGTATTCAAAAATAACGTGAACAGAATTGTTGGGGATGTAGTTCTTTCCGGATAGTGTTGATGAGTAATGAGTTACTTTGTTTGTTTTTCTGTTGACGATATTTAGTCCAGCGGTCCAATTTCCTATCCAGATATCACCATTTTTATGTTTGTATATCGATGCTATAACATTATCAAGAAGATCAACCGAATTTGATTCTTTAGATTTCCGGTAAAGTTTAAAACGTGGGTCTTTTAGGTCGGCTTTATCGAGGCCGTTTAGTGTTCCAATCCAAAGGTTGTGAGAGCGATCGATGGCTAATGAATTAACCGTACTGTGATTAAGATGACTCGCATTTTGTTCCACACCCGACGAAATCTGTGTTTCTACGATCATTTTTTGATTGGAATTGAAACTTATTCTAAAAATTCTATTGTTTTGAGTTCCAATCCAGTACTCCCCCTTTAAATCTTGAACTATAGTTCGAATCTCAACTGGATTATTGTTTACAAATAGGGAGTAACTTTTAAATGTGTTATTTATTTTATCAAAGATGTTAAATCCTTGCTTAGTTCCTACCCATATTTTACCTTGAAGATCTTCGTAGATTGAAAGTATGGAGTTGTCGTTAATGGTGTTTCTATCGGATGGGTTGTGCTGGTAGTTTGTAAAGTTCCCTGTAATAGGATTGAATTTTGTTAAACCAAAAGTTGTTCCAGCCCAAATCTCACCATCTTTATCAATAATTATAGGAAGCGTTTGCTCCTCTACGTTTGGGTTTTCTCCTACGCTATTTTTGAAGTGTTTGTACTTGCCTGTTTGGGGATCAAAAGTATTTATTAGGGGTGGTGTGTTGGTGTAGATAAGGCCATCGTTGCCTGCAATGCATCCGTAAACATTATCCCGATAGGGATCGTTTTCATTTTCAGGCGTGTGAATGTATCTGGTGAATTTGTTTTTAGAAAAATCAAACCTGTTTAGGCCTCGGCGAGTTCCTATCCAAAGATTTCCCTCTTTGTCCTCTGTAATAGAGTATATCCAACTGTCGGAAATTGAGTTGGAGTCGGTTGGATTATGAAGATATTTTATAAATGTATAGCCATCGAATCGGTTTAACCCGTCCTGAGTGCCTACCCAAATAAAACCTCTGCTATCCTGAAATATAGTGTATACAACACTTTGAGATAGTCCTTGATTTATTGAGTAGTGATTGATTCTGTAGTTTTGGCCAAAGCAAAAAAACTGAATCAATGCAAGGAGAATCAATAAAATCGTTTTTTTCATCCTTTGATTTTTAGGAGCCACTAAAAAAATAAATTTAAGGATTTCTTTATAAGTAGATACACGTAGTATATAAAACCCTAAAAAAATAACACTTTTTAATAAATATTAATTTTTTTATATTACTGTGTTTGTTATATGAATTATTAGAGTTCGGAGGGCCCGATAATAAAAAAGCCCTCGTAATGAGGGCTTCTTGTGTTGTACCCGGAGCCGGGATCGAACCGGCACGAGGGTGAGCTCACTGGTGTTTGAGACCAGCGCGTCTACCAATTCCGCCATCCGGGCATAATTTGAATGAACTTTCGGGGTGCGAAGATATAAAGTTTATTTTAATTCGACAACAAAATTCAAAAAATAGGAATATCCAATTTTTTATTAGATAACTTTCATATTAACCTTATGGGGCGAGTATTTTTTAGCCGTCTGATAAATATTTTCAATATCATAACCGCAATCGGAGTATAGCTGCTGCTGTGTGCCGTGCTCAATAAATGAATCGGGAATTCCAAGCCGAACAACTTTTGTTGAATAACCATTGTCGTTTAGCCATTCGAGAATGGCGCTTCCGAAACCTCCGGGTAGACAGCCATCTTCAACGGTTATTACCGCCTTGAAGTTTTCACCAACATATTTTAAAATCCCTATATCTAAAGGTTTTGCAAAGCGCATATCGGCGTGGTAAACACTAATTCCTTCGGCTTCAAGCATTTCGGTAGCCTTTGCAGCCATATTTCCAATGTGACCAATAGTGAGCAGTGCGATTTCACTACCTTGTCGAAGAACTCGGCCTTTTCCAATATCAAGTTTTTGAAAAGGTTTTTTCCAATCCACCATAACGCCATTGCCTCGTGGGTAGCGGATAGAGAATGGCCCCATCCCATCGAGTTGAGCGGAGTACATCATGTTCCTAA